>NZ_JBLXHC010000042.1:0-7261 GCF_048260065.1 Gimesia sp. | reverse complement strand
AAAGAATAAAATCACTTGACAAGACGTTCTTCATAGGTGGGCCCGAATATAATTCGGGCCGAGCGCAGCGAGCAGGAGGTTGCAGCTCACGAGATCAATTCATCACAGAACCACCAACTGAATTAATTTACCTTGAGGAAAGCGTACTCTTCACATCGTTTGCCCTGTGACCTCTTGTTGCCTGCGGCAATATCGGATTACATCCGATACCACCCGACTTCTCTACCGCACACCCACCAGCAAATGTTCGTGTCGTTTCGTGTCGTTTCGTGCCTTTCGTGGTAGTAAAAAGCTGGAAGACCTCGTTTCATTTCAAATTGAACCCAGTCCGCGTTACACTGACTGGAATGATCTCGCTCATTCTCACACTCCTGTTCTACTGCATTGCGGGGCTGATCGTCTTCCGCCGCGTTCCCGCAGCGGCGCGCCTCATCGCCTGGGGCAGTCTGCCGATTGCCTGGGTTTCGCTGCTCGGAATCAGTGGGTTAATTCAGACTCTCAGCGGGCTGCCAGCGCTGATCCCCCTGCTCCTGCTGTTTGTGGCCATGATCTTTTCTCTCTTCCGTTTGCAGCCGCTGGAAAATTCATCTGTCACACTTCCCGCGCCGGTATTCTGGATTCTCCTGCTGACCATCATTGCCGAATGTGGCGTGGCGGTGCTCGTTCATCAACGCGTCCCCTGGGGGAGCTGGGACCCGATGTTTACCTGGATCATGCGCGCCCGCTTTCTCGTGGATGGCGGTGCGATGTGGGCGCAGGGATTCAGCAGTGATCTCGCTTTGCTCCACCCCGATTATCCGCCTCTCTTCTCCTGGGCGCTGGTTCCGCTCTGGAGCCTGGATGGCAGTCGTTCTTCACTGGCAGTCGCTTCACTGACGATCCCCTGCTTCAGCGGGTTCGCGTTCATTCTCGTCGGCTGGTGGGAGGCGCTCGGGAGAAAGTCGTCTTACTGGGCCGCCTTCACGCTGGCGGTGATTCTGAGCACACCTTTTCTGATCTATCTGCACGCCGTCAAATCGCTCGACTTCATGCTCGCCTTTGCGATTCTCACATCGCTCGCCTGGTATTATTATGCCATGCTTTCACAGCAGCGGCTGGCCTGGTCGCTGTTTGGTTTTATGGTCGTCTGGTCGGCTCTCGTTAAAAATGAAGGGCAACTCTGGATACTCGCCTGCTTCAGTTCCCTGATCCTGCTCAGACTCAGCCATTCGTTTCTGGAAACACCCGAACAGGAAACAGCCGAGAAAAAGAAAATCTCCATGCTGCCCGACCTGATCAAAGGGGCTGCAATTCCGCTTGTGTTTCTGATCTGGTTCAAAGCCAGTCTCGCTCCTCCCAACGACTTAATGGAACCAGCGCGGGCCTTTGAAATCAGTCAGGTCATCCAGCCCGATGTCTTCCTGAATCCTTATGGGTTGCTGGTCCGCCTCGATCAGGTCGAATCGCCTGAATGGCATCAGATCATCTGGAGCCAGTTCTGGAACGTGCTGTTTGACTGGAAAACCGAAGCGATCCTGCTCTGGTCTATCGTCCTATTGTTCCTGATCAATTTATCCCGACGTCAGCATCGACTGCCACGACTGCTGATCGCGGTCAGTTTCCAGTTGGGCGGGTATTATGCGGTTTACCTGCTGACCCCCTACAATCCTTACTGGCACGTTTCTACTTCCATGAATCGTCTGCTGCTGCACATCGCACCGGCGGCACTCTGTCTGCTGGGCTTTGCCCTGTATCGTATTTCGCCAACGGCAGGAGAAGCACTGCCGCGCACACAATCCCTGCGACTGGGATTGCTTTTAAGCCTGTCTCTCCTCGGTCCCCTGTTCTGTTTTTATCAGCTTCAGAACAATGTTTTTCCCTGGGATTTCCCGAATGAATCGCTGGTGGAAGAAAACCAGCTGAAAGAATTGAAGTTCCCCCGCGTTCCCCAGGCGACATTCATCACAGACAAATTTGAACCGGCGACGCTGTACCGCATGCAGTTTGCCGCGTTACCAACCGTGCTGCTCGTCGATCGGCGTGCTCCTGTTCTGATCGCGCGTTTTCCCACAGAACAGGAACTCAAAGATTATTGCGCAGAAAACGACTGGGATCTCAAACAGCATCAGGGGGGACTGGGCTGGGCTGAGTCTACGAATCCGCAAGGCTCGCTGCCACACATGGAACGTCTGCTGGAACAAAGCAGATAGCCCCCATAAGAGTAGGGAGCTATTTTTGCTGCTGTTTCAGCGGATTCGTCTCCAGAATGATCTCATTGATGCCGGTCTGGTTGAAGCCCTTGAAACCTTCTTCGCGCTGTAGAATTTCCAGATGCGAACCAATTGCTCCCTGCAGGCGAAACCGTTCGGCTGCCTCTTCGTTGATTAAACCATCCTCCAGCAGAGACTGTATCCGCGATTCTTCAACAGGCCAGATTTCACCCGCCGTAAATGCCTGCTTGAGATGAGGCAGATCCGTGAAAGGCTTCATCGTTTTCACTGAGTTTTCCTCAGACAGCTGTTGCCGGGCGGCGTCGAAATCGAACTGGCATTCCAGATGGTGCATGCCCGCCTGCAGAAATGCTTCGCCATGCAGGCGACACCAGAGCCCCACGGTTCCCAACTGCTTCAACTCCGGCAAAGGTTCGTGCGCAAAGTCCTGCGAGACTTCTTCGGGTGACAGATCGACGTCTGCAAAAATCACCACCCGTGCTGCCGGCTGTTCCAGTACCTGCGCGCCCCAGCCTGCTTCACGCCCGGCATAAAATCGCTCCCGTAATTCAAACCCCAGGAGTTCCAGCACGGAAATCAGCCGCCAGAAATGGGGACGACTTGAACGAAACGTATGGTGATCGTGATTCGCCCAGCCCATGCCCATCGAATCCTGACGTGCTTTCTGAATCCGGGCGACCGCATTGCGCTGCTGCCAGTAGTCCCGCTCTGCAGCAAAAAACAGATCACAGGTCCGATCGACTCCCAGGTCGTCAATCGCCGCTTTAATCAGAATTTCCGCTTCGGCAAAGCCGGCAACGTCATCGTCAAAATCTCGCTTTCGTAACTGAAACGCTTCGGCATGCTTCAACAGCAGCCGCACATCCGCATCGGGCAATACCGCCGAGATCGGTGCCCCGTGTCGTTCGATCACATGCAGTTCCAGACCGTTTTCATTGATCACTACTCGCTGACGGACCGCAGAACCGATCTCCCCTGTGATGGGCAGTTCCAGTTCACATTGATGAATGGTCAAAAAGTCCGCAACCGATTCCACACGAACAAAAATTCGTTCTACGTCAGAATCACTGGCCTGGATTGCAGGAAACATCCCTTCCGGATGTAAAAGCAGATGAGCCTTCGCTCCCTTTACAGCGACATAGCCGAGTTCAATTAATTGCTGCTGCAGCGCATCAGACCATTTCAACTCCAGATGATCCACCCAGTCCAGCAATCGGGTTCCCGTTTTCAACTGCAACTGATCGGCGAACTCCTGGATCAGTGCAGAACGTTTACAGAAACCGGTAATCCGCTGAAATAAAAAAGCAGCCGTTTCCGGATATCGTTTCCAGCTATATGCTGTAAGTGATTCATTGGACATAACTTACTTCCTTTACACATGCATTCTTTCAAGCCCTGACGAAGAGTCAAGTAGCGATTATTCTCTTATTACGTAAAACGGAGTGAAAACAGAAAGTCAATCAGAAAAGATATTTTCAACGTATATAATCACAGTAAGGCCTCTCGACGATCATTTCACTTCTTGAAGCACTGACAGGAGGACCCGACATGTCCCAGACTATTCTTTTAATCGGCGCAGGGAAAATCGGTCGCATGATCGCAGCCCTCCTGCACGCCAGTGGCGATTATCAGCTGCGCATCGCAGACCAGTACCCTGCTGCACTAGAGCGAATCCAGAAACGTCTGCCCGACGTGGAAACGCGCACGCTGAATGCCGATTCCCATAGCGAACTTCTGCATCTGATGCGGGGTTGTACTGCCGTCATTTCTGCCTTGAGTTTTCGTGAAAACCCGGGAGTGGCCCGCGCTGCGCTCGAAGCGGGCATTAATTATTTTGACCTGACCGAAGACCGCCAGACCACCGCCGCGGTGAAAGAAATCGCATCCGGCGCTGCCGCCGGTCAGGTCTTTCTGCCTCAATCCGGACTGGCCCCGGGCTTCGTCACCATTGTCACAAAACATGTCATGGAGTGGTTCGAAGAAATCGACACCGTGCGGATGCGCGTCGGTGCATTGCCTCAGCATCCCACGAACTCGCTGGCGTATAACCTGACCTGGTCAACTGATGGGCTGATCAACGAATACTGTAACCCCTGTGAAGTCATCCATGGGCATCACATTAAAAACCACCTCCCCCTGGAAGGACTCGAACAGTTCACGCTCGACGGAAATGTCTACGAAGCCTTCAACACGTCCGGCGGACTGGGCACACTTTGTGAAACAATGCACGGACAGGTTCGCGAACTCAATTACAAAACCATCCGCTATCCCGGCCATCACATGCTGATGAAATTCCTGCTGCAGGACCTGAGGCTCTCAGAACGTCGCGCCCTGCTCAAGGACGTGATGGAACATGCCATTCCGGTCACGTTCCAGGATGTCGTGATCGTCTTCTGCACCGTACGGGGCACCCGCAACGGGCAGTTCGTCGAAAAAAGCGACCTGCGAAAACTCTACGCGAAAGAAATTAACGGCGAAATCTGGAGTGCCATTCAACTCACCACGGGAGCAGGCATCTGCGCCGTCGTCGACCTCGTCCAGCAACAGCAGTTAACAGGGACCGGCTTGATCAAACAGGAAGATATCCCCTTTGAAAAGTTTATTACGAACCGGTTTGGTCAGTTTTATGAATCAGAAACCTTTGGACTCGAAACATTAAATTCAGGCGGGTAAGGACATCATGACGCATCCCATTCACGAAGTACTGAAGCGTATCGGCGTTGCTGATCAGCTGGCAGCAGTCGCCGTCGGCAATACATGGCAGGCCGGCAGTGGAGAACCGTTGACAGTTGTCTCTCCCATCGACGGTTCGACACTTGTCAGCCTGCAACAGGCCACCCGCAGCGATGTCGATCTGGTTATTGAAACCAGCAAAAACGCCTTTCATGGATGGCGCGAGGTCCCCGCGCCCAGACGGGGTGAATTTGTTCGGCTGCTGGGAGAAGCACTCCGCAAACACAAAGCCGACCTCGCCGCCATTGTCAGCTGGGAAGCAGGCAAGATTACCCAGGAAGCGCTGGGCGAGGTGCAGGAAATGATCGATATCTGCGACTTCGCTGTCGGACTCTCACGTCAGCTTTACGGCAAAACCATCGCCAGCGAACGACCGGGACATCGTCTGATGGAACAGTGGCATCCCCTCGGCCCTGTCGGCGTCATCAGTGCATTCAATTTTCCCGTCGCGGTCTGGTCCTGGAACGCCATGCTGGCTTTCGTCTGTGGCGATACCGTCGTCTGGAAACCCTCTGAAAAAACACCCCTCTGCGCCATCGCCTGTCAGCAGATCGTCAATCAGGTTGCCCACCTGTTTCCCGAAACCCCTGATGGCATCTCCAGTCTGCTGATAGGCAGCGCAGAGGTCGGCCAGGCCCTCGCCGCCCACCCTGATCTCCCCCTGATCTCCGCGACCGGCTCGATCCCCATGGGTCGCGCCGTTGCAGAAACAGTCGCCCGTCGACTGGGACGCAGTCTGCTGGAACTGGGTGGCAACAACGCCATGATCGTCACTGAATCCGCCGACCTGGAAATGACGGTTCGTTCCGCCCTGTTCTCAGCCGTCGGTACCTGCGGACAGCGCTGCACATCACTCCGTCGTTTAATCGTCCATGAAAGCATTGCCGACAAACTCCTCGCATCGCTCAAGAAAGCTTACGAGAAATTGCCCATCGGCAATCCACTGGATGAGGGCACACTGGTCGGCCCCCTCGTCGATCAACGCGCGCTCGAAACCATGCAGCAGGCGCTCCGAACCGCTGAAGAACAGGGGGGCGTCGTCCACTTCGGAAACCCGATCCTGTCCGACATCCCCGCAGGCGGCAGTTATGTTCATCCTGCCATCGTCGAAATGCCGGGGCAGACAGAAATCGTCATGCAGGAAACCTTCGCCCCCATTCTATACGTGATGCGCTATCAGAATCTGGAAGATGCGATCCGGATGCATAATGCGGTTCCACAGGGACTTTCTTCCGCGATTATGACCAATGACATCCGGCAGGCCGAACTGTTCCTCTCCCCCACGGGTTCGGATTGCGGCATCGCCAACGTCAATGTCGGGCCCAGCGGCGCAGAGATTGGCGGTGCCTTTGGTGGCGAAAAAGAAACCGGCGGCGGCCGCGAATCCGGCTCCGACGCCTGGAAAGCCTACATGCGCCGCGCGACCAACACCATCAACTACTCCACCGAACTCCCCTTAGCCCAGGGCATCAAATTCGATCTGTAATGAAAACCTTCATCACAGGGTGGGTGGGCACGGATGCAATCCGTGCCGAGCGCAGCGAGCAAGAGGTCTCAGCTCACCAGAACAATATACAACTGAGTCCCATAAAATCCAGTATATTTGAAGTTGTGGACAGAAGGTGTTAATAATTAAGCTAAACACACCATCATTCTTACAACGCACATCTCTGGAACGATTCATGAACTCTCATAATATTGAGGAAGCAAAGAACTGCCTGATCGATTTCTTTGGAGAAATGTATGTGTGGGAGTCAGCTGTAATCGAAACGGAAGAGCGAGCCGATAACGACGAACTCTCTGAGGAAGAAATACAGCGGTACTTTAAAAAGGCAAAAGAAGATTTGGCATTGATCTTCGAGGAATTTTGCGAAGTCGGTAGAGCTGCGAAACGCCTGCAGGATGAAGGTCTCTCGTTCAATATCCCTCCCGAGTATGACCTTGAAGAGAATCCAATCGAGTCGATTTTAGAAAAGAACGACAAGGTCATTATTGAAACAAAACCTGCCTCCGGGCTAGGTTTTTGCTATCGCTACGAACTGGTCAATTCTGAAAATGGATGGAAGATTCGAGATAATCGAAAATTTGCCACACTCACCCCTGAGGCAAAATGGTCAAGCGGTCTGTTATAACAGGAGCAACCAACCTGCGTCAGTAATATTTTTCGTGCCTTTCGTGGTAGCAAAAAACACCGGGTGCCATCTGTCGGCTTGCCCGACAGTGAAATTGAGATCCCCCAGCAAGGGTGAAACTATGAAAGAAGGTCGAGCCGGTGGTGGTATTCTTTAACGCGTGGTAAACATAGTTTATTGAACCTT
>NZ_JBLXHC010000041.1:0-7589 GCF_048260065.1 Gimesia sp. | reverse complement strand
ATCACGTTTTCGTGGAACTTTATGTTCAAGAGACCATATTAAAGGTTGTCTGAGCGATTGAATGAAATTTTGAAGGGAAATTCATTTACCAGATTCCGTATCGACATTGAGCGTCGTTTTATATTTGTAATTAGTGTGGGGAAAAGAGATCTCGAAGTCGATCCTGTCTGGATCGAAATCCAGACCTCCCTCTGGTGTAGAAAAGTGCTTTATTTCTCCCTTCATCCAGGAATCATGTTTCCAGAACCATGTTTTTGACTGGCCTTCTTTTAGAAAAGAAACATCAATCCGACATTGGGGAAGCAAGGTTACTCTCAGGAGAATTATGCTTACGCGTGTGAGCTGGACCGGACCTACGTCGGCGGGAGCGAGCGGAGGGAACGAAATCTTTCCTTACGGAATATCGAGCGGATCGCCGATACTCTCGAAATCAGCCTGGCAGAACTGCTGGAGAGGGTTTGAGGGAGTTTAGACCTCTGGTTCAGCAACCAGGACCACTCCCAGTCGGTCAGAGTCGTCAGTTTTTTCCTGACTGGCGGCTTCAGGAGTGTTAAACAGCTGGGGAGTCTTTACGCTGGCCGCATCATGCTGGCACACAGCATATCGCAGTCGCGCTGCCAGTAACTGCTGACGCAACCGCTGGATGTCTTCCTGACCCCATGTCGGCTTTATCTGGGGACTGCTAGCATAGACCTCGAACAGATTTGCATCTTCGAGATCCATTTCTTCGCACCAGAACTGCAGGGCAGCTCTGATTAACATGATTTCTTTTCTCGATAGCATTGTGCTCCTTTCATTAAATGTGACTTTTGATAAAAGACGGAATCAGTTCTTGGAACATACATTTTTCTGAACCAGTTGAAGAGATCATCACTGACCTTTTCATCTACTGTAATCTCTTTTGTTTTCGACAATAATATGTATTATTCTCGTGCTCGATAGCTAATATCTTTCCTATTTATCTTGACACGTTTTGAGCTAAAATTTAGATATTTAAAGGCGATACGGAAACAAGGCTCAGAGAAGGGGGCATCTGCCAGTTGAAACATGGAGCGTTATCTGAGAATGAAGTACTGACGCTTGTGCGTGAGCCCGTGGTCGCCTTTACCATCGTGGTCCACGCTTTAACAAACCAAAAAAACAAGCAAGCCTGGATTGCCGCCGATGGTAAGGCGCGGGGATCGTTAACTGACAATGCGCTGCTAGATTCTAGCGGTAGCTGTTTGAAGCTGGTAGAATGGAGCTTCGACAACCACAAGGAAGCCATTATGCCTAACGAAAAATAGATTCAACCCGGCGAGAAAATGCCACTCAAACTGACCACAGCCGAGCGGAAGTTGATTCTTGATGATCTGCTGTACCTCGACCAGGATTACGAGCAGATCATTCGGCAAACCGGTGATGATGACCCTCGACGACCTCTACGACTTTGGCAGCTACTTCTCTGCCGAGTTCAACAACTGCAAAGACAGGAAGAAGCAAAAGAAACTCGATGCCGTGCTCAAAAAGATTCAGCGCTTGCTCGACACGTATATTGATGAAGAGCCTCCGCAGATTTTGAACATTGAGAATGCACACAAGATAAGGATGATTTCCGATCAGGCAGTACAGATCGCTAATTTTGCAGGGGCGACACTTGTGACTGCCGAACAACTTCGCATCAAAACAAAACCGCTCGAAACTTTCTGACTGGAACCGGAACAGCGAGATGTCTTGCTCCTGATTCCCAGCCTGTCGAAGACCATCAAGAATAAGCTGATGAAGGAAAATCCTCTCACTGTGGCGGAAGTTACCAGCATGACAATGTCTCTGGCGGTGGGCCTGCCGGATACCGGGGCTAAAAAAACAGGTGCACTGCTGCTGATTGCTGGCCGCTTGAGGGATCAGCTCGAAGAGGGAATCATGGCGAAGGCTGAACAACAGGAGAATATGGAGGCGGAGTCCAGGCGGAAGGCAAACTAGGATCTTCTCTACCAGTTCAAGATCACACAGCTAGGAATTGAACCCCAGATCAGGAGGCGGATTCAGGTTCAGGAATGCACTCTCGATATACTGCACGAACACATCCAGACCGCAATGGGCTGGGACAACATGCACCTGTACCAGTTCGAGATTAAGGGGGAACGGTACGGTAACCCTGATCTCCTGGACGATGGTTTCGGTGATTTTGTTTGCTTTGACTCGACAGCCACGATACTCAATCAAATCCTCCCCAGGACTGACAAGCGGTTTTCCTTCAAATACGAGTACGACTTTGGAGATGGCTGGAAACATGAAGTCTTATTTGAGGGGCAGCCTCCGCTGGAGAATAACAAGAAGTACCCATTCTGTCTGGAAGGAGAACAAGCCTGCCCTCCTGAAGACATTGGCGGAGTTTGGGGCTATGTGGACTTCCTGGAGGCTCTGGCCGACTCGAAACATGAACGTCACGAAGAGTTCATGGAATGGGGCGGTCCGTTTGAGCCCAACGCATTCGACCCCAAACAAGCGACCAGGGAGATGAAGAAGGGGCTACCGGACTGGATAGTGATGAGATGAGCTTGCACTCAAGTTAACTATCGTCACTCCGCTCCCCCCGCCCCACCTCAAGTTAACTACTTCTCCCGCACCAGTTTCAGTGCATCCTTGCCCCAAATGTAATTTGTCCACAGTTGAATGCCCTACTTTCATGTGGTGTTTACGCTGCCGAACCAGCTGGTGGACCTGATGCTTGCCAAGCCGCGCCTGATCTCCCGGTAGGCACGAATTCCTGCTCCATTTGCAGTCTGTGTCCGCTTCCGAACTCTGGGAGGTCAGCGACACCCCATGAGCCTCAAAATGAGAACCTGCCCGTCCGAGATTTCTTCCCGGTATCACGGAGAAAACAAAACGCCGATTTCTCCACGAGGCATTATTCCCCATAGTCGAAAACGCCCCTGCGGTTCAGTCCAATAGATCATATGCCGCGTGTTGAGTACCCTGAAAAACCGCTCCACCTGAGTGCTAACACGCTGCATATAATCCTATTTAATATGCCACATTTTGGGGATGGATTTATCATTTATAGAGCAAAATCAAACAAAGGTTTTTATTTCACTCGAGAATACATTTCAATATCTAACGAGTATCTGAGTAATTACTACTGGAAAGAACCTTCTCCCAAACGTGCAAAGCAAGCACGCAAATCGAAATTTGATGCGCGCACCTGGTACCTGGAAAAACGGTGGGCTTTAATACTCGAACGAAGTCTGGAATGCGTATACCTGATTCGATGCCAGTTGATTCACGGTGCAGCAACACACGGTGGTAAACTCAATCGTACTTCATTGAAGCATTGTAGTATGATGCTGAATTGTCTACTGCCGACTTTCTTAATGGTGTATGTTGAGAATGGATCAGAAGAGGAATGGGGCACACTTTGTTACCCACCTTCAAATGGTTCATTGAGTTGAAGATGAATTCAATCAAAATTACTTCAATACTGCCAACATGTAAAACACTGAGATTCCTATAGAAGTATAGCCTTTCCCAAGCAGGAAACTCTTTGCACCCGCTTGACTTTCTTTCCATATCTCGCCAGCATGACATGAACATGTGATACGTGCGACACGATCTGACCAGACCATTCAGTACACTGCTGTCTAATAGAAACCTGATTCACAATTCCGCGTAAGGGCTCATGATGGCCGAATCTGCTCAACTGATGCGTCAATGGAGATTACTTCAGATCCTCTCTCATCGCAAACAGGGAGTCACGCTGCAGGAATTAGCCCAAGAAACTGAAGTCTCAAATCGGACGATTGCACGCGACCTTCTTGTACTGAAATCAGTCGGCTTTCCAGTATCAGAAGTGACCACTGCTCATGGTAAAAAGCAGTGGAAGATTGCGGGAAATGTGGGGATTGCCCAATTACAGTTTACTCTCGAAGAGACGGCAGCCCTTTATCTGGGGAGACAGTTCCTGGAACTGATGGCGGGCACTCTCTTCTGGCAGAGATCTCACAGCGCCTATCAGAAAATCAAATCAGCCCTCAGCGAGCCTGCAGTTCGTTTTCTCGAAAAACTGGCATCAGCAGTCCATCTGACAAATCATCACATCGTTAATTATGCGGAGCGTGCTGAACTGATTGATCAGTTGATGCTGGCGATTGAAGATCATCGATTGACTGTGATCACTTATCAGTCTCTCCGTTCAACTGAACCAGTCACGTTGTACGACATCCATCCCTACGCCCTGATCTTTCATAAAGGCGCTTTGTATCTGATTGCCTGGTCGCTGGATCACGGAGCAATCCGGACTTTTAAAGTCGATCGGATTTCAGAAGTGGATGTGCAACCGAACCTGATGACCTTTCAGAGGCCCAAAGATTTCCATCCCGCCAAATATCTGGAACATTCATTTGGTATCTTCGCTGAAGAACGTGCTCCCCAGACCATTCGCATTCGTTTTTCTCCCCCTGTAGTAAGAATCTTGCAGGAAAAGAAATTTCATACAAGTCAACATCTCAGTTATAACAATGATGGTTCGGTGATTGCAGAATATCAATTGACCGGATTTGAAGAAATTCGATCCTGGCTCCTCAGTTTTGGACGTCATGCCCGAGTACTGGAACCTGAGGAACTGGTGGAGACGATTCGCGAGGAACTGGATCTGATGATCGACTCTTATTCCTTGGGAGATCGTTCCTATGACTGAATATTTCGGCCATTCACTGAAGGACCGACCTGTCGAAGAGTGGGAGTCATTGGAAGCACATCTGGAGCTCGTAACAGAGTATGCACTAAGATTCTCAAAAAAACTTAATGCAACTGACTGGGGAGCTTTATTGGGATATTGGCACGATCTGGGAAAATATGATTCCCGGTTTCAGACTTATCTGATGCAGGCGAATGGCTATCTTTTACATTTGGAAGAAAACAGTCGTGTAAACCATTCCAGTTTTGGTGCTCAGCATGCCCTCCAAAGATTCCCATCACCAAATGAAAAACCACTGGCCTATTTGCTTGCGTATTGCATTATGGGGCACCACGCCGGTCTGCCTGATTATGCAGACGAAAATGCAGAACCGGGTAGAGCATCTTCACTCTCTGCACGTCTCAGTGATACATCGACTCTAATTTCATTGGAAGAGATCCCTCAGCAGATACATCAGATGCAGCCTCCTGCCATGCCTCAAATCCGGAAGTCAAATTCTGGTTTCCCCTTTCAGCTTGCGTTCTGGAATCGTATGTTATTCTCCTGCCTGGTGGACAGTGATTACCTGGCAACGGAAGAGTTCATGTCTCCCGATCGCACAAGTTATCGGCCAGTCCTTCTGGATAATGCGATTTGGACAGCGATGGAAGAGGCGTTACATCAGGATTTAACAAGCAAAAGTATTCAATCACGTTCCAAAGTCTCAGAAATACGCCAAAACATTTTAAATTCATGCCTGGAAAAAGCGAAAGAATCCCCTGGTTTCTTTTCATTAACTGTTCCGACAGGTGGTGGAAAAACTCTTTCCAGTCTGGCATTCGCGCTGAAGCATCGCCGATGCCATCACAAAGAACGAATTATTTATGCCATTCCTTTTACCAGTATTGTAGAGCAGACAGCCGGTGTGTTTCGAAATCTGTTCGATACCCTGGATACAGATCTCGTTCTGGAACACCACTCAAATGTCGATCCTGATCATGAAAAGTATGCCTCCCGACTGGCAACAGAAAACTGGGATGCTCCTCTGATCGTAACGACGAATGTCCAGCTGTTAGAGTCGTTATTCGCAGCCAAACCATCACGCTGTCGAAAGCTGCATCGATTGATCAATTCAGTCATAATTCTTGATGAAGCACAAACGCTTCCCGTTGAGTTTTTGAAACCCTGTCTCAAGGTGTTACAGGAACTGGTCACGAATTACGGTTGTACCATTATTTTATGTACGGCAACCCAGCCGGCTATCACGTATCGGGATCAGTTTGACATTGGGCTAAAAGACGTCAGAGAAATCATGCCGGCACCGGATGCGCTGTCGAAGCAAATGAAACGGGTCGAAGTTCGGTCAATGGGTCCTGTTTCGCAAGAGTCGTTACTGGATAAACTGATAACACATGACAGTTTTCTCTGTATCGTCAATTCCAAACCAGATGCTGCCAGATTATTTGAAAATCTGAAAGAACAGGGGTCATCAAATGGACTCTATCACCTGAGTACGAATCTGTGTGCCGTACATCGATTCCAGAAACTGGACGAAATAAGAAGCAGACTTGCTCAGGGGAAGTCGTGTCGTGTAATCAGTACACAACTGATTGAAGCAGGCGTCGATGTCGATTTTCCGGTCGTTTTCAGAGCGATCGCTGGTCTGGACAGTATTGCACAAGCAGCCGGTCGTTGTAACCGTGAAGGGAAACAGGATTCAGCCGACGTCTATGTCTTTGAACCAACGGGAGATGGTTGGACGCGACTATGTGGCTATCTCAAACGAACTGCTGAGACGACTCTAACAATGATGCGCGACGCAGAAAGTCCACTTCATAGTCATGGCTGGTTATCTCTCCCTGCGATCAATCAATACTTCCGATTAAACTATTGGTCGCACAAACAAGAATGGGATAAAAACAACATCCTGGACCAGTTCCGCGTCTCTCTCAAAGATGGCACTCCGGAATTCTACTATCGTGAAGCTGCAAAAAGATTTCGCCTGATCGACGACTATCAAACCTCTGTATTTATTCCCTTCGACGAAAAATCCCGCCAGGCACTATCTCAACTAAGAGCCTGTCTGATGTCCCTCGACCAGACAACGACCACCATGCTAAAACGTAAACTGCTGCGAATCCTGCAGCGTTACACGATTGGTCTAAATCAATTTACGATGCATGCCATGCTGGGGAAAGACATCTCTGAACTATTAGACGCACAAGGACAACCGTCGGGTTATTTCGAACTGATTAATCTAAGCTGCTATGACTTTAATCATCTGGGATTTATGCCACAGCAGGCAGGAATTCTGGATGTTTCGCAATCTATATTCTGAATGAAAGGACAACTGATGAAAAATACATCTATCTCACTTCGTCTGTGGGGGGACTATGCTTGTTTTACTCGTCCCGAGATGAAAGTAGAGCGGGTTTCGTATGATGTCATAACTCCGTCTGCCGCACGTGGTGTTCTCGAAGCAATCTACTGGAAGCCACAAATCCGCTGGTGTGTAGACCGAATCCATGTTTTGGCTCCGATCCGCTTCATGAATATTCGCCGTAATGAAGTGGCAAGTAAGATCTCGGTGAATGGCCCCAAAAAGTCCATGAAAGAAGGAAAAGGGAATTTGGGAATCTATGTCGACGAAGATCGTCAACAGCGTGCGGCGATTGTCCTGCGTAATGTTGATTATGTCATTGAAGCCCACTTCGAGCTTCTGGATCAAACGGAACACCCCAAGAAGCATTTTGAGATGTTCAAACGACGGGTTGAGAAAGGGCAGCACTTTCAACAACCCTACCTGGGTTGCCGTGAATTCTCCTGCGATTATGAATGGATTGACCCATTAGAAGTTGCTGCCTGCCCTGAGTCCCTGCAGGGACAGAAAGAGTTGGGCTACATGCTGCACGACATCGATTTTGATGACGATTGT
>NZ_JBLXHC010000040.1:0-10151 GCF_048260065.1 Gimesia sp. | reverse complement strand
CAGTAGCCACGTGGGGGGCGGGGGATATCATGGCGTTTACAAAGCTTTGCCAGCCCGACATCAGACAGCCCAAATTCCGTCGCCAGGCGAGAGGCTGGGACGGACCAGATTTGTTCGTATAGTTGCTGCCGGGAGAGCTCTCTGTCTGACATAATTCTAACACCCTTGCAATTATTACTGAAAAGGTGTTGTCTATTTTGCCAACTGTGTCACGACAGTCAAATATTTTCTGGGGTGTGGGCAGTCCGTATCAACCCGACCACCTGTGAGGCCCTCTGGAGCGATTTGGGAAGCAACAGGCCTCAACAAGGCCTTGAGCAAGCAGAAGGGCAGCAAGGGCCGTAGATCGCAGGCATCATTTTGTATATATCAACATGATCAAGCTCGTTGAGATTGCAGAGCAGGTCATCAGAGAGCAGGGGGACAGTATCCGGTCGGACACCACTGCCGGGTTCCGATCGGGGCTGTTGCCGGGGCCGGGGGGACGTACTTACCGTTGAGTGCCACGAGGAGGTTGTCGACTTCGTTGTGGGTATGCTCGAACGCATCATACAGAGTTTAGACCAGATGCAGTCCCTTGGTGACTTTTTCGGGAAACAGTCCTTGCAGGGGCTTTTTCACGACTAACTGAACGGCTTCTTCCGGAGAAAACTTCTGATCCAGCAGTAGCGTGAGGATCTCGTCGGATTTCCTGCAGAGATATTTCTGCTGGTCATCCGGGTTCAACGCTTTTTCCAGAGGGACTGTCACCACTTCATTCAGGGCATCGCGAAAACGCTTGCCCAGGCAGGTCACAATCCAGAGATGCATCAGGTTGCGGGGTGGTGCTTCCCCCAGGCGATGGCCTCGTTCAAAAGTTCTTAAGGAATCGTCGTATATTGATCCAGAGAGTCAGTGAACGGTCAAACGCAAAGGTGTGCTAAAAACGATGACCAGTCGGCCGGCGTTCCTGACCGCCCCGGCACATCGCATCCGTTTTGTGTATCTGACCAACCACAGTTCCTGGTTAAACCAGATCGAAACCGTGTTAGTTAGGCTGTTTGGGCGCAGTTTATTGACTCCAACAGCGACTTCATTCTCAAATCGCTGTACCAGAATGGAAAAGTCATTTCGTATGGCGATGATCCCATGTGTTTCATTGCCGAATGGACTGAGCCCTTCCCTGATGCGAGTACTCACTCGAAAATGTCTGGAATGTCATGACAAACTGCAGGGTTCGCTACCAAGTGTGTGGTACTCTTCTCCTGTTAGACTCGAAATCTTTTATTCGTATCCAGAATGGTAGTAGAACTAGGTACGAGAAGTAGAGCCGGTTAGTTAAACAAAATATTCACATAGAAATCAACGGACTCGTTGATAAGATAAAAGATAACCAGTACAAAACGAAGGGAGGAACGTTTCACTTTTTATGTTCCGTGCCCCTGTCAAGGATGGGCGACACTCTTGTCCCAACGGGGAGTCCCGCTTTGTTTTGAGAATCTTCAAGTAAACCCCGCTACGAAAGTCTGTTTCTGCGATGTCTGAATTCACTGACATGATGCACGCCATTCAGGCGGGAGACCAGGCTACCGCGGAAAAAATGCTGCCTCTGGTCTATGATGAACTACGAAAACTCGCAGCAGATTATTTAGCGAAAGAACAGTTCGGGCATACCCGTCAGGCTACATCTTTAGTCCATGAAGCCTATCTGCGACTGGTGGGAAACGATGCGGAATGGAACGGAGAAGGACACTTCTTTGGTGCGGCTGCGATCGCCATTCGCCGTGTGCTGGTGGAAAATGCGCGGACTCGTAGAAGTCTCAAACGGGGAGGGGATGCGATGCGTCTTGAACTGGACGATGTGAACCCCGCCATTTCTCCTGAACCGGTAGAAGATCTGATTGCTCTGGATGAGGCACTAAACCGGCTCTCCGCAGTGAACCCACTAACCACAGAACTGGTTCAACTTGTTTATTTTTCGGGGCTTACGCTAAGTCAAGCTGCGGAAGTGATGGGAATCTCGCCCCGCTCAGCCGACCGCCAGTGGGCGTATGCAAAGGCCTGGCTTCGACGGGAAATTCGCAATAAATTTGAAGATTCCTGAAAATTTCTGGCGTCCCCTACGGCCGCACTACGCACTGAGTGGTAGCGAGGTTCAAAGAGACACACTAGTCATCTCTTTGTTCTATATACCGTATTCCCTGCTATGCGAGGTCGATCCGTGTCAGTTCAAACCAGAAATATGCTCTCTCTGTTGGCGATCCTTCTGATCCTCACTACCTTACCCGCCGACGAAATAGATGGACGCGTGCCGTTTCGTATCACATCTTGTGACGAAGAACTAAATTCAAAGATGATCGAACAGAAAGTCATTGATGCCGAGCAGTTTGAAGAACATTACAATCCGCTGCAGCGGAGTAATTACCCGGAGCAGAACCTGAATCGAGTTATCATGATTCTGGCTAACGCAGGACCAGATCTGGGACGGATTGGAAAGAGCGAACTGGTAGTCGCCCGGGGGGAATTCAAGGGGCGTGTCGAGACAGCGATGAAATCGATAAATGAACTATTTGAAAATGAGAAAGTAAGCCCACAGACGTCGGCTGTACAATGATCGGGTTTCCCTGAAGCATGTTTGTTATCCTTGGGAGCACCTCAAAAAAAGATCGCTGGTCACAATAGGTCTCTGCAGAGTCGAACGATCATGAATGCAACAGAGAGTGCAGAGGTGAATGCCGATGGTCGGTCTGTCTCTCACAACGTCTTTTGTTTCTTCGAGTCAGACTCAACTGCATAATAGTGTTCATTCATGAATTTCGATAATTTGTGTTAACAGCTTCCACCATACGATAGATGATTCATACCTGACACGAGTATTGAAATCGATCAGGGTGAGTCACTTAAAGAAAAATTGAATATGAACGAACAGGAAATATTTAACGAAGCGCTGGAGATCGAAGATGTTCCGAGTCGATCTGCGTTTCTCGACCAGGCATGCGGCGATGATCGACTGCTGCGAAAACAGGTGGAAGCTCTACTTGACGAATACGAGCGATCGGGAGAATTCCTGAAGATTCCTGCCGTGGATCAAATCAGAAAAGCAAACGATGTGACGCGTGTTGCCTCAGACGATGACATTCCTCTTAATAGCGACCTGGATCTGAGTTTTCTGGAACCGCCAACAGTTGAAGGTTCGCTGGGGAGCCTCTGCCATTACGATATCCAGGAACTGATCGGTCGGGGCGGCTGCGGGATCGTGTTTAAGACGTTCGACCAGCGACTGCACCGGATTGTTGCTATCAAGGTTATGACACCGACCATGGCTGCTACTTCCCCTGCCCGCAAACGGTTTTTGCGCGAAGCCCGGGCCACCGCGGCGATTCGTCATGAAAATGTCGTCAATATCTATGCGGTCGAAGAAGCTCCTCTCCCCTTTCTGGTCATGGAATTCATTGACGGCAAAACACTGCAGCAGGTGCTCGACGAAAATGGTCCACTCGAACTCCCAACCATCTGTCGACTGGGACAGATGATTGCCAACGGACTCCAGGCGGCACATCAGCAGGGCTTGATCCACCGTGATATCAAGCCGGCAAATATCCTGATCGAATCAGGTACAGGCCAGGTCAAGCTCACCGATTTCGGTCTGGCCCGCGCGGCGGATGACGCCAGCCGATCCCAGAGCGGCATTATCGCCGGGACCCCGCTGTACATGTCCCCCGAGCAGGTTCAGGGCGTCAGACTCGATCAGAGGAGTGATCTGTTCAGCCTGGGCAGCATGCTGTATGTGATGTGTACCGGACGGGCTCCCTTTCGTGCTCCATCAACGCTGGCCGTACTCAAACGAGTCGTTGATGAGCAGCCACGCAATATTCAGGAAGTCATTACGGAAGTCCCTGACTGGCTGGTGTCTATCATTCAAAAACTGCACGAGAAAGAACCTGAAAAACGTTTTGCTTCGGCACAGGAAGTCGCTGACCTGTTAGCGGGTACTCATGAAGAAATCGCGTTGAATATCCCTCTCGTGGAAGAGTCTCCTGAGAGCTCGAAGCGAATGCATCGGGGACTGTTCCCCTGGATGAAGTTCGCAGCGATTCTGATTGTGCTGCTTTCGAGTTTCGGCTTCACCGAAGCAACCGGCATCACCAATGTGCGGGGAACCGTGATTCGCCTGTTCTCGCCTGAAGGGATGCTGGTGATCGAAGTTGATGATCCCGGTGTCAGCATTTCCATCGATGGACAGGAGATGGTGATTACCGGTGCCGGCGTCAAAGAACTTCGACTGAAACCGGGACAATATCAGCTGCAGGCGACCAAAGATGGAGAGGTCCTGCAGCAGGAACTGGTCACCATCACCCGGAACGGGCGACAGGTTGTGCGCGTGAGCCGGGAAACGGCAGCTCAACCGATCGATTCAAAGGTCGTTGATCCCGACCGTCGTGCTGCGGAATATGTCCTCTCCATCGGGGGAAAAGTACGTTTGAACGATGACAGCCGTCACGGAGAGAGAAAACTCATCGCATCGATCAAGGAACTCCCTGACAGTCCCTTTCGCCTGACTCACGTCGAGTTGATCAACCTGAAGAAGGTTACCGATACCGGCATGGCTGCATTGCGAGGTACAAAGAATCTTCGTTTTGTAAACTTAGCTTATTCTCCTGAATTCACCGATGCGGGTCTCGCACACCTGAGTGACAATCGTGGATTGCAACGGCTTGATTTATGGGGGACGAATATCACAAAGAAGGGACTGGAATATTTTGCCGACTTCCCCGATCTGCGTGATCTGAGGCTGGGGGATACGCAACTTTCAGCAGAAGATCTCTCGATTTTGAAGCGATATGCAAGTCTGCAAAAACTCGAGATGTTGATGCTCTCACTGACCCAGGCGGATGACAGTACACTTGCGATTCTGTCTGGTGCCTCCCAATTGAGCCAACTGAATCTGGAACAGACCAATATCAATGATGTCGGCCTGGAGTATCTGGAGCAGAATCGTAATCTTCGCAACCTGTACCTGGACAAAACCCAGGTAACGACGGAGGGCATCAGACGTCTCGCTCAGGCATTGCCCGAATGTGATATCGACTGGAGAGAATTGAGAGCGCCCAACACGTCGCAGGGGCACTGGACACCTGATGCAGGGCAACTGAAATTTTTTGACGAAGTAGCCCGCATGAAAGCGACAGACCAAGTTGTCGCGGTGTCTCAAAAGTTGATGGAGGTTAATCCTGGTTTTGATGGTAAACTGGAGGAAACCATCGAAAACGGTCATGTTGTCGGTCTGTCCTGTAATGGTGGGCCGCACATCTCAGCGGTCTGGCCGGTACGAGCATTATCAAGACTAACCTCATTCAGATGTGGTGGGCCACATCTGACACATGGGAAACTGAAGGACCTTTCACCACTGGTCGGATTGCCGTTGACCAGAATGGACATCAGTAATTCCAGTGTTTCCGATCTCACGCCTCTAAAGGGAATGAAACTGGATCACTTGTATGGTGCCCACACCAGGATTAAAGACCTGTCCCCGTTAGCGGACATGCCGCTCAAGGTTCTGTTTCTCTGGAGCAGTCCGCATGTGTCGGATCTGTCTCCGCTGAAGGGGATGCGGCTGACCAACCTGAACCTGGATTTCACTCAAGTGGCCGACCTGTCCCCTCTCCGGGGAATGGATCTGACGCATCTTGCAGTACACCAGACTCATGTCAGCAGTCTGTTACCGTTGAGTGGGATGCCCCTGCAGGCGCTCTACTGCAGTAACACGGGCATTTCCGATTTATCGCCACTGAAAGAAGCTGCACTGACCACACTTCACATTGAGAATACTCAGGTTTCCGATCTGTCACCACTCGCAGGCATGCCTTTGAAAGAATTGAGTTTCGAACGAACCCTGGTCTCCGACCTGTCACCGCTGGAGCATATGCCATTGGAACAATTGACATTGAGCCTGCCGCTCTTTGAGAAACAGGATGAACGACTTTTATTCCAGTTGCCCCTGAAACGGCTGGGAAGGGATGCCCATGAAATACGCGAAGCGGGTGATTTCTGGAGTCAGTATGCCGCACAACAGAGCGCCGTCGAAGCATTCGCATCCGCTTATGCTCAGGAACCTGCCAGCGTACGGACCAAAGCAATCCTTGGCAAACTTCGTGAAGACGCGAACGGAGTCGGCCTGGTGCCGGTCATTGAAGAGGGCGTCGTCATTGAGGCGACTCTGACTCTGGCTCCCGAGTCTCATGACATCTCATCCCTGCGCATGCTGAACTCGCTCCGCAAACTCACCCTGAAAGGGGGGCCTCCCACACTCGATCTGTCCCCTATAAATTCTCTACCGATCGAATCGCTTAACTGCAGTCCGCAGCAAGCACTCCGCAATCGAACATGCTTGGCAGAGATGACATCCCTGACTACGATCAACGGACAGCACAAGCTGGAATATCTGCAAAGTTTTCAGTCTGGGATAAATATTTTACCAGGCAAATAATCCACGAATGCAGCCCAAATTATTACTCTGCTTTGTTTGCAAAACAGATATTGAATTTCAAATGGGCCAAACTAAGCGTAGGCACTGGCGCAGCCTTTGGTTGCAATTACTTGTGTCGGATGCTGACCAGCTTGCTGCAATTCTCCCGGAGCTTGTGGCAGATCTGATTGCCTTCGATGAAGCCCTCAACAAGCTTGCCACTGTCAATTCTTATGTGGCATATATTGTTTCTCAATATGGGTTTACGATTCGCCAAGCGGGTGGCGTTCTGAGCATCACTTCCTGCTCCACCAACCGGCTCTGGGGCTATGCCAAGGCTTGGCTGCGCTGGGAACTTCGCGTCAACCACCAAAATTCTTGAAATTTCTTGGCGAAGACTGCCGCAGTTTTACGCACTGATTATTAGTAAGCGAGATTTATGTTCAGAGATTTGCTTCAGCAACATAGTCATATGGCTCTCTTCATCACGACAAATTAAGTTCAAAGGTTCAGACTATGGAGACGGGAATGATATTTATAAATAATCTTTACCGACAAAAGACAGTAATCGTTGTGTTGCTGGTATATTACAGTTGCATTGCGTGGCCGATCACCAGTTGTGCTGGCGATCAAGCGGGAAAGCCTACATGGCAACCGACTGCAGAACAGCGAACATTCATTGATGAAGTGATCCGACTACCACCAGAACAACAAGTCTCCCGGGTGACGCGGAAATTGGTCGAAGTAAACTTGGGTTTCAAGGGAAAAACAAGTTATAAGATTAATGGCGGTCGAGTTCTTGAATTCGGATTTAATTCCGATCATGTGAGCAAGATCTGGCCAATACGAGGTCTGCCTGATCTTACCGTACTCCGGTGTGCGGGAAGTTTTCGGCAAAAAGGAATTCTCAACGATCTGTCCCCATTAGCCGGGATGAATCTCGTTCACTTAAATTGCCTGGACACGAAAGTTGCTGACCTAGCTCCCCTGCGCGGAATGTCGATCGTGCATCTGGACGTCTCCAGAACCAATGTCTCCGATTTGTCGCCTCTTGAAGGGATGCCACTAGAACATCTGGATTGTTTTAACACATTGGTTTCCAATCTATCTTCATTGAGGGGAATGCCCTTAAAGTGGCTGAATTGCTTTCGCACGCGGGTTACTGATTTAAAACCACTGACAGGGATGCCGTTGCGGAAGCTCGACGCATCTCGGACGAAGATTAAAGACCTGTCGCCGCTGCGTGGAATGCCGCTGACGTCGGTGCAATGCACTCACACAGCGGTAGCCGATCTGTCACCGCTGAAGGGAATGCGGTTGGAGTTACTTCGGTGCCAAGGGACAAAAGTGTCAGACATCTCCTTCATCAGCGAGATGCCCCTCGCTACTTTGACAATCGAAGAAACACTAGCGAACGAAAATGTATCACTGCTCCGATCAATCTCGACGCTCAGGCTTGTTAATAATCAACAGGTAAAATCTTATCTGGATAAATTACAGCCTAAGTCCCCTCCATCTCCTCCTTCCGCCATGGTCGTGGACGAACAAGACAAGCCAAAATCAACCGAACTGGATTCCGCAAAGCAAGAGTTCAAGGATCGTGCAGATTCTGCAATGAAGACAATATACGCTCTGTTCGATAAGAAAAAGGAAGCCGCTGTTAAGGGGGGAGACACACATACTGTAAGAATTCTTGATAATCAGCGTGAACGATTTACCCGAGACCGCATCCTACCTACTGTAGTACCAACAGACCGATTTGAAAAGGACATCTTGGGAGCGGTTCATTCGATTCAAAGAGAGTATCAGAAGGCAATCACCAACAACGGACGTAATGGAGGAACTGCAAATCAGTCTGCCGCACTGAAAGCGGAAGTCGATCAATTGATCGCCCCGTTTCTCTTCGACGGCCGTCGGGTATTCAGTTACAAAACTGGTGGTTTTATCATTCAACCTAACGGTGAGTGGCGAGAGTTCAAAAAGAAAGGCTGGTACGATACGTTTCGGGAGGTCAAGCGAAAAAAAGATTACATTGAAATACGAAGTAAGACAAGAGATGTGTCAATTCGCTTCTACAATGGTCGCAGCTCACTGAAAGAGGGACCATATCCCTGGCGACATTTCAAGAGTGGCATCTGGGTGCAGTGAAAAATCGAGAATCAACTGTAACACTAATCCATTTAATATTGTGCAAGTCACGTAGTCATCACGTTATTCATGGATCTCGACATCCGATAAGAACTAGCAGACAATCTTTTCTCAAAGCGCTGTAGTTCGCTGAAGGATTCAGTGTCCGCATATCGGGTCAACTACAAAAGTGGTTTTGAAGTTCAACATAACTTACATCGTTCTCAAGTCAGACTTGTCCTTGACGATCCCCAGTTCGCGACCCAGCCAGGCGATCGCCTCGTTCAAAAGTTCTTGAGGGACCGTCGTGTAGTGGATTTCGGCCACAGTCTGCGGGGCGTGATCGAGAAACAAACTCTGAAGTCCCTTGTAGTCTCGGTTGCCCCGCAACAGGGAAGCCGAAGTTTTCTTGCACGCCTTTAGAGTGAACTCGATCTCCGTCTTTTTAGAGAGTCTCCGGATCGCCAGTCGCACGGCATCGGTCTTCTTGTACTTTCCGCCGTTTATGTCCTCAGTCCGGAGCAGTTTCCCTTCACGGGTTAGTAGTACATGATCCGGATCGTCGCTACGTTCTTGCTTGAGAAGCTCGAATGTCTCCGGCCAAAGCGGATACGATACTACGGGCACGTTCTCGCAGTTACCTGTTTTGCTCCGCTTCCGTGTGATGATCCCCTGCTTCCAGTCAACTTCATTGGGATGGAGTTCGGCCATATCGATCTGGGTCATGGCCGAGTTTAAACCTAACAGAAGATAGAGCTTGGTCCGTGGACTGGCTTTTTCCATCAGGGTCTTGATTTGCTCGCGAGTGAGAACTTTCACTTCGCGTGGGGTGACCGAGATCCGCAGGTCCTGCTCGTTTATATTTTTGGGCAGCATTTCCAGATGCGAGGTGTTCTTAACGAGCCAGCGGACGAACTGCTTAAAAACAGCAAATACGTTATGAGCGTAATGGTCGCTCATTTGTTTGGCCGCGACTCGCCCCAGCAGATGGTTGTAAAGACCCTGGACGGTATTGTGGTCGATTCGTGAGACGGATGTGCCACTTCCAGCAAACTCCATGATGAACTCAAGGTGCGACCTCGACGTCTCAGCCCACGCAGCCGAGAGTTGCCCCGCAGCAAATTTGGCACGTTTCTGGACTAGGTATTTCTCGACGTTCGCTGCGAACGTGTCCTGGGTGCTCGCCTCGCCCAGGCGACGATTCTGGGTCTCCAGCCGGTCTTGCCACTGGGTGTGCTCGTAGGGAGCCGGACCGCTGACTTGTATGACCGGCTCTAAGCCAGCTTCTTGATACACCGGCTTCATTCGCTCATTGATCTCAGTGAGCAGCGCGGGGCCGTTGAAGGGCCGATCTGACCACCCGAGCGGTGGGGGAGTCAGCATGGCCAGTCGCTCTTTCAGAGCCTTGATCTTGTCTCTCGCGACAGCGGCGGTCATTCCTTCGCCAACGTTCCACAGGCACACTTGCCCATCAGGCTGCCTCAGTAGACTTCTGGCTGGATATTAGAGCGCGTCACATTTTAGTCTAGCGCGAATGCGGTAAGTCTGGTAGACTGGTGAAGTCTCATTTCATGGAGGA
>NZ_JBLXHC010000039.1:0-10939 GCF_048260065.1 Gimesia sp. | reverse complement strand
AAGGTTGAGAAAAACAATGTTTACCACGCGTTAAAGAATACCACCACCGGCTCGGCCTTCTTTCATAGTTTCACCCCAACCTGTATCATAAACAGCAATATTCCAAACGGTATGGCGCTAGCCACCGGTAACCAAACACAGGCCCGCAAATCACCGGCAGCTAGCACCGAACCGTTTCAATCTCTTGATTCTGTTTACGACCACAGCGAGCGGAAATACTTCGCATCGACGGCCGTCTGATCCAGGCATTCCTGGGTCGACAGTTCTTTCCAGCTGTGACGCCCTTTGTATTCACTGTGCAAGGAGAAGGTCCCTTCATAACCCAGCTTCCGCAGGGCGGCGACATAGTCGGGAATGGGAGAAATTCCATCAGCGACAGGAACCGTTTTGACTTCCCATTTCTGGTGACCATGCTTGTCGCGACCCTCGCCCCGTTCCCAGGAGAAATTCTTGACCGCACACAGCGCGATCCAGGGGGCCAGCAGATCGAGTCCCTGCCGCCAGCCGTCGCCACTCCCCTCTTTGACCATGTGCAGCATATCCACGTACGCCCCGACTTCCTGTGGCGAATAATCCTGAATCAACTGATAGAGTTGTGTGCCATGCGAAGGCAGAAACGCATTCGAGTGCACATGCACGCAGGGCAGGATTTCATATTTCTGACACAGCTTCGCAACCTTGCCGATCTTTTTTGTGGTCTCTTTCAACTGCTGCGCCAGTGTGCCAAAAGTCTGATAGCGGTAGTAGCCGATCTTGACGCGATCGATCCCCTGTTCCTGCGCGGTCGCCAGAATGCGTTCGGCGTTTTTATCGGGCTCGTCGATCATGGTCGTCAGAAACAGGATTTTCACGCCCGCCTCTTTCGCTGCTGCGCAGGCCTGCGGCAGTTCTTTCTCCGCGTTTTCGGGCAGAATGTGTCCTTTGGGGCGCACGGTCAGATCGAGTCCGTCCAGGCCAATCGACTTGAAAGCTTTACAGACTTCAGGGATCGGCATGTCCTGGAAGCTCTTGGTGAATGCGCCCAGCTGGTAACCGGCTGCCGGTTTTGATTTCGCTTTCGCATCTTCGCCTGCGAGCAGCCCGTGTTGAGCCTGCAGCATGCCGGCGACTGCTGTACCCGTTAATACCTGCGCGGCGGTCTGTTTCAGAAAATCGCGGCGGGGAAGCCGATTATAGGGGGAGGGAGTATTCCGCATGTTGAAAACCTTCTTTATGATCCGTTGTCCTGTAGATTTCGAGGAAAGCCGTTTTATAGTAGTATGAACTGAGACCGACCCTTTTTCTACCGGATTTACCTGTTTTACTGAAATCGAAAGAGATCCCCGTTGAATACGTCTGAGCCGCTCACCCTCGTTGCGACTTCCGCCTTTGGCCTGGAAGCCGTGGTTTCGCGCGAATTGAAACAACTGGGATACGAAGAGCAGACGATTGAAAACGGCCGCATCACCTTTCAGGGGGATCTTGCCGCGATCTGCCACTGCAATCTCTGGCTCCGCAGTGCCGACCGGGTGCTCATCAGCCTGGGGGACTTCACGGCGCTCGACTTTGATGACCTGTTCGATGAAATCCGCGATATCGAATGGGAACGCTGGCTCCCCCCCTCGGCCCGCTTTCCTGTCAGAGCGACTGCGGTCCGTTCCAAAATCAACAGCCCCAAAAACTGTCAGAAGCTGGTCAAGAAAGCGATCGCCGAACGACTGAAAGATCACTACATCAAAGACTGGTTCCCGGAAGACGGCCCGATGTATTCGGTCAGTGTTTCGATCTTGAAAGATAAGGCTTCCGTCTGCATCGATACCACCGGACCGGGGCTGCATAAACGCGGCTATCGCAAATTGACTTCCGGCGCGCAGATTAAAGAGACACTGGCGGCCGGTCTGATTCAACTCAGCTACTGGAACCGGGAACGGCCGTTTGTCGACCCCTGTTGTGGTTCGGGTACGATTCCCATCGAAGCCGCTCTGATCGGTACGAATACGGCACCGGGTATTAACCGTGAGTTCGCTGCAGAAGGCTGGCAGCAACTGCCTCCCGAAATGTGGGAGGCGGCGCGTGAGGAAGCCCGGTCGCTCGTGCGAACTGACATTGCCTATCGACTGCAGGGTTATGACATCGATCCTTCCATGATCCGCATGGCCCGTTATCACGCGCAGCAGGCCGGCATGGAAGAGTTCATTCATTTCCAGGATCAGCCCCTTTCCGAATTCAGTACAAACCGTAAATATGGCTGTCTGATTACCAATCCGCCCTACGGCGAACGACTGGGAGATAAAGAAGCAGCCGAAGTCATCTATCGCGAAATGAAACGGGTGTTCGCACCCCTGGAGATGTGGTCGATCTATGTTCTGACTTCTCATCCCGGTTTCGAACGCATTTACGAGCAGAAAGCCCGCCGCCGCAAACTGTATAACGGTCGTATCGAATGCGTCTACTATCAGTTTCCCGGCCCTCCTCCGCCACGGAAAAAATCTCCCTGGGAACAGGCGGCTGGTGCGGACGCCGACGCGACAGCGGTTGAAAATCCGGAAGACGAAAACGGGGACGGGACAGAAGCCACCGACGAACAGGAATAAGTCGTCGGTCAGGCAGACCACATGTTGCGAATATTTTTACGAATGTCTTCTGCCGTCGTTTCGATTTCCGCTTCCTGAGGCGTATCCAGCGCATCGGCGCTGAACGCAGGACGTCGCTGAAACAGCGGGATCGTCTTTGAAGAAATGAATCGCGTTAACTGGGCATAGCTGTGTGCCTGATTCCAGCGGCGGTTCTGGAAATATTGCCGATGAGGAAAGCAGACGTAGAGCCAGTTTTTCGCCCGCGTCAGCGCGACATAAAACAGGCGGCGCTCTTCATCAATTTCCGCTTCGCTTTCCAGTGACATCTCGGACGGAATACTACCGTCGGCCGCCTGCAGCACGTAGACCGCGTCCCACTCCAGGCCTTTCGAAGAGTGGATTGTGCTCAGCACCAGGAAATCGTCATCGTCGGCACCGCTGGCGGCAGCGACATCCTGTGTGGAGCTGGGCGGGTCGAGAGTGATCTCTTCCAGGAAACTCATGCGGCTGCTGAAGCGGCTGGCAACCTGTTCCAGCTGTTCCAGATCCCGTTGTCGCGATGTCGCGTTATCGTATTGCAGGTCGAGCAGGGGACTGTAAAACGTGCGCACCTGATGGACTTCCGCCGAGATGCCCCGCTTTTCTGATTGCGGCGAACTCAGGTTTTTCATCAGGCGAACAAACAGAGGCCAATGCTCGACCGTCGCCGCAGGTGGTTTGAATTCCGACCAGGCATCAAAGCGAAAATCGGATTCCGCCAGCTGGTTCAACAGTTGTTGTGCTTTTTTCTGACCGATGCCGGGCAGCAGCGTTAATACGCGCAGTCCCGAGACCGCATCGCGTGGATTTTCAGCCAGACGCAGATACGCCATCAGGTCTTTAACGTGCGCGGTTTCGATAAACTTCAAACCGCCATATTTGTGATAGGCGATGTTGCGCCGCGCCAGTTCGACTTCCAGCGAAAGGCTGTGATGCGAAGCCCGGAACAGAACCGCCTGCTGATTCAGGGGAATGCCAGCTTCCCGGTGTTCGAGCACCTGTTGCACGACGAAGTCGGCCTGCTCGTTGTTGTCGCTGCAGTCGACCAGGCAGGGGGCTTCGCCGCTGATTTTGGAAGACCACAGGTTTTTCTCATAGCGTTCGTGCGCTTCGTCGATAATCTGGTTCGTCGCCTGCAGAATGGGTTGTGTGCTGCGATAATTTTCTTCCAGCGTGACGACGGTCGTTCCCTCGTATTCCTGGGGGAAGTCCAGAATGTTGCGCACGGTTGCCGCCCGGAAGGAATAGATCGACTGTGCATCGTCGCCCACAACGGTGAGGCCTGCGCCGTCCGGACAGATGTTTTTCAGAATGCCCGACTGCAGAATATTCGTATCCTGGTATTCGTCCACCAGTACGGCTTCGAACTGACCTTGCAACAGTTTACCACCCGCGGGATCAGCGGCCAGCGCATGCCAGAACAGCAGCAGATCATCGTAGTCGAGAATGTTCTGTTTCTCTTTGCGGTCCACAAATGCCTGAAAGAGTTTCTTCAACTCGTCGGCATGTTCCAGGCACCAGGGATAATGCCGTTCGAGGATCGGTTCCAGTTTGGAACACGTATTCACACAACGGCTGTAGATTTCCAGCAGCGTCCCCTTGCGGGGGAACTTCTTGCCGTTATTGCCCAGCTCCAGTTCACTGCGGAGGGCGCTCATCAGATCTTCCGCATCGCTGCGGTCGATGATGGTAAAGTCATCGGGGAGACCGATGGCCTGTCCGTAGCGCCTTAACAGTCGAGCCGCCGTCGAATGGAATGTGCCTCCCCAGATGCTTCGCGAACGGGCTGATGCGGAATTTTCGCGACCGGCGCTCATCGCGCGCAGCAGTGCGTCAACGCGACGGACCATTTCATTCGCGGCGCGGCGGGAGAAGGTGAGCAGCAGAATCCGGCTCGGGTCGATGCCTTGCGCAATCAGATACGCGACCCGATGCGAAAGGGTGGTGGTTTTACCGGTCCCCGCACCGGCGATAATCAGCAGCGGACCCGTATCGTGGCAGGCGGCTGCCTGCTGCTCCGGATTGAGCTGTTTGAAAAGGTCTTCCAGTTGTGGGGGGATTTCTGACATCCATGCCTCGCCGAGGTCGAAAGAATTGCGAATCTGCTTTCTTTCTATTTTCGCCAGACAGACGACGACCGCAAGGGGCGGAAATCAAAAATGTTGCTGAACGACTGTTTTTCCAGATTATTGAGCGTCGATCAGAGTTCCCGCAGGCGGACATTCCGGTAATGCACTTCATTCACCAGATTTCCGTGAATCTGCAGCGCGATGATGCCTTTCAATGGAATCTGGGGGTCTGCTTCCGTGAAGTCGACGGTCTGTACATCATTGATCCAGATGCGAATACGGGGGCCTTCACAGCGAATGCGATAGCTGTTCCAGTCATTCATGCGGACCGGCAGATCGCGGATTTCAGCGGGAGGTCCTGCGAGAATCTTTTTGCGGCGGGATTCATCATACAGGCAGCCCCAGTAGCCGGTTCCCAGATCCGCCTGGTAACCGCTGACTTCGTGATGATCGGGAATTTCAGCGGTCCGGATCTGCACGCCGGCGTTGGTTTTTTCACCCAGCAGTTTGAATTCGAGTTTGAGTTCAAAATCATCGTACTCTTTATTCGAACGGAGGAACTCATTGCGCTCGACTTTGTCAGTCAGGCTGCCGGCGATGATTTCGCCGTCTTCGATGCGAAAAATCTTTTCGTTGCCATGCCAGCCATCGAATGTTTTTCCATCGAACAGCGACTGAAAGCCGAGTTCTTTCTCGCCCTGTTTTGCCTGTGCAGAGATCCGTTCGTGCTGCTGAGCGGCCCGTTGTTTGAGACCGCCATTCGATGTGGAAGCAATGACGCGCTGTAACGCATCAGCCAGCAGTTCGTCGTCAATCGGAGTTCCCTGTTCGGCCCAGGAGACAATCGTGGCACTCGCGGGGACGTTCAATGCTTTGTCTTTGAGCAGCGAGACCGTGTAGTTGACTGCCTGTGGAGTCGGGTTGCGGCGGAGCACTTCGAACACGAGTTTCTTTTCATCGTTGCGTTCGGCGATCGCCAGGGTATTTCTGCAGACTTCCAGACGTTCTTCCGGAGTCATGTTCAACTGCCGGGCGACGCGGATGTACCCCCGCAGCGAACGAATTTTGTATTTGTTGTTATCCAGTGTTTTTGCCAGTTCCAGCAGAGGGGGGGCGACATCGATGGTCACCCATTTCCCCAGCAGGTCGGTCGCTTTGTTCTGCAATGCGTCGTCGTTCGAACGGGCAGCTGCGACGACCGTGTCCAGAGCTGTTTTGCCGCCGATGGCTGCCAGCTGATCCAGCAGGATCAGTTTCTGGTCCGTGGTTGCGCCTTGCATGGCGCCGGCCAGCGCCTGTGCGGTTTCTTCCAGAGGCAGCCGCGAACAGGCGGCGATGAGTGCCTGGCTGGCAGGCGAGTCGGGACTGGATGTGAGTGCGAGCTTGATTAACTGCGGAAGATTTTTCAGGGATGTGGTGCCACCCAGAGCGGAGATCGCTGCCGACTTCACTTCCGGGTTCGAATGATTCACCAGCTGCAGCAGGACCGGAGTGGCAGAGCTGAGACGACAGTCGCCTGCCAGTTTGATACCCGCCAGTTGCGATTCGCGAGTTTCACTCTCCAGCAGCTTACGGATACTGGAGTCGATCTGTTTTTCGATTTCAGCAGAAGGCTGGCTGGAATTCAGTTTCACAATTACCGATTCTGCAGCCCCTGCGATATCAGCATCCTGCTGCTTGACCAGCGCCAGCAGTTGATTCAGCGCCTGAGTTTTCTGTTCGTCATTCGCTGCAGGAGCCAGTTCGCCGATCGCGAAGACCGCCTGCAGTTTCAGTTCCTGTGAATCGCCGGAGGTCGCTTTGACGACGGTAGGCAGAGCAGAGGAGTCATGTAATGTTCCCAGTGCTGCCACGAGTAATGCCTTGTGTTCTTCAGACAGTTTCGGGTACGCATCGACGAGAGTAGACGTAGAAAGTTTTCCCAGTTTTTGAGCGGCCTGCAGACCGGCGCGGAACTGTTGTAGATTGTCTGATTTGAGTTGTTCTGCCAGGAGTCCCAGACCTGCTTTTCCCTGGAATACGATGGCCCGTTGTGTTGCTGCCAGCTGAATGTTTTCAGGCAGATTCGCTTTTCGGACCGCAGCGGTGAGAGCAACCGCACCTGTATTGTCTTTCGCTTCCGCCAGTGACTTTGCACACATCAGGCAGGCGAAACCGACTTCCTGTTGCAGTTTCGTATCCCCTTTCCCGAGTGCCGCCTGCAGTGACTTCGCTGCTTCCGGCGTACCGATTTCGCCGAGTGCGTGAGCGGCAGCGATGGCTACGTTGGTCTCTTTATCGGAAAGGAGTGGAGTCAGGTCACCGACCGCCTGCTTGTCTTTGCGTTTGGAGATCGAATTGATCACGCCGACCAGCAGATTCCCTTTGACGGTTTTCAATGCATCACGCAGTGCTTTATCTGCTTCCGGGCCGGGGATGTTTTCCAGAGCCGAGCGGGCGTAGGTCGCCAGTTTTTCATCGCCCAGATATTTGGCGATCGCAGTTGCCGATGAAGCATCACCAATGGCGGCGAGTCGACGACAGGCCATTGCTTTGTCGTAGGTGTCGGCGTCGGAGTTGAGAACCTTGACCAGACGGGCGGTTTCAGGAGCATTTTTATCAGCAGCAGAAACTGTGAACGGTGTCAGCAGCAGGCTGGCAGCGCACAGAATGAAAACGGTAAATCGACAGATAGACATGAGCACAAATTCCTCAGGGGAAGAAGACGTTATTGAGAGTTTCAAATTATTCAGAGAGCAGGCCGTGAATCAGACGGTCCACGGCTCACGCATGGCGCGGCTTCGCATGCGGTTGGCTTCCTCATCGTTCACAAATGATTCCGTTACCGGATCGAACTGCACTTTGCGTCCCAGTTTCCAGGCAATCGCGGCGGCATGGCAGGCGATGTGCGAACGAGCCATCACATCTTCGTTGGCTGCCGGCTTGGAACGGGTTTTCACACAGTTAAAGAAGTCACGCACATGAAATTTGGGTGAGGTTCCCGGAATCGAACTGGGAGACGGTAAGGAAGCCCGCAGTTCATCTGAAGAGACGGCAGTCTGTCCGGAGTCACCCGTTTCGACCCAGCCGGCTTCCCCTTCAAAACGGACGGGACAGGTACCCAGACCGAGCCAGCCATTGCGACGCATGACGAGCTTGATTCCGTTTTCGTAGACGCATTCGATAACGTTGTCATTGGGAACATCTTTGGGTTCGTATGTGACGGGCATCGTATCGTCGGCTTCGAGTGCCCACTGGCAGATATCCAGCGTGTGTGCACCCCAGTCGAGCAGCTTTGCACCCGAGTCAAAGTCGTAATGTCCGCGCCAGGCACCATCGACATAAGCATGATTGTAAGGCCGCCACGGTGCAGGGCCAAGCCACATGTTCCAGTCGACGACTTCCGGATCGGGCTCTGGTTCGGCAGGCAGCCAGTCGTGGCGATCGATTAACTGGTAAATCGAAGCGTGGACGGTATGAATTTTTCCCAGTTGTCCGGTCTGCGCCAGGCTGGCAGCGTGTGCGAAGTTGGAAACGTTGCGGCGTTGTGTTCCTGCCTGGAAGACGCGTCCGGTCCGTTGAATGGTTTCCTGCAGTCGTCGTGCCAGCTCAATGGAGATCGCACACGGTTTTTCGGAGTACACATCTTTGCCGGCTTCGGCTGCCATCATGGACGCGGTGGCATGCCAGCGGTCGCCGGTCGCAATCAGGACGGCGTCGATATCATCGCGGGCCAGCAGTTCGCGGAAGTCGCGATACGTGTCGCATTTCTGATCGCCGTTGGCTTTGTCGGCCATTTCTTTGACGGTCTTGCGTTGATCAGCGCGAACATCGGCGATGGCGACGAAACGGACATCGGGCTGCTCAAGCATGTGACTCAAAACATAACCGCCACGTCGACGAATACCGATCCCTCCCAGAATGATCCGTTCGCTGGGAGCCACGGTCCCGTTCAGACCGAGCGCCGTTGCCGGGATGATGGTGGGGGCCGTGAAAACGGTGCTGGCGGCAGCGGCCGTCTTCATGAAGTCACGACGATTGAGAGCACTTTTCTTCGTCATCTGTTTCTCCTCGTTAGCCTGGAAAAAGAGTCGGCTGGTATATGAATGATTGATTATAGCGGGCTGGTGAAACCAGAGTCTGTCCGGTTTCGTAAATTGTAATCGACGGGTCGGCGTGCGTCTTGGAAATTCGAGGCGAATTTGTGTATATTTGGCGCATTTCTGGTCCCGATAATTTATTATGAATGTTTCGTTACAACAGCAGTTTTTCAAAAAAGTCCCCGGTATCGCGCAGACCTGCCGCCTGTTCGAACATCTGCCCGATGTGTACCTGGTGGTGAAAGACGAACGCGGGCGTTTCATCAACCATAATGCAGCGCTGTTGAGCTGGCTCAAGGTGGAATCGGGTGAAACGCTGATCGGCAAAACCGACTTCGATATTCATGCCCGCGACCAGGCTGAAGCGTATCGTCGGGAAGATCGTCGCGTGATGGAAACGGGAGAACCGCTGGTTGATCTCGTGCATCCGGTGACGGGCGGCGAAGGGACGACGACCTGGTTTCAGGTGATCAAAGAACCGTTGTTTGACGTGCACGGCAATGTGGCGGGTATTGTGGGGATGATGCGCGACTTCCGCCGCGCGGGGCTGGCGATTGCCCCTTATCTGGAAATGCAGCAGGTCTTCGATTTCATTAACGATCATTTTCAGCGCGAAATCACCGTGACTGAACTGGCGGCGTTGATGGGACTGTCCACCAGCCAGTTTCAGCGCCGGTTCCGCAAGCTGTTTGATACGAGCCCGGCCAGTTACATCAGTCACGTTCGCGTGCAGGCTGCCTGTCGGCTGCTGACATCGTCGACCGCCACCATTTCACAAATTGCAAACCAGACCGGCTTTTACGATCACAGCCATTTCTCGAAGGTCTTTAAATCACAGACCGGCGTGAGTCCCACGGTCTATCGGTGTCAGTATCAGTAACCGCTGATCTGTTTCGTGGTGGTGAATTTTCTCGAACCGATTTTGCCCGGTTCTTGTCCCTCTGCTATGATCCCGACATCGTACTCTGCTGCCTGCCGACTTTCTGATGTTGAATTTTAAGTGAGAGCAACCGGACCATGGGAAAACAATTACCCGAACTGGAAGAACAGCATATCGAATTTATCGCCGCACAAAAGCTGTTCTTTGTGGGAACGGCGACCGCCGACAGTCGCATCAATGTGTCGCCGAAGGGCATGGATGCATTTCGTGTGCTGGGTCCGAACCGTGTGATCTGGTTGAATATGACGGGCAGCGGCAATGAGACGTCGGCTCATGTTCAGACGGACGGACGCATGACGGTGATGTTCTGCGCGTTTACCGGCAAGCCTCTGATCCTGCGGCTCTACGGGCAGGCACGCGTCATTCACCCTTACGATGCCGACTGGGAAGAACTGTTTGCACACTTTCCTTCCATCCCCGGTGCCCGGCAGGTATTCGATCTGCAGGTCGATCTGGTGCAGACCTCCTGCGGGATGGCGGTCCCTTATTTTGATTACGTCGAGGAACGCGAACAGCTCATCAACTGGGCCAGCAAACAGGGAGAAGCCGGTATCCACCAATATTGGCACGACAGAAATCAGCAGAGCCTGGACGGCATTCCAACGCATATTCTGGAAGAAGAGTGATGACCGGTATGGTTCCCGCAGGTTATCTGGCGAAACGCGTTGAGACGGATACCAGTTGGCTTGCCAATGATCAGGTCGAAAACATTTACTCGCTCAGTAACTGCATTTCTGAGAATTTTGGCGACTACACCGAAATCTGGAAACACAACAATTACTGGCTCTTCAATTCTCCCGCTACCATCCGGTCACTGGCAGAGGAAGCGGGATTCGATCTGGCGGGAACAAAACTGTTCTACTACGAAGTTTTTGAGCAGCAGTACCATGCAAAGGGTGACTGGCAACCCTTCGCTGCCGACAACGCACTGCATACCAGCGTCGAAGTTCCCTCGGCAAAACAACGGGAAGGCTATGATATCGTCACCTTCTCTTTGGGGCCTGTTCCAGAATGCTCCTGTCTCTCCTGTAACCACATGGCAGAAATCGTCCCCGTCAATCGCCATTGCCTGCTGGAAACATTTGAAGATGCATTTACTCTGTTGTCACAGGATGTCTTTAAAGGCTGCGAGCCAGGACCGTATCGGATCTTTGCCGTTTATAGCGTGGATGCAAAAAGCAAAGGGTGAAACTATGAAAGAAGGTCGAGCCGGTGGTGGTATTCTTTAACGCGTGGTAAACATAGTTTATTGAACCT
>NZ_JBLXHC010000038.1:0-13880 GCF_048260065.1 Gimesia sp. | reverse complement strand
TTCGTGATTAATTGAACCAGTTTTTCTTCGGTATCCAGTTCTCCGACATGCTCGACGATCTGTTCGGCTTCCAGCCGGATCGCTGACTGGTGAAATACGTTCCCCAGCACATATTCCAGGTAATGGGAAATGATCGTCTTACCCATCCCGGCGGCATTCACAAACACGGTCAGTTTCGCCTTTTCACCGCTGGTCAGATCCTGAAAAAACGTATGCCGGTCCTCAACTGGTTGCCAGCGATCCGCCATGGGAACACTCTGTCCGGGACCCACCCGGGACTCCAGGCGCTGGATCGCCGTCAGTGGGTTGTCACCCGGTTCACATTGCAACAGTGCAAGCTGCTGATTCGAAATGAATCGCTGCAAATCCGGAGGATCCTGGCTCATGAACTCGGCCCCGTTATCTTGGTGTATTGATCAGTTATGGAATTCTGCAGAGAGCCAGGCAAGGCATACGACTGGTAAATGCTACTCTCTAGTCTGTTCAATCATTGATAAAAATTTGATCTAAAGCAGTTTAAAAGTGCTCAGGTCAAATAACTTCAATGCTCTTTATGTACAGTTATGCAAGCATCTGCACCAAGATGCAAGCGTTTCACACTCATTCCTTAGACCGGATCCGTAGGTAAAGGGGATGTGGACTACACAAATTACAAAAATATTTTTGCGAATTTCCGCATTTCGATCCTTTTTTCAACTAGTTTGGATATTTTGAAAAAGATATGTGCAGAAATTAACCCAACGCCCCCCTTATTAATTGAAAGCCAGGATTATTTATTCGGTGACCTAAGACAAAAGAAAGTAGCCAAGATGACTCGGGAAAATGTATTGACGCTTCAGATCGCTGAGGAATTTTGTTCTGATGCTGAGGATCTTTTATGGGGACCAGGGTGTGTTACGTTAGAAGCGTTCACCGAAATAACAAACGAAGCGGCTAAGCGTCTGAGTGAATTCGCTGGGACACTTGAACTTAACGGCTTGAAAAACATATCAAATAAAGCAGCAGAGTACCTCGGTAAGCACAATGGCGGCCTCGAACTTAATAGTATAAAGTATTTGTCATCCCTTGCGGCTGAAGGCCTTGGTAAGCATTCAGGCTGGCTCGAGCTCAATGGCTTAACGAGCTTATCAGGTATAGCAGCTGAAAACCTCGGTAAGCACGATGGCGCCCTTGAGCTTAATGGTATAACGAATTTGTCATCCCTTGCGGCTGAAGGCCTTGGCAAACATTCAGGCTGGCTTAAGCTCAATGGCTTAACGAGTTTATCAGGTACAGCAGCTGAGCACCTCGGCAAGCATGATGGCGCACTTGAGCTTAATGGTATAACAAATTTGTCATCCCTTGCGGCTGAAGGCCTTGGTAAGCATTCAGGCTGGCTCGAGCTCAATGGCTTAACGAGCTTATCAGGTATAGCAGCTGAGCACCTCGGCAAGCATGATGGCGCACTTGAGCTTAATGGTATAACAAATTTGTCATCCCTTGCGGCTGAAGGCCTTGGCAAACATTCAGGCCGGCTTAAGCTCAATGGCTTAACGAGTTTATCAGGTACAGCAGCTGAGCACCTCGGCAAGCACGATGGCGCACTTGAGCTTAATGGTATAACAAATTTGTCATCCCTTGCGGCTGAAGGCCTTGGCAAGCATCGAGGCTGGCTCAAGCTCGATGGTTTGAACAGCTTGTCTGATGTGGCAGCAGAAAACTTCAGCATATATGAAGGTAGCCTCAGTCTGACTGGATTGAGAGGCTTGTCTGATAAGGCAGTAAGGTTCCTCAGTAGGTATGATGGAAAGCTCTGCAATTATGGTATCTTCTACTTTGGTTCAGATATAGAAGCGATGTTTAGAAAAGAGAGATGTTCGGTTCTCTTTCTCAATGAATCTTTATTCCAATTGATTGATGAATGTCGTAAGCCCAATTCTTTTAGAAACCTCCTCAGGGATTTAAGAAGTATTTCTGATACGGAAGTAGAAAGACTTGGCGAGCATTCAAGAGGCCTCGAGCTCAATGGCTTAACAGCCTTACGGGATGAAACAGAGAACATCGGTAAGCAAAACAGTCCGCAAGAATGATTTCAGAAATCGGTAGTATCTTTCTGAATTCTGCTGGTTTAGAACTCCTTCCAGTTTATCTCACTTGCGAGATGCTTACTCCAAAGCATCGACTAATAATACCATTTTCGACCATCCGCTTTCGCAGCAAACTCCAAAAATTAATCTACCAGGTGTTTGGTTTTCAACAGGATCTTCTAACAGATCCATCGATAATAAGTCCATTCAGAATACAGCCACTACATCAATTCAATTTTCCCAACAAATGACGTTCAACCGACATGATTACAGTTTAATTTCTTTCTTGGCAAAGTCATTGCGGAAGACTCTTTGAGCCTCTGCATTGGAAAACCATCAGGAGACCCCTGCACAGAATATTTGATTTTTCCAAACAATGTTTTCCGAATTCCACCCGTTTGATCACCTTGAATATATAGAGGAAGTTCAGGCGTGACCTGCAAAATTAATTTTTTATTGAAAAACAGTAATAGCGAAACACGAAAGATCCCCTTTTCCAATAGTCAGACAGTACTTCATTCCAAAAGGAAGTTCACCAGGTATCTGTCGGAGCAGTAATCAGATCCAGTAATACACCAGTAAAATAATGAAATCATCTATGATTACAGGGCCTCTCAAATTTCTCCCGCTGATAAAGACAGAACAGGGAGTTGATGTACTCGATTTGCAGCATGAATGGTGATGGTCAATGCTATATATTCAGTTCCCGTGGCATTCATGGAAACTCCTTTCATCTGAAATTTATGATTCAGAAAGTCAAACCGATGAATAAAAGAAGAATTATTCAAACATTCTTGTGTTGCCTGGTACTTGTAGCTGGCGATTCGTTCGTCCATACAGAAGAGGCTTCTGCACAACCTCAGGAAGCTGAGGAGTATATCTACGAGTTGTATACCTTAGAAAACAACTTGGTTGAGGAAGTCAAACCGCGACTGGATGCCATCCGCAAAACTTTTCAGGAATCACGCCTCGAAATAGAAAGTCATCTGCTGGCGCTGCGACAGGATTTTGATGATGAAAAACGCATAGAGGCTTATAAGTCATCTCTGAATCAAGCAAAGATCAATTTTCAGCAAGTGCTACAAAAGTTTTCTGACATCGAACCACAGATGATGAAAGGATTTCAGCAGTGGGCCAGTTCATTGGAGCCTGCCGTCGGCGAATTAAAAGAAGACCTCTCAAAGGCCAAACAGGACCAGCGCAAATATGCCGAACGAAAAGTGAGGCTGAAGGCGATCCTGGAAAAGCTGGCTCAACAGCATGCGACGGTTTTGACTTCGACATCGATCAGTCTTGATCCAGATCTGGCATTAAACGTATGTCTGATTGCTGCTGACCTGGATATTGCGACGCAGTACGAAACGCTCAGCCAGCTTGACTTTAAATTCCTAAAAACAATGCTGGATGAACTGAAGCAGAAGAAAGCGATGTTGCCCCAACTGAAACACAATTTTTCTGTGAACGTGCATAAAGCCAACGGCAAGCAACTGGCTCTCGGCAAGCTCTCCGAAATCAAGTCCAATAGAGAATCTATCCATAAGCTCGTTCTCAGAGGATTGCACTTGCTCAATGTGATGTCCAGTTTTGAAAATGATCTTGGCGAAATGGTGTGTCTATTCAACTCCTTTCTCAATCACGACCGCATTAATCACGATCCCATTCTACAGGCAGCTTATCGCAAGCTGTTTGTGAAGAGTCAGATTACAACCGTGAATGAGATCGAATTTCTCAAACGTTTCCTCCCTCAGTCAAAACAGGAGTATGTCAATGTTACGCCTTAAGAAGACCTGGCTGATTCTGGCCTCTATGCTCGCTGTGGTTATCTATTTCCAAGGTGACCGGAACGATTTACTGGGAATTATGCACGATCAGTGGGATATCCCTCAACCTGCAAATCAGAGTTCTCTCATCGAAAATGATTTACAGGAACTCCATAGAATTTTGAAGGAGAAAGAAAACCAAAATAAAGATAGTAAGCCTTATTATCATATCCCGCCTAGTTTTTATGACGTTCCTATTTGTGGACCTTCGAGAAGTACTCAGGTATTGAAGAATCAGGTCACAGTCGGAAATGAGATCGAATTTCTCAAACGTTTCCTTCAACATTCTACTAAACAGGAGTGTGCCAATGTTACGCCTTAACATGGCCTGGCTGATTCTGACTTGTCTGCTCGTAGTTGGTATCTATCTGAACGAAATCCGAGTGGCTTTTCAGTTTTAGCAGTTGCAAACCCTGGTTATGGATATAAGGGGGAGAAGATTTCTGTCGACTGGTCTGATCTATCATCGATTATTCTTTGATCTGAAGCGGTTGCAACATATTGGAAGTGAAACAGGATTCGGTTCATTTATGTGCAGTTCTGCTGATCTTCCACCTCTATTTCAAGTGCTTCAGCGATAGCAAATATCGGTTTTTAGTCATTGTGTGACAACACTTTGTGACACGATTAGCCCTTATTGTAAAGTGCACACAAAAGGCCACGTTTGGCTGGTTGTGATCAAACCGCAAACGGGAGTTTTTTCTTAAAATGAAGTCTTTCTTTAAGTTCTAGTATCACAAAATTTATCTACTGGATAAATATGCTTTCACTTGTATGAATATGAAGGTATCATTATCCATATGGCAAAAAATCAAACCAAAAGAAAACCGATTCAGGCAGCCAGAAAGATCTTCTATAAGGCGGGTGGTGTCCTACGCACCCGGGAGGCCCTGCAGGCAGGAATTCACCCTCGCACCCTCTATGCACTACGCGACAGTGGGCAAATCGAACAGTTGAGTCGGGGCCTGTTTCGCCTGGCGGAGGAAACTCCCCTGGGTAATCCTGATCTGGTGACGATAGCCCATCGGATTCCGGAAGGCGTTATCTGCCTGATTTCCGCACTGGCCTGGCATGAACTGACAACCCAGATCCCGCATGAAGTGTATGTAGCGATTCCTCGGGGGAAGGAGCGTCCCCGCATCGATTATCCCCCAGTAAAACACTTCTGGTTCAGCCAACTGGCTTTTGAATCCGGAATCGAAACTCAGCAGGTTGACGGCGTGCCGATCCGGATCTATTGCTGTGAAAAAACCATTGCAGACTGTTTTAAGTATCGAAACCGTATAGGCCTCGACACGGCGCTGGAAGCATTGAAACTTTACCGACAGCAAAAATTGATTGATACAGGAGCACTGCTTCGTTATGCGGATATCTGTCGTGTCAAACGGGTGATGACTCCCTATCTGGAGGCGATCCTGTGACAGATCGCCCCATCAAAAACATTGCGGATTCAGTAAGACAACGTCTGCAGAACAGAGCAAGGGAAACCACTCGGCCGTTTCAGGAAGTGCTGCAATATTTTGCGATGGAACGGTTTCTGTACAGAGTCTCGAAATCATTGTATGCAGATCAGTTCATTCTGAAAGGTGCTCTGATGCTGAATGTCTGGCAGACTCCCACCTCTCGACCAACACGGGATATTGATTTCCTGGCCAGAATGAATAACGACGTCGGAGCGGTCGTTAATGTCTTTCGCGAAGTCTGTCTGCAGTCAGTGGAGCCAGACGGTCTTGAACTGGACATTGACAGTCTTGAGGGACAGATGATTAAAGAAGACGCAGATTACTCAGGAGTACGGGTGACATTTGGCGTATTTCTGCAGAATGCCCGTGTTCCGATGCAGATTGATATCGGTTTTGGAGATGTTGTCGTTCCTGAAGCCACCTTGAATGATTATCCGACACTTCTTGAATTTGAATCACCTCGGCTACGCACCTACCCACGAGAGACAGTTGTTGCGGAAAAACTGGAAGCGATGGTTAAACTCGGTCAACTCAATAGTCGAATGAAAGATTTCTATGACCTGTGGCTGCTGGCACGACAGTTTGACTTCGATGGGGAACTCTTGTCAAATGCCATCACCCAGACTTTTCAGAACCGGCAGACAGCCCTGGTAAAACATCCTGTAGCTCTTACACCTGAGTTTACCGAGGATCAGATAAAACAAAAACAATGGCAGGCTTTCCTTCGCAAATCACAGCTGGAAACCGCCCCTGACCAATTAACGGACCTTGCCATTCAACTGCAAACATTTCTAGTCCCTCTTTTAACAGGACTAATAAATAAACAGCAAATAAACGGGAATTGGAGGCCGGGAGGACCGTGGATTGTAGACTGAGATCAGCGCCAGAAATAAGAACAAGCTTCTTGCTTGTTCCAGGCACCGCTGTCATTCGTGGGGGCATGTCATGATCAGTAGGTCGTGGGAGTCGTCGGCTGATTTAAAGTAAGTCGGTCGAATCATTCCAGAAACGATGACGATCATGGGCTAGGCAGATGGAAACCGGGCAATTCAGGGCTCCTCGATATAAAAACCTCACTCATGCGTAAGTCATCATAGAGGATGCGAACTTGGGTAAGCTAACTTGATCTCATGACTTTAGAAGTTAGCCCTCGCAAGAGCTGTTATGAAAAGTGTTTTATACGGGACGAAATAGAAATGTATTTATATCTACAAGGCTACAAGTTTTTTTTCACGCTTGGGTCTTGCAAACGTAAAATCTGGAAACTTTTTCGTTTTCTGGACTTCGTTTTCGGTAGTGGTTTGGCTTCATGAATAGACATCCAAATTTTCATTTTCAATTTTAGATCGAAGGGGATAGATTGATGATCCCATTTCTGAATAGTGCCTACTATGAATTCATCTGAGGAATGAGATAGAACTCTGTATTTACCAAATTGATATCTTCCGACTTCTTTCTGGCCGTTATTCCACTCAATCGTAAATTGATCAATCCCCTGATCAAGGCTACTGGCATTCAAGTCTCCTCCTTCCAGCGTCCATTCCTGACCATTCATCCGAGTGGCCTTGAAAATAGTACCCTCGGTCGCTTTAGGATTTGTCCAAATAAAGATGTAATATGTCTCGATTGTATTATTTCTCAACTGCGATTCATGAAAAAAACTGTGAGGATATTCCTCTGAAAGAGCAACTGTTTCAGACATCATGACCAAAAACATAATCGTCAATACCTTATACACGGTCGGTTTCTCCATATTTTGGGATTATGATACTCAGTGGTTAGAGTCGTAAGTGTTTTCAAGATGCTTGATTTGTTCCTGTTGAACAATGCTCCGTTCTACTCTACGAACGACACCCTTCACATGAATTTGAATTCCGATTTTTAGAGGATTCTTGGGCTTAAAGTTCAGTCAGATTTAAACTTATAGTTTTGTCTATTGAGTCAAACACCCCATCTCTGAGCACTCAATATGTCGGAAAAGTTCACGGAATCGTATAATTCAGTAACCATCTATACGCGGTAATCAAATATGTTTAGATTTGGTACGAGTTTTAACGGTAAAATAAGTCTAATGACAGATGAATTAGTACATTTGAAGTAGAATCTTGCAGAGAATTGAGCGAATGGAGATTGTCGTTTAAAGCGGACCAATAGGCATTTGACTGTTGCACCTTCAATGATAGAAAACTTGCTAGGATTCACAGAGTCCATTCCATATCTGCCAGATAATTCACTCAAATCTAGATTGTAATTGTAGACAATTGTCTGAATGACTTTAATGCTGACTAGGATCAGAGAACGAGGTCAGTGTCGAGATCTGGATGCTGACCAAGACTCTCGACTGCTGCATCCGAAAGACTTGTCAGACCATCGAGGTGAAGCTTCCACTGATGTTTACAGAGGCCCTCGGCTGCTTCATCCGAAAGATACGTCAGACCACCGAGGTCAAGTTCGCCTTGATGCTTACCAAGACTCTCGGCCGCAGCATCCGAAAGGCTCGTCAGACCACTGAGTTGAAGTTTTCCCTGATGCTCACTAAGACTTTCGGCTGCAGCATCCGAAAGACTTGTCAGACCACCAAGGTAAAGAGTTCCTTGGTACTTACCGAGACTCTTGGCTGCAGCATCCGAAAGACTCGGCAAACTCCAGAGATGAAGAGATCCCTGATGTTTACTCAGTCCCTCGGCCGCTGCATCTGAAAGACTTTTCAGACCGTGGAGGTGAAGCTCGCCCTGATGCTTACCAAGGCTCTCGGCTGCTTCATCCGAAAGATACCTCAGACGTTGAAGGTCAAGCTCCCCCTGATTCTTTCTGAGGCTCTCACCCGCTATATCTGAAAGACTTGTCAGACCATCAAGGTGAAGCCTGCCCTGATGATTACCGAGACTCTCGGCTGCTACATCCGAAAGACTCGTCAAACCGCTGAGATAAAGAGTTCCTTGGTGCTTACCGAGACTCTTGGCTGTTGCATTCGAAAGACTAGTCAAGCCACTGAGGTCAAGAAATTCCCGACACTTCCCCAAGCTCTCAGCTGCCGCATCTTCAATGGTGCTAAACTTGCTAAGATTCACTGAATCAGTATCTGCTAGAAACTGCTCTGCAATCTCTATTGTGATTGTAGAACTGTATTGTTTAAACGTTTTTGCTGCAGGTCCAGGCCAGGCGGTAACGTTAGTGTAGAGATTCGGGTGCCGAGCAAGATTTTTGGCTGCGACATCCGAAAGATACTTCAAACTGAGGTGAAGTTTTCCCTGATACTTACTAAGACTTTCGGACGCTGCATCCGAAAGACTGATCAGATCGAAGAGTTGGAGCTCTCTTTGATGTTTGCTGAGACTCCTGGCTGCTGCATCCGTAAGATACTCCAGACCATTCAGTTGGAGTTCACCCTTTTGCTTACTAAGCCCCTCAGCTGCTACATCCGAAAGATGTATCAAACCATTGAGCAGGAGAGTTCCTTGATGCTGACCAAGCCCCTCGGCCGCTGAATCCGTTAGATACTTCAGACCATTGAGCAGGAGAGTTCCCCGATGCTTACCAAGACTCTCAGCCGCTGAATCCGAAAGACTCATCAGGCCACTAAGATTAATAAATTCCTGATGCTCACCGAGGCATTCAGCAGCAGCATCCTCAATGGTGGTAAACTCGCTAAGGCACACAGAATCTGACCCAGCAAGAAATTGCAAAGCATTATGCACCGTTAGTACTTCATTCGATTTCATTTCAAATACTTTCAGGCGATGGTTTAGGTTCCAGATTGATTACTTAGCTGCGATTTCGATACATTAAGCCATCACGTCTAAATTCTCTTGTATCAGGTCCCATCCTTTTGATTCGGAACCAGATTCAGTATTCCATTTGTTTCCCTATTTAATTAAGGGGTTCTCGCAGATGCAGAAACAAAATTACTTTCATGTTTTCTCTAAAAAGTTAAAAAAACACGATGAGATTCGTCGCTTCTCATTCTTTAGAAGTTATTTACGTCATTTGATTGATCAGGCCCCGTCGGTACTTTTCTCCATTTTTTCAACGCGTGCGTAGACTGCGTCTGCTTGAAAAAAACACAAAAAGAAAGAGGGCAAAGGGTAACAGGAATAAAGAACACAGGGTTACTTGGTCCTCAAAATACGAAACCCGATGTCGCTGTCATGGAGCGATACGAAGCTCCTGTCGCGCCACGCCGAACGAAGGAAGAACGATATGATGCCCCAGGCACCGCCGCGACACGACATAATAGTGTTCGGATGCACTTCATTCTTGGTGCCAGTGTGGTGCCCTGCATACACATCCTGGTACTCATTACCCATCCACTCCCGCTGATTCCCCAACAGGTCCATCACTCCCTCTCCCTTAGGGTCCAGCTCTTGGGTTGCCTTACTGGAACGCCGGGAGTCTGCGGGAACTGTTTTTTTAGCATTACTCCCATGACATTCCGGATGGTTCTCACTTTCATCCCCCCACTCGGCGGCCCACCAGTAATCCCACGTCAACTGCTGCTCTGGAGGCATCCCGTATTTGACCGCGTACTCGAATTCATGTTCCAGTGGCAAACGGCAGGGTTTGTTATCCCACCGGCACCACTGGCAGTACGCCCACGCCGTATACCAGTTGATATACAGGGCCGGACAGTCGGGCTGATTGCTAAACTTCAAGTAGTTATTTTCCCCACGCAGACCATGTTCTGGGCTGAACAGGCGAAAACACGCATTCGTTACCGCACGACGCTGCATTCGAAATGGTGACACCAGAATTGGATTTGTATCTGCAGTTTCATTTTTATCTTTTGGCGGATCTGATCCAAACCAGACCACATGGTTTCCCTTTTCATCCAGCATATTGGGATCATTATCATTTTCATCCGCAAACCAGACAAAATCTTTCTGGAGTTGAAGCGCTTCTTGCTGCCGATATCTTCCTTGTCTTCCTTGTGAGATCGCTTGAAACTCACCCCACCAGCGACTACGGATCTGCAACGCAGATTCATTCTGTTGATCACACAGTTCTTGCAGTCGCCACCACGTCTGGTAAATGAATTCAGAGGAGCGTCTCGCTTGCCACTGGATTTCATCCAGGTTGGTTTCTGAATTCAGTTCATCATAGAACCGTCCTGTCTCCCGATCGAAACAGGGGCAGTAGAGTAATTCGGCAGTTCTCAACCAGGATTTGACTTTTGTTTGATCAGGCCTAAGATCGCAGAAATATTGCCAGATTTCTCTGTAGGCTTGTGTCGGCTTGAAGTCCCATTCGACAATCCAGTTCTGCTCCCACATCAGTTGCGCATCTTTGCGCTTGCAGAAGTTCGCCAGATAATAACCACAAAAGAATTCCTGGATTCCCCGGTTGGAAAATGCGAACTGCTCCCGATCTCCCCCTATCGAACGGGCATTCGGCCCAGGGACAAGTAGATCTCCTCTAATCGCATGATCCAACTGGCTCAGCATCTCGAACAAGTCATCCTCATTGATAACCCACGACTTCTTTTTCTCTAACGTATGTTCCAGTTTCTGCCAGACTTGATCTCGAAAAACCGTAACTGATGCTTGATCTTCGATTTTCCGAAAATTGGGATAATATAGTTCGTCTTCTGTCTGAATCCTTTGGCTCGTCATTTCAAAAGCACACGTGGCCAGAATCCGCAGCATCAGATCGATATCAGATCGTTTGACCAACTTTCGATCTTTATTGACGGGGCGTGCCTCTGGATGTTCTTCCATCGATTTCCAGATTGCCGACACCATCGCGTAGTACATGATGTCGGCGGGAGTCTGCAGATCGCCGTCATCCAGTCGGTGTAGCTTGACTTCCCGCAGATACTGCAGCACCCGGGGATTATCCAGCGTTGCCTTCAATCGTTCGTTGTCTCTGATGTTGGGGTGCTCGTAGCGCGAGACCGCTTCACCTTTCACTTTTAGAAATCGCGTTTTCTGGAAGTCGTCAAAGGCAAGTACACGCAGCAACTGCCAGTTCCCCTGAGCAAAGAGCTTTTTGCGTAGCCCCAGTGCATAGGGACGCGTGGAAATCACAAACCGACAGTCTTTCCAGGGGCCGTGCTGGTTAACTGTTTTGGATAGCCGATCCAGATCCCCGGACGCTTCATCCAGGGCATCAATCAGAAACAGCACTTTGCCCTGTTGCCGCAGCCAGCGCAGAGATTGTTCCAGCGCAGCATCTGACTCAGTCGTATGATCACTCAGCTGTTCCAGCGCCTGATCAAACAGGAACTGGGAATAGTTTTTGATTCCATGATTGTCTACCAGGTATTTGGCCTCCAGCAGGATCGACAGGCAGTCCAGGCGGGGATGGGCCAGCACATAGTGCAGCCACTCCATCATTTTGGTCTTGCCCATGCCGGCCGCGTTGACCAGCACCGTTCGCTGAAAATCAGCAGAGCCTGCCAGCAACTGCAGCAACTCTTCGCGGCGCTGAGTGAAATCACCCCACTGCCAGGCAGAATCTTCCGGATGATCGCGATGCTCGTCTTCCAGGTAAGGCAGGACCTTGCAGTGCAGGAAGTTAGCAGGCGCCTGATGCCCCGGTTTCAGCTTCAGCACCTGTAGCTTTTGGTCATGTATGTACGGGGGAGGCATTGGTCCGTTTTCTTATCTTCATTTGTTTTGGTGCCAGCACTCAGTTTGTTAACGCAATTTTTTCAACGCGATCGCAGACTACGTCTGCTTTTAAAAAGGATAAAAAGAAAAGGGCAACAGGGATAATTCATATATGGTTAATTTGACCTCAGCATACGAAAACCGTAGTAGCTATTATGATCCTCTGGAACGAACCCTGTACGATTCGAGAGTCGGAGTATGAATGGTCTGCTGTAAAATGCACCGCCGCGACACGAAATTACGGGGTTGGTTTGCCCCTTTGCAAATCCCTCTGTTTCACGTCCCACATAAATCTCCTGAAATTCATTTCCCATCCATTCCCACTGATTCCCCAACAGGTCCATCACCCCCTCACCCCTGGGATCCAATTTTATGGTGGGTTCACTGGCACGCCGGGAGTTCGCGGGAACCGTCCCTGCCTCATAAGCATGATTCCCGTGACACTGCTCGTACTTTTTTTCCTCATCCCCCCACTCGGGAGCCCACCAATAATCCCATGAAAGTTGTTGTTCTTTCGACATACCGAACTTAACCGCGTACTCGAATTCATGTTCTAGTGGCAAACGGCATGACCTGTTATCCCAAAAGCACCACTGGCAATACACCCACGCTGTATACCAGTCGATATATAACGCGGGGCACGCTGCTTCTCCACTCAAAGTATGGTAACTATACTTCCCTTGCAAACCATGTTCTGGACAAAACAAACGAAAACTGGAATTCGTCACTGCACGACGCTGATAACTAAAAGAAGAGACTTCTATCGGATTCTCACCCTCTTCCGTACGTTCGTTTGACCGGCTGAACCCCTCAGCTATGTGTATCCAAGCATCCTCTTCATTTTGAATCATAGGAATCAAATACTCATCGAGATTGCTTTTTCTCGTAGCTTCTGGTTGTTCGAGTAGCCATTCATAACGCTTGAGCAACCAATCACGTAACTCGTCTATGGGATCGTTGGCATGCTGGAAGTTTTCTTCCCATTTTTTCTGCACGGATTGGGGAATCTGATCCCGACTGGGTGGCCGACCCCAGTCTTTCGAACCGAACCAGACTTCCCCCGCCGGGAAATCGACAAAGTCCTCTTGGAGCTGTAGAGCAACTTGCTGCAGTGCCTTCCCCTGCTGACCGTCTGCGATCGTGGTAAACTCCCCCTGCCAACGATCGCGGATCTGCCAAGCACGTTTTCTGAGATCGCGTTCTGCTTTTCCTAGTCCCTGCTCGGCCGTTCCCTCTAGCTCACAAAACGCTTCCAGGCGGAACCAGGCCTGGTAGATGAACTCTGGAGAGCGTCGCGCCTGCCATTCAATCGTATCCCGGTCAACGTCAGCGGGGAGTTCGTCATAAAACTGCCCGGTCCGGGCATCGAAGCAGGGACGGAACAGCAGTTCGGCTGTCTCCAGCCAGACGTTATCCTTACGGAACCCCGGTTGGTTCTGCAGCCGGAAGTCGGCCTGTGCTTTGAGGTCGACAAAAAACTGCCAGACCTCCCGGTATTCCTGGGATAGTTCTCGGTCCCACTCCACGATCCAGTTCTGCTCCCAGAGCAGTTGCCGGTCTGTATCGCGGGCATGGTTGGCCAGGTAGTAAGCCGTCAGCCATTCCTGCAGTGACCGGTTCTGGAACTGGATTTCAGTCAATGTTTCCGAACCGGCTTCCAGCAGATCGAACCGGAGGGCCACATTCAGTTTGCCCAGTGAGTTCAAGATGGGCTGCACTTTCTTTTCACTCAGGCGAATCCCCAATTGCTCCTTGAAATCAGGCAGATCCTGACTCGAAATCCGCGTGAAATTCGGCTGCAGAACATCCTGGTATTCCAGCTGTTCGCAGGTCTGAGCGAAGGCAACAGTAGCGAGACCTTGCAGGATGTCACTGACTGAGTCCGCATCTGTGTTCCCCAGGTTCAGCTTCAGGTCCGGAAAC
>NZ_JBLXHC010000037.1:0-16544 GCF_048260065.1 Gimesia sp. | reverse complement strand
TCCCGGGTCGCTTTCGCTAACCGGTTGACAGCGTCAGGTCGTGACGCTGCGCGTCATGCCTGACGCACATAAAAAAAAGAGCACACCAATGTGTGCTCTTTGAATCATCTCTAAAATCTTCAGTCGCGACTGATTATCCCAGCGGGAATGGTTCCGGTTCCAACAGGAACGGAAATACGCGAATGGGCTCACCCATGACCAGATCGTCCGGGTAACGCAGCTGGGCAGCCCGGTCGGCCGCAAACTGCAGTTTCGTCAGTTCCAGTCCACAATAGTGATCTGCATTTGACTCTGCCGCAACGTCTGCAAAAACTTCTCCGGCAGAAGCAGCATGTCGACGTACGCCATGGATACTTCCTTCACGAACTTTGATGCCGGCTGCTGACAGTTTCACCAGGCCTTTGAGGAAGCGTCCCGGAATGGAATCGGGGCCGCAGACACGCAGCAGACGTTCCCACTCATCATGTGCTTCCCAATAGTACCCCAGATTGAAATAGTCGATCGCGTTCAGATAATTCCGGTGCTCGACCCAGTTATCTTCCGTCAAAGCCTTGGGTGGTTTTGGCTTGTTGCCATAACTGTGCCCCTTGGGATCTCGATATGGGTGTGGCAAACTTTTCCCTGGAACAAAGGTATACTCAGGAAGACGGGACGAAGGAAGTAAACGCACAACATCAGCGACAGGATAAACCATCCTTTAAAATCTCCAATTTCTCTTTAGTTTAGCTGAGGTCTACAGATTTTGAGACCAGATCTATTCTTATCTATACTTGATTGAACATCTGCGGCGGGTACTGACTGAATTCGTGTCGCAGGCTTTGCTGACATAAAGTCTGCACCTAACCTATTTATATTTCAGGCTTTCGCAACGATAGCGCTAAAACTTCTCAAATTTGGGCTCCGCCCCTTTTCCAATCGGGCTCGGTCGCAATCGGCTCAAATCACTGCATGTTAAATGCAGCCTGGAGCGAAAGGGGTAGGAAACTGAAAATCGAGCTCAAAAAGCTTATTTTCAAGCTTTGTCACCCCATCATATACAAGCTTTTTTGAACATAAAGAGCAGATTTTGTAATTTGAAGCAATTTCCGGGATTTCCAAGCCCTCTTGTGCTGGTCAGGCGGAATAAGCGCCTGAGATTGTCCCGGGACCGGGATGGCAGATGATTCATACCCGAAAACCTGTCCAGTGACCCGGCTGGAAAATCAGGATAACACGTTCGATCAGGCTGGGAGATCTCTGGAGACTATTGTCACTTCTCAGAGGCCCCTGACTTTTTCATCAGTTCTTCCTGGGCCCTGATCCTGCGGGCAGAGATGCTGCGGAACTCCCAGGGAAGTTTCGCATTTTCCGGAAGTGAATCGAGAACACTCTTCAGTTGAGCATACGACTTCAGGCTGGTGTTTTCACTTTTCAAACGTTCGCTGCGGGAGAGATCATGCTGCTCCAGTGGATCCTCTGACAGATCGAAGAATTCGCCCGTCGAATAAAGTTTGAACCGCTGATCTCTGATCACCCGCTGCTTGTAATATTGTGTCAGACACCAGGAACGCCACGGTTCCTTGCGGGGTTGATTCAGAATCTGTGGTGCAAAGGATTTCCCGTCAATCGTCACCCCTTCAGGAAGCGGGGCGTTTGCCAGATCCGCCAGCGTAGGCAGCACATCTGCAATATCGATCAGGTCATCACTGATCCGCTCAGTCCCTACCAGTTCAGGGCAATTGATGATGAGGGGCATGTTGATTCCCTGTTCCTTGAGGGAATAAATTCCTTCATCCGAAATACGACCGTTGATGAGACCGCCCAGGCTCTGCTCCGCATTCTGATCGGTTCCGTTGTCCGTCCCATTGTCGGGAACAATAAACAGAATCGTATTATCGCGAATCCCGAGTTCGTCCATTGCTTTGACCAGTTTCCCGATCAGAAAATCGGAGTAGTTCAGCATGCCTGCAAACTTTTCGCGCGCCGTTAATTCTTTTCCGAGATTGTGGGGCGTGTTTACCACAGGAATGTGAGTCAGGATCGCTGAATAGTATGCGCAGAAAGGTTTGTCTCGATGTGTCTTCATATAGTCAATCAGATAATCCGTGAAGATATCAGGGCCAAACTTCCCTTTTGTCTCCAGCCGTTTGCCGTTCTGAATCACATACGGATCCCAGTAACGCTGCTTATGCGCCGGATGCCCTTTCTTACCTTCCGGGAAAAGGCAGTACTCTTCAAACCCATGTTCCGTGATCGCATCTTTCTGGGCCGGATCGAACATGTCATTGATCTGCCATTTACCTGAGATACAGGTGCTGTAACCCGCGTCTCTCAGAATTCTTGCAAAACAGATCTCGCGGTTCCAGTCGAAGTACCCGCCCCCATAAATCGCCGGGTCATGATGCGTATGCCAGCCGGAACGAAACGGGTAACGTCCGGTGAGCAGCATATGACGGGTGGTACTGCAGACAGGCGTCACATAACAGTTGCGAAACCGCAGTCCCGTATACGCCAGATGATCGATGTTCGGCGTCTGATTTTCCGAACTGCCATAGCAGCGAAACCAGTCCTTGCCGACATTGTCGAGCAGGATGAAAATAATATTGGGACGCGTGTCCTTTTTTTCTTCCGCCTGCGCGGGCAGACAGATCAAAAAGCAAAAGGAAAAACAGACCGTTAGAATCAGATATTTCATAAGAGTTTCAACTTTGTTGGTGGAGCACCAGACGCACTTCAGGTTGGGTAGGAACATCGACTGCAGCGGATGTGGATCGCATTTTCTGAACCTGAGGAATTACTTTTTCTGTCGCGATATACCAGGCCATACCCAGCAATAACAAAAATCCGATACCAGCAAGTAGATTCATCACGAAGCCATTACGGTGCTCGCCCATAACCTTTTTGCTGCTGGTTAATAACAGCAGTGCTCCTGCTGCCAGAGGAGCCGCGACAACTGTCACAGCCTGTGCAGCAACGATTGCCGTTACGGGTCTGGTTCCCGATGAAATCACATACAGAGCGACAAACATTCCAGTCAGCAACACAACGGCTGTCAGAATACGTGTCGATTTATCATGGGGTGTTCCTCCCAGTCCCAGACTGTCGGACAGAATAAATCCACCAATCATGGAGTTCACAATAAAGGAAGAATAAGCGGCTGAGAACAGACCAATACAGAACAGAATTTGTCCCTTATCACCGAACAGCGGCTGCAGTGCATTACCTACATCGGCAACGCTCGTCAGCGTCGCTCCCCTCAATACCGCAGCGGCAGTAGACATAATCATGATGGTAATCAACGCCATAATCGTGGCGCTGATGAAGGCATCGATGCGCCCATCCTTAAGATCACTGATTTTCCAGCCTTTAAAACGTGCCAGATAAGACTGATAGAATGCTGCTGTGATCACAAACGTGGTCCCGATCAGTCCCAGCAGGGAAATATCTTTAATCGAATCCAGTCCCCCTTTACCGGAACCAGGAATCACGCCTTGTGCCATCTCCGCCAGATCCGGTTTCGCAAAAAACAGATTGATGGCAAATGACGCCAGCATCACAGCCACAAACACCGACATCAGGCGTTCCACCAGTTTATAGAGGTTCTTAAACCCGAACAGAAACGCAATTGAGATGGCATTGAAAATCACGATGCCGTATTTTAAATCGGTATAGTTCTCCAGAGCAGAATGCACACCGAGATTATTTCCAAACTGGTAAGCGGCTGAAATGAAAAATACGCCGCAGCCAATCAGAACGGTTAAAGGCCGTCCTACCATTTTTGCCAGCAATGTGCACGTGGATTCACTGGTCACGGTCCCCAGCTTTGCTCCCAGTGACGTATAGACCAGCATGAAGACCACAGAGACCAGCACGACCCAGATCATGCTGTAACCTTCTTTTGCCCCCAGATTGGAACTGGTCAAAATACTGCCTGGCCCAATCACAACACAAGCGGTCACCAGTCCGGGACCAATCCTTTGCCACCAGTGTGGCCTGACACTCACTGCTTGTTCTTCTGTCACGTTTCCGGGTATCCTCATGATGTAAGTTTTATCTGTGGGACGCGAAGCATCAGTTATTTATTATGCGAAACCTGTCGCGTTACACAATCTATTTCCTACTTTGTCCGGTTTTATTTTGGAAACAGTCGGTGTACCATTTATTATCAATGGAAGAATGCCCGAAACATCAGTTCCGATTTCTCCTGCGCTCACTCCCTGCATGACCCGGTAAAAAACCTCAAGCGACTACAGACAAAATAAGGATGCTGCAGTGAAACGATTGATCAATTTTCTCTGTCTGGCTGGACTGCTCGCGACTCTCACTCCACATTACATCGATGCCGCTCCCCAGCAGAAGAAACCAAATTTTATCATCATCTTCTGCGATAACCTCGGTTATGGCGACATCGAACCCTTTGGCTCCACCGTCAATCGCACTCCCTGCCTGAATCGGATGGCGCGCGAAGGAATGAAGTTTACTCATTACTGTGTGACGGCAGGGGTCTGTACTCCTTCGCGTGCCTCTATCATGACCGGCTGCTATTCCCAGCGAGTCGGCATGCACTGGAATCCGCGCGATGGCCAGGTCCTGCGTCCGATTTCGCCTTACGGATTAAACCCGGAAGAAATCACAGTCGCCGAACTTCTGAAGAAACAGGGGTACCAGACCGGCATGATCGGGAAATGGCACTTGGGTGATCAACCCCCCTTTCTGCCTACGAAACAGGGCTTCGACTACTTTTACGGAATTCCCTATAGCGATGATATGACGCAGGCAGTAGGACAGCGACTGGGCGATCGACTGGATGGCAAAAACTGGCCTCCCCTGCCTGTCATGTTGAACGACACCGTGGTCGAAGCAGGCGTCGATCGAAATTTATTAACCAAAGACTATACCGAGAAAGCGGTCGAATTTATCGAGAAGAATAAAGACCAGCCTTTCTTTCTTTACTTCCCGCAAGCCATGCCCGGCAGTACCAGTAAGCCTTTCGCCAGCGATGCCTTCCGCGGGAAAAGTAAAAATGGTCCCTGGGGTGACAGCATTGAAGAACTCGACTGGTCTACCGGACAGATTCTGGACAAGCTGGTCGAACTGGGCATCGATAAGAATACGCTGGTCATCTGGACTTCAGATAACGGGTCCCCCATGGCCAAAGATATGAACAGTACAGAACGGGGGACCAACAAACCATTAAACGGTCGCGGTTACACAACCTCAGAAGGAGCATTCCGCGTCCCCACCATCGTCTGGTGGCCAGAAACAGTTCCTGCAGGAACCGTGTGTGAAGAACTGGCAACAACAATGGACCTCTTGCCCACCTTCACTCTGCTCGCGGGGGGAAACGTTCCCACGGATCGTATCATTGACGGACATGACATTCGCCCCCTCATCCTGGGAGAAGCCGATGCGAAAACTCCCTATGATGGTTTCTATTATTACGCGATGGAACAAATACAGGCGGTACGTAAAGGCCCCTGGAAATTATTCGTTCCACTAAAAGAATTCAGCCGTCACCCGCATTTCAAAAAAGGGGAAGGCTCTCAACCATTGTTGTTCAATGTGGTCACCGATATCAGCTCGGAACACAATGTTGCCGATCAGCACCCTGAAATAGTGAAAGAGTTAATGGCACTGGCTGAAAAAGCCCGCGCCGACCTGGGAGACACCAACCGCCCGGGAGCCAATCAGCGAAAGGCTGCCAAAGTGGATCATCCCGTTCCCCCAACCTTAAAAACAACCTCTACAAAATAAACAAACGTCTTTAATCATTCCTTGCGAACCTGAAAAGAAATATAGAACCTGATGCACGCCCTGGAAACCGACTGCCAGACAGTCAAACAGAAACTCGACTCCGGCCACCCTTTCCTGCTGCTTGACTGTCGCGAACAGGAAGAGCACACACTGGTCAATATACCCGAAGCACGTTTGCTGCCGATGAGCGTCATCCAGGATCGTATCTCAGAGCTGGATGATCAGCGTGAAGAGGAAATCATTGTCTACTGTCATCACGGAATGAGAAGTCTGCAAGTGGCCGCCTGGCTGCAGCAGCAGGGGTTTACGAATGTCAAAAGCATGCATGGCGGAATCGATGCCTGGTCATGCGAAATTGATAATACGAAACAGCGCTATTAAAACTTGATCAGGCAGCAATTTTTCCTGCCTGACCTAATTTAAAATACCACAGATTTTTCCACCACAGTTAACCTGCCTGGGAGTTTCGCATGTCTTACGAGCAATTTATTTTTCTGTTCCCCATCGTGGCCGGCATCGCCCTCAGTAATGCGACTGCAACGGCCGCCGAAGAACCTCTGGTTTTTATTTCTGCTTTTGCTCCCGGTGAAAAAGGAGCAATCCATGCTTACACAATGAATCCGGAGACCGGTGAACTCAAACTGGTGGAACGCACGTCAGATGTGGAAAATCCTTTTTTCCTGGCCGTCTCTCCCGATAACAAATATCTGTATTCCATTCATGCACCTGGGAAATTCAGTGGCAAAGATAATGAGTTCGTTTCCGCTTTCGCCCTGGAAGGGCGGACCGGGAAACTCAAGCTGTTGAATCGCCAGTCCTCACTGGGGACTGCTTCCTGTTACCTTGATATCGACAAGTCCGGCAAAGCGGTCGTTGTTGCCAATTACACCACAGGCAGCATCGCCTCGCTGCCCGTCAAAGCAGATGGATCGCTCGGCGAACCGGAGACGTTTATCCAGCACACTGGTTCCAGCGTCAATCCACAGCGTCAGAAGGAACCCCATGCACACTGCAGCGTGATCAGCCCCGACCAGAAATTTGTCTTCGCTGCCGACCTGGGGCTTGATAAGATCCTGGCGTATCAACTCGACCCTCAAACCGCAAAACTGACACCTGCAGCGCAGCCTTTTGTGAGAACCATCCCCGGTGCCGGGCCCCGTCATCTGACCTTTCATCCTGACGGAAAGCAGATGTATGTCATCAACGAACTCAAAAATTCGATTACCGAATTTGACTACGATCCCGAGACAGGCACACTGATCGAGGGACAGACCATTTCAACACTGCCAGAAGACTTCACAGGCACCAGCTACTGTGCCGACCTGAAATTCACTCCCGATGGTCGTTTCCTGTATGGCACGAATCGTGGCCACGACAGCATCGCCGCTTATCAGGTTGATAAAGCGGGAAAACTGACTTTGATTGAAATCGCCCCCAGTCTTGGCAAAGGACCGCAGAATCTGGCGATCACAGCAGACGGGAAATTTCTGATCTGTGCCAATATGCCTGGTAACAATGTCGTTGTTTTTAAGATCGACAACGAATCAGGGAAACTTTCTCCAGTAGGAGATCCTGTTGAAATCACCAGTCCATCCTGCATCATGATTCGTTAATCAGTCTGCCGGATTTTCATCCGTCTTCGATTTTGCGGGTTCTGATTCTTCAGGGTGCCGGGAATCGTATTCGTCCATCAGAGTAGACGGACAGGTTTCTTCCTGATCACACTGTTTACAGATCACATGAATCAGGTCAGAACCTCCCAGTTTCAACTGATTCTGTTCACAAAACTGATACAGTTCTTTCAAGTGTGTACATACCATGTGCTTTATCATCCTCCATTACGAATTTATCACGAACAGGGACGATGCGATTCCATCAAACTTTTCCCTGTGTTATGTTCCTGCAGGTCATTTTCGTTTCCAACGACCACTCAATGCAAGTTCAAACAGGACTGTTTCCTGATCGAGCGAAAACAATTCGTCAAACGATCGTCTAAAAGGATTCTCAACGTTTGCCTCAAATGTTCTGCTCCGTTTAGGATGCTATCATAAAACGACATCCGGTTCTGTCTAGAACATATTTCTCTACTGCCATTTGCGCCCGGGCTTAGTTGTATTCAAAAGGAACCAGATTACCCATGAATCAATCAACCTCTCCCTGGACCTTCCTGCATGTGAATGACAGTCACATGGGAACCGCCCGTTCTTACCGCTTTCGCCCTGCCATCAATAAACGCTGGGCTGCTATTAAACAGCAGATGGCAGCCATTGATGCCGACCTGCTCCTGCATGGCGGCGACCTGACACGGGACGGCGATACCCATGAATTCGAATATCTTCAGGCACGCGAAGATCTGGATACACTCCCCTTCCCCTCATTTGTCATCCCCGGCAATATGGACGTAGGAAACAAACATGCCTCACAGACCGGAGTCAAACACCGCTGGGATCCCAAAGGGCTGGGCTGGAATGATCCCGATCTGAATATGACGGCGAAACGCCTGGATCTGTTCAGCAATTATTTCGGTCCGCTGCAGTGGTCATTTCTGCATCGCGAAGTGCGTTTCACAGGTTATTACGCCGCGATCGCGGGGACCGGTCTGCCGCACGAACAACGTCTCTGGCATTTTCTGGAGCACCTCCCCGAACTCCCCCCGGCAAAGCATCATGTCGCCGTCATGCATTACTGGCCGTTCATGGAACACCTCGATGAACCGGACTGGGACCTGACCGACGGTGATCAGTACGACAACTGGTATTTCTCGATCAATCCACCTCATCGACAGCGATTGTGGGAAATCCTCAAAGCGGCCAAAGTCGATATCCTCTTTTGTGGCCATGTCCACACAGGTCGCCCGGTACAGGAAGTGGACGGAATTCGCATTTATCGCACCCAGGCTGCCGGCAATACGGGACAACTCAGCGAACGCTGGCCCGATGCAGATACCAGCTTCGGTTTTCATCGTTGCGATGTGACCGATACCGGAATTGATGTCAACTACATTCCCGGCGAAGACCAATGCGACGAGTTTGGCACTTTCGGACCACTGGGACATCCCCCCATTGAAGAACGTGACTACTCTGTCGCGGAAGAGCAGCCACCGCTTCAACCTGACGAAGACCTCTAGTGCACTTCACATTTAAATATAGCGTCACTCACTCTAATATACTCGTTTCAAATGACCTTGGAGACGCTATAGTAAAACTGGACTTAGTCCAGATTGAGGGAATACCGGGAGAGAGCCTTGAAAACTTCTATTTACATCGCCACCAGTCTGGATGGATTCATCGCCCGTAAAGATGGAGCACTGGACTGGCTGCCTGGAATCGACAGTACCGATACGCCAGGGGGAGAAGATTATGGGTACCATGAATTCATGGACTCAATCGATGTGCTCATCATGGGGCGTAAGACATTTGAAACAGTGCTCTCCTTTGATACTGACTGGCCCTACGGCAACAAGCGAATGGTTATTCTCAGCAGTCAACCTGTTTCGATTCCGAGTGATTTATCCGATAGAGTCGAATCCTCGGCTATGAATCCGATCAAGCTGATAGAGAAACTGTCCGCAGACGGTTTTCAACACGCTTACATTGATGGGGGAATCACCATCCAGAGCTTTCTGAACGCGGGGCTGATCGACGAACTGATCATCACTCGAGTCCCCGTTCTGATTGGCTCAGGGATTTCACTGTTTGGAACCCTGGAGGCCGACATCAGACTCCAGCATTTACAGACCCAATCCTATCCCAATGGACTGGTGCAAAGCCGCTACCGAAGACTCTGAGACAACAGATATGTGTTCTTGAATATGTTGTGAATTCCCGTCATCTCGTCTGTTCGAATGTCTCATCCACAGGCTATATTGTCGGCAGTCATAAACCACACTTCGACTGTTTCAATGAAAGGAATTCAGATGCCGACTCGATATTTGCTGTTCGCGATTCTCAGCTGTTGCCTCTTCTCTCACTCAGCGATTGCCGAAGAATCTGAAGCAGACGCGGAATTATTAAAAGCAGTGAAAACTCTGGATGAGGCATTCTCTAAACGGGACAAAGAAACCATCCGCAGCATGACCGACCCCATGCACATCTCGATTTCCCCTTCCTATCAGTTCTTCAATCAGGAGGATCAGCTGAAAGCGTTACCAGAGCTGAAACTGACGCTCTTCAAAGCCAGTCCGAAAACCATCGTGCATCCCACACCCCGGACTGCCCTGATTCGATACGAAGCCAATATCGAAGGGACCTTTGAAGGAAAAACGCTGTCAAAACATGTCCAGATTCTGGAATCGTGGGTCAAGAAAAAAGGGAAATGGATTGAAGTGTCTTACCAGGAAACCCCGTTACCCTGAATTTCCCGCTTCATCAAAATTTTCTATCACACAACAGGCAGCGAACGCAGTCATCTCTTTTAATCAGGATGATTGTTTCGCTGCTTCCTGCATCCATGTCTGCAACATTTCGCGAAGCAACACCAGTTCTTTGAACAACGCTTTACGATCCTTGTTGGCATGTTCGAAACACCACGGGCCTCGAAACCCCGCCTGCCAGCCAATCTCAAAACAGCGTTTGAGATCGTACAATGGATGCTCGCCACGTGGCCCCAGATTACGCGCCTTGAAATCGCAGGTCACGGCGATGGGAAACGTCTGTTTCAGGCCGGCATAACGAATCTCTTCACTGTCCCAGTTCCCCGTATCCGGGCAGGCGGCGACGTTCTCTCCAATCGCCTTTACCAGCTTCACGACAGAATCCGGATCACTCTGCATCCAGCCATAATTCTCGACCAGCAGTTGCACATTGCGTTCGGCCCCGTATTCACACAACTCGCGATAACTGGCAACATGAATTTTTATATCCGGCGTCGGCACCAACGGTAACGGGCGAGCCCACTTTAAACCCAGGTGCGAAGCCACATCTATGGATGCTTTATAGGTGTCCAGAGCCTTGTTTCGAACCGCCGCATCAGGGCTGTTCATATCCAGTTTTGGTTGATTCATTTTCAGATTCGTCAAAATACAACCAGCCTTGTCGGCTGCAGCGCGGACCTGATCGAGATATTTCCGATCGGTGGCCGCCAGCGTTGAAGTATTCAAGTCAATCACCGTCATCCCCAGTTCGTCTCGCAGGATGCGGGGCAGTTCCAGCAGAGTGATTCGATCTTCTTTCGCCCGCGGGGAGAGTTGATAAGCCAGGGAGGAAGTCGTGATCCCCAGCTGACGGTCCAGCGTTTTTCCTACCTGCTGTGGCGCGGCTTTCGCGACTGATGAGAACGGATTTCCCAGACAGGAACCTACGACTGCACCACCGCTTACGTTAAGAAACTGCCTTCTTGAAAACTTCATGATCGCTTCCCTGTTCCAGAACAGTACAATGCACGTGTGTACGAAGTCGGCTGCCGACTGACATCATTCTGCAGCATAATGTGTTCGATCACAAGAAAAATCACGATGACAGCAATTCTGTGAAACGAATTATCAACTTGCCGGGTATGATTGTCAGTCACCGGTACTGATAGGTACTTCACAGTCAACGATTGACAAATGGATTCCGTTAATGCATTTAATTCAGCAGCGCAAACAGTTCATCCTTTTGCTCCTCGTCTCCTTCCTGGCAGGCAGCCTGGGAGAAACCTTCGCCTTTGAGCCCCCGATTGAAAAACCACAGGTCGGCTCTCAGACAGGTCCGCTGCGGTTTAAGGACATTCGCTACCTCACCCGGTCTCTGCAGGATTTCAAAAACCAGAAAGCATTCGTGGTGATCGCCTGCAACACGACCTGCCCGCTGGTGAAACGATATCTCCCTCGATTGAAAGAACTGGAACAGCAATACCGCCCTCAAGGCGTGCAGTTCATCGCGCTCCATACCGGCCCTTCCGATTCGATCAGAGAAATTGCCGAATATGCGATCGTCCATGAAATCCCCTTTCCCAATGTACAGGATGTCCATGGCCAGTCTGTGAAAGCACTGGGACTGGAGCGGACTCCTGAAGTCGCGGTGCTGGATTCTGATTTCCAACTCCACTATCGCGGCCGCATTGACGATCAATACCGGATTGGCGGCGCACTCCCCCAGCCAACAGAAACGAATCTGACAGATGCGATTGAGGCGGTTCTCAAAAACGAACCGGTTCCAATCCCCGAAACCAATGTGGATGGCTGCACGATTACTTCACACGCAGTCAGCCGCGCGGTGAAATCGGTGACCTATTACAAAGACATCCAGCCACTCATTAAAAAACATTGTCTTGACTGTCATCGTCCGCAGACAGAAGCCCCGTTTGCTTTAACGACGCTGGAAGAAGTCCAGAACAACGGGGCCATGATCGCTGAAGTGGTACAGGATCAGCGTATGCCCCCCTGGTATGGCGGCAGTGCACACGCGGAATTTGCCAATCATCGCAGCATGTCCCGACAGGAACGGCGGCTGATTGCAGACTGGTATCAGGTAGGAATGCCAGCCGGAGCAGAACCTGATGAACTCCCCCCCACCGCTGTTTCTGCCACTCAACAGAAATGGCTCATCGGCAAACCCGATCTGGAAGTCAGCATGCTGGAAACCCACACGCTTCCGGCGGACGGCTACATTCCGTATCGCTACACCGTGCTGCCTTATATTTTTCCCGAAGACACCTGGATCTCCGCCATCCAGATCCGGCCTGATAATCCAGCTGTCCTGCACCACTGTAATATGGCCGCCGTCAGCCTGACGAAGAAATGGGATGAATCCAATTTTATCACAGGCAAAGTCCCGGGATCTGGTCCGACCGTCCTGCCCAAAGAACTGGGTATCCTGATCCCCAAAGGGAGCGCCCTGGCGCTGCAGATTCATTACACATCGACGGGAAAACCGGAACAGTGCAAAATTTCCGTAGGCTTTAAATATGTCGAAGGCAAAGTGCAGAAACGTTATCGGTTTCTGATCATCAGAAATACCAGATTCACCATTCCTCCCGGCGCACCGCACCATGAAGTCAGTAACTCAAAAACACTCGACCGTGACGCACATGGCATCGGCCTGTTTGCTCATATGCATCTGCGGGGAAAAGACCTGTCCTTTCTGGCCCATTACCCGGACGGGAAAGATGAATCGCTGTTGATCATCCCCAATTACAGTTTCGACTGGCAGATCGGATATCTCTGGAAGGATCAGCGCCATTTCTTCCCGGCCGGAACCCGCATCGAAGCGATTGCCCATTATGACAATTCCGCATTCAATCCCTTCAATCCGGATCCCACCACCAGCGTCAGAAACGGCCCGCAAACCTATCACGAAATGATGTACGCCTTCTTCTTCTACACCTACGCCGACGAACAACTCAATCTGACCATCGACCCCAAAACCGGACAGGCAACCAATTAATATTATCCTGCCCCTCTGTTTTTCAGCTACATTGACAGCACGAAAACAAATTAGCCCCGGTTGTACCTCATTGCTAAGGACCGTCCGAATCAAGAAACCCGACTCAGAGGCACACATCATTTTATCGGCTGTATTCTCTGCGCGGAACGTGTATCATCAGTAGATTCACAACGATTACTGCCAGTACACACCAGAGTCCGTTTGATTGAAAAGAGACTTCATGCGCGTCCTGTTTCTGATCTCCGGGAAAAATGTCCCTTCCTCCCGGTTTCGCGTTTTGAATTATCTGCCCTTCCTGCGTCAGGCGGGAATCGAATGCACGGTGCTGGCCAGCTACCCCGAAAAATACGAACACATCCGCTGGCTGGGCTATCGACTCAGCTACCTGTTGAAACGGTTCACCCGCTACCTGCATTATTTTTATGCCCGCCTGAAACGATTTGATATCGTCTTCATCGAACGGGAACTCTTCGATCACAAAATCTATAATCTGGAACTCCTGTTCATGGGGCTGGCGAACAAAACAGTCCTGGATATCGACGATGGAATTTTTCTCAGATATCCGGAGAAATTCCGTGTGCTCGCCGAGAAAGTAGATATGCTCATCGTCGGAAACCAGAATCTGTTCGACGAAGCAAAGAAATTCAGTAACCAGGTTCGACTTCTGCCTACATCCGTGATCGCCAGCAAGTATCCGGTCAAAGATTACAGCCAGCCCCCGTCCGAAAAACCGGTGATTGGCTGGACTGGTTTGGATACGAATATCCCGAATCTCAAACTCGTCGTCCCTGCGCTGCAGCGGCTGGCGGAACAATTTGAATTCGTCCTCTGCATCATCTCCGCCACTCCCGATCCGATCGCGGAGCTCGCGCTGGATGGAAATGATGTCCGGCATGTGGTCTGGCGTCCGGAAACGGAATACCAGGACCTGTCTGCCTTCGACATCGGCATCATGCCTCTGGAAGACGACGAATGGTCCCGCTTCAAATGCGGCTTAAAACTGCTGCAGTACATGGCCCTGGGAATCCCGGCCGTCGCATCGCCGGTGGGCGTCAACGCAGACATGATCGACCAGGGCGTAAACGGCTTCTGTGCTAAGACAGAGGAAGAGTGGTATGAATCACTGCGACTATTGCTGGACTCACCCGAACAGCGAAAGTTGCTAGGTCTGCGAGGGAGAAAAACGGTCGAAGAACAATTTGATGTTGAAAAGAACAGCCTGGTTTTGAAGCAGTATCTGGAAGGGACGCTCGACCAAGCCTAACGCACTGAAGAAGTAGCAGCGATTTGGATCTGAAAACGGTGGACAGGGAGGTCTCAGGTTAGCTATCGATTGAGAGCTAAGTGTTCCTGAAGCAGGAACAGAGGTTGGAGTGGTAGAATGCTCCGTTTAGATTTTCAAACTTCCAGCTAGTGGAGTTTCATTTTTAAATTTTGGGTTGATAGAAATTACGAGAGTGCGACAACGGAGCACGTAAACAACACCCGCAACCCTCAATTTCCAACTTGACAAAGCACTAGTTTTTTAATTCATTAATCTTAGACACGATTTCTTCTGGATTATTATTCCATATCAAGTAAAGCTTATCCTTCAAAAGTGGTAATTCTATTAATACCTTTGTGGGATCTCCAACAATTAAGGGAAGAACTTTCTGCTCCCCTGAGATATCTCTCGCTATTGCAGAATTTAGTTCACGACTTGGCCAAGCCTTATTGATTGAACTCTCCGACACTATTGCCAAAAAAAAACGAGACTTTGATAGTGCTTGATTAATTTTTTGAGTGATGGAATCTCCCCATTTAATATTTTCCTGATCCAGAAAACATTTTACGCCTGCATCCATACCTGCTTGGAATATAGGTTCTGCAACATCCTTTTTGTCTTCTGATGCATGACCTATAAAAACATCAAATAATTCAGAATTCATCATAATCTCTTGAATATACCCAGGTGCTTCTGAATCTAATTGGCCAACTTTTGCTGCCAGCTTGGAGACGATCGCATCTTCACTTCCACGCACCATTTTTAAAAATGAGAGTTTTCCATAAACAACACTCTTATAATATGAACCGTCTAAATCTTCTTCAGGTCCTTTATACGCTTTATCAGAATATCGTTCTAAATGCTCTTTCTCTGCGGCAACGACTCCGTGTTCATCCCAAGCATGAATCATTGCTCTTAGTTGTAGAATAAACTTACGTCTAACATTTGGAAATTCATTTACTGTAAGACCTGTTACTTCCTGTCGCATATTTCGAATTTGTAATCGAACTTTCTTATAGTTCACCGTAAATCCGGCAGCAGTTATCGTATCCTCAAGTACATTCCCTATCGATGTCTCACTTGGAATAAAACTTTGGCTTTTGAAGTAAGCCAAAGTTCTTGGAAAGTTTTTCTTGCTATATGAGAAAGTAATATCATCAGCATATCGAGTGTATTTGCAGTGATATTTTTGAGCTAAAGAAGTTAATCTCTTATCTAAATCAGCTGCAATAAAATTTGAAATTACTGGTGAAGTGCAAGCTCCTTGAGGTAATTTATTTTTAAAACAACAAAGATGAGCTAATATACTGGCAGCAGTTTCACCAAATTTAAAAGGATGTGATAAAAATAATCCTCTAACTCTGCCAAAATTAATTGAGCCATAAAAGTCTTTCAGATCTACATTCAAAACATATCTTTGTCTCTTATGTTGTAATGCATTTGAAACAATACTTTTTTCACACACAAACCCATGGACAGCTGATTTTACTCGATATTTACTGTGTAAAAACGGCATTATTTTCTGTTGCAAAATTGCGATACTTGTCATCGGCTTAGAAATACTTCGCTCGCCGCCATTTTTTTTAGGGATCTCAAAAGAGCTATATCGATTTTGCTCAGGAATTTTGTATAAAATGTAAAGCAACTGGCCATAAGGAATTTCTAATAGGTCAGCAACATCCTGCCCTGTTTGTAGTTTGTTGAACTTCTCTAATGACTCCTCTTCATTACTTTTCAGCTTCACTGATAAAGGCATAAAAAACTTCCCCTTCGCACCTTTAGCTATTCGCCAAGATCTCCGATACTTCGTTACCTGGGTAGCAAAGTGAAGCGTCCTAGCATAAGGAAAAACGTTTTTGTTTTCTGCCGCGGATCAGCAGCAAATATAGAAGGAGAAGTTTAGAAAGCTCAATGAAACGACAATAATTCAATTACAGAACACTACACAAATTAACAATACCCTGTGTACAGATTTTGCACTAGTGTATCAATAAAGAAAACAATTTAATTTCCTCACTACGTAAAAAAGCCTCACCCAGAATAATCTGAGTGAGGCTTTCATATAAGCAAAAGGTTGGTGGTCAAGTTTTAAGAGCTTCGTCCTTCAGGTTGTTGATCGGACTGCTATTGATAAACAGTCATCAATTATCCTTAGAAAGGAGGTGATCCAGCCGCAGGTTCCC
>NZ_JBLXHC010000036.1:0-26742 GCF_048260065.1 Gimesia sp. | reverse complement strand
CAAGGTTGAGAAAAACAATGTTTACCACGCGTTAAAGAATACCACCACCGGCTCGGCCTTCTTTCATAGTTTCACCCCGCGTTGGGGACTTTTTCTGATTCCTCTGGAAGTGTGATTCTGATTTGTGCTTCTACTGGCGGGCAGGTAGATGGGCCGGACCCAACAATTATAGAGAAGGACGCTGATTCAGCGCCACTGTCAGGCGAGCCGACAGATGGCACCCGGCGGTTATCTCAGCTGTGTCGACGGATCAATCTGCTACTGCGTTGCTTTTATATCGTGATACTGTACCATGGTCATTTGTATCTACTGGCACTGCGAAACCAGTTTCTGCTTGATCTCCTCTGCTATCTCAGGAAGGGTGTGAATAATGCGTTGGCCGAAAGATTATGGTCCCTCAGATGTGATTGATCTTGATCCGGTTTTTCCTCCCAGTCTGGCCTATGTCACCGTCAATTCCGATGTCTACGGCGGCGGAGATGAAGTGGGACTTTACTGGCCCATCGGCAAAGAAAAACGTCAGCCGATTGTGGTACGCACCTTTCATGATACTTTCGAACTCGGGCCTTTCTTCTCGACTTATCAGAAATACCTGCGCTGGCAGAGTAAAGACGAGGAAAACGAAGATCTGCCCATGGGGCCCGATGCGAAGATTGATCCGGTTTCTCCTGAGGCACTCTATAATCAGGGGAATGCATTATTAAAGGCGAAAGATGTCGATGGGGCGGTGAATGCCTGGCAGCAGGCACTGGATCGACTGCCTGAGTTCACCCTGGTTTCATCTCTGCTGGCAAAACAGCATCGCCGACTCAAGAATCTGGACCAGGCGAGGGAATTCGCTTTGCAGTCGCTGATCTCCCCTCCCACTTTTGGACGTTTCGATGCTTCCCTGCTCAGGTGGCTGGGCAGAGAGACTGAGCCGCCGGAAGCGTATGCTGAGAATCCGATCTGGAAGAACCGTCGAAAATTACAATGGGCATTTCGAGCGAAGAAGAATGACTACGGAATCATTCAGGAAGCCATCGACAGTTTCTTCGAGACCAAACAGCCGGTGCTCGGTGTGACGCTGATGCAGACTTATCTGGAGTTCATGTACTGGGAAACGGGCTCGGCAAAAAAACGTTGGAAATTCGACCAGGATGAATGGATGCAACAGCAGGACGACCTGTGCGTGAAATATCTCAAGTCGTCACGCAGGGCGATTGAGAGCAAGTAAGGATTTCTCTTGCTTGAACGCAACACTGTCAGTTTCCTGCTCGCTGCGCTGGGCCCGAATTTTATTCGGGCCCAGTGTAACGCGGACTGGGGTCAATTTAAAATGAAACGAGGTCTTCCAGCTTTTTACTACCACGAAAGACACGAAATGGCACGAAAACTTTGCTGGTGGGTGTGTGAAAGAAGTTGGGTGGTATCGGATGTAATCCGATATTGCTGGAAGCAACAGGAAATTGACAGAGTAAGGGTTCGATCTGGTATTTCTCTTTACGAACGCAGTTAAGATGGAATTGTGAGCAAACAAACTGGTTCTTGCTTGAACGCAACACAGTCAGTTTCCTGCTCGCTACGCTCGGCCCGAATTTTATTCGGGCCTACCCTTGGGTCTGGGTGCGTCTTCCTATGGGGATGATTTCTATTTCACTGTTGGCGAGCCAACAGTGCCACCCGACCTGACTCTTCTGTCGCACTTAAACCTCGGGCAAGATCCAGGGTTTGCGCCATTCTTCGCGGCCGCGGAGCTGGTTGGCGGCGTCGTCGTTTTCGAAGGTTTCGGTTTTCGGGTCAAGAACCAGTGTGCGACCGACGCGGGCAGCGATGTTGCCGGCGTGACAGAGAACCGAAGCCGGGTGGCCGACCGTTTCCAGATCGCAGGCCGGTTTGCTGCGGCTCTTGATGCAGTCGAGGAAGTTGGCCACATGCGGTGTCGCGTCGCTGTCTCCTTTCACTTCCTTGATGAGCTTGCCGCGCTCGCCGTAAACGCGCCAGCGGCTGTTGCCGATGGTCATATGGGCTTTGTCACCATAGATAACGGCGCCTTCTGATTCGCCATGATAATGGTAGGGGGCCCAGATCCGCATTTCATACGTGAGGATCTTGGGCGTATCGCTCTGGTATTCGTAAGTGACCTGCAGCGTGTCGGGCCATTCCTGCATGTCGTCAAAGTACCATTTGCCGCCGGTCGCAGAAATTTTGGTGGGGAGTGAAATCGCGGCGTCTCCCTGTGCTGCGCAGGCGGCATTGAGTGCAGCGAAGGCCATGTCGAGACGGTGTACGCCGTCATTACCCAGATCGCCGGTGCCGTAATCGTGGAACCAGCGCCAGCGACCGTGGAATCGGTTCTTATTGAAGGGACGTTTTTTCGCAGGGCCGAGCCACATGTCGTAATCGACGGTTTCCGGGGGCGTGCCATCAGGGGGATTGCCGATGTTTCCCTGCTTCGTACTTTCCCAGGCTTTGGCGACCAGGCAGCGACCCAGGGCGCCGCTGCGGATGTAAGCGAGGGCGGACTGCAGGCGTTCGGTGGACCGGTGCTGCGAACCCAGCTGCACGACGCGATTGTGTTTTTTCATGGCGGCGACCATCCGCTGGCCTTCGACGATGTTGTGCCCGTCCGGTTTCTCGACGTAGACATCTTTGCCGGCCTGACAGGCGAGGATCGTGGGGATGGCGTGCCAGTGATCGGGAGTGCCAACCACGATGGCGTCGAGACTGTTGTCGTCGAGCAGATGGCGGAAATCCTGCGTGACGGAAGGTTGTTTTCCCTGCAGTTTCGTGACGGTTTCCACGGTGTTACCCAGGCGGGCAGAGTCGATCTCGGCAATGGTGACGATTTCGGCCTGGGGATTTTCCGCGAAGTGACGGTTAAGGGCCGAGGCACGACCGCCGGCACCGATCATGCCGACACGAATGCGTTCACTGGCTGCGGCTTTGGCGACCTGTTCCAGAGAGAGTGATGCCAGCCCGGCGGCTGAACCCTGTAGAAACGTCCTGCGATCCATGGTGTGTCTTCCTCCATCGGGGGGAGTCGTGGTGGTGGGATACATCAATGAACGTTTATTATAGGGGACGGGGTGCGCGGGGCAAAAGAAAACTGTGGGGACTGCGAAAATTTGACCACGGAATTTACGAAGTTTTTCTACCACGAAAAACACGAAAGGACACGAAAATTTACTGACTCAGGCTGGTTGCACTACGGGATCGAAAGTGGGGGGGGCCGGATGTAATCCGGTATTGCCGCAGGCAACAGGAAATTGACAGAGTAAAGTTATAAACTGGAAATACTCTTTCCGACCTCAGTCCAGAATGGATTTGAGAGCAAACGAGCTGTTTCTTGCCTGAACGCAACACTGTTAATTTCCTGCTTGCTGCGCTCGGCCCGAATTTGATTCAGGCCCACCCGCTGATGTGGGAATGATTTCATCTGAATCTGGTTCAGAAATGGCTCATCTTGCCTGATTGAGATCAGGATTAGTTTTAATAAAAATTCAATTTTATTGATATTGTTGTTTACAATGTTAAAGTGTGGTTGAATAATGTTAAACATGAGCGATATCAAACTATCTGAATCTGTAAAGGAAATGGCCGTCACGTCGCGGCTGGTTTCTGGTCAAACTCAACGACCGGAGCATCCCCTGCTGACTCTGGATCAGGAGAATCTGGAGTTCATATTGCAGCTGGTGCTGGCCTCCGGTTCGTTGAAACAAGTGGCCCGTTATTACGGTATCAGCTATCCGACCGTGCGGGCACGGCTGGATAAACTGATCGTGCGGCTGGAGATGCTGGTCGAAAACCGTGAGCGCGATGAGATGGCAAATCTACTGGCCAATCTGGTTGAAACCGGCCAGCTCACCGGCACAGCGGCGCAGAGCATTCTCGAGTTACATCGATCGACTCACTAGAGCGATTCACATTGAACCATAGCGTCTGACAATCTTAGAGACTCGGTCCCAATAGACCTGGAGACGCTTTACTAATTCTGGACACAGTCTAGAGGCAAGAGGAATAGCATTATGGATGCACCCTGGTTTGATCCTGTTACATTTGGTGCCTGGTTCGGGGCGATTGTCGGCGGTGGTGGGGGAGCATTGTGCGGCATATGGGGGGCTTTGTGCGGAATTCTGTCTCCGCGCGGGAAGGGACGCAAAGTCATCCTCGGCGGGATGTTCATGTTCGTAATCATCGGACTGATCCTGAGTGGTGTCGGCCTGTTCGCGCTTATCAGCGGACAACCTTATGGAATCTGGTATCCAATTCTGATGGTGGGATTGATGTTTTCCATCATCCCCGGTGCTTTGATCCCGGTGATTCGCAAAAATTATCAAGAGGCAGAAAACCGACGCATCGCCGCTGAATCGATCCGTGTCGGCTGAATGACAGGAAATGAATCATGGTGATGCAGTCACACAAACGTCAGGCTTTGATCTGGACCTTGAGTCTGGCTGGAATTGCTGTTTCCAGTTTTGTAGTGCTCTTCGCCTGTCAGCCGTTCGCATTCTCAAAGCCACGTCAACCTTTGTCCGTGCGACTGGACAGTTCAGGCCCCTATGTGATTCTGGCGACTGCAGCCGCTGATCGCGATTATCAGCGGGCAATTCAGAAAGTGGAAGCACTGCATCCGCATGCCACCCGGTTGAAGTTTTCCCTTGAAAATCTGGAATCGCTGCTGGAGTCACTCCGCACGATTCAGCCTCGGTATGCGCTGATATTTATTAAGCCGGACGAACTTGATGTGAACTTTGCCTGGAAATGGCTGGCATTGACCACCCGGATTGATGATGACCCACTCGTTGATGTGAGTAGTGGATTTATTACCGGTGCGAATCCAGACGCTGTCACTTCATTCGTGGAGCGGACTGCCAAAGCCGTGAAGGGTGAATCCACTTTACCGGGTAAGCTCATCGATAATTTCGGACCCAACCCCCAGGCTCCTCAGAACCAGTTCCTGCAGCATGCGGGTTGTTTCATGATTCCCGTGTATCAGGAGCGGACGGCACTGGCGAGTATTTCGCACGGTGCAGACGGATTTACCGACAGCCGACTGGATGCGTTACAGGGAGCAGGGTTGATTCATCTGGGCGGTCATGGCGATCCGGACGGGGTGATCGACGGGCTGCAAGGTCAGCAGGCGAAACAACTGAAACTCTCACCCAGTGTAATATTTAACGGTGCCTGTTATACGGGCGTCACCGGTCGCTGGTATAAACAATGGACCCCAAAAGGGAAGGTCGAGGGTCAGACGGTCTCCGCGGAAAAATGCTTTTGTCTGAACCTGCTCGATAACAGTACCATCGCCTACCTGGCCGCTCTGCATCCTGATCACGGGATTCCGGTCTACCAGGAAATGGAATACCTGGCCTATACCGGACGTTCGCTGGGCGATGTCATGCGGCACACGCATAACGGCGTGATCCTGGGGAATGGGGGGAGGCTACCTGAACTCGAGCCGTTTGTGGATCAGATGCCTTCTCCGAAATGGACACCCAGCGACGTGATGCTCAAGGGGACCGCGGCGCGGATCCTGTTTGGAGACCCCGCGCTGATCGTTTCAGAGGCATTCACCAAACCACCTTTTGAGATTACGACCACGCGTAGCGGTGCCGATCAGTTGCAGATCAGTGCGGTATTGTCGAACCTGCAATTGAAGAGTGAGTTTACCGATACGTATCATGCGGATCTGGCTTCGAACAAACAGCTGTTTAACGATCGTGCACTGATTGTCGTCGATCTGCCGGAAGACTGGCAGGATATCAGCTCTGTCGAGGTCACCGAGGTCCGGGCAGCCGGGGAGGACATTCCCTACCGTCTGCTGGGTTATGCTGTCGAAACGGAAGGGCAGCGGCAGCGATTGCATATTCAGGTCGACCTGCCTACGACCGGCTACATGCAGTCACCGTTTCGGCAAAAAGGTGCGATGGTTGTGCTTAAGGTCCGGCGATGATGTGCTTCCCAACAATGGAGTGTATTGTGAAAGGTAAAAACGACTGAATTTCGTTATAATATCGAAGCCAGAAATACTTTTTGATTTGATTCAAGCTCGCGAGTTTAAATGACAATTCCGCGCATCTATGCTGACTTTAATAAACTGGACCGGGATCGTAATGCGATCCTGGTTTGTGTGGGGACGTGGAAGGACCTGGAAGAACAGGGGTTGGAGTTTTCGCGCGGGATGAAAGTCATCTTAAGTCAGCCGGACGATATCGATGAAGCTGGTAATCCGGATTTCCTGGAAACGCCTGCGGTGATCGACTATGACCAGGAACAGCAGTACTGGATCGGACGGTTTGACTGGGATGAACTTGAATATCGATCCGTGAAAGAAAAGAGAGGGGCAGATGCTACCTGAGCGAACATTGAAAACGTTCGGGAGTTCAGTTGGCGATGAAGTGAAAAAAACTGAAAGAGCTGACTGATTGCGTGGCGAAAAGTTGCGACCACAAAAAAACACAGAAATTACTGTGTAGTTATTCCTGGAGAAGCAGTGGATGGTACCGGATGTAATCCGGTATTGCCGCAGGCAACAGGAAATTGACAGAGTAAAAGTATAAACTGGTAATACTCTTTCCGACCTCAGTCCAGAATGGTATTGAGAGCAAACCCAGATTTCTCTTGCCTGCACGCTACACTGTCAGTTTCCTGCTCGCTGCGCTCGGCCCGAATTGCATTCGAGCCCACCCGCTGGGAGCGTAAAATAGGTTCGAATTTTACTGCCACGAAATTCACGAAAGATACGAAAATCTACTGGATCAGGTTTCATGGAATGACTAAACAGGGATACTATACGCTTGTGATTTGGTAAGGCTTCTGGTAGGCTGTTTTAGTACATGTCAGTGCTCATCATGTTTCAGGTAGTTTCTTCGAATTTATTACCCGGGTACACCTCTGAAGTGGTGCCTGTTAATTCCACATTGACTGACGATGTCTCTTTGCGAAGAGGCAGTGTTCTTTTTCGTCTCACTGGAGTCTGATTATGTTTCGGCAAGCATTTTTTCTGTTGTTGATGTGTTTCGTGTCTGTGGGCTGCAGTGGGGAGGGAAAGCCGAGTGGGACCGAGAGTGCCAAGGGGGAGCAGGGGAGCGAACCTTCAGCCGCTGCTGAACCTAAGCCGGTTGATTATGAAGCTGATCCGATTGTCATGACTCCCATGCAGTGGAAGGAGCATGAGAATAAGCTGAAATATAAGACGGAGCATTTAAAAGGACGTACGATTCGGATCACAGGTGAAGTGAGTGATATGGGAATTAACATGGGCTATTACGATGAAAAGAAGCCCGCGACCGCTTTGGATCTGTACCTCCCCAAGGATGAGAATACAGTCAATGATGTGTCGTGTGAATTTTTCGGCCCGCCAGTATGGCGGTCGGTGGGGCCCGGCCAGACGGTCACGGTAGAATTTAAGCACTCGGGGGAATTCTCAGCACGTCCGGTCGACTGCAAAATTGTATCGGTCGAAGGGAAGCCCTTCCCCGTGGTTCAAGCCAGTGAACTTGCAGCTGAGTTTGCGAAAGATTCAGAGGCGGTGGACAAGAAGTATATTCACAAACCGGAAAATTCCGATTCCGACTTTGATGTGGAACGCAAGTCGCTGGGGATTGTTGGTAAAGTCAAGGAAGCCAATAAATCCGATTCTGGCTCCGTGAAGATTCTGTTTGAAACGGGTCAGGATGTTACCGTAGAAGCAGAGATGTATTATTACATCGGCGACAAGGTAGAACTGCCGGCTGTGGGAGACGAATACCGTGTCTGGGGAACGTATCAGTCAAGCGGCAACCAGGGATTTGGTGGCAAGTCCCTGGGGGTATCGGATGCGGTTCCCTTTCCTGTGAAATGATGCTGTTTGTATGTGGGACCGCGAAATATTTCTACCACGGATTTTTTGCTACCACGAAAGACACGAAAATCACGAAAAAATGCTGACGCAGAATGGTTGTGTTACGGGAGCGGGTGTAGGTGGTGCCGGATGAAATCCGGTATTGCCAGAGGTAACAGGAGGTTGCAGGGCAGACGATGTGAAGAGTTTGCGTTCCTCAAACCACATTAATTTTGTTGGTCGCTTTGCGATGAAATGATCTCGTGAGCTGAGACCTCCTGCCAGGGGGGAGATTCAATCTGCTATTTCGCTTTCCGAATTCGGTTCTCGACTGCATAGAGAGAAATTAAGGATTTCTCTTGCTCGCAAACAACACTGTCAGTTTCCAACTCGCTCCGCTCGACCCGAATTGTATTCGGGCCTACCCGAAGTTTTTTCGTGTCCTTTCGTGTTTTTCGTGGTAGCAAAAACGAATGTGAAAGCGCCTGGTTTCTATATCAGAAATCATTGTTTGAGGACTGCTGATTCGTGAAATCTGGCTTCGAGGCTGGATTCGGAATTATTTTATTTCGTTAATAAAAGTGTTTCCACTGCGTTTCGTGCTGATCTGGTAAGTTCTGCTGGAGAAGTGGCTAAAACTGTGTGGAAATTGCAGTTATTTAGTTCATGGATCGGCGTTGATGCGTTATACTGGACGATGATTGAAATTCAGGCCTGATCAGAGTTTACTGATTCCCTCCTGCCTGTTTTTCATTCCCAGAGAGTGAGCTTCCCTAAGCCTATTGAGTGCGATCATCAAGAAACGCTTCGAGAAGGAGAACTGCTTTGCGTCCTTTCCTTTATCTGTCCTGCCTGAGTCTTGCCGTTGTCTGTGTCGTCAATCAGAAAGCGCATGCAGAAAGTCCACAAACGGCGCTGCAACAGAAGCAGGCCGGGATTGAATTCTTCGAGAACAAAATCCGTCCCGTGCTGGTGGAATACTGTTACGACTGCCATTCCGGAGAACCTGATCCGGAGAACGCTTCGTTTGTATTGGATACGCGGGCTGGAATTCGGATGGGCGGCGATTCCGGTAAAGCGGTCGTGCCCGGCAATCTGAAGTCGAGTCTGCTGCTGCAGGCGATCGAACATGATCCCGATTTTTACGCGATGCCCCCGGATGAGAAACTGCCGGCGAACATCATTGCCGACTTCCGCAAATGGATTCAGATGGGCGCACCCGATCCACGTGAAGGGAAAGTGAAGACGAGTTCACAGCCGAAGAAATCAGAGCTGGCGATTGACTTTGACAAGGAACGTGAGTTCTGGTCGTTCCGTCCGCTGACGAAGCCAACGGTTCCCCCGGTGAAACAGAGCGACTGGCCGACGAATGACATTGACCGTTTCATTCTGTCGAAGCTGGAAGCAAAACAGATGACGCCGGTTCCGGGTGCAGATCGACAGACGCTGGTACGTCGCGTTTATTTTGATCTGACCGGTCTGCCTCCAACGCCGAAACAGATTCAGCAGTTTGTGAACGATCCTTCACCCCAGGCGTATGAGCATCTGATTGATCGCCTGCTCGACTCGCCTCAATATGGTGAGACATGGGGACGTCACTGGCTGGACCTGGCGCGGTACGCGGATTCGAACGGCCTGGATATCAACCTCACGTTTTACAATGCGTGGCGGTACCGCGATTATGTGATTCAAGCCTTCAACAAAGACAAGCCTTATAATCAGTTTGTCCGCGAACAGATCGCCGGCGATCTGCTGCCGTTTGATAATGATGATGAGCGGACGCAGAACATCGTGGCGACCGGCTTCCTGGTGATGGGTGCCAAGATGTTGAGTGAGCGGGATAAAGAAAAACTCCGCATGGATGTTGTCGACGAGCAGATCGATGTGACCGGGCGGGCCTTCATGGGAATGACGCTGGGCTGTGCCCGTTGTCACGATCATAAGTTCGATCCGATTCCGATGTCTGACTATTACGCGCTGGCGGGAATCTTCCGCAGCACCGAGACCGTGCACGGTAACCGCTTGAACAATCAGTTCGTCTCGGGTTGGATGACGCGACCACTGCCTATCAAACCGGAACATGCGGCTGCGATCAAGAAATATGAGACGGATCTGGCGAAGCTGGAAAAATCGCTGAATGACGATTCGGAAACACTCAAGAAACTGCAGGGCGGAACAAAGCAGCAGCGGGATCTGGAAGAACTGGCGGGGATCGTCGTTGATGATGCCCGGGCGCAGAAAACCGGGGAATGGAAAGAGTCGGTCTTTTCGAAGAATTACCTGGGTGTCGGTTATGTGCATGACATGAATGAAGGACAGGGGAAGAAGTCGATTCGCTTCACTCCCGATCTGCCGGCAGCCGGGAAGTATGAAGTCCGCTTCGCGTTTCCGGGAAGTAAAGGCCGCGCGAATCGGGTGCCGGTCACGATTCATTCCCTGCAGGGAGCGAAGACGGTTTACGTCGATCAGACGAAGTCCGGTTCGATTGACGGGATGTTTACCTCATTGGGGACTTTCGAATTTGCCGCCGGCGATGTCGGCTTTGTGGAAATTTCGAACAAAGGGGCTTTCGGTTACGTCGTCGTGGATGCGGTACAGTTTCTGCCTCAGTTCAAACTGCCGAAACAGCGGGAAGTGCTGGTTGCGAAAAAACCGAACGACGGAGCCGATTCCGCAGCGAAAGCCAGAGAAGTCGCGGTGCTGCAGGCCCGCGTCAAAAAGTTGAAAGAGGAAATCAATACATTAAAAGAAAACGCACCGCCTCCAGCACCGATGGCATTGGCCGTGGGTGAGCAGCCGGACCCGGCTGATTATCGAATTGCCCGTCGAGGGAATATTCATCAGTTGGGTGACAAAGTGGATCGGGGCTTTCTGACGATTGCCACTCTGCAGGAGCAGCCGGAAGTGAGTCCACAGCAGAGTGGGCGGCTGGAACTGGCCAACTGGTTGAGTCAGTCACAGAATCCACTCACCAGCCGCGTGATGGTGAATCGCATCTGGAAACATCTGTTTGGAAACGGACTGGTACGCAGCGTCGATAACTTTGGTCATCTGGGAGAACAGCCCACGCATCCGGAGTTGCTGGACTATCTGGCAGAGCGGTTCATTGCGGAAGGCTGGTCGATGAAGACACTGATTCGCGAGATCATGGTCAGCAATACGTATCGTATGAGTTCCGACTTCAGCGATGATCGTTACCAGAAAGATCCCGGCAATCACCTGGTCTGGCGGATGAATCGTCGGCGGTTGTCTGCAGAAAAAATTCGCGATGCGGTCCTGTCGATTTCGGGCAAACTCGATCTGCAGCAGGGAGGCTCTTCGGTAGCCCATTATCCCGAGCAGGCCATCAGTCCCAACCGGAATAAAAAAGTGGATCAGAATCCGTCCGAGTTTCGACGCAGTATATATCTGCCGATCGTGCGGGGAAATGTTCCGGCGGCGTTAACCGTGTTTGATTTTCCGGCTCCGGAAATGCTGGTGGGAAATCGTCCGGTGACGACTGTTCCCGCGCAGGCGCTGTTTATGATGAACAGTCCGTTTGTGGTTTCACAGGCGGAGCAGACCGCGTCAAAACTGTTGTCTGACACACAGCAGAGTGATCGCCAGCGCGTTTCTCAATTGTATCAGGCCTGTCTGGGGCGGGATGCTACGGCAGTCGAGCAGACCGAAGCAGTGCAGTACATCGATGCTCTCAAGCAGCAGAATGCAAAAGAGAATGCGGACCCGAAAACGGCGACTCAAAAGGCCTGGGCTTCGTACTGCCAGATCCTGTTTGCGTCGACCGAATTTCGCTTTTTGAACTAAATGACAGCGTGAATCTCACGATTGACGCGCCTTTGAATAAAGAATGATCTGTTATGGAAGCTCTCAATTTTTCACGACGACAGATGTTGAAATCATCAGCGTGTGGCTTTGGTTACATGGCGCTGGCTGGCTTGAGCGCGGAAGCCGCGCTGAAGAGTCAGTCACCGTTGATGTCAAAAACGCCACACTTCGAACCGCGCGCCAAACGGGTGATTTTTCTGTTCATGCACGGCGGTCCAAGCCATGTGGATACCTTTGATTACAAGCCTCGTCTGAATAAAGAGGACGGTCAGCGGCTGCCTTTCAAAGCGGCGAAGAATATCGAAAAGTCATCCCAGGAAAATCTGCGACTGATGAAGTCTCCCTGGAAGTTCAAGCAGCGTGGAGAGAGCGGACTGTGGATTTCAGAGCTGTTTGAAAATGTCGCCGAACACGCCGATGATTTGTGCGTGATCAATTCCATGCATACCAACGGTCAGTCGCATGGACAGGCTGTAATGAAGCTGCATACCGGTTCGGACAGTCTGGTCAGGCCTTCGGTCGGTTCATGGATGGTGTATGGACTGGGAACAGAGAATAACAATCTGCCCGGTTTCATTTCCATCTGTCCTTCGCGTGGACATGGGGGCGTGCGAAATTACGGCAGTGCCTTTTTACCGGCCGTCTATCAGGGGACCGCGATTGGCGATGCCGACACCGCGGCCAAAGAAGCGCAGATCCGCTTTCTGGATAACAACGGTGCCTCGGTCAGTCAGCAGCGGCAACAACTGGGCCTGCTGCAGAAGATGAACGAACGGCATCTGGCGCAGGTCAAGCTGGATAATGAAATCGAAGGGGTGATCAATTCGTATGAGCTGGCATTCCGGATGCAGTCGGAAGTTCCCACACTGATGGATCTGAATTCGGAAACCAAAGAGACGCAGGCTTTGTACGGCATTGATGACAAGACCACTGAAAACTTCGGTCGGCAGTGTCTGATGGCGCGTCGCTTTGCCGAAGCGGGAGTGCGGTATATTGAAGTCGCACTGGGGAATAATAAATGGGATCAGCATAGCGGATTGAAAAACGGCCATGAACGTAATTCCAAAATGGTCGACAAGCCGATTGCAGGGTTGCTGGCAGATCTGAAACAGCGGGGTCTGCTGGAAGATACTCTGGTGGTGTGGGGAGGCGAGTTCGGCCGGACTCCGATTGCCCAGGGGAAGAACGGTCGCGATCATAATCCGCAGGGGTATTCCATGTGGCTGGCCGGTGCCGGAGTCAAAAAGGGGCACGTACACGGGGCGACCGACGAATACGGTTATTATGCAACCCGCGACAAAGTGCACATCCACGATCTGCATGCGACGCTGCTGCATCTGATGGGCATGGATCATAAGCGGCTCACTTACCGTTACGCAGGTCGCGATTTCCGCCTGACCGACGTGTACGGCGATGTGGTGACCGAGATTCTCAACGGTTAATTTGCGACCGTTTCTTTCAGTTTCTTTACCGCTGAGAACCTGAGATGCGGTCTGCCTGTCAGACTCTTCAGCCGGTCTGTTCTATTTCAATGCAAACCCATGATCTCGCTAAGCTTAAAGCTGTTCAGGGCTTCTGTTGAATGAGGTTCCCGCGGGGCGTGGGGGTAGTTGCAGAATACTCCGGGAATAGTTACAATCCCGACCTCAGGCGGACTTTGCGCGCAACTCGTTGTCAATTCATGAGATATGAGCGACTCGACGATGTGCAGAGTACTGAATCCATTAACAGAATATTCGAGAATCTGAAGAATCAAAATGTCTGACAATAATGACGCGCTGGTAAACGCCGCCATGGAGAGCATCGCGGCGGCACAAACTCTTGCGGAACTGGACGAAGTGCGGGTTCAGTACCTGGGAAAAAAGGGAAAGCTGAAAGCACTGCAGCAGCAGCTGAAGTCATTATCGCCAGAAGAAAAACGCGAGTTTGGGAAAACACTGAACGCCGTCAAAGAGAGTATTCAGACCGCACTCACGGATAAAAAAGAAGCGCTAGAAGCGACTGAAAAAACGGGGCCTCAAATTGACGCCATCGATGTGACGCTGCCGGGAGTCCGGTCACTACCCGGTCATCGACATCCCCTGATGGCGACGATGGAAGAAGTGAAATCAATTCTGATCGGCCTGGGGTTTCGCTACGACGATTACCCCGAAGTCGAAACCGAATTCTTCAACTTCGACGCGTTGAACACTCCCGACTGGCACCCCGCGCGGGACATGCACGATTCATTTTATACAACAGTCGGGAATGTGTTACGCACACATACCTCGGCGTTTCAGACCCGGGCGATGAAACAGTTCGGGCCGCCACCGTTGCGGGCAATGACATCGGGACGCTGTTACCGTCGCGATGAAATTGATGCGTCCCACTTTCCTATCTTCCATCAGCTGGACGTGATTGCCATCGATCAGAATATCAGCTTTGCTGATCTGAAATGGGTTCTGTATCAGCTGGCGAGTGCTTTGTTTGGCGAAGATGTGCAGCTGCGTTTCCGCCCGAGTTACTTCCCGTTCACCACGCCGAGTGCGGAAGTGGATGTGATGTTTAACGGCAAATGGCTGGAGATCCTGGGAGCCGGCATGATTCGACCCGAAGTACTGCAGGCCGGCGGTGTCGATTCGGAACAGTGGCAGGGCTTCGCCTTTGGTCTGGGATTGGACCGCATGGCGATGATTCGACACGGGATCAGTGATATCCGGTTGATGTACGAAAATGAAGAAGCGTTTTTGCGTCAGTTTTAATCCACTGAACCTGGTGAAACCTGACACGAATTTTCTGGCATAGAAGAGAGAACGATGCGAATTAATACTGGTTGGTTGCGCGATTATCTGGCGTCAGACTGTCGAGAACAGGAACTGCTCGACGCCTTCATGACCGTCGGCCTGGAAGTCGAGGAAGAATATCATCTGGCAGAAGCGCTGGAGCCGATCCGCATCGGGTTTATTCGCGAGAAAAAGCCGTTAGGCGATACGGGCGCGCTGTATGAATGCCAGGTCGAAATCGAAAAAGGCAAGCTGATTACCATCGTCTGTGCCTCTTCGCATCCCGTTGAGATTGGCTGGGGTGTCCCGGTTGCGGTTTCCGGTACGAAGCTGCCGAGCGGCGCTCTGATTGGTGAAGGCAAATTCAAAGGCATCAAGTCCGAGGGCATGCTCTGCCTGGATGGCGAACTGGGACTGATTGCCCGTACCACCGGGTTGCAGGTCTTCAAAGACGAAGCCATGCTGGGAGCGAGTCTGCCTTCCGTTTCACCGATTGAAGAATCACTGGTCGAAGTCTCGGTCCTGCCCAACCGTCCCGACTGTCTGGGGATGATTGGCGTCGCTCGCGAAGTCGCCGCCGTACTGGGAATGGAATTGAAATATCCCAGTGCCCGCGAGTTAAATTCGAAATCGGGTTCGGGAGAAGCGGTTGCTGTCGAGATTGCCGACGAAAGCCTCTGTTCGCGTTATACCTGCCAGGTCTTTGATGGCGTGCAGGTACGAACTTCGCCTCACTGGCTGCAGAGTCGTCTGCAGACTGCAGGTTTGCGACCGATCAACAATGTCGTGGATATCACCAACTTCGTCATGCTGGAATGGGGACAACCGCTGCATGCGTTTGATTTCGATTCTCTCAAAGGAAACAAGATTGAAGTCCGCCGCATCCGGAACGGGGAAAAACTCAAGCTGCTGGATGAATCGGAAGTCGATGCGACTCACGAGCCACTGGTGATTGCCGATGGTGAAAAGCCGATCGCGCTGGCCGGGATCATGGGGGGCTGGGATTCCCAGACCACGAAAGACTCCAAACGGATTCTGCTGGAATCGGCCTGTTTCGATCCGGTCTGCATTCGAACATCTGCCCGCAAACTGCGGATTGGCACCGATTCCTCTTATCGTTTTGAGCGGGGCACCGATCCGAATGGCATGCTGAGTGGTGCGTTCAACCGTGCCGCAGAAATGCTGCAGGATGCGGAACTTTCGGGAGCCAGTCCCGCCTCCGTGGTCGCGGACAGTTATCCGAACGTCAAGCAGTCGACTCAATTCACATTGAGTGCCCAGCGTGTTTCCAAAATTCTGGGAGCAGACATCAGTGGCGCACAGATCAAAGACTGTCTGACCAAACTGGACATGCAGTGCGACGATGATCTTACGATTTCGGTTCCTACCTGGCGCGTCGACGTCAACAATGAAGTTGTGCTGGCGGAAGATGTGGCCCGACTGCTGCGATATGACAGTATCGATATGAAGCCGATGATGGCGACCACAACGAAAGGCCGCGTTTCAGAGACCGACGGACTGCGCAGCAGTGTCGCCGGTTTCCTGACGAGCAATGGCTTCCTGGAATGTCGTACTCCGCCTTTGACGACCGAACAGATTGCGCTCTCGTTCAGCCAGTGGCCCGGGGATGCGATTCAGGTACAGAACCCGATTTCCAAAGAGATGACGACACTGCGTCAGAGTCTGGTGGGAAGTCTGATTGAAGTCGCTGAACGCAATGCCCGTCGTGGTGCCAGCAGCTTCCGGTTCTTCGAAGTCGATCGGACGTTCCGGCAGAACAAGGAAATTGATGAACGCTGGATGGCGGGAGGCGTACTGGGGGGACCCGTAAACGATTCCGCCTGGATTGCCTCTGAGAAAGATATTGATTTCCTGCGTGCCAAGGGGCTGGTTGAAAATCTGCTTTCACACCTGAATGTAGATGGATGCACGTTTGCCAGCGATACTCCGGCGACCGGATATCGCAGTGAAGAGTTCGCCGTGATCAGTCAGGGGGAACAGCGCATCGGGGCATTAGGTCGCATTGACCTGGATGCTCTGGGGATCAAAGACCGGGCTCGTGTGCCTCTGTATGGTTTCGAACTGGACCTGACGACGCTGATCACCGTGAAGTCGCCTCCTGGCATGTTCAAAGGCCTGGCACGAACTCAGGTGATTGCCCGTGATATTTCAATCGTCGTACCCAGCGATCTGCATTACGCCGAAATCGAAGCCTCACTGGAAAAGGCGTTCGCCTCGGCTGTCGAGAACCTGGAAGTGGAACCGCGAAAGGATGCGGGAGCCGATTTTGTTCTGCAGCCGGAACTGGAAAGTGTGGTCTGCGTCGATACCTTCACCGGTGAAAGTGTGGGGGAAGGAGCGATGAGTCTGACGATTCGCATGCTGTTCCGCGACGCTCTGCATACGCTGACATCCGGCGAAGCACAGCAGCTGATGGATTATGTAGTGAAACAGCTGCAGGCAGAATACGGTGTAGTCCAGAGATAAGGGCCGTTGAGTTCCCGATAAAGAATCAAATCACACGCCTCTTTACCGGGGCGTGTTTTTTTACTGCTGGTCCCAACAGCCGGGTTTCGAAGAGGGGAACCAATATCTGGCTGTTTTGCAGTGGATCAGCCTGGGAAACTCATTTTTTAAAAGTCGGTAACAGTTGGCATTCTGCGGTTGATTTTGTGTCCCGGATCTGATTATATATAATATATGATCCATTGGGTCACGGGCTGCCCTGTGCAGTTTCGTGCTCATCCTGCCTGAAGAAAACGGTTTGTAAGTAGCGATTTACTTCACACACGTGCCCTCCCGGAAGCAGATGAATGAAACGACAACTCCTGGTATTTTGGGGCTTGAGTTTACTTGTCAGCCTGACTGCGTTGCGTCCGATGTTCGCGTCAGAAGCGGAATTGAAGAAAGCCGAATTCTTCGAAAAGCGGATCCGCCCGTTGCTGATCAACCACTGTTACGACTGCCACAGCGAGGATTCGATTGAGAGTGGCTTGCGGGTCGATACGTTTGCCGGGCTGGTGATTGGTGGCGAACGGGGGCCGGCGATTGTGGCGGGAAAACCTGCCGAGAGTCTGTTGATCAGTGCCGTCCGACACAGCGGCCAGTTACATATGCCTCCAAAGGATAAGCTGTCTCAGAAAGCGATCAGCGATCTGACAGAGTGGATTCGCGACGGTGCCTACTGGCCTGATGCCAAACCGGTTACGGAACTGAAACAGGAGTCCGCAGCAGGTCCGCTGTTTACGAAATCGCAACAGGAGTTCTGGGCCTTTCAACCGCCTCACAAGCCGAAACTGCCTGCAGTAAAACGTGTCGACTGGGTGAAAAAGCCACTCGATCGATTTGTGCTGGCGAAGCTGGAAGCGTCGGGGGGAACTCCCGCTTCTGCTGCCGATAAAGAGACACTGATCCGCCGCGCCACGTTTGATTTGATCGGGTTGCCGCCGACACGCGCGGAGATTGAAGCGTTTCTCAACGATGAATCGCCGGAGGCTTATGCCCGGGTGGTGGATCGGCTGCTCGCTTCACCCCGTTATGGCGAGCGCTGGGGGCGTCACTGGCTGGATGTGGCCCGCTACGCCGATTCAAACGGCCTCGATGAGAACCTGGCTTACGCGAATGCGTGGCGGTATCGCGATTATGTGATCGCTGCGTTCAACAAGGATAAACCCTTCGATCAGTTTCTGCAGGAACAATTGGCCGGTGACATTCTGGCGGAAGGCGCCGATGCGGAGACGCGAAACGAAAAAATTACTGCGACCGGTTTTCTCTCCATCGGCGCCAAGATGCTGGCCGAAGATGACCAGATGAAAATGCAGATGGATATCATCGATGAGCAGCTGGATACGGTGGGCCGAACCTTTATGGGGCTGACGCTGGGATGTGCCCGCTGCCATACCCACAAGTTCGATCCGATTCCGATTGAAGACTATTATTCACTGGCCGGGATCTTCAAAAGTACGAAGACGATGGAAAACTTCAAAGTGGTGGCCCGCTGGCAGGAACAGTTATTGGCCAGCCCGTCTGAGATCAAAGCGCTGGAAGCGCAGAAACAGCAGATTGCTACACTGGATACAGAAATCAAATCCGTTCAGACAGCGGCTGACGAGCGGTTGCTGGAACAGGAACGCAGCAAGCTGGCCGCTTATCTGCTGGCGGCAGAGATTAAAAACTATCAGGATCAGCAGTCCAGCGATGCCCAGTCGATTGGCGCTGATCCACGCGGGTATGCAGCACAGTCGGCCATCCTGGTCGAAGCAGAAGCGTATCAGACGGGTAATGTGAAAAAATCCACGACCGGTTACGGCGAGGGGATTGGTGTCATCTACAATGCAGGGCAACTGCCGAACATTGCCGAGTATGAAGTCGAAATTCCGGAGGCGGGCCGCTATCAGCTGGAGATCCGTTACGCGGCTGCTGCTGCAAGGCCGGTGCAACTGTTGATCAATGGGGATCTGGTCAATGACAGTGCCGCCGGCGAAGTGACGGGGAGCTGGTTTCCTAAATCGCAACAGTGGAAAGTCGAGGGCATTTATCAGTTCAAGGCGGGGCGGAACCGGGTCCGTCTGGAGAGTCAAAATGTATTTCCCCATATCGATAAACTGCTGATTGCAAAGCCGCATGATTCTTCTACTAAGAATGAGAGCAGAGTCGCAGTTCTGACTGCGCCTGAGCAAACACTGGTGGGCGGGTTCCTGCTGCAGTGGGCCGAGTATCTGAAAAAATCTGCGGGAGAAACTGCTTCGCCGTTTGTGATCTGGAACGAACTGGTACAGAAGGGGACCATTCCAGAGGAACTGGGTTCGAATTTCAAACGCTTCGAAGTTCTGAGAGATGTCCCGGAAAAACAGAGGCTGGTCAGAGCGGCTGAATTGTATGCGTCACTGTTTGCGGAAGTCGATCAGGAATGGCAGGCATATCTGAAAACGGAAGCAGGGAAAGCAGCGAAAGCTTTACCCGATCCGCAGCGGGAAGCGATTCGCAGTGTGCTCTACGGTGCGACAGGTCCGTTTGCATTACCGGAAGATCGCGAGAAGAGTTATGCTGCTGAATTTCTGACGCAGCTCAAAATGAAACGCGACAGGAAAAAGGAACTGACGAAGTCACTTCCCGAGTATCCGGCTGCGATGGCGGTTTCGGAGCAGAAGCCGGAAAATATCAAGGTGCATCTGCGGGGGAGTCACTTTACACTGGGAAAAGAAGTTCCGCGCCAGTTCCTGCGGATTATTGAAGGAGAAGAACAGACACCCATCGATGATCAACGGAGTGGACGGCTGCAGCTGGCAGAATGGCTGACGAGCGGCACACATCCGTTGACGTCGCGGGTGATGGTCAATCGGATCTGGCGCTGGCATTTTGGAGCCGGGATTGTCAGGACGACGGACAACTTCGGGAAGCTGGGCGAACGCCCTTCGCATCCGGAGCTGCTGGACTGGCTGGCAGTCGAGTTTGTGGAGAATGGCTGGTCCATCAAAGCGCTGCACCGCACGATCATGCTGTCGTCGACTTACCAGATGAGTACCGATTTTAATCCGGAGATGGCGGCTGTCGATCCGGAGAACCGTCTGCTGTGGCGGATGAATCGTCGACGTCTGGAAGCAGAAGCGATCCGGGATTCGATTCTGGCTGTCAGCGGCAAACTGGATTATGAAATGGGGGGCTCGCTGCTGACAGTGGAGAACCGCAAATATGTGACCAGTACGCGGAACGTGGATCCGGTGGTATACCAGACCAATCGGCGTTCGGTCTATCTGCCCATCATTCGCAGTGCCCTGTATGACGTGCTGCAGGCGTTTGATTTTGCGGACCCGAGTGTGCTGTCCGGAAACCGGGTGCATACGACGGTGGCACCACAGGCTTTATTCATGATGAACAGCAAATTCATTATGCAGAATACCGAAGACTTTGCCGAGTCGATCCTGCATGAGACACACCTGGATGGCCCGGCGAAAGTCAATCGGATTTATGAACGCGTCTATGGTCGATCGGCCAGTCAGAAGGAAACAGCATCGGCGCTGGCTTATCTGGAACTGTACGAGCGGGAGCTGGCTGCTTTGGAATTGCCTGCAGAACAAAAAACATTGCGTACCTGGCAGAGTCTGTGCCGGGTCTTGATTTCATCGAATGAGTTTCTGTTTGTGGATTGAACCGACAACGATGCAGATTGGTTTGTCTGACGGAAAAGAGTACTGTTATGAATCATTGGAATAGTTATCAGGGATCATCGCCTCTCTCACGGCGGGAGATGTTGCGACGCAGTTCTGCCGGGTTTGGCAGTCTGGCACTGGCGGCGTTGCTGGGCAATGAAAGCCAGGCGGCCCGGAAGCAGCCGGAACAGGCGCCGCATTTCACGCCGAAAGCGAAACGGGTAATCTTCCTGTTTATGCACGGCGGTCCGTCGCATATGGATACCTTTGACTACAAACCGCAGTTGCAGAAAGACAGTGGCAAGCCTCTGCCGTTTGATAAACCCGAAGTCTTTTCTGCTCAGACGGGGAACCTGCTGGGCTCTCCCTGGAAATTCAAACAGCATGGCGAGAGTGGTGCCTGGGTGAGCGAACTCTTTCCGCATGTCGCGGGGTGTGTCGATGATCTGTGTATCATTAACTCGATGTATGGTTCGAATTCACGTCATGGGGGAGCGCTGCTGGAGCTGCATACCGGCAGTGATACGTTTGTCCGACCCAGTATGGGATCGTGGATTACGTACGGCCTGGGATCTGAGAATCGCGATCTGCCTGGGTTCATTACGGTCTGTCCGACATTGACGCATGGGGGCGTGAACGCCTACAGCTCTTCTTTTCTGCCTGCTGATTTCCAGGGAACGCCGATCGGCAATGCGAGTATCCCCGCTGACCGGGCTTTGATCCCCTTCATTAAAAATGAGAGCGGGATTCCGTTATCGGTACAGCGAAAGGAACTGAATTATCTGCAGCAGATGAACCGGGAACATCTGGCTGAGTCCGGTCCGGATGCGGCGCTGGAGGGACGGATCAATTCTTTCGAGCTGGCTTATCGGATGCAGACTGCGGCCCCGGAGCTGCAGGATATCAGCGATGAATCCGAGGCAACTCAGAAGATGTATGGTCTCGATCAGGATGTGACGAAAAACTTCGGGCGGCAGTGTCTGATGGCACGACGTTTTGCAGAGCGGGGCGTGCGGTTCGTGCAGATCACTCACAGTTATAAATGGGATCAGCATGGGGGCTTGAAAACGGCACTCCCTCGAAACTGCAAAGAAGTCGATCAACCCATCGCCGCGTTATTGAAAGATCTGAAAACACGCGGGTTGCTGGAAGACACGCTGGTGCTCTGGGGGGGCGAGTTCGGTCGAACACCGGTCAGCCAGGGAGCCGACGGTCGCGATCACAATCCCCAGGGGTACACGATGTGGATGGCCGGCGGAGGCATTAAAGGGGGACTGCAGTATGGTGCCACTGATGATTATGGTTATTATGCAGTCCAGAATAAGGTGCACGTGCATGACCTGCATGCCACGATCCTGCATTTGCTGGGGCTGGATCATAAGAAATTAACGTATCAGTTCGCCGGTCGGGATTTCCGTCTGACCGATGTGCATGGCGAAGTGATGTATGATCTGTTTGCCTGATTCATTTTCTTAAGTAATCAATTCGATTAAAAACCGTTTCTCTCGACAGTCGTGTACCAGATTCGAGTGGAACCGTCAGAATAAAACGAGGTGACCTCTTGCCACAGATTCAGGTGAAAAGCGCACTCATTGAAGCCGACTGTTTGAAAGAGTTTTGTATTCAGTTACTGCTGCAGGCCGAACTGAGGGAGTTGGATGCAGAACTGGTGGCTGACACACTGGTGGAATCCAACCTGCGCGGGATCGACTCGCATGGCGTAGCGCGACTGCCTCACTACCTGGAACGAATTCGTCAGCAGAGTATCAAGGCCCGTCCGGAGATGCAGTGGGAGCCGCTGGGGGCTGCCGTCGGTCGGGTGGACGGCGATCATGGTCTGGGACAACTGGCGATGGTGAAAGCCGCCGATCACGCGGTGGAGCTGGCACGAAAGTCGGGGGCCGGCTGGGTGTCGATCTGTAATTCATCACATTGTGGTGCTTTGGCATATTACGGTCTCAGAATTGCCGCTGAGGGGATGATTGGTTTTGCGTTTACGCACGTTGATCCAATGGTGACGCCCCATGGGGCGGCGGAACCTTTCTGCGGGACCAATCCGCTGTGCATTACCGCGCCTGGAAAAGAAGGGAAGTCGCTCTGCCTGGATATGGCAACGAGCATTACGCCCTGGAATACGATTGCCAATGCCGCTACCGAAGGGGTTTCGATTCCCGGGGACTGGGCGCTGGATGCAAATGGGAAGGGGACGACAGATCCGAATGAAGTGGTGGCGATATTCCCGTTCGGCGGGTTTAAAGGTTCGGGGCTGGGATTGATGATCGATGTACTGTGTGCGCTGCTGGGAGGGGCTCCCAGTGGACCTGACATTCCCAAAATGTATGGCGATTTGACACAGCGGCGCCTGCTGGGGGGCATGGTGGGGGCGATTGACATCAGCCACTTTACCACGGTGGAAACGTTTCAGGAGCGGATTACCGGCATCATTCAGCGGTGGGGGGGATTGCAGCCACTGGAAGCGGGGGGACAGGTTCTCTACCCAGGCGAACCCGAAGCGAATTCGCGTGAAGTCCGGACGGCAGAGGGAATTCCTGTCGGCTGGCAGCTGATTAAGCAGTTCCAGCAGCTGGCAGACCGATATGGAGTGTCACCGCTGGAAGTCGCAGAAACGCGGCAACCTGAAGAGGAAGATGTCGCTGTTCCCGTGGCAGAAAAATGATTGGTCGAGAACGAGGCCAATCATTTTTCCGGCTGCTTTGTTTCGACCAGCAGTTCATCAATCATCGGAGTGATGTGTGCTTCATAGGTGAAACCTTCTTCTCCGTAGGCCTGGGTTTCGTTATCGAAGCGTTTCAGCAGTTTCCCGTCGGTCCCATACACGTAAGCGGCGGGAATGGAAGCCAGATCGAGCTTTTTGTAGAGATCTTCGTCGGGCGTACTGGAAATCAGGTTAACGATTTTTGCGTTCTGCTTCGTGTAAAACTCCATCAGTTCTTCGCTGCCGGATTCCGGGGGAGAATCTTTACTGCCATCGTAGTTCAGGTTAAAGGAAACGCAGACGATTTTTTCCGGATACTTTTTCTGTAGAGCGACCAGATGCGGGAATTCGCGGAGGCAGGGTTCACACCAGCTGGACCAGAGATCGACAACGACGATTTTTCCGTTCTGAGAACCGATGAATTCCTGTAACTGTTCCCAGTTGGCAATTTGAGCCGTGACCCCTTCGTGCTCAAAGGTCTGTGCATCGGGAATCGCGGGCGTCTGTGTTTTATTCGTCGCGGGTTCTGCTTCTGAAGTGTCCACCGATTGTGCAGGGACATCCACATCCAGCGGGGTATCTGCTGTGCTGCCTTCCTGGCTGCAGCCAAAGAATAAAATGAGTAAACCGAGAATGCAGAGTACTTGAGGTGACATGTTGTTTAATATTCCAGTCATGAAGTTTCAATGGGTGTGAGTTATTTCGTGATTTTCACCAGACCGGCAGCTTTGGCCTGTGGTACCGGGTCTTCGTAGGGGAGTGCTTTCAGGAATTCCACCAGGTCGGCACGTTCCTGTTTCGAAAGCTGGCTGGTTTTGCCGTGTTGGTCATTGTGATTATATGTGGTTAAGACTTCTTCGAGTGTCTGGGCTTTGCCGTGTGACAGATACGGAGCAGTACGGTATACGCCCAGCAGTGTCGGAGTATCATATTCCGGTCCCATTTTTTCACCCGGGTTATCGACGGCTGTGCCTACATTGTGACGCACGATTGATTCTGACGGAACGGAATCAGTCAGGAAGGGACCTGAGTGACAGGTGGCACACTGGGTCTGCTTTGAGAAAAACAACTGGCGTCCCCGCTGGGCGGCGGGCGATAGCCCTTTTTTCGCATAGGGACTGAGGGTGAAATCGTGAGTGTTGGAATAAGCGGCCATCGCGTCGAGGGCCTCTGATAAGCCTTTGTTGGGCTTATCCAGTGATTCATAAATTTTGCCGCGAACGAGACCTTTGCCCTGCATCAACGGGCCACGAATGGTGTGCTCGAAGTCCTGCACTTCATCGCGGTCCGCAGACCAGTGAATGGGATGCGTCCAGGACATGCCCGCCAGTGACTGGGTATTTCGCAGTCCTTCGGGATTGTGCCAGGTCTTGCCGTCGGGCTGGCCGTCGGGATGACAGCTGGCACAGGAGATCCAGAGGCGGCTCGTCATGGGTTGCAGCGCTGTATAGAACAGTCGTTTGCCCAGCAGGACTTCATCACTTAAGGGGTTCTCAGTGACTTTGATCGTGGCCAGTTTACTGAGCGAACTGGTGTCATACGCGACGATTTCGAAGTCGAGGGCATTGTAAACGTAAAAGGTATTTCCGTCGGGCGCGACGCGAACGCCACGCGGGTTGGCACCGACATTCAGGGAATCACGAAACGTGAGTTCGCGGTAGTCGTCATCAATTACATTGCTGACATACAGATCGTCGGTTCCGGCGAAGACGACGAATAACGTTTTACCGTCGGGAGTGATCGCGGTGTCCCAGGGATTGCAGGTCACGCGGGCACCGCGGAATGAGTCCATGGGAATTTTGCGGCGGCGTTTGCCTTCACCCGGCTTCGTATCGACGATGGAGACGATGGGGAAGATCGAACCGGCGCCGTGTGCGACGGTGATGCGTGAGCGGATATGCGGGAGATAGGCTTTGGCACGACGGGGGTGCAGGGTGATCTGACGCGACAGGTTATCGGTGCTGCCGCCCGGCCATTCGTCGACGGTCTCTCCCGATTTGACATCCACCTGGCGGACCAGCGCGGAATAGTATTCGGTGGTAAACAGGCTCTGGTTATCGTTCGAGACGGCGATGCCTCGCAGATGTTTTCCGGATGAGAATTCCCGTACGACTTTTTGTGTCGCAGGATCAATCTCAACAATCCGGCCGGGATAATCGAGGGTTACGAAGATGCGTTTGCCGTCTGTTGTGGAGACGACGCCGTACGGTTCGTCGAAGACTTCGGTCTGCCCGGTCTGTTTGCCGGTGTCGGCGTTGAGGAAGACGATGCGGTCTTCATCATAGACCGCAGTGGCGACCTGATGGCTGTCTCCCACGAACGAGACCCCTTCGGGATGTTTGCCGACTTTGATTTCATGGAGTTTCTGACTGGTTTTCAAATCGACGATGGTGACTGAGCCACTGTCTCTATTCGAGCAGGCCAGCAGTTTCCCATCGGTGGAGATGTCGAGCAGGCTGTTTGACTGACCGGCAGATGACTGTTGTGTGGTGAAGACCAGGCTCGTAATCAGGACGAGCGCTGTCTGCAGTGAAGAACGAACGGACCTGACACTGAGAGACATGCAAACCCCTTTTGTTACTGTGTAGATTCGTCTGGGACTTTTCGGGCGGGAAGTAGAAACCCCGCTCACCGGTCAGGGTAAGCGGGGTCGAGTCATACTTTTAAAGTAATCTCATCGATCCTTAGTATCTTATCAGACCTGGAATGACACGTTGGCCGAAATGGTCCGCACGCTCGCTGGCGTGCTCACCTGACATTGACCACCTGTCAATACAGGATTGATGGACCACTAATTCAAGATCTTGGAAGTCTCTTTAACGAGCTCAGAGATTTTGTCTTTGGAAAGGTCATTCTTCTTGAAAGCGTGATTGACCTTCACCTGTCCATCAACCCACATCAGCACGGTGATGTCAGCGTCTTTGGAAATTTTGTAGGCAGAAGGACCGGCTTCGCCTTCGTAGTTGGTCAGCGGAGTGTTTTTGATTTTCTTGCTGTCAGCAACTTTTTTCAGTTCAGCGCTGGATTTGTCAGCATCGTCTGTCAGGTGCACGACGAAAGCAGCCATTTTCTGATCCCGGTTTTCACCGACTTTGGCATCGATTTGAGTAATCAGATCCTGAACGTTGCCATTCATGTCCCGAGTGAAAATATTCACAACAGGTCGCTTGCCGTAGCTGCAGCGATAACAGAGTGATTTACCAGCGTTGGGTCCCGTACAATCATTGACTGTGTAAGGAGCTGGTTTTCCGCCAACTTCGATCCCAGATTTCAATTCGGCTGCTGAACTGAATGAGCTGGCTGCAACAAACATCAACGCGACTGAAAGTGTAAGCAGTCTTTTCATGTATTTCTCCTCAAATTCCTATACGTGACAAAAAGTGTTCTGCGAGATGCAGATGATACGTTGATACTAGAGCGCGTCACAGATAACCGTAGCGGTAGCCACAGTGTGTAATGTAGTTCCTGCTTTCTGTGCTGGTGATC
>NZ_JBLXHC010000035.1:0-32798 GCF_048260065.1 Gimesia sp. | reverse complement strand
CCTTGAAATCCGGCAGATCATGGCTCGAAATCCGCGTGAAGTTCGGTTGCAGGACACCTTGGTATTCCAGCTGTTCGCAGGTCTGAGCGAAGGCGACAGTCGCGAGCCCCTGCAGAATCTCACTGACCGGGTCCGCATCTGTGTCCCCCAGGTTCAGTTTCAGGTCCGGAAACTTCTCCAGACCGTCCCGGATCATTTTCCGCAGGGCCAGGCCAATCACATCGGCGGCCGTCTCGATCTCGGCGAATTCCGCTGCCTTAACAAAACGGAGGTAGGAGAGGACGCGCGGCACCTGCAGTACCTGTTTGACACTCTCTGGCAATGCCTCGTAGCGGGAGACGGCGTCATCGCGGCTCTGCAGGTAATCGGCACATTGTTCCTGGGTAAATGGTTCCAGACACACAAATTGCCAACTGCGGAGTTCGGGACGGAAGACTTGATCCCACTCGCGATTGATGGCGGGGGGACGCCCCGTCACGATCAGCTGACACTGTCGCCAGAGGGGATGATTCCGCATGAACTCGAAAAACGGCAGCAGGCTGCCTTTCCCCACCTGGTCCAGGGCGTCAATCACCAGGATCAGCTGCCGCTGCCTTAGAGCAAACCGCAGTTCCTGTGGCGTGACTGTGACACCCTGTTTTTTATACTGATTCGTGATTAATTGAACCAGTTTTTCTTCGGTATCCAGTTCTCCGACATGCTCGACGATCTGTTCGGCTTCCAGCCGAATCGCTGACTGGTGAAATACACTCACCAATACATATTCCAGATAATGGGAAATGATCGTTTTACCCATCCCAGCGGCATTCACGAACACCGTCAATTGCGCCTTTTCACCGCTGGCCAAATCCTGAAAAAACGTATGCCGGTCCTCAACTGGTTGCCAGCGATCTGCCAGGGGAACACTCTGGCCGGGCCCAAGCCGGGCCTCCAGGCGCTGGATCGCCGTCAGCGGGTTGTCACCCGGTTCACATTGCAACAGTGCAAGCTGCTGATTCGAAATAAATCGCTGCAGATCAGGAGGATCCTGGTTCATGAAATCTGGCCCCGCTATCTTGGTGTCTTGATCAGTTTTGTATTCTTCAAATAGCCAGTTAAGGATTATGGCTGATGATCCGTGTCACCTGGGGGTTCCTCATTCTCTTCAACTATTGCTACTGGGATTTGATACTCGGCTGTCCCCGGTTCCCATTGTTCCAGCCACTTCATTTTGACCTGTTCCGCATATTGACGCTGAAACGACTTCCGTTCCAGCATCATCTGAAACAATGTGCCTGCGTTCTGACAGACCAGATAGCCTATATTCAGAGCAGATTCAAACTTATCCTGGCCAGCCTCTTTTTCATCGATCTCGAGATCGTCCAGAGACTCTTTTTCAACAGCAATATAATGAATTTGCACCTGTTCGGCTGCCTGCTTTTTATTGACGATACCCCTGACTGGCCCCAGTTGCAGATTTTCCAGAAACGCTTCTGGATTATTTTTAGTGCTCAGCCACTGACCACTCTTCTCGTCAGTCGTATTGATGGTAGCTGAAGCAGCAATTCCGGAATGTAATTTCCAGTCTTCAGCTGTTGTTCCATCATGGGCCGGATGCAGATGTCCGGCTGCTGATAACAGCCCTATCAGGAACGCGGCTTCCGGGGAGCGTCCACAGAAATCCCTGCTGCAAGGAGCGCCTCCCAGAATTTCCATTCCCCAGCGTGCTCGATAGCGGTTTTCCAGACCTGTCAATTGCCACATATTCTGAATTGACTTAAGAATGGGAGATTTATTTTCTTCTTCCGGGAATCGCATGAGACCGTTAAGAAGCAGATTCGGAACGATGGCCCCAGGCGCAGGTACCTCAAATAATTCGATCGATAATTTGAATACACGGCCATCTTGTCCCGTATCTGCCAGAACAAAGGTTTCCGAAGTACCTACTGGTTTTCCAGTGAGTGTTCCCGGTTCCACACACCAGTGGTCCAACCAGTCCAGCAGCATCCACTCTCCGATGGTATGCGGGGGGTGACCGAAAGAATTTTCCAATACCTTGTATAATGGGTCTTCGGGAGATTTTACTTCTGTAACCCTTAGGTCATTCTGGATCTCATATAGCTTATCAAGCTCTCTGGCCAGAGATGGTAGTATTTCAATTTGATCCAGGGTAGAAAGTTCTTCAGGGGCTTTTGTCAGATACTGTTGAGCCAGTTCCAGAGTTTTTGTCAAGGCTTTATATTGAACAGTCTCCCAATCACCGTCCCCCTGTAAATGTTCCTGGATTATTTCTTCCACTTTTATATGAGGAAATCGCTTATCCAGATACTGTGTCAGAGACACGGCCTCTTTGTCATAGGTAAACTTTTCCTTTAAGAGATCAGCTGAAATGGATCGTAACACTGCCACCAGATGACTGCTTGATCCATACATGAATATATCTGGTTGTTGATTCAGGGCATTGATAGAAGCATCGTATGAAGCAATAAAGTTGCTCCGGATTTGATTTGTTGAATCTTGGTCTGACATTGTATTTTTAGTCCTTGCGATAAACGGAATTTAGAATACCCGAGGGAACAGTATCATCACTGGGGAACGCTGGAAGTGAAAGCGTTGTAAAACTGAAACCAGATTATTTATCTTCTTCAGTCAAGTCATCCTATAAGTCATCGTCCCAATCCGCTAACAAAAGCCTGACTCCCTCAAGATACGGAGACTGGGGATTCTTCTTCAGTCTAGCCTGTAAGGTTTCAATCAAACTGGAATCGAGTTCTTCAATGTTTTCCGGTCCCAGGGGCTTCAGGTAAATCGCACATTGCTTATCATCCAGCAATTGCTCTCGAGTGATTCCCAGGGTCTCAGCCAATTCAGTCGTTGCCAATGTTCCCACGACACGATTTTTTGCAACCTTGTCGGGACGAACTGGAAGCAGTGCCTGACCAAGGGATTTCCCGGATCGAGGATCCAGGGCTTGAATCAACAGAAAATAATAGGGGGCGTTGAGTTTCCGCTCATTCTCACCCCATTCGAGTTGACAGCTGAGATAATTCCCTTTCTCTGTGAAACCATACTGTTTGTCATCCAGGATTTTTTCAACTTCAGCAGTCTGACCGCTGTTAACCCGATCGTTTCCTATCATAACTGGTGGAGGTGTTTGTATCCGTTGGAAATTAAAGAAGCCCTGCGGGTTCACCGGGGACTGGCTACGTCTGACAGTCTGTTCCGCTCCCTGTTGATCATCCTTACGGAATGCATAGCCCGCCGCTAAAGCAGCCCGAATTTGAGAACGCAACTCAGCATCAACGGGTTTCTCTTCCATAAAATCCAGAAAATCATGCACTGTTGCTTTTCTCTCATTTTTATCTTTGTCATTCATTGGTTTATTCCTGATTTTATAATGGTGGTTTTCATTTGATTAAGGTGAAGGGACTGTCGATTATTTTGATCTCTGATCCTATAGTTCTCTGGCTTTATTAAATGCATCCTTCTCTTTTAGACGTAAAGTCGGCACCGAAATCTTCAACTTGGCCGCTGCTTCTGCTTGAGTCAATCCACCGATGTCTTTATATGTAATCAGGAACCATTCATCTTTTGTTAAATCTGATTCAAGGTCTTGAATTTCCTGCAGTAGTTCTACTTGATTTTTTCCAGTTCTCCACCCCTTTTCATCAATCAAACCTGGGGCTGAATCATTTGAGTTCATTTGGGGCTTACTTTTCGTCTTTGGGAATTTTTCATATGAGAATCTACCAATCAATTTGTTGTGTAACGCACTTGCATTAGCAGAATTGTTTTCACTCTCATATTTTTTCTGATTGGTCTCATCAGAGAACTCAACACGAAATTTTCGGGCATTAGCCAATGTGTAGATAAACAGAGCGTAATAAAAGTGCCAGAATAAATGTCGTAGATCGTTAACGATTTCTTCTGATGAAAGCCCTTCCTCCTGGCGTTGTTTGATATCATGGGCAACCTGTCTGGCAATATCCTTGGCGTTTTCAGTGATATTATTTTCAATGCATAACTTGTACATCCCCATAAGGGAGTGATAACCAGACTTCATTTTTGAGAATACTTTCGAGCGAATCTCCTCATCACAAATCAGACGTGAACGAAATTTACCGATCACGGGAGGATAGAGCGTCTGGGGCACCTTGTTGTTTTCCTGCGGTTTGTAATCAATAAAATGTCTCGCTACCCACTCTGGAGTTTCTTCTCCAAAGAATGCTGTCATCCCCTCGGCTAGCTTGGCCCCCCCCTTGTCTACCAGATCCTGTTCGTAGCGATTCAATTTATCTTTATGCCATTTCAGATTTTTCTTTGATGATTCTGCTTGCTTTTTCAGTTCATAATCAAAGTTAGCTCGGTGCTTCTTAAAATCTTTATCCAAAGGGGTAGCATTCTCATCATAAACTTCATCAGTGTAGATAGGGTGTTGCTCATTTACGATTTGCGTAACCATTTCCGGGCTGTCATTCCACTCTTCTTTTGTTACTTCAGCGGAAGGCAAGGGGTGTTTCACATCTGCGAACATCAGATTCAGGTAATGCTGAAACCTTTGATGATCTGAGATTTCAGAAGGAGCCGCTGATTTTTGATCAGGGGTGTCCTGATCTACGGTTTCCACGGCATGCGCTTGGTCTTGCGCATTATCATGCTCATCCAGATACGCAGAACCCTGGTTTTCGTGAAGCGAATCTGTTTGGTCCTCTATTCGATATTCTTTAATCAAATCATCGATCATATCTTTAAAGGTTTGATAAAAATCCGCTTCGGCATCTTCGGCACCATGTGTATATGAGAAGTCCTTTTCAGAGTTGTTTGCGTTATCCATTCTCGCTGCAAGTCGCTCACAAAACCGTTTTGTATCTTCTGCTCTTCTTTTAAATTTCTCTACTAAATCAGATTGTTTTTCCTCTTCTACTTCAGTCCAACGCATCTTTTTAATTAATTCTGCTTCATCAGAAAGATCATACCCTTCTTCTTCAGGACGGATCAGCCAGCGTATTCTTTTTTCATTATGAATCAGCCAGCGTAGCAAATTGGCATATTTCATGGTTGTCTCCTTGCAGGTGTTTTAGCTGTTGATATTCATCACACCACATCAGGTCGTTACTTCTTGATTCGGAACCAGATTCTGTATTCCATTTGTTTCCCTATTTAATTAAGGGGTTCTCGCAGATGCAGAAAATAAATTATTTTCAAATTTTCTCTGAAAAATTAAAAAAAACGGCGAGATACGTCGTTTCTCTCTATCTTGAAGTGGTTTACGTCATTTGATCAATTAGGCCCCGATTGAATGCTCCTCCAAATTTACAACGAGAGCGCAGACTGCGTCTGCATGAAAAAAGAACAAAAAGAAACAGGGCAAAGGGTAACAGGAATAAAGGGCACAGGGTTACTTGGTCCTCGAAATACGAAACCCGATACTGTCGTTGTGTTCCGATGCAGCGTCCCAGGTGCGAATCGACATTCGAAGGCCGAACGGAGTGCGACTCCAGGCACCGCCGCGACACGACATCAGATTGTTCGGATGCACCCTCTCTAGGGTACCCGTCGGATGCCCCATGTAAATTTCCTGGTACTCATTCCCCATCCATTCCCACTGATTTCCCAACAGGTCCATCACTCCCTCTCCCTGGGGATCCAGTTTCTGGGTTGCCTCACTGGCCCGCTGGGAATCCGCGGGAACCGTCCCTGTTTCGTAAGCATGATTCCCGTGACACTGCTCGTACTTTTTTCCCTTATCACCCCACTCGGGAGCCCACCAGTAATCCCACGTTAATTGCTCCACTGGAGACATGCCATATTTGACCGCGTACTCGAATTCATGCTCCAGCGGCAAGCGGCAGGATTTGTTATCCCACCGGCACCACAGGCAAAACCACCACGCCGTTTTACAGTTAACACACAGGGCCGGACAGTCGGGCTCACCACTTAACCTCGCATAATAATACTTCCCACGCAGACCATGTTCTGGGCTGAACAGGCGAAACCACGCATTCGTTACAGCACGACGCTGCATGCCAAACGGAGACACTGAGATCGGATTAGAGATCGCAGTCTCATTCTCTTGTTTTGGTGGGTCTGATCCGAACCAGACCACATGGTTTCCCTTTTCATCCAGCATATGGGGATTGTGATCATACTCATCCGCAAACCAGACAAAATCTTTCTGGAGTTGAACTGCTTCTTGCTGCCGATATCTTCCTTGTCTTCCTTGTGAGATCGCTTGAAACTCACCCCACCAGCGACTACGGATCTGCAGAGCAGATTCATTCCGCTCTTCACACCGTTCTTGCAGTCGCCACCACGTCTGGTAAATGAACTCAGAGGAGCGTCTCGCTTGCCACTGGACTTCATCCAAGTTGGTTTCTGAATTCATTTCATAATAGAACCGTCCTGTCTCCCGATCGAAACAGGGGAGGTAGAGCAATTCGGCAGTTCTCAACCAGGAGTCAACCTCGGTCTGCTCGACTCGAAGATCGCAGAAATACTGCCAGATTACTGTGTAGGCATGTGACGACTCGACGTCCCATTCTACGATCCAGTTCTGTTCCCACATCAGTTGCGCATCTTCAGGCTCACAGAAGTTCGCCAGAAAATAACCACAGAAGAATTCCTGAATTCCCCGGTTCGAAAACGCAAACTGGTTCCGATCGCCGCCGGAGGAACGTGCCTGGGGACCGGGTACCAGCAAGTTCCCCTGAATCGCATGATCCAGTTGGCTCAGCATTTTAAACAGTTGATCTTTCCGTTGAATCCAGGAATTTTCGTCCTCTAATGTGGCTTGCATCCGTTCCCAGACCGCCGTGCGAAACTGACTGAGTCGTTTCTTGTTATAAACGCCACTAAAATTCGGCCCTTCCATTTTGTCTTGCAGACTGGTCAGCACAAACGCACAAACCGCCAGGACTTGCATCATTAACTCAAGGTCTGTTTCTGTGGGTTGCTCTTCATCATGATTGACGGGCCGTGCTTCTGGATGTTCCTCCATCGATTTCCAGATTGCCGACACCATAGCGTAGTACATGATGTCGGCGGGGGTCTGCAGGTCGCCGTTATCCAGGCGCAGTAGATTGACTTCCCGCAGATACTGCAGCACTCGAGGATTATCCAGCGTTGCTTTCAATCGTTCGTTGTCTTTGATATTCGGGTGCTCGTAGCGGGAAACCGCTTCTCCAGCCACTTTCAAAAAGCGAGTTTTCTGGGCGTTGTCGAAGGCAAGCACCCGCAATAACTGCCAGTTCCCTTGCGCAAAGAGTTTTTTTCGGAGCCCCAATGCATAGGGACGGGTTGAAATCACAAATCGGCAGTCTTTCCAGGGCCCCTGCTGATTCAGCAATTTGGCCAGACGATCGAGTTCCCCGGATGCTTCATCCAGAGCATCGATCAGAAACAGCACCTTGCCCTGCTTTCGCATCCACCGTAAAGATTGTTCCAGCGCAGCAGTTGATTCATTCGTATGATCACTCAGTTGTTCCAGCGTCCTGTCAAACAGGAATTGAGAATAGTTTTTGAATCCATAATCGTCTACCAGGTGTTTGGCTTCCAGCAGGATCGGCAGGCAGTCGAGGCGCGGATGGGCCAGCACATAGTGCAGCCACTCCATCATTTTGGTCTTTCCCATACCGGCCGCGTTAACCAGCACCGTTCGCTGAAAGTCAGTGGAACCTGACAGCGACTGCAGCAACTCTTCGCGTCGCTGAGTGAGATCGTCCCACTGCCAGGCAGCATCTGCCGGTTGCGCACGCTGTTCGTCTTCCAGGTAAGGCAGGACTTCGCTATGCAGAAAATCGGCTGGCGCCTGAAAACCAGGTTTCAGCTTCAGCAGTTGTAGCTTTTGGTCATGTATGTACGGCGGAGGCATTAGTTCGTTCTATTATCTTCATTTGTTTTTGTTGCCAGCACTCAGTTTGTTAACACCAAATTTGCAACGCGATCGCAGACTGCGTCTGCTTGAAAAAAGGATAAAAAGAAAAGGGCAAAGGGTAACAGGGATAAAGTATACAGGGTTACTTGGTCTTCAAAATACGAAACCCGACGAAGTAGTCATGGTGCGAAGCGGTGCTCCTGAGGCGCCTCGTCGTACGAAGGAGGAACGGTCCGTCGTCCCAGGCACCGCCGCGACACGACATCAGAGAGACCGGATGTACCCCCACTTGGGGCCCCGTCTGTTGCCCTGCATACATCTCACAGTAGTCATTCCCCATCCACTCCAGCTGATTCCCCAACAGGTCCATCACCCCCTTTCCCGTGGGATCAAGCTCCTTGGTTCCCGCACTGGCACGCCTGGAGTCCGCGGGAACCGTCCCTGTCTTGTAAGCCTTATTCCCGTGACACTGCTCATACTTTTTTTCCTCATCCCCCCACTCGGCAGACCACCAGTAATCCCATGTTAACTGATCGTCCTTCGGCATACCGAATTTGACCGCGTACTCGAATTCATGCTCCTGCGGCAAACGGCAGGGAGCATCCTCCCAAAAACACCACTGGCAATACACCCACGCCGTATACCAGTCGATATACAGCACCGGACAGTCAGACTCACCACTCACACCCTGATAATCAAAGTCCCCGCGCAGGCCGTGTGCCGGGTTGAACAGCCGAAAACGCGCATTGGTTACAGCACGGCGCTGCATGCTGAAGGGAGACACCGGAAGCGGGTTGGCACCGTCTGCTGTCCGCTCATCTGATCGACTAGATTCAGCAGCCAGCCGTTCCCAGGCCTCCTCCTCATTTCGAATCATGGGAATGAAATATTTCTCGAGATAGTCTTTCTGTTTACTGGGCGGTAGTTGTTTCAGCCCAGGATAATGATCGAGTAGCCATGCACGTAACTCATCCTCGGAATCGCCGGCATGCGTAAAGTTTTCTTCCCATTCCTTCTGTACTAATTGAGGAATATTCTCCCGACTGGGGGGCTGATCCCAGTCTTTTGAACCAAACCAGACCTCTCCTGCGGGAAAATCGACAAAATCATTCTGTAGCTCCCGGGCGACTTCCTGCCGTGCTTTTCCCTGCCAACCGTCTACGATCGTGCTGTCGTCCGCAATCGCGGCAAACTCCCCTTGCCAACGGTCGCGGATCTCTCGCGCACGCCCCCTGAGTGCGCGTTGTGAGTTGGTTAACCCCTCGTTGGCCGTTCCCTCTAGCTCACAAAATGCGTTCAGCCGGAACCAGACCTGGTATATGAACTCCGACGAGCGTCGCGCCTGCCATGCAATTGCATCCCGATCAACGTCAGCGGGGAGTTCATCATAAAACATCCCGGTCCGGGCATCGAAGCAGGGACGGAACAGCAGTTCGGCGGTCTCCAGCCAGACGTTATCTTTACGAAACCCCGGTTGGTTCTGCAGCTGGAAGTCGGCCCGTGATTTGAGGTCCACGAAGAACTGCCAGACTTCCCGGTATTCCTGGGATGGCTCGCGGTCCCACTCCACGATCCAGTTCTGCTCCCATAGCAGTTGCCGGTCTGCATTCCGGGCATGGTTAGCCAGGTAATAAGCGGTCAGCCATTCCTGCAGAGACCGGTTCTGGAACTGGATTTCAGTTAACGTTTCCGATCCCGCTTCCAGCAGATCGAACCGGAGGGCCACGTTCAGTTTACCCAAGGCATTCAGGATGGGCTGTACTTTCTTTTCGCCCAGAAGGATGCTTAACCGCTGTTTGAAATCAGGCAGATCATGGCTCGAAATCTGCGTGAAGTTCGGCTGCAGGACACCTTGGTATTCCAGCTGTTCGCAGGTCAGTACGAAGGCGACTGTCGAGAGACCTTGCAGGATCTCACTGACCGGGTCACTATCTGTGTCCCCCAGGTTCAGACGCAGGTCCGGAAACTTATCCAGGCCGTCCCGGATCATTTTCCGCAGGGCCAGGCCAATCACATCGGCGGCCGTCTCGATCTCGGCGAATTCCGCCGCCTTAACAAAACGGAGGTAGGAGAGGACGCGCGGCACCTGCAACACCTGTTTCACACTCTCTGATAGTGCCTCGTAGCGGGAGACGGCGTCATCGCGGCCCTGCAGGTACGCGGCACACTGTTCCTGGGTAAATGGTTCCAGCCGCACAAACTGCCAGTTCCGCAGTTCGGGACGGAAAACTTGATCCCACTCGCGATTAATGGCGGGGGGACGCCCCGTTACGATCAGTTGACACTGCCGCCAGAGGGGATGGGTTCGCATGAACTCGAAAAACGGGAGCAGGCTGCCTTTTCCCACCTGGTCCAGGGCGTCAATTATCAGGATCAGCTGCCGCTGCCTTAAGGCAAAACGCAGTTCCTGCGGGGTGACAGTCACACCCATTTTCTCGAACTGACTGATCAGCAGAGTAATCAGTTCTACTTCCGTCTTCAGTTCTCCTATATGCTCGACGATCTGTTCGGCTTCCAGACGGATCGCTGACTGGTGAAATACACTCCCCAGCACATATTCCAAGTAATGGGAAATAATCGTTTTACCCATCCCGGCGGCATTCACGAACACCGTCAGTTGCACCATTTCATCGCTGGCCAGATCCTGGAAGAATGCGTGCCGGTCCTCAACTGGTTGCCAGCGGTCCGCCAGGGGAACACTCTGTCCAGGACCAAGCCGGGCCTCCAGGCGCTGGATCGCTGTCAGCGGGTTATCACCTGGTTCACATTGCAACAGTGCAAGTTGCTGATTCGAAATGAATCGCTGCAGATCAGGAGGATCCTGGTTCATGAAATCGGCCCTTATTGATTAATGCGGGTGGGGGTACCGCGCATCGGGTACTAAATTATACTTTGTTTAACTGTTGAATATTCTGTTATGTACATCATGATTAATAATATCAAGCGACTGTGATGTTATGGATACTATTTAAGGTGATCCATACAAAAACGTCTGCCCTTCAATCAGTTGATGAAGACAGCTCATATCGCGAGCCTGACTGATTTACGGAGTATTAAAAAAAATTACATCCTGTCCTGATAATCCGGTTCATCCGGGCTGCAAATCTTGCAATGCGCTGCGGGAGAAATGCTATTTCCAGAAGCAGAAAGCCCATCGACATGATTCCAGTTCAGGGATTGTCGGAAAGATCCAATATGGTGCTGTAGAAAAGACAGCCATAGTTCAATTGCTGTTACCGCCGTCATCGCAGTCAACTGAGACGTAGAGCCCAGACGGTGTCGCGATTGTGCAATTCCCAGGTCCTGAACAGTCGCGGTTGAAGAAATAACAGACTCGGTAGTGCCGGGGGTACAAGTGACACATCCCTGAAAGGGAAGCAGTAGACGAATTTCTCCTGTGACTGCGGTTGAGTCATTTACTTTCAGCCTCGGGGTGATAATATCCAGATGGGGAACCAGTAGTAGTCGAGAAAGCCAGGATGCAGCCAGACGTGATTCTTCATCATCTACTGCCGTGACGATCAGGTCGAAACGACTTTGCAGTCGATCGACTACTTCGCAAAGGGGATTCGGGAAACACCGAACCAAAAGATCTGGATTATAACCGACCAGTTGTTGTGCCAGATGAGTGACACATCCAATCGTGGATGTAATTTGATTCGTCTGGTGGCTGAGTTGTTCTGCTGCTTGCTCACAATGATGAGGATCCACCAGGGTCAGCTCGCGAATTCCCAGGCATGACCATTGACTTGTTATCTGCTCGCCATTATCCACACAACCGATCTGGAGAATATGAGCTTGGCGAACCTGCTGCCAGAGTTGACTGCCCAGGAATTGTCTGGTTCGGTTCCAGCGATGATGATCGTCTTGATCCTGAAAGTCAGTTTGAGGGATCCGTTCCAGGTGTTTCATTCCAGGGCCAATAAATTGGATCTCTTCCAACGGCTTAAAACGTCCATTTTTCAATAAGATTCCTTCACAACGCCCCAGCATTTCTGCCTGTAGGCTCACAATCACAACTGTTTGAAACAGAGAAGGACTCAGCTGGTCTAATATTTCTTTTAAGATTGGTTCAGAAAGAGATTGAGAAGAAATTATCAAAAAGTCAGTTTCTTCTGAAGAATATGTTTCCAGTTGATCCAGCCGGACTATGGACAGTTGATTGTTCAGGAGTTCAATCAGATCGGCTCCCATATTCCAGCGAACGCTACCTACCGCGTATTGTTTTGACTGAGCGTCCAAACACGTTAATAGCTCACTCCAGACCGACTGTAGTAGAACTAAGCGATATTTATTGCTGAAAGGCATTTTTGATTCTCTACTTCTATTGAGCGTACCTTCGAAATGATGATTAAAAACGGGAGCGAATGCCGCATGAAGAAAAATCTTGGCACCCTACGACACCGCTCCCTACAAGTTCGTCCTGCCACCAGACAATCACTCCGTAATCTGAAGACAGAACTACTTGGATTGATATCAGGCGATCCAAAGTGAGAAGGGGATGATGAAAGACCATGGAGAAAAGAAATCTTGAAAAATATGAAAAACGAAGATGTTAATCAGATAGCAGATTTACGACATCAGTCCCAGAATCACACTACTTCCGACTGAGGACACACGTGGCAGGTTCATCTGATGGAGTGGAGACTCTGTCCGATAGGGAGCTATCAGACGATTCTTGATTAGTCTCTTCGAGATTTGCCAAACAGGAACACAGATTATTTCCTGTCCGTTCAACACAGGTAAAAGTAATTTTATCCTTACCTTTACAAGGGGACGATACAGTCGGACTTGAAAAGAGATTTATTGCTTATTCTGCTAACTCTGGCGAAGCCATAATTCCGATGACCGTCTAATGATGGTTATCGGGAGAACGAGAACATCGGAGAAATCTCAATCAATGGTGGAAGGGAAGTATCCGGAACCGGACCTATTAAAACTCAATGGAAAGTTCTCGCGTTTCCCAGTATGTATATGACCATATGATTGGTTGGATGCGCGAAAAGTTACCACTTTATTATTGCGTGGTAAGTTATTATAGATAAAGGAGATGTGGGGATTGAGGTCAGTTACGACCCGTGACAGGAATTCATTAAACTGCAATCCGAAGTCTACTCTCCACAGAATTGTCTTCTCACATTTCAGTTGCATCTGCTAAATCAAAAACGATTAAGATATATCACAATTCTCTGATAGATAAAAAAATGCACCCAGTGACTGACCTGCAGGCCAGTCAATTTGCAGACCACAGTATTTTTATTTCATGAAGCAACGTTGAAAGTTCAATCGATCCACTGTCAAATTATTTAGTCTGTACAGAATAGATTTCTATTGAGTCCGTTACTGCAAAATTGGCAATTCAAAATAAAATGACCTGCTGACGGGCAATGTTTCCGCCAGCAGATCATAAAAACTGCATACTAGTGAAAATGAATCAGAAAAGGGTTTGCCTTAGTCTGTTTAGCTTTCTTAGTCTGACGCTTTTACAGAAGACAATTCCATCTCTGCTGCCATACGCTTTGCTTTGGTGAGAGTTGGTTGTGACTTGCCAAAAATAGCCTCAGCTTTCTTCATACTAGCCCCAGGACGACGGAAAAATTGGGCAACTTCCAGCGCATGGTCCTTTGCCCAATATTTACGAGTAGACTCACTGACACATCTTCCCAAAGCATCTATTCCGAAATGCTCTTTTGCGTATTGCAAAGCTTTCTGGATTGTTGGCTTTGTCTTACCAAAATGATTGACAGTGGCTTGCATAGAAGCACGATGCTGTAATCGATATTTTGCCACTTCACATGAGTGAGCAGCTGCCCAGCTAAGCGGTCGTTCCGGAATTTGAAAGACGTCTTCCGTAAACCATTCGTCTCCCAGCGTAGCGTAACGAAAAGGATTCACAGCGTGATCGTTTGCAAGCTCTCCTTCATCATCGTCTTCAAAGCTGTCTCCCAAATTGCGTCTCGTTCGGCGCCTGCTACAGTTTCCGGGAATGTTTGAGTTCAAATCGGTAGTACCGGTTTGTTCTATGTCTGGTTTTGATAGTATAGGAATCAATGCTTCAGGGTTGGCCAGCGCGCCAAGTAGGGTCATGCGGACGACAACTTTTCCGTTTTTGTCGCAGTAGATTCCGTCAATGTGTTGTGACAAAGCAACGTTCATCGCTGAAGCGTGGTTTCCTTCCAGAAGCTCGGCTAAATTTTCCAGTTTTTCTGCAACAACTACTGGGTCTAAAGCTGCTTGGGCTTGTGAGCTGGCAGAATTAAGTTCAACTATCTTAGCTTCTATCTGGTGAGTCCGAGAAGTTGTTTCCATAAGTTCCAGTTCTAAGGCAGATCTGGTTTCGCAGGGTAAGTCCGGGTTAGCCAATGACATTAGCCACCCTTTGCGAGCTTGGTTAAGGTTTGTGAGTTCAGCTTGCAGGATCTCTTGTTGTTCAGATAATCCTGGGCGTCCCTGTTCTAATTGCATCTGAATTTGACTTAGCATTTCTTGAAAAGTCGGTGACATAATCAAGTTTGAAGAAATATCCATCCGTTGATTCCTTTCAGTTCAAATTAATGAGGGGTGACGGCATTGTGCCGTCACCCACACTTAATGTAAAAATTATTTATCATTCACTTGGAAATAATCTGTCTTTAACAAGCGTGATAACGGTTTCTCGCAGCCAGGATTCTGGAACTCGTCGTTCGTTTTCACATGCTCCAGATCGGTATCCAGGACAACCATATGAAGCATAACTGTTTTTCTCACCGGATTTGGTGGTATAAGCTGAGCTTGACGATGAGACCATCGAGCGTCCGCATGATGAGCAGATCACCAGACCCGACAGCGGATACTTTAATGCGACCCCGCGTGGCTGTGGCACTGAAGTGCTACAAATATTTGAGTTAGAAGCAGTAGTCTTGGTTCGACGAGCCTGTATCATTTGCATTGACTGTTGCCATAATTCTTTGGAAATAATGGGTTCACAGAACTCTGAGTTTCGTTCCCATTCATTTTCGGGGAGACTTTGGCGGACCCTAACGTCTTCTATAATACCGGTGCAGTTTTTACCCCAAACCATTTCTCCGTAATAGAGTTCGTTGTACAGGATACTTGCAACAGTCGCTTCCGTAAAAGGTTTCAGATGCTCCGGTATATCTGGATGACTATTGAGCCGTTTACAGATTCGAAGCGGGCCTAAGTTCTCCTCTGCAGACAAAGTAAAAATCAAGAGAATAATCCACTTCAGTTCTTGCACTGGTACAAGAATACGGTGGTCGACTTCCTCAACACCGTTTCGCATTATCATAACGCTCTGCAACCTGAACCCGAACGGTGCAGGACCACCGGGCCAATAACTCAGCCGAACAGAATCCTTCTTTCCGCGTAAGACGTTGTGGGCCTTCAACCGACACTCTTCAGAAGCGCGGTATGTCTCCAGAAATGAAAGTGCGCGGCCAGACACACTGCTTGGGTCAGAAAAATTACTGTCTGCAGTCAGCACCAGAGCACCGGCTTTGGCTAACTTTCGACGAATTTCAGCGTTATCCTCGGCACGCGACAAACGCTCAAAAGTATCAACAAGAATATAATCTGCTTTTAAGGCTCCGGATTTTAGCTCCCGAAGCATCCTCTGAAATCCTGCCCGTTTCCGGTAGTATCGACCCGAAATGGCATCATCGCGATAGGTGGCAACAACCTGCCAGTTAAGCCCTAGTCGATTCAGGGTTTCTCTGATCGTTGCCAGTTGCTGATCAGGGCTTCTTGGATTTTGTCGGCTGCCAGACATACGCAAATAGACGGCGACACGGGGATTTGGGTTTCTGCCAAATTGGGATAATAGCATTAACTCACTCCTCATAATTGAGAATTTGGCATTGATATCTTTGGCTTTCGTCTGAGAATCAAGTGCCGAAGCTGGATTACAACACCTGATTAGGAGTTGATCTGAGCTGTGCCAGACAGATACTAGGCATTTGCGCGCAAGGTAATATTTTAAATTTCAAAGTGAATCATGGTTGGAATTAGCGACTCGAAAGCAAATATGAGAAAAGAAATCTTGCCTAGGCTTTTGCTGCCAGGTTGTCCACCAATGTCATGGCTATCAGTTTTATTAGATGTTTTCGACGCTGATCTCGGACAAGCTCTATAACCTCGATTCTTTGGTGATCTGGTATCTCTGCTAAGAGGCTGATCTCTCCACTTGCTATGAGCGCGGCAATGCGGTCTAAGTCATTATTTTTGGATGAGAGTACTTCTGGGATAATGAGATTTGTACTCAGATTATCAGACAATTTTGCTGTCATATACATCTCCTTTTAAAGAAAAATGATGGCGTTCCTGAGTTGAAAATATTCAGTTTGGTAATAGAGAGAGGGATGTTCTTCGCTTACTTCTGATTCCTTTACTTTGAGCGGGAGAAGAAATCCAAGCTGGAAAAGTGCTGCGAACATAAATTGCTCGAATTTACGAAGTGCAGCGAGGATCAGTGTTGGAAGTGATTTAAATGAGAATCTTGTCGGAGAGAGCGCTGAGCTATATTAGTGCATGCTGATTTACTAAATAGTAGTTGAAGTTATAACCAGCTAAGATCATCCAAAGAAATGATGATACACAAGAAAGATGTAGCGATACTGCTCAGATAGTGAAGTGATTTGCACAAGCTTAAGTTGAAGAAAAAAATTTTGCTTTTCAAAATGTTCCTGATCCTTAAGATTCAATTAGATCAGTTTTCCAATTCCGGAGATTGTATTGTTGTAAAAAAATTATCTGCCATATTCTGAGCGGACTGCCGTCGGAGTTCCCTACTCACCTGATGCCGGTCTGCATACTTATAACAGGCCAAATAATAACCATTTAAAAATCTTCGATGATAATCATCTTCCTCAGGATTCAGTATTATGTCGCCTATAATTTCCTGCCCGGTCGGAGTTCGAATAAAGTCACTCCCTGCAGGGTGTAACCCAAAGATATGTCCATGAAAAAGATGGAAGTTTGCTTTGTCAGTTTCGTTGCTTGGCATGATTATGTCGAGGTGCCATAATTGATGAAACAGAACTGAATTATCCGACAAATTAAACAGTCTTGAGAGATGAAGCAGAATATATTGCCATACCTGAGAGTAACACCGATGAAATGCTGACCGCGCCTCATAGGACAAAACGTCTAAGACACTTTTTTCAAGCTGATTTCCTCTCCGTCGCCCGATTGTCTTCATATATTGGATCCACTGTTCTTCAGCTTCCTGATAGCCGAGTAAATCTCTGTTTGTTAACGCGGAACAGGCACTCTGCATCAATTCTGAAACCATCTCCTGATATCGATCATTTTCTTCTTCCGTATGTTCGGGCGGCCCCAGTAAATTTGCTGTGTTTCGATAAAAATCGAATGGACTCATTTTATCATTTTTCACCGAGATCAGTAACTGATTTAATTCATTGAGTTCTGCTGGGGAGCAACTGTTTTCCATAGAAGCATCTGCAAAAACCCGCCGTGAACCATTACTGCGGGAATGTTGCAATAACCGCGCGAGGATATACGATTCCTGGACCGCCTGATCGTCAAAAGCACTGCCTTGACATAGGCAAAGAGCCCAGAAAAACTTAATAATTTCTTCTCGGTTTACAGACACTTTATTTCTCTCGCCATACAGCCCTCGTTTATCCATCCACCATTGGTTAAGTTCAAGCTTACCCAGCATCGATTGTTTTCGCTTCAGAGAAAATCGAAAAACATTTCCCGGACCATTTCTCCTTTCTGTAATTGCCAGAGGGTTATTCCTTGGCACTTCTGGAAATTTACTTAAATCTATTTCTACTTCTATGGTTTCTATTGAGGTACTCATCGTATCGGAGTTCTCCACACAAAAAATACTGGTTTGCTTTCGGAATCATGCACCATCACCTTTGAAACAGTCAATAAAAAAATAGGGTTTGGCTATCAGAGGTTTCTTATTAAATGGGATCGAATCATCAAATAGATACCCTATTAAGGACTGAATGCTAGCGAGTCATAATTATGTTGGACTGAATCAGAGTATCTTTTTTGTAACGAAAATATTTTCATCAACAACCAGATATTCATCTTAGTATTTTAGGTCAAACGTCTTATGAAGTTACATACGAGTAATAAAATACCGGTCAGGCTTTGCGCAAATACCTAGTGGGAAAAGTTAAGATTGTTTCCCCACGAGGTATCTATATGAACACTCGCATAAAGAAGAAAAAAAATGAAAATCTTTGGAATAAATATCGAGAAAAACACAGATGGATTCGCGTCAATGATTTTCCCGGGGGGATTGCACCCCCTGAGAAAGTGCGCATCTACCATCAAAATGATTACTATCGTCTTCAGTTCTGGGATCCGTCTGCCAAGAAAAATCTGACAGAACGTGTGGATGGGGATTTAGTAGCTGCCATTTCGCGTGCCAGGGAAATCGATGAGCGCATTAAACATTTTCGCTCTTCCGGTGCCAGCAGGGGGACCTTGCGTCACAGTTATTTGCTGCAGCAGTACAAGCAGCATCTACAAATCAGGGCAGATGCAGGAGAAATATCCCCTAAAACAGTCACGCGGTACCATTCTGCTTTGGAGCATTATCGGAGTTTTATCGAACAATCATCGGTTATAGCAACTTATCCTTCAGCCACTAATGTGAACAGAGAACTGGCTTTACAGTTCCAGGCATATTTGAATAACCTGCAGATCACACCGAACGGGCATCCTAACAGCAGGAAGCGATCTATGGCTTCTCCTGAATATGTTTTGAATGTGGTGAGAAGTATGTACGTCTGGGCCGCAGACCCAGATGGAGGGAATCTTATGCCAGGTGGCTTTCGGAATCCCTATTTGGGGAAAGTTCGTCAGTCAAATAGTGTCAAACCAGATCTCTTTGGAGACCCTGAAATAACGGTATCAATGGCCGGTCAGTTGCTGTCAGAGTGTGACAGCTTTCAGCTCCCCATATTTGCTTTTCTGATTTTTTATGGGCTACGGGCATCCGAGCCTTGTTTTCTGTTCCATGAAAATCTCACCGGTGATGACTGGTTGAAAGTGATCTGTTTACCCCAACTCGGATACACAACTAAGGGCAGACGTGATAAACGATTACCTCTACTCGAGCCACTGAAATCATTATTGGGTAACACTTTTAAGGAAGAGCAAGCCGGTTTATTATTTCAGCGTCGTGCTGTATATGAAGGTAAGGAGAAGCCCTACCTGGTTAATGCTTCACTGGAACAATTGCAGCAGAAGTACAAGAAACGCTGTCAGAAAATATTGAATCTTTCTGCTGAACGGGGCTTGCAAATCCGTGATCAGCTACTACAGGATGCCGGTGGACTCAAGTACGATCACATTGAACATGAGTTTCATCGTCTGGCGGGCCAGCTTTCCTGGCCTCCTCAGGCGACGCTCAAAGATTTCCGACACCTGTTTAGCACAGCCATGATGAATGCCGGGATGCCGGAGTACTATCGAAAATATTTGATGGGGCATGCATTCAGTAAGGCAGCGATATCCAACTATACCCATCTGGATAAGTTACGGGAGCATTTTCAGGCTGCAATCGCACGTGAGTTTCAACCACTTGTGGACATCGTGGTAAAACGAGTTGCTGACCAACCGCGTGAAAAAGCAGCCTGAAATGATACTCCCTATATTTTAAACTGGAGATTCCAGATTAAGTTCACTGGCCAATAAATTGAAGGTTAGATCACGCTCTGTGCTAATACTACGCAGCCAACGCGTGAACTGATGCAGCACCAATCCCGCAGCGATACTGGCCGTGTAAATCGTACTGCGAGAAGTGCAGGCACCGGTTTGAGCTTCCGCCTGGGTAAACAGAGTCGTGTCATAGTGGTCCCGCGACTTCGAATCAACGGCCGTCAGGATTCGCAGAACCTCTCCTCGCATCCGCCCATCGCACCAGAACGAACACAGGTCTCGTAATGCCCGCCAGATGGCAGCCCGACTGCTGATTGAATCCACGCAGATAAATACGGCTTCCCCCATCACCAGGCCAGGCCGAAAACGATCCGCAATGATTTCCATCTCCAGTTCCGCATCGATGGCCTGCAGCGCACGCGCTGTAGCTTCCACTTTGAATTGACCCAGATCCGCTTCCAGGTAGCCCTGTGTGGTAATATTAGTTGGTTCAACTTGGTCGAAATCGATCAACTGCAGCCGCCGTACTCCCAGGGCTGCCAGCTGCAGAGCCACCTGACGACCAATGGCCCCTACGCCAATGACCGTGACGGTCATTGGTTTGAGTTTTTCCTGAGGCACCAGTCCTGACTGGCGGACAAAACGATCGGATACGAGATTCATGTTCTCTCCTTTTTCTAATTCAAAGTAGTAATTTATGGGGGTACTTAGATTGGGAACACAGGCCACTGTTCTGAATACACAAATTAGTCCTCAAAACATACAGCTAGATCCCACAACGGCGGCAGAGGTGCTTCCTGCACACACTCCAGATACTCCGATTCCCAGGCACTTTGATTACTGCCGCAAAACTCTGACTTGAAATCAATGCCGACCGACAGCTTCTCAGCTCTGGGTTTTTCGGCATGTTTTAGATCTGCGTAGGTGGCACCATTCCGGGCTAGAATAAACATCACCGCCCAGTCACAATTCCCGAACACGCGGGCGAAGGTTTCCACATCTACCTGACTGGGGCGTGCCGAATTTCCGGGGTGCGTGTGAATCCAGATCCTGCCAAAGTTTTCGGGATGACGGCCGACATCAATCTGGTCGTCAAAGAAATCAGCGACAGCGGTATCATCGAATGCCACAGTCACGTCGGTACAAATCTGCTTGATCAGAACAATGTCTGTCACGAACCGCGGATCGTCTGGTTCAATAATTCCAAAACCACCCACTTCGGTTGGCCCCAGGTCACGCAGGTAGATCAGTTTGGCCCAGGCATACGGGCTGAATCGGAGCGTGCGGCGTTTGCGCTGCTTCGGGCGTTTCTGACGGGGGCGTTGCAGCAGGCGGCGCGTCAGGGGTTGATTCCTCGGACAAGGCATCTTCATTCTCCTTCGCTTCTTCAAGACAGGATGAACAGGTTTGATCAGACAGGCAGGAACGACAAAAGCAATCACTGCAAGCGTCACATTCAGAAAGACAATCGCGACAGAACGTGTGATGGCAGGTCTCACAGGTGTCAGCACAACTGGAACAGAGGTGATTGCCGCAAGTAGTACAATTGCGACGGCAGTATTCACAGATCTGGTGTTCGCAAATGGAACAGGGGCGACTCTCTTCCTGGGACATCGAATCGTCGCAGTCAGCGCAGGATGAATTCCACCAGCGATCCAGGGGGACATACGCGGAACTCGGGTTGTAGGTCTGCAGGATCTGCTGGACCAGTAGAAAGAAATCTCCCAGTCGGCCCTCTGCCAGTGCCTGACTGATGGGGATTTTTCCTTCCCCTTCGCAGAGTGTGTCTCCCTGGACGTGGGGATGATGTACATCGTCCGTCCCGGTTTGAGAGAGCGAAATGATCCGATAGGGTTGGGGATCACCGAGCTCACACCAGCGAAGCCGGATTTCAAATTCGCCCAGGTTGATTTCTCGCAGGACAACAGGCGGAGTACGAACTACGATTTCCTGTTCCGACCAGTAGATGGATGTATTCTCAAATTCGTCCGACAGAGAACTGAGTTCATCGACCAGATCCCGCAGGGAGGGAATCTCTGGCTTTCGTTTGATCGTGGTGATCTCGTTGTGACAGGCAGTTAATTCCTGGATAAGCCGAGCCATGGATTGTTGATATTGTACCAGACAAAATGCGAAGGCAGCTGGATAGTGATACTGCTGGGCTTTTGACAGCAGTCGTGAAAAACTCATGACCCGCGTCCACTGGTCTACCGGGGGAGAATTGACGTTGGGGAAAACAGTCAACCGCGGCTGGTACTGTTCTCGAATTTTTGCAGCGGCCCGGATCCAGAGCCGCCGCTGTTGTTGTCGGTTCATCGAAAGGGTTCTCCTTAAAAGAAACGAGGCCACCTGATATGACAGGTGGCCTCTGTAAAATGAGTTCAACTTCAGCGACGCTTACGACTGTTGCGGCGCGTTTGAGGAGTAGGGCGGATGTCTCCACCATGGATCAGCAGTGTGGTCATGATGGCCGCGCTGATCAGGAACAGCAACCAGGACTGGGCAGCCCCACCAAGCATGGCGGCGGCGATCAGGACGGCAAATAAGTAGAAGCTGTTAAGGCGTTGTCGGGCTCCCATCGGGCTCCTTTCAGTTTGGGGAATGGAATGCAGGTTACACGCGGGGACGAATGGGTTAACGCACCCTCGATCTTGGTTGGAGTAATCGAAACACGATCACCTTCCTGCAGCACATAACCGGCGGTTGTTGGCTGGCGGTTCACGCGGATCAGGTAGTCCTGCGGACGCCCGTGAGGCAGCCGCTGCTGAAACAACGTTTTTACCGAGGTACCGGCCTCGATCTGGATCTGATCAGCAAATCCGGAACCGTCATTGTTGATGAATAAAATCTGCATAGAGAACTCCTTGTGTAAAATGAAATGGGGATCTCGCATCTGCGAGTGTGGTATCAGTAATCTTCTGGCAGTAATACATTGGTCACCGAGCGGTCTGCGACCGTGATGATCCAAAACTTGATGCCGTCAGCCGTGTGGTAGACTGAAAGCAGCCGGTCTCCCGTCTGCAGGGCCGCGTTATTGGCGTCCGCATCAGCGGGACAGCAGTCGCCCCAGTCACCTGAGCAGTGCCGGGCCAGGGCGCTTTGGATTTCGTGCTGGGGCAATTGCGACAGGGCGTTTTGTGTGGCGAGTACCAAACCCAGCGAAACCACCGGGCGATTCTGTTGAATCATCATCGCTCCTTGGAAATAGAAAGGTTTACCTGGATTGCCCCTGCTTCCGGTGGTCGTCAGTGGCCTGCGCACTCAACGTCTGAAAGCAGAAATGCCACATGCCCCAGATCAAACCAGTCGCTGCCAGTAACAGGGGCCATCCCAGAAAGCAGCCGGTAAGCAGACAGACCGTCAATCCGAGGCTGGAATAGCGAAGACAGACTCTGATCAGTTCTGACGATTGAGGATCATTTTGTTGATTTGCCACCGGCTTAAACCAGCCCTGGCAACCGACCGAAGGGCTGGTGAAACAGGGGGACGTTTCGTTCCAGTTCCCGCGCATCCCAGTCCACGATCTGGGGGCGACGGTTGTCCGGTTCCGGATCAAAGTTCACTTCCAGAGGATCAGCCAGGCTGAAGCCCCGCTGTTGTATGGCGCGCAGATCTTCGCCAGTTGCATTTGCCACCGCACGGTTCAGGTCTCGTGGGGTCATCGTTTGCTCCTTGTTAAAAAACAGAACGACCACCCGCACAGGATGGTCGTGAGAAAAACACAACCACCCCGCACCATGCGAGGTAGAGTTACTTCACCGGCCGGTCAACAGCCAGTGTTGGTTCAGCCAGTCCTGTTCTGCGGTCAGTGCGGCAGAACGCTGGTGAAACGGTCCCAGCAAGGGGCCGGCTACGGGTGAGAGATCGGCCGTCCATAAACCGTCGGGCGTGGGTTCCACATGTGAGCCCCGGCTGATCTCAGGTGTCCCCAGTGGCAGCAGTTCGATAGTCTCATCATAGATACAGCGGATCATTCCGCTCTGTGTGACAATTAGGTCCATGTTTACTCCTGTGGAGAGCGGCGGAGGATATTTCGCCGCGGTCGATCGATGAGCAGTCCGTCCAGGGAGGACTGCACGCCAGCCAGCTGGCTGGCTACCTGTTGCCGCAGAGTCGAGTTGTCCCGCAGTTGCTGGGGTTTGATACCAGCGACAATTTGCTGGGCGCGGTCCACGAGCGCATCCAGCTGCTCGTTGGAGCGGACATTCAGAGTCCGGAACCGCTCAAAGAACTCAGTCAGATTGGTGATCGCCGTATCCCGGAAGACTTTGGGGCGGCCGTCCGACTGGCCACTCAAACGCTCACTGGCATGTTCGACCAGTTTGGAGATCTCTTCCAGAAAAGCCTGCTCGGCCAGTTGTACTGCTGCATCGAACCGCTGCTGCATCCGCTGACATTCCAGTTCATAGAGTGCGGGGCTGAGTTGCTGCAGGTAGGCGGGCGGTTCTACAGAAGGGAAATCGTGTTCAATGGCAAACATGCCGATCAGAGACGGGGGATAGTCAGCCGGATTGAACAGATCTCCTAGTCGTTCCCGGGCCGCGGACCGGAGTTCATCAAAGTGGCGATCCAGATCAGTCACCGCTTCGTCCAGTTCGTCCCGGAAATCTGCCATACGTTGATCAAAGTCCTGAATTTCAGACTGTCTGATCAGGCGGATGCCCGACTCCGGATAGGGGAGCGAGACCCCTTTCCAGTAGGCAACAGCGCGTCCCCGCACTGCCGTGACAACTTTGAACGCGGGGTGTGAGGTGTCCAACAGTTTTTTTCCGGCAGAAAGAAATTTGCCCTCGGCACCAAACGAATCAGCGGCCTGGTCCTTCTGAGACGCTGTCAGGGATTTGCGGACCCCCAGCCAGGTAAAACTGAGTCGGGCAGCCGCCATCGTTGTTCGGAGCCGCGTTGCAGCGGCGCTGACCGAAGGGGCGGTCTGTGGTTCTTCAAGAATGGAATGGCTCATAAGGCTCCTCTAAGAAAGGGGAATAAAAAAAGCCGCGTGACCTGTTTAGGGCAAGCGGCATTCAGTGAGTGTGATTTAAAAAATGATTTGAATCAGTTTTTGTTAAAACTTTTGATTTCATAATCACGATGATGTCATCGTCAGTTCCTATCTTGCCGTCAAAGCCGGATGACATACCAACGACGATATCTGGTCCAAACGTATAAATAATAGGACGCCCCCATGCATCTAGTAAATCTGTTTTATTAGTGGCCACGGCATCTTTTTGTGACATGGCAGTGATCGCGTGTTGATTAATCAGCGATTTCGACTTCGCGACTTTACGGGCGTCGGATTCGCACATGAACAGAACGCTCACTAGACCACTAAACATCAGGACGGCAAGTAAGGTTTTGACTGTTTTGAGCATCATCATTCTCCAGGTGTATGTTGTATATGTGATACTTATAGTCCGTGGTAATATCGTCGCTGTCAAGTGTTAAATGCTCGCATGGCAAAACGAGCAGACATTTTGAAGCGATTTGGAGAGCGGGTCCGGGAATTGCGGAAAGAGCAGGGCTATTCCCAGGAGAATTTCGCCTACGCCTGTGAGCTGGATCGGACCTATATGGGCGGGATTGAACGCGGTGAACGGAACCTCGCTCTGCGGAATATCGAGCGAATCGCCGATACGCTGGGGATCAGCGTGGCAGAGCTGATGGAAGGGGTCTGATCAGAGGCTCTCGAGGGGCTCTGGCAGCATGACAGTCACCAGCAGAGACGTGGTATCGGTGCTGGCCTGCTCGGCAGCTTGCTGAGTTGAAAACAGATCGCTAGTCAGGAACTCTGTTCCCGCGGGATTGGTCACAGCATATTTCAAGTGGGCTGAAGCCAACTGGCTCTTCAGCTGTTGTATCTCATCCGCAGTCCAGATCTGATCGGCGGTTGGATCACCTGAGTAGACTTTCAACAATTGGCTCTCATTGGGATCCATCTCTTCTACCCAGAACTGGAGTGCCGCGGTAATCAGCAGAATGTTCTGTGGTGTGAGCATGGAGCTCCTTTCTATAACGGGCAGGTCAGTTGATCGAAGCCAGGTGCTTGAGGCTTCGGCGGGACTTTAGTTGTGGGTTTTCCCAGTGATAGATGCCAGGCCGGTCGGCATCCAGGCAGCGACCACTGGCCCAGTTTCGTAGACGCGCGACCGATTCCGCGGCTGTCACAGCAACAGGGACTACATTCTGGCGGGCCTGGAGCAGGGGGACATCCAGTAATACTGCCAGGCGGCAGCAACTGCGGATCTCCGCTCCGGTCCAGTCAGTGTCCTCAGGTCGTTCCTGATCCGGGGTCAGTCCAAATGACCGGATATACTGCGTCCAGATCTGATCCTTCTGCTCCCGGCCTGGCAGATCCAGGAAAAAGATGCCATCAAAGCGTTCGCTGCGTCCAAACTCGGGGGGCAGTTTTGTCACATCATTGCTGGTAGCCACCACGAACACATCGGATGTATGGTCATTGAGCCACGACAAAAATGAACCAAACATGCGAGCTGACACGCCACTGTCATTCTGGCCGGAACTCCCCACACCGGCGAACGCTTTTTCGATCTCGTCGATCATCAACACACAGGGGGCCATAGCATCCACGATCTGCAGCGCCTGCCGTGTGCGTTTTTCGGATTCCCCGACGAGGGAACCCAAGAGAGCACCCACATCTAGGATCAGGACCGGGCGACCGACCTTATTCCCCAGTGTTTTACAGAACTGGGATTTGCCGCAGCCGGGAGGCGAAAGTAACAGGATCCCCCGCGGTTGCAGGCCACGCTCATTTGGCTGCAGGATTCGTGTCGTAAACTCTTTGAGAGAAGTCAGTCCTCCCAGGCTTTCGAAGGATTCTGCCCCGCGGTGTAGCGTCAGCAGACCTGATTTTTTGAGGGTCTGGGTTTTCAGTTCCCAGATCGCAGCGGGAGTGATCTTTCCCTGTCGTACCAGTGACAGCGAAAACGCCCCCTCCGCTTCAAAGCGGCTCAATCCGCTGGCTGCATCCAGGATGGTTTCCAGTTGAGATCCCTCGGGTAATTCCCCTGGTTCCGTGGCAATTTCCTGCGCGATCTCAGTCAGTTGACATCGATCCGGGAGTTCATGTTCCAGAACCACGAACAGTTTTTCGAGTTCGGCAGGAATGGACACTACCGGGGAGAGCACCACGACAAAGGTCCGGTTTTGTTTTCCGGAGAGGATCTGCTGCGCCAGGGCCTGTATGATTTCGGTGGACTGGATGAATCGATGGAAATTCTGCAGTACCAGGATGGCCGTACCCTCCGGCGTCGCCAGTCCGTTGACGGCTTTGATGGCGGCCAGGGGATCCGTGTTCCCGGCCTCGGTGGTTTCTCCTGCGAGTTGGAATCCCTGGTCGATGTCCCAGCTGGCTAATCGCCAGTCTTCCTGTTGGCAGCGCTGAATCAGTTCCGCCAATGCTTCCTGATGTTCGTGGCTTTCAATCCAGATACCGGTGAAGCAGGCACGGATATATTCTGAAAATGTTGCGGTAAGAGTCATAAAAGTCTCCCGTAAATTAAGGATCGGTAAATAGCAACCAACTCAAAACCCTTCCTGCAGGTGCTCTTGTTCAGAAACACCATGATGGAATTCTGGTTTGAGTTGTTCTGAAGTGGGCTGTCCCAGGGCCTGTTCCAGATACTGGCTGGCGCTGCGACAGCCGCTGCCGGTAAAGCTCTTGGTTTCGATGCGGGACTTGCCGTCTGCGGAGATAATGATTTCGATGGTCTGGTTCATACGGCTGCTCCTGCCTGGATGGTGAGTTTGATGGAACCGTCTTCCAGTGGCTGTTCCAGCACAGTGTGGCCACGTTTTCTGGCTTCCAGTCTGGTTTTTTCGACGGCATAACTCTGTAGGAATAAATCCAGTTGCTGCCGCGCTCCCCAGCGACCTTCGAAGTTATCAAAGGCGAGTTGAGCTGTTTTGACATCACAGATGACGGGATACCGCCACTCCGGTAACTGCACGGCCCAGCCGGTGGCAGTGCTGCTGAAGAGCTGGGTTTCTCCGAAGACGGGTGGTGGTAACTGCAGCCGCTCACAGGCAGCGCGGATCGCAACGGGATCTCGGATTTCAGTTTGAATCTGCACGATGTGCGACATGGTGGATGTCTCCTGTGATAAAAGATATGTAAGAGAAAGAATCAGGGATGGACCTGAAATGAAAACAGCCCGCTGAAGACCGGTTCAAATTGGACTTCAACGGGCTGAGATGCTTGAAAATGGGAGTCGCTGAGAGTTATGCCAGTGGACTCACCTTATATGCCGCATTTTGCATCTGGATTTAGCAATTATAGAACAAAAACGGACAAAGGTGTTTATTTTACTCAAGAATACATTTAAGTATCCAATGAAGAAGATTACTTGTTGAGCTCTGCATTCAATAGAAAAATTTTCAACAAAGGAGTTTTACAAATGACACAGCTTTCTGTTCGTGAACTTCGGCGATGTTGGAAACCACATAAGGAACGTCTTTACCAAATACAGTCTGATCACCCAACGGCAATCCGATTTCATCGAGCTTGCAGTTGGCTAGATCAAGCTCAGAAGTTTATCTCTACCCAGCAATACGACATGGCCCTGATCAACCAGTGGATTGCCTTTAATGCGTTGTATGGCCAATGGGATCAGAGGAAAAATGATCCCTGTCCGGACCGTGAAAGCTGGAGAATATTTTGTGATACCATTCTTAGAATTGACGAACAACAGGTAATTAGCGGTAGCTTAACTGAACACAAGCGACTCGTCATGGCTCTTCTGGATGATGAGTATCTGAGTAATTACTACTGGAAAGAACCTTCTCCCAAACGGGCAAAGCAAGCACGCAAATCGAAATTTGATGCGCGCACCTGGTACCTGGAAAAACGGTGGGCTTTAATACTCGAACGAAGTCTGGAACGTGTATACCTGATTCGTTGCCAGTTGATCCACGGTGCAGCAACACACGGTGGTAAACTCAATCGTACTTCATTGAAGCATTGTGTTATGATGCTGAATTGCCTGCTACCAACATTTTTGAAGGTCTATATTGAGAATGGATCAGAAGAGGAATGGGGAGCACTTTGTTACCCACCTTCAAATGGTTCATCGAGTTGAAGAGGAATTCAATCACAATTACTTTAATTCTGCCAACATGCAAAACCCTGCAATTCCGATAGAAGTATAGGCTTCACTAAGTAGGAAACTCTTTGCACCTGCTTGACTTTCTTTCCACATCTCGCCAGCATGATGTGGACATGCGCTACGTGCGACATGATCTGACCAGACCATTCAGTACACTACTGTCTAATAGAAACCTGGTTCACAATTCCACGTAAGGGCTCAAGATGGCTGAATCTGCTCAACTGATGCGTCAATGGAGATTGCTTCAGATCCTCTCTCATCGCAAACAGGGAGTCACGCTGCAGGAATTAGCTCAAGAAACAGAAGTCTCAAATCGCACGATTGCACGCGACCTTCTTGTACTGAAATCAGTCGGCTTTCCCGTAACAGAAATGACCACTGTTCATGGCAAAAAGCATTGGAAAATTGTAGGAAATGTGGGGATTGCCCAATTACAGTTTACTCTTGAAGAGACGGCGGCCCTATATCTGGGAAGACAGTTCCTGGAACTGATGGCGGGCACTCTCTTCTGGCAGGGATCTCACAGCGCCTATCAGAAAATCAAATCAGCCCTCAGCGACCCTGCAGTTCGATTTCTCGAAAAACTGGCATCGGCCGTCCATCTGACAAATCATCACATCGTTAATTATGCGGAGCGTGCTGAACTGATTGATCAGTTGATGCTGGCGATTGAAGATCATCGATTAACCGTGATCACATATCAGTCTCTCCGTTCAACTGAACCTGTAACATTGTACGACATCCATCCCTACGCCCTGATCTTTCATAAAGGCGCCTTGTATCTGATTGCCTGGTCGCTGGATCACGGAGCAATCCGGACTTTTAAAGTAGATCGAATTTCGGAAGTAGATGTGCAACCAAACTTGATGACTTTTCAACGTCCCAAAGACTTCCATCCCGCCAAATATCTGGAGCATTCATTTGGTATCTTCGCTGAAGAGCGTGCTCCCCAGATCATTCGAATTCGCTTTTCTCCCCCTGTAGTAAGAATCCTGCAGGAAAAGAAATTTCATACAAGTCAACATCTCAGTTACAACAATGATGGTTCGGTGATTGCAGAATATCAATTGACCGGATTTGAAGAAATTCGGTCCTGGCTCCTCAGTTTTGGACGACATGCCCGAGTACTGGAACCTGACGAACTGGTGGAGACTATTCGCGAGGAACTGGACCTGATGATCGACTCTTATTCCTTAGGAGATCGTTCCTATGACTGAATATTTCGGCCATTCACTGAAGGACCGGCCCGTTGAAGAGTGGGAGCCATTGGAAGCACATCTGGAGCTGGTAACTAAATATGCACAGGTATTCTCTGCAAAACTAAATGCGACGGACTGGGGCGCTCTGTTGGGATATTGGCACGATCTCGGAAAATTTGATTCCCGATTTCAGACTTATCTGATGCAGGCGAATGGTTATCTTTTGCATTTGGAAGAAAACAGTCGTGTGAATCATTCCAGTTTTGGTGCTCAGCATGCCCTACAAAGATTCCCATCACCAAATGAAAAACCACTGACCTATTTGCTTGCATATTGCATTATGGGGCACCACGCTGGTCTGCCTGATTATGCAGACGACAATGCAGAACCGGGGAGAGCATCTTCGCTCTCTGCACGCCTCAGTGATACATCGACTCTAATTTCACTGGATGAGATCCCCGAGCGGATTCATCAAATGCAATTACCAGTCCTGCCTGAAATAAATTTTAGACGTTCTGATTTCCCCTTTCAACTTGCGTTCTGGAATCGCATGCTATTCTCTTGTCTGGTAGACAGTGATTACCTGGCAACAGAAGAGTTCATGTCTCCCGATCGCACAAATTATCGACCAGCCTTTTGGGATAATGCGATATGGACAGCCATGGAAGAATCACTGCATCAGGAGCTGGCAAACAAATGTAGTCAATCGCATTCCAGAATTTCTGAAATCCGTCGAAGCATATTGAATTCATGTCTGGAAAAAGCCGAGGAAGCTCCCGGATTCTTCTCCTTGACTGTACCTACGGGTGGAGGAAAAACACTCTCCAGTCTGGCGTTTGCGCTAAAGCATCGCCGATGCCATCAAAAAGAACGAATTATTTATGCCATTCCTTTTACCAGTATTGTAGAACAGACCGCCGATGTGTTTCGTAATCTGTTCGATACACTCGATACAGATGTCGTTCTGGAACATCACTCAAATGTCGATCCTGAACAGGAAAAGTATGCTTCCCGACTGGCAACAGAAAACTGGGATGCTCCTCTAATCGTAACGACGAATGTCCAACTGTTAGAATCGCTATTCGCAGCCAAACCATCACGCTGTCGAAAGCTGCATCGATTGATCAATTCAATCATAATTCTTGATGAAGCACAAACGCTTCCGGTTGAGTTTTTGAAACCCTGTCTCAAGGTGTTGCAGGAACTGGTCACGAATTACGGTTGTACCATTATTTTATGTACGGCAACCCAGCCAGCTATTACGTATCGGGAGCAGTTTGACATTGGGCTAAAAGGCGTCAGAGAAATCATACCGGCACCGGATGCACTGTCGAATCAAATGAAACGAGTCGAAGTTCGGTCACTGGGTCCCGTTTCGCAAGAGTCGTTACTGAGTAATTTGATAACACATGACAGTTTTCTCTGTATCGTCAATTCCAAACCAGATGCGGCCAGATTATTTGAACATCTGAAAGAACAGGGTGCATCTGAAGGACTCTATCAACTGAGCACGAATCTGTGTGCCGTACATCGGTTCCAGAAACTGGACGAAATAAGAGCCAGACTCGCTCAGGGGAAGTCATGTCGTGTAATCAGTACACAACTGATTGAAGCAGGCGTCGATGTCGATTTCCCTGTCGTTTTCAGAGCGATCGCTGGTCTGGACAGTATTGCACAAGCAGCCGGTCGGTGTAACCGTGAAGGGAAACTCGATTCAGCCGACGTCAATGTTTTTGAACCAACGGGAGATGGTTGGACGCGACTAGGTGGCTATCTCAAACGAACTGCTGAGACGACTCTAACAATGATGCACGACACAGAAAGTCCACTTCACAGTCATGGCTGGTTATCTCTCCCTGCGATCAATCAATACTTCCGTTTAAACTATTGGTCGCACAAACAAGAATGGGATAAAAACAATATCCTGGATCAGTTCCGCGTCTCTCTCAAAGATGGCACTCCGGAATTCTACTATCGTGAAGCTGCAAAAAGATTTCGCCTTATCGATGATTATCAAACCTCTGTGTTTATTCCCTTCGATGAAAAATCTCGCCAATCACTTTCTCGGTTAAGAGCCAGTCTGATGTCCCCCGATCAGATAACCGCCACCATGCAAAAACGGAAATTACTGCGAATCTTGCAGCGTTATACGGTTGGCCTGAATCAATTCGCGATCCATACCATGCTGGGAAAAGACATCTCTGAACTATTAGACGCTGAAGGGCAACCGACAGGCTATTTCGAACTGATAAATTTGAGTTGCTATGACTTTAATTATCTAGGATTTATGCCTCAGCAGGCAGGGATTCTGGATGTTTCGCAATCTGTGTTTTGAATGAAAGGATAACACATGAAAAATACATCTGTCTCACTTCGTCTGTGGGGGGACTACGCCTGTTTCACCCGCCCTGAAATGAAAGTGGAGCGGGTCTCATATGATGTCATAACTCCGTCTGCCGCACGTGGTGTTCTCGAAGCAATCTACTGGAAACCACAAATTCGCTGGTGTGTTGACCGTATTCATGTCCTTGCTCCAATTCGATTCATGAATATTCGACGAAATGAAGTGGCAAGTAAGATCTCTGTGAATGGCCCCAAAAAGTCCATGAATGAGGGTAAGGGGCATTTGGGACTGTATGTAGATGAAGATCGTCAACAGCGTGCGGCGATTGTCCTGTGTAATGTTGATTATGTCATCGAAGCCCACTTCGAGCTTCTGGAACAAACGGAGCACCCCAAGAAACATTTTGAGATGTTCAAACGACGGGTCGAGAAAGGGCAGCACTTTCAACAACCCTATCTGGGTTGCCGTGAATTCTCCTGTGATTATGAATGGATGGACCCATCAGAAGTTACTGCCTGCCCTGAGTCCCTGCAGGGACAGAAAGAGTTGGGCTACATGCTGCACGACATCGATTTTGATGACGATTGTACTCCCCGATTTTTCCGCGCTGTCATGAATGATGGTGTGATCGAAGTTCCTCC
>NZ_JBLXHC010000034.1:0-34004 GCF_048260065.1 Gimesia sp. | reverse complement strand
CTTTCTCCAGTGTTTTCCAGGTGACTCCCAACGACTGGCAAAAGAAGAATTCGAGAAGTCGACGCCGACGGACCGTAAGGTGAGTCTGTCTTCGACCGCTCTCCGTCAGAATTGCCCCTTCATAAGGTATTAAGTTGTAAACACCGGTCAGAAAACGTAGCGCCTGCCGGTTGAAAAACGTAGCGCTGGTTATGGAAAGATTCGTCCGATGTGTAGCTTGGAGATTCGGACGAAGATTGGGTCCTTATCTTACTTCGTCTCGTTTGACTTGCTGCTTGAGGTTTTTGTGTGTCGACGTTTCGCGTCTTGCAACCGGTAGCTTATGCGTTGTCGTTCGGATGATCTTGCAAGCCCGCTTCATGCCCGGCCAATCGAAATGCTCGTTGAGCATCGTCGTCGTGATTAGTCTTCGATGTTCAACACGTCCATGTCCCTTACAAAGCGTCGAAGCTTCTTTACGTCCGCTTCCATTTCGCGTCGTTGCCAGGGGGGAAAAGCCTTCGGTTTCAGCGAAGGCGAGTTGAATCTCTTTCAGCAAGGTTGGCTGATTTTCCTTGACAGTGAAAAAGTAATCACCGTCCGAATCAACGGTCTCTTCGCAAATATCTCGCTGGCAACACATGGCGTCTCCAATGATCGCTTTTCCCTTCAAAACAAGAGTTTTGAACAGATCAAAGACAGCCTTCGCTTCATTCGTTTTACAATCAACACGCGTCTGACTCAGCACGCAACCGGTTTGATGATCGAGTGCAGCGAGGAGATGCACTGCGCGTTGATGCCAATACTGTTCGACACGATATTTGCGCACTGTCGCATAGTAGTATAAAATACTGCCATAACGACAGGAATCAGCATGGTTAAGAAACGACCTCATCAGATTGAAGCAAGTGATATCACCGGTCTTAAGTATCTGGATCGGGTCTTCCGCTGTTTAAACGCTTGCGTCCCGAGGGTACAGAACGCGACAAAGCCGGTAATCGGCAACTGTTCTACGATCAGTATTGCGCGCTGCAGTTGCTTTATCTCTTCAACCCGATTGTTACTTCACTACGTGGATTACAGCAGGCCAGTGAACTCAAAAAAGTTCAGAGAAAACTCAACTGTCCACGATCTTCTCTGAGATCTCTGTCGGAGGCAGTTCGCGTGTTTGATCCCGAGCTACTGCGGGAAATCGTGGGCGAATTAATTGAAAAACTGCCTGTCCAAGAGCCTCAGGATCGGCGTCTGCAGGATCTGGCTCAGGCACTGACTGCCGTAGATGGTACGTTCCTCAAAACACTGCCTCAGATCACTCAGGCCTGTTTTTCAACCCGACAAGATAAGGGATGGCAGTTGCATACACATTTTGAAATACTACGGGGAATTCCTGTTCGCATGGATTTGACAGATGCCACCGGTATGAAAAATCAGTACTGTCCAGAGTACTGGAAAAAGATCGTTGCTACATTCTCGATCAGGCATATGAAAAATATGCCCTGTTTAATGAGATTGTTAATGCCGGCAGCAGCTATGTCTGTCGGATCCGTGGGGATCACATTTTTGTAGAACAGGAATCCCGTAAATTAACCGCAGAAGCCCAAGCAGCAGGCATACTGGAAGATCAGTCAGGGTATTTGGGTTCTCCCAAGTCACGGAGAACCCAAATGCCAAGATCATCTGGTGCGGCGGATTACTGTGAAAATTACTCCTCATCCTAAACGGGGAGGACGGAGGTGGGAAGGTGCTACCCAGGACCTGGTTGTAGCCACCAATCTGCTGGATGTACCAGCAGAAGTCATCGCACTGATTTACCAGCACCGTTGGCAGATCGAATTGTTCTTTCGTTTTTTGAAGCATGTACTCGGCTGTCGTCACTTGTTCAGTCAGGATCCACAGGGGGTTCAGATACAGACTTACTGTGAGATGATTGATTGTTTATTGATTAGTCTGATCACAGGTAAAAAACCGACACTCCGAACATATGAAATGCTGTGTTTTTACTTCAGTGGGCTGGCGGATGAGGAAGATCTGATCAACCATATAAACCGCCTGCAATCCCACGAATCCAGATAAAACGAGAGCTCTCGCCTGACTACTGACTGTTGGTGACGAGATGATTCATGCTGCGCAGTTCATAAGATTCAGCTGTCGCATATGAGCCCCATCTAAAAGAGGCTCGTAGACAAAACCTCTGCAAAATACTGCGCACAAAAGTTAAAGTATTAAATCAGAATCAAATGCAAACGGTGGGCTGAACAGTATTGCGTTGATGCGTCTGTAAACTGCCGCACAACGTATTGCCTTCAATGGAAGTTGCACACAGAGAATCATTATCAATTTCGACGCCTTCTAAAGTGCACATCCATTCGCGAATCGCCTGCTCAAATTCTTCTGGACAAATCTTTTTGAGGAGATCTGTGTATGTGTTCGCACACGGTGGAATTCGTTTGAAGCCGAGCCAATGATAGGTACTTCGCTCAAGTTGGCGAACCCATTTCGCAATCATTCGCATACTGCGAATTCCACTAAGTGTTCCGCAAATAATAGCCGCCAGCATGGCATTAAAAGTGTGGCGTTGTCCCTGACGCCCGCGATGGTCGGTGATCTGATCCAAAATGGAAAACAGGTCGCACAAGTCGGCGGGTTGCATCGTATTGCCTCCTTGGTCTTGTAAAAGTTGAACTCCGTTTTGTAACTTTGTGGAAAAATATCCCCAAAACAGGACGTTATTTCCTACCCAGACCTACTACACACATTCAATGCCATATTCTGAGCAGCCCTGGTGAAACCCTACTTCGGTCTTGACACGTCTACTGTATCTTTGTAAAATTCTGATTATGATGAAGAATGGCACTCATATCTTTCAGCATGGATTGGTTTTAGCAGCAGTTTTGTTGTTCGCTATACCACTCGAAGTTTGCTACCATTCCATCACTTCTCCACATTGCTGCCAAAATGCCGAACGTAGCATTCCTTGTGATAGTCCATTATGCGAATGTCATCGAACGACGGTTTTTGCCGCTTTCTTTCAGATTTCTGGTCAGCGAATAGAGCAAAGTGATCTGAGTATAGCCAAGTCGGATGTAACCGAATTATTTGGGGCTTATCTTCAGGAAGATGCTTCTTCCCCTCCACCAACAACGGCACTCGAACGTTGTGTGCTTTTTTCGCGGTTGACTCTGTAATCCTTCGCGAGGGTTATATGTATCCGTGGATTGAACGGTTAGTGTCTCCAAGCAGCATAAGGCTGCCGTCAGCATCGCTTTTCTCTTGTCCGATGCCTCGTGTTTGACGAGCAGTTTAAGCCGTTTTCCCTTCTTAATTGTGTTCAATCATCTTCCTTTGGCACAATAGGGTGCCTGGAATAGGTGTTTTTCATGTTAGTTCTTACCCAAAAGATCTCTGAGGCAACCAAGCCTCCTTCGCTTAGTGTCTCCCGGACTGTTAAGAGTGTTGAAGGCTGGCGTGTGCGTCCGGCTGTTTCTCCACCGAAGGAAATTCCAGTACATAGCCAAGATGTTTCGGCGCGGACCAAGCCGCTGTCGCCCTCTAATGCTGGGATAAATGCTGTCCGCATCTTGGTGGCGGACGCAGATTCTTCTCTTGCCAAAATCTATACGACTCACCTGTCATTATTGGGTTTTGAAGTGACCATGGCTTGCAATGGAGTTGAATGTCTGGCTCGACTCCGCAATCGAATACCTCATCTAATAGTTCTGGATGCCGGGTTATTGTGGGGCCGAGCGACAGATGTTCTGGCTATATTGGATGAGTGTACCGACATTCCTGACGTGCCAGTTTTGGTGACATACGATCACACCTGTGAGCAGGCATTACCTGATGTGCGTTCTTTCCGCGTGAACGATTACGCGGCGAAACCTCTCACCCCGAACCAACTTGCTGAACGCATTCGCGAACTGATCGCGTTTGCGGGCAATTGCGACGAAGATCTTGACTCAGTTGACAATTGCGAAGGGCAATCACCTAAAAGAACTACGGGGAGTGCTCATGATGAACGTAGATCGAATTGAAAACCTGTGGTGTAATAAGCACCGCATGACAGCTTTGATGGGCTACGGCCTTTTGGCCGTCGCTGTAGGCGCAGCAGGCATGTACGCGGTCACGCGAGCTTTTCTGACTGAGCCTGTAAGCGGTGTAGCTTCTACCGAAGCGAGACACGGAGTGGATGACGAGCATGGTGAGGATTCATATGTGGTTACACTCGCAAAAGACAAATGGGCCGTAGCTGGACTTCGCATTGCTGAGGTTGCCAGCAGCAATCTGACGAGGACCGAGTGGATCACGGGCAAGGTAGCCCTGAATGAAGACCGCCTGGCGCATGTTTATTCTTTGGTCGATGGGCAAATTCATGAAGTTAAGGTCCAGTTCGGGGACGACGTAAAGCAGGGACAGGTGTTGGCCGTTATCGACAGCAAAGAGGTCGGCTTGGCCAAGCTGGACTTATATAAAGATCGGCTCGATGCCGAGTTCGCCAAGATCAACTATGAGTTCATGCGAGAGATCAACGAGAACACACAAGCGCTCATCAAAGTTCTAATAGAACGGCCTCCACTGGAGAAAATTGGAGCGACATTTGATGACAAGCAGCTCGGCAAGAACCGCCAGCAGTTGATGACTGCCTACGCGAACCTATATAAATCGCGTGCCGACTACGAGCGACTCACGTCGGTGGCGGAAAGTGGCGTGGTGGCCGGCAAGTTATTGATCGAAGCCAAAGCCCGGTTCGAGGCGGACCAAGCCACATTTCAGTCACTCTTGGAACAATTGAAGTTTACTGCATCACAGGAGGCTTTGCTCGCCGAACAAAAACTTCAGCAAGCCGAGCAGACCGTGGCGGCCAGTCGTTCACGCCTACTCATACTCGGCTACCAGCAAGATGACCTGAAAAGCATTGATCCGATCAAAGAGGGCGAGATGATCGCACATTATGAGCTTCGCGCCCCGTTCGATGGCACGGTAATTGGCAAAAACGTAGTGCTGGCCGAGCGGGTGGGACCCGATACCGAGATGTTTCAGGTTGCTGACCTATCGACGCTGTGGGTGCAAGCAGATATCTATCAAAAAGATTTGCCCAAGACTCGCCAACTCGGTGAAACGCTGCGGTTTCGCTCCCCGGACTCAGACCATCTTCACGAAGCCCGTATCTTCTACACGGGTGATATTCTTGATCCAGAAACTCGGACGGTGCGATTGCGTGCCACGATTGACAATCCGGATCGTCATCTGAAACCAGGCATGTTCGTTGAAATCGCATTGCCGGGAGAAACGCTGTCCAACATCGTGACGTTGCCGGCGTCTGCCATTCAAGAAGTGGAAGGGCATGATGTCGTATTCGTACAGACCGGACTGGAAGCGTTCGAGAAGCGGAAAGTCAAGGTTGGAATGCGCAGCGGCGACACCGTACAGATCCGCGACGGGTTACAACCTGGCAACAAAGTGGTTGTGGTCGGTGGCTTTGCCCTGAAATCGGAACTGATGAAAGGATCGATCTCGCATGGCCATTAAAAGTCGAGAGCATTTTCGTCTACACTCCCTCTTGGTGATTACCTTTCTGCTCTACAATTTTCTGGGGCTCGCTCGCCAGCTTCGGAGCCAGCTATGATCAACAAATTCATCGACGTCTCATTGGACAACCGCTTCGTCGTATTATTGCTGGTTGTATTGCTGATCGCGGTTGGTCTGTCGTCGATGACTACATTACCCGTCGACGCCGTACCTGACTTGACCAACGTACAAGTTCAGGTGTTGACAACTTCGCCTTCACTCGGTCCTGTCGAGATGGAGCAACTGATCACATTCCCTGTCGAAACGTCGATGAGCGGTATTCCCCACGTCGATGAAATACGGAGCGTGACGAGGTTCGGTCTGTCGAACGTGACGATCGTGTTCGAGGAAGGCACGGACATCTACTGGGCACGGCAGCAGGTCAACGAACGATTGACTGAAGCCCGCGGGGAAATTCCCGCTGGGTTGGGAACTCCCACGATGGGGCCGATAGCGACGGGTATGGGTGAAATCTACCAATTCGAGTTGCGCACCAAGCCGGGCTGCGACTACGACCTTCAGGAATTGCGAACGATCCTCGATTGGCAGATTGCCTTTCAGCTGCGCAGCGTGCCCGGTGTCATTGAAGTCAATACATTCGGCGGAGAACTGAAGACGTACGAAGTGCAGGTGAATCCGAATGCCTTACTGAATTACAAGATCCCGCTGAACCGTGTATTCGAGGCTTTAGAGCGCAACAACGCCAACGCGGGCGGAGGGTACATCGTTCATCACGAAGAGCAACGGTTGATCCGCGGCGAAGGGCTCATCCAGTCCCTTAATGATATCGCAGACATCGTGTTGGACGCCCGCGATGATGGCACTGCGGTTCGCGTGCGTGACATTGGCGAGGTGCATTTCGCCCCGCTGCTACGTCAAGGCTACGTCACGCGCGACGGACGCGGTGAGGCGGTGACCGGTATTGTGATGATGCTGATTGGCGAAAACTCCCGCGTGGTCGTTGATCGTGTCAAACAGAAAATCGCCGAGATCGAAAATTCGCTGCCCGAAGGTGTTTACATCGACACATTCTACGACCGCACCGATTTGGTGCGCCGCGCCATCGGCACCGTCACCGAGAACATCAGTGGCGGCGCGATCTTAGTCATCATCATGCTGTTTCTGCTTGTGGGCGACTGGCGCGCCGGGTTGATCGTAGCATCGGCCATTCCGTTGTCCGCGCTCATTACATTCATTTCTATGAATTATTTCGGCGTCTCTGCGAACCTGATGAGTTTGGGGGCCTTGGACTTCGGTATCATCGTGGACGGGGCGGTGGTGATGGTCGAGAATGCGATCCGCCATGTGGGCGAGGCAAAACGCCGCAACCCCGAGTTGAAACGCGCGGGGCTGGACGTGTTTCGCGACGCCGGCCACGAAGTGGGTCGGCCGATCGTGTTCGCGGGCTCGATTGTAATCATCGTCTTTCTACCGATTATGTCGTTGCGGGGGATCGAGGGGAAGATGTTTGGCCCGATGGCCTTTGCGTTCATGTCGGCCCTGGCCGGAGCGCTGGTCCTGGCATTGACCGTCATGCCTGTGTTGGCCTCGCTGTTTCTGGCCCGCAAGTTTTGCGAAAAGGATTCCTTCCTCGTCCGCTGGTGCAAACGGGGCTACGAACCGTTATTGCGGTTGGCGATCCGCTGGCCGTTGGCCGTGTTTCTGATTGCCATCGCCGCATTTTCCATGGGAATAGTGATCGCAATGGGTTTTGGGGCCGAATTCGTCCCTAAGCTGGATGAAGGCGACATGGCGGTGCAGGCAATCCGACTGCCGAGCGTTTCGTTGGAACGCTCGATCGAAATGACCACGGAAATAGAAAAGACGCTATTGGCGGAGTTTCCTAAAGAAGTAGAATCAGTGATCTCCAAGACCGGTCGCCCGGAAATCGCCACCGACCCGATGGGCGTTGAGATGAGCGACATCTTCGTGATTCTCAAACCGAAAGGCGAGTGGCGTTTCGCTAGCAAACCGGAACTGATTGAAGCCATGAAGGAAACGCTGGAAAAAAACATTCCGGCGAACAATTTCAGCTTCACGCAACCAATAGAATTGCGAGTGCAGGAATTGATTGCTGGCGTGCGCTCGGATGTCGGCATTAGCCTCTATGGAGACGACCTGGAGAAACTGAAAGAGATCGGTAACGAGATCGCTGGTGTGGTCCAGCAAGTGCCCGGAGCGGCGGACGTTCAGCCCGAACAGACGGGCGGTTTGCCCTATGTCCAGATGCGCGTTCGACGCGATCAGATCGCCCGGTATGGTATTAACGTCGGGGATGTGCTCGACGCGATCTCAATCATTGGCGGGAAGGAGGTCGGGCAAGTGTTTGAGGGCCAACGTCGGTTTCCCTTGCAGGTGCGTCTGGAGCCAAAATGGCGGAGAGATGTCACGGCGCTTAAGCACATCAAGGTTGCTGATCCCACCGGTCGACAGATACCACTGGAACAGCTTGTTGAGATTGAAGTTGGTCCTGGAGTCGCGCAGATCAGCCGTGATGAAATTCGCCGCCGCTTTCTGATCCAAGTGAATGTCCGCGGCCGTGACCTAGCGAGTTTCGTGGCGGATGCCCAGAAAGCGGTCGAGGAGAAAGTGAAACTGCCACCTGGCTACCACATCGCCTGGGGAGGCAGCTTTAAAAACCTGCGAGAAGCGACGGGGCGGCTGACGATCGCTGTTCCGCTCGCACTGTTACTGATTTGCTCGTTGCTGTACATGACATTCAGGTCCGGCAAGCTGGCCCTGTTGATCTTCTTGAATGTGCCAGTCGCCACGACCGGCGGGATTTTGGCACTCTGGATACGCGGCATGCCTTTTTCGATCTCGGCGGGTGTCGGATTCATTGCCCTATCCGGCATCGCCGTGATGAACGGCGTCGTCCTGATCGAACACGTGCGGCATTTGCGGCATCGGGGCCAAAGCATTAAGGATGCCGTCTACCAGGGCGCGCTGGACCGCCTTCGACCCGTTTTGATGACTGCCACGACTGATGCACTGGGATTCATCCCCATGGCCATCTCAACCAGTTCCGGCGCGGAAGTCCAAAGACCTTTGGCGACGGTTGTCATCGGCGGCGTGATTACGTCGAGTCTCTTGACTCTAGTAGTCCTGCCGGCCATTTACCGCTGGTTCGAGCCGAAAGGCGAAGAAGATGTGGAATTATGAAAAGAGTCGAGAGGCAAGTGCCGGAGAGACGAGTTGATGAGTGAGTTCCTGAAAGTGCTTGGCCTTGCCCTTCTTTCGGCTTTGGGAAATTTTGGGGGAGGCGTGATCGCTGAGTGGTTACATCCTTCGCAGAAGACGCTTAACCGGGCATTGCACGCCGCGACGGGAATCATCTTAGCCGTTATCGCCGTCGAGGTGATCCCCAAGGTATTGGACAAAGCGTCGACTTGGTTGCTGGCACTGTCATTTGTCGCGGGAGGTGCGGCGTACTTGCTCCTGGAAGCTGGAATTGATCGCTGGCAACGGAGCAAACCCAAGGGAGCCGGCACGGGAGCCTGGATGGTGTACACGGCGGTCGCCACTGACTTGTTGGGCGACGGGCTTTTGATCGGCGCGGGCTCCGCCCTATCAGGCCAAATGGGGCTCGTCCTGGCACTAGGTCAGGTCTTGGCAGACATCCCGGAGGGCTTCGCAGTGGTCGCCAATTTTCGTGAGAAGGGCATGGGGCAGACGAAGCGGATTCTGATCTCCGCATCCTTTGCAGTACCCGTGGTAGCAGCAGCGGCGTTTGCGTACTTTGCGCTTCGCGGACAGGGAGAAGCTGTAAAAGTGGACGCCCTCGTCTTTGTGGCTGGCCTTTACACGCTCGCAGCCGTCGAGGACATGCTACGCAGGCCCATGAGAGCTCCGAGGACAGCCGCTGGTCTGCAGCTAGTTTCCTGCTCGGTTTTGCACTTTTCCTAGTCGTCTCACAATCGTTATTTTAGGTACAAAGCGAAGAGAGTCGAAGCATGAGCTTTATGATCGTGAATCCAATGACGAAGAAGGGCGACATCAGAGTCGAAACGACTCAGGCTGCAGACCGCTGGCGAAGTATTTCAGACCTCAAACGTCAACCCGACACATTCAGCTATCTAATATTTTTCTTTTCTGGTGTGGCGGCGCTGGTTTACGAAATCTCTTGGTCGCGCCAGGTTGGGTTGTTGTTCGGCCACACCATTCAGGCTTCGGCGGTCGTGCTGTCGACCTATTTTGCGGGCATGGCGGTTGGTTATCTGGTCGGAGCCAAGTGGTCGTTGCGCGTGTTGCCGTTGTTGGGATATGGAGTCGCAGAACTGGTGGTCGCGGCCTGGGCTTGCTTGATTCCCTTTCTGCTGGCGTGCTCTGAATCACATTCGTTCGCTGCCTTTTTAAGCAGTTCGTCGATCGGCTGGCAATTGACGGCGAGAGTTCTCTTCTGTTTCTTGCTTCTGTTACCGGCGACTACCGCTTTGGGCATAACGCTGCCGATGATGGCGGAGTATCTTTCTCGGCAAAGAAGTCGCGACATGGCCGACCCGACAAATGCTGGCCGCGTGTCGCTGGCATACGCACTGAATACGGCCGGAGCGCTCGTGGGCGTCTTGTCCGCCACCTTCTTTCTATTGGTCGTAGTTGGCGTCCGCACCAGCAGCTATGTCGCGGCCGTCGTTTCCGCCGCGTGTGGCGTGGCCGCGGTCCTAATTGCCAAGAAACAAAAGTCAAGAGTCGAGAGACGAGCATCTGCCGGCTCTGGACAGTCGGCGCGCGACTCTCAGCTATCCTGGTTCTTCGTCGCCGCATTATCCGGCTTCGGAACATTAGCACTCGAGGTTCTCTACACGCGAATGTTCTCGCTGGTATTCCATAATAGCACCTATACATTTGGTATGGTTGTGGCAGTCTTCCTGGCATCACTTGCATTGGGCGCCGCTTTGGCAGCTCGGCTGCAACGACGCTACCGCATCGAGGGTCTGGTTGGATGGTCGGCGTGCTCGGGCGCATTAGCTGTGACGTTTTCTGTGCTCACGTTCGTCGCGCTGACCGGTCTCGATTATTACGATTTCGGCGAGTCGTTCTCCCAGTACATAAGCGGCGCACTGATGTTGGTGATCCTTGTGGTAGCTCCACCGATTACACTGCTCGGCATGTTGCTACCGCTGGTGTGGAAAGCGGCGGGACTTGGTAAGCGAGCAGGCATCGTGGTGGGCCGGTTGACGGCGGTCAACACAATTTCGGCCGCGTTGGGCGCGATGGCCGCGAGTTTTTTGCTATTGCCGTGGCTTGGACTGTGGCAGTCTTTTGTATTGTTGGCCGCGCTGTTTTACGTTGCCGGTTTTGTCTTACTATTGCGCAACGGCAGACTAGTCTGGGCATGTGGAGGGGCCTTGATACTCGTCGCTGTTGCGATGTTTGCGCTGCGTAGTCCCGTTGAAATCAACTATGGAGGCACACAACTTGACGAGCAACTCGTGCGTCGCTGGAATTCCCCCTACGGCTGGATTGACGTGGTGCGGGATGAGAACACGGGGTCATTCAGAGTAAGACAAAACTTGCACTACCGGTTTGGCAGAACTGGCGACAATGCCCGCGAGTACCGCCAGGCGCATCTCCCACTGCTGTTGCACGAGCAGCCGCAGGATGTGTTGTTTATGGGGCTTGGAACGGGCTTGACTGCGGGAGGCGCTATCCCGCACCGCGAAGTCAAAAATGCCGTCGCCGTCGAACTGATTCCGGAAGTACTAGAGGCAGCTCGGCTACTGGCGGAGTACAATTACGGGGTTGTTGACCATCCTAAGGTGGATGTCTGCGTCGATGATGCGCGACACTACCTGCTGGCCACAGACCTCCGTTTCGACGTCATCATCTCCGACTTGTTTGTGCCTTGGGAGAGCGAGTCCGGCTATCTGTACACGGTCGAGCACTACCGGGTGGCCCGCGATCGTCTGAAGCCAGACGGCTTGTTCTGCCAATGGCTGCCGCTCTACCAATTGGGCGCGCGCGAGTTTGAGCTGATCGCCGACAGCTTCGCCAGCGTATTTCCCGTCACGACGATTTGGTGGAGTGAGATGGACGCGTCCAAGCCGGTCATCGCCTTGGTGGGCGGCGACGCCCCGCTGGAACTTAACGCTGACCGGCTCGCCGAACGCCTTACGGCATTAGAGCGAGCGACCACGTCGTCCAACCAGGACTTACGCACTGTCGAGCAGTTCTACGACAACTATCAAGGCGACTGGATGCCGCGCAATCCGTCTCGGCTCAACACCGACGAGCATCCGCGTGTGGAGTTCCTGACGCCCATTTCCAACCGCGATCGCAAGATGATCGTTAGTCTCGCGCTGCTGGAATACTTCGATAATGTCTTGTCTCAACTCCCATCCAGCGCCGTAGCTTTGCACACTGATGGAGAACCAAAATCTGCCACCGCTCGGCAGCGTCGAGCCTGGCAGCGTCTTATCCTGTTTGGAGGAACCATTCCATGAAAGAAGTCAAAGCCGTATTTCAGCCGTTCATGCCCAAGCCGGTGCTGGAAGCACTGCAGAAAGTCGACCATCTTCCGGCCGCCACCGAGACGGAGGTCGACGGCTACAGTGTCGTGCATCCAGACTATACACCTAAGCCAAAGATCATACTGGAGTTTATGGTGCCCGACGACATTGTGGATGCCATCGTCCAAGCTCTTCAAAGCGGGGCACATACGGGCAATCTTGGCGACGGCTGCATTTTCGTAATCGAAGTGAAACTACCGTGAAGATCCGCATCGGCGAGCGAAACGACTCAACGTAGCCGATGATATCAAGCGTCATATTGGTAAAGGCACGCCGAATGGACCATTGTCGTACTTGTTATCACCGACTACTGACTTTAACCATGATTGGCTTGACCGTCCCTGGAATCTTTGTGTTCATCAATCAGGAACAGACGACAGGTTCCGATCAGATAAGCAGCGAGCAGGATGAGAGCAAATCGACGCCTGACGCTCGCAAATCCGAGCATGACGAGTCGGCACACGAAACGTCGATTTCACCGATCCTGCTTGAGCTGGCGGTCATTGTTGGCATAGCAATGCTGGGGCGCTGGCTGGCCGAATCACTCCGGCAATCGGCCGTGCTGGGCGAGCTGCTGATTGGTGTCGTCGTGGGAAACGTCGGCTTCTGGCTGGGGCTGCCCTTGTTCATCATGGTGATGCATTTGGGCGAGGTCCTGCCCTTGTTCAACGAAGTCTGGTTGACAGGTAGTTCCGTGGCGGATGCCGCCAGCAAGATTTTCTCCGAGCCACAATTGGCAGAGGGCGGCAGCGCGCGTCGACTGGTCGACATCATGACTGGCCCGGAAGGACCTCGTTATGTCGCTATGGCCTTCGCGCTGTGGCTGTTTTCCGAATTGGGCGTGATCCTGCTGCTGTTCACGGTCGGCTTGGAATCGAAAATCAACGAGATGCTGAAGGTTGGCTGGCGGGCATTGATGGTCGCCAGCGTCGGCGTTGTCTCACCATTCGTGTTGGGACTATTGATGGGCATGTGGCTCTTGCCCGACGCCGGATCGATGGTCCACATCTTTCTCTCGGCCACGCTTTGCGCAACTAGTGTCGGCATTACAGCCCGCGTGTTTCGCGATCTGGGCAGATTGCAAACACGCGAAGCCAAAATCATTCTTGGAGCGGCAGTGATTGACGACGTGCTGGGACTGATCATCCTGGCGGTGGTCGTCGGCATCGCCTCGACGGGACAGATTGACGCGCTGGAAATCAGCCGCATCTCGCTATTGTCTATTCTGTTTCTTGGATCAGTACTCTTGTTTGGTGGAAGGATCGTCGGCTGGCTCATCCCGTTTTTTGCGATGCTGGAAAAACACCACGTTAAACTGCTGTTTCCCTTGGCCCTGGCATTCCTGCTGGCGTGGGCTGCCAGTGCCATCGAATTGGCGCCGATCGTCGGCGCGTTCGCGGCGGGCTTGATCCTAAGCGAAGAGCATTTCAAGAAAGTTTCCGGGCACGCGACGATGGAAAGTCTGATCGCTCCTCTGGAAAGAATCTTCGCGCCAGTCTTTTTCGTGCTGATGGGCATGCAAGTCAACCTACTATCGTTTCTTGATCCCACGACCCTTTGGCTGGCGTTGGCGTTCAGCTTCGCCGCGATTGTCGGCAAGCTGGTTTGCGGCTTGCCTGCCGGCCGTAGCAGCGACCGCTGGTCGATCGGCCTGGGAATGATCCCGCGCGGCGAAGTGGGGCTAATCTTCGCCAGCATTGGCAAGGGCTTGGGAGTCGTCAGCGGCTCAGTCTTTTCCGCCCTGGTCGTGATGGTTATCGTTACGACCTTAATTACACCGATCTCCTTAAAGTGGTCACTATTTCGTCGTCCCTGAAAAAGTCGCTGTGGTTTCGACGGTTGAACTATCCCAACTCGTGGCTATTAAATTGGCCTCAGAATGGTGCCGGATCGAGTCGCTGAATGGAATGTATTTCCCCAAAACGAGCCTTAGGTGGTACGGACATTCAATCTTGCATTTTCCGTACTGTTTAGTGAGGATTATGTTTTCTCAAGGATGAGAACCGATGGTCAGGCGTCATGAGCTTACTGCTACTCAGTGGGAAGCGATTCAGGAATATTTGCCAGGCAAGGCGAGCGATCCGGGACGCACTGCGGTGGATAACCGGCTCTTTGTTAACGCAGTTCTGTTTGCTCTGAAGACCGGAATTCCGTGGGAAGATCTCCCCGGGCGGTATGGCAAACCGAATACTGTCTGGAAACGGTTTGATCGCTGGTGTGCGAAGGGAGCTTGGGAGCAGGTCTTTCGAGCCCTTGGTGAGGAAGAACTGGAACAGGAACCCGCAGAAGTTCATCTCGATTCGTCGATCATCAAGGCACACCAGACCGCTTCGACTGGCCGCCGGGAACCCACTGAAAAAAAGTGATGCCGACGAACGACGCTGTCTCGGCCGAAGTCGCGGAGGATTGACAACAAAAATCCACGCCGTCACTGGTGAGTGTGGGAAATTAGTTCATTTTCTGCTCACTGCCGGGCAACGAGGTGATGCTCCACAAGGCGAACGACTTCTTGAGAATATTAAGCCAGGAGAGGTAGGCGTCATCGTGGCAGATACCGCTTATGACTCCGATTCGATTCGCCAGCATGGCAGGCGGTTGAAAGCAAAAGTTTGCATCTAACCGAATCCAAGTAGAAAGGTCATGAAGCGATTTGACTGGATGATCTACAAACATCGCAACCAGACTGAACAGTTCTTTGGCAGAATCAAACGCTGCCGACGTGTGGCGACTCGTTACGAGAAAAAAGCCACCGACTTCGCCGGCTTCATCTGGCTGGAAGCACTCGTTACCGATATCATTTGAATGTCCGTACTATCTAGTGGTAGGGCTGGTCTTTCCCTGCTCTCGAAATTCTTGTTTGCCCACTCTAAACCACGATTTGCTGCATTGAAATTGCAACACAATCTCCCGTGTCATTAAACCGACTGCCTATGCTTTCAGAACTTCGAGGAGGCGTTCTTTGAAATAAATCAACATGTGAAATGTTCCATGAAATGAGACTTCACCAGTCTACCTGACTTACCGCATTCTCGCTAGAGTTAAATGTGATGCGCTCTTGAAGATCTGCAAACGACGTTGCACTCGCTTCCGGATCTTCGTTCTTGTGATCCCCTGCTCTGAACCTCGTCCCAAAGCTGATTTTGCCTGAGTCCTTTTGTACGTGTTTCCAGTAATTAGCCCCGCAGCGATGACAGCGGAATAGATGGTGCTGCGGGAAGTGCAGGGAACCGGCCTGGGCTTCCGCCTGGGACAACATGGTGTTGTTATAGTGCTCGCGGGTTGATGAGTCTGTCGAGACAAAGATACCAGCAGTCCCAACCACATCAGAAAGTATTCTCGTATCCCACCCTGTATATGACACTGTAACGATGCTATACGCGAATGCTTTCATTTCGTAATAGAGAGCTTCATCTACTGTCAAGTAAATGGCTTATGTCATTGTTAGAGAGTCTGTCGGGATCGTTGAAACTCGGCCCCTAAGCATTCGAGACGCTATATTGCGGTCAAAGCATCTCGAAGCTTGAATAAATTGAACCAGAGACTCGGGTGCAGCCTAGATTACATTCCTGACTTAAGAAACCAACATTTGGTATTCAAGCCCTCGCATCCAGAATAGATACCTCTGAGAAATTCTAGTCGCAATTTTAAAATCTGGTTTGGTATAATAATTTTGTCCAGTGAAGCAGAGTTCGGCTCTGCGGGGACGCAACCGAACAAGGAATAACTGGACCGACGATGCGCAGAAGCGCGTACGGTTTCCGATGAGGTCACTCCTGGTCGGAAGCCGTTTTCCTGATGATCATGATTCGTTTCGGACATCGGAGTGATGCCTTAAAAATCCAAGCTTGCTTTCTCCGCATTACGGTTTGCGATAGATAAAAAAAATGCATGAGCCGGGATCAGTCCGTCAGGACGATCCCGGCTCATGCATTTGTCTGATCGAGTAGATTTATCTTTCTTGACTGGGCGGTACAGTTCTTCAACAAACATCATCACATCCTTTTCAATTAACATGCGGCGTTCTCCATCGGGAACTTGATTGAGGGATAATGAATCCGTGAATCCAATTTCGTCGTAGACTGCCGTCAGGCCATCTCCTGCCTTCGCTCTCGCAGCCGAAGGAGTTCTTCGTTGCTCCTGCCGATACTTACGATCCAGATCCGTGAACTTTTTTGCCATCAGCATAGGTTTGGCATATCGGTAAGGTTCATTCTGTTTGAGCATCTGCCAGGCGATGGTTACCAGTTTTCGTGCTAAAGCCATGATTGCTACCTGACGTGGTTTGCGTTTCACCAGTCGGCGATAGAATGCTCCCAGTGGACCTGGGTGACGCGATACATGCTGGCAGGCCTGAGTCAGCAGCCAGCGGCAGTGGGGATTTCCCATCTTTGTAATTCTTCCGTGATAGCACTTATTTCCTGACTGTCGTGTTGAAGGCACGAGCCCCAGATAAGAAGCGGCATGATTGCCATCACAGAAACGCTCAATATCACCGATCGCAGCCAGTAGTCCCACAGCAACGACATGGCTCACTCCAGGAAGTGTCATCAGGAGTCGGACTCGGGAATCATTTCGAGCGATCTCAACGAGACGCTGATCGACAATCTCGAGTTCCTGGTTGACCTGGGTGATTTGCCGAAGCTGACTGTCCAGCATCAGTCGGTCGACGGGAGACAATTCCAGTGTCTCAAGCCAAGCAACCCCAGTCTTTGACCACAGGTACTTGCAGGGAGGCTTGATCATTAACCTCGCGAGCATTGACTGGACGCGGTTCATATGGCGTCCTCGTCGACTCATCAGGCCATTACGGTGCGTTAACAGAGCACGCCGCGTTTGAGTTGGTTCGTCTGGTTGCCAGACAGATGGCAGGTAGTCACAACGCAGAAGATGGGCCAATACTTCAGCATCTACTTTATCAGTCTTGATTTTTGCTTCTGCGATCGCCCTGGTCTTCATTGGGTTTCCGACAACGACCTGCTTCACATGGGGACGGATCAAGTCGACAACGGCCCACGTATTTGTCGTTGCTTCCAGGGCCACTCGATCATGCTTCCGGAGTTTCTTTGTTGCGAATTCCAGCAGGACATCACGCTGGCAATTCACTTTACCCCGTTCAAGAATCTTTCCTTTTCGGTCCGTTATACAAACCTCAATAAAGTGTTTGTGAACGTCCAGCCCTATATACCGCATCATACACAACCTCCTCGAATGCTGGATGAGTGGGTAGCAAGAAAACATGGGCCATTCGGCAACTACCTCTTCGAGTTCGTGACTCAACCGGGTGGGCCGCGGGGTGGCCAGTTAAAAAAACGGGTTCGAGACCCATAGCTATCATCGGCCAGCCCCCGAGGTGAATGACCCACTCATACCATAGATTGGGAAAACAGATCGCACCTCGTCCCGTGCCCCGGTACCATTAATTACACCCGGTTCCACGGACTCAGGCAACGACTTATTTGCTGACAGTGCGACTTGATTTTCATCATACCCGTTAAAAAAAAGCATTAAGGGGCTGTCCTTGAGGACAGCCCCTTAATGATCTTGAGATCAATCTGTTACTTTATGTTTTCGCTATTACTTAGAGATACTTCATTTCGTCAATGACATCTTTTTGTATATGATCGGGCTCGTTTTCGTATTGACCGGAATCGATACAGAGTTGAAAATTAGCAACGCTATGGTCCCCCTAAGGGGCCAGTCAAGGCTCACTTTGACACAAAGAGCGAGGCTGCTCTATTCGCCTGTTTCTATGCCAGTATAACAGGAAAACAGAACAGCCCTCAAAAAAAGTGATCCACTGATCGTCATGACAGAAATCATGCTCAGAGACACAAAAGCTGTGACCCCTTATGCTCCCGAAGATTTACGGCGCAGGTCAGGCATGGTCTTACCTTCCGCTTCGAAGGACATTTTCAAATAACGGCGGACTGTGACATCAGAACAATCCATTATCTCACTTATTTCTTCCAGAGAATTACCTTCATTATGTAATTTTCGTGACTTTATAGATATTGCTTTCTGTAGCTCTTCCTTCGTCGGCATAGAAAGACCATCCTGTGCGTAACTCCATTCCAAAGCCTTGTCGATGGTAGGAGGGGAGCAGCCAAACTCTCCTGCCAGTTTCAACTTTGACCAACCGGATTCCCATAAAGGTCGCGCTTCAGGGCCTATTTTAGAGAGGTCAAACTTAGGAGGCCGCTTTCCACCGCACTGAAGCTTCACATTATCTTTTGCTTCAGGTTGTGTCTCCAGATAATATTCAAGAGCTGCCCGCACTGTGGGCTTGGTTACACCAAATTCTTCGGCCAGTTTAGCATACGACAGCTTTGCTTCCTGACGTCGATGAAATACTTCTGACGCGTAGATCTGGTACCAGTGCTTTTCATGAGGAACATCAAATTCGATTTCTTCAAACCATTCTGGACCTAAACCGGAAAAACGTTCGGGGTCAGCAGCAAACGCAGCCGCAGTATTCAGTTCTTTGCCTTCGGGGCCGATTGACTCTACCCGTAGTTTTGCGCGGCGTCGAGGGGTTGCCTGATGTTCCTGCCGGTCGATCGCATCTGAGTCCACTACGACTTCTGAATCAATGGAATTATACTTCATAAACTCTACGCATTGTGGAAGAGATCCCAGTCGACACATCTTCATTTTAACATGTCCATCTCTGAAACATTCTATCCGGTCAATGTGTAGTGACAATTCCAAATTACCTCGGGTGGCATTTTCTCCAGCCAGCACTTCGTCTAAACGGTTCAGGCTTTCGACAACAAGATCGGGATTAAGCAACTCTGCCATGTACTCCTCTCGTTTCTGTCGCCGTTCAATTTGTATCTGGATATCACCCTCTCTACTTTCTGCCCGCTGATAATCCATATGAATTTCGTCACGAATAGATTGTGGAAGGTTGGGATCGGATAAAGAAATTATCCAACCTTTTTTCTGACTCGATATGCGCTCAAGTTCGTGTAACAGAGAATCCTCACGGCCCGAGTCATCCTTGAACATTTGATCCAGCTCTTGTTGGATTTCATGTTGAATTACTGGGTACCATTTTGAATTGATTAAACTGTCGATATTCATTGCGATTCTCCTTAATTCAAGAATCATTTCAAAAAAAAATCTACGATGGTATAACCATCCCATCGTAGCCAGAATCAAAGATCTCAGGATGATGGAAACAGACGGCTCTTGATGGCATCTACTACCATTTGACGAAGCCACTTCTCCGGGATCGTTTTCTTATTGGAACAGATCCCAGTTCTATGTCCTGGGCAAGAATAAGCGGTATACTCATGCGTTTCATTGTCCTTAGTGACATATCGTCCTCCACTATTTGGAACCATAGACCTGTTGCAATGACCACAGCGAACCAGACCTGTCAATAAATAGCGAAGTGTCATGCCGGGAGCAGGCGCTTTAATTTGCTTGTCCGATTGCGGTGTGGTTTTAGCCAGTGCAGCTTTCCGTAATTGTCCACGAGTTTTTCTTATCTGTCTGACTCGATCAAATACATCTGGTTCCACAATTGGTGCGCAATAGTCTTCTATACACAACTGTTCTTCGACAGGGATCTTTTCAATAACTCGGCACTCACTGATGATGTCTGTTGTGACCTTGGGCCAAACCATTTTTCCAATGTAAATTTCATTATCAAGCCATGAACCTACAGTGGAACCATGAAACGGTTTATGATGTTCTGGCACCTCCTCATGATTATTAAGAAATTTGCTTAAGCGGTCTTGTCCCCAACCGGTCTCATCAGCCTTCCGGAATAGTAATACTATGATCCTTGCCGTTTCAGGATCAGGAACGATAATACTATAAGAACGAGGACGGCCATTGGTAACTTCTTGATGAGTTTCCAGTTGATAACCAAATGGAGGTTTACCACCTGACCAGCGACCTTGCGAAATTGCATCACGTTTACCTCTGAAAACACGATGAGCTTTTGTTTTTCCCTCTTCGACAGCGCGTGCTTCTTCCATTGCATTGTACATACGCCCCTGGGGAGTATTGGGATCTCCAAAATTGGATTTTGCATCCAGGACCAATACCCCATATTTGTTATACAAATCACGACGGATCTCTTTCAGATCGTCCACTCTTCCAAATCGGTCAATATCGTCAACCAGGATAACATCAGGACTAATAGCACCAGACTTGATGTCAAACAGCATTTTCTGGTAACCAAGCCGTTTTCTGAGCAACCGTCCTGAAATACCATCGTCACGATAATCTGCCAGATGATTCCAATGGTTGTATCCACATCTTCCCAATACCAGATCTATAGTAGCAAATTGCTGATCAGGGCTTGATGGGTTTTGGTTAGGGTCGCTCATACGACCATAGCGAATGTAGTTGATCAGTTTCTTGAAGTCGTACTGTGATCTAATCATAATCTTTCCCTTTTTGATTATGTTGTTCGATCTTTTGCCATAATTCTCTGGCAATTGATCTGGCAATAAATTTGACCAACCTTTGATGCCGTCTTTTTCTTACCTCTGTCGCTAATAGGACCTGCTGGTCAGGTGAAAGACCAGTCGGAAAAGGAAACTCTCCTTCAGCGATCAGGTTTGCCACTCTGTCCAGTTTTTCTGGAGTTGAGAGTAGATCAGCATTTGGGGTGGTCGGTTTGTTAATAGAGTCACTCATGATTGGCTCCTTGAAAGAAAGGAGTCTGGAGTGGCTCTCCAGACTCAAAATGTAGAATCTTGTGTTCACAAACCTCTTACAAAGCTGCGATATTTTTGTAAGAGTTTGGAGTCAGATACAGAAAATAGATCTTTTAACGGGGGGGGAGTAAGTGGTACTAAGCCCGAATAGGAAGAGGATCTAGAAGTCAGCCGAGCAACTTTTAATGGGTAGATGAGTTGGTGGCGACAATGCAACAGCAGCCTTGCAGGTCATCTCTTATAGTGAAGGAAGAGATGAAAGAATTATTCTACGATGCGCAGAATACTGGCTGAGCTTCCTCTCTGACTACCCACCTTTCAGCGGTTAATTAGTCAATAAATACAGAGAAGTTCGATGACACAGCAAGATTAATTGAAGGGGATTTGTTGAAATTGCAAACTGAAGTATCAGCTAGGGCGAATACAATTGATTACGACGGTGTTTTTTACATAAAACAGGACTATGACTTTAAAAAATGTGTATTTGGGTCGAATCCAGACGGAGTATGTAGGATCGTGGCTCAACTCCGTTTTCAACCAGTGTCCAGAGCGATTCAGGCAGACGCTCATTCAAACGGCTCCAGGATGTTCCCATGGCAGATAACGACTTTGAGCCTTCTGGAAATAAATCATGTTCTCTAACACAGGCTCTAAGTTTTGCTTTTTTTGCTAATAAAAGTAACAATTCCCATCGTCTGCCACTAATCTGATCAGATATTTTTTTATTTTCCCAGTATGCTTCTTTAGACTTCGAGATCAACACTAAGTCGCCGTTCGCAATCGCTTCTTCAACGACATCGGTTTGCTTTTCATCTTTGCCATAAAGATCTTTCAAATCTCCCAAAGCATGGGCAATCCGGTCTGTTGTTTCTTTATTGAGGAATGCAGTCAGCCTGTTTCTGATAGACTCAATTTCCTGGTTCAGTAATTTATCAGAGAGTGATAGCCAGTGCAGGTCAGGTTTCAGTCCAAATGCGGCATAGATCTGGGTGAGTATGACTGCTGAGTTGATTAAACGTTTCTTTTTACCGCTTTTTAAAAGATATTGACATTCCGACCAGTCGGTATCTAATTTATCCCACTCGTGTTCAAGTTGGTCGAGTAATTGTTGATAGGGTCGTCCTGTCGCTTCGATGGCTTTTTTGATCATGCCTCTTGCTTTAGACAAAAGTTCATACCATTGCCGGGCCCGTTCCAGCAAACAGCGGATCATATAATTTCCCACAGGGTCCAACTCATAATTAAATGCAATTATAAGTTCTCCACGTTGGACTATTTTTCCATCAGCATCCTTAGAGAATTCCTGTACTGGGGCAAAATAATCTGAACTGTTTACTAATGACAAGTCGCTGTTTTGAGCCAGGTATTCAACTTGCGACAAAATAATTTCTAAATCATTGGATTTATCAATTGTTCTTTTCACACAATTCGTTCTTCCAGCAGTTATCTCGACGGTTTCTTCGCTAACGTACTCTCGGGAAGGATTCTGGTCCTCCAGATTTTTACCAACCAGTTTTTCCTTTGTTAACTGTAAGAAAGTTTTAGCGCATTTCAAGATGCCTTGTTCCAGAGACTCAATCAATCGACGTTCCGGAGTATCTGCTCCGGGCATCAATGTGATCAGAGGCCAGTTTGCATATTCTTGAAACCTTAGACGTTGGCTATATTCTTCAACAGCAGGACAGGCCTCATTCCTGAGCCAGGCCAGAAGTTTTTCCCTGGGAAAGTTAAACCTCGGTATATCCGCGTCCGGAAGTATATCTTGATATCTTCGTACTGCCAGTTTCCAAGAGTCCATAGTATTATTGTAATACTCCTCAGGCTGATCTTTAAATATGTTTAATCTGTTTCCAAACTATTACAAATATTATGGCGTTTTGTAAGCGAGTTGTGAACGCCAATTTTTAAGCTGATCCCGACTGATGGGTTTCATTGGAAGAAACCTGTTCGATATCAAAATTCAAGGGCAGTTTAAAGACACGTATGATGGTTCGTAAAAGAGACGACATCCGACCAGAAGACTTTTCCCAGAAACAGGTAGAAGCTGATACGAAAAGTTCGACCTGGTGTGAGAAATATAAAACCAAGCATCGCTGGATTCGTATCGAGAAATTCCCGGACGGGATCGATCCACCTCAAAAGGTACGCATTTATAGACAAAACGACTACTTTCGGCTTCAGTTCTGGGACCCTGCTGCAAAGAAAAACCTCACAGAACGGGTCGACGGTGATCTGGTGACCGCTATCTTTTGCGCCCGGGAAATTGAGGAACGCCTCAAACACTTCCGCTCATCTGGTCTGGGGAGAGGGAAACTGAAGCACCAGAGTCTGCTGGACCTCTATCAAAGTCACTTACAACGTCGAGCCGATGCCGGTGAAATCGCTCCGAAAACAGTCAGACGATACGCTTCAGCTCTGGAGCATTATCGTTTTTTTATTCAACAACCACTGATTTCAACGGCATATCCATCTATCACGAATGTCAATCGTGATCTGGTTTTACACTTTCAAACATACTTGAAGAATTTGCAGGTTTCTTCCAATGGGCATCCCAATACGCAGAAACAGACAATGTCCTCGCCTGATTACGTACTGGATGTGGTCCGGGGGATGTATATCTGGGCGGCCGACCCGGATCGTGGAAATCTGATGCCATCAGGCTTCCGAAATCCCTTTCAGGGAAAAGTTCGTCAGTCCGCTTCGGTTGCCCCTGACCTGTTCGGGGAGCCCGACATTATAATTCCGATGGTGGTTGATTTTTTGAAAAAGTGCGACAGTTACCAACTTCACCTGTTTGTGTTATTGATTTTTTATGGTCTGAGGGCTTCGGAACCGTGCTTTCTTTTCCGGGAAAACCTGACTTCAGATGGATGGTTAAAGGTGATTTGCCTGCCCCAAATCAGTTATACGACCAAAGGCAGGCGTGATAAGAGGTTACCTTTGCTCGAACCGATCCGGGCGATTCTAGAGGGGGGCTCTGAAAATACAGAAACAGGATTGTTGATTCGGCGTCGTGCTGTTTTTGAAGGTTCTGAACAACCGCCTTTATTTGATCAATCGCTGGAGCAGTTAACAAAAGAATATTCGCGTCGTTGTCAGAAGACTGCAAATCTCACTGCAGAACAAGGAATGCAGATACGGGATCAGTTGCTCCACGACGCAGGTGGGATTAAATACGACCATATTGAGAATGAGTTTCATCGCTTGGCTGGCCAGCTATCCTGGCCAGCCAAGGCAACTCTCAAGGATTTCCGTCATCTATTCAGCACTGCCATGCTGAATGCCGGGATGCCAGAATATTATCGGAAGTATTTGATGGGACATGCTGTCAGCAAGGCAGCCATTACCAATTACACCCATCTCGACCAGTTACGGGAACGTTATCTGGAAGCCAGCCAACGACAGTTCCAGCCAATTATAGCTGCGGTAACAAAACGCAAAGCAGAACTGAAATCAGCGGCTGAAGCTTCAGTACGTTCTACATTTCCGGAGATGGATCAGGCCCCAGGATCAACTCGCTTGCGAGCAAGCTGACGGTGATATCACGATCCAGGGGTAACATGCGTAGCCAGCGTGTGAACTGGTGCAGCATTAAGCCTGCAGCAATGTTAGCGGTGTAGATTGTACTTTGTGCTGTGCATCGACCAGTTTGAGCTTCGGACTGGTGAAACAAAGTCGATTTATAGTAATTGTGGTCATTGTGGGGAGCGGCCACTGACAGGACACGGATTACCTCACCCAGCATGCGGCCATCTACAAATAGCTGGCAGTGAGAAGATGCAGAACGCCAGATTGCTGCACGGGCGGATATCGAATCAACGCAGCAGAAGACAACCTCGCCCACAGGAACGGACACTCGATAACGATCCATAATCACCGTTACCTGAATTGATTCATCAAGCTCCTGTATGGCTCTGGCGGTCGCGTCCACTTTAAGTTGCCCCAGATCCTGAGCCCGATATCCCTGAGTCGTAATATTGGTCGACTCCACACTATCAAAGTCAATCAGCTGAATCCGCGGTGTCCCGATTGCCGCCAGTTGCAGTGCTACCTGACGACCTATGGCCCCCACACCAATGACGGTTGCCGTCAGCTGAGAAAGCCGTTCCGCCGGGATCAGATCGCTCTGTCTTTGGAAACGATCCGTAGTCACATTTAATGTATTCAAATCTGTTCTCCTTTCAATCCGTATTCAGCAAAGAGCCAGTCCTCTTCCCAGTCAAAGTCTGCGGTTTGATCAAAAGCAGACTGGAGCAGGCGACGATTATTTTGTGGATGCACGTGCGTTAAATACTCATCCTCCCAACGTTCTGGATCACAACCAGCAAATGTTTGAGTGTAATCCCTTTTTACGGGAATCTCGTATTCGGCCGTCGGACCCACATTAAATTTTAACCGGGCATATGTTTGCCCTGTCCGCGCCAGGATAAACATCACGGCCCAGTCGGATCGACCAAACACACGATCAAAGGTGGCTTCATCAGTCTGGCTGGGTAACGGACAGTCGCCGGGATGCGTATGAATCCAGATCCGACCAAACTGCTCAGGACGAAGTCCTGCATCCACCTGATCGTCAAAGAAATTCGCCACCGACTCATCGTCGAAGGCCACATGAGCCAACGAGCAGGTCTGTTCCACCAGTTGCAGGTCCTGCACCAGCAGCAGATCCTCATCTGATGTAATCCCAAAGCCACCAACTTCGGTATCGCCATAATCACGCAGGTACAACAGTTTCGCCCAGGCAGTCGGGCTGAACCGCAGTTGTGGTAACCGGGTTTGCTGTTGAGCCCTGGGTTTCCTGTACTTCTTCCTCTGTTTCTTCGAGTTCTTCTTCCGCATCACAATCAGAGCACCTTTCATTTTCAAGTAAACAGCGTTGGCAGCAGTCGGCATGACACTGTATGCACTGTTGCAGACAGGACGAACAACAGTTGCTGTGACAGCTATCACAGTACGACAAACACTCATGGCAAAATGGACAATCGCAGTCCGTACAGTCTTTAGCACACCCCGTGCAAAGTGTGATTTCACAGTTGTCACAGCGTGTCTGCTCGGTTGCTGCGATTACATCAGCGCACTCGGTACATTCAATACTGTCCCAGTCACTGAGCGCCACATAGGGGCTGTCGGAGTTATAAGTTCGTAACAGGCTGGCCACCATCGTGAAAAAATCAAACAGCCGTCCCTGTTCCAGCGATCGGCGTATGACTTGCTGTCCATCCCCTTCACAGACTACATCTGACTGAACATGCGGATGTGTGACACAGTCGTTGGTAAACGCCGGATGCGGGTCCCTGGCGATCACCCGATAAGGGGACCCGTTATCCATTTTCAGATTTGCATAATTGAGATGAATCTCAAATGGTCCCAGATAGACGCCTTCCAGTTCAATCGGTTCAGTGCTGACGGAAATGCATTGTTCACGGAGATCCAGTTGCCGCTCTCCGAATTCTTCTTCTATAGCCAGTAGTTCTGCATACAGTTCTCGGACAGGGGGATTCTGCTGCCGAGATGCATCAGACGACAGGTCACCATGTAAAGTGGTCAGTTGCTGGATCAACTGGGTTACACCTGATTTCAGTTCTCGTTCCAACTTGGATGCAGCGAAATCCCAGCCTTTGCGTTGTGCCTGTTGGCGTTTCCGTATCAGCCGGTCACAGTGCCACCATACCTGGAATGGCATTTCATATAATGACGGGGGTTCTTCTGATACCAGGCAGTGATGAATTCGACTGGCAGCCCGCCAGAATCGTTTTCGTGGATGTTTCATAATTCATGTTCTCCCATAAAATCAAAACAGGCTGCCGGAACCGTGATCCCGACAACCTGCTAAAATCGAAATACTTAACTTCAGGGACAACTAACTTATCGCCCCCTCGATCTTCGTCGGCGTTATGGAAATCCGGTCCCCGTCCTGTAACTGCTGGTCCGGGGGACAGGGCTGGCGATTCACGCGAATCAGGTAACCGCGGGCTTCTGCATCCCCCATCTTCTGCTCAAAGAGTTGTGCTACCGTGGTTCCTGCAGGGACCTCGATATAATCAGCGAAACCTCCGCCATCATTGTTGATCAATAAAAGTTTCATAAAAGGCTTTCCGTTTTTGTTTAAATTTGGTTAATAACACACACTGTTTGTTTATGTGAGCGGCCATCGTTTACGACGTCGTTTCCTGCGGCGTGTATTGCTTTTCACACCGCGTCGTCCCTTGATGCGACCGGCGTGCAGCGTTTGCCGCAGGGCTGACTGCGAGTTCGACCGTGCACTGAGATCCTCTGGGACAGTTCGACAGCATTCGCTCGTTTGCAGATCAGGCCACCACTGGTTCATGGCGTACCCCTTGTCGCTCAGAATTCAGTCGATTGGCTTCCAGTTCATCCCAGTCAATTACATAGGGTCCCGACGTTTCGGAATCTGGATCAACCGTTTCATCGGGCTCTGCCAGTAAAAACCCCAAACGCTTCACCGTCGACATGCTTTCGCCAGTTGCCAGGGCAACGGCCCGATTCAAATCTGCCTGTTTCATCTGTTGTCTCCTTCAAAACGAAAATGTTTAAACAAAAAAAGCCCCGGCCCTGCAGAGACGATTCTGCAAGACCGGGGCAAACCAGTGCTAAAATTAAGTTGTCAGTTCTCAGGAACTGGTATCTGGCAGCAACCAATGCTGCTCCAGCCAGTCCATTTCGGATTTCAGAGCGGCACTCCGTTGCGCGAATGGTCCCAGCTGCGGACCGTCCACAGGGGAGAGGTCCACCAGCCACTGACCGGCTGCATCCGGTTCGACATAAGAGCCACGTGAGATGGCCAGTCGACCGAGAGTTGCCAAGTCAATGGCTTCCGAGTAAACGCAGTGCACTGTCCCCTGTGGTGAGATCGAAAGTTGCATGTTGATTACCTCACTTGGGAGTCCGAATAATCTGCCGCCGTGGTCGATCGATTAACAGACCATCCAGGGCTGCCTGGACACCAGACAGCTCAGAAGCCACCTGTTGCCGGAGTGTGTCTCGTTTTCGCAATTCCTGGGGCTGGATACCCTGCACGATCCCCTGACACTGGGCTACCAGCACATCCAGCTGCTCGTTGGAGCGTACATTCAGGGAACGGAAGCGCTCAAAGAACTCGTGCAGGTTGCCGATGGCGGAATCCCGGAAGACTTTGGGCCGACCATCGGCCTGACCACTCAAACGATCCGTTAGATGAGACACCAGTTGTGACAGTTCACCCAGAAAGGCGTCTTCCGCCAGTCTGACCGCTTCCTCAAATCGCGACTGCACGCGCTGGCATTCCTGCTCGTACAGTTCCGGATTGAGTTGCCTTAAATAATCCGGTGGTTCGACACTGGGAAAGTCCCAGGAAACCTCGAACAGCCCGATCAGGGTCATGGGATAATCGTCGTCATTGAAGAGACTCCCCAAGCGTTCCCGGGCCGCTGACTTCAGGGACAGGTATTGTTCATCCAGATTTGAGACAGCCTCGTTGAGCTCTTCCGTGAACTGGTGCATCTGCTCCTGAAATGCAGTCAGGGCATCCTGCCGCAATAACCGTATCCCGGGTTCTGGAAATGACAGGCTGATGGAAGTCCAGTAGGATCGCACCCGCTGACGGACCGCATTCACGGCCCGGAAACGGGGATGTCCCGTATCCAGCAGTTTCTTGCCCGCACTCAGAAAGGTGCCTTCCGCCCCAAACGATTCGGCAGCCTGGGTCTTCTGATCGCGTGTCAGTGACTTGCGTGTGCCGAACCATTCAAAACTGATACGCGTGGCACACATCGTTGATCGCAGCCGATCAATGGGATCTGTGCGGGTATTTACATCTTCGATGGCAGTCATGGTCATATTGTCTCCTTAAATAGACTGTGGTTTAGTTTCTGTGGGGATCGCGTGAGAGATTCCGGCGTGAGCGGGAACCGGAACGCTCGTCGTTGCTAAACACGCCTGGCTGTTCTGCAGACAGACAGCGTTTGCTGGCCCAGCGTCGTAAACGGGCCACCGATTCGGCGGCCGTGACGGCCACAGGGACCACGTTTTCCGCGGCCTTGATTAAAGGGACGTCGAGCAGCGCCGCCAGACGACAGCAGGCCCGGATTTCCGAACCGGTCCAGTGCCGGTTGTCCGGCAAACGTTGATCGGCCGTAAGACCAAACAGATCACGGTACAGACTCCAGATGGCCTGCTTCTGATCATCTCCCGGTAAATCCAGGAAGAACAACGCGTCAAAGCGTTCAGCCCGCACAAACTCCGGCGGCAGTTTCGAAATGTCGTTCGCGGTACAGACGACGAACACGTCTGAAGTGTGGTCGTTCAACCAACCCAGCAGTGTCCCCAGCATGCGGGTGGAGACACCGCTGTCAGACTGTCCGGAAGAGGCTGCCCCACCCAAGCCTTTTTCGACTTCATCGATGAAGAGGACAGCCGGTTGCATGGCATCGACGATCCGAAGGGCTCTGCGGGTTCGCTCTGTAGGATAGACTGCCAGCGAGTTGCCGACTGAATGAGTCGGTACTTTTCCAACAGTCCTCCTCCGAACCGTGCGTGCGACTTTCATCGCACACGGCTCTCCAGTGTTAGATAGCTTTGCCATCGTATCTCCCGTTATGAATATTTTGATGACAGGAGAGACAGACGACTAAAGTTTTACGACGCCGCGCTATCATACGTTTAACCCAATCAGGCTTCACTCGACGACCGGGCTGGTCGATATCTGCCAGCTTGCGGATGTGATGAACCTCACAGGCTCCTTTTCTTCCACATAGCTCACATTCATCGGCCAACAATCGTTCGACCAGTTCGCACTTTGGGTTAAACGGTACTCGTAGCGGGGGATCGCAATTCCGTATTATCTTCGTTCTTGCGAGATTGATGCCGCCAAAGTACGCAACGAGATCCGGTTTATCCGGGCGTTCCTTGCGTATCAGCAACACTTTTCGCATACCAAGTGGTGTTTTTACTTCACTTGTGAACCTGTCAAAAACAGCCTTGCGTGAAATCTGAAATTTGCACGCTAAGGTTTTGGCAAGTGAAACATTTATGAAGTAAAACAGCCTTCCCAGTCGGGCATTCATATTCCAGGCAAGCTGGTAATATTCAACCAGACCACGCCATTCCGCCTGATACCTTGCCACGATACTCCATGGATGATCGGGTAAAAGTTCAGGACGATGACTGATTTTGCCGTGTTTGAGATAACAGCTAATCTTGTCATTAATGACAGCGGAAGGAATGAGCAGACAGACCTTTCCATTGCTCCTTCGCACTCCATTTGCTCGATGCAAATTGTTATGCGAAACGCAGATTTCGTAACCCAGAAAGCGAGCCTTCTGAGTTCGAGCATGGGTAATGAGTGTCTTTTCTGGAGATAAGTTCAATTTCAGCGATTCTTGTAAGAAATCGCGCAGTCGATCCTTGATCTCCTCTGCTTCTTGCTTGAGACCACAGAAGCCCAAAAGAAAATCATCGGCGTATCGAACATATCGAAGACGGCGGTAGTTTGGATCATTGAAGTCTTTCGACGGCAATAGGCCCTTTTTCCGCATACATTCTCGATAGCCTTCAACGTCTCCGCTTTTCTTCCGGCGAGCAGCCATTTTCTGAAGATTGTGGTAAGCTTGATTGGTCCTTCTCACTGTACCTCGATTGAAGTCAGGAAGAAGTACCTGTTCGACAAACTTATCAAGGCGATCAAGGTAGATGTTAGCGAGGATCGGACTGACAATGCCTCCTTGCGGAGAACCGCTAAGAGTGGCATTGTATTTCCAATCTTCCATATACCCAGATTTAAGTAACCCTGAAATCAGGTCGATGAATCGGCCATCATGGATCTTTTCCCGGAGGATGTTGAGCAATATCTCATGATTGATATTGTCAAAGCAACCGGAAATATCTCCTTCGATGAACCAACTCGCCCCAGTCCATGTTTTGGCGATTCGATTTAACGCGGTGTGACAACCGCGTCTGGGCCGAAACCCACAGGATGAATCACTGAACTGAGGCTCGTAATACCATTCGAGAATGGTACGCATCGATTCCTGAACCAGTTTGTCTGACCAGGTTGGCAATCCAAGCGGTCTCTGTTTTCCATTCTTTTTGAGAATGTAAATTCGTCTGACCGGAGTCCAGCGATATCGACCGTCACGCAGACAATCAATGATTCGCAGGATTTTCTGGAAGGACATGCCATCTACTGTTTCTTGTGTTGTCCCTTTGGTCATCGCACCATTGTTACGGTATATTTTCCCGTAGCTGGCAAGATGAAGTTCAGGGTTATACAGGTAACGGTAGACCCGTTCCAAGCAAAGACCACGACGGCCTCTATCCTGTAGAATCCATTGCATTTTAGGAACAGTGTGCATCTCGCACTCCCTCAATGTTGAATTCCACTAACACCTGCCCCCCTTCGCCATGTAGTCGGCTTTCCCGACCGCGGACTACTATGGGGGCTCCGTCACCATAGGGCTCGCGCCCCTTAGGCGATCCCGCATTCCGTGCAAGTTGAACGTAATAGGTCGGGTTAGGTTCTCTTTTCGCTCCCTTAAAATGCCTCGTTGGCATTCGGTGTCGTGCTGGAATGTTCCCTGAGCAACAGAAGAACTCAGGTATGCAGCGACAAAAGGATTTCAATCGTTGTATCCTCTGCGAGGACATTACGCCCTGGAAGCTAGAGTTCAGGCAATCAAGCTTTAACCGTACCGACCGGGTCTTGCGGAGCATGGGATAAACGATTTCACCCATCAGCCGCTTTCCGGAAGTGCTATATTTCCCCTTGGTCTTTCGACTCATTTCAGGTAATCCCGGTGACCCACAAGGTCATCAATTCCAAAACCTGTCCACGCTATGCGTGGGATTCAACTTGCCGTTAAACGGCGCACTCTGTTTGTCCTAAAAGTGAACCCATCAGAGCCCCGACGTCGAGTGTCAGCGTGGGACGTCCCGTTTCCCTGCCGAGTGCTTTGGCAAACGCACTTTTACCAGTTCCGGGAACTCCCAGTAGCAAGATGCCACGTGGACGGACCAGGAAAGATTCCTGGGGGCGGGGACGGAGCGCTTGCAGACAGAAGGCTTTGAGGGATTCCAGGCCGCCCAATCCAGCGAACGATCCCGACCCCTGGTGCAGCGATAACAGGCCGCTTTTCAGCAGCGTCTGCGATTTCAGCTCCAGTACCACAGAAGCTTCGATGCGCCCATGCCGCACCAGGGAGAGACTGAAGGCCCCTTCTGCTTCATAGCGGGTCAGCCCTGAGGCAGCGTCCAGGACACGCTCCAGTTCTGGTCCCTCCGGTAATTCACCCACTTCCGTGGCGATACTGCGGGCAATTTCTGCCAGCTGATCGCGATCGGGAAGATCATGTTCCAGGCAGACAAACAGTTTTTCCAGTTCTGTGGGGATCTGGACCAGGCTGGAAAGAATGACAATAAATGTCCGTGCCTGTTTTCCCAGATTGATCTGTTGTGTCAGCGCCTGAATGATTTCAGGAGAATTGATGAAGCGATGGAAGTTTTTAAGGACCAGCAGCGTGGGCCGATCCGGATCGGCCTGACCGCTCAGACAGTGGATGGCAGCCAGGGGATCAAGGAGCGACGTGTCGCGGTCTCCAGCGAGTTCCGTTCCCTGCAGGCCCCGGTCAATGTCCCAAGAGAGCAACCGCCAGTCTTCACTGTGGCAGAGCCGGGACATTTCCAGCAAAGCCTCGTCGTGTTCATGACTCTGAATCCAGATACCAGTAAAGCAGGCGCGTATGTTCTCAGCCAGTCGTTCGGATAGTAACATAAGTGTTTCCTTGATGGTTTGAAGAAAGAGAAAGTGTGAAGTGTGCTTTAAGCGGTCTTAGCCAGTTGGCCGATCGTCTCCAGCCAAGAAATGATTTCCCCGTCCGGATCACGTTCCTGCAGCAGGGGAAGCGTCATTTTTTCGACGGCACTGGTATTGAGCCAGTGCTTGACGCGATTTGTGAGTCTAACCTGGGCGCGGCGTGTGAGCTGGCTCCAGGAGTAATCGTCATGAGTGTTGTCGAATACCCGTTGTGCCACATCCGTCGCCACGCAATCCTGATCCCCGAATTGGGGAGCGATATCGGCGATGTCCTGAATAGCTTGCGGATGCAGGTAGTTCTCCAGGCTCCGTTTCGACGTCAGCATGGCGCGGCAACAACAGCGTTGATTGATCGTGGCGACTGTTTGCTGACGCAATTCCGTGACCGGTGACTCTTCGCGATCGTACAAGTGAAACTCTGGCAGGTTAAGAGGAGCCAGTCGCTTGCCCCAGGCCTGCGGATGACCGCTGATGGGCAGGAAGATGAGTTCACTGTTCCGTTCCATGCCGACCAAATCAGGTAGTGTGGGATCATCTGCATGGAGAAGAGTCGAGATGCGTGTCAGAAATTCGATGTCGTGGGCTCCTTCAACCACCACCAGCACACGAACCTGTGGAGGATCATCGGGAATCGGGTCTGGTAAGACCTGAAGATGTTGATTTGCGAAAGCTAATTCTCCTGTGTTAAATGGTTGGGTTGATGTTGAACACTCTGGTGGTACTCGGCGGTCAGCTGTTCTGAAGAGACCTTTCCCAGCGCCGCTTCCAGAAACCGGCTGGCGTCTTTGCACCGGGAGCCGGTAAAGCCTCGGGTTTCGATGCGAGACTGACCGTCGGTAGAAATGATGATTTCAATTATTTGCATGCCCCTCTCCGATCTGAATGGTGAGTTTGATGGAACCGTCGTTTTGCTGGTTTTCCAGGACAGAATGTCCCTTCCGACGCGCCTCTAAACGACATTTTTCCACGCCGTAAAATTGCAGCAGTCTGTTGAGGTGAGACGGCTCTCCCCAGCGACCTTCAAAATTGTCGTAGCGAACCTGCCCCTGACCCACGTCGAACACAACAGGATACCGCCAGTCCGGTAGACGAACTGTGTATCCGGTGGCTTCCCCGCTAAACAGGGGAACGGTTTCGTGGATGGGTTCTCCCAGTTCGAGTCGACGGCAGGCTAGGCCCAGCGCTTCGGTGTCGCGGACCTCAGTTCGAATCGTGACAATGTGTGACATATCAGTTTTCCTCTTCTGTAGGTGGGGTATCAGGTGAGTGGGGTAAATCCGTTAATCGGCGTTTGTCTGGCTTTGATGTAGCAGATGGCATCAGACGTGGTTCTGCTGAGACCAGATCCTCCAGCAGTAATTCTGTGATCTCATATTTGTCCGCTGGTTCAACCTTCTGCTGCAGTAACAGCCAGCAAATCAACAGGGGCAGCAGACTGACCACGACAAACGCCACCCTGGTGATCGCAGC
>NZ_JBLXHC010000033.1:0-35927 GCF_048260065.1 Gimesia sp. | reverse complement strand
TGGGACGTGTATTATCGCACATTCAAAGTTGGTAAGATCGAATTGAGAAAACACCGTCCCCGCAGGAAAAGTCGCAGCCGTTGAGAGATCCCTGTTCGCTACGCTCTCAGGGATCTCTCAACGTCTTGTAAACAACAATAGAAAAGTGTTACCTATGTGTCCGAACGGTTGTGTATCATGTGTCCGGTCTAAATAGCGAGCCAACAGTGCCACCCGACACTGGTATAAAAGCGAAGGAGAGTTGGTTGATTCAGATTTGCCTGAGCTGAGCGGCCTACCCTGGGATTTTTTTGAGTCTAATCAGGAGTGAGTCTTTACTGGTTTGGAAGCTGTATCACAGCACTGTTGGGCGAGTCAACAGTGCCACCCGACGCTGGTATGAAAGCGAAGGAGAGTTGGTTGATTCAGATTTGCCTGAGCTGAGCGGCCTACCCTGGGATTTTTTCGAGTCTAATCAGGTGTGAGTCTTTACTGGTTTGGAAGCTGTATCTCAGCACTGTTGGGCGAGCCAACAGTGCCACCCAACAATTGATTTTGTTACTGAAAAATAGAAAACTGTGTGATCAATTATGGATCTGAAACTCAATCTGCTGGTGCTGCGTTGTCGGGATATTGAAGCCAGCCGGGTGTTTTATGAGCACTTTGGAATTGAGTTTGAGCAGGAGCAGCATGGTTCCGGGCCTGTGCATTATGCGGCTGTGTTTGAGGGGCTGGTGTTCGAACTCTATCCGCTGAAAGAGGGAGAGCCGGCGGACCGGTCACGGTTGGGATTTGCAGTCAACCTGGAGACGGATCTGCGAGAGAGCCTGGATGCGGCCGGGATTGCGATTGTATCCCAGTATGAAATCGATCAGGAGCCGGTGTTTGTGGTGGAGGATCCGGACGGGCGGAAGGTTGAGGTGCGGCAGAGTGAACAGCCGAGAGCGGGCTGGCTGGGAGGGGGATTGGACACGGTTCCGCGCAATTGTGCTGATCCTGGCGGCGATTTCAGGCGCGGGAACTTGTATTACTTATCAGTCGAAGCCAATGGGAGAGATGCCCCCGTTTGACATTTATTTATACGGTTTCGGGTTGTTGATTTCGATTGTAATCTGGCCTTTTATGGTTGTGGCCGTCGTCGGGTTTCAGGCGATCAATCCCTTTACGGATCCTGTCTGGAAACGGCCGACGCATTCCAGTAATCCGTTTCGTCTGCGAAACCCGCTCTACCCGGCTCACTTTCTGATGTGCTTCATGATGGCTCAAGGGGCAGGCATACTGGCAACGTCCCTGATCGGAGGCTGGCTGCAACTGCTGATGGGAATTGCGACAATCACCGGTAGCCTGACAGGTCTGTGGGGACTGGAACTCGTGATGAAAATGTTTCCTAAGAGGATGGCGCCTGAGGACTCAGTTGATTAACCAGACTGATCTGACAGAACCTCTCTGTGAGTTTGAGTGATCATGAAATGCTGACTCAAGCCTGATGAAACTCGAATTCATGGTGACCTACTGGACCAGCTAACGCCGGTATTGTCCATCAGCGGTCTGCTTTGTGGGCTGGTGCAGTGATGCTGACCTCGCGGCTGTGGACGGCGATTTTCACCTGTGCGTTACCGTCCATATTGTACCTGTGAATATTGGTGTTGTTGATATACAGGTATTCTGGTATTTTTCTTCAGTGAGAGTCTAATTCTGTTTATCAATCGTTGTCAAATTGTCACAAAAGAGAGCAGAAGTATGAATAGAAAAGAAATAGCAGATTTCATTGTTCAGCGAATTGACGAAGAAAAGAACAGCCTCAAAAAGCAGTTCCAGGAGTCAAGTGAAAAAATAGGTTATTTCTTTGTGGATGAATTGCTGCCGAAAGAGTTGGCAAAAAGCATATTTGACTCTTTCCCGAAACCAGAAATGATGAAGTTGAAAAAGAGCTTGCGCGAATACAAATACATTGCAGCTCAGATGGACCAGTACAATACCATCCTGGAAGAAGCGATCTATGCTTTTCAAGATCAACGAGTCGTTGAATTAATTCAAGAGATCACAGAAATCAAACACCTTTGTCCTGATGAGCATTTATATGCGGGTGGAATATCCTTGATGGGTAAAGGGCAGTTTCTCAATCCGCATCTGGATAATTCACACGAAAAAGATCGAAAACAATGGAGGGTATTGAACCTGTTATATTACGTCACGCCGGAATGGGAGAGCCGTTTTGGTGGCAACCTTGAGATATGGCCCGAGGGAGTAAAAAATAAACAGGTAACGATCGACAGCCTTTTTAACCGGCTTGCTGTCATGGCAACTCATGGGGGAGCCTGGCACTCAGTGAGCCCCGTAACCGAGGATATGCACAGGGCGTGTGTTTCCAACTACTATTTTTCTGATATGCCATTGAGGGATGATGATCAGTTTCATGTAACCTCTTTTCGTGGTAGACCTGAGCAAAAATTTAGAGACATCATTCTTCAGACGGATGTAATGCTCAGGCAGGGAATACGCAAATTCTTCCCACAAGGTGCAGTAAAATCGAATCATCTCTACAACAAAGATAAGTGAGCATGCCCAGCGGCTCCAATAACAGTCAATGCATAAGTTCAACCGGCAAATGATCTCTGACAACTAGAGCGCATCACATTTAAACATAGCGTCTGTCAATCTTATAGACTCGGTCCAAATGGTTCTGGAGACGCTACAGTAAAACTGGAAACAGTCTAAAACTGTTGAAAGAATTGGTATTGGCCAGGGGCGTTTCACTTTTCAGGTAAATTACTCACTCAAACTTGAACGAATACAGATCGGCGTCTTTGAGTTTGATCTTTAATTTGACCGGTTTACCGGCGAGGCTGCTGACGTCGGAGCCCTGCTTCCAACTGACAGCGCGAGAGATGGTGTCGCCGAAGAGTTCGCTGCAGTCGGCTTCTTTGAAACCTGCGATCGGTTCGCCTGCGGGGGTCTGCAGTTCGACTGTGATGCCGCCGGCGGCTGAGGTGGAGAAGTTGAGCTTGAGTTCCTTACCTGTGAAGGTGATCGGTTTCGTGGTGATCTCTCCCCCTTTGAGTGGGGCGTTGATGGAGACGAAGCCGTCGATGCGCATGGTGTAGCGCCTTAGCTGACTGCTGTTGCCGGTCCAGTAACCTTCGGTGGCATAGAGCGAGAGTTCGTCGGGAGCGCCTTCGACATCCGATTTCGTTTCGACCATCTGCCAGGCGATATATTGATGTCCGTAGGCCCAGGTTCCCTGGCGTTCGATGCCGGGACGCAGGAAGGCTTCGGGCCAGCGTTTGAAATTGACGCCGTCACGACTGGTCATGAACAGCGCTTCGGTAATCGCCATGCCGTAACGGTTGGAGATGGAAGAACGCATTTTGCGGTGCTTATACTCGGGCAGTTCTTCCATCGATTTCGACCAGCCCCGCTCGATGTAACGCGTGGGGAAGCCGACGAGGATGTGCGGTGCGCGGTAGTAGGGTTTGATCTGGTTGGTGTAGAGCTGCTCGGGAGGCGCGTCGCCGTATTTCAGGTCCTGGGGGGCACTCCAGTGGATGAAGTCGTCTGACGTGGCGGTGCGGATGTCGCGGAGGCCGGTGGGTTTCCAGTTCTTTTCATCGGTGGTGCCGCCGGTGAAGTAACGCCAGTAGGCCCGGTACTGTTTGGTGGCCGGGTTCCAGAAGGCGAGGTTTTCGGAATCGAAGGCTCCTTTGGTGATGACCGGTTCTTCCGACATTAAAGACCAGTGGATACCGTCGGGGGATTTGAGGGCCAGCAGACCGTGTTTACCGCGGGAACGGAGGATGGCTTTATATTTCGCATCAGCGGGACAGGCGGGATTTTCATCTTTGAAGACGGCGGGGTGCACGGGATCGGGTTTGGCGGACTTCATCCAGTCGCGATGGGCTTTGCCGATGACGATGTTGTTGTCTTTGTTTCCACTTCCCGGCGGAAAGGAAAAGAGTCCCAGGTCGGGGCGTGTCCAGTGGATGCCGTCATCGCTCTCGGCGTAACAGGTGAAGTTGCTGTTGTTAGGGCCGAGTTTTTTTTCCTGCACGTCGAGATGCCAGGCTTTGTAGTACATGCGGTATTTGTCGCCATCTTTGAAGATGCTCTGGTAGCCGCAGCCACTCCCCTCCCAGGGTTTGTCATAGGTAAAAACAATTTCGCGGGGGGTGGGATGATGCAGTTCAAAGCGGGCGTTGTCGCTCTGTGATTCGATCAGGGAGTCATCAACCATGAGTTCCAGGCGGGAGCCGATATCAATGGGTTCGGCAGCGAACGAGTTACCTGTTATGAGAAACAGGAGAGTGAGCAGAGCGAAGAAACCCGGGGCTGTCAGTCGTGGCATGATGTTATTCCTGATGCTGGAGTGTGTGGCGAGGAATTTTATTCTAACCAGATTTCGAAGCGGAATGAAAGTCTTGAGGGTGGTTTCGTTCGGTTCACTGGTTTTTACTACCACGAAAAACACGAAATGACACGAAAGTGAAAAAGCGGGCGAACCCTGATTTATTATTACTTGTCGTATAATATACACTAAGGAAGAATGTGGTAAAAGAAATAAGAATGAAAACAAGAATGAGAAAGGATTGTGATTATGAGTAGTCGAACAGGACGTGCTTATCTGGCGAAGACCACGCTGGAAGTGTTGGAAGTGGGACGATATGTGAATCCACGGGGAGAGACGGTGGCGATTGCTGCAGAGATGGCGGCCTGTAATGCGGGTTCCGCCTGCTTTGAGCCTGATGCACTGGAACAGATGCGGGATGCCGTACTGCGAAAGCCGGTTCCATTTACACAGACAGAATTCCGGCTGGAGAATGAAACCACACTGGAAGGCGCACGCGCACTGGCGGCGGATTCGACGACAGGTCGGATTGGCGTATTGAATTTTGCGTCTGCAAAAAATCCGGGAGGCGGTTTTCTGGGCGGAAGTCAGGCTCAGGAAGAGAGCCTCGCGCGCAGTTCGGCGCTGTATGCTTCGTTGAATCTGTTTCACAACCAGTATTATGAGACACATCGCAGACTGCGCAGTGCTTTTTATTCGGACCGTATGATCTACTCCCCTGCCTGCCCGGTTTTCCGGGATGATGCGGGCTCGTTTCTGGAATCCAGTTACCAGGTCGACTTCCTGACCAGTGCGGCTCCCAACGCGGGAGCGATTCAGAAAAATCAGGCTGTGCATGTGAGTGAAATTCCGCAAGTCTTCATGGCCCGGATGGATAAAGCGCTTGCGTTATTTGCGGCGCAAGGCTGCCAGACACTTGTGCTGGGGGCCTGAGGCTGTGGTGTGTTTCGTAATTCTCCTGATCTGGTTGCACGATTATTCTCTGAATTCCTGCAATCCGGTGGTCCTTATTTCGGTCGATTCAAACAGATTCGCTTTTCTGTACTTGACCACAGTGAGGAAAAACCGATATTGAGTGCATTTACAAATTATTTTGAGCGCTCAAAGTAATGATCAGAGATTCGAGGTAGGAATGGGCTTCTTTGACAGGTTTAAATCCAAACCAGCTGCCACCACAGTCGGTAGTGCCGACAGTGTGGCACGGATTATGGTGGTGCTGGAATGCGATGGCGATCAGGTTTTATTTATTTTGCTGGCTGATGATGGCACAATCAATCGAATGGGAACGGGAAAGGAAGATAACGAGGAACAGGATCTGTATATCGGCGTGAGTGATGCCGATGCGTTTCAGGCAGTGCGGAGCGTCTGTGGTCCGGTGATTGATGACTGGATTGGTGGTTTTGGCGATCCGAATGCAGAGGGGAAGCGGTGCAAACTGCTGGTTGGTTTTCAGACATCTGCCGGCGAAGAACTGTTGAGTCAGTGGGAGTACGGAACCGAATCCAAGGGGCCGCCTTCCGAAGTGATTACAGTGGTGAAACAGGCCGTTCAGGCGACGGCAGACTGGTACGAAGAGCAGAAGGCTCTGTCAGCCAATGATTGAGGATTGCTACTAAGAAACACAGAAAACAAACGGCTGATTCTTAATTCACAGAAAGGGAGTTTGCGACATGTCAGGAGAGGCGGAGAGTCAGGGAGAGCCGAGACAGAACCTGTGGGAGTTTCGTGTAGGGGTGCGGGTTGACCTGGATGAAGGACTGCTGTCGATTGGCATGGACGAAGTCAATGGCTTGATCAATCGGGGAGGAAAAGTGGTCTCGCTGGAAGGTGGGGGCGCTGTCTTACGTAACCTCAACAAAGATGATACCAGCGAGAATCCCCCAATGACACTTTCAGGATGTGATATGAAGGTCGTGATCGATATGTCCGAATTCGGATCGACACCTGCCTCGATGGAACATGATCGCCTGTATGAGGAAGGGGTGGATCTGATCAACCCTTATATTTTTATTGTAGGTCGCGATCATCAACCGGCGGATACCGAGAGAGCACGTGATGATCTGGCGAGGGGCAAGGACTTACTTCGTCAGGCTCTGAAAATTGATCCGGGGAATGGTGCTTCATGGTGGATCATCGGTAAGGCGGAGCAGGTTCTGGAAAATACGGAAGCTGCCTGTGACGCATTTAGAAAAGCGTATCAATTACTTCAAGATAACCCGGATGCACCACGCGAATATATGTTTGAGTGCCTCAAGCTGGGCAGAACCAGACAGGCCATCGCTGCGGCCCGGCACGCAAGAAAACTCAAGCCGGAAGATATGGGGCTGGTAGCAAATCTGGCACTGGCTTTGTTGATCGGCGGAGAACTGGAAGAGGCGGCCGAAGTGATAGAGGTGGCTGTAACAGGCGCACCGGATGATCCGATCAATGTAAATCTGCAGCAGCGGATTGCAGAGGTACAGGCGGGGACAGTGCCTCAACCACGGAATCTGGCGGATATGGATGCGTGATGTCTGCGGTAAATAATTTTGCTCTCAGTCTTCAGGCAATTAGGCACGAACAACATTTGTTTGCAGGTTCATCGGTTCCTTTTTGAGACTTTTCAGAACTGCTGCGGGTGCCTAAGATGGCAGTATTGATCTTTCTGGAAGTGAGGACGACCTCACCGCTCCTGTTCCAGCGGGGACGGCCCCATCTGTGTGAAGGAAAATACGATGCCGTGGCTGATTCTGATTCTGGCAGGATGCTTTGAAGTGGGTTGGGCTGTGGGGCTCAAATATACGGAAGGGTTTACCCGGCTCTTCCCTTCTCTCTGGACGATCAGTTCGATGATCGTCAGCCTGGGACTACTGGGACTCGCGATGAAGTCCCTGCCTCTGGGGACCGCGTATGCTGTCTGGGTGGGAGTCGGTGCGGTGGGAACCGTGATTCTGGGAGCGGTTCTGTTTCAGGAACCGGTCAATGCGATCCGACTGATCAGCGTGTTATTGATTCTGGCTGGTTTGATTGGTCTGAAGCTGGGAGCGGCTGGCTAGCCTGGCAGCGTTCTACTACACTAGGGGACTCAAACGCTCAGGCTGAGGATTGCAATCATCAATTGCGGACACGAAATATAAGTTTTGATTTTCAAATGGTGCATTGAACGGGTAGGAATTATTTCAGGGAGTTATGATGAGTCGCGCTTTACTGGTGATTGATGTGCAGAATGAGTATTTTACGGGGGCGCTTCCGATCACGCATCCGGCGGGGCATCTGGAACAGATCCTGACGGCGATGGATACGGCAGCGGCGAAACAGGTTCCCGTCGTGGTCATCCAGCATGCGTTTACTGATCCGGCCAAGCCGTTCTTTCAGAAAGGGATGCCGGGCTGGGAACTGCATCCGGAAGTGGCGAAGCGGCCGCGCGATCTGCTGCTCGAGAAGTCACTGCCGGGCAGTTTTACGGGGACGGAACTGGAGGACTGGCTGCGTGAACGAAATATCGACACGGTGACGATCGCCGGCTACATGACGCATATGTGCTGTGATACGACAGCGCGCGAGGCAGTGCATCGCGGATTTACAGTTGAGTTTCTGAGTGATGCGACGGGGACCCTGCCCCTGTCGAACTCAGCAGGCGAAGTGACGGCGGAAGAACTGCAGCGGTCGATTCTGTGTGCACAACAGATGCTGTTGAGTGAAGTGCTGGATGTGGAAACCTGGAAGGGGCGGTTGTGAGAGTAGTACAAAATGTTTTGATGTCCCCTGCTCTGGAAAGCCGTGACGAATGGCCGAAGTGACTGCGGACCAGGTTCTCTCGAAATTAAATGAGTTGGATCTGCATTTATCCCCCGAGATCAACTACCGGCTGGAAACGATCTTTCTTGAGATTGAAGGATTTTTCGTTAACAAAAAGATTCGGGAAAAGTTTCAGCTGGTTCAATGGATTGAGCCTTTTTTAAAAGAGGTCTTGCTGGAACATGAGCAGGTGTTGTTTGTTTCGCGAGGAGGGCGGGAACTGGACTGTCAAAGAGTCATTTTTGCGCTCACGAATTTGCGAATGCTGTGTATGCATCAGACTGGAAATCATGCCGGTTGTCCTTACTGGACGATTTACTATAGCCAGATCGAGGCATTGAAAAACACGTTTTTAGAGCATCCCAAATTCTACTTTAAAGATGGGACGAAGCTATCTCTCCGCGATTTTCCCAAGCAGGAACTCCCGACGCTGCATGACGTCTTCGAGAAATCTTCACAGCGATTCCAGGAACAAGAGCTGGATCCAACTGTTTCTCAATCAAGAGAAAATATTTGTGGGAACTGTTTCAAGATCGTATCTAATCAGGGAAATCATTGTGAAGCATGCGGCGCTAATTTCTGGTCTCCTTTTGAGATTGGGATACGCAGTTTATTTTTTCCTCTCTGGGGGAGTTTTACGATCAGACCATTTTCTTTTGCACTTGCTGAGTTGTCGACCTATGTCGTTTTTGGGTTAAGTGTCCTGGTGCTGGAAGCGAAGAGCAATCCTGTCCTGGTTGCGCTGATGTTCGTTCTGTTTCATATGACTGCATCGGCAGTCGGGTATAAACTCACCGCGAAGGGATTGTATCTGAAGGAAGTTCCTGCGGACAGCGCGGCTGCCAATGATCAATTTGACGGATCTCTGAATCCTGACGCTCCGACCAGATTTTCTTAGTATTGCCGGAGCGCTTCGGGTGAAATAGGCTCAGACTTCTTTGATGATTCAATTAAGGAAGGATGAGCTATGTCTGACCTGTCCCATGCAGATGTCGCTGCCAAACTCAATAAGTTGAAACTGGAACTGTCCCCGGAGATTTCCTATCGACTGGAGACGCTGTTTCCCCGGATTGAGGACTGGGCTGCCAAGGGGTGGATCAGGGTGAAGTATAAGGCTGTGAAGCAGCTGGAACCCCTGCTGGAAGAAATCCTCTTGAGGGGGGGGAGCAGGTTTTACTGGTGACCAGCTGGAACGGGCGACTTTAGACTGTGTCCCGTTTTACTGTAGCGTCTCCAGGTCCATTTGGACCGAGTATATTAGATTGACAGACGCTATCGTTAAATGTGAAGCGCGCTAGAGCTCCGGCAGCGATGCCTGAAGGGGAAAACTCAATTTTCATTGTGAAAGATGAAAATCGTTTTGAACTGTTCGTGTGTTCTGGGTAAGATGTTAGTCTACCCGCTTTTCATCTTATCCTTGAGGAAACATCTCTCATGAGCACAGTCGACAGCCAGGCCGTTGATACGAAACTGACACAGCTGAATCTGAAGCTTTCCCCCAATATTAATTACCGGCTGGAGACCATGTTCCCCAAGATTGAGGGAATGTTTGCGAAAAGCGGGATCAAGAAAAAATTTCAACTGGTCAAACGCCTGGAACCTCTATTGGAAGAGATGCTGCTGGAAAAGGAAGAGGTGCTGTTTATTTCCAAAGGGAATCAGTCTTCGGTGTCCGAACAGTTTTTCATGGGGGCACTCTGGGCGCAAACCATCAATCATACGGCAGTGGTGCTGACGAACTTCCGGTTGTTGTGTATCCGTACGAATGGTTCGGGGAAGCCCAAGCGTACGTTCTGGTCGATCTACTACAGCCAGATCAAAGATCTGAAGAGTACGATCTTTGGGAATGCGAAAATCTGTCTGAAAGATGGCAAAAACCTGAACTACTCCGGCTTCCCGAAAATTGATCGCAAGACAATGCGGGAGGTCTTTCTGAATGCTTATAAGTCATTCGAGGAGAAAGGCTTTGACCCCGAAGTCTCGCAGTCACGCGAAAATCTGTGTGGCAACTGTTTTGCGGTGGTTCCCAAACATGAGTATCACTGCGAAAGCTGTGGCGCGAAGTTCTGGAAGCCGTCTGAGGTGGGAATTCGGAGTTTCTTCATCCCCTCGTGGGGCGACTTTGTCATGAAGCATTATCCTGTCGCTTGTGCCGAGTTGTGCGGTTTTATGGTTTTGCTGTTCGTGCTGGCAGCGGTCCTTGCCAATGGTGATTATGGTTTTGCCGTGATTTTGTTTGTGCTGGCCAACGGCGGTGATGCCGCGATTACAGCGCAGATCGCTTCCAAAGGACTGCATCTGAAATCAGTCCCGAAATCCGAATCAGCCTGATCGTGAGACCTGTGCCGTTTGTCATCTCTGGATTCTTTGATGTGAGACGTTTTTGGAAGATGACTCCACAGCCGGCTGCGATGATGCTCGATAAATAAAGCGGATGGTGGCAGCGGGAGCCATCCGTCAAACTGAAGATCGAACATTGAGGAGTAGCGTATGCGTATTATGCGGCCGCGGGCTTGTATGCTGATTCTGGGGGTGAGTCTGGTACTGTCACCTGGTGTGATTCGGGGGCAGACCATCGGTCACAAACTGGAACCCTATCTGAAATCAGGTGAGTTGCCTGCTGTCGCCGCCGCTGTCGTGGAACGGGGAACGATTACCGAATACGGTGCTGTCGGTACGCGAAAAATGGGATCAGAGATCCCGGTGACGATTCACGACAAGTTTCATCTGGGATCCGATACCAAAGCGATGACCGCGACCATCGCGGGCATGATGATCGAAGAAAGCAAACTGAAATGGGATTCGACGCTGGGAGATATTTTCCCTGAATTGAAGGATTCCATGGCGGCGGATGTCGAGAAAGTAACGCTGGAGCAGCTGTTATCGCATACGAGTGGAATGCGGGCCGACGATGAGAATCTGATGGATCTGCTGAAAAATTCCGTCGACGTGGATGGTGATCTGAATGACCTGCGATACTGGATTGTGAAGGAATCGGTCAAGCTGCCTTTAGTGGCGAAGTCGGGCAGTGCCTGGGCGTATAACAACCGGGGATATACTATTGCCGGTGCGATGATTGAAAAGGTCAGCGGGAAAACGTGGGATGAACTGATCGTCGAACGGATTTTTGAACCGTTCCAGCTGACGACCGCGGGGCTGGGCTGCCAGTCTTCGATGGGAAAAGTTGATGCACCGCTGGGACATGTGAAGCAGAAAGACGGCAGCTTCAAATCGTATCTGGCAGGGCCGAATGCGGATAACTCTCCGATCCTGGGACCTGCGGGGATTGCCCATCTGTCGATTCTGGATTTTGCGACCTGGGCCGGCTGGAATGCCGGTAACGGGACGCGGGCACCTTGTAATATTGTTTCACAGCAGATGCTGGAGAAGATTCATCAACCCGTCTTTACCGTGAAAGGGGAGAACCGTCCGGGAACGCCGCCTGCTGGTCAGTATGCACATGGCTGGGGCTGGGTGACCGTGGACTGGGCACCGTATCCCCTGCTCTATCATGGCGGATCGAATGGAAAAAATCTGGCACAGGTCTGGATTGATAAGCAGAAAGACATCGCGATTGTTCTCATGACGAATATCAGCAATCCGAAAGCGGATGACACACTGCGGAAAATTGCCAGCGAATTATACCAGGACGCCACAACCGGCTATTAATACACAACCAGGGATTCAGATTTGGGATCTGAATTGGACTCCGCTTTCTCAATTGTTGTTGAGGGAGCGGAGTCGTGCTATAAATGGGAGAAGTTTTGCGAAGTCCTCAGGCTGATCTTCTTTCAAGGCTTCCTGTCCATGTTCAACCCGATGTATGGCGAATTTGCTGAAGAGTACGCAGCAGCGATTCGCGACAACAGCTATAACGCGCACTATGAACGCCCTTCTCTGTGTACGCTGCTGCCTGATCTGCAGGGAAAAAAGGTGATTGATCTCGGTTGCGGGCCTGGTGAGTATGCTGCTCATCTTGTGTCGCAGGGGGCGACTGTGACTGCAGTCGATGCTTCGGCTGAGATGATCTCTCTGGTACAGCAGAAACTGGGAAACAGCGTACACGCTTATCAGCAGGATCTCACGCAGGGAGTGCCCGACGAAGCCGACCGGTCTTTCGATCTGGCAGTATCGCCGTTGATGATCCATTACCTGGAAGATCCGACAGCGTTATTCCGCGATGTGAAACGGATTCTGAAACCGGAGGGGGAGTTTGTGTTTTCGACGCATCATCCGTTTATGGATTATGAGTTCTCGCCGAGCGGCAATTATTTTCTGACTGAGAAAATCGTAGATGAGTGGAATACCCTGGGAAGACCGACGCGGGTGGAATATTTTCGCAGACCGCTTTCGGCGTTGATGAATTCACTGTTCGATGCGGGACTGTGTATGATTGAGATGAGCGAAGGCAAACCCGACGAAGAGATGCAGCAGAGTGATCCGGAAAGCTATCAGAGGTTGTCCACCGCACCGGGTTTTCTGTTTTTGAAGTGCCGCGTAATGTGAAATTTATTGAATCACAGTACCCGAATGTTTGAGACGCGAGATGGAATTAAGTTTTGAACAGACTGTTCCCGCTGATCGTGAGACGCTGTTTCGGTTTCACGAAGATCCGGCTCATCTGGGACTGCTGCTGGCGGAGTGGCCTGGCTTTCGCGTGTTGCGGCATGCAGGGAATATTCACCCCGGGGCCGAGACCTGGGTGGAGCAGATGATAGCAGGTTGTCTGCCCGTCGTGATGGGCTTTCGGCATGACCTCTATGAGCCTGGTCATCGTTTTGGCGAGACCATGTTTCATGGTCCGTTTTCCCGTTTCTCACACATTCATGAATTTGAAGAAACATCAGCCGGGACCATTGTGCGGGATATGCTGAATGTGGAGATGGCGTGGCAGTTTGGCGGTTCGCTGCTGACGCGGACCTTGCTGGTCAGAGATTTAAACGCGGCGTTTGCGTTTCGGCATCAGTCCTTACAACGGCTGGTGGAAAGTGACGTAGTGAGCCGGTTTGTGAATGAATCTGAAGGAAAGTGAACGTTCATGGAAGTAGCCACCTGGATTCTGTTTGTGCTGGGCTGTCTGGGCGCGACGGATATCGCGCTGTACCACAGTTTTTCGCATGGGATTCGCAGTCATCCCGATGCGCGGGGCGAGCTGGTGGTGCACAGTCTGCGCGGGCCGACGTATGCGGCGTTGTTTCTGGTGATACCGAATCTGAAACTGCAGGGATTCTATTTCTGGTGTCTCGTGGCACTGTTTGTCTTTGATGTGCTGATTTCCATCGTCGATTTTGCGCTGGAGCGGGAGAGCCGCCGGTTGCTGGGAGGCCTGCCCAGTGGTGAGTACGTGCTGCATATCATCATTGCAATGCTGTTTGGCGGGCTGCTGACCGCGGTCTGCCTGGAAGCGGGAGCGTGGCGGAATGAGCCGACACAGATTATTTATGCGCCTGCGGCCGTTCCGGATGTGCTGCGACTGGTGATGGCAGTGATGGCGCTGCTGGTCCTGATTTCCGGAATTCAGGATGCGCTGGCGGCGCGGAAACTGTATGCTGTACCATTACGCGGAGATCAGAGTAAGAAGTAATGGTTTTCTGAGTGATGCAGGGAGATGGTGATGCGGGACGAGCCCGATTTTTCGATTGATCGACCGGAATTCAACCCGCTTTCCTTGACGGTCATCGTGCCTTTGGCGCTGATCATATTGATGCTGACGTATGCGGCTTACGTGGTCTATGATCTCAAACTGCAGGCGGTTCCTGAAGCGAGCGAACTGTTTAAAGCCATTGATCGCATGGCATTCGGACTGTTTTTGTTGAGTGAGGTGGGACAGATTTTTCTCTGTGGTTATAGCGGTCATCAGTTGAATCGATTTCTGCATCAGTTTCCTGTCATGGAAAATAGTGAAATTCTGGAAAGATTAAAGCCGCTGGTACGAACAAACATGTACTTTGTGCCGGTAGGCCTGCTGTTTATCGGGGTGGCATTAGGGACAGGGTTATTCTGTCTCTATTGGCATGACCTGCTGGAAATAGGAGTGGTGGTGGTTCTCTGGCTTCTCTCCACGGGGGTTGCTATTCGCTGCAGCGCGATCGAAAATAGAGTCCGTGATATGGAATGTCCTGATCCGGGATTGAAAGCAGAGTATGCTGCTGTCTGTCACAGCTGGTTACAGCGTATGTTTCCTGACTTTTAACCCCCTGAATCTTCAAGAGAATCAAAATGGCTCCTGAAACAATTGGTTTGATCGGCGGTGTGGGGGGCACGGTGATTGGTGTGCTGGGAGGAGTCGTTGGTACCTGGTTTAGCATTAAAAATACGAATGGTCCGGCCGAAAAAGCGTTTATGATTCGGATCGCGACTGTGATGTGGATTCTGATTCCGCTGTTCATTCTGATGATGTTTGTGTTGCCTCAGCCCTGGAATCAGTTGATCTGGGTTCCGTATGCCTTTTGCCTGACGTGGTCCATTCGACAATGTAACAGGAAGCAGCAGGCAATACGGGAAGCAGAAGCCAGCCAGCAAGGTACTTAGAAAGTAAATGAGCGGATGGAACAGATCACGACAGTACTGATATTGCTTGTGGAAAGTGTCGCACTGATTGTGGTGCTGACCTGGCCTGCGGTGAAAGGAAAAGGTTGGCTAGTGGGGGCACTGCTGGCGGTGTTGACCTCAGGAGTCTGTGCTCTGGTGCTGCAGATGTTAATGACACAGTCTGGGGAGATGATCATGGGGGTAGAAGAGTGTCGCCACTACCTCCAGTTTGCCTACTTTCTGTATGGACTGGAATTACTGGGAAAAATCTTATTTGTGATTGCTGTTATTCGGTTACGTACGCCGCTGAAACAATTCGTTGAGCGAGTTTGATGAGCAGGAGTATGAGGGAGGACTTTTATGCAGCACCCGATTGAATGGTTGATACTGGCAGGACTGGTTTTGTTTCTACTGATAATGCCTGTGTTGATGTGGAGCAGTATCAAAGACCTGTTCCGTCAAGAAAAAAGCACAGGCGGTGGTGGAATCATTGGCGCGATGATGGTGATGGACCGGATCGTGAATCCCGCGGTTCAGCACGTGGAAGAAGCGAAAGAAGTCGAACAGGAAGAAGACGGCATCGGCGGCGAATAAGCTGCGGAAAAATGCTGATTTCATCTGCTGAATTCATTATAATACAGGGACGGTAACGAGACTGCGATCTGTTTTATCGGGAGGCGCGTGTGATTTCTGCTGATTGTCCCCGTTGCAAAGAACCGATGCTCGACGAAGCGGTGCCATTGTGGAATGGCAGGAGCTACTGCCGGAGTTGTGTGGAAGCGATTTCGCCTGATCTCTACACATTCGCGACAGAGGGGGGACAGCTGGTCGATCTGCTTGAGCCAGACGATATCAGTGTGAGCCAATACTGGCGTCGTTTTCAATTCAAAGTCGGAATCGCCGCTGGTTTGCTCTTTGTATTGCCTCTGACTGTCGTGCTGATTCGAAATAATACTCCCCTGGAAATGATCATCGGGGTCCAAGGCTTCTGTCTGGGCTTTGTCATGCTCTATTGCTGGTGGATCTCCTGCGGAAAAGTGAAACATTTCCGTACCCATCTGCCGCGCAGGGTGGTTCTGGAGCGACTTCATATCAAAGTGGTGACTCCGGAGGGGGAACAGACTTCACTCCTCACCGATTGCCAATGGAAGCCTGGTACTTCGTCTGCAGACGAAGTCCTGTTTGCCACCAGTCTGAAACAGGGAATAACGATTTATACGCCTGACGCCGTCATCAATTGCGGACACTCGTCTGAGTTGTTGAAACACTGGTGCGCCTTCTTTCAGTTAGTGGAGCTGCCCGTCTATACTCCGAGCCGGTTTCATGATTTTCTCTCCCTGGTTGGTGGTGGCGTGGGAGGTTATCTGGTCGGCCTGTTGTCGGGGAAGTTTTGCGCCATTGAATTGAACAATCCCGCCTGGGAATTCCTGTTGCCCATACTGGGTGTGCTGGATGGGGCCTGCCTGGTGGGACTCTCTATCATCAGTCGAAAACCCAGCTCAAAACTGGCTTATCAACTACTCCACCCTGCTCTCTGGGGAGCGGAATTTTTCAAGATGGGGGGGAGTCTGGGATTTCTTGCCGGTTTTCGTTGGGGAATTCCTTCCGCGATCATATCGTGTCTGATCTGTGGCAGTATCAATGCGATCATTGGTGGCTTCGCAGCCTGGCATTTCCGGTCTCAATTGCAGTTGCGAAAAAAGAATCTGGTGTTGAGAATACGGGAGAAGCAGGAATCGAAAGCGGGGTACCGCTATGAAGTCTAAAGACTTGATCAATTACCTGCTGTTTGCGGTTTCTGCGATTGTTGTTTTGCCTTTTGCGGCGTGGGCCTTACTGGCTCCTTATGGAAGTGGATTCATCCTCTGTGTGACCATGCTTTATTACTTTGCCTTTCTGGCGACACTGGTCATGCTGCCGATTATGCTGGTGCGGCTCTACTGGAAAGAGTCTCGTTCGCGTGCCCTGCTCTGGCTGCTGGTTCTGGCCGTGTATGTCCCCTGCTTTCTGTTGGGAGTGAATCTGGAACATCGTGTCTGGACCGCCCGCTGTGAAGCGTTTTCACGTCGCACTCAACCGCTCATTGCCGCGATCAATGATTATGAACGTCAGCATGGCGTTCCGCCTGAATCGTTAACTGCCTTGATTCCCGATTATCTGCCTGCTGTGCCAGACACGGGGATGCGGGCCTGTTCTGAATTTCAATATTTCACAGGTAAGGATGCCCGTCAACAGTATGCAGGCAATCCCTGGGCGCTGCAGGTGCTGCCGCCTGTCTTCGGAGTGGGATTTGATGTGGTATTGTATTTTCCCAAACAGAATTATCCCAAACAGGGTTACGGCGGCTGGCTGGAACCAGTGGGAGTCTGGGCCTACGTGCATGAATGACCGGGCTGATTGTTAAAAACAGGTAACATGTTTTGCCAGACTGCCTGCAAAATACATCGTTGCGATTTTTCGAATAGACTTTCTGCGTGTCGGGAGGTGCTCAAATGAAACAGGCTGCCTGCCCTTATTGCGGAGAGTCGATTTCCGACGAAGACGAAGCGGTGACGCTCTGGGATGACAGGCAGTATTGTCGGCGTTGTGTGGAAGAGGTATCGCCTGACCTCTATCAGTACGCTGTAGACGGCGGGCAGCTGGTGGATGTTGTGGAGAAGTCGGATGTCAGCTTGAAAAAATATGTTCGCGGTGCGGGAGGGTATAAAAAACTGGTGGCAGCGTTTCTCGTTTTCATGTCGCCTATTGTGGTGCTGGCGGTGCTGGATCCAGTCAATGCCCGATTTGATCTCGTGTTCGGGTTCTGTTTTTTCTGGTGTGTTTTTTTAGCGGGATATCTCATTCTCAAAGGGCTGGTATTGCTGCAGCGCAGTTATCTGCCCCGTCGTGTGGCTGTGGAACATAACCGGCTGGTAATCACTGTATCAGGTAAAGATACGAGTTACCCTCTGGATGAGTGTCGCTGGGGATTGAAAGAGAGTTACCGGGACGGTCTGACGGCTTACACCGGTCTGAAGAAAGGAATTGTGTTTATCATACCGGAACGGTATATCTGCGTGGGGCATGATCCCGCGCTGTTACCCCATCTGGGAGCGTTTTTACTGCTGGCGGGAGTTCGTCGTAAATCCAACTGGTCCGGTTTGCGAATATTCATTTTGACAGTATTGGGGATGCTGATCGGCTTCCTGCTGGGTTACTGTCTGGGACAGATTGTGGTATTGCTGACGAATGACCGGTTCTGGTTGTTTGCACTAGGATTTCTGGGAACGTTCGATGGGGGGGGCATCGCCTTTAACTATGCGTATTACAGCAGCTTTGGTCGGACTGCCACGCATCAGAGAATGAGACCGCTGGTCTGGGGTGGGATGTTTTTTGTTGTGGGAGTCAAAATATTCCTGAGCCGTGGCGGATGGATGGTACTGCTGGGGAGTGGGGGCAACGCGGCTTTGGGCATGCTTGCTGCGTGGTCGATTCGCTGTTATATCAATCGTGCGGATGACCGACAGAGCATCAGGGAAGACAGACGACGCGAATTTCAGGAGGCCTTCGGCCATGAAGCGTAAGGAGCGGATCTATCTGACTTTGTTTGCAGTGACTGGTGTCGGATATTTGCCGTTTGCGCATTGGATTTCGACGACACCGGTCGGAACCAGTCTGTTTCTCTGGCTGGGATTTTTTTATGGAATTGCATTTCTGCTGGCAGTGCTGGCGCTTCCGACGTCACTGATCGGTCTGTTTTTCAAGCGATATCGCAGGGATGCATTGCTGATCCTGATTCTGTCTTTGATCTATGTTTCCGGCTGCATTTACGGTATCCAACTGGGACAGCGCGTTCGCATGGCCCGGATGGCGGACTTCGCTGAACGGAGTCAGTTCCTGGTTGAAGCGATAGAAGCCTACACGCGAGATCATGCGCGTCCTCCCGAAACACTGGAACAACTGGTACCCGATTATCTGACTGCGGTCCCCGGCACGGGAATGATGGCCTATCCGGAATACGAATATCATACGGGTGAAAAAGTCCGTGAACGTTACCAGGAAAATCCCTGGGTGCTGATCGTGCCCACAAGTATTGGTTTTGTCAACTGGGATCAGATGTTGTATTTTCCCAGACAGAACTATCCCAAACGTGGCTACGGCGGCGGCCTGGAACCGGTGGGTAACTGGGCCTACGTGCATGAATGACCGCCGAAACCGGGGAATGCAGCTGATTGCAATTACATCAGGCGGTCGTCGTTGCGTTTGAGTTCGACATCCGCTTCGGAGGCAGGCAACAGCACCGCCAGTTTCTCGCTGCTGTTGAGACGAATCACACTGCTGGTTAATACGTCTTTCAGATAATAACTGACCTCGACGGCTTCCCAGTCCATGCGAAAGGTGGAACTGGTCATTCCCAATGGATTACAGACGTCGGTGGCAGACGCCTGGCGGGGAATCAGTGTCAGGCGGCGGCCCGGATTTCGTCGGCGGAGCAACTGTTCGAACTGGAGCGGCAGTGATTCATCCAGCAGCAGTACCACATCAGAGATCCCCTGCCCGTTTGCCTTATCGAAACGGGAGAGTAAGACTCCCAGTTCAGCCGCTGAGGCGTAGCGATGGATTTCCACCTGTGACGCTTCCCGCGCTGCCCATTGCTGGATGGTCTTGTTCAGACTCTGTGTACTGACAATGGAAGGACTCTGCTTTACATAGCTGGTCCGGATATTTTTGAGATCGGAACGCGTGGAGACAGAGAACAGGTCATTGATAAAGCTGGTTAGAGTCGTCATTCCAAATTTCCTTTTCATGAATTGGTACTGATATTATCGGTTAAATGGGTGGTTCTACTAAATGCGGTGTCTGGAACTGGTCACGTTGAGGTAGATTCGCTGAACCGGACTCCGGGCTGTTTCTGCTGTTGAGTTGCTAAACTGTTTTTGTTGCTTGATTTCTGTTCCAACCGCTGCAGCAGGTAGGGAGCAGCAGCTTGCAGTGTCAACGAGGTTTGCAGTTCACATCTGCGGGTGATTAAGTGTCGAAGGTAAGAGATCATCCTTTTTCCCTGCTTTAAAACGGCGATTTCGGCGGTGAGAGACTTTCGAATCAAAAGCACTATAGAGAGCGGACTTAAGGCCAGGCTGAAGTGAAGATAAAATCCGCTTCATGTTTCTTCGTGATTGAGGTCGGCTGCCTATAATGTGCGTGTAACATGAAATGAGGAAACAGATTAGTTCCGTTTTGAGTTGAGAAAGCATCTGCGATGAGCAGCCGGATTTTGATTGTGGAAGATGAAGCCCGCATTGCCGATTTTCTGGTAAGGGGGTTAGTGGAAGAAGGGTATGGAGTGGAACACGCAGAGGATGGCCGGATTGGCTGGCTGCTGTTGAATGCGGAGACGTGGGATCTGGTGATTCTGGACTGGTGGCTGCCGGTAGAAGACGGGATCCAGCTACTCAGGAGGTTTCGTCAGAAGAACCGCACGACGCCGGTTCTGTTTCTGACCGCGCGGGATGCGGTTTCCGAGCGTGTGACCGGACTGGATGCCGGGGCCGACGATTATCTGACGAAGCCATTCGCCTTTGATGAACTGCTGGCACGGGTCCGGGCGCTGTTGCGACGGCCCGGCCAGGCAAGTGCCGTCGTGCTGGAGTACGACGACATCCGTGCTGACCTGGAAACACAGCGGGTCACGCGCGGGGGGACGCAACTGGATCTGACGGCGAAAGAGTTTTCGCTCTTACTGTTTTTTCTGCGGAACCCGGGTAAGGTACTCTCGCGGACACGGATTTACGATACGGTCTGGGATGATGCATACGACGGGCTGTCCAACACGCTGGAAGTGCATGTCAAAGAGCTGCGACATAAACTGGAAGCCTGTGGGCCGCGCGTGATACAGACATTAAGAGGACGTGGCTACGTGCTGGAAGCCGTCTCGCAGAATGAGGGGCTCTCATGAAACTGACGACTCGCGTTTCAGCATTTTTCCTGTCAGCGCTGGCGGTGATTCTGATCGGCAATTCCATGTTGCTGTACGGAGTGGCGCGATCGTATCTGCAACATCACTTCGATGAACAGCTCGATTCCCTGCTGCATATCCTGGTAGCCGCAGCGGAGGTGGAAATTGATGACGTCAAATTCGAATCGACGGATCATTTTGTGATCCAGGACGCGTATGGAGATCCGGGAGATCTCTTCTGGCTGGTACTCTCCGAAGAAGGTCAAGTGGTTGCGCATTCGGAGAACTATCACAGCGCTTCAGGAATTGCACCAGGGAACAACAATGCTCTGCTGCTGAATGAACAGAAATCGTTGAACCGACCTGGCTGGCGGGTGGTGCGCCATCATCTGGCGGCCCCCGATCCTAAACCTCGCTCGGAACGATCTCCCCTGGAACATGCCGAATTGACGGTGGTAGCAGCGCGGAAGCTGGAACCATTACAGCGAACCTTGTTCTGGCTGGCGGTGGCGTTGATTGTACTCCCCTTGATCTGCTGGCTGATTGCAGCGCTGCTGGGACGACGTTTCTGCGAGCGGGCATTGAAACCGATTCGACAGATGGCGGATGAAGTCCGCGCGATTGACGTGCAGGATACGCGCGCCCGGCTGGACGTGCAGCCGACACGAGATGAACTGGAAGAGCTGGGAGTCACGTTCAACGAACTGCTCGATCAGCTGTTTCAGGAATACGAACATCAGCGACGGTTTGCAGGGAACACAGCGCATCAGTTACGAACCCCTTTAACTGTCATGCAGGGACAGGTGGATGTTGCACTCAGGCGTCCCCGGAGCGTGGAAGAATATCAGGAGACACTGACCACCGTCAGCCAGGCGACGACATCACTGAGTCAGACAGTGGAGGCCCTGCTCTTCCTGGCACGACCGGCGGGGGACGAACCGATCCCCGATTATCAACTGACGGAACTTTCCAGCTGGCTGCAGCAATATCTGGAACACTGGAAAAGTACGCCACGGTGGGATGACATTCGTGTCGAAGCTGATGCCGGCTTGCGGTGTAAAACTTCGCCGACATTGCTGGCGCAGGTTCTGGATATTCTCGTGACGAACGCGCTGAAATACAGTGAACCGGGAACGCCTGTGGGAATTCAGGTACGCCACAAAGAGGCTTCAATTCTGATGGAAGTCAGCGACCAGGGGATGGGGATTTTAGCGGAAGACCGGGAAGCGATTTTTGAACCGTTCTTCCGAACCCGCCAGGCACGACAACAGGCTTCTCCGGGAACGGGACTGGGCCTGGCGCTGGCCCGCCACATCGCGACGGCGCTGGACGGGACTCTGGTCTGCATTAAAGATTCGGACTCGGGAGCGCAGTTTCGACTTACACTGCCTGCTGAAGTCTGAGACGATTTCTCTTTAGATCGGAGAGAATTAACTGGAAAAGCGTTGCTTGTTCTATACGAGTGTGTAACGGTTGGTTATGTTGCTGATTACTTGATCTGTTTCAAGCGCCAGTTACCTGAAGATTTACCTCCCGAGATTGCAGGATCCATGATCAACGAAGACGCAGAACTTAAGAAAATGGTATGGATTCTGATTGTCGTTGTTGCTTTCCTGGTGACCGGATATCTGTCGTTTAAGAAATTGAAGTATGCGGTCTGGGGGGCAACCGCAGAAGCGACTGTGACTAATACTTTTGATACCTCGCTCGGTAGACGCAGTCCTTTGCTGGCGGTGGAATACACGTTTACCGACAAGGACGGTCAACAGCACAGTGAGCGTGACGACGTTCCCATCGACTGGCCTGAGCCGGGACCGACAGTGAATGTGCAATACCTGCCTGGTGTAGAAGATTCGTCGCGGCTGGAAGGACATTCCGCGAAAGTGGCAGTCTGGATGTTTCTGGGCAGTTGTGTGCTGCTGGGGTTTGCGGGATTCAGGCTATACCAGATGGCCAGCGAAGCAGTCAGCGGACCGCCGCGGCGGAGGAAACGCTAACCATGCTGTTGTGATAGAAAAAGACTCAGTCTGATGGAAGAATCGAAAGTCGTTGAAGAAGTCGTATCGCAGGCGGACAGGATACCTCGGTGGAAACGCTGGATGGGAAACTGCGAAGGGGGATTGGCTTTGTTCTGCCTGGTCTGGTTGTTTCGTCCTGGTTATATCTCCCCGTACTACATTCCCTGGCAAATATTTATTTTTTTGGCACTGGGAATCGGATCTGGTATTAGTGCAATACGATATGGAAACACTGTCAGTCGAGCATGCGGCTGGTTCTCTGTGTCGATTCTATTGTTCATATTCTTACTGTCCTGTTTTAATCAGATAAGTAAACTTATCTGGTGAATAGTCCTTACTCGAATTTGTTTCTGTTACTCAACCTGATTTAAATAAATCTGGAAATGTTTTCATTGAACCGAATTCAATAGTTCCACCGGCGAACGTCTGTCTGATGATTGTGTCGTAACAGGAAAACGCTCCCTAATTCTGTGAGCGAAATCGAATCCCGTTTCGAGGAATCTCAGGCGATGGCGAATTTGTATGAAATCCGGGCCGACTATAATCGTGAGACGATTGTGGTATATCAGGCGTATTCCGATGCGATTGCTGATGCCGCGCTCGCGGCGCAGCGGTTTGTGGCTCCCTTTTCGTTGGGGCGGATGACCTGGATCAAGCCTTCTTTTCTGTGGCTCATGCGTCGCAGTCACTGGGGACAGAAAGCGGGACAGACACGAATTCTATCTGTGCGGATTTCTCGTGTCGGCTGGGAGAAAGCACTTTCCCTGGGGGTGTTGACTGCGCCGGAAAGACGTGTGTTTGCCTCAGCAGAGGAATGGGAGCAGAAATTTCAAACGGCGCCCGTGCACGTTCAGTGGGATACCGAGCGGAGTGCGCGCGGGGCTGCGATGCCCTGTTTCAGCATTCAGGTCGGATTGAGCCGCCATATCATTCGGGATTTTGTTGAGGACTGGATTGTCGCCATTGATGATCTGACGCCGATGGTCCGCAAATTGAACCGACTGAGAACCAGCAGCAGAAAAAGTATGAAACGGTATCTGCCACCTGAAAAAACTTATCCCGTCGACGCGGAATGGGCTCGAAAGCTGTTGATTTCCTGAGGAGATGGTTTACAAGTAGAACGGAGTCAAACTGAACCCGTGCAGTGACAGAGAAAGGATTTCCCAGATGGCAAACACAGTCTCCGGCTCGATTACTACGAAAGATGGTGTGACGCTGCATTATCTGGAAGCAGGCCATGGTCGTCCACTGGTACTGCTGCCGGGCTGGTCACAGACCGCGTCACAGTTTCATAAACAGCTGGATGACTTTAGTGATTCGTATCGTTGTCTGGCGCTGGATTATCGGGGACATGGGGAGTCGGCCAGGCCCGGTTACGGCTATCGTGTCTCACGTTTTGCCATGGATTTGCGCGAATTTATGCAGGCGTGTGAGTTGCAGGATGTGATTCTGTTGGGGCACTCTGCCGGTTGTGCTGTGATCTGGAGTTACCTGGATCTGTTTGGAGCAACGGGGATTCGCGGACTGATTTTCTGCGATCAGATGATTGCCCGGATTCGACGCCCTGAATGGTCGGAAGAAGAATGCCGGCATTATGGGGCCTTCGTGGGAGGCGATGAAGTGCTGGCGCAGGCGGAACTGGTCGGCGGGCTGGAAGGGCCGGCGAAGTCTGCGGAATTTCTGGCGAGCATGTTGACATCTGAATTTTCCGAAGCGGAACTGCTGCAGATGATTCAGGAGAGTCTGAAGTTTCCGCGTCCGGCTGCAGCACAGTTGTTGCTCGGTGTGAGCTATGCCGATTATCGAGATCTCTTGCCTCGTATCACAGTGCCCACGCTGTGTATCGGTGGTGCGGGAAGTCATCTGGGACCGGATGTGATGCCGTGGATCGCCGGGCAGATTCCCGGAGCGGAGCTTGTAATGATTGCTGCGGAAGCGGGGGGCAGTCATTTCATGTACCTGGAGAATCCACAGGCATTCAATGCTGCTGTCCGGGATTTTTGTGCTGTCATTGATGCTGCGAACGAGTAGAATGAAAGTACATCTCACAGATTCATTTCATGACCTCGTCCAATGATGGATGACTACCCCATCAGGTATGAGCGATAATGCGAAAACTGGCGAAACTCAGATTGACAGTTATGATCGTGGCCGTCTTGACACTGGTGGCGACAGCCTGCTTCAGCTATATCGCTTATCAGGCGAATGTCGAATTTCATAACTGGCAGACAGCACGTCCGATGAGCGTTCCACTGGATCTGTCACAACCGGGGTCTGTATCGGTTCCGTTCCAGCAGACCTGCGTCAGTGCGCACAGTGAAGGTATTTATCTGGATTGCACGATTCTGGATCAACAGAAACAGATTCCCCAGGGTCTGCTCAAAGGGTTGGCGGCGACGATCACAATTACGGATCCCGCCGGGAAAGAAGTTCTTAAGCAGAGTCTGCGCGACGATATTCAGAGGCAGTTTAACGGGCAGGCTGAGCTGGTGAACTTTCTGCCTTTTGAGCGGGGCAACTATCAGGCGACGATTGAAATTGAATCGGGGGTACCCGCGCTGGCAGATCATCCGCAGACGCTGTATGCCCGGTATAACTTATGTGGAATGGAGCAGGTTCCGGTAGCCATCTACGGTTTTCTGGCATGTTGTTCCGGAGTGATTACTTTATTTGCGGTATTGATTGTTTTGCCCGATGTGTGGCAGTTTGGAATCTGGAAACAGGTATGCGTGGCTGAATCTGCTGAGAGTCAGCCACAGACTGTTTCAGACGATTTGTGATTCTCTTTCCAGGTGAGTGGCTGATTTCCTGTGGCGGACGTGTTACACTGAATTCAGTTGAAGAGACTTTATTTCACCTGATTCACTTTCTTGCAGGAGCCATCTGATGTCACTCAGTTCCGATCAACTGCTGGCAATATTAGGGATTGCGATTGCGTTGTCGGCCTATCTGTCGGGAACTCGACTCTATCTCATTCAGAAAATTCGTGAGATCCCCAGGGATGATCCTGAGAAGGAACAAAAAAAGTATGAGATCCAGAAGCAACTGGCATGGCTGACTCTGGCGGATGCGCCGATCGTGACCTCAGCTTTTTTGTTGGGGTTAAATCTCTTGTGGTATCCTCTGACGCGATTGCGTACACCCGAGTGGATGCTGTCGCTGGGGCTGTGGCTCTTTCTATTTGCTGGAATCATGATGGTGCTTCAGCATTTTCTCGCCTGGCACAAAACGTTGACCGAAGTGATTCCGATTTCAACTCTGGTCATCATCGGGATTCTGATTTTGATTGCACTGATGGTGTGGAAGACGGTTTTGATGTGAATACAGACCTTATGAATGTTTAAGGAGTCGTCATGGACATCGGGCAACTGACCGCGAGTCAGCAGAAGTGGACCGTCGAAGAATTAGAGTCGCTTTACGGTCGTATCAGTGATGAGCCGAGGCTCTGTGGTCAGCTGATGGAACACCTGAATGATTCTGCATCTCAACAGGCGGCAAGCTGGTTGTTGAAACGTGCGCTGGTGGAAGGACAGGAGCCCAGCCAGAAGGATGTAGGAGCATATTATCGAAGTCTTTCGAAACTGAAACATTGGGAGACCCGGTTAAATGTCCTGCAGTGTCTCCCCTACCTGTACATTGGGAAGCGGGATGCCAGCAAACTCGAATCGTTTCTGCGTGACTGCCTGCAGAGCGAGAATAAATTTGTCAGAGCCTGGAGTTATAACGGCTTTAATGAACTGGCGCTGCAACAAGCGTGTTACCAACCTGAGGTTGATTCGTTACTGGCAGCAGCTCAAGCTGACGAAGCACCCTCCGTCAGGGCCCGCATCCGAAATATTCTTAAACAACGTCTGGTCAATGACTCGTGAAGGAGAAATGGTATGGATCTTCAAGCTCTGACGTCATTTTTCATGTGGTGCACGATTGTGAATGGGAGCATCCTGATTGTCTGGGTTCTGATATTTCTCCTCACACCGGAAATGGTTTATTTATCACAGAATGCCTGGATCAAACTGCCACGAGAATCGTTTAATGTGATCATGTATTGCATGATCGGGCTGTTCAAACTGCTGTTTCTAGTGTTTAATGCAGTACCCTATCTGGCATTGCTGCTGATCACCTGAGTCTGAATTCAAAAAATCGAATATTGCATATCATTATGACAGAGAAACCACCCTGGGAAAAATCAGGTTCCCTGCCTGGCGAACGGGACTTTGATCCTGCGCAGGGAGACCTCGATGCGCAGGTGGCCTGGGAGCATTTTGGTGGTCTGTCACTGGCCGAAGCCTATCAAAGGTTCCTGGAAGATCCGGAGCTGTATGCAGAAGATTTTATGTTTATGGGAGGCAAGGCCTTCGCCTGTTATTTTCCCGTGCTGGAACGTTACCTGCTGGTCACTCCAGTCTGGCGCGAAGAAGAGGGAGTGGAATGGTGTCAGATTCTGGGGCTGGGGGCAGCGATTCAGTTTCAGTTCAAAGAAAACTGTCTGCCGGAAGTACGCGATCTGATCCCCCATATTCTACAGCTGATCTCCTACGTCAAGGAAGCCATTAAAGTTCACATCGCGAGTGGGCATCCCTATATCTCGAACCCCGAGATTCATAGTCACGTCATCGAAGAATGGGACTCTCTCGAACGGCATCTGCAGCAGTTTGACGAACAGTGAGCAGGCAGGACACTGGATGCGGGGCTCGAATTGCTGGATAAACGAACTGGTTCGTCCGCCTGACGAGGATGAGAGTGAGTGGTTCGCTCTCTCTCCATTAATTCAGAATTCCCGTTTTCAAAATTGTAAAAAATACTGAGTTGCAGAAATTTGCAGGAATGCAGCAGAGCCGGGTGCAGATCGTTTCCGATTGTGAAAGATCTTGCACGATTTGTGCAGAGGGCTGCAGTCGTATTGAATCAGATTCCTGCTTGAGAATTTGATGGATCAAAATTCCGCTTTCCCCTGAATAGGGCATCTCTATAATAGCATCCTGGAAGAGCACAACACAGACCCGCCAATGTTGCTGCTCTGATATGGTGCACGAACTGGAAAAGGGATTTTCCGATTCGCTGGTTCTTTCCTCATTTTTTATCGAGATAAGCCAATGCAAAAACAAATATTGAAAAACATTCTGATCTATCTGGGCGGGGGATTGTTGTGTGTGGGGCTGTTGTTCTGGTCTCTGGAATCGTTTAACGGATCTCAGGGACACTGGGAAGCGGAGATTGGTCAGGCGGAATCACAACTGGCACTGACATTGCGACTGGCAGGACGCGAGGACCGGCCCCTGAACCGTCAGGTCGTCATTACGGACAAAGGGTCTGGTACGCACTCGGGAGGAACATTTTCCCTGCCGGATCAGGCGGAACAGATGCCGGGCAACAGGCTGAAGTTTCAAGATACAACCATCCTCCCCGGTCGGGTGAAATTTGAATGGGAAGGTCATGAATTTGATCTGATGCCTGATCGACTCTCCGTTGATGGGAAGAAATATAACTGGAAAGATCAGACGCCGATTGCGCTCGTGCGTTAAACCGATCTAAATTGTGAAACAAGAGCAGGTAAGTCAGAGCGCTCAGACTTACCTCGCTTGACCTGAGTGTGAACGGACTGGTATAAAACCCGTCTAGCATTCAGAAAGGTGCCCTGCTCTTTTATGGCTCTGCCCATTGATCTCTGGTTGATTCATCCCGAATCAGAAATGTGTGATGCATTTCGAACGCGTTTTGAAAAACTCCCCAATGTAACGGTCATCGAAAGCCGTTTTGAAGCCCTCCCCCCGCATAACTGTTTTGTGACCGCCGCGAATGCCTTCGGGATTATGAATGCGGGCATTATTATGAATGCGGGCATTGATGCCGCCGTGATCCAGTTTCATGGCGTCGAACTGATGCAGCGGATTCAGCATCGCATCCTGGATGAGTATCTGGGCGAGCAGCCGATCGGTACATCTTTAATCGAACCTACGGACAATCCCGATTATCCTTATGTGGCCCACAGTCCGACGATGCGTGTACCCGGTTCGATTTCCGGAACCGACAAAGTGTATGCGGCGACCTGGGCTTCGCTGCTGGCCGTGTATCAGCACAACGTGCGACAGACGGATGAAAGTCAGAAGATTAACTCGGTCGTGTTTCCCGCGATGGGAGCCGGTTTCGGTAATGTGCCTTATAAAGAGGTGGCCCGCCAGATGGCGGTTGCTTACGCGCATTATCTGAGTCCGCCTCACCGGATGAACTGGGATACGGTGATCGGCCGCCAGAAAGCGATTGCCTACGACGAGGGGAAACTGGTGGTCCGTTGAAATAATGTTCTGAGATGAAACGGAAATTAAAGATGGATGCAAAAGAATTTGTGGCTTGCTGGAAATGCGAGAAAGAGATGCTGTTGAAGACGTTTCAGGATCCAAAGAGTGGATCAGCAGTGGCAGAAGCCGTCACCGCGTTGAATCTTTCACAGGAACAGACTCGCCTGATGAACCAGATTCTGGACAGTGCGCTTACCGATGCCTTTTCTACATTACTAACGGGTCTCGATGGGGGAGCCAGTATTGGAGGTGTGCAGCAGACCTACAAAATATATGATGAACAGGATGAACTGCTTTCCGATTGCGGTGAGATCGAGGCGGCAGCCTGGGACGCATTTCATGGAGACCATGAGGACACGGACGAGATTTAAATTGCTCAACACTTATCTCTTGATTTTATTCTAATACCAGCAATTCTCCCCTCAACATCTCCCGTTTCAGTACTATAAATCAGCAGGATGAATTTCTGTTCTGATTCCAGTTGAGCGAAAGTGTGGTTTTTGATGGTTGAGATTGTACAAGACGCGAATTCCACTGATGATCTGGTTCTGTTGACTGGTGCAACAGGATATGTCGGAGGACGGTTGCTGCAGGCACTGGAACAGCGCGGACAGCGATTGCGGTGCCTGGTGCGGCGTCCTGAAAATCTGCGTGCGCGAGTCAGTGCAGAAATCGAAGTGGTAGCCGGTGATGTGCTGGATCCGGAATCTCTGCCACAGGCGCTACACGGCGTTAAGGTTGCGTATTATCTGATTCACTCGATGGGTGAGAAAGGCTCGTTTGAAGAAAACGACCGCCGGGCTGCTGAGAACTTTGCACAAGCGGCCCGGGATGCCGGCGTGGAACGGATTATCTATCTGGGAGGGCTGGGGAATGATGAAGAAAGCCTCTCACCCCATCTGCGGAGCCGCCACGAAGTGGGTGAGATCCTGCGTGCATCGGGTGTGCGGGTATTGGAGTTTCGCGCGTCGATTGTAATTGGCTCAGGCAGCCTGTCGTTTGAAATGATCCGTTCGCTGGTGGAGCGCCTGCCCGTGATGATCACACCGAAATGGGTCATGAGGTCAGCGCAGCCGATTGCGATTGAAGATCTGATTGCCTACCTGACTGCGGCACTGGATATTCCTTTACCTGAGAGCCGGGTATTTGAGATCGGAGGTGCCGATGAAGTTTCGTATGCGGAGATCATGCGCGTGTATGCCGGTTGTCGTGAGATTCACGTGCGGATGATTCCGGTGCCGGTGCTGACACCTTACCTTTCCAGTCTGTGGCTGGGGCTGGTAACGCCGCTCTATGCCCGCATTGGTCGCAAGCTGATTGAAAGCATCGTGCATTCCACGGTCGTGCAGGATGAGAGCGCACTCACAGAATTCACGATCAAACCGATGGGCATTCAAGCAGCGATTCAACGGGCGTTGATTAATGAAGAGCGGGAGTTTGCCGAAACGCGCTGGTCGGATTCGCTCTCTTCGTCAGGAGCATTGCCCGCCTGGTCGGGGGTCCAGTTTGGAACACGGTTTATTGATTCCCGTAGCGTTGACGTCGCGCGACCGGCTGAGATCACGTTCGAGCCGATTCGCAGGATCGGCGGCGATACGGGCTGGTACGCCTGCAACTGGTTGTGGCACCTGCGGGGCTGGCTGGATCTGCTGGTTGGCGGGATTGGTGTCAGACGCGGACGTGCCCATGCAGAAACATTGCGTGTGGGCGATACCGTCGATTTCTGGAGAGTGGAAGCGTATGAGCCGAACCGGCGGTTGCGACTGCTGGCGGAAATGAAACTACCGGGTCGTGCGTGGCTGGAATTTGAAGTCAGCGACAAAGGTGAGACGTCGACGATCACGCAGACAGCGATCTTTGATCCCGTGGGACTATGGGGGCGATTGTACTGGTATGCGGTCTGCCCGCTGCATCACTTTGTGTTTTCAGGGATGATCCATAACATCGCGTCAGCTGCTGAAGCGATTCCTGAAAGTCATGAAAAACCAGCAGAAGCAGGTTCTCTGCAGTAGTCATCCTGCTTTGAAGTGCGTTATGGCAGGAAGCGACCTGATTGTTGTATGATATGACGATCTCAGGTAATGCAGTCATTCCCCCTGAAGTGAGGCACTCGATGAAAAAAGTATTGCTGACCGGTTTTGAAGCCTATGGTTATACCCCGATCAATCCTGCAGAATCGGTGGCGCGGGCGCTGGACGGTGTTTCCGTGGGAGATGCAGAGATTGTCTCGCGGATTGCGCCGAATACGTTTTTTCAATGTATCGACTTCGTCACAGCGGCGATTGAGGAAGTTCAACCCGAACTGGTCGTGATGATGGGGGAATACGGGGGCCGATCGATGATTACCGTGGAACGGTTGGCACAGAACCTGAATGACGGGACGCGCTATGGTTTAACGGACAACGCAGGCCGGTCGATGCAGGGAGAATTGACGGCTGAGGAGGGACCGGTCGGTTATTATGCGACACTCCCCTTGCGTGCGATGGTCAAAGCGATGCGGGACGCAGGCGTACCGGCTGACATCTCAGATGCCGGGGGAACTTTCTGCTGTAATCACCTGATGTATGGCGTTTTGCATTATCTGGCTCAGAAGCAGTCAGCCATCCGGGCCGGCTGGATTCATCTCCCTTTTCTGCCTGAAGTGGCGGCTCTGAAGGAGAACCTGGGAGCCCCCAGTATGTCCGTCGAGACCGCTGTGACGGGAGTCAAAGCGGGGATTCAGGCGGCCCTGGAACATCCCGAGGATATCAATGAAGCGAGTCCATCCCGGCTGTTGGTATGATGTAAAGTTAAAAATAAATATGACTTACATCGAATTTATTCTCTCCGGAATTCATTTCTGCATTTTTCTCTGGTTTCCTCGAAAGCGACTTGACGATCTGCTTTCTGCATGGTTATATTATTGATATTGAGACTCAGTGTCATTTAGGTGCCTGGGTTTCATGTGAACAATGTTTCGTTTCCGGAATAGCCCGCAAAAGGTATCAGGACTGTAGCGGAGGCAGTGGTGTGAGAAGTTTGTTTCTCCCCTGCTCTGCAAGATTACAGATCTCCTCAGTAGCCAGCCAATCGCTCCGGCGAGTTTCACTCCCTTGTGGGATGTGAATGACCCCATTACTGGTTTCCATCTGAAGGAGATACCCACCATGTTGTCTCGTACAACACGTCGTCCCCGTTATTGCGCTGCCCGGCGCGCTGGTTTTACCTTGATCGAACTGCTGGTCGTGATCGCGATCATTGCGATTCTGATCGCGTTACTGTTACCCGCCGTCCAGCAGGCACGTGAAGCAGCCCGCCGTTCGCAGTGTAAGAATAATCTGAAGCAGATGGCATTGGCGACTCATAATTTCCACGATACCTTTTTGCGATTTCCGTTTGCGGTTTCAGACTATGAAGTCACTGCTGATCTGTCGGATCCGAATAATTTACCTGGTGCAACCTGGATCACGGGTCATATTGAAATTATGCCCTACCTGGAACAGGATGCCGTAGCACGGCGCTGGGATAAAGAGCAGCCACGAAACAGCACTGATGATTCGGATGGAGATGGCTTCACCAATGCGATGCTGGTGCAGATGATCGTTCCCACATTTTTATGCCCCTCAATGACAATGCCCAGTGCACCCCTCAGCGATAACCGGGCTCCTGCCAGTTACATTTTCTGTTCTGGGACAAAGGATCCGATGAATTTTCAATATCCCGGTTCTTTTGCTCCTGAGGAAGCATTCGATGGTGCAATTATTCCGAGGCGATTGAACCCCAATGACTCTGCCAGTCCCAGTTATCAGAAAAAAACAAAAATGCGTGATATTACAGATGGGACAACCAATACGTTCCTGTTAGGAGAAACTGATTTTGCACCCCAGGGTAAACCATCAACTACCTATGGCTGTGTCTGGGCTTATGGATATATCGGCTACTCATGGGGGAATACTTATCATCGCTTTAATAACCATAAAGTAGACTCTGCGGATCTATTTTATACATACGGAGCTTTTCGCAGCCAGCATCCTGGAGGAGCACATTTTGCAATGGCAGATGGTTCCGTCCATTTTCTATCAGAAAATATTAACTACGAATTGTACCAGGCGCTCTCTACTCGTGCCGATGGTGAGATCGTCGAATTTCCTTAATCCATACATAGGTTGAATACCAGGCTGCGACCCGCATGAAAATGTACCGGTCGCATGTCTGTGTTCAGGAGAGAAATATGTTTCGTGTAGTGTGTGTAATGTTAATGCTGTGGCCAGTGGTACTGACTGGTTGTGGTGGTTCTGATTCTGAAGTGCAGGTGGGCGTTCCTTCAAATATTACCGCGCCTCCGCCGATTTCGCTGGATGAATGGAATCAGATGACGGACATTATTAAAAAATATGACATTGAGACCCTGGAGCGATTGAGGGCCAGTGATCCCAATCTGGAAAGTGAGAATGCCTGGAACAAGTTTATGAAAGAGGTTGTTTTACCAAAAATGAAAGAGGAACAGCCTCGTCCACCTCAAAATTAGCCTGAATTTCAGGTGAAGCGACTCGTCTCCCGAATCCTCAACTGGCTTGAGCAACCAGGTCGGGACGACGTACTGTGAAATGGGATCGTCCATCTAGCGGTTGGCGGTTCGATTTCAAATCACTACTGTTTCCGCAGTCGATGACCCGCTGGAGGAAGTCTGCACGCCAGAATTTTCCTCGGCGGGAATCGATGCTGCCCTGCTCCTCTCAGCCATTCTGTCGCAGTTTCCTGCAGGACATCGCTGTTTACTGTTGAAACAGCGACTGCTCTGCGCGTTGACCGTCCAGCCTGTCTGGCTCGCGACCGCCTTGTCGGTTCCTTTCTGACGATTTCTTCTGTAAGTACAGGATCTTCTTTGAATGAAGCACGCTGGCATACGATTTGCGTCCTCATTATTTGTTCGATAAAAACGCTAACCGCTGTTTAGGGAGGACGAAAATGAGTCTCAAACAATCGTGCATTGATGCCTGTCTGAAATGTGCCACCGACTGTGAATTCTGTCTGGACGCCATGATCGGTAAAGACAGCGATAGTGACTGTCCCCACTGTTGCCGTGAGTGTATTGATATCTGTCTTTACACGGCTCAGGCGATGGCACGCAACAGCAGGTACTCATCACAAATCAGTCAGTTATGTGCAGACATCTGTACCTGGTGCGCAGAACAGTGTGAAGCCCACGAGCATTATCACTGTCAGGCCTGTGCTGATTCCTGTCGGAAGTGTGCTGCGGAATGTAAAGAAATTGTGGCGGTCTGACGGTGGTTGTTTTCCAGGGGAGCACTTAGGTTCTCTTTGCACCCATGGCGGCTGTGGAGGGAATTGGGAAAGTACTCCCCTGGATCAGTGGGGGGCGAAACTGATTTAGGAAACAGAAAAGGAGCCTGAATGATGACGAAGTTTAATTTACAGGGTAAAAGGATCGCATTTCTTGCTACCGACGGTTTCGAACAGGTCGAATTGACCGATCCCTGGGAGGCTGTTGCAGCAGCCGGCGCTGATGTGCAGCTGATCTCACTGAAATCAGGCAAGATTCAAGGCGTGCATCACGATCAAAAAGGAGAACAGTTTTCCGTCGATCAGGTCGTGGATGAAGTGAGCGCGGAAAACTTTGATGGCCTCGTACTGCCGGGGGGCGTGTTCAATCCCGATGCGTTGCGGATGAATGAAACTGCGATGGATTTTGTACGCGACTTTTTCAAACAGGGCAAGCCTGTGGCAGCGATTTGTCACGGTCCCTGGTCGCTGGTGGAAGCAGATGTCGTGGCAGACCGCCGCGTCACTTCGTGGCCCAGCCTCAAGACCGACCTCACCAATGCCGGTGCAACATGGGTCGACGAAGAATGTGTCTGCGATCATGGTCTGGTAACCAGTCGCAATCCGGATGATCTGCCCGCTTTCTGCGATAAGATGCTGGAAGAGTTTGCAGAAGGCAGACACGCGGAACAGACCGCTTAAAGAATTGGTTCCGCCCGTATCAATTCAAATGAGATAATCCAGGAAACACATGCCAGGACGAACCCTGCAGTGGAAGTATTCTCATGAGACTTTCCGTTGCAGGGCGTTCTGCATTAATGCAGGGATCGTAATTCTTTCTGCTGTGTCATCCGTTCATTTTCGGATGAATGTGAAGTCTTGAATTAACTGTTCACCCTCTTGTTGACATCTAAAAATACCCTGCCATAATAACTGTTCTTCTGGTCAGAGTGCACTGCAGTGGGGTGCTTTGGTTTAGGTAATGTGATGTCAAAAATTGACTGAAGCGAGCAGTAATCATGTCAGAAGCAGAATATCAACGACCACGTCGTAAACGGAAGCGAAAACCGGTTTCTGAAGAGTTGACGGAGAAGAAAAAGTCAACGGGTGTGAAAGAGGACGCCAGGCCTAAGCGTAAGAAAAAGAAGTCAAAGTCACAGGATGACGAGCCTTCCACCCATAAACTGATCGCGCTGGTGATGCTGGGGATTGCGTTGTTTGGCTGGGCGTGTGCCGCTGCCGCTTATGCACATGCGAAGGAAGGCTGGCGCAGTAACGAAACCGAACGCTTTGCCGACGAGAATGGCGGCGATCTGGAGTCTGATCTCCATCTGACGCGACGACGCGCTGCCCGGAGCGCCATGATCAAGACCGCCTTTGCTGCGCTGATGGACTTTATCGGGAATGCGTTTCGTCAGATTCCGAATTTCTTCTCTGTGGTTGCGTTTACTTTCTCAGAACGACTGTGGCTGGTGATTCTGTTTGCGGTTCTGGAAGGAGCCGCCGTGGGGCTGGGATACATTATGGAAAAAGTGGGCGAAAGTTTTGTTGATTCGCCTCAGTACCCGTAAATACTTCTCCTGCCAGATTCCGGGATAACCCCGAAGGAATTCGGGGCTACCCAGGTGATCAATCTTAATGACGTAGAGCAGGTTCTCTGGATTGCGCGTTTGCACTGTCAACCTCCTGCTCGCTACGCTCGGCCCGAATTGCATTCGGGCTTATCTATGAAGAGCATCTTGTCAAGTGGTTTTATTCTTCGCGCATGGGTACCTTTCTGAGACTGA
>NZ_JBLXHC010000032.1:0-36854 GCF_048260065.1 Gimesia sp. | reverse complement strand
GTGCACTGTAAACTGGACACGCGCGCGACTCACTTAGACGCTTATTCTGCTGGGGAGCAGGGGGGAGTCAAGTCGAATTTCTGCAGTGGAACAAATTCATGGAGGACAGATGAAGAGTGAACATTGGGCATGAAAAAAGGCTGCTTACCGGAAATGGTAAGCAGCCTTTAAAGTGGAAGCCGTTTTGCGAATTATCGCATCAAGCGATGTTACTTAGCGGCACCGCCGGGTGTTTTGGAGTGTGCATTCTGCGGGAAGTCGAAGGTCAACACGAGCGGTTCGTTTCCGGTGTTTTCGATTTCCACACCGCCGTTATTAAGGGCGGCCTGAGTGATGAATCCAATCTCGGGGTAGAGCTCGCCCAGCTTCATATCCTGGTGATATCGTACTTTGAGCTTTCCAACACGGCCGCTTCCACCATTCGTGTGGAACAGCGCGGGACTCTCCGGTCGGAAATTCGTCTTGGCACCAGGTTCAAGAATGAGACGGAGAATGGAACACTTCTGATCGCCGAGGAAATCGCCATAAACAATCCACCTGGCGTCTACTCCGTCGCCTGCGAATTCTTCGGCGGTGATTGCCGGACGGGAATTCTTCAGAACGAATTCCGGATCCTGATTCGCTGCGAAGTCGAACTTTTCAACCAGGTACTCCCAGTCTTCGTGCCGATCCCTGGGATAGTCTTCTTCCCGGCAGGCATAAAACGCGTCTGCTGCTCCGATACGTCCGTCAAGCGTCAGGTCCTCCGCCAGGAAGTGCTCATCCATTGTGACATGCAGTTCGTGTGTGCAAAGATCCGTCGGCGAGTGAAGCACGCCGTTGGGCATCACGAAGCCATTATCAATATGCATCATTGTGTGCGGGGACAAATGACGAACGCCGTTATAATCGCCTTTGCCGAAACTCTTCATGCAGGCAAGAAACTGATCCTTGGTGATGAACGGGTACAGTCCCATTGCTGTGGTGTGGTAATGGGACGGACAGACTCCCGGGTTGTCGTAGGAGTTGATGTCATAGACTTCCCACTTGGCCCAGTGAAGATGGTGTGGAATCGGATTCAGATTATCAAACTTCTTGGACACAATCGGCCAGGTCGGGTCGCCGTACAGCGATTTCGAGAAGGCCGTGATCTTCTCACCCATGACGGTTTCTGGATTGGCGAGGATCAAATCCTGCAGCGAGATGACTTGTCCGTTCGGAGTGAGGACGTGCGATTCACCTTCGCGGAAAGGGGCCTTATTCGTGCGTGTGTCGATAACCCCTGTCACGATGGGAACAGTGCAACACATCCAGATTTCATCGAGCCCCGTACCGTTCATATAGTCCGGGTAGTACGACTGGGCATCAAGGCGAAGGCGTTTCCCCGGCGAACAAAAAGTCCGGCCAGCGTAACGGTGCAGTAATTGCAATACCCCGTCGGAACTATTAATGCAGTCATCGAGAATCGCATCCGATCCTGCGCTGGTTCCGTCGATGACATCTTGTTGAGGGTACTCGTGCAGTTTATCCGCGAGAATTGACGTCGAGGCAGTCATGTGTAATACACCTTGTTAAATCTTGAGAAGCGTGATGTTTCCAAAGAATGTTTTGGAGTGATGATAATGCTAAAAAAGAGTTTCCGCAGCAATTCTGCTTATCATAATAAGAAAAAGACGCGGAATCTAATCCCACGTCCATAAAACCTGCAAACTCTTTTATATCAAATGGTTACAAAATGAAAATGAGGCGAGAGGTTTCGCTCTAGAAACGGATTATTATGGTGTAGATGATTATAGGAAGTTGTATTTTAATCGACACCTGGGGTGAAAGGGCAGGAACTCCACTTGATTTTTAATTCACTGAATCGGACCTCTTTTCAGGCAAAAACAGGGTTGAGCTCACTGTGATTGACTTACTCCATTTAATTATGACCTCATCATTATTCGCTTGGGGATTTGAGATCTATTTGTTTAAGTTTACGATAGATGGTTTTTCGATCGAGGCCGAGGATGCGGGCCGCCTGAGTCTGATTGTCGCCTGTGGCTTCCAGCACATGGTTAATGTAGCGGCGTTCAAGTTCTTCCAGCGAGACGAGTTCGTCAGGGTCCAGACCATCAATCAGGATCTGATTGCTCTGATAATTCGTGATCTTTTCAGGCAGGTCGGCGACGGTGATCTTATCGTGACGTGTTAATGCGACGGCGCGTTCCATCACGTTTCGTAATTCGCGAATGTTGCCGGGCCAGTGATACTTGAGCAACTTCTCGGCTACGCCCTCTGCAAGCTCCGTGACTTGTTTGTTTTCTGCTGTCGAGAACTGTTTCAGAAAGTGCACTGCCAGACGTAAAATGTCGGTTCCGCGCGAACGCAGCGGCGGTAAATGCAATCCGATCACATTGATGCGGTAGTACAGGTCTTCCCGGAATATTCCGTCCGCTACTGCCGCTTCAAGATCGCGATTGGTAGCACAGATCACACGGACATTGAACGGTGTTTCCCTGTCTGATCCGACCGGTCGCACTACGCGTTCTTCCAGCGTTCGCAACAGTTTGACCTGCATCGACATGGGCATTTCGCCCATTTCATCGAGCAGCAGGGTACCGCCGTCTGCTTCCAGGAATAAACCGCGGCGTTCACTGCGGGCATCCGTGAAGGCACCTTTCACATGCCCGAACAATTCACTCTCTAACAGGGATTCGGAGAGCGCAGCACAGTTGATCGCGACAAATGGCTTGTCTGCCCGGCGTGAATGTGCATGGATGCATCTTGAGACCAGTTCCTTTCCCGTGCCGCTTTCTCCAATGATCAACACACCCGCATCAGAAGCGGCAACGCGTTCGAGCTGGTCGTATAAAGCCTGCATTGCAGGGCTGTTGCCGATCATGTCTCCAAAAGAACGGATTGTCTGGTTGGACTCTTTTAACAACCGTACCTGTTCTGTGAGCCGGTGGTGATCAACGGCGCGGCGAACCGTGATCGCCAGTATATCCATTTCAATCGGTTTGGTGATGAAATCATAGGCTCCCGCCCGCATCGCAGAGACCGCAGTTTCCAGGCTTCCAAAGGCCGTCATCAGGACCACAGGTATGTCCGGTCGAAATTCGGTGAGCTGTTGACAGAGTTGCAGTCCCGTAGTCCCCGGCATGCGAATGTCGGTCAAAACAACATCGTAGTTGTTTTGATCGATTGCAGTAATGGCCTGTCTGGCATCGGTAAACCAGTCGACATGCAGGCCCCGCAGTCGCAAATCGGTTTCGATGAGTTCGCACATTGACTGCTCATCGTCAATTACCAGAATTCGTGGAATGTCAGAGTTATCGCTCATGGCATCTCTTTCTGATCGTCCAGGGGCAACCACACACGAAATGTCGACCCCTGATTTTTCTCGCTCGCGACATCAATCCACCCGCCATGCTCACGCACAATCCCATACGCAATCGAAAGTCCCAGGCCAGTGCCTTCGCCCACATCTTTCGTCGTATAGAATGGTTCAAATACATGCTCCGTTTCAGTATCGGTCATCCCGATGCCGGTATCGATCACTTCCAGGCAGGCAAAGCGATTTTGCTCAGATTCGAGAATCGCCGGCGGTTGAATCTGCTCAGAATGCACTTTGATCACAATCTTACCGCCGTCAGTGATCGACTGGATTGCGTTACTGATGAGGTTGGTGATGACCTGCTGGAGTTGACCGGTATCTCCCACTGTTGTCACCGATGTGTTCTCATCCGCGTTGACCGTTAAATTTACATGGGCTTTCTTGGCCAGTGGTTGCATCAGTTCGCATGTCTGACGAGCCAGTTGAATGAGGTTGATCGACGCCTGCTCTGTACCTGTGCGGCGGGCAAAGTCGAGCAGTTGGCGAATGATGGCGGTCATCCGCTCGGCTTCTTTCTGAATCGTCTGCGCACTGGAACTGACGTCTGTTTCCGAGAGTTGCCCGCTGGAAATCAGACCAGCTCGCCCTGAAACCACATTCAGAGGTGTGCCCAACTCATGGGCGACACCGGCAGCCAGTGTGCCGACGGTTCCCAGTCGATCGATGTGGCGCAGTTGCTGTTGAGTCTGCAACCTCGTCTGGGTCTCTGCTTCAATCGTTGCCCGCTGTTCCTGCAAACGGGAACTCATCTGGCTGATTGCGAATGCCAGTTGACCAAACTCATCATTCGAAGTGATCGCGGGAGGTTGACCGAATTCGCCCTCGCCGATCTGTTCGACCTGTCTGATCAGTTTTCGTAACGGACTGGCAATGAGCTTCAGGCCGCCCCAGTAGATGACGAAACCGGAAAGCAGTGTGACACCGATGAATAACAGTGCCGAGGCTTGAAATGAGCGACGAACATTTGCCTCAGAATTCTGCAGCGGTTTGGCAACTTCGACTGTTCCAGCAACGTCTCCGGGGAGAGTGAGTGGCACATAAGTGAACTGCTTGGTTTCTCCGTCTCTGTCTGAAATCGAAATGCGCGAAATACTGCGCGCATGCGTTTCTGTATTGACGGGAGGCGTACCTGAGTTCTGTTGGGCTTCGCCCGGTTTCTCCGGGTCGATCCAGCGCATCGCAGATCCGGAAGTCGTTCGTTGCGTGACTTCAATCGCCTGCTGTATCTGCACCGTGCCGCCGTCTCGATAAGCCTGTTCAATGGTGGGCTTGAGGGCATTCACCAGGTCGACGGCACTCTCTGCATTGGATTGCTGAGACCATTCACGCTGCTGCCTGACGATTTGCCAGGAGAACAACGCGACGATCCCCAGGACGCCTGCCATGAAGATCAGAATCAGTTTGGCTGCCAGTTTCATTCATGTTTTTCCTGATGGGAGACGTTCATTGAATGGTCCTGAAAGGTCAACGGATTCTCGTTTCTGCAGCTCTCAAAGCAGTTCGAGTGCCTGATCGGGAACCCAGCCGATCTGACCTTTCCCGGTTTGGATCTGTGTCCACGTTCCCCGGTGGGCCAGGGTTTGTACTCGATGACCTTCAGCGGAATCCAATTTAGCGACTTCGGCGAATTGCTCTCCGTCTCCCGCATGTAATTGTAAATGTCGTTCAACAATGACCGCATTTCCTTGCTCAGCTGTGTTTTCTGCCTGTAAGTACATCGAAACCAGAGCGGCCATCAACAGCAATCCGGGCAGTGTGGCAAATTTCCACAAGGACAACTGATGGCCCATGGTTCGCCAGATCACAAGTCCCCAAAATGTCAGTGAGGAAAGGACAAGTGCCAGAATTATGACCTGTGGGCCAACCGTTTTGACCAGAATCGAATTTACGTTTTCTAATCTTAGCATCAGATTCCTGTCGGGACCAGTAAGTTCCTGAGGCGTATCTGCAGATTGAACCATTGCCTCGGCTGCGTTAAGGTTTGCCTGAAACTGCCGGTTATCGGGCTGTAATTTCAGGGCACGTTCGTAATTTGCAATCGCGCGACCGAGTTGATCCGATTGCAGGTAGGCATTACCAAGATTGAAATACAGGTTGGCATTCGAGATCCCCGCGTCAACCAGCATCTGATACTTATCTGCCGCTTTCAGGAACAGGTCTTTCGCATCGACTACGTCTGTTTTGGCCAGAGAGAGTCCTTCGCGATAGGATGCATTTGCATCTTTGAAGAGAACCTCCCGCTGTTCCTGACTGAGCGAAACCTGTGGCACTGGTGCTGTCGTAGCGGTTTCGTTCGCCATTGCTGTCGTTGACATTGATGCCAGTCCCAGCAGCAATACCAGAGATTGAGCGATTCTGGCGCGTTTCGATTTCCTGCCCCGAGCAACGGAGGGGCGAGAGATCTTTCGTTTGGACTGTGACTGCATACGGGCATTCAGTCGGTTCACGAGATCAAAGGCTGTCGCTTTCTGCTCTTCAAGGTCCACCCTGGTTCCATATGATTCATAGCTGTGGCTGAGTTGCTCAAGCAACAATTCTGCCTCTGCTGCCAGTTCATAAAGTCCCGCAGAACGCATCGTCCCGATGGTGAGAGATGACTCGCTTGAACCGTCTGCGATTCCTCTTGCCTCTTTCGCAGGAAACAGTTTCTGCATGTATCTCAGCAGTGCATCAGCAATCGCTGATTGATCCGTGGCAGATGAGATTTGATTAAGACAGCGTTTCCGGGGAGAGCGCAGGGAGGGCATCCGTTTGGAAAGCCAGTGACGGTTTCTGGTAATCAGGGTCATGATCCAGAGCACCGGAGGCAGAATCACTGACAGCCACCACCAGTTCCAGGCCGTTTGTGGTTGTTGAGAAGTGAGTACGTTCGGTGTATCAATATTGACAAAACTCGGTTCAAGCACAGCTGTACTCTGCGCTTTGTCCTGTGCTTTCGAGTGAGTGCTTTTCGCTCCTACAATAGCGTCGAGAGCCAGCGACTCGGCTTTTTCCACAGTGATCGCAATTGGGTTTGAGTGTACGGTTTCAAACTTTTCAGTTTCGGGGTTAAAGAAACTGAACGGGATCGCGGGAATCTCGGTGATCCCTGCCTGGCGAGGACGAATTGTTGTTGAGAAAACTTTACTGTCATCTTTGACGTAGCCTGCCAGGGGCTGATTTGAAATCTTGAACTGTTTTAACTCAGGTAACTCTGACAAAGGGGGCGCCTGAACCAGTTCCATCGGACCGGTGCCGATGATCCCAAGATTGAGCGTAATTGAATCGCCTGCATGCACATTGACGGGGGATGCCTGGGTCACAATCTGATACTGTCCGACCGCGCCACGGTAATCCAGCGGGCGACCTTTCGTTGGTACGGGTAAGACTTCGGTGGTATCAACGGTGGCCTCCGCCACCACAGGTCTCGCAGACGTGACTGATAACCGATTACTGAAGGGAGAAGACATGAAACTTCCGCCGAAGGGACTGTCGTCAAAGAAACTGGCGAATGGATCGCGCGAACGGCCCAGGCCCGTGGGATAGTTGACAACGATCTGGATATCATCCCCGGAAATTTTGCCCGCCTTCGTGGGGTAGACCTGGGCATCAATCTCGTACATGTAATAGGCGCGTTCTTCCCCTTGATCATTTTTGCGCAAGACTTCTTTACCGCCGGGACGCTGACGGTTGTTTGCCATTTCTTCAATACGTTTCTGAAAAGAACCCCACGTGGTATGCTCTGAAATCATGTTCCACATGTCTCCTTCTGAGAGGGTGAGCTCACGTTCCTGATCGCGATAGGGTTTGATATAGATCCGGAGTGTCATCTCGAGTGGTTGTCCCACAAAGACCTTCTCTTTTTTTCCTGCCAGCTCGACAAACAACAGATCGCCGGTTTCGCTTTTTGTGGCGACAAACTTCAATGGTTCGGTCTGGACCTTTTTTCCATCGACCTTGAATGTCAGGGCCGGGATCTCGAACGTACCGGCGCGACGTGGCGTGATCAGATAACGCAGGACCACACTCCGGCTCTCGGTTCGGCGACCGTTGATGATCGTCACTTGCGAGCTTTGCGATGGTGCTCCGGCGGAACGCACTTCGACACCATCAATTTGTGGTAAAGCGGGCTGTTCGTAATCGCTGGCATTGTTGATGGAAATCTGCATCTGAATCGGAGAGCCGACATAGGCTTCGCGAGAAGAGACACTCATCGAAACATCACCAGCAGACGCAGAACTGCCTGCCATTCCGAGAATGATGACGGCCAGGATGGATTGAAGATAATTATTTGAATGAAACATGATTCTTCCCGTATCTAAAGTCGAGATTACCAGTTACGGTCAACGTGGATTTGTCGTGATTTTTCGAGTTGTTGTTGGCGGAATCGACGCAACATATTGCGGTCGCGTACTGATTGCAGCAGTTTCAGCGCTTCTTCCTTATTCATTAAGCCGGGATTTGCATTGGGGTCCGCAATTGCGTATTCACCTTTCGAATTCTCATCTGGTGGTGGAACCTGGTCGGCAGTCAGTTCTCCCGAGGGGAGCGTTTGCTTGTCTTGATCTGTTTCGTCTTCAGGCTTGCCTGGTTCAGGAGTCTGAGGCGACTGTTCTGCCTCGTTTGATTGTTGTGACTGGGGTTGCCTTTGCTGATTCTCAGAACCGGATTTCTCTGACTGGTTTTGTTCTTCACCAGGTTGTGGCTCTGGTGACTTTTCTTGAGACTCTCCCTTTGATCCTTGCTGTTGCTGTTGCTGTTGTTGTTGTTGTTGTTGTTGTTGTTGTTGTTGTTCGGAATCCGATTTCTGTTCCTCGGATTGTTCGGACGGTTTTTGATTCTGTTCGGATTGCTGGTCCTGTTTCTGTTGTTCGCCCGACTTCTGTTCCTGGTTGTCATTTTGTTGATTCTGATCTTGCTGTTGATCTTGCTGTTGATCCTGCTGCTGATCCTGCTGCTGATCTTTCTGCTGATCTTTCTGCTGTTGATCCTGTTGTTGTTCTTCTTTTTTCTGCTGTTCCTGCAGATCTTTGATCAACTGAGCGGCGAGCTCAATGTTGGCGCGGGCATCGGTGTGATCCGGGTTCCCTCGTAAGGCACCGCGGTAATGTTCAATGGCGGTTTTCAGTTGTTCTATTGCGGCGGGCTTATCCTGTTCCGCGAGTTTCAGTCCCGTTGCGTAGTGGCAGTTTCCGAGGTTATACCGTGCGCGGGCTGCGATGCTGGTATCAGCATCCCCTGCGACTGAAGTAAATATCTCTGCTGCCTGTTCCGTATTTCCCTGACGGTACAAAGTGACCGCTTCGTTATAATTCAACTCTGCCTGGTCGTGCGGAGTTGGTTGAATCTGTTGATATTGCTCAAGCGCTTTGGCGAACTCTCCCTCTCTCACGAGTTGATTCGCTCGGTTAATCTGTTTTGCACTGAGCCGTTCCGCAGGAGCACCCGTCTCAGCGGCGCTGAGTGTTCCTGTCGACGTCAATAGTGTGATCACGACCAGCAGGGCAGCCACTGCACTTTTAGGGACCGTGTTGTTTTTCATCTTCGAGTATTTCTGCTTGTCTGAAGTCGGCATGGAAGTTGATGACTTCACCGTACGTCGGGCTGTTGAGATAAGCACTTCCAGTAACAGGAGCAGGCAGGCCGGCAGTGCAAACCATTGAAAACGTGGCGTGTAGGAACTGATGGTTGCTGTTTCAAACTCGGTCTGTTCGATGTTCGACACGTAGTTGTGATAGACGGCCGCCATGTCGACCCGTTTGGTGCCGGCAGGAATGTAAGCGCCGTTGCTGTCGGTGGCGATCTGTTTGAGGATAGAACCGTTCATTTTTGACCAGACCTGCTGACCCTGATACTCAACAAATTTCTGATTGCCTTGCTCTGTTTCCGGGATACGTGCTCCCTGGTCCATGTCTCCCAGTCCCACGGTGAAAATGCGGATGCCATCTTTTGTGAAGGCCTCTTGAGCGGCTTCCAGTGGTTTACTCTCCTGGTCTTCACCATCTGTGAAAACGATGATGGCTTTGTGGTCGTTTGTTTTGTTGATGAACCCTGAAGTCGCTGCCCTGATCGCATCGCCTAATAATGAGCCGCCGCGCCGGACAGTATGCGGTCCGACCGTATCCAGGGCCTGTTTGAAGTCTTCATAATGGCTGGTGAGAGGCACTGATTGTCGTGTCTCACCGGCGAAAACAACCAGGCCGACGCGGTCTCCGGACATCTCATCGACCATGTCTTTGATCTGCTGTTTTGCTCGATCAAGTCGGCTGGGTGAAACATCTTCCGCCAGCATGCTGCGCGACACATCGAGCAAAAACATCACTTCAATTCCTTTTTGAGGAACTTCGCGTTCCGCCTTTCCCCAGCGAATGTCGCACAAGGCAATTGCCAGTAAACACAAGCTGCTGACAATCAGAATCGAAGAGATCCAGTGCTTTTGCAAACGAGGCGTTAAGCATAATCTGTCAGTCATGTCTGCAGAGGCAAATTGTCTCGCAGCGCGGTATTTTGCCACAACTGCATAGCCCGCAAGTAACAGGCTGCCTGCGGCTACAAACAGTAAGATGATATTCGTCGGATTGCCGAATTGAATGTCCATGATCTATTTTCTCTCTTGAGCAATTTCGCGGTGTTCAGTTCAACTCTCGTAACCATGTCTGTTCAAGCACAAACCGTGCCAGTAACAGTCCGAAGGCGATCAACAGCAGAGGAGGGACATAGAGGGAGCCAGCCCGGTATGGTTGCACTGCGAGTTCGCGGTAATCGGTATAGTGCTGGGCTTCCACTTTTGTCTTTTCCAGGGTGTCAATTTCTTCATAAATCTTTTCAAGTGAGTCGGTGTCCGTCGCTCGAAAGTATTTTCCGTGAGTCAGGTCAGCGACTTTCTGAAGTGTTGCTTCATCGATGTTGACCGGCATCCACTGGACGACTTTTTCCCCGCTAAACGGGTCTGTAACCGGGACCGGAGCTTCTCCTTTAGTGCCTACGCCAATGGTGTAAACTTTAATTCCCAGGGTCTCTGCCAGTTCTGCTGCCTGAATCGGTTCGACCTCGCCAGCATTATTTTCGCCGTCCGTGAGCAGGATGATCACTTTGCTTTTGACCTTCTCGTCGCGTCGTGCATCGAGCGCGTTCAGTTTTTCTACAGCCAGTGAAATGGCGTCGCCGATCGCGGTGCCATCTTCGCTTCGACTGGTGACAATCTGGGTATTGTTGAGTTGTGAGACCAGATGGGCATGGTCCAAAGTCGGCGGTGTGATCCCGTCGGCATAGCCGGCGAATGTGATCAGACCCACGAGATCGTTAAAGCGGCCATCCAGTTCCTCTTTTCCCTGTACAAAATCCCCGGCTACTTTTTTGATGGCAGTCAGGCGATCGACGTGCTCGTCGTTGATCTTAAAATCCATGGCCTGCATACTGCCGCTGCGGTCTACGACCATTTCGATGGCAATTCCTTCGCTGGTCGTGACTTTCTGCTCACGTCCTTCACGTGGCCTGGCCAGGCCCAGAATCATAAATACGACAGCAGCCAGCGTCAGCAGGCGTGGTAACCAGCTGAGTCGTTGCCGGATAGTTGGCGAAAGGTCTTTCACCATATTCAGCGAACTGAATCGCACCGCTGCTTTTCGTTGTGGTGCAAATAAACGCCACGCCAGGAAAGGCAGCGTGAGCAGCAGTAAAAAATACCAGGGTGAGTCAAACATCAGGCAACCTCCGGAATCGTTGTCGCAGGGACTAACGGTTTTGATAACTCAGGTACACTTTGGCGAACCGTTTGAATCGCGGTCTGCAGTTCATCCACACTCAAATCAAGGCCAGCGAACTTCGCTTCATCTGCGAGTGACAACACACCGTTTAATTCGTCGCGAACTTGCGTAGAACCGATGTTCCGCTCCGTCAGTAGCTGTAACAGTTCGTGTGTGGTCTGCGGACTGGCGGGGATGTCGTACTGCAGGGCCAGAAAATGCTTTGTGATATCCGTCAGTTCGGTAATATGTTGATGGTTGTCAGCGGGATTCTCTGACACCCTTACTGAGAGTGCATCAAGTTGCTGCAACACCCATTTTTCGGGTGTGATCGAACGACCTCGGACAGCCATGATCACAAACGCAACACAAACGACTGAGAAGATGCCCAGACTGGTAACTCCCCAGGTATCCCAAAATGAGGGGTTCTCAACAGGTACTTCCACATCGACCACAGACTGAATGTCGCGAAACTTCGAAGGGTCTGCACGTCCTTCGAGAACGCTGCTGACAGTCACAGGTTGTGCCGCGATGTTGACGGCTTTCAGAGGTTCTGACTGAACCTGACTGGAAGCGGACGAAATGATATTCACCGCCAACACTGGGACTTCCAGATTGCCGGATTGAATACTCTCCAGCGTCAGTACCCGTTTCCACATCCGTCCGGAATCGACGGGGATGTCAAAAAAGTCGTTTGATTTGATGACATCGAATGGACCCAACTGGTCCGCAACAGCAGGCCAGACCAGTTTCTGATCAGACGGCGAAGTCAACTCGTAGGTCACGGTAAAGGGTTCCGCGACGCGAACGCTGGTCGTCGACATGCTGATCGAGACCTTGATCCCCTGTTGCTCGTAGGATGTTTTATATGGATTCGCCTGCGTCAATCCTGCGAACAGAAAGACAAAGACTCCGGATACGATCATTTTGAGTACCCAGGATGAATAGCGGTGTGATGCACAGCAACCATCGTTACCTGAGCATCCACGCATACTTCGAAGGATGTTCATACTCGGCTCTCCCGTTTATGAAAATAACGTCGTAGAGGTTCCACAATATCGACGCCGGTTTCGATATGCAGTGGCTCCAGCCGCAGTCGTCGAAACATCGCATCGCGCGCTTCTGATCGCTCGCGATAGATGCGGGCATATGCTTCACGGTTACTGCGGCGGGCCGTATCGAGGGTGATGATTTCTCCACTCTCGGCATCCTGGAGCCGTATCAGACCGACATTCGGCATCGTGGCTTCCCGTTGATCGGAAATGACCACAGGGACAATATCATGTTGTCGACGAGCGACTTTCAGTGTGGATTCATAGTTTTCATCCTGAAAATCGCTGATCAGGAACAGGACGGTCTTACGGTTCGAGACGCGGTTGAGATGTTCCAGTGCCTGTCGGATGTCGGTCCCGGTTCCCATCGGTTCACAGTACAGCATTTCGCGAATCAGACGCAGCACATGCCGCGAACCTTTGCGAGCCGGGATACTCTTTTCAATATGATCTGTGAACAGGGTCAATCCCACCTTGTCATTATTTTTAATGGCAGACATGGCGAGTGTCGCGCCCAGTTCTGTCACGACCTCTCGTTTGGTCTGATGGTTGGTTCCGAAGCTTTGCGACCCACTCAGGTCGATCAGCAACATCACGGAGAGTTCGCGCTCTTCACGAAATAACTTTACATAGGGTTCACCGCTGCGGGCAGTGACATTCCAGTCAATCGTGCGGACATCGTCACCGATTTGATAGGGACGGACTTCTTCGAACTCAATGCCGCGACCTTTAAATGCAGAGTGCCACGTGCCTGCCAGCATTTCATCGACTTTGTGTGAAGTGCGTATCTGCACGCGGCGAATTTTCTGAATCACTTCTCGTGGAATCATGGTGATTTCCATTCCTGGACAGGGCAGGGCACAGGGCGTCCACTGACGGGACTGACCTGTGCTTGCTGCCGGATAACATTCGCAAATTGGCTATAGAACTCAGGGAGTGGGGACGTGAGCGAGGATCTCACTGACGATCGATTCACTGGTACGGTCTTCCGCTTCTGCTTCATAGGTGACCATTACGCGATGGCGTAGCACATCAAGTGCGATCTCTTTGACGTCTTCCGGTTTCACGTACCCGCGACCCGCCAGGAAGGCATTCGCTTTCGCTGCCAGTGTCAGGTTGATCGTGGCCCGGGGTGAGCCACCGAACTGGATCAGGTCAGACAGGTTTAACCCATAGGCTTCCGGCTTGCGTGTTGCCATGACCAGATCCACGATGTAATTTTCGACTTTCGAATCCACATAGATCTCATCAATCAATCTGCGAGCGTGGATGATTTCATCCGGTGAGGTGACCGATTCGATCTCGACGTTCGTGGCGGTTTTGCTCATGCGACGCAGGATCTGCAGTTCTTCATCCCGATTCGGATAGTCGACGACCACCTTCAACATGAAGCGGTCACTTTGTGCTTCCGGCAAGGGATAAGTCCCTTCCTGTTCGACGGGGTTCTGAGTCGCCAGGATCAGAAACGGCTCTTCGAGGGGAAATGTTTCTCCGCCGATGGTGACCTGTCGCTCCTGCATCGCCTCCAGCAACGCACTTTGCACTTTGGCCGGGGCGCGATTGATTTCATCCGCGAGGATCAGGTTTGAAAAGATCGGACCTTTCTGAACCACAAACGATTGATCCTGTGGTCGGTACACTTGCGTCCCAATCAGGTCGGCCGGCAGCAGATCGGGAGTAAACTGTAGGCGTTGAAAATCGGTATTGATCGCTTTTGCGAGGCTGGCCACTGCGGTTGTTTTGGCGAGCCCCGGAACACCCTCAATCAGGATGTGACCGCGTGTCAATAACCCGATCAGCATGCGGTGCACTAATTTCTCCTGGCCCACAAGCACCTGATTGACTTGTCCCACGATCCGCCGAAACGGTTCGCTGTGAGTTGTAATTTCCTCCGTCAGATGCTTGATCTGCTCCTTAAGCTCGGCTTGATTATAGTCAGTGGTGGTTGAGCTCCTCATTTTTTAACTCCTCAGGTCTCGGAAAAGGTAAATATCGCGGCATATCAGTGCCTGTTAACATAGATAGCATTTGACATGCCAAATGTTTTGCTTTCCGGATACTAAGGATTTCCATTGATTTAAGGAGTAATTTTAATTTGAGATCACAATACCGCTTCCCACTATAGTGACAATCTACCCCAGTGGGGCATTTTGCCCCTATTCAGACATGTGATGTATGACGTGTCGGCTTTCTCGTAAAATGTCGATCCGGAACTGCATTGATCTGATTGGCTTCAGGCGAGCGAGTCACGCTCATCAGAGTGTTCTTGATAAACGGGCCAAAGTACTGATATGACTGCGCGAATGCCCAACGGACCAGGGCACAGTTCTGGCATTGCCCGGGCTACAGAAAAGCCTGTAGTAGTGAATGAACTCAAGAGGCAGCCGATCAACTTGTATCATCACCTCAATTTCATGTCATGTTCTGCGTGAGAGGCGAATTGTGCTTGCTCGATCAGCTGTGTATGATGGAACTAATCATGAATTTGTGCTTCGTACCGGAACACTCAGTCAGATTAACAGCATCGACGGCTGACTAATCGGACCTGTCCTTAGTTACTGAAGGGGATTACCAGATGACCTTCCTTGTCAGCTTTGTTCTGCTGTTTATTCTGCTCAATCATGCTTCCGCTGCTGAATCGCCAGTCATGCTCTTTCAGGAAGAAGGTGTTCATGATGCAGGAGCCGCTGGCGGAGCGAGAACGGCGTTTTCCTTCATGCGTCTGCCGGATGGTAGTTTCGCGTTTTATGATCGCTTTTCGCCGGAACAGGGACCAATCTCTCTACCCGATGCTGAGGGGAAACGGCATATACTGCTGCCACATCTGCCACAGAAAATTCTGGCAAGCGAGTTAATCATGAACAGTGGCGTACTCGATAACACTCAGGTTGTACTGTCACAAGATGGGGAAGTCAAAAGCGTCCGGGTACTCAATGAGTCCCTGGACAAAGAGACCGCGAAGAAAGTGGGGTTACCGCGTTATCTCAATACCTGGATCAATCGCGCTGGGACTGCAGGTGAGAAGAAACCACAGTTGACCTGGCGGGGATACAACGGGTCTCTGATGGAGTACCAGGAACTGGAGAATGGTCGACTGATTGTTCCACATGGCAGTCTGATCCCTCATGCACAGGCTATGCCTCCCACGGGACGGCACGAGACGGTGATCCAGTATTCCGATGATGGTGGTGCGAGCTGGAAGTTGAGCGAGAGTAAGCTGACTGCCCCCTGTTATCCGGGGTTTAATGGTTCGAATGAGGGGGCTTGCGAACCGGCTTTTGAAGAACTTGCTGACGGACGAATCTGGATGCTGATGCGCACGACGGCAGGCTTTCTGTATGAATCGTTTTCTTCCGACAGTGGCACAACCTGGACGCCGGCCCGTGCGAGCCGGTTCAATACGTCCACCGGGCCACCGAACATTATGCGTCACCGGAATGGCTGGCTGGTGGTCTGCTGGAACAACTGTGAGATGCCACAGCGGGCTGATGGTGCCGGCGTGTATGGCGGTCGCGACGCGCTGCACATCGCGGTGTCCGACGATGAAGGCAAGACCTGGCGCGGATTTCGGGAGATTTATCTGGACCATCGTCGGAATGAAAATCCTGCAAAAAATGGTGATCGCGGTACGGCTTATCCGCTCGGCACATACACCAGTGATGGACAGATCCTGGTTTTAGCCGGGCAGGGGAAAGGGGGACGCAATCCCATCCTGATCGATCCCGCCTGGATCGTGGAGACCGGAGCACGTACCGATTTTTCTGAAGGTTTGAAACAGTGGTCGACCTATACTCATCATGGTCCAGCGAAACGCTGGTGGCGCGCACGAGCCCCCGGGGCGGCATTGATTGAGCACCCGGATGATAAAACCAGAAAATGCCTGCATGTTCGCAAACAGCCAGATCTCCCCGCGGATGGTGCCACCTGGAATTTTCCGAATGGATGGAAGGGTTCATTGCAGGCACGTGTCAAACTGCGTTCCGGTTCGAAAGGATCAATGATTGCGCTCAATGATCGCATGTTTGATCCGTCTAATGCTTTTGGTGAAGACCTGGCCGTGTTTCGAGTTGAGTTGACGGAACTGGAATTGACCCCGGATGAGTGGACAACATTACGATTTGACTGGGATCTTTCCACCCGAACCTGCACTTTGAAAGTCGGTGACAGCAAGCCCGTCGAACTGCCGTTGCGGCACCCCACGCTAAACGGCCTGTCTTATATTCGTTTGCGTTCCACTGCGGAGGAAACCGACTTGCAGGGCTTACTGGTGGAGCAGGTCGAAGTAACCATCACTGATCCATTTGCACCTGCCTGCAGTGTGCGGGAACAGAAGGACCACGAACAACGGTACGTGAAACAAGTGGTACCAGGTTGGGGGCAAGATCAGTAGTCTTGCAGAGAGTTTTTATCACTCAGAGACAGACTGAGCCAATTTTGATCTGAGAGTTTTCGGGGCCATTCCCAGAATACGTGAAGCCGCTGCCTGGTTCTGGAACGAGCGCGGTAGCTGAGACCTCCTGCTCGCTGCGCTCGGCCCGGATGGGTATCCGGGCTTACCCAAATTTTCTTTCGTGTCATTTCGTGTTTTTCGTGGTAGAAAATTACAGTTCGAAAGTTTCATTGGTTTGCCATGGGGGGCGGAAGGGGTTTGATACTTGTCAGGCGGGCGGACACATGAGACCGTTCCTGCGGGGGAGGTTGGTGATGTGTTACCTGGTTGTGCGATTTCTCTGACAGTTTCCTGTTGTCTGCGACAACCCCGGATTGCATCCGGGGCTACCCTTTTTTTACTTTCGTGTGTGCGGGATTTTCATCTGTGGGGCTGGGGGCCGATTTTTATAATTGTGGTCGGCAGGTCAGGGGGACGTGATTCCTGTGACACAGGGACGGGGCATGTTCCCAGCTGAACTGGTTCTGTTTTTTTTTACTACCACGAAAAACACGAAATGACACGAAAGGAAAGGGCGATGCTTTGGGCTGGGGAATCGGGTTTCATTTTCTGTTCGAGGATCATCTTAGGGAGTGGCGCGCGGGGAGCAAGGGGGTTTTCAGACTGTGTCCAGTTTTACTGTAGCGTCTCCAGGTCCATTTGGACCGAGTATATTAGATTGAGAGACGCTATTGTTAAATGTGATACGCTCTGGAATGCTGTGGCGATACAGGTTGATACCGGGGCGATGTCTGGTGGGACCGGAGCGGTGCCGGGGTGAGGGGCTGCGATGGTGTGGCGACCCGCAGGCGCACTTGGCGAACGGGTGTGGTTTCGGGCAGTGCAAATCTGGAAAAAACAGGCTTAATTTTAGTGATGACCGGGAACAACTGGCTCGTGTTTCAGTGCACTGTAAACTGGACACGCGCGCGACTCACTTAGACGCTTATTCTGCTGGGGAGCAGGGGGGAGTCAAGTCGAAATTCTGCAGTAGAACAAATCAACGGAGGACAGATGAAGAGTGAACAATGGACATGAAAAAAGGCTACTTACCGGAAATGGTAAGCAGCCTTTAAAGTGGAGGCGGCGGGCCGCCAAATCAGCCGTCTTAACTGTTGCTATTCAAGGGTTTATGGAAACGCCTCTCTGCTAACCTGACACGCTAACTGACACCCAGGAGTCGCTCCTGAAGAGATTTTTTATGGTCAAGAATATTTCTGTAAGTTGAATTGAGTACGACACTTAGGTTGAGAGGATAGCTCTGTCGCTCGTTGTCAGAATTTGCTGAATCGGACACAGTTGGACAATGAATCGGACATCTATTCGGACAAATTATCAGGGGCGAATTTTCTAAGATCAAACGATACGAAAAATATGAAATCGAGATTCTTACTTAGCCGGTGAGGTATTTTATTGTGCGATCTATTTGCACGATGATATTGAAACGAATTTCATTAACAATTTGAGAGCTCTTTTTCGATTATCGAAAATATGATTTCCTACGATTTGAACGGATTGAGGAAATTAAAGAAGGTCAATTGATGGATCAGTTCAAACATGATAGTGATTCGAATGGTAGAAAAAAATCTAACACTCCGAGTTGATATAGGCGAGAGCAGAATCACGCAATTCAAAAAGCGGCCAATAAGATCCCACTTTAATTCTCTTGAGAATGTCCTCCATATTAGTGCAAGCATTGCAAAACACAGCCTGGCCCCCCGTCTGGCTGGCCTGTTGCACCAGACGAGTAAGTGTGCTGATGATAATCGTGTCCAGATAATGGACCTGACTCAGATCAATTATTACATTCTGATATTCTGGTTCATTCAAGACATTCAAAATTTTATTGGATTCTATCTGAACGTCGTTATAAAGGAACTGTAATGACGATCCCTGTGGGATCACGATCAAGTTAGGAGGGGACAGTTCTAAATGAAATACTTCCAGTTGATCATTCATGGATTACGACAGCAAGTGCTGGTCCTGTAACGTCTATCGGGTTTTCAATTCTGATGGAATTCACTGGGAAATAAAGAAAACTGAAAATTATGATCTCAATTTTAATATCAGGCTTCGGATGTTGAGTTCAGCTCAAAGTCAGTCTGATGAGTATTGTCAAACTGGACTCGTTTTAACTGATCCTGTTTTTTGGAAATATTACGTTTTAGGGCGTGAACAGCTCGCCTGACAGCGATATGAATTGCTCGGGAGATTCGATCTTGTGTTTCCTGTACGATAATCGGGGCTCCCGTTCGTGTGCGAATGACGATTCGACAGCGTTGGCTGATTCCTCCTTTGGGACCATTAATATCGGTAATGCTGATGCAGACTGTCTTGATCCAGCTTTCAAGCCGACTGGCGGCTTTGTCCCATACTTGTTCGATATACTCTTTCGTACCGGGACGGGAATCGATTTGTAAAGCAACACATTCAAAATCATAATTTCTCATATGGAATTCCTTTTCATTAGCGGTAGTTAATTTCTTTCGGTTCGAACTCTGTGCAGTATGAATTCTGTTTTTGCGATGGAATTACTTCCGGTTTGAAACTTCAAAGTCTGAAATATTCTTTCGCTTATTATTTCCGTAAGTAGCAGACATGATCAGATCAAATTCTGCCGCCTCATGAATTTGAAATGTTCTGTAAAAATCGTTGAAACGGCTCAACTGATCTAAGAAGAGTCTTTCATTCAGATCAGGATACAGTGCGTCCTCTATATTTTCTGTAATTGATACGATTTCAAGATATAAGTCGACATGCTGTTTTTTCAGTCTTGCTGATTCTGAAGAGAGAAATATATCGACATCAACTGCCAGCTCGAGATACCCGAAAGTTTCTTCCAGTGCAAAGTGTAATGCCAGTTGGTCGCGAAGGTCACTGATGAGAGTTCTGAACCATTCCGGGTTGAGAACCAACGGGTCACTGACCAGCCAGAATGCACGCAGGTTTTCCAGAAGGCTGTAAAGCTTGAGGTTATCATCTTTAATCTCCTTCAGGAAAGCAGCATTAATACACTCTTTGAGCAAACTGCGAATCATGATTACATTCCTGTTTAGACTGTGTCCAGTTTTACTGTAGCGTCTCCAGGCCCATTTGGATCGAGTATATTAGATTGTCAGACGCTATAGTTAAATGTGATGCGATCTAGCAAAAGACTTTTCAAACGGAGATTGTTCTGGGCCAATTGTGACTTTCACATTTATCGATTGATTTTGCTGCCTGGAATACAGTTGGTTGATCTCAGTCAATAAGATCTGCAGCGAATAGTACGATTCCAGGTTTCCCTGTATTGATAGATACTCCTGCTCATTTCGAATCTTAATTTTCTGATACCTGGCGTCGTTAAGGTATTCGTGCAGACTTTTTACATGGCAGACAACTGAACCGGTCGCCAATCCTTTGTGTGACATTGTCCCTCCTGTGAAAATAACCTGGAAATTAACTTTTTCAGCAACGTTTCATTTAATAACTCCCCAACATGACTTAAGTATGAATGCTATTGAGTAGAGACGTCTGGCACTGTCAACTGGTGTTGACAGTGTCGTGTACTGCAGACACTCGCAGCTTCTCTTGATGGTTTAGTCTTACGAGTTGATACTTAAAAGGAATGGTTTGTTACGATTGATTAATGGTCTGTTGGTTGGGATTCGTCTGAAGAGGGAGGACCCCATGTACTGAATCAGAGATTGGCAAACGCCATGCCAATCAGATTGTTGCGAATTCAAAAAAATTGGATACGCGTTATGTTTAAGATCAACCTGATTGAACGTGAATCCGTTCAGATCGTATTCGAGTTCAATTTGCGCTCAAAAAAGCAGGGATAAAGACTATGCAGGATATGATCGAATCCGAGAAGCATCCTACTGGACGGCTCACTGTTGTTAGATGGTTTTCATTTGTGATGGCGACCGGGATTGTTTCTATTGCAAGCAGTAAGATAGAGTACGGAAATGTTGCTGTTTTTCTGTTTGCACTCAATCAGGTTGTTTATCTCTGTTGTTTCATTATGTTTCTTTGGTATGCCGGGAGGGAGTGGAGACGTATTTTCTTAGAGCTGATCAATCCTGCACGCGGATTTGATTATTATAGCCTTGTTGCGGGGAGTTGTGTCCTGGGGAACCAGTTTGTTTTAATGTCGCCTCTCCGGATTCCGGCTGTTGTGTTATGGTGGTTGAGTCTTCTTTTGTGGTTATTGTTTACTTACTCGATTTTTACTTCGTTGATTGTCCGGAGATCGAAACAGGAAATAGCAGTAAACATATCGGGCAGTTGGTTGTTATCTGTCGTCGCCACACAAGCCGTCGCGCTACTCGGAATAACTCTTTCTCAAACTGAAACCGGTAACTCCCAACCGTTATTATTATTTTTACTTTGCGTCTGGTTATTCGGAATTACGCTTTATTTGGGAGTGATTTCTACGATCTCATATCGCTTTCTGTTTTTTCCTGTCACAACGAATGATATGACTCCTCCTTATTGGATAAATATGGGGGCGATGGCGATTTCGACTTTGACCGGAGGAAAACTGATCTCTGAGTTGAAACAAAGCTCTTCATTGTCTGATATGGTTCAATTTGTCAAAGGGGGGACGCTTGTGTGCCGGACGATAGCGACGTGGTGGATACCTCTGCTGATCATACTGGGGTGCTGGCGTCACCTGATTCACAAAGTCAGCTTCAACTATGATGTACGATTCTGGAGTATTGTTTTTCCGTTGGGGATGTATGCCACAGCTACTTTACAGTTATCAACTGTATTCGATCTCCCACTGTTGGGACATATTGCGTTCGGCTTTACTATCATTGCTCTGATGACTTGGTTGATCACGATACTGGCTATGTTGAAATCTCTGTTGGAATATACGCGTGATTCAAACTCAGGGCAGGTGTAATGTCTTAACAGTGTCGCTTGAAAATGACAGTGTCGCGACCTGGTGACGTGATTCGATCAGTAATCTTTATTGTATATGCTGTAAGATGATACGCCGCATCGGGATCGATGCAGCGAAACGAGTTCGGCATGCTTGTTGCCTTTCACTTTAGGATGGACGACTTGGGTTGCTGTATGGTTTCTGAAATGAAAGGGTACAGGCATGTGCAATTTACTGAAAAAACAGTCCCATCAACTTGAACTGTTCCACCCGGAGAGACATCGTATACGGTCCGAAAGGGAAAACGTATTAGGGCAAATCATACTGTTACTCGTGATTTTGCTGGCAATTCTTCTGCAGGCTCTGACTTAGATCTGCTTAAGCTATTAGCCACTATTCAATCAGACAGCAGTAGCTAAAATAATAAGTGAGAAAGGGGCCTCTCGAATTGACTCTTTTCAGGCTGTAAATTTATTGCAGACGTTCTACAGAAAATATGAAGAGGTTTTATGACTGGGGAATTCAGTGCGGATTGTTTCCGGGCGATTGCCAACTATACATACGACTGGGAAAGTTGGCATGCACCGAATGGACGTCTGTTATGGGTCAATGCAACCGTCACGCGTATGACCGGATATACTCCCGAAGAGTGCCTGGTGATGAAGGACTATCCTCTGCAGTTGGTTGCAGAAGAAGACCGCCCTAAAATCTCTGAGATCCTGTCATCAGCCCTACAGGGCAAGATTGGTAACGACGTTGAATTCCGCACAGTACACCGCGATGGTCGTTGTTTATGGATGGCTGTTTCATGGCAGCCTATATATAACGACTCTGGAACACATCTCGGTTTTCGTACCAGTATTCGCGATATTACCGAACGACATGAATTAAAGGAGCAACTGCGGCTGCATGCCGCTCATCTGGAACAACTTGTTCAGGAGCGAACAGCGCGCATTACGCAATTGGAGATCAATCGTCGAAAAATGGAAAAACTGGCTGCACTGGGCCAGTTGGCAGCCGGGGTCGCTCATGAAGTTAATAATCCGCTGGCTGGCATAAGGAATGCATTCGCGCTGTTTAAAGCAGATATTTCTCCAGACAATGAACATTACGAATTGCTGGAACTGATCGACAGTGAAATTGAACGGATCAGATCGATTACACATCAGATGTATCAGCTCTATCGTCCCAGTTCTCAGGAAGCGACAACATTTTCACTTCACAGGGCGGTGGAAGATGTCGTCTGTCTTTCACAGTCAGCCGCCACAAAGGCCGGGGTAGAGATTAAGTATGAGTCTACTCAGGAGGAAACACAGGTGACTTTGCCTGAAGGAGAGGTCAAACAGATCCTTCTCAATCTGATCCGGAATGCCATTCAGGCGTCTCCTGAAGGAGCAGGGGTCTATCTGGAAACGAATCCGACCGATACGGCAATCAGTGTGGTTGTGAGAGATCATGGCCATGGAATACAACCGGCTGACTTACCTCAGATATTTGATCCTTTTTTCACTACGAAAACAGGGCAGGCTAAGCAGGGGATGGGGCTGGGGCTATCAGTATCGCGAAGTCTGATTGAGGCGATGGGAGGCACCCTTGAAGTGACGAGTCAGCCAGGGCAGGGGGCAGCTTTTTCAGCAATATTTCCGAGGAGTCATTAATTGTAATGAGCTTGTTTCAGTTATTTGAATGAAATATTGCTATGCTATATAAATCGAGATCTTCATGAATAATAAGCAGAACCAGAAAATCCTGATTGCCGACGATGAGCCATTGTACCTGAAAACAACGGGGCAATTATTGCGCAAAGCGGGTTTTGACTGTGTCTGTGTTTCCAGTGCAGGGGCCGCGATTGCGAAACTCGAATCGGATCGTTTTGATCTCATTCTTTCTGATTTGAATATGCCGGGCAATTTGAAACTCGAATTGCTGCACCAGGGGCGTACCAACTGGCCTCACATTCCTTTAATTGTCGTAACAGGGGTACCCTCCATGCCTTCCGCGATAGAGAGTATCCGACTGGGGATCACCGACTATCTATTAAAACCTGTTAAATTTGAGGATCTGCTGACGAGTGTCAATCGAGCATTAGAGACACAGAGTAAGGTGTTCAAACGAAGTGAAATGGAATCAGACATTGAACGCTCTGATCTGTCAGCCCGCTTTCCTGAGGTCGTAGGGAGTAGCCCACCTATACTGGAAATTCTGGATATTGTTGATCGGATCGCCGAGACTGATGTCAATGTACTGATCACAGGAGAAAGCGGGACCGGTAAAGAGGTCGTTGCGCATACAATTCATCAGCACAGTCTGAGGCGCACAGAAAAATTTCAGGTGATAGATTGTACTGCGATTCCTGAATCCCTGTTCGAGTCTGTGTTGTTCGGACATGCTAAAGGAGCTTTTACTGGTGCTGTCAGCGATCAGGAAGGGCTGTTGAAACAAGCAGATCAGGGGACAGCCTTCTTTGATGAAATTGGTGAATTACCGGCAGCCTCCCAATCGAAGTTATTAAGAGCAATTCAGGAGTCACGTTTTACACCAGTAGGTAAAAACAAATCTCTGCAGATTGATTCCAGATTTATCTGTGCGACTAATCGTGATCTGGAAGCGGAAGTTGGGGCGGGACGGTTTCGAGGTGATCTTTATTATCGTCTGGGGGTAATTCATATTGAATTGCCGCCACTGCGTGAGCGTGGAGAAGATACTGTTTTACTGGCCGAACATTTTTTAAAGAAGATAGGCGATAAGACCGGTCGAAAGTTAAATTTTTCCCCGGAGACACTCGACTGCCTGCGAGAATATTCCTGGCCGGGAAATATTCGGGAGCTAAAAAATGTGGTGGAGCGATCTGTCGCGTTGACTCGTTCTGAGACAATCGAGAAAAATGAACTTCCTGAATCTCTGCTCAAGTTACCCTCGGTTCCAAGCCATGATTCCAGCGGCACTATTGACGGGTCACGAAACGAAGCGATTGAAAATGCTGAGTATGAATACCTGACCGCTCTGCTGGAAAAGCATGACGGGAATATCTCTCAGGCAGCGCAACAGGCAGGGGTCTCGCGTCAGGGGTTACATAAACTATTGAACAAACATAATATTTCTGCTGCGGATTTTAGATCATAGCGAGCTATGTTTCCGTGGCTGTCATCAGCCGGCTGTCAACAACAGGTGACAACTGTCGTTTGTAGTCTACACTCTATCCCATTCGGTTCATGATAGAGAATCAGATCGTAGCCTTAAAATGTCCGATATCATGTCTGAATTACATTAATCGCTCCAGAATGAATTACTGTAAGATCATACTGGCCTGAAACTTGCTCTAATAAAAATAGTGCGTGCGTTGGAACGCAGGTAGGATTGATATTGTGTGAGGATGAAAAAATGGCTATCAGACAAAACCGGCTTTTGATCACAAAAAGAGACTATGATAAACTTTCGCGACTTCTAAACAGTGAGTACACCCAGGCAATTGGAAACAAGCCATATTTAACCGGATTACGAAGTGATTTGGCTATGGCTGAAATTGTCGACTCAGAAGCTGTTAATCCGGATGTTGTGACCATGAACTCCAAGGTTATACTAGTTGATCTCGATACTGATGAAGATGAAATATATGTTCTGGTCTACCCGGATCAAGCGAATATTGCTAATGGAAGACTGTCGATTCTGACACCGATTGGAACAGCGATTCTTGGGTGTCGAGTGGGAGATCTGGTCAATGGGATCGCCAGCCGCATACAGATTAAAGAAATTTTGTATCAACCAGAGCGGCAGAAGATTGCTTTTAGGTAACAGGCACCAAGCGGTGCCTGTTACTCCCCTGTATGGTTTCGTTTGGAATCTCATTCAAGACTTGAAAATGAGAAGGTTCTTCCACTCATCTGTTTTCACAGTCCAGCTGATATCACGGTGTGATATCAATATGCAGAAAATCGGGTACCAGATAAAGTACCAGGAGAAACAGGAGTAAAGGAGTAATCCCCAGTAAAACAAGGATCAGTGTGCTTCTGAAGATCATGGATGACTCTGAGTAAGACGATACCCAATCGTCGAATGTTTTTTGGGGCACTGGGTCGGTACGAATACTGATTGTCTCATCAATCGCATGCAGTTTATGCGGGACTCGATTCCGGTGGAATCGAGTCTGTTTTGTCTCAGGGCGTGTAACGTGATTTGCTTTAATCAACATGTTCAGCACTCCTGTATCAGAGTCACCTTTTATAAAAGGTAAATTCAATCTGTTAACTGATACACGCAAATACTGGACCATTAAAATAATAGTTGATCTATTCTCCAACTAAGAAACTGCTTTGATTAAGTGTGAACTGATTACCAAAAGTACTGATCGACAGGCCCATGAAAATTATTGACAAACTGGATCTGTGTATCTATATCAGGTGAAAGATGTGTCGCTTATACATGTTTATGTGAAAAGTACAGATCCATGCAGCTTACCATGCAGACCGATTACGCTTTGCGGACATTAATGTACCTTGCGTCACGGGAGGAGCGAGTGACCGTGTCCGATGTTGCGAAACTGTTTGACATTTAGACTCATCATGTAGCCAAGGTTGTGAATCAACTATCGCGTCTAGGCTATATTCGTAGCGTGCGTGGTTTGGGTGGTGGGATCGAGTTGGCAATGTCTCTGGAAGAAATACGGTTGGGAGAATTGATTGAGCGTTTTGAGGGAAACCTGCATCTGTTGGAGTGTGTCGGTATTGACGACGTCTGCATCATCCAGCCGTTCTGTAAGCTGAAAGGAGTTTTAGCTGAAGCAGAGAGGATACAACTGGATTATCTTAACAGTGTTACCTTGGCTGATGTCGCGCCATCGCGACGACAGCTGAAAAGTATAACATGACTCAGAAAGGACTTTTCATGCTTAAAACAGGATCTGTTATCAGCCTCGCAGTGACGTTTCTGTTTATTTTTAATCTCAAGTCACCTGTCGATGATTCGCGGACTGAAAAGCAATCAGGGCCATTCGATTCATCAACGATAGACAGACAACGAACCCAGACCATGGTTGAGGAGGATAATTATCCCGCTGGTAGTGTTCCTGTTGAACTGTACGAACCTGATAAAGTGGCCAGGACCCAATATGAAAAACAGGGCGTTCAACGACTCAGATCCGGCAAGCCCTGTTACGAAGAAGTGATCATATAGGAGACAAACGCTGTCTTCGAGTGATGGCACCTGATTCGGTGGTGATGGAAAAACGGGTGATGTTTCCCTCCAATTCAAATCTGTTAAAGCAGATCAGCGTTCGGAGCAGTCGGTTATGAGTTACCAGTCAAGTGAACCTCTACATGTGGAAGTAGGGATGACTCAAATATTTTCAGGATTGCATGCACTCATTGATGCTGTGGGGGATGCTGTTATCTGCGTTGATCGGGAAGGACGGTTTGTCCTCTGGAATCAGGGAGCAGTAAGCCTGTTCGGTTATTCTTCTGATGAAGTATTGGGGGAGTCGCTGGATTTGATTATTCCACCAGAATCGCGTAAAGCACACTGGGAAGGATTTAATAACGCCATGCAATTGAACCAGACACGTCTCGGTAGCAATCTGATCCACGTTCCCATGCTGCGGAAAGATCAAAGCCGTTTTCCCGGTGCATTGACAGTAGGGGTTGTGAAAGGAAAAGACGACAGGATCGAGAATATCGGTGCAATAATTCGGGAAGAGTCTGCTTCTCGCAACGGTCAATCATGATTGCAAAGTGAGTGATTCAGACATAGGACTTTGAACCGTGGCGCAGCGGAAAAACTTCATCGAAATCAGCAGTATTTCAGATGCCAGTCAAGGAATGGCAAATGTTGACGTGACCGATGCGGTTTCTAAGTATGTTCAAAATCCGGTTTGCACGCCTGAGTCTGCTCATAGTTCAAGGTTCCGAATTCGAACCGTGCATGTAAATGAACTTCTCGCTGGAGAAGTCGAAAGTCTTGTCTGGTGTGAAGCATATAACCCACCCGGCAGTTTTCGAATCGATCTGTGGTGGTTTCCTGATATTACTCCAACCACTGATTTACGAAAATGGTATCTCTTATATCCTGAACGCTGGTATGAATTCCGACGGCGATATCGTAATCAGCTTGCTGCTCGGAGTTCAGTTTGCGAACAGCTGAGAATTCTAGCTTGCCAAACCGAGTTGACTTTGGTTTATCAGCGAGGCGCAATAAACCAGAATATGGCCGCTGTCATTGAGGAGCAGTTGATTCAATTGGAATGCCAGCATCGCTGGAATGAGGGGCTGATGATTGGTGGTTACACGTATCCGGTTCGAAATGAGATTATCGCACAGGGAGGTTTGTGGTTTACGAAGCACAAAACCTGGATGATGCCAGACCGGAAAAGCTGGGAATCCATCGTAGATATGTTGCCTGGTGATTTTTAAACCTCTGATGTTTTCAGAAATTCTTATTGTTTATAGATTGTGATTTCCAGTATGAATAAAAATAAACTGTTGTTATGTGTTTGTTTAGGCTTGTTGGGTTTCTACCAGGCGCAGTGCGGTCTTTCGCTGAATTTGCTGCAGGCTGAACCGCGGAAGGAAAAAAAGAAACCGGTTCATAAATATTTGCCGGCAACGGTGGATGAGGCCCGGATCAGGGCCCGAATACTTCATGAGACAATTCATGGTTCACTCCAGGTGATGCACCGGGATCTTTTTCGGGAAGACGAAAGTATCGCGATACCATCTCATTCACTGGAAGATGTTTTCAAGGAACTGGAACGTGGTCACGGAATAAAAATTCGCTGGCTGGCAGTCAATGCTAAAGCAATGAATATCGATAATGAAGCGAAAACAGATTTCGAGAAAGAGGCGGTTCGAATTCTATCCGACGGGAAACCCGAATATGATCAGCTGAAGGGAAACCGATTTTCCTATGCTGGGGCAATCCGACTACCATCCCAGTGCCTCAAATGTCATCTTCCCCAAAGGACGAGCAATAAACCTCGAATGGCTGGATTGGTTATTTCCATGTCCCTCAAACCGAAATCATAAGAGAAGTGAAAGTCTGCTTGTAGAATAAACCGGAAGTGAACGAGTAATAGTTCTGTAGTATCCGAATTCTCCAACTGTAAGGGAACCGTATAATCGTAACTGTGTGCAGAGGACAGACGGGATGTTTACAGAACTACAAGTTCTGCCAGCTACAGTAACTCAAATTCGCTCTGGCTCTGAAGCCAGAGAACTGTGTGATCTGATAGAGTTGTATTCTCTTCTCCAGCGTTTGGTCTGCACCTGGAATTTCCATTCGCTGGATTTGAAAAAAAAAAGACAAATTGACTGGAATGTGTACTCATCAGCTGTACCCGAATCATTGGATCAGATTAATACTGTATTTGGTTGTTCAAAAAAACGGCTTCCTTCTCAAGCTATAATGTATGATCTGATGGCCGACAAAGGCATGTGGGGGCACTACGAAAATTCATTGTTCCATATCCGTAGATTATTTTCCCGCCTTTGTTTGCAATCACCGGACGCGAAAATAATGCGACTTTGTCACTCCCGATGCAAGTTCCTGCACCTTGACTTGCCAGATGCCTGGATAATCGTTTTGGGCAATTTGCAGAGTTAACTTGAGCTGACCCTCAGCAGCTCCATAATAGCCACTGAATTCTGCTTTCCGACCTGTGGGGTCAGTGATCAATACATTGAGTGGCAACACAGCGGGAATCGGCTTGCCGGACGGCCCCACAACGGCGATTGCCAGCTGCATGCTATCGCTCAGCGTGACTTCCTCATCGCCAGTAATATTGACGTCAGCGATTGGTTCTGGAGTTAACAGGAAAATATTTCCAGCGCAAGGTCCGAGTTCTACTGGCCAGGTGAGGACACCATTCTCTCGTTCTGTCGTAACCTCACGTCGTGCGAGCAAATCATACACAAAGCCGACCTTGCGGCGTACCTTGAGAGTTCCTTTGCTGGGCAAACCATTTTCCATCACTAAGCCATGTTGACCAACATATGTGCCGAACTCACGACGATCGTTGACAACGAACAGATAGTCGCTGTCACCAGTTGATCGCGTGCGTGTCACAATTTCAAGTGCCGTGCATTCCGCATAAGGGCGGTAATGTTCTCCCAGGTCTTTGCGTAATTTCGCCGCATTAGCGAGAATTATTCTCTGGTCTTCGTCGGTCCGTTTCGTGCGGATGAACTTCGGAATCACGATAGTTGGCTTGATGGCTGGGGTCAGATTGGGGTCGCCAATGACGATACCCCCTTGCTGTTGAAAGTCCAGAATTTTCGCGACTACAGATTCGGTCAGTACGTCGCAATCGGAGAGGATAAGCACTTTATATTGATCCAACCCTTTTTTTAGCAGCGTCTGTTCATAAATCACTTCCGGCTGTATTTGAGCATGTAAAAGCGTGAGATAAGCTTCATCATAGGAATAGCCATAGCTACCCCGGCGCGCGAACATCTGAGAGGTAAAACTCTCCAGATAGGCTACGTCAGTCTGGCGATCCGGTACTTGCATCAAGGTTGGTCCAAGAGGAGGTAAAATCTCGCGATGAAGTCGGCGGAATTCGGTTTTCAAATCCGGTTGAGTGTATTTGTAAGCGTGTGTCCCGTCGGTTGGTACTAACGAAGACCAGCCATGATACATCAAACCTTTGACTGGCCTGGAGAGTTTTGTCCAAAACGAACCCCGTAAATGCATCGGAGCGATCGATATGTAGGCTGCATCCGGATCATGGTCATCAAATGGCGAGGAGATATATTCCTTGCCTGACTTTTTGGGTGCACTCGAAGATCGGTACCAGAATAATTGCGTCATTTTCATGACGTCTTGCTGGTGTCCGGAAGCCTCCGCCATCGCGAACAGTTCGTCACAGAAATAGCCGACACGCAAAGGCGATGGTTCGGTGTAGGTCCATTGGCTGAGTACATCGACCTGTCCCCCTGAGCCTCCAACGCTGGGAACGCGAATTGCCGGATCGAAAAACGACCAGATTCGTTCACGACCATCGGCCTGCAAACCGCGATGTAAAGCCGTGTGTAATGGGTTCCAACCATCGCCGACCGTCCAGAACCAGCGGTAAAATCGGAGTAAAGCATCATCATCGGGCAGCACACGATTTTTCGGGAAGCCAGGCAACGTTGACCATGCAGGGCCAATCTTGTCAACTACCGAGTGTGGAATTTCTTCCCCTGAATATTTCTGATACTGTTCGAAATCATATTCAGAAAAGCTGACATGCGTACTGTCGCGGACTTCACTATTGATTAATGCGGCAACGAAGGCGGGATGTTCGCCATACATCTCGCCAACGCTACGGCCAAAGTTTTCGGAGAACTCTGCCAGTCCCGGCAAGGCAGCATTGCAGTCAGAACGGGCATAAGTTTTTCCTTCACGGTCGACACGTGCCAACTCGGTTTTCTTTTTCAGAAAATAACCGGCATAAAGTGAAGCAGCGATTCCAAAATCGTTTGCCAGAGCTTTATCAAGCATTTCTCTCACTTTTTGCTGCTGGGCAGGCGTGTCAGCCGGGACGACATGTTTCGCCTCCCAAACAGCATACGGGGAGGGCGAAAATCCCAGGCAGTGATTAAAACCCAGTTCTTGCAGCCGCGACAATTCGCGATCAAATTCGGTTGGACTTGAGATTCCCCACATCAGAACCGGCATGCGGTGTGGCAAGGGTCGCGGCATGATCCTCAGCGTCTGCTCAGTGGTACTTGTCACCGGATTATCGCCAGTTGTTGTAACCGAGCCCTGAAGCACATAATCATCGGGTCTTAGAGATGTGTTAAATGGAATCAATGTAGAAAATGATTCGCCACCGGACAACTCTGGCAGTTTGATTGTCTCGTCGAGCCAGCCACTACTACTGACATTGAGTACAGATTGTCCGATTGATTCTCGCAATAAATTTTTTACTGTAACTCTGATTTCGGCTTTGGGTTCATTACGTCGCCAGACCGTGCGATTTACTGTGATAGATACTTTAAGCGGACAGTATTCGCGAACCCCTTTCGTGATACGGACCTCGTCGATGAACCCCGGAAAACCACCATAGTTACTACCAACCCGATCGCCAATACTCAAGTGATGAGCTCCAGCAGCTATGCCAAAACGTTGAGGGTGCTTGACACTGCCGGCAGAGGAACCGTTTCGATAGAAACGAACTGTCCCAGCACCATCATAGCTAAACGCGATGTGTTGCCATTTTCCTACCTCGAATCTCATCGGCTCGGTGCTGAAGTATTCGACCTCGTTGCCGAACCCCAGCACCACTGTCATTGACCGCAAGCCAGTTGAATCTGGTTGGGACAGATACCACTGATAATCGTTCTGTGAAGCATATCTTTTATCTATCAAATAGGTCAAACTTGCTTCAGCTAATTCCGGTTTGGGCTTGACCCACATTTCGATAGTGAATGAACCAGCCGGACTGAGGGCAGGGTGGTCTTGCACTACGAATGCACAATGTTTATCGGCGATCGGGTATCCTGGAAACGATTCAATGCCTCCGCCGAATTTACCCGACTCGACGGAGGTGGCTCCATCGAGTTGTCCTGTCAACTTCAGTGGACCAGAATCACGCTCGACAGCACTGGTATCAAATGACCAGTGTCCAATAACCTTCTCTCCTTGTGAGTCCTCGCCCGAGTATTGCGATTGCCATAATTCCGCCTGCTCTATTTCATCAGCCAGAACCCGACCGGGGATTTCAATAAGGCTGGTAACAAAGACAATTACCAGCAGCGCTATATAGCATACTTTCATCAGTAGTACTTTCAATATGAGGACTGTTCTTCGTTATCTTGACTTAGAGATATTACAGTAACAGCTGGAGCATATGCTAGTCGGTCTCAATCTTGACTGACGCGCCCCCCACGAATGACATCAGTCACACGACTTTGGATTCTGTTTCTGATCTTGCCTCCAACTCTGCACCAGTTGGAATGCGAGTGAACAAGGGTTTTCAGACCAGGCATACCTGGTCTGAAAACTTCGCAATCTACTGAGGCGTTCTGTTGACCCATGCACTGTTAGGATGCTGCTCGTTATAATCCGAAGACGTTTGGCCGCGATCATCACCCGCGTTGTTTTTCACTATGGATGGCGGGGGCGGCATCAACCCCGGCCTCACCTATGGGCGAACCGACGACTACTGCTACAACATTACAGAGAATCCTGTGCATGTTCACGACTTTCACGCCACGATCCTGCACTGCCTCGGCATCAACCATGAACGTCTCACCTACCGCTTCCAGGGGCGTGACTATCGTCTCACCGACGTGCATGGAAACGTGGTAAAAGATATTGTGAAGTGATGGCAGCATACCGGAAATTGCCGTCTACCCTGATTGAGATCATGTCATCGTTCAAGACAATTCACGAATGGGGTGTCCTGTATCGATGATGCTTGTGGGGCGTCTGGAGGCATCATTGAAGTGCGTATCCAGAGGAATCCCCAGCTTTTGATAGATTGTTGCCAGCAGATCCATCGGGGGCGTTTTACGTTCAACCACTCCACTACCAAATTTTTCACTGGCCCCGACGACGTGTCCTCCCTCAATTCCGTCTCCGGCAAACATCACTGTAAATTAATTCGATTAGTGATCCCACCCGGCATGGCCATTGATCATCGGAGTGCGACAAAATTCACCCGCACAAAAAATCAGCACGTCCTGCAGCATGCCACGCTGTTCCAGATCCTGAATCAGTGTGGCAATCGCACGGTCTAATGGGGGTAATTGTTCCTCGAGGCCTTTTTGAATCGCATCATGGTGATCCCAATATCCGGTGTTGATGGTTATTACCGGTTGGCCGTGCGCAGCGTGTGCTCTCCAACGGTGATATCATCTCGAAATCAATGTTCCACCCTGATAGAGATTTCGGGTGGCGATGAAGCCCTGCGCTTCGTTGCTTGAAGGATTTGAATATTCCCAGACGCGAAACCTGCTGGCGTTGGTCAACTGTCGTCAAGTAAAGATCAACGTAAGATTAATCAGAGGAACTGTCTGCCTGCATTACTTCACGTGGCAATAATAATTCCGAAGCAGCACGAGTGAAGTAAGGTGGTACCGTTAATAAGCGGATTGGCCCGGATGCCTGGTTGACCTTCCACAGTTTACCATCCTCTCCTGGAGGCACAGGTATGCTATAAAAATCCGCTTTTCGATTCTTTAACGAAAACTGTTCATTACCAGTTGGGTCCAGAATACTGCCTGTATTTCCCCCGTGAAAACCAATCACTTTCGTACCTTGGGGAACGTAAAAGAAGAGTGACCAGCGCCCTGATGTCACAATGGGTTCATCGAGACTGGATGGCATTACCATTAATTGTCCGGCTTTCCAGTTAACGCTCGTTCTGTCACCTCCGTCGGATACGGTAATGCGATACATGCCTGTTTCTCTGGCAGTCAATCTAACCGTGCGTGTTTTACCGTCGGGGGGGACAGATTGATCTTTCATCATGAACGTCTCTCGTTCTCCTGTCTGACTGGCCCCACCTATTTTCCAGAGTTCTATTTTTACGTTACCTCGATCTCGATAATGGGAGATTAACCCTCCCGTCACCTGTAATTCGATTGGCGTTGCAGTGTCTGACACAAAGGTATAAAAAGTCTGCACACCACGACCACTTTGTAAAACCCCTGGTTGCTGTTTCTCAAAGGTGAGCTTTTCAGCTGAAACAAGTTCGTCAGAGTAGGTGATGGGTTTGAAATCAAGTTCTGTGAGTGGGTATGCTGCGATCCCTTCCTCAAGAAATTGTTGTAATTCAATTTCTGAAAATGGTGTACTCTCCTTCCAGGGATTTTGCGGTTCCGGGACATGCCATTGGGCATTTTCCGGAATACTCACCTGCTTATCCCGATTGACGGCATCACGATAAACGGCCTTACTGTGTACGAGCATCGTTTTCCGCATGCGGTAAGCGTGACGAATCAATTGTTCAAAATTCAGCTGCCGTTGTGCGCCGGCTGCCTGGCGATATCGTTCATACAGATCTACGTAACGACAATAAAGGATCAGATCATTCAGCCGCGCATGAACTTCATGCGATGTGGCCAGTTTTTTTGCTTCAGCGAGGGCACGAAACATGCGACCATATTGGTCACTGACCACCAGATGTGAATGCGAGCCGTCCAGTTGATCGTAGAATTGAGTCATTGGCGCTTTGGCTTTTCCAAAGCAACTTGTTAAAAAATCGTCTGTTAACTGTTCTGTCTGTTGGGCTTCGTCAAGATTCCATAACATGCGTGCTGCCAGATAGTAACCCAGACCATTGGGCCCCCAGTTATCACTTGACTCGGCTGACATGAATTGGGCACCTTGCCGATGAAACTGAGGAATCGTCGATTTCAGATAATCAATTTTGCTTCCGCGGGCAAGACCGGGCATATCATGGTCCCAGGTATAGACACTGTAGTATTCACGGATACCGATCCTGGCTCCCTGTTTTGACCAGCCATCGATAACTTCGTCAATTGTATTGCCTCCACGCAGGAATCCGGTGGCCACGCTGATAATGACATTCGGATGGACTTTTATGGCAGGAGGCGGAGAATGATACGCGTACGCATACATGCCCACATATCTTTGCCGCGTATCACCGTCCGCCTTTGGCTGATTGATGGCTACCGCAACTTGATTGGCCAGAGTTAAAGCGCGATCACTGATACTGCCCATCTTTTGGCATGCCTCACATTCACACCAGCCCCCGCCATCACTGGGGTCGAGCGAAATACTGTCTGCCTCCAGATTTTCTTCAAAATATCGCAATGACGAGTCTACGATCAGTTTTTGCAATCCCGCATTGCTGATACAAAACTTTGCCTGGGAACGAACATCGCGGCGGCCATCAACTAATGCGTAATATTCAGGGTGTGCGTCAAATTCCGCCTGATTGTTTCTGATGAATTGCCCATAGGAATGGCCGGTTTTCAGCATCATTCCAGAAGTAGCACGGTTCCGCTGACACCAGCGCCTGTACGGTTCGGCTGCATAATCCCAGGGACCAAAACCATACCAGATGACTCGATTCTGATAATCGGGGGCATCCATGACATTGAGATTAATTTGTAACGTGTTCTGTCGTGGAATCACTTCCCAGTGCGAACCAGGAAAATACTGGCGATATCCAAGTCGATGGAGGAAGTCCCAGACCGCATGTTCGACGGCCAGGTCTGTAAGGCCGAGCAGGTAAATCCCCTTTTCATGGGAGCGAATACAATACTTTTCACGATCCTTTATCGTGAAATTGTTCCCATCCAGGTCAGGGGCGGCGTTCAGCCGTGGAAAATCGTTGAGTAAACCCACTGCCAGGCCAGTTGATCCGTCGCCGGTTTTCACTGAAAAAGGGGCTCCCGTGATTTTTGAAAGATAGTGAGCCAGATCATCGGCTGTTTTTTGTGTTCGCTCAGATGCTATTTCTGCGACTACGATCTGTATTTGGGCATTACCGTTCTCAGCGATCAAACAAGCAGCCTGCTTCCACTCCGCACGGAGCATCGAACAATAAAAAAAGACGACGATAAGAGACAAAAATCGTAGTGCCGGGACACTTTTCCATCTGGTCTGTTCAATCATGGGCGAATTGTAACTCAATAAAAAAGAGCTGTTGTTGAGTCGAATCAGTCTTTAAACATTCATACGAGGGAAGGTTGCGATAAAGTTTATTCCAGCGAACGTGGGAGAGCAGGGGATCTCCTTAATATCCTGACTGGTAAACTAAGTTTCTATTTCTATTGCAAGAGTGACTGTGCTGGAATGCAAAAATGGCGTCGAGATACCGACTGACTATAAGTCATGAAAACAGAATTTCGCCAGCAGCAGTAGTGAGTTTCATTTTATGATGTCCGTGCTGACCAGATCCTAATATATCGCAAGCCAAGGGCATTGGAAAATCAGTATTTGAGAGAATCCCCGATTCAAGCAGAGTTTCATTGCCTGATTGAGTTCAATGCCAAGGCCAAGGATAGCATTTAGCAGTTTGACTTTGCCCCCAACCTTGTACCAGTTGGAATGTTAGAAATCCAAGTTAAATTCATCCCTGGCGCGCCAGGGGTGAAGTTTTCGCCAACTCCACCGGGGGCTGATTTCCCAGTGAGCTGTGTGGGCGGTTTTCGTTGTAGTCCAGCCGCCACTGGTCAATTTGTTCCTGGGTATCTGCCAGGCTTAGAAACCAATGCTGGTTTAAACATTCCTGGCGAACCCGCCCGTTGAACGATTCAATATACGCATTGTCGGTCGGTTTTCCCAGTCGACTGAAATCCAGAGTCACTTTGTTGAAGTAAGCCCACCAGTCCAGACTCTTCGAAATGAACTCAGGGCCGTTATCCACACGGATTGACTGGGGACAGCCTCGAGCCGTTTTGACTCGATCCAGAGCTGTCACCACATCATCTCCAGTCAGCCGTGTTCCCACCTGAATGGCCAGACTCTCACG
>NZ_JBLXHC010000031.1:0-39248 GCF_048260065.1 Gimesia sp. | reverse complement strand
CGCGCGCGACTCACTTAGACGCTTATTCTGCTGGGGAGCAGGGGGGAGTCAAGTCGAAATTCTGCAGTAGAACAAATTAATGGAAGACAGATGGGTAGTGGGCAATGAGCATGAAAAAAGGCTGCTTACCGGAAATGGTAAGCAGCCTTTAAAGTGGAGGCGGGTGTCGCTCCTGAAGCGATTTTTTATGGTCAAGAATATTTCTGTGAGTTAAATTAAATTCGACACTTGAGTTGAGGTGGCTTGAATGCAAATAGATTTTTGAATTCGCTGAATCGGACACATTCGGACAACGAATCGGACATCTTTTCGGACATCTTTTCGGACATCTTTTCGGACAAATTATCAGTTAGATAATAATTCTTGCAACAGACATAAAGCAGCAGGAGTTTTTTTCGGTTTGATCACCCCGTTCCAGGATCATTTTAAGCAAAATATGTGCTCTAGATGCAAGTACTCGGCTACTCTAACCGGCTCCAACATATCCCGATATTAATATCATTCAGATCCGCTTTGGAATCTGTATGTCAAACTGAAATTCGCTCGTTGACCCAACTACCGAAATACATGAAACCGTGACCATTCAAAGGTTTTGCCAGACTTGCGATTTCTACGGCATGCTGACGGTCGGTGACTTCGATAGACACAATGGAATGTCCGCGTTTCAGCTCACGGATTCCGGTCTGGATGATGCTGTCCTCGGAATCTGAAAAGAAGAAACGGTGCTCTTTCATTCGTTCCAGAAGGTTGATGCCGTCTTCGCCGTAAAGCAAGATGAAGTCAGTTTCTGAATAGCCTGCAGCCTGCAAAGCATCTGCAAATGCTTCAAATTCCACTTTGCCGTCCAGGAAGCCAATCACTTTGCCAACAGGGCCTGTGAGAGTCTGTCCATGGTCAATCATCGGTTCACGTGTCATGGGTTCGTTCCAGTCTATCAAAAGTAACATCGTGTCATTTTTACCCCATTTCGTGAAGTACTGCGGGGTTATCATTTTCAATCCTTTGCGCGAGATAATTCCCTCCATCCAGATTAATCGCATCCCCGGAATCGCTGCCATCAAACTGAGGAAAGCAAAATGTGCAAAACGAGAATGTCGCAACAGATATGCCAATCCAGGGAGATTTCTGTCTAATTATGCGAAAAAAAGAGAGAATCATTCAAAATAGGATAAGCAGTATGGAATTTGCAGAGTTCGAAGTAGTAGCCAAACTGAAATGACAGTGACGCGCCAGCGTTTAATCCATGCCTGATTATGACACCATTCTTAATTTAATTAAGGGAACACCCAGTTGGTTGATCAGCGTTCACCCTGATTTCATATCAGCCTTCCATTCAGCCAGGTGGTCAGATGATAGATAGCTATATTTGACTGATGAGAAAATTTATCTAAAAATCCATCTAAAAGATCGGCCTTCCTATGATTCAACTGGACCAGCCTCTCTGGGGAGATGTGAGCGTCTTTATTCTTGCGGCGATGGTGATAGGTTTCTCCGGGGTGAAACTGGCGGAATACGCAGACCGACTGGCAGACCGTACCGGTCTGGGAGAAGCGGTGACAGGCACCATTATGCTGGGGCTGATCACCGCACTGCCGGGACTGGCCGCTTCCGTCACTGCTGCTTTACAGGGGCATGCGGTACTGGCGTTGAGCAATGCGATGGGAGGGATCGCCTTTCAAACCATGATCCTGGCGCTGGCCGATCTGATGTACCGCAATGCGAATCTCGAACATGCAGCCGCATCGGCAACTACGATGATGCAGACGATTATGTTAATCCTGTTGATTTCCATTGTATTGCTGGGACTAAGCAGTCCCGATGTTGTCGTGGGGCCGGTACATCCTGCTACGCTGCTGCTGCTGGGAGGAGCAGTCCTGGCATTCTGGTTGACTTATCGCGTGAAGGAACAACCGATGTGGCATCCTCGTCATACAGCCGAAACAGTGACGGATAAACCAGCCGAAGGATCACAGCATGAGCGGCTCTGGTTGCTGTGGACCGGTCTGCTCATTTCCGGTCTGCTGACCCTTATCAGCGGGAGCCTGGTCGCAGAGACTGCTGCGAATATTCAGGAAAAGACTGCGCTTTCCGCATCGCTGGTCGGAGGATTTCTGATGGCAGGCGCGACCTCGCTACCGGAACTGGTCACCTGTCTGGCAGCTGTAAAACGAGGCGCTCTTACTCTTGCGGTCAGCGACGTAGTTGGTGGTAATTTCTTTGATGTACTCTTTATTGCAGCGGCAGATTTTTTCTTCCTCAGTGGATCGCTCTACCATGCGACTGGCGTGGGAATGCGCGAAATCTTTCTGATTTCCATTACCCTGTTACTAAATGTGATTCTGCTTTCCGGATTAATTTACAGACAGAAACATGGTCCCGCCAATATCGGATTTGAAAGCCTATTGATGCTGACTTTGTATCTGTGTGGCTTTGTGATTCTGTCCTACATGAGTTCATGAGAAATCATCTCAAGTGTGAAATACAATGATCCCTGTTCCAAATATGAAATGAATCACATGATAAAATCTCATTTTATAATTGAGACTGAAGTCTTATTTCTGAGGTGCGTCAAACTGTCGTCGCTGGTCTCTTGTTGACACCTTGCTTGGGAGAATATTCAATAATTACCATTAAAACAGGGGTGCCAGGCTTTAGCTGTGGAAGACAGTTTTTATGTCAGAGTACTAAAGGTACTGAAGCTGTCTGGTTTTGTGTTGAGTATCTATCATTTCAGATGTAAATTGGGTGAATTCCTGAAACTGTCTGTCAGGAATTCTATCATTCGTTGAGATTATTAATGTGAGAACCTACACATTATAGTAGAGAACCACCTTTGCCAATGAATGCGGAAAAAGACATGTTTACAGATGCTTGCATTTTCCAACAGTTGAATTTGTCTCAGCAGCAGATGATGCTTACTGGTATGGCTGACCACTCAGAAATAAAAATTTGGACAATCCGATTCTCGTTGAAACTTTCAAAATGTGTTACACATCAAATTGAGTTCGTAATCAATTTACAGGAAAAGTGAGTTCAGAAGTGGAAACATCAGATCTGTCTGAAATCGCACAACACATCCTGTTGTCAGACTATTCACCACGTTATGCAATAGTCAGGGGAGAGTCACATATTGTCATAACTTCATCAGGAATCGAACAGTTTCTAGAATTTCCGGATGGAAGTTTTCATAACAATCTCATTCGTATGGCACGCAATGGTTTAAGGAATGGGTTACGAAAAGCATTAATCGAGTCGGGAAAAACAAAAGAGAAAGTGGAAGTGAAAGAACTTTCTTACAAGGCTCGAGATGAATTGCGGCGTGCACGAATCGTAGTTCATCCACTTACAGAAGTGCATAAGGAAGAAGAAATGTTCATGGTCGTTTTTGAAGACCAGGGACCTCATGAAAATTGTATTTCAAAAAAGGAAAGACAAGACACTGGTGTAGGAGCCTCAGATGCTGTGATTACGCAGTTAGAATCAGAACTGGCGCGAACTCGTACCGAATTGGAAATCAATGCCCGGGACTTGGAAGTCTCTCGGGAAGCACTAATCTCCTCTCAGGAAGAACTGCAGTCAGCCAGAATAGATCTGGAAAGTTTCAAAGAAGAAATTCAAAGCTGTATGGAAGCGCAGGATCGCGCCCAATCTGACCTGGAAAATCTGCTCAACGGGACGAAAATCGCAATGATCTATCTCGATCGAGAGATGTTGATCAAGAGTTATACGGCTTTTGCAGATGAAATCTATAATTTGAAAGCAACTGATCTTGGACGGCCACTTTCTGATATTACTCATAATGTAAAACGCATGCCAAAGGTTCCTTCTATTGAAAATATCAGGAGTCAAAACAGTCAGTTTGAAGTTGAAATGCAGCTGAAAAACGGGACCTGGCTTTTGAGACGTGTATTACCCTATAAAAGTGATGGAGAGTGCGATGGTATGATCCTGACTTTTATGGATGTAACCGAAAACAAGTTGGCTGAAATACGTCTGGAAACCGAACATGCAATCACTCAACTATTGGCTGATGCCAATTCTCTAAAAGAAATCGACCAGACTATTCTGCAAACAATACGAAAATGTCTTCAGGCCAGCGTCGGTCTGCTCTGGTTACCGGATAAGTCATATGAACGTCTCTGTCTTGAAACGAGTGTGACTGTTAATGTAACGAAGAATCGTAATTTCCTTAAGAGTAATCAGTTGATTCAGTTTGCACGCGGTGAAGGCCTTCCAGGGACCACCTGGCAAAGCATGCAGACTGAGTGGTGCGAAGATGTTCAAACTCTGGTCTGGTATAATCGTTCAGAAGCAGCTGAAAAAAGTGGTTTAGTCAGTGGTATTGCGATTCCCATAATTTTTGACCGGCAGTGCCAGGGGATTATGGAGTTTTATACCAGAGAGCAACTGAAACGTGATCCACTTCTGGTGAATATGTTTGCCTCGATTGGACATGAAATCGGTGCTTTTCTGAGTCGGTGCCACATTCAGGATGAGCTCTATGCGGAAGCTGCCCGGAAGAATGCAATTTTATCTTCAGCCATCGATTGTATCATCACAACAGATGCGACGGGGAGTATTGTCGATTTCAATCCAGCAGCAGAGCAGACGTTTGGATATTCAGCTCAGGATGTTATTGGAAAGCATTTGTGCGAGTTGATACTCGATGAAGAGTATCGGTTACATTATCGAAATGCGATGGAGCAATATCAGCAAACGGGTGAATCTGATTTAATCGGTCGACATATTGAATTAACTGTGAAGCACCAGAACGGTGGTCATTTTCCAGTAGAACTGGCCATCAGTGTCACAGAGTTGGAAGATAACCAGTCGTTTTTTACCTTCTGCCTCAGAGATATCAGTCTTCGCAAGCACCAGGAAGTCGCTCTCAGGGACAGTGAGGGCCGATCCAAAGCACTCATTGAAGCTTCAGCACATATGGTCTGGACAATGACACCTGATGCCCGGACTGTCGAAGATTCACCCAGTTGGAGAGAGTTTACCGGCCAGACTTATGATGAATGGAAAAATAAAGGATGGACGGAGGCAATCCATCCCGATGACCGAAAGCAGACGCTACATTATTGGCAAGAGGCATTCTCGTCAGTGGTGCCTCTTAATTGTGAGTACCGTCTGAAAAATAAGGAAGGGAAGTGGTGCTGGACATCGGTGAGAGCGGTCCCTCAGATCACTGCGGATGGTGCCGTGTTACGTTGGGTGGGAATGAACTTCGATATCACCCGGCAAAAACAACTTCAACAGAAAGTTGAGGCGAACGAAAAAAGATTATCAATGGCTTTGAAGGCGGGAGGTCTGGCAGCCTGGGAATGGCAGCCACATTCAAGTTACTGGTCAGACGAATTGTATGAGTTGCTGGGTATTCCCAATACAACCATTGCTTCACCAGAAGCATTCTTTGCCTGTGTTTATCGAGAGGATCTTCCCGAATTGAACGAAGCCTGGGAACAGGCCATACAGGGAGAGAAAGACTATGATCAGGTCTTTCGGATTGTGCGACCTGATGGTGAAATCCGCTGGATAGCTGGAGTTGGCGAGATTGTACGAGACCAGGAGGGAAACGTTACTCAGATATTTGGGCTGAACTGGGATTTCACACAGGAACGAGAAGTAGAAGAAACTCTGCGTAGAAATGAAAAACAGGCAAAGCAGGCTAATGTTGCCAAGAGCGAATTTTTGGCAAACATGAGTCATGAGATCCGTACTCCTATGACGGCCGTTCTGGGATATACTGACTTACTGATTGGAATGAAGCAGGACCAGAAACAGTCTGAGTATCTGCAGAATATCAAACGAAACGGGAATTTCCTGCTCGATATTATTAATGACATTCTCGATTTATCCAAGATAGAAGCAGGAAAACTTGAGATCTGCCTGGAATCATTTTCTCTGATCGAGATGCTGGCCGATTTACATTCAATGCTAAGAATCCGCGCCGAGGAAAAACAACTGGAGTTTGAAATCGAGTTTCTCAGCGACCTCCCGGAAATCATCGAATCGGATCCTAAGCGGTTACGTCAAATTTTGTTGAATCTGCTCAGTAATGCGATCAAGTTTACCGAGATTGGGAGTGTCAGAGTCGTGGTCAATTATCTCAGAGAGAAATCTGACGCCATATTAAAAATTGATGTCATAGACACAGGAATCGGTATTACTGCAAAACAGCAGTCTCGATTATTTCAAACGTTTTCTCAGGGAGATGCATCTGTTACTCGAAATTATGGTGGGACTGGCTTAGGGCTTGCCATCAGTCAACGGCTGGCTGCGATGCTGAATGGCACCATTTCAGTTTTCAGCAGTCCAGAAGCTGGTAGTACTTTCAGTTGCAAAATTCATTTACCGGTCAGGGAAGATGTCAGGATGACAAACCCCAGTCTGAGTACAGTGGCTGAGACTACCAAAAATTCGAAACAGGAATATCAACTGCAGTGCCGTGTTCTGATTGTAGATGATCAGCGGGATGTGCGTCATCTGACGAATTTGTTCCTGCAGAGGGCGGGTGTTGAAACCGAATTTGCAGAAGACGGAATTCAGGCTGTCGAACTGATCGAAAAGCAGTTAACGGATGGATCCCCTGTGGACTTGATTCTGCTGGATATGCAAATGCCTCGTTTAGATGGCTATCAGACGGCAGCCCGGTTACGTGAAATTGGCTTTCGGCAACCAATTATTGCATTAACTGCAGATGCGATGCACGGTGATATGAGTCGCTGCCTGGAACTCGGTTGTGATGACTATTTGAGTAAGCCGATTGACTCCAGTGAATTGCTGGAAAAAGTGGCCTGTTATACGGGGCAAAAGATTTCCTGATCCCGGATGCAATTATTCTTCGGCAAAATCGGTATTGATCGTGTATCTGTATGAAAACAGATCAATTTCGAAGGTGTTGTATGTAGCGTTGAACGGATTGATTCACCGCGGTTTTCGCTTCACTTGCGACTGTTTTCCCCCACCAGGCACCGTAAATACGATCGAATTTAAAAGGCGCTACACTCGCTGCAATGTGTTTTACTTTTGCTGCAGACAAAGGGATCAGGTTGGGATAACTGTACATGAAACTGACCCAGCGACGATCCTGCACGACATGAATGATGTCTCCGCTGAGCAGCACACCTTTTCCTTCCGCCCCTTCAGACCAGTGTAAAACGGTTCCTCCCTCAAAATGACCGCCACAGCGGATGAGAGTTAAGCCGGCACCAATACGCTGCCTGTCTCCTTCCCAAAACTGAATCGCAGGACCGGACCGCATGACCCATTTACGATCTGCCTGATGGAGGAAAATGGGACAGTCAAATGCCTCCGCCCATTCGATCATGCAGGAATAATAATGCGGATGGCTGATCGCGATGCCGGAAAGCCCTCCGATTCCTTTTATCAGCGAAACCAGACCGGCATCCAGGAGAGGGATACAGTCCCAGAGGATATTTCCCTCAGGATGGGTGACCAGCAACGCGCGTTGCCCGATGGCAAATGCGGGTTCCATGCCGATGCCCAGTAAACCACTCTCTACCCTGCGGATCACATTTTTATGTGACTTTGCCAGTTTTTCGAGCGTCGTCCAGTTTTGACCATCCCAGTTGATAAACTCCCGTTCTTCAATACAGATGGTACATTCCTGCGGGGGCTGAGGTGTTTCTGCGAACTGAGTCCCGCAATTGGTGCAGATAAAGTGAGGCATAATTCTCCTTGTGGCGTCGCATCACAGATCACTCGTTTACTCAAGTTATTGCTCAATCTGTTTTTTCAGCGACGATATCTCCAAATGCCACACGATCACCGGCATCACCGGAAGGTTGAGTAAATTGATCTTCCCCCGCATGCACTACAATGGAACGACCAATTATCGAATTTTTGCCGTTCAGTTGAATCACCTCGTCAACGATCTCTACTTTGGCGATACCATCTGCGTTGGCTTCGATATTTCCCAGGTCCCCGACATGTCTTTGAGAATCGCCGGGTTTACCATGCGGTTTTTCTGCAGGGTTGAAATGTCCTCCTGCTGATTTTCCGGTTTCTTTATCAGACAGATCACCTTTTTCATGGACATGAAATCCGTGTTTACCGGGCTTCAAACCAGTGATTTCTCCCTGCACGTGAATCTGATTCCCTTCTTTCGTGAAGTGAATGGTACCTGAAACCTGGCTGTCGCCAATGGGCTGTAATTTACAGACCGCTTTTGTAATCTCAGCCATTTCACCAGAAGCATCAGGAGTCAGTTGGCCTTCTTCGCCCATCTGAGTCTGTGTTTGGGCCTCGTTTGCCACTTCGTTCGGATTATTGGGTTGCTCTGTGCATCCTGAAGTAAACAGGACGAGCAGCAGCAAAGGCAAAGTGTAACGTAACATCTGATTCTCCTCTCAAAAATGTGAAGCCTAAGAGTTTTTCAATTGAAATAAATTCAGGAGCCAGTCCGTAATCACTTGCTTTATCCATCAACTGAGATAATTGATTCAAGCACCCGGTTCATTCAATATTTCCAGCAGGCAGTATTCGCTGCATTTCGTATTCCGAATGATCGCTAATTGGAAATCAGGCACAAAAAGCGTGGTGACAGACTTTTGAATGGATAAAAAACGGGCTGAAAAATACTGACTCGTCCGATATTCCGGGATCGTTCTCCTGCTGCTGGTCATTGATTGAACGAATCGAGCGGTCAGCCACCAGTTTAGGAAGCGAGTTTGATTGAGATAGAAAATAAAATACACCGATCAGAAAAAACTGACTGACACTCTACCTCTTTAATTGACTGTCTTTAGGGATGGGCTGCAAAGATTTGTGTCATTAAATTCCAGCCAGATCACAGTTTGTGAATCGATGCGGTGGCATGCGATTTGCGATTCTTTATCAGCAATCAAAATAATAGATGCTGCCAATCGAAGATCAGGTGCGTCAGATATGATGTGGTTGCCCCAACCCGATGAAGGAAGGCTTTCCGCACCTTCGTCTCCTGGAGGGATTGTCTGCAATATTTGCAGATGGGTGACACATCATCTCTGGCAGCATCTATTATTTATCTTTACCTGCTGCAGAGATCCAGTTCTCTTCTTAGCCACGACTCTTGTGGATGGACTCAACATTGGGAGAAGTCGATGAATGATACGAGCATTAAAAAAGTAGATTCAGCACATTCACCATTGGGAGTCATGGGGCAGAAATATCTTGCTTCCGGAGTAACAGTCTCCCTGCGACTCTGGGAAGAAGATTCCACTCAACCAGATCCCCAACCTGTGAGTCGCGATTACGAAGTCGTTGGTTATGTGATCAAAGGAAGTGCGGAACTGGAGCTGGAAGATCAGAAGGTGGTCTTAAATGTGGGAGACAGCTGGGTCGTTCCGAAAGAAGCGGTCCATCGTTACCGCATTCTGGAACCATTGGTTGCCGTCGAGGCCACAGCGCCACCCGCGCACATTCATGATCGTGATCACAAGTAGTGCTGTTAATTTAGAACAACCCGTGTATCGAAATTAGAATGGAGTAATCATGGACACGTTTACGCGAAGTGATTTGAAGAAATTGACAACAAAGACGAATGCACCATTATTATCCATCTATATGCCGACCTACCGCAGCGGCCGTGAAGTACTGCAAAATGCAACCCGGTTCAAAAACCTAATGAAACAGGCAAAGCAGAAGCTTCTGGCTACCGGTCTGAGTGAATCGCAAATCACTGAAATGCTTGCTGAAGCTTCAGAACTTGAAACAAACGAAGACTGGTGGCAACATCAAAGTGACGGCCTGGCGATCTTTATCTCACCAAACCACTTTGATTGCTATCGTGTTCCCATTGATTTCGAAGAGCTGGTCATTGTGGGATCGCATTTTTATATCCGGCCTGTGATACAGTTGATTCAGGGAGATGGTCGCTTCTACGTGCTCGCTGTCAGCCAAAATCGTGTACGATTATTTTCAGGCAGTCACTACAGCATTGAAGAACTGGAACCAGAGCAGCTGCCATCAGATTTACGGTCAGCCCTGAATATCGACGAGTACACAAGTACCCTTCAACACCATTCGATTGGGGGGCCTGATGCTGCTAAGAACACGGTGTTTCATGGTCATGGTGCTGCTGAAATGGATCAGCATAAACAAGATGAAATCATACAGTATTTCCATCACATCAGCGCGGCCATTCAATCTTTCCTGCGAAACGAGAATACACCATTAGTATTCGCAGGAGTTGATTATCTGTTTCCCCTGTTTCAAAGCACCTGTCATTATAAAGGACTTGTCGAGCAACCCGTCACCGGGAATCCGGACGAGTTGACCGCCGCAGAACTGCACCAGCAGGCGTGGCCTGTCGTCGAGCCGATTTTTGCCCGCGATAGTCAGGATGCATTGCAGGAGTATAACAACTCTGCTGAAAGTGAGACGGCAACAAACGATCTGGGAAAAACGATCCGCGCAGCAAATCAAGGCGCAGTGAATACGTTGCTGCTGGCAGAGGACAAACAGCATTGGGGAGGCTTTGATGAACAAGCGAGTTCAATTGTAAACAAGGACGGGCAGGTAGACTCGGATGAACTGCTGAATTATGCTGCAGTCCAAACGCTCACAACAGGGGGAACCGTCTATTCTTTACCTGGCGACACACTCCCCAATGGGGAGTCGGCTGCTTTATTGCGTTTCCCCGTCTCTTAAAGTTCAGCCCGCAGATCCCCATTCATATCATGAGCTGTGAATCAGCCTCTAGCTGTTGCTTCCATCCGTATGCCGGGACATCTTGTCGTACTAATAAGCATATTATTAGAACTCGTTATTCGGTTCGTGGCTTTGACCGCACTCTGGTTGACTGGCAACCAGTGTGGTTTGTGAGCTGACGATTCAGGAAACAATCATTTTCATTTTGGGCGAGAGTCAACCGCTCACAAATCATGTGATAAAAAAATTATAGGAGAGAAAGTCATCTGATTCTGGAAATTCTTCTCTCAACAGAAAATGAATTTGTTTCAGAGCAGGGCCGTCAACCAGCCTGGGGGGATTCTGAGTTCTGGGCGTATTCCTGTTTTCAAGCATAATAAAGTTTGTTTACAGGTTTGACCCAGAATCGCCTTCTTCTGTTGTGTGAAACACAGACTTCTTCCCGCTCTCTTTTCATGTTCTCGCTGATCTGTGTCGGACACACATCAATCTGATGAAGACTGGTGGATTTCATTTCAGCGGCACGATAATTGCGGATTTTTCCGAGGTACAGCAGTGACTTTGGGCCACTGTTCGACTCATCGCGGAACGGAATGTTTTATTAATCAGGAGCTACAAAATGGGATTATTCTCCAGTAAAGAGTTTTCTAACTTAGAGGATCTGTTTGTCGAACAAATTCAGGACTTATACGATGCGGAAAATCGCCTCGTCGATGTCTTGCCTAAAATGGCTGATGAAGCGTCCTGCCCAGATCTCAAATCAGCGTTTCAAACGCATCTGGGAGAAACGAAAGAGCATGTGAAACGTCTGGAGGCCGTATTTAAAGGGATGGGACTGGAACCCAAGCGAGAATCCTGTGAAGCGATGAAAGGACTGATTCGCGAAGGGGAGGAGATGTTACAGGCGAAAGGTGATTCGAATGTCAAAGATGCAGCCTTGATCGCCGCTGCTCAAAGAGTGGAACATTATGAAATGGCCGGCTATGGCACCGCCCGCAATTTTGCCCAGCGACTGGGCAAAACGAATCTGGCTGAGATTCTCCAAGAAACGCTGGATGAAGAAGGTAATGCTGACAAAATTCTAACTCAAATCGCTGAAGAATCAGCAAATAAAGCCGCGGCGCGAGTTTGAAAAATGTAATTCAATCTCCTCACCGCGGGAAATCGTGGTGAGGAGGGATTTTTAGATGGCTGAACTCTGATTGTGCTTTACTTCGGGAGTAGAGGCAGAGGATTGAAGAGTGCTCGATCATCAAATTCGCAGTGAAAACAGAGGATGGTCACCGCAATCAGGTAAAGGACTAAAACGATGAAAACACAAGTATTATATGTGCTCTCTGCTGTCATTCCGGTGGCTACTTCATTGGTATCTACGGTCAATTCAGATCATAAAGAGGCAGTGCCGGAGACAAATCAGGCTGTGGTCGTCATCACGCCGACCAAAGATTTCAGCGCAACCGGTATGGTTCAGTTGAAGCAGAGCAAAGGTGTCGTCCATCTGACGGGAAAAATTGAAGGACTCACACCAGGCAAACATGGGTTTCATATCCACCAGTTTGGTGATCTGAGTGCAGTCGACGGTACTTCTGCGGGAGGACATTATGCTCCTGCAGGTCATCAACATGGTCAACCTGGAAAAGGTCAGCATCATGCTGGAGACCTGGGAAATATCATTGCTGACCAGAAAGGAATTGCTGTCATCGATAAACGGTCTGAAGATTTTAAACTTGCTGACGTGATAGGCCGGTCGATTGTTGTTCACGCGGGTGCTGATGATCTCAGCAGTCAGCCATCCGGTGATGCCGGGCCTCGAGCCGGGTTAGGAGTGATAGGGATCGCCAAATCAGAACCGAAAGCTACTGCTGCATTGCCTGATACATCTCGTCGTGACAGCAGGCATTAATTCTTCACTGATCCCAAAGAAATACTTTAAGAGAAATTGAGCATATTCAGTGGGCCTGGCCAGATACCGTTCTGTAATTGCAGGAAGGTTAGCTTCACAATCTGGCCGGGCCTTTAGTCAAGCAAAACTCGGCAGATAATCATGTGCCTGGATTGCCGGCTGTTCATGGTTACCTGCAATTTAATAATTCAAAACGAAAATATCGCTGACCCGCCAGAATGAAAGTATTTGAAATGCCTGCTGAGGGTGACGCTTTTAAGGCTAATCTGATTTGTGCAGGTATTCTGATTTCAGGATGTTCCGGCTCTCAATCCGCACTGAATCCTGCAGGAGACGGGGCCCAGCAGATTGCAAGGCTCTTCTGGTGGATGGCCGGGGGGGCGACCCTGATCTGGGTGATCATGATCGCTTTGTCTATCTATTCTCTGCATCTGAATCCTGTTGCCCATCATCGTCAGAAATCCGCCCTGTTTATTATCGGCGGTGGCGCTATTACTCCCACGATTATTCTGACTGTATTACTAATCTATGGTTTAAATCTCCTGCCTGCACTTCTTGCCCGACCTTCTGCCGAGGCGCTGCGGGTTGAAGTTCAGGGATATCAATGGTGGTGGCGTGTGCGATACCCGAACCAAAGTGGGGAGACCATCGAACTGGCAAATGAAATACGATTACCTCGAGGAGAACCTGTCGAGTTTCTCCTCACCAGCAAAGATGTCGTCCATTCATTCTGGGTTCCCTCACTGGGAGGAAAGGTAGACATGATCCCCGGACGAACGACGCACCTTACACTGCATCCTGTAAAGACCGGACGTTTTCGGGGTGTATGCGCTGAATATTGTGGTGCCTCCCATGCCTACATGAATTTTACAGTAGATGTTGTCGAGAAAGAGGAATTTGATGAGTGGCTGTCGCAACAGTCGGCAGACAGAGACGCACCGCAAAAAGAATCTGTGAAGAATGGAGAGGAATTGTTTCTGCTGACAGGCTGTGGCGCCTGCCATACGATTCGGGGTACGGAAGCTGACGGAACGATCGGCCCGGATTTGACACATTTCGGCAGTCGACACTCGCTGGGAGCAGACATGTTCCCGAATACTCGTGAATACATACAGAACTGGATTGCACATGTCTCCGCATTAAAACCAGGTGTGAAGATGCCCGAATTTCGTGCACTCACAGACGAGGAATCTCAATCTCTGTCGCAGTACCTGAAACAGTTGAAGTAAAGCCAGACGCCATGGATTCCGAACCCGCCAATCAGACCTCAGAACAGGAACACGATTCTGCTGAATACCGCCGGCAGTCTGCAGAGCGGCTGTTGAAGGCCTGGGAAACGCCGCGCGGCTGGCGGTACTGGTCGGCAGTGAATAATTCTGAAGTGGGCATGTGGTATACCGTCGCTTCGTTCTGCTTTTTTCTATTCGGAGGAGTTCTGGCACTGTTGATGCGCATTCAACTCGCGGTGCCTGGAAACACGTTTTTAACCGCCGATCAGTACAATCAGATCTTCACGATGCACGGGTCGGTGATGATGTTTCTGTTCGCTGTTCCTATTTTTGAAGCATTTTCCATCATGGTTCTGCCTGAAATGCTGGGTGCACGCGATTTGCCGTTTCCCCGTTTATCTGCGTACGGCTTTTACAGTTTCGTAATTGGTGGGATCTTTGTCTGTGGTTCTCTGTTTTTCGGTGCCGCTCCCAAAGGGGGCTGGTTCATGTATCCTCCCCTGACGAGTTCCTTTCAGGCAGGTATTGGTGCCGACATCTGGTTGCTGGGATTAACTTTCATAGAAATCGCTTCCATTGCAGCCGCGATTGAATTAATCGTAGGAGTCTTGAAGTGTCGTCCTCCGGGAATGCGGATCAATCTGATTCCCCTGTATTGCTGGTACATTCTTGTCGTCGGGGGAATGATTCTGTTTGCCTTTCCGCCACTGATTGCAGGCGACATTCTACTGGAGATGGAACGTGCCTTCGACTGGCCTTTCTTCGATCCTCAGCGGGGCGGAGACCCGTTGTTGTGGCAGCATCTCTTCTGGGTTTTTGGTCATCCGGAAGTCTATATCGTATTTCTGCCCTCAGTGGCTCTGATGGCGATGATGGTGCCGACATTCGCCAAAATACCGATGGTCGGTTACAGCTGGGTTGTGCTCTCAGCAGTGGGGACCGGGTTTCTCAGTTTCGGCTTATGGGTCCATCACATGTTTACCACGGGGTTACCGGGTATCTCGATCGGTATCTTTTCCGCCGCTTCGCAGGCAGTGGCGATCCCGACCGGAGTTCAACTCTTCTGTTTTCTGGCGACTCTCACAGCCGGACATGTAAAACGATCGGTATGCCTGCACTTCATATTTGCCGGACTGGCTACGTTTATCATTGGCGGTCTCACGGGAGTGATGGTGGCGGTGGCACCTTTTGATTTTCAGGCGCATGACACATTCTTTATCGTCGGCCATTTACATTACGTATTAATCGGGGGAACTATCTTTCCGATCATGGCAGGCTTTTACTACTTCTTTCCGCTCGTGAAAGGAAAACAACTTTCGGAACGGACAGGCAGGATTGTTTTCTGGCTCGTATTAGTCGGATTCAACATTACTTTTTTCCCCATGCATATCACGGGTTTACTGGGAATGCCTCGTCGAATATTTACCTATCCTGCTGACATGGGCTTTGATACTTTAAACCTGATCTCCAGTCTGGGTTCGATAATACTCGCAGCTGGTTTTTTGCTCTTTCTCTATGATGTAATTCGACCACGTACGAATCAACCACTTTCAGAACGGAACCCGTGGCAGGCGGGGACACTGGAGTGGCTGGCACAAATGCCGGATCAGCCCTGGGGCGTACGTACGATCCCTGTTATCGAAAGTCGCTATCCCTTATGGCAGCAACCCAACTTCGTGCGGGATGTCGATGAAGGCCGGTTCTATTTACCTGACGCGACAGAAGGGAAGCGGGAGACGCTTGTCACTTCGGTGATTGATGCCGAACCATTGCAGTGTCTGCGGGTAGGGGGACCGACCTTCCTGACTTTTTTCGCCGCTTTGTTTACCGGTGGTTTTTTTATTTTCGCGACTTTTCACTGGTGGCTGGCTGCGATTCTCAGTGGTGTGATCGCGGTGGGAGTCATTCTGGTCTGGGTCTGGACCGGAACTGCTGAAATACCTGAAAAAGACATGAAAGATGTCGGTCTGGGGCTCGCGTTACCTTTGTATCTTTCCGGACCTAACGCAGTAGGCTGGTGGGCCATGTTTATTACGATGACTGCAGACATTACCGCATTCGTTTCCCTGATATTTGGTTATTTCTTTTACTGGACGATACACGAGGATTTTCCTCCCCAGCCTCTACAGGGGCCTGGAGTCTTCTGGCCGGTAACGGGAATGCTACTTCTGCTGGTAGCGTATGGGCTGACACTACTCTCCCGGAAATGGAATCGCTCGGGGCATGCCAGCGCCTTTTATCTGTCGCTCTCGCTGGCCGTCATCGTTTCACTGGTCGGTGCTTTAGCACTCCTGGCAGGTCCCTGGTCGACGGAACTGGATCCTACCACGCATGTTTATCCGGCAATCGTCTGGGTCTTGACGGGCTGGACTGTGTTGCATGTGATTCTGGGGAGCATCATGCAGCTGTACTGTCTGGCAAGAAGAGCAGCAGGAAAAATGACGGACCGCTGGGATGCGGACATCGTGAATGTCTCACTGTACTGGCATTTTCTGGCTTTGACTGTAGTCATCACTGTCGGCGTGATTGCAGGATTTCCCAGTGTCGCATGAGGAGCATCATGGAACAGAAACACCATCATTCTGAAGAATTTCATGAAAGACATGAACGAATCTGGTTCATGTTTATTCCACCATTAGTCTGGGCCATTCACCTGCTGGCGTGTTACCTGACCGCTGCGGTCTGGTGCGCGAAATATTCCAGTTCGACCGATGGTTTTATGACAGTGAGAGTTTCGATCGGTATCTATACTCTGCTGGCGATCGCTGTCATCGGAGCCCTGGGCTGGGTCGGTTTTCGCCGACACCGACATCTTTCTGAAGACCTGGCTTACCATGATGATACCCCCCTGGATCGATACCGATTTCTGGGGCTGGCCACGTTTCTGCTGTCTGCATTGAGTGCTGTGGCAACATTATTCGTCGCAGCCGCTGCTCTGTTTATTGGGAACTGTAACTGATGAGATCTAACATGACATTGAGAACGCACACATATCAATCAACGGGGAACAGTGTGATTCATCACACCATGGGCTCTGGAAAAGTTCAGATCTGGCTGTTACTGCTGGGACTGCTCAGTCTGGTCGTTGCGTGGTCGGGGCCGCTTCCCGAACTGGCACATCATGCGTTTTTCGCGCACATGACCATGCATATGCTGGTTGTGGCTGTAGCAGCACCATTACTCAGCCTGGCGATCGCTGGCAGTCGCTTCGATCCCGTGATCACGTTTCCGGTTTTCTTTGCTCCCATACCAGCGTCCGTAGCAGAACTGATTATTGTCTGGGCGTGGCATGCACCAGGGCTGCATCACCTGGCCCGGATGTCTGACTGGGGGCTTGTTGCAGAACAGGGATCGTTCCTGCTCGCGGGGATTGCAGTCTGGATTTCCGCATTTGGAGGGCCAAGTCCCCGCAGCCGTGCCCGCAGTGCCGCAGGCGTGGTCGGGTTGCTGTTAACTTCCATGCATATGACCCTGCTGGGAGCTTTACTGGCGCTGGCACCGCGCTCGGTTTATGCACATCATCAAGGTTTTTCGACTATGTCTGCGCTGCAGGATCAACATCTGGGAGGGGCGATCATGCTGGTGGCGGGCGGCATTGTTTATCTCTCCGGAGGTCTCTGGCTTACGGTTGATTTACTCTGGATCAAAAGTCAGCGCGAGGAGCTATCGCTATGAAACGACGCTGGAAAATTATGGCAGTTTTATCATTGATTGTGGTTGTCGGTGGTGCGCTGATAGTTGTGAGTGGCGTGATTCCCGTAAAGGCCAGCTCAGGACATTGGGAGATTACCAGATGGTTTCTGAATTTCACCAAAGAGCGATCTGTCGCGACACACAGTACCGGTATCGAAGTCCCTGATCTTGAGGATCAGGCGCTCATAATCAAAGGAGCAGGGCATTATGAAACCGGTTGCCAGGTGTGCCATGGAAAACCGGACGGCATTCGTCCGCGACTGGTGTCGTTGATGACGCCTAAACCGCCGAATCTGAAAAAAATTGTGCCAGAACGGGAGCCGCAGGAACTGTTCTATGTGGTGAAACATGGGATTAAAATGACGGGAATGCCCGCCTGGCCGGAACAGAAACGAGATGATGAAATCTGGCCCGTAGTCGCTTTTTTATTGAAATATCCTGATCTCGATCTGGCAGAATATGACGTGCTTGTCACGGGAGAACATCAAAAACAGAGTGATCAGTCGATCGAGTCAGCAGAGGGGGCTTCGATCCCGGTTCCCCATCTGGTGATTGAAGTCTGCGGAGGCTGTCATGGCGTCGATGGGCAGGGACGAGGCTTAGGAGTATTTCCTCGACTGGCGGGACAGAACGAAGCATATTTACGGGTTTCACTGGAGGCATATCATCACGACAAACGCTTGAGTGGGACGATGGAGGAGATAGCCAGCAGAATGAGCCCGACAGAGATTCAGGAAATATCACGTTATTATTCACGTCTGCAACCGCAGCCAACGAATCGCAGCCAGAACAAAAAAGGTACCGTGAACCGAGATCATCCAGAAGATCCCCCGTCATTTGAACGTGGTGCCCGGATTGCTGCAGACGGAATTGCCGATCAAGATGTCCCCGCCTGTGCAGACTGTCATGCGACTACGCGAAAGCCATTCAAAAATGCTTACCCGACGCTGATTGGACAGTATCAGGATTATCTGGAGCTGCAGATCAGACTGTTTCAAAACCGCAGTCGAGGTGGGTCTCAATCTGCCAATCTGATGCACGCAGCTGTCGACGGCTTAAAGCCGGACGAGATTCGAGATGTCTGTTTTTATTACTCTGAACTCCCAGAGAGATAGGAAGCAGTTTCTCACCATCATCCCATCAGAACTGTTGAATCCTTACCGATCAGATTGTTCGAAGAGAGAACAGTACAAGACTGGATTCTCTTGTGGCGTAAGTGCTTTTTTACGAGTAGCGTGACCGAAGTCCTTTCGCTTTATTAACTGACGATTTCTGACGGCATTGGTACGTGAAGTGCTGTTATTGCTCAAAGATGAATTCTACCAGGAGTTCTACGAAATTTCATTCTGCTCATCCTATTTCGCGAATCAACAGCAAAAGGAAAAGTATTATGCCCCGCCAACAGCCTACTCCGGAATTTCCTCCACAGGGACTGGAAAAACCTGGAATTGAAGAAGCGATGGATCCGCACCCGAATTTTGAGGCCCCCGATTATCGAGCTGCGAATAAACTTGAAGGAAAAGTGGCATTGATCACAGGCGGAGACTCTGGGATCGGACGTTCTGTCGCTACGTTGTTCGCTCGCGAAGGTGCCTGTATTGCTTTGACTTACCTGGAAGAAGAGCAGCAGGACGCGGAAGCGATTCGCAACTATATTCAGGAGACGGTCGACAGCCAAGGTGGCTGTGGTCAGGTTCTGCTGATTTGTGGTGATGTCTCTGATGCTTCTTTCTGCCAGTCCGCTGTTGAGCAAACAGTCGCTGAGTATGGTCACCTGGATATTCTCGTGAATAATGCCGCCTATCAGCAACATCAGGATGGGATAGACGACATCAGTGAGTCACAGTGGGACCATACTTTCAAGACCAATATCTATGGATACTTTTATATGGCACAGGCTGCTTTGAAGCACATGAAAGCAGGTGCGAATATTATCAATACCGGTTCAATCACCGGTCTGGAAGGCAGTGGAGGCCTGTTGGATTATTCGGCAACGAAAGGGGCCATTCATGCCTTTACCAAGTCGCTGGCCCAGAACCTGGTGGACCGAAAAATTCGTGTGAACTGTGTGGCACCCGGGCCGGTCTGGACGCCTCTTAATCCCGCGGAACGTTCCGAAGATGAGGTAAAGGACTTCGGCAGTGGGACTCCCTATGGACGGCCAGCCCAACCGGAAGAAATTGCACCGGCATATGTCTACTTCGCTTCCAATGCTGATTCAAGTTATGTCACGGGTGAAGTCCTGACAATTCTCGGAGGCGCGACACGCGCCGGTTGAGACTTGGGGAAGACTTCGCTGAGAAATCGACTTCGCTGACAAATCATTGAGGCATGCCGCATCGACAGGCGGTACCTGATAACGTTCTCTCGAAGTATTTCACTGAATACTTCAGAGTTCGTTGTTACGTTGAGCAGCTTTCTGAGTCAGTTCGGTCAGCCAGGACTCCGACCATTTTGACTGACTTTCTGACCCCTGCTTTTTGACGTAACCGGCGGAACCCGGTTCAGGCAGAAGCCGATTGACAACGCCCAGCGCATCAGACATCAGGGCGGGGCAGAGTGCATACAGTTTTTCTGCCAGCTTGACATGCAGACCCAGAACAAGAAAACCATCATTGTATTGACAGGCTTTGACTATCTGCCTGGCTGCCTTTTCAGAACTCATGGAAATGAGTGGCAGGGAGTCACTGATTTTAAATAACGCATACTCCGCTTCATGTTGTCCTTTAAAATATGCGTTTTGCGGGCTGCCCGTACGCATCATGCCAGGACAGACAGTTACGACGCCAATTCCTTCTTTTGCCAGTTCACTGCGCAGCCCCAGTGAGTAACCGACCAGCGCAAATTTACTGGCACAATACGGCAGCATATGTGGAACACTGATGCGACCACCGACGGATGAAATATTAACAATTCGTCCGGCACCGCGCTGACGCATTCCCGGGAGAACTGCTTCGATGACGTGGAGCGGCCCATAAAAATGTGTTTGCATTGTCTCCTGGTAATCCTGACGTTCCATGGATTCCATCGGACCCACTTGAATGATGCCTGCATTATTCACAACGACATCAATACTGCTGAAGTGTCGTTCTACCTGTGATACCATGTCTTTTACCTGGTCAGGTTGAGTTACATCACAGGTAATGCAACTGACGTTGGCACCTTTTTCAAATAATTCTTTGCCTGCCAGCAGTAGTTTGTCTTTGTTGCGGCCACATAAAATCAATCGGGAGCCCTGCGCTGCAAACTCGCGTGCCAGTACTAGGCCCAGTCCGCGGGAGCCCCCCGTGATCAATACGGTGCGGCCTGCCAGATTGAAGCGATTGAATCGCCGATAAAGTGAGCGACCTGCCAGAGCCAGTCCGAGCCCCGCCGATGCCCATACGAATTGCTGTTTCAAGTTGGATTTCATGTCTGTAATACCACCTTAATGCACTCGTCCTGTTTTTGTTCAAAGATCCGATACATGTCTGCAGCCTGTTCAAGAGGACTGCGATGTGTAATCAGAAACGAAGGATCGAGTTCGCCTTCTCTGATATATTCAAGCAATCGTGGTAAATAACGATGCACGTGAGTCTGGCCCATCCGTAACTGCAGTCCTTTCCCAAACGCAGCGCCGATAGGAACCTTGTCCAGGAAGCCACCATAAACACCTGGGATAGAAATGGTTCCTCCCTTGCGGCAACTATGGATAACCTGTCGCAAAACATGCCCGCGGTCTGTTTCCAGCATCAGTTTCTCAGCAGCCAGATCATACCATGCATCAAGGGTCGTTCCGTGTGCCTCACTGCCAACGGCATCAATACACGAATCTGGTCCACGTCCTCCTGTTAATTCCTGGAGCATGGTAAAGACATCCACTTCCTCGTAGTTGAGAGTTTTGGCCTTGCAATATTCTCGGGCCAGTTTCAAGCGTTCTGGAAAGCGATCCACGGCGATTACCTTTGAGGCTCCGAGTTTATAAGCACTCCAGATCGCAAACAGTCCCACAGGACCACAACCCCAGACTGCGACAGTATCACCTTCTTTGATCTGGCAATTTTCAGCAGCCATATAACCTGTTGGAAAAATATCCGACAGAAACAGAACCTGCTCGTCTGAGAGGCCATCTGGGACAATTAACGGTCCCACATCGGCAAAGGGCACCCGGACATATTCTGCCTGTCCACCCGCATAACCTCCGAGCATGTGAGAATAACCAAAAAGTCCGGATGGTGAATGGCCATATAATTTTTCTACCATCCACGCATTGGGATTCGAATTGTCGCAGAGAGACCACAGATCGTGTTGACAAAAATAGCAGCCCCCGCAGGCAATTGTGAAAGGGACCACAACCCGATCACCGACTTTAAGATTCGAAACATCGTGGCCAACAGCGACGACTTCTCCCATAAACTCATGACCGAGTATATCACCGGCATGCATAGTGGGAATTCGACCCGTATAAAGATGCAGATCAGATCCGCAGATTGCGGTTCGACTTACTTTCACGATGGCATCGCGAGGATTGACTATCTCGGGATCGGGAAACGTTTCAACGCGAATGTCTTCCTTACCATGCCAGGCAACAGCTCTCATGATGATCTCAGATCTATTAAAAGGTTAACGGGCGCTGGCAGTTCCTATATAAAAATCCAGCAAACAGAACGATAATTAAGCTTTTTCCATGTTGAGATCGGTCTAAAGCGGCTTGCGGACCTGGTCTGGTTCCATCGCATTCGTCGCAATTTCGCCCGCCTCCATGAGTTGTTTCAAATCTTTCAGATCCTGATCCAGTTCAGACTGAAGATCCTGTCCCAGAAGATGTGCGATTTGAGTAACGAGACGGCCGCCGGGAGGATTGTATTTAATCGAAACGACCAGATCTGTACCGCCAGCTGACGAGTCATTAAAGTGAACAGAACCTGCCGTATCTACCTGAGACCCCGGTAATGACTGCCATGCGATTACTTCTCCGGGTTTGTCAGTAATTATTTCTGCTTTCCACTGGAGTATTTTACCCAGAGGGGCCCGCGCGACCCATTGAGAGCATTTGTCATCAATCACGGTGACTGATTCCAGATGCTGCATGATTCGGGGAAGATTCTCAAAATTTCGCCAGAAGTCATATACATCCTGTCGATTGCGATTGATGTGCAAAGCGCGGTGTACTTTGCTGCCCTGGTGAGCAGGGACGCCGGGGCGTGTCCGATGTGGCTGTGCCGTATTGATTCCCAGTCCTTCATACAGGTGGCAGTGCCCGGTCCAGCCTCGATACAGCAGTGAAGCACCCGTGGCGATACCCAGTAAACCTGCAGCGGAACCGCGCCGCAGACCCATCAGTACCAGGCATCCCCCTCCTGCCAGCGAAAGCACTCGCTCGCTGTTAGCAACATTCCGGGAGAAAGAAGACGGTTTAACTGATTGATGGGGAGCACAAGCAGGGTTCGACACGTCCATGATTATCATTCCTTTTGTTTTATAACCTGAAAAGATTGTTGGTGACCAAGTTTGATTGCAGTTCGACAAACGGATTCCGTTTTAAGATGACTTACGACCTGATTCTGAATCCATATTTCGTCGGTCTACAGTATTGATCGATACTTAATTCTGTTTTGAAAATTTTGAGCAAATCACGGGCCACTGAACTGGATCAGAGTGAAGCCGAAGAATGGGAGTAGCTCCGGTAATCTGATATCCAATTCAAAGTATTGGATATATCGCATTTCAAATAATTCAGAACAGAAACAGGCTTCGGGCGTAGTGTTCGTTCCTTTTGTTGTCGCTGGTCTGTCAACGCGCATTTTGCGCCTTGGGCGATCAATCTCATGCGAGTCAAGCATGTGGATATTTGATTCTGGATGAGAAAAAAGCAGTTATCGGCTTGGTTTAAACCCTTCTTTCCTGAATGGCTCATCATTTGCAAGTAATGAAAGAGAAGTGCGGGAGAGGACATCATCGTGCAGCGAATGGCTGTCAACGAGGTGGAACTCTTCTCCACATATGTATAAACCACATCCTGAGTTTGATGTATGACAGTTCAAGGAGCCACAACGAGTTAAAATCAGTCGTCAACTCAGGAATCGATTCCAGATTGACCGGATAGAAATAATGAAGCCGATTCCGAAACTACAGAAATGGGACAGTACTCTTGATTTGTTAAGAGATCCTTATCGATTTATTTCCAGAAACTGTCAGAGTAATCACACAGATCTGTTTGAAGCACGACTACTGCTGCAGAAAACTTACTGCATGCGAGGACAGGACGCAGCCCGGATCTTTTATGATCCCGATCTCTTTTGTAGAGCGGGGGCTGCTCCTAAGGCTGTCATGAAAACGTTATTCGGACAGGGGGGCGTTCAAAGTCTGGATGAAGAAGACCATCGCCATCGGAAGCAGATGTTTCTATCAATCATGACGCCGGAAAAGATCGAGCGTTTAAATGTTCTGACTGAGCATCAGTTGTCTTTTGCCCTGACCCGCTGGAAAGAGATGCGTGAAGTATCGTTATACGAAGAATTTCAGCGAGTGTTAACAATTGCTGTCTGCGATTGGGCAGGAGTTCCTCTGGCGGATTCTGAAGTGGGACAGAGAACGAAACAGTTAACTTCTCTGTTTAACGATGCGACAAAAATCGGTCTGGGACATATTCGAGCACGTCTGGCGCGGCGACAGGCGAACAAATGGATTACAGACATCATTCAACAAATTCGAGATAAAGAGATTTCGATCTCAACACAAAGCCCCGCCTATACGATCGCCTGGCATCGTGATCTGAAAAATGAACTGTTAGAACCGCAAATCGCGGCGGTCGAACTGTTGAATCTGCTGAGACCGGTTGTCGCGATTTCTGTCTACATGACTTTAATTGCACATGCTCTGCATTTTCGTCCGGGCTGCCGGGAAAAGCTTCAATCCAATTCAGATGAATATGTAAAGGCTTTTGTGCAGGAAGTGCGACGTTATTATCCTTTCTTTCCCTTTACCGCAGCGATTGTCCAGACGTATTTCGAATGGCATGGATTTGAGTTTCCTCGCGGTCAGCGTGTGTTGCTGGATTTGTATGGCACGGACCACGACAGTCGAATCTGGAAAGAACCGGAGTTGTTTCAACCAGAACGATTTCTGATTCGGGAACCGAACCTCTATGAATTGATCCCTCAGGGAGGAGGCGAATACGCTTTAAATCACCGGTGTCCGGGAGAATGGATCACAGTCAGCCTGATGAAACTGACGGCGCAGTTTCTGACACAGAAGGTTCGATACCAGGTGCGAAATCGGAAACTGGAGATCAACTTTTCTCAAATGCCCGCTTTACCGCGTGACGATATGAGAATTCACTCGGTTCGAGAAATCAAAAGCGTGCCTGTTACTGTATCACCGTCTCAGTCGCACGGAGTTCGGATCTGACAGGCGATTTAACCGGAGGTACCAGCCGTTGTGAGATTCCATCACTTTTAACAGTACAGGCTGCATTCCTTATTTTATTTTTTCAATACATGTCCCAGGAAACCAGGAGAATTAATCATGGCCTATGTCAGTATCAATCCTTTTACGAATCAAACACTCATGCAATATGAGCCGTTAACGCGGGAACAGACACTTGAGGCAATTGAACAGGCTGATGAAGCGTTTGATTCCTGGAGACATACGACGTTTGACGAACGCAAAAGTCTGATGTTGCAGTATGCAGCGGGGCTGCGCGAACGAATCGATGAATATTCCAGGCTGATTACATCGGAAATGGGGAAACGCATTTCTGAAAGCCGCGAAGAAATCAATTTCTGTGCAAAGATTGCAGAATTCTATGCCAATGGTGCAGAAACGTTTCTGGCTGATCAGCCTATGGATGTCGAGGATGCAGATGCCTATGTTCAATATGCGCCGATTGGAGTCCTATTGGGCATTATGCCCTGGAACTTTCCTTTTTATCAGGTCACTCGATTTGCTGCTCCCAATATCATGGCAGGCAATACCGTTCTGGTAAAACATGCCAGTAATGTCCCCCAGTGTGCGCAGGCAATTCATGAATTGTTCAGAGATTGCGGTGCGCCTGAAGGTGTTTTTACGAATCTTTTTATTCCCAAAGAGTTCATCAAGTCTGTCATTGAAGACGACCGGGTTCAGGGAGTTTCCTTGACGGGAAGTGATAAGGCAGGGGCCATCGTCGCGGGAGAAGCGGGACACAAACTCAAGCGTTCGGTACTGGAACTGGGAGGCAATGATCCGTTTATCGTACTGGAAGATGCGGATATGGAACATGTGATTAAAATGGCCGTGCAGGGAAGAATGACCAATACAGGACAATCCTGTGCAGCATCGAAACGTTTTATTATCGTTCAAAAAGTTGCTGATGAATTTCTGTCTGCTTTCAAAGAAAAAATGTCCCGACTCAAACTGGGTAATCCGCTGGACCCGGAAACCGATGTGGCGCCGCTTTCGACTGAAGAGGCTGCGGTCAACCTGGATGAAATGGTTCAGAAAACCATCAATGCCGGCGCCACTGTAGTGCTGGGGGGAGGGCGTCCCGATCGCGAGGGGGCTTTTTATAATCCGACCATTCTGACAGACATCACCCGTGAGATGCCGACTTATGATCAGGAATTATTCGGCCCCGTCGCCAGTGTCTATGTTGTCAAAGATGAACAGGAAGCGATTCAGGTCGCCAACGATTCGTCTTATGGACTGGGTGGTTCTGTCTACACCAAAGATATTGACCGGGCCCGTCAGGTCGCAGAACAGGTCGATACGGGCATGATGTTTATCAATCAGCCGACCAACTCGCAGGCAGAGCTTCCCTTTGGGGGGACTAAACATTCCGGATACGGTCGTGAACTCTCTCACCTTGGTATACTGGAATTTGTGAATAAGAAACTGATTCATGCCATGAAATCCTGATAGACTGGTTAAGTACTGCTCCTCAGTAATCAACGGGCATTCGAGTCAGACAGGAAAGGAATCAACGAGATGCAATCGCGACAATTTCAGCTCACAAGCTATCCCGAAGGGCTGCCGTCTCAGGATCATTTTGAACTGGTGGAAACCGAACTCAGGTCTCCGGGCGAAAATGAATTTCTGGTTCAAAACGAATGGCTGTCCGTCGACCCTTACATGCGGGGGCGAATGCGTGAAGGGGAGAGTTATGTGAAGCCATTTCAAATTGGAGAGCCAATGGAAGGAGCCTGTGTTGGCAAGGTCGTCGAATCCCGAAATCCACAGTTTTCCGTGGGTGATTATGTTCTGGGAAATCAGGGCTGGCGCGAGGCATGGCTGTCTGACGGAGCTGGGGTGATGAAAGTGGATCCCAATGTGGTTCCCCTGCAGGCTTATCTGAGTATTCTGGGAATGACGGGAATGACCGCTTATACAGGATTGCTGAAGATCGGTGAACTGCAGGAGGGGGATCGCGTATTTGTTTCAGCAGCTTCCGGAGCCGTCGGTTCGACTGTCTGTCAGATCGCAAAACTGCACGGTTGCTTTGTCGTGGGGAGTGCCGGCTCAAAACAAAAGATTGACTGGCTGAAAGAGAAAGCCGGCATTGATGCTGCTTTCAATTACAAGGACACGGGTGATGTGTCTGCCCGGTTGAAAGAACTGTCGCCGGATGGCATCGATCTCTATTACGACAATGTGGGGGGAGACCATCTGCAGGCAGCGCTCGATAACCTGAATAACTTCGGTCGCATCGTCTCGTGCGGCATGATCTCGAGGTATAACGATCAGACTCCTCAGCCAGGACCAGACAATCTGTTTAAAGTGATTACCAAACGCCTGCGAATGCAGGGATTTATCGTCCGTGATCACGATGATATTCAGGATGAATTTCAGAAAAGAATGACGGAGTGGATCCAGGCGGGAAAGATGCATTGGGAAGAGACTGTCACAACAGGTCTGGAAAAGACACCTCAAGCGTTTATAGATTTATTTCACGGCAGTAAAATGGGAAAAGCGATCGTGAAGGTGAGAGAATAATCGATCGTCATGCATTGCATCGTGCAGGGGAAAATTTCTCCCATCAATCGTACCTTTGCTTGTCTATGGAACAGGAATTCGAGTCGCATTCTCAAATTGGAAAACTGGATATCATTTGAAATGATCCAAATTCGCAGCGAACATACTGAGTCAGATTTCTGTTCATTGGTTATTTTCCGGTTTTCAAAACTGAGAATTTCGAGAAATTGGTTTCCTGCGAAGCTTTGGGTTCAGCGGGTAAGTAATGTTAACCTGTTGCTGGAGCAGAGGATAACCAATTGAGTTGAGAAGTCCAAAGGGGGTTTGCGCGTCGCCTTGATTATGTTACAGTTTGTGCACTCTCCATACTCTACTTCTCTGAAATCTATTGCACCTCTAACTCTCTCTCATTCATGCTTATGCAATCGATCTCAATCTATATCGTTACGTTTCTCGTTGCGCTGACAGTTTTCTTCAGTCAAACCAGCGCCGAAGAAAACAGCTATGTCCCTCCTGCATTCGCTGAAGATTCTCCCGGACGCGTCCAGTTCACCTTGGATGAAAACAGGAAAGGGTTTACATCACAAGTTGACCGTCCAGTCTTACCACCTCTCGATGGATCTGGCGGGGAGCAAGAGGTCAATCCGGAACTGCTTTCAAATCCTTATTCAACTGATGCAAGGGAGTTTAATGTCGGACTGGATCTCTATTCGGCACCTCCGTTTACAGAAGGTTTAATCATATTCGGCAAAGATGCGGCCATGAAGATTGGCGGTCTGGTCAAAGCCGATTTTATCTATGACTTTAATCCTATTGACTCGACCGATTCCTTTGTGACGACCAGTATTCCTATAGGAGCTCCTCACAGGACCAATGCCCGCTTTCATGCCAGGCAGTCTCGATTGAGCTTTGATACGCGCTGGCTTACCAACGATCGACTCATTCGCGTGTATGTGGAAGGGGACTTCTTCAGCGAAGGCAATCGTTTCCGTTTACGTCATGCGTTTGGAGAATCAGGCTCATTGCTGGTTGGTCAGACCTGGACTACCTTCGCGAATGTTGCTGCTGCACCGGCCACTCTGGACTTTGAAGGCTCTGTATCGAGCGTCAATCGACGTCAGGCACAAGCACGCTGGACACAAAATATCTTGAATGAAAATACTACTTTCGCCGTTTCGGTAGAAGATACGTACTTTAATATAGAGCCTCCTACTGGTATCACGGGGGATCCGAGCAATCCTTCTCCTGATTTTGTCACACGTCTTCGCTATAAAGATGATTGTTCCGAGTATCAGGCAGCAGGACTCTACCGCGTGGTTGGATTTCAACCGACAGGACAGTCCGTTAGAACAGCTTTTGCCTGGGGGTTTAATATGACGGGGGTACGACTGCTAACCGATCAGACCAAAGTCTACTCACAGATCGTTTTTGGTGAAGGGATTGGAAGTTATCGCGATCTACCTGATGCGGCTCCTACGGCAGTCAACCAGGCCGGGTTGTTACCCATGTTCGGTTGGATGGCAGGCCTGACGCACGACTGGAATGAGGAATTGAGCTCCAACTTTACCTATGCCGAAAACAGTTTGAGCACTTCCGCATATCAGGCACGCTCTGATGTTAAAAAAACAACCTATCTGGCAGCCAACCTGATCTGGAGTCCCGTAACGAATGTAAAAATAGGTATTGAATATTTATTCGGAACGAAGGAAAACGTCGGCGGAGCCACCGGAGATGCCCATCGGCTGCAGACCTCATTTATTTTGGATCTACCCTGACACGATTTCGAAAGCAGCCGGGCTTTCAGATCTCACAGTCCATAGAATGATTCCCGCTGTCTGAACGTATTACATTGAACTATAGCGTCCGTCATTCTAAAGTAATCTGTTCGATGAGATACATGAAGATGAAGGAAATAGATAGAAAAATGGATTGATAATTATCAATCATTCGCTTTTACAGTAGCTCGGGAATCGGTTTTCCATCGGTCAGGATCGGGATCGGTCGGCCTGTGTTATCGTGGAAAGCCTGGGACGTATCGATGCCGAATTTCTGATAGATCGTGGCCAGTAAATCGTTACTGTTCATCACGCGGTCCACAGGATGTTCGCCTTTGGGATTCGTTGCGCCAATTATCTGACCCATCTTCAAGCCACCACCGGCCAGAAAGATGCTCATGGCCCGGCACCAGTGATCGCGACCCGGGCGTTTGGTTTTTTTATCCTGATGGCGAACTTTCGGGGTACGTCCAAATTCACCACAGAAAATGAACAGCACATTCTGATCCAGACCGCGGCGATGCAGGTCGTTAATCAGGGCCGGAACCGCCTGGTCGAAGACCGGCATGCGTTCCCGGTAGGCCTGGAAAATGTCGGCGTTAACGGAGTGGTCGTCCCAGTTGCTGGTGCGTCCTGCTTTTTTCGAGAGACTGAAGCTGGCCTGCAGTTGCACCAGTCGGACGCCCGATTCCACCAGGCGTCGCGCCAGCAGTAAGCCCTGTCCCCAGGTTGTTCGCCCATATTCGTCGCGGAGTTCATCCGGTTCGGAGGAGAGATCGAAGGCTTTGCTCGTCCGGTCGCTGGTCAGCATGGAGAGTGCCCGATTGTTGAACTTGTCGAGTGCCGCCATTGAACCGCTTTTGTCCAGTTCCCGGCGAAAGGTATCGAACTGGCTGAGCAGCTGATTGCGTTTTTTCAAAGCGTCCGCCGCCGACTGGTTGACCGAAAGATTATTTACCGAAAACTTGGAGCTGTTCGGGTCGCCGCTGAACATGAACGGACTGTAGGCAGGTCCCAGGTACGCCGGCCCTCCGCCATAAAATTTCGTGTTGGCGATAAACAGGGGAATGTCGCGTACCTGATTTTCCAGATAGCTGGCCACAACCGAACCGATTTCGGGATACTCGGCATCTCCCGGGTTGGCAGCTGTCGGGGTGTAACCGGAGAGCAGTCGACAGGTGCCGCCCGAATGTTCGTTACGGTTATGATGCAGACTGCGGACGATGGAAAATTTGTCCGCCATTTCCGCCAGGTTCGGTAACAGTTCACAGATCTCCATTCCCGGGACGTTCGTCTTGATGGGACTGAAATCGCCGCGGTATTCGGTGGGGGCCAGCGGTTTCATATCGAAGGTATCGATGTGGCTGGGGCCGCCGTTGGCCCAGAGCAGAATCACCGAAAAGTCCTTGTTCGGACTGGCGTTCTGTGTTTCGCCTGCCAGCAGTCTTGTCAGGTTCGGATCCAGACCGCCTGACAGGGCGCCCAGACCGAGACCACCGATTTTCAGAAACTCGCGGCGACCCACAGGGCCGGAACATTGTTGATTCATTTGTTGATTCATGATTCTGTTCTCTGTTCAAAATCGTAACGTATGCGGTTGATTAATGAACGAAAAGGAATTCTTTGGTATTGAGCAGCGTCCAGATCAGGTTACCAAACGCAGCCTGCTTATCTTTTTCACTGGCGAGGTAGGCCAGTGCATTTTTCATTTCGCGCTTTGTCGGTTCACGCGATAAACTTTTCAGAAACAGTTCTCTGACTTTCTCTTCCTCTGTCTTTTTCTCTTTTGCCAGAGTGGAAGTATAACCGCCCATCGCTTTGGAGAGGATAAAGCTGTTATTCATTACAAACAGTGACTGTGACAGACTGGGTTCAGAGACCCGCTCGCATTCACAGGCACTCTCGCGTTTCGGACGACCGAAAAGCGTCAGAAACTGGTTGGAATAACCTTCGTCGGGCAACTGCAGTGCCCGTGTTGTTTTGGGAAGCCCACTGTAGCGGGTGGGAGTGTCAGTGACATCATCGATGGCATCCAGCAGGATCTCCGCGGAGAGTCGTTGCGGATAGAAGCGGGCATAATTCTGCGTCTCTTCGAGGTTAATTTCATTCGCTTCGGAACCGAGTTGGTAGGTACTGCTGGAGCAGATCAGTTTGACGATATGTCGCATGTCGTAGCCTGACCGGGTAAATTCCTGTGCCAGTTCTTCCAGCAGGGGTTCGTTGGAAGCGGGGTTGGTGACCCGCAGATCGTCCAGCGGATGCACGAGGCCGCGACCAAAGAAATGAGCCCACATCCGGTTCACAAAGGCCCGGGCAAAATAGGGATTCTGTTTTTCGGCCATCCAGTCGACCAGATAGTGGCGCGGATCCTCGAAAGGAGCGATTTCCAGATCGGGGCCGCCCAGCCCGTGCGGGGGGACGACTTCACCCGTGACCGGGTGTTTGACCTGACCGGTCTGTTTGACGGAGATCATTTCATTCGCACGCCGTTCGGCAACGCCGGTTCCGCCGGTGCGGTTCACACGGGAAAAGAAAGCGGCCAAACCGTAGTAATCCTGCTGGCTGTATTTTTCAAACGGATGATGATGACAGCGGGCGCAGCCGATTCGCAGTCCTAAAAAGACCTGGGCCATATCGTCGACATAACGGTCCAGATAACGGACTTCCGCGTACCACTGCGCGGGCGGATTGACCGAAACATCTCCGGTTGCCGTTAATACGCCGCGAACCAGTTCATCGTAAGGAGCATTGGCGGCAATTTTATTTCGCAGCCAGCGGTGAAAGGCAATCGTACCGGGCTGGCGGCTGCCTTGTCCGCGGCGTTTGTTACGCAGCAGGTCCGACCATTTCTGAGCGAAGTGATCGGCGTAATCGCCGGAGTGCACCAGACGGTCGATCAGCTTTTGTCGTTTGCGGGGATCGGTGCTGTGGGTATAGGTCTCGACCTCATCGAGCGTCGGCAGTTTCCCGGCGATCTGCAGAGTGGCTCTGCGGATGAATGTGGCATCATCGGCGAGGGGAGAGGGGGGAACCTCCAGGACCTTCAGTTTGCGCTGAATGTGTTCGTCGATGAAATTTGCCACAGGAAACGCTGGCCAGGCGTCCGGTGTTTCGTTGGAGGGGACCAGAATTTTCGACACGGAAACTTCCCCCTGGTACAGGGCCAGTACCGAAGTTTCGCCGGTCCGTTCCAGGGAAGTGACGAGCCCCCGCTCATCGACCGTGGCGACAGAGGTATCCTTTGAGCGAAATTCAACCAGCGGTGTGACATCACGGCGGGAACCATCCGAATAATGAGCTGTGCCGGTCAACTGCTGTTGATCATGGTGGCCCAGAGATTCGAACGCGGGTTCGACGGTTAATTTGATGATCTGCGGCATGTCTGCCGGACCGTGTGGTGTATTGGCTTCAATCCAACGGACTAAGCGGTTGTATTCCGGCGTGGCTTCTTCCAGTCGTTTGCCGCCACCGTGGGGAATTTTCATGGTGGCTTTACGAAGCAGCAGGGAATCGTCAGGCGAGGCGGGAAAGATGCGCCGGCCCCGAATGTCGCGGGTGATCCATTCGTAGTCCTGTTCCGGCTGAAAGCCAAAGAGGGAGAGTTGGAATCCGCCGCGGCCGTCTGATTTTCCGTGACAGCCGCCACCATTACATCCGCGTCGGGTCAGAATTGGAGCGATATCGTTTTCGAAACTGATCGGGAGAAATGTTTCCCCCTGCTCGATGACGACGGGGAGGGTCTGTTTGAGTTTGCCCCAGCTGATCTGCAGTTCGGTTTTGCCGGAGGCTTCGGGCGTGATGATACCCAGATCATTCACGGATGCCAGTCGGGGATCTTTGAGTTTGTATTTGACAGCACGCGTGAGGTCGAAGGTTTTCTCGTCGTCGGCGAAACCGGTGACCAGGAGTTGCTGTCGGCTATCTCGACCGCGCAGATGAATCTTCTCGGGCCACGTCTTGAGACGGACCGTTTGCTGCGGGGAGATTTTGACAGGCAGGATTTCCGCAGCCGGTTTCTGTTCCGCTTCAGAGGCGGTCGCGGCTCGGGGTAGCCCGCAGAGGGACAGCAGCAGACAGAGCACGGCTTTGCCAATGCTGCTGTTCCTGTTGAAGAAACTGTTCTCTGTTTTGATCTGTTTTAAGATAATCATCATATCGGGTTTGGTTTTCTTTGCGCGTTTATGATCCCGGAATGCCGCTTACTGTTGGCTGATGAGCGTGGCTTTGTCTTTGATCTTGATCGCTTTTTTCCGGGGTTGAATATTGTTATTTTTATTGGGCAGTGGCTGGATCTCCAGTGTGATGATATTGCTGACCGCCTCGAAGGGGACGGGTTTTTGTTTTTTCTGTTTTTTGTCGGTAGTCTGTGACGGTGTGATGTTGAGGCTGGCTGACAACCAGAGCGAATATTGCCCCGGCTGCATTTTTTTGGGCAGTTGTGCGGTGAGGGTGTTCTCGGATTGTTTCAAATCGAGTGAGGTATCAGATTTGATGAGGGAGGCCTGCTTATTTTTGGCATCGACCAGATCGATGTGCCACTTCAGAACAGGTTTGCCAGAAATCTCAGAACCGGCAGATTCCCACTGAACATCCAGTTCTATTTTCTCACCCAGCGCCAGTTTCGCCTGGTGTGGCTTGATCGTCAGATTAAAAGGGGCAGCCTTAGCGGTTCCTGCTGCCAGGGTGGCGACCTGCTGAAACGAATCGCTGCGCGAGACCGTCTGGGGGTGAATCTGTTTGACGACTTCCTGATCCTGCACCGTGGCGATTGCTTTAAGCGAAAGAGGAACGATTGTCTGCGGCGCGTTTTTCGATGTGAAAATCGAGAAGCGGGCCTCGCTTTGATGTGCGGGAATGATGACCTCGTCAGCAGAGAGCCCCTCGGGAAGATCAACGGCTTGAATGCGGATCGGTTCGGAAAAACCGTGCTGGCGGTCGATGTAAATCGTCACGTGCGTGTGTCCGCCCTGGTGGAGTGAAACCCCGGAAAAGCGATCACTGGCAGCGGGGTAGGCATAGACCTGAAAATCCGGTTGTTTGTTTTCGATGCGTACCCGGTACTGTCGATCAAAGCCACCCAGGCTGCTGCCATACAGGTCGCGAACCAGGAGAGAGTAGGTGCCGGACTTCGGTGCTTTCCAGGTTCCCTCCGGATCGAGAGACGTGGCAGAGACGGGCGTTGCGGTCCCTTTCACTTCTGCTTTGTTCGTCAGACTCTTCAATACCTTGCCACTGCTGTCGAGCAGAGCGAGTTCGAGATCCATCTGCTGGTCCAGCTGCTCGCCGAAAGCTTGAATGCTGAGCTCCTGTCCTTTTTCCGCAGTGAACTGGTACCAGTCCAGGTCGCGGGGTTTCAGGAACTGACCGGCAATGTCGCAGGGGACTTTGATTTTCTGTGCGGTTTTCTGTGACTGGTTTCCCGGCTCCTGATCAACAACGACGGGCAGGTCGGTTAGCATCAGTGGTACGGTGCCCTCAAGTTCCGGCACGCTCAGGTGAAAGCGGTTTGTCAGTGGACTGTCGGGCTGGTGTGATGCTGTCCGTTTTTCAGGATCGACGGTGATTTCTTTTTGTTGCAGAATTTGTGTGGCGTTCTGTGAAACGCCGGGCAGACTGATTCCCTGAATGGTGACTTTGGCGGGTTGACCGGAATTGATCAGAGCAGGAAACGCCGCCAGCAGACGCGGTTCTGAATTTACAGAGAGATGGTACAGGGCCGAGGGATCGCTGCTGTAAGCGCGATTAAATACTTTGATCTGATACGTGCCCGAGTTGGGGAGTTTCGCATGTAGAACCGGCTCTCGTTGATGGGGAGAGGCAAACGCAAATTCTTCACCGTCGGGGTTGATGAGTGTCATCAGGGGGGCTGCGGAACCACCCAGGGATTTTGAACGACAGCGCAGAGTGACGCGTTGGTCCTTTTTTCCGGTGAATGTATACCAGTCGATGTCTCCGGTATGTTCGAAGCGGGCATCGACGCCGCCGGGGAGGGAGAGTTTCAGAGCGGAATCGGGCTGATCCGATTTTTCCGTGGCTGTCAAAGTTGGCCAGTCGGTGATCTGTACGGGATACGGCTGGCTCAGTCCGTCGTCGGTCAAGAGACGCAGATTATAAATGCCTGCGGGGGTCTGCTTTTCGGCGTTGATCCGGAGGCTCTTGTCGTCAATGACTTTGACGGAAACTCCCGGCCCAGTGACCTGACTCTGATGTATGTTTTTGAGATTCTTTCCCTTCAGCTTGATCTCGGCGGTGGTGCCTGCCTGACAGCTCATGGGAAACAGGGATTCCAGTTCAGGCGGGGCTGCGGAAAGAGGCACGCTACTACAGAGACTCAGCCCGAGAAACATGAGACAGTCAATGAATCTTCTGGCTGTCATAGGGCGAGCTCCAACGTTACAGGCGGGGGGGGATTAATGAGTGAGTATCGTTGAGGAGGACACTGTTTTTTAGTATTCCTAATATAGCAGAAACCGGTAGAAAATTCAATATATTTATATTTGTGGATGAGTTTTTGAGCTTGAGCGCACCACAGTTAACTATAGCGTCTCTCAATCTAATATACTCGGGCCAAATGGACCAGGAGACGCTACAGTAAAACTGGACACAGTCTAGAGAGTTCCATCTATCCATAAATCAGAAAATCAACGTGAGGAGAGTACGGTAGATGTAGTATGCAGATGCTGACAAAGTGAGGTTAAAATGGAATAGAGCGAAGCCTTGGATGGCGAACAGGTCGCCCTGCAACTTGAGCCAGCTGAGCGTATCGCAAAATGGCAACGCGACTCTGTGGGTGATGGGTAAAGGAACGCTGGCCTCCTATCGCGTGAAAAACATCACAGCTGCTGATGACCCGGCAAGCAGAGTCATTTCTGACAGCAGGGCTCTGTTGATCAGAGAACGATGCGATAATCAGTCTTTTGACCCTTCATGAAGGTCAGTGCTGTGTTGGAGCTTCTTGCGCTCTTCGTGCTTTGCTTCTTTAATAAACAGTGGAATGAAAGGGAAAAGGAGAAAGATCGAGATGAGAAAGAAGACTGTTGCGACCATCCCCACCATCGACCAGTCTTCCACCAGAGTTGCTGCCATGATGAAAGCGCCCAAAGCCAGGAACAGCGTCAAGGCGATGGCTGTCAGAATGCCCGCGTATCGGACATCCGTTTCCACTTCTTTTTGTGTAATGTTCGACTGATTTCCGCTGCGAAGCACTTTCGCTTGTGATTGACGTTCGAGATAGCTCACGAAGACGAAACCGATAAACAGCACTGGCACTGCTATCGCAGCCAGATAGGCCGCCGAAGGTAAGAATAGTAAGAGCCCGCAAGTAGCAATGAGTGCAACGATCAGCAGAAAACGCAGTACTGTTTTTGCATGCCGCATCATTACGTGCGCATCGGGCTCGCCAAGATTGGTCTTATACATCGTACCAGTCCTTTCTCCGATATTTGCCACTTGGATCAGCCTGGAACCGTCCCAAGTAAGGCTTACCTTTCATTATAGACATTGAGGTTCTCTCTGTCTAAAAAAAGTGGTTTTTGTCACTTTATGTTCTTCTGTTTTTGAGATTCGAAAATCAGTGCCGGGCGAATCATTATTGAGTAGTCAACACTGTTTCTGCGCAGATTTTCTGTGTGAGGCCCGCTACACCCTGTTTGATCCGCTTCATCTCCACACGTCATTGTGACCCGCGGTAGCAGAAATGCTTATCTTGCAATCGGATCTGTTTTTAGACTTATAGATCCCATCAGAAATCGGAGCGAACAATGCCTGTGGCGTGGACACCTTGGGGATTTGAAAGATGACTTACTTGTTTGGATCGGGAGTGAATGTGACAGCCAGGACCTCCTGCTCGCTGCGCTCGACCCGGATGTGCATCCGGTCTTACCCACTTTGACTTTCGTGTCATTTCGTGCTTTTCGTGGTAGAAAAAATGATTTCGAGCGTTTGATCGGTTTGCCATGTGGGGCGAAATGGGTTTGATAGTCGCCAGGCGGGCGGGTACCTGGAGGCCGTTCCTGCGAGACAGATTGGTGATGTGTCATGTGGTGGTGCGATTTCGCTGACAGTACCCTGTTGTCTGCGACAACCCCGGATTGCATCCGTGGGCACCCGCTTTGGCAGGCTGGTGCTCAGGCACAGTTGGGCAAGCCAACTGTGAAACTATGTAGGAAGCCTCCGTCGGATCGATTAACGTATAACAAGTTAGTCACAATTTGTTTCACGTTATTCTCACCTCCGGAGGCAACGATGTTGTATGTTGGTTTAGATGTGCATGTCAAGCATATAACGATTTGTGTACTTAATAAAAATGGTAAGCTGCTGCAGCGGTGTCAGCTGCCATGCCTGGATGATGTGATTCAATTTCTGATGAACCTGCGAGGACGATGCGAAGTCTGTTTTGAGGCCAGTACCGGTTATGGCATCTACTTTGAAGCTCTGAGTAAGATTGCTTCTCGTGTTGCCGTGGCCCATCCAGGACTGTTGAAACTAATTTTTCGTTCCAAACAAAAGAATGATCGTGCGGACGCAGAGAAACTGGCCAAACTGTTGTTTCTCGATGAAGTTCCGACCGTTCATGTCCCGACTGCAGACGTGCGGGCCTGGAGAGAGTTGATTACATTCCGAGGCAAACTGATTCAAAAACGGACCCGGGCTAAAAATGGAATTCGCTCGCTTCTGAGAAGTGTTGGTTGCAGGGTTCCCAAAGAGTTTGGTCTCTGGACCATACGGGGGATGGAATGGCTAAAACAGAAAGATCTGAAACAGCCGATGCAAAATCTGAAACGGGACATGCTGGTAGAAGAGATCGAAACCCTGACAAGGCAAACCAGGCTGGTTGAAACGGAACTGGCCCGCTATTCGAAAGAGAACATTGCCGTGCAGCAATTGCAGAGTATCCCCGGCATCGGCTTACGCACTGCTGAGGCATTCGTGGCCTTTGTGGATGACCCGCATCGATTTGCCAACAGTAAGAAAGTGGGGGCCTACTTCGGTCTGATCCCGATCCAGGATCAGTCAGGGAGTACTAATCGACTGGGGCATATCACGCGCGAAGGATGTGCAGAGGTCCGGCACCTGGTTACCGAAGCCGTTTGGCAGGGGATTCGATATTCACCGACGATTAAAGCCTATTATGAACGGATTCATCGACAGGAAAAAGACAGGAAAAAAATTGCGATTGTAGCCACATCGCATTACCTGGTGCGTGTGATGTGGTCCATGTTGAAAAATGGAACCTTGTGGAAAGAACGGAGCCTGGCAGTCTGAGCGACTGCAGTTTCGATAAGTAAATTCAAAGAGTTGTGTCGGACTTAAGTTTCACGTTGAGATCGAAAGTGGGATTCAGGTGACATCCCGACGTGTGCCATGGCGCAATGCGATGCCGTGACTGTGAATGGGAGTCACCGTAATTTGTCTTGTGGCGCCTCGCCAAGGCGAGTGATGCCGGATGGATGGTTGGATAATTCCGCGTTCTTCTCACTACGGTCTTGACAGAAGCTTCCTCATGGATGGCACACGGCGGTTTTTGCAGGTTGGGACATAACCGGAGCTAATGCCCTGCGGCTAATGCGGGCGTTTTTACTGATTTAATACAACTGTCTCAGTTTAGTGGTGGGGGATTTTCATCTGTGGGGCTGGGGTCCGATTTTTATAATTTGTGATCGGCAGGTCAGGGGGACGTGATTCCTGTGACACAGGGACGGGGCACGTTCGCTGTTGAACTGGTTCCGGAATTTATGCTACCACGAAAAACACGAAATGACACGAAAGGAGGGAGTCATGCTCGGGGATTGGGGAATTGGGTTTCATTTTCTGTTCGAGGATCATCTTAGGGAGTGGCGCGTGGGGAGCAAGGGGATTTTTCTCAGCCTGTGGCGATACAGGTTGATACCGGGGCGATGTCTGGGGGTACCGGAGCGGTGCCGGGGTGAGGGGCTGCGATGGTGTGGCGACCCGCAGGCGCACATTGCGAACGGGTGTGGTTTCAGGCAGTGCAAATCTGGAAAAAACAGGCTTAATTTTAGTGATGACCGGGAACAACTGGCTCGTGTTTCAGTGCACTGT
>NZ_JBLXHC010000030.1:0-46138 GCF_048260065.1 Gimesia sp. | reverse complement strand
AAACCACTTGACAAGATGCTCTTCATAGATAAGCCCGAATATAATTCGGGCCGAGCGTAGCGAGCAGGAGGTCGCAGATGCCGCGTTCAATTCTGTACCGAGTGTCCTCTTCTTTCCGGGCACGGCCGGACGAGCCGGACCTTAGCACACACGTTCGGAGACATGGGTAACACTCATGTAATCTGTGATGCACCTTCATCACAGCTCGCCTTGCCTCAAAGCACCTGCAGTACCCGCTCAATCTTCTGCTGTGTCTCCTGCGCCAGATTCGGTTGCTCCCGGGCCCAGTCCAGCCAGGCGAATAAAAAGGGGCGCAGCTCCGTTCCCTGCTCAGGGATCTTGAAACAAGTCGGTAAAACATGCTGACACGGCTTCCCTTTTCCCTCTGCGATTTGCAGAAGCGTATCAATCACAGCGGGTTGCACCCGCTTTCGATCCAGCTGCTCGACAACCAGGATCCATTCACGAACCTCCGCGACCGGATCATTCAGCAGACTCCGGTTCATGATCTCGATTGACTCTGCATCACCGATCGCGCTCAAGGCTGTGTTCATGTTTTTGCGATCGCGCCAGTCCGGCAGCTGCTCGATATGATCCGAAATAAACGCTTTATAGCCTGCAAGGTATTTCTGCCGGTCCGCCTGGTACAGTTGGGTATAAACCACAAATCGCAGGGCAGCTTCAATCGACTGATCTTTCAGCAGTTGTTCCAGAAATGCCCTGTATTCCTGCGCCCCTCTGGTGGGCGGCGTCAGATAACGCAACAGCACGGGGTCCCCATACTGTCGATACAGGTCAGCCACCATCGGGCCGGTAAGCCCCCGTCCCTGCAATGCCTTGAGCACCGCTTCTTCCAACCCAATCCGGGCATGATACACCTGCAGCAGATCTTCTGGCTGTTTGATTTCCAGCTGAGACCGCTGCATTTCATCCAGTGTGAATCGCAGGATCGCAAACAGCAGCGGGTCCCTCGACTGCTGGTAAGTCTTCACATCCAGGAAAGCCACATAGCGCTCATAACGGAGTTGTTTCCGGGGAAGCTGATTCGCTTTTCGCTCAGTCCGGGTCAAATATTGAGTCGCTCTTAAGGGGGGCAGCCAGCCATGCACATCGATCCGATGACCCATGAAGTAAACTTCGCCCGGATGCCCATTGTTTTGATAAGGCTCTGTCAGCCGACGCACCGGAAATGATCCCAGTTCATACAAGATCGCTTCATACTCCTGCTGCTCTGATTTCTGATCAACAGCAGTTTTGATGGCGGGTTCCGACTGTGCCTCTTCGGCAGCAACGGAATCCAGGCAGACACCTGTGAGACACAAGATCAGGACAATTGCAGGGGGGATCATTTTCAACATCAGTCATCGTATTCCTTTACTGTCATCGGCAGGATGGTACAGTTGGCTTGCCAACTGTGATCGAGAGATATCGCAGCCAAACTGCAGGGCAGACTCACAATTCCTGAGCCGGTGGACTTATTCCACCAGTGGTGCGCAGCGGACGCCGAATCCGCTTCAGCTTCATCGTGTGCAGGCTCTGGAGGGAGTTCTGGATTTTCTGTTCCGACGCTTCGGAAAGACCCTGCTGCTGACGCGCCACCAGCAACAGATTTCGTAAAGTCCGTGACAGCTCGGTCTCCCCGTCATTCTTTCCCGGCCCTTCGTTTCCAAACACGTAAGCACATCGGCACTGCTTTCCCTTTTCCAGCACCAGCAGTTGAATTTCATCCAGGAAATGGTGTGTGAGTTTGAGCTCCTGCAGATCGTCGAGGATCCCCGTTCGCACTTCATAAATGGGATCATTCACCAGGCTCCGCCGGACAACCGCAAAGCAGTCCTCGCCGCCAAACTCCAGCAGCGCTCGATTCATGCGGCTACGGTCTGGCCATTCGGGAGCCTGCTCAGTACTTTGGATCAGAAATTTCCGGTATTCAGCGCGATATTGTCCCTGATCCCACTGATAGAGCAGTGAAAAAGCGACATGGCGGTAGCTGGCATTTAATCCAGGTTCCGTCAACAGCCGCTTTAGAGACGCAAGATATTCATCCTGACCGGACTCTGGTGGTGTCAGAAATCGCAAAACAACCCGAGCCCGATACCGTTGATAAAGTCTGGCCGCAACAGGTCCGGAGAATGGTTCTTTTTTAAGCTGCCTCAGAAAATAAAAATCCCATTTCTCACTGGGATAGTAGGCCTTCAGAAGATCGCCGGGATGTTCACTCTTTACGTTGCGATCATATAACTCATCAAACGTAAATTGAATGACAATCTCCAACAGCGGATCTTTCGTCTGCTCATAGGTTTCAATATCTAGAAAAGAAAGATAGCGTTCGAAGGGGAGCGCCGCTTTCGGAATACCATAGCGTGCTTTTTCCGACTCGTTCAAATACCCATTTCTACGAACGACATCGGGATAGAGCCAGCCATTGAATTCAATTCTGTGGGGGGTTAGGGAAGTAATATGCCCAGGGTTTCTCGGATCCTGATGCACGCTCCTGAGCCGGCGGACCGGAAACGCCCCCAACTCGTACAACATCGCTTCATACTTCTGCTGCTTTGCTTTCTGATCAACAGCAGTTTTGACGGCGGGTTCCGGCTGCGCCTCTTCGGCAGCAACGGAATCCAGGCAGACACCAGTCAGCCCGCACACCAGAACCAGAGCAGGGGAGATTCGGTTCAACACACGATTTGACAGCTTCATGCACAGCCTCAGAATCAAAAGAAATTCTTACCTGAACCAGATTTCAGTATAAGTAATGCATGAGAATCTGTCACCATGATTTTAAAATGTTATGCAGGGATTCGTATTCAACCGGTCTCGACCCCATTTACTCCCGTTGCACAATGCTAAACTCATGGCCGATCTTAAAAGCAATCGTCTGATCTATCTCAAAGGTTTTCTGTTTCTGGTGATCCTGCTGTTTGCCGCGGGGTTGATCATTGCCCGGACTCGTTCGTGGCAGATAGCATTGTTACTGCTGCTCGTGATCTGGTCCGCCGCCCGCCTGTATTACTTTATGTTTTACGTCATCGAAAAATATGTCGACCCCAAATATAAATTCGCCGGCATCGGCTCTTTTCTGCAGTACCTGATTTCGAAAAAACAAAAATAGCTGACACACAGATATGAATTCGCGAGTTTGAGAAAGTTGATTGAAAACAGTGTTGAGAAGCCGATGAAAACCAGAGGTGCACGATGATCTTTTTTAAAAAACAAGATTCCAACGGAGAACGGCTCATCGCACTGCTCAATCAGATTCGCGAGGCGGAATCTCCCGACGGCTGGGAAAGAGTGACCAGCATCGCTGTGGGCGGGTTAACCGATCTGGGCTTTTCCCAAAGCAGTCCCCATCTCCTTGTGATTTCATCGCAGGGACGGGTCGTGATCGATTGTCAGACAGGCGAAAAAGTAGCCCGGAATTATGATGAGATGGATGACTGGTTCAAGCCGCAGCTGCAGTTATGTCAGGGGATTGGCCCCCTTGCTTCCGAATGGATCCAGACCTGTGGTATCAACGGTGGTGGATTGCCATGGAGAAATCAGTTTGGAGAAAGTATAGAAATGCTTTCAGCATTCTGGCCCGTTTATGAGTTATACTTCTGCTCTGACTATCAGTCGCCATTGATCGAAGGTGCGGCCAGCCATTGTTGCATCATTGATTCAGATCCTCTGATAGCCTGTGGCTTCTCATGGTGTGGTCATTTTCTTGTCTCTGCCAGCAATAGTGATTTGACATTATGGAAAAAACAGAATTCAAATACACCGACCGCTTGGGCACCATCTTCGGCACCATGACCAACGATGGTACATGTATCAGAGAATTCGTGTAGACCAGTTTCACACCACGAAGGAAACTGATGAAACGTTCGAACTGGAATTTTCTACCACGAAAAACACGAAACCACACGAAAGTAAAAATGGGTGGGCCCGAATATAATTCGGGCCGAGCGCAGCGAGCAGGAGGTCGCAGTTCCCCCGTTCGTTCAAGCATCGGGTTCCCAACCTCTCACGGCACGGCCGGACGAGCCGGACCGTGGCACACGGAAACCCTGCTCGAATATGGGAAACATACTTTTGTATCAACCGTCCGTGTGCCACCGCTCAGCTTGATGTAAAGACCGGTCACACCGTCAACACACGTTCGGACACATGGGTAACACTGCCTGTGAAATTTAAATGAAGATCATATCGCACCGGATGTAATCCGGACCGTAATCGATTAGTCTGAAAAGTCGAAAGTCAGTTATATGTTTCAACCCACTATATACCTCATCCAGACGATCGGCGCGGGCTCGCTCTCTGTGATGGCCCGGCCGGTTCCCGGGGAATGGATCGATGATGAATTCGTCGGGATCGCGCGGCTGGGGATTTCACACGTGGTTTCGCTGCTCGAAGATCAGGAAGCCATCGAGATCGGTCTGGAAGAGGAACCTCAACTGGCAGAAAAGCATGGCATGCAGTTTAGCTCGTTTCCTATAGCGGACCGTTGTCTGCCTGAGTCAGCAGCCGCCTTTGCGGACTTCACACGGACCCTGTATCAGGGTATTCTGAAGGGAAGTCATACGGTCGTGCATTGCCGTGCGGGCATCGGGCGGGCCGGGATGACGGCGGCGGGTATTCTGCTGCAGCATGGCCTGACAACATCGCAGGCATTCGAACTGATTTCTAAACAGCGACGTGTTCCGGTGCCGGATACTCCCGAGCAGTACCACTGGGTCCTGAAGCACGAGCAGCAGATCACAGGCAAAGAAAAGCAGTCATGAAATATGCGAACGTGTTGCTCATCTTCTGTCTGCTCCCGTCCGGTTGTGATCAGTCGCAGGATCAGACGACTGTCACACCGTCGCCGGTTGAGAAAAAACGACTGCTGAAAGTTCCGGTTCTCAAACACAAGGGATCTCAGATGACTCTGGATGCGGAAGTACTCAAAGAAATGGACTGGCTGGTCCGCTCGGGTCTCTATGACAAAGCCGATCTGATGCGCGTCTTCTGTGAAGAGATGTATGCTCCGGGTGACCTGGACGAAACCCTGGTCTCAGCTGCCATCGATGAGCGACTGGCAGCCCACCGCGCGGCGCAGAAAAACTGGCCTGCTGTGACCGACTGCGATCGTCTGGATCAGGCATTTGACCGTATGGAAAAGCGGGGGCTGATCACCATCCAGAATGCCGGCAATACACAAACCGACGGGCATGAGATCTTTCAGGTCTACCTGGAAGAACACCCCCAGCCGGAAACGGTGATCGGTTACTGCTTCTACCATAATCAGGATCTGGAACGTGTAGTGGATGGTTTGCCCCTCTATCTGGCCTTTGGTCCCGTTGATTCTAAGGATGAGGAGACAAAAGGGGTCGAAATCGGGAACATCGTGCGGGAAGAACTGGAACGGGGCGGACTGGAAGTCGAATGGCAGGGCACATTTAACGATCGGCTCCGCGTGCCCGGTATGGTCTGGCAGAAGCGGATCCCGGAATGACTCCGATGTGGCGGAATCCGACAGGGGTTTGAGCCTTATAACCGGTTCCTGCTGCATATTCTGCGGGATGTTGTCGCATTTTTGCGAGTCTTATCACTGGAAATAGGGGACCAAAGTCTATAATATACCTGCTTCCCCACCGTGAGGCAGGGCAGATCCGAAAGTTTCATTTCGGTTTCTCAGCCATAAATTCTGTCCCCCACGGTTGATGTGTTTATGATGTAAGTCAATAATACAGAACAGGATACGATTAAGCCCAAGTGGCGGAATTGGCAGACGCGCTAGATTCAGGTTCTAGTATCTGTAATGGATGTGGAGGTTCGAATCCTCTCTTGGGCATTCCGTAAAAAAGACTTCGAGCAAATTTGCCCGGAGTCTTTTTTTATGGATTGTGAGTCCTGGTGAGAACCGCGTTTATTGCGGACATTCATCCTGCAGCCGACTTAATGTGAGTTCGCGGCTGTTCTGAATATGAACCGTCATGGCTTTGCGGGTCATTTCCGGGTCACGGCTGGTGAGTCCCTCGAAGATCGCCGTGTGGTCGGCAATGGTCATCTCCAGAACTTCGATGCTGTAACTGTGCCGCGCCGCGCCGATGATCTCGGTCAGCAGATGAAAGTCGCCAATCACGGTCAGCATGCGCTGGTTATTGACCGCGTTCATGATCGTCTGGTGAAACTTCAGATCAGACTTGTCAAACCGGACCGCGATATCCTGCCCCTGCTTCTTACCCGCTGTCATCGCATCATGCAGTTTTTTCATCGTATCGATGGTGGACTGCAGGGACTTTAACTGCCGGGCAGAAATCAGCTGCGAAGCCTTGGCGGCGGCATACGGTTCGATGGCTTCCCGCATCTCGTAGAGTTCGGTTGTGTCCCTCAGAGTCGGCCGCTTGACGACGGCTCCCAGTTGAGGCACCAGTTCGATCAGTCCTTCGCTGGCCAGTCGCCCGATGGCTTCGCGCACCGGTGTGGCACTCATGCCGATCTCGTCTCCCAGCGGGCCGTAGCGGATGCGGGCGCCCGGTGCAAATTCTCTGTTTAACAGTTTCTGTCGCAATACCTCATAAGCGATCTCGGACTGATTCTTCTCTGACGTCGGCTTTCGCATTTATTTTCTAAACCTGAGCTGGCTGAATCCAGTATTTCCTGTCAGCACTAGACTATCAAACTTTTCATTGTCACCCATGATACTGTCATTGATGTCTGTTAATAGTTTTTTTGTTCACATTTTTTACTGCGTCAGACTGTCAGAGGCGGAAAAGTCCGTTGAGTTTCTCTGGCTGAAACGTCTGTTATAAGGTGTTCTCTGCTAATAATATGATTTTATCACAGGAAGTCATGAAGTGACAAAGTGTATAGATTAGCCAAAAAATTTTCAAAAATTTTTCTTTGAACTGCGCGCTAAAGTCTATAGACTTTAATTATGGCTCACTACTTGCCTTGATTCTGGCAGAAGCGTCCAGGCGAGATCGAGAGCTCCATTCTTTGCGATTCAGCATTCCTTCGCTTCTGCTTGACATGCATTTCTAGAATGCGAAAGGACGAGTCTCATGCAACGTCATCACGTCAGAGTTCGTGGCTTTACCCTGATTGAGTTACTGGTGGTGATTGCTATCATCGCCATTCTGATTGCGCTTCTGTTACCTGCAGTTCAACAGGCGCGGGAAGCCGCCCGACGCAGTACCTGCAAAAACAATCTGAAGCAGCTGGGTCTGGCAATTCACAATTACCATGAAACACATCGCGTCTTCCCTCCCGGATACTGTGGAGATCCGAACAACAGCTGCTCGGTTGTGGATTCTTCCAATAACGGCTGGGGCTGGGGAGCGTTTATTCTGCCGTTCATCGATCAGGCGAATCTGTATGATCAGCTGGGCGTCGGCCAGGTGAAGCAGGCGGTGTGCAGCGTTCCGACAGGAGCTCAGGCCGCGGCGACTGTGGGCAGCGCCGATCTGCAAAAGACACCTATTCCGGTCTTCATGTGTCCGACGGCCACCGATCCGACGATTAACCCGGGGCGTGTTTCCGGCGGCCATGCCAAATCGAACTATGCAGGTGTCGCCGGCATCGACTGGACCGGAGTTGATTCGACGACAGGCTTCAAAGCGATTTTTGTCGACGGGACAAAATTCGTGACGCGTCTGCGCGACTTCATTGATGGATCGAGCAACACTTTCGCGATTGGCGAAAAATACCGACGCGATATAGACGGCACTTTAACGTCGCAAGTGGCAGGTGAATACTATGGAGCCGTCTGGGTCGGGATTGCCCCTGATGTTCGCGCAGCCAATGTTGTTGGACAGCTGGCGCCAACCGGCTCGTCTTATGCCGTGAATGGCGGCTCTGTCAATGCGTTTGCCAGCCAGCATGCCGGCGGCGCGCACTTCCTGTTCATTGACGGACGGGTTCAGTTCATCAGTGAGAATATGGACCAGGATAAGCTGTCTGCGATCGCCACGGGTAACGATGGCAAGGTTGCAAATATGGAGTAAGGAACGAAGCCAGTGTTGCAGAAATCTGCTGCACTGGCTTTCTGCTCACAATTCATCTCTCACGAATACAATTCGAATCATAGCAGGCGCAACTATGAGAAAAAGTTTGAAAACCGTTCTGTTCGTTTTTCTGTCGGGACTCTTCATAACCGCATGCAGTTCCCGCCCGGATGATCAACCGGAGCTGGCCGAAGTGAAAGGGCTGGTCACGCTGGACAGTTCGCCTCTCGTCGGGGTTCTGGTTCAATACACCCCAGAGGAAGGGCGGGGCTCGCAGGCTCTGACCGACGAGAACGGCAAGTATGAGTTGATGTATGTGTATCCTACCATGGGGGCCAAGGTGGGCTCGCATACGGTCACCATCAATACTCCTCCCACTGATGATTCCGATCCGGAGGCGCCTAAGGTGAAGGAAGTGGTGCCTGAAAAATATCGAAAGAACTCGATTCTGAAGGCTGAAGTCAAACCGGGGGAGAACGATATCAGCTTTGACCTGCAAACCAGGTAATTGAAAACCAGAGACGCTCAAGGAACTTCTTATGCTGTGGAAATCAAAATGCATGCTGTCATGCGCGCTCCTGTTAGTCACTTTCACAGTCTTGTGTCACGGACTGAAATCAACAGCAGGTGATGAACCGAAGCAGTCCGACTCCCGCAGCCCGGGATACTTTCGTCCCGCGCATCCGGTTCCCGTTTCCCCCAAAGTCGAATACGGGCAACTCGGGAGGGGCGAAGATTATCGCTCTGTTGTCGTGGGTACCGCCGATGTGTTCGGTTCAGGTCCTTATGATCTGTTTGTGTTTCCCGACAGACTGTTTCCGTTTCGAGGATTCAGTATCAGTGGCGTACCCGGTTATGGGAAGCCGGTCAAAATCACCGGTTCCGCGTTGAACGGGACGATTCTTACGGGCCCCGATAAAACGATTTACGGCCTGTTTGCCGCCGGGAAAAAAGTTCGTCTCTGCAGGTTTGATCGTGAGAAAAAAGAATTCCAGCAACAGGCGCTTTCGCCGGAACTCGATCTGCCTGGCGGCATGGGGCGGGCACTGGCGGGCTTCATTGACGCACAGGGACATTTCAATGTCTATCTTTCGATCGGCGACGGCAGCACTTACCGCCCTGAGGGGGATCACCATGCGGCATCGTATATGCCTTACGATGGTGCCGGTTTCTGGCGCGGTACGATTTCGCGTCGTCAGTTGTATCACGCCAGATTCGATTCACTCGATCTGAAAAAAGTGGAAGCCGTCTCCCGCGCGGGACAGGGGCCGGGAGAATTTCTGTTTAATTTGGGAGGTATGGCGATTGTCAATGCGGGAGCAGATCACCCGCCGGCACTGGTGACCAGCGATAAAATGGGCGTGTTCCGCTACTTTGAAATTGATCCGCAGACGGGCAGTCTCTCGCCGTATAAGCTGGTCAACGATCGAGAGCAGGTCGGGTTGCGGCATCCTGTGATTAATGCGAATCTGTGTGCCGTCGTCGATCCTGAAACGGGGCTCTCCAATCTGATTGTCGGTGATACCGGGCGCGTCTGGTTCTATCCCTGCTCGGGGCAGTTCGCGCCGAATGGCTCGCCGATTTATGATCCTGTTCGTGCCGTGATGAGAGAAGACGCGCACCTCTGTCTGGGAGAACTGCCTGTCATCAGTCCGGGGGATGTGGACGGCGATGGCCTGATCGATCTGATCGTCGGCAATGATGCGGGGCAACTGCTGTTTGTCAAAAACATCGGTGATCAGGAGCGAGTGGAGTTCGCGCAGCCCGCGGAGCCCGCTGTGGGAGGCAAAACGCTGGATATTAAAGCCGGTTATCGCGGTTCGATTCAGGGGCCCGGAGAGGGAATGTGGGGCTACACCTGTCCGACGCTGTATGACTGGAACGGCGACGGGCGACCGGACGTCATTCTCAACAGCATCATGGCTGACTACATGGTGCTGCTGCAGGAACCAGCGGAATCCGGTGTCGCGTTTTCGGAACCGAAGCCCCTCTACTGTGATGGCCTGCAGATGCACCTGGCGTGGCGATGTCAACCTGCGATTACAGACTGGGGCAAGCCGGGGCAGATCTGTCTGATTGCATTGGATGAGCAGAACCTGTTAAGGCGATTCTGGCGGATCGATAATCAAAATGTGGCGCGCGGCGAATTATTGACACTCAAGGATGGTTCGCCGATCACCGCCAATGTAGATGAAGCCGCCGGCCAGACCGGGCGGGCCAAGCTGGTTGCCCATGACTGGGATCAGGACGGGAAGATCGATCTGTTGATCGGTGCTTCGCGTGGACTGTCTTTCCCGGCATCGAAGTCAACGTATCTGCCCAGCGGTTATTTATTGACGCGTCAGGCGTCCGTTCTGTTTTTGCGGAACATCGGCACGAATGAGAAGCCGGTGTTTGACTATATCAAGCAGCTCGATTTTGAGGGAACGCGGATCGGCCTGGGAATTCATTCCTGCTCACCCGCGCCGGTGGACTTCGGTCGGGGTGTGGTGGACCTGTTTGTGGGAACCGAAAACGGAACGATTCATTATTACCCGCGCGAAAGCTTGTCGATTTCCACGTTGCCATATTAATCGGTTCGACAGAGAGAGAGGGGGGAGGCTGGCAGCTTAAACGAGTCTTTCTGCTGCTGATTCAATCAACAAAAAACGGACCCGCAACCAGAGTGGTGCGGGTCCGTTTCGCATGCTTGATTTATTAAAAACCCCTGGCCGGGTTAGGCCCGACCAGAGAAGGAAGGTTTACCTCTTTTAATTCGTCCTAGCGATTGTGACGCCAGTTGTCTTTGTAATCGTATCGGTCGTGATCATGTCGGTCATGTCGATCATGGTCAAAGCGATCGTGACGATTGTAGTCGTACTTGTAGTTGTTGTACTTACTGTTGTAGTAAGACGAAGTGTAGTTCGTCACAGGCCGGTAAGTATTGAACAGGCCGGTATAGGAACTGTTGTAACGATTCACAGCAGGATTGTACGGAGTAAACAACGGACGGTTATTCAGATAGCTGTTTTTGTAGCTTGAATAGTAGTTGTCATTCCAGTTTCGGCTGGCTGTGGAATTGTAACGTGTGTCATATTTTGAATTGTAGTAGCTGCTGGTGCCGCAGAACGGAGTCGCTGCAAAAGAAGTGCTGCTGATCAAAGTTACGGCTGCCATAGCTGCGATTGCGAGTGTGAAGTTTTTCATCATTATCTCCTTTAATGGTTTTGGATTTTTTAAAAGTGGCTTTTTTGGTTTTCAACTGTTTCACTTGTTGTTGATGAAAGAGTATTAAAGCAGATGGCGTGCCATAAAAATGTGGAATGATTCTAAGTGTATGTGATATAAGGAGATAAAAATTATTTAACTGTCGTAGAAATGATTTGAGGTGTTGTCAAAAGTGCAATATTGTAGAATTTGTTACAATCAATATGACAACAGTGTGTATTTTACTGTGTGTTCGAAGTGATGTCTTTGAGGGTTGCGGAGGGGAAATCAATAAGCGGGAGCAAGCCTGTAAGCCGGGTTATGTCGAGAGTGGCCATTTATCTGGGACAGCAGTTGCCTGCTGCCTCGCGCGACCGACCCGGAAGTCGTAACGGATCGGGCCGATCCGTGTCCTGGCGAACCAGAACTGCTCCCTGCTTGGTCTTGCACCCGGTGGGGTTTACCGAGCCAGACCGGTCACCCGGTCTGCTGGTGCGCTCTTACCGCACCGTTTCACCCTTACCTGGCCGGAGTACCGGCCGGGCGGTTTACTTTCTGTTGCACTTTCCCTGTCCTCGCGGACGGTGGGCGTTACCCACCACCGTGCCCTGTGGAGCCCGGACTTTCCTCCACGGATTCCGGAGAACCCGCAGCGACCACTCAGCCGACTCCCGCTATTGAAGACTCCAGTATAAAGTAAGGAGTCCCCTTGAACTATCCCCAAAATCTGACTTTTCTCAAGAGAAAGACTTTATAATGTGTGGCCAGCGGTATAGATTAAAGTCATGCGGGCAATTCATGATCTTTTGGTAAACAATACATAACAGAGGCGCCAGGAAGTCAGAATGTTAGGTGAACTCAACCCGTGTGGAGGCGGAGATCCGATCCCGCTGCTGTCTGAAGTGTTATTGATTGGTCGCCGCAGCAAATGTGACATCACGCTGCAGTTTCCCAATATCTCTTCGCATCACTGCCAGCTGGAATTCCTGAACGGCTACTGGCGGGTTCGTGATATGAACAGCCGCAACGGGATCAAAGTCAACGGTGACCGCTGCGATATGAAGTGGCTGCTGCCGGGAGATAAACTCTCAATTGCCAAACACGAGTACGAAATCAACTACACCCCCCAGTCCGATGAACCGCCGCCGGAAGAAGAAAATCCGTTCGAGATGAGCCTGATGGAAAAAGCGGGCCTGGTCAAACGGGAAAAACGGCCGGAACGCCCGATGGCACCGCCGGCCAGGAAACCATCCAAAATCGAGCTGCCGGAAGACGAATCCCAGATGACGGACGACGAACTCGGATTGAAATTTCTCACCGATCCGGATGACGAGCAGGATGGTTCAGCGTAATTTATGATCAGACAATGCGGGAACCAGAACTGTAGTGGCTAAGAAAAAAGGCAAAAAAATCCGGGTGGCGTTCAAAAAGAACCGCCAGAAAAAGGTCCGGAATAATAAACTCGCCAGCCACCAGATGGATGAGCAGGTTGACTCGCAGTACGGGGATGCTTCCGAGCGACTGACGGGCAAAGGGGATCTGACCCGCCATCGCACCGTCATGGGCGTCGAACAGGAAACGGAAGACGGCACCGAGATCGTCATCGACATCGACGAAACGAACTGCCTGTCAGGCCGCGTGATCCGTTCGCAGGGTCTGAACTCGGTCGTACAGGTAGAAGATGGCAACCGCTATGAATGCACCGTCCGAAGACTCGTGAGAACCATGTCCCGTGATGACCGTAACGCGGTCGTGGCCGGCGATCATGTACTGATTCGCCCGGAAGGGGATGAACACCAGGCGGTCATCGAACGCGTTGAACCGCGCCGCTCCTATCTTTCGCGTGGCAGTAAACGCCGCGAACACATCCTCGTCAGTAATATCGATCAGGCCGTCATTGTGGTCTCCGCCGACGATCCGCCCCTGAAGCCTTCACTGATTGACCGCTTCCTGATCAGTTCGGAAAAAGGGAACATCCACTCCATCATCTGCATCAACAAAATCGATCTGGTCGACCCGGTCGCCTTCCAGCCTCTGATCGGCGTGTATGCTCAGATGGGGTACGATATCGTCCTGACCAGCGTCACCGAAGGAACCGGCATTCCACGTCTGCGATCCCTGCTCAAAGGGAAGCAGAGCGTTTTTTCCGGTCAGAGTGGTGTAGGGAAATCATCGCTGCTCAACCAGATCGACGAACGGCTTTCGCTGGAGACAGCCACGATCAGCCAGGAAAACCGCAAAGGACGTCACACCACCCGTTCTGCCGTACTGCTTGAAATCGCTTCCGGTGGCTGGGTGGTCGATACCCCCGGCATTCGTCAGCTGGAGTTATGGGATGTGATTCCCGAAGAAGTGGAAGGATTCTTTCGCGACTTTATCCCCTTTGTGACGCAGTGCCGTTTCCCGGATTGCTCGCACACACATGAAGCCGACTGTGGCGTAAAACGTGCCGTCGCCCATGATTTCATTTCCCGCCAGCGCTATCAGAGTTATCTCAAAATCATCACCGGCGATGAACCCCGACCTGTGTACCATCAGTAGTTACAAAGCGATGCTGAATCTGTCACGCGCTGCCTCACGCAAATTTCTTCCCGCAGCCGTTGAACCTCCTTCCCTTCTTGCTTAGACTCAGAGATGCTTTTTAAGCAACGTTAAGTAATGCGCTGGTTTCAGTGCCTGCGAATTCCCACCTGAACTTCTCCCGATGGAAAGCCGTTCCCATGAAATCCAGAAGCCTCGTTCCCGTGTGTTTGGTTGCCGTGATACTGGCGGGCCTGTACCTGATTCCTCCCGCAACTTCGCAGTCTCAGACGACTGAACCGTCCGCTGCCGCTTCGCTCAAAGCGGGCAAAACCGTATTAGATATGGGAGCCACCGGGGATGGAAAAACGGATGACTCCGCCGCCATTCAGAAGATGGTCGATGCTTCGGTCGGCTCGCTGCGATTTCCTTCGGGGCAATATCGCTTCACCAAACCGGTGGTCATCGATTTGAACAAAGTCGGCCCAACTTCGATTTCCGGTGATGGCACCGCAACGATTCTGATGGAAGGAGCCGGCCCCGCATTCCATTTTGTAGGCACCCACAATGGAACGGCGAGTCCCAAAACCGTGCAGCCCGTCGTCTGGGATCAGGAACGCACACCGATGATCGACGGTATCGAAATCGTCGGCAAACATCCCGAAGCGATCGGCGTGGCAGCCTCAAAGACCATGCAGATCACCATCACAAGGCTGGTGGTACGCAAGGCCCTGCATGGAATTCATCTTTACGAACGCAACCGGAACGTCTCCATTGATGACTGTCATCTCTACGAAAATGAAGGGGTCGGCATTTATCTGGAGAATCTGAATCTGCATCAGATCAACATTTCCGATTCGCATATCAGCTACAACAAGCAGGGGGGCATCGTCGTCCGGGGGAGTGAAATCCGCAACATCCAGATCGGTAACTGCGACATTGAAGGAAATATGGGACAGGACACACAGCCCACCGCCAATATCCTGTTCGACATTTCCAAAGGCTCACTGCGGGAAGGTGCCATCTTCGGCTGCACGATTCAACACACGAATGATGCACCCGACTCTGCTAACGTCCGCTTTATCGGCAACGGTCCCGAAGATCCGCGCAAGGTCGGGAACTTCGCGATTGCCGACAATTCGATGAGTGATGTCGCCGTCAACATTCACCTCCAGCATGCCCGGGGCATCACGATTACCGGCAATACACTCTGGCAGGCATATGAACACAATCTGCTGGTGGAAGACTGCTCGCACATCGTTCTCGGCTCTAATCTGCTCGACCGCAATCCTGATTACCGGGCAAAAACCAAAGATGCGAACGTTTTCAAAGACTGCACCGACTGCACACTCAACGCGTTGAATATCCTGGCGACCCGGAATGTTGCCGCGGGTCTGATTCTGGAAAACTGCGCGCGAATGAACATCACGAACTGTTCGATCCGCCAGTGTCAGAACGGCGGCATTCTGCTCTCAAACGTCAAGCAGTCCCGCATCTCCGACTGTCTGATCACCGAAGGGGAGAAAAACTTCGCGATCCGCGTCACCGGTGGCCAGCAGATTCAAATCACCGACAACCTGGTTTCCGGCGACATCGACGTCGGCCCGGGAACAGATGTTTCGAATACCATGACCGTATATTGAGCGGCAACTCCGGTTGTGTTTCTTTGATGTCGCAGCAGCACCGTCGGTCAAGCCGAGCGGTGGCACACGGACGGTTGATATAAAAAAAGTATGTTTCCCATATTCAAGCAGGGTTCCCGTGTGCCACGGTCCGGCTCGTCCGGCCGTGCCGGGGGAGTATAGGACATCTGGTACTGGAACGAACGGGTCAGCTGTGACCTCCTGCTCGCTGCGCTCGGCCCGGTTACGTATTTTAGTTCGGTACGCTCTCCATGTTGCTGATCGCTTTCTCACGGACTCTGTCCTTCAGAGCTGGCGATATCTTTTTGTTTTACCTGGATTTTGCCAGAGGCGACCCGAGTTGCAACCGCCTCAAGTTCTTTCTTGTTGATCCAAACTGCAAACTCTATTGTGCCTTCTTCGCCAAGGTAATCGTCCATCATTCCAAAATAGTCGATGGGAATGAGGGAATTACTGACAAACTCATGTTTTGTACCGTCAGCGGTCTTAATTAAAAATGATTCTGTAGTCTTCACTAGCTCGAAAATTCTATCATCCAGATATTCCCGTGAGTATGAACGTAAGAAACGAAAACCAATCAGTTTTCTCATTTCCGTTTCACTTAGCACCTCAAGATTGTCAACGGCGTTTTTAACCGCATCTTCATAAGCCTGTATGAGTTCACTGTTCGATTCATCATAAAGATAGGCTTCGTCTTGAACCCATTCACCACAATCTGCACAGGCCCATATTGCACACCCTTTAATTATTTCAAAACATCCTATAAGGGCAATTTTATCTTGTAATTTGAGGGTATAAATTTCGTTATCCGATGGAGACCCATTAACTCCGGGGATAATCCGAGTTGAATCGCAATATTTACATTTATCTGGTTTGCCTTGTTTCGTTCTCATTGCTACTCACTCTTCCCTAAGAAGCAAGCCGCCCCTACTTCAGGGCAGGTAGGAAACTTGAAACAGGGTTGTGCGATTACTCTGACAGTTTCCTGTTGTCTGCGACAACCCCGGATTTTATCCGAGGCTACCCTTTCTTTTACATGGCCCGTACGGCATTAGTCGCGGTTACTGCAGAGTGGGAGACAACCGGAGCTAACGCTCTGTGGCTAATCAGTCCATTCTACGGTTAATTCTACTCCCACCACTCGTTTTACTTTCGTGTGGTTTCGTGTTTTTCGTGGTAGAAAATCAAGTAAGAAAAACTCACCGTTCTCACGCTACCGACGCCGATTCACCGGGCAGAATACCGGCCAGCAGGTTGCCTGCCATTCGTCCGGATTCAAATCGCATCAGGACGATCCGAATAGCAGCAGTAATGGGGACCGCCAGAATTGCGCCGATCGGGCCCCAGAGCAGGGTCCAGAAGGAGAGGGCCAGCAGGACCGTTACCGGGTGCAGTTGCAGGCCTTCGCCCATCAGTTTTGGTTCGATGCCGTTCCCGATGGCCATTTGAATCGCGCCGGGAATCAGGATCACGCCGGCTATTACCCAGGGACTGTCTGAGAACTGGGCAAAGGCAACCGGGATCGGCAGCAGAGTTGCGATCACCGAACCGACGGACGGAATGAAGTTCAGCAGAAAGGTCAGAATCGCAAACACCAGTGCCAGTTCCAGTCCAAACAGTTTTAATGTCACGCCGACCAGAATGCCGGTAATCAGTGACAGTACCAGCTTTGTCGAAATATAACTGCGAATTTTCTGTTCGATCTCGCAGTAGATTACATTTTTGACGACCGCATTCGGGTCGCGTCCCGCCAGCAGAAAGATGACGAAAACCGCCACAAAAAAGGAGGTCGTTGTAAAATTGAGCGCCGACTGCATGGTACTGACGGCGATCGATTTCAATGAGTCTTTCATGTAATCAATGGTCGCTTTTTTGAGCGAATCCAGGTCGATCCCCATTTTCTGGAACCAGCCGGTCTCGGGTTTTTCGGCAGCCACTGGTTCTGCTGTCTCAGCGTCTGCCGGGGCTGGTGTCTTCAAAGTCTCTTCTTTCGGATCGACGTCTTCCGGCTCAAGTTCTTTGATCTCTTTTTCCAGTTTGGGGAGGGGGAGATCATCGGCCTCTTTAGCAGCTTCAAAGGCAGAGTTGATAAAGATGCCGAACTTTTCGCTGTATTGATTTTCTGCTTTGTAAATCACCTGCTGTGTCGAATAAATCAGGGTCAGGCATAAGAGAAAGCCGAACGATAAGACCAGCAGCAGCGTCAGTGATATCGCGATGATTTGAGGCAGTTTCCATTTCAATACCAGCAGGTCGACGAGGGGCGTCACAATGGTGGCGATGAAGATGGCAATCACAAACGGAATCAGAACCGCCTGGGTGATATAAAAGACTCCTGCCAGCGCGATGATGGACAGCAGCAGCAGGCAGCCTGTGATGACCTTGGCTTGCTCATCCGATGGTTGCAGGGGAGTTGACATGAAAGATGCCCTTTGCGGATTGATATTTTCTGTTCGTGACGTCCGGTCTGCGCGTCGGGAAACGTCGCTGACTTCAAACAGCGTATGCGCACGATACTGGGAAACAGAGAAACTGCAAAGAGAAAAATTGCATTTAACGGCTGATTTGTCGCATGTATCTGAGAAATTGCTGATCGAGCTGGTTCAGGTCCTCGCCAAAGACGGACTGAAAGTCTTTGAGCCGTTGTTCCGGTGTCGACCAGATCAAAGGCTTCCGGGCCGCGATCAGGTGCAGATACTCTTCATACTGCCGGCGTCTGGTTTTAATCAGGAAGTAAGAAAAGGCCCACGCTTCCGCATACGTATCGAGGATGGTCTCGGCATTCTGAAACCGCTGGTCTGAAGAGATCAGTGTCTGCAGCGAGTCGGCTGGTCTGCGGGTGCGTGCATAATCCTGAAACTGTCTCAGTCGCCACGGATTCGGTTTGCCGACGGTGCGCCAGCCGGTCTTGCTTTTGAGGTCAGGGGTTTCAAAATACGTCGCCATGCCTTCGGTCAGCCAGAGCGGATTGTCGGCGAAGCGGGTATGCAGACCCACATTGAAGGCGATCTGATGTGTGCATTCATGGATGACGGTGGCGACATTGAACGGCGACTTTCGCAGTTTGAACAGAATGTCGGCATCGGTGTAAGCCGGACGTTCATTCGGAGCCGCGGTCAGATCGTAGAGCACCATCCGGTTGGATTGAATCGAATAAAATCCGTGTGTGGCAGCCGCACCGTCACCCAGGATCTGACTCGCGTACTGTTCGAAGTTGGCACGATCCTTGAAGATGACTGCGATTAAAGGGACTTCGGGTTCATGCAGGGGATGGGCTTTATCATCCCAGTAATTATGCAGGACCATATAGAGTCGTTCGAACAGAAAACCGCACCACTGTGAATAACGTTTGCCTGCCTGGCTGCAGATCGTGAAATGTTTGGTCTGTGTGACAGTGAAGTCATCGCCGAATTCCGCTTTGAGCTGTTTTTCCAGCTCGTCGGCATCCAGGGGTTTGAATTCGCGATCCAGAGCGCGTTTGCTTTTGAGTTGCTCGGGAGTTGCCGTCAACAGGCGGCCATCGCGGGTTAGCATCACCACACCGCCGTCCTGAGCCTGCAGGATCTGGGCTGCTTCGATTGTCTGTTCCCGGTTCTGGTCATCCGTAAACGTGAATTCATACAGAGGGGGGGCTGTTTTTTCGTCTTTAGCAGCGCTCTGAGCAGAAACCGGCTTGCCAGCAGACAGGCAGCTAAGACACAGGCAGCAGATCATCGTGCGCAGGAGAGAGCTGCGACTTAACAGTGAATGCGAAAATGTCAAATCTCTCCAGGTCATAACAGACTTTCTGCGCAGGAAGGAACTTCTAGAGCGTGTCACAATTAACCATAGCGTCTGTCAATCTAATTGACTCGGTCCCAATGGACCTGGAGACGCTACAGTAAAACTGGACACAGTCTAGCTTCCAGAATAGGGGAGAGAGGGGTTGAAGTCGATCCCTATTTTTTCGCCAGCTTGTCTTTGCCATCCTCATCGGTGATCGTCAGATAAATCACGTTCGATGCGTAGTTGGTGGTAATTGAAAATGTAATGCCCACGCGCGCCATGGCTGCGAACGGGAAGCGTTTGACGGGTGTCGCTTTTTTGGAAGCTTCAATGATCAATGTCCCTTCCAGTGTATCGCCGGTCAACCGGGTTTTGCTTTTCTTGGAAAGCGTGACGCCGGGTGGCAACTGCAGCCCGAATTTCGAATTGAAATATTCAAACGCGGTCGCCAGTACGATGGGGTCTTTATACGCTTCGCTGCGTTTGACCTTCACTTTGATCTCGGCAGATTCGCCGGGCTTCAAGACGATTTCACTGGGGGTGGCGGTCACTTCCAGGATATCCAGAGGTTTTGTGACGCCTACGATCGAGGTGTTGATCGGCCAGCGTGCCTGTCCGCCACCACGCGACTGAATTTCGCAGGTGATGCGTCCTTCGCGGACCAGTTCCTGCTCTTTGCCGTCCGGGCCTTTGACTTTGGCTTTGCCGGTGATTTTGACCAGAGAAGCGTTAATGGGGGCATCTTTATCTGCTTTCAGAATCAGACCACAGTCATTGACGCCGGCGGGAAGTGTCACTGGTTCAAAGGTGACGCCTTTGGGGAGACCTTCAATGTTCATTTCAATCGGGCCGTCAAAACCATTCAGACGTTTGACGCGGGCGAACCACATCATGTTCGTTCCCGGTGCGATCTGTGCGTAATAATATTCGCCGCCGACCTGAAAATCAGGACCACTCAGTTCCGCCGTCAGATGATAGGCAAAGCGAGCGCCGCCCCGATCGTGCAGATCACGGAGAGAGACATAGTACTCGCCGTCGGCAGGGGCCTGAAAATGGAAGTCGACGTCTTTCATCTGCAGTCCATCGTCGGCTTCCACGTTTGCACCACCGTTCACATAAACGCGTTGGGCTTTGCCTTTGGAGTCGAGCACTTCCATCACGCAGTCCAGCGGCAGATCAATGCGATTCGACATCAGCTGGAATGAATAGTACTGGTTTTTTTTCGCTTTGAATGAGAAGAACTGAGTCTGCTCTGCCTCTGTAATGACGCCGCTCACACCCAGGGGGAATGTCAGAGGGAAGGCGGTTTTCATCGAGGTGTTCGTGTCAGCGGCGACCGCCTGGGGATGCTCGCTGATCAGCGTCCAGACGGCGTTGGTCTTGCCGGCCGGTGTTTCAAAAGTCCGTTTGGCCCAGCCTGTCTCTTTGGCCTCTTTCGCGGAGAAGCTGGCTTTGTTGTGTCCCTGTAACGCGTAACCTGCAAGAGCGACTTCCGCTGCTTTCCCTTTTTGCACGGCCAGCGGCATCGTATGCGTCACATAGGGACCATCGCTGATCTCAACGCAGTACGCATATTTCCCGGTGCCCACATAACGGGTATCCCGGATTTCAAAAACATAGTCGCCGTCAGTAGGCAGAGTGAAGGAAATCAGGGAATCCGATTTAATGAAGTTGTCGTTCTGGGCGATGATCTGTTTCTGCGGACCGTACAGGGTCAGGATCGAATCCATCAGGTACACGTTGGAAGTCTGCATGGTATGAATCGCTTCTGTCACACGCTGAGCATAGACTTCCAGGGTGATCTGCTGTCCTTTTTTCCCTTTGAATTTGAAGCAGTCCATGTCTTCGGATCTCTCGACGATTCCGCAGACGGCTGCGGGAACCGTGATTTCCTGGGCAGTATCAAATGTGTTGTTATCTTTCTTTTCCACTTCTTCGATCACCGGATAGGGGGTGACCAGCAGGTGAGTGACACTGGAGACTGCCTGATCTGTCGCGACCCGGCATTCGTAAATGCGGGCGGCCTGATCTTTGGGGACTTCGATTTCAAAATCAAACGGAGTTCCTACGGAACCACGGCCACGGCGCGGTGCGTCTTTGTGCTTCGTTTCCGCAAAGGTCATCTTGATGCCGGGCTGATCGAAAAAGACAGAGTGGGTGTTGTCCAGCGTGTAACTGGAGTGCAACTGAATTTTCCGTTTGTCCCCCTGCTGGACAGCCACGGGTTTGAATGTCACCAGTTGACGGAACCCGATTTTTGCAGGGGGCGGCGTCTTCTTGTCATCGGCGGCTTTGAGGTGCGCGGGAGTGATGACGAAGCAGGCAACGGTCAGCAGAGAATAAAGTAAGCAGCGCATCGAATGTCCTGATTAGATCAATAGGAGTGCTGTAAAACAGGGACGCCCCTTGGAACTCATACGTTCCCAGGGGCTGTCACTGTTGGTTTTGGGATGAGTGAAGCCGCCGGGAATTAACCCATCAGCTCCGGAATCGGTTGTCCTTCGCAGACGATCAGGGGGCGACCGTCTTCCGGTGAAACAAAGTAATGATCCAGGTTCACACCCAGTTTTGTGTAAATCGTCGCAGCGACGTCGGCGGGGTAATACTCTTTTCCGACGGGACGGGAACCGGTGTCATCGGTGGCACCGATCACCTGACCGGCAGGAGTGCCCGCACCGATCATCATCATGGTGGAAGCGGTTGACCAGTGGTCACGACCGGCGGCAGAGTTGATCACCGGGGTCCGTCCGAAGTCGGTCAGCCAGACGACCAGTGTGTTATTCAGCATGCCACGCTGTTTGAGGTCCAGGACCAGTGTTGTCAAAGCCCGGTCAAACGGAGGCAGTGAACCACGCAGCGATTTGAAGTTGTTGGTGTGAGTATCCCAGCCGCCACTGCTGACAGTAACAAAACGGGAACCCGATTCAATCAGACGACGGGCCAGCAGACAGCTTTGACCCAGGTAATGCCGACCGTAGTCGTCACGAGTCTTATCTGATTCCTGACTCAGGTCGAACGCTTTCTGGGTATCAGCGGAAGTGATCATGCTGAACGCGTTCTGATAGTGGGAGTCAGATGCTTCGAACGCATTCTGATTGCGGTCTGCCTGACGCTGCAGCGTATCAATGGCACTCAGGGCCTGTTGACGGCGTTTCATGCGATCGATGGTGATTCCCGATGGCGGAGAGATATCACGCACGGTGAAATTCTTCGCGTTGGGATCGCCGGGAATTTCAAACGGGTTGTACTGCAGTCCCAGGTAACCACCCAGTCCACCATTAAAGCGACGGTCAACATTGTTGCCGATCTGAATGTGGGGGGGGATGTTCGTTTTGAATCCTTTGGTTTTCGCCACCACTGCTCCATAGCAGGGGTACGTCACCGAAGGATTGAATTTATGACCGGACAACATGAATGCATCAGCCGTTGAGTGAGCACCGTTCTGCGGATTCAGATTCCGCATGATGGAAAACTCTTTGGCGTGTTTCGCAAACAGTGGCAGCTGATCGGTAAACTGATAACCGGGCAGGGCAGTGCTGATGGGGGAAAAGTCGCCACGTATATCAGCGGAGGCGTTCGGCTTGGGATCGAAGGTGTCGTGATGGCTGGTACCACCTCGAGTCCAGATCAGAATACAGTTGGTATCGTTAGAAGGATCCGTCAGCGCTGCAGACTCACTTTCAGAAGCACGAGCCTGTCCACGCAGCAGTGAATCGAGAGTGACTCCAAACGCACTCAGCGCACCAACTTCTAACAGAAATTGTCGGCGACTTCCGGTTTCGCAGTTCGAAACCTTTTGCGGGAATAGCTTCAGCATTGGAAACTCCTTTGGTGTGGCAGGTTCCTGGTGTTACAGGAATTTATGAGGGAGGGATGTTTCGTCAGGGTTGTTGATTTATTAAGTAACTATCATAATTGTAACCGTTTATGTAAGGTAGGCAAACATTAAATCGGCTTTCCGGCCCGAAATTAATAAGTTGGATTTTCGCATCCCCCAGAATCACTTCTTGATCGTATTAATCTATAGCGATAAAATGAAGTGAGCAGGGGACTTTTCCGTACAGTAATGTAGTTTTGTGGCTTTCCTGCCGTTGCTGGCTTATGAAGGAAAAAAATGATGAAAGTGCAGAGTTTTTTTTGCTTTTCCATCATTTTTTAGTATATTTAAGTATAAATGGCGTTTTATGTTAAGCCATTAACTCCCACCTGATTCCACACTCAACCTGCCATCCCACCTGTAAAAGGTTTTTCAGCGGCGTCGTGTTTTGTTCTGCGAGTACGATTCACTGCTTCAGGAATCCTCCTCCGATGAAGTCCGGCCCCCTCAAGAAAGTTGATCTCATGTTCGACTGGAAATTATTTGTGAAACGAAATCAGATGTCACATCGAATCCTGTTTCTCACATTGTTCGTTGCGGTAGTGTCGTTGCAGAATCTCTCTCACGCTGCAGAGACAAAACTGAATGTCTCGCCGCAACAGATCGTACTCGAAGGCCTGCTGGATTATTTCCAGATCCAGGTGCCTGTCGAAGCGAATGGCAAGATCACAGGCGATCTGACGCATCAGTCGACCTTTACCAGCCTGACTCCTGATGTGCTGGAAGTGAATGCGGAGGGACTCGTTCGTCCGCTGGCTTTCGGTAAGGGAAAGATTGAAGTTACACATGCCGGGCAGAAATCAGAAATTTCTGTGGAAGTCAAACCTCGCGCGAATGGAAAGAATGCCAGCTTCGTGAAAGATGTCGTCCCCGTTTTAAATAAAGGGGGTTGCAGTCTGGGGGGCTGTCATGCCAGCCAGTTTGGTAAGGGGGGCTTTAAGCTGTCACTGTTTGGATATGCTCCCGAACAGGATTATCCGGAAATGGCCCGTGATGACAGGCAGCGGCGTATTTCGATTCTGCAGCCGGAAAACAGTCTGATTCTGCAGAAGGCCTCCATGGCAATTGCACACGGTGGCGGACGTCGATTCGCAAAAGACTCTTATGAATATCGCATTCTGAAAACCTGGATCTCAGAAGCGGTCACTGAGATTGACGATAAGGAACCGACGGTCGTCGGAATGCAGTTGACTCCCATGTCGCGCCGTTACCAGCAGGGGGACGTGCAGCAGTTGCGTGTCGTCGCGGAATACAGCGATGGCTCGACACAGGATGTCACCGCGCGGGCTCAATACGACAGCCTGATTGAAAATATCGCGACGGTAACACCGCGGGGGAAAGTGGAAATCGTGGGAGCTGGTCAGACCGCCGTCATGGTGCGTTACATGGGCCAGGCAAAAATTTCGACGGTTATTTCACCTTATAAGAATGAAGTCGATCTGGCTGGATTCAAGCCGAACAACTTCATCGATGAGCATGTCAAACAGCGATTCACTGAACTGGGACTGGAGCCTTCCCCGCTGTGCAGCGATGAAGTTTTCATCCGTCGTGCCTTCATCGATACGATTGGTACGTTGCCCAAACCGGAAAAGGTGATGTCGTTTCTGGCATCGAAAGCACCCGATAAACGGAGTCAGCTGATTGACGAGTTGCTCGGATTAACGGGTGATCCGGAGCGGGACGTGTATGTGGAAGCATGGAGTGCCTACTGGGGCATGAAGTGGGGCGACCTGCTGCGTAACAACCGGAATAAAGTTGGTGACGGCGGCATGTGGGCCTTCTCCAACTGGATCCGTCAGTCACTGCGGGAAAACAAACCCGTGAACGAATTCGTGAATGAGATCATCACCGCGCAGGGTTCGATCTACGAAAACGGTCCGGCCAACTATTTTAAAATCGCCACGAATCCGGAAGACCTGGCAGAAGCGACTTCGCAGATCTTCCTGGGAGTTCGCCTGCAGTGTGCCAAGTGTCACCACCACCCCTTCGAAGTTTACAGCCAGAAAGACTACTACAGTCTGGCCGCCTTCTTCACGCGAGTCGGAAATAAGGGGAGTGTTGATTTCGGCGCGCTGGGAGCAGATACCATTGTCAAAGTGAAAAGCAGCGGATCGATTCGGCATCCACGAACGAAAAAAACAATGGAGCCGACTCCGCTGATGGGTGAGCCCATCGATACCTCTTCCTACCGCGATTTCCGTCGGCCGCTGGCACGCTGGATTACTTCTCCCGAGAATCGTCTGTTTTCCAAGAATATGGTCAACCGCTTCTGGTCTTACTACATGGGGACCGGATTTATTGAACCCATTGATGACATGCGGGAAACGAACCCGGCTTCCAACCCGGAACTGCTGAATGCTCTGGCGGATCATTTTGTGGAATCGGGTTACGACCTGAGAGAACTGATGCGGGCGATTATGAATTCCCGCACCTATCAGCTTTCTTCGGAGCCACTGCCTGAGAACGTTGCGAAAACCCGCTTCTATACACATTACAATGTGAAACGTCTGCCGGCGGAAGTTATGCTGGATGCGTTGGATGATTTGACCGGTGCGCAGGAGCGTTTCAGCGGAGTTCCCCAGGGGACCCGGGCGATTGAACTGCCTGACCCGAACTATAATTCGTACTTCCTGGATACGCTGGGGCGTCCCAAGCGTGTGATTACCTGTGAATGCGAACGTGCCAGCCAGCCGAACCTGGCACAGGTGCTGCAGGTGGCCAACGGTCAGTTAATCAATACCAAGCTGGCTTCAAAAAGCGGCCGCATCGAAGCGTTACTGAAAGCCGTCGTACCCGATCATCAGGTCTTTACCGAAATGTATCTGGCTGCCTTCAGTCGATATCCGACGAAAGAGGAACTGGCGAACTGCGATCAGATCGTCAAAGCGGCCAAAAACAAACGGGAAGGCTACCAGGATGTGATGTGGGCCATCAGCAACAGCCGCGAATTCCTGTTCAACCACTAACACAGGTTTCTGAAACAGCAACAGCCCGTTTCCGATAGAGGGAAACGGGCTGTTTTTTTATCCGGCTTCAGAATAGCAGCGGTTCTGATCAGGGCTGCTTCTGCTTTTTCTGTTTCTTTGCCTCTTCCTGCTTACGGTAATATTCCGAGAGAATTTTTCCCTCATAGCGGGCGAATTCCCATTCAGGCCAGCGGGGGGCTTCGGCCTGGACTTCATCGAAAATCTCCTGCATTTGTTGTTTCATTTTTTCCAGGATTTCCTGTTCGCTTTCAGCACGGTCGGTGGTCTCGGCGATGTCACTCTGGATGTGATACAGTTCGAAGCCTTCCAGCTTCGCATTTTTGACAGCGTCGATTTCTTCCGCTGTAATACCGCCGGACGGTTTGGGGCTGGGAACATTCAACTTCGCGAGCAGCTTCCATTCACCATCACGGATCGCGACTTTGGCATCGTTGTGTGCCCGGTTGAACTGCCAGTAGAGCGGCCTTTTTCGCTGGATCGATTTACCTTCCAACAGCGGCAGTATATTCGTGCCATCCAGCACGCGATCGGTCGGGGACGGGATGTCAGCGACGGCACACAGGGTGGGTAGAATATCGACGCCACATACGGGGACATCGCTGGTGGTTCCCGGTTTGACATGATCGGGCCACTGGATAATACCGGGCACGCGAATTCCCCCTTCGTAAGTCGCTCCTTTTTTATCGCGCAGTGGTCCGGAAGAACCATGCGGGTGTCGTTTTGTGATGGCCGGCCCGTTGTCACTGGTAAAGATGATCAATGTGTTATCCCGCAGTTTCTGTTCTTTCAGTGTTTTCAAAATACGACCGAAGGCATCATCCATTTGTGTGACATTGCCGTGATGCGCGGGCAGGGTGGAATCTTCGGGCGCGGTATAAAGTTTGCGAAAACGTTCGGCACTGGCGATCGGTTCGTGGGGCTCATGAAAACAGACAAACATGAAGAACGGTTTTTCTTTATCGCGGAGTTCCGTCAGCCACTGTTCCGCTTCGTCGGCCACCAGCTGCGATGCATATCCTTGCAGCGGACCCACGGGTTTGGCGTTTCGCACGAAGTTAAATGGGTTCTCGTGCGTGGGCAGGGCGTTGTTCTGCGTCGAGAACCAGTGATCGAAGCCGTGATCGGAAGGCTGGGGCTGTCCGACCATATTGAACATGCCGTTGAGATGCCATTTACCGACATGACAGGTCGCGTAGCCTGACTGACGCAGTAAAGTCGCGATCGTGATTTCCCGTTTGCGGACATGCATGGGGGAGAGCATGGGAATCCAGTTATAGATACCGACGCGGAACGGCGTGCGGCCGGTCATCAGGCCGGTGCGCGAAGGGGAACAGTTGGGATGCGCCGCATAACAGCTGGTCAGTTTCAATCCCTCTTTGGCAAAGCGGTCGATATTCGGACTTTGAATCAGCGGATGACCGTAACAGGCGAGGTCCCCGTAGCCCAGGTCGTCGCAGAGCACCACCATGATATTCGGTCGCGCGGGTGACGTGGAAGCGGCCGTTTGAACTGCCGCGGAGGATTCGTTCGTGAAGAAGAGACTGGTAACGAATACCAGCGCGAGGGACAAGCTTCGCATCGTGTCTGCCTTTCTGAATCTGCGCTGCTGTCACCACGATTCGTGAGACAACGTTTCAGCGGTTGAGATTTGCTTTGTTATTAATACTTAAAAGCAAAGTCAGCAGAAAAGCAACACAAGGTCGTCAATTCCATAAAAACAGCCCCTTGCACAAAAATCATGCAAGGGGCTGATTCAGGTTTACACTTTTCAAATTAAGCACTCAGCCAGATTTTCAGGCCAGGCTGAGCCAGAAGATTAAAGCGTGTCTAAAGCTCTGCCGTCAGCGGCATTGCCAGAGTTGTTACCTTTAATTTCACCTGTCGCAGGATTATAAATCCAGCCGACAACTTCCGTTCCATCTTTAGCAGATTCATCGGGAGTCGTACCGGCCACGTCGGTGACGATCATGATTCCACGACCACCAGTAAAGGGGTTAGGAGGAACACTGCCAATCAGGTACGGACCCAGTGGTTTGGTTCCGACGGCACCGGTGGTTCCATCTTTATCGCTGGAAAGCAGCAGTGCATTGCGGAAATCATCCGTATCGGTCGAACCGTCTGCGGGATATTTGCCATCGTGCTGGAACTTATAAACCTGAATCTGGCTTCGCAGAGTCTGCAGGTCCTGAACGAGTACTGATTCTTTGGCATCATCGTTCGTGGAAATAAACTGTGGTAAAACGGTTGCAGCCAGGATTCCAAGAATCACGACAACAATCATTACTTCAACGAGTGTAAAACCAGCTCGTCGTTTCTGCTGTAGAGTCGTTTTAGTCATTGTCCTTCTCCGAGATTTACGAATGTGCGATTCACTTCGTGTTGTTTTAAATACTTCGAGGTGTTCCGAATTGAGTTCGCTTAGGGAACTGGTAACCCCGGTTTGTTACAGGATCAGATTTGTGCTGGGAATAAAATTAACTTACGTATCAGATCCTCTGTCATTGGCCCGATCAGAGGGGACACCGACTGAGTGGCCACCCAAAACTTATGTTTTTTATCAAGCGAGTCAATTAAATTTCAGAAGAATAAAGACTTGATGGCGTGCGTTTTGGTGGTTTTGAGGGTTGTGCTGGTTTGAGATGAAAACCTCATCCAAAAATCAGTAAAAACGGTGATCAAGAGTGGATGATTCCTGTAAAATACGTCGAAGTGATGGACCGTTGATAACGCCAGTTAAATCGGTTGCAATGATAGTCGGGATTGTCTGTGTGTGGCGTTTCGTTCAAATTCCCGAATTTCAATGGAAGCATATCGTTCTGAAAGCGGAATTGATGTCAAACCTGTTCCGGATATTAGTAGTAGTTGTGCTTTTTCAACAGGTGCTGCGGGCCGAGTTACCCGTGTCATGCGATCGAACAAACACATTTCGTGTTTCCTTGCCGGAGGGTTCTGTCACAGGCGAATCCAGCCTGCGCGAACATACTATTATCTGGCATCCTGAAAAGAAAAAATATTACCTGCTGGCAGATGTCATCCCGCTGGCCAGTGATAATCACCCCAATACCTATAACACGGAAATTCATCTGTTTTCGAGTCCGGATTTAGCTGACTGGCGCTACCATGGTGTGGCGATCAGAAAAGGAACTGCAGCAGACGCCTTCGATCGCTATGGTGTGGCCAGTCCTGTTGCAGCGACGCTGGCCGATGGCGTGATCTACTGTCCTTACAGTGCGCGTAGAACCAGACAGTATACCGGGCGGAGTGCAGGCCTGGCCTGGTCGGGCCCTGATCCGGAACAGATTCCCTGGAACAAATCCGGTCAACCAGTTTCAGAACTGCCCGGCGAAGACGATGATGTCGCCCTCATATCGAGAGCCGGGGATGACCGCTTTCATCTGTATCACCGTACGACGGGAGTCGACGGGTATCAGATCGTATACCGCGCTTCTAAAAATCCGCGAGACAAAGCATCCTGGTCCCAAGCCATTACCGTGGCGGCACCGCCTGTGATGGTCCGAGCCCAGGAACTGACAGGAGCGGTCTTTGTCGATGGGCTCTTTCACCTGTTTATCATTGAGCATTTTCATAAAGGAAGTGCTCAGATTGCCCATGTCGTATCACAGCAGCCCGCTGGTCCATTTCGGGCGTATCATAAAAATCAGCGATATCTCGAACCTGAAGATCAGCCACGCAACATCATCTACAGTGGGCATATTACACCTGTGGTCAGGCAGGGAAAATGGGACGCCTTTTTCTGGACGACCAGCCAGCAGGGAAAACGTTATGGTTTAACCGGGCATCCGGTACGACAGAATCCATAGCAGGCTTCTCCTGGACAAACTGTTGCCTGACATGCATACGAAAACAGGCCGCCCGAGAGAACTCAGGTGGCCTGTTTGATTACTTTGGATTTCGCATTTAATGCACGCGCTGTCCTGGCACCGCGCCTTCATCCGGGGAGAGCAGGAAGACATCTTTCCCGCCCGGTCCGGAAGCCAATACCATCCCTTCGCTCGTACCAAACCGCATTTTGCGGGGTTTGAGATTCGCACAGCAGATCACCAGTCGACCGATCAGGTCTTCCGGATTGTAAGCTGCTTTGATGCCGGCGAAAACGTTGCGGCGTTCATCGCCTCCCAGGCTGAGCGTCAGCTGCAGCAGCTTATTCGCTTCGGGAACTGAGTTCGCTTCCACAATCCGCGCGACGCGCAGATCGACTTTCACGAAATCATCGATCGTGCATTCTTCCGACATAGGCTCCTGCTCGAGGGCGTCTCCGCTGTCGTTCCATTGTGAGGCGGCTGCTTCACTTTCAGCGGCTTCGGCTTCTTCTTTTGCTTCTTCAGTCATGGCTTGTACCTGTTTTTCTTCTATTCGTTTAAACATATGCTGGAATTTATTGACGGCCGTTCCTGCCAGGGGAGTCTGTGCCTGATCCCAGCTGACAATCGGATCATTTAACAGTTCGCCGGTCTGCTCAGAAAGTTTCGGCAGAACCGGGCTCAGATAGATGACAATCTGCCGAAACAGATTTAACGAGATCGTGCAGATATTCTGCAGCTCCGCCTGTCGGCTTTCGTCTTTACGAAGTTCCCACGGTTTCTGATCTTCGACATACTTATTGGCGCGATCCGCCAGTGCAAGAATCTCTCTCATTGCACCGTTGTAATCGCAGGCTTCATAAGCGGCGGCAATCGCATCACTGCGGCTGGCGGCATGCGCGAACAGTCCGCCATCCTCGGGATACTCAGCAGACAGACCCGTATTCGCGACAAACTTCGCCGAGCGACTGGCCAGATTGACCACCTTGCCTACCAGATCGGAATTCACTTTCTGAACGAATTCGTCCAGGTTCAGATCCAGGTCATCCAGTCTCGGTCCCAGCTTGGAGGCGTAATAGTAACGCAGGCAGGCGGGATCGAGGTGATTCAGATAAGTGGCCGCTTTAACGAAGGTCCCCTTCGATTTGGACATTTTTTCGCCGTCCACGGTCAGGAAGCCGTGAATGTGAACCTTCTCGGGCAGATTAAAGCCCGCGGTTTTGAGCATTGCCGGCCAGAAGAGCGTGTGGAAGTAAGTGATATCCTTGCCGATAAAGTGATGCACTTCGGTTTCGGGATTCTTCCACCATTGGTCGAAGTCTTCGCCGTTCTTCTCACACCATTCCAGTGTTGAGGCGATGTAACCGATGGGCGCGTCGAACCAGACGTACCAGTAATTGCCCGGGCTGTCCGGGATTTCAAATCCGAAGTATGGGGCAGGGCGGGAAATATCCCAGTCCCGCAGCGGGTCGCCCAGGAAGTGCCCTTTCAGATAGTTGGCAACTTCGGACTGCAGATGCTCGCCTGACTGTGTCCATTCATCGAGGAAGCCGTGCAGGTCTTCGATGCGGACAAACAGATGAGTGGCGGTCCGCAGTTCCGGCGTGGTATTTGAGAGCGTACTGATCGGGTCAGTCAGGTCGGCCGGTGTGTAAGTGCTGCCACATTTATCACAGTTGTCGCCGTACTGATCGGTGGCTTGGCATTTGGGACAGGTCCCTTTGACAAAGCGGTCGGCCAGAAACGTATTTTCCTGTACGTCGAAGAGCTGAGTCACTTCTTTCTCAACGACCAGTCCCGCGGTGCGTAATGCGCTCCAGATTTCATGGCACAGCTGGCGATTCTGTTCGCTGTTGGTGCTGCCGTAATTGTCGAATTCAATATTGAACCCCGAGAAGTCGGCAATATGTTTCTGCTGGACGTCGGCAATCAGCGCTTCTTCCGAACGGCCTTCCTGGCGGGCGCGGATCATAATCGCTGTTCCATGCGTATCGTCAGCACAGAAGAAGCGGCAGGCATGGCCGCGCAGTTTCTGGAACCGCACCCAGATATCAGTCTGGATGTATTCCACAAGATGGCCGAGATGGATGTCACCGTTGGCATAAGGCAGAGCCGCGGTGACCAGGATGCGACGTTGGGTCATAATAATTCCGTAAAAGGTGAATTCTGGTCAGGGAGTGAAACAAACTAATATAAAAAGACACGGAAATCACGGCGGGGTTCTCTCGAATCGCTGGCCTGTGAATGCACGCGGATACAAATCTCGTGACCGTTTGAGTTTTGGTTATTCAATGGGCGTTGATTGTACGCCCCACGGCCTGATCCCGCAATCGAGCCGAAAAACAGCGAAAATCAGCCGTTTAGAGGACCTCGCGGGTCATCATCAGCGGTCCGTTCGAAGAACACAGGGCTTTCACCAGATCGAGCTGACTGACGATGCCCAGCTGTTTGTCGTTTTCGTAGATCGCTCCATACGCCGAAGCGGAGTTTCTCAGAATATAGAGCGATTCCAGCATACTAAAATCAGACTGCAGTCGAGGCATGTTGTATACCGCAGGAATAATCGGGGCCGGCGAGGTGATCAGATCGACCAGTTTCAGATAGGAAGTCCATTCAGTGGAGTTACCGCGGGAGCGAATGGGAATGAACGAGAGCTGATTCCGTTGCGCTAACTGAATGATGTCAGCGGCATCTGTCGTGCGCGTGACACCGGTAATCTGATTCTGAGGGATCATCAGTTTTTTGACGGACTGGGCCGCCGTATTGAACATGCCTCGTACCAGCTGTTTCTGTGAATTACTCAACAGACCTTCCAGGTGCCCTTCTTCCAGCACTTTTACCAGGCGTTGTCGTCCCAGAACCAGCTGGGCCGGCTTATTCCGATCGGGGGAAAAACGTTCCAGATAACGTGTAATCGCAACCAGGGGCGTGCTGATAATCCAGAAGGCGTAATAAAAGAAATCGAACCAGCGACAGTAGCGTTTCAGCAGCATCGAAGGGGACCGGTAATACAGATTTTTAGGCACCAGTTCGCCAAAGATGAAGATGATCGGCGTGAACAGAATTGTCGTGACGATTTCAGCCGAACCTCCTGACTGCTGAAAGACTTCAGCGATACCGATCGAAATGGCGATGGTTGTCAGATCATTGGCCAGGTTATTTCCAATCAACGTGGTCGCGACAAAATAACTGGGGTTCTGCGCAAACCATAAGAGACGCTTGGCGATGGGATCTCCCTCGTTCGCGTCGATGTTCAGCCTGAGAAAGCTGACGCGATAGAAGCCGGTTTCTGATCCACTGAACAGGGCCGACAGCCGCATGCCAATGGCAAACAAAGCCACTGCACCAAGAAGAGGAAGCCAGTTCAACGTAAAATACAACCTTCAGCAGGAATGGAATCAGGAACGCTTTTCTGACGGATGCACGATCCGACTGCCGTGAATTCTCGTGAAACGACAGGCAACTTGCAAGAGGTGCCTGCGGAACCGTCCTGAAAATCAGTTACTATTTTCCCGCTCACAGAATCCAGTGACTACCATTTTCGCGAATGATGACCTATGTTTTAGTAACAACGCGGTTGCCCAGACTTCTCATTTTGACATGAGTTCCGCCAGATCGCCTGCCGCTCCGCTTCTGGTTTGATTACAAAGTCAGGCAGCAGTGAGGAATCTGCCCTAAGTCGCTGCAGTATAAAGAATTAACCTGACTCTGTTTAAATAAGTGGATATTTATGAAAGTTCAGCAGTTTCTGGAGCATCACGGAATCAAAGAGAATCCGTTCGGGCAGGAAGACGCACAAAGCGATCACGTTTTCAAGGAATTCTGTCTCAACGGAACGCATCATCCGGTCTGGGACAAAATTTTTTCCAATCCGGCCAACCCGTCCACATCGGTGGTGTTCGGCGAAAAAGGAGCCGGTAAAACCGCCATCCGGATGCAGATGATTGAGCAACTGCAGATGTATAATGCCAATCATCCCGAGAATCGGGTGCTGGTGATTGAGTACGACGACTTCAATCCCTTTCTGGACTGTTTCCGCGAACGCTATTCCGGACGCAATCGCCGCCCGGAACGTCTGCTCTCACACTGGCGGTTATGGGACCACATGGATGCCATTCTGTCGATCGGCGTAACACAGCTGATTGGCCAGATGATCGAGCCAAACGAATCGGCAGATAACAACATCAAATCCGTCTCCAAAGCGCAGGTGGCGAATCTGACGCATCTGGAAAAACGGGACCTGCTGCTGCTGGCGGCGTTCTATGACAACAGCCTCGACATGCCCGCCGTACAACGCTGGAACCGGCTACGGAAAAAATTGAAGTTTGCTTACTGGAAAACCGAATGGGAGCGGGCGCTCGGTTTCCTGGTGACCATCGTCACGGTCAGCCTGGTCTTCTACTTGGGGAACTGGAAGGACTTCAGCAAGTGGTGGATCTGGCTGATCATGTTTGTCGGCTGGGCACCCTGGTTATGGCGACAGACGACACTGCTCTGGAAAGCCTGGCGCGTGACCCGCGAAGTGCGCGTCTTCGATCATCTGCCCAACGCGTTGCGAAAAATTCTTTCGCGCATCGAGCGACGGGAACTCGCCGGCCAGCCGATCCCTTATCGGGACCGCAGTGATGACCGCTACGAACTGCTCACCAAATTCCAAACCATCCTCAAAAAGATGGGCTTCACAAATATCGTGATTCTGGTCGACCGGGTCGATGAGCCGCACCTGGTCAATGGGTCGGCGGAACGCATGCGGGACCTGCTCTGGCCGATGTTCGATAACAAACTGCTCAAACATCCGGGCGTTGCGTTCAAGCTGCTGCTCCCCTCTGATGTAGTGTATTATCTGCAGCGCGAAGAAAAGGAATTCTACGAACGTTCGCGGCTGGATAAGCAGAACCTGGTGACCTCGCTGGACTGGACCGGCGAATCGTTATACGACGTCGCCTGCGATCGCGTCCGGGCCTGTGCGACGGAACCCGGTTCCAATGTCTCTATTAAGGATCTGTTCGACGATTCGATCTCGGAACAGGAACTGATTGGTCAGTTTGCACAGCTGCGGGTGCCTCGACATTTATTCAAATTTCTGTATCGGCTGATTGTCGATCACTGCAATCGCTATACAGTGGATAATCCCAGCTGGAAAATCAATCGGGAAACGCTGCAGAAGGTGCTCAGCCTGTTCCAGCGGGACCTGGAAGCCTTTGACCGGGGCATGGGAACAGGTTGAAAATGGTCTGCGCATCCGGTAGCTTTAATGGATAACCAACCCGCTCCCACAGCCCACCGGAATATTTCAATGCAAACCAATCTCAATCGACGCGAAATGCTGGCCGCCGCAGGTCTCCTGGCAGCAGGATTCGCTACATCTCCCTCTGCCTCGGCAGGGACGCACCGTACACGTACGGCTGCAGAACCTTTCGGCTACTGTTTCAACACCAGCACCATTCGGGGGCAGAAGCTGGGAATTGTCGAACAGGTCAACCTGACTTCGCAGGCCGGCTACGATTCGATTGAACCCTGGCTGCGCGACATCGATGAATATGTGAAAGCAGGCGGCTCACTCTCAGACCTCAAGAAACGCATCGACGATGCCGGCCTGACGGTGGAAAGCGCAATCGGCTTTGCCCAGTGGATTGTCGATGATGAAGCAGCGCGAAAAGAGGGAATGGAAGTCGCGAAGCGGGATATGGACACGCTTCGCCAGATCGGCGGCATTCGCATTGCGGCTCCGCCAACCGGCGCGACAAAGCAGACCGATCTGAATCTGTTCGAAGCCGCAAAACGGTATCGCGCCTTACTGGAACTGGGAGACCAGATGGATGTGATTCCGCAGGTCGAAGTCTGGGGCTTCTCCAGTTCACTGTCGCGACTGGGAGAATCGATGTTCGTCGCCATCGAGAGCGGGCATCCCAAAGCGTGTCTGCTGCCTGATGTCTATCACATCTATAAGGGGGGCTCCGACTTTGCCGGCCTCGGTCTGCTCAGTGGTTCTGCGATCCAGGTCTTTCACGTGAATGACTATCCCGCCGATCCGCCCCGTGAAACGATCAACGATGCACATCGCGTCTATCCCGGCGATGGGGTGGCACCGTTGACCGATATCTTCCGCATGATTCATCAGGCCGGCTTCCGCGGAACGCTCTCGCTGGAACTGTTCAACCGCGACTACTGGCAGCAGGATCCACTGGAAGTCGCGAAGACCGGACTGCAAAAAACAAAAGCAGCCGTCCTGGCGGCGAAACTCGATCAACCGGTGAAAGCTGACTGATTCGTGAAACGGATAGCGCTCCTGTTTGAGTTCGGCTCGTTGAATGGAGGCGAACATTCGATGCTGGCCGTACTCGCGCGCCTGCAGGGAAAGGAATTCGCGTTCAGCGCCTTCTGTCCCCCTGACAGTCTGTTGCAGTCTGCGCTTGAGAAACTTGGCATCGCATGTCATCCCGTGTTCTTTCACGATGCTGCCAGGCAGCGACTGTCGCGGGAAGCGATCGCGGAACAGATCATTCCTGTGATCGAGTCAGGAGACTTTGATCTGCTGCATGCCAACAGCCTGTCGATGTCGCGGTTGACAGGAGCCCTCGCTGATCAGCTGCCTGTGCCCTGCTCAGGTCACCTGCGGGATATCATCAAACTCAGTCGCGCCGCGATTCACGATCTGAACCAGAATCAGAAGCTGGCAGCAGTCTCAGCGGCAACCCGCGATTTTCACGTCGGTCGGGGACTGGATCCTGCGCGGGTCACCGTCTGTTATAACGGCGTTGATGTCGAACGCTTTCAGCCCAGACCGACGACAGGCGCTTTGAAACAGGAACTGGGACTCAACGCGGATGTTCAACTCTGTCTGACGATTGGGCAGATCGGTCTGCGCAAAGGTCAGGATGTCCTGGCGGAAGCAGCCCGACTGCTGGCAGAGCAGGGGGATCAGCGGACGCATTTTCTACTGGTGGGAGAGCGTCATTCGCAGAAACAGGAGAGCATCGACTTTGATCAGGCACTCGATGCCGCGTTTGAACAACCAGGTTTACAAGGTCGCCTGCATCGGCTTGGATATCGGGAGGATATCCAGTTCCTCATGAACGAAGCCGACCTGCTCGTACATCCCGCGAATCAGGAACCTCTGGGGCGGGTGCTGCTGGAAGCGATTGCCAGTGGCTTACCGATTGTGGCGACCAATGCCGGCGGGACGGAAGAAATCGTAAAACACGAAGAGTCTGCGCTGCTGGTTCCTCCCGGGAATGCTGGTTTGCTGGCAGACGAGATGCAGCGCGTGTTGAATGATTCCGGTCTCAGTCAGACTCTGGCGCAGGCAGCACTGCAGAGATCAGCAGAACAGTTCACCAGCGAACAGGCGGCAGAGCGGCTGACCGCGTTCTGGCAGAGCTTGACTGGTTGAGTCTGAGAACTTCAGCTTCAGGCACGGTCGTTCGGGTGAAACTCTTCCCAGCGTTTCCAGGCGTAATCCCATTCCATCCACAGACGCAGCACTGACCAGAGGATTCGCATTTTGCTGAGTTGTTCGGGGGGGAGTTTCCCCTGGGATTCGACGGCGTTCTGAGTGGCTGATGCCAGTCCCCAGTGGCTGGCCAGTTCCCGACAGAGATTGTCGGCGGTGAGATCGATTTCCGCTTCTTCTGAGACAAAGCCGGCAGCATCCGCCATCACGAACAGTTCAAACAGTCGACTGCGATAAGGGTCCAGTTCCAGCGGTTTGGTTTCTGCTTCTGCTTCACTGACTAATCTGGCCACGCGCTGAATAATATCGTTGGCTAGATCACGGGAGGCAGAAGAAACGTTGTTGACAGAATCGCGAGACATGGTGCTGAAGTTCACTCTCAAATACGCAGAATCGGTGGGAGAAAAACAAAAACACACTCCAATCAGTCAGATCAGAGTGTGTTTAGAGAATATCGAATTGATCGTCGTTCAGCAACCACCGCTTCAGAATGATTCAGATCCGAATCATTACGGAAGGATAAAGATCAGGCCGGTTGCTGTAAGTCCTTCCGTAAGTGCTGCTTTAGTATTCCAGGGAACACCATTGATACGTTTCGGAATGTTGGGTTCACCCGGACGATAGAATCCCAGCGGATATACTTTTTTCCTCACAGGGTCGATGCTCATCTGGTAAGGCAACGCAATCAACTGACCGGTGAACCGACCGATGGAGACAAAGGGCTGCACCAGATCGCGGCGTGAGTAACCGTAGCGTTCCAGGTTGGGATCTTCAAAGTAGAGTGGGTTGTAGTGCAGATCAGAGGCTTCCCAGGTATAAATACTTTCGGTGAAGTTACGACCCGAGTAAGGTTCGTGGCTCAATTGGAATTCGCGGGGGCAGGCCAGAATTTGTCCCCCTTCTTCATCCGAAGTTTTACAGGGTTTGCCATCCGGTCGCGGACACAGGTTGCGACAGGGTTCGTTTTTGGCGATCTCCGGATCCGGTTCGTAATTGAAGAACGGGCTGATGCCGGCAATCTTCTTTAACATGTGTGGGGTTTCGTCTTCCAGGAAACCGGGAGCATTGGGATCCAGGCCTGGTACGGGATCAGGAGATTCATAGGTATTTTGTGTATTGATGTAAGCGGTACCTGCAGTTTGAGTATCCGGGAAGACCGGTACAATCTGCTGTGGCTGACTGACGGGTGCCGGTCCTTTGAATTCCAGATTTTTTGCCGTCGCAGCGGGGGCAGCAGGATTCTGCTCCAGCCCGATTGTTTTATAAGGTTCGGCTGCAGGAGCAACTGGCGTGCTGAAGCCGCTGTTGGCGGCCGGAGCTTTGTTGAGTGCTCCGGTGGCCGCTGGTGTTTCCGGCATGTCATCAGGAATCTGGCGGAATTCGGGAACGAATTCCAGCTCATCACTGTTTCGGCTGGTCTTGCGCTGCTCGCGGCGGTCTTTGCGTTCCTGTTTTTTCTGCTCGCGTTTACTCTCTTTGGCGAGCGATTCCCAGCGTTGTTCGGGAGAACGGCTTTTGAGTTCTTCCCAGGTTTGTGCTGATGAGCTGGTCTGGGACAGGAACGGATCGGTGGATGTTGCAGACTCACCAGCGAATGAGTAAGGACATGATCCCAGCGCGATCGCTGCGGTTAATACCCACCGCAGGCGGCGACTATTCCATAGGCGAATGTTCGGCTGTGTAATTTGGTGCTTCTTGAGTAACTGCAATATCATGCGGATGGTTCTCCCTGACCGTTGCTGCTGAAACCTGAATAAATCGAGCTTCGGTACGCATTTCCGCGACAGACTGGACACCAAGATAACCCATGCCGGCCCGTAGTCCCCCTACAAGCTGATAGAGCAGATTCTGCAATGGGCCTTTGTAAGGCACACGACCCTCTACTCCTTCCGGAACGAGTTTTTTCGCAGTGTCCTTTCCATCTTGTGTAACTGAACTTTGTCGGTAGCGTTCGCTACTACCTTTAACCATCGCTCCCATGGATCCCATACCGCGGTAACGCTTGAAACTGCGTCCCTGGTAGAGAATCAACTCGCCTGGACTCTCATCCAGACCTGCGAGCAAACCTCCTAACATTACCGTATGAGCACCTGCTGCCAGTGCCTTGGCAATGTCACCACTGTAACGAATGCCTCCGTCCGCGATGACCGGAATTCCCGACCCTTCCAATGCTTTGGCAGCATTGGAAATAGCCGTTAACTGCGGCACACCCACACCGGAGATAATTCGTGTCGTACAGATTGAGCCAGGACCGATGCCGACCTTGACGGCGTCTGCACCAGCATCTGCCAGGTCACGGGCACCCTGTTCTGTTGCCACATTACCGGCAACCACATCGATGTCCCATCGTTTTTTGATTTCTCTCACGGTCTGTATCACATTGCCCGAATGGCCATGTGCACTGTCAACGACCAGGAGGTCCACCCCTTTTTCAATCAGTAAAGCGGCTCGTTCATAATCGTGTACACCAACGGCAGCTCCTACTCGCAGCCGACCTCGTGAATCTTTCGAGGCCAGAGGGAACTGCATCGTCTTGTCGATGTCCTTAATTGTAATAAGCCCCTTCAGTTGATAATTTTCGTCAACCAGCAGAAGTTTCTCGACCTTATTTTCCAATAATATCCGCTGAGCCGCTTCAAGCGTTGTATCTTCTTTAGCCGTTACAAGCTTATCTTTCGTCATAACCTCGGAAACAGACTTGTCTGGCGTGTCTAAAAATCGCAGGTCTCTACTCGTTAAAATTCCTACAAGTTTCCCATCTTTTGTGACAGGGACACCGCCGATATTCCTGCGTTTCATGATATCAGCCGCTTCCGCGACCGTGGCTTCCGGTGGCAGGGTGACAGGATCGACAATGACCCCATGTTCACTTCGTTTCACCACATCCACGAGCATCGCCTGCTGATCGGCGGGCATATTCTTGTGAATAATGCCGATGCCCCCCTCCTGGGCCATCCCGATTGCCATATCACTTTCGGTGACCGTATCCATGGGACTGCTGATGATCGGAACATTCAGGGGAATATTTCTGGTGAGCTGAGTGGCAACACTGACTTCCGATGGCATTACTTCGCTATATGCAGGTTGCAGTAAGACGTCATCAAATGTAATTCCCTGACAGATAATGCGATCTTCCATTGTTCCTCTCCTTAACGCGACACTTGAATGTTTTTGCTGTTTATGTGTGATTTATTTTATACTGATTTTGGTTGAACGTATTTTAGACACCCTGATGGAAGGGGACAATTTTTTTACCGGTTTGCCTGCTCTGCGATCTGTTCCTGAAACGTGTTTGACAGTTCAATCAGTTCGGGAACGGTCAGTTCTTCGGCCCTGGCTTTTTCTTTATCAATCTCATGACTCAGCAGGATCGCATCAACGGCCGCTTTCGACAGTTGTTTGCTGTACATCCCGACCAGCGTACTTCGCATCAGCTTTCGACGATGCTGAAACACTCTGCGGAGAAAGTCCTGAAAGAAGACCCGGTCGACGATCTTCTGTTTGAGTGGCGGGTTGGGTGTAAGCTGTACGATGGCGGAATCGACTTTGGGACGCGGCCAGAAGACCGTTGGCCCCACTTTCTTCAACAGCTTCACAAAACATTGTGACTGCAGCCAGACCGACAGGGCACCGTAATTGGATGTCGCCGGTTTACAGGCCATTTTTAAACCGAGTTCGTACTGGATCGTCACGACCATGCGATTCCAGGGCAGATCGGAGGCAACGATGTTCGAGATGATCGGCGTCGCCACGTTGTAAGGCAGATTCGCAACCAGTTTGAGCTGGCTGCCCGGATGCGCTTCCAGTTGTGCGGCGATTTCATCGAGCACGGTCGGCGACATGTGGTTTTTATTTTTTAACGCATCACAGTTCAACAGCGTGATGTTGTCGTATTTCTGAGTCGCTTCCTTAGCCAGCGTATGCATGTTGCGATCATATTCGACCGTGATCACATGCCCCGCCTGTTGGGCCATGAAGGTGGTCATGCCTCCGGTGCCGGTGCCGACTTCGAGCACGATATCGTTTGGCTGGATGTGACCGTTTTCAACGACGTATTCGATGATATTCAGATCGATCAGAAAGTTCTGGCCCAGATCAGAGCGCGGGTTAAAGCCATGCCGCTCGAAGAGCTGCATTAAATAGGATCGAGTCTGCCTTTCATCTTCTTTCATTGAAACCATCTGATGTTATGGGAATCAGTTTCTGTACGTACTTCCCGAGGATATCCGTTTCGATATTCACAACGCTGCCCACCTGTTTCTGACCCAGGGTGGTCACTTCCAGCGTATGTGGTATCAAAGCGATGCTGAAGGCGGCCGGCTGGCTTTCCACAATCGTCAGGCTGATCCCGTCAATCGTGACCGAACCTTTCGCGACCATCTGCAGAGCTAATGCTTCCGGCACATTGAACCACATCGTGATCCACTCCCCGTCTTTGTCGATCGATTTGATCGTACCGACGCCATCCACGTGGCCCTGGACAAAGTGTCCGCCCAGTCTGCCGTTGGCTGCCAGGGGGCGTTCCAGGTTGACCTCATCGCCGGGTGCCAGCAGACCCAGGTTGGTCTTGGCAAGGGTCTCCGCACCCGCCTGAAATTTCAGGAAGCCGGCTTCGATTTCCACGACCGTCAGGCAGCATCCGTTGATGGCCACACTGTCTCCCATGTGGGCATCATTCGTTATCCATTCCGGAATCGCTAGCGTTAAATCGATGGCGGAGCCGTTCTTCTCCAGAAGATGAACGGTACCTCGACCCTCGACCAGTCCCGTAAACATCGGCGACAGTACCTTCAAGGTTCGATAAAACAGGGAGTTAAACGAGTCAGTTTCTCAAATTTGTTTCGATTTGTATAGTCGCCCAGAGACAACTTCTTCCCAAAAAGCACGAATTGGAGACGAAAACGCGAAATAACAGAACAGAACCGGGATGGCTAACTCCTGAACCAGGAACACTAAAGCCATCGAAAAGACCAGCTGCAGTACATGGCGGCGGCTGCGCTGACCCCTGAACAGCTGATTAAAGACATGCGAATAGTGAATACGCGAGACCATCAACGCTGCGACGGCCAGAGTGATCCAGGGGAGCGACCAGGCAACTGCAGGAATCAACCAGTCGGCAATCGATTTTGCCAGGGTATCGTGTTCCGTCTCCGACAGTTTATAGATCCCCCGCATGGCGACCAGAAAGGAAGCCACCACTCCCGCTGCGGCAGGTGAGGGGAGCCCGCTGAATCCTTCGTGCGTGTCCTCTTCTTCGGTTTCCACATTGAAGCGGGCCAGTCTCAGGATCGTACAGACAGCAAACAGCAGCGCAATGACCCATAACAGGCGGGGATGATAATCGGTTCGAAACTGAACCATCTGCAGCATCAGAAAGGCCGGTGCTACTCCGAAGCTGATGGCATCACACAGGCTGTCGAGCTGGGCACCGAATTCACTGGTCTGATTGGCCCAGCGGGCAGCACTCCCATCCAGCGCATCGAAGAGCATCGCCACAAAGATCAAGGCCGCAGCTATAAACAGATGCTGGTTCTCGAAGGAATTATACAGACCGGGTGAAGAACCCAGCATGCGGGTCAGGCCACCTCCATTGGCAGCCTGTCCCAGATATTCCGGACCGACCTTCGCGGCATAGGTGATCGCGCCAAATCCGCAGGCGGCGTTTCCCAGTGTCAGCAGTGTCGGCAGCACGGCGATCAGTCTACGCTTTTTCTTCATCGGATGCCTCTCCCGTTGGTGTCACACTCTCTGCTGCATCCGTGTACTTTGCCAGAATCGTCGATCCCGCCTGGAGCTTGTCCCCCGGTTTAGTCAGGATTTCCAGGCCCGGCTCTTTGGGAAACACGATTACCGTTCTGGAGCCCAGCTTAATCATTCCGAACTGCTGCCCCTTCTGTAACTCATCCCCCGGCTTGATGCGGCAGACGATGCGGCGGGCAATGGCACCGGTAATCTGTTGGACCAGCATGGGACGGTTGGTCGGTTCCGGCATCTGCAGGTAGACTTCCAGCCGCTCGTTCTCGCGCGTGGATTCCGGTCGCAGCGCGTTGAGACATTTACCCGGTTTGTAAGCGAGTTTGATAATCCTGCCCGCGACCGGCATGCGGTTGATGTGCACGTTGAAGATCGACAGGAAGATGCCGATCTCAATGGCCGGGCCGCCGATGTATTCATGATGTTCGATCTCTTCAATCGTATCAAAGGTCCCGTCAGCCGGTGAGACAATCACTCCTTCTCCCGCCGGAATCGTTCGATTCGGATTGCGGAAGAACCAGACAATCTCCAGTCCGAACAGAACCAGTGTGAACGCCAGCAACCAGCCGAAGATCGCGACCAGGCCTGACGCCTGAAAGGAGAGCAGCAGTCCTGCTGTCAAAGCGGCACCGCCGAAGAACAGGGTGGAGAGTACGATCAGTTCTGCCAGTCCTTCCCGCGCAAACGGGAGCCGACTGCGATAAGCAAACGGATCGTCTTCGGGCTCCCAGTAGTAGCCGCCCTGATTTTCATGGTACTTCAGATCGCGCGGATCGAGGACTTCATGCGGACAGGGATTGAAATCCCCTTTCCTGCAGCTCTGCATTTTCTGCACGTAGCCACGCCGAAATGTCTTCAGCCAGAACCGTCGCCAGCGTCCCCAGAACATCTCCAGATTGATAATAATTCCGCCGCCCGGCTGAATTGTCGTCAGCTGGGGGTCCATAGGTTCCACGTTCAGGCGGGGGTAGGACGTGGCAGATGTATGTGAACTATTTTGTTGTGAAGTTGAACTCATCGGAAACAGTTTCAAACCAGGCAGTTTTTAAAGGCATTTTCATAAGAGATCACAGGCCTGTTTTGAGCCTGGGACTGGAATAGAACAGTTTAACAAGATTCAGGGCGCCTGACGAGATTCGCGATTCCCGTCAGCAGCGAATAATCGGTAATCCTCAAGCGTATATCCCCGAATCGAAAAAAACAGCTTAGTCTGACAGGATTCTTTAGAGAAGTTAATCATTCGGAAAGCTATTCTATTCAAGGGGTTTCGTCATTTAACACGCTCGTAGTCCCTGCTGTTGGCTTCCCTGGGGGGCGCTTTAGATCGTTAGCCCGGGTCCCCGAAAGATTCATACATTCTAAACCCAGTCATTTGAGCTTAATCCCTGTTTCTGCTAAAAAGATGCTTCTCTGAGAGCCTTTGTATCGAACAATGTTGATGTGTCACACACTCAGCTGCTCGAGTTCATTTCATAGAAGTAATTGAGGAAACACAAACGATGAGTATTGCCATTAGTTCCGTTCATGCCCGTGAAATTCTTGACAGCCGCGGGAATCCCACTGTGGAAGTGGATATTGAACTGGAAGACGGAACTGTCGGACGCGCCGCTGTACCCAGTGGTGCCAGCACAGGGATGCACGAAGCCTGTGAACTGCGTGATGCAGATAAAAAAGATCGCTTTCTGGGCAAAGGGGTTCAGCAGGCCGTCGAAAATGTGAACACCGAAATCGCCGATGTACTGGTCGACCTGGATGTCTGCGATCAGCTGCTGATCGACCGTGTCATGCTGGATCTGGACGGAACCGAAAACAAATCACGCCTGGGTGCCAACGCGATCCTCGCCTGTTCACTGGCAGCAGCGCATGCAGCAGCACACGCTTCCGATCTGCCACTGTTCCGTTACCTGGGTGGCGTCGGTGCTAACCGTCTGCCTGCCCCGATGATGAACATCATCAACGGTGGTGAGCACGCCAGCAACGGCATCGACCTGCAGGAATTCATGGTCATGCCTCTGGGCTTCGACAACTTCAGTGATTCACTGCGTTGTGGAACCGAAATTTTCCATTCACTGAAGAAGGTACTCTCTTCCAAAGGTCTGAGTACTGCCGTCGGTGACGAAGGGGGATTTGCTCCCGATCTGCCAAACAGTGAAGACGCCATCGATGTGATCCTGACCGCGATTGAAAAAGCAGGTTACAAAGCCGGCGATCAGGTGAAGATCGCCCTGGACGCTGCTTCAACCGAATTCTACAACTCGGAAACCGGTATCTACACCGTGGAAGGACGCGAGTTCGATTCCGCCGGCATGGTCGACTTCCTCGCTTCCTGGGTTGATAAATATCCGATCTGCTCCATCGAAGATGGTCTGGCAGAAGACGACTGGGAAGGCTGGAAAGCATTAACCGATCGTCTGGGTGGTAAAGTGCAACTCGTCGGTGACGACCTGTTTGTAACCAACCCCAAACGTCTGCAGCGTGGGATTGATGAAGGTGTTGCCAACAGCATCCTGGTGAAAGTCAACCAGATCGGTACGCTCTCTGAAACTATCGAAGCCGTTCAACTGGCCGGCCGCAATGGTTACACCGCCGTCATGAGCCATCGTTCCGGCGAAACCGAAGACACGACCATCGCTGACCTCGCTGTTGCACTCTGCACAGGACAGATCAAAACCGGTTCCGCCAGCCGAACCGACCGTATCTGCAAATACAATCAGCTGCTCCGCATCGAAGAGATTCTCGGTAGCGAAGCAACCTTTGGTGGCACGATCTCCTGATCGCTGCTGCAAAGCCAGAATGAATTCACTCCTCTCTGATTCAGTTAAGAGAGGAGTTTTTTTATGTGCGTCAGGCATGACGCGCAGCGTCACGACCTGACGCTGTCAACCGGTTAGCGAAAGCGACCCGGGAAGTGACTTGTCGGGTGCAAGTCCCGATGGAGGCCTTGATGACAGGAACTCCTAGCCGAACTGCAAGGGTGTCCGCCGCGAGGCGGAATCTGAAGGAAGCAGCAGGCAAACTCCTGGCCCGAGGAACACGAATCGCATACGAGGCACTGGTCGGATGGGCGAGAAGGCATAAAGATTCGAAGCCCGATGTCATCCGGATCGGACTGGTGTATATGCGGCGGGTATATGGGAGGAAAGTCACGCGTCTTACCCTGAG
>NZ_JBLXHC010000029.1:0-47829 GCF_048260065.1 Gimesia sp. | reverse complement strand
TCAGATCACCAGCACAGAAAGCAGGAACTACATTACACACTGTGGCTACCGCTACGGTTATCTGTGACGCGCTCTAGCATTGGAGATGTACTTCTTCTCGTCAGGAATTTCTAGGCCGAGAAAAGCGATTCTGAGCGGCCTGGAGCGCTGACGGCTTTATGTTTTCTAAGACCTGCTTACCTGCAAATTAAAAGAGCAAATTAGGTACACTTTGAAAACGGCCGATTTAGGTACAAATCAGCCAGACCTAAAAAAATGCCATAACCCGTTATGAGCCTAGGCCTTACAAGCATCCGTCCAGGAATCGAACCTAGAACTTACTGATTAAGAGTCGTTGTGGTTGGTGGAGTGCAGGTAGCATCCTGGCTCTGGGCTGTTTGTCGTTGCTGGGGATAGCGAAAGATGGGAAACAATGATTTGGGAAACAGTCCTGGGACAACATTCCGAGAAAGACCGATATCAACATATTCCAGAGCGCGTCGCATTTTTCCGTAGCGTGTTTCAAACTAATATACTCGGTCCAAATGATCTTAGAGACACTACAGTAAATCTGGACAGGGGGGCTAAAAATTCCTCTACCGTTAAAATGCCTGATTAGACACGGGAAAGATCAATAAATTTCTGAAGAGAGAGAATCTCTTTTGTGAATTATTACTGGCACTAACTCAGATAAATATTGCTGTCAAACTTGCCTGCAATGGTCGTAATAAGTACTTCATGGTCCAGGTGGTCGTCGACAAGGGGAATGATAAGATCTGGCAACTCGGTACCATCCAAAGTCATCAGGCTGGCTTCTGTGTCGGAGCCGTTGTTGTGAATGGTGATATGATAGAAGGTTTCGCGATAGCGATAATGCATTTTAAAAGTGGCCCAGTCGGCAGGCAGGTGGGGAGTTATCCGTAGTCGATCCACTTCCAGTTCCAGCCCCAACAGGGATTCTACAATCAGGCGGTACATCCAGCCGGCAGATCCCGTATACCACGTCCAGCCACCTCGTCCGGTATGGGGTTCCACTCCATAAACGTCTGCAGCTACGACGTACGGTTCAACGCGATAGACTGAAATCTCATCCGGTGTCGATCCATGGGATACTGGATTGATGAGTGAAAAAAGTTCCCAGGCACGCCTGCTGTCTCCCATTGCAGCTGTCGCCATGACAGTCCAGATGGCACTGTGCGTGTATTGACCACCATTTTCCCGTACGCCGGGAACATAACCTTTGATATATCCCGGGTTGAGGTCTGACTTGTCAAAGGGAGGATCCAGTAACCGGATCAATCGATCGTTGTCGTCAATCAGTCGGCGATCAACGCTTTGCATGGCAACCGTCGTTCGGTTTTCCGAACCGGCACCAGACAGAATCGACCAGCTCTGTGCGATGGCATCGATCTGACATTCTTCATTCGCAGACGATCCCAGCGGCGTGCCGTCATCGAAATAGGCGCGGCGATACCATTCGCCATCCCAGCCGTGCAGCTCGATATTATCGTGTAGCCGTTCTGCTTCCGCTGTGTAGCGGTCTGCAAGGGCTTCCTCTCCCAATTTTTGAGCGAGCCCTGAAAACTGGATGAGAACGTGATACAGAAAGAAGCCCAGCCAGACACTTTCTCCCTGTCCTGCTGCGCCGACCAGATTCATGCCATCATTCCAGTCACCACAGCCCATCAGGGGCAAGCCATGCTCACCGAAACGCAAGCCATTTTCGACAGCTCGAATACCATGCTCAAAAAGTGTCCCAATTTCATCAGATGTTTCCGGTAAATCGTAGTTGGACTCTTCGTCTTCGCGTAAGGGGCGTGAAGTGAGAAAAGGCACGCTTTCTGTGAGAATTCCAGTGTCCCCTGTGATTTTCACGTAGCGACAGATTGCCAGTGGTAACCACAGATAATCGTCGGAGAAATGAGTCCGCACGCCTCGGCCCACAGGGGGATGCCACCAGTGTTGCACATCTCCTTCCTGAAACTGATGCGCAGCAGCACGTAATAGATGCTCTCTGAGAAGCTGTGGCTGGGAATATACCAGGGCCATCGCGTCCTGCAGTTGATCTCGAAAGCCGAAAGCGCCTCCCGATTGATAAAATCCAGAGCGAGCCCACATGCGACAGGCTAAGGTCTGATAAACGAGCCAGCCATTTGCCAGGAAATTAACCGATGGATCAGGTGTTTCCAGATGGATAACCCCCAGGGTTCGACTCCAGTAATCCCACACACCTTCGATCGCTTGATCGGCACTTTCAACCGTCCGGTACCTTTGTGCCAGCGTCTTCGTCTCTGCGGTTCCACAAGCAGCACCGCTTGTGAAAGTAATAATCCGCTCCTGACCATCCGCCAGTTGCAACGGCGTCTGAATTGCAGCACACGGGTCAAAGCCAGCTCCCACGCGACCAGAGAGACGCACACGCTGCATGGCAAGAGGCTTAGCGAGATTTCCATTGCGTCCCAGGAATTCGGTACGATCTGCGGTAAATGAATGATTCATTTCACTGCAATTAAAAAAGGCAACCCGATCACTAAATTCCGGGCTATAGACATTTCGTGCCAGAATCGCATCGCTCATCGGATCTTTTTCTGTCACGATGTGCATTGCCGATTTGCTGCGTGAATCCCCTAATACCAGTTCCCAGAAGCCTGTCACTGACAGTTGTCTTGGACGTCCGGAGCGATTCGTGATTTTAAGCTTACAGAATTTGACCGGTGCATCGGTGGCCACATAAACACACAGCTCTGTTGTTAATCCGTCTTCGGTATAATCAAAAATACTGTAACCAAAACCATGACGTGTTATGTAAGTATGCTGTCCGCGTGCCGGGAGAGGAGAGGGGGACCAGAAATGCCCAGTTTCTTCATCACGAATGTAGATGGCTTCTCCACTAAGATCGGATACTGGATCATTATGCCAGGGAGTAAGTCGGAATTCATGACTGTTTTCTGACCAGGTATAGGCACTGCCCCCTTCAGAGACAACGGTTCCCAACTGTGAATTCGCAATCACGTTCACCCAGGGAGCAGGCGTTGTCTTTCCAGCAGGCAGAATTGTCACATATTCGCGACCGTCCTGGCTGAACCCTCCCAGGCCATTAAAATACGCCAGATCATATTGCGGATGGTTTCCAGGAATTAGTGGTGTCGTCGAACTCCGAATGGGAACCAGATGAGGAATCGGGACTTCAGTTCGCACGAAACGTTCGGCCTGATCCTGAAGTGTGCCTCTGTCGTCTGTCAAAATGATGCGCGCTACTGACTGCAGTAAGATGCGGTCTTCCTCTGACATTTGTTCGACTCTGCGGATAAAGATGCCTCCCGGTTTATCACAAAACCCTGCTTCAGGACTGGCCGCTATCAGGTCGGCGATTTCGTCTTGCAGACTTTGTCGATATACCGAATCATCTTCGTTCCAGATGACCAGATCGACAGCCAGTCCTTTCAGTCGCCAGTAAGCATGTGCTTTTACAGCCTGCCTGACAAGCTCGATCCTTTCATGAGTGCGAATACGGACCAGAACAATGGGCAGGTCTCCCGAGATCCCGTATGCCCAGAGACCGGATTGCCCCTGCCGATTGAGGCTGAGAATGCTCTTATTGGCACGCCGGAGAGATGAAGCATATAGGATCGAACTGGATAGTCGGCCATAAACCTGCGCATCCATTTCCGAAGCACTCAGCTGTTGTAGTAGAATGTGCCCATGAGTCCAGGCAAGATCAAATACACGGTCGGCCAGACTATGATCACTGTATTTTTCGGACAGAGCTTCAACGCCTGTTCGCGACTCAGAGACACCAGTTACAATGTCAATGCGCACCGTTTCGCTGGGCGCTAATAATACCGTTTGCCGGATACTCACGATCGGGTCAAGCACAGGCCCGGCACTATTCGAAAGTGGAGTAAAGTCATCTAAAGCGGCTGGCGATGCAAGTGTCCGCTGACGACCGATAAATTTCATCCGATCTGTCTCGTAAGAAGGCGTTCCAGTGGTGACACCTCTGACGGTCATCATATGTGTCATCCAGGGGGGATGTTCCTCAAGGGAGCGAGGACGTCGCGTGCAATAAATGGCCTGGTGGCGCTGAACGATTTCCGTCTGCACAAACAGATTGCTGAATGCCGGATGGGCTTCAGCCTGGGGTTGAGTGGCCAATACGACTTCCGCATAGCTGGTTAGATCGATCTGACGCGGCTTTTCAGAACGATTGGTCAAAGTAATACGCCGCAGCTCGATATCATCCTCTGGCGAAACACTGATCTGGGTATACGTTTCGATCTTTTCATCAGAACGGCGAAATTCAGCTCGTGCCTGTGTAAAGATCGCTTCATATCCTTTGGCCGGACTGGTTATAGGCTGCCAGGTATTAGACCAGGTCGAACCACTGCTCACGTCGCGCAGATAACAGAAGCTCCCGTAGTTGTCCCGAGTTGCATCTTCGCGCCAGCGAGTCACTGCCAGATCATGCCATCTACTGAAACCTCCTCCTGCACTTGTCACGGTAACGTGATAACTGCCGTTGGAGAGCAAATGGGCTTCAACGGTTGCGCTGGCTGGGTTGGAAATCACGCGCATACTACCCGTTTCTTCGGGTGAAGCAAGTGGTGCGTCCCGTGTTTCACTTTTGTGTGGAAGAACCGGCGCGATGGCCCGGGGAACCCGTTCCTGTAACAGCTGATCTGCAGCTCGTAACACGGGGTCAGACAGAAAACGACGCTGCATTGGTTTATCAAGCAGAACATACGCTAATGCCAGCAGGCTCATGCCTTCATGATGAGACATGAATTGTCTTACAGTGGCGCTTGTTGTGCCGGGAGGTAGCCTTGATGGCGTATAATCGATGGCCTCGTAGAATCCACAAGTTCCCAGCTGACCATCTGCATCCAACTGTTGTAGATTAGCACAAGCCGCTTTAGCATCGACCATCAGGGCCAGCACACTGGCATAAGGGGCAATCACGAGATCTTCAGCCAGACCACGCTTCAATCCTAATCCGGGAACACCAAACGCCCGATACTGATAGATTCGATGCTGGTCCAAGGTGTTATAACCAGACTCGGATATTCCCCAGGGAACTTTCAGCTTGCGTCCATATTCGATTTGTCGGCGCACAACGGAATGATAGGTACGATCGAGCAGGGTGTTCTCATAATTGGGCATGACCAGTAACGGCATCAGATATTCGAACATGGAGCCGCTCCAGCTCAGAAGCGCAGGCTGACTTCCTGCACTGGTCAGCAGACGCCCCAATGCAAACCAGTGTTCCTGGCCGAAATGCCCTTGAGCGATGACGATAAAACTGGCCAGACGCGCCTCGGAGGCGAGTAGATCATAGAAACCGGGATCAAGTCGTCGTTCACTGACGTTATAGCCAATAGCAAATAAGTCACGCGACTTATCATACAGTAAGCCAAAATCCATATCGGCGAGGTCGTGACTTTGCATCGCCAGTTCCTCAAAACCCCGGATTCTGGCAGCGGAACGCCCGGCAGCAATGCTTAATGATGCACCTAACTGGATAAGCCAGTCAGTGTACTCAGGACTTGACTTTTTAATCACGACCTGGATCAGAGGGACTACCGTGTATTGCAGTTTGGCTACGTCGCGCAGTCCAATCGTATTGTCGAGGTGCTGTAGCGCAGAAGCAAATTGATTTATTTCCACTCTTTGATCATCAGACTGAGGCTGGAACAATCCGTCAGGGGCCTCAGGCAGAGTGAGCCAGACTGCCAGATGCAACAGGTCAGCTCGATGATCCTGACACGATCGCTTATAAGCACGCGCCCACCAGGCAAGTTCCTCGTCACAGTCCGCAGTTTCAGACAGTTCAGCTGCTTCCATTTCCAGATCAGCTAACAGGTCATGTGCAGCCTGTAGTGTGACAGGTGCCTGATCCAGTATTTCAAGCTGCCTCTCAATCTTGCGATAAAAGAGGGCATCAATAAGTTTCCCGTCGATTCGACGTGCTACATCGCATAAAACGCGAAGTGTGTCACTCAACCCTTTGAACATACGCCTGGGCAGAATACTCGCCTCGCTCAATTCCTGGCATCCACTCCCGAGTATCAACAGATTCGCTGCTAAATTACCACTGTCGACCATGGAGATATATTGCGGATGCAGTGGTTTCAGTGATCGTGTGTCATACCAATTATAAAAATGCCCGTGATATCGTTCCAACTCATCAAGAGTCTTAAAAGTATTTCTGGTACGAGTGAGAAACTGAGCTGCAGAACAATAGCCAAAGTCATAGGCAGCCAGATTGGAGAGTAATGCCATACCAATATTCGTTGGGCTGGTACGCGTTGCAATTACCAGATCAGGATTCTGCTGAATATTGTCTGGTGGCAACCAGTGGTCTTCTTTAGTGACATATTCCTCAAAGTAGCGCCAGGTTTTTCGGGATAGATTTTCCAGAAAGTGTTGTTCTGATTGTGAAAAATGAATTTTTCGCCTGATTATCGGTCGACTGAGCCACCAGGCAATGACTGGTGATGCAAACCAGGCCGCCAGCCAGGGAGCTGCCCAGGTGAAGATAACCGGATCTTTGATATACAGTAGCAATGCCGTACTGGCGGCTATTCCTGGGGCGACCAGCATCTGATAAATGGTATTGCTCAGACTGCCCGTATTTCCGCGTTCAGAGTCACTTGCCGTTTTCCATTCGAGGAGCCGGCGTTTTGTCCAGCTGAGACGTACCAGCGTACGCATGATAGCGTCAATGCAAATGTACGATTCGTAGGGTAAAAACGCGAGAGTCAGAATATTCTGTCCCAACGGTCGTCCCGTCGCCTGCAGTGTCTCTCGCGCATGCATGCGAAAGGGTAAGTCGACCGGTTTGTGAAACAGCGTAGTGACAAAGTCCAGCATTGTGGGCAGGAAAACAACACAGGCGATGAACAGCATTGTACTTGCTGCCATGGCAGGTAGTATGAACCAGCTCACGAGCAATAAACTCAACATGGTCAGCGAAACCAGGCTGCGACGCAGATTATCAAAGATCTTCCACCAGGAAAGGGCAGAGATCGGATTCCTTACAGACTGACCTGCACGATTTCGAACCCGGGGAAGCAACCAGCCGGCGATCTGCCAGTCACCACGAATCCAGCGATGCCGGCGGCCGATGTCCGATAGATAACGCGAGGGATACTCTTCATATAAAGTTACATCGCTGACCAGCGCGGAACGACAGTAAGCTCCCTCAATCAGATCATGGCTCAGGATCGCATTTTCCGGAAAGTTACTGCAACACCGCTCAAAGGAATCCACCTCGTAAATTCCTTTCCCGATAAATGAACCTTCCCCGAACAGATCCTGATAAACATCCGATACGACCCGCGTGTAGGGATCAATTCCCGCTTCACCGGCATACAACTGGACGAATCGAGACTGTTGCGCTCTATTCAGGCTCACCCCAACCCGTGGTTGAAGAATCGTATGCCCGTCAACCACACGCGATTTCTGGACGTCATACACAGGTTGATTCAGCCGATGCGCCAGTGTGCCAATCATCAAGCGTGCGGCGTCACGAGGCAGCTGCGTATCGGTATCAAGTGTAATGACGTACTGCACGGTTTGTAGAATTTCAATATTGCCGACGACTTCAGAAAAACAGTTTTCACCACCGCGCAATGTCGCATTCAAGTCAGCCAGCTTACCGCGTTTACGTTCCTGCCCCATCCAAACCCCTTCCTGGGCATTCCACTTTCGTGAACGGTGAAAGAGATAAAAGATATCGGAACGATCATGTGCGTATCTTTCCTGCAGACGCTGCATACCTTCTCTCATCAGATTGATAAGGTGTGCATCAGCAGGCAGAGATTCCAGATCAGCGTCAACGAAATCGGTGATCAGAGCATAGTGCAAAGAGGGATCGCGATTGGCCAGATAGCGTAATTCCAGCCCCTCCAGTAAATGTTCCACACTCGCTACACTCGTCAACATTGTGGGCACTGCTACCAGGGTACGATGTTCGGGGGGGATTCCCTGTTCATAATCCATGCGAGGCAACGAATGAGGACGGAGCAGTTGCATCGATAACCAGTTGATCAGGCTTACTCCTGCCTGAGAAGCACAGATCAGAACCGGAATCGCCAATAACAGAAACCACTGCCAGTTCACTGTGAAATATTCCGCCACCGACTTGAATAGTAGTGATACAAAAAGAGTGACCAGGGTAACTGTTAACAGGTAGCTGATCAGTGGGGCTTTCTGATTCAATTTGTCCAGCATCACTCCAGGTGTCAGATGCATTTTGGCCAGAGACTCCAAATTCGTACGGCCGCGATCAATCAGATAATATCCGACGTGGCTTGCACGCTCTCCGGTTTGACCGCATCTATGATTCTCTGCCAGTTGAACTGCTTTAAGGGCAATCTCATTCTCGGTAAACTGACTGCGACGGGAAATCTCTTCCACCATTCGTCTGTAGCGATCACGCGTAGCAAAATCCATATTTGAATAAATTTGAGCTGGGTCTCTGGCCAGAGTCTGCTCCACCAGGCTGTTGTTTTCAACAAACTGGCGCCAGTCATTGGAGTTCAGGAATCGCAGGCTGTTAATACTGTTGCCGATTGAAACCTGATCGGCTGCCTGAGTCTGTCCCTCGGAATGTACGACTTGCTCGATGGTTAATAACTGATCAGCCAGACGGTGTTCGAGCCAGCTGTTGGCAAAGGCAAAATTCGGATTTTGCCCCTGTAAATGACGTGTTAACTCAGCCAGGAATGCCCCAGATAGTGGCGGGTTGGTGCGCGCCATGTCGGCTAGAACAAGGATCAGGTCCGTGGGTTTCTGCTCAACGACTTTTACCATACGGTCGGCCCAGTCGTTTGCCAGATCCCGATCACGCCGGGCAGAAGCGATCCGTACAGAAACGCGTCGAAGATTTTCGATCAACGCCAGTCGCAGCATCAATGGTAATGCCCATAATTCACCCAGCTTGAGCGTCTCGACTGATTGGTAAGAAGCAATAAAGCTGGTGAGACTGTCGGCATCAACTCGGCCGTCGACGTGAGAGATCAATTCGAGAGCGATAGCGTAAATTCGAGGAAAACTGACAGCGGTGCCACTTACCAGACGCGGCAATTCCCGACTGTAAGACGGTGGCAGCAGACGTCGGATAGCTCGAATCTGCTCTTCGATCAGATAGAAATTGTCGAGTAACCATTCAGCCGCCGGTTCGATCCGGCGGTTTTGATCGGCGGCGGCTGTAACAAGATCGTATGTCTCATTTAAGATTCGATGATTCTCATCGAGTCGCGGTAGTAGTTCGTCACGCGCCCTGCCAACTGCCAGACTGTGTAATCCGGCGATGATTTTCGCATGGCGTTCGAGCTGGTCTATACTAAAAAGTTCGGCGCGAAGCGGCGTTTCGTCGACGGGATGAATAAGCGGAGGTTCCTGTTGGCGAAACTGCCAGAAGAAAATCAACCGAGACAGTTTTTGCCAGAGATCTGGAACATGCATTAAGCCTCCTAAAGCCCTGCTCCATCTCCTGGAGTAAGGGGGAATCGTTCGATTATAGAGCGGTACCGGTAAATAAGCAATCAGGTACGTACTCTTTGACTGGGAACGTTTCTGAACTTTGCAGATATGTTTCTAGTTGACTCTTGTCAGGTCACCCGCAGAAACTCTTTGTAGAGGCAAGTTGCTCGCTATAGATCTACCTGTCAATTTAATTGAGAATCCCATCCCAGAAATAAAGCTGACCTTGCTCAGCCTTAACGGCTTTGACTTCGCCGTCTTGAGACACAATTAATCCGATAGCCTGTTCACATTTATGACAGAACGAAAATACTGACTGGTGGCGTAATCCCCATTGGTCGCACGAGTACTTTCGGCCGGAAAGTGCATCTACTATTCTTGAACCTGGTGGTAGTAAAACAGGAAACCGCACTCCAAACCCTTGAACCCGCAAGTGATCATCAAGGATGACCGCGCCATCTACAGCCGCTAACAGGCTGATTTGACTAATCCCGCGAATTAACTGCTGGCTCGCCCGTCTGAGCCCCAGTTCAATTTGACTGCTATGAACTTCGGCAGAAGACTCTGAATCTGTATCAAGATCACGTAACTGATTCACAAGATATTTATAGGCAACAATTTCATCGAACAATCCAGTATGTTCAGAGACAGTATAAGTAATATGAGCGAGTTGCTGGTCAAATGAGACTGGTGCGATGACTACGCTCCCTCCGTGTCGTTTCAAGCGGATTCGCTCCAGTATGGCCAGGATAGAAGTTGTATAAATATTCTGCAATGAGAATTGTCCCTCAGTCTCATCGGCGTTTCCTGCTAATTCCTGATACTGATCTCGAGTCAAAAAACGATTCACTAATTGAAAAAAGAAATCACCCAGTGGATTTCCTGTGGTCTGGAGCAGATTCACCTGCGGAAAAATCACTCTGCCGTTTCGTAAACGCACCAGGCCTGTTCGTCCCTGGGATACTGTCAATGCACCTGGCCCTTCTATTGTGATCATCAAACAGTCAGGTGGATAATCACCTGGTTGCATTGGTACCGCTGGCGGGTCACCTGCTGAGTGTCGTACCCACGCCTGGCCATGTTCGAAGAATCCCCAAATACCAAGCCATTCATCCACTTGATAACAACCAATAACGGTCTGACGATGTTGTGTTACCGGTGACAGGCGGACAAGTTCAGAATCCGTCATTTGCACAAGCTCAGTGAGCCGTAAAGCTTCTTGCGGAAGATCGTCAATGGAAACATATGCCACGACACACTGGACAAGTCTCTGCTCGCTGGTACGAAACGATGCATGATAACAAGTCTCTAGGAGCCGACTGAGAATTGTGTCTTCAGGCAATGAGAATTGTTCATCAGGAATGTTTTGCCAGCGTGTCTTAATGCTATCCAGCAAATCTCTGGGAAAAGAGTATTCACTCATGATTTCACCCTGATGGAACGGGTTGCTTGCTCAAGTTACATTAGCGGTTTGTGATCCGGCCCTGGAATCGTTTTTTTATAGATATGCCATTATGTCCGTCACCGCTCTTTTTACATAATGACTTTTTCTTAAAATACTGGCAAGACGCAGCCTGTTAAATCATTGGTTTCCTGACAAACGTGTAATCCTGATGTAAGCATGGCTGTCAGTCATGCGATTTGCGATGGTAGGGGCTCGTGCAAAATGATTATTCATAATGCTGACCGGGAAAAAATCGGTCACACACGTAGACGGACGAAGCCGATCTGGAATCGTCTCCACCTGAGTCAATTCATCAAGCTTCTGAATTGATCCGGCTGTTGCTTCTACTTTCACCTGACCCAGTTCCTGTCTCCGATATCCCTGAGTCGTAATATTGGTCAACTCGACCGTATCAAAATCTACAAGCTGAATCTGCGATGCCCCAATCGTCGCTAGTTGCAGGACCATCTGACGGCCGATGGCTCCCAAACCAATGACGATAGCCAAAATCGGAGAAATCATCTCCGTATCCGTCATCACGCCGCTGAAACATTGGGTGAAAAATTCGTTTATTGCACAACCTATCAGCGCCCGCCCGGTATTGTTATCATCCAAAGGTTGTGGTGTGCCCACCCGCAGCACTGAAGTATTTGCTTTTCCGGAAGGCCCAAGCATGTCATCAAACATAAAGTCACAGCCCTTCAATAAACCAAGCTATCAAACCCGAAAAGGATTCTGGAGGGAGGCGATAGCTCTTCAAGGTTCTGTTACCGTTCAAGTCATACCGTCCATATTATTCTGTGGTTTGCTTGCCATTGCTGTCTGTGGGATTGTTTGGCTCATACGGAGGTTGTCCGGCTTTTCCTTTAATCTTGATATCAGTCTCTTTGGTATTGCTGGAGCGGTCTTGGGGATTCTCCTCGTTATTCGCTTGAACGCAGGTTATGACCGCTGGTGGGAAGCTCGTACTATATGGGGAGGCATTGTCAATCAGTCACGCAATCTCGTAGTCAGTGCAATGGCTTACGGACCGAATGACCCGGAATGGCGAGACAACTTGGTTCGGTGGACTGCAGTTTTTCCACATGCTGCTCACCACAGTCTTCGAAATGAAGCTCCGTTTGCTGAACTTGACAATCTCATTGGCATTGAGAATGCAAAGCAGTTAACCGCAGCAGACCACATGCCGAGTTATGTAGCATTGCGGATCGGAGAGTTACTACGGGAGGCTACTGAACGATTTGATATGGACAAATTCTTCTACTTACAAATCGACCGAGAGCGGGGCTTGCTACTCAACCATATCGGGGCATGTGAACGAATCTTGACGACTCCGTTACCACGGATATATTCCATCACCATCCGGCGTTTCATCCTTTTGTTTCTCATAATGCTTCCAATAGCACTTGTCGATCAGGTTGATGAGGGCTGGCTCGTCCCGGTCATCACCATGTTCGTCGCATACCCACTACTAACTCTGGATCAGATCGGTGTAGAACTTGAGAATCCATTCTTGTCAAGTAACCTTAGTCATTTACCGCTTAATGACCTATCGGCGAAGATTGAACGGAATCTGTTCGCTGTCTTGAGAATAAAGCGGGCAGAGGCTCCTTAAAGAGGGGGATCGGATAAGGGGTGATTACTACATGACGTGATGTGATCAGATAAAGAAAACAGTCATGCAGAAAAAAGAACCCTGTTGCATTTGTCAAAGACTGTGAACCTGCAAAGGTATGAACTTTAACAACACGGAAATACATATCGTCAATTGGGATGTTCTCGGTCATGTGTTACAGCCTCGACAGTAAGACTGTGAATTGATCTGACTTTTGAAAATGTGATCTACCACATTTTTCAGATGTGCAGGTCAGTGAAAATGATCACAGAGCAACTTACCCAATGTTTTTCTGATTTCGAAACGAATAGTATTTGAGAGCGGGAGCAAAACTCGATTTTCTGTCCTGTTTGGTGTCCTTTGTCAGATCGACTTTCTGTGTCCGGCCTCGCTCCTGTAATGGTTTTGAATACAGTAGACCTGCCCGGAATGTATCAGCCATGGCGAGTGGTATTTGCGCCTCTGCCAGCACAACCAGGGCCTGGTTCTCTTGAGTAAGGGCCACCATTTCCTGTTCCCGGGCCACTGCCATTGCCCGCCGTCCTTCTGCTTCTGCACGAGCGACATTAACATCGGCATTGGCCTGTGTGATTCGCAACTGAGCTCCAATGTTCCTGCCTACTTCTATGGAAGCGATATCAATGGAGATAATTCTGAATGACGTCTGTGAATCCAGGCCTTTAGCGATGACTTTTCGAGAGATCAATGTCGGATCGGCCAGCGCCTCATGATAACTGTCACAGGCACCGATCGCGGAAACGATTCCTTCACCAACTCGCGCAATCACGGTCGATTCCGCGGCACCGCCGATGAGTTGGGTGAGATTGGTCCGGACAGTCACCAGCGCTCGAACATTCAGTTGAATGCCGTCTTTGGAAACGCCGTCCAGTGTGCTGCGGACTCCAACGATCTCCTGGGGACAGTAGATCACTTTGGGATTTACGCTGACTCGAACTGCTTCCAGGATATCGCGTCCCGCCAGATCGATGGCAGCTGCGGTATCCCAGTCAAGCTCAATCTGAGCGCGTTGAGCCGCAATCAAGGCAAGTGTAATGCGACGTACGTCTCCCCCTGCCAGATATTGTGCTTCCAGTGCGTCAGTCGAAATATCGGAGAGCCCCACCTGAACGGCCATGATTTTGACCTGGACAATGACTCGTGGGTCGACTTTTCTTAGAGACATCATGATCAGAGACAACAGGCGAATGCGAGTTCCCGTGACATAGGCTTGTAGCCACAATGAGAAATATCTCATTCCAGCAAAAAACAGAACACTTGCGATAGTGATTGCGATCACCAGAAACCAGAAATTGTTCATGCTGAATCACTTTCACTTCCGCTCCATGTTTCCCCGGACAATCCACCTGTGAGCTTAAACACTTGCAACAGAGTTCCTGTAGTAAAAATATGGACGATATCACCCGTTGCCGGTTCAATGTCCGCTACCACTTCTTGCAGGGCAACTCCGGCGATTCGTTCGATTTCTGTTCCCAGAGGTCCGAGCGAGCCCCGGATCAAATCACGATGAAAGTCCCGTAAGTCGGCCAAACCTTTGTCAGTCTGACAGAGAATGAGTTCTGCCGGAGTCAGTGCCTCATGTAGCGTGACCACCATCACCCCTTCACTGAGAACTACTGTTACGGATTTGGGAGTATGGCCAGTGCGCTGTTGTTGAAAGTCGCGTACCGTATGAGCCACTTGAGCTGTCATGGTGAGTGGGGAATAATTCATATAAAGCTCTCCCTGCAGCTAACGCAGCCAGTCTCTGGCAGGTCAACTTCAATGTTATTGATAACAATGGTGATACCACATTGTTTCTTAACAACTTCCTGGACCTGTTGTTTACTGTAATACGTGCTGACACGTCCCCAGAGAGTCACACCAGTCGTACATTCGTCGATCCGAAAGCCATCAATTAAATATCCTAAACGATTTTGCACACACGAACTGATCTGCTGAATTAAATTTTCATTCAAGTTCAGTTGATCGATCGGATTAGTATTGGGAGAAAGCATGTCGTCTATAGCCTGATGTCATTCCAGCGGAACCGTAAATCCACTTATTTAAAGGTACATTACTTGAAAAGTTTGATTGCAGAACACAATACATCACATCGATTCACCAGGCCAATGAGATTCCCTGCTTCGATAACCGGGAAACGACGATGTGGTGAATCAAAAAACAGTTGCGCGACTGAGAGCAGACTCATTTCAGGGCCGATCGTATTAGAATTCTCTTCGATGAATACCGAGACAGGCCGATCCAGGAATGTGTCGTGTGCTTTTAAATAAGACGCAGTCCTTGCCTCAGGTATTCCGTCATCGATATGAGGTGCATTCAGCCGAGATTGCATGATGTTGGAAAGAATTGTGGAGTGCTTGAGCACGTCTCGTCTGGAAACCTGTCCGGCGATTTTATCGTTCTGTATGACAGGCAGACGACCATAGAAAGTCTCATCAAAGATGCTTGTAATCTTATGGAGACTGGTTTCCGAATCAATTAGTCGATTACTGTCCGCGTCGGTAAATCCCTGCACCTTCGCAGACGGTACTCTACTGTAGATCGCTTCGATCACGAATCCGAGACATGTTCTTTCTGAGAACACTCCCAAACAGCGTCCCTGTGAATCAACCACTGGTGCTCCTGTGTATTTTTTCTCAAGCAATGCTGAAATTGCTGAGATGACATCGTCTTCCGGATTCAGCATGAACAGTTTGTGACGGGGAATCATCACATCAGCAGCCCGAAAAGAAGTATGCTGTTTGACGTCAATCAAATCCGCCAGGTTTGAGATGATTTTTACACAACATTTTTCAGAAAACATTCCGCAGTACTCGCCTGACTTGTTCACAATCGGCATTTCAGAATACGGCCCGGTCAGTAACTGATGCATCCCCTCAGGAATGGGAGTGGCTGGTAACAGGGAATGGAGCTGCTGCGACATAAGATTTCGCGCAAGTACCAATTCCGTTAAAGGTTGATTGAGTTTCATCCTGCCGGCTTTCAAAATTCAATTGATTAAAACAGGGCATCAAAACAGGCAAGTGTGAAATCTCTATAAGCAATTTGATGGACCAGAACTGCAGATAATATTCAGCCTGATGCAGCCCGTTGACAACCACATCATTTTTTTGATCTGCAAGATCAAAATGAGACTCATAGTTCCGTTGAGCCAGATTCCTGCCCCGGAGAACGGCGATTCAAGTTCCTGAGAACTGAGAGGAACCCACTTGTCGGAATGTATAAATCAAATACACTTAGGGACATTTCCTCTTCCTGTATGTACCTGTATTCCGATGCAGGTGACTGCAGTTGTAGCGAAAGGATTACTATTGGTTAACAGCAGGTTCAAGCAGAAAATGTAATTTCTTGTGAACACAAATGTCGTAGTTCATCACGTGACTCGTTTCAACATTAGAGTACTCTAGCGGCATTGTTCTTTCGAAGAATTACCTACGCTTCCATCGATAGTTTTTGAGGATCAACGCAGTTATCGAACTGCTCACATTTTTCCTTGACAGACAGAAACGGCATACCCTCTGTTTTGCGATAGCGTTCTCCTCGGTTAAACCAGAATGCCAGTCCTCCCGTATTGTGTCTGGGGGTTCGGGTTTTCCTGGGGGATCTGACCCCTAGTGAACCTTTGCGGCCAGTCTTCTCCCATCCGTGGGCTTCCATGATGATTCGTACCAGAACTCCAATGGCCTGGCGGAATCGCATACTTCGCTGGATATGGACACCGGAAAGAAACTGATCGACTTCCGGTAAGGCTTCAAGTTCACGAACGACGCCAGCCAGGGGAGACCGATCGTGATGCAGTTCAGATTCTTCCATCCTGCGTTGCCGATCCGGACATTCAAAAAATCTCAGGACTGCTTCAAACGGCGCATCAGATTCATTAAACACATCTGAGAAAGTTCGGCCCTGACTGTCTTCCAGAAATTTCTTCTTTGTAATTTTTACTTTCTGCATCAGTCAGATCCTCTGTTTTAAGGTATTGCATAGCTTTTTATTGCAGGTACAATATTGGCACCTGCAATTATTGTATCTCCACAGCACAGGAAGGCAATAGCAATAAACAGGGATTGTATAAGTAAGTAAGACAGAGCTAGAGATTCGTCAGCTTATCGGCCCGGCGTTGACCAAGAGGGGGAGGTGAAATATGAGCGGGTTTTATTCGAATTTCGAATCGATTAAATCCGATCATCTCAAAGTTCGGAGAATCTATCTTGAGATCAGGCGCATTTTTGCCAGAAGTGCTCATGTGCGTAATGCGACCATGTAACTTTCAGCTGCAAGCTCGATCTGTCAGGGATGTCCTCTGCTCATCAGACATCTCACTGTTTCAGATGCAGGAAACTCAACAGGTTTCGTTCGATCGTTGTCGAAATATCATTAAGCGGCAGGTGGCTATGATTTGCTGTCGAAAACGGATTCTCTAATTCGACGCCAATCTGGTCGAGCGATAACAGGGGGTAGGCGATGAGCATCGTGAGTATTGGGATCCACCAGCTTGTATTTAACTGAGGGATCATGGCCACAGGTAGTATCAGCAGGAACAGAAGAATAAAATGCCTGATTTTGAGTGAATAAATTTGAGGAAGTGGCGTCAGCACAATTCTTTCGCAAGCTCCCAGATGATCGATCAGCAATGCACGTTCTCGATCAATTTGCATAAATGCGAAACTGTCTAATTCCCCTTGCTTTGTAGCGGTATGAAGCAGTTCTCCTATTTGCATCGCCACGGCGCTTGGCATATGCCCAGAAGCTGTGAGATTACAGGGAGCGTCTGGGCCGATCAAATTAATGACTTCATCCGAAAGAGGCTCACTGCGCAGAGTATGACGAGCCACATGCGGAAAGGCTGCCGTCCACCTGACTATGTTATCTCGCCAGGTTTTGCTCTCTGGCCCGTATGTAATCGCACTAATGATAAGATTGCGAGATTGGTTGACAATGCCTCCCCAGAGCGTGCGAGCTTCCCACCATCGGTCGTAGCCAGCATTCAATCGAATGACCAGCAGTATTCCCAAAGCTACTCCAGCGAATCCAAAAACACTAATATCAAGTTCAAACGAAACTTGAAAGTGATCCTTCATAATTGAAGCAGCACCACAGATAACACTTGAAAGAATACCAAAAATCAGTACCGAGGGAATCACTTTAAGTGTAACCGCCCCTTCCAAAGCAAAGGCCTCATGCCAGAACCCTTTGCGAGTTTGATAACTTGTCATTTTCTTTCTCCTAAACGCAAGACAGAATGTCAGAATTACGACATGCATTGTACGTGGTATCTAATTAACTTCTTTCACACTATTCACATTTTAATTTCCATTTTTATTTAGTGGTTCTAGTCTTGCTCATCCACTGAGAGGCACTTTGAAAACTCAATGTTGATCGTGAATTAATTCAGTGCAGGGGGAACCGTTTCTTCTTGAAATCAAACGTCAGAAAGTCAATCTATGCTTTGGGATTGTGCAGGGAAACCCGAGTAACCTACGAACCCGCTGGCTATTCACCCTGCTTCCTGAGCAGGCGTATTGTTTGAGGGTAGTCGTACGTCAGCAACAGTGCCCCCTCGGCGGCATACTTCTCAAACAGACTCGTAAATAGATAATCTTCGCCGGGCCAGGGATAGGCAAAAATTATGTCAAACTCGTTGAGACCACGTTGGAGTTCTTTATAACCCTCTTCCGCATCAGTGATGAGCCAGGAAAAGACGGAGTTGTTGTCGGTATAGGCTTCCTCAGCAAGTGCTGCGGCACCCGCGGGAATAAAGCTGCCCTGAACGAACTCGACGGGGAGGCCAAAGTCATCTGCTAGTCTGCGGGATTCTTCTACCAGATCCTGTTCGATCTCAATGCCACAGGCCATAAGCTCAAGCATTGAAGCTAACGACGTTACCACTCCGAAACCGCTCCCCCACTCGCACAATGACGTTCCGCAGGCAAGGCTTTCGTCCGTGATTGCTTGCAAGGCGTGATAAACTTTTTCGAAATGACTCGGGACGAAACCTGTGGCGGCGCACGGACTGTTCTCAAGATAATGGCGGATTCTTGCTTCAGCTTCACTGAGAAAATCAATGATCGCATCGGGCAAGACTGCAGTCTGAATTGAGAGTTCAATTTCCACCAGAGGCACAATATGTATTCCTGTTAGATTTTCATTTAAGGGCAGGGGGCCACGGCTTGTTCAGAAACAGTCGATCAAATTGGTTGCAGTAGACTTAGTCACGAGCAAAAAACAGCCAGTCGGTCTGCTGTTCGTTGATCAGATTGTTGAAAACAGTCACGGGTTCAATCCGAACTTCGCGGAACACCTCGTGCAGTGCATCGACAAACCGGGAACTCTCTGCGTAAGACCAGACACCGAGCACCCCGTTTTCTTCCAGATGGAGCTTTGCCCGCTGCAATCCATCGGCTGTGTAGAAATGGCCATTCCCATCATCGAGTTTCTCATCCGGTGAATGATCCACGTCGATGAGAATCAGGTCATGCCTCTTGTCCGGCGGGCTGGCGAGTTGCTGATAGATGTCACTCTGGGTGATTGCGAGACGCTTGTCTGCGTTCAGCTTTCCAGACAGCGGAATCATACCTTGCTCCAGCCAGTTGATCACCTGTGGTAGAAACTCGACCACCTCGCATTCTGATACGCGATCAGAGTTCAGCGCTGTCCAGGAAGTATACCCCAGACCAAGGCCACCAATCAGCACGCGCAGGCTGGCTCCAGGGTGCATCTGCAGCGCGATTTCCGACAGGGCCATCTCGGAAGATGTCAGGTAACTGCTCATCAGAAATTCGTGGTTGAGTGTGACTTCGGTGACGATCGTTCCTGGTTCGCACAGCAACTCACGCCGCCGTAGACACAACATTCCGAGATCCGTGGGTTCATAGGCGAGTATCTCGAAGAACGGAGGTTTCATTGTAGAGCGGCTTTCGTTGCGTATGAAGTTAGCCGCCTGACAGGCAAGAGCGAGGATCTGTCTGTTATATTCTCGTGTTTACGTAATCCGGGCTAACCTTGGATTCAGCAGGACCTTCAAGATGCAGACCCTGTTCGCTCACGTTCATTCTGCGTTGATTTAAAACTGAATTTCTCTCAGTTCCGTCAGATCGGTCTCACGTTTTCAGCACACGGCCCTTTGGGGCCACGTCCTTCAGTGTAAGACACTCGCTGACCAGTCTGGAGCTGGTCGAATGGTATTCCTTCGAGATTCGACGAGTGGAAGAACAGGTCCTTACCAGTTCCGGTGTCGATAAATCCAAAGCCCTTCTGCATCACTACCTTGATCGTGCCTTCAGCCATATTAAGTCCTGTTCCTCTAAAAGAGATACTATGCGGGGCTGCCTGACACTACATTGGAGAGACCATTTCGCCGCGTAGACGAATCGTACCGGACTGAAAGTTGTGAGGTCAACAGGCAGAGGCAGTGTTTGTTTTGAGTTCTAAGATTAAAGCAGAATGTCTGAACTGAGAGCTTAGAAGAAATTCCAGGGGTGAGTTCGAGAAACGGAAGTGCTTACCAGTCCAAAAAAGTTAAGTGTACCTGTACCAGAAAAGCGGAAAATCGTGGTTTCAATACATGAGCGACGGTCCCCCCGGGTGCGGAATAGACGCCGGTCTCACGAATGAGCTGACCGGCGGCGACAAGGGGACAAGACGGTCTGCCCTCGTCAGGATAGATTCCGGCGTTGTTGATAAGAACGTCCAGGCGGTCAGCGATCTCTTCGAAGCGGCCAGCGGCGGCCTCAATGCTTTTAGAACTGCTGACATCCAGAGGCAGAATGCTTGCCTTCTCGCTCACAATAAGTGCATAGCAGTCAACAAGGGAGGCAGGCTATCCTCCAGTGAGCCCAGCTATGCCGAGGACGGTCACCATATCATCGAACTAATCAAGTTTCTTCAGACAGAGTCTTCCGTTAAGTGATTAAATCCTCCACGAATCTCATCAATTCGCAAATGCACCAAAAACGACCCTTTTAGCTGGCGCATCATCTTGGCCTGGAATGACTACGTTAAATCAACAGTGAATCTCATGCTCGAGCGGTTGAGAATGAACAATCGGTAAGCTTCGCCCCATCCTGATTCGACAAACAAATTACCAATTGACGCAAATTGCTGAATAACTTCCTGTCATGATATCAGTCAGTCCTCGGACAGCCTCCAGAGATGCTCCCAGAGCGATTCAGGAAGGTTCACGTTTGCAGTTTAGCAGGCAAGAGAAGTAAATTCTGGGCTGCCTGGAGCGCTGACGGCTTTATGTTTTATAAGACCTGGTTACCTGCAAATTAAACGAGCAAATTAGGTACACAGTGAAAACGGCTTATTTAGGTACAAACCAGCCAAATTAAAAAAGCCGTAACTCATTGTGAGTCACGGCTTTAAAAGTGCCCCCGCTAGGAATCGAACCTAGAACCTACTGATTAAGAGTCAGTTGCTCTGCCGATTGAGCTACAAGGGCGTTTGTGTGGTGCTTATTCTAGTTCGGAGAAAATCATCCGGCAAGAGTAGCGCGGCACCTTCTCTCGGGTGATACTAATAATTATCGTCCGAGAGGTCGTTGAACATCGATAAACTTATTTGAAAATCAGGAACCGGCTGCGATTTCACAGCCGATTCCTGCATAAAATCTGAACTCGCGTCAAGCGGGCCGGGATCAGATCTGATCCAGAGCCTGTTTGAGGTCGATGATCAGGTCTTCCTGATCTTCGGTTCCGACTGACAATCTGATGAAATCAGGTGTGACGCCGGAGCTGGCCTGTTCTTCCGGCGTTAACTGCTGATGCGTTGTGCTGGAAGGATGGATAATCAAGGATTTACTGTCTCCCACATTGGCCAGGTGTGAGAACAGTTTGACGCTGTTAATCAGTTTCACGCCATTGGCCTGTTGTTCTTCAGGGGTTGCTCCCTGAATACCAAAGCCGAAGACTGCCCCGGCTCCCTTGGGCAGATATTTTTGAGCCAGTTTATAGGAAGGATGTGATTCCAGTCCGGCATAATTGACCCAGGAGACTTTAGGATGACTTTCCAGGAATTTCGCGACAGCCATGGCGTTCTGACTGTGACGCTCCATTCGCAGGTGCAGCGTTTCCAGTCCCTGCAGGAACTGGAAGGCGTTGAACGGACTCATTGCCGGTCCCAGATCCCGCAGCAGTTGCACGCGGATTTTCAGGACGTAGGCGATATTCATGCCACCAAAGGTCTCGTAGAATTTAAGACCATGATAGCTGGGATCGGGTTCGGTCATGCCGGGGAATTTTCCGTTATCCCAGGGGAAGCCACCCTTTTCGATGATGATACCGCCGATGGAGGTTCCGTGACCGCCAATGAATTTCGTACAGGAAGCCACAATGATGTCGGCTCCATGCTCGAAGGGACGAACGAGAGCAGGGGAGGCGAGGGTCGTATCGACGATCAGCGGGATACCTGCTTCGTGGGCGATGGCAGCGATGGCTTCGAAATCGGGAATGTCACATCGAGGGTTGCCGATGGCTTCGACATAGACGCAGCGGGTGTTCTCGTCGATGGCCTTCTTGAAGTTTTCGGGATCGCTCTGATCGACAAACTTGGTCTGAATACCGAATTTGGGGAAAGTGTAGTGGAACAGATTGTAGGTTCCGCCATACAGACTGGAGGAAGAAACAATGTTCTGACCGGATTCGACGATGTTCAGAATTGCCAGAGATTCCGCAGCCTGACCAGAGGCAACCGCCAGGGCACCGGCTCCCCCTTCGAGCAGGGCAAGACGTTTTTCGAGGACGTCACAGGTAGGATTCATCAGGCGGGAGTAGATGTTTCCGAATTCCTGCAGGCCAAACAGTCTGGCCGCGTGATCAGTGTCGTTGAATGTGTAGGATGTTGTCTGGTAAATGGGAACGGCGCGGGAGTTGGTCGCGCTATCGGGTTCCTGGCCGCCATGCAGACACAGAGTCGCTAGTTTCAATGCTTCGGCATCCATTAGTTAATACCTTTTTATTTGATAATTCTTCAGGCTTGTTTAAGCACGATTGCTTTCAAGGGAGCTCATCTGTCGGAAAAACACAATTGGAGTCGGCAGAAAGATCCGAGATGAGTTGGAAAGAGGCGGTTTTCCTGCTGGAAATGCCTCAATTGGTAATGAGCCATCGTATCGATGTTGATCGTAAAAAACAATTCGCCCGCGAGATGTATCGGGTACTAAAACTCAAGCCTGAAAACCACCATTATTTCCAGACTTACGATGAAATCCGTCACTATTTTCCGTTTTACGAAGATTAGAATTTCGTTCTAATTCCACTTTTCTACAATGAATGATACTCTGAACAGAGAACTCTGTATTCCCATCTCAAACTGCTGCCCCCTGGTGAAGAAGGTACCACTATGAGACGCTTACCAATTATGAAACTGTCGGCATGTCTGCTGTCTGCTCTGACTGTCTGTGTTGTGAGCCAGACTCAATCGTTTGGAAAAGGGCCGGAAAAAACCACTCCCGATCAGCCGGGGCTTGTCATGCAGGAATTCATCTACGACCAGGCACCGTTTCCGTCGTGCCATGCTTCGACGATTGCTGAGACTCCTGAAGGCATGGTTTGTGCCTTTTTTGGTGGAACGGCCGAGAAGAATCCGGACGTCGAAATCTGGCTGTCTCGAAATACCGGGGATGGTTGGTCGGCTCCTGTCAGCGTTGCGGATGGGGTGAAAGATGAATCGAAACGCTGGCCGTGCTGGAACCCGGTTCTGTTTCAGACGAAGCCCGGCACACTGTTGCTGTTTTATAAGGTCGGCCCTAATCCGAGTGAATGGTGGGGCATGCTCAAGATATCTCACGATAATGGTAAGACCTGGAGCAAAGCCCAGCGTCTGCCCGATGGCTTTGTCGGACCGGTCAAGAATAAACCGTTCCTGCTGTCGGATGGCACATTGCTCTGCCCGGCGAGTACCGAACACAATGGCTGGCAGTTGCAGATGGAATGGACGCCCGATCTGGGGAAAACCTGGCATCGCACTGGTCCTTTGAACGACGGACGTGAAATTGGTGCCATCCAGCCTTCCGTGCTTCAATACGGCGATAAGCTGCAGATTCTCTGTCGCAGCCGTCAGGGGAAGATTGTTGAAGCCTGGTCCGACGACAACGGTCGATCCTGGAGCAAAGTCACGCCGACTTCGCTGCCTAATCCGAACAGTGGAACTGATGCAGTCACTCTCAAAGATGGGCGGGCGCTGCTGGTCTATAATCCTACGAAAAAGGGACGCAGCCCGCTGCACGTCGCGATTTCAGAAGATGGCAAGCACTGGCAAACCGGCCTGGTACTGGAAAACAAGAAGGGGGAATACTCTTACCCGGCTGTGATCCAGACAGCGGACGGCAAAGTGCATATCACCTACACCTGGAGACGGGAACTGGTGAAGCACGTGGTACTCGACCCCGAACAGCTGGAACTTAAAGAGATTGACTGAGAGGCGGAGAAATTGGCTGAAGTGAATCAGGTTTCTCCTTCCCGTAGAAATCGCAGGAATCTTCCCTGGATTCTGTTTCAATGGATCCTGCAGGTACTCTTTGCGATCTGGCTGCGCTATCAGTCACGGGGCAAGGAGAACCTGCCGGCCGAGGGAGGCGGGCTGCTGGTGAGTAATCACCAGAGTTTTCTCGACCCGTTGCTGATAGGCCTGCCTCTCAATCGGCCCGTCAGCTTTATGGCCCGTGATTCTTTGTTTCGAATACCGATTCTGGGACCGTTTCTGCGTTACGAATTTGTGATTCCGATTAATCGTCGGTCTGCGAGTTCGCAGAGTTTCCGTGCCGCGATTCTGAACATCGAGAGCGGGAATTATGTCGGTATTTTTCCCGAGGGAACGCGTTCGACCGACGGCGCCGTCCAGCGTTTCAAACCCGGATTTCTGGCTCTATTGAAACGCACGGACAGCGCCATCTACCCGATTGGAATCGCAGGTGCATTTCGTGCATTACCCAGAGGTGCGTACTTTCTGCGTCCCCGTCCGGTCCGGGTTGTCTTTGGCGAACCGATTCCCGCAGACTTAATTCGCGAGTACTGCGAACGCGGTGCAGAAAAAGAACTACTGGAGCTGACACACCAGCGGGTGATCGCATGTCAGCAGCAGGCAGAGTCCTGGCTGAACCCTGATTCCGACAATTGAGTTTCTATCCGAGAAGGGATTGTCAATCTCAGTCATCTAGACTATGTTTCTCGTAACATCGATAGATTCACACAACCTTCTCCTCCAGCTCAATCAGGTAATTTCATGTCAGAACGGATTCTCAGTATTTCCGGTTTACGCGGCGTGGTTGGTAATGGACTGACTCCCGATTATTTAACGCGATTTGCCGCCGCCGTGGGTACGATTGCGAATCAGGGAACGGTCGTTCTGTCACGTGATGGCCGAGGCAGTGGTGAAATGGTCCGCCATGCGGTCATCAGTGGACTGCTGGCAACCGGGTGCCGCGTGATTGATGCAGGGATCGCCACGACTCCCACTTGCGGCGTGCTGGTGACTCATTTAAAAGCGGCCGGGGGAATTCAAATCACCGCGAGCCACAATCCCATTCCGTGGAATGGTTTGAAGCCGTTCTCGTCTGAAGGCTCTGTTTATAATCAGGAGCAGGGGGAAAAGCTGCTTTCTGTTTTGAACGACGAAACCTTCAATTATGTCGGCTGGGACCAGTTGGGATCGATAGAAACTCTCCAAGATGCCGCCGGCCCGCATATGGCTCGTGTTTTTGAACTGGTGGACCGGGATAAGATCAAACAACGAAAATTCAAGGTCGTTCTGGATTGTAATCATGGATCAGGGGCGGTTTCGACTCCCCAGTTTCTTGAGTCTCTGGGCTGCGAAGTCATCGTACTTGGCGGAACAGCAGACGGGAATTTCGCCCATACGCCTGAGCCACTCAAAGAGAATCTGACCGGCTTGAGTGAAGCCGTTGTGAAAGAGGGAGCCGATGCCGGTTTCGCTCAGGACCCCGATGCCGACCGCCTGGCGATTGTAGATGAAACAGGCCGCTACATCGGCGAAGAGCTCACACTGGCTCTGGCCGCTGATTATGTGCTCGCACGGACACCCGGCCCGGTGGTCGTGAATGGTTCCACCAGTCGCGTGACTGCAGACATCGCGGCGAAATACAACTGCCCCTTCTTTCGTTCTTACGTAGGAGAAGCCCACGTTTGTGCCAAAATGAAGCAGGAATCAGCAATTCTTGGCGGAGAAGGAAACGGAGGTGTCATCGATCCGAAAGTTGGATATGTACGTGACAGCTATGTGAGCATGGCGTATGTTCTGGCTGGACTGGCTACCTCAGGGCAGAAATTAAGCGACTGGGCGGATTCGCTGCCGCAATACAGTATCGTAAAAAACAAAATCACCTGTCCTCGAGAAAAAGTGGACGTTGCCTGCAAAGCTTTAGAAACGCATTTTGACAGCGCGACCGCATCTCAGGGGGATGGTCTGCGTCTGGACTGGGATGATCGCTGGGTACAGGTAAGGGCCAGTAATACGGAGCCGATCATTCGTGTCATCGCGGAAGCACCTGAGAGCGATGCGGCGGAAGCGCTCTGTGAATCAGCCATGCAGATCGTCGCTGAAGCTGTGAACTGAAATAAAAAATGGAGTAAACATTCAGCACGATGTTTACTCCATTTTAGTCTGGTCAGAATTCTGAACTACTGAAAAGGATCTAACCTTCCCAGCGGGATTTCATGAATTCCAGCCCCTTTGTTGCCAGATGCTCTTCTGAAGGGAACATTTTACGCCAGATACGAGTGGCGGCAGCGAGATCAGGCAAAGCCAGACCGAAGGCCTCAATCGTCATCCAGCCATCGTAGTTGATTTCTTTCAGAGCAGAGAACGTCTCATCCCAGTTCACACCCCCTTCACCCGGAGTGGAGCGATCATTTTCCGAAATATGCACGTGCACCATCTGGTCGGCACAAGTCTTAACAGCGGAGGTGATGCTTTTCTCTTCAATGTTCGCATGAAAGGAATCGTACATCATTTTGAGATAGGGGTGATTGACTTCGCGCGTGAACTGTGAACAGTCTTCGGCGGTATTCAGGAAGTAGCATTCGAAGCGATTCAGATATTCGCAGACGAGCATCACCTTGTGTTCCTGAGCATAGTCGGCTGCTTTGGCCAGAGTCTCTTTGCCGTACTTCCATTCATCGGCAGTTCGACCTGAGCCGGAGAATTCACCCAGAGCCGAATGAATCGGTCCACAGAGATGAGTCGAACCAGCGGCGGCACACATATCAATCATGCGTTTCAGGCGTTCCAGACCGGCTTCGCGGATTTTCGCATCACCGGAGATGGGGTTTTCGTCAGGAGTACAAACTGTGACCGCTGTACTTTCCAGACCCAGCTCAGACAGTTTCGCTCCGACCTGAGCAAACTTCTTTTCATCTGCTTCAAATACGGGAAGTTCAACGCCGTCGTATCCCCAGCCCTTAATCTGTTCCAGAAGTCCAAAATGGGATTCATTGACATCCGAGGTCCAGAGCAGCATGTTTAAGCCGTACTTCATCGTTGTTATCTTTCAATCAATTGAGATTAAAAATGCTCAGGCGGCAACAAATCGTTGAGACGCTTTTCGACGATCTTCCGCCCTGTATTTAAAACCGATATCGTTTCTGCGGGCAATGGTTGTAGTTTGACCCGATTCATGACCTGATTCAAGCGTACCAGCATTCTTTGTGAATCGAGGTAATCCTTTAAAAAAGCTTCTTTAGAAAAATGGCTCAACCAGAGCTTCAGTTTGTCGGTTGCTTTTGTCGCCATTTTGTTAGTTGCGATTTCTGTCTGCAGGGGATCAATTTCATTGAAGGCAGCGTAATACTCGTCAATGAGTCCTGGATTTTGTTCGATTAAAACACGATCCAGTAATAACTCGGTGACAATGTGCCCCAGGAAACCAACCCGGGCTGTTTCATCATGAGCAAAGATCTGACGGAATAAAATTGACAAGTCGGTACTGATTTCCAGGAACCCCTGAGTCGAATGGAACCAGTGATCGTCGTCGAGATGCTGCTTGATCCCCGATGCCAGTTCTGCTTCGATGGAAGCATCTTCACTGACAAAAGGGGCGACATTCCTGATTCGCAGTCGCGCGCGTCGATCGACCACCGCCATCAGATCGGGCAGGGCAGTTCCGACCATAAAATAGGGACGGTCGACAAACCGCATTCCATGAGCAAAATAATTCATATAGACACAACACCATTCAACTTGATTCACGATGCCCGAGCACGCTCAATCCTAGCTCATCTGAATTGAAATTCACAGTTTGCCCCTGCTGTATCCTCACTGAACGGGTCGTTTTGTGGAAATTATCACAAATGCAATAAACCAGAAGCAGAGCCACATGATTGGATACTGATTCCAGTATGCGTATAATGCCTGACACACGCCTGTGTTCAAAACTCATTGATTCCGTGCTGAAAGTGGGATATGTCTGAATCGCCATTAAATCTGATGTTTCTTCTGCGTGATCAAAGTACGCATATCCAGACTGCCTGGGAGCAGATCCATACCTACATCAAGGCACAAACTTCCGTTTATGTTTCTTCTGTTTCGGTGATTGAAGATTTTATTCCCGATGATTCCGAAGCCGATCTGGTCGTCGTCCTCGGCGGAGACGGAGCGATTCTCCGAGCATGTCGACAGATGCGTCTGAAACAGTTACCCATGATTGGTGTCAATCTGGGACGGCTGGGATTCCTGGCAGACTTGACTCCGGAGGGATTCTGCAAAAATTTTTCGCTGCTGCTGGATCGAAAATATCGCATCGTCGAACACCTGATGTTTGAATGCAAACACTTTCTCGCGAACGGAACCGTCAACACGTACCTTGGCTTGAATGAAGTCGTAATCAGTTCCGCAGGCGCCATGGCAATGATCGATGTCGAACTGGCGGTCGATAATGAAATGGTGACCACCTATAGCGGCGATGGGTTGATTATCAGCACTCCGGTAGGCTCGACGGCCCACAGCCTGTCTGCAGGCGGACCTATCTTAAAACAGGACCTGCAGGCGTTCGTTATTACACCGATCTGTCCTCATACCCCTTCGAATCGTCCGCTGGTCGATAACGCTAATGCCCTGTATTCGCTGACTGCTGCGAATGTTCCTGAAGGGGCCATGCTGGTGATTGATGGACAGATTAAAGTCCCCTATTCCTCCGGTGATCGACTGGAAATCACTCGTGCTTCTGTGACATTCAAACTGGCGCGGATTCCCGGTTTCAACTACTATACAAGGCTCAATCGCAAACTTGGCTGGGGCGGACAGCCTAAATACGGTGCAGAATAAGCTTTTCTGTCAGATTTTCTGGCCGCGACTGAAAAATGCCCTCCCCATAAATTGACGGATCTGCTAACTTTCGCACAGGTTAAGGAGATTTATCAACCAGTTTAAGAGGGAAGGAGTCCCTGATGCGGTCTTTTGTGTTCTGTCTGCTTTCACTTTCTATCTGCCAGTTACTGGCACCTGTTTCTGTATTACATGCAGAAGAAGACGCAACCAGCTACTCACTTCGCTTCAAGTTTACGCCTGGTGAATTTGTGCATTACACAGTGGATGCACAGAATCAGTTCACTGTCCAGTTAAATCAGGATAAAGAAACCACAATCAACTCGACGCAAACTCAAAAACACTATCGGGTGGTAGCCGTTGATGAGTCTGGCAATGCCACGCTGGAAACCATGATCGACCGCGTGCAGATGAGCGTGCAGTTCAATAATGGTACTCCTGCCACGTTTGACAGTATCCAACCCGTGGAAAAAGATCTGGAACAGTTTATCCCGATCCGCAGAACCATCGGTCGCCCTTCACGTATTGTTTACTCACCAACAGGTGAAGTCATCGCGGTGCTCGAACTGCAAACAACTTCCGAAGGCTCTACTTTTAAAGAGACCACAAAAAAAGGACCGAAAAAGCTCGAAAATGACAAAACTCGCAGCCTGGGATTCCTGATTCCCCTTCCGGAAGATTCAATCAAAGTCGGCGACAGTTGGAATGAAGATTTTGAAGCGGAAGTCTCAGTCGGCGACGTATTGCGCAAAAAAGTTCCCATCCGCCGGATCTTTACTTTGAAATCGGTTGAGGATGACGTGGCAGTCATCACCTTCAAAACCAAGATCATGGAACGGCTCAATGACCCTCAATTCAGTATCCAGTTGATTCAAAAGACCCCCTCCGGAACAATCAAGCTGAACCTTGAGAAGGGGGTAATCACTTCCCAGGATGTTTCCCTGGATAAAGCTGAGGTTGGAGTTTTCAATGGACAGGGAGCCATGCGGGCTGTGACGCACGTTGTGGAAACCCTGGTTGATCCCGCTTCCCTGGCTCAAAAAACGGCTGAGACAGACTCTGAGTGAACCGTTCTCAGGGCTGAAACAACCAAATCTCATCTAACCTGTGGAAACGTCTCATTTTTTGAGTGCCGACCGGTGGTTGTGCGTTGACGCTGACAAGAAATATTTTAAACTTGGAGATCGCCGTAAAGGTATGTAAATCCTTGCAACCAACCATTTCACGTAGCAAACAGCCTGGTCCACCTCACACGTGAACACAGACTGTACAATGTCCCTGCCTGCAGTGTACATACACCGCGACATAAGCAGATAACGCTATCTTATTAAATGGTCAAATACCTGAAATGGCACGATCAACGAAATCACTGTGTCATTAACCACCAGCGCTGCGATTGAGACCGGATATGAAACGGGTAGAGCTTTCTCCACAATTGACCAGCTTGTTAAAAGCGGCCAAGCGCCTGGCCAGTGATTGTGAGATTGAAGTCGTCTTCCTGTTAGCAGACATTCCTTACGACTTCCTGGAAATCAGTAAATCGCTGAGCAAATTGCGACTGGTCGTCTCCTCAGATAAGCCAGATGTCCAACGCGCTGCCCAGGAAGATGGAATCGCTTTGGTTCCGTTGATCCATGAACCGCAGACACGGCAGGTTCAGATCAGTCAGGCCATCCTGGAAGCCATCGCAGATGAGATCCTGGCTTCCGGTGATCGGATTATTGCATTGTATGCCGGCTTCGAACGGGAACATGCAGATTCACTCAGCATTGTCAGTCTGGCTGACCATCTGGCGAAACTGACTTCGCGGGACTTGCAACGCCTGGAAACCAAAGTCCCCCTGCAGACATTACGGGCCGTCGTCGATCTGGCCGTTGAGATTGGCCGCGAAGGACGTGAAGGAAAACCCGTTGGTGCCTTATTTGTAGTGGGAAATCATCGTAAGGTCCTGGCAGCCTCACACGAACAGGTTCATGATCCATTTAAAGGCTACTCCCAGAAAGACCGCATGGTAAATAACCCGCGCGTCAAAGAGAGTATGAAAGAGCTTGCTCAGATTGACGGAGCCTTCATCATCAGTTCCGATGGAGTTGTGCAATCAGCAGGACGAATTCTAAATGCCTCGGCTGAAGGGTTAACCCTTTCCAAAGGCCTGGGAGCCCGACACTGGGCTGCTGCTGCCATCTCTAAAGAAACGGGGGCGATTGCGATCGCCGTTTCAGAGTCGACCGGAACTGTACGTATTTTTCAGGACGGGTATGTCGTTCTGCGTATCGAACCGATGAGCAGCGCCATGAAATGGTTCGATTTTGATACCGAACCTCCGCAGTCTGAATAAGCCGCGCGTCTTCTGATTTACGTGCTGAGAGCTCTATCATCATCTTTTGCAAGCAGATACGTAAATTTTCGCAAATATTCTCTTCCCCTGAATTGTAAATTTTGCTATGAAACCCCCGCATGTTGTGGTGTTCATGTTTAAATAGAGTCTGAGACCACATTTTGCAGCATCCGAGGTAACAGAAAACGATCTGGATATCATGTAAGAAATTGATGCCTGTCAGGTTTCTGTAGAACTTAAGAGCTTATTCACCGGGAAGGGAGTCCCATGCCGAATGTAGCAATCAAGCTGGTCGCTGTCGCCGGAGTCGTAGGGCTTGGCGTATTAATGTTTCTTCAGGCGCAAAAAGGAATTCAGTCCGGCAGTCTGGAACACCAGATGAGCCAGATGAACGTTCTGGACTCGGAACAACCATCAGCAACGCCTGAACTTTCATTGGGTGAATCCGATTCAGTCCCCTCGGATCAGGTACCTGCTGAACTTTCTGAAATGGCAGCGCGGAATGCACTCCCTCTCAAAGCAAAGAAAACCGTCAAAGATGATTCTCCGTTTGCCCCCAATTCGAATTCCCCGCTCTCAAAAATCAGACTCACTGCCGCCACACAAGAAACTGCTCCCAGTGATCAGGAATCAACAGCTGCCAGTGAATTTGAACCCGTCGAGAAGGCTGAACAGCTTTCCCCGGTAAAAGGTCTGGATTTCCGGGAGCCTCCCGAAATGAAAACCCCTGATCTCTCAGAGAACCCTTTCACCATCCCTGAAGACAGCCCCGCTGTTTCTCAGAAAGAACCTGCAGTTCCTTCCACACCGGTTCTCCCCGAATTCGATGCGGGCCCCCAGTTTGGATCTCCCACAACAGGGAATGCTGTCGTCCAGGAAAACCCGGTTACGAAGGTTCCCCCGAGAGAAGCCTTTGCCGAGAAGTCAGAAGCTTCAAATCCGTTTGACACACCAACAGCCAATCAACCTGCAACTCGTCCCGAGCCTGCCCGAATCAATCTGGAACCAGAAACGGAAGAAAGCCCTTTCAAATCAGGCAGTTTGCCAGCCAAAATGGAACTCCCCGAACCCGATAACGGCCCCAGACCTGTCGAGTCGCTTGAGACGCCAACACCTGCCGTCGAGCGGAACCCCTTTGAAGATGCACCGAAGAATGAGCCTCAACCAGCTCCAGTAGCCAAACCGGAAACTCCCGTACCGACACCGACTGTGGAACCGGATTTCAATCCGTTTCAGTCCGAACCGGAGTCTACTCCCGCCAAACCGGCAATGGAACCAGAGTTTAATTCCACTCCCACTCCAGAACCGGAGCCAGTGAAATTACCTGAAACGAAACCAGTCCCATTTACAGTGGAACCATCTGCGAAACTCGAACCAGAGCCGGTCCCTGCTAAAGCAGAACCGGATGTTGTCATTATCAAAAAACGTCAGCCGGAATCGAATCTGCAGGAGCCCCCTTTATTTTCTGTTGAGGGAATGGACAAAACAGCAAAGGCATCACAACCACAGCCGATTGAGATATCACCGGCTGAAAACACAAAACCTCTGAGCCTGGTAGAAGGTAATCAACCGCTTACCCGCGAACCGGCGGCTGCTGCAGTCCATCTGAAAACTCAGTCCCCCAAAATGACCATTCAGAAGATGGCGCCCCCTGAAGCGGTGCTGGGCCAGCCATTCATTTATCATGTTCTTGTCAAAAACAGTGGCACAACATCAGCCCAGTCGGTGATTGTAGAAGACCGGATCCCCCAGGGAGCAAAGTTGACGGGAACCATTCCCCGTGCCGAGCAAATTGGCGACCGGATCATCTGGCGACTGGGAGAAATGGGCCCGGGAGTGGAAAAGAAAATCTCAATCCGCGTCATCCCGGAACACGCCGGTCAGATCGGCAGTGTCGCCACCGTCAATTTTGTGACGGAAGTTGCAGCAGAAACAAAAATCACGTCCCCGAAGCTGGTGATTAAGTCGGATCAACCCGAAGCCGTAAAACCAGGCGAAATCACGGTCGTCAATTATACAATTACCAACAGTGGAACCGGTGATGCGAAAAACGTGTATGTCCGCAGTATCATCCCCCCTCAGTTCTCACATCCGGGGGGAGACGATCTCGAGTACAGTGTCGGCATCATTCCCGCTGGTGAAACCAAACAGATTCAACTGCAGCTCAAAGCTGTAAAACCTGGTGCCGGCAAAAATATTTCCAGCGTGGTAGGCGATGGGAATCTCAAAGCAGAAACGGAAGTCCCCCTGAAAGTCATCGGGAATGGGGAGCAGTTTTTGCTGACCCGCAAAGGGCCCAAAAACAGATATCTGGGGAGTAAAGGGGAGTACGAGAACTCAATTACCAATAACACCGAAAACACGATCCAGAATATCTCGGTATTTGAGTCGATCCCCCCCGGCATGAAGTTTCTGTCTGCTTCCAATAACGGCAAGTTCGATCAGGTTCGTAGCGTTGTTCAATGGGACCTCAAAGAACTGGCTGCCGGCAGTACACAAACTCTTTCGATTGAACTCGAACCAACGGAAGTCGGCAAAAAAATCAGCACTCTCCAGGTAGTCACTGATAACAACACACAGTTTTCCGCTAATCTTCAATCGGAAACCGTTGTGATTGGTCAAGCATTACTGAAAGTGGAAACCAGTGAATTGAAAGGTCCGCTGGAAGTCGGCGAGAAAATGGCCATGCAGGTGCAGCTCATCAACCAGGGAAGCGCCTCTGCCACCAATGTTGAGTTTCGGGTCAAAATTCCGAAAGAACTGGTCTTTGTCGCAGCGAAAGGACCAGGACGCTATCAGCAGGCCGGTTCCTATATCATCTTCGAACCGGCTCAGGAACTGGCAGCTAAACAGGCACTCAACTTTGAACTGACACTGGCAGCACGCGACAAAGGAGACGCGCGTGTTCTTGTTCAAGTGCAGTCCAAACAGATGGAAAAGCCTCTCAACCAGGAAGAAGCAATCCCCGTCCTCGACAAACTGCAATAAAAAAGTCCCCCTGAGCCATCACTCAGGGGGACCGGTCTGCTTTAAGATTCCAGTTCTACATTCCAGTAGGTCTCGCTGATAAAGCGCGACCAGCTGTCAATCCGCATATTCTGCATGGCGTAGAACGGTTTCCATTTCGGTCGAACCGGTTCCTTCTGCAGCTTCATACCAGCCTGACCGGGAGTACGGGCCGCTTTGCGCGAATTGCATTCCACGCAAGCCAGCACACAATTGCTCCAGGATGTTTCACCCCCCTGAGAACGGGGAGTAACGTGGTCAATCGTCAGCTCTTCACTTCCGGGCTGACAGCCACAATACTGGCAGGTGAAGTGGTCACGTTTAAAAACATTCCGTCGACTGAACGTCACCACGTTGCGGGGCATTCGGTCATATTTCAGCAGCGTGATCACTTCGGGAACCCGGAACCGGGAATGACTGCTCTGGATAGCCAGCTCGTCATCCTCTGGTTTGAGCTGCGCCCAATCAGCCCAGGAATAGGTCTGATAGTCAGACGGATCAACGATCCGCGCCGTCTCGTTCCAGATTTTAACCACAGCCCGGGCCACCGTCGTTACACCGACTGGTTGCCAGTTTCGGTTAAGTATCAGCGTTGGCCGCTCCAGCGTTGATGACACCATGTTGGATTCCTGTCTTTTCTAAAGGGGTGTTCGGGGGGAATTGAACCCGCCTCTTTAACAGTCACAGTGTTATGTGCAAAACCATTACACTACGAACACCATATCGTATCTGGTTATAAAGCGGAAGGCATGGGATTCGAACCCACACACCCTGGCAGGCACACGCATTAGCAGTGCGGTCCGGCAAACCGTATCCGGCTACCTTCCAATTACTTAAAATTCACGGTTTTTTCATCTTTTTCAATCCAGCTGCAGACCTCATTCAGACCTGCAGTCTGTTACTACATTCAAGCGGAAGCCGTGGGACTCGAACCCACAAGCACTATTCAGCGCCCCCTGTTTTCAAGACAGGATCCTCATCCGGCCGGTTGACTTCCTTGATCTGTTTCATTGGTTGAAATCTATGATTCCAGTCACATTTGAAATAACGTGAATACCCCGTGCGGGAATTGAACCCAGCGTCTCCGGCGTGAAAGGCCAGTATCCTGTCCGTTAGAAGAACGGGGCGGAATTCTCTGTAATAAAAGTGGATCGGGAGGTGCTCGAATCCTCGTCTGCGGTTCTTCAGACCGCCGCTAAACCATCTCAGCTACCGATCCCTGTAAAAAAAGCCCGATGTCAGAGAACACCAGGCCGATATGACGATGCTTATGGAACGACCTGTTGCTACAACGGGAGCGTAAAATCTCCCTTGGACTCTTCACTTCTCAAATGAAGAGTTCCATCACTGCCGTTCTGTAAAGCCAGGTATCGCATTTTTAAATTCTATCCTCTGTTGTTCCTAACGCTCACTCTGATGCAGACGACTGCCAAGTGATTCATCTTAAAGACGTCATGACGCAAGAAAAGTTCGCGCGCGGGATAGCTTTTTTTGAGCATAGTCAAAATTCAAAAGAGCAGGCACATGACTCAGAGGAGCCCAGCAGAAATAATTCAACCGGAATTCTTCTGGCAATTCGAAACTCGATTCGAACTATTTATTGAGAATTCGATCCTGCATATGTTTCTCAACCACTTCGGCTGTCTTGCGAATATGCTGGTCCATCTCTGCAGCCGCGTTCTCACAATTCTGGGACTGCAGGGCAGCTATAATTGCGGTATGATCAGACAATGCGATTTCCTGTGCCTGGCTTTCATTATCTACGACTTCCCGAATCGCCTGCACCAGCGTATTATATCGCCGTAATTCGTCCTGCAGTCTCATGCTGCCACAATGCTCGGCAATCAGAGTATGCAGTCTGATGTCCAGCGACATCGCCTTCTGCGACCAGTTGACGTCGCGCGGCTCATCTTTAATCGCCTTGAACTCACTCGCCAGTACGGACAGCTGCTGCGGGTCAATCTGACCACAGGCATTGCGGACCGCTTCGACTTCGAGGATACGCCGCAGTTGATAAATCTCGCGAATCTGCGTGACGCCAAAGTCGCGCATCACTGCACCACGATTGGGAAGATTCTCGACTATCCCAATGGAAGCCAGTTCGACCAGCGCCTCACGTACGGGCGTGGCACTCACTCCGAACTGCTCTGCCAGATTCTGGATCACCATCCGGTGCCCGACAGGAAATTCGCCGCGGATCACTGCTGCCAGAATTCTCTGCACAACAACTTCGCGAATATTCCCTCGCGGTACGAGCGAAAAAGAACCGGGGAGATTGGATGTCGACATTTCGTTTCCTCAAACAGCCTTGTAAAGGCTTATCATAAATAGACTAACACTGCGTGTATATTATATATGATTCATTGAGGAGAGAAAAGGAGTCTCTGCAGAGAACTCAAAAGTGAAGAGAACTGAGACAACAATCAACCATAATCTGCATCAGGCAATGATGTTATGTACAACCTCGCCGGCGACATCCGTCAGTCGGAAATCCCGACCGGAATAGTGATAGGTCAACCGCTCGTGATTGATGCCCATCAGATGCAGGATCGTCGCGTGCAGATCGTGGACGTGAACCTTATCCTGCATCGCACGGAAACCGAATTCATCCGACTCGCCATGTACGGTTCCCCCTTTGATCCCACCACCGGCCAGCCACATGCAGAATCCGAACGGATTGTGATCCCGTCCGTTAATCCCGCCCTGCGCCGTTGGGGTACGGCCAAACTCGCCTCCCCAGACCACCAGTGTTTCGTCCAGCAGTCCACGCTGCTTCAGGTCGGTCAGCAGTTGTGCAATCGGCTGATCGATATCCTTACACAATCGCTCGTTGCTCTTATCATGATTACTGTGCGTATCCCAGGGCTGACGATTTCCATAGTAAACCTGCACAAACCGCACGCCGCGCTCACTTAATCGCCGTGACAATAAACAGGCCTTGGAAAATTCGCTTTTACCATAAGCTTCCTGAAGCTTCTCTGGCTCTTTAGAAATATCAAAGGCATCGGTCGCTGCGAACTGCATCCGGTAGGCCAGCTCCATTGATTTGATGCGTGTCTCCAGCTCATTGTCGCCGGCACGTTTCACCAGATGCTGCTGATTGATCGCCTGAACCAGATCCAGCTGCTTTTTCTGTTCGGCAGAAGTCATGACTTCGTTCTTCAGATACGGAATCATCTGCTCGGGAGTCAGATCTTTGTTGTTGATATGGGTCGCCTGGTGTTTACCGGGCAGGAAAGCGCTCCCCCACAGCTTGGGACCCACAACAGGTTTCCCCGGACATAACGCCAGGAAACCCGGCAGATTCTGATTCTCCGTTCCCAGTCCGTAAGTCAGCCACGAACCCAGGCTGGGTCGAGTGGGTGTCAGCGTTCCCAGATTCATCATACACAACGCCGGCGCATGATTGGGAAAGTCCGTATGCATCGAACGAATGATCGCCATATCGTCGATATGCTCTGCGGTTTTTGAAAAATACTCTGAGACCGGAATCCCGGATTTCCCCGCGTTAATGAATTTGACAGGGGAGGGAAGCAGGCCCATTGTTTTAGACGCAGTTCGAATATTGGCAGCAGCAGGACGCTGGCCTTCATACTTCTTCAACAACGGTTTCGGATCAAAAGTGTCCATCTGAGAGGGACCACCACTCATAAACAGAAAGATCACCCGCTTCGCTTTCGGTGCGAAATGAGGTTTCTGCTGTGGCGTTTTCTGAGCTGCTCCCTCGGCGGAAGCCAGCATGCCGGCCAGGCTCATCATGCCAAAACCGCTGCCGACCTTCTCCAGAATTTCGCGACGATTGAACAGGTCCTGTCCGTTTATATTCATCATGACTCAGATCTCGTTTTGTTTTTGGAAAAAGTGCTGACCAGACCAGGCGACTCGAGGTCAGTCAACATACATCATTTCATTACTGCAGAGTAACGCCAGGCAGTATCGCTGCCAGCTTGTCAATTGTTTCGGATCAATGTCCTGGCGTCCTTCGTAGACACCATTGTTTTTGTTCCCTGTGATATCCACGGCCTGGGACAGATTGGGATTATCAGTCCGCAATGGCCAGCAGGAAAGGGGATCCGAAGCCAGAACCGACGCGACATAATCTGCATGCACCAGTTGATCCTGCTTCAGCTTTGCAGCAGCAAAATGTTTCTGCACTTCGTCCGTGCTCAATGCACGATTGAAGACAGCGACTGCTCCCAGTTGCCCTTGGAAATTCGAGAAATTGTCATTGCGACCGGCGATGATCAACTCAGCGACACCATCAGCATATCCGGGATCTGCTTCCCCCTGTATTTCCGGCTTCGGGTTGCCATTCAGATAAACTGAGATCTGTTTTTGATTGCGAATCAGCACCACGTGATTCCACGTGCCCGGCTGGATGACAGAGTTTCCAAACAACGCGTCCCGTTTCAAATCGCCATTGTAAAAGAACAGTCGTCCGGCTTTGTTGGGACGATACTTCCCGGCGATCCCCAGATGATCGCCGGCTGCCTTCGCCGCCGCATCTTTACCCCGGGAGAAGAAGTAACCGGTAATAATTCGCTGCTCGTTGGGAATCTGATTCTTAACCCATAATTCGACGGAATAAGAATCGCCCAGTTCTTTCACGTCGGCTTTCATCCGTTTGCCGGCAAAAGTCGGAATCTGTTCGATCTTATGTTCTGATTCCCCCGTGGTATCGCTGTTTTCCAGGAACTTCAGGCCAATCTGCACTTCAGAAGGTGTCGGCTCCCGCGAGAACAATATCCGGTAAACATCGTTGACCCGTTTTTCAGAAGATTCTCCCTCCAGCCGAGAAGCCAGTTGCTGAGCCTGTTGCCTGACAAAAGGAGAGTTCAACACAAACAGCTGCTGCAGCGGTGTCGTTGTTTTGGATCGACGAGCCGCATGAATCGCCGGATCAGGAAAATCATAAGACTGCAGGAATGTACTGAGTTTATGCCGAGAGACGGTCGCATAAATTCCACGCCTCTGAAAGGCAGGATCATCAATATCACCGGAAGGCCCCGCCTGTCGCGCATCCAGATTGTTCCCCGCTGCCAGCAATGCATCACGATAAATTTCCGCTTCCAGCCGACGACGATTGAAATACGAGAGCAATCGGTTGTTCGGATCTTGCTTCATTTGCAATTCCGACAGTTCGACATTGGAGGACTGCTGATACGTCGCCGACAGCATGATCAATCGATGCAGTTTCTTCATCGACCAGCCTTCGTCCATAAACCAGACAGCGAGATCGTCCAGCAGTTCCGGATGACTGGGCAGGGAACCCGTTTTCCCAAAATTACTCGGCGTATCGACGAGTCCTTCACCAAAATGATGCTGCCAGATCCGATTCACCATCACGCGGGCAGTAAGTGGATTCTCCCGACTGGCGATTTTCTGAGCCAGTTCCAGCCGACCGCTGCCGTTATGGAACGGTTCGGGCTGACCGTCTGACAGTACCCGCACAAATCGACGGGGAACCAGTTCTCCCAGATTGGCCGCATTTCCGCGAATGAAGACATTCAGGTCGCGCGGCTTGGGATAATAGACGATCTTCATCTTATCTTCGGTGATCTCTTCCACTCGCACCTGTTCTTCGGTGAGAGCGTCTGCCAGAGGCAGCTCAAATCCCGGCGTTGATTTCTTGATCTCTTCGGCCTGTTCTTTATTGTCTTTGATCGTCTGGTTATGAGCTGCAATCAACGTTGTATTCTGTTTCAACTCTTCAGGGGGAATCGGAAACCGGACCGTCGTCTGCTTCTTGACATCTGGACGGGACGCGATCAGCGGGAACCCGGCATCACCGGCCTGTTTGATCAAATTTTTCAGCTCGGCATTTCGTTTCGTCAGTTCTTTCACTTTCGCCGCCAGATCGGTATTTGCTTTATTTAAAGCGTCCACTTTATCCCGGGCAGGTTGTGTCTTCGCGACTTCTTCCTCAGGAATAATCGGTCGTGTGGTCTGTCGTACGGAAGCAAATACTCCCGCAATCCCATAATAGTCTTCCACTGTTAACGGATCATATTTGTGATCGTGGCAGCGGGCACAGGCCATCGTCAGCCCCAGCAATCCTCGGCACAAACTGTCGACGCGGTCTTCCCAGTCATCCGCATAGCGGTTTTCCAAAGTCAGACGCGACAGAGCCACTTCCTTATGATAGGAAGGTCCCAGTCCCATGAACCCCAGGGCAGGGTAATCTTCGGGACCGGTTTCCGGCAGGAAGTCCGTTGCCAGTTGACGAACCACAAACTCATCGTAAGGCATATCTTCATTGAACGCCTTGACCACCCAGTCTCGATAGCGATAAGCATGTGGGTACGGTCCGTTGTGCGGCCCCATATTCGTATTGTCTTCCGCATACCGTGCGACATCCAGCCAGTGTCTGCCCCAGCGTTCCCCGTAATGCGGAGACTGCAGCAACTGATCGATCAGACGTGCATAAGCATCCGGAGATTCATCTTTCAGGAAGGCATCAACTTCAGCAGGAGTGGGTGGCAGCCCGATCAAATCAAAGTAGGCCCGTCGAATCAAAGTCTGCTTCGAAGCTCGCGGAGCAGGGGTAAAACCTTTCGCTTCCTGTGCCGCCAGGATGAAAGCATCAATCCTGTTTTGTGGCCAGGCTTTCTGTTTGACTTCAGGAGCCGGGTAATGTCGAGGCACCTGGAACGACCAGAATTCTCGAGCCTTGTCGAAATCGATCTCTGCCTTCGCTGTCTTTTTTGATGACTCAGTCCGCGGATCTGCGGCCCCCATCGCGATCCATTTTTCAAAGTCGGCGATAATCTCATCGGACAGCTTCCCTTTCGGAGGCATCTGGTAGCTGTCTTCACCGTACTTCATCGTTTCCAGAAGCAGACTCTCACCCGGTTTTCCCGGAACCAATGCAGTCCCCGAATCGCCGCCGTCCAGCAGTCCCTGTCGGGAATCGACCAGCAGACTCCCTTTCAGATTTTTCGAATCGGCCGAATGGCATTCGTAGCAATGCTGAATCAGAACAGGTCGGATCTTCTTCTCGAAGAAATCCAGCTGCTGTTGAGTTGCTTTCGAATCGGCAGCGGAGAGAGAGACAGCGGAGCAGAGGAACAGGCTCAAGCATACAATGACGGCTGTCACTTTTCGCAAAGTTTTCATAGTCATGTCTACGATGTTAGAGTCAGGTGGGAAAAAGCCGCGCAGGCTGGGGATGATTCAACTGTATCTCGTTAATTCACAATCAGATACATCAAGTCATATTGATATCGTATCGGGAATTCTGTCGAATAACAATATATTATTTAAAAAAGGCTCCGTAATCGGGAAAGATTCAAAGTTTTCCGTTGATTCAGGACATTTACCCTGAGAACCAGTATTGAACCCTCCTCAGCGTGACGTTAGTCTTAAAATACATGCTGATCAACAATACAACCAGCAGGACGGGCATTGTGATTCAGGTCGATTTACTCTGATTTCAAACACCTCTGACGTAAGGACTTGCCATGATTCCTCAAGTGTCCCTCCCCGCGAAACTGGCAATGTGTTACGCCCTGATCGTCAGCGGACTCCCCAACGGCCTGATCGCAGCTGATCCCCCGCAAGCAGCGCCCAAGGCACCCGGATTCAGCATCCCTTACATCGACCTCGATGCCCAGTCGCATCGCCAGACCGTCGTCGATCGCGAAGAAGGCCAGTACCTCGGTCATCCCACCACCGTTTTACTCGAAGACAATAAAACCATCCTCTGCGTCTATCCTAAAGGCCATGGGAAAGGAGGCATCGTTTACAAACGCTCCACCGATGCCGGAAAAACCTGGAGCGACCGTCTGCCCACTCCCGCATCTTGGGCAACCTCCCGTGAAGTCCCTACGCTGCATCGCGTCGTCGATGCCTCCGGTAAAAAACGAATTATCATGTTCTCCGGTCTGTATCCTGCCCGCATGGCGGTCTCCGAAGATGACGGCCAGACCTGGAGCGAACTCAAACCGATCGGCGACTGGGGCGGCATCGTCGTCATGGGCTGTGTCGAACCGCTCAAAACCGGCCCCGGTCATTATATGGCTCTGTTTCATGATGACGGTCGTTTCATCTCCAAAGATTCCAAACAGCAATCACCGGTTGTATTCACTCTATATAAAACTCTCTCTACAGATGGTGGCTTAACCTGGTCAAACCCGGAAGCCATTCACAAATCATCCGAATACCATATCTGCGAGCCCGGCATCATTCGCTCTCCCGATGGCAAACAGCTGGCCGTCCTCCTCCGCGAAAACAGTCGTCGTCACAATTCACAAATCATCTTCTCCAACGATGAAGGCAAAACCTGGACCGAACCCCGTGATCTGCCCGGCTCGTTGAATGGTGACCGACATACCGGCAAATACGATCCCGTCAGCGGTCGTCTGCTCATCTCCTTTCGCAGTAACACTCCCAAAGGCCACACTGCTCCCACCGAAGGAGACTGGGTCGCCTGGGTCGGAACCTACGATGATCTCGTCAACGGCAAAGAAGGGCAGTACCACGTCCGTCTCAAAGACAACACCAAAGGAGCCGACTGTGCCTATCCCGGCGTTGAAGTCCTTCCCGACGGCACTTTCATCATCACCACCTACGGCCACTGGGAAAAAGACAAAGCCCCCTACATCCTCAGCATCCAGCTCAAACTCGCCGAACTGGATGAACTCGCAAAATAACGAAACAACGTTTGCACTCAATTTCTCCCCCCATCATGGGTGGTCCCGAATGCAATTCGGGATTGTCGTAAGACAACAGGAAATAACTGTGTAAGCCTGCAATAAAGTAAAACCATCCTTCTCAATCACAGTCTAAGCCGTAGCCGGTATCGATTCCTCATCATCCACAACCAGAGTTTTCGAAGTATCCACACACAGCGATGCCACACCCGCGATCAGAAACGCAATCGCACACGTGATAAACGCCATGCTCCAGTTGTGTTCCTTGCCGATCACAGCGATCATCAACGAAGGTGCTACCGCCGCCCCCAGATTTCCCCACATATTCCCCCAGCCCAGCACCGAACCAACGTGTTTACCGGCGATATCCTGGTTAAACGCCCACATCGCAGGCGAACCGAAATCGGTTGAAAACGCCACAATCGAAAACATGATCACCGAAGTCCAGGGTGAGATATCCATCAGACAGACCAGGTACGCCGCCATTGCAGTAAATCGCGAGATCGCAATCGGCAGCACACGACTCCAGCGCAGACTGATATGCTTCATCAACCAGTCGGTGACTTTCCCTCCCGACAAAGTTCCAAACCAGCCCACCGCCAGAGCAAACGTGATCATCTTCCCGCGCTCTTCCAGCGGAACCTGATACGCCTCGTCCAGAAAACGAGGAAGCCAGGTCACCAGAAACAGCCAACCCACATTCGTGCAGAATTGCGACAGGGACAGCAGCCACAAACTCTGGTTTTTCATGATCGCCTTAAAGGGAATTCCGCCGATCTGCTTCGAATGATCTTTATCCGACTCCAGACGACCATGTTCAATCAGCTCCAGTTCCTGTTCTGAACAGGACGGATGGGCGCGGGGATAATCGCGAATCACCCACCAGAAAATCACGGCAACTGCGATGCCCACCAGACCGTAGGTCATCATCATCTTGCGCCAGCCTTTTCCCTGTACTTTGCGAACGTCGGCGGCGTACCGTGCTTCAAACAGCAATCGATTCAACCGGGATTTCTGCTCGACGTTCAACTCTCCCGGGCTCACTTCCAACAGCTGTTCCGCCTGCTTATTGAGCGTCAATCCTTCAAAGTCTGCCGGATTGTAAAGCTGCTGCTCCTGCAAAATCGAATTCAGATTCACCAGGAAAGAACTCTCTGCTTTCGTAAATGATTTCACCAGCGCTTTAGCTTCAACCGCAGCATCAGCGGCAGCAGCTGCCTCTGCCACTGCTAACTCCGCTGCAGCGGCAGCATTCTTAGCCTCGGTTTCAGCCAGAGCTTTTTTCTCACCACTGGCATTTGCAGCTATTGCGGCCGTATCTTCAGCTACTTTCCTGGCTGTAGTCGCAGCTTCAGCGGCAGCCTCCGCCTTAGCGGCTACAGCCTCCGCGTAGAGATAGTTTTTACTTTCCGGCGTCAGTCCCGCATAGATCTTCGTTTCAAACTCCTGTTTTTCCTCCACACGTTTCAGAAACGTCGTCGCCAGACCATGCGGATTCATAATATCCCCGGTCGTCAGATCCGAAGATTCCGTCAAAGGCACATACATGATAATCAGTAACGCGGTCAACACCGGCGCCAGTGCACCACCAATCCGCCCACCGACGGTGACCATACTGCTGGCAAAGCCGCGTTCCGTTAAAGGCATCCACTTGCTGACAATGTTGGCACTCGTCGGATAGGCACCGGCCTGACTCAATCCAAAACCCAGGCGAAAGATCAGCAGCGAGATGAAACCGGTTGCCAGCCCCGTCATCGCCGTAAACAGGGACCACATGAGAATGTAGATCGTCAACATTTTCCGGGAACCAAAGCGGTCACTGAACCATCCGGAGGGGACCTGGCATAATGCATAAGAAACAAAGAATGAACCGAGCAGAATGCCGATCTGCTCATCGCTCAAGCCCAGTTCATCTTTGATAAAGACCTCGGCGAAAGAAATACAGAATCGATCCAGGTACAACAGAACTGCCATCAGCATGCAGACAAAAATCACGCGATAACGAACATACGAATTGGTCGGTTCCACACTGGCCATTATTAATTCCGCTTTCATTCAGAGTCGGTGCGCATTATTCAGTGGCAGCAGTATAACAGTAGAAATTCCTGAAAACGAGCATCAAATCTGTTCCTCTCTACGAGTTTCTTAATGAAAACCACTGCACTTCACCTGAACTTGCTGTCGTCTCTTCAGCTTGACAGCCTGCTGCCCCTCGATAATTTATGCCTCAAGCGCGTCGCGCGCGTGGAGAATTTTTTAACAGGGTCTATCGTCATGAGAATTCAGCGGTTACCACAATCATGCCTTGAACCGAATCAATCACTCTCATTCCCGTTTGCTGCCTGGATTAAAGTATTTTTGTGCTGTAATAGTAGATTATATTCAATGTCACGAACCGCGTTAGTTCACTCTTTTCACGATCGTATAACCACAGCTATCGACACACCATCGCCATGCTGTCGACCCTCGTCGGCTCACTTTCGCCGGTCTATCGCCCCTGTATCAACTTGTATCAACCACTCCTTTTATCCACTTGCTCAAAACGGACCGATTTCGTTCACGGGCAAACAAAATGCACACCCTCAATTCAATCTGGTCAACAGAACAGATTTCGCTTACTATGCGGCGGCTCGATCTTACGAACGGTTTCAAAGTCGACAAAGAAAGGATTCACGATGCTCCCTCGCCTGCGAAATTCCATTCTGGCGATTCTACTCCTTGGCAGTGGCTTACCAGTTACTCAGGCTGCCGAGAACCAGCCCCTGACAACCGAAGTCATCAACCAAACCTGGAAAGCACGACGCGAGCGACTGCAGGCAATGCGGATCGAACTTTCACTGGATGTCACGCGCAGCAAACTTCCCTATATGAAGTCGGCTGCAGATGGCGTTGATGAAGTGCTACCGTTAACGGAAGAGGAAACGCTGCATTATCTGAATCAGACCGTCAATTTTAAAACACACTATTCACTAATCCTGGATAGTCCCCGCATCCGCTGTCGTCAATGGGGACGTGTCCCGACTCCCCAGTTAGAGCAAATGCAAGACCTTGACATGACTTGGTCAGTCGACGGAAATACCGCTGCCATTGCCTATAAATACGAAGGCATCCGCCACCTGACCATCTCTAAATCATCGGTACCTCCCATGCTGCCTCTTTTTGGTCTGAATCCACTTCGCTGGTCACTGTTGGCAGGCGATCCGGTTTATGGGTTCACACTTGATCAATACAAAGTCTGTCCGCAACTCGAGCAGGTGCAGGGCATCGCTTGCACTGTCCTGGAAAAATCCGAGGTGTATGGCGGTCTAAAACGCTTATGGGTCGCACCGACGGAACGGGAATGTGTCGTCATGAAATATACAGGTGAGCAATCCGACCAATATCACAGCCAGCATGATTTCTATTATGTCGATCTCCCGAACGAAGGTCCGAAACCGAAATTCTGGACCACAAAATCGTATCAACATAAATCGAATCAGGATATCCTTACTTTCGGTTGCCGCATCAATGTCGATACCTTAGATTCCCAGGCAACAGTCACCCCCGCCGACTTTCAACTGGAACTAACGAAGGGTACGCACGTGACAGATACCAGAAAACGAAATCCCCAGGGCGGGGAACTCATTTATGATGTGAAATTATGATGTGAAATAAGCAATTACCCATCCTCTTTCACCAGGGAACGCTCCCCATGTTGACTCGCGCCGCCGTCCTGTATGAAATGGAAAAACCGACTCCTTATGCTGAGTCAAAACCGCTGGTCATCGAACAGGTCTCACTCGCTGATCCCGGTCCGGGGGAAGTGCTCGTCGAGATGGCCGGCGCCGGCCTCTGTCACTCCGACCTCTCAACCATCGACGGTTCCCGTCCGCGTGTGATGCCGATGGTCATGGGGCACGAAGCCAGCGGCATCGTCCGTGAAGTCGGTCCCGGCGTCCACGACCTCCAGCCTGATGATCACGTCGTCTTCTCGTTCGTCCCCCTGTGTGGTCACTGCATTCCCTGTGCGACAGGGCGGCCCGCGTTGTGTGAACCCGGTGCCCGCGCCAACACGGCCGGCACCTTACTCTCCGGCCGTCGTCCGTTTCGCAATGCCTCCGATCTGGAAATCAATCACCACCTCGGCGTCTCCGCTTTTTCCGGACACACGGTCGTCGCCCAGGAATCGCTGATCAAAATCGATTCGCAACTCCCCCTCAGCACCGCCGCGCTGTTCGGTTGCGCGGTGATGACGGGCGTCGGCGCGGTCGTCAATACGGCAAAGATCGAACCGGGTTCCAGCGTCGCCGTCTTTGGCCTGGGCGGCGTCGGCTTAAGTACGGTGATGGGCGCCCGCGCCGCAGGGGCCGAAACCATCTTCGCCGTCGATCTGCTCCCCGCTAAACTCGAACGCGCCATCCAGGTCGGCGCGACGCACACGATTAACGCCAGTGAAGAAGACCCGGTCGAGTTGATCAAAGACCTCCAGAACGGCGTCGATTATACGTTCGAAAGTGTCGGCAACGAACGCGTGCTCCAACAGGCCTACGCCGCAACCAAACGGGGCGGCACCACCATCACCATCGGCCTGCCACATCCCGCCAGGATGTTTTCCGTCCCCGCCGTCAGCCTTGTCGCCGAAGAACGCACCATCAAAGGTTCCTACATGGGCTCCGCCGTCCCTCGCCGCGATTTACCCCGCTTCATCGCCATGTACCAGGCCGGCCTGCTCCCCGTCGACAAACTGCTGACCAGCACCATTCAACTGGACGAAATCAACACAGCCTTCGACGCCCTCGCCAACGGCACCGCCGTCCGACAGGTGATTACGTTTGAGAAGTAACCGACCGGTGATCTGCAATAACAACGGCTAACACCGGCGACTGATTTTTTACAGTCTTCTTCCAATAAGCATTCTAAGTTTTATTATGTCCAAGAGCACGAACAAGGCCTCCCTGATTAGCCGAAGGGCGTTAGCCTAATGGCACTTACTTTAAATTAAGTTGGTTACCCCTGCCGTTTGGTATGGGATTTG
>NZ_JBLXHC010000028.1:0-52701 GCF_048260065.1 Gimesia sp. | reverse complement strand
ATCCTCCATGAAATGAGACTTCACCAGTCTACCAGACTTACCGCATTCGCGCTAGACTAAAATGTGACGCGCTCTAAAACAGGCAAACCCGTCGATTCCCCGCTGATCCCCAAAGGCCCGCTGAAAGCGCTCATTCTCTATGATGATGACTATAAACAGTATTATGACAGGAGAAGCGGTAAACGCCTTCTTGAAGTCACCAATCAAGGCATCACCGAATACGTCATCCAAAACGGTCGATGGAAGCTCTACAGGCAGGTCAACTGAGACAAAAACGGAACTCACACGATCACCGTATCAGATCAACTGCTCACGCGGCAGAGGCTCCGTCACCATGTTCGCAACTTTCGCTGGTCGCTTAATTCAGCACGATTCCGTCGTAGCGTAACACGTACTCTTTCTTGAAGACGCTGGGCTTGAGCTTCATCCCGTGCTCCCGATCCTGCTCGGCTTTCTCAGGCTCATCGTGATGGTTGTAAGCCTGCCAGCGATGGAAGTACGCTTCCCAGTCGTCCGGATCCAGTTCGATGGCCCGCGAGTAATCGGCAATCGCCAGATCGATCTTTTCAGCGTTCCAGCGTAACAGTCCCCGATGTACATAAATCGAAGCCAGACGCTCTGAACTGTAATTGCCACCACGATCTGCTATTTTTATCGCTGCCGTCAGATCATCCTCGGCGGGCAGATATTTGCCGACACCCATATAAAGCAGTGCGCGGGCGAAACGGGCATCAATATCAGTCGGATCCGCTTCAATCGCGAGGTTGAACCGGGCCAGCTGGTTCTCATATTCCGTGATATTATCCGCCGGATCGAAATGAGAAAGGGGCCGATAAAGCTCAGGGGTTGTCATCGGAACTGGAATACATGCCGAAAGACACAGCAGTAACAGCACGCCTCCCGACAGCAGGCGCAACGACAGATTCAGCATGAAACACATCCTTGTTGACCCCGACTACAGCAACAGGCGTATCCGCAAGCAACTTATATATAAGCACTTACAAGCAGACATCCAGTCAGACCGCAGCAGGGAATGACATCCCCTCTACGCGTAATGTAGACCAGAACCCCGGTTTGCTGCAATACGATTCGGGCCTGCCGCGATCACGCCTGCGATCAGCTCAGAATTCCCTTTACCACGTGGGCCTCTTCGACGCCTGTCAACCTGGCGTCCAGACCACGATAGGGATAGGTCAGCCGCCGATGATCGATGCCCATGCAGTGCAGAATGGTGGCATTCATATCGCGAATATGAACCGGGTTCTCGACAATGTTGTAACAGAAGTCGTCCGTTTTGCCGTATTCGAAGCCCCCTTTGATCCCGCCTCCGGCCATCCAGATCGAGAAACAGCGTCCATGGTGATCGCGGCCCGAACTGGGACTGCCGATCTTACCCTGGCTGTAAACCGTCCGACCGAATTCGCCTCCCCAGATCACCAGCGTCTCATCCAGCAGTCCCCGCTGCTTCAGATCTTTGACCAGCGCTGCCGACGGTTGATCCACGTCCTGACACTGGTTGGGTAACTGGCTCTTGAGCGAGACATGCTGATCCCAGCCCCGGTGGAACAGCTGCACAAACCGCACGCCCCGTTCCGACATCCGCCGGGCCAGCAGGCAGTTCGCCGCGAAGCTGCCTGGCTTGCGCACTTCAGGTCCATACATTTCAAACGTCTGTTCCGTCTCGCCGGAAAGATCCATCAGCCCGGGCACCGATGTCTGCATCCGGTAAGCCATCTCATACGAGTTAATCCGCGCCTGAATTTCCGGATCACCAATCTCTGCGGCCTGTCCTCGGTTCAGCGTTGCCAGATCGTCGAGCAGTTTGCGTCGCTGCTTGCGGTCAATGCCTGCCGGATTCGACAGGTACAAAACCGGACTCGAACCGGGACGCAGTTTGACTCCCTGGTGACTGGGGGGCAGAAAACCCGATCCCCACAGTCGATCGAACAGAGGCTGTCCGGGATTCTTTCCGGTCCCCTGTGACAGCATCACCATGTACGCGGGCAGATTTTCGTTTTCACTCCCCAGTCCATAACTGAGCCACGATCCCAGACTGGCATAGCCGATCTGCTGAGAACCGGTATTGATAAATGTGATCGCCGGATCATGGTTGATGGCTTCGGTGTGTACCGATTTGATGATCGTAATATCATCGGCAATCGTCTGCGTATAAGGCAGTCGTTCGCTGATCCAGGTCTGATGCTCGCCGCATTGCTTCATCTCCCAGAAGGGGGCCACCACGGGAAATGATTTCTGTCCCGCTGTCATGCCGGTGACACGCTGTGTCCCTTTGACGGAATCAGGCAGATCCGAACCATGCAGCTTGCGCAGTACCGGCTTGTAATCAAACAGATCGACGTGTGACGGTCCGCCCGACTGAAACAGGTAGATAATTCGCTTCGCTTTGGGCGCAATCTTCTGCACGCCTTCAGGAATCGTCGTCTCAGCCTGCACGCTCCCGTTAAACAGCTCCGGCTGCAGCAGGCTCGCCAGTGCGGCACTTCCGATGCCTCGTGCCGAGCGGCCCAGCAGTGTCCGACGGGTTAGATTTCGTTCATATTCAAATACAGGATCCATGCTTATCCCCGTGTGATAAATTCGTAGGTATTGAAAATCATACTCGCCACGGTGGTCCAGGCTGCGGCTTCCGCTGCAGGCAGACTTTGATCGCGCTGCGATTCACCCTGATTCAACAACGCATTCGCCGCAGCTTCATTCGCCTGATAATTTTTCAGCTCACGCTGGTAGGCCTGTTTGAGCGTCTGCACTTCCCAGGCTGCGGGAGCGCGGCCTAACGCTTCTTCGAAGGCGAAGCGGATACGTGATTCGACATCCTCGCCCCCTTCTTTCATGATGCGTTCTCCGTAATTGCGGGACGCTTCCACAAACTGCACATCATTCAACAGGACCAGCGACTGCAGCGGGGTATTCGTGCGTGCGCGGCTCACCAGGCAGACTTCACGATTCGGTGCATCAAAGGTCTGCATGTTCGGCGGTGGGACTGTCCGTTTCCAGTAGGTATACATGCTCCGACGATACAGTTTCTCGCCATGATCCTGCACGAAGACCTGCGCCGTCGCCGGGGAACTGCCGTAATGACTGACTTCCCGCCACAAGCCTTCGGGCTGATACGGATTCACACTCGCGCCGCCGACCCGCTCAACAAGCAGACCAGAAACTTTCAACGTTGCATCCCGAATCGTCTCCGCTTGTAAGCGGAACCGGGCACCGCGGCCCAGCAGCCGGTTCTGCGGATCGTCTTTCCAGAGTTCGGGTGTTCCCTCGGAAGACTGCTGGTAGGTCGCCGAGAGCAGAATCTTCCGCAGAATGTGTTTCACATCCCAACCCTGCTCATAAAATTCGACCGCCAGCCAGTCCAGCAACTGGGGATGCGTGGGAGGGTCTCCCTGCGAACCGAAGTCCGCCGTCGTAGATACTATTCCCTGCCCGAACAGCATTTCCCAGAACCGATTCACCGCCACGCGGGTCGTCAGCGGATTCTCCCGGGAAGTCAGCCATTCTGCTAACGCCAGTCGACTTTCGGGAGCCTTGTCAGGCAGCCCCGGTAAAAAGCCCGGCACTCCCGTGCTGACTTTGACCGTGGGCTGATCGTACTGCCCCCGATCCAAAATAAAGGTTTCGCGGGGTTTCGCAGCCTTATTCATGACCATCGTCTCAAACTCATCGGTCAACATCTGACGGCGTTCTTTGAGATTCTCCAGTTGATACCACAGGTTTTTGAACTCGGGGGCAATCTGACTGTAATACAGCTGTAGAGCAGTCGTTTGTCTTTCAGCGCGGTCATGCCGAGGAACGGACAAGATTTTTTGAATCTCGACCGGAATATTCGTGCCATCATCCACACCGGATATCCCAAAGATTTTGTAATCTCCGGCCATTAACCGCTGACCGTACCGAAATTTTCCATCTCCCCAAACCAGCATGACTGTAAGATAGGAGGCGTCTTTTGTTGCATAAGGTCGATCGAAGGTGACCGTCAGATTCTGCTGACTCTGATTTTGTGGCGCGGGCGACCAGCCCGTATGATCGCGCGGGTCCAGGCAGCCTTCCACAGGATAATCAGGATGCGAAGCACTCGCCGTTAACCTGGCCACCTTTAACATCGCATACAGGTCAACCTGATCAGAGGGAACCGACGTTCCGGAAACAGCAAAACTGGTTAACAGAAATCCCCCCTCTAATGACCCTGGCTTACCATGGCCGATACTACTGCGGGGCATTTTATCATTGGGATAAAATACGATTCGTAAGCCGGTTAGTTTTTCCACTCCGGGCTTGATCTTCAATGAAATGGAGGGAGAGCGTCCGCTGGGAGATAACGCGAGTACGTGCCCCTCTTCACTGATTTCAAAGTCGGTACGGGTATTCGGGTCCGAAATCTTGACCACTTCCAGTTCGTGCAGTTTTAAATCTTTTCCGCGCTGTGCCAATTCCAGACGGGCCTGCTTTTCCCACTCAGCCAGCCGGACTGCATCGGGGTGATTCAACCTGGACTGGATCTGTGTAATTTCCTGATCGAGCGCCTTCAGTTCTGCAGCCGCAAAGGAAATTTCTGTTTTCGCTTTTATTTTGGGGCCCGAGTTGATGCCGAAGTTGCCGTCCAGCCCTTTATCTTCGAGCGTATTGAAGTACGCGAAGAACTGATAAAAGTCTTTCATCGTAATCGGATCGTATTTATGATCGTGACACTGGGCACACCCCATGGTCAGCCCCATGAAGACTTCCGACGTGGTCTTGACCCGATCGACGGTGTAGTTCACCAGATTCTCTTCGGGGATCGTTCCCCCTTCATGAGTAATCATATGATTACGGTTGAATCCGGTCGCCACTTTCTGCCAGGGGGTGGCATCGGGCAACAGGTCGCCGGCAATCTGTTCGGTGATGAATGCATTATATGGTTTGTTTTTGTGAAAAGCGTCAATCACCCAGTCGCGCCAGAGCCACATATGACGGCCGCCGTCGATCGAATACCCGTTCGTATCCGCATAGCGTGCCAGGTCCAGCCACTTGAGAGTCATCCGCTCTGCATATTGAGGCGTCTCCAGCAGACGATCGATGAGCTTTTCGTAAGCCTGGGGATCATTCGAATTCACGAACGCTTCCACTTCTTCTTTCGCAGGGGGTAAGCCCAAGAGATCCAGGTAGAGCCGTCGCACCAGCGTTCGTTTGTCGGCCGGCTTCGCAGGTTTCAGCCCCGCTTTTTCCAATCGTGCCAATACGAAATAGTCGATCTCATTCTTCGGCCAGTCTTTCTGTTTGACTTCCGGCAAGTCTGCCCGTTCGGGTTTGAGATACGCCCAGTGTTCCTGCCAGGCAGCGCCCTGCTGAACCCACTGTTTCAACAGTTCGATTTCCGCCGGCTTCAGTTTTTTACCCGACTCCGCAGGGGGCATCTGCATGTCGGGATCAGTGGAGAGAATCCGTTCAATCAGCGCACTCTCTTTGAGATTGCCGGGAACAATCGCTGACTCAAAAGCACCCGCTTTCGTATCCAGTCGCAGATCAGCTTCGCGATGTTTTTCATCGGGACCATGACAGAAAAAACAGTTGTTGGACAGAATCGGCCGGATATCACGACTGAAGTCGACCGTCGCAACGGCTTTGACTTCCGGAGCCGACTTTTTTTCTTCTGCAAACAGCGTCAGACAGGAGATACCGACAACCAGCAGAGGCAGCCAGTGTCGCAGAGAAAGGGTACGCATACTTACCATGCCCTCTGTTTTTTATAGCGGAATTTGATCCTGGTGCGTCTCTTAAGAACCGGAACATGCCATCATGGTCCGGGAGACAGGTGGGTCCCAGCAAACGGATCGTATTATTGATATTAAGGCCTGTGAATAACGCCTGTCAAGGTACGATGCCGACTGAGAAGCGCTTTTCGATTGACTCAGCAGATTGGACCCGCTGAATTGAACTTTTCGCTTGATCCGGGTCAGAAAACAGAGAAACCCGCAAGCGTTTCTGCGGAAAGAACACCTGCGGGTTTCGTACTGATTTTCGTGTTGAAGACACGTCCCTGATTACAGAGGACGCACGACGGACAGGCTCCGCCAGTAATCAAACAGGGTTTCGACGGAAAGCACGCCGCCCCCCATACCACTCTTATTGATACCGCCGTAAGGGATACCGTGGGCAAAGACGTTGTGTGCATTGATCCAGCTGTTGCCGGCACACATCGCTTCGGCAACGCGGGCGGCCCGTGACAGATCGGACGTCCAGACACTGTTAGCCAGACCGTAGTCGGTGCTGTTGGTCATCTCAATCGCCTGCTCTTCAGTTTCAAACGGTGCCAGGAATGCCACGGGACCAAAGATCTCTTCCCGGGCGGCCACATTGTCCAGCGTACCTGCCAGCAGCGCCGGTTTGACATAATTCCCCTGATAACCGGGCACATCCGCAGCGCCCCCTTCCAGCAAGCATTCAGCACCTTCGGCCTGTCCTTTTTCCAGGTACGAAAGCACACGCTGACGCTGTTTGGCGTTGACCACTGGCCCCATTTGTGAGGCATCATCCAGTTGATACCCGACCTGCACTTTCTGCAGACGGCCCACACATTCATTCACAAATTCATCGTAGATGTTTTTATGAATCAGCCAGCGGGTTGCATCACAGCAGACCTGGCCGGTGTGGAAAGTGATCGCATTAACCAGCTTTTCTGCTGTATCCGGAATGTCGACATCATTAAAGACGACCGCGGCCCCTTTGCCTCCCAGTTCCAGTTTGACGGGAACCAGGTTGCGCCCGCAGGCTTCCGCCACCAGACGACCGACTTCGGGAGAACCGGTGAACGACATGCGTTTCAGTTTGGGATTGGCCGACAAAGCAGCGCCTGCGACGGCACCATCGCCGGGCACAATGTTAATCACGCCATCGGGAATGCCAACTTCTTTCGCGAGGCGTCCCAGGTAGATGGCCGACATGGGTGTGTCTTCAGCGGGCTTGATCACCACGGTATTACCGGCGGCCAGCGCGGGTGCAATTCCCCAGCCAATCAACAGGAAGGGGAAGTTCCAGGGGAAGATGAATCCGCAGGCACCGTAAGGCTGACGCACCGTCCAGGCTTCGTGATTTTTCACTGCCAGTACCGAACGTCGTTGAACGTGTTGTGCCAGATCGGCGAAGTAACGGACCGTGTCGACAAAGTTCTGCACATCGCCTTGTGCCTGGGCTTCGATCTTGCCGGCATCGAGTGCTTCGAGTTGTGCGATCTGACATTTGTGTTTTTCAACGGCATCCGCCAGACGATGCAACAGTGCGCTGCGTTCGTTTTGAGGCAGCTTGGCCCAGCCGGTTTTGCGGAATGCGGCGTCCGCGACATCAACGGCCATATCCACATCTGCTGCCTGAAAATTGAAGACTTCCGCCAGCTGCTTTCCCGAACCGGGATCGGACGTCACGAAGGTTTCGCCCCCCGTGGATTCGATCTCTTTTCCGCCGACGACTCCCCTGAGCGGTCCCCCTTCCAGAAAGGCTTGGACTTCGGGATACAGATCATTCGCAGTTGTTGTAGACATCGCGCGCTCCTGTTTAATGATTTTCAGTTAAGACTGCTTCGCGCCCCGAACTTCAAAACATCTCAGTGTTTGATTTCAGAGCCAGTTATTGCATTGAATTCCCCGACCGCTTCCTGCTGCCTCTCTCAATCATAACTGGAACCAATCCGGAATTTAACCGTAAACACTTTTTAGTTTTCCAGATCAGCGGGAACCGGTTTTGCATCTTTCCGTTAAGAGAGAATTCACCCCTTGCTTTCCAGACGCCTTCAGTCTACGCAATCCCTCTACACTCTCGACTCAGAATGCCTGTGTTGCACAAACAAAGCCGTCTGTCAATCGGGCAGTTCAGATCTGAGGGGGGGGAAACTGGTAACGAGCAATCCAAACAGCAGGAGGCAGTAACCATTTTCGAAGCTTAGAATTAATCAGGCAGCCTCAATTTATTGCGTGGATAATATTGATCCAGGGCATTTAAGTTCTTATGCATATCCAGGTTCACTTTCACATTGCCATTGGCGGCGACGTCTCTCACCGTTCCCGGTCTCCAGATATCGCCTAAAGTGAGAACTTCAATCCGCATGTCCGGCTCAAGACTGGTGCTGTCTGTCACAGGAGAATAGCCACTGGCGTTAAACCCGGCTTCGGCTGCTTCTTTGCGAATTTGAGTCTGGGCTTCCATCTGAGCTAATAGAACTTCCCGAAATACTTCTGCCATGACCTGTGCCATGCCTGGAAGCTGACGGATTCGTTCCATCTCTTTTTTCAGTCGTGCATCTGTTTCCTTATTCAGTGACTCGTATTTTGCCTTAAGCTCCCTGTCCTCTTCCGGGGTTAATTTATTTGTCTTTTTCAATTCTTTGAGATCCGCGCCTGCACGCGCAATCTCCACGGTTAATTCTTTCATACGTGGAACAGCGGCCCGGGCACTCGCTTCATCTTTGATGGAAGCAAAAATATCCGCCTGCTTCCCTTTGATTGCCAATACCTGCTTCAGGATCTTCTCATGAGAGTTTCCCAACCCCAGATTCTTGCCTACCCCTTTCCAGTCCACCATGAATATGACGGCGACCAGCACCAATGCACCGGCAGAGATCAGACCGACCTTCATCAGTGTCGCGTTATTGACGGACTGTTTTTTTGACTTTTTTTTACTGCTGGTACCCGGCTTCTTTTTTCTTCTGCGAGGTGACTGGTACTCTGCTTCCGGGGAACTGGATGGTCTGCGTTTTCTACGGCGGGGAGGTGGGGTATCCACAGAAATCAATCCTTATCTCAGACTCAAGTCAACATAGTGTGTGCCCGGTTTTACTGAAACGACACGAGGGACAAATGGACCAACTATAAGTGACTGAGTAATGCTCTAGTAAATTTGAAACGCTCCAGACAACTGATGCACGAATGTAACACAACATTCTATAAACACCCGTTACTTAAGATCAACTCTTGAATACATCTCTTTTCACTTTGAAACGTATCTGTGTTTCAATGTGACTGCCGCCAGTTCATCATCTGGTCTGCGCTGAAGCGCCGCGTGAAATCAGCAAGTTAAAAAGAGCGATTGGGGGAGGTACGTCTGGCAGGCGGGAAATCGATGCGTCGTCCCATAGTTCCACCTGGAGCAGGCTGAGCCGTTCCATTCCTGTTTTGCGTTGGTCCAGAATGATTCCTGACGGAAATCACATCAGGAATCCGCAGTCGATCCCGCTCGTACTTATAATCCAAGAATCCCTGACCACCAAATAAACTGTGGGGATTGCCATCGATAAAATTGACTCGCACTTTACCGTCTGAATAGATTTCTTTAACAATACAATCCTGCCAGTCGTACTGAGAATTAATTCCCTGAATCTGCATCCCTTTCGTGAGTACCGTTCCCGCGGTCACAGGTGAATAACCCTCTTTGAAGACACCTTCTTTCGCTTTATTCAACTTCCACTCTCGAGCATGACGACCGCCATAAGTACGTGAGTTGACAACAAGAGTATTGATATAGTTTCCGAAACCTGACTCTCTCCTGAGGCGATTGATTTCCTGTGTCAGGCGAGCGGAGTGCTGACTGCGTTTCTGCTGGAAGTCCCTGGCAAACCTGCTGTGTTCTTCTCGCACTTCAGGCGGAAGCTGCATCGCGGCTTCAATGTCATCCTTCTCTTCTACGATCACCCAATCATCGAATTCTGCAGAAATGATTGCCAGCTCTTTCGCGATCTCATTCAGTCGGGGAACAGCAGCCTCTGCCTGTTCTTTCGTTTGAAAAGAAGAAACCAGTTCGAGCTGCTCATTTTGATAATACTCCAGGTCTTTCAAGAGTTTCGCGTGAGACCGTGACTGACCGAAGACTCCGCCGATATCATGCCAGTCCAGGAAGAACAGACCGTAGATCAAAACCAGTCCTGCGACACCGATGACAATCCCCCAAATCATCGACTCATTACGCCGCTTGTGGAATCTGCTGGCGTTGCTGTGTCGTTTTTTCTTCGGCTCTAATACTTCGGCTGGATTTACTGAAGGAGGCCGCGGTGGCTTACGACGTCGGCGGGGGGGTGGAGTACTCACAGAGTCTTAACCTTACAATACACTTTGGAGTCGGAATTAAGATATGCGCGGTATAGCCAGTAAAGAATGTCCGCCCAATTAATGCAGTCAACTAATTCTCTAGGTACTATAGATCACGCGTACACATATGGTGAAGTTTTTAATTATTTCTCAAAAGTGACAGAATAGACAATAGCGCTTAACTCTTTTTTTATCAGACACTTAAACAAATATATTAGTAATTTATTTAAATAGAACCAGCATGTTGCCCATTAGTAATATTGACTTTTTTTAAAGTGCCGCTTTAATACACGTATGTAACTTAATTCTTCCGTGCCCCACAAATGTGGGTTGCCCGCGAGGGCCTGAACCGACGTCCAAAAACGTCGCATGTCTGGCCGGCGTGTTGTCTCTCATCTCCGACATCATGTCTGCTGGCTGCTGCCCACACATCGTGTGTGCAGCAGCATTGGATTCGAGGATGCATATGTAAAGCTTCCTCATTACTAGTTGAATTTCACGGAGGTGAATCAATGGATGCCATTGATGTTAAGTTACTGCCAGGGTCGAAATCTGATGAAGAACGAATCGCTACATTAAAGAAGTTTTGGCGATCACTTTTTCTGGGTAAAGATCCTGGCTCAACTACTTGGGAGGTCTTAGATTTTTTTGATTCGAGAGTAGAACAATGTTTAGGGAGCTCTCCTCCAGATATAGATCTGGCAGAAGAACTAACAGCAGAAGCAATGTTACACATTACCGGGCAAAAGAACCCCTAAGACCTCCCAAAATCCAAAATATCAGGACGATTTCATGAATTGTATAGGTACGACAGCTAAAAATCTTCGCAAAACTATTGGATGGACACAATCTGAAACAGCTAAAGCACTCGGTGTTAGCAATGTCCATTTATGTAACATTGAGAAGAACAAGAATCAACCTTCGCAAGATTTGCTAGATCGTTATCGCCAATTATGGGGAATTGACCTTTACATTTACCACTGGTGTGAAAGTGGCCAAATAAACAAGCTGCCTGTTTCGGTTCAAGAAGCGGCAGCAGAACTTTCTAAAGCATGGCAAGAGAGAATTGAGTATCTTGTTGAACATCAGAGAAGGGACTCAGATTTAACATGCTTAACCTCAGACAGCTGAAACACCTAACAAGAACTCTCAATACGTCTCAGGAACTAGTCACGAATGTATGTGATAGTATTGACGATTACTATCAAACTCTGATTTTGAATGATCCAGCGAAACCAAATAAAAAACGTGAAGTTGTCAATGTGACAGGAGAACTTCGGAGACTGCAATCTAATTTATATAGTCGAATACTTCTTAAAAAACTTAAGCCATCAATATACACACACGGTGGTATCAGAGGACGAAGTATTAAAACAAACGCTGAAGCTCATCTTTCTTCGTCTTACATTTTTAAAACTGACATTTCAAATTTTTATCCGTCTATCCGCTATTCGCGTATATATGAAATGTTTCTCAAGGACTTCAACTGTAGTCCAGATGTCGCTCGAGTTTGCACAAGAATTTGTACTTATAAACACCATCTTGCTTTAGGCTTAATTACCAGCCCTATTCTTGCAGATCAATTAATCTCAAATATTGATAAGCGAATTGGAACAGCGTGTCTTAAAGCAGGTCTTGTATATACACGCTTTGTGGATGATATAAGTATCTCAGGACACTTTAATTTGTACCAAAGTGGATTTGAGAATATAGTTACTGACATCCTTTGTAGCCAGGGGTTTAATATCAACCAGACAAAGAATGAGTTTTCTCAACTTGGTAAGAAGACATCAATAACCGGAATCAGGATATTAAATAATAAAAAGTTAGACGTGAAAAAAGAGTATGCAGATGAATTAGAGAGACAACTTAAAGATGCAAAGAGCCTCGCAAATAACCAAACATTTGAAGGCCCATATTTTACTGAAGGGCAAATCCGCGGTAGAGTTGAATTTGTAAGATGGATTAATCCCCATCGTGGAAAATATTTAATTAAAATCTTTAAGTTGATTCCATGGGATAGAGTAGTAAAAGTAGCAAGCGACCGAAACCTTGTTGCATTGAAGAAAACCCTCAGAAAAAAAGACGAAATTCCTGCCTGACTAACTCATCTTGATTTCACTTCCCGTTCAGAATCTCCACCTGAGCCGGCGCGCTGGGTGCATCGAGTAACTCCAGTCGCAGCACATCCCGTTCGGGGGTGAGATCAATCGCGAAGGTCAGGCGGTGCACGCCTCGGGTCAGTTCGATTTCGGTTTCCGGCTTGAGGACAATCGGTTTTTCTCCGAGCCACATTTTCAAGCCATCGACAGAATTAAATTTCAGGATCGCTTTGCCGGGGGATAGCGCTTCCAGTTCACAGCGGACAAACGCTGCTCCTTTCGCCCGGTTCGAGACATGCAGCTTGCCGATCTCGTCGAACTTGCGGACAGGCAGACTTCCATCTACGCGGCTGTAAGCCGGTTCCCAGATGAACGCCGGATTTTCTGTCGCAGCGGTCGCGTGCCGCGTGCGTCGAATTGCATTCATGGCGTCCGGCGTCCCTTTCATCACCCGCCAGCGACGGACCACACGATCTTTGCTGATCGTATACGCGTCGGTTTTACCCAACTCGGTCAGAAAGCGTACCAGGTCGGTCAGTTCCTGTTGAGTCAGTTTCTCCAGCAGACCTACCGGCATCAGTGAAGCCGCCGGCGATTCTTCGTCAATCTGATCCAGGGGAATATTCATGATGTTGTCATTCACATCCCGCAGCACGAGCTGACTGTCAGAACGTCGCACGAGTATTCCTGAATAGACTTTGCCCTGCAGCGTGACCACCGTAACTGCATTGTAGTTTTCTTTGACTGCTTTATTGGGATTGAGCAGCGAGTCGACAATGTAATCCGGCTGAGAACTTCCCCCCAGGCTGATCAGGTCAGGTCCGACTTTTCCCCCCGCGCCACCAATGGCGTGACATTTCAGGCAGGACAGATCTTCACGGCGGAAGATGGCTTCCCCGCGCTGCGCATTTCCGGTTGTTTTCACAGCATGGATCAGTTTTGCCATTTCTTCAGGTGAAAGATTCACCGGTTGCGGAGCCCCGCTGCTCGACAATCCTCCGGCAACAGCAATCGCTTTCGCCAGTTCCGGATTGGAACGGCCCGTCGACTGTATCGATCGCCCCAGGTGAATCGCAGCATCTTTGGCAATGGTTTTCCCCTTCAATGCGTTTACCAGCACTCCTGTTCCTCCCTTGCGCTGCAGGAAGATATTGGACAGTGCAGTCAATTGATCGGGAGCCGTCACCGTCTGCATCAGGCTGACACACTGAGCGGCAGCCAGCTTGACATTCATTTCCGCCAGAGCAGCAACAGCAGCAATCGCCAGTCCCTGCGAGTCTGCACTTGCACTCAGTTTCTGTAACAACTCCTGATTCTCTTTGCCCCCCAGTCGTGCCAGTGCATGCAGGCTGGTCTTGCGCAGGTCGAGACTGGTCTGATCCGACTGTGCCAGTTCGCGGATCGGCTGCTGCAGAGAACTGATCTGCCAGAGCCCTGCACATTCCATCGCCGCCTGCTGAACAGCCGGATTGTCGGAACGGAACAGTTGCTGTAACGCTTCCAGTTCCCCCTTCGGTCGCATTTTTCTTGCCTGAACGGCCTGCGCCAGGGTGCGTAGAATTGCCGCCTGATGGCTGGGCTTCGTTTCCGGTTTGAGAGCCAGTTCATACAACTGCTGCAGATCACCGGCGTTGGCAAATTTCCCCAGCAGACTCAGACTGCTCGGCAGTTCGCTGTCAGGAATCTGTCCGGTTTGAATCAGCTTCGTAATCACGGGAGCCACTTCAGGAGAATTGACGGCCGTTAAGGCAAACAACAGCTTCTTTGGTTCTTTCTGTAATACAGACGTCCCTTCCAGCACCTGAGGCAGCCAGATCGATTTCGTTTCGCGGGTCGTCAGCCACAAGGCATAATCCAGAAATTCATCCGCCGGATGATCGAGTGCCTGGTAGGCATCCGTCAGTACCGTCGGCTGATCATACCAGGAGAGCGCGCGAACTGCTTCCAGACGCACACGAGGATGTTCATCATTGGCGAGTGACGCGATCAAAGCATACGTTTCAGGCAGTTGATCCTTCCAGTGCCGGGCAACACGGACGGCAGCGGCCCGGGCGCGACCATCTTTGGCAGACAGACATTGTTTCAACAACTCCGGCTGCACACTGCTGATACTCTGCGCGACCCACAAACCTTCCAACAGGTTGTGTTCATACTGCGGGTCTTGAGGATCAAGTGCTTTCAGCCAGGCTTGCAGATCGGCTTCCACTTTTTCCCGGCCCCGCTCCCGCAAGACATTTTTGGCGTTCTGTCGCGTCCATTCTTCGGGCAGCTTCAATGCTTCCAGCAGTTCCTGGTTCGTGGCATCCACCAGATTCGGTCGTGGCAAAGTCGGTTTGCCTTTATAGGTCACTCTCCAGATGCGGCCATGCGTATGATCGCGACGGGGATCGCGGAAATCGACTTCGCCGTGCTGAATGATCGGGTTGTACCAGTCTGCGATGTAAATCGCACCGTCGGGCCCCATCTTCACATCAATCGGTCGAAAGGCGACATGATCGGTTTTGATCAGTTCAACCTGTTCGCGTGAAACATAGCCGGCTTCATTTTCGGTCACCACAAAGCGACAGACGCGGTGCCCGCGAAAATCGTTGGTAATCATGTTCCCCTGCCAGTCATCGGGCAGATGGCGACCACTGAGAATTTCCAGACCGCAATGTTTGGGGCTGCCGAGATTCAATCCTTTCAGAATCCGATCCATGCCCACCGCCGTCACAAAAGCAGCACCCGGGAAAGTGTAGTTGATTCCGTGACCGTAGGCACCGTCCGTGCAGAACGACTGCCCCCAGCGATCAAAGTGATGGCCCCAGCTGTTGACCATACCCCGCATCACGACTTCCAGTTCCATGGTCTCCGGTTGATATTTCCAGATACCTCCGCCATTCAGACGTCGCACGCCATACGGTGTTTCGATATGGCTGTGAATGTAAATCGACTGATTAAAAAACAGCTGACCCGCGGGTCCGCGGCGGAGCGTGTGCAGAATATGATGCGTATCTTCGGTCCCAAATCCTGCCAGTTCCGTTTTGCGGACATCGGCTTTGCCGTCGCCGTCGGTGTCTTTCATAAACAGCAGTTCGGTACTGTTGCCGACATAGGCACCGCCGTCACCGGGCATGACTGCCGTAGGAATCAGGAGACCATCAGCGAAGACCGTTGTTTTATCGGCGGTTCCATCTCCATCCTGATCTTCCACCACCAGAATTTTATCGTTGGCTTTTTCGCCCGGCTTGATGTGCGGATAAATTTCGGAAGAAGCAATCCAGAGTCGTCCCTGGGCATCAAAGTTCATCTGGATTGGTTTCGCGATCTGGGGATCAGCCGCATACAGATTGACTTCAAACCCCTCAGCCACTTTGAATGACTTGCGTTCCAGTTCCGGATCTGGCGGTGGAATGTCGGTCAGGTCTCGCTGGGCCTGCACTGTCGAAACAGAAAACAGGCATAACAGACAGACAGAACTGAAGAAAAAACGTTGAAAAGGTAACACGGCTTGATTTATCACAGGAACGATCCTTGCAGAGATCTATAACAGGTAGGAATATAATTTCGTGAGTCGGACTGATTCAGAGACAGCTAATGCGAGGAAACCAGGCTATGGATCGCGGCTTCCTTGGCTTCGATCAATGGAATGAACTGCGGCAGCTCTTTCGCATTCTGTCCCTGTTCATGTTTGCGGAACCCCAGCAGATAGGTAATATTCTGGGGACGCCAGTTATAAAAATACTCACGATTCTTATCGAAAGTCAGCTGGGTCACTTCATCAGCGACCGCAGGAGAGAGTTCAATCGGTTTCAGACCGAGATCAACGGCAATAATGCCCGCAGCACGTTCGTAGCCTGCCTTCGTCAGATGAATCCCGTTGGTTGTCCACTCTAAGCCGGGATCCCCATTCGGTTCTGGAATCAACTGCGAATAAAAGTCGACAAAATAATGATCGCCTTTTTCGGCAGTCTGCTGCAGGAGGTCGGCGTACAGTTTCAGATCCTGATTATGTTTCGCGGGATCAGGCAGCGGCGCTCCTTCGTTTTCGTATCGATGCGGCGATACGAGAATGAATTTCGCCCCTGTCGGTTTCAGATCACTGATCAGTTTTTGTAACTGGGTCTGAAAGCCGGGTAAACCCGCTTTACCGGCGAATGCTTCATTTCCGCCATAACCCAGCAGAATGTAATTCGGTTTGAGTTCATTGATCTGCTTGATCATCCGCTGATAACCGACGGCCGGAGGATCGAAGATACCTCGCGATTCCGCCCAGACCGTGTCTCCACTCCAGCCCAGATTTCGAAACGAGAGTTTGGCCTGGGGAAAACTGCGCAGAAATACGCTTTCCCAGCTCCCGAATTTCTGTGACCGTTCGATCATGGTGTTACCCAGAAAGACAATTCGGTCACCCGACTTCATTTCCAGAGCAGGCGGAGCCGCGGAAACGAAGGAAGTTGAAAACAGGACAAATAAAAGCAGACAGACGGTGAAACGCTGATTCACGGAGATACCTCAATCGCTGTAGTCAGGTAGTGGATAGTTCTTCTACGCTAAAATAACAGGGAGTGTGAGTTACAGCAAATCAGGAATCAGAAAAAACAGGGCAGGAATCGACGATTCAAAACAAATGGCCAGCCTGCCCGTTTAATTAGTCTTGTAAAGATATCGCGGCCATGACCGTGATTCAGGACTCTATGGACTTTTGATCCTGATTCTCATCCTGCCATTCGCGTGTAGTAAACACGGTGGTGTCCGGATCGGAATTCAACTGGACCTCTTCAAAGTAATCGGTTTCGACTTCCTCAATCCAGAGCCGCAATTCATTTTCATAGTCACTGGGGAGATCACTTTTGACGAGCAGTCGATGGAACTCGGCTGCACCGTCTTCGCCCAGATCTGCTGCTTCCGCCGAGGCGAACCGCTCGGCTGGATTGGGATGTACCAGACGATGAATCAGCTTCATCAACGGTTCACTGAGCGCGAATTCTTCTGCAGGAAACCACTGGGGAAGCTGTTGCAGAATATTCTGCTTGGCTTTAACCAGCTGTGCGTACTTCAGATTGGCAAACGGCTGAAATCCAGTGATGAATTCAATCAGGATATATCCCAGGCTGGCGAGATCGGACTGGGGGGTCGCCCGTCCCCCGGACAGGACTTCCGGTGCCGCATAGGTTGGCGTACACGGTTGTGTCGAGGGGAGATTGTTTAGATCGATGGCAGATCCGATATCGATGATCTTGGCATTCCCGCTCCGCTTGAGCATGATGTTGGCGGGCTTCATATCACAGTGAATAATATTATTTCGATGCAAGGCCGCCAGCGCCGCCAGGCATTCGCGCAGGATCGCCACTGCGATTCCCGGTTTCAACCGCGGTTGCTGCACCCCTTTGGTAAAGACATTGTTGTTGATATTTCTCCAGCGCCGGGACGTGACCTGTTCACGAATCTGTTTGAACGTCGCCGGCGTTAACAGACTCCGCAAGTCATATCCGTCGATCCACTCCATTTCCATGATGTAGACCTGATCGCGGGTTACAAAATTCTGTACGGCGACGAGATGATTTTCCTGAACACGGGCCACCTGCGCTGCCACCTGAGACAAACGCGCCATCTCGGTCTGATAAGCGACTGCGTCGGCATACCGTTTGGGAGAAAATAATTTGAGGGCAACGGGGATCTGGAATCCATCCGCGCCTTCACGGGCACTCAGGTACACCACTCCCTGTCCACCAACACCCAGGCACCGGGAAAAGACACGTTGATTGTGCCAGTCCAGAGAATTGCCGTCGAGCAGCTTCTGATATTGCTGGTCTAATTCATCCAGCGAAACAGGGTGTAAAGATTCATTAGTAGTCAAAGTAATTCCAAACCATCAAAGGAATGATATGCCTCCCGATATGATGAAAACCGGGTCAGGTCCTGCTGAGTTTGCGACAGGATTGAATGAAAAATCAAAGTGTCGTTGGTGTCATTGCAGAATCATTTCAGATTGAATCGAACTCCGTGAGTATTCGGGGGATCGCGTATCATAATCAGGAATCGCCGAATGTAAAATTAGTCGCATTCTTTAATTCTGGAACGATTCAAAATAATTGTTGCTTTTTTGAAGTGAAGTGATAAACAATAGAGATTAAAGGCACACTGAAATTGGCCCGGATACAGGAATCGTATCACATCCTGTGAACAAAAACAGGGCGGAGTTCGTGAAAGTACTGGTTTGGACAAGATACCAGAACATCAGGTTCAACACTGTTTTTATCCGGTTCCCGATTTCAAAATTCAGGATACTTGTTCAAGGAGCAGGACAATGATTGCGACTATCAAATCAACATTAAACGCGCAATCGATATCTCAACTGATTGATGAAGTAGGTCAGATTCTGGAAGCCGGTGAGGGCTGCTGGAAAGTAGAGTACGGAAAGCGGGTCCTCTTTCTGATTGTTGACGAGGAACACGATCGCGTACGCGTCATGACCCCGATCCTCAAAGAGGAAGATCTGGAAGAAGACGATTTGTGGGATGTCATGGAAGCGAACTTTGACCGTTCCCTGGATGCCCGCTATGCGATCGGCGATGGCGTCCTCTGGTCCGTCTTTCTGCATCCGCTTAACGATTTGAGCCGCGCACTCTTTCTGGATGGACTGGATCAGGTCGTCACCCTGGCCAACAATTTTGGCGGTTCCTTCTGCAGCAGCGATATCGTTTTTGGTTCAGAATAATTCCAGCCGGAATGAAAAGGACGTTCAATCATCCTGCTCATCGATAATGAGAGTGCAGTCGGGCAGGCTCTCCAGAAATTTTTCTCCGTAGCGTTTGGTTCGCACGCGCGGATCGAGAATCACCACCTGCCCCTGATCACTGGCGGTGCGAATCAGCCGACCAAACCCCTGTTTCAGTTTGATAATCGCTTCGGGAATCTGATAATCCATAAACGGATTTCCCCCCCGGCTTCGAATCGCTTCAACCCGGGCTTCCAGCAGTGGGTGATCGGGAACGCTGAATGGGAGCTTGGTGATAATGACATTGGTCAGTGCATCGCCGGGGACATCGATTCCCTGCCAGAAACTGTCTGTCCCGAACAGGACTCCCCGTGGATTATTACGGAAACGCTCCAGCATCAACGAACGGGGTAACCCTTCCCCCTGCAGATACAACGCCAGGTTATGTTCCGACAGCCAGCCACTGATCCGGTCGGCACACTGCTGCATCAGTTTATAACTGGTAAATAATGCAAAGGCATGCCCGTCGGTCTGTTCGATGTACTGCTTCAATTTCTCAGCAACCGCCGCTTCATACGCCGCCGGGTTCTCCCCCGGATCGGGCATCGACGCTGGGAGAATCAGGCGCACCTGTTCCTGGTAGTTAAACGGGCTCCCCAGTTTCAATTCTTCAGACTGAGTCAAGCCGAGACGGGAACGCGTGAAGCTGAAATCCTGATCGCCGACCGCGAGTGTCGCTGATGTCAGAATCACGGTCTGTGCCTTGTTAAACAGTTCATCACGCAAGACCGGCCCGACATCTACCGGCGCATTGACCATTTTCACCCGCTGATTGCGTCCGCGAGTCGCCTCGACCCAGTAGACCGAATCTCCTTCCGCCTGTTGCGTCAGCCAGCTGTTTAATGAATCTCCCAGCGCGGTACACCGCTCTGCCGCTGCCGACAGTTCGATTTTTTCTTCTTCGTTTTTCAGAGTGAAAGCATATTCCGCGATGCGGGCGGCCAGCAGTCGCATCTCCTGCGAAACCCCATTTTCAATCGGCGGAAGCTGCCTGATCCGGCGGTTGGCCAGACCGGTACTGTTCTGCCATTCCAGCAGATGATCGAACAGATCTTCCACCATGAATCGCAGTCGCGTGACATGCTGCTGACAGTCGACCAGATTGTGATGCAGCAGCAGTCCCTTTTGCGTGCGATCGTTATAGAGTTTGTTAAACAGGTAATCGAACTGACTGTTTGTAATGGATAGCCCCAGGTGGTCTCCGGCGACCGACTCGATGGTATGTGCTTCATCCAGAATCACGGTATCGTAATCGGGAAGAATGCTGCTCCCCTCCCGGCGAATCGCCAGATCGGAAAAGAACAATGCATGATTCACGACCAGCACATCGGCATTCCAGACGCGTCGACGGGCCCGGTAATAAAAGCAGTCGTTATAAGTCGCACACCGTTTTCCCAGACAGTTGCCGTGCTCGCTCTGAATTTCATCCCAGATCTTCGGAATCGGGCGAAACTCCAGATCCGCACGACTGCCGTCCGTTGTTTTATGGGACCACTGCACGATCTGATCCAGCTGGCTCAGTTCCTCTTCTTTCGAAAAGGTACTGCCTGCCCGCTCCACGGCCCCCTTCAAGCGACGCAGGCTGATGTAGTTGGAACGCCCCTTCACCAGCACCGCAGAAAATTCGACCGGCAACACGGCATTTAAAAACGGGATATCGCGGGTAATCAACTGTTCCTGCAGGCTGATGGTATTCGTCGAGACGATCAACCGCTTCCGGTCTTTGCCCGATCGGGTCTCATTCTGCTTACAGGTCGCCAGGATCGCAGGCACCAGATAGGCGAAACTTTTTCCCACCCCCGTTCCCGCTTCTACCAGCAGATGCTGCTTCTGCTCGATCGCATTGGCAACCGCTTCCGCCATTTCCAGTTGTTCGGGGCGGTGCTCATATTTTTCGAGCCGCTGTGCGATCTTGCCATCGCTGCCAAGAATAGAAAGTACGTCTAAAGTCAAAGCGGGCCTCATCCGGTGAGATAGAACAGCAGAACCTGCATTCTTTAAGAAATGCTCTGCCAGATTAAATTATTTTTTGCGGCGGAAACTGACCACACAGATGTCATCCTTCTGCATGGAATCCTTTCGAAAGGATTCCACATCCGCTAACAGCCCTTTTACGAGCGGCTCTACGGCTTCGGGGCCCGTCTTCAGATACTTGACCAGTCGATCCTTATGATACAACTTGTTGTCCTGGTCCATGGCTTCTGTGACTCCATCGGTATACAGCAGCAGGGTGTCCCCTTTTTCCAGGGTGATCGTTTCCACATGAAACACCTGCTTCTTTAATACACCCAGAGGCATTCCCGACTTATCCTGGGCAATCGGTTCGACACTGCCATCTGATGTCTTGCGCAACAGAGGCGCCATGTGCCCTGCATTGACGATGGACACGGTATGTTTTTTGGGATCCAGCACTGCCAGAATGAACGTGATAAAACGTAACCCCACTCCACTCGAGGCAATCTCGGCATTTAATTCCGCCAGCGCTTTATCGGCTGTGCCGCGTGACAATACCTGGTAGCGGGCCGACGCATACAAGCGTGCCATCAGAATCGCAGCGGGCACCCCTTTACCGGCCACGTCACCCAGCGTCACCGCCAGTTTTCCGCTGGGCAGTTCAATGTAGTCAAAATAATCACCGCCGACACTCTGGGCCGATTCGTAGTAATCAAAGAATTCATACTCTTTGAATTTGGGACGATTGTGAGGCAGTAATCCCAGTTGAATCTGATGCGCGAATTCCAGGTCGCGTTCGATATCCCGCTGTCTGACCAGGTCTTCATGCAGCTTCGCATTTTCGACCGCCAGGCTCGCCTGCTGTGCAATCGCTACGAGAACATCCAGATCGTCTTTATCAAACTGCTGACCGATATCGCGTGTGGCGATCTGAATCACTCCCAGAATATCCCCTCCCTGAGAGACCAGAGGCACACACATCATGGACCGAATCCGCAGGGAAGTAATACTCTCGCTCATTTTAAAGCGATCATCTTCGACGGCATCCGCACTCAGAATTGCCGAGCCGCTCATGATCGCCTGGCGGACAATCGTCGTACTGATGCGAATCGAATCTTCGTCTTCCATTCTTCTGGCTTTGGTTGCTTTCACGACCAGTTTTTTTCGCTCCGGACTCTGCAGCATGATAAAGCCCTGATCCGCAGGGGGAAATATCTTGAACAGACCATCCAGAATACGCGGCAGAACTTCATCCAGTTTTAAAGCGCGACTGAGAATCTGACTGATTTCCAGAACGGCGTGCAGCTTGACTTCGGGTTTGACGTTGATCCGTAACTGGCTGCTCGTATTCAGGTCGAGCGAACTGATGATGGAGGATCCATCCAGCACACCTTCATTCGGTTCCGTGTCATCCAGCGAAAGTTGAGAGTCCTGCTTCAGTGACTGGTTCGCGACTTCCAGGGTCTGTTGAATCGCGGAATCAATGAATTCAGGGGAGTGCTGATAATCCAGCAGGAACTGCATCTGGATATCACAGATACTGATCGTATCATTTTCATGCAGTTCAGTACGCCCTTCAATGACAGTCCCGTTCAGCAGTGTGCCATTGCGGCTGTGCAGATCTTCCAGGTAAAAAAAACCGTGGCTCTCCAGAATCTGAGCGTGGTAACGACTGACGGCGACATTATCGAGCACGATTTCACAATTGGGGTGGCGGCCCATGATCACACGCTCGCCATTCAGCTCGACGATCTGTTCGGGAACCTTCCCTTTGAGTATTTGTAAAATCGCCACCGTTGTGCCCGACTTGCCTGGAGTTTGACTGAATAATGTTGAACGGATTGGCACCAGGGTTCTGGCCTGAATCTGACTTCAAACCTCACAGATTCAGAACGTTCCCCGGCCCTGACAGTACAAGAGCCTATTATAGAACTTTTTCTGAAAAATGACAGTGCTTCCGTTCAGGAGTCTCTCCAAGATTCTCAGAACTCCTTTGAGGGTACGGGTTCCTGAGTTCAGGGGGTGAAGTTCTGCTCTTCCTCGTTCTGCAATGACTCGAACATTTTTTTGTAGTCTTTGGGCTCAATCTCTGGCGAATTCTGGTTCCACACCAACGCCTCATAGACGATCTTTCTCAATTCACCGTCCAGTTGATCCTGATTGTTGTTCAAATACAGCTCCCAGATATCCTGGGACTTTCGTGCATGACCATTCAGGCTTTCCAACGCCATCAGCCCTGCATAGCCATTGGTAACCTGTTCCGCCTGTCCTGAATTGACCAGCTCCTGGAAAATCGCCTTTGCTTCTTCATAACGTCCCGGTTTGATCAACAGCGCTCCCAGACGGATTTTGGCCCGGGGAGTGTAGATTTCGTTGTCCGGATAATTCTTAATGACGGCCTGCCAGGCATCCTCACTGACGCCCAGACGGGTTGCCAGAAAGAACTGCTTTGAGGCACTATCCTCTTTCGGAATGAACGTCAGTTCCGAACTTTGATTCTCTGAAGCCTGAAAGGGGGCATCGAGCGGATTGCCGGGGCGATTCACCCAGCCGACGGCAGCGGCCACTCCCCCCAGACACAATGACGCCAGAATAAACGTCAGCAGCTGTTTCTGAAAACTCCGGTTCCCCTGAAATGGAAGCATTTCGCTCCAGCTGCGCCTGTGAATCCCGGGACTCTCCTCCGAGATTTTTTTGATTTCCTGCATCAACTCGGCTGCATTCGCAGGCCGTTTGTCCGGACTCTTTTCCATCATCCGGTGCACCAGGTTACAGAGTTCTTCCGGCAGATCGGGACGGCGTTTTTTCAGCGGGTAAGCGGCTTCATTCAGATGTTTCACAGCAATCGACAGCGCTGTCTCCCCGTTAAAGGGGGGCTTACCTGAAATCAGGTGGTAACAGGTCACCCCCAGGGAATAGATGTCGCTCCGTTGATCGATGGGTTTCCCGTTGACCTGTTCCGGACTCATATACAGGGGGGTTCCCATTGTGGTCCCCACCTGGGTCAGGTTCACCCGTTCTTCCGACTGGCCAATCTGCGCCAGACCGAAATCAGCCACCTTGATCAGTTTTTTCGAGGTGATCATGATATTTTCAGGTTTGATATCCCGATGCACGATCCCCTTTTCGGCAGCAGCGTTCAAGGCAGCAGTCACCTGTCGCATGATCCGTAAAATCAGGTTACAGTCAGGCGGTGTATTTCGCGCCAGATGCTCTTTCAGATTGATGCCTCGCACATATTCCTGCGCGATGTAATGCGTCCCCTCAAAATCGCCCGTCATATAAACCTGGACGATATTCGGGTGAGTCAACCCGGCCGCAGCCTTCGCTTCCCGTTCAAAGCGTCTGACGTGCGTCTCGTCACTCATCAGCTCATTGTGCATGACCTTGATGGCGGCTTCACGCTTGAGTGAGACCTGTTCCGCCAGATAAACGGTGGCCATTCCCCCCTGGCCCAGCTTGCGTAAAATCTTGAAATCTCCCAGCTGCTTGCCAATCAGACTTTCTGATTCCGGGGGGAATTTCATTTTCTGTGTGGTTTCACTGGCGCGATAAACCGTATTTTGCGTGGAATCAGAATCGACGAAACCAGACACCGGGGGGAGACTCAACCCCTCAGGCTCTCGCGAGAGAGAGTCTAAGCTGTCCTCAGGCGTTTCAGCGGAAACCCTGCTGGTCTTATTCTGCGGCTTTTCAGATGGCATAAGTTGTTATCTGGCAGTACCGTAAGTCGTTTGATCACTGAAAGAAAGCAGCACACTCTCTCCATAATAGAGGTGATACCCTTTCAGGTATAGAGAAAGTTTTCAATTGTCGCAAAAAACCTGCTTCTACAGGGAGTTCATCAACCGATTAACGGATTATTCACACAGGATGGTCTGCCAGACGGTTCAAAATTTCGGCCCCCTGCTCCAGAATCGAATTCTCCTGGGCATACGAAATGCGAAAATGCGTATCGCGACCACTGAACACATTGCCCGGTATAATTAATAGATTATTCTGGATCGCCGCCGTACAGAATTCGGTTGCTGTCCCCCAGGGAGTGCGGATAAACATATAAAATGCGCCCTGCGCGCCGGAGATTTCGTACTTCTCCGAGAGCAGATCCCGCATCAGATCCCGTTTTTCGTGATATTCCTCGACACGGCCTGAAATATCACAATCCAGTGCAGCCAGCCCGGCCCATTGAACGGGATGCGGCGCACAGACAAACGTGTATTGCTGCAGCTTGATCATCTGCTGAACCACACTTTTGGGACCATGCACAAATCCCAGACGGTGACCGGTCATGGAATGTGATTTACTGAAGCCATCAATCACGATGACATTTTCATTATAAGCAGCCGGACTGGCAAAGGGTCCGCCATAACAGAACGAACGATAGATCTCATCGCTGACCAGCGCGATGTTCTTCTCCGCCGCCAGCTCCGCTAAAGCTTTTGTTTCTGCCTCAGAAGCGACATGCCCGGTCGGGTTACTCGGGCTGTTGAACAGAATGAGTTTCGTGCGATCCGTAATCGCGGCTCGGACTTTTTCAATATCGATAGAGAAATCCGGATACGTCTCCACGAAGACCGGCTTCCCCCCCACTAATCGCGTGAGGTGTGTGTACATCACAAAGTATGGATCGAAGATGATCACCTCATCTCCCGGATTGACCAGCGCATTTAACACCAGCATCAACGCACCACTCGTGCCACTGGAGATAAAGACCTGCCGGTCAGCGTGACCGTAGGTTTCATCGACCTGCGCCTGAATTTTTCCGATCAGCGGTGCAATCCCCTGTGTCTGGCTATAGGCATTTTTGCCGTCCCGCACCGCCTGACAGAGCGCATCTTTAATCGTATCAGGGGTGTCAAAGTGGGGTTGTCCGATACTCAAATTGATCGGGTTTTCCATCTTTGCTGCCAGGTCAAATACTTTTCGTATGCCAGACGCGTCAATCAGATGCATCCGGTCGGCAATCCATTCTTCACTCATTTGATTCTCAATCTCAATTATTCAAGTTTTGGTTTGATCTACTCAGGAACCGGTGAGTTATTTTATCTTCTTCGGTCAATGAATACAGGAATCACTCACCCGTTTTTCTGAAGATGCTTCGTGATAAAATACAGACCAGCGTAAATTCGGGCATCCAGCAGACATCCCCGCTGCCGCGCACTCTCCAGCCAGTCTTCTATCTCTGCATAGGGGATCGCGTGCACCGTGATCTTTTCAGATTCATCGCCTCCCCCGGCACCGACTTTCTGCAGATCCAGCGCCAGAAAAAAATCGACCGCTTCATCCGTCAGACCTGCAGAGGATACCGTGGAAACGAGTGCCACCAGCTGTCCGGCCTGATAACCGGTCTCTTCCAGCAGTTCCCGGGCAGCGGCTGTCTCCAGCAGTTCCTCTTCCTGGCCAGTGATATCCCCCGCGAGCCCTGCAGGAAATTCAATCACCGTCGCATCTACCGGGGGACGGTATTGTTCCACTAAAATCACACGCTGGTCCACCGTCAACGGAAACAGGCAGACAACCCCACTCGAATTGACGCGCTGCACAAACTCCCAGCGCCCCCGCTGGACCAGTCTGATAAAACGACGTTCAATAATCGTCTGATCGGTTTCCTGACCTTCCTCACTCATAGTCATCTCTCAAATTATTAGAATTAGACAGGTATCGCCCCCAGGCAGACGCCTGATGTTTCTGACAGAGAACAGGTTCAATCACTCCTTTAACGATTGAACTGCTGAATCAGTTTTCTGAGAATGGAAATCAGATTCACACTGTTTCATCAGAACCGAAGCACCGGTTTGATGCTTATCGTTTTGATACCAGAAATACAACTGAGGTTCACTCAAAATTCCGGGGACCGCAACTTTCTGTTTCTGCCTGCATTGATTGTATGTGCCCTTATCAGTTTTTGCTACACTTGCGATGTGGGTGCATCAGTCAAATTGTCAACTGTCAGTCACTCTCAATCACCTTGTTGAAAAATGGGAACTTCTATTTCTCAGATACCAGGAAACACCTATGAAACCGCTCGTTCTTTTACTCCTGACATTCACGATGCTCTTGAATCAGACTCACGCAGAAGATTCAATCGTCGATACCTCTTCCCCACTGGAAACCATCGCCACTGACTTCGGCCTGGCGGATGGCCCGGCCTGGGATGGGGGAGGCAGCCTTTATTTCCCGGATGTCAAAGGGGGCAAACTGTACCGCTACTTTCCCCGCTCGGGAAAGGTGACCGTCTTTCTGGATGACGCCGGCCGGATCAGTGCCAGTTATTTCAATCATGGCAAACTCTTTCTGTCCGATAACGGAAACAGCCAGATCAGTGTGTTGAATGGAAAAACGAAAACTCCGATCGCCGGTCAGCCCGCGGATGCCAAACCTCCCCGCAAACCCAACGATCTGGTCGTCGATCAGCAGGGAGGCATCTACTACACACTCACCGGCTCGGGAGAAGTCATCTGGATTTCTCCGGAAGGGAAACAGTCTGTCGCCATCAAAGAGATCAAAACCCCGAACGGACTGATCCTCTCTCCCGATGGGAAAATCCTGTATGTTGCCTCCTATGTGCCAAAAGAAATCTGGGCCTATGATGTCGTCAGTCCCGGCGTCGCCAAGAACGGACGCCTGTTTGCGAAGATGGATTCCGGCCCGGATAAAGGGGCAGACGGTATGACGGTTGACCGCGCCGGTAACGTCTACTGTGCGGGTCCCGCCGACATCTGGATCTGGAATCCCGCAGGGAAACTGCTGGCAAAAATCCATACTCCCACACGTCCCATCAACTGCGCCTTCGGTGACTCGGACATGCGTTCGCTTTACATTACCGGCTTTGGAGGTCTGTACCGTCAGCGTATGAATGCTTATGGCTGTATGCCTGAACCAGCTGTCTCTGCGACAGACAGTAATTCCAACCGACCTGCGACCACCGTTCCGGACTCCGTCACCCCGCACTTGAATGTGGTCTATGGACAATCGGGAACCCGTAAACTGCTGGCAGACATTTTCGTCCCCAAAGCGGGGAAAGGCCCTTTTCCTGCAGTCGTTGTCGTGCATGGCGGAGGCTGGATGAACGGAGACAAAACGAAATTCCGCGCTCTCGCAGTCGCTTTATGTGAACGCGGATATGTCACCATGGCTGTCGGCTATCGTCTGGGGCATGAAGCTAAATTTCCAGCCGGCATCCAGGACTGCAATGCGGCTGTCCGGTTCCTGAGAGCAGAAGCGAAACAGTTCCATGTCAATCCGGATCAGATCGGTGCCGTGGGTGGTTCTGCCGGCGGTCATCTGGTTGGTCTGATGGCGGCTGCTCCCGATGAAAAACAGTTGCAGGGAGATGCCGGTCATGCGGATCAATCCTCAAAACTGCAGGCCGCCATCGTGATGGCAGGTCCCATGGAAATGGCATCAGGCTCTGTTGCCGAACGTTCCCGTAAAAGCGGCGACAAATCCTATTCCAATCAGTGGCTCGGAAAAACGATTGATGAGGCTCCCGAACTGTATCGACTCAGCGATGCCTATCTGCATTTCGACAAGCACACGCCTCCACTCCTGTTTATGACAGGTGAGTTCGACAATCCGGATCGCAATGTTCCCTCGCGAGAAAAACTGAAACTGCTCGGCGTGACCACCGGAATTAAAGTTTATCCTAAAGGGAAACATGGATGCTGGAACCAGTTACCCTGGTTCAACGACATGGTCGAAGATATGGACCAGTTCTTTCAGCAGAATCTCAAATAAGCGGTAGACTCGATGAGAAGAAGGGGACGAAGCTTATTTGTCCTCTTCTTCATCTTCGTCAAATTCATATTCATCATCGGCAAAGTCGAATTCGCCGTCTGACAGTTCCCCACTGGCTTCGGCATCATCGAATTCATCAAAATCATCGCCGACATCGAGATCGCCGGCTGAATCGAGCATGTCATCGTCTGCCTCGTCGAAATCATCTTCTTCGAACTCACCGGACAGTTCGGCGGCGGAATCAGAAACCATTTCCTCGTTATCATCTTCTTCGTCGAACGAATCTTCTTCTTCACTCTCTTTGCTCTTGGCTTTTTTCTTCGCCCCTCCTTTGGGACCAAAGATCAATGCCCCGACGGGCATCAGTACCAGAACTCCACACATCAGCAGAGTCATACCGGCAAATGCCATCAGCATGGTCGGCATTGCTTCCGCATGGTTTAGAAAGACCATCACCAGCAGATAGGCCAGGTAGCCTCCCGGGATTGCTGCCACCAGTGAAATCAGAGGAAGTTGTAGTTTTGACACAATTGCTGTTCCTGAAACGAGGTCAAAAGCAGTGAATCTGATGCGGACACATGTACCGAATCTCAATCGGATCCGGGAATCACTATTCACTATCGTAAAGTGGCCTGAGATGTATTATCAAGCCTCGAATTTAAAATGTTTCTTATAAATATAGAGTCCGGTTTGACGCGCTGACCCGTTTACTGGTATTCCTGATACAGATCATTTGCAATTAATCGTCTCCGTTGGACTAATCGATACAGGAATCATATTCAGCAGGGAACGTCTCATTCGCGTTTTTGAGGAATCCATGTCAGCTTCCGAGTGGAATCAATTAAATCAGAACATTATCGCCTGCACCAGATGCGAACGTTTACTGGAACACTGTCAGAACATCGCAGTGGAAAAACGAAAATCCTTCCAGGACTGGGATTACTGGGGGCAACCTGTCCCCAACTTCGGAGACTCAGAAGCCCAGCTGCTGATTGTGGGCCTGGCCCCGGCGGCCCATGGTGCCAACCGCACCGGCCGTATGTTTACCGGCGATCGCAGCGGAGACTGGCTGTACCGTGCACTGTTTAAAGCAGGTTTTGCCAGCCAGCCTGCCGCAGAACATATTTCAGACGGACTGAAATTAATCAACTGTGCCATCACCGCCACCTGTCATTGCGCGCCCCCTGCCAACAAACCCACGCGCGAAGAGATTGAAAACTGTGATCCCTGGCTGGCGCAGACTGTTGACCTGTTGCCCGTTCAAGTCTTTCTGGCACTCGGGCAGATTGGCTGGAAAGCAGTGCTGGACTTCAAAAAAAGACAGGGGATCCTGACCGAAAAGCGACCTGCATTTTCTCATGGCGCCGCGTACCAGTTTTCAGACGGTCACTGGCTCGTAGGCAGTTATCACCCCAGCCAGCAGAATACTTTCACCGGTCGACTCACCGAACCCATGTTCGACTCGGTTTTTGAGCTGGTCAAAACAAAGCTCAAAACGGAACAATAGACTATTCAGTCTTTGCCGTTGATCCCGACCACACGATGAAAGTGCATCTCGACTTCTCGATCGATGACCCGCCGAACCCCTTCTACCAGGCATTCCGGCTCGTGTTCGGTTTCACCAATCCGCTTGATCTCTTTCAGAGACGTTCCCGGCGAGACCGTAAATGCGTTCTGATGAATGATCTGATTTCCGGCATCCAGTTCGGGAATAATAAAATGAATCGTGGCGCCAAAGGTCAGCATATGGTGACTGAATGCGTCTTCATAGGGTTGAAATCCGGGAAAGGAGGGGAGCAGCCCGTGATGCAGATTGATAATCCGGCCGCCGGCAAAGCTCCAGCAGATCCGTGGCGGCAGTACGCGCATGTAGCGAGCCAGCAATACATAATCGACGTCATACGAGTCGAACAGTTCTACCATGCGTTCGTTATCCGGGTTCCCCCGGTCATCACCAATGTTATGAAATTCCAGCTGATGCGCTTCCGCCAGGGACTGACAACGGTCCCGGTTTCCGATAATCACTGCCGGTTCCGCCTGGATCACACCTTCTTTGATGGCATTTAAGACCGCTGCCGCCGGTTCACTGCGATAGGTCGTGCAGATGGCTATGCGGGGGACGCGTTCGTGTTCATCACGGGCCCAGACACGCAGTGTCAGCCCTTTTTGAGTTCCAATCTGCATAATCCGTTCACGTAACACCGCAATCGGTTCGACATCGGTCGGCCAGTCGATGCGCAACAACATCGCAAACAGACGTTCCGAATCATGGTCATACATCTGAATCTCATGAATATTTGCCCCGACCCCCGTTACATAGTGCACGATGGGGTCAGCTAAACCGCGATTGTCTGGTCCGACGGCTGTGATCGTTACCTGCATGTTCTATTCACACTTTCACAACTGGTGATACTACTCAGCCGGGCTGCTGGATGTACTTACCCGGTCAGTAATTGTAACACATCACCACACCAGCCTCTGCTGCTTCTGTCCGAGGAAGAGCGAATCGTCCTCCGCGCGAATCAATTCTGTTCAATGTAAGCATTTGTTGGATTTCGTAAACAGAAAATGTAAAGCAGTGTTTCGGATTCCTTACAAAAACAGGAGTTCCTGCTGAACAACCGCAACTCACCAGGTATGCAACTTCAAATGTTAAACTACAAGCATTAAAGGTGTTAGTGAAAGGTTGCGTATTTTGCATACTGTAACGTTTATGAAGAAAGTTCCTTCGGCATGGTCTGTGCGATCATCATAACTGGCAATATGGGAATTCAGCAGGAGGATATGTGTACCCCACACTCCTGAACCCAGGCAAATCGTGAGTGAACCGGTTCTCACTTTTTTTCTGGTCTGCTGCATTCCTGTGGTCATCGTTGTCTCAGGAAGATTCTCTCAGGGTCTTTCCGAACCGTTGATGACCACTGCCGGGACCTGGAAGCGTGTCTGCCTCCGGGTTGTCTCTCGCGGTTCATGGTTTCTCGATCAGGGCCGAAAACAAAAACGTAACTCTCAAGTAAAACACAAGGAACTCAAAAATGTTGAATCAACTTTGGAACGACGAAGCTGGTTTCGTTATTTCTGCGGAACTCGTACTCGTACTGACCATCGCTGTCCTGGCCATGATCGTCGGACTGAGCGAAGTCGCTGTCGCTGTAAACACTGAACTGAACGATATCTCAAACGCAATTGGTGCTCTGAATCAGAGCTACGCCTATACTGGTTTCGTTGGAGCCGGTGCTGCTGGTGGAAAAAGCAAAAGCTTCTACGCTGGTTCACGCTTTGAAGACGCTACCGATGACTGCGACCTGAACACAACTTGTGATCTGGTTACAGGTACCGGTACTGTTACCGCTTCCGAATCTACGACTCCATAGTCTTAGTTTTGGGTTTCAACCAAAATTGAAATTCTGTCCGGGCCAGCCCCGGGCAGAGTTTTTATTATTAAAGGAACACCAGAATGAAAGCTTTATGGAAAGATGAAAGTGGTTTTGTAATTTCAGCAGAACTGGTACTCGTCCTGACCATCGCTGTTCTGGCTATGATTGTGGGCCTGAGTGAAGTTGCTGTTGCTGTGAATACAGAACTCAACGATATTTCAAATGCCATCGGAGCGCTGAACCAGAGCTACGCATACACTGGTTTTGCGGCAGCAGGTGGCCCATCGGAAAAAGGGAAAAGCTTTTACTACGGCTCTACCTTCTCTGATGCCACTGATGACTGCGACCTGAACACAACTTGTGATCTGGTTACAGGCACTGGCACCGTTACTGCTTCCGAATCGACAACACCTTAGTCTAAGACGCAAATTGAGAGCGACTGATATAATCAGTAAATTAGACACATCCCGAACTCTGGTAGTGGTTTACCGCTACCAGAGTTCTGATGTTTCAAAAAAAACGCATCTGTTTCACAGTCACTTATACAGACTGTAAAACATCCTTGATATGCCGTGTTGCCTGAATGCAACCTGCCAAACTTTTTGTGCCCCGCTGGCCGCTCTCCTGGCAGAAACTGTAAATCGTATTTTCAATTACAGTTATAGCGATTGTTAAATCGCGTTTCTCCCGCTCCACACGCTCTGTGGACTTCTCACAACGCCCCGCTTTCTGACGAATGGCACATCGACTGCGTTATGAGATCTGCAACAAGAGTGAATGAAACAAATGACTGAGAGTTATTTCTGAAAGGTAACTGACACCGATTGATTCGCAACGTTGTGACCCGTGTTGAGGCTTCTTCTAATTCTCGCGACTTGTCCCCGAAAGAAGAAGAGAAGTCAACGGCATTGCATGAAGGTGAGAGAGCATTCAATGCGAATGATGTCTTCGGCATCATTTTCTGGGCTTCCATCGCTCCGCGGGTCATAACGTGCATTTTATAGAAATTTTGATGAATACAACACTGCAGTTTGTGACGTGAAATTACTGGCCGGTAATTTCACAAATGTGCCTGAATGGAGCGTAGTCTCTCAATCTGGCTAATTGATGAATATCGCTTTCGCTTTATTTATCTGTGTTTAATGGGCTGTTTTCTTTCTCGGAAAGCAAACCACATACTCGTCTCTCAATTTAATTTTTTAAGACCAAGGAACTCACTAAGATGTTAAATCAACTTTGGAACGATGAAGCAGGTTTCGTAATTTCAGCTGAATTAGTACTCGTTTTGACCATCGCCGTTCTGGCAATGATCGTTGGACTGAGCGAAGTTGCTGTAGCTGTCAACACTGAACTGAACGACATTTCAAACGCAATCGGATCTCTGAACCAGAGCTATGCCTACACTGGTTTCCGTGCATCAACAGATGGTAAAACCAAGAGCCACTATGCTGGTTCACGATTCAACGATGCTGTCGATGACTGCGACCTGAACAACTCTTGCGACCTGGTTACAGGTACAACAGGTGTAACTGTTGACGAAACTCCATAATTCTGATTTCGATCAGATTCTCAAATCTCTGTTCAGGAACTTCCTGAACAGAGATTTTTCTTCTAAAAAAAATGAAACTCATCCAAGTGGAATTCCAGCAACTCTCAAAATAAACATTAAAAAAACAAGGGGATAAAATCATGTTGCGGGCATTATGGAAAGAAGAAAACGGCTTTATTATTTCTGCAGAACTGGTCCTGGTATTGACTATCGCTGTACTGGCCATGATCGTCGGATTGAGCGAAGTCGCTGTGGCTGTAAATACCGAATTGAACGATGTCTCAAATGCCATCGGTTCACTGAATCAAAGTTATGCTTATACTGGTTTTAGAGCCAGTACTTTTTGTGATGGTAAATCAAAAAGCCACTACGCTGGATCACGTTTCAACGATGCTGTCGATGACTGTGACCTGAACACGACTTGTGACCTGGTAACAGGAACAACGGCTGTCACAGCTTCTGAAAGCGTAACACCGTAAACGATTGCTTAAAACAGTCTCTCTCAGAGAACCGGCGGATCTTCCGCCGGTTCTTTTTTCGATTACACGCTCTTACAGTTTGTTTAAGCGCTGTGTTCAGGCTGATTAACATTTCAACCAGCGAAACGATTCAGACTCCCCCGGATTCCCCTGGATAAAGACATCCCCTAAGTCTTTGCCCCATGGGGAGATAAACTGAGCAACACGAATAAAAACATCCGCATCTTCAGCCTCACTGGCATGCTGGCTGCATAATTACCCCTTCGTGAATTGATCATTGAAACTCAAATCAGTGAATCCTCTTCACAAACAGTAATACTCTCTCACAATCAAAACTCTCTCACAATCAAAACTCTCTCACATAGCCGCCCGTTGAGCACGCATTCAACTCGCGGCGCACTCTACAATGAAGTAAGGGGACTCTCTCATGTTGCGTATCGTTCAGCGTTTGTACAATGATGAAGCTGGTTTCATAATTTCTGCGGAACTGGTACTGGTTCTGACGATTGCTGTTCTGGCAATGATCGTTGGTTTAAGCGAAGTCGCTGTCGCCGTGAATACGGAATTAAACGACGTTTCCAATGCGATCGGCGCGCTTAACCAGTCTTATTGTTTCACCGGTTTTCAGGCTGGTTCTTATGGTAAAATGAAAAGCTATGTGGCCGGCAGTCATTTCCAGGATGCTTATGATGACTGTGATAAGAACACCAGCTGTGACCTCGTCACAGGAACCTCGAACATCGGAACGGAAGGCTGGTAAAAAAGTTTCGTTTCACGATTGAACATTAAAAAAGGCAGGTTTCAATTGAAACCTGCCTCTGTTCATTTACATCACAAACGAATCCAGCGTCCTGTTAGGCAGAAATTCTCGGCGTACCAGGATTGCGATCCGGATTAGCTTCTGGTTCAGGCTGCGGTTCGGGAACCACAGGTTTGGCTGTTTCCTGGCTTTGAGGAGCCAGATCACAGTTACCAGTAGCACAGGCAGTCGTGGGACAGACTGTGGTAGGAACCATGGTGCAGACTTCGTAAGGAACCTTACGAGCAACGCATTTCGTAACATAACGTGTGCAGGTTACAGGAACCTGTTTTGGTATGCAACGGGCAACACGGTGAGTGACAGTGAAAGGCACTTTACGAGTGACGCATTCAGCGACTTTACGGCTGCACTTCTCTGAAACCATTTTACAGGTTTGAACAGGAACTTTACGAACCTTTTCTTCGCAAACCCAGTTGCAGGTCTGGTAAGGAACTTTTTGAGCAACTGTTTCCGTTACCCAGCGGCATGTCCGGTAGGGAATTTTGGTCACAACTACTTCAGGAACCATTTTACAGACTTTAACGGGTACTTTGTTCACGATCACTTCAGGTACGTAACGGGTTACCTGTACCGGGCAGTTCTGTCGAACAACCTCAGGTACATACTGGGTGCAAGGCACCTGGCAGGCAACACGTTTCAGTCGCCAGACCTTTCGGCAGTGAGTCCGACCTGGTACCTGAACCATGGTCATCCGCGGAATCCCACAGGCATCAGTCGTCCAGCAGGGACGGCATTTTCCAGGCTTGGTAATCTGCTTGGTTTCCCAGACTCCCTGTAAACGGTGTACCGTTCGGTAGGTGGTTACCGGCTTCATTACCGTATAACAACGTTCCTGATTAACGGTTTCCGTAACAGGACGCATCACGGTCTGACGGCATTCCTGCTCGATTGTTTCCACAACCGGTCGCATCACAGTCCGTCGGCACTCTCGTTCATGATTTTCCCAGACGGGACGCTGTACCTGGTAGCTGCAATCACGGTACTTGGTTTCGACAACCGGTCGCCGGACAGTGTAACGCTCTTCCCGCTCTGATGTCTCAAATACCGGTTTTTGAACCGTATACTCAACATCGCGGTAAACCGTTTCATTCACCATGCGATAACAGGTTTCCTGCTTGTCTTCGTAAACTGTCTCGTATTCGGTGCGATAAGCCGTGTACTGTTGAGGTTCTGCAACCTGATCATAAACAGTACGGTAGCATGTTTTCCGCTCAACACGACAGGCGGTATAACAGGCTGTTGGCTGGCAGGCAGTAGTAGGACAGCAGTTATAACTGGCTGCACCAAAATACCTGCAGGCTTGCGCCGAATCATTGACAGCCAGCATTGCCACGGCAGCAAATGCTAAGGCCAGAATCTTTTTCATTTTTCCCCCTCCAAAAAAGTGCGTCACATGATGAAAGTGTGCGTTTTCCGATTTTTCATTTCATACATGACTGCCTGCATTATTGACATGACCTGAAAAAAGATGCAAATCAAAAGCTGACGTCCCGAATGGAAAAACCAAAATCATCGCGGGTTGTTCTATTTAGCACTCAAGCATAGATCACATAGTTTCGGCAACTTGAGGAAAAAAGGGGGATATCTCTTTTTAGTGAAGAGCTTGTTGCATGTTCCACTTTATAATCGTTATCACCTGCAAAGTTTCACAAATGCAACATCAGTGAGAACTAAACTGTTATCAGAACTCAACATGAATCATGGAAACGACATCCGGACTGGCGCATTCATCAGAAAATAAAAACATCTACATCACTGGATACATCAAAAACTTTCAATCTGTGCCGTATTTTGTTTTTAACGCATCAAAATCTTCCGGGGTATCCAGGTCCAGCAGAATTTCCGGTACAGCACATTCCTGTAGATCAGGTTGGATCTCCTGACTCTGCCAGAGCGAGTTGATCCCCTGCTCTGCAGGCAGCTTGAAAATCTCTCTTGCCAGCGACCAGCGAAAAAAAGTGGGATGTCCTTTTCGATTCTGGTACGTGGGAATCATGACCGCAGCCGGACACTGCTGCCAGGCCAGACATAATTCGTCGATCACAGACCGCTCCAGTACGGGATGATCCGCGGGCACCAGTAACCAGCCCTCGTCATCGGCAGGCTGATAGCGTTCCTCAATCCAGCGCAGAGCGTATTGAACGCTGGATTTCATATCGGGCGGGTCCGTATCCGGCTGAATTAGATCAACCGGTAAATCAGCCAGATGGTTATTTAAACCCTCGTCATCCCGACGGACAACGATGATCGTTCTGGTAATCCCCTGACTGCTCAATGCCTGCACCAGACGCTGAATGACAGTTTCAGTCCCCAGTGTCAGCAGCAGTTTATGTGTTCCCATCCGTCGACTGTGGCCCGCAGCAGGAACTATGGCAAACAGGCGGGGCGTTGTCATTAAATCACTCATTCCGATAAGATAAGATCTGGCCAGTCGATTCTCAATCAGATTCCGGCCGGGTTAAGTCAGAAGATCAGTTGTCGTTCAGAGTTAGTCTGAACTATTCAGAGTTAAGGACCAACCGTGCAAATTTTGTTGACCAATGATGATGGAATACACGCTCCCGGCATTCGCAGCCTGCAGAAAGCATTAACCCAACTGGGCGATGTCGAAGTTGTGGCCCCCCTGTCTGAACAAAGCGGGGTGGGTTTAAGTATTACCTACCTGCATCCACTGATGATACATCAGGAATTCGAAAGTGAAAAGCACTGGGGCTGGGCCGTCGCAGGCAGTCCGGCTGACTGCGTCAAACTGGGCATCCTGGAGTTCTGTCCGAAACGCCCCGACCTGATTGTCAGTGGTATCAATTCCGGCTCGAATGTGGGCATTAACGTACTGTATTCCGGCACGGTTGCCGGCGCGATCGAAGGGGCCTTCGCCGGTATTCCTGCGATCGCCGTCTCGGCTGCCAGCAGTTTTGCCAATGATACCAGGCCGGACTACGATCGCTGCGCCGCTCAAAGTATTCCCATTATCAGAAAACTGTTACAGGAACCATCCCCGGCAGACAGTCTCTGGAATATCAATTTTCCTGAAATAAAACCGGACTGGCCTCGGGGAGTCAAATGGACTTCACTGGGGGTCAAAAGACATTTTGATGTCATGGAAAAACGAATTGATCCCCGTGGGCGGCCTTACTTCTGGAGTGGTCTCGATCCAATTCAAAATCATCAGCTGGAACCAGGCACAGACATCCATGAACTGGCGGAAGGTTTCGTCACGGTCACACCACTCAAATTTGACTTAACCGATCACAAGCATCTGCAATCATCAACCCGTCTGCAATCGGACGGGGAAATTGATGTGGACCTCGATTAGCGGAAAAAGAAGATACTTTCAACCGAAGTTTGACATTTCCCGGCAAAGCAAGATAATCAGACTAGAGACATATTCCATGCTGCAGAAGTCTGTTCCTTGAGTAAGGCTTGATTCGTAACGCCTGTAAAAGGGATGATGGTGATCTGGTTTAAAATGTGTTGAAGGGGTGCGCAGTGAGTCACAATCAGTCACCGGATCACAGCAGAATGACCTCCCGGATCATTTCGGAAACGTTGCCTGAACTGCACCTCGGCGAACACCTGCAGAACATCCTTGGTTCAGAGCAACAACTGCTGCGAAAAATCCTCTCTATCACTCCGTTGATCATCTGGGCCGTCAACCGACACGGTATAGTCACGCTCTCTGAAGGGGGTGGCCTGAACCGCCTGGGATATCTTCCCGGAGAATGGGTCGGAAAATCACTTTTTAAAGAGTATGCTGATGACCCTGAACTGATTGATATTTTCACGCGTACCCTCAACGGTGAAGAACTGCAGCGGATCCGCAGAGTCGGTAAGCTGGTCTTTGATGTCGAATACAACCCGCTATTCGATGAACAGGGGCACGTCGATGGATTTCTTTCGGTTGCCATTGATATCACCGAAAAAGTCACTTCGCAGGAAGAGCTCCGACTTTCGGAAGAACGCTTCAGCAAGATTTTCCAGGTCAATCCGATCGCCATGTGTATTACGGAAATCGATACCGGTGTCTTCATCGAAGTGAACGAGAATTTTTTAACCGCGCTACAATGCAGCCGGGAAGAGATCCTGGGGAAAAGCGCCTTTGACATCGGCTTCTGGCCCAGCAGAGAATCGCGTCGGGAGATGCTTGAAAAAGTTCAGACAGAAGGAAACGCGCGCGAGCTCTCTTTCGACTTCATCATTCCCAATGGCACCCGTTTATGCACCATTCTCTCCGCGGTCCAGATTTACTTTCGCGGTGAAACGTTTCTGCTCTCCTGTGTGAAAGATGTCACCCGGGAACAGCTCGCGCTGGAAGAGCTCGAAAAATTAAATGAAAACCTCGAATTCAGAGTCGCATCCCGTACAGCCGAACTGGAACACGCTCATGCCATTTTGAACGAAGAATATACCAAACGAAACCGGTTGTACAATGCACTGCAACAGACCGAAGCCAAGTGGCGCTCACTGGTAACCAATGCCCCCGATACGATTTTGACGCTGGATCATGAAGGCAATATTCTCTTCATCAATCATCAAATTGAAGCAGTCAACATGGATGACATCATAGGCTCATCCATTTTCAATTACATGAATCAGTCAGACCTCATTAAAGCCCGCAACATTCTTCAGGAAGTCTTCCAGTCGGGCAAGACTCAGGTATTGCAGACGGAAGGTCTCAACCCGGAAGGCAAAAAAACGCTCTACTCCTGCCGCATCGGTGCCATGGTGAGTGAAGGAAAAATTATCGCAGCCATGGTCATCGCAACCGATATCACCCAGCAGAAACAGGCGGAACAGGAACTGGTGAGGCGGCGGGCGGAACTCGCGCATCTGTCACGGCTCTCAACAATGGGCGAACTGGCAGCCGAACTTTCGCATGAGCTGAATCAGCCACTGGCAGCCATTAATAATTATACGAATGGCTGTATTCGCCGCATCCAGTCCGGAACCACAACCCTGGATAATCTGATTGAACCCCTCGAAGAGATGTCACGGCAGGCACAACGCGCCAGTGAAACGATCAAGCGTCTCAGAAGACACGTTCAGAAGAGTGAAGTTGAACAGAAACTGCTGGATATCAATGCCGTAATCCAGAACTCAATTGCACTCCTCGAACATGAGATACAACGCAACCATGTCACACTGCATCTGGAGTTATCCCCGGGTCCCCTGCGGATCATTGGAGACGCGATCCAGATTGAACAGGTTCTCGTCAATCTGCTGTTAAATGCCTTCGAAGCCATGTCCGAACAGCCTCCAGAAGAACGCAAAGTCCGGGTTCAATCCGATCAGGATCAGACAGGAAATCTGATGATTTGTGTGACAGACAGCGGAATAGGTTTGAAAAAAGGTCAGGAAAAATCTATCTTCGAAACATTCTACACCACTAAACAAAAGGGACTGGGCGTAGGTTTGTCTATCAGCCAGACCATTATCGAAGCCCACGGAGGAAAACTGACTCCGCGCAGAGACAAACAGGGGGCCAGTTTCATAATCACTCTTCCAGTAGCTCATGGAGATCGAAACAGTGATGACTGAAAACACGACCATTCAACAGGAAGCGACTGTCTTTGTTGTTGATGATGATCCCGCCATAAGAAAATCACTCCGCTGGCTGATCGAATCGGTCGGTCTGAAAGTGCAGACTCATGAGCTGGCCAGCGAATTTCTGGAGAGTTATTCACCTGATATTCCGGGTTGCCTGGTTCTGGATGTCAGAATTCCCGGGATGAGTGGTCTGGAATTACAGGAAAAACTGCGGGAACAGGGCTACGATATCCCGGTCATTATTGTCTCCGGTTACGGCGACGTTCCCATGGCAGTGAGAGCCATGAAAGCAGGCGCCATCGATTTTCTGGAAAAACCGGTCAGCGATCAGGTGCTGCTGGATTACATTCAGAAAGGCATCGAAACCGATATCAAAAACAAACAGAACAGGGTACAGAACCAGGATCTGATCGAACGCAAAGATTTACTGACCCGCCGAGAACGGGAAGTCATGGAGTATGTCGTCGCCGGCTTCTCCAGTCGTGAAATTGCTGAAAAGCTGAATGTCAGTTTTAAAACCGTCGAAGCCCACCGCGCCAAAATCATGAAAAAAATGCAGGCTAAAAGTGTACCGAAACTGATTCAGATGGATCTCCAGATCAAAGATGTTCCTGAGTACAACCGGGACCATTGAGGCTTTGAATTTGCCTCAGATTCCGTAATAATCAACTCCGGTACCAATCTCTTTCAATCTGCTTTATGAAATTCTCCGGGAACCATTTTGAACAATCATACTGAACTGGCATTAAACGGCGTTCCCATTTGTGATACGTTCGCAGAAGCATTTACAACTGTCGGCACTCGAATCATCGTAACCGCTCTCACTGAGTCCTGGGTCAGAATCGCAGCAGCCGAAGTCACCGGTTATGCCACCAGCGTGATTGCCTGTGATGCGGAAGCCGGCGTGGAGAAATATCTCTCCGCTACAGAAAGCCCCGATGGTCGCCCCGGAGTCAGCCTGATGTTTTTTGCCTTCAGCCAGTCCGCCCTGGAAAAAGCGGTTACCAACCGCGTGGGGCAATGCATTCTCACCTGCCCGACCACCGCCTGTTACTCAGGCTATTCCTCTGAAAATCCGGAAAAGAACATCGCGCTTGGCAGCCAACTCCGATTTTTTGGAGATGGTTTCCAGGTCTCCAAAAAATGGGCAGACCGCAGACTCTGGCGTGTGCCCGTAATGGATGGAGAGTTTGTCTGCGAAGATCAGACGGGGACCTTCAAGGGGGTCGCCGGCGGGAATCTGCTCATCTGCGCTACCGATCAGAAAAGCGGTCTGCTCGCGACAGAAGCAGCCGTCTCTGCGATGCAGCAGGTCGAGCTCACAATTCTTCCCTTCCCCGGAGGCATCGTACGCAGCGGCAGCAAAGTCGGCTCCCGCTATTCAAAACTCAAGGCCAGTACCAACGATGCCTATTGCCCGACATTACAGGCACAGACCACTTCGGATCTGCCGGAGGGAACCGGTTGCGTCTACGAAATTGTCATCGATGGTGCAGCATTTGATCCCGTGCAACAGGCAATGAAGTCAGGTCTGCATACCGTCTGCCAGCAACCGGGGATCCTCCAGATTACCGCCGGTAACTATGGCGGTAAACTGGGGAAACATCATTTCCATCTCAAAGACCTGATTGACCGCCCGTAGACGTTATTCTTCTTCCCGGAAACTTTCGGAAATCAGCATTTCCTGTTCGAACTGGTGGCTGCGCCCTGAACCGGTCGCCGGGCTGGCACTGGCTGGTCGATACACACCTTTCAGGGGATGGCGGCCAAACAGATTGCCTTTGAAGCGGCAATACATGAACCGCCAGGCACCCATGTTTTCAGGCTCTTCCTGAACCCAGTACACGGGGGTCCCTTCCGGGAATGGTGCCAGCGCCTCTTCCAGTTCCTCTTTGGGAACCGGGTAGAGCTGTTCCATCCGGATGATGGCTACATCGTCCCGTTCCGTCTGCTTACGGTGCTCACTCAAATCGTAGTAGATTTTACCGGTACACAGCAGAATTCGTTTCACCTTCTCCGGTTTCAGATCTGTCGTGTCGCCGATCACTTTGATAAAGGACCCCGAACTCATCGACTTGAAGCTGGAAACCGCATCACGGTGCCTTAACAGACTCTTGGGCGTCATCACAATTAAAGGCTTCCGCCACTTGCGAATCATCTGACGACGCAGCAGGTGGAAAAACTGATCCGGCGTAGTCGGCATCGCGATCTGGATATTGCTTTCCGCCGCCAGTTGCAGAAAACGCTCAAAGCGGGCACTGGAGTGTTCCGGTCCCTGTCCTTCAAAACCGTGAGGCAACAGCATGACGATGCCGCTGTACCGCTGCCACTTGTCTTCGGCGCTCACGATAAACTGATCGATAATCACCTGGGCGGCATTACAGAAATCACCAAACTGGGCTTCCCAGATGATCAGACCATCCGGACAGTCCAGACTGTAACCGTAATCAAAGCCGAGCACGCCTGCTTCGGAAAGGGGGCTGTTCACAAATTCGACCGGCCCCTGTCCCTCAACCAGATGCTTGAGCGGCGTATATTTTTTACCGGTTTTGACATCATGCAGCACAGCATGACGATGGCTGAATGTGCCGCGCTGTGCATCCTGCCCACTGACTCGGATTCGATACCCTTCTGTCAGCAGAGAAGCAAACGCCAGTGCCTCAGCCGTTCCCCAGTCAATTTTGCGTTCGCCGTCCGCCATCTCCTTGCGAATTGCCAGCAGACGCTGAATCTTCTTATGAGGAGTAAAGTGCTCGGGAACTTCGGTCTGCTTCAAGAGCAGATTCTTCAGGCTTTTCTCTGGAACGCCGGAATCAATCTGGTCAGCCGGTAACTCGCGTCCCCCCCGGTATCCGGCCCAGATCCCTGCAGGCAGTTCCACCGTATGCGGATAATTTTCAACCCGAGCTGCTGCCAGCTCGGACTCCAGATGAGAAACACTTTCATCCTGCAGCCGGTCGCCGTCTTCTTTGGTGACAGACTTCCTTTCCAGCATGCGCTGCAGGAAGCTGTCGCGCACCGAAGGACGCTTATTGATGATGTCGTACATCAGAGGCTGCGTGAATGCCGGCTCATCCCCTTCGTTGTGTCCACGTCGACGGTAGCAGTACATGTCGATGACAACGTCACGGTGGAATTCCTTGCGGAAATCCATCGCCAGCCGGACGACCTGGGCAACCGCTTCCGGATCTTCGCCATTCACGTGAAAAATGGGAATCTGCAGCATTTTTGCCACGTCAGTTGCGTAAGTGGAAGAGCGACTCTGTGCCGGATCTGTTGTGAAACCAATCTGGTTATTCACGATCACATGAATCGTGCCCCCCGTACGATAACCACGCAGCTCACTCAGGTTCAGGCTCTCCTGCACAACCCCTTCCCCGGCAAATGCAGCATCACCGTGAATCAGCAGGACCATCCCTTTAGTTCGATCAATATTCGCCCAGCGATCCTGTTTGGCGCGCATGCGGCCCATCGCTACCGGGTTCACAAACTCCAGGTGGCTCGGGTTGAAACAGAGCGTCAGGTGCACATTGTGACCAGACTCGGTCATCCAGTCGGAACTGTATCCCAGGTGATATTTCACATCGCCGCGGCCGACACTCATTTCGGGGACAGAGTCTTCGTATTCGCGGAAAATTTCGCGCGGCTTTTTCCCCATGATGTTGGTCAGAACATTCAAGCGGCCTCGGTGTGCCATCCCGAAGACGATTTCATCGACGCCCTGCTCTCCCGCTTTTTCAATCGCGAGATCCAGCAGAGGAATCAGGCTCTCGGCCCCTTCCAGTGAGAAGCTTTTCAGGCCGACATATTTTTTCTGAATGAACTCTTCAAACACAACCGCATCGGTTAAACGCCGCAGGATTCGCAACGACTCCGGACGCTCGAACTTCAGAAAATTCGCGGTGCTTTCCATCCGGCTCTGCAGCCACTTCCGCACACGCAGACTGTCGATATGCATGAACTGTGCACCGATGGATCGACAGTAGGTATTTCTTAACCACTGGATCATCTCCCGCAGGGTGCGCTGCTTCGGTCCGCCAAATGTTGACGTGGAAAAGACGCGGTCGTAATCCCGTTCCGAGAAATCGTAGAACTCGGGCATCAACTCAGGGGGCGTCGCCCGTTTTTTTCCCAACGGGTCCAGTGAAGCCAGAATGTGACCGCGTACCCGGTAGTTTCGAATCAGCTGGTCCAGACGCTCCTGGCGATCCGCGATTTTCATCGTCTGGCGATCGAGGCCCTCCCGTTCCTGTCTTCCGGGGGGGTTGAACATCGTATGGCGTTTGAAAGAAGGACCGAAACTCGACTGACGGTTGCGCGTCGACTTCTGCGGGAATTGGGAGAAGTAATCCCGCCATTCCTGTGAAACGGAGGCAGGCGACTCCAGATAGCTCGTGTACAGCGACTCTACGAAAGTTAACGATTCCGAACTTAAATCGTTGATCATCTCTTCAGGCAGTTGATTGTCAGAGTGCCCGTTGCCTTCATGATAAAATGAAGCAGAATCTGGTTTGTCAAGCATTGTGCCCTCTCCGGGCTTAATTATGAATCCGGGCAGGCATACGCAGTGTCAACTCGACACGCAGGGGGATGCTCTGTCGCGAATACAGGTTTAAAACAGGTTTCTTTTACATTACCGTATTAGATCAGAGATTTAAAGCTCTCTACTCTAATAGACTTGCGCTGTCCGAAAGAAAGTTACCAAACTCGATTTCACTTTCCTACTCAACCGCTGTCATACTTTTATCCAAATTTTCAGGAAAAACCGGAAAATCAGGTATCAGCCAACTACCATTAATACGTCTGGAGCCGCCGATCATGCCAAAGCGATCCCATAAAAAAACCGGCACCGGTGTCTGATAACACCGGGCCGGCGGGTAAGCTTGATCTTATCTGATTGTATCTTACACACCTTTCCCGTTGCAACAGGAAAGATGGCAATCAATGCTCAAATTAAGTCTGCTGACGAACAACTCGTTTACGGATATCTGTTTCCAGAACACCAAATGCCTGCTCATGACGCTGTAAAGCCATTGAGAGAGCACTCAGCAGACGCTTGGCGGTGTAATGGTTCAGAATGATCCGCTGACCGACACTGATCTCAGTGTTGGCAGGATCCAGTGGCTGAGGATTCAGACCCAGATCCAGAATCAGTTCTTCTGGTGTGCTTGAGACACGACAGAAGTTCGCGTAGCTCGCAGTCACATTGCTGTCATTTACTTTGACCTGTTGCTGAGCTGGAGCTGCTGCCTGTTCTGCAGCTGGTTCTGTTGTCTCATCAGCTGGTTTGTCATCTTTCTTAGCACTCACGCTTTTTTTCTCCTCAATGTGATACAAAATCTTAAGAAGTAATGGTTCCAGAAACTATGGGACCTGAACTGATTTGAAATGAACTTCACCCTGATACTTCGGCAGTTCACCCCGAAAAAACTTGATAATTTGTCCTGACTGTTCTCAAGACACCTGAAACATACCATCGCATTGTTCAGCATTCAAGAACAGAAAGCACAGACTTTAAAACTCTTGGAATACAAGGTGTTAGCGTTTATGAAAATGACTGCATGTTGACAAAACGCAACTCAACACCCCATCTACCCTACAACTCTCAGAACATGACGATTTAAGAAAAAAGGCCCTGATGTCAGCACTCGCATACACACCAGGGCCTGAATTCAACTTAGACTACTTAAAGTATCGGACCTGCCCAGTCTGAGAAGACTTCGTCAAAATCGGCATCGAATTCTTCACTCAACCCTGCCAGATCCAGATCTCCTGTTTCCGGATCAACCAGACCTGAAAGGTCGAGTTTTCCGCCATCAACGATCGAGAGACCGTTCAGTCGCAGATCACTGATCAGCTCTTCGCTCAAGCCTTCCAGAACAGTCAGATCCAGTTCATCCTGATTCTGAAGCAGATTTTTGAAGAACTGATTCAATACAGGCAGAATCGGCTCATCACCTGTCAGCAGACTGCTGGTGACATCAATTACGACTGGAGACAATTCATCCAGGGACGTGATGACGGTCACCGGCAAATTCTCATTCTCAGAAGTCTGTGTCGCAGGTGTCTCTGCTACCAGAGGCAGATTCGCCATCAGAGGAGCATTGACTCCTACCAGAATCTCATAGCTGCCTGAAGCTGCGGCTTCGTGAGCAGATTGCAGAATCAGAGTATCCAGAATCGATGGCAGTTTGCGAACACCCGGATCCAGTGTGGCGTTCATCACATCACCGGCATGAACCGTATCATCCAGGTGCAGACCATCATCGGTCAGGGTTGCTTCAAAACCACTCCCTACGAACGTTAATGTTCCGCCCACTCCCGTTTGCACAAAACTTTCAAACGGTGCATACGTGTCGGTGAATCCAAGCACGTGGCCGATTTCGTGTAACAGCACTGTCAACAGGTCGTAGTGACCGGCGGCAGCAGAACCTGCTTCAGCCGTGTATGCCACGCCCCCTTCCAGTTCTGTAGCACTGAAGGCAGATGAATCAAGATCCGCGTACCAGCCCAGGCCGGCAGCATTATCATCCAGGGTCACAATCCCGGAAACGGGACGCCCTTCTTCATCGACACCGGTCATCTGACCTTCACCCAGTTGAGTACCACCGAGGTCGGTGATGACCAGCTGAATGTCCAGAGGCTCTTCCAGCCCCAATGCATCCTGCCAGATCCCCAGTGCTTCCTCCATCACCTGATCGATGGAGGACTCACCAGTGATATCGGTCGTCTTGCCGTACCAGCGTTGCAGGAAGTTGGAAGGATAAACCACTTCCCTGTTGCCACCTTTGTGCACTCCGTAGTTGGTCGCCAGTAAACTCAGGTCTCGGTAGTCAACTTTACCGCTCTTATCAGCATCCAATGCCCAGACATAAGGAGAATCGGCATCAAGTACATTCTGTCCATAAATAGAAGTCAGGATGATCAGATCGCGGTAATTGATGATATCATCATCGTTCACATCGTAGGCAATCGCCCACAGATCGGTTTCAGGAGCATCCCCGACAGTTAAAGTTGTCTCGGTATCATGCGCCAGATTAACGCTCACATTACTCAACGACAGCCCCAGAGCATGCGGACCGATGAATTTGTCTTCAAAGTCAATCGAGACATCATCCTGGTCCAGAGATTCGAACTTGACCCGGGCCAGCAGTGTTTTATCACCATTACCGGCCCTGTCAAATGCTCCCGCTCCACTCAGGCCTGTCACAATTCCTGTCACATCGTCAATGACAGCCTGACCTGAGGCATTGAAGGCACTGCCGAATTCTATTGCCGTGGCGGTAAAGAAATTCGTGTTGTAGTTCAGATCAACTGTCGCATCTGTAATTCCCTTCGCATCTGCGGTTTCAACATAGACTTCAACCCAGAATGAACTCCACTCATCAATCCAGGAATCGCTTTGCGGAAGCCCCTCAGTCTGCCCGAATACATTTAACTCGGTCTGATCACGAACAACAATCAGATCAACCGTAGTCCCTTCATCCAGAGTGGTATTCGCGTCAACCGACTGAGTTCCGTGTAATGGGTTAACGGAAATATTCCCCACAGAAATCGTCAGGTCATAGGAACCGACTTCAGATTCAAATACATTGGGGTTCGTGGTCTCAGTTTGCTCTGGATCATAAGTGTCATTCGCATAAGAACTCACACCGATATAGTAATATCCTGATTCACCGGCACCAACCGTGTAGGAGAGATAAGAATCGTAGAAGATAGAAGGATCAAAAATATACTCATCCGGTGCAGCATCAATTTCGGAAATTGCCAGTTGATTACCATCTGCATCAAAGAGACGCAGAGCGCTGTCCAGGAATGTTCGATACTGGCTGGCATCCACATCCACTCTGACGGTATCCCCCTCCTGCAGATAAACCTTATACATATCCACATCGTTAAAAGGATCATTCAAAGTGAGATTGTTTCCGATAATCCCCTGGTAAACCTTGGTTTCAGGAACCGCCGAATCCAGTTCGGTGTCGAACGCTGAATCCAGTGTGTCCCCGGCCTCATCTGTATTGACGAGATCGAGATCCAGGAAGGCGGTCACGGAACCAACCAGATCCAGCACCACTTCATAGCCATCCTGGGTTGTAAACTGCAGACGGCGGCTGATCGGAATCAACAATTCAAACCCGTCAGTTGCATTCCCCGACAACCTGGCATGACTCCAGTCTGGAACGCCAGCAGGGAAGTCCGTCACCTTATCGATAAATGACAGTGTCGCTCCGTCAGTCGCTTCCGACTCAATGGTAGAATCATCAAATTCGTCCACGTATACCAGCGAATCAAGTACTCCATTATCCAGAATCCAGTCTTCGCTAATATCGAAATAACCATTTTCGTCGAGGTTCTGCTGGCTGGAGAATACCTTTGCAATCGCATCACGAATCGCCAGACTTAATTCGCCACTGAAAGGACCGAAGACATTTAGTATTTCCTGATCTCCAACCAGTCCGAAGTCGGCCAGATCAAACGCAGTATAGCTCTCTGTACCATCCCGGTCTGGTCGGGCCAGACCAGAAGGATTCACTTCAACAAAGGAATCAATGAGACGAATCGACCCTGGATTATCCACATCATCAATCATCACATTCAGGCGACCACTTAAACTGGTAGAATTCAAAGTACCAGACTGTGGTAACAGAGTAATTTCCTGACCATCAACAGTGATCGTACCGGAAACAGTCAGATTGCTCTGAGCGGTCTGAATGAAGAACTCTTCAGGTACAACCTGCTTCACGGTAGTATTTGAAATGGTAATCTGGCTGAAGTCGATATATTGATCACGAGTAATCCCGTCGGTTCCAGCAATCAGATCGGTGGGATCGATAGAGAATTCCGCTGGAGCTCCGTCAGCAGTCACGTTTGTTGCAGAAAATACTGCAAATCCCATTCGGGCATACCCGTTCGCGGCCAAACCAGGGATAAAAGTAGTCCCGTTGATATTGGGGATTACTCCATTAACGTAATCAATGGGATCATATGTACTAAAAAGACCGAAAGGTGATGAATCTGTGAAATCGAAATCGATCAAATCTGCCTTCGCCGTTTCCCAGGCCATATCCAATATCGCTGCAGTCACTGAGGCAGTCTCGGTTGTCTGGTTGGCAAAAACCTGCGCCAGTCGATCACTGATCCACAGCTCGACCACATACGAACTTCCCTGCGCCACAGTCGTGATGCCGACAGGCAGGCTGTCTACCCCATCCACTTCAGGTGAAACGGTAATATTCTGCCCGCCCAGTTTCGTTGTACCACCAGGATTTCCGGTATTGATGACAACCTGAACCGCCAGCTGACCAGCATACAGTTTATCAATCAGATCACTTGTCAGACCTTCACCTGCGGTCCAGGTTCCTGACAGGATTTCATTCGCTACATCAACGGTAGTTCCATTAACACCACCATTGCTGAAGATGGTATGGACAATCGCATCTCCGTTTGAAGTATCGATAAACCGGACTGAAACCAGATTATCTGTGGTGACCCCGGGAGTTTTATTTCCGTCAATATCCAGCAGGGTGTCATAAGTTGACAGGAAGATCGAATAATCCAGATCCTGCAACCCATTGGTCAGTTGGAACCGCCCGTTGCCTTTATGAGTACCAAGATTTTCAGTAGAGACTTCGACTGTGAATGAAGTAAAATCGCGGCCGGAAGATTCGACCTCACGGGCAATCAGTCGGATATCAAATGTCGCCTGCGGATCGGGAGTCAGCGTGAATGTACTGCTCACATTCGGAGAAAGGGTATCATCAGAATGGGCAGTGACCGTAATTACCAGGGGCAGACGTACCTGCTCTGAACTGTAGTCGGTATAAGTGATATTCAAATCACTGCCTGAGATCGCAACATTCGCCCAGAAGTTGGCAGGTAACGAGTCCCCGGGATTATCACCGAACACATGGGCTTCCACTGTATAAGTCACCGTGTCGCCGGGATCCGGATCAACGAAATAGTTATCCAGATCAATTGTTTCCGGAGTCAATCCATCTCGAGTAATATTTTCCAGCACTTGATCTGTCTTTGTCAGCAGTTCATTGCTGCCGCTAATTGTAATATTCACGGTCGCGGTATCAGTCGCTGTACCATCGCTGACGGTGTATTCAAATGAATCCGGCGCTGTATTGGGCGGTACCAGATCCGAATGAATGCCATTCGGATTATAAGTTAACGTACCATCCGCCTCGAGCGTAACGATCGCTCCCGACGCCAATATAACAAAATCACCAGGGTTGGTTACGGCCTGCCCGTCAATCAGCGTGACCGTTAATTGATCAATAGTATCAATGTCAGTATCATTATCCCGAACATCGATATTCACGGTGCCGTTTTTAGATACATTCGCAGCATCGTCAATCGCATCGACGGCATCGTTGGCTCCGGTGACAGTCACATACACAGTCCCGGTGTTGCTGATGCCATTATGACTGTCGATGGCTGTATAAGTAAATGAGATCACCGTCGTTTCGTCAGATGCCAGATACTGGAAGTCAGTTCCCGGATCGAACGAGAATGAACCGTCATCATTATTCACGACAGAACCTTCACCAGCATAGGTTGGTGAAATGACATAGGTCAGTGAATTCACGTCGTCATCACTATCCACATCGTTGCCATCGAAGAAGCCAGTGATCGCAGAACCATCTTCGTCTGCGTTATAGTAAATATCATTGACGGTCGGATCATCATTCACAGGAGTCACATCAACCGTCATCGTATTGGCAGAGTCAGAATCAACCGTCCCGTCATTCACCTTAAACTCGAAGCTGGCATAACCCGTTCCGTTTTCATTCTCAACTGGAACGAATGTTAACAGACCGCCGCTGATATCAGAGACGCTGATCACATCGTCTGCACTCACGGCAGAACCGTTCAACAGCAGTGTACCGGCAGCAGGCAGCGTCGTGATCCGCACCCTCACCAGAGCATCACCACCGTCCACATCATCGAATGCAAAGTCGCTCACCTGGAACGTATACGTTACATCTTCAAGTGTCGTCACCGTCTTGTCACTGGATTCCGGTGCGTCGTTCACGGCGGTCACATTGATCGTCATCGTATTGGCAGCGTCAGAATCAACCGTTCCGTCATTCACTTTAAACTCGAAGCTGGTGTAAGCTGTTCCGCTTTCATTCTCGGCAGGAATAAACTCCAGCAGACCATTGCTGATGTCATCAATACTGATCAGATCACCCGCATTCACGGCAGAACCGTTCAACTCCAGCGTACCATTCGCAGGCAGAGTCGTAATCCGCACACCCACCAGAGCATCGCCTTCCACATCACTGTATGCAAAGTCGGTCACCTGGAAGAAGTATGACGTGTCTTCAAGCGTCGTCACCGTCTTGTCACTGGATTCCGGTGCGTCGTTCACGGCGGTCACGTCGATCGTCATCGTATTCGAGGAGACCGCATCATCCGTTCCGTCATTCACTTTAAACTCGAAGCTGGTGTAAGCTGTTCCGCTTTCATTCTCGGCAGGAATAAACTCCAGCAGACCATTGCTGATATCATCAATACTAATCAGATCACCCGCATTCACGGCAGAACCGTTTAGCTCCAGCGAACCATTCGCAGGCAGAGTCGTGATTCTCACGCCCACCAGAACATCACCACCGTCTACATCACTGAATGCAAAGTCGGTCACCTGGAACGTATACGTTACATCTTCAAGTGTCGTCACCGTCTTGTCACTGGATTCCGGAGCGTCGTTCACGGCGGTCACATTGACCGTCATCGTATTGGCAGCGTCAGAATCAACCGTCCCGTCATTCACCTTGAACTCGAAGCTGGTATAACCCGTTCCGTTTTCATTCTCAGCTGGAACGAATGTTAACAGACCGCCGCTGATATCGGAGACATTGATCACATCGTCCGCAGTCACAGCAGAACCATTCAACAGCAGTGTACCGGCAGCAGGCAGCGTCGTGATTCTCACGCCCACCAGAACATCACCACCGTCCACATCATCGAATGCAAAATCACTCACCTGGAACGTATAAGTTACATCTTCAAGCGTCGTTACCGTCTTGTCGCTGGATTCCGGTGCGTCGTTCACAGCGGTCACATTGATCGTCAGCGTATTGGCAGCGTCAGAATCAACCGTCCCGTCATTCACCTTGAACTCGAAGCTGGTATAACCCGTTCCGTTTTCATTCTCAGCTGGAATAAACTCCAGCAGACCATTGCTGATGTCATCAATACTGATCAGATCACCCGCATTTACGGCAGAACCGTTTAGCTCCAGCGAACCATTCGCAGGCAGAGTCGTGATTCTCACGCCCACCAGAACATCACCACC
>NZ_JBLXHC010000027.1:0-52771 GCF_048260065.1 Gimesia sp. | reverse complement strand
GATTCAGTCTCAGAAAGGTACCCATGCGCGAAGAATAAAACCACTTGACAAGATGCTCTTCATAGATAAGCCCGAATTCTTCTGGGGCGGTAGTGGAACCGAGCCTGGTAAAATGAAAACGCCGCATGGGATGTGGCTGGATGAACGGGACGGCACACCCAAAGTTGCGGTTTGCGATCGGGCCAACCACCGTCTGCAGTATTTCTCGCTCGACGGAAAACATCTGGGATTTGTCAATACGGTCAGCTTTCCAGCCGATATTGATATTCAGGGCGACATCATGGTTGTCTCTGATCTGCACGCGCGCGTCACCCTGTTTGATAAGCAGAACAAAGTCATCACACATCTGGGGTACGATCAGGACTGGACGAACAAAGTCCTGGATGGCTTTAAAGTGCGCACGCAGCCTGAAACCTGGCAGGCTGGCCGATTCGTTCATCCACATGATGCCTGCTTCGATCAGGAGGGGAACCTGTTTGTGACCGAATGGGTTTCCATCGGACGTGTCAGTAAACTGAAAAAGCTGAGTTAATCACCCGCTGATCATAATCGTTTTACTCGCCGCAATATTATTCAACCCGGTTGGAACCTGATGAATTTTTCACACGAGTTCGATGAACAGCGCTTCTTCGAAATCTGGACTGCCGTACGAATTGAACGTCCGGTCCATTTTTCTTTATTCACCTTCGGCGATCAGAAACTGCCTTATTATCTGGTATGTGGGGCTGCGGAGCGTGGTTCGACGGTGACTATTCGTAAGGGGGAAGTCAGTATTACCCGGCCGATGATCATTACCCCTGATCGGATGGAGCCCGAGTTTCGCAATTTCTTCGAAGAACAGGAAGAAGCCGACCTGGCTGCCTTTCTGCTTTCGCGGACGGCCGGTTTTTCTAATCTGAAGTTTACCAATACCAGTGGCCCCGAGCGGATCGTGAGTGACAGCATTGAAGAAGCGGTCGCCAAACTGAATCGACAGCTGGACGACGAAGAGGAAGAGCATGTTGCCATCCTCAGTGCACCGCCCGGCATGGGAGGCATTGCGGTGATGCGTTATGCGGCGGAACGGGTCTGGGAAAGTGCGCCCGGCAATATCCAGGAATTACGCGAGCGCGGCTTTCTGAATTAGACGGTGTCCCGTTTTACTGTAGCGTCTCCAGGGCCATTTGGACCGAGTATATTAGAATGACAGACGCTATGGTTAAATGTGATGCGCACTAATATCCCGAAAACAACCGGTCGTTTTGAACTCAGGTTATTTTTTCGGAATGCGATTCAATGTGTAGTAAGCAGCGGGATGCAGTAGTGACTGACCCTCTTTGCTTTTCACCCCGTCTGCATTGAGTTCATGCACATACAGTTCGCGCAAGCCTTTCACTTTGAGTTCCGCTTTCAAACCGTCGTCCGAAACAGTGATGTTTTCAATCTCCAGGTTACGAGGCAGAATTTCATCGCTGCCGTAGGAAGAGTGATAGGTGTAGGTGTAGCTCTGCAGCTTGTACGACTTCGGGTCTGCAGCTGTCTTGCGGTCAACCGGTTTCGTGAAGACCAGTTCAAATCCTTCAGGTTGTGCCCGCATCTCTTTGATTTCGAACGGCATTTTTTTCGTCCAGACCAGTCGCTGCAGACCGTAAGAGGCCGTTCCCAGACTGCTCCAACCCCGGTTGGTCAGGCCGACAAACATGCTGCCGTCAGTTCCCTGAGCCATGCGGAGTACAGCAGAGGCGAAGCCGCTTCGAAACGGGAAACAGGCCCCCTGGTATTCGCCGTCGACTTTTTCCAGGAAGACGCGCTGGATGGAAGCCTGTGTAAATTCGCCGACAAAAAACTGACCATCGAAGGGCCCGAATTTTCCGCCGCTGTCATCGAGCATGATGTCGGTCGCCGACTGGCCGGCTTTCTTATACGGGAACCAGACTGCCGGCGGTTTGAGTTGTGGCATGCGTTTGAGGGCTTCCGGTAAAGGCAGACCGTTGGGGATTTCTTTGATGCCCTTAACGGGAGAGCCGGGAAGACTCATTGATGCGAGAGCTTCGACATGATGAAAGAACGCGCCTTCGCGCATGTGATGCAGCGAGTTGGTGGCGACCCAGTTACCCTGCTGGTCGGTGTAGAATACATCGCCGGCACGGTTCACTCCCAGACCGGCCGGAGACCGCATGCCCGCACAGACGGGAATCAGCTCTCCGTCTGGAGTACACTTCATCCCCCAGCCGCGCCAGCGGCCCTGCGAAAAGCCCAGCGTCGGATCGGTGACGGCCCGCGATTTATGTTCTTTCTTCAGACCCAGTCCGATGTTTAACGTGAGCCACATGTTGCCATCGTGGTCGAGCACGGGGCCGTACGCATATTCGTGGTAATGACCAGTGACACCCCAGCCTTTGGTGACCGTCAGGTATTCATCGGCGATGTCGTCGCCGTCGGTGTCGCGGATACGTGTCAGTTCGCTGCGTTGTACCGTGTAGAATGCGCCGTCTTTCCAGATCAGACCCAATGGTTCATGCAAGGCGGTTGCGAAGCGCTTGTAGGTGACGTTTTTGGGAGGTTCTTCATACACGCCATCCATGATCCAGATCTCCCCCTTGCGGATGGCAACGGCAATCCGATGATCATCGAGGACTGCGATGCCGCTGACTTCCAGTACCAGATCGCCGGGGGCCGGCTTCCAGTTGGCGGCCCGCGATTCGGTTTGCGCTTTGGGCGTCATGATGGAAACGAGCCGGTAATAGTCCTCTTCACTCTCTGCAAAAACGGATTGACTGTTCGCAGAACATGTGAAAAAGAGCAGTGTTAACAGGAACGGGAGCGCGCGTATTACCATTGGTAGGTCACCTCGATTGTCGTATTCTCTGTGGCAGGTACAGGGATGATCCAGTCTGACTGTTTGTCGTGTTTGCGAAGAAGGCCGGCTTTTGCCAGTTCGGGTGAGATCGAAACCTGGAGCCCAGCCTGGTTTTGCATGGTTGTCGGATTCAGTGGTTTTAAAGTTTTACCGGTCAGGCCACGAAACCAGAGTTTCTCTGAATTGCTCTGTTGTGGGCTGCCTTTGATGGTCAGTCGTCTTTTAAGTGCCTGTTTTTCGGTAGCTTCGAACCGGTCTTCGATGTCGATCTTTCCACAACGATACAGAAAGGTCGGAACGCCTTCCGCATCGACGCGGTATCCTCGAAATTGCAGTTCGTTCGCATCCGGTGAATAGACGGGCCACGACTGCTGCCGATTTTTCAGGAGCGCCACCGGTGCCCCAGCAGGAAACAGGACTGCATTACCCCCCAGCGGGTCGGCGGGAGGAGCAAAGCGGATGAACCAGGTTCCCTGTGCATCCAGGAAGCGACCTTTCCAGGCAAGCGCAGGGCGGACCTGTTCGGCATCAAAGGCGAAATGAACCTTCTCCGGCAGGCCGACCGCGATGGCGTGTGTGCCTGCCTCCTGCATGAACGTACGCAGGACAATCGGACGTTTATCGGGAACCAGTTCGTAGTTTTTGGATTTCGCTTCCAGGATCTTTTCAGGCAGCGGTTGTTTGGATCCCGCTTTCAGGTAGCCCCAGAGTGCCGCGATCTGCTGATCCACGTTGCCGTCGAGCAGATCTTTGTTCTGGCTTTTTCCACCCGGGAAAAAGGTGGGCATGCGGGTGCGTGGTTTCAGGGAAGCAGGGTCGAGCAGGAATGCACGGAACCAGCTGGGATGTACGCGGTTGGTGACATCACCCAAATCGGTGCCGACCACGCCCGGCATATTTTCGCCTCGAATCGGATGACACTGGATGCAACCGGTTTCCAGCATGATGCGGCCTGACGAAGCCAGTTTGTCATGCTCGGGAAAAATTCTGGTGTCAGGCTGCTGCGCTTTACCGTCGACTTTTTCAAAAGCGGTGGGCAATGTTGAGACCTGTTGTTTGGGAAAGACGGGCATGCGGGCCTGCATGTGAAAGCGGATGTCGCCGGTTCCGTTCAGAACTTTCGACAGCCATTTCTTCTGCAGTTTAAAGCCGATCCCGGTCAGTGTGGGAGGAATGCGACCTTCATCACCCAGGTCGACGTGGGCGGCGGTTTCAAAATAGGGTTTACGATTGAAGCCGACGCCCCCCTGTTTGTCCCGTTCATGGCAGGCATAACAGTTAAGCTGCAGTACCTGAAAATCCAGCTGCTGCTTCGGGCTGGCAGTTTTCTGGTCGGGAAGACTGGCCAGGGTCTGCTGGATTGCCGTCTGCTGCTGCTGGTCGAGCGGATATGCGGGCATGTTTTTCTGAGCGGCATGCATGCAGCTGGAGGGAGCAGCCGGTTTCAGTTTAGCCAGTGGTTGAGCAAACTGTGCTGGTTTCAGTTTTTTGGCATCGTGACAGTTCACACATTTCAGTTCAACGAATAAACGCTCTCCCGTCGCGACTAAGTCTGCGTCGCTGTTTTTTTCTTCCACAGCCTGTGCAGCCGTCTGTTTCTGCAGCAGGTAGGCGGCGATGTCAGCCGCTTCGACTGCTTTGAGTTTGAGTTGCGGCATCCGTCCCGCAGGGCGTGTCTGTTCGGGATTGAGCAGAAAAAACGTTAATGACTTTGCCGTGTATTTAGCCGGCAGGTTGCCATGGGGAACCGAATTGACGGGACGGACAGCGGCCGCCAGTCCCAGTTCTTTGATGTCTTCAGGATCAAGCTGGGCGAGCATTTTATCAGAGGGAGAAATTTTTGTTTCTCCCGGTTCATACTCAGTGTCAGGTTCGTGGCAGGCCACACAGCCGATTTTGTGATACAGCTCCTGACCTGATTTGACGTTGCCTTTCTTCCAGAATTCGTGAGGCACCGGGTTAGCGCCGGTCGCTTTGATCTCGGGATAGGCGGACTGCTGCGCTGTGAGAAACGCAGTCAATGCGTTAATCGCCTGTTGTTTTTTTTCGGCAGGCAAACCATGGAGCACATCGGGCATCGTTGTGCCCGCTTTGGCATTTTGCGGTGCGGCGAGAAATTCACGAATCCATTGCTGCTGCAGATGATTGCCGGCTCCCGTTAAGCGGGGACCGCGCTTGGGTTGCAGTTCAGAGCGTTGTGAGGGATGACAGGCGACGCAACTCAATTCGCTGATCAGCAACTGGCCTCCCGCATGCGGTTCCAGTTCGTCATGGCGGGCGAAGCGATCGAAACCGGCTACAAACGGCGGCGTTTGCGTTTCACTTTGCACCGGCTGTCCGGCGATCAGGAAGACCAGCCCCAGGAATGTGAAAGTCCAGCATTGTCTCATCAGGTGTCTCTTTCATGTTGAGCGGCGTCACAGGTCAGATTCAGGAAAGACAAGATCAACGTCAACATAAGTAGACATTGATCTTCGATCATAGAGTAGCGGCCGACTCGAATCAATCAGAGTATGCGTCAGATTTGTATCCTTTTACTGCAATAATGCGGCTGTTGTCCTCAGCATAAACTGTGAGATATTTTGTAGTTACGTCAGAGTCTGGGAGGAAGTCAGGCGTGTTTATTGCATCTCGATATCGAAGGTGTTCTCACCCTCTTTGATTTCGACGGTCAATCCGCTGGATTTGGGGTAATGATACTTTTGCGGTATGTTGGGCATTTCCTTCAGGACCTCGGAGGGAGGCGTGTCGGGGCCAAACGATTTTTCAATCGTGGGAGGAACAACGCTGACCTGATAGGTTCCGGTCACCAGCCCTCCCGAACTGTTGGTGACGGTATAGGTCCCATCTTCATCGATCACAGCCTGGCCGCCAAAACCTTTCTCCGGGTTATTGAACTGCACCAGCCCTTCTTTAACAGGTTCGCCTTTATAGGTCACTTTTCCCGATAACGCTCCGGTGGGACCAAAATCGGTCGTTGTGCCCTGGCAGCCGGGGAAAAAGAATAATGCACCTGAAAGGAACAGGGGAGTCAAAAGAGAAAGGGCAAGCTGTTTCATGGTTTTGGTTCCAGGAAGGGAAAGTGATCTCAAAATAGATGTGGTGTCCCCCATGATTGAGGACACCACATGCAGTTTTACGACTTCAGCTCAGAGAGATCATCGTCAATTAAAATTCGCCAAGAACATTTCCGTCTGCACGGCAGCAGAGGTGGCGAAGCGTGTTGAAGTCTGCATTGGCAGAGACAAACCGGACGGCACCGTCTCCGAGCAGCATGTGCGCTCCGCCTGTATGCTGGGACTGGATGGGGTTGTTACAGGCGTCGTTAGCAATTCCAACTCCGGTGCTCTGATAGCCGATGGGATAGCGGAGTGTGGTTGTGTTGTAACAGCGTGGATCGTGATCGATGGGAGTGTTGGGGCTCATCCAGGCACCACTTGCATAAGCGGAACGAATATCCGTCTGGCTTCCGGTTGCATTTTGTCCCCAGCCAGATTGCTCTCCCACCATGGCAACGTTGGAAGTTCCATCCAGAAAATCGCGAATACGGAATGATTGACGGAAGGTAAAGGAACCTCCGTTAGAGCGAATCCCTTTATTACTGAATCCTCCTTTGGAGTAGGTATCGTCCTGAATCTGACTGATCCCGGTTGCACCTGAAATCAGGATATAGGATGAGATGAATACGCTGGTGGTGGTACTGCCTGTGGTAGCATTAACGCTTTGTGGCAGCGCGCTGGAAGGACAAGCCATATAAGGTGGTTTCGTATTATTAATGGCAGGCGAATTTGGCACGCTGGAAGCGCCTCCAAACCAGAAGTAAGTTCCTTCGAAAACCAGTTGATTGTAAACGTTCGCCTGATCGGCGAAGGGCAGGAGATGGACCCAGGCGGAAGGACCATGGGTACCAAGTCCTCCGGGAGGATAAACGCTATGGGTCTCATGGTAATTGTGTAAGGCCAGACCGACCTGTTTCAGGTTGTTTTTACAGGTGCTGCGGCGGGCTGCTTCCCGGGCCTGCTGAACGGCAGGTAACAGTAATGCAATCAGGATCGCGATAATCGCAATCACGACCAGCAATTCAATGAGAGTAAAACCTCGTCTGGAGGTTAATGATGATGCGCTTTTCATGGGTTTTCCAAATCAATTAACGGGAAAAAGGAAGGAAGCTCGGTAAGTGAACTCGAACGTAAGAGGTTATATTTCAACATAGTTCATATAACCTGATGTGGCGGGACTACATTTTGAGGTTAAAGGAATCGTATGCAGTGAGGCAAACTAGATCAAGTATGCGGCTTGAAGGGGTCTGGTCAAAAGCCCCTATGTCTGGCATTCAGGCAGGGGATGAGTTTCTGGTGGTCATTGTTCTGTAAGTTATTGCAGTGAAATATGTTACAGCGGTTTTTCTGGTCCGTTGTCAATTTGTTGAAGCAGGAATTGAGGCAGGGGGAATTTTCTGACTGTGACCCCGGCTCCAGCCTTCCAGTCTTCTACTGCGCAGTGCGCCGCGCAGGAAATATTCTTCCGGCAGCGAATTCAAATGAGTCTGGCGGAGCTGATCCCGATTCGACTCCCAGTCAGCCGTTTGTGAGCAGATTTGTAAGGCCACCAGTTTTTCAAAGAGTGCATCCGCAATCAGCTGGTGTCCCTCAATACTGGGGTGCACATGATCGACGAGCCATTCACTCCCTGGGATGCCATTCGGTGTCTGCTGCTCAATTAATCGGCGGATATCAACCAAGGGGTACGTTATATTCCTGCGCCATGTCAGACAGCGCCTCATGCATCGGCTCCAGGATGCGCAACGGACAGATATCTTCTTCCTTAGCTGTTGTCAGCCAGTCTTTTGCTTCCGGATAACGCTGCAGATGTTCGCAGGTTTTTCCTACGCTATAAAGCAGGCCGGCGTGCTGCTGATCAATGCGCACGGCTTCTTCCCATAGCTGCATTTTGCGGTCGGCCTTTTTCCAGTCACAGTCGTTAGCTGCATTCCAGCAGGAGATCAGTTGATCCTGCTGTTCCTGTGAAAGTCCGATTGCAAATTCACTTTTAAACGGGGGACAGTTTTTGAGATTCGAGACCGGATTGACGAGTACGAGAGGCACATCAGCCTGCTTCGCGAGTAAGATCATCTGCCTGACGTTGTATTCGAAATGTTCGATGATTCCACGACGTGTCTCGGCGTCACGATGATAACCCTCCAGGCCTTTCTGAAAATCGAGTCGGGCATTCACGTCTGCAGATAACACGGTTTTCGGGGAGACTGCTGTTTCTTCCTGCGTTTTTGGCAGTAATCGTTGCATGAGGGAGGCGATGCGTAAATCCCGCAGCGATTTCTGTGTAGCCAGCGAGATTGAAGAACTCTGTTTGAGGTTACCATAAGTGCGTTCTTCCAGAAACTCATTATGGCCGGTGTAAACGATATACAGATCGGGCTGGTACTGCAGCGTCTCCCGCAGAATGGGAACCAGGCGATAGCTGGCATATGAAACTCCACCACAGTTGATGACTTCGATATGACGCTTCGGTTCAGCCGCCTGCAGGTTGATTTTCAGCCAGGTCGTAAATGATGTTTCCACGGCATAGGGTCGGCCCTGGACGGTCGAACCACCCAGGACAAAGACGCGAAACGTATCTGCAGGTTTGTTGACGGGGAAGGATTGCGGGCGAAAGAAGTCGATGCGTTCCGGAGCGGTCTGATAATTCGTTCCTGCAGGATCTTTGACAAACAGTGTGGCATCAGAGCTGAAGGAAATGAAGGGGTCCTGACTGTCGGGTAGAGGCTGGACGCCACACAAACGGAGTGCCAGTTCCAGTAGTACCAGTAGAGAGAGTCCCAGCAGAATCGCTGCACCGCGAAACAGCAGCGGATGACGGACGCGCCGGAGGGTAGCTGGCGGTTCGGTTTTCGGATGACATGCAGGGGGCATCACGAAGATCTCTGTTTGACAGGAATGCAGGACAGGAAACGAAACACATTCATCCTATCGCACGTCCGGGGTCGGGTCCAGAAAGAAAGGCTTTAAGCCAGCTGTCTGTGAAACAGAAACAGACCCTGCTCCCGAAGGAACAGGGTCTGCTGATTTTTTCTGAGTGATTGCGAGTAACGCAAATCCGGGAGTTATTTGGCTTTGGAGTCCAGGTCGAAGTTCACCGTATTTTCACCCTCTTTGACTTCCGCAGTAAGTTTCGAGTTCTGATTAAATTTTGCCGGAACCTGATCTTCAGTGTCATTGGGCGAGCCTGGCTCTCCCATCTTACTGATGCGTACTGTGTGCTGGCCTGGAATTGCTCCCTTTGTATCAGGGGTATAAGCCAACTCATACTTCCCGCTTGCATCCGTCATGCCTACTGAAGGTGCGCCCGACTGCGGTTGAAACGTCACAGAGGCTTGCGTCAGCGGCTGACCATCGAGAGTAATCGTACCGGAAACCTGACCCAGTTTCGGGGTATCAGCTCCTCCGCCTGAGCAACCTGCGATCAGGGTGGTTGTCAGCAGGCAGATCGCGCATAAAAACTTATGAAAATTGATTTGCATTGGTATCACTTGCCATTCGTTTAAGAATTAAAATTCGCCGACCACTTCGCCGCCGTTGATTGTCTGCACTGATCTGAGAAGAGTAATGTCAATATTCTCGGAGACGAAGCGTACTGCGCCATCACCCATCAGTGCATGACAACCACCCACGTGTTCGCTGCCTGGAGATCCCCAGTTGACCAGAGGGTTCGTTGCGCTGGTGGGCTGGTTAATCTTCCGATAAGGGGCTGCAATAATTGCGGCTGTGGCCACCCATGTTGCCCAGAACGGACCTCGAATCGCCGAGTCTTTTTCCATGGGGGTTTCCATCATCACCATGGTGTTACTGGTACCGTCGCTGAAGTCCCGCATCCTGGCTGCCCCGTTGTGTCCGAAGGCCGTTTTGATTCCTAAGATAGATTCATAAGAGACACCCGCTGAATAAGTGAGATAAATAAAAGTGTAACTCGTGCGATAATCCTTGTTCGTCGCGTAAGCCAGGTTTGAGGTATAGGTATAAGGGCCATGTGAGTAGGAATCGCTGGGACATTCAAACACCGCGATGGAGTGTGAAGTGGCTGCCGTTTGGATTCCTGCGGTAGGACCTGTGCAGACCCCATTCCCATCACCCAGTCCGGTAGCCATCGAGAAGTTGACTTGATTGTAAATATTCGCCTGGTCAAGGAAAGGGAGCATATATAACTGACCCGTGTGGTTGCGAGTCTCCTGGCTTCCCAGCCAGGCACAATCATAACCACCGCCATTGACATCTCCCGGGGGAAGGATGCGGTGAGAATCGTGGTAGTTGTGCAAAGCCAACCCCTGTTGTTTCAGATTATTTTTGCAGGTAGACCGCCGGGCCGCTTCACGTGCCTGCTGGACGGCTGGCAATAACAGGGCAATCAGAATGGCGATGATCGCGATGACCACCAGTAACTCGATGAGTGTAAAACCTCGTTTTGTACCGCTTTCGAACTTGAGTGCCATTAGTTCATTTCCTTATAGAAGAGGATGATAGGATAAGTAAAACTAAATTAAAAAATGAATTTGAAGTGAAGCTACTATTTTAGCCAGATTTAAACGACGGAAGCAAGAAAATTTAATAGCAAATCTAATTAACATGCCATATGTTAATTAAGAAGTGTAAATATTTGTGCGCTATTGTGTTGGGGAAAACGAAGTCTGTTAGCAGGTGCGGGAAGTGAACAGGGACCGTAAATTCGATGCATATTCCGGTTCAAAGCGGATCCGGATTCACGGGCTGGACTGCAGGCTCAAAGCGCGTTCATTAAGGGCTTTCTGCAGGCTTGCCGAGTATTCTCTGTACTGCTGATCAAGGTCAGCGTATGAGATATCCAGTAATTCTGCGAGCGTTTGCGGGTTATTGCGTACCCGGGAATTGACGCTGTAGAGCTGCGTCAACTGATTGATAAATGCGTCCCGGTATTCTCCGCGTGCTGCATGCATGAAGAAATGAGACAGCCCGGAAGCCTGACTGTAATTGGGGCTCATGTTCGGGCTGTGCTGAAAAGCGTAGCGGCCCATCGCTGCAAATGTTTCCAGGGGGACATAATACTCATCTTTCAACAGCCGATAGCGTGCCGCGTTGAAGCGGATGTGATTGGGATTACCGGCGCGAAACTTGTTGCCCTGCTTTTCAAAGGATTCCATGTAGCAGGCAATCCCTTCGATGGCCCAGAAATGATTCTTTTCGCCGACCTGACGGCCTCTGCCTTGAAAGCTGGATTCATAAAACAACTGGTGGGTTGCTTCATGATACAGCGTTCCCAGATCGCCTTCTGCATCGGGACGATGATAAAAGTGCGAGATTCGATCGCCGAACAGATAGATGCCGTGTGTGAGTCCGATCTGGGGAATGTCCTTCTGTAGTCGCTGCAGATATTCTTCACGAGTGCTGTAATAATGCATCACGTGCTGATCGTTTTTATTACGACGCTGAAACGGATTGCGGGCTCCTTCAAACAGTTTCTGCATTTGTTCGGGCGTATTGAAGAAGGCGGCGAAAGTCTGGTGGAAATAGCGGTAAAAGTCTTCCATTTCCGTGGCCAGCTTCACACCCATTTCCAGACTGTGATTGGTTTTGATCAGAAAATGTTCGGTTTTGATCTCCCAGGCATTCCGGAAGTCGCGCCGGATTTCTGCTTCCTGTGCCGCCGATTTCCAGCGTCCGTTGACATACCGTTCGCCCTGCTCGTACCGGGCGATATGAGCCGCGGGCAACCAGCCAAATCGGGGGTGCCATTGCTGTTTGCGGTCGTGCATCTCTTTTTCAAATGGGGTCACCCATTCATCGCCGTTTCGCACGTAGCCCAGGATCTGTCGCACGGAACGCTGATCGGGGTTGTGGTATGCGGTTTCCAGAATCAGATCGTAGGCATAACTGGGGAAGCCGGCATGCAGCACTTTGCGGGAGAAGACAAACAGATCGTTGGCCTGTTCCTCCTGCAGATTTCTCAGCTTCAATCGCCAGCCGCGTTCATCGGCAGGCAGACTGACTGGCAGGTCCGGACGAACTTCACGCGGCAGCGGATTCGCCTGCGGATCGAATTCCTGCAGCTCTTTGATGATTTCGGCAATCGTCTGCACGCCCGCCTGCTGTTGTTCGCTCTGACATTTCCGGGCCAGCTGGATCAGTTCGTTTCGAAAGTTGGTTTGCAGAATCTGATACTGTTTCTGATACGCCTCCAGCGCACGCGGGTTTTGTGCCTGCACGCGATCTGTCAGCGCCAACTGTAAAACAATCAGGGTCAGCAGACAGAATCCTCGAGACAACCTGGAGCGCCAGGCTGACCACTCAACCGGCGCCTGTTTCGAGGTGCCGGGACGAAGTGTGCTTCGGGAATGTTGCTGCTGCATGACAGGCATATTCACTGTTGTTCCTTGTTTGAAGTCCACCAGAGATGAGAGTGGCAGGCAAAGACTCTTATTCGATTGTAGGTGAGATCGTGGGGGGAAAAAAGAAATAATCTCTGATTTCGAGCGGAATTGACTTAAGGCAACCCCTGTATTTCGGTTACACCGTGTAATGTGACTCGATCATGGGACGGAGAGAACTCAATCTGTTGTGAAACACTTCTGGTCGGAGTCTGCCCGGAGCGTGAGAATCTACGGAGTGTTGCTTTGCGGTTTCCAAAAGAACGCAGCGTGTACTGATCCTTCGATTGATCAAAGCTGATGGTATCTGCGCTGGCACTGAACTCCTGGCTGGTGGGAGTCTGTTTGCTTTTGATCAGAGTATTGCCTTCGACTTCGGCATTCCCTTTCGCCAGCATCGAAATGAATTTCTTTTTCTGCCCTTCTATATCATGCTGAATCAGTTTCAGGCTGTTGCTCCGCATGGAACCCGCACCGGGGGGCATTCTGTCTGGGTCGATCGTATCCAGGGGACGCTTCACTCCCCCGTAGGTGATCTGCACGCGATCGTCAAACGTGGTGCTCCGTTGTGAAACATTACCGGCCATTTTTCCGTTGAAGTCGATGCGGGTATAATTCCAGCTGTCACTTTCGGTTTTTTGAGGCAGGTTTGCCTGGGAGACTTTGGACTGCGAACTGGTCTTCTCCGGATGTTCCCGTCGCCACAAGACCAGCCAGCCGGGACCACGTGCCTCGGCGTTACCGGTTTTCTGGTCCACGTTCATCTGCCAGAAACTGGCGCGGCGAATACCGACCAGCCGATTATCCAGGTATTCATTACTTTCCACTTCGACGCCGTCGCGGCAGGTAATGAAATGCACGTCGGGCTTCTGTTCGGATGAATTTTTTTCTGTAAAGGAGACCCGGTCAGACAGGATCACTTCCATCTCCTGGCAACGCAGTCGATTGTCACCCAGATTGGTTCTGACTTTTCCGAAAAAGTTAGCGGTCAAGCCATCAAAGATCATTTCCTGTTCCCAGTGAATCTCCAACAGGTTGTCCTGGGCGTCATTGTTTCCGGAAGCCATCAGGTTGTTTTCTTTTGTGATGCTTTCCGCTCCGGACAGTAAACCGCCGGCCGCTTTTTGCCCTCCACGAACCGGGAGCAACAGCAGGCCTTTCCCCTGGACTTCCGCCCGGTTTGCCAGGCGATACAGGTAGATGTGTTCGCCTTCAATCTGAGAGCCCTGCGCATTGATTTTGGCAGGGCTGCCAATGACATGCAGAATCTGATCATTACTGCCTTTGTTCTGAATGTGCAACTGGTTGCCTGTAATATGCAGAGGCTGGTCCTGCTCCTCGTTAAACTGGTCGACAGTCACAGCACCTTCGGTCCAGACTTCGGTGACTTCCTCTTTGCCGACGTCATTTTTTTTGATGCGAATTTTCATTAGCTCCGCAACCACCATGATCGGCTCTGCTGACAAGTCCTTTTCCTTTTTCTCAGGAGGTCGCGCGTTCCGGTTTTGAGCAATTTCGGCACGACCTGCCTGGTTATCCGCAGCACGCTGTTGCTGCGCAGGCAGTATATCTTCCACAGCGAAGGCGGCATGTTTCACGGGAGAAACGGTTTGAGGTGCCATCACGCCGATTGGCGCATTGGGGGCAGACTGAGGTTTATTTTCTTCATCGAACCAGACTTCGAGGCGTTTCGTTTTCCCGCGCAGCTGAGGGCTGTAGATCGCCACGTCCTGTTCGGCGATCATTTTATGCGGATCAATTTTTTTCTGCATCTTCTGTGAGCCGTCGCTGCCGGACGAAGCTGCCGCAGGTTTCAAGTTGTGTGGCTGTCTGGCTGAAGGGAGTTCACCCTTGAGCCACAGACGGATCTTATGCGCGGCGAGTGCAAATTCTGCATCCGGTTTTCTGACGATGCATTCTTTCTCCAGTTCCACCATTTCCAGTGTGGTTTCCGGGTCAACTGACTTTTTCATATGGTCAACCCATTGCGCTGCCATCAGCAGTTGCCCGCTGGCCGGATCACGGTGTTTGATGAAGCCGACCCCTTTGCAGAATACGGTTTCCAGACGCCCGTCCTGATCCTGGTTGATTGTGATGTCCGGGCACTGCAGTTCTGAAGATTGCTGGTAGATGCGCACGGCCTGCTGGTCCTGCAGCACGATCGTCTTTGTCGCTTCGTTATATAACAGGCGGGTCATCGTACCGGTAAACTGATTTTCTTCTGAAATCAGCGTGACTGTACTGCCTGTCGCGATGAGTTCCTCAAAGGTCAGTTTTCCACTGGAGTGGCCCGGTGAGGGTGAGACGTCTTTGACGGTGCTTCCCGTTTCATCTTTCCGGACGAATTGCAGCTGGAGGTTATCGCATTGCAGGGTGTCTGCATACTGGGGACTGGTTGGATGATAGACCCGTACATCGTCCTTAAATACGCCCTGGTTTGTCTCCAGGTTAAAGGTGAAGCTACCAGAGCTTACAGTAGCGAACCGGGAGGGGCCTGTCTCGGAGGGCTGGGGGTTTTTCTTGATCGCCAGTTTCATGTGCACATCGTGGCGTAACACGATTTCGCGAATGCCCTCCACTGCAGGTTTGAGTTCCTTGAGTTTTGTAGTGGCAGGGATCAGTTTCAGTTCGATGCCGCGCGCTTTGCCGCGATGATCTTCATAGGCAAACTGGACTTCGTGGTCACTATAGATATTCATCGACGCTTCATCGTACCAGAAATTGCGGCCCCAGATGATCAGTCCATTCGGGCCTGTAATTTTTACACGACCTTCCAGGGAACCGGCGATCATCCGTCCCGGATCGGTGTGTTTGACGCCAAATGGGTACTCAAAGCGGACCAGAGCTTCTTCGCTGACCAGCGCGATGGGGGCTTCAGTTTCCCCTTTTTTCCGGTCGAACATCAACATGGCGAAGGGCTTCAGACGCGCGGCTTTATCGTCTTCTTCCTGCTCCCACTGTTCGGTGTAGACAAAGACGTTTTCGTCTTTGAACTGATAGCGTGCATCGGCGGCCCATTCATGTTCGGGCAGAAAGGTTTTCGCTTTCTCATTATTCCCCGAGGCATAAGCGGGAGACGTGAAGACTTCTTCGGGGAACTCCTGACGGACGACCTGTTCTTTAATCACAGTCCGCATGGCCTGCGCGTACATCAGGTAGGCGCCGGATAACACAGCTGTTGTGAACCAGGTCAGCAACAGGTGGTTGGCCATCAGGCGATCGAAAAATCCATTCCTGTCAGCGCGAATGGTTCCGGTCATACGAATCGAAAAATGTTTCTAATAGTGGAAGTGAAATGTCGGTCAGAAATGAAAAGGGAAATCAGTTTAACCTGATTGTCTGCTGGTGCTGGAAGATTCCAGTCCGGGTTGCCAGCCAATTACGTCTGTAATGTCAATCAGCCCGACCAGATGTTTTTCTTGATCCACGACGGGCAGCTCGCTCAACTTGCGGGCCTTTAATAAATTGATGGCTTCTTCCAGGGAAGCATCATCCAGTATGGTGGTTGGTTTTTCGGTCATGACCCGGGAAATGGGTTGATCCAGTTGTTCCTCCCGGCGCTCTTCCAGCAGTCGGGCCAGGTCACTGTCAGTGAAAATACCTGTGATGCGGTTGGCATCATCCACGATGATCACAGCACCGCTGCGTCGTCCCGGCAGGCTCAGTTTCACAAAGGCATCACGGATCGAAGTGGTCTCTCCGGTGACTCGAATTTCCGACCGGGGACGCATCACTTCATTGATCTTTGTTAAACGTCGTCCCAGGCTGCCGCCCGGATGAAATGTTGCGAACTGTAATGGCGAAAAGCCTCGTGCTTTGCTGATGACCAGCGATAACGCATCGCCCATTGCCAGCATGGCTGTGGTGGTAGTCGATGGTGCCAGCTGATGCGGGCCTGCTTCTTTCAGATCTCCCAGGCATAAGACGACCTGGCAGGCAGCGCCCAGCGTGCTCGTGGTTCGCGCTGTGATTCCGATGATGGGCAGATTCATTTTTTGTATGAGTGGCAGCAGGCGTTGGATCTCTTCTGTTTCGCCGCTGTTGGAGAGTGCAAGAATGGTGTCCTCGGGGTGCAGGCAACCCAGGTCGCCGTGAATGGCTTCCGCGGGATGCAGAAAATGGGAACGCGTTCCCGTAGAGGAGAGTGTGGCGCAGATCTTCTGGCCGATCAGTCCTGCTTTCCCCATGCCGGTTAAGATGACCGCGCCCTTACGCGACATGATCAGATCTACCGCGTCGCAAAGTTCCGTACCGAGTGCACGTCCCATCTGGCGCAAGGCGTCTGCCTCGCTGAAGATAATTTCACGCGCATCTCGTAATTGATCAAATTGAGAAAACTCGATTACCGACCTGGCAGGCAGGGAACTCATCACGCCATTCCTTTATCGCATCCTTGCGGGCATGTTCAGGGTGCGGGAGTATAAAGAGATCCCTCAGGCAGGTCAATGCGAATCTGGCGTCTGGAATAAGCTGTAAGGTGTTGTGTGTAAATGGCTTATGGTTTTCTGCGTGTGAGGGCTTACTTGCAATTCCATGAGAGAATCAGGTCGGAGGAGCGAGGAAGCAGGCGATTGTCCAAGAATGGAACCGAGGGCACTCGTATTTTCAGCATAAGAATCTACAATAGAAGGAGGAGCGGCAATGGGGACGCCGGTCGTCTCATCTGGGCTCATTGCAATGTTCCGTTGATAGCTACAGGAATTTTTCTAACCGCCGTCGAGTACGTGCCTTAGACTGTGTCCAGTTTTTCTGTAGTGTCGCCAGGGGCCTCTGGACCGAGGCTGAAAGATTCAGAGCCACGATGGTGATCCATGTTCTGAAATTCACAACATCCTGATACCAAACGGTATGCAGATGCTGCAGCCGGTCAGTGTCATGATTGAAACAGAGTTGTTCCTGTATCTGGTAGATTCATTCTCTACAGGAACCAGGTCGTAAACTTAGCAGAGTAGAAACAGTAGTCGGAATATCATGTTTGTAGATCGCGTCGATATTTATTGTAAAGCCGGTGACGGCGGAGATGGATGTGCCAGTTTCCGCAGAGAAGCACACGTACCCCGAGGCGGTCCGAATGGCGGCGATGGTGGTAAGGGGGGTGATGTGGTTGTCATCGCCGATGAAAATGTCAGCAGCCTGGGAAATATTATCGGCCATAAGCACTGGAATGCCGAACGTGGCGGACACGGTTCGAGCAGCCTGAAAACCGGTAAGTGCGGCGAAGATGCCATTATTATGGTACCGCCGGGCACTCTGGTGATTGACAGTAAACGCGGAAATCTGTTGCGCGATATGAAGCAGAGTGGCGACAGAGTCGTGGTCGCCAGAGGAGGCAAAGGGGGGCGTGGCAATCGCCATTTCGCGACAGCGACCCATCAGACTCCCCGCGAATTCGAAAAAGGGGGCGCAGGCGAACTGAGAGACATTTCGCTGGAGCTCAAGCTGATTGCCGACGTGGGACTGGTGGGTAAGCCCAACGCGGGTAAATCGACTCTGCTCAGTCGACTTTCGAAAGCTCATCCGGAAATCGCCGATTACCCGTTTACGACCAAGTATCCCAATCTGGGGCTGGTGCGTGTGGGCTTTGACCATCAGTTTGTGATGGCGGATATTCCCGGTCTGATCGAAGGTGCCCATGCAGGCGTTGGTCTGGGGCACGAATTCCTCAGACATGTCGAACGCACACGGGTCCTCGTCCACCTGGTCGAGCCTTCCCCCATGGATCAGACCGATCCGATTCAGAACTACCGCCAGATTCGGGAAGAAATGCGTCTGTATGATGCCAGTCTGATGGAACGACCGGAGATCATCGTTGTGACTAAAAGTGAATTGCCTGATGCAGAAACGGTCGCTGAACTGCTGGGAGAAGAGCTGGGAAGACCCGTCATGCAGATTTCTTCTGCCACCGGTTCCAATCTCGAAAAACTCGTACGCATGATTATTGACGAACTTCAGGAACTGGAAGTTGAGGCGTAAGCGTGGAGTCGGAGCCCCCTGCTGAAACAGAAGAAAACCGCCAGCAGCCTGTCGTTCCTGCTTCTCAAACACCCGGCGCGCGGGAAAGTACGCCCGGCGAAGTCCGTGTGCGTTTTGGTCTGTATGGTGCGGGTGTGATGATGGTGACCTGCTTCCTGATCCAGGCAGTTTTCAATCTCACACCCAATCAGACGCAGCGAATTACCGAGCTGGGAATCCTGATGGGTATCGGCTTTATTCTGGGCTGGGGCTTCGCCCGGATTCGCTTCTGATGCCGATCCGGCTTAAGCGAAACAGAATTGTAATTTTTGCATCTCGCCACTTTTTTGAGCCGAATTTGCAATATCTACAACCGGTTTTCAGGTCGCACCGGGAAAAATTTTCCAGGATCGTGATATTCTAAGCCGCTTTTATAAAAGAGCTTAGGGCCAGGATTGCTCGATGTTCACATATTGGAACCGGAAAAATCTCTTCTCATTGGTCCTCTGTTTGCAATAAACTTTCCTCACCTGAAACGACCTCTGAGCTTGATAGGAATTCACCAAAGATCGTTTCCGGTTCAACCAAGATCATATCTCAAAACCCCAAATCGAGTGATCGACCCAAAACTATCCCGTTACTAAATTGCTGAGCTTGTCAGTCACAGACCCGCCTGTGGCTGCAACGAAAAGGATCCCAAGGGCATGGAAGCTCAAATCAGTCGCTGTCTCGTCTTATTCCTGGCATCATTCATCTCGCTGGGTGCTTCTTACAAAACTTCCAACTTCGTAACACACGCACCTACACCTGAAATCGCGAAACAGGTTGGTGATGCTGCTGAGATTTATCGCAAAGAACTGGCGATCACGTGGCTGGGATACGAGCTTCCCAAATGGTTTTCCCCCTGTCCGATCAAAGTCAAAGTCGGTGAAATGGGTGCTGGCGGCGCGACCACCTTCTCATTTGACGGCGGCGAAGTGTTCGGCTGGAACATGGAGATCCAAGGTTCTCTGGAACGCATCCTGGATTCTGTCTTGCCGCACGAAATCAATCATACGATCTTTGCCTGCCACTTTCGTCGACCGCTGCCTCGCTGGGCCGATGAAGGGGCAGCAACGATTGTGGAACACGAATCAGAAAGACAACGTCAACGCCTGCTGAATCGCCAGGTGATGGGAACCAATAAACGGATCCCACTGCGAAATCTGCTCTCGATGACTGAATACCCGTCTGAGATGCAACAGGTTCTGACATTGTACGCTGAAGGTTATTCCCTGGCAGATTACCTGCTGCAGACGGGCGGCAAAAAACGCTATCTGATGTTTCTGGAACATGCTCATAAAAATGGCTGGGACGAAGCCATCGCCAAAATGTACAAAATCAAAAACGTCGAAGCGCTGGAACAACGCTGGGGCAGCTGGATTATGGCAGGCAGCCCGTCTTTGAATCTGCCCGCTGGTCAGCAGCTGGCAGCGGCAGAACCACAACCGGCTTCTGCGGTTGATAACAAAGACCTGGTAATTCGCTCACAGAGTCCCGATCAGGTGGAAGCCGACTTTGTGGCGGAACTGCCTGAGCAGACCGCTCTGGCCAGTGCAGAACCAGCTGAAGAGATGCAGCGTGAGTCACGGCCTCTGCCCATCGACTCTCGCATTCCTTTCAGCGGCAGACCAGCAGAAAAACGACAGGTAAAGGAGTCTGTTGCCTTCGTACCGGAAGCCAAACGTCTGCCTCGCACTTCACTGCATCAGGATTCTGTTGCTGCTCCCCAGACACGACCTCAGCCTGTCGCTCGTCCTGCACAGCAGATGCGTCCTCAACAGAGACCCGCAGCCCGCTATAACCGCGGAGCGAGTTCATCCCGAGGCGGAATCGATCTGGGTCAGTCTGCCGAGATCGACTTCTGAGAATTCGCGAACCGTCGGCTTGTGCTGCTGAATTTCAGGAACTGGAATCAGGCAGGACCGCCACACGATAGGAGCGACGGTTAGCCGATTCTTCAAAAGCTGCTTTGATGTCACTCAGTTGAAACGTCTGTTCGCAGAGTCTGGAAAAAGGATACTGGTTCTGGAACCGCTCCAGGAAATTCAGAGCATTCGCCAGATCCAGATCCACGTAATTGTGGATGCCTTCGATTCGCAGTAATCTCCGGACAATTGTCTCTGCAGAAAGCTGAACCGGTCGGGCGGGATAGACGGAGCCCACCAGAATCATGGATCCACCAATGGCCATCGCTTCCAGGCCACTCTCGATGACTTCAGGAACCCCCGTCATATCGAACACGATATCGACGCCACGCCCTTCTGTCAGATGCAGAATTTCCTGATGCAGTGGCTGTTCCTTTTTCACCAGCAATGCATGTCGCGCCCCGAATTCCAGGCTGCGGCGGACACGTTCCGGATCAATATCTGAGACAAAGACGGTGTCGGCGTTTTTCGCATGGGCGACCGCTGAGGCCGTGACTCCCAGCATGCCCGCTCCCAGAATTAAAACGGATTTCTCTGCGATGTCGCCTGCCAGGCGGAATGCCGCCATGACGGTTGCGGTAGCACAGTTCGCCGGGCTGGCGATCAGATCGGGCAGTGATTTGGGGACTTTAAAAATGGTCGTGCCTTTGACCAGATGACAATGGCTGGCCAGTCCACCACTCAGGTAATTCTGTTCGTTCAATCGCTGGTGACCGTATTTGAACAGCCGCGTGCATTTTTGTGTGAGCCCGCGTTTACAGAATTCGCATTGTTTGCAGGAAACCGCGACCGACCAGGTGATCCGGTCACCGATTTCGACCGGACGCTCCAGAAAATCTTTGACCGTGTATTCGGGATGCATATCGACCACACGTCCCACCATCTCATGTCCGAGTATCGTCGGGCAGGGGGTAGAGCGCGTGCCTTCGAAGGTATGCAGGTCGCTTCCACAGATCGTACAACACAAGATTTCAACCAGTACTTCACCCGGTTTCAATTGAGGCCGGTCGACTCTGGTATATTCCAACTTTCGGTCATCTTCTTGCAGGATGACAGAAGTGCATTGATCGCTCATCATAAAACACTAAGGCTGCTGGCAGATAACACTATCTGATGGAACCGCTTATTCAGATAGCTGGATTTTTGACAAAGAAAATGGTGTAACGGGCGGGTCAGAATGGTCTCATTTTTTATAAACGGCTTTCTGATAAACCGAAAGTGAACGATTTAAAAATTTTCAGACTTACTGAATGGAAGGGTTCGTCATACGGACGTCTAAATGATTGAGCGTTTGTTCAATCTGTGCGACCAGGTCCACAATATCTGTCGGGAAAACATGACCAATATTGCCGATCCGGAACGTATCCGCCTGACTGATTTTCCCCGGATAAATCACGTAACGCCTCTTTTTTAATTCATCATAAAACTGATTGAACTGAAACGCGGGAGACTCGGGATAATAAAATGAAGTAATGATTGGCGACTGTAATTCCCGTGGCAGCAGAGTCTGCAGGCCCCTTTTCTGCATCTCGGTCACCAGCGTGGTCTGATTTTCCTGATACCGTGCGTGTCGGGCGGAAATACCCCCTTCCGCGTCCAGTTCATTCAGCGCCTGCAGGAAGGCATTGACGACATGCGTGGGTGATGTATATCGCCATTTGCCTCCCTTGTGTTCCATTTCATACCATTGGTCGTAAAGATCCAGGCTCAATGATCGGGCCAACCCTTTTGTCTGTTCCAGTTTGTACTGATCCGCGATCACAAACCCAAAACCGGGTACGCCCTGAATACATTTATTGGCCGAGGAGATCAGGTAGTCGACGTGGAAGTCTTGCATGGAAAGCGGAATGCCTCCGAAAGAAGACATGGCATCCAGGATGTAATCCTTTCCGGCGGCGTGTACCAGTTTGCCGACTTCCTGAGCGGGATTGATCATACCGGTCGTGGTTTCGCAGTGCACCATCGCTACATGGGTGATGGCTGAATCAGCGGCCAGTGTTGCGCGGATCTGTAGCAGATCGGGAGGTTCCGTTTCGGAAAATGCCAGTTCCTGCAGAGGGATCTTCAGGCAGCGTGCGATCTGAGCAATGCGGCTGCCGTACGCACCGTTGGAGATGACCAGCAGTTTTCCGTCAGGCGGGATGACCGAACCGATGGTCGCTTCCACAGAAAACGTACCGCTCCCCTGCATCAGGACCGCCGTGTATTCGGTTGAGTCTGTCGCCAGACGCACCAGCCGTTCTCGAATTTCCATCACGCGCTGATTGTAATCCACGTCCCAGGTCGAGTAGTCGGCCAGCATGGCTTCGCGCACACTGCGGGTGGTCGTCAGAGGACCGGGGGTCAATAACAGGTAGAGAATGTCGGCGTCCATTTCAGTTCTCTCTGGAGTTAAGTTGTTCGATGATGTCAGGCAGTCCCTGCAGCGTGGGAATCACGAAGTGGGCACCGGCATTTTTGAGTTTCGTTTCTGCAATGGCTAATTGATCGGCTTTCTGTTCATCGCTTAAAGCGGCAAACTCAGCGACGGTCAGACCGACTTCACTCCCCGTCTGGGTCAGGCCGACTGTCCAGGTGCCCGCATTCAGCCCGGCTTCGATATCGGGAACCGTATCACCCACCTTGACGACCGCCGAAGGGGGGAAGACATTCAGCGCTTCCATGTTGCGATAGATCATCCAGGGCGCAGGCCGTCCTGCAGGGACTTCATCCGCGCACATGCTGAAGTCGGGTGCATAACCTTTGGCTTTCGCTGCTTCCAGAACGGAATCTGCCACAATCCGCGGATAGCCGGTGGTGGAGCCGATTTTAATTCCCTGGTCTCTCAAAATCGAAATCGTTTCACACAGGTCGGGAACCAGATCGGTAAACAGTTTTGCTTCTTCAATCTGCAGCGGCATAAACGTTTCATAGATGTGCTTGACATCGTCTTCGGTCCAGCTGCGTTGATGAATGAATTCCCATTGTGCGGCGATCTCATCCAGTTGAAACAGGCTGCGAATGTGATCCTGCTTATGCAGGCCCATCGGGCCGCGCGCCTGTTGTGGCGTCAAATCCACGCCACACGCTTTGAAAGCTTTGATAAAAGCAGAGATCGGGGCAAAGCAGCCGTGGTCAATCGTGGTGCCGGCCCAGTCGAAGATCACAAGTTTGATCGTTTCAGGTTTCATAATTTCCTTCATTCATCTGTATCCGAAGCCTGCTGCTGCAGAACTCTCTGGACATAAGTTAAAAAATATTCGAGTTCCGGAGTTTTGAAGTCCGGTACTTTGGCGGCTTCATCCCAGTTGCGCAGTCGGAGCGCAGCCTTTGACCAGGGGTTGTGTTCGAACTCCGTCTGTTCTGCAGAGTCAAAGGGGCCACCCTGTAATTGCAGGCTGAGAACCGAGGCGGGGGAAAGTCGCGACGCGTATTCGGCATCAGTGGCACAGCGATAGCGTTTGGCGTCGACATGCAGCCGAATGGGTTCGGTAACCTCTTTGGGAAAGTAGCGCACCAGCCATTGTGCGCCGATGCGTTCATGCAGATCATCAATTCCCTGCGTGGCACAGTCTTCATCGTATTTGTGCAACAGGTGACCGATGTCATGCAGTAATGCAGCCACGATCAGTTCTGCCGACTCACCCGCCTGTTCGGCAGCGAAGGCCGCCTGCAACGCATGTTCTGTCTGCGAGATCGCTTCGCCGGCGTACATGTCAGTCCCTTTTTCCTGAAAGCGTTGCCTGATTTCAGCGACGATTGATGTGGGATCATTGTGGGGCATGGGACACCTCCCGTTCAGGTTCCGCAGGTAAGAGTTGTGCCAGGTTCATCTGCCGTTCCTGGATCCGCCAGTAGATCAGACCGGCAATGACGGCCGTGCAGCAGATTCCGGCCAGCCCGCCAAACGCCATCTTCCAACCATAATATTGCGCGATTAATCCGATGGTGTGACCGGACAGAATGGCGCCCAGGTAGCCGGCGGAATCGACGAGGCCAGCGGCAGTCGAGCAGCCACGCTTGCCGCCGAGATCGATCGCCATGACACCCGAGAGAAACGAATAGGGGGCCATCAGAAAAAAGGCGACCAGTGAGATCAGTGTGAGCGCCAGATAGGGCTTGCCCGCGACATCAATCGTAGTCAGTAATATGAGTGAGAGCACCAGCAGAATCAGGCTGGGCAGGACAACACGTCCGTGCCTCCCTTTAAGGCGATCCGAGGTCACTCCCGCCAGCAGGGCCGAACAGCCTCCCACCAGCGGAAACAGCATGCTGCCTACAGCGGCCTGGCCGATTTCAAAATTGGCGACTTCGTTCAGAAAGGTCGGAGTCCAGAAGTTAAAGGTTTCGCGGACCAGAGTCAGGCTGAAATTCATGATGCAGATCAGCCAGAAGAGCGGACTGGTAAACAGCGGTTTGAGTACTTCCTTGATGGAGATACGCTGTGCATGATTGCCTTCTGCTCCATAGACGTTGAGTGGATTCGCATCCGGTTCTTCCAGACCGACATCGATAGGGCTGGACTTCAAACTGTAATAAACAAAGACCGTAATCAGGCCCAGTGTGCCGGCGGAGATAAAAAAGATCGTACGCCAGTCAGCCAGAAAACTGAGGGAAGAATCATGTTCGCCCAGCATGATCAGGCGACCCAGGTAGAAGCGGGCAAACGCATCGCCGAACAGGAACGAAAGCGAGAGGACAGCCATCACGGTCGCATGCCATTGGACGGGAAACCAGCGCGAGGCGGTTTTCACCAGCGCCACCCAGCCCATCGACTGAAAAAACCGATTGCCGGCCCAGATGATCACGAACAGGGTTAATCCCCCCGCCAGTCCGAACCAGATCGAAAATAAAACTGATGCGATCATGCCTGTCAGGAACATCAGCCGCCCGCCGAGAAAATCGGCCAGATAGCCATTGATGATTTTTCCAAGGGCATACAACATCACACCGACGGAAGCGACCGTACCAATATCAACTTTGGTGATCCCGGCCCCTTCGTACTCTTTGAGCAGCAGCGGAGTCGCGACGGCCAGGTTCGAGCGGCAGATATAATAGCCGACATAACCCAGAAACAGACTCAGCAGAGTCATGATTTGCCAGTTGCGGTTTGGAGACTTCGACATCATGCGCGACTTTTTGAAAGAGAGAGTTGGCTGATATTTTCCCTGGCAAGTCCCGGGCCGGTCGTCATTCCCTTACCGCCGATTCCCGTGACTAAATGGATGCGGTCATCAAGAGTCTGCTGGAACAGCCCTGCGGACTTCTCTTCAGTATAAATACCACACCAGCGGTCCATCACCTGAAAGTCGAGTTTGACGAACATCTTTCGCGCATAATTAATAATCTGCGCTTCCACTTCGGCTGACAGAAACTCCACAGGCGGGTCAGTCGAGTAAGCATGTGAATCGCCGAGAATAAATTCGTTGTTCTGATTTTGAGTGATCCAGATCTGAATACCCAGCTCCTGCAGTTCCGGGTCAGGAGGCGGCAAAGCAATCCCCTGTAGAAACTGTGCGTTCAGAAATGCAGGATAGCGCGTGAGTGCGATGGGAGACGCGATACTGGTTCCCAGCGTACGGTTTTCGGGATTGGAGAGTTTCAGCATCTGCAGTTTGCAGTACTGCAGGTTCCGCGTGATGTAGACATCCGGAAACAGGGTCTGCAGGTCTGCGCCGGAACAGACAAACACATGGTTCGCCTGAAATTCTCTGCCTGAGGATGTTCTGATCCGGTTGAGGCTCCCCTGCGGTTCTACCGAGATCGCTGTGGTATTCGGGAGATAGTCACAGTCCGAGGTGCACGCAATCCAGTTGATGAAGGCTCGGAAAAACTGGTCGGGATCGAGTTGCAGATCCTGTGGAAAAAACAGGCTGCCCTGACAGAATTCCGGATTCAGGCAGCAGCTGGAACGAACGGTTTCTTCGGCATTATAGAATTCCGCCGGGCATAACGAGTCTTCACAGGACAATGCCATCTGTTTCAGAAATTCTGCTTCTGCTTCCGTGTGAGCCAGGTACTGAGTTCCCACCCGTCGCAGTGGAACTCCGAGTAACTCAGAGAGTTCGGAATAGATTTCACAGGAAGCGATCGCCCGGTCGCGCCAGCGGCCTGCGGGCATGGCACTGGGGATGATCAATCCAAAGTTGCGGACGGACGCCTGTTGAGGAAAGACGTTGCGTTCGATCAGCAATGTCTTGAACCCCTGACACATGGCGAAGTAGGCATGGAAAGCACCCAGGACACCGCCGCCAATCACAATGACATCGTATTTACGCTGGTAAGTTTGAGTCGACATGATTTCAGAAACAGGGTGAGTATTGAGAAAACGGGACAGGGCCGCCCCGCGATCGCCTGGAAACAGGAAGCAATCCCGCTGACGGTCTGGCGGGAAAACAGGAGGAACTTCCCGCCAGACCTGTCGCAAGCTTCATTGTACAGGGAAAAGTATCGAGGAATTTTATCAAAATACAATGACAAAATACGCAGTATAATTGATAATATTTACATGCTCTTCATCGCTTCTTTAACATCGGTAAACGGGCAGAATTTATCATACCGGTCTGAAAAAATCGTCTTCTCTTTGAACCCTGATGCAGAAATGAATTACCGTGAGATTTCCTGAACGCCGCAAAATTGCCTTACTCGTACAGACTTCCAGCGACTGGAGCCGCCAGATCATCCAGGGCATTGCCGACTATGCACTCGAGCAGGGGGGCTGGGATTTCTGGATTGAGTTCCGCGGGCTGCAGGAACAACTGCGATTTCCCGCTTCCTGGAACGGGCATGGCACGATCTGCCGTCTGACCGATGCCCGCATTCAGCAATCGATCGTGCGACGAAAGTTGCCTGCGGTGAATGTCTCGTGGCTGGGAAAACATTCTGAAAAGATTCCCAAAGTGGTTTCGGACGAACACGCGTGTGCCCGCCTGGCGGCGGACTTCTTTTTACAAAAAGGATTTCGTTCCTGCGGGTATATCGGCCCTGATCCGACATTGAAGTATCTGCCGACCATCGAGAACGAATTCCAGGAAATCATCGAGCAGGGGGAGGGGGTCTGCTATCGTTTCCCGTATTATGAACTGACGAAAGAAGACGATTATGATAAACAGCAGAAACGTCTCAAGGAGTGGTTGTGGGAACTGCCTAAGCCGGTGGCGCTACTGGTCTGGTCGAGCAAGGTCGGGCGTGAAGTGGCAACGGTCTGTGTGAACCATCATCTGGAAATTCCCGATCAGGTGGCGATTCTCAGCATCGAACATGATCCGCTGATGTCGGCCCTCTCCCCCGTCCCTCTTTCCTGTATCAATCAGGCACCGCATGTTGTGGGTTATGAGGCAGCACAACTGCTGGACCGGTTGATTCAGGGAGAGGCACCACCTGTGGAACCGATTCGGATACCGCCGCTGTCAATTGAAGAACGTGCTTCGACTGACACGCTGTTTGCTGATGACAGTCTGGTTCGCGAAGCCATTCAGTTCATCCGCCAGCATGCGCAGGACGCATTGCAGGTTTCCGATCTGACCGATCATCTGAATGTGTCGCGGCGGATTCTGGAGCATCGTTTTCAGAAAGCCCTGCATCGTTCCCCGGCGGCGGAAATCCGCCAGGAAAAGCTGAAGCGGATTATCAAACTGCTGCAGGAAACCAATCTGACGATTTCGCAGATCGCTGCCCGTTGTGGATTCCAGCATCAGGAAGCCATGATCCGCATGTTCGGACGTGTGACGGGCATGTCACCTCGCGAGTATCGACAGCAGAATCAGAGCCGTCCGTAATTCTGTACTTCTGCTCCCTTGCCGCTAGTGAATTCTCGACGCCGGAATAGAAAGCATTTCCCCGTCCTGTTAGGATCAACAGATCTGAATACCGCTGATTAGCAACTGGTTCCATAGACAGAGGAAGACAACAATGATTTCATGCAGCTTGAGAGTATTCCTGATGCTACTGATTGCGGGCATGTTCGCGGCTCCGCTGGCTGCAGCCGAGGATGATGCCGGATCGATTTTTATTGAAGGTTACACGAATCAACTGAGTTATCAGCCTGGTGAGAAGGTTGCTTTTCATCTTTCCAGTTCCGAGCCACAGTACACCGTCGAAATCAATCGACTGGGACCTGAGAATAAAACGGTTTTCAAAGAGACACGTAAGAACGGTGCCGCTTATCCGGTGCCGGAAAATGCCTCGTCCCACGGTTGTCAGTGGCCGTCCGCGTTTGAGCTGACAATTCCCGATTCCTGGCAGAGCGGTTATTACAATGTCCGCCTGTCGGTTTCTGATGGGGGCGGAAAGTTCATTCAGCGCAATTCGCGTTCTGCGGCATCGAATCTGTTTTTCATCGTGAGAGCGAAACAGCCGGGCAGTCAGACGAAGATTTTGATTCAACTGAGCACGAATACCTACAACGCCTATAACAACTGGGGCGGCTCCAGTCTTTACAGTTATCATGGCCGGGCGAACCTGCAGGGGCATCGCGTTTCCTTCAATCGTCCTCTGGCAGGACAGTTTGCCAACTGGGAACTGCCGTTTATCATCTGGGCCGAGAGCAACGGGTATCAGCTCGATTACGCCGCCAACAGTGATCTGGAATTTCATCCGGAGATGCTGCAGCATTATCGACTGGTCTTGAGTGTCGGCCATGATGAATACTGGTCGGCTCCGATGCGGGATCATCTGGAGAAGTTCATCAGCGAGGGAGGTAACGTGGCGTTCTTCAGTGGCAACTCGGTCTGCTGGCAGGTGCGCAGTGAAGACGACGGACGGTCACTGACCTGCTGGAAACAATGGTATAACATGGACCCCCTGTTTCCGGACGGTGATCATCGTCTGCTGTCGACGCTCTGGAGTCATCACCTGGTGAACCGACCTGAAAATCAGTTAACGGGCGTCGGCTTTCTGTATGGCGGTTATCATAAAAGCCACGGGCAGTTCATGGATGGATCCGGCGCATACCAGGTCCATCGTCCCGCGCATTGGGTCTTTGAAAAGACAGGCATCAAACGGGGGGACGAATTTGGCGGTAAAGACAGCATCGTCGGCTACGAGTGTGATGGCTGTCAGTTTGAAATCAAAGATGGTCTCCCGGTGCCGACGTTTAAAGACGGGACTCCACGCACGTTTGAAATCCTGGCATCCTGTCCGGCGAAATGGGCGCCCGGCGACAGTCTGTGGTATGACCGGTTTGATCAGGATCGTGTGGGAGCCGCGATCTTAGGGATGTATACCAGAGGGGGGACCGTCTTTACGGTTGGCAGCACCGACTGGGCACATGGCTTACGCGGGAAAGATCCGGTTGTTCAGCAGGTGACGAAAAATATTCTCGACCGGCTGTCACAATAAAGATCAAACTGCCTGAAGTGCATCGCGCTCTTCTTTGGTAATCCGGTACAGGACATGGCGGCACAGCGGGGCATCGGCTGGAATCGCCGGGTGATCGAAGTTGTCGATGTAGCTCATCCCGATTTTTTCCATCACGCGTCGCGAAGCGATATTGGCCGGGACGGTGAACGACAGGATCTCTTTGAGGTTACATTGATTGAATCCGAAATCGAGAGCTGCCTGCGCACCCTCGGTTGCATAACCCTGATTCCAGTACTGAGTCGCCAGCCGCCAGGCGATCTCGACACAGGGAGTGAAATACGCAGTAAACTGAGGGACCGCCAGGCCTATAAAACCAGCAAACGCTGCCTGATCTTTGAGCTCAACTGCCCAGAGTCCAAAACCGTACTCGTCAAAATGCTTTTGATACCGTTCTACCAGATATGCGCTATCATTATATGAGAGGGTCTCCGGAAAGTATTGCATGACTTTCCGGTCGGCATTCATCTCTGCGAAGTGGGCGATATCTTCCTCGCGCCACTGTCTCAGTATCAGTCGAGATGTTTCCAAGGTCTTATTCTCCAGGGTGTTTCGCATCGCTTTGGTTCTCTGAGTTTTTATTGTTGGGTTTCACTACGAACCTAACGAAAAAATACTGAGAATATTTCAAGGAAAATTAATCTATTCTCAAATCAACTGGTGAGTCCCCCTTTCTACTCCTTATAATCCGTACTCCAGTCACTGCGGGGAAAACGGGAGTCTGCTGGAATTGATGTCAATCTCCGGGATCAAGCTTGAAATGCGCTCTTCGTACTGATCAAATATATAAACAACCCTAATTTTCCTAAGTCTTGTTAGTACAGCAACAACATGCGTTCGCCTGGCGTATTCTCGTTGAACGTTCATCAGGTTTCCGTTCTTGAGAAACGTCGTCCCGCTGCTTAAAAGAACCTGTCTGAAAACCTCCATGAACAGGGAGCGTCAGGATCATGCATCACCCCATTGCTGTCCGATTGATTTTCAGCTGCCTGGTTACTCTGGCGTCAGGGGTTTCTGCCCAGGCACAATCGCGGAGCCTGCCTGCTGAACCGGTTGAGATCGGACTCACGCCTCAATTCGTTTTCGATACGTACATCGTCGATAATCATTACGCGTTGAAATACAAGCGTGAAACCGTGGAACGCGTATTCCATCCGCCGACAAAGCATCCATCCAATCCGCTGATTGCTGGCGAAGGAGGCTACGTCTCAGTCCGCCGCGACCCCGAGGACGGGAAGTTTCGCATGTGGTACCAGACTCATACACCCCGTCTGGACTCGCAGGGAAATCAGAAGGGCTCGGACTATGCTATCGCGTATGCGGAATCATCAGATGGAATCAAGTGGAACCGCCCGCAGCTGAATCTGCTGGAGTGGAAAGGGAGCCGCCAGAATAACATCGTCTGGAAAGGGATCACCGACGATCGTGCCAGTGGCCCCTGTCTGCTGGATGTTCCGGTGGCCGAGCGGAAAGGGTATCGCTATCTGATGTCCTATCACACCGGGGGAGCCGGCAAGGGAGTGAATGGCATCCGGGTTGTCGGTTCACAAGATGGGATCCACTGGGACAAGTCCAGCGATTCGCTGCTGGCGGAACTTCACAGCGATACTTTAAACAGCATTGTCTACGATCCGGTCGCGGCGCAGTACGTCATGTACTGTCGGGCCAAGCATATTTACCGCACATTTTCCGGTGCCATCCTCGATACCGGTGCTTCAAGAAGAGTCGCGCGGATGACCGGCGATACACTGTGGAACGAGTGGACTTCCGAACCACAGAATATCCTCATACCCGATCGGCTGGATGCAGAGAAGCAGTTTCATTTTTTCTATGGCATGCCGGTCCGCTATCATGCGGGGATTTTCTGGGGTGCATTATGGCCGTTCAAGATGAATACCGATATCGTGACCGAGCTGGCTTTCAGTCGTGACGGAATTCAGTTTGAGCGCCTGCCGGAGCGCCCGCAGCTGTTCGCGCTGGGAGAAGACGGCAGCTGGGATGACGGCATGGTATTTGGCACCGACTGGGTTGATGTCGGAGATGAATGGTGGTTTTACTACTGTGGCTACGATGGGCCGCACGGCGATCCTGCCAGCCGTCAACCGGGCATTGGCCTGGCGACTATCAAAAAAGAACGGTTAATCTCCCTGCATGGCCCGCGCGGCGGAGGTGTGGTCATCACCCGCAAATTACGCTGGCAGGGAGAGCAACTGCTTCTCAATGCGGATGCCAGTCAGGGAGAGATCAAGGTTCGCATTTCCGATTCAAAACGGAAAATTCTGGACGGCTTTGATTACCAGGACTGTATCCCGCTGAAGACAGACCGCTTGAGACACGAAGTTAAATGGAACAGCACATCAATTGCTGCGCTGCAGGGGCAGACCATCCGGTTGGAAATCTATCTGAAGAATGCGGACCTGTTTACCTTTCAGGCAGGGAAAAAAGCTTCGCAGTAATCGTACTCAGGAAAAGCGGTTCAGGATCTGCTGCGCGTAATCAAGCTCGGGGATCAGGCAGGGATGCTTGTACTGTTCAATGCTGCCGCCGAGCTTTTGCTGTCGTTCCACGGCAAACCGTCTCCAGGTTCCCGGTGTCAGTTCACAGGCCACCGGGGGAGCGAGGCGACCAGACTGGCGCTTCTCTGCATATTCACAGTTGGTTTCCTGTAAACTCCTGTCGAGTTGGTCCAGCAGAGTCGGAAGGGAATCGGTTGACGATAGCTGAGATGTCTCCAACAGCAGTTGATAACGAGGGGGCTCTCCCCACTGGGGGATCAGCGTGTACTGGCCGATTTCCAGGCCCGTCTTTTTCACAGCAGTTCGAACCGCGTTCACAACCTGTGACTCGGTAATCTTTTCCCCCGTCAGGTTGGAAATGTGCGCGCCCTTGTGCAGAAACTCCAGTAAAGGGGTCTGGCTATAATAACCGGTGCAGCGGACGACATCACAAATGTGATACCGGTATAACCCCGAAGGAGTCGTCAGCAGGATAAAATAGTTGTGCCCTACTTCCAGCTGATCGGCGGTGAGAATATTCGATGTCGTCAGTGGGTCTTCGTCTTCGGGTACAAACTCAAAGAAATGCGAAGTGATATCAAGAACGCCCGTTGAAGTTCCCGATTCGAGGGGGATCGTCATACGTCCTTCACTGGCCGACAGTCCATGATCGCGGACCGGGGGTGTGCCATAGTATGGTGTGAGTTGCGACAGATATGCGCCGGCGGACCCTCCCATCCAGACGGCCAGCAGTGAAAGTCCGGGCCAGAAGTCGCGGGGATAGAGGTGCCCCGTATGTTCGATGATGTGTTCCAGTTCGCGGGCCCGCCCGCGGTTTTTGCGCAGGAGTTTTGACTGGAGTGTTTTCAGGATCGCAGGTTCCAGAGAGGCAGCCCCTGTGAGCCGTCCGTCCGCGATGTCGCGGATCAGCGATTCACGCTGCTGGTCTGCAAACTGTGCCAGGTGCAGGAGCGTACTCGGGTTGGCGGTGGTGATCATGCCGACTTCCCGATCCGCAATCGCCAGTCGCAAGGCAGTGTAATATTTGAGGTGCGGGTCTTCGATCTGTGAGACTTCGCCGGGCACTGTATACAGGAGTTTGACCACGGGGCTCTGCATGGCGGCAACGAGGCCGCTGATGTTGCCACAGGGTGTTCCTCCGGGAGTGCGGAACTTATCGAAGTTACTCGAGAGTTGAACGATGTTCTGATATTTCAGGCGGGGAAAATCGTCATAGGTCAGGATGCCCCAGTTCTGCCAGCCCTGGCGGTAATCTTTCAGAAACGGCTCGGTGATGGGGATGAATTTGGAATCCGCAGTGGTGCCGCTGCTCAGCGTAAACATCAGCAGACGGTTGGCGGCTCCCAGCAGCGCGGTTGTCTCTCCGTTTTTGACACGATCAATCCAGGGGCGAAAGCGTTCGTAATCGGAGACCGGAAAGCGGCTCTGGAAATCTTCAATCGTGCAGGAACCATCCAGCTTCCACTCGCGGCTGAAATCGCTGTCCGCATTCAACTGCAGAATGCGCTGCAGTGTCTGCTGCTGGACTTCGTGGCAGCGTGAGGTCTGGGCAAGAAACGAAAACGCGGCGCGACGATAGCGTCGTCGTGTGAAAGTGCCGCCGGCAGCCCGTAGCAGATTCAGGGCACGCATTCCTTGCTCCCCGGTCGATGATTGCTGCGCTTAAGAACAGGGGAACTGTGGAGGAGAGTCTGAAAAAGACGTGGGCTCTCCTCCCCCCTACAGAGACAGACGATTAATCTTCGTCGTCGTCTTTCTTCTTTTTCTTCTTCTTACCAATCGAAATCTTTTCGACGCGTACTTTGGGTAAACCGAGGGCACCCTGGCCATCGACCCAGCGGTCTTCGAATTTCAACTTTTCGATACGTTCCGCCCGCTTTAACACGTTACGTGCACGGACCAGCGTACTTTTGCTCTTTAAACTTTTGTCGAGTGACACGGTGTCATCCCCTTTGTTAGATGTTATTTCGAAGACAGCCATTTACTATGGAAATTGACTGTCAAAACTGGCATAGTGGTGTATCTTTCGCAAGAAGCGCTGTGTTCAGCGGGCTGGTCAAACGGATTTCGAGACCCGTGACGATTTGCGAAGCGACATATGGTAAATGGAATGCTCATTGATTGCAACCGCTGGTAAATGATTCCTTTCCGCTGTTTTTCGTGAAAATCCGATTTTCGTCGCTCAAACGAGAGTCGAGGGGGCCCCGCCATTTCTCTTTACGATACAAATTTCACCCTGTTGGACTGGTCGATCGTCGTCTGCTATCTGCTGTCATCGATCGTAATTGGTTTGTGGGCCAATCGTTACGTCGGAAATTTATCTGATTATCTGGTCGCCGGTCGCAAACTGCGGATCCGACTCGCTCTGGCAACCATGACGGGGACCGAACTCGGGCTGGTCACCGTCATGTACATGGCGGAACTCGGCTTTATGCAGCAGTACGCGTCGCTGTATCTGGCTTTCCTGGAAGCGGGGGCGGTACTGGTGATCGGTTTGACCGGTTTTGTCGTCTATCGACTGCGGGATTCCTCGATCATGACGATTCCCGAATATTACGAAAAACGCTATTCCCAGAAAGTTCGTGTTGTCGGGGCCAGTGTGATGGTCGTCTCCGGCGTCCTCAATATGGGTCTGTTTCTGAAAGCGGGTTCCCAGTTTCTGACGGCCATCTCCGGGCTGCAGGATGAGATGTACCTCAAGCTGATTATGACCGGACTGCTGCTGCTGGTTCTGTTTTATACCGTACTGGGAGGGATGGTCTCGGTCGTGATTACCGACCTGATCCAGTTTCTGATCCTGGGAACCGGCATGGTGATTGTGACGGGGGTCGTCTTCTGGTCGATTGGCTGGGACGGCTTTTCTGCGATTGTGACCGAACAGAACGGGTACTTCGATCCGACCAGTTCGGAGAACCCGTCCGGAAAAGGGGGCGGGATCGGCTGGCTGCAGATCATTCAGATGACTGTCGTAATCGGCTCCGCCGCCATGTTGTGGCCCACCAGTGCAGCGCGGACACTCTCCTGTCAGAGTGCCCGAGTTGCTCAGAGACTGTATACGTTGAGTTCGATCTCCTTCCTGGCGCGGCGGGCCCTGCCGGTCTTCTGGGGAATAGGGACGTTTGCGTTCTTCGCGTCTCAACCGGAGTTATTCGCTGAGTTCAATCAAGCGGTGGAACAGAACAACTCGATCACGTCTCTGTCAGCCATGCCTCTGTTTCTGGCCAAAGTGGTGCCCACCGGTTTACTGGGACTGGTGACGGCAGGCATGATCGCCGCATTCATGTCGACGCACGACAGTTACCTGCTGTGCTGGAGTGGTGTGATTACACAGGATATTGTCGCCCCGCTGGCCGGCCCAATGAGTCAGCGAGCGCGAATTTTAGTGACTCGGATTGCCATCTTTGTGATTGGGGCGATGTTGCTGATCTGGGGGCTGTGGTATGAAGTCAGCAGCGATTTATGGGGCTATCTGGCGGTGACAGGTACCGTCTATCTGGCAGGAGCGATTCCTACAGTGGTCGGCGGTTTGTACTGGTCACGAGGCAGTCAGGCCGGTGCACTGGCGGCGATTCTGGGAGGCCTGCTGGGACTGTCTGCCATGGGACCGTGTGTCGACAGGATCAATGGCTGGTTTTCATCAAACCTCAATGGGACCCATCTGACGTTGATTACGTTTACCTTTTCCGCGGTTGTGTATGTGCTGGGGTCGCTGCTTCTTCCGGATCAGCCTCGTAGGACGAACGAAACTCCGCTCAATCCTGTCGCCGATGTATGAGAGGTGAAACATGTATTTTTGGATGACCATCTGGATCTTGCTGCTGTTGATCAGCGGGTTAGCGTTTCTGGCGGTGCTCGCGTTCGTTTCCTTCGGCGTCAAAGCCGAGTTGCGCGACACGCTCAATGATTTGAAAGCCGACGTGAATGAATCGGAGGCCCATCAGGAAATTCTGGATCGTCCCGTGGAATAGATGCCGAAATGGTCAAGATTGCTGTTTACGATCACGCGTCGTAAAGCGATAAAAATTGCGGATTTCGGAACAATAGACTGGTGCCACAGTTTCGATCATGCTATTTTTAAACATCAGTCTGCAGAAACTCTCTGAATGTGAAGAGGCCCTTCTGCTGGTTCCGTACAGGAGTCGCGTCGTTTATGATGTGCCCTTTTTGTCGTGATGGTGAGACGAAAGTAATTGATTCACGTTTGAGTCAACCTTTCAGTGTGCGCCGACGACGAGAGTGTCTGGCCTGCGGAAAACGCTATACGACTTACGAAAAAATCGAAGAGTCGCCTCTCAAAGTCGTCAAAAAAGATGGTGCACGGGTTCCCTTTGACCGTATGAAAATGGTCACCGGGATTGAAACCGCCTGCTATAAACGACCGGTGAGTCCCGATCAGATCGAATCGATCGTCGCGCAGATCGAAGCAGAAATCTACGAGAACTTTGACCGTGAAGTTCCCTCGCGTTTTATTGGCGAACGGGTTTCCACAGTCTTAAAGGACGTCGATCAGGTCGCTTTCGTGCGGTTTGCCTCGGTCTATCGCAATTTCACCGATGCAAACGACTTCGTGACTGAAATTCAACCGATGCTGCGAGCCGACGACTGATCGAGTGTCTGCAGATCAGGCGATGATGTCCGGTACTACATTGCCGGCGACTCCCGTGACCCGCATGTCGAGTCCCTGGAATTTGAACGTCAGCCGTTCGTGGTCCATGCCCAGCAGATGCAGCAGCGTCGCGTGAAAATCGTTGACGTGCATCGGATTTTCCGCCACATTGAAACCGATATCGTCGGTCTTTCCATAGGCGAATCCGCGTTTGACGCCGCCACCTGCCATCCAGACCGTGTAGGCGTCTTTATGGTGATCGCGACCAGGGGCCTTGCGATCTCCCTGGACCATGGGAGTCCGACCGAACTCGGCACCCCAGACGACCAGCGTGTCATCCAGCAGGCCACGCTGTCTTAAATCTCTAATGAGTGCGGCGATGGGTTGATCGACCTGCCGACATTTATTCTTCAGGCTTTTGACGATGCTGCCGTGATGATCCCAGCCCTGGTCGAACAATTGCACGAATCGCACGCCCCGTTCCACGAGTCGTCGTGCCAGCAGGCAGTTGTTGGCGAAGCTGGCTTTGCCCGGCTGTGTGCCGTACTGTTCGTGAATGTGTTTCGGTTCGTTGGAGATATCCATCAACTCGGGCACAGCGGACTGCATGCGATAAGCCATCTCGTATTGATTGATGCGTGTGGCAATTTCCGGATCTCCCACGTCGGCCAGTTGGACCTGGTTGAGATGATTCACACTGTCGATAATCCGTCTGCGGTCTTCGCCGGTCATGCCTTTGGGATTGGAGAGAAACAGAACGGGATCGCCGGACGAACGGAATTCGACCCCCTGATAAATGCTGGGCAGAAAGCCGCTGCCCCACAGGCTGTTGCCGGCGCCTGCGACGTTACCGGTAATCAAAACAACAAAGCCGGGCAGGTTACTGTTTTCCGATCCCAGGCCATAGTTGACCCACGAGCCCAGCGAAGGACGTCCGAAGCGCGAGAAGCCGGTCTGGAAAAAGAGCTGGGCGGGCGCGTGATTGAAGTGATCGGTTTTCAGGGAGTGGATCATGCAGAGTTCATCGGAAACCGAGCCCAGGTGAGGCATGAGTTCCGAGATCGGGAGGCCGGCTTCTCCCTGCTGACGGAACGCGAACGGGCTGCCCATCAGTTTGGGCTGTTCGCGAATGAACGCCAGCCGCAGTCCTTCCCAGAGTTTGTCGGGAACGAGTTCGCCGTCCAGTTCCTGCAGTTTCGGTTTGGCATCATACAGGTCGAGATGCGACGGTGCGCCGACCATATGCAGGAAGATCACATTTTTGGCTTTGGGGGCGAAATGTGATTTGCGGGCCGCCATCGGGTTGGCGGCTGTGGGGAGTGCCGCCTGTAAGTCGTTGGCCAGCAGCGTGGTGAGCGCCGCGCCTCCGACCCCCATGCCGGCCCGCTGGAAAAATTCACGTCGGGTATAATTCAACAGTTGTTGCAGATGCGCGTTCATGATTATCCCTTCGTGATGGTTTCATCTAAATTCAACAGGATGTTGGCCACATACAGCCAGGCTGCCATGCGTGAAGCACCGACCCCTTCCGGTCGGTCGTCCGCTGCAATCAGCTTCTGAGCTGCCTGGGGATGATCCTGAAAATATTTCAGTTCCTGTTCGAAGACTCTGGTTAAATGATCGATTTCCACAGGCTTCGCTTCGCGGGCGACACAGAGCCGAAACGCATACGCGATGCGTTCGCGGTCGGTCATCTCGGAATTCAGGCCGCGGGTTGCCAGACGTTTCGCAAGGCCAACGCCGATCTCCACATAAGCGGGATCGTTCAGCAGCGTGAGTGCCTGCAGCGGGGTATTCGTGCGCGAACGGTTGATCACACAGGCTCCCCGGTCGGGCGCATCGAAATTCGTAAAGCTCGGATAGGGTGCGCTGCGTCGCCAGATGACATAGACGCCACGACGGTAGCGGTCTTCGGAAGTCGACGTCAGATACTTGGGTGCATTGCGTCCCACGTGTCTCCAGAGTCCGTTCGGTTGAGGCGGATAGATTGGCGGGCCTCCCATCTTCGTCGAAAGCAGGCCGCTGATGGTCAGCGCGTTATCGCGAATCGCTTCTGCTGAAAGTCGCAGACGCGGGCCACGGGTGTAGAGTTTATTGTATGGGTCTGCTTCGAGCAGTTCCGGCGTGATGCGGGCTGACTGCTGGTAGGTGGCCGACATCACGATCAGTTTGTGAACGTGTTTCATCGACCAGTTGTGGTCCATGAATTCTACTGCCAGCCAGTCGAGCAGTTCGGGATGCGTGGGGGCATCACCCTGGCTGCCGAAATCTTCCTGGGTGGCGACGATGCCCTGCCCGAAGAACTGGGCCCACCACCGATTCACTGTGACCCGCGCGACCAGTGGATTCTCACGCGCGACAAGCCAGCGGGCAAATTCGAGTCGGCTGGGCTGGTCTTTGGTTTTGAGGGGATGCAGGGCGTCGGGTGTGTGGGGTGTGACTTCGGCCCCTTTGCTGAGGAAATCGCCACGCTTGAAGATGTTGTTCATACGCGGTTCCGGCATTTCCACCATCACCAGTGTGGAATCGGGTTCGAGCGCCGTCAGCTCTTGGCGGACGCGGCTCAGTTTCCTGTCCAGTTCTGCGTACTCCGCATCCTGCTGCTGTTGAAACTGGGTTAACGCATTGTTCTGTTTTTTGGTTCGTTTTTCTGTTTCGGTCTGCAGTGCCTTCCGGACGTCGGCGGGAATTTTGCCGGCTTCTTCGCTGTTCTCCAGCAGTGCCAGGGTGGTCTCTTCCCATTCGGACCAGGCGGTTTTGAGATCTTTCTGACGCTGATTGATCTGCTTCTGCAGTGCCAGGCGTTCGGCCGTCAGTTGATCTTTGGTTTTGAGTTCTTCTTTCGCCAGCGGAACCGCCAGTTTGGGGCCGGTCACTTCGAACGTGACACTCTTGCCTACCTGTTCCACCTCGAGTGGCGTGTTATTGAAGAAGGCAAAGATCTGGTAGTAGTCCTGCTGCGAGAAGGGATCGTATTTGTGATTGTGACACTGGGCGCATTCGAAAGTGGAACCAAGCCAGACGAGGCCGGTGGTATTGACGCGGTCGAAGATCTGGTTGACGCGATTCTCTTCAGGATCAACACCCGCTTCGACGTTACAGGTGGTGCAGCGATGAAAGCCGGTCGCGATCTTCTGTTCCAGGGTTGCCTGGGGAATCAGGTCGCCGGCAATCTGTTGAATGGTGAATTGATCGAAGGGCAGATCCGCATTGAGTGCATTAATGACCCAGTCACGATAGAGCCACATCTCGCGCAGCTGGTCCGCCTGAAATCCGTTGGAGTCGGCATAGCGGGCCAGATCGAGCCACTGCCGCGCCCATTTTTCACCATAGCGGGGTGACTTGAGGAGTTTGTCGACATATTTCTCATAAGCGGCGGGGGAAGGATCTTTTTCAAACGCGATGACATCTTCGGGAGAAGGGGGCAGTCCAATCAGATCGAGAGAAACGCGTCGCAGCAGTCGGGCGGGGCTGGCCTGTGGAGACTGAGCGAGTGGCGGTTCCTGTTGAGATAATTTCTCAGTGACAAACGCATCGATAACGTTGTTGATGCGAAATGCAGAGTCAACCTGCGGTAACGGACTTTTGACTGGTGGGATGTAGGCCCAGTGTTTCGGTTCTTCCGATTCGGTTGGCCAGTCTGCACCAGAGTCGATCCATTGTTTGAGTGTCTGAATTTCCTGCGCGGTCAATCGAGTGCCGGCATCCGCGGGAGGCATCTGCTCGCTCTCGTCTTTTGTGGAGACGCGATGGATGAGCTGACTCTCTTTACTGTTACCGACAATGATGGCCGGCTCACCCGAATCGTTGCGGAGCAGAATATTTTTACGACTGGTTAATCGCAGTCCCCCTTCGCGGGCATCGGGACCATGGCAGTCCTGACAATGTTTGACAAACAGAGGCCGGATCGATTTTTCAAAGTCGATTTTGTGAGCCGCCGGTTTTTCTGTCGTCGCAGGTGCACCGTATGAATCAGCGGACGTACTCAAAAAAAGCGAGCAGAGAACCGCGATGCTGCTGTAGACAGTGCGTGGAACTTGAGAACCATACATACGCGTTCAATCCCTGTCAGGCCACCCGTAAGACTTTAAGAATCTCAAGAGGGAACCTGGTGAGATAATTGAAAGTAATGCCGGTCCGTCAGAACCGCCGAATTCGGGGGACGGTAGTCAGACACCATTGTCTGACGGGCTGAATTCATTTTGGGGAGAGTCGTTCGATGTTCTTCTTTTCCTATCGGAAAAAATCAATACTTCAGAATAACGGACGCATTGATAAAATTCAAGTTTTTTCAGATGCACGCCGGACATTCGCATAACCGGCAATTGTGGAACCGCCGGTTTGCTAAAGTCCTGACATAGTATGACTTAAGATTTCTTCTTTGGGGATTTCTTTGCGGGCTTTTTCATGGTCTGCGCCGATTTTCCCGCTTTGAAGATATCCACTTCGCCCGTATTCTGCTGCGGTTTGCCCGGCGTGGAGCGCCCGCGATCGGCATAGCTCTGCAGTAATTCCGTCAGTTCTTTGACAACTTCGGGATGTTCGGCCTGCACGTTTTTCTGCTCGCCGACATCCGCATTGAGGTCATACAGCTGGATGGCAGGGAGGTCGCTCAGATCGTCTTTGCCTGGCTTGGGGAAACTCCAGCCTCCCGATCCCGGACAGAGTTCGAGCTTCCAGTGATCCTTGCGAATCGAGAACGCACCCCGAATGGAATGATGGACGGCGGCTTCTCTGAGAGGCGTGTCTGCTCTGCCTTCCATCGCCGGGAGCATGCTCACGCTGTCTTCGCCGGCATTATCGGGAACCTTCGCGCCTACGATGTCGGCGGCGGTTGCGAACAGATCGGTCAGGCAGGTGAGCTGATCCGAATGCGTGCCCGCTTTAATCCGCGCGGGCCAGTTGGCGATGAAAGGAACCCGATGTCCGCCTTCATAGATGTCGGCCTTGTGTCCGCGAAACCGGTAACTGGGCTGATGATCTTTATCGGTCATCTCTTTAAAGTTGGCAGCGGGTGAGCAGCCATTGTCGGCGGTGAAGATGACCAGTGTGTTTTCATGGATGCCCTGTTTCTTGAGTGCCTGCATCACCTGACCGACAGTGTCGTCCACCTGCATGACGAAATCGCAGTAAGCGTTGATGCCACTTTTGCCCTGCCATTCGGGAGTCGGCAGGATAGGCGTATGCGGTGCGTTGAGGGGAAAGTAAATGAAGAACGGTTTGCCCTGTTTGGAAGAGGCGGCGTGTTCGTCGATGAGCTGGACGGTTTTGTCGGTGATGCGAGGCAGGACGTCGATGGCTTCAAAATCTTTATGTGCGGGCCCATCTCGAAAGAAAGCCTTGGTGACTGTGGGGATACCCTGACTGCGGTCGTTTTCAATATAAACATACGGGGGCATGTCGAGTGAGGCGCTGATGCCAAAGAAGTAATCGAAGCCCACACTGTTCGGTCCGTTCTGGATTGGTTTGGAATAATCGACGTCCCAGCCCGGATTGGTTTTTTTATCGTAGCCGGCTTCCGTGGCGAAGCCCCCTTTTTTGAGAGACCAGTCCATGCCCAGATGCCATTTCCCCACCGCTGCCGTGTAGTAGCCATGTCCTTTCAACATGGAGGGGACGGTTTCGCGATCCGGCTCGATCAGCCTTCGGGACAATCCCCAGAGCACGCCACTTTTGAGACGTGAGCGCCAGTTATAGCGACCGGTAAGAATCCCATAGCGTGTGGGAGTGCAGACCGACGAACTGGAATGGGCGTCGGTAAAAATCATGCCGCCATGCGCGAGTTGATCGAGGTGCGGCGTCGCAATTTTGCATTCCGGGTTGAGCGCCCGAATGTCGCCGTAACCCATATCGTCGGCAAGTATAAATACAATATTAGGTACACTCTTCTTTTCAGAGGAATATGCTATATTAAGCGAACCAAACACAATGTATAATGTCAGTGTTGTAAGGATGAGTGTAGTAATATTATGTAGTAAATATCTATTTGATGATTTTTCATCAAGCCCGGAAATTACTGCTGCAGGTTGCATAATGGCTCCAATCAAAGTGATTCTTCTCGGGGATTGCAAGTTATTACCTTTTAGTATCAGCCAATGGAACCAGCGGGTCAAGCAAATCATTACCCGAATCATTTTTGATGAAGCGGAACAGCATGAAACAAAAACGCACAAAACGACGTCAAACACATGGTTCCGCCTGGCATTGGAAGCAGACGGACTGCTGGTACTATACCCAGCCAGGTACCAAAAAACGGATTGCGCTGTTCGACGAAAAAGGCGAGCGACTTCGCGGTAAAAAACAGAAACGCGAAGCCGAAATCGCACTGGCCAGAGAAAAACTAACCTGGTCTGATGAAACAACTATTCATGCAAATCATGGTCCCTGGTTGGTAGCACGGGTTTGTTCTGAATATCTGCAGTACTGTGAACGCAGTCTGGAAAAAAACACAATGAGCAAAGGGCATTGTATTAACTCAGTTGCCTGGCTGAATGACCTTTGTGGCTACTGTGGAGCGCTTCCAGTTTCTGATCTCAAAAAAGGACATGTGCAGGAATGGATTGATAGTCACGAGACTTGGAAGAGCCCGGCCACACGTCGGAGTGTTATCTCGATTGTGAATGCCGCGTTTAACCGCGCTGAAGAGATGTTCGGAGTAGTCAATCCGATTAAAGGGCTCAAGAAGCCGAAAGAAAATCCACGCTTGGCTTCTCTCTCCCCCGAAGAAGAGCAGGCACTATACGATATTTGTGAGCCCTGCTTCAGCAATTTCCTCTTTGCTGCGATTCATACTGGACTTCGTCCTTTTAGTGAACTGGCCCGTTTGACGGCCGATGATATTGAGGAACACGATCGCGGCATGATGTGGAGGGTGTACGCCAGTAAGACTGATAAGACGCGGAAAATCCCTGTCCGACCGGAGATAGCAAAGCTCACTCGTCAGTTGATGAAAACTGCCCCTCAGGGATCAGGGAAACCCATCTTCAGAAATACAAGAGGAAATCCCTGGAAACGCATGAATGGTGTGCTGAGGTTTATCGGATTAAAGAAAAAACTGAAATGGAATGATGATCCAGTCAAAGGCAAGTACTCCTGCTATACGTGCCGTCACACGTTCGTACATCGAATGTTGTCCGGGTATTGGACGGATGGAAGAGGTGCCTCAATCGAAACAGTGGCTGAACTCATCGGTGACACACCCACGACCACCTTTCGGCATTATGGTCGAGAATGGGCTCAGAACTACCAGGACCCCTTATGGAATGCCATTGGTGAAAGTTCTACTGGACCCAAAGACAGTCAGTCTAAAACAAAACGAAAGCAGACCAAAGCTACTAAGAAAACGAGCAGGTCAGGTAGTACAAACTCGAGACGTAAAGTTGCTTCAACGAAGACAAAATAAGGACCATGTTGATCAATGGCAGAAAAATCAAAATCCCGTCAAAGGCGTTCCCGCGGACGTGCCTGGTATTGGGAACAGACGGATTCCTGGTATTTCACGCCACCGGGAACGAAAAAACGTTTGCGTCTTGTTGATACCACAGGGCGTCCTGTTCGCGGGAAAGAGAACAGTCAACTTGCAGAACTGGCACTGGCCCGGGTGAAAGCTGATGGGGACTGGTTGCCGACTCCAGAACAGAAGAGTAAGGTGGTGATACAAGTTGCCATGGTGTGCTCGCGGTATCTTGAACATTGTGAAGCTCGATTTAAACATGGAAACCTCAGCTCGGATTACCATGCTGAAGTGGCACGGTATCTGAATGAACTGTGCGCCTATTGTGGTGCTTTGGCCGTGGACGAATTACAGAAAGGGCACATACAACATTGGGTGGAAAGCCATCCTACTTGGAAGTCGACGGCGACACAGCGGAATGCGATGAGTATCGTGATGGCAGCCTTTAATTTTTACACAGAGGAAGTCGGCTCCATTCACAATCCCCTGGTGGGAATGCAAAAACCACCGCAGTGCCCACGACTCCATTCTTTCAGTGAAGAAGATGAGCAATTGCTGTATTCTGCTACCGATGATTATTTTGGCAATTTCCTGTTTGCTGGAATTCATACAGGACTACGTCCTTTTTGTGAACTGGCCCGTGTTACTGCCAATGATGTCATTGAATCTGAGCGGGGTATGCAATGGCGGGTCTATGCCAGCAAGACTGGGAAGACACGTACCATTCCTGTGCGGTCTGAGGTCGCTGAATTGACACGACAAATGATTGAGGAAGTGGGAGCTGATCCCACAACTACTCTTTTTCGGAATTCGCGAGGAGGTGCCTGGACGAAAGTGGCTGGCGTGCAACGTTTCCGTAAAATACGACAGGACCTAGGATGGCTCAATGATCCTGTCCGCAAGCAGTATTCGACTTATACCTGCCGTCATACATTCGCGCATCGGATGCTCGCCGGCTACTGGAATGAGGGACAGGGATGTTCCATTGAAGTTTTAGCAGAGTTGATGGGGGATACTCCCAAAGTGGCCTTTGATCATTATGGCCGTGAGTGGGGACAGCATTATCAGGAGCCTCTGTGGACGGCAATTGGAATGTAAACCACGCTCCAAAATCAGCTTTAGTTTGAATATTACTCAGCTGAAAATACTCAGTATCTGCCGCCTCTGTAGACAAGAATAGGACTCAACGTAAGTGTTTTGAGCTAATCTGGTCGCCCCAATGGTACCGTAATGCCTGGAAACTGTTTGGAATTTGTCGCCCTGTGACGGTGTATCCTAGTCTGAGGTTTGACACGCATTTCTTCTTTGATGCGTCCGATTTCACTCTTTTCGATACGAATCCGCCCCTGTCCTCTCCGGCCTCCCTGAAAGTATTTGATTTCCACAGCGGTTCCGCGTAGTACAAACTCACCACAGTCTGACTGCGCAAGCCAGTCGTAAAACGTCAGGACTGAGATCCCGAGTTCTTCTGCTGCCTGCTGTGCTGTTAACCAGTCTGTTGCCATGTCCGACCCGAATGTCGATACAAAGTGATGATATTGTTGACCCAGTGGTCATCTCGATCATCAGATTGTCGCAATTGAGGGTCGCACAATTGTCGCATGACGCGACAATTGACTGCTTGGGGAAGATTTTTGAGAAAAAAGTTAAATAATTTGCCTGATAAGCGTTCGTGTAGCCGGGCATTAAAAAACTTCCTCACTGTAAATATGAACCCTTGCCTTTCAACAGTGGGCATAGATATCAAGGAACGAACTAGGTTCGATAGAAAAATATTGCTGTCTAATGATCTCGATTGGACTAATATGCGTTGGAATGGAACCGGATTCTGTTGTAAGTGATCCGTTTTATCTCGATCTTAATTTTGAGCTGATACTTTGATGAATAAATTATTGTTGGCATTACAGGGGTTTGAGGATTTAGGTCCGCTTCAAGAAATAAATATGACGGAGGAGAAATCAGATCTTATTGAAGCGTGGTTAAAAGAGAGTGTTTGTCCTGTTGTAGAAGAGTTGGTCGATTTAACGACTTTTCAGTCAAATACTCTTTGGTCTGCTTCACACTTAAGTAAAGGTACGGAGACGCGAGAACGCAAACTTGTGGAGTATGTCGATGATTGCTTGGTTAAATTTGCAGTTCAATTGGAAGCCTGCTTTCCCTACGTTTATCAGGCTAGGATTCCCATACACCACATTAATGATATACGTTTCATTGCTCAGAGACGCTGGTTCGACCTTGTCCATGCAGAGGATTTTTATCAGCCGACACAGCAATTGTTATTAGAGGATTTCAATAATCAGCACACAAATAATTTTCGAAATTACAAGCAGAATAAAACACCAGCTGATCATGTCTGTGACAGCATGTTTGCCCGCATAAAATATTGGAAAGAAATTTTAGATCAAATATATAGACTCTTCTTTGCGAATATACGGATAGATGATGAGCAAAGTATGAAAGATTTTTCTTCTCTTATGGATTGTGTGACGCAATTAGATTCCTCAGTCAAGGAATTACAAAAAGTATGTCTGAAATCCAAGCAAAAAACTCTCCGAGATGCTTGCACAACTTTATCATTAATTTATTTGTCTTACGCGGATCGTCCTGAATTGAATTGGCTCGTGGAAGATTCAAGTGAAGTAGAAGTGAGATCACGATCTTTTCGAAGATGTGTCGTACGACCTCCCGGAGAAATCCAACATGTTGAGAAGCAGTTAGATGGTACTTTCAAACTTATAAAGAAAGAGCCTGCTTCATTATGTAATCCTGCAGTAATCCGAAAAGTTGCTCAAGCTTTGATGGACATCAAGCCTATTTATGAAGTTCCGGATAGCCCTGAGGATTTGATCGACTGGGCTTGCTCTCAATCCCGTCTGGTTTTAGTTGATCATTCACCGCGACAGGTCTTTTGGGATGGAGAACCTATTGTCCAAAAATGGGACACTGAAACTGTTCAATGGAATTTGTTATGGATTCTGGCATGCAACCCGGGAAGAACTGTTGATAAAGAGATGCTATATAAGCCTCAGGGTCAGAAAATTAGTTCGCGACGTACTCGTCTCAAAGAATTGCTCAACGGGTGCGAAGCATTAAACCAACTGATTAAAACTATTCGCGGCCAAGGATATCGTCTGGAATTAGATAGTGACAACATTATTTTACTGCAGTCTGATGGACTTGGAGGTTTAAACAGAGTTCCTACCAGAAAATCTAGAAGTATTAATTCTTAAAGTAAGCTTCAGTCGGCAGTCTCTCCTCTTGATGTGCTGGCATTAACCGCATCATAGGCTAAATTAATACGCTTTTTGTGTCATAATAAGTAGGGAATATTTAGCATTCAGGACGCTATTCTATGGCCATTTCATCGTCCTGACTGCTCGATTACAGGGCGCCCGTTAGCGAAAACCGCTCCCATCGGTGAAGGATAGTACGGGCTTTTTCTGGTTTTCGAAAAATTTTCTACGGTCCCGCCATTTTTTCTTTCAATGTCGCACGCTGCGACAATTGTGCGACATTCCATTTTTATGCTCAGCACTCGTACCACCTGCGACTTGTATTTGAAGTCTTCGACGTTCGAAGAAATATGTCTGTTGGCTGGGTGGCAAAACCTCTTTTAAGGAGTGCTTTCATGTTAAAGCCAAACTACAAAACTAAGGTAACTCGGACACGTGAGCAGATTGCTCAAGAACGCGAGGATTTAGTACTTAAGACAGCGGGAGAAATTGATGCGATCGTGGCAGAATACCACGCCAAACTTCCTCGCAAACAAGCAGAATCGATAGGGGCCGCTTATGCGAGATTTTCTTCCCGCTTTCAGGAATCGATTGCTGATCAGATTCGCGTTATCTTTGAGGCAGCGATCAAAGCTGGAATTTTCATACCACGCGAAAAAATCTTCTATGATTTGGCTGTGAGCGGCAAGAAAGAACGCCGTTCCGGGTTTAACCAGCTAAAAGAGGCCATTGAAAATAAAGAGTTCGAAGTTCTCCTGGTATTTACGACGTCCCGGCTGTATCGCAAAAACTACAAATCAATGCAGTTTGTTGAAGAAGAACTGGTAGAACGCGGGCTTCGTGCCATTTTTGTGAAGTCGGGACTGGACACAGCAGATGGAGATAACTGGAGAATGATGCTCCAGATGTACTCTTTTCTGGATGAAATCTATGCAGGAATGCATAGCGCTCATATACAGGCAGCACATGAGACTTTGTTTCTGCAAGGGATGGTCTGTACTTCACTTTCGTTGGGTTATACGGGGCAAGATGTTCCAGGTCAATTTACCAAACAAAAGCGACCGCGACAGAAGATAGTCATAGATCCAGAAACGGCACCCTGGATCAAAAAGATCTTTGACTGGTATGTGGCAGGTAAAAGTATGGACCGTATTGCTCAAGACCTGAATGGTGATCCCAATGCACCTGCTCCCAATAAATCCTTAACAGGCATCTGGACGCATGAGCTGGTACGAAAGCATTTGATGCGTCCAGCCTACCGGGGATTTTGGTGTTATGGTGCAAAAGAGACCGAATGGTTGAGCAAAAAGGATTATGCCAAACAGGTCGAACGCGATGAGCCCCTCAAGTCACAGCAGTTTGAATATCTACGGATCATTTCAGACGAGCAGTGGTACCGGGTCCAGGACCTTCTGGCAAACGAAAAGCAAAAATCCGGTCGAAAGCCCTTGGATAAAGTTCAAGAGGCAAGGCCGCGTTTGTTACGGCAACTTTTTGTTTGCCCTGAGCATGGTCGTAAGCTCGTCGTAGGGGGCCCATACGGCCGGAGCCTGCTTTGTCCATTATGTCGTGCTACTAAAGCTGAGGATCGCCCCCTATATACGCATCTCAACCGGGAGCTTGCGTTACAATTAACGTGTGAAAAACTTGTAGAATTGATCCGATCTGATTCTGAGCTGGTGCTGGAAATCATCGTTGCCTGTCAGCAGGCGGCTGAATCGGTTCAAAAGCCTGATCCAGAACGTTTAAGTCAATTACGCTCTGAAGCGAAAAAGCTGATGAGTAAAATTGAGTTCAATCGTCGTTCTCCAGGTGAATCGGATGCAGAGCAAAAACAGACAGAGCTGCTTCTGAAAGAGTTACGGGGACAGTACGCTGCCGTTTCAGTAGAACTGACTTCCCTGGAAACTGCACAAAGTCAAGGTGTCGTTATACCGACAGCTGAGGAAGTAACTGCTTTACTTGATGAGTTTGGCAATTTAATCGCATCTGCTTCATTTTCTGAAGATGAAACTGATTTTCGAATCGCCCGCCGTATCATCGATCTGCTGACTGGGGGTCAAATAGACCTATATCAGATGGGGGAGCGCAGACAGAATAAAGGGTGGTTACAGGGCCGGTTCGTTGTGGATGTAGTTTCTGCCGTCTCCAGTCAGCTCACAGGTCTGACTGCCGATGCAGGACAGCGGCAGGGCAAAGAAGTGATTATCGACTATAAAGCAGAAAAGCTGATCGATAGACAGGCTGAAGAAGCAAAAGCCCTATCTGATGAGGGGCTGCTCTGTAAGCAGATAGCCAAAGAGATGGGTAAGTCACGTAGTTACATTACGGTTCTTATCAAGCACTGGTTTCGGTCTCGCGGACTGCCTGTCCCTGACGGACGTCGACGTCGTAAGCAACTGCCTAATAAACAGGAATCGTTGCCGCTTTACCGGCAACTGGCCGATGAAGCTGTGCAGTTGGCAGATCAGGGGCTGCCTTACCTTGTGATCGCCAGAAAACTGAAGACGAATGATACTATCATCGGTAAAGCGATTTCATGGTGGCATACTTCACGAAACCTTCCCGTTCCCACGGCGGACGACCGTCGTAAAAAAACATTATCAAAAGCAAAGGAGCTTTATGAACAAGGTATACTTATTAAGGATATGGCACCCGACTTTGATTACGGCCCACGAGGCCTGACACTAGCGCTGAGGAAGTTTTACGCCGAATTGGGAGAAACCATGCCAGACGGTCGCTCACGACGCGGTAATGCACGGTCTGGTGAGCCGGTGAATGGCAATTCTAAAAACTGATATGTGCCCAGCTGATTCTTAGAAAGGAGAATTTATAGAAAGATGTTTTTGCGGCCGCTGGTCGCACTGTGACATTTCGTGTTGAACTTGCCCGATATTGGATTTCATTTCTTATCGGGCTTTTTTTATGTATTCATGTAAAAAGGAGATGTGAATGAAACAGAAGATACATTCTACATCCCAAGTCAAATCTGCAGAGCCGGGAGTCAAGAATGATCTTGTTGACAGGCGTCAAGAACTGGCTCAGTTGATTGGGCACCTGATTGCTCGTATCTGGTTGAAAAACCAACATCCAGCAGATTTTGATGCCAGGGATGCCACAGGTTCAGCGGATAAGCCGATCTAAAAATAGCAAATCGAAACTAAGGTGTATTGACGATGCAACAAACATGTCAAAACTTAGGGTCAGTGGAAACAACTGTAAAATCCAATGCATTGATACCAGCCATCGGCAAATCCGAACTTCATCATTGTGGCAGCCAGCCTCCCAGTTCATTCCAGGGGAAAACACACAAATCCTCTTTGATCGAATTGATAAAGTCAAGAAAGGAGATCAATGCTAACGAGACAAGAAATCATGTTGATCAGAGCTGCCCTGCAGTTCTGGTGTGAAGAAATGGATCTCGAAGATTCAAATCTGCTCACAATTTATGCCGGTGATCCCGCAGTAAATCAGAAATGGGAGCAGGAAGATATCCAACGGCTGCAGACTCAGCTTCTGACAGCGCGACTACGGTATGCTGTATGCCAGCATGATGCGACAACGGTAAAGAATCCCCGTCTGTTTGAAAACCCGGCAGATGCAATACTGGAAAAAAACGACGACTCTGACCAACTGGGAGTCGTCCTGGTTGCTGAACCAGAGGTCTAAACTCCCTCAAACCCCATCCATCAGTTCTGCCAGGCTGATTTCGAGTGTATCGGCGATCCGTTCGATATTCCGTAATGAAAGATTTCGTTCCCCCCGTTCGATCCCGCCGACGTAAGTCCGGTCCAGCTCACAGGCATAAGCAAAGTTCTCTTGAGAGTAGCCTTGCTCTTTGCGCAGTTTGCGGACTCGCTTTCCAAATCTCATCAATATGTCTGCTCGTTTAGTCATACGAGCATTTAACACTTGACAATGACGATAACACCACGGATTATAAGTATCATTATTGAGTGTAAACTTGGACAATCAGAGTGCAGGTATTCAAAAACATTCGCCATTAAAAGAGGAGAAAATCAATGTTGCAACTATCAAGGAGAATCAGCTACACCATCGAAAGCATCATTTCGGTGAATCAAATAATTGCATTTGTATACGTGATACCGTTGGCTCTCACACTTTCGGGATGTGGCGGCGACACAACAGCAAGTAACCTCCCTAAAAACTCAACCCCCTCCAGTAAACCCTTGCCTGAAGAATACCGAGTGCTTGCTTCACACCTCAGTATGGAGATGAAATCTGATCCAGGCCATTTTCGGGATAATCGCGAGATAGCGGAAATTATGGCGGATGTACAGTCCACCTTATTAGACTTACGTGAGATCAAATCGAACGATAAAGAGATTATGTATCTTTCTGATCAAGTCCAAAATGCGAATACCTTATTCTTGAAATGTATTAACAATTTGAACGCCCTGCCAAAGCCTGCCGATGAGGGAACACTGTTTGTAGGTTCGATGCTTGATGGATTCTTTGGTAATTTTTTGGGTAGCTATCACCGTGGCCTTGATGCAGAGGCGAAGCAGAACGCTTTAAATGTAGAATTACAGTCAGCTATTGCCGCAGTCGATCAACTTGAAGCAGCGCTACTGTTGCTTCCCAAAGTTGCTGAAAAGTATTCGGCAACCTTAAGTGATTCGGCTGGTCGTATCGTAGTCGATTTTAATGAGTCCTGGGGAGACTCCGGACCAAATGATTGGCTTGTACTTCAGAACCGTGGGGAAACACTTAAAGATTGTACCATTGTGGTGCAATTGACTGGGGCAAGCGGAAAGGTTCGAAAAAACGTACATTTCCTAGAAACATGGCCAGCTAATACCAGCATGTGGGGGCGATATCAAAGCGGAGAGGAAGTCTTGGGACGAACAGTGGAAAAGACGACTGTCACACACGTGCAAGAATTGGACATTACAATCTATTCACCGCAGTTTGCCACGCAGATTCATTATGTTTATCAGGGAGCGGAAAAAGACAAAGACATTGCTCAAATCTGTAAAGACCTGAGTTTTCAAGGTTCCTACCAACCGTATCAAGCGGGAATAGTCTGGGACACTCAGCGTGGCGTTCAACTTACCTTAAACGGAGTTTCCTTGCTTCCCCAATGTCGAGTTGATGTTGCATTTCGAAAAGGTGACCAATCGAAAGTCTGGTTCTGGAATCATGATTCCTGGATGAAAGGAGAAACAAAGAGTTTTAATACACCAAAGGGAGGACTGGATTTCGATCCAGACAGGATCGACTTCGAAATCTCTTTTCCCCACACTAATTACAAATATAAAACGACGCTCAATGTCGATACGGAATCTGGTAAATGAATTCCCCTTCAAAATTTCATTCAATCGCTCAGACAACCTTTAATATGGTCTCTTGAACATAAAGTTCCACGAAAACGTGATCCATTTCAGGTTTAGGTGGGTTAAGTTCCAGCTACAGAACTTGAAATCTTTTGAGAAA
>NZ_JBLXHC010000026.1:0-56790 GCF_048260065.1 Gimesia sp. | reverse complement strand
AGCGTACCGCTTGATTGTGTCTCAGAAAGGGATCCATGCGCAAAGAATAAAATCACTTGACAAGACGTTCTTCATAGGTGGGCCCGAATATAATTCGGGCCGAGCGCAGCGAGCAGGAAACTGACCGTGTGAGCTTCGAATTATTGAAAGAAACTACGTTACAGGATTCAACAGAGGTCGGTAACGTCTTTCCAGTCTGCAATCGTGTTCTGATAGTTTCCTGTTGTCTGTGACAACTGCTCCGAGTAACGGATGAATTTCTGAGAAGTAGGGAGTGCTGTATATGGTTCGGATAATCTTTGCTGCTCTGGTTGTCTGTCTGGCTACTTTCACCGCGCAGGCCGCTGAAAAACCTAATATCATTCTGATCATGGTCGATGATATGGGCTTCTCGGATATCGGCTGTTATGGTGGCGAAATTGAAACGCCTCACATCGATGCCCTGGCGGCCGGAGGTGTGCGGTTCTCGCAGTTTTATAATTCGGGTCGCTGCTGCCCTACACGGGCCACGTTGATGACGGGCCTGCATCCCCATCAGACGGGAATTGGCTGGATGACCAACCCGCCCGGAGATACCCGCGGCTATTCCAAACCTCCCGCGTATCAGGGCTATCTGAACCGTAACTGCGTTACCCTGGCGGAAGTATTGAAGCCGGCAGGCTATGCGACCCTGATGACGGGCAAATGGCATCTGGGCTTTAATGCTAAAGATCGCTGGCCACTCCAACGCGGGTTCGAAAAATATTTCGGCTGTGTCTCGGGGGCAACCCGGTTCTTTCACCCAGTCGCACCGCGGGGCATGACATTCGGAAATGAAGACATCGAACCCCCTGACAGCACGACAGACCGTCCTTTTTACACCACCGATGCCTACACCGATTATGCCATTCGTTTTCTCAGCGAAAATCAACAGGCCAATGCATCACAAGACAAACCCTTCTTTCTGTACCTGGCCTACACCGCACCACATTGGCCTTTGCAGGCGCATGAAGAAGAGATCAGAAAATATCGAGGAAAATATAAGATCGGCTGGGACGAACTCCGCAAACAGCGTCTCGCGAAACAGAAAGAACTGGGACTGCTGCCGGCAGATACAACACTCTCTCCCCGCGACAGCGAGGTTCCCGCCTGGGAAACTCTGAGTGAGAAAAAACAGGATGAGATGGATCTGAAGATGGCCATCTATGCGGCGATGGTCGATCGCGTGGATCAGAATATCGGCAAACTGGTCAGTTCCCTGAAAGCAAGCGGGCAGTATGAAAACACGCTGATCCTGTTTCTTTCGGACAATGGTGGCTGCGCCGAAGGGGGCATACTGGGACGCGGTGAATTCTACGATGTCGAAAAACGGAATCTCGATCACAGCAACAGTTACGGTAAAGCATGGGCGAATGCGTCGAACACGCCGTTCCGACTGTATAAACATTTCGCGCACGAAGGGGGTACATCGACTCCGTTCATTATGCACTGGCCAGCCGGGATCAAGCCTGAAAAACGCTGGATTACGGAGCCAGCCCAGCTGATCGACCTGATGCCGACACTGATTGATGTGGCAGAGGCGAAGTATCCGGAGACTTTCAACGGGAATTCAATCCCCGCGCTGGATGGCATTTCACTGCGACCGGTAATGCAGGGAGAACCACTGAACCGGACCGAGCCGATTTTCATCGAGCATGAAAGTAATGCGTTCGTCAGAGCCGGGAACTGGAAACTGGTGGGGCGCGGCGTTTCGCCGGCGAAAGGCTATCAGCCACAGAAGTGGGAACTCTACGATGTGAAGACTGACCGCACGGAACTGAATAACCTGGCGGAGCGCAGGCGGGCCATCGTAGATGATCTGGCACAGAAGTGGGAAGCCTGGGCGAAACGTGTGGGCGTGTATCCGAAGTAAAAATGGACTACGATTTTTTCTACCACGAAAAACACGAAATGACACGAACAGTTTTTATGGCTGACTTCAAACGGCCGCTGTTTCCAGGTCACTGAAAGCGAATGGTTCTTTGTCTTATTTTTTGTATTGAAATTCTTCTGCGGGTACGAGTCCCTCGGTGCCTTGAATGAAGGCACTGTTTTTCGTTCTGTCCAGCATGCGTTCGCCGTAATGCAGGTTGAATGATTTGATTTTAAACTGGTCCTGGTCAATCGGTTGATTCAGTTTTGAATCGATCAACGTATAAGTGAGTCGTGAGGTCAGTTCACTCTTACCGGATGGCATGGGCTTGAAGTCTTCTAAGACAACTTTTTCAGGCAGAGAAATGCCGTCGACGTTTTTATAAGAGAATGTCTGGATCCGATCTGGGTCAGTACCGTATAAACTCTCATATTTCACTGGATTAAAACTAAACCGGGAGTCGTAAGTCACTTGTCTGAATCTGGGAGTGCCATTGGGCTTCGCTGGATTGTACTCGATTTTAACAATCAACTGTTTATTCCCGTCTTTCAGTTTTCTTTCTTTGATGGTTACCCGTTTGGAAAACTTCTCCTGTTTTTCTCTTCCCTCTGCGCCACTGAGTACTTTGGCGTACATTTCGGGGGTGCGGGCAAAGCTGCCGGCGGCAGTTCCCAGTACCTTTTTTCTGGGATCAAAGAATCGGCCGTCCCGTTCTAATTCGGATTTCCACTTTCGGTACAGAATTCTGCCTCCGCCGATCTGTTTCTGAATCTCATCGGGAAACCCATAAACGGAGCCGAAGCGTTTCTCGCTCAGTTCCAGGCACTCTTCCCCTTTGACCATAATCCATTGTGCGTTCAACGGGCTCCCGACTTTGATTGGTGGTTGCAGTTGATCGAGTTCATCAGGCTTTTCTGTCTGAGTATAATTGACACGCAGTTGATCCTGCCTTTGATCCAGCCAGAAGGGGAACAGACAGTAAGTCGTCTTCCAGACGGGGGGCTCAAACCTGCTCCGATGGAATAAAGATTCTCTGCTGTATAGATAAGTTCCCTGCCAGGTATGAATGGCATCAAAATTCGCGGTGAGCTGCTTCGCCAGGAAAGCGAGTGTCTGCTGCGATTCTTCCGGGTTCAGTTCGCGCTGTTGCTCGTCGGCCGGTTCTTCTGCAGGAACCTGTGACGGTGAGCAGAGGCAAAGTAACAGCAATAATATTGTGACTGACGGATGACCGACCATACTTCATTCCTCGCTGCCTATTCCAGGCGAAAGAAACAGATTCATTTGTCGATCAAGTGTAGCAGAAATTGAACAGGGGTGACAAATTTTTCTACCACGAAAGAGACGAAGCGGAGATTAAAATTCGCAGGGTTACACTTTTACAACGTTTTCTCTGACAGTTTCCTGCTCGCTGCGCTCGGCCCGAATTGTATTCGGGCCTACCCGATCTCAAAGAGGCCTACTGCGATTCTCGTTAATCCACCCAGTGCAGGACGTTACGGATAATTGACCAGCGTGGCGGTGCGGGGTTGATGGTTTCGCCGAGAATCCAGTATTTGTAGAGCGTGTCAAAGACGCCTTCTTTCTTTTTGAGTTCCAGCCAGACTTCCATGAACTCTTCGAACTCAATGTCGTGAGCCCCCAGGTAATACATGGGGACGCGGACATTTTTCTTGAAGGGATTGATTACGGAGAACTTCGGATACAGTAGCGTCCAGGCGGCTCCGGTTTCGGCGCTGGTCACCAGCAGATCGGCGTGGCCGGCGTTCCCTTCGAAGAAATCTTCTTCGGAATTAATGGAGATAAAAGTGGCATTGGGAAAGAACTCATGCGCTTTTTCATCGTAGAAACTGTTGGCGACAACCGCGATTTTCAGATCTGCGGAATGACGTAACGTATCAAATTCCAGGAAATCGACTTTGCGGAAGTCGGGCAGCACCAGTGCCAGCGTGACGTCCATGTAAGAATCGGCGACCGGGAACGCGGTCGCTCGTTCGATGGTCCCTTCGAGGCCGGACATCGCCAGATCGAAGTGATCCTGATTCAACTGACTGACGAGTGTCTGGGGTGTGAAGGGGACGAATTCGATATCCACTCCCAGGTCGAGCGCCAGTCGATGAGCCATATCGATATCGAGGCCGACCAGTTGTCCGCGATCATTAAAATAGGAAAAGGGGAGCCGTTTGGCGTCGAAACCCAGTCGAATGGTTCCCCGACGGCGGATTCGATCAATGCGGGTTTCTCCCGTCTGAATCGGATCAGGATTCTTGACGGATTCTTTCAGGATGACCTCTTTCACACCTGGAAAGAGCAGTTGGCGATCGGCGATGAGCGCCTTGGATTGATAAATGTCTTTGAAGGTAAAATTGAGCACCGCATGGATGCCGCCAATGACAACCCCTGCGACACACAATGAAAACAGCGACCATGTAATGAAACGCTTCCACTGAATTTTGAGGGTGCCGGAAAGCGAAGCGGCAGCCAGGATGGCAAATGAGAACAGGTAGACGGAACGTAGAGCATCTCCTAATCTCGTGGTGTAGATCCCGACCGCCAGGTAAAGCTGGAAGATGTCGTGCGGAATGTGCATCAGATCGAGCAGCCAGGGAATGGTGACGGCTGGTTTAGCGAAAGAACCGGCCATGCCCAGTGAAAGAAAGCGGGGGTATTCTTCCGGCATCATACTGGCACCGTAGAACCAGGCGGAAAACGGAATGAAGATCAATCCGACAATTCGCCCGAGGTCGGGAAAGGGAAAGACGAGGGGAATGAGAACATCGGGCGAGCCGCCGGTCTCGTATTTTTCCAGGTGATAACGATCGAGAATTTCCCGGGCCGCTTCAACGATGAGAGGTAAAACGGCAAACGTACTGCCCAGCACGAACGAGGCAATGACGGCAGTCTGCGAAACTTTGAGAGCATCCCAATAGCGTACCGGGGTGCAGACCGAAATCAGCATCGGCAGAATGCCAATCGCCAAGAGGAGCGTGGCGGCGGAAAAGGTGATGAGGTAAGCCTGCAGGAGCCCGAACTTTTCAAACGGAAGTGTGCCCATGGCATAAGAGACGATGGCAAAAATACCGATCGGTGAAATATGAACGATCATCCGGTTGAGTCGCATCAAGGCGTCGACAGCGACAGTCAGTGGTTCGAGCAGTCGTTCGCGTTTGGGAATGCCGCTGATCGCGATACCCATGCCAATCGAAAACAGCACTACCGCCGGGACGGCATTATTGGCGAGTGAGAAAAATGGATTTGAGGGAATGAACAGGTCATACAGGCTCTCGGTTTTGGGCCCATCAATGATACTGGTACTGAAGAACGCACCTTTCTGCCAGAAGGGAAAGGAGAGCGACATGATGCAGACAGAAAACAGGCCAATACACCAGAGAATCAACAGCAGGATGATGACGGTAAACGCCATGTTGCGGGTCTGTCTGATTGAGATGCGGCCGAGATTCAAAATCAGCGAGAGCGTGATATAAGGCAGAACCGTCATCTGCAACAGGCCAATGAAGACGTCGCCAACCGCTTTCAGGGGAGAACACAAGTCACCAAAAAAAAGTCCACACATTACCCCCAGCACCAGACTCGTAAGAATCCAGGTGGTTAAACCGGGCTTAAAATGTGACGGAGTGACTTTTTCCATTCGCCGGATCCTTGAGCACACAGGTATCAGCGCTGTGAAATTAAACTTGTCTGACAGGAAAACTGATACTTGTCGTGGATAAATTCTTGCCGGAAGTGTATGGTTCCCTTGGAGATACAGTTCATAACGTAACCTTCACAATGACTCCAGACAATCACTGAGTTCCTGTGAATCTGGATTCTTAACAGAAAACCCTTTCTATCACCAGACTTATCGAATCAGCATGGTTTTTTCTATTACCTATCATAGTCAGCAGTTCAGTTTTGAAACGACGCCTGCGCTGTTTTCTCCCAAGGGACTCGATCGGGGGACGGAGGCGATGCTCGGGACGGTCAGTTTTTCACCCGGTGAGCGGGTGCTGGACCTGGGCTGCGGATGTGGCGTGGTAGGAATCCTGGCTGCAAAAATCGTCGGTGCGGAAAATGTGGTGATGACCGACATCGATCCAGACGCGGTCCGCATCTCACAAGCGAATGCGGAGCGCAATGGTGTTGCCGGCGTGACCGTTCTCCAGAGTGATGGGTTGCGCGATCATGGGGAGACCGACTTCGACTGGATTCTTTCCAACCCGCCTTACCATGAAGACTTTTCGGTCGCCAAGAACTTCATCATGAAGGGCTTCAACCGGTTGAAGATTGGCGGCAAGATGGTGATGGTCACACGTCGGCGACTGTGGTACCAGAAGAAACTGACCAGCATTTTCGGCGGGACCGAAGTACACGAGATCGACGGTTACTTTGTGTTTCATTCCGAGAAACGGCGCGACAGCTATGCCAAACGCAAGAAGCGGAACCGGTGAGGTCTGTCAACAGGGAAGATGAGTCAGAGTTTCATTCCGGGCGGAGACAAAAGAGGGTATCGCATCCCCAGTTCCAGCCACAGGGAAACAAACCTGCCTGGTAAGTTTTCAGGAGTAACTCGGTAATCAGGTAGCGCCGGTCGAGCGTCAATGCGCGGTATTGCATGATGCTTTCCAGATGACGGGCGATATCTGTTTTCAGTCGTTCCCGGTGTTGAGAGGAATCATTACTCGATTCGTCTGCATCGTGAATCTGCTCCGCGAGACGTACGACCGCTTCAGACTCGTTTAAAAATGAATCGATTTTCCGGTTTCGTTTTTCGATGGCAGCAGAAATTTCCGGAGGGCTGAAGCGGTCAATAAACAGAAAATTATCCCGGAAGTCAGACTGAACATCTTCTGTCAATGTATAGTAGGGAGATTCATATTCCTCTTCTGCCTGCTCTTCAAAATAGTCCTGGTAATGTTCCGGATATTTATCCTTGGGAAGTCCCGCACCAGGAGTTGAAGGCCACTCTGTTCTGTCACGCTCAAGGCTGTAGAGATAGTCTTGAATACTGCTGACACACCAGAATGAATCAAAGTCGCCAAATGGAAACTCTTGAAATTCGGGAGCGTCTGTTCCCGATAAAAAATCAGGTGACTCGACTACTGAGATCACTTCATCCAACAGTAACTCAAGTTCTTGTAGATCAATGGAAAACATAGTTTTAACCGAATATGCTGATCAAACTGGAAGCCAGTTGAGAGGGGTATAAAATCAATTGTCTAAGCAGATGACGAAGGCCGCACGCAAAGAATGGTATTCGTTTCCGGATCCCAGCCAAAAGGAAACAGCCCTGCACAGTAGGCGTGGAACAATACTTCGAGTGGTGCAAAACGCTTACTGCGCGTCAGCAATCTGGTATCCATGATGGCTCCCAGATGATTTGAGATGCATTGAAAAATCGCATCGATGGCTGTTTCCAAATCGACCTTTCCCGTAGGATCGTCTGCGATTTCTTGTGCCAATGCGCGAGTTCTCGAGGAGTTAATAATTTGCTTTTCAATCAAGTCCCCTGCAGGCCAGGAAATTTCCAGAACTTCGGGATCGCAGTTACAATAACCATTGATGCTTGTAAAGACCCCCGCAATTTCACTCAGAATCTGTTCCTCAAAGCATTCTGTTGGCGATTTCTCGTCCGGCGAGTGGATACACTTTGCAAACACTGTCGAATCAACAACCTGCCAGGAAACAGTGCATTTCCCCAGATCGAAAGTCTGAGAATCATCACGCGTTTCACCGGAAAGAAATGCGGGTGAGTTCACGAACTGGACTAACTCATCAGCCAGCGGTTTCAGTGCATCCAGATTTGTTGTAGTCATTTCACAGACATCCTCAATAGCAGAAACAATGTATATCAGTATGCATTGTTCCTGGTGCTATACAAGAGATTATGTCAATAAAATCTATAAAAAGCGCACCACGATTGAAAGCACCCATTTAACTCTGCAAGAACTGACGAAGCTGGGATGAGCAAAAGTATCAACCGCAGAGATCAGATTTCCGCCATCCAGTCCTGCAGGGCGCGGACCTGAGGAGTGGCATCTTCAGCAAGTGCTTCCAGTGCTTTGACGACCGCCAGACAACCGGGGATCGTGGTGACACAAGTGACGCCGTACGAGACGGACGCCGAACGGATTTTACCTTCGTCGGTTCGTGAGCCTTTTCCGCTGGGTGTGTTGAAGATGAACTGCACTTCCTGGTTGGCCATCATGTCCAGCAGGTTGGGGCGTCCTTCTTTCAGCTTCTTGACGGTCGCGACTTCGAGACCCGCTTCTTTCAGCACACGGGCGGTACCGGATGTCGAAACGATTTTGAATCCCAGGTCGATCAGTCGTCGAGCCGGTTCGATGATCATGTCTTTATAGACATCGGCCATACTGATAAAGACGGTCCCTTCGGACGGCAGACTGGTGCTGGCAGCGAGCTGACTCTTCGCAAATGCCATCGCGAAACCATCTGAGATCCCCATGACTTCTCCGGTCGAACGCATTTCAGGGCCGAGGATAATATCGACGCCGAGGAAGCGGGAGAACGGGAAGACACTCTCTTTAACGGACGTATGCTTCGGTGCGGGTTCTTTCGTAACACCCTGTTCCAGCAGAGAAACACCGGCCATCACTTTCGCGGCGATGCGGGGCAGCGAAATTCCGGTTGCTTTCGAAACGAATGGTGATGTACGACTCGCACGAGGATTCACTTCCAGGATGTAGACTTTGTAATCGTCGCCCGTCTGCTTGACGGCGAACTGGATATTCATCAATCCTTTAACTTTGAGTTCGCGTGCCAGGGCATGTGTCGCGCGTTTGATTTCGTTGATGACGGACTCGGGAAGCGAGTGTGGCGGAAGTACACAGGCAGAGTCGCCGGAATGCACGCCTGCTTCTTCAATGTGTTCCATCACGCCCCCCACGAGTGTCGTGATTCCGTCCGAGATGGCGTCGACGTCGACTTCGATGGCATCTTCCAGGAAGCGGTCGACGAGGACCGGGTGATCGGGAGAAGCATTGACGGCTTCGTTCATGTAACGCACGAGTGATTCTTCATCGTAGCAGATTTCCATGGCCCGGCCGCCGAGCACGTAGCTGGGGCGAACGAGGATGGGGTAGCTGATTTTGCTGGCAACGTTGCGTGCGCTTTCGGTATCCGTGGCAATGCCGTTTGGAGGCTGATGCAACTCGAGCTTTTCGAGAATGGCCTGGAAGCGTTCGCGGTCTTCGGCGGCATCGATCATTTCAGGGCTGGTGCCGATAATGTTGACGCCGGCCGCTTCAAGACCCCGCGCCAGGTTGAGCGGTGTCTGTCCGCCGAACTGCACGATCACGCCATCGGGTTTCATGCGGTCGCAGATATTCAGGACGTCTTCGGTGGTCAACGGTTCGAAGAACAGATGGTCCGAGGTGTCATAGTCGGTCGAAACGGTTTCGGGGTTCGAGTTGACCATGATGCTTTCAATGCCCAGTTCCTGCAAAGCAAAGGAGGCCTGACAGCAACAGTAATCGAATTCAATCCCCTGCCCGATGCGGTTCGGTCCGCCGCCCAGAATCATGATGCGGCGTTTGTGATCGGGATTAGCTGGAGTTTCGTCTTCTTCCTCGTAGGTCGAATAGAAGTAGGGAGTAAAGGCTTCGAACTCGGCGGCACAGGTATCGACCTGCTTGAATGTGGCTTCAATGCCGAGCCCCTTGCGATACTGGCGGACATCCATCTCAGTGGAGTCGAGCCAGAAGGCCAGCTGCTTATCGGAATAACCGGCCTGCTTGGCCTGTTTCATGGCCGCGTAGTCCATGTCTTCCAGTCGGGATAGCTTGCGGATCTGATCTTCCAGTTCGACCAGCTGCCGGATGTGGTTGAGGAACCAGGGATCGATGTCGCTGAGTTCATGAATCTGCTCGGTCGTCATTCCCTGCTTGAAGGCATAACGGACATAGAAAATACGCTCGTCATTGGGCACCGAAAGTTTGGACTGGATGATGTCCTTGGAAGGTTGCTTGGCTGTTCCCCACAGATCCTTGTTGCCGCCCCCTAGTCCGAAGTGACCGATTTCGAGACCTCGCAGCGCTTTCTGCAGGGACTCTTTGAACGTACGGCCGATGGACATCGTCTCTCCCACCGATTTCATCTGCACGGTCAGGACCGGGTCGGCATCCGGGAATTTTTCGAATGTCCAGCGGGGAATTTTGGTGACGACGTAGTCGATGGTTGGTTCGAAACAGGCAAACGTTTCGCGGGTGATGTCGTTACGAATTTCATCGAGTCGATAACCGACGGCCAGTTTGGCGGCGATTTTTGCAATCGGGAAACCGGTTGCTTTCGAAGCCAGGGCACTGGAACGACTGACGCGGGGGTTCATTTCGATGATCGTCATGCGGCCGGTATCGGGATTGATGGCAAACTGCACATTGGAGCCTCCCGTTTCCACGCCGATCTCACGCATACAGGCGATGGTGGCATCGCGCATCCGCTGGTATTCTTTATCGGTCAGTGTTTGTGCCGGTGCAACGGTGATGGAGTCACCGGTATGCACGCCCATGGGGTCGAAGTTTTCGATGGCGCAGATGATGACCACGTTGTCAGCCTGATCGCGCATCACTTCCATCTCGTACTCTTTCCAGCCGAGGATGGATTCTTCCAGTAGAACTTCATTGACGGGAGACAGCGCCAGACCGCTGCGGACTTTCTCTTCGAACTCTTCCCGGTTGTAAGCGACGCCGCCGCCTGTTCCACCCAGCGTGTAGCTGGCGCGGATGATGATCGGCAGACCGATGTCCTTCATGGCTGCGTTGGCTTCTTCCATGTTATGCACGACGGAACTGCGGGGACAGTCGAGACCGATTTTGGTCATCGCTTCCTTGAATTGATCGCGACTTTCGGCTTTGGCAATGACCGCTTCATTGGCACCGATGAGTTCCACACCCAGTTGATCGAGAATACCGCGTCGGGCGAGATCCATCGCCGCGTTCAAGCCGGTCTGTCCGCCGAGTGTCGGCAGCAGGGCATCGGGCTTTTCGATCTCGATGACTTTTTGAATGTACTGCCAGGTGATCGGTTCAATATAAGTACGATGTGCTGTTTCCGGATCGGTCATGATTGTGGCCGGGTTCGAGTTCACCAGCACGACCTCATAACCATCTTCTCGCAGAGCCTTACAGGCCTGGGTTCCCGAATAGTCAAATTCACAAGCCTGGCCGATCACAATCGGACCGGAACCAATGATCAAAATTTTATGAATGTCGTCTCGTCTGGGCACTTTCTCGGATCACCTTCACAGCAAATGTACATTATCTTCTGGCTCTGAGACCTTTCTCTGCGCAAATCTTCCCAACGTTAACAAGCACAGCAGAATAATCAAGCAAGCCAGACCAGAAAGTGCCAGAACCGGCTTTGAAACGTTACCGATCTGGAATCAGACCGGTACATACGATGATTTACGGGAATGGAAGCGGGATTTGAAAGGCATCAGCACCAAACCAGACATTTTTGTACGGTAAGGAGTTCGAGTTTCTATCTACGACTTCTGTTTTGAACTGAGGCAATATTCCCTGTCATTATTTCCCGTCAGAACAATCAGTCCGATTCGACAGATTAAAACGATCCTGACGGACTGGTCCTTCACAGACGAATGACTTTAAGTGGTGATTTATAAATCACTTTTGAGAAAGGAGGTTTTTTACTGCTCTTATTCGTTCATCTATACAAGATAAAACGTTTCCCTCCTTGAAGATAAAGGGATTCCACGCAGACCATGCCATTTGATGAACAGGTAATGAGATTTTGTTGATCCCGGGCACATGTTGACAGAAAAAAACATAAGCTTTCCTGCCGGAAACAGTGTTTTGTGATCTGTTTCGCACTATCACTACAGCAAATCGTCAGATATATGAGTCAAAGCCATGGAACTCAATCAACAAATTGACATTCTCTGGATTTTAGTCTGCAGCATCTTCGTCCTGTTTATGCAGGCTGGTTTCTGCTGTCTGGAATCGGGGCTTTCCCGCTCCAAGAACAGTATTCACGTCGCCATCAAGAATGTTGTCGACGTAAGTATTGTCGGGATCCTGTATTGGATATTTGGATTCGGCCTGATGTTTGGAACGACAACCGGTGGGTTGATCGGAACCACACATTTTCCGTTCACGAATTCTGGTTCCGATATATTTCTATCCGCATTTTTCCTGTTTCAGCTGATGTTATGCGCAACAGCTGCCACCATTGCTTCCGGTGCCTCGGCTGAGCGGATGCGTTTTACCGCTTATTTGATTCTCTCGATCGTTCTGGGAGGGATCATCTATCCCGTGTTTGGACACTGGGCCTGGACCAGCCATTTTGCCGGCAAGGCACCTGGCTGGCTGGAGTCACTGGGATTCCGGGATTTCAGCGGTTCAACAGTCGTCCATTCTCTGGGAGCATGGGCTGCATTGGCCTCGATCATGATTATCGGGCCCCGCATTGGAAAATTCGATGACCAGACCAATTCCAAAAAATTGCGAGGTCATAATCTCACGCTGGCGACCACCGGGGTTTTTATTCTCTGGATGGGCTGGTTTGGATTTAATGGCGGAAGTGAATTTGGTTTCACTTCGCATGTACCGCAAATCTTTATCAATACCTTTCTGGCTTCCGCCTGTGGTGCCATCACCATGCTGGTCTGGCAATTCTTTCAGCGTAAACAAATCGAAATCGAAAACATTCTCAATGGTCTGCTGGCCGGTCTGGTCGCCAGCAGTGCCAGCTGTGACGCGGTTTCGCCGGCAGCAGCCGTGGTGATTGGAATCATCGCTGCGATTGTCATGGAAGCGGGTGTCTGGGTTCTGGAACGATTCCAGCTCGATGACACGATCGGCGTCATTCCCGTTCATGGTTTTGCAGGCGTCTGGGGCACACTGGCTGTCGCATTGTTTATTCCTGCCGAACTCCTGTCGCATTCCCGACTGGAACAGTTTCTGGTTCAGCTACTGGGTTGCGCCGTCTGCTTCATCTGGTGTTTCTCTTTCTGCTGGGTCACATTACGGGTCATCAGTCATTTTGTCCGGCTGCGGGCGACGGAGGATGAAGAGCAACTGGGACTGAATATGGCAGAACATGGTGCCACGACTGAAATGTATGAATTATTGAATCTGATGGAACTGCATATCAAAGGAGATTCGGATCTGGGAGAAGAACTGGACGAAAACAGCGATGTCGGCCTGATTGCAAAACAATATAAACGGGTTTCACAAGTGCGGGACCTGGCTTTGAATGAACTGCAGGACCGGACAGAAAACCTGGAGCTGACCCGCCTTGAACTGGAAGAAAAAGCCGAGCGATTGAAACAGGCCAATATCGATGCAGAAGCTGCATCACGTGCCAAGAGTGAATTTCTGGCAAATATGAGTCACGAAATCCGGACGCCGATGACAGCCGTCCTCGGATATACCGATTTACTGATAGAAGAAAGCTGGGGACGCCCGGGCAGTATCCAATTGCTGGATGTAATTAAACGCAACGGAAATTATCTGCTGGAACTGATCAACGATATTCTTGATCTCTCCAAAATAGAGTCGGGAAACCTGAGCATCGAAACCATTCAATTTTCGCTCCTGGAAAATCTGAAAGAAATTCAGTCGCTGATGAAAGTCCGGGCAGAAAACCGGGAGCTATACTTCAAACTGTCATTTGAAGGCAAGATTCCTGTAGAAATTCAGAGCGACCCGACAAGGCTCAAACAGATTCTGATCAACCTGATTGGTAATGCGATTAAATTCACACCGGAAGGTGGAAAAGTTCTGGTGGAAACATCGTATCTGAACTCCACTTCAGAGGGACCTCTGCTGCAATTTAAAATCCGAGATACGGGTATCGGCATAACGGCCGAGCAGATGGATTTGCTCTATCAGCCTTTCGTGCAGGCAGACTCTTCTACCACGCGCAAGTTTGGTGGAACAGGTCTGGGGCTGGCGATCAGCAAACGTCTGGCCGAGATGCTGGGGGGCAATCTGACTTGTGAAAGCGTGCCCGGAGAAGGAACCGTCTTCACACTGACAATAGGAATTGGGAACCCGGAACCTCTGGAGTTGCATGAACAGCCTCTGGTTGATTTCAAAAAAGTTCGCGTCATCCAGCAAGTCCTGGGACAGGGTGAACAGCATTCAGAAACGTTGAAGAGCGGAACCTGTTCGGTACTGCTGGCGGAAGATGGTGAGGATAACCAGCGTCTGATTTCGACGTTACTGAAAAAGGAAAAAGCCCACGTCGTACTGGCTGAAAATGGCGACATCGCAGTCAGGCGGGCATTGGACGCCGAGCAACAGGGGAAACCGTTTGATATTATTTTAATGGATATGTCGATGCCGGTTCTGGATGGATATGGTGCCTCCAGAAAACTGCGCGAACTGGGAATTGAAACCCCCATCATTGCTTTGACCGCGCATGCCATGAACGGGGATCGGCAAAAATGTATCGAAGCCGGCTGTACGGATTACGCAACCAAACCGGTCAACCGGGAAAAGCTCCGTAACATTATTATGAAGTATCATACCCCCGCTCAGGAAGAACCGCTGGCCGAGTCACTCACCTGAGCGCTTTGCGTATTAATTCAGTTGATCGCGATTCAGTTCCAGAAAACGATCTGCCCAGTAATAACCATCCAGCAGACCGGTTGTCTCCAGGCCCATCAGGTAATAAGCGATATAGATCGCTTCGATGGTGGCAAGTCCGGTCGACGGATCCTCAAACTGCTTGGAGACACGCGGATAAGCCGTTTTCCATTCCGGCAGGCTGCGAACGGGCAGTTCCCGGTAATCGGGCTCCATTTTCTCAGCCAGTCTCCAGGTGCCATCCAGAACGAGTAGACCGGAATCGGCATCCGCAGGACTGATCAGTGGACCATCCAGTCCCAGACGCACATATCCCTGGATGCGGTCGGCTTCCTTACGGGGGAACTTCCAGAAGACAAAATCTTCGTTGCTGCGCAAAGGTTGCACGGTGCATTTACTCTTGCGTTCTTTGGGATGTACCACAATCACTGTGGGAGGATGTGAACCAGACACTGCATTGGTCTTATTATCTGATGTGCCCGCTTTAATCTTTCAGGCGCAGTTTTAAACGGATTGAGATTGAGCAGGAGACCGGTTCAGGATTCTTCCTGAACTTTTTTGATCAGTTCTTCCTGGGCGGCGATTTCCTGTTCGAGATTTTTGACTTCCTGGGGGTCATCCATCTGCGCTTTGGCGCCGGTCAATCGCTGTCGCAATTTCTGGATTTTCTGACGGGCCACGTCGATCTGTTTTTTCTGCTTCTTATTCAGGCTCATTACGGACTGCATTTCCTCATATTCAGGATACGAATCAACTTTTCGGACGGGCCAGTATATCACAGGGGATGAGAAAATCACAGACTCCCTGTCTGTCAGCGCAGGAAAAACAGGCTGAGGACAGAGATCAGCATCACCGCCAGAAACGTCAATGCGCCGGCAGAAAATCGCCAGAGCAACAACTGTTCGACTACGATCAGAGCCAGCACAGTCAGCAACAGGTTTTCTGCCAGTCCTGCCTGTGTGCTGCGTTCTTCCGGAATTTCCGCCAACTGGTTTTCCGCACCTTCGGGACGACGAAAATACTGCGGTGGAATGACCTGTGGCCCGATATGGTTCAAATTACTTTCCTGAGGCGTCACATTCACTGCATACAGGGTATTTTCGGTGGCAGCCGATCCCCAGTCGAGTTCATAGATTCCCGAGAGCAGTGTCTGTGAAAACGTAATGGTGCGCGCCTCATCTTTACTGTCGAGGACACTTCTGAGCGGATACTTTTCCTGGTCAGGCGCGACCATCTGGGGAGTCAGCGTGAGCTGATTTTCCTGAGTCAGGATTTCCAGAGGCTGTCCCACCAGGGCCTCGCGACTACCCCATTTGCCGGTCGCAACATACAACACGAGTTCATTCACCATCGGAGGAAAACTGGGCCAGATCGCCCACGTACCCCAGAGCCGATCAAGCGAAGTGGTAATCAGAACCACTTTTCCCCGCCCGATGGAACCCTCAATAATCGCGGGATCATTTGTGTCATAATTCAAAATCAGCCGTGTACCGGGATCGGGGGGAAGCTCCGTTTGAAAGTATTCGTAGATGTGTGTGGTCTCCAGGCCGGCATCAGGATTTCCCTTGAAGATTTCGATGACGGGATGCTGATACTGCAGGGGATCAAATTCAAACAGTGTGGTATGCTTGCGGGCGTCGCCACGACGGTCCAGTAATTTCAGGGATAACAGCCCCTGCTCCGGTTGAAAGATCGTCTGGTTATAATTCTTGACGTTCACCTGCTCACCGAGGCTGAAAATCAATCCGCCGCCGCGACTGACATAGTGTTTCAAGAGATCGCGTTCGTGATCGGTAAACAGCGCCACATCACAAATCACGACCGCGTCGTACAGGCTCAATTCGGTGGTCGCCAGTTCGCCTTCATTGATTACATGCGGTTTGATAATTCCCTGCCAGGGTTGCTCCTGCAATGAAGGAGAGAGTGCCAGTTCCAGAAAATCGGTGGCGCGGCCCATCGCTTCCGTCGAACGTCTGCCATTGACCAGCAGCACGTTGATTTCTTTTTTGACCGGCATGACTTTCCAGCGATGGTTATCCAGCGGCAGTCGATCCTCGGCCAGTCGAACTTCGAGTCGATGGTCACCAACCCGGGTAAACTGATGCGTAAACTCAGCCTGCGTGTCGGAGTTTGCTGGCAGATCCACCTGTTTCTGATTGACCAATTGCTGATCGACATACAACTGCAGATTGACGGCATCCTGGTTCAGAAGACCATAATTATGCAGGGTGACGCTCAGTCGAACCGGCTGATTCAACGTGGCAAAGACCGACTTGCTGTTGAAATCCACGATGGCAAGATTCGATTCTTCCGTTGCACCGACATCTTTGAGAATCAGTGTCGCTTTTTTTGACAACGCTTCCATCAGAGATACGATCCGTGAATTCCCCTGCTCGGTCTGCTGGGGCGCCCAGCTCTCTGCCTGAAAATCGCTGATGACAATGACTTCTTTTTGCGCCAGTTCCTGGGCCTGTCCGAGAAATTCCAGCGCTCCCTGCAGTGCCTGTCCGGCATTCCCGAATTCCTGGGTTGGCTGCAGTTTCGAAATTTCCTCGAGTACGTATGCCTGCTGTCGCGAGGGGCGGGAGATCAGCTTTTGTGGCGAAGCGCTGGAAATCTGGATCAGTTGAAACGCATCTCCCTGTCGGGAAGAGGAGACAATCGACCGCGCGATTTCCCGGGCCTGTTCAAACAAGGGATTTTCTTCGCCCTGCCAGCGCATACTGAAGGAAGTATCGACGACCAGAATTCGATGCACGGGCGCGGAGGCTTCAAAAAAAGCGCCTTGCAGCGACCAGTAGGGACGCGAAAACGCCACTGCCAGCAGGAGCAGAATCAGACAGCGGACCAGCAGAATCAACAGCTGCTCGAACCGCACCCGCCGGGAATATTTTCTGGTCGCCGCCAGCAGGAACTTCATCGCCGCCCATTCGGTTTCGATAAACTTTCGCTTATGCAGCAGATGAATCAGAATGGGAATACCAGCCGCCAGCAGTCCCATCAGCAGCCAGGGACTGGCAAAACCAAATGCAAACAGAGGCTGATAAGACAATGCATTCATGAAATTTCGAATCAATACAACTTAAGAACCCACACGTGACTGACGGTGTGAGAGGAATGTTGAGAGTGCCATATCCAGAGACTGATCGGTACGAACCAGACCGTAATCCATGTTCAGATCGCGACAGCCGCGCTGGGCTGCTTTCAGAAATTTTTCAAACTCGGCCTGATAGGCTTTTTTGAGCGAGCGTGGTTCTGCCATCTGTTCCGGCAGATTTTCCAGTCCGCGAAAGAGGACCGGTTCCTGAAAAGGGAAGTCCTGCTCCGCCGGGTCAATCACCTGCAGCAGGCTGACATCATGTTTACGATGCCGAAAATGTTTTAACCCCAGCATGACTGAATCAAGATCATCAAACAGATCACTGATAATAATGATCAGGCTGCGACGGTTGATGCGTTCTGCCAGTTCGTGAAAGACCCTGCCCAGCCCTGATTCGCCTGCTGCTTCTGTGTGTTCCAGCGTGTAATAAATCTGCTTCAGATGCGTTGGCTGACTGGCGGGCCTGAGAAAATCAACCACGTGATCGTTCACCGTACACAGCCCCGCGGCATCCTGCTGTTTGATCACGACATAAGATAATGCCGCTGCCACCAGTCGTGCATATTCCCATTTGGAGAGCGCGGTTCCCTCGGAACGGTAACGCATGGACTCGCTGCAGTCGAGCAGCAGATAGCAGGTAAAATTGGTTTCGGCTTCATACTGCTTCAGGTAATAACGATCCGATTTGGCGTACACTTTCCAGTCGACGTAGCGCAGGTCATCGCCGGTCGCGTATTCCCGATGCTGCGCAAATTCGGCGGAAAATCCATGAAAGGGGCTCTTGTGCGCCCCGGAAACATAGCCTTCCACAATCTGTCGCGCCGCCAGATCCAGATTCTGAACCTTAGCGAGCGTCTGTGGATCTAAATACTTGCGGTAATCGTCCATCAAGTTTTTCCTGCGAGGAATCGACCGGGATGAGTTGAATCAGTCGATCCACGATTTTATCGGGAGTCATCCCCTCGGCTTCGGCATTGAAGTTGGTGATGATGCGATGCCTGAGCACGGGATGTGCGACAGCACGAATATCTTCGGTGCTCACATACATCCGACCATGCAGAATCGCGCGAGCTTTTGCGCCGAGTACCAGATTCTGGCTGGCACGGGGGCCGGCACCCCAGCTGACAAACTCGCGAATAAAGTCGGGTACATCTTCTGCCTGTGACTCACTGCCGGGAATGATACGCGTCATGCGGGCAAACTGCATTGCATAACGAATCACATGATCGGCAACGGGGACTTTGCGCACGAGTGACTGAAAGGACAACAGTTCCTCCAGATTCAGGACTTTCTCTACCGAGTAGGAATCATCAGAGGTGGTCTGTCTGACGATCGCAAACTCCTCTTCTTCACTGGGATACTCGACTTTGATTTCAAACATGAAACGGTCGAGCTGTGCTTCCGGCAGAGGATAGGTTCCTTCCTGCTCAATCGGATTTTGGGTCGCCAGCACAAAAAACGGTTTCGGCAGTTTGTGTTTTCGTCCGCCGGCCGTCACCTGGTGTTCCTGCATCGCTTCCAGCAGAGCGGCCTGCGTTTTGGGAGGCGTGCGGTTGATTTCGTCTGCGAGGACCACATTCGAAAAAATCGGGCCGGGCAGAAATTTGAAATCGCGATTGCCCGTACTCTTATCTTCCTGAATCACATCGGTACCGGTAATGTCGGCCGGCATGAGATCGGGTGTGAATTGAACGCGGTTAAAAGAAAGATTGAGAGTATCCGCCAGCGTATGCACGATCAACGTTTTGGCAAGGCCGGGCACGCCGACCAGCAGACTGTGTCCGCCTGCCAGCAGTGAGATCAATAATTCTTCGACCACCTGCTGCTGGCCGATAATCACCCGGTTCACTTCCTGCAGGAGTCGCTGATAGGCCTGATGTAATTGTTCCACCGATTCCAGATCGGAAGTTTCCATCTTAGGGTCGCTGCTCACAATGATGCCAGTTTCTGATTCAAAGAAAAGAATGAAGCCCGCCGGTGTCGACTACTACTATTGTGACGGGCGTACCCGGGTAGATGCAAGGCTGCTGGCAGGAGTTCTCAGCTGTCAGCACCTTTTGCCCCCCAGGGAGCGATTTGCGTAAGGCCTTTACCCGACTTCAGTTCAGCGTAACAGTCTGGCATATCAAAGACAGTCAATACGTTCGGCACCAGTGTGGAAAGCGGCCAATCGTAATGCTCGGTTTCAGCAATGTCGCTGAAAGAGGTCAGTGCATTCTTTAACGTCACCTGTTTCACATGTGGTGAGAACAGGGCGGCAAACGTCGCCGGCAGTGCGCCCCAGCCGCGCCCGATCAGATGGATATCGGTATGCCCGTTGGCTGCCATCCAGTCGAGAACCCTGAGGACGTCAAACGTCTTCTGTCCGACATACGGGTCATCCAGCATGACGGAATGGGCTGCATAAAAGTAATCACTGCCGTACGGCGTAAAGAAAGAATTCGGGTTAGTTGTGTCCGGCATCGATTCTCCCACGCCGCGCACATCACAGGTATATAAAATGCGTTTTTTGTCCTCACTGGCAGTTTTCAGCAGAGGTTCTTCCCGCAGTTCTGCATCGGAAGAGACATGGGAGATATACAGGGTGGCCTGTTTGCCGGCGTCTTGAGGCGGACGGGAATAAAGTTTCTCGTCAGACACACGGTATACGATGGCCTGAATGCCCGGTTCTGTTTCCACCGCATAAGCGATGAAATTTTTCAGCGGATAGTTTTTGCCGCCCCGGTTTCTGAGAATCCGATAATCGGGTGTCCCTTCGATATTTTTTAAACGCAATGTTTCCGCGACTGCCGACTGCAGGGCAGCACCCGACAGTGGCTTGCGCTGCGCCGCCAGTGACTTTGACAGTTCTGCCGTATAAACGTGAATGGGTTTAGAACCGATGTCTGCGACAGAACCTTTCGGGGTACACCAGAGAGTTTCATCTTTCTCAATAACCAGCTTCGGTTCTTTGGATTCACTGGAAACGCCGGTTGCCTGGTTAAACCATTCATACATGGCTTCGCGATTTTCCTGCGAGTAACCATGATAGGTAGGACCTACGAACATCGAGACATTGTCTTCGTGACCCAGCAGTTTGTAGAGCCGCTTCAGCCGCAGATACGCTTCCCGCGCACCCCGCACATCAAAATAGTCTCGTTCTTTACTGAGAATGCGAACCGGTTTCGGTGCCTGTGCCGCCAGGAAGTCGGCGTGATCCAGTTCCAGCGCCAGCGCTTTGGGTGGACACTGTTCTGTATCCGCGGGGAGTTCATTCTCCATGTTGCGACGGAATGTGGTGACGAAACAACTGGGAGCTGCCATCGCCCAGCGGGGCTCCACGCCACACAGCCAGGTGGTCAAGGTGCCGCCTCCCGAATTGCCGGTGACACCGACCTGATCCGGATCGACTTCTTTGCGGGTCAGCAGATAATCGAGCGCACGAACCCCGTCCCAGGCGCGCCACATTGCCAGATTTTCCCCGACCAGAAACTGCTGGTTGCCGCCATGCAGATGTTCGCGTACTCCGACCCCCACTGTGGATTTAAGATCATCGCCACTGTACTGGACCCGTTCTCCCTGTCCGATGGGATCGTAAATTAAAACGACGTATCCCTTACGCGCGAGCCCTTGTGAGAATGACTGATATGCGGTCTCTGCTTTCCCGTTATGCGAATGACCGCAGGTCCCCACGACGCCGGGCACGGGTTTGGTGATCCCTTTGGGAACGTACAGATTCGCGGTGACCAGAAATCCGGGACGGCTTTCGAAGATCACATTTTCAATTGTGTAAGTATCGCGATCGGTCGTTTTCGTGACCCGTGCATTGAGCGGCGTGCGTTCGGGTTCCGGGCCGAACGATTCACGAATGCGTTTCTGTACGGAGGTGACATAGGCTTCCGCGTCTGCTTTGGTTTTTAACGCGTCAAGACGCTGAATCGTTTTGGCTTCCTGTTCCCGAACGCGATCAACAAAATATTCCTGCACCATCCGCGGGAAGCGATTCAAGTTTTCGATCTTCTGGTCGGCAGGAGCTGCCACCAGTTCCTGAAGCACCAGATGATCCAGCAGACTCAGACCAGCCAGGCTTATGCCTCCTGACTGTAGAAAAGACCGTCGTGTGAGAGAGGCGAACTGGTCGATCGACTGATTGGGGCCCGTCATGCAGTATTATCCTGATGTATTGAAATTTATAATGACATCGAAATGAAGGGGCATTCGCTTTGTCAGCCACTGAAAAGGACTGAACACACAGACAAAGCTCCTGAATTTCATAAATGATTGCTACCAGAAGTGATTGTTATCAAAATTTGGTTTTCTTTACAATCGGCTTCTCTATAATGAAACTCAGTCAGAGAATTGTACAGAAATATTTTCTCTGTTTTTATATAATTCCATATCCCCTCGAAACCCGTTAGACTGTCAGTTGAAATCAATGTAGGAATCCTGTATTTCTGAACGTTGATACCCCGACTGTGCTCACCGTTGTATCAACATCAACGCTCATCAGAAAATGGATCTTTAATGGAAGTCAGCTCCCAGCAAGAAACTGCCAGCCTGGTCAAGACACTGCATGACAATATCTCCAGCGTCCTCATAGGAAAGCCGGACGTTGTACAACTGGCGATTGTGACTCTGCTGGCGGAAGGCCATATTCTGATTGAAGATGCACCCGGGGTGGGGAAGACATCACTCGCGAAAGCGATTGCTAAAAGTCTTGACTGTAACTACACACGAGTGCAGTTCACTCCGGATATGCTCCCCTCTGATATTCTGGGGTCCAATGTCTTTCTGCCGAGTCTGGGTGAGTTCGAGTTCCGTAAAGGACCGATCTTCTCCAATATATTGCTGGCAGACGAAATCAACCGGACGCCTCCCCGTACCCAGAGTGCGCTGCTGGAAGCGATGAATGAAGGCCAGGTCAGCGTGGAAGGCCAGACGATTACTCTGCAACCTCCGTTCTTCGTACTGGCGACACAAAACCCTTACGAGTTCGAAGGCACCTATCCCCTGCCGGAAAACCAGCTCGACCGCTTCATGATGTGTATTGATATCGGGTATCCCGATCGGGCCATCGAACGTGAAGTTCTGATTCAGCATCGCAATGGTGAGCCGGTGGAAACTCTGCAATCCGTCCTGTCGGTGAAACAACTGCGTGAAATGCAACAGGCAGTGCGAAATGTCCGGGTCGATGATTCCCTTACGGACTATATATTGGAAATCGTAGATACAACCCGCAACCACCCCGAATTGACATTGGGCGTGAGCACCCGCGGCGCCATTACGTTTTCGCATGCGGTTCAGGGAAAAGCATTTACCGAAGGGCGAGATTACGTCATCCCCGATGACATCAAACAGTTGGCAGTACCGGTGTTAGCACATCGCGTGATCACCCGGTCCCTGGTGCGTGAAAGCCAGAGAAGCCGTGCCACGGAGATTATTCGCCAGATTCTTCAACAGATCCCGGTCCCGGCCTGAACCGGTCATCTGGCATCAGACATTGCCGCTGTGATGTGCTGAATTTCTATTCTTATGCTATTATTAAATAGTCGACTGGACGGGTATTGGATAAGATAATGTTACCCACCGCCGGATCAGACAAATAACTGCTGGCTGGCGCCGTCTGAAAAATAAATCGGGTCTCGAGAGATCTGCCCGCCCCCCCAAAGGAATCATAAAATGGATTTGCATAAAAATATGAAATGGTGGATTGTTCTGCTGCTGACCATCTTATTCTTTGTTTCCAACTGGAAACCAGCGAACCTGTCTGCCAGTGAAAAGCCGGCCGGCGAAGATTCGAAAACCAAAGCAACCGAATCAGCAAAGACGAAAAACAAAGCCATGTTTACCAACCGTCTTTCCAAAGAGACCAGCCCGTACCTGTTGTTGCACCAGCACAATCCTGTCGACTGGTATCCCTGGGGACCGGAAGCCTTTGAAAAAGCGAAGCAGGAAAACAAAATCATTTTTCTGTCGGTGGGTTACAGCAGCTGTTACTGGTGCCACGTGATGGAACGGCTGGTTTTTGAGAACCCCGAAATCGCGAAGTATATGAACGAGAACTTTGTGAACATCAAAGTCGATCGCGAAGAACGGCCGGACATCGACGACATCTATATGACCTCCTTAAGCGTTTACTTTCATCTGATTGGTGCGCCTGATAATGGAGGCTGGCCGCTTTCGATGTTTTTAACTCCCGATCGCGAGCCTTTTGCAGGGGGCACCTACTTCCCGCCGACCGATCAGGGAGGCCAGATGAGCTTTCCCCGCGTCCTCGCAAAAGTAAATGAACTGTGGAGCGGCGATAAAGCCAAGGTAGAGCAGAGTGCCACGATCATCGCCAAAGAAGTCGCCCGGCTGCAGAAAGAAGAAGGGGCTGGCGAAGCCATTCCGATCGAAGATAGACTGGTCAAAGCGGGTGTGCGATCCATCAATGCCAGTTTTGATCCCGAGTATGGCGGCATTGACTTTTCGGAAGTCAGTCCGAATGGACCCAAGTTCCCCACGTCGTCCAAGCTGGTCTTACTGCAGTACGACATTGAATCGCCGGTCGCTGAAAGTACGTCGGCGGAATCAGCAAAGGTGCTTTACCAGACGCTCGACGCAATGGCGAATGGCGGCATCTACGATCATCTGGGAGGCGGCTTTCATCGTTACAGTACCGATCGCTACTGGCATGTGCCTCACTTCGAAAAAATGCTGTACGACAACGGGCAGCTGGCATCGCTGTATGCGAACGCTTACGCACAGACAGGCAACGCACAATACAAACAGGTCGCGGAAGGCATCATCGATTTTGTCTTGCGCGAGCTGACCGATCCCCAGGGAGGCTTCTATTCCGCTCTGGATGCAGAAACCGACGGCGTGGAAGGCGAACATTATGCCTGGTCTCAGGAAGAACTGAAAAAGATTCTGGGAGACGGCTATCCCCTGTTCGCTGAATTTTATGGCTTGAACGAACCGGTTCGCTTTGAACATGGTTACGTACTGCATCGCGTGACGACTCTCAAAGCACTCGCCGAAAAACAGAAGATGACTCCGGCAGCGCTGGAATCACAACTGGCGACGATGCGTGAGAAACTGCATGCGGTTCGCAATCAACGAAAGTCCCTGTTGAAAGACGACAAAATCCTGACCAGCTGGAACGGTCTGATGATCACCGGCATGGCCAACACAGGTCGCATTCTGAAACGTCCTGACTACACAGCCGCCGCCGAAAAAGCGGCACAGTTCATACTGGATCAGATGCGCGACGATCAGGGGCACCTGTATCGCAGCTATCGCGCCGGCCAGGCCCGGTTGAATGCGTATCTGGATGACTATGCCTTTCTGGTCCAGGGACTGCTCGCTCTCTATGAAGCGACCGGCAAGCAGCAGTGGCTCGATCAGGCACAGGCATTGACTGACCTGCAGATCAAACTGTTCTGGGATCAGAAAGAACATGGCTTCTTCTTCACGACACATGATCACGAACAGTTAATTGCCCGGACCAAGAATGCATACGACGCCGCGATCCCTTCCGGCAACAGTATCAGCACACGGAACCTGATTCAGTTATCGCAGCTGACCGGCGATCCGAAATATCGACAGCACGCAGACCAGACGCTGCAGCTGTTTGGACGCGTGATTAAACGCTATCCCGACCGCTGTGCCCAGCTGGTGCAGGCAGTGGGAGAGTTCCTGGAAACACCCGCTGATCAGAAACAATCGACGTTGATGATTCCCGCAACAGAAACGAGTTTTGCACAAGGGTCGCTGCAGCAGTTTGAAGCAAACTCCGAGCAGTTGGCCAGCGTCACACCCGGGCTGGAGTTACTCGCACTCGCTGGTTTGGGTCAGGTTACTCCCAAGAAAAATCTGGTAACCGCAAAGGCATATCTTTCCGTTGATAAGCTGCCCGCGGGAAAAACCTGCCAGGTGGCGATTGTACTCAAAATCGATGAAGGCTGGCACATAAATGCGAATCCCGCCAAGCCCGATTTCATGGTACCAACCACGTTCACCGTAAAATCAACTCAGCAGGTGAAACTGTCTCAAATCAAATATCCGGCCGGCCACGCATTTACGGTGGAAGGCTTCGATGAACCGCTGCAGGTTTACGAGAAACAGGCCATCATTCGGGGCACATTGACAATTCCCGCTGCAGCAGGAGGGAAAGCAGAGCAACTGGAACTCAACGTCAAGTACCAGGCCTGCAACGATAAAACCTGCATTCGCCCGACGACAGTCAGCCTGAAAGGGAATTTCCAGATCGCCAGACCGGGAGAACCAGTCAATCAGGTGAATCAGAAATGGTTTCAGACAGATGGAAATAACTGAACTCAGCTGCTTTAAAGCAGATCCATGCGCACGCTACGATCTGCTTTCTCTCAATTCTTTTTAAGGTTCATGATGAACGACAAACACTACGCGGAACATCCACTCGTAAAAACGAAAATTATCGCAACAGTCGGTCCCGCTTCCGATTCTCGGGAAATGCTCAAGAAACTGGTGATTGCGGGAGTGGATCTGTTTCGGCTGAACTTCGCTCACGGTAAGCATGAATGGCTGGCGGAGATTGTAAAAAATATTCACGAGATCTCAGAGGAACTGGAAAAGCCCATCGGCATTTTAGGCGACCTCTCTGGTCCCAAGATCCGACTGGGTGTGCTGCCCGGTGATGAAATCACGTGTCGACAGGACATGCGATTCCGCTTCATTCAGGGAATGGAATCTGACAATCCCCAGGAATTGACGTGTACTTACGAATCGTTGATCAGCGACCTGCGCGTGGGCGATCCCGTTCTGCTGGCGGACGGCATGGTGGCAATGCGGGTCGTGGAGAAATCTCTGGATGATGAATACGTCGAATGTGTGGTGGAACGGGAAGGCATCATCCGCAGCAAACAGGGAGTCAATCTGCCCGGCGTGCAGTTGAGTACGCCTTGTCTCACAAAGAAGGATTTGAAAGACCTGGCCTGGGCCGTCGAACATGGTCTGGATTACATCGGCCTTAGTTTTGTGCGCTCCGCCGACGATATTACTCAGCTGAAAAATGAGATTGAAAAACTGAATCCGGTCGATGAGCCCCATATCGTCGCGAAGATTGAAAAAATCGAAGCGGTCAGTGATATCGAACAGATTCTGAAGCTGACCGATGCCGTCATGGTAGCCCGTGGCGATCTGGGCGTCGAAGTCGATATCGAACGCGTGCCCGTCATCCAGAAACGGATCATTCATCTCTGCAATCAATATCGCATCCCTGTGATCACAGCGACACAGATGCTGGACAGCATGCAGTTCAACACATTCCCAACCCGTGCCGAAGCCAGTGATGTGGCCAATGCGGTGCTGGACGGTAGCGATGCCGTCATGCTTTCGGGCGAAACAGCGGTTGGCGTGAGTCCACTGGCAGCAGTCGAGATGATGAGCCGCATCGTGCGAGAGGCGGCCCGCATTCTGTCTTCCAATCTACATTCCGAAGATACGACCAGCAATCGTCGCCTGTATGCCCGCGAAGTGACGGAAGCCGTCACGATGGGCGCAGGGATCACTGCGGAAAAACTGGACGCCGATCTGATGGTGACCTGCACGCATGAAGGCAAAACCGCGATGGCGTTATCGAAACAGAGGCGAACCGTCCCGACCGTCGCGCTGACCGATCGCCCGGCAACGGCGCGACGCATGACTTTGTACTGGGGCGTCACTTCGCTGTTGACCGATGTGGTCGATAAGTCGCCGTCCAAAATCCTGAAGTACATCGCCAGTTACGGCAAAAAACATGGGTTCCTGTCAACCGGAAGCCAGATCGTCCTGATCTCCGGGACCGACTGGACTGCGCAGGGACATGACATGCTCCTCGTCCACGAAGTGAAATAAATCAATCTGTTCTCCGTTGAGGTAATTATGACTATCACACGCAGCCTGCTCGCGTTTGTCCTCAGTTTCAGTTTTGTATCGCAGCAGGCTTTCAGTGACGACTGGCCTCAATGGGGAGGACCGGAACACGATCTGGTCTGGCGGGAAACCGGAATCGTCAAAACGCTTCCCACGACCGGCGTGCTGCCTCGCGTCTGGTCAACCCGCATCGGAGAAGGTTACGCAGGACCAGCGGTCGCAGAAGTCGATGCGCGCTGGTGTGTGTTTGTGACCGATCGCATATTCAAACAGCGCGTCAGTTTTGAACGCGTATTATGTCTCGATGCAGAGTCCGGGAAAATCATTTGGAAACATGAGTATCCCGTCGAATACTCGGTCAGCTATCCCGCCGGCCCCCGTTCAACACCAGTGATTCACGATGGTCGAGTTTATACGGTCGGTGCGCAGGGACATCTGCTCTGCCTGGATGCGAAAAAGGGAAGCGTGCTCTGGGGCAAGAATTTTGTGACCGAGTATGGAACGCAACTCCCCACCTGGGGGATGGTCGCTTCACCGCTGGTGGACGGAGACCAGTTGATTACTCTGGTGGGAGGTCAGCAGAATTCACTCGTCGTCAGTTTTGACAGGAAGACCGGCAAAGAGCTCTGGCGTTCACTGGAAGACCCCGCCGTCGGATACGCGCCTCCGGTTATCTTTGAATTTGGCGGCCAGCGCGAACTGATCGTCTGGCATCCGACAGCGGTATCAGCGCTCAATCCCGAAAACGGGAAGCTGATCTGGGAGGTTCCCTATGGAGTACGTTACGGCCTGACGATCGCCACGCCGCGCAAAGTCGGAAACCGGTTGTTTGTCGCCAGCTTTTATAACGGTCCGCGTATGATCGAAGTTTCGCCGGACGGCAATCGGGCAAAAATTGTCTGGGCAGGCAAGAGTGACAGTGAAATCAATACCGACGGGCTGCACCCGATCATGATGACGCCTGTCTTCAACGGCAAGAATATTTACGGCGTCGACAGCTACGGGCAGTTAAGAGGCCTGGATGCGAAAAATGGTAACCGACTGTGGGAAACAGAACAGGCAACCGGAAAAGGCCGCTGGTGGAACGCGTTTATCATTCCCCACGAAGACCGTTACTTTCTGCACAACGAACAGGGAGACCTGATCATTGCGAATCTGACGCCCGAAGGATACGAAGAACTGAGCCGGGCCAGACTGATCGAACCGACCAGGCGGGTCCAGCGACGCATGACGATCTGGTCGCATCCTGCATTCGCCATGAAAAGTGTGTTCGCCCGCAACGACAGAGAAATCATTCGCGTCGATCTGTCTGCCAAATGACTTCCCCTCTCAAAACCAGGCCGGTGCGCATGGGATCGAAACCAGAGCTCATCTGATCCCTCAGAATGTAGTCTCGCCAGGACCAATTTTCGTAACATACTACTAAAATAGAACTTACGGAATATTCTTTCTATAAAACACCGAAAACTACGCGCATGCTCCAAATTGTCATTGCGAGAACATAAATCGGTGTTTATATTCTTAACATTATTTAAGTAACAATCTTAACCCACCTGATCCCAGATCCATCCCCTGTTTCTGGGCCACCCTTGAAATCTCCTGCAGACACACCGATGAGGCCAGGGAACTCCGCTGAATGCCCTCCGTTCCCTGTCCATACTAACGTTTTTATTCCCTCCCTTGAAATCCCCTTAATTACTGAAGAGGCACCTGAATGAACCCGCCAAACCAACCGAAACGAGGATTTACATTAATTGAACTGCTGGTCGTCATCGCGATTATTGCCATTCTGATTGCTCTGTTACTTCCCGCCGTCCAACAGGCCCGGGAAGCAGCAAGACGGAGCACCTGTAAAAATAATATGAAACAGATCGGCCTGGCATTACATAATTATCATGAAACCTACAGTGCGTTTCCCGTAGGCGCCCTCCCCGGCAATCGTCCCAACTGGCGCTACGGTTTGCTTCCCAGTATGGATCAGGCACCCCTTTTCAATCAGTTGAATGTTTCCGGACACTGGGCATCCGGCTGTAATTCATCAAGCAGCTACGGTCAACAGGCCACGAATACGAATATGGTCATCGTGGGAATCAAGATTCCTGTTTTTCAATGTCCTTCCAGTCCACTGGATCCGAATAACCCATCAGGCAGCATGTGCAATTACGATCGGTTACAATGTCATGACTATGTCGGCATCAGTGGCGCGACTCCAGACCCCGCAGGTACCAGTGGTGTCTGCTCGACAGGCGCTGATTACGGCGTGTACTGCAATAACGGATTACTGGTCCCCGGCAAGAACTATCGTTTCCGCGATGTGACAGATGGCACATCCAATACGATCATCGTTGCGGAACAGTCGGGAAGTGTTTCGGGAAATGACTGGCGTACCAACTATCATGGCGGCTGGCGCGGCTGGTCTTCTTCAGGTGATGTTGTGGCGCGAACCGGCGCGCATCACGTGGCAGGGGTAACCACGGTTGCCTTTTCGATCAACGCCAAATCCGGACAGGCGGGCGGCAGTACCGTTCCCCGTTCAAACAGTGCCTACTCCGGAAATACGATTCTCAATTCCTATCACACCGGCGGTATTCATGTCCTGCTGGCTGATGGAGGCGTCCGTTTTGTTTCCGAGAATCTCGACTTCCTGACACTGAGACAACTCTGTGCACGAAGTGACGGACAGGTGATTGGAGAATTCTAGAGCGCATCACATTTAACCAGAGCGTCTTCCAGTCTGACGGGAATTCCCCTGCAGACCTGGAACGCTCTTGTGACAGGCTGCTTGCATTTGGCACACCATTGAATGGCACAGGCGTCTTTCTTCGACGTCCTGCGCATTCAGATGGCAACGCCTCCCGTTGAATCACATCAGACATCAATGACTAAGGTATGAACCATGAAGTTGAGTTTCAAATATTGCTGCGTACTCTCCGGATTCGTTTTTTTGATGGCAGGTTGCGGCGGAGAGCCGGAAATTCCTACAGGCCAGGTCAAAGGCAAAGTGAGTTATGAAGGGACCCCTCTCGCAGAGGGAGTCATATCATTTTATTCCTCCGAACTGGGTGTCGGAGCGTCGGCAGATCTCACAGGGGAAGGAGAGTACGAGATTTTAGAACCCTTAAAAACAGGAACCTATGCTGTATCGATCCTGCCTCCTCCTGAAGCGCCCCCCCAGGACGCCATCCCGGTTTCGACCAAAAAAGAGCATAAAAATATCCCCCAGAAATATCGCGACCCGCAAAAAAGCGAATTAACCTTCGCCATCAGTGAAGGCGAGAATACATTTGATGTCAATATGACGAAATAGACTCGGCAGAGCAGAAAACCCTGAAGGCTGATGATGATCTGTATGCCCTGTGCAGGCTCACACGGTTTTACAGAATATTAAAATTCTCACAGCCACGCAGGGCTGCAGTACAATCAGGCTGGAATTGGCGGACGGTTATTATATGATGAACGTACAATTTCCCTCCCGCGTTCTTAAGGAAGCACGCGGTTACTGCCCCCTACTTAAAGAGTCACTATTATGTCGTCGGATCATTTTGCACCGCCTCAGGATCGATCCCAGGAAGTTCAGATTCCTCTGGAGCCTCTCAAAGAACTTCTGATCAAGCTGTTTGTCCGCATGGGAATGTTCGAGGTCGAAGCGGAAATCGCTGCCGACCGGTTGATTGAAGCCGACCTGCGCGGCATTCACTCGCACGGCAGTCGCACCGCCGAACGCTATCTTGACTCGATGGACATGGGTGACATCGATCCCCGGGCGCAGATCCTGACCCTCAAAGAAACGCCGGCCATCGCCGTCCTGGACGGCAGCAAATCGATGGGGCACGTCGCAGCGACCCGGGCCATGGAACTGGCGATTAAAAAAGCCGGGGAAGTCGGAACCGGAACCGTTGTCGTCAAGAACAGCCATCACTTTGGCGCCGCCGCCGTCTATGTTCTGATGGCGGTTCGCGCAGGCATGATCGGTTATTGCACCACGAACACAGGCAGAGCCACTGTAGCCGCCCACGGAAGTACACAGGCCGCCACCGCCAATAATGCGATCGCCTGGGGCGTGCCGACACGCGAAGGGGCTCCCTTTGTTCTGGATATGGCATGTGCCAAAACCTCCTGGGGCAAACTGGAAACACAGACCATGTACGGGCTGCCTGTTCCGCCTGGTTACGCTCTGGACAGTGAAGGCAAAGAAACCACGGATTCCTCTGCGGTGAAAACGCTGTTGCCCGCTGCAGGTCCACGTGGATATGGTCTGGCCATGATCAGCTCGATCCTGACCGGCGCACTGGCGGGCGGTAAAATGCCCATCAACAAAACCAAGCCGCCGGAAATCGAAGGCTCGGAACACTTCTTCTACGTCATCGATCTGAAACAGTTTGTCGAAGAAGAACAGTTTGATGCCGAGCTTGATTCCGCCATCAAAGCCATTCACCAGTTGAACACGGTCAATGAAAATGAACCGGTCCGCCTGCCGGGCGAACTGGAATGGGAACAGACCCAGCGTTCGTTAAGTGAAGGTCTGCTCGTACACCGTGACCATGCCAACCTGTTGAAAGAGCTGGCGGAACGCATTCGCTTTGATGTTCCCTGGTAAAACGATGACGGATTTTTTCTCAAACTATTTTTGAGGTTGAACTGATGTCTGCTTCACGACAATTATTACTCCTGCTGGCTGTCGCGGCCTGCTGTTTCATTACCAGTGAGTCTCCACTGAGGGCTGGAAAATATAATCCCGTGCTGGACGTGGGTGACAAAGCGCCTACGTGGGACGAGCTGCCGGCAACGGACGGAAAATCGTACTCGAGTGATTCGTTTCAGGATAAAAAAGTTCTGGTCATCGCCTTTACCTGTAACAGCTGCCCGTATGCAGTGGATTATGAAGGCCGTCTGAACCAGCTGGCGCAAAAATATTCTGCGAAAGATTCCCCCGTCGCGGTGATCGCCGTGAACGTGAATCTGGTACCCGCGGACAGCCTGGAAAAAATGAAAGAGCAGGCGACAGAAAAGAAATTCGTGTTTCCCTATCTGTTTGATCAGAGCCAGAAAATCGGTCAGGAGTTCGGAGCGACACGCACGCCAGAGTTTTTTGTGCTGAACAAAGATCGCAAGATTGTCTATATGGGCGCGATGGACGATTCCACCGACGCCAGCAAAGTCAAACAGGACTACGTTTCCGCAGCAATCGAAGCAGCCTTAAACGGGAAACAGCCGGAAACGACGGAAACCATTGCGATTGGCTGTAATGTTCGTTACAAACGCATTCGCAGAAAGAACTGATTTCCCCGCTTTCCTCTCGGCCGCGACTGTTACCCTATGACCAAATTCAATCAGATACATATTCAGGACTGCATCACAGGCATGCAGGAACTGGAAGCGGAGTCGATCGACCTGGCATTTGCCGATCCTCCGTTCAATATCGGTTACGAATACGATCAGTACGAAGACCGTCTGGAGAGTGAGCAGTATCTGGACTGGTGCCAACTCTGGCTGAAAGAAGTCGTGAGGCTGTTGAAGCCCGACGGTACCTTCTGGCTGGCCATTGGAGATGAGTATGCCGCTGAGCTGAAAGTCATGATGCAGCGCGAACTGGGCCTGACCTGCCGCAGCTGGGTGATCTGGTATTACACGTTTGGTGTGAACTGTAAAAATAAATTCAGCCGCTCTCATGCGCACCTGTTTTATATGGTGAAAGATTCGAAACAGTTTACTTTCAACGCAGACGATCCGGCCATCCGTGTCCCCTCTGCGCGACAACTGGTCTACGGCGATAAACGCGCCAACCCGAAAGGCCGCCTGCCCGACGATACCTGGATCTTAAGACCTCAGGACATTCCTGAGAGTTTCCAGGCGGAAGAAGATACGTGGTACTTCCCGCGGATCAATGGAACATTCAAAGAGCGACAAGGCTGGCATGGCTGTCAGATGCCCGAACAGCTGCTGGGACGCATCATTCGCGCCTGTTCTCATCCCGAGGAAGTCGTCCTGGATCCGTTTTCGGGGAGTGGCACGACTCTGGCGGTCGCGAAGAAACTGGAACGACAGTTTGTCGGCTTCGAACTCTCCGACGAATATGGAGCACGGGCCCAACAGCGACTGGCTGAGATCAAACCGGGACAGCCCCTGGACGGCGCAGAAAATCCGCTGGTCAGCGCCCCCACCACCAAAAACGGGAAACGGCTGGAAGACCGTCAGCGGAAGTCCAAGGCCCCCAAATAAGATCCCGCCCAAAGCAGCGACGTCACTGAACCTCCTGCCGGTATCATCGACTCTTCGCTGGGGTTGCCAGACTGGCGACATCTCGCTCTCCCCCTTTCTCAAGCACTGCTCTGCGATTTCCTCCCTGTCCAGCGGCATGAAAGATGCGTTTTTCTGTAATTCACTCAAATCGAACTGAATTCGCACTTCAAATCCCTAAATTGTTGCCTGAACACCACATTCGCTTGATAAAGCGGTTGCCAAAAAGCAACAGGCAACCGTTTTCAGGGACTGAATCCCGCCAGTGGGATAAAAAGGATCGAATCAGTAATGCGATTCAGTTAATATAATCAAAACCAAACTTTCTTTACTATTGTCGGGATTACAACAGTCATCGTGGCGAACTTTATCACCTCACTGACAAATCGAATTCGTGGTTTTCTGCTGACAGGCGAAAATGAAGTTCCGTCGCTCTGGTGGGATATCATCGACCAGATCCAGGCGCTGCGGGACGATTACCATTCGCAGACCGATTCCCAGTTATTTGATGAATGGCATTCTCTGCGTTACCGGGTTCAGAGTGGTGAATCGCTGACGAATCTCCTGCCGGAAGCGTTTGCCATCGTCAGCGTCCAGACACAGCGTCACCTGGGAATTACCCCCTACCCGGTACAATACCTGGGTGCGATCGCCATGCATGAAGGTACGATCGCCGAGATGCAGACCGGGGAAGGAAAAACCCTGACAGCTGCCCTGGCACTTTGCCTGAATGCTTTACCCGAAGCGGGCATGCATATCGCCACGGCGAATGATTATCTGGCTGAACGCGATGCTGCGTGGTTGAGCCCCGTGTATCACTCACTGGGGATGACCGTGGGTGTGGTGACTGCAGATTCTTCTCCGTCTGCCCGCCGTGAAGCCTATGATTGTGACATTACTTATGGCACGGCGCGGGAATTCGGGTTTGACTATCTGCGTGATCTGCTGAGTATTCCAGGCCAGAAACAGTCAATCAATACACGCCGCCAGCAATTGTTCGGCCGACAGAACGATAAAACCGCCAAACTGCTGGTGAATCCCCGTGCTCCTTATATGGTCATTATCGACGAAGCCGACAGTATCCTGATTGATGAAGCGCGTACGCCTTTGATTATCGGCCAGCAGGACACCCGAGAAGAACAGCAGATGAAACGCGTCTGCCAATGGGGTGCTGCACAGGCATCGCGATTGGCGGAAAACGAACACTACATCGATCATGGCCCCCAGAAGGGAATGGAACTGACAGAAGCAGGTCGTCGTCTCGTGCGGGAAATGCTGATGCAGGAAGACGCTCCTGTTTCACTGGATACCGGGACAGCCTACCTGGCTTCCGAACGGGCACTGCGCGTACAGAACTACTTTCACAAAGGACGCGAATACGTTGTCCGGGATGGAAAAGTTTCCATCGTCGATGAATTCACAGGTCGCATCGCGGAAGGCCGGATGTGGCAGAACGGGATCCACCAGGCGATTGAAGCGAAAGAAGGACTGGAAGTCACAACCCCCACCAAAGTCGGAGCCCAGACCACCGTGCAGGAACTGTTTGCCCGTTATCCCCGCATGGCAGGAATGACAGGCACCGCCGAATCCGCAGCCAGCGAATTGAAAAAAGTCTTCTCGACTCCCGTCATCAGTATTCCCACGAATCGTCCCTCACGGCGTGAAATGTATCCGGAACGGATTTTTCTGACAGCGGAAGAAAAATGGAACGCCATTGTCGAGGAGACGGCAGAAATGCATCGTCAGGGCAGACCAGTCCTGATTGGAACGCGTTCGGTGAACCTGTCGAACGAACTCTCTGCTCTGCTGCTGCAGGCCGGACTGGAGCATGAAGTCCTGCATGCGTTAAATCATGAGAATGAAGCCGCCATCATCAAAGAGGCCGGACAGCCGGGCCGCATTACCGTTGCCACGAATATGGCGGGACGCGGAACGGACATCATCCCGGGTGAAGGGGTCGCCGAACAGGGTGGACTGCATGTGATCTGTTCTGAGCTGCATGAATCGGCGCGGATTGATCGCCAGTTGACGGGTCGAACCGCACGCCAGGGAGATCCGGGCAGTGCAAGAATCTTTCTCTCCCTGGAAGACGATATCCTGAAGAACGGCCTGGAAACAGAGGCAGTGAAAGAACTGACCTCAAAATTCAAGGACGGCAATCTGGATCAGAAATCCCTGTTACGTGCGTTCTATCAGGCACAACGCCGTATTGAAAAACGCCACGAAAAGCAACGGATTGAACTAGTCAAACGCATTCAGGAACGTCACGAAATGCTGCATAAAATGGGACAGCATGCAAGTCTGGACGCACTCTGATACGGAACTCCGAATTCACTCTGTAGAATATGAGGTTGTTCTGATTTCCATCCCTTTGGGGAATCGCTCCCGGGCAAACTGCAGATGTTTTACGAATGGCTGCACCAGCATTGCCGGCAGGAAGAGTAAATCACCAATCAACGCAGTCGTCAGCAGAGCCAGCATCATCCAGGCAAACCGTTGTGTCGGAATGAAATCGCTGAAGGCAAAGACCAGTAGTCCCATCCCACAGATAAACGTGGTGTGAATCATCGCGCGACCGCAGTGCTTCATGGCGGATCGAACGGCCTGCTCGCTGCTCTGGTTCAATCCTTTTTCACGACGGTACCATGACAGGAAATGCAGTGTATCATCGATGGCAATTCCCAGCGCGACACTGGCCGTCATGACGGCACCAATATCGAGGGGAATATCCAGCCAGCCCATTATCCCGAATACGACAACGATCGGGAAAATGTTCGGCAGCATGCTGAGTAAACCGGTCAAAATGCTGCGCTGTACGATGATAATCATCAGCGCCACCAGCACGAATGCCGTCAGGAAGCTCCAGGTCAGGTCCTGTAAAATCAACTGTTGTACGGTGTGAATCAGCGGCATGATTCCGGTGTAGTACGCCGTCAGATGTACGCCGTCTTCTTCGTACTCCTGCAATGCAGGCTGTAATGTCGTCTTCAGTCGAGCCAGCGCTGCTCCGTAATCAACCTGTCCCAAAGCAGGCACACGGGCACTGATGCGCCATGACTCTCTTCCGCCGTTGTCCGACAGATAAACCGAACTGATTACCGCTTCGCGGTTCTCCTGTAATTTTTTATTCGTCACCACTTTTCGGAAGATCGATTCGAAACCATTATGTTCGACAGGATTAGGTCCAAATGTCGCTGCCGACATGGTACCGGTATAACCATCGATGTCATTGATGGTCTGTTCAATCTCGTCGATGATCCGCAAACGCTGCAGGAATGTCTTTTTACAGTCTTTGTCGAATTCGAGAATCACTTCGACCGGAATCAGCGGTCCCATGCGATCTTCGTTAAACTTGTAATCGCTGAGTACCTGGCTTCCCTTGGGAAACAGGGAGGGCACATCGACTGACGAGCGAATTGAGAGCAACCCGTAAGCTGAGAACACCATCAGCAGCACCAGTGATAGAAACACCGGAGCCGAATATCGTTCGAGCAGACGGGGAATATTTTCCAGTAACGAGGAAATACGGTTGAAGTACCGCGGCGAATGGGCAGTAATTCCTTCGCGGTTCATTTTCAAAATCTGTTGCGGCGGCCAGAGCTGCATGGCTCCGGGGAGCAACAGCAGCAGTACGCCCAGTGTAATCAGTAATCCGACAGAAGCGATCAGGCCGAACAATGCAATCGGGCTGATCTGACTGACCATCAGTGAGCCCAGGCCGATCGCTGTTGTCACAGCGGCCAGCAGACAGGGATACCAGCCTTTGGAAAATCCGTTGCGGACCGCGGTTTCTGCGTCTGATTTTGATTTTGCATTCTCAGCAAATAATTCGTCATAATAATAGTTGACCAGATGTACGCCGGCTGAAATGGTCAGTACAAAAATCAGCGTGGGAGTGATAATCAAAACCGCATCCAGCGAATAACCCATGTAATAAATCATCGCCAGTACCAGTCCCTGACCGAAGAGCCCGGCCAGCAGGATCGTACCCGTCAACATCCAGGAGCGAATACAGAACCAGCAGAGCAGCGTAGCCAGTATGGCTGATAATGCACCAAATACGTTAACGCTGTGGATACTTGCCTGATCGATGGCAACTCCGTCCACGGGAGGTCCGGTGATATGAAAGTCTTCACGGGGGAGCTGGCAGACTTCTTCTGCCACATCCAGTACATGATTAATGGACTGCGACCGTAATTCATTACCCCGATAAGTTAAAATAATGACGGCACAACTGTCTTTGAGATTTTTTCCGACGAGCACGCCCTTCAACCGCTCCAGCGCTTCATCGCGCGGCAGTTTGAGCGGGGGTGAGGTCAGCGAATTCAACGTTCCCGCACCACTGACAATGCGGTCGAACAGTGTTTCGTGTGTTTCGCCGAAATCGGTTTCGCGCGGGCTGTTGATCTGCTTTTCAAATTCGATCAAACGCGGATCATCGACGGTACAACCGGGCCAGCTGATGAGAATCAGATCGTTACTCTCAAAATCTTTGGAGAACTGATCGTAATTCTTTCTGGACTGCATGGAGTCGGGCGCCCACTTTTCAGGGGCAATACTCATACTTTCCACGCTTTTGTGGGCACCATAAATCAGAAATGGTGTGATGAGAACAAGTATGACAACCGTGATGAGGTAACGGCGAATATAGTGTGGTTTTGAAGTAATCATGGCGACGATCTTTGTGTAAGGGGCAAAACACAATAACAGGTACTTCAGGGCAGTCCCAGCCCATCCGTACACAGCAAGTCTAGCTCACGACTTTGCACTCGTCATAAAAAATGACAACCTTTTCGCAGACTTCTCTGCCTGCGTATTCACTACAACCCACACAAAGAAATGATTCTCACTTAAACCGTCGATCGATTGCGTCGCACATCAATATAAACGGCAATGAGAATCACTGCCCCTTTTACTATGTATTGCAGTGAATAATGAATGCCAGCCTGATTAAGACCTTTATCAAGTATACCGATAATAACAGCGCCAATCAAGGTGCCAAAAATGGTTCCCCTGCCGCCGGTAAAGCTGGTACCCCCTACAACCACAGCTGCGATGGCCGTCAGCTCAAACATTTCTCCTGAACCAGGCTCCGCAGAGTACAGTTGGGAAGTGTGAATCATGCCCGCGACCCCCGCCAGCAGCGAGCAGATCAGGTAGACCGTCACTTCCACCCGAACCACGGGAATGCCTGCATACAAGGCTGCTTCACGATTACCTCCCAGCGCATAAACATGCTGGCCAAAACGGGTACGGTGCAGAAGCAGCGCCATCACAACAAACAGGGTCAGCATGACCACGACAGGAACGGGCACTACGCCAAAAAGTCGCCCATTGCCAATCGCCAGTAAAATCGTCTGCTGATCTCCAATTGGAATTGGCAAGCCGCTGTTAAAACGCAGTGCACAACCGCGGGCAATCAGCATGGAGGCCAGCGTAATAATGAAAGGAGGCATTGCCGTTTTTGCAGCCGCGATGCCATGAAAGGTTCCAAAAATCGCCGCCACTCCCAGACCGGCCAGGATCGAGAGCACCAGGTAAAAGACATTCTGCGTGTCTCCGGAAATGGTGGAGAGACAATACACGGTCGTCGTTCCCACCAGTGCCACCATGGCGCCGACAGAGAGATCAATCCCGCCAATCAGGATCACCAGCGTCATCCCCAGCGCGAGGATTGTATTAACGGAGATCTGCTGCGTCAGGTCCAGCATGTTTTCCGGAGTTAAAAATGTGGGAACCCAGATGCGAAACAGCAGGAGTAAAATCACAATTGCCACCAGCAGGGGCACCATTTGTCTGACTACCTTCACGCTTCCTCTCCTGTCAGTTTCTGCATGATCTGTGCTGCGGTGATACTCTCTGCAGGATAAACGCCCGTCAGTCGTCCTGATTGAAAGGTGCCGACCTGATGCGAAATATTCAGAACCTCATCCAGGTCAGATGAGATCAGAATCAGCGCCATCCCCTGCCTGACCAGTTCACCAATCAGTCGATACAGGTCTTCGCGTGCGCCGACATCAATGCCTCGCGTGGGTTCATCGAGGATTAAGATTTTCGGTGGCTCTTCCATCCAGCGACCGACGAGAACTTTCTGCTGATTGCCCCCCGAAAGATCGCGAACAGGCTGTTCGGGATCGGACAGTCGCACACCAAATCCATTGATGGTGCGCCCGACAATTTCTCTGCGACTCTTTTCATTAAAGCGTAAGCCGTGAATCCATTTTTTCAGCCAGGGAAGTGTGATATTAAACGCCACTGACTGTTCTGTGATGAGCCCCTGGTGTTTTCGATCTTCGGGAACCAGAACCAGTCCCTGCCTCAAAGCATCCCGGGGGCTGTGAATTTGCACGGTTTTTCCATCGATAGAGATCGTCCCCTCAAGAATACGATCGACGCCGAACAGGGCGCGGGCCAGTTCGGTGCGGCCTGCTCCGACGAGGCCCGACAGTCCCAGCACTTCCCCATAACGGACTTCGAACGAGACATTGTGCACGTAAGCCGAACCGAGCCCCTCTACTTTCAATGCGATTTCACCCGGCTCATAAGGGGGGCGGGGAAAATGCTCTTTGATGTCGCGGCCCACCATCCATTCAATCAGCGTGGCCGGTTCAATCTCTCCAGCCCTGGCAGTACCGACCGTCCTGCCATCGCGCAACACGGTGATCCGATCTGAGAGGCGCGTGATCTCTTCCATGCGATGCGAAATATAAATGATGCCAACCCCCTGTGCTTTCAGTTGACGCAGCGTGGTAAAGAGGGCTTCGACTTCCGTTTCTGACAATGACGATGTCGGCTCGTCCAGAATTAAAACCCGCGCCTCCTGCGAGAGTGCCCGGGCGATTTCTACCAGTTGCTGATGCGCCGTGCTGAGCTGCGATACGACGGCTGTGACATCCCTGATTTCGGTGAGTCCCAGTCGCGAGAGTAATGCTGCGGCACGTCGATTCATTTCTTTTCGTTGCAGTAACCCAAACCGGACCGGTTCACGACCGAGGAAAATATTTTCTGCTACGGTGAGATTGGGAGCCAGCGAGAGTTCCTGGTGAATCAAGAGGATTTTGAGTTGATCGGCGTCTGTGACCTGCCGGAGCTGCACCTGTTTTTCACCCGACCAGATCTCGCCGGCATCGGGCTGGTAGATACCTCCCAGAATTTTGATCAGCGTACTTTTGCCGGCGCCGTTTTCTCCCAGCAGGGTATGAATCTCACCTGCTGCTACAGAGAAACTCACATCATCCAGAGCCGTTACGTTTCCGAAGCGTCTGGTAATCCCCTGAAGTCGAAGGAGTGGCGCGGCGCTGGCGACAGACATGATTTACTGAGGCTCCAGATACTGCTCCGCATTTTCGGCTGTGATCAGTTCCACGCGTACTTTGACATCTTTGTCGACCGGTTCTCCTTTGAGGTGCGCCAGCATTTTTTCCGCAGCGATCTTGCCGATCTCATGGGGAAACTGGGCCGAGGTGGAATGCAGCTTGCCCGCCTGGATTGCTTTGATCCCGGCCTGCGAACCATCGACGGTGACAATCGTCACCTGATCCAGCTTGTTGGCCGAGTCGAGTGCCGAAATGACGCCGAGCGCGTTCGGATCGTTGATCGCAAAGACAGCATCCAGATCGGGGTAGCGGCCGATCAAGTCGCGCATCACCGGGCGCGCCCCTTCGGTTGTTCCCTGGGCTTCCTGGACATCCAGAATTTTCATCTCCGGATGTTTTTCCATTTCGGTTTTGAACCCTTCGACCCGATCGATACAGGCTTTGTTGACCGACAGATGCAGTACAACCAGTCTGGCTTTGGGATTCACTTTCGCGAGTGCCTGAGCGGCCAGTTCGCCGGCGAGAACATTATCGGAAGCCACGGTGCAGACAATCAGATCTTCATCCGCTTTTTTCACCGGCGCATCAACGATGATGATGGGCACTTTTTTTCGGCTGGCTTCGAGCAAAGATCCTTTGAGGCCTTCCCAGTTAACCGGATTCACAAAAATGCCGGCGACGTTCTGCAGGATCAGATCGGAGAGATCGTTCTTCTGTTTGAGCGAGTTGAACTGCGCATCGAGGATGACCAATCGGTCGCCGTTCGCTGCGAGTTCTTTTTTCAAACCTTCACCCAGATCGACAAAGAACGGGTTATTCATGGTTTGAAAGGAGGCACCGAACAGCCTGCCTGAAGTCTCTTCCGAGCCTGACGGAGAGGAGCCGGAATCAGGACTGTTACTGCAACCAGTGATGCTGATCGTCAGCAGAGTCAGCGGGATTAAAAACCGTAGCGCACTGTTCATAACCAACCTTCGTTTCTGTGGAAGACGGAATATTTCCCATAAAACGATCACTTCTCTTCATCTTATAACTAACAGATTCAGTCGGTGAAGAAAAGCGCAGGCTGAAAAACAGACGAGGGGCTCGATTCGAACAGAACAGGTCCGGCAATTACGCAGCGCGTTTTACCGATGCAGGTGCAGGCTTGTTCGAAGAAGGCTGAAACTCCGGCAGGATGCGTTGGATCTCAGCCAGGATCAGCGGTGAAGTCTGTTCCGTGAGTTGCGATAGTCTCTCAAACGCTTCCAGAATGAACTGTTCGCTGAAGGTGACTTTTTCGGCAACCATAATTTTGGGATGGCATGTGGGCAGATGCTTTTCGCCGTCGACATGCAGTTCTTCGTAAAGTTTTTCACCCGGCCTGAGCCCGGTAAATTCGATTTCAATGTCTTCGCCCAGTTTGAGTCCGGAAAGGTGCACGAGGTCGGCTGCCAGGTCGGTGATGCGGACCGGCTCACCCATGTCGAGCACAAAGATCTCTCCGCCGCGTCCCATGGCGCCTGCCTGAATCACCAGCTGAGAGGCTTCCGGAATGGTCATGAAGAACCGCTGCATGCGTTCGTCGGTCACGGTAATCGGGCCGCCATTCTGAATCTGCTGTGTGAAGATCGGCACGACACTGCCGGCAGAGCCCAGCACGTTTCCAAAGCGGACGGTCACAAAATGACATTTCGAACGAGCCGCCAGAGATTGCACATACAGTTCGGCAATGCGTTTGTTGGCTCCCATGACATTGGTAGGGTTCACGGCTTTGTCAGAAGAGATCATCACGAAGGAACCGACTTCGAATTCCTCAGCCAGGTCTGCCAGACGCTTTGTTGCCAGGGCAATATTCTTTACCGCTTCGCCGGGATTGCTCTCCATCAGCGGAACATGTTTGTAGGCGGCGGCATGAAACAGAATATCGGGCCGAAATTCCTGCATGACGGCCCGTATTCGTTTGGAGTCGTTGATATCGGCGATGACGACATCAAATCGACCGGCATATCCCAGTTTGTTCAATTCGCGTTCCAGATAGAACTGACTGTTCTCGGAACGATCGACGAGTATCAGTCTCCGTGGAGAAAACTGCAGGAGCTGACGGCAGATCTCAGAGCCGATACTTCCTGCACTCCCGGTAACCATCAACACGCGATCATCCATCCAGTTGCGGATGTTGGGCATGTCAAGTTGCACCGGTTCTCTACCCAGCAGGTCTTCAATACAGACCGGGCGGGGTTTCATTTCGACTTTGCCTGAGAGCAGTTGCTGATAGCTGGGCAACACCTGCACGCGAATCTCAGCAGAGTTTCCTGCTTCGACCAGTTGTCGAATCGTTTTGCCCGGAAATTCATCCGCGGGCAACAGGATATCCGACACTTCGTATTTTTCCGCCAGGGAACACATTTCCTGCAGTGAGCCGAGAACGGGAACATTATTGATCCGCGTACCTATGCGACTGGTGTGATCATCCAGAAAACCGACAACCCGCAGGCTGGAGTTTTTATTGCGTTCAATCATTCGCAGTAAAGCGGCACCAGATTCATTGGCACCTAAAATAAATGTCGGTTTGCAGTTTTCCTGCTGACGCAGAATACGGCCACTGTCCTGCACCATGCGAATCACGGCGCAAAAGCCACAGACGACCAGGATGGTAGAACCCCAGTCGATCAGAAATACGGAACGGGGCAGCATGAACTGTGGAAAGACAAGATAGTCAACCATCACCAGAGCAGCAGAACTGATGGTCGCTGCTCTGGCCAGATTAAAGACGTCACGCGTCGTGATGTAACGACTGCGAATTTTATAAACGCCGGTACCCCAGAAGGTGAATGTTTTCAGCCCGACCGCCCAGAGGACCGTGGCACGAAACATACGAAATCCATTTTCACCCAGAACACCATCGATGTTGAGAGAACCTTCGAAGCGCAGCCAGAAAGACAGGTAGTAGATCGCGCAAAAGATCGGCAAAAATACCACCATCCAAAAGAGCTGGCGACGCGTGACGGAATGGTTCCGCAGCCATTTCGATTTCGGTATGGAGTTCAACATTAACCCTCAAAGGTTCTCACTCTGACAGCTGGTCAGCACCGCCAGAAACAATATACATAAAAACAGACTCTTAAATGACTTGAGCACTTAAGGAGTGGGGTCATAACAATTTTGGCCATTTCTCGTCAACATCAAAATTCTTAAGAACAAAGCAGTTAGCAGCTTGTCTAATTCTCTGAGGAAGCCGCGGAATGACAGGTTGAAATGAAACCGCTGACTCAAGTCGCTTTTCCCCAGATAGTTGATTATGATGAACGGCGGTCAAACCGTTTGCCTGCCTCGATTTGGCATCTGTGTCCTCGATGTGACTGGAAGACCAGTCTTGGAAGGGGCCGGAATACGACTGCGGTGAAACTGTAAATACTTTATTGATAAGGTGTAACGTGATATTCGTTCTCGATAACTACGATTCATTTACCTATAATCTGGTACAACGGTTCGGCGAAATTGATTCCAGCCTGAAGATGGAGGTGGTGCGGAACGACCAGACCACCATTGCGGAAATCGAAGCGGCTGCACCGGAAAAAATAATCATCTCCCCGGGTCCGTGTACCCCGAGTGAAGCCGGTCTTTCGAAAGAGATCATCGCCCATTTTGCCGGTAAGATCCCGATTCTAGGCGTCTGCCTGGGACATCAGTGTATCGCGGAAGTCTTTGGCGCGCAGGTGGTGCGTGCTCCGCGGCTGATGCATGGAAAAGTCTCCCTGGTCCACCACAATGGAACGGGCGTTTTTCAGAATCTCCCCTCTCCCTTTCAGGCTACCCGTTATCACAGCCTGATTGTGCCGGAAGATTCGTGTCCCGACGAACTGGAAATCTGTGCCTGGGTGGAAGAAGAGGGGCACCCCAAAGAAGTCATGGGACTGAAGCATCGTGATTTCTCAGTTCATGGCGTTCAGTTTCATCCCGAAAGTTTTCTGACTCTGGATGGTCTGACGTTACTGAAAAACTTCCTGCAGATGCCGGCAGAACAACTCAGCAATTCTTAAAACAGGAGAGGGAGCACGCGCATGCTGTCAGCTCAAGAAGCATTTCAACTGATCCTGAAAACCGTGAAACCCGCCCCTCCCGAACAGCGATCGTTATTCGATGCCTGGCATTGCATACTGGCAGAAGACACGGTCAGTGATCTCAACGTCCCCCCCTTCGATAAAGCACTGATGGACGGGTTTGCCGTGAAAAGCAGTGACTTTCAGAATGGGAAAGCCACACTGCAGATCCAGGAAGTCATTTACGCCGGCTCTGTCCCATCAATGGCGCTGCAGTCAGGACAGACATCACAGATCATGACGGGGGCTCCACTGCCTGAAGGGGCCGATGCCGTCGTGCAGATTGAACATTGCCAGATTGATGAAGCAGCACGCGCGGTAAAGATCGACACAGGCACGGTTTCGCCGGGAAAAAACATGCTTCCCAAGGCATCCGTGCTCGAAGCGGGTGCCCCTGTGCTCGCTGCCGGTACCCTGCTGCGACCGCAGGAAATTGGTGCCCTGGCAGAGACCGGCAGCCCGACTGTGATGGTCAGACCTGCTCCCACGGTCGCGATCCTGGCAACAGGAGATGAACTTGTGGCTCCTGAAGAGAGTCCGCAGCCGGGACAGATTCGCAACTCGAATGAGGTCATGCTGCACACACAGATTCTGCAGGCGGATGCAAAACCACAACCACTGGGCATTGCCCGCGATGAACGAAGCCATCTGCGATCCAAAATTCAGGAAGGCTTAAAGAGCGATTTTCTGCTGCTGTCGGGAGGGGTCTCTGCAGGTGAACTGGATCTGGTTCCCTCCGAACTGGAGCAGGCAGGAGTCAAACAGGTCTTTCATATGGTGAACCTGAAACCGGGAAAACCGCTCTGGTTCGGTCTTCTGGAACGGGCGGAAGGGAATCCCTGCTACATCTTTGGATTACCCGGAAACCCTGTCAGCAGCATGGTTTGCTTCGAATTATTCGTCCGAACTGCGATCCGTCAGTTCATGGGCGCTCCTGCTCCCCAGCCTCATGTTATACAGGCGCGACTCAATCACGACTTTCACACCAGCGGAAATCGGCCCACATATCAGCCGGCGCAACTGGAATGGGAGACAGGCGAAGCGGTCGTTTCCCCTTTAATAACAATGGGTTCCGCCGATTTGAACTCAACAGTGAAAGCAAATTCGGTCGCGTTATTCCCCACGGGAAATCAACATTATCAGGCGGGTTTAAAAGTTGACGTCTTTTTATGGTAGCAACGCGAGTTTCCGCCCTGATTGATCTACTCTTAAATCGCTGATTTCATTAAAAATCACGCCAATCAGACTACGAAGGTGGGTAATCTCCGTCATTACCCCCATTCAGGATCAAAAAATTGACGTAGTAAGTTACATCGTACGAATAAAAAACCGGACCGGTTTCGAGGAAACAGGATGTTTCCCTGACTGAGAGGATTTTGAAAACCTCAGTCGGCAGTCACCGAATTCCAAGGATGGAAATCATGAGCTTAACGACATCAACCTTCGAACAATCTCACTCTGATGAATCTGTAGAACCACATCCTGTGTCTGATCAATTACCCTCAAAGCCGAATGAATCAAAAAACCAGCCTCTGGGTGAGGACGTGCAGAATATCATCAATACGGCACGAACTTCTCCGGCTCCGGCGCGAGGCGCATTTTTTGTTTCATTACTGACAGCCGTCCTGATGTGGGCGAGTTTCACACCAGTCGACTTTGGTCCGCTGGGCTGGGTCTGCCTGATCCCCATGTTGCTGCTGGTCCGCATCCCGCGTCGAACACGGTTGATGTACACGGCCATCTATTCCGGCGGGCTGCTGTTCACGGTATCCGCGTTTCAGTGGATGCGACTGGGGGACCCGACCATGTATATCGCCTGGATTGCGCTGGCGATTTATGTCGCCTGCTATTTTCCCGTGTTTGTTTTACTGTCGCGGATTGCCGTCCATCAGTTTCGTGTCCCCCTGCCTGTCGCCGCCCCGGTTGTCTGGGTGGGGCTGGAATACATCCGCGCTTACATGCTGACCGGGTTTTCCTGGTACTACATCGGCCACACACAATATCGCTGGATCGAACTGATTCAGATCAGTGATCTCACCGGCGCGTATGGCGTCAGTTTTATTGTGGTAATGATGGCAGCCTGTTTTGCCTGCCTGCTACCCAACTCACTGTTGATCCGCCTGAAACTGTTTCCGATGAAACTGACGGAAGATGATCAGAAACTGAATGAGATCGGCGGAAAGCAGGTCCTGCAGACTGCAGTTTGCTTAAGCCTGTTCTTTGCCGTTCTCGGCTACGGTTATGTTCGTCGTTCGCAGGCAGAATTTCAGGATGGTCCGCGTACCGCTTTAATTCAGGCGAATTTTCCTTCAACAGTGAAACACAATCCGAATGAATGGCGGTCGATCTATCTGAAGCATCTGGAACTGATGGGCGCCGCGGTACGTGATCAGCCCGACCTGGTCGTCTGGCCGGAAACAATGTTCCGCTGGCCGCTACTGGAAAGCAACGGAAAGACGACGGAAGAACTGGATGAAGTCGCTTCGGCGATACCACTGGATAAATGGAAAGATCGATCGGTACACAAAGTCCTGGGGAATATGAGCCAGGAAGCGAATGCGGCTTTGGTGATCGGCGTGGATGTCATCGCCGCCGGTGATGAAAAAATAGAACAATACAACTCCGCCGTCTTCGTTCGTCCAGATTATGGCATCCACGGTCGTTACGATAAAATTCATCGTGTTCCCTTTGGTGAATACATGCCTCTGAAAGACACCCTGCCTTTCCTGCAGGTGTTCTCTCCCTATGGTGCCGGGTTTGGAATTGACCCGGGTAAACATGTTGCCAACTTCGAATACAAGAACTGGAACTTCGCACCGCTGATCTGTTTTGAAGATACCGTACCTCACCTGGTTCGTACGATGCTGAAACCAGCGGCCACTTCCGAGTCAGCCAAACCTGTGGACTGCCTGGTGAATCTGACCAATGACGGCTGGTTTCACGGTTCGAGCGAACTGGATCAGCATCTGATTACTGCTGCGTTCCGTTGTGTGGAAAATCGGACCCCCATGGTCCGCGCCGTAAACACGGGGATCTCGGCGGTCATCGATGGTGATGGTATGATTCGCGAACCCGATTTATTCCTCGACTGGGATAATCAGAAACGAAGCACACTGGTGAACCCGAAAACCGGACGCTGGAACAAATCGCTGAACGCCGTGGTCATCGATGAGGTTCCCTTGGATAACCGCAGCAGTCTCTACACCCGATTCGGTGACTGGTTCGCAGGTGCCTGCTGTTTTTGTGTCCTCTTTCTGTTCTTCATGAGTCTGCTCAGTTGGAAACGCGGTTCCACTCCAGCGACAGCGTAAACCTCAGTTACGCTCCGGATTGCCTGGTTCGAGTGTGAGTGATCGGCACTGCGGGACTCAACTTCGACCCACATTCTGCGATTCTCTGTGGGGAATCTGAGTGCTGCCCGGTCAGATTAGACCGATCCGCATGGTTCTGGCTGGTTTTTGCCGGTTTTTGGAAAAATACGGTGGAAAACGATAGGTATGTGCCCTACCCTGACCGCTAAAATAAGAGGCAGGGCGCGCCTGTCAATGTGTGCCCCTGCTCAAATTTGAATACACCCTCTCAAAACATGCGTACGAAGATTGTTAGCTCAAAATGGCACGCGACAGCTGGTACTTTAAACGTTCGACGGAAACCGAAGGACCAATTACATTTGAAGAACTGTTTACCATGGCACAACAGGGTGAACTGTCTCCTCATATGGAAATCCGCAGTGGTGAAACCGGAAACTGGTTCCCTGCTGAGGAGATGGGAGGTCTGTTCGATTCCTCTTCCAGTGGTGAAATCCCTTCACTCGATGATTTTTCCATCGTAGATTCCTCATTTGGCGTTGAGCCGGAACCTGATGTTCCCAACCTGGATGGTTTTTCGATCGTCGAAGAAGAAGACAAACTTTCGAGTGAGCTGGAATCCCAGTTGCCCCGGTTTGCGACTCTGGAAGCGGTGCGGAGCAAGCATCAGAAGATTCAGTGGTATTGTCGCGTTCTGAACCATGAACTGGGTCCGATGTCAGCTGACGACCTGATGCACATGCTGTTTGATGGTGAGCTGGCGCCGAACGACGAAGTCAAATCTTCTGCTGAACCAGAGTGGGTTCCCGCGCGAACAGTGGTCTTCCTGAGTTCGTCCGGCACTGATCTGGACGTGATTGACTCGGAAGAGGATTCGGTCGAAGAACTGGTACCAGCCTCAGGTGAAGCTGCTGAAGAGCAGCAGACTGAATCGAAAGAAGAAGCGGTTGAACCAGAGAAGGCGCCAGAGCCTCCCCCGCCACCGATTCTGAAAGTCCGTTCGAAACAGAAGTGGTACTGCAAACTGGGAGGCATGGGTTACGGTCCGATTGAAGCACACAAGATCAAGATGTGGGCCGAACAGCAACGTGTTGAACCGACAGACCTGCTGAAGCTGGGCCGCAAAGGGGAATGGTTTGAAGCCTGGCAGATTGAAGCGCTGCAACTGAAAAAGCCTGTACCGAAGGCAGCAGAACCGGAAGTAGAAGCAGACACGTCTGCTGCTGAATCAGAAGCGAAACCAGCGGCGACTCCTGCAGCGGCACCGGTACCAATGCCAGCTGCGCCTGCCACTCCTGTCGCCGCAGCAGTGCCACCGGCGGCACGAGCGAAGCCGAAAATTCAGGTCCAGCGTTCAAACCCGCTGGAAGCTCTGGGACCATTGATGGATCCCAAAATATTAGGCGGAGTCGTAGGCGTTGTCGCGTTAGTCGCAGTCCTGTTTTTTGTTCCCCTGGGTGATTTGTTTTCTCCCAGTGGTAAAGAAGAACTTGCCAAGTTCCAGGCCTTCTACCAGGAATTCAAGGCATTACAGTCTAAGCAGGCCGGTCCTGGTGAATACGCGGCTCTGAAAACCAAAGCCGATACCGAACTGGGCCCTATCGTAAAAGAGCTGGATAATACCGCCGGTTCAGACTACCCTGCGCTGCAGCAACTGCTTTGGGCAGGTCGCGACTATCTCCCTAAGATGCTGGAAAACCCGGGGCCGGAACCCTCTCGCGATCAGGAAAAATTTGAAACGTGCCTGAAGGAAGCGGAACGACTGATGAATAAGAAGTAAGGATAAAGCTTTGTACAAATCGCGTTTGTCTTTACCGCATTAATCATATCCTTTTGAAACTTTCCCCGGTTAAAAAAAATGGATACAGAATCTCCCCTCCCTGCCCGTAAAAAACGATTTCCTTTCATGATCGTACTGGCAGTGCTGGCGCTGGTTGTCGGTTATACACTACTGGTGATGGAGGGACGCAATCTGGAATACAAAAAGATCAAAGCCGTTCATCTGGAATTTCTGGAACTCCAGAAAAAGGGAGCCAGCGATGCGGAATGGGAGTCATTCAAGCAGAGTGTCCACACCAGAATCGATCCCATCATCAAAAAACTGGAAGCGACTGTTACATCAGAATTCCCGGTGAAGCAGCAGTTGTACTGGGCTACGCGGGACCATCTGTATCCCATGCTGGATAATGCGCGCGTCGAGAAAAGCAGAGAGCAGGAAAAGTTTGAAAAGCACCTGGAAGAGGCAGAGCGGTTGATAAATAAACAACCCTAATTATTGCATTTCTCCGTTTCTTCAAAATTGCTAGAATCTGGACCCCACGTTGGATCAACGTTTTTTGAAATTAACTGCTGTCCTCTGGTTTTAGCGGATGCTAAAATTACTTGTTGAGCGACAGTAAAACTGATTCCTACCTGGATCCCCCCCTGAAATTTTTTTAAGTAATCCTGCCGGGTCTTGCTCGCTCACAAAACCCGAAATTATCCTGCGTCTAATCCTGCAAACTGGAGAGAGCCTGTCATGAACGCTCAAGTTACGTCACGTCGAAATCGGGGTTTCACCCTGATTGAACTTCTGGTTGTGATTGCCATTATTGCAATCCTCATTGCCCTGTTACTGCCTGCAGTTCAACAGGCTCGTGAAGCTGCCCGTCGCAGTGCGTGTAAAAATAACCTGAAACAACTCGGGTTAGCGATGCACAACTATCATGAAACCCATGGTATTTTCCCACGTGCAAACTTCGAAAAACAGAATGACTCTACTTACGGGTATGGTAACTATTCGTACTTTTCGTTCTCAGCCCAGACCATGTTGCTCCCCTTCATGGACCAGGCGAATATTTACAACCAGTTCAACTTCTCACTGGCCCCTAACCAGGCACCCAATGATACAGTCAAGCGAGCCGTCATTCCGGCCTTCCTGTGTCCCTCTGATCCGAGTAGCATTCAGAATGGTGGCGGGTATGGATCCGGTCCAGGGAACAACTATGCCGTCTGTGCCGGTCCCTCGATCTTCTGGTTTGGCTTTGGTCCCTCGACCAACACCACTCCCCAAAACCTGCAGCACCAGGTGGGGATGTTCAACTATCGTAAAGCGATTCGCATCCGTGATCTCACGGACGGCAGTTCCAATATCATTGCAGCCGGCGAACTGATGAAGGGTGACGGTAACAACGATGCTTCCCTGATTGGTGAAGGGGATACCATCCGCGCTGGTTCAAGAGGAAGTACTGCCAGCTCCTTCCCTAACTACAACGATGTCAAAAACTGGGGTGCATCCTGCCTGGCGAAAAAGAATTCGCCCCCGGCTTCTCCTGCACCTCGTGGCGACACTGGTTCCAACTGGGTTTACGGTAACGGCGGTCTGACCGTGTTCAACACACTGCTCAACCCGAACTCGATCTACCCGAACTGTGTGACCTGCTCCAGCTGTGGAACGAATGATGCCCCTGGCCTGTTCCCTGCCCGCAGCCGTCACGTCGGTGGTGCGCATGTCCTGATGGGCGACGGTGCCACCCGGTTCATCAGTGCCAACATTGATAATACAACCTGGCAGAATCTGGGTGCGATTCAGGACGGAAACGTTCTGGGCGAGTTCTAGAGCACACTACGTTTCAGTATAGCGTCTCTCAATCTAATCTACCCGGGCCTGATAACCCTGGAAACGCTATAGTAAAACTGGACACAGTCTAGAGCACACTGTCTGAAAAGTGTTTTAAGATTCAATGAGCAGCATGGGAGTTTCGACTCTCATGCTGTTTTTCCACACAAGGCTGATCCCTTATCTGATAATTGAAAGCAAGATACATGAAATCACTCTTTGCGCTCCTGACGGGTCTGGCACTGATGTTCCCTGTGATGACAGGCTGTTCCGGCGAGGCAGAACCAGAGGTTCCTTCCTCCGCAGCCATCATTGCTTCCTTCAAATCGAATCTGCAGGTTGTCGCTGATACCGGCGAAGGCGGAAGTGGACTGGATGTGCTGCGTGCCGACTTTGAAGAACTGCAGAAGCAGGCACCTGAGAAAGCCTCCGCTGTCCAGAAGGATTATGAATCCCTGATGACCGCATCAAAGCCGGAAGACCGGAAAACGCTGGCGGGCAAAATCATCGCTGGTTTAGAGTAACGATTTGTTACTCCATCAGCTTTCGCGCGGCGGATTGACCGGTTTGTTCTTCCACCAGATCATCAACTTTGGGGATAATTTGTCATCATTGAGGATGCCTTCGACCTGGATAAACCGGTCGTCCTTGACGCGATAAATAAAGGACTGCGGTGCCGGTGATTTCCTGCCTTTGTTCGGGCCTTCCAGAACTTCAAGATCGTAATAGATGAAGAGGCGGGCATCTTCCATGCGCTGCAGACGGTACTTTGCCTGATGGTGATGCACGCGTCGTCCCAGTCTGTCGTAGACGGTGACTTTTGAGAGATCGCGGGTTAACTCCTGTTCGACTCGCAGCGGCGATCCTTTAGCATCGTGATCGTTGCGGACCCAGATCCCGGAGATGAGTTCATAGTCTTCTTCGGGAGCCGGCTCTGCCGCCGTACACACTGCTGCCCAAACCAGTAATATTGCCAACCCTGCAACAGACTTCATCGAAAACCTCCCTGTCTTGCACCGAGAGCATTTTATTGCTTTCAGCTGAGTCGTTCGAAATGCAGCGGATGATCCGATTCCGGATCAGCCACCCGCATTGATATTTTCCCATCAAGGACATCGGTTAACAGATCACCGCAGACCTCTGCACGCCAGCCTGCCATCAGCCGCGGACGTTCGTCTGTAATTTCTTTGTAAACGTGGTAGCGAACCAGGTGCCGCAAGTCGGCAGATGTCCCTACGAGTGTCTGTGAGACATTCATCTCGGCACAACGGTTTGCCAGCGCGATCCCCAACAGTTTACCGATGACCTGTTCGTCCTGGTTCTGTTGTGTATTCGGATTTTCCATCAACTGCGGCAGCTGATCGTTGGGTGTCTGTTGTGCTTTCGCAATTCGCTGTACCACTTCGGGGGCCAGCTTGAACATATTCTTACGGTTCAGGTCCCGGGTCGCCGTCAGATCCTGAGGCGTAGCTGGTTTGCGGCGTGCGAGTTCGATTAACAGATCATCGCGGAGAATTCTGCGTGCCGGCTGGTTCTTTTCCTGAGCCACTTCATCGCGCCAGTCGTACAGTTCACGTACAATCGCCAGCTCGCGCGGTTTCAGTTTGTGCAACCCGGAAACGCGACGCCAGTTCTCCCGGTGGAATTCGGAATCCACTTCGTCAATCATCCGTTGAAACTCGGCTTCGGCCCAGTCGAGCCTTCCCAGTTCCATCAACTCTTTTTCCTGGATTTTCCAGATCTTGAGCACGAACTTGACGTCATCCAGAGCATACTTGATCTGCTGTTGAGTCAGCGGGCGTCGTCGCCAGTCGGTTCGGGTCTCTTTACTGCCCGCTTTTTCATTCAGCACACGCGCCACCAGCGCGGTGTACGAGATGGGAAAACTCCGCGAGCGCAGGCCTTCCGCGATCTGCAGATCGATCAGCTTTTGAGGCTTCTTCCCGGAGAAATGGCGACAGAAACGAACTTCTTCACGACCGCCATGCACGACAACGGTTGTCGTATCATTTGTCATGATGTCCCACCAGGGGGACAAATCTTCAATTTCGTAAGGGTCGACGGCGACAGCCTGACCATTGACGGCAAATTGCAGCAGCGAGAGTTCAGGCCGATAGGTGAACTCTGATACAAATTCGGTATCGAATGCAACGATGCCCGCGTCCAGGATTTGATCACATAACGCGATAAACTCGGACTGCTGCACGATGAGGGGGCTCGACATCCTTTGACCACTTCCTTTTCTTTGACCCGAAGCTCAGAACTTCGTCTGACATGATTGCGCTGACTTGACCGTTCCTGCTTAAACCCTAATGTTGTAGATATTTATTGTATTCGTCAATGAACTCAGGCACTTTTTGTGCCTGTGGAGATTATAGTCAGGGCCCCGTCATTGACATTCACCCGGCTTAAAAAACCGGTTGAAGTCGGCTGGTTTGAAAAAACCGGGTAAGTTTCGTCGGCTTCTCTGTCGATTCTGTTAACAGGAGAATCGGTTGCTCAAAACCGAGCGGCAGAATCTGCCGATTGTTAACCTACTTTATAAAACCGCTCCAGGAGCAGATTGTCATGGAAGACGATGGCCCACCGGGAGTCCCGGAGTGGGTGGTGACTTACGGTGATATGATGTCACTGCTGCTCACCTTCTTCATCATGCTGGTTTCGTTGAGCGAAATCGTGAATGATGAAAAATACCGGGCGATCCTGGAATCCATTCAGTCATATACGGGGTATCGGACCGGTCCGATCTCGCCGCCGGGTAAATATTTCCCCATGAACTCGCTGGTTGAACAGATGAGTATGCTGGGGGCCTACACAGACAGTCCCGAGCGCGGTCGCGGGGGGATCAAAACCCGCTCCCTGGAAGGAGATGATGTCCGCGTCTATCGAACACGCGAAGGGGTGCCGGTCCAGGTGGGACGCACCCTGTATTACAACCAGATCGAGATCGACCTGGATCCCAAGCGCCGGGAAAAACTGGACCAGATGATTCCCGAGCTGGCAGGGAAACCAAACAAAATCGAACTGCGGTCCCACACCTCGATCAAACCACTGCCGGCAGATGCCCCTTATCACGACAAACTGGTTCTGACCTACCAGCGGGGACGGAACGTGATGCTGTACCTGATTCAGAAAGGGATCGAGCCGAAACGGATTCGCATCACATCAGCCGCCGACTATGAACCGCCTCTGCAGACCGGTGATGAAAAGTCAGAGCAGATGGATCGCCTGGATGTGTTACTTCTGGATGCCTTCGTGAACGACTATGTCGGCCCCAGAAAGTAACAGATCATACCAGGCTTTGTTTTTTGCTGAGAGTTATTCAGCCATCAGATCTTCAACCAGATGATCGCGACGACGGGCGGCCACATCGTGCATTTTGATGATATGCGGTGCGGAGGCTTCAACGTGTGCTTCATCCAGACGTCTGTTGACAGCAGGAGCCAGGGGTACGAACATCGACGAAACACGGACGTTCATACTGTTCTCTTCTGATTCAGACATTTCCTGATCCTTTATGTTCATTTCATCTAATACGACAGGATTCCAAGTTTCTTTCCGCTGATCGGCTGTGACATAGTGTGTCCGGGCCCAGCGTCTTAATCTCAATTCTGTCACCAGAGAGATCGTACTGTCCAACTCCTTGATCATACCGCGCTATCCTCATTGATGAATCTTCTGAAGCACGTCCTGTTTTCGGGTGCGTCCTGCCTGGTATCACCTCAATCTTTGAGGGACCGAAAGACGCTGCAGCAAACCCGGGTACAGGCTTAAATGTGACTACTAATTCAAATCGTCTGGATACTTACATCAGCCAGAATGATTTTGTTTTTGTCAAGCTGCTTTAAGTAAGATTCCCCCCTGCAGGCAGCTATTGCAGACACAACCCGAAGAACAAGGCTGTTGAGCAGAATGGGCAGGACTATCATCAGGAGACCACACGGCACAATCGAACAGAACGCTACAATCCGCCTCAACGATCAAAGCCGGCACAATCAGTACTCTTCTTCGTCCGGGTCTTCTTCAGGGACGCGATAACGCGATAGCAGTACCGCGAACAGGTTTCGCGTGGATCGGGTCACCGTTTCCAGCTGAGGCGTCTGGGATTCGTGCAGAAACGTAAACGCCAGTACGATGATCACTGCCGCCGTCAACAGGATCGAAGACCGTACCTTCTGATTATCACTGAGCACCCCCAGCATGGGAATATACCAGGCACGGCTGGTGACAGACGCTTTCTGGTTGGGATTCCACTGGGGAACATCCAGCGCATGGTCCGGCTCGACGGCAATACGTTCTTCCCCGGGACTGGTAGCATCAAATTCGACTCGGGCCACTTCAGAACGGAATTCCGGATCATTCTCCAGTGAGTGAGCGATCTCTTTCAGATATTCCACTTGATTTTCCAGCGAAACCAGCTGCACCTGGTTGGTCAGATACTCATTGCGCAAGTTCAGATAAGCCAGATAACGGGGCGCCAGCACCACCGCCGCAAACAGGCTGGCGGAAACGAATAACAGGATCCAGAATGTGAGTGAGATCATCCAGCCGATACTGGATTCGTCATTCTGATTCTGATTGACTGACACAATAAGCACACCCGATTTCAACAACAGGGAAACTGCAGGAAAACAACGCCTGTTTCTCTTTAATCAAAATCGACCACTGCAGACAGGCTTCTTCATCCACTGTCAAACAGTAAGGGTTATCCGCTTTGTCACTAATCTGACGACTGGCGAACGAAGCTCTACTCTGCGGGCATCGGGTAGGAGGGGGATTGCTCCCCCGTCCTCCCACACCACCGTGCGTACGGTTCCGTACACGGCGGTTCAGAACA
>NZ_JBLXHC010000025.1:0-63244 GCF_048260065.1 Gimesia sp. | reverse complement strand
AAAAAGAAGGGGCCGAAACCGAAATCACTTCCCACGGCGAAAGAAGAATCGAACCCGGCTTTGATCTCGATTGACCGCTCCAAATCCTCGGCGGACAGGATGCGTGCGAAACAGGGGAAGAAGTCATCGCCGGCGAGCAAGTCAACTGCCGCTTCGAATTCAAAACCATCTGTCTCAACGAAGCCTTGGATGATCGCTGGGGGAATTGGTGGACTGGTACTGCTGCTGGGGATGGCTTTTTTCGTTCGCGCTGACAAGTACGATGTGCAGGTCACGCGAGATGATCCGGAGATTACGCTTAGCGTAGACGGCGAAGTTCTCAACATCAAAGAAGATCATGACGTCATTGAACTGTCCGCCGGCGAACACAAACTGCAACTGGAAAAAGCAGGTCTTCCCACACACACCGAAGAATTCAGCGTCGCCAAAGACGGTACAACCACGCTGACAGCGGCCGTGGTCAACGGCAAACTGGACGGGCTGTTCAACGGAGAAAAGCTGCAGACGGAATTGTCTCCCGCCACAGTCAAGACGCCATCAAGGGGCGTGAACTCACCAACAGCCAGGGAAGAATTCGCCCTTGAGTTCGACGGTAAGAGTAAGAATGTGGTAATTATACCGCAGACCAACTGGAATGAACGCGATGAATTGACATATGAGGTTTTTGTTCAGGATTCTGATGTTAATAATCATGAGAGCGGGATGAAATATGTCCTCAATCATCATTACACATGTGCTTTCCTTCGCTGGATCGATGGGTGGGGGTTTATGGCCAATCTGGAAGGTAAGAACGGTGAGAAATTGGTGCGTGTTTCCTCATCGAAACAACTGCCTGCTCCAGGAGACTGGGTCCATTTAGCGGGAGTCATTAAGAACCGTACAGTTCAGCTGTTTGTGAACGGGGAGCCGATGGAAGCGAAACAACTCCCTGAAAAAGTCAATTCGAAAAGTGGGAATACAATTCAACTGGGACCTAATTTTTCTGGAAAAATTCGCGGGGTCAAAATTTCGAAGACTGCTCGCTTTGACAAACGCTTTGATCCCCCTCAGCAGTTTTCTAACGATGCCGACACCCTTGCTCTCTATCACTTTAATGAAGGCTCTGGCGAGGTTCTGAAGGACTCCTCCGGTAACGGATATGACGGGAAGATCGATGGAGCGAAGTGGGTGCCATTGGAACAGACTGTTGCAAGCCAGAACCCCGAGAGAAATGATGCACTTTACTTTAATGGAAGAACGAGTCGAGTCGAAGTTCCTGATTTTCAACTTTCCGGCTCCCCACCGCTGACGCTTGAAGGGTGGCTGACGCCTTCTCCAAAGTCGACATCCAATGCCATTTTGTTCTATGGCGGCAAGCTAGATTCTTTGACCATTCAAGTGGGTGGGATTCGCCGCTGGGAATTTGGGGGAAGACAGGCAAGCATAGATCGGCGGGTCGAAGTTTTTGGTCCGAAGATCAATAAGTGGGATACACGAACGCACGTCGCAGGGCAATGGGATGGCAAATCACTGGAACTCTTCATCGATGGGAAACCAGTCAAACGGAAGGATAATACCGGGAGCTTTACTCCGCAGGGGACGCTCGAAATCGGTGGTCATAATGGCTCTCGGTTTAAAGGCAAAATCGATGAAATCCGCATCTCAAACACACTGCGATACAATACGGAATTTACTCCACCAGACGTATTTACCAATGATCAACACACCCTTGCCTTATACCACTTTAATGAAGGCTCCGGCGACATCCTGAAAGATTCTTCCGGCAACGGACACGACGGGAAAATCATCGATGCCAAGTGGGTAAAAGTTGATGCCGAGACAATTGCTGCTTCGCCCCCGCCCCCCGCCATCGCTCCGTTAGACGCAGCTCAGGCCCAGGCACATCAAGAAGCATGGGCGGACTATCTTGATCTGCCGGTTGAGAAGGAAGTTGAACTGCCTGGCGGCGAGAAGATGACATTCATGCTCATACCCCCCGGCGAATTCACGATGGGGACGGGCGAAGAAGAAAAAACCAGATTCCTCGAAGAAGCAATTACATCGGAAGACAAATTCTCTATCCAGCGAATTCCGATAGAAGGCCCACAGCATCGAGTTCGGATTACGCGACCATTCTATCTGGGAGCTTACGAGGTAACGCAGTCGCAGTGGGAAGCAGTGGTCGGCACCAATCCGTCGAAGAATCCAGGCAATCCGACGCATCCTGTTGAAATGGTGAACTGGGATGACACACAATTATTTTTCGCTAAATTGAACAAGGACTCAACCGACCAGTCCCTGAAATTTGCTTTACCCACAGAAGCACAATGGGAATACGCCTGTCGCGCGGGAACGGCAACCCTGTGGTATTGTGGTGACAATGATGAGGACCTGTCGCAATTTGCGTGGTATCTCCAAAATGCTCGTAGTACAACTCATCCGGCAGGCCAACTGAAACCAAATGCGTTCGGTCTGTACGATATGCACGGAAACGTGTTCGAGTGGTGTAGCGACTGGTTTCAAAAAGACTCAATCGGTTACTACGAGAATTCACCCGTCGATGATCCAATCGGTCCCGCATCGGGAACTCATCGCATAAATCGCGGTGGAGCTTTCCTTTTCTCTGCATCCCGCCAGCGATCAGCTCATCGCAATTTCGAAGGACAGAACCGCGGTTTTTCCATCATCGGATTCCGGGCGGCAATGATGATCGACATAGCGAAGTTGGTGAAAGCTGATAACGATTCGAGTCAGACAATCGACCTGTTGGCTGATCTCGTGCCAACGGCATTGAATTCCAGGAATATGACATGGCAGATGCAAGACGGAATCCTTGCCGGCAGCAGCAGTGCATCCAGGCAGAAAAAAGATTGGGTCGGTGCGAAGTTTCCACAGGAAATCGGCGGTGATTTTGACATCGAACTGGAGTTGAAGCAATCGGGCTTCGCTCCGTTGCAGATTGACTTACCGCTGGGCGATAAGCAGGCGATCCGCCTGCATCTAGGCGGACTCGGCAGTGCGCTCATGGTAATCGATGGCAAAGAAGATCGAGACGCTGCTCCAGAGCACAGTAACAAGGACGCCAGGTTGAAAAGAAATGTCTGGCAGCGCTTGACGGCAAAAGTCCGCCACCACGGTGAAAACGTCAGCATCGATGTTGCCCTGGACGGAGACCGCGTTGGTCACTTCTTTGGGCTGCGTTCGCGCATTACGTTTCCCAAATGGGTCAAACCCGATCCAGTCCATGTCAAGTTCGCGGGAACCGGTAATTCCAGCACGCTTGAACTGGAATTTCGCCGGGCGTTGGTCCACATCGATCCCCCTGCGGCTATGGAACTTGAAAAAACGAGCCCGAAGTAGACGCTGTCATTCGCTGTCGGGGGTTTGCTCTTCACTCAAATGTCAGCGTGACTTTGTCAATCATCGGCTTCGACTTGTTCTCGGTCGTGTCTTTCAGTTTCAATTCGAAGCCGAAGCCATAGCCGGCGGGTAAACCTGTCAGACCGAGTTTCGCGGGGGTGCGTTTGACGTGCTTGGAGAGACCAGGGGTGTAGTCGTACGTCTCTTTGACTTCCTTCCAGTCGGTCCAGGTATCGGGACTGCCGTCGTTGGTGGTATCGACGCCGACGCGGACTTCGACCTGTTCCACCCAGGGGCCGGGACTTACGAAATCGGTCGATTGTTGTGTGAACAGATAGAAGCGGCCTTCAGCGAAGCCGATGTCGGGGTCGGGATGTCCTTCGCCGATCTTGTCGCACCAGGTATAAGGTCCATCAATAGTTGGGCTGGTGAACCAGGCGACGCTCATGTGTCCGCCGCCGGCGGGATCGTAATCACCGAAGATGTAGTAACCAGTGTGCAGAACAGAATAAGCAGCAGGGACGATTTATGTTTCATGAAGAGGTTCCAGATTGTATTGAGAGCTTAAAAAAATGAATTTAATCTTAGTTCAGACTAGCCTGCCGGGGGAGGGAATGCAATGTGATGCTGACAGGGAGGAGCGATTCTCGTTGTGACGGCTCCAAGGACGAGTTAGAATTAAGAGAGAGTCGTACAGGAGAAACAGGAGCAGGTCTTCTTTTCAAAAAGCAGAAATGTGATGAATGATACCTCACCAGATGCTGCAAAAGATGAGAGTACACCGGATATAGATGAAATCTGGTTATCCAGGATCCGGTGGTTTCTTGCAGGTGCGCTGCTGGGGGCTTCCATTCCGATCATGCTGGCCGTCTATCAGATTCAGCAATTTTCCGCCTACACTGCAACTTTACCTCCCGGTACCGCCGTCTGTGGTATGCCAATGCTCATCCCCATAGCCCTGATCTTGTTTGTGGCTCCGATCATGGGACTCATTGGTGGTGGTACAGGCCTGCTGCTCGTTGTGATCAAACAACGGAGGAGCTAGAATTTAAGACACCACTCCATTCGTGAATGAGACTCATCAAAGAGGTTTCTGCCATGTTACGTGCGCTGCTGTCTGTGATTGTACTGCTGCTACTCATCTCGACCGCCTGGTCGTCGGAACTCACGCAGCCGAACATCCTGTTTATCATGGTGGATGATCTGGGTAAGGAGTGGGTCAGCTGTTATGGTGCGGAAGATATCAAAACGCCGTCCATCGATGGGCTGGCGGCGACCGGGATGAAGTTCAATAACGCGTGGTGTATGCCGCAATGCACGCCGACGCGGGTGACGCTGCTGACGGGCCAGTATCCGTTTCGACATGGCTGGACCAACCACTGGGATGTCCCCCGCTGGGGCGCGGGCGCTCACTTCGATCCGCAGCAGAATACGACTTATGCGAATGTGCTGCGTGATGCAGGTTATAAAACGTGTGCCGCGGGGAAGTGGCAGATCGATGACTTCCGCGTCGAACCCAATGCGATGCAGGAAGCGGGCTTCGTTGACTGGTGCATGTGGACGGGTTTCGAAGCAGACAACCCGCCCAGTGCCGAGCGATACTGGAACCCGTATATCAACATCAAAGGGAAAGGGAGCAGGACCTACACCAGTCAGTTTGGCCCCGATCTTTATTGTGACTATCTGATCGACTTCATCGGCAAGCACAAAGACGAGCGAATGCTGCTGTATTACCCGATGGTGCTGACACACAGTCCTTTGACCACCACGCCCGAAAACAAAGACGAAACCGACAAAAGGCGTCTGTTTGCCGGGATGGTGCGTTACACAGACAAACTGGTCGGCAAACTGGTGGCAGCGCTCGATGAAGCGGGCATTCGCGAAAAGACAATCATCGTCTTCACGACTGACAACGGAACGGGAGGCATGACAAATGGTCGCCTGGGCCATCTGGTACAGGGCGGCAAAACGAAGATGTCAGAACAGAACGGCACCGCGATGCCGTTTATTGTGAACTGCCCGGGCACGGTTCCAGAGGGGGGGACCACCGATGCGCTGGTCGACTTCACCGACATCCTCCCCACGTTTGCAGCACTGGGGGGCGGCAAACTGCCTGCCGGTCGCGCTGTGGATGGAAAGTCATTCGCGCCGCTGATTCTGGGGCAGACCAAAGTGGGGCCGCGCGAGTGGATTCTTTCGATGGGAGGCGGCCCCGCGGCGCTGCGTGACGGACGCGTGCAACCTGCGCTGGACTACGACGACCGCGTGATCCGCGACAAACATTATAAACTGTGGATCGACTCCGACCGGAAGCCGATCAAACTGTTTAAAATCAGCGGAGATCAGTGGGAAGAACAGAATCTGATAAACTCGACCGATGCGGACGACAAAGCGGCGCTCCAGCGGCTGACCACCATCGCGGCACAATTTCCCACAAAAGACGGTGCTCCCAGATACGAGAAGAACCCGCCACAAAAATGGGATCAGAAACCGGGCATACCGGGAGAGAAAAACAGACAGAAACGCAAAACCAAAACAAAATAGTGATTGCTGTTAAGTGGATGCTACCCCTTAAAGTACGAGACATGAAATATTCAATGGATTGAACGAGTGACAGAGACGAACATGAAAGCGGTGGATGATGCGGCCGTGGATTTTCTGCGGGAAGATCAGTTGAGCCTGGGGATCGTCCTCGGGCAGTTTTTGAAAACAATTTATCTGTCTGTCATTTTATCCTGCTGGATGTGCCTGCGACTCATGGGCACTTTGCCCGGAATGATTGTGATGGTGCTGTTGATCGCGGGGCTTGTTTCGGGGGTGATTCAATTGCCCACCGAACCATTGGGGGCCTGGAAGGTGTTCAAAACGCTGCTGTTTGTGATTGGCGGCAGTGCCCTGCTGCTCTCACTGTTTGGATTGTTTGCGATACTGATTGTACCGCCCGTTGTTTTCGAGAAAGACCAGGTTGTCATTGGCAGCAGCCGCATTGCTGTGTCGGAGATCACCCGGCTGAAATTATCTGAGTGGGCACGTTCGCGATTGCTTACCATCTGTTACGAGCAGAACGGCGTGATTACGGAAATGCCGATCAATCTGGTTCGGAACGAAGCGACGCAACGCAAACTGGACGTCCTGCAAGCCTGGTGTACCACCCGGGAGATCAGTGTCGAAATGAAGTGAGTTTTAAGTTGATGATGGAATGAGGTACAGGCGACCCTATTTGAGAACGATATGACAATGAACGGTTCATTCGCAACAATCCTTCACGACTTGTATACTCTGAGCAGAGCCGACTCTGGTCTTGAGGCGTGTGGAACGCAGAAGCATAAGTTTGAGCTGCAGGACCGGCTCACAGAAACTGAAGTCGGTCAGTTTGAAGAGCAGCACGGAATACAATTACCGATTGAGTACCGCCAGTTCCTGTTGCAGGTCGGGAATGGCGGCGCTGGTCCCTGTTATGGCATCTCTCGATTGGGAGAATTTGCCGGCATACCCTGGGAGGAAGTTCCGGGGCTCGTGGGAGACCTGGCTGCTCCTTTCCCTTTTTCAGATCGCTGGAATGAAGACAGCCTCAGCAAAGATCTTTCGACTGAAGAACAATATCAACGGCAGGATCAATACTGGAGTCCTCAGCATGTGAATGGTGCCATTCCGATCTGTGATGCTGGCGATAATCTACGATTCATTCTGATTGTAAACGGGTCGGAAAAGGGGACTATCTGGTTAGACGATCGTGCTGACTGGCAGGGGATCTACCCTGTCACGACGGAGTCAGACAGGCGCGTGTCATTTCTGAAATGGTATCGTTCCTGGCTGGATGACCAACTGGACCAGGGCACGTAGTCGACTTCCTCGTGAGTTCGCCGCCGAGCAGACCCTGTTCGCTTCACACTGATTGAAAGAGAATCCAACAAACATGACGAGCACTGAATTCTGGTTAACACCTTTGATTTTGCTGCCGGGGGTCGCGCTGCTGATTGTCTCGACGTCGGCCCGTTATGGTCAGATTCATACCGAGTTTCATCATCTGCTCGATCATCCCGATGCCCATTCTCAAATTCTTTCCCGCAACCTGCAGCAACGAGCCCGTCTGTTTCGCGATGCGCTGGCCAGTCTGTATATCAGCGTGGGACTGTTCTCGCTGGGGAGTCTCCTGGGCGGTGTCGTGAATCTCTGGCGTCCGCAATCCCTCTGGTTCGTGGGTGGGCTGATTATCATTGGCATCGGCTGTGTTGTCTTTGCTTCCGTGCAACTGGTGCGTGAATCACTGTTGAGCCTGAATGTGATTGACGAACACTTTGAACGAGTCGAACGTGATTGCAAGCCTTAATCAGAGCCAGACAGCAGGCGGAATCGAAAGGGGGAAACCGACCACAAAACCCTCAGAAATTGTTTGGCACCCCGAAATCGGAGTCCGTATAATCGGGGCATGACAAATCGCAGATCCTTCATCAAATCGGCAGCGGGGCTGGGTGCCTCGCTTTCATTATTCGCATCCTTCAAAGCGCGTGCGCAGGAGAGACCCGCTCCCCGTCGCCCTCTGATCCTCTGCAGCCGCGGCGAAGAGTGGGCTGAAAAGGTACTCCAGCCCGGCTGGGATGTGCTGGAAGCAGGAGGCGACATTCTCGATGCGGTTGAGAAGTCAGCCCAGGTGACCGAACTGGATCCGGAAGATCAGTCCGTCGGATATGGCGGACTTCCAAACGAAAACGGGGTCGTGCAGCTCGATGCCTCGTTCATGGATGGCCGGACCCATAATTGCGGTTCGGTTGGGGCGCTGGAGAATATTAAGACGCCGTCCTCCGTGGCGCGATTGGTCATGGAGCGGACCGATCATATTCATCTGGTCGGCGAAGGCGCCCGTCAGTTTGCCCGGGCTCACGGATTTAAAGAGGAGAATCTGCTCACCGATAAATCGCGCAAGATGTGGCTCCGCTGGAAGGAGAATCTGAGCGACAAAGACGACTGGCTGCCTCCCAAAGACGGAAATTACGATCTCGACAAACGGCCGACGGGGACCATCAATATTCTGGCACTGGACAGCAAAGGCGATCTGGCCGGCTGTACGACGACCTCGGGACTGTTCGGCAAGCTGCCGGGCCGGATCGGCGATTCTCCCATCATCGGTGCGGGACTGTATGTGGATAACGAAGTCGGAGCCGCGGGCGCGACGGGGCGGGGGGAAGAAATCTTAAGGACCTGCGGCAGCTTTTTCGTCGTTGAACAGATGCGGGCCGGCAAAAGTCCCCGCGAAGCCTGTCAGGCACTTTGCGAGCGGATTGTGAAAATCAACGGCGGTCCGGACAAAGTCGACTTCAATGACAAGATCGTCGCCATCAATAAAAATGGGGAAGCCGGCTGCTTCGCGATTCGTGGTCCGAAGAATAAGCCTCCTGAAGCAGCCATCATCACCGCAGCGGGAATCCAAATCATCAAAGGGGCTTACCTGATTGAAACCTGATGATTTTTATAGACACGACTTTTGTGAACGGTTCTTCCAACATGCTCTCTATTGGGAAATTTCACAATGATCAGATACTGTCAGCTTGTTTTCGTTTTTGCCATTGCCTGTTTGAGTCTCTCTGAGGTCGTACGGGCGGAAGGTTATCTGACATCGATCGGCAAAGGGGCAGATCGAATTCCTGTTGTCGTGGTCAAGGGCACGCCTTATGAGATGGGGAAGCAGCAGGGGGAGTTGATCAAAGCCGACGCGACTCAGATGATTCACTCCCTGTTGAAAAAAATTCAGACCGCAGCGCCGGAACGTTGTTCAAACGCCAGTCTCGATGCAGCCTGGAAAGCGATCGCACCGCATACCGATACTCGATTTAAAGAAGAATTGCGTGGCTTTGCAGAGGGGACGGGTATGTCATTGACCCTGCTGCAGCGGGCACATGCGTTGCCTGTGGTGATGGATTATTCCTGCAGCAGTATCGCCGCCTGGGGCGCTGCCACAAAGGATGGTCATCTCTATCAGACGAGAAACCTGGACTGGTCAATGGAACTGGGTGCGCAGGACTACCCCTGCATTACCGTCTATATTCCTGCGGAAGGAATTCCGCACGTGAATATCACGTTCGCGGGGTTCATCGGCGCCAATACGGGAATGAATGCGAAAGGAATTGTGCTGTCGGAGATGGGAGATTCCCCCGGGAAAGAGTATCCCTTTGACATGAATGGCGTGCATTTTACCACGCTGTTTCGACAGGTGATGTACGATGCGGATGGCCTGGAGCCCGCAATTGACATTTTTAAAAATGCGAAACGGATGAAAAAGTATCACTATGTGGTCGGCGATGGTGCCAATCTGCGAGCCGTGAAGATGCTGGCCCATGCACCTGATCTCGTTATCTGGAATGATAATGACCCGAAAGATGAACTGGCGCCGGAAGTCATGAAAAACCTGGTGTACCAGGACGAGGGCCGCGGTGCGTTTCAGCCGCTGCAAAAAGTGTATGGTAAAATTGGCGCCCCGGAAATGATTGATATCGCCTGCCAGATTCCCATCAAAGGGGGAAATATCCTGGACGTGGTTTACGATGCCACCGCGCTCGAGTTCTGGGTTTCCTATGCCGAAAAGCAGAATGAAGCATATCAGCGCCCTTTCGTGCACTTCAAAATGAAGGATTATCTGAAGTAAGCGCTGCTTCTGCTTTCCTCAATTCGTATAAGGCACGGTTCCTGTTTTCGGGTCGACCTTGTGGCCGAACTTGGCAATGTACTTTCCGCCGGGCAGAAACTGATCATTCTGGGCGGCCATTTTTTTCTTGAGCAGGGCATCGAGCTCGGCCTGGATCTCTGCAGCTGCTGGTACGTTACAGAGGTTTCGCTGTTGAAATGGATCCGCCTGGTTGTCGTACAACAGCCACGGACCTTTCAGATCGCGGACGTAAGTATAACGGGTCGTTCGCAGACCCCGGTATTCTTTTCCCCCTCGACTCCGCTGCCATTCACCGAAGGGGGAAGGGCAGGTGATGACCGTGGCACCATCCGAGGGATTTTTCCCGCCCCGCAGATAGCCGCTATAGTCCAGCCCTTCGACGGTTTCGGGAATCGATACTTTACAAAGTCCCAGAAGCGTGGGCATCAGGTCTTCGGAATTGATCGGTGCATCGACGGTGCGACCTTTGTCATGTTCTGCTCCGTTTAAGCGGAAGAGCATCGGCACCCGCAGCGATTCGTCCCACGGTTTCTGTTTGCGGATCTGTCCGTGGGAATGCAGCATGTCGCCATGATCGGAGGTGAAGACGATGATTGTATTGTCGTCGATGCCGGTCTCTTTGAGTGTGGCCAGCAGATCGCTGACGCAGTCGTCGAGCGCACTGCAGTGGGCATAGTAACCGGCGAGTTCTTTTTTCGCGGCGGCCTGCTGATCTTTTGGTACATTGGGACGCAACCTGATGTTCTCGGGATCATACATGCTCTGGTATTCCGGAGGAGCGGTATGATACGGATTATGAGGCGAACCGTACGACATCACCAGCAGAAACGGCTGTCCCGCTTTCGACTGGTTGCGAATAAACTGCCGGGCGACGCGCGTCTGGGCGAAGGCATCGTAGCCTTCCCAGGTCTGTCGCTCGGGCGAGTCGGCATAGTAGAATGATTTGTTGTAGTTATGCGTGCATTCCAGTGCCCGCCAGAATTCAAATCCCTGTCGACGTTCGGGAGGTGTGAAGGACGTGCGCCCCCGTCCGTCCAGATGCCACTTCCCGATGAATCCGGTTTCGTAACCCGCCTTGTCCAGCACTTCGGCAATCGTGACCGATTCCGCTGGCAATTGCACGTCGTTCAGAAAGACACCGTGCGTTAAGGGACGTTGTCCTGTCATCAGTGACGCGCGGAAGGGGCAGCAGACCGGACAGCCGGAAACCGCGTTCTGAAAGTTGACACTCTTTCGGGCCAGCGCGTCGATGTTCGGCGTTTTGACCTGCTCATTTCCCGCATAACCAAGCGACTGCGCCCGCCACTGGTCAGTGAGGATGAATAAAATATTGGGCTGCTGTTCTGCCTGAACCCAGGCGGGAGTGATCACGAAACAGAGTAACAGGAAAACAGAAAAACGAGTGAGCATGGTGAGCGTCCTTTATCAAACAGTCGTCTCTGCGGTGCAGATGCGACTGGTCTCTATAATGATGAATGTGAATTCTCAATTATCCGACAGAGGACGTACCAATTGCAACGCCAAGGGTGATTAACTGGCGGGTGGACCATATAGTTTTGTTTCCCAGTCCTCAAACGGTGGCGTCACGGAAAAGCCTGGATCACAGTACGACCGTAGATAATCGGTAGCTCGTTTCTGTGCGTAAGTAAAATTCAGGACCTGTCCATTTTTATCAAGCTCAAGCACATTAGTAAAAATTGCGAATGCCTGTTCTATGGAACCGGGTTCATTTCCATAAAGCTCTATGTAGTCCACATCCTCGAGCATGTAGTGTGTCCCACTTGCCATAAAATAAGCGAATGTCCGTAAAGCTCCACTGAAGTCATTACTCAGTTTCATGATCGATAGTTTCTGATTCGTGATAACATTGGTGGAAAAAGAAGCGAATCGATTCCTGGAAGGAATCGCTTTCCCGGTTATTCTAACGCGAGCAACTCCTGCTGCAATTCGGTAATTGTCTGATAGCGTTCCCGAGGATCGTCGAACAGACAGCGACTGACGATGCGGGCAACTGGTGTCAGTTTCTTATCTACATTGCTTAGTGCGAACGGTTTCTCGGGCAGTCTGCCGGTGACCAAACTCCACAACAGGACGCCCAGGCTGTAAATGTCTGTTGTTGGCGCTGGCAGATTCAGGCCACTCAGAATCTCCGGAGCGATAAATCCCGTTGTGCCTCCAATGTGATTTCCGCTTGTTGCTGCATCACCGGCGATCAGAAACGCGAAGCCGAAATCCGTCACCCGCACATTACCCTGTTTGTCCTGCAGGATATTTCCCGGTTTGAGATCGCAGTGAATGATTCCCTGATCGTGCGCGTAGCCGATTGCGTCCGTCACGTTGTTAAGAATTTTCAGAGCAGCCTGGATTGAAAAGGGTTGTACATCCAGTTGTGATTGCAGGTCGATGCCATCAATATGGTCCATGACCATGAAGTAGCCTCCCCCCGGGAATCGACCCAGACCTGCAACGCGTACAATATTCTGGTGATGCAATCTGGTCAGCAGTTGTGCCTCTTTAACGAACTGGGACACCGCGCGCTGATCAGACTGACGACTTTTGTGCAGCGCCTTGACTGCCACTGTTTGTTGTGTCCCTTTCACTCTGGCGCGATATACTTTTCCCATGCCACCCGAACCCAGCAGCTGTTCTAAAACATAATCCGAATAGAGCAGGGGGGCTTCAGGCTCCCTTTCGGGTCTACGGGAGACATCATCCGTGGAGTCACTCTGCGATAATCGTTGCTCCACTTTCCGTCGGGCATTCGCCAGTAGTCTGCGGACCGTTCGTTCCGATTTATTGAGGGATCGGCTGATCTCGGGGTTCTCCTGTCCCTGCAGACTTGCCGTCAGGACCAGACGTTCTTCCGGCGGAAGCTCCTGGATCACCAGATGTAATTCTTCGATGATCGCGACAACTTCTTCTGCGGAAGGTTCCGGCGTTTTTGCTGCAGCTGTGGCGAGATCTGTGGGGGCTTCCCGGTTGAGGCTTCGTTTGGCCGCCGTGTGTTTTTCAATCTGTCCGTACAGCTTGTGAAGTGTGATGCTGGCCAGCAGCCGCCATAAGTCACCCGCTTTGTTCAACTGGTACTCATCGTTGCCGGCATGCACAAAAAAACTGCGGTAAGCTGATTGAACGATGTCTTCGGCGTCGACGCGACGCCCCAGTTTCGAACCGATGCGTCTGCGCGCCAGGGCAATCAGCCTGGCGACGTAGCGGTCAAAAATGGCGGTCGCCGCTTCGCCCTGGCCTGCCAGGTACATCTGCAGCAGCTCTTGTGAATTCAGGTTCGACACTTTTGTAAACGATTCCCTTAGTTCGACTTATCAAATTTCAGGAGATGTCCCGAGCGACTTTCGAATTTTTTCAGAGATTCTCTGGCCAATCATATCAGTAAACCGGATGCACTTAAGAGGAGAGACGCCAGATCGCTCCTGTAAGTTCGAAATTCATTGAGAAAGGACCCGGAATGGCCTACGTTGTGACTGCCCCCTGTGATGGCTGCAAATTCACAGACTGTGTCGTCGTTTGCCCCTGTGAATGTTTCCGCGAAGGGGATCAGATGCTCTATATCGATCCGAATGAGTGTGTCGACTGTGATGCGTGTCGCGTTGAATGCCCGATCGGCGCCATCTTTCACGAAGACGAGGTCCCGGACCAGTGGCAGGAATTTATCCAACTCAATGCAGAGATGGCGGCCAAGACACCCCCCATTACCGAGAGGAAGGCCCCTTTGAAATGAGGCGCAGTTAGAAAGAGGCCTTTTTACTTTTCCGCTTTCGGGAAGTTTGTGGGCATCTTTTTTAATTTGCTGGTATTGATCACGATCACAATGTCATCGTCAGACCCTATTTTTCCATCAAAGCCGGATGACGTTCCGACGATGACATCGGGGCCAAACTCATAAATAATGGGCCGGTCCCAGGCATCGGAAAATTCCTGTTTGTTTGTTGCGATGGCACCTTTGTGGGCCGCGGCGGTTTGCGCATGTTTCCTGATGAGTTCGATTGATCTGGCCGTTTTTCGCGCGTCGGTTTCAAACATCAAAGGCACTGAGATCAGTGTGAGAAAAAACAGGACGCAGACTAACGCTTTTACTGAGTTGAGCACTTTATCCCTCCAAGTGTACACATCTGGTTAAAAGTCCAGATCCTGTTGGGGCGTCCCTGTTTTGTCAAGTGTTTAATAAGTAAGCGAATTTAAAACCGGCTGGTTTTGCAGTGATCCAGGCAAACGATTCAGGGATGAAGCGCTGCGAAACGGGCAGGAAGACCGCCGCCTCTCGTTTTCTTCCTGGTGATATGTGACAAAAAGGTCATTTTATCACGGGTTTTCCAGCGTTTCCGCCGTTTTTCGAAATGGGAAAAATTCAGATTTTGCTTTCAATTTGATTTGCAATTTTGGTTGAAACATTAGATACTGAGACTCAGTCTCAATTAAATCGTGTCGCCCGCCAGCTTATTTGCCAGCAAGCACCTCACACCAACCCGTAAGTTAAAGAGGTATTTTTGATGGCATTTCACATTGCTGATTCCACCATACTCTCGTTGATGGAACGTCTCCCTCAAGTCACTCCGGCCGTTGATTGCAGGAATCGCTAATCATGTATGCCACGGAAGAAGACTTGAACAAACTGTCGCGCTGTTATGAAACTGAGCGCTGGGATGAAGGACTCTGTCTGTCACGGGCACTGCTGAAGCAGTTTCCCCACGATGGTCGTGTGTGGGAATTGAGCGGTATGCTGTTTCGCGAGCTGACCAGTTTCAAACTGGCCCAGAACGCGTTGGAGACGGCTACCACTTTGATTCCTCTCTCCGACCGCGCACAGCTGGCACTGGCTGACTGTTATCTGCACTCTGGTCAGAGAGAACTGGCGGAAGAAATGTTCCGGTTCCTGTATGCGAAAGAAGGGATTTCTTCCCGGTTTCGCTCGGAGCTCAAAGACCGTTTCCAGAAACTGGCTGACTTCGAACCACAGGATGAACGTGAGGTTTCGTCAGAAGACCGCGGTCCGCAACTGACTGCCGAGCATCATTACAACTTGGCGCATTCGATGGGCTATCTGGGTTATCCCCCGAATTGTGTCGAACAGGAAATCCTGCGCGCAATTGAACTCGCGCCGGAATGCCTGGAGTACCGCATCGGACTGGCAGGATTTCTCAGCCAGTTGCATCGCGCCGAAGAAGGTTACCAGTACGTCGCCAGACTGTCGTTGCGGGAGATCTCTCGGCTGCAGTGTGAGTGTTGTCTGGAGCGGCTGATCAAAGTATTTCATGCAGGAGGCGACCATCGACGTCTGCTTGCCTGCATGGACAGAGTCGAAGAAGTAAAACGCGCACAGAGAAAAGGGAAGTGTGTCAATAATGATGAAGAGTGAACGTTCTGTCAAAACGGAACCGGTCAATAAGCCTTATTACGTGAAGCTGCAGGCAGGAGTCGCCGGATACGAATCCTGCCAGGGAAAGACCGGCCGCATCCGCTCCGTCCGCGCTGATGGCTTCCTGGAAGTGGACTTCTCCTGTTCCGGCGAAGAGAGCCTGGTGTTTCTGGATGCGTATCTCGTCGAAGAATGTCTGCCGCCACAGCAGGTCGCAGAGGAGGGGGTTTCATGAATCTGATGCAACTGTTTGTAATCCACGTTGCTCTGTTTTGCACCATCGGTTTTTTGCTGGTGCTGATTATGGTTTTGAATCAGATCCTGACTCGGCTGCATAACTGGTTGCGTCGTTCTGAAGAGGTCGCGCGACTGTTTCAGAGCTCACCCGGTAAAATGTCCCGGCAGTACGGGAGCCACGCCGGCCACTGAAGATCAGCCACTGAATTTCAGATTTGTTCTGCGGAACGGTAAAATATATAACGGAAGGATCGTCACTGGTCCTTGTCCTCGTTTAAATTCAACAATTGAAGGCTTTGAAACGATGTCTGACTCAGTCAATGCGGTGAGAATTCAAATAAGAAGTGTGTGGATGTTGATACTGGCTCTGTTCCTGTCTACGTCCCCACTGACGCAGGCTGGTACGCCGCAGGAAAAGAAATCAAAGCAGGATGCACAACCCGCTGCACAGTCCGAAACTGACAGCAAACGGGCGGTTCTGCATCAGCCCTTGCTGGAGCCTCTCACCAGTTTTGGTGCCGCCGTGCTGGGCGATTATTTATACGTGTTCAGCGGACATAACGGAGATGCTCATGGCGAAGGCCGCGATCTGCTGGCGGATCACTTCCGTCGTATCAAAGTGGATGATCCTGATGCAAACTGGGAAGAACTGGCGAAACATCATCCGGCTCAAAGTACGGCACTGGTGACCGATGGAAAATATCTCTACCGGATTGGCGGGCTTTCTTTCTTGAACACGAGTGGAGAAGAGACCAACTTTAACTCCACTCAGTTTTTCTCGCGTTATGACGTTGATGAAGACAAGTGGACGGAACTGGCGCCTCTGCCGGAACCCCGTTCTTCACTCGATGCCGCCGTACTCGGTCGATCCATTTATGTCGCGGGGGGCTGGAATCTGCAGGGAAAATCATCGCGCGATGTGCCCTGGCATGAAGACATCCTGCGGTTTGACCTGGACCATCCCGAAGCGGGCTGGCACACCATCAAAGGACCCGGATATAACACGCGGGCCATCTCACTGGCGGCCTTTGACGGCAGGATCTATCTGCTGGGCGGAATCGGGGAACGGGGCATTTCCCGGAAAGTCTCCGTTTACAATCCACAGACCGACAGCTGGTCCGCCGGTCCCGAATTAAAAGCAGACAGTTCCACCGCCGGCTTCGCTACCAGTTCCTTTGCTACCGGTGGACACCTCTATTACACCGGTGGTTCGGGGATCGTCTATCGCCTGAGTGCCGATCACAGTAAATGGGAAGTGGCAGATCGTCTGCTGTTTCCCCGCATGTTCTTACGACTGTTGCCTCTATCAGAGCAGCGGCTGGTCGCATTGGGGGGAACCTCAATGACTGCAGGACGGATCGGCATTGTCGAATCGTTACGCGTGGATTCGGACAAAAACAATTTTACCAAACAGGTTTCGTGGTCGGTCAATTTTGGAGGCCAGGCAAAGCAGAGCCAGTTGCTGGTACTGGACGGACTCAAGCTCTATGCGTTCGGCGGGAATAACAGCCGCGCACCGCATAACTTTACGAAAGAAACCCTGGTCGATGAAGCGTTTGTCTTCGACATTGCCCGGCAGACTGTCGAAAAGCTGCCGGGGATGCCTCAGGCACTGCAGAGTGGCAGTGCGGTCTCTCTCTCGCAGACCAGTAAGCACGAATCTATTTTTATTACCGGGGGACTGGGCTTTGAGGGGAATGAGTTTACTTCACTCAAATCAATCTACCGCTTTAATCCTGAGTCCCAGGCCTGGAGCAAGAGCCCGGTGCAGTTGCCCCAGCCGCGTGCCATGTTTGATGCCGTGACTTATGAAGATGCCATCTGGAGCTTTGGCGGCAGTATGGTAGGCAAAGATCGCGAACTGTTGAAAACCATCGTGCACTGGTGGGGCGACGATTCCAAACCGGCTCCACTGCCTGGCGTCAGTCTCCCCACACCACGACGTTCGTTCGGAGGTGCGGTACTGAATGATCAATACTATCTGGTAGGTGGTCTGTCGCAAGCTGCCGGAATTGCAAAGACCGTAGATGTCTTCAATTTCAAAGAACGGACATGGAAAACTGCAGCTGCTCCGAAGACGCCCCGCGTCTTTCCCAGCCTGGTTGCAGCAGGAGACAAGCTGTTTCTGTTCGGAGGCTTTACGAACGTCGATGGTCATTTCTCTCCTGCCCGGTCGCTCGAAGTGTACGTTCCCCAGACGGATCAGTGGACAGTGGTCGCCGAGGAGCTGAACGGCGTTGATCCTTCCATGACGATGTTTAACTTGAATGGTCGTCTGCTGTTTTATGGCATTGATAAAACAGAGGATGGACTGGCACGCTTCGTACTGCTGGATCCTTCTCCTGAGACAGCGCCGGAAGAGGTGGCTTCTATGAGTTTCAGTGGCAGACGTCGTGATCCGGCGCAACAGGCGAAACAGGAAGCGATGAGCCTGATGCGAAAAGATGCCGACAAAGACGGCAAGCTCAGCGGCGCAGAACTGGGAGAACGGATGGCTGACTTTGTGAAGAAGGCAGATCAGAACGCGGACGGTTTTGTTACGGTGGAAGAAGCGGCTGCCGTCATCGAAAAAGAGCGCCGGTCCGAGACTCCTGAGAATGGTCGAACGGGACGCGGAAGACCAGGACGCCCCTCCCGCGATGCTAACAACAAGACCGATGAGAAAAAATCGGATGAGAACAAAACGGAGCAGGAGACCGCGAACACAAAAACACCCTGATCGGCAATTGGCCGTACCTTGACGCTCACATTCAACCCGGATTCATCACACATAAGAATACTCAGGAAAGATTTCCATAAATGAACGTTTCAAAACAGCTGCTGCTGGCAGTCATCGCGCAGGTCAGCCTGGTCTTCATGAGCCAGGCAAATGCAGGGGAATATCGATTTCAACACGAACATGTTCTGGGGACCTCACTCGAACTGCGTGTGAATGCGGATTCTCTAGAACGGGCAGAACAGGCCGAAAAAGCGGCGTTAAAAGAAATCGATCGGCTGGCGAAGATTCTCAGTCGGCACAATCCCGCCAGTGAATTAATGCAGTGGCAGAACGGTTCAAAACAGACTTCGATTTCAAAAGACCTGCTGATCGTTCTGAACAGAGCTGAAAAATGGCGACAGCTGACCGGCGGTGCTTTTGATGTCCGTGCCGGTGCATTTTCCGAACTCTGGAAACAGGCAGCACAGCAACAGCAGCTGCCGTCAGAAAAAGAACGACGCCAGATTGCAGTCGCGCTCACACAAGCACCCTGGAAGATCACTGCTGCGGGAACGATTCAACGAAATGATACGCTGGCGGTCAGCCTGGATGCTCTGGGCAAAGGGTATATTCTCGATGCCGTCTGTCAGAAGATTCAGTCAGAGTGTCCCGGTATCACCGGGCTGGTGATCAACATTGGTGGTGATCTTCGTCAGGTGGGAACGGCGTCGCGGGAGTTTGCGATTGCCAACCCCGCCGATATCTCCGAAAACGCAGCCCCGCTCATGACTTTCCGGAAGTCAGGCGAACTCGCGTTGGCGACCAGTGGGGGTTACCAGCGCTTTGTTGAAATTGCAGGGCGCCGGTATTCGCATCTCATCGACCCGCGCAGCGGATTTCCCGCCGATCAGATTCAAAGTGCCTCTGTGATCGCTCCCACCGCGATGGACGCGGATGCCGCTGCGACAGCCGTCTCGGTGCTGGGTATCACCGCAGGACTGGCTTTGATCGAATCGCTGGACGGATTCGAGTGTCTGCTGCTGGCGAACAACGGGGCCGTTCAGGCATCAGCCGGCTGGCCTGCAGGCAATGCGGAATGGCAGGCAGCTCTGGTTGCCGCTGAGGTGCAGGGGAAAACTGACGACAAGCCAGCCGCTGGTCTGAAAGTGGACTTCGCATTGAATCGCCCTGAAGGAGGCCGCTATCGACGTCCCTATGTGGCCATCTGGCTGGAAGACGAAGATGGCTTCCCGGTCAAAACCGCGCTGCTCTGGATGCAGACGAAACAGCCTGGCCCCCGCTGGCATCGCGACCTGACACGCTGGTATCGGAATGATCGTTTTCGTAAACTGGCCGAAGACAAAGAACTGATCGGCACCATTTCCGCAGCCACTCGGGGCCCTGGTCAATATCAGGCCCGTTTTGACGGCACCGATAACCAGGGCAAACCGCTGCCTCACGGGAAGTATACATTATACATCGAGGTCGCACGGGAGCATGGTACCTATCAGATCATCCGCAAACCAGTAGAGTTGCGGGCCGATCCGATCAGTAAACAGGGACTGCCAGGCAATGTCGAAATCGGAAACGCGTCATTCGAATACATTCCCTGGGCGACGAAGTAAGAGTCTACCTCTCAGATGAGTAAGCCTTCCGCGCCGCCACGGCGCAACCGATCGTGGTATGCAACCAGCGCAGCTCTGTTTCGCTGGTTGCATATCTATATTTCCATGCTCGGATTCACGATGCTGATCTTCTTTGCGGTGACCGGCATCACGTTGAATCATCCGACCTGGTTCGGTGCGAGCGAACAGTCGGTCCGTGATGTTTCCGGGAAGTTACCCAGCGAACTTGCCATCGTTGCCGGTCAACCGAATGCCAAAGCAGAAGACGCCGAGTCAGCCGGCTCCCCTTTTCAGGTCGACAAACTGGGGATCGCCGAGTGGTTACGGAGCGAGCATGGACTGAAAGGTCGTGTGCGCGAATTTGAAATCAATGAATATGACATCATGGTGGTCTTCAAAGGCCCCGGCTATTCGGCGGACATCTTTATCGATCCGACGGCGAACCAGTACACATTGACGGAGACCACAACCGGCGTGATTTCGGTATTAAACGATCTGCACAAAGGTCGCGACTCGGGGCTGCAGTGGAGCTGGGTTATCGACATCTCTGCGATCATCACGGTTCTGTTGTCAGTTTCCGGATTCGGCCTGTTGTTTTATCTGAAGAAACGCCGCACCAAAGGACTGCTGACAGCCCTCGCCGGAACCATTCTACTGGTTGCCGCCTGGGCACTCTGGGTGCCCTGATTCCGGGAAGAGGGGCTGACTGCGGCTTAAGTTTCGATCCCCGGTTCTACTGATGAATACAATACAGCTGGCTGCCGGTTCTCAGCACCAGGTAACCGTTCACAATGCCGGCACCGTAGAGGGTCGGGCGGGAGAACATGGCTGCAGAGCGGCGGCGTTCTTCTGAGTCTTCAGTGGCGGTCGGAATGTTGTTCACAGGGGGCGCGTCTTCGGTCCAGAGTTCGTTTTCTGCAACGACTTTGAATTCGTTGCCCGCCTGCAAGATCGTGGTGACTCCGTTTTTGCCAAAGAAGTAAATGTGATCTCCCAGGCCGACCGGTGTGGCCCAGCAGGATTCTTTAATGCGGCTGGTAAAAACTTCTTTGCCGTCGGTGGCGTTCAGACAGTAGACTACGCCGACCCGGTTCACCCAGTACGCATTTCCCTGGTAGACGATGGGAGTCGCCCAGGAAGGGACCGGGCTTGCGTTGGTCCAGACAAACTGAGGCTGCCAGGTCTGATCCTGCTGTTTCACTTCAAACAGGCCGTTCGACTTTTTCGCCAGTTCGTTGTTATCGCCTTCCCGTCCGGGGGAAGCACCGATCAGAAATTGTCCATTTCCAGCCGGGAGGGGGCTGGTTTTGTTGTTACCCCCCACTTGTTCGTAGGTCCAGAGTTGTTTCCCTGTCTGGGGATCATAGCCATCGACAGAACCGGCGGAACTGCAGACGACCTGGAAAGTTTTATCCACCGGAACCAGCATGGGGGAACTCCAGCTGACGCGGCTCTTACGGTCAGTCTTCCACAGTTCGCTGCCGTCGGCTTTGCTGACCCCGGTCAGATAGGACGGGCCTTCGTCGTCAATCAGAATCATCAGCCGATCCTGCCATTGCACCGGAGAGGCGGAGAGTCCGAATTTATTCTGCGGAGCACCGTAACGTTTTGTGAGTGAGGCTGCCCATTTCCGTTTTCCGGCATGCGAAACCGCAACGATGTCGCCACTTTCAAAGTAGGCGTAAATTCCATTCTCATCCAGAACCGGAGTGGGGGCTGCCCGGCTGATATACACGCTGTTTTTCTCAGGGTACGTTGAAGGTTCCACATGATCCCAGAGCTGCTTGCCGGACTGCAGGGAGTAGCAGACGACGTGCAGTTTTTCTTTGTTGGGGCCTTCCACGGAGGTGACATACACCTGATCGCCCCAGATGACCGGGCTCGACTGACCATAGCCGGGAATGTCGGCTTTCCATTCCAGGTTTTTCTCAGGCGACCAGCTGGTGGGAACGGAATCGGCTTTGATAGCCGAGGCATCCGCTCCCAGAAAACCGGGCCAGCGATCCTGGGCAGAGAGTTTTGAAGTGCACAGCAGTAACAGCAGGACGACAATACGCAGACTCATTCGTTCAATCCTCATATGATTCAATTCAGGGAAAGCGCGTCCGGTTCTGATGGCGTCGGCTGACCGGAGCGTGCAGCGGCGTGCGCGGATGGTTTCCTCCGAAAATGATTCACGGAGCCTGCCCGGCTTGAAGGCGGTGATCCTCACGACTGCATCTTAGCACGCGATCACAGAATAGTACATTGACCAACTGGTTATGACAGAGATCAGAGGCCGCTTAGATGAGTTCCGGATGAGGATGTAAAGTTAGTTCTCACTTCGGTTCGGGCAGGGCATAAGCCGCGCATTCGGCGAAGAAGAAGGTGGCCATGTTGATTTTGGAATAATCATAATGCTTGATGGCGGCTTCAATGAGAGGGCGCTGCGTACCGTCATCGGCGAGGGCGACAATCGCTGCTGCTGCGAGCGGGTTTTGCATCCAGGCCTGTTCGTACGACTTGCGTTCGCCGCGTAGAGTTTTATCGCCTGTACGGGCCAGACGTTCGGCGTCCGCCTGGGTCTTCTGCGAGAACCACGTATTGTAAACGGCCCGCCAGTTCGCATTGCCGAAGACTTTCGTGTCCTGGTTGTCGAACTTCGCATAGGCTTTGAGCGATTCAAGGGCCTGCGTGGCGTTCAGTTTTAAGCCTGTTTGATAGAGTGCCCGCAGCTTTTCGTCTGTTTCCATCGCGACAAGTTGTGCCAGCGAAGCCTGGGAGCCGACGTAGATCCAGAGCTGGTGTGTGTCAATGTGACGAATGGCGTCGCGGTCTCTGGCATAACCTTCTGCGCAGATTTCCGCCCGTGATTTCTTCGCATTTTCGGGGAACGCCGCCTGTGCTGCCTGATAACGGTCCAGCCAGATCTGATCGCCGGTCACGGCATGCATGGCCCGCAGTAGATACAGATAGCGAACGGCATCGCGGAACAGGTGGCCTGTGTAACCGCCGCGAAACTGACCTTTGAACGCGCCATCGCCGGGACAGCGCCAGCCGGTCGACTCCAGCACGTTCGCGACGCTCTCCATTTTCGCGATGATCTCCCGCCGTTCGTCGGCAGTGGGCAGATCGCTCATCACATACACATGCAGGCCGTAAAACCAGGGATGCGTCTGATCGTCGGAACCGAGTGGATAATGGCAGACGCCGTCCGTTCCCACGCCGCGCACGATCATGCCCGGCACCTCTGAGACCGACGCACACTTTATCAACCCGCGTGCCAGCCGCCGTGCCTGTTCTTTATCAACCGGATCGCCAGTACGTCGAGCCCGTTCACAGAGAGCGGGCAGATACAGGCCCGTAAACATCGGACCGTCTTCAATGGGACTCCACCAGCCAATCGCGTTGGGTTTGCCCAGCCGACAATCTTCCGGCGTCGGCAGATCCCCCACAAAGTCATGAATGATGCCGTACGAATCAACGAATCGGCCCCACAATTCCGCATGCGCCTGTTCGACACCACTGGGAGCAGGTTGCGTAACAGGCTCAGCGGCAGGGACTGCAGAGAGTGAAGTCAGTAACCATGTGAGGAGCAGTGTGCAGGAGCGTTTCGAATATTTCGTTGAAGATTTCATTAGATGTCGTTCACTTTCGAGCGCAGTATTTCTATTTCAGGAGTTTTCTGGAATGATATAATTTATCATGAGTCCTAACCACCCTTTTTATACCTCAGTCTGATGTCTGGCAGTCGGGTGGTGGATCGATGTGATATAATTTTATGGAATCATATTCTCCCGCTAGCGCTTTCCGTAATGTGTCAGGGATCTCAGTAAATTCATCATCAGATATAATTGATAACGCCAGTTCCAGATTCTGACTACGAATTACAGCCAGACCTTCAACAGCGGTCTCTCTCATCAGCTCATCTTCATCGAACAATAAGCCAAAGAGAACCAGCTCGACAAATGGACTGTCAGTGTTTAATAACTGTTGCACAGATTCAATTCGAATACGATCGTCCTCATTCGCTGTTAAAGCAGATCGCAATAAAGTCGCCGAGATCATAATTGACATGGGGTGATTAGCTAATTCTTTGGCAAAGTTTACTCGAAAGTAAATGTCAAGAAGGTAGGAAGGCATGGGCGATGAGTTATTGTCAAGGGACTCCTCAGAACATCCCCGTAGCAATTCCTTACACAGCTGAATCACCTGGTCTTCACGCATGACTAACCTCATAGAAAATAAAGGTGTAAGGAATTATTTACCCGTCACTCGGCATACCGTCGTGCCGTGAAGGCCCAGTAGAGGGTTGAAACGACCAGAAACAGGGCGCTGATGGCACAGACGCCCGACCAGCCGTAATGCGTCCAGCTCCAGACGCTGGCGGCGGCGCCCAGTGATCCGCCGGCGAAGTAGGTGACGATGTAGATCGTGCCCAGGCGATTGCGTTCCTCCGGGGCCAGGCTGTAAATCCGTGACTGATTGCCTACGTGGACCGCCTGGATGCCCAGGTCCATCACCACAACGCCGATGCCCAGTCCGAGCAGGGATTCTCCCCAGAGATAAAAAATGCCGAACGAGGAGAGGGTGAAGAGCTGAAACAGCCCGATGATCGGCCGGGCCCCGAACCGGTCTGCCAGGCGTCCGATCAGCCCGGCGGTGATCGCGCCACCGATGGCCAACAGTCCCAGCAGACCGGCCACATCACTTCCATAGTTCAAAGGGGGGCGTTCGAGGTGAAATGCCAGCGTCATCCAGAAGGCGCAGAATGCCGCCATGCTCATACTGCCGAACAGACACGATTCCCGCAGCACGGGTTGTGTACGGAAGATCTTCCACATCGAAGTCAGCAGGCGAAAATAGTGCATGCGGATTTGTGGCTGCGTGCCAGGCAGGTAACGCCAGAGCAGAATGAACAGACAGACGAGCATGCCTGCCGCGAGGAAATAGATGAACTGCCAGTCGATCAGCTTTCCCAGGAATCCACTGATTGTGCGACAGAGCAGCAGGCCAGTCAGGAGTCCGCCTACCACGGTGCCGACAACCTGCCCGCGTTGTTCCGGGCTGGCCAGACTGGCGGCGAGGGAAATCGTCATGTGCGTGCCCGTGGTCGCCAGTCCCAGCGCCAGGCAGGAAAGTGAAAGCGAAACGACTCCGTGAGAGGTTCCCACGAACAGCAGCGCGCAGATTGAAAGGAAGACCGAGATCAGAATCAGGGGACGGCGATTGAAGATATCTCCCAGAGGCAGAACCAGCAGCATGCCCACGGACTGACCAATCAGGCACAAGGTGGCGGCACTGCCGACTTCGCCTTCGGTCAGTCCCAGGTCTATGGCGATCAAACCCAACAGAGGTTGCATGTAATACATGTTGCCGACCACCATGCCGACCGTAGTCGCCATGAGCAGGGTCATACTTTTACTTAAACGTGGGGCGGAAGGAGCGGAGTTTCCTTCTCCCGCTTGTGAGGCAGGCGGGGTTTCCTGTCGGGTTGTCATTGTCATCACACGTCGTATCTATCTGAAAAGCGATCTCTCAGCAGGGCGCTTCATAAAGGAAGAATCTGATCCGGATACGGGAGGGCATCTGTAACAGGGACACCAGCCAGCGTTTCCGGTTCAGGGCCCGCCCGGCTGAAGCAGACGTTCAGGGAATCGACTGCAAACCAGGGGGCGTCAGTGGTGATTGTTTCAGATCAGAACGTTTCATGCCAGTCTCCGCTGGTTGCTGATTCGTCAACAGGCCAAAAAGCGGGAGCCGGAACCAATTACGCAGGGCCGATTCGCCTTCGCATATCCCATTCAACTTGAATGGTGAGCCTCGGGCAGTTTTAGCGCTGGATTTAGTCAGTCCTCAACGTCGGCTTGCCCCATACTGTCAGATTGTGGCTCGGTTCGGAACCTTCAGCTGCAATCGTTTTCAGAGACAGTTTCAACACCTCAGACGAGGGCAGGGGGACGTCCAGTTGGATCGGCTCATCTCCGACGCGAACCGGTTTGGTGCGGATCAGTTCTTTGCCGTTCGCTTCGACCGTAAACATCACCTCCCCGTTTTTTCCCGCGGTGGGATGCAGGCCGACATCGCAGGTGAAACGTGTGAAGACATTTCCCGGGGCGAGGACGAAGTCGAGTTCGAATGGAGTTCCCATACCATAGCCGGTTTTGTATGCGGTTGTGCCGATCTGCAGGGGATGCAATTGCCGCTTTACGTCCATCGCCTGGTTCACCAGGAACGGCTTCACATAATAGGGGTGGGGAATCATCCGTCCCCGGAAGTCAGGTAGCCAGTCGGTGAGTGACTGTTCTTCGAACAGAAACTCCTGGTCGTCAATGTGATCTGTTGCCAGGCAGATTGCGGTGAAGATGACATCCGCTGTGTGCCTTCCGTTGGCGAGGGCTGCTGCTGCCCGGTGTTCGTCCGCTTTGGTTCCGTCTCCCTGCATCGTGTCCTGCACGATGGGAATGATGTGCGCCGCGGCATGGTGACGCAGCAACTTCTGATGTTCATAGATGCGCAGCGCCGCTTCGGCTCGCGTCCGTCCCAGCAGCCGGGGCGTGTATTTTTCCTCCGCCAGTTGATAATCTCCCGCATCCATGAAGCCTCCTGCACCAAACAGATAATTGAGGCGTGCCTTGTCTTTGGGGGGAGGGAGCAGTGTCTTGAGTTGCAACTCTGTGACAGGGCTGCTGTGCGCTGAGGGACAACCCGGATCTTCATTCCAGTGGCAGAGGACTCCCAGGAACTTCATCGCTTCATCCGTGTTGCCCGCCTGCAGGTTGTCGGCGATCTGCTCCAGGTACCATTGGATGGCGGTCGCAGACTGTGTCGGCGGGTTGACATCATGCAGCGACAGCCGCACGCCTGGCACGACGCAATAGGGATCCAGTTGCGGCGTTTTTCCGCCGGCGTGTTTGTCCTGCAGCGAGGTGTAATCTCGACAGAGGCGGGTGAGATTCTCCTGTCCGATCAGTTCGGTTTGCCATTCCGGCAGCCGGGCGACCGCCCAGAGTCGAATCAGCCGATGCCCTTTCCCCCAGGCCCAGAGTGAATGTGAAGGAGAAACGCAAACAGTCAGGAGAATTAATCCAAATACAAGACAACGCATGCGCATTTTTCTTCCTCGGTCAATCTGTGTTCGGACAATCTATCGAGAGAATTCGATTCTAAACCTCTGCCTGACAGGGAGCAAGCATGTATGGCTTGTGTTTCTTGATTAGAATGCGTCTTTGAAATGGGTGGAACCGGAGCTGATGGCTGCAAATCAGTCCAACTATACGGTGTTGAAGAGGGTGCGGCCTTCATACGGAAAGCAGAAGATGAACCTTGAGAAAAAGAGTTCGTTCTGATTTCGTTTTGCCTTTATTGCTTTTCTGTTTTAAAGGGACGGTTTGGTGCGTTCTCTGGATTCGAGTCTTTGATGATGCGTTTCTGGAGCGTGTCGACCACAACAAACTCTGCATCGGGACCTTTTGCCAGGGTGACTCTGTATGTCCCCGGGCCTTCCTGCCGGATAATCGGCGCTGCCTCGGGATCAATCGTGCCTGTGCCAAACGGCCAGGTATCATATCGTTCCACCGCGCCTTCTGCCGTATTCGCAATGCTGTAGTAGTAGCGACCATTGGAATCCGGCCCATGCAAAATGACCGCACAGTGAGATTCGGGGAGAATGTTAATCGAGATCGTGCGAAGCGTTTCGTTTCCCCTGGAAGTGCAACTGGCGCTCATGCTGATGAGGAGTAAAGCCAGAAGGACGATGATTGAGTGTTTCATGGCGTTGTTCTGATTGTTTGAATGAGAAAAGAGCTAAGCGCTGTAAGAAAGTGTAGGAGAGAGTGCTCAATAGACGAACTGCACTTTGATATTCCTTCATGTTAATCCATGTCCATATACGGTGCTTCATACATCCAGTACAACATGGAAAAATTATCCAGGTTACCTGTGATAGAGCAGAATTGAATTGTTGTATCACGGATCCTGTCAGAGTGATGCATCATCAGGAAAAAGGGATCATAGATACGGTGAACCAGCTGAATTTTCTCCCAATCATTGTCAACCTGAAATATTCTACACGGTGCAGCGACGACCAGGAAGAATGACACCACGTAAGAGAGCATCATGAAAGTAATGATTACAATAAATTTTCTCGTCATACTTCTGACTCTCTGAAACGAATTCAAAATCAGGTAGCGAAAAACAGGGCTGCTTTTATCCACTCAGATACCATCCCAGACCGGCACTTCCAGAAATTCGGAGAGCGTCCTGGCATCCTCACGCACCTGGTCCAGTTTGCCGTGGTCGACGACGTTGGTTCTCACGCCTTCCCGGGAGACGAGATTCATTTCATAGCTGTAATACGAATTGTCGCTTCCGCTGATATGTTCTGAAATGAGCTGGATCGAATAGATTTCTCGGAACGGCATCAGCAACTCATTGGCAGTCGCATACAGCATTTCGTCGGCGGGGATCTTTCCTTTCCAGAAGCAGTCGTGCTGCTTGTCGAACACAACCGGCGTGGTGCCATAATAGTACATCAGTCCGCCGGCGAGCGCAAACACCAGCCCGACCCCACCCGGAATGAGCACTTCCGGCTTAAGCACGGTGCCCTTCGAGATGAATTCCGTGGTTGAAAAAAACAGCGCCCCCGATCCGATGAAAAAGAAGATCAGGTAAAACGCTTTGGCTCCCAGTGTGGCTTTGAATTCGTAACGATGAGGCGAGACTTGCACCAGTTTCCGCGTGCAGAAGTTCGCTCCACCTGCTTTGAGCGGCGACCATTCGGTCTGCAGCGCAACCGGATCGTCCAGCGTCGTGGGGTCAAAAGGGGGAGGACCCTCGGGCACCAGGCTTTTGATTTTGTCTACCAGTTTCCGAAACATGCATCATCCGCCTTAAACCAGAACGAAATCCATCAGATCAATTTTATTTCGCAGGGGTATACGAATTCCCACAATAAGAGGTCTATCAAAAGTGACCGATATGAGACAAGCCCAAATCGATTCAGACCGTCTTAAATATCGCAGAACCATCGTGTCCCCCCACTTTCCTGTCTGACAGAATATCACTGCGGACACAAACTTTGTAAGATTCGCTTTGTAAGCATTCAAGATACAAACCTGAAAACGCAATCCTGAAATTCCACTTTGAATACAGGTGATTGTCCGGAGATAACCCGCCATGTCTCGACAAGCAACCCTGGCCGACAGTCTGCGCCGCGACCTGACAGCGAGCCTGGTCATCTTCCTGGTCGCGCTGCCACTCTGCCTGGGAATTGCCCTGGCTTCGAATGCCCCTCTGATCTCCGGCCTCATCTCCGGGATTATTGGCGGCATTGTTGTGGGCACGCTCAGTCACTCACAGACCAGCGTCAGTGGACCCGCTGCCGGACTGACTGCGGTTGTCTCCACACAGATCGCACTGCTGGGCTCTTTCGAATCTTTTTTGATGGCAGTCACTCTCGCCGGTCTGATCCAGGTGATTGCAGGGCTGCTGCGGGCGGGCTTTGTTTCGATGTTCATCCCCTCCGGTGTCGTGAAAGGCATGCTGACAGGCATCGGTCTGTTGCTCATTCTGAAACAGTTCCCCTACCTGTTTGGATATGACATCCCGCTGGGAAAAAATATCTCCTTTACAGAGCTCGTGAACCAGAATATTTTTCATGACCTCATCTCACTGGCCGTTGTCCCCTGGCATGCGGGGGCGATGACCATTGGAGTTCTCTCGATCATTCTGCTCCTGATCTGGGATCGAATTCAGTTACTCAAGCGGTTTCCCATTCCCGGCCCTTTGATCGTGGTTGCCGTGGCTGTCGCCATCAATCAGCTGATTTTTGCGAGACTGGGGGCAGGCTGGTACATCCGGGGGGCAGGCATGGTTCAGGTGCCTGTCTTCAGCAGCCTGGAAGAATTTGATCAAATCCTGATGTTTCCAGATTTTTCGACGCTGGCTGATTCAAAAGTGTATGTGGCGGCGATCACGATTGCGATCGTTGCCTCGCTTGAGACTCTGTTGAACCTGGAAGCCGTCGATCGACTCGATCCGCGACAGAGACATTCCCCCCGCAGTCGCGAACTGTTTGCCCAGGGCTGTGGTAATCTTACCGCTGGCCTGCTGGGCGGACTGCCTGTGACTTCCGTCATCGTACGCAGTTCGCTCAACATCAATTCGGGCGGTCAGACCAAATTCTCTGCCATCATGAATGGTTTCCTCCTGCTGGGATGTTTTCTGCTCATTCCGCAGTTTCTCAATCTGATACCGCTTGCCTGCCTGGCAGGGATTCTACTGGTGACGGGTTGTAAGCTCGCCAGTCCGAACTTAATCAGACAGATGTACCAGGCGGGCCGTTATCAGTTTATTCCTTATTCGTTCACGGCGATCACAATTGTGATGGTAGATATTTTAACCGGGATTCTGACGGGTCTGGCCACGAGTGTCAGTTTCATTCTCTACAGCAATATGCGGAGTCCCTTGCACCGCATTCTGGAGAAGCATGTGGGGGGAGAAATCATGCGGATTGAACTGGCCAGTCAGGTCAGTTTCTTCAATCGGGCTGCCATCGAACGGGCCCTGCTGGAGATTCCGCAAGGGGGATACGTGGTGATCGATGCGCGAAAAACCGATTACATTGACCCGGATGTCCTGACGATGCTGTCCGATTTTCAGAGCATCACGGCTCCCGCGCGCGGCATTCACTTAAGCCTGCGTGGCTTTCGCAAGAGTTATGATCTGATCGATGAAATTCAAACGATTGATTACACCGCGGCAGAATCCCAGGGGCAGCTTACCCCCGATGATGTCATCATCCTGCTTCGTGAAGGGAATAAACGGTTTCGCTCCGGCATACTGACCAGAGGCGAGTCGATTCAGGATATTCAGGACGCGTTGAATCTTTCGAATGCGTTCGTCACGATTTTGAGCTGCAGCGATTCCTATATGAACGTGGAATCGATCTTTGACCTGCGACCAGGCAATGCCTGCAGCGTGCAGGTGACCGGGAATGTCATTGATGCGGAAGTGGTAACGAACCTGGAATATGGTTGTATCATTGCCAACACACCGCTGCTGCTGGTGATGGGGCACACGCACTGCCGCGCCATTCGCAGTTCGCTCGATCAGAAGTCTATCGGCTTCCGTTCCCAGGGTGATGAGGCGACGCACCTGGATGATGTCATCAATCAACTGACCGAATCCATCGATGATGCGTCTTCCATTCCACCCGAAGCGCATGCGCTCCCCGCGCAGCATGACGCGTCGTACTCAGTCCATCGTCATCATGTTCTGTATTCAATCGAGTTGATTCTGAATTCCAGCGAACCGATTAGGAAACGTGTCCAGGAAGGAACCCTGCGGGTCGCAGGAGCCCTCTACCACGACGACAGCGGTTACGTCGAACTGTTTGATGAAAGCAGCACGGGAAATCAACTGCCGGGAATTGAATGAATGCCTCGTCGTCTCCCGGCGTTCTGTTTCAGCAGATTGTCACAAGGTGTGATTCTGATTGATGTTACCCGGTCAGAAATCGAGCCGGAAATGGCAGCGTGCCACACGAGAATTCGGGTTGATGTAATTCAGGGAAATCACTAGACTCCTGTCTCCCGCCTTCCTGTCTTCTGACTGAAATCCCGCTCGATTATCCTCTGAAGACTTCAATTCACTCGGAGTATCACACAAAAACCAACCCGAAGATTTTCTCTGTGTTTCGGAGAGGAAAGCTTCAAACAGTTCAATCAATGGAATGTTTGTTCTCGTGAAACATCTTTCATTCAAAAGACTTGCCAGCCTGACTGCAACAGTTCTTTGCATTTGTGGCTTTTGCGTATTCGCATTTTATTTTGCGACAAGTCTTCCCGAAATTCACACTCAAACTCAAATGCAAACTCCATCGCCTCCACTTGTCTCGGTGCCGGCATCGAGTCGTGACTGGCCAGGTTGGCGCGGTCCAGTTGGCAATGGAGTCGCTGCTCATTCCTCTCTCCCGTTGAACTGGTCGACCAGCGAAGGGATCATCTGGAAAACGTCAGTGTCAGGCGTTGGCAATGGTTCTCCCAGTATCTGGGGACAGCAGTTATTTCTGGTGACAGCCGACAATGAGGCAGAAACAGTATCTCTGGCCTGTTATGACACGAATGACGGTCACCGTGAGTGGTCGACACAACTGGTTCAGGGATCGTTTGGCAGGAAACACCAGAAAAATACATTTGCGTCGACGACACCAGCCTGTGATGGGACTCATGTCTATGTGACCTGTGTGGTCGATGATACGCTCTGGGTGACTGCAGTAGGTATGAATGGTAAGATCGCATGGAAGACAGAAACGGGGCCATTCTACGCTAATCATGGCTATTCTGCTTCTCCGGTAGTCGACAAGTCGCTGGTGTTCGTTTCGGGCGAACATAAAGGCTATGGGACGATAGGAAAATTAGCTCATACTTCATTTCTGGCTGCACTCGATACTACCACGGGAAAGATTGTCTGGCGTGTCCGTCGCTCCAATGGGGACAGTTATAACTCTCCAGTCATCGCCCGGGTTGCCAATCGTTCACAGCTGCTGTTAGCAGGTCCCGAATTGATAATTGCGCATGATCCCGAGACAGGAAAAGAGCTGTGGTCGTGTCGTTGGGTTGCTGAGCGACCGGCAAGCACTGTGATCTTTGATGCAGAGCATGTCTTCGCCGCCGCCTCGCATCCTGATTCCGAAATACTATGCATTGCAGCCGATGGCCAGGGTGATGTGACAGAGACACACGTACGATGGTCAAAGAAAAAAGGGGGGACCGATGTTCCTTCACTTCTGGAAGTGGATGGCCTGATTTATTCGATTCATGATCAGGGGGTCGCGACATGCCTGGATGCAAAGACAGGGGATGTTGTCTGGCGAACTCGCCTCCGTGGAAATTTCACTGCATCGCCGGTTGTTGCCGATGGAAGAATTTATGCCACCAATGAGGACGGAACGACCTATGTGTTCCAGGCGGGCCGAGAGTATTCGCAGGTAGCCATGAACCAGTTGGCTGAACCGGTACTTGCATCGCCGGCGATCTCCAACGACCAGATCTTCATTCGCACGGATCAATCACTGATCTGTATCGGTGCCTCAAAGCACGATGTTCTTGCTGAAGGACAGAAGGAAAGTTCGATACGTTAGTAACGAATGTAATCAGCTGAGGAAAATCAGGATGAGATACCTCATGAGACGACGAACTTTTGTCAAGACAGGCCTTGCCGGGTTAGCGGTTGGCGGCTTGTATTTTGGTACGCGCGATGTAGTACGTACCGGATTGATAGGAGCTGGCAGCCGTGGTCGATATCTGGCAGGCGAAGTCCTGAAAACGTGCCTGCAGCGGCGTGGCGGAATGATCGTGGCAGTCTGTGATGTTGATCAGCGAAGTCTCGACAGATGCTGGCGAAACTGTATGACTGCCGATGCCTGTAAAGACTACCGACGCGTCCTGGACCGTAAGGATATTGAAGCGGTTATCATTGCCACCCCCGACCATTGGCATGCGAAAATCGCGATCGAAGCCATGTCTGCCGGCAAAGATGTCTACTGCGAAAAGCCGATCTCACTGACAATCGAAGAAGGCAAACAGATTTGTCAGGCTGTTAAAAAAACGGGCCGGGTGTTTCAGGCTGGAACTCAACAACGATCAGAGTACGATCATCGGTTTCTCAAAGCAATTGTCCTGCTCCGCGAGGGGCGTATCGGTCAATTGAAAAGTGTAAATGTCAGCATTGGAGGAGGGGCGTCCGGAGGCCCGTTCCCACAGAACGATGTGCCAGAGGAACTGGAATGGAACATGTGGCTGGGGCAGGCACCCGATGTCCCCTTTGCCCGGGAACGGCTCCTGTTTCGTAACTGGCGTGAATACAGCGGGGGAAGAATTACCGATTGGGGTACTCACCATATCGACATTGCTCAGTGGGCGATCGGCATGGAAAACAGTGGCCCCCGTTTCATTACGGGAAATGGCGAGATTCCCCCGTTAAACGCTGGCTACAACAATGCCACTCAATACGATTTGACATTCCGCTATGCTGACAATCAGATAGTGAATCTCAGTTCCACAGGCCGACAGGGGATCCTCTTTGAAGGGGAAGAGGGGCGGTTCTTCGTAAATCGTGAAGTTCTCAGTGGTAAACCTGTCGAGAGATTGAAAGACTACCCGCTCCCGGATGATGCCATCGCGAAGCTCTACGAAGGCGAGATTCCCACTAATCATATACAACATTTCTTCGATTGTGTGCGCACGCGTCAACAGCCCATCTCCGATGTATTCACCCAACATCGCGCCGTTTCCGCCTGCCATCTGGCAAATATCTGCCTGCTGCTTGGTCGCAATCTGCAGTGGGATCCGCTCAAGGAAGAATTTGTGGACGATGAGGAAGCGAATGCATTGTTAAGCCGCGAACCTCGCCCGGGTTTTGAAATCTCAGTTTGACCCGGTTTCCCGGCCAGGGATTGAACCGGGAACAGCAGGACCAGAAGACAAGCTTCGCGGACCCGATCCCGGTCTTTCCTGTTTTTTTGAAATTTCGGTGATCTTGATGTGAGCCAGATGCGTTTCATTCAGTCAGAGCTGTTGAAATATCACTTTCTGGAGACATTGATGAACGTAACACCGCATTGTTCTGACTGTAATATGCAGATGGAAAAAGGGTTCATCCCTGATAATACCTTTCTGGGGGCGCTGCAGATTTTGTGGCATCCTGACGATCCTGAAAGCCTGGGGGGGACATTTTTCGGGATGAAGACAAAAACCAGAACGAAGTTTGTCGAAGTGGAAGATTCCAGAACCAGAAAAGTATTCACCTATCGCTGCCCCGAATGTGGTTTGCTGAAGTCGTATGCGGAGTAACCGGTTGTTGCATTTAATTGACCATCGAGGGGCAGGGCTCACTATGGTTGTTTCGGATTCGCTTTTCCTGCGCCACTGGACGCTGCCGCAGACGGTATGGTATATTTAATTCACTGATACGGTTTGCTGCATTACTTCGCTTTTTGACGTCTGCTGTAAAGGATGAATACAGTAACCAGCGTCACAACGCAGCAGGCTTTCAGAATGAATAGCGAAAGGGGTTGATACCACGCACGGGTCGAGACTTCGATGAAGTCAGAGACTCCAAACAGAGCAAACGCGATGACACTCGCGATCGATAAGTCTCTGTTTTGCTGCATGTGTCGCAGCCGAAAGAGAAACACAGACGCAATCGAAATCCAGAGCACCCCTTCGGCCAGATTGAAGATCTGATCAAGTTCAAGAGTCTGAACAAAACTCATCGATCGACCGATCCTTTTTAAAAGCCGGTGTTCGGGTACCAGTGGCTGCAGTAATTTTCGCCGAGCCTGGTCAGGGGAATGGCAGCGGGTTTGAAGATGAGTGAACCATTTTCGATTTGCTGCCCTTTTATTTTTCCTCGCTGACAATCTTGCAGTTCGGCAGGGCCTTTTGCAGGTCGGCGATGCCCTGGGGGGTGACTTTTGTCTCTTGGAGATTCAATGACTCTAATCGCTTCATCGATTCAAGATGCTTCAAACCCGTATCTGTGATCTTTGTTTCCTCAAGAGTAAGATTTTTGAGCTGTTTGAGTGATTCAAGATATTTCAAACCAGCATCCGTAATTTTTGTGCCACGTAGATAAAGTACTTGCAGGTTCGTGAATTTGCTGACATTCTGCAGATTTTCGTCAGTGACAGGAGATCCCTGTAAATTCAGGTTCACCAGCTTTTCAGGATCGGGTAGATGAACCAGTCCACTGCCAGTTATCCGGGTAGCATCAAATGATATTCTTTGCAACTGCTTCATCTGACTTAGATGCTTGAGCCCCTCGTCAGTGGTAAGTTTACCTCCATTTAGAACAGTGAGGTTAATCAGGTTTTTGATGTATTCCAAACCCTGATCGCCAGTCATTGTCACATTAAGATTCAGGCTGGTCAGGTTCCGTAGATTGGTGAGGTGCTTTAACCCCACATCTGTAATTTTTGTAGCTTGGACTGAAAGATAGGTCAACTTCTCTAACCCTGCCAGATATTGCAGTCCCTCATCACCAACAGCAGTGGAAGATATATCTAATTTAGTCAAACTGGTGAGCTGAGCGAGATCCTGCATACCCGCATTTGTGACAGGTGTTGCTTCGATATAAAGCCCCTCAAGGTGCTTCAGCTCTTTTATTGACCGAAGCCTGTGATCTGTCATGTTCTCGTTCTGACTAAAACTGATCGAAATTATAAAGAATGGTTCCTTTGGCAGATCTTCCAACCGACTGATACGATCTTCTTTATTATTTACCCTTAGTGTTCCACCAATACTCACTACCCACTCGGCAATCTCACGGTCAGTCATGTGTTTTTCGCTTTTGGTGGCTGGCTTAACCACCTGCAACTCATCATCCACCTTCACCCACTTCGCACCGACGATCTTGCCGTCATGTCCATTGCCGGAAGAGTCTTTGAGAATATCTCCGCTGCCTTCGTCGAAGTGATACAACGCCAGCGTGTTTTTGTCGTTTTCAAAGTGATTCTCTGGTGTAAAGTCCTTAGTGTAGCGGACGACATTAGAGATGCGGAATTCGTCGATGCTGCCTTGGATACCATCGGGTCTATTGAACCGATTTCCAATTGTAATGAACTGATCTGTATGAATTTCTGATCCTTTGAAATTCAATTCTCCTTTTTTGTGACCATTCACATAAATATGTGCAATAGTTCCTTTAAAAGTAACTACAATATTGGTTCTTTTCCCCAATTCGACTTTGGAATCGGTTAGCAGAGTCTGGTATTTGCCATGATTCGAAACACTCGTAGTCCATTGAGTATCTTCTCCGGTGGGACTCAGTCTCGAAGTACCTAGATGGAAGCCTTTTAAATTGGATCCATTTGTTAAAAAACTTTGTGCTCGAAAAGAATTCTCATCAATGGTGACCCATGCCTCGATGGTCAAGTCGCCTGCAGTTTCATGTTTCAGAGGTAAGGTCACATATTCGGAACCGTTTTGAATCCGTATCTCATAGTTGCCTTTTGCTGAGACTGTAGGCTTCGTTTCGAAATCGCTTAGAATCTTACAGTTCGGCAGGGCTTTTTGCAGGTCAGCGATGCCTTGGGGGGTGACTTTTGTCTTTTGGAGTTCAAGAGTCTGCAACATCTTCAGGCCGGAAAGATGTTTCAAGCCTACATCAGTGATTGGCGTTGAATCTAAACTCAATACCTTTAGATTTTTCAAGTCTTTGAGATACGCAAGGCCGGAATCAGCTATCTTGCAGTTACTGAGACCGAGTACAATCAATATCTTTAGACCGTGAAGATGTTGCAGGTCCACATCACTGATTGACGTTGATTCTAAACCCAATATCTTTAAATTCTTCAAGTCTTTGAGATGCCCAAGGCCAACACCGTCGATTTGTGTATTAGTGAAAGATAACTTCTCAAGCTGTTTCATGTCTTTCAATTGCTCTACACCAGAATTGGAAATTGCGGTGCTGCCAACATAAAGAGTTGTCAGGCTTGGCATGTTCGAGAGGTAACCGAACCCCTTATCAGTAATTTGTGTACCGATTAAACTAATATAGTTTAACGGGATGTCTTTCAGATATTGAAGTCCCGTGTCACTAACGAGAGTATTTTCAAGATTCAATTTCGGTAGGGTTTTCAATCCAGCCAAGCGTTTCAGATCCTCGTCTTGTACTCTCGTACCTTTTAGGTCTAAAAAGTTGATGATAAACGGTTCGGTCGGCAACTGTTCGATCTTGGTGATATTCTTACCGCCAGTGTTTACCCACCCCCCCATTCCAATCACCCACTCGGCAACCTCACGGTCAGTCATGGGCTTGTCGCTGGTCGTGGCTGGCTCAGCCACCTGCAACTCATCATCCACCTTCACCCATTTGGCACCGAAGATCTTGCCATCATGACCATTGCCGGAAGCGTCTTTCAGCACATCACCTGTGCCTTCGTCGAAGTGGTAGAGAGCCAGTGTGTTTTTGTCGTTTTCAAAGTGGTCCGTTGGTGTGAAGTCTTCGGAGTAGCGGGCGATGTTGGAAAAACGTACTTCGTCGATGGAACCTTTGAAATTCTGGTTTGACACCCATCCAATGGAAAAGGGCCCATCTGTTAGGATATCTAATTCTTTGAAATTCATCTTTCCTTTTTTGTGACCATTCACATAAATTTGAGCAACATTACCTTTGTATATGACTGCAATATTGGTTCTTTTCCCAATTTCGACTTTGGAATGGCTAGGCATAAGTCTGAATTCACCATTATTCAGAATGGTCGAACCCCATTGTTGATTATCTCCCCTACTCGATGCAAGACTGAGAAAGAGGCCATGCCCTTCTTTAACATTTGTAATATAAGTTGATGGTTGATTAGTATTCTCATCAATGGTGACCCATGCTTCGACTGTCAAGTCGCCTGCTGTTTCATGCTTCAGCGGTAAAGCCACATGATCGGAGCGGTTTTGGAACCGTAATGCAGAATGCGATTTAGCTGGAGTACCCGCAGATGGCATCTTCTTCTCAGCCACCTTCAACGGCATCAACCGAACCTTGATCGTCTCTTTACCACCGGCATTCACCGTAAACTGCTTTGTAAATGTTTCGAATCCGCCTTTGGTCACTTGTAATGTGTGTGTTTTTTCATCAGCCACCACTTCAATCGGTTCTGTACCTTTACCCGCCTTGATGGTGATTTTCTGTTGGTCATCAACGGAAACCACAGCACCCGCCAATTCAGGCTGGTCAATCTCCAGAATGATTATCCCTGCGGACGTATCTACCTTAAGAATAATACCAGCCAGTAAAATGAGCGATGCCAGTACAGTGCCAGCAATAATCCAGCCCCATTTTCCGATGGACTGCATTCGCTTCTGTAACGGTTGAAAGACAGTGCCGCCCAGCGTGTTATTCAAAAAGCCAGAAGTCAGGCTCTCGTTTTGGGTATCCGTCAACGGTATCTCTGCCGCCATGGCATCCGCTGACATGACAACGGTTGGACTGGATGCGAACTTTTGCGATTGCAGGAACTTTTGCAATTCTGGATCGGAAGGTTCTGTCGCGACAGTCGAAGAAGATTTCATCTGAATACAATTTTCAATCGCGACGATGACTTCGCTCATCGACTGAAATCGATCTTCCGGCTTCTTGGCAACCATCTTCTGAAACACGGCATCCACATCCTGAGAAATGAGGATGTGCTTGCCTGTCAGGGAAGGAATGGGATCGTTCTGATGAGCCATAATTCGGTTGACCATGGTGCTGCCACGGTAAACTGATTCCCCTGTGAGCAGGTAATACAGCGAACACCCTAAACTGTAGATATCGGAACGGGCATCAGCGGTATGCGTATCCTTGGCCTGTTCGGGAGCCATGTAATCGACGGTGCCCATCACCGAGCCATCTTGTGTCAGCTGCGTCGCTGGAATCTCGTGGGCTTCGTCTTCAATCCGAGCCAGCCCCATATCCAGAATTTTGATCGTGCCTTTTTTGTCCAGCAACAGGTTTGCAGGTTTAATGTCTCGATGAATGATTCCCTCTTCATGGGCATATTCTAATCCTGTTGCCGCTTGCAGAATATAATTGACGGCGACATCGACCTGCAGCACACCCTCTTTTTTCACAACTGCTGACAGATCGATACCATCCACATACTCCATCACAAAATAATGGATGCCATTGGCTTCATCAGCATCATGGGCAGCCACGATATTGGGATGTGACAATTTCGCAGCTGCTTCTACTTCACGCTCGAAACGTCGAATCGCACTCTGATCTTGAGTCATTTTAGCGGGCAGGGTTTTGAGAGCCACTTTGCGTTTCATACGTTTGTGCTTTGCCAGATAGACATCGCCCATCCCACCCGCACCTATTTTTTTTTGTATGATATAATTGCCCAACAGCAGCCGGTCGCCTTTACCCTGATAGACCATCTGTGCTTGTAGCTTTGTCACTTTTTTATGCTTAACCAGCAGCTTCCCCAGGTCTTCGGCAGACTCCGCAGGGGGAGTATGCGACTCTTGAAAGGCAGCGATTTCTGCAGCCGAGATGACTCCGCTATCTTCAAGCTGGGCTACAAATTGTTCCAGAGGCATTGACATAAGTGATGTGGTATTTTGAAATTAAACTGGACAAATGGGGACAGTGATAACACTCTACAGAAGTTGTTGATAAAAACAAAGCTTTATTTGTAGTTATAGTGGAGGGGAAATCGACTTATATTACGTTGGAAAGGTCATGCGTTGTATTGCATGCATGTCGTGAATGATAATGAGTTTAGGGGGAATGTGCACAAATGGCCATTCTTTTCGGAGGAAGTGTTCCGATCATGATTACGTCATCACTTTTCAATAACGTTTAAAAGCCGGTGTTCGGGTACCAGCGGCTGTAGTAATTTTCGCCGAGCCTGGTCAGGGGAATGGCAGCGGGTTTGAAGATTAACGAGCCATTTTGAATTTGCTGGCGATGACCAAGTTTTGAAAGCAGCGGCCAATAAGGATTGTGCCCTTTTTGCCAGGTGACGAACTGATTCGGATCCCAGACTGCGATTCCATCGGCCCCCTGGTCATAGTCCCGCGCGACTGACTTCAGCAGACTGTCTGCGCTTTCCATTTTCCAGCCAATATAAAAGGGAAAGATTTTCACATCCGTGCCCTCGGTGATCCGCGCGTAGTAAGCGGTGTCGCCTGATTTCGATTTCAGGCCACTGGTATAATAAGCGAACCAGGCAATGCCGATCTGATCAATCAGTTTTTCTTCAATCCAACGTTCCACATCCAGTCCGAACTTCTGATTGTCTGCGCGGGAAGAAAAGGTGGAAACCGCCAGTTTGAGCCGGCGATTGTCGTTTCCGCGCTGAGCGGAAGTTTCATCCAGCACCGCACGAATCTTGCGCACGAACTCCGTGATGATCGTCGCGCGCAGCTCAAAGACACGTGGGTCATCTTCAGCCAGTTTACGGGGGTTCTCGCCGTACTCTTTAATGAACCGCTGACAGAACGGCTCTTCCCAGAGAATCATGGGCATGCCACGATGAAAGAGAAACCCTGCGCCGTCAGCGCCGCGCTGCAGTGCTTCGCGGTAAACTTCGATCAGATGATCCTGCACTTCCTCGGCAGCGTAGCTGAGATGCATCGTGGGTGTACCGTCATAATCGATGCAGCGCCATTCGGGATGCGCTTCGTAAAATTCGCTCATGAAAAATTCCTCCCAGGGCGGCGCTGCTTTCCAGCCGGCGGCACGCAGGCAGATGAGAATTTCTGCATCCTGGCGGTGCGCTTCCTCCACAGCGACTTTGAGAGGATCGATCCCCTGCTGATGCAGGTGGCGAACCGATTCGACATACTCGCGATCGACTTCCCGCGGAAACGTATCAAGGTGCCCTCCCATCAGGTTTCCTGTCTTGCTGGGGTGATGGACCAGGTCAGCGCCTCCGACCTGAAACCACCAGGTCTTGAAATCACTGTCGCGATATGCGGAAAATGTTGCTGCCAGATCGGCGCGATTCTGGGGGCGGAAGGGATGAATCCAGGTATAACCGTCAAAGGTAGCCACTGCTGTTTTGGTTGCTTTTTGAGCACGATCGGCCAGTAATCGAGAGACTTCCTCGTCCGTCAATGGAATCGTTTTGACATAATGGATTCGCGCAGGCATCTGGTACACGGTGGAGAACTGCAGGTCGTTATCGGTCAGGTCGGCGGCACCTAAAAACACTTCTTCCAGCATATCACGGCGTTGCGGACCCAGATTGAGTCGATTGCTCAGTCGGGTATAGGCAGGGTCGCTTGTGAATTTCGCCTCCACATTATTCTTCGCAGGTCGCACGAGATCGGTAATTGAACTCAGCCCGATATAGACGGCGTGCCAGCCTTGTTTACCGAGCTTCAAGGTCAGGTCCGGCGCGGATGACTCGCGTCCGACCGAGATACATTTTCCCGAGAACTCAGCAGTCTCATATTCAAACACTTTCCATTTGTCATGATGACGACCCTCTGAAAGTGCGTCAGCCGGGGTGCAGCGCGTCAGGTCTGTGATGCGTTCTGCCTGCCTGGAGTTCTGCCACTGTTCAGAGTGCGTCAGCGGAGTCTGTTTTTGAGCAGGTGTTACGGAGCCGCTGGAGGCAACACTCTTTGTCGGTTCCGCAGCAACGATGCATGTCCCTGAAGCTGTGATGAGACCGCAAAACAGCGCGAGCCTGATGAATCTGGCAATGTTGTCATTCATAACGAGTTTCCTGTTATAGAAAAGGTATCAGGACTGCTCTGTAGAACGGATCGAGTATGGCGACAGGATCATGATGTAATGTGGGATGGTTCTCAAAACAGTTTCACGATATTGTGACCAGTAACAGCGTGCCTGCAGCGCTGATCTCTGTATGGTTTTCATCATACTGTTGACCGTTTCCACCTGCCATCCTTGATCCTGCTTTTCTGACTTGAATCGCGTTGTCATGCGCCGCTGCCAGTCACCTTCGATTTTTTCACAGGGCGTCCACGCGTGGCCGGGATGTTGGATCGCATGCGGTGTTCCTGACGTACAACCCGATATGTTTCTTCGCTGTCATCGCCTTTTTGAGCAGTTTTAAAAAATGGAACCGAAACCTGTAAGCCAGATAGACATACATACCCCTCGGGGGTACCATGAGGTGACATTGATTCATTATTGGGATCCTCGAGCGGTGGGAGAAAGAGAGTGGTTCATTCGTTCAAATTGAACATCCCGTTGACGATAGCGCTCTTGCTGGGATTGAATAATACAGGACACACTCAATTTGGTCCGTCTGCACCTTCTGCTCCATCAGGACCTTCCGGCGGCGGATTTTCGCGACCTTCGGCACCCAGTCCGGGAGGCAGAAGTTTTCGCCCCTCTTCGCCGAGTCCAAATTATGGCAATCGGCCCGGCTCTCCCAATCCGCGTCCCAATAATCCGGGCTATAATTCCAGGCCAACGAATCGTCCTGGATATCCGACGAATTCTAACGGGCCCAACATCGGCAGGCCGAACTCGCCGATGCAAAACCCATCAGGTTCTATGAATCGCTCGACGAATCAGGGTTCTCAAATTAGAAACCCACTCTTTCGAAATGCGAATCGTGCCACTCCCAGGGTCGAATTCGGGAAGACTCCCGCCACGCGTGTTTATACAGGAATCGCTCCCGCAGCGAATGGCCAATGGCAGAATGCACAACAACTGCTCCGCAATGGAAACACCCGACAGGCTCAGGCAATTATTGATTCACAGTTGCAGCAGAACCCTTCGCTTTCAAAATTGATGTCAGCAGTTTCTACATTAGAGCAGGGGAATGCGCCCGCCAGTTTACTCCAGACCTACCGGAATCGCGCATTAGAGCTGGCACGTGCTGAAACACGGACGAACGTGACGAATCCGACTCCCTGGATCGCCATTGCCAAATTTTCGTTAGAAGACCAGAACAATACCGCATTTCGGAATGCCGTCTCATCGCTGGAACAGAAATTTCCCAACGATAAACACACTTACTATTTTCAGGGAATTGCCGACCTGAAGGATAAGAACTGGAAAGCCGCCGAGCAGCAGTTTCTCAAAGCAAGAGAAATGGGAGTCCCTGAAGAGAGTATTGCGAAGTGGCTGAAAATGGCAATCGATCAACAACGCTGGATCTGGGAGTACGCCTGGATCACGTTATACGTGGTGCTCGCGTGGTTGACGGGATTAGCCTTGTTGTACGTTGCAGGCAAATTCATGTCATCGCGCATCGTGCGTATTCTGAAAACGGAAAACCTTTCCCAGGCCCTCCGAGGACATCATCTGTTACGTTCTGCCTATCGACTGTTAGTGCAGATTGCCAGCGTGTATTACTATATTTCCTTACCGCTACTGGTTGTCGTTTCCATCGCCTTACCACTGACGCTGGGTTATGCGTTACTCAATGTTCCTTACCTGAACCTGTGGCTGGTGGCGCTGGTTTTTATTCTGAGTCTGGGGTCGATCTGGACAGCCTGCAGTGGCATCTGGACCTGCTTTGTGGGTTTGAATCAGCAGATTTCAGGCAGGAAAGTTACGAAAGCAGAGCAGCCGGAGCTGTGGGCACTGGTTAAAGAAGTCGCAAAGCAGGTTGGCACGCGGCCCGTCGATCAGATTCGGCTCATCGGTGCCTGCACCATCGCTGTTTCAGAGCAGGGGACTCTCCTGAATCGATTCAGGGACAAAGGAACCCGTGTGCTTTATTTAGGTGTGGGAGTCCTCGACGGTCTTTCGATCGATGCCTTCTGTTGTATCCTGGCTCATGAATATGGTCACTTTCTCAATCGTGATACGGCAGGCGGCGCGACAGCGATGCGGGTTGATATTGCGATGCAGCGCTTTGCACAATCGATTACAAACCGACGCCAGATTCGCTGGTGGCACATCGCATTTCACTTTTTGAGATTTTACTATCGCATCTTCAGCAGAATTACTTTCGGCGCCAGCAGGCTTCAGGAGATCCTGGCCGACCGGGTGGCCGTCAAAGCTTATGGCGCTGCCTCTTTTGAAGAAGGCTTGCGTCATGTTGTCCGTCGCTCTCTCGAGTTCGACTACTGGATGAATAAAGGCATCTCGAAGATCCTTCAGACACAACAGCCATCGTTGAGCTTCGGTCCCGTGAACGCCCGCCCGTCCTTAAGCGCGCTGGATCAGATTGAATACATGCTGGTTGAAATTATCAACCGACCTACTGATGAATCAGACACGCATCCCAGCAGCATCGACCGGTTTACCTATACGAAAAAAATGGACCAGGGAAAAGCCGCCATGAAGCAGGGCATGGTCTGGCAGCTTTTTAAAAGCAAAAGCAAAATCTATGATGAACTCTCTCAGGGCTTGGCTGAGATACTCAATGACGAAGCCGCTTATGCCGATGCCCTTAATAAAATGGACATTGCCTTTTTAAACAGCCAGTCTGCGGTCTATGCCCGGGAATCTGAAATTTATGAAGAACGCGCTCGTTTGCAACTGATTTGCGGCGCATACCAGCAGGCACTGGATGATTATGAAATCGCTATCAAATGTGCCCCCAAAAAAGATTCAGCCTATTATGGGAAAGCAATCGTCCTTAAGGCGTCGGAAGATTATCAGCAGGCAGCGGAGGCATTGAAAGCCGCGATGGAGCAATTCCCCGACTCCGCAAGTTTTGGAACTTACTTTTTGTTAGGCGAGTGTTATCAGAACATAGAAGAGTACGCAGAAGCGGAGACCGCATTTACGGAAGCCATCAAAAAAGAGGAGACAGCGTTTTGTGCCTGGATGGCACGTGGCCGCGTGCTCCATCAGTCAGGCAAATATAATGAAGCGGTTCAGGATTTCTCGAAAGCGCTGGAACTGTTTCCGGAATCTCCCGACGCGTTCTTTGATCGCGCCATGGCATATATCAAATTAAATCAACTGGACCATGCCAGAAAAGATCTCGAACAGTCCATTTCCAAAAACGCCTCTTATGCAGATGCCCACCGGGAACTGGCATGTTTACTTCTCGGTGAAGCCAATGATTTAAATCCGGACCTGGCACAGCAGGCGGTGAAATATGCCAGGATCGCGAACGCTTCTCCGATCAAGCAGGAAGAATCACTCTCCGTCCTGGCGACCACTTATACAGCCGTCAAGGATTATCCCTCGGCGTCCAAAGCCATCAAACAATTAATGCCTCTTTTGACTGGTTCTATAAGATCAGAGTGGGGGGAGGAACTCTCCCGCATCCAGGCACTCAGCGACCAGGGTAAACCGCGGGGCAAACTTCAAAAGAGTCTCTAACCCCGTTCATGTTCAGGGGGAAATATCAGTATCATTTTATGTGTTTTCTGTGTATCATTGAGCCATTCAACGCCGTGTGGGATGAAGAATTCCTGGTTTTCTGGAACATAAATGATGTTGAGAATTGAAGGCTCTGCTACAAAATTCTGTGATCGTATCCCCCGCCGCTCTTTTCTGCAGATCGGCGGGCTGGCGATGGGGGGCTTATCACTTCCGCAATTGCTGCAGGCCGAGCAACAGAATCCACAGCGTCAAGCTCATAAAGCGGTGATCATGATCTTCCTGAATGGGGGACCGCCGCACCAGGACATGTTCGATTTGAAGCCCGAGGCACCTGCCGAAATTCGAGGTGAATTTCAACCCATCGCGACCAGTGTGCCCGGCATCCAGATCAGCGAGTTGATGCCTCGCGTCGCCGGGATGATGGATAAGTTTTCGATCATCCGTTCGCTGGTGGGTTCCGAAGGCAGACACGATTCATTTCAGTGCTGCACCGGACATCAGTTTCGAGATCCCAAACCGCAGGGGGGCTGGCCGTCCATGGGCTCGGCGCTCTCTAAACTGCAGGGCCCCGTTGATTCTGCTGTGCCCCCTTATATCGATCTGTCGCAGAAGATGGCCCATGATCCCTACAACATCAAAGGACCCGGTTTTCTGGGGATGGCACATTCACCGTTTCGCCCTGATGGCGAAGTGATGAGCAACATGACGCTGAATCAGATTACCCCCATTCGCTTGCGCGAGCGGACCCGACTGCTGGAAGAACTCGATACCTACCGGCGGAACGTCGATCAGAAACTGGCCAGCGAAACCAGCGATCAATTTACCGAACAGGCTTTAGGGGTGTTAACGTCATCCCGGCTGGTGGAAGCGCTCGACCTGGAAAAAGTCGACCCGCAAGTGCGGGCCCGGTACGGAATCGACGATCCCAAAGTACTCGGCTTTGATCCTAAGATGGGATACCAGGCGCTGATGTCCCGCTTCCTGCAGGCGCGGCGGGCAGTGGAAGCGGGAGCCCGCATGGTGACCTGCAGTTTCGCTGATTTCGATTACCACAGCGATAACTTTGGCAGAGGCCGCAAAGTGATTCCGTTACTGGATCAGGGCGTGGCGGCGCTGGTGGAAGATCTGCATGAACGCGGCCTCGATCAGGACGTGACGGTTATCGTGTGGGGTGAGTTTGGTCGGACTCCCAAAATCAATGAGAAAGCAGGCCGCGATCATTGGTCGCGCGTGCATGCGGGCCTGCTGGCAGGCGGGGGAATGCAGGCCGGGCAGGTGATTGGTTCAACAGATAAATGGGCCGAAGCCGCGGTCGACCGCCCCGTGCATATGCAGGAAGTCTTCGCCACGCTATACCATAACCTGGGCATCGATGCCGCCACGACAACCATCCCGGACAACAACGGTCGTCCCCAATATCTGCTGGAACAGCAGGCACCGATTCGGGAACTGATCTGACGGCGGTTGGTTTTGCTTCAAGTAATAAATTAAGGGGGCAGATCCAATGCTTCAAGCGATCTGCCACACCCCCTTTTATGCCTTCTTGTAACTTATCAGGATCTCGTGCTTTAAATTCATAGTCTGGTGGACTAAATTTATTTTAGAGAGAATCGAAATCGGTCTTTAAAATGATGGAAGCAGCTAGTACAAATCCAATGTCTACCATCTTCAGTGACATACCCTTCGTGTAGACACTCTGGCCCATCAGATCGGCAAAACTTGGACCAGCAGAACTCGCAATGGTCGTGCTCCCATTCAGAACTCGGTGGGGAATACTCACGCAATTCCAAAATGGCGTCCTTAAGGTATTTTTCCTGTCCGGTGATTCGCCAGTCATCATAATCGGAAGTGTTCATTCTTCTTCAAGTCCTTGGAATTAAAAAAGGGAGCAGTTCTCATTAACAAGAGCGGCGTGCAGATAATTTTGAGTCTCATTAAAACCAAACGTTTTCGCGTGGTCTGGATATTGTATTCATTGATCACTTTGTATGCATTGGAAATAAGGCCGATCCTCTTTGGGGATACACAATTGATGCGCGCCTTTGATGATACTCGCCTGAGCCTGTTCTGGCATGTCAGTGCAGCGTGTTTATCTGGCCTTGTTCTCGCACTTGTTGCGCTGATGGCTATCGAAACCAAGCGTTTTCGCGTGGTTTGGCTATTGTGTTCATTGATCACTTTTTGCATTCTGTTGTATTCATACAAGATTAGTGCATCGTTTCCATCGGAGTATAAAACTGTCGATGGCACATTGGGCCTTTACTATATCTGGTGCACATTGGGTGAATGGTATGAATTGGAATTCAGGCGTGTTCTCTATGGGGGTACTCCAATGCCGATCGCCTCTTATAGTACTCGCCTGATGCTGTTTTGGCATGTCAGTGCATCGTGTTTAATTGGCCTTGTTCTCGCACCTGTTACGCTGATGGCAATCAAAACCAGACGTTTTCGCGTGGTTTGGATATTGTGTTCATTGGTCCCTTTTTGCATTCTGTGGTTTTCATACCATATTTATGGTTCGTTTCCATCGGGTCTTGGAACTATCGGTTGCCCATTGGGTACCTGGTATGAATTGGAAATCAGGCGGGTTTTCTTTGGGGAGACTCCAAAGTTGATCATCTCTGACAATACTCTCCTGATGCTGTTTTGGCATGTCATTGCATCGTGTTTGATTGGCCTTGTTCTCGCACTTGTTTCGCTGATTGCAATCAAACCTGCTGACAATGAAAAAGAGTAGCTACAGAAGGTGTAGATCATATGAGTAGAAATAAAGCAATAACAGGTGTCAGGAACCATATATTTAAGCTATCCTGATACCTGTTACTCAACCAGATTATGATTCAACACAGCTTTTTTACTGAATCTGGGATCATCAGGATGAAAGTAAGCAGTAAAAAGAGTATTTCCCAAAATAGAACCAGAGCCGGGCTGTTTCTATTCAGCTTCCTGGTGTTGCTGGTTACGCATCGTTTATCTGCACAAGAGGTGCGGACGATTCAAATCCGACCCCCGTATGGCGTTTGTACTGTCAGTCAATGGAAACGTGACTGGCCCGGTTGTCAGTATGAGGATGGTGTGCGAGAAGGGCATCTGTCGATCGTGAAGGCTCCCGGAGGGGCCGCTCTTCGGATTGATTATGTTGTCGGTGAGATCGGTCCGGAAAAGGGAGGCATCGGCTGGCGCTCACCCATTCAACCTGCGGATTCCGTGGAACTGGCTTATCAGGTGACCTTCAGTGAAAATTTTGACTGGGTCAAAGGAGGGAAGTTGCCGGGCTTGTGTGGAGGCCCCGAGTCCGTGACGGGTGGTAATCCTGCCAATGGAAAAAATGGATTCTCCGCCCGGCTGATGTGGCGGGCCGATGGTCGTGGCGAAGCATACGTGTATCACATGAATCAACCCCAAAAGTACGGAGAGAGTTTTTCGTTCCCGTCCGACTTTCGATTTCAAACTGGCAAGCCGATTCTGGTACGCATCCGGGTGGCTATGAATACACCAGGTCGGACGGATGGACGACTTGATGTCTGGATTGGAGATCGTACTACAGAGCAATTCCAACACGTCGTTGCCCGTGATGACATGGAGTGGCGGCGGACTGATAAGATATTGGTTGACAGTATTTTATTTCAGACTTTCTATGGTGGAAGTAACCACTCCTGGGCACCGCGGCGTACCTGCTTTACCCTGTTCAGTGAAATCTCGACGCGAGAGGTTGATTTGAAAAAACCGTCAGGACAATGAGCGATACATTTTGAAACGGTTTCACCACAGCAGGCAGTGCCATCTGTTCTTGACACCTTCAGGTAGGCACGAACTGAGAGATTTTTTATTTAACATCCGTTTTCTGAGGCTGCATCTGGTAGTCGAGTTGATAGGTGTGTTTTTCGCTTGAGTTGATTTTCTTCAGCAAGGGAGAATAGGTTTCGACATCAATACGGTTCTCGCCGGGAACAAATTTAAGGATCCGCAGCCAGCCATTGCCGCCGTTGGGTAGTCCCTGGTAATCGGTAAGCATCTCAATCACCTCGTTGCCGAAATCGTTTTTGCTTTTCAATAATCCAACGCCCAATACATGACCGCACATGACCATATCGATGTTATCATGTTTGCGGATCAGTTTCTGAAACAGTTCTTCGCCACTGTTCCCTTCAATGCCATATCTGCGTGGCGATGATGTATCACGCATGGTCGGGCGCATATAGCAATGCGTTGCGACAATCACCCGTCGGTTTTTATGCTGTGAGATAATATTCCGCGCCCAGTCGATGGTTTCGTCAGTAGGTGCAAACTCCAGACTGACGACCATGAATTTCAAATCGCCCACTTCAAAGAAACAATAGTTGTTGTCGTTGGTTTCGCCTTTATTTCCGCCGTACCAACTCTGATGTTTGTAGCGGGATGGTGGGAAATATTTGTTGTAGTTGGTAGTGTCGCGCGTCAAGCGTTTGTTGACTGTCTTCATGTCGTGATTTCCCGGAACCATGCTGTAGGGGACCACGTCATCAAGGACGGCATGGGCTTTGTCGGCAACGATAAATTCTCTGATCGTTGCATTCTGAACAATATCGCCCAGGTGAATGACGAATTTGATATTACGCTTTTCGACGTTCGCCTTGATCCATTCCGTTTGTGCCTGATAGATTTCGGGAAATTTTTCGGAATAGAGTTGTGTGTCGGGCAGCAGTACTACAGAAAAACTTTCTGCTGCATTCTCTTCAGCCATCGCAGCCGGCTGCAGCAAAAAGCTGACGCAGAGAACTGTAAGCACCAGTTTCAATCTACTCTGAAGGGACTGTCGAAGATCGTAAATTAAACCAGGCGTGTTCATTTAGCTCGCATCCTTTTTGTGGTAATCGTGAATTTCCCAATGGGGCTGAAATGACAGGAGCGTGGAATTGCTCCAGAAAACTCCACTCTATAGCTTAACATCACCCAGCCCTCGGGTCTAATACAGGTTGGACGAAAAGGTATCGGCAACTGTCTTGAAGTCTGTCAAGAAGATTGAATATTTTGATTCCATGTCTGATGTAAATTTCTGTTTGCAGATTTAAGACGGTCGACAGATGAAATTGTCTGTTTCTTTATTGAGTGAAAATCGAAGTCGGTATTTTTTTTCTAATGTCGTTGGAAGATAAATACCGGGATCATGCTCTCCAGATAAAGTCACAACCCCTTTTTTGTCACACATGTCAAGGATTGCTTTCTTAACTGCCCTGAAATTCTTTTTTGCCTGACTGAATTTTGAGAATATTCTGAGATCTGTAATTTCCAAATCATTTTGAACAAGGCGTCCGCCGTCAAACACTAATAGTTCCGCTTTAGCACGATCAGTAAAATCCCAGTCACTACTTGTGAGAGGAACGCTACCCAGGGTTAAATAGTATTCACAATAATTTCCACTCATATAAGTTAATGCATTATTTTTATCATCCAGATCCAGGGTTTTCATACCAGCATATTTTTCATCTTTTGAAAATCGGCGGATTATGAGACGACTCCCCTCAGAAAGTTTCGCCTTTCTCAAAGCCTCGAATGCTGATTCAGGTGTCAAAAAATAACTTAATCGACTCATGGAATATATTCTCTTTTTTCAAACACATTCATCAGTTCATTAAACAAACCTGTATCACCACGCCACACAAAATAGCTCACTGCCGCCACGTTCAGGAATACGGTCAGCCAATATACAATCAGGAATTTCTGCTTGCTGGATTTATGTCGCAGCAGGCGTTGTGCCGCCAGTGCGCCGGGCCAGCCTCCCAGCAGTGCCAGGACGTGTAAGTTCGATTCTGCAGTCCGCCACTTTCCCCGTTGTGCTGCGGATTTATCCCAGGCGTAGGCGATGAAGGTCACACAGCTCGCGACGAAGTATCCCGCCAGCACCAGCCAGGGGATGCGGTGGAAATAGACAGAGACCAGTAAAAAACCGACAAACAGTACGGTAAATGAAACCGCGGGCGCGCTGCGCAGACGTTTGCCCACGGTTTGATCTGAAAAACGGACGTTCTCCGCTCTGACTTTCCCGTTCTCTTCATGGACCGTTTCGAACGAAACCGGATCGCCTGCCTGCGGCCGTCGTGCCGAACGAGGGAAGGCACTGATGTGCACAAAGACCGAACTGCCGTTGTCTTGAGATGAGATAAAGCCAAAGCCTTTTGCATCATCCCAGTCCCTGATTTTACCCTGTAAACGCATTTCAATTTACTTTTTCATGATGATGGCGGATAAGCGTTCAAGATTCATTAACCTGACACCTTTTATTATTCGTGAGCAGGGAGCGCCTCTCCCCAGACAGCTTTGTGTTCCAGATCCGAGAGCGGATCCGTTTCGAACAGCCGTTTTGTATGCGGGAGAACGTCCGCCTGGAGACACCAGTACTGACCTCGAATCACATAGGTTCCAGCAACGCCCTCGGGGAAGCCACGGTGCTGAATTATCCCCACACGTGACTGCAGTTCTTTGATCCGTTTTCTTTCCTGATCGAAATTGTGATAGTCCAGGATGCCAACCACCTTCACCGTTTGTCCGACCACATCTTCGGGCCAGATGTAACCCTCCCTCGACCAGATTTCCACGCCGTTGACCCGGGTTGAAGCTTTGGAAGATTGAGCCGTCCCTACGAGACTGACCGGCTTTCCTCGATATTTCGCCAGTTCATCGTTCCATTCCATCTGAGAAAGATCAATGGGCGTCTCCGGAGGCGAATCGTGTTCTTCAACTGCACCGGCAGTTTTCTCTTTCTGCTCCGTTCCGCAACCATTCAATCCCAATATCAGACTGAGAAATAAAATTCTGGCGACAGAAGGATTACTGGTTTCCAGTAGTTTCATAAGCACTGTTTCTTACTACGATAGAAGCCAGGATTTTTAAGTTGCAGGAAGCCCCAGCGGCTTTGTATAGAGATTGGCAGCCTTATTTTTTCCCTTTGCCTGTAGTGGTCTGTTGTCGCACCTTCATTCCTGAATTAGGAACGATCATTAAAGTCTGTCCGGTAGCAGGAGCATACGCATTCACTTCGAAAACCAGGTCATTCGTGCGTTCTGATTTAGGGCGATCCTGATCCATATATAAAGTTAAGGATTTAATACGACCATCAACGTTGGAAAAAGCCGCTACCAGATGACCATTCGTAACAGGCCACCCTGTCAATTCTATATTTTTATTGAAAGTCGCTATCTCCACCCCCATGCCCTCTTTCAAACCTGCCTGTGCCATGACCTGGATCGCTTCGTTGATATTCTGTCCTGCCCGGATTGACCGGGGGGGCTGCTTCTGCATCGCTGATAGAGATGTGATGGTCAATATACATAATGCGAATGCCATCAATGGAATATGCCTCATTTGCATTTGGGAACTCGCTTCCTCATATCAGAAACAGAACGGGACTGGTTCTCTCAACACCAACAGCCAGCTGGTTTGATTTTAAGAATTTGTTTTCATCTGACAAGATGGATTCAGGCTCAGCATGGAGGGTCTGGCAGCGTTTGAGAGGCTTAAAAGGTGCAAAGTCCTGTTGCCTTTTACCTCCTGATAGTCCATTTGCACAATGATCCCTGACGAAGATTCTTTATATTGCGTCTGCCATCAGATTCTAACATCGTAGAAAATAATTGTGCATCATTTCGTGCTTCAAGCAAGTAGAATTAAGGGGACAGTTTCTTATTCCCCCGCTGGTAAAGCAATCTCGCGTACCACCCGCAGGCCGTAGGAGTGTCTGTTGGTTTCCGCAGAAACATAGGCACGTTCTGAAGAACGGCAGTAGTCGGCAATGTTGCTCATGCCGCCTCCTCGAACCACCCGGCCCGGTCCTGTCTCACCCCCCTGGGGATCGGTAACGGCCCCTTCCTGATAACGCGTATAAAAATCCTGGCACCACTCGTAAACATTGCCGTGCATATCGTAGAGCCCCCAGAGATTGGGTTTCTTTTGTCCCACAGGATGTGTCGTTGTGAGTGCGTTATTCTTGAACCAGGCATAGTCCTCCAGTTCTGACTCATCGTCGCCGCAACAGAATTTCGAGGACGTTCCCGCCCGGCACGCGTACTCCCATTCCGCTTCCGTCGGCAGACGATAGACATGCCCGGCCGCTTTTTCAGCCGGCATGGCTGACAGCTTCCGGCAGAATTCCGTGGCTTGATTCCAATTGAGGCTGTCTACCGGATGGTTCTCGCCTGCGTACACACTCGGATTCGTCCCCATGACGGCTTCGTACTGTTTTTGTGTGACTTCATGAATGCCGATTTCGAATGGCTTCGTGATGGTGACGGAGTGGGGAGGACTACTGCTGCCTCGCTCGTTGGCTGCGCCCATCGTGAATGTGCCGCCGGGAAGCCGTTTGAATTGGATGCCGACTCCCAGGAGAGGTTCCCCGGATTCCTCTGACTGCATTGCAGCAGACGTCGTTTCTGTGTTGTTGTTCTCTACTGTTCCTGGTTCTTCAGGGCGACTGTTTTCAGCAACCGCGGTTTGTTCTTCGGCCTGCTGTTTCTGTTCGGGGTCAGGCAGAAGCTTTTTCCAGGGCAAAAAGAAGGAACTCGCCGCCATGGCGATAAACGCGATCGCCAGCACCGAAACAATCCCCGCATATTCACGGGCCAGACCACTTCCTTCGCCGACAGACCGGGTGCCCCCCGGCATCAGGGCACCGGGAGCTGCAGTCGGATCGATCTGCCGATTCTTCCGCCGTTTTTTAAACAGATTCACCTTGCGATCGTATTCGCGCCGCAACTCAGGGCTTAACAGAGTGATCTCGGCTTCGTCAATCTGGCTGATGAGCTGATTGGCAAATTGATTCCACTTCGTTCCCAGGTACTGTTCCACATGCGACCGCTGTCGCTCTGCCGCAGATTCGATGACAAAGCGGTCGTCTTCATTCAGAGAGATTCCCAACAGCTCATAAAACGTTGGCGGACATTTTTGCTGTGGAATTCCCAGCCACACGTGATAAGGATTAAAAGTATCAGACGGTTCTTGACTGTTCATTGAAGAATGGACCTCAGGACAGGGTTGCTGGCGCCGGGCAACCGCGGTGCTCGCTCTCTTGATTACATATAATCAGCACACATGAATGCAGAGCTGGGTGAGTGCGTTAAATTCTATTTACCCAGGTGAGTAAAAGAAACCCTGATTATAGAATTCGAAACAAGTAAATATAATGAGGGGGGCAATCCAAATAGCACTTACTTCATTCTGCTTATGCATCTGATCTTTTTTCGCGTTTTTTGAAGTGAGTTGACTTGGTACGATGTCGATACGCTTCACTTAGATATTTGCGTCCCGGTCGGTTGGGAAGCTTGTCTTGCATGGCGATACCCAGTGCAAAACAATAGTGCGCTCGCCAGTCGGCGGCCATGGGATACATCGACGACAGCAGAAACTGCCGGAACATGTTACAACTCGACAGTACCATTCGTGTCAGGAACTTTTTACTGCTTTTAAAGTAGCTCGCTGAAAATTAACCGGTTCCACTCATTTCAGATCCAAAAACTTACAACGTCTGCTATCTGCATTTTGGCTTTTCCTGCTCTCGAACTTACACAGGTCAAATTACTGTTTCTGGTACCTTTTTCCAGCCTTGAAACGGATTTTATTGGTGGCTCTGAAACTCTCGCGTTCCTTCCCTGCATTCGACAACCGTCGAAGCTTCAACGTCAATCTCCGCAGCAAGCTTGACGTCTTTGGAGAAGGATCTGGTGATGAGCTCCCTGCCGCTCACGCAATTTAACAATGCGTCATGGATATCTGAAGAGCACGAAACAAATGCGGCGATCGCTGCGTTAGTTTCGGTGGATGAGGTTAACCCCTGTTCGACGAGACGCTCCGCGATTGCTCCCGCTCCCAGCCAGTCTTCAATGCTGGGACGCCATCCGACGTGACTGGCGATGGATGACCACATTTCACCGCACGGAACAAGCGTAATCCTTTTGTTGTCAGATGGGTTGGACTTAAGAATCTGAGAGAGATAATCGGCAGTGGCACGACGATTTCGAAAGCACCCAATAATACTGCGGCCGGCACTTCCAGCAGCTGCGACACATTGGGCGCCATTCAGAGAAGTCACAATCAGACGCTCATTCTGTTTACAATCCATCAGGGAGGCAGGGGAAAGCGAATATCTTCCAGGTAAAGCGTGCCGAGATTTCGTCACAATATCAGCATTCAGGAGTTTCGTGGTCTGTTCTCTCCCTCCCATCGACTCAATCTCTTCAAGCGAATAGACAAGCACGCGAGCCCCTCGACTGCAAGCGATCGAAACACTGGTCGAAAAAGACAGGATATCGACCAGTACGACATAATCTCCTCGTTCCATAGCTAATGCCGCACCGGGGACCCCCCATTCAATGTGAACCTGAGTGTCCGGCCATGGATCAAATGCCTGAGTTCCATCAACGTCTGTAGGATGATTATTCATGATTATGTGGAAGTGATTTCAGAACTGATTAAGTAAGGTGAGCACCACGCCGGTTGTGCGAATCCTGAAAGCAAATGACTGTATCGTTCAGATCGTAATCTCAGAAAGCGAAAGTGAAACAGTCCACGGGTGGTCCATGCAAATTTCCAGCGCACGAATCATCTGATGCGGGATCAGTTTTCCCAGACTTGATTATCAGGTGCGCAAAATCCTGAAACGAAGTCCAACACTTCGAGTGTGCGATCTTCTTCCTTTTCGGTTTTACACTCTAGTCGAAGTTCTTCCAAAGTCTTTCGAACGACTTCCTGCTGAAAGCCCTCGCTCTTCATCTGGCGCAGTTCTTCGATTACAAACTGTAATGACGTGTCAGACACCACGAGAAGCTTAAGACGTTGTTCCAGTGCATGGTTCATGTGATGGCTGAGTAAGCAGGGATCAGGTTTCTTTTTTTCAGGTTAATTATTTTCTTGGGGCTTCTTCCATAGTATAAACTGATCCGTCATCGTGATGGTGAAGTATTTAAAATCTTTTGCACGAATCTTATCGACATTGAGATTTTCTGCTGCATATAACTTCCGTCCCTTATGCTCTGCATAGAATATCCGTGTCGGGAGATCTTCTCTTCCTTCTGTGAATTTAATGATTCCGTCTGCATCGGTCCTTCCCTTAATCACGGACTCCCAGGGGGATTCAGACATTGGCCCGTACAACCCTGCATGGGCGTCCGCAACCGGCTTGCCAGAGGGGTCAACAAGACGAACCGCAAAGCCAGATGTCTTCTCCATTGCTCCAAATGAACGTAGAGGCTTAAGCGAGATAATAAAATCGAGTGGTGACGAATCCTTTGCAGACGACAGTTTTGAGATCAGGTTTTCCTCACCATAGACTTCAACCTTGACTTTACCCTTTCGGGTCAGCCGTGGATTCGGATCGGCCCGCAGTTCTGTGATCTGGCCATCATACTCGATTTCAAATGTGCTGTTATCGATTTTGTGAAGCTTACCTTTGAAAATAATCTGAGAGTCCCCGCCGAGTGTCGATCTCACAAAAAACGGTCGCTCTGGGGTCACACTGAATTCGAGTGTACCATTCATTTTTGTTGCCACCGTTTTAACAGTAGAAACAGGCTGCACACGAAGCAGATAGTCTTCTGCCTGCAATCTACCTCCGATGAATACAAAAAATAATAGAAAGCGGCATATGTGCATACGCATCACTTTTTCTCCTCCCCCCAAGAATTACTTTTCGGATTCTAAAGTTATATTCAATGATTTGTCATTAGTACCTGCCTTGATCTTATCATTGTGACTTTTATACCCATCTTTTGAGACCTTAAGATTGAGTACATCTCTAGTCGGAGCATGAGTCAAGTAGATTGAATAGTTTCCTTTTTCATCTGATAGTTCACTATCACTTGACGAAAAAGAGTCTCCTTTTGTTCCGGACCATAGCTCAATTTGTGCATCCTTAATTGGAATATTACGAGAATCAGTGATTCGTCCTGAAATTTCCGTTATCCCTTCACACCCGAAGAACCCGACTAGAGTATAAACCACACACATTGCGGCGAATATTTTTCTATTCATCTTTTAGCCTCTTGGAAAAGAATTCATTATCGTGGCATTCTTCACAAACAGGGGGGACTAATAGAGGTCAGGTTTCACTAAAAAAATACTCGCCCACTTTTTATTATTCCTGAGTACAACTGGGTAAGCCGTTTCTTTCGTTTGTACTTAAAAGTTCTTCTTTTTCCAGTCGATTTAAAAAACGCTCATAAGCGTTCGAAAGGGCTGAGATTGAATCTTTTATTTGTGAATTCTTAATTGCTTTTTTTAATGGTTTCTTAGGGTTCAATGATGCTTCGCTCCAGAGACCTCTTCCATGCTCTAATGAATCGGAAATCAGTCCCCTGGTCTGCTGGAAATTATTAATTCCCTCTTTCATAGTCTGGAACCGTCTGCTGTATCCTTTTAATACCTCCATGCAATGTATGTATTCATTATCCCAGAACAGTATGTTCTCTCTATATCCTGCCAGATCTGCTGCCTCCAACGTAGACGCTTTGTCAAAAACTGTACAGAGGCAATTTGCGATTTCTATGGAGTAACTCATGGTATTTATCTTCTGAATTGTAGAACAAAATCATAGTAGCTGAGAGTTGCAAAGGGAATTCACTCCGTAACCGGCCAATACTCGATTCCCTTAATTCCATTTCCTTCAAGTGCCTGTTTGACCTTCTCAGAGACGATTTCTGCAACCGTCCAATCTCGGGGACGAAAAATGTGGCAGCTTCCTACTGAAGCTCCGCTGATTCGGAGCTTCTTCACTCCTCTCGGCTTACCAGCCTTCTCTGGGTGATCGTCGGGGTAGAACTGAATATCTGATCGCTCAAAGTCGATACAGTCCACGCAGTGAAGTAGGTTAAGCACTTCCCAGTCACCCTCGGCGTCCACCAACGCAGGGATTCGTTGGATTTCGTCCGGCGAAATCTCTTCGATGATTTGTCCCATTCGAGTGGACACGACTAAGCACCCAAATGCAGTTGAATTGTAGTCAACGGCATCTCCTTGCACCCGCACTTGAAAGGGGACAGGTGAAGGCGATGCCAATGTCTGGCAGCGTGTATACGCCCATTTATCCACCGGTGAACCATCGGGGAACTCTCGGCAAATCGAGAGGGTCCAACGGTCGTCGGTTGCCATCACAAGTTGATAGTAATGCATCCTAAAAGTTTCCTCTAACGTCAGCCTGTGATGCGGGTGCTCGCAACAAGTCGCCCAAATCGCCGTTCAGAATCTCTCTCCTAAGCTGATAGAGTTCGTCCAGCAATGCGTCCCGATATACTTGCCCGGACTTGAAGAGAAAAAAGTTGCCTGGACTCTTTTTCTGGCATTTCGCAGCCCCTCTACTCATCGACAACGACTTCAAAAACCAATTCGCTCTTGATACGTGCTTGTAGAAACTGCTCTGCCTCAGTCCGGCAGTCATTTACAAGCTTTCGATTAGTAGAGAAGTCGATACTTTCTGCCATATCAGGTTGCATTTTGCTGTCAATAATATGAAAGCCATCGATTCCCAATACCTTCGCCTTGCTTGTTCGACAGCTTCGAACGAGGGCTATCGCATCCTCAGGATTCAGAATGGGGGGGAACCCGTCTATCACGCTCTTGTCTAAGAATTCATCTTGTATGCGTGCCATCTTTGAAAATTTTCGCGTTAATCCTGCTCCGAATATTTACCATTTCATTTCTCCGCCGGAAACTGTTTCATCAATTCCGCGGCGATTCCAATTAAGGTTCCTGACAGCTATTTCTTATATTGATTTTCTCTTGCTGTTCGCTGATTTTTTTTATCACGTTCTACTGATAAGCGCTCTGATCTTTCTTTGTGATAGAGATGCCAATGAGGCCAGATTTGTGTTAGTTCCTGAGAGGCCTGTTCCCTGTTCTGTCTGGCAGTAACCAGCTCAGGTGGTTGAACACTCAGCCGTTTGTAAGTGGAACAAACCAGATGCTGTATATCGATTCTGGTTAAATCCGTCAGCAACTTCGGTAACTCGTCTGGGACCTGTAAGTCTTTTTGAGCAGCATGCAACTCTTCCTGATAGCGATTGCTGTGCCGTGCATACATTGCCAAAAGTTCTTTTAAATATGCTTCGTTTGTGAGAGTGGAATCGTTTTTTCTCTTCTCAAGAATCGAACCTTTGAGGTCTTCTTCAAATACAAATGATTTCAGATTCTCATTGGTGAATACGAATTTGGCCCACCAGGCAAGCAACGGTCGAAACTGCTTATCTTCTGCTGATTCCTGGTAACACTTACTCAGATTGGCTTGATGGAATGCAATCACCCATCGCTGTCTCTCTGGAGAATTCTTTCGCTGAAGAATGGTGTTCCAGCCGGCGGGCAACTTCCTTATCTCCTGTTTGAGCTGAGCTTCTCTCGTCGATAATTCGCCATTCAGTATTATGACAGCTGTTTCAGGAAGTGGATTCTCTTCCAGAATTTTATGCTCCAACTCACGCTCATGTTTCAGGGCCGATTGCCAGTTTTCGTAAGCCTGATCAAACTGCTTTCTTTTCTCTGGCGGAAGATCATCAATTGACTTTATGGAGCCATCAACTTCGCCGGGAACCTTGGCCTGAGAATATTTAATATATTTGACTTTCGCTGGCAGGGTGAGGGCAGAACCACCAGCAGTAGTCACCGACGAAGTTCGATTAGAAGTCTCTTTTTTTTCAGGACTGATCTGATGCGAACGAAGACTGTCTTTCCACGGCTGCCCCCAACTTTTTGAAAGCGGAGAGAACATGACGGCAACGAATCCGAAAATGAGAAAAATCGGCAACTTAAATTGGACTGATCGAGCTTGCGAAGTCAATTGATTGCTGCCTGCATACCATCCTTGATGCATGTTTTTCTCCTCAGAAATAGACAAATTATTAATCAACTGCCAGGAGTAGGCATAAACCCTGATTGACTGGATTGGGAAATATTGCCCCAGGTCCACCTTCCAGTCAGACTCATCTTAAAATTATTTTATTAGTAGAAAAAGATTACTTTGGAGTTAAAAGGTGTCGGGAACCATATATTTGAAGGTACCTGACTCCTTTAACTTCTCTGATACCTTTTTCTGATTCCACAATGAATCATACAAAGCGAGACTTAGCTAAAATAAATTCTCCTGGTAAATAAGCTCCTGGCGGGATATCAAAAATGTTTTTGTCTTTTAAAAGTATATAACCATCACATAATTGTGCTGCAGCTACTGCTATCACAATAAAATCATCTAAGGTTGGGTTAAACTGTATTCCTCGCAAAACTACATCAAAACTGTATCCTGCAGTTCTCCATTTTTCGGCAAGTTCTATTTGCATACATTCATTAAGATTACAACTAAAGTCGTCAATATATTCTTCTTCATTGGTATATGTTGCAACATTTGAATATACGCCGAGAAACAAGCCATATTTTTTGTTTATATCAAAACGGTAACTTTTAGAAGGACAAATCAATTCATCGCCAAATACTTCGTGCTCAATACCATTCTCTATTTGAAACAGTTTCAGAGATTTGCCAGATATTGTTGAAAACAAGTCAGGTCGTAAATCAATAAGCCGACTTTTTAGCGTACTCCACGTTAAATAATGTTTAACAGTGGGGATTATCTCGATCTCAATCGCCATGGTAGAAGGCCAATTATTCTATTATTTTTAAGGGAAATAAGTGCCAGGTCTCATTATAAAAAGAGTTCCGCCCTCTTTTTATTCCCTGATTGCTGTACTATCTTGTGAGGCGTTTGTATCGCTCCTCGAATTCTTTTTTCTCCCTTTCTTCATCAAAAATGGCGTACCCATTTTCATCACTATCATCATACTCCCATTTCATATCAAACTTACCCTCAGCATTAAGCTCAAAGCTTGCTTTGCTCCATAGAGGTTGTCCTGCATTCTTAAACAGCTTCCTAATTTCTCGAAAAGCACGTTCCCCTTGACGGTTTGTAGTAAAGCTTCGTGCTACTCCGTCTGCTTTGCGAGTAAATTCTCCAAAGTATCGACTCCCATCAGGGTAGAATACTGCATCCATCCTGGCTGTTGCCCATTCTTCCGGGATTGCATCCTGAATTGATTCTGCAATTTCTTGATAAAACCGTTCGATACCTTCAATCATCTCTTACACTTTCATAGATTATCAGGGGGATCAGAAATCGAGGAGAATAAAGTGTCAGGAACCCAATCAATTCATTTGGCAGATGAAGATGGTTTTATTTCACGTGTTTGTTTTTCCGCCGGGAACTGTTTCATTAATTCCGCGGCGGCTTTTTTTGTGGCTTGCCAGTTGCCGGTTTCGTCGGGGACGGCTTTGACGATCACTGTGAAGTCGAGCTGGTCCCCTTTTTTGAAGGACTGGCCGTTGTTGTGGCGGAGGTAGTATTTGTGGTAACGGTCGAGGTCCCAGATCATACTGGTGCTGCCTTCGCCTCGGATCACGCGGGGCGTGTAACAGAGCGAACTGAGCTGCTGTTCCGGATTGAACTGGGCAACCCAGGTTGTATTTTTGCTGATCGCCATCTTCTTGGAATGGGAGAGGGGACCGGTTTCGATGGTGCCGTCGGGGAGCTGGGCCATCCACTCTGTTGAGGTGGGCGGGAAGCAGTGCATGAAGTAATAAAGCAGGTCGAGGTCGACTTCTGCCTGAGCCACCATCTGTGTGCGTTCATAAATCTCTGAGTCGGTCAGGATGATCTCGGCGCGGACGATGAATTTCCAGATCGTGGATTCCTTGATGAATCTGATCTGTTTGCCGGTGATGGTTTCATCGGTTTTTGTGATAGGAGTTTTTGTGCCGTCCACGAACAGCTGCAGGCGATGGACGACTTCGCGGCCCCCCTCTTGGTGGCCGGTGCCCCACCACTGTTCCCCTTTGGGACGCAGCACGGTGCCGTAGTGGCCGTTGTTCAGCCCGAACTCCTGCCCGCGAAACAGCATCTTCTCGATGGTCCAGCCACTGGCGGCGTCGAGGGGCACAGTGTAGTTGTCTGTCTTGAGCGTCAGGTAGCCGGTCTCGGGAACGCCGGCGTCGTAGAGGCGACTAGGTGTATCTGTGGCTTCCGGATTTGCGGCAGAAGCTGGAAAGGTCGATAGGACTGTGATGGTGAGCCAGGCCGCGGAAAGGATTCGATTCATGGTCGTATTCTGTTTTCTGGTGGTCAAAGTGTGGCGGATTCAGGTATGTGAATCCATGAGTATCTCTGGGGATATGATAACGGATCGAGTGGGCAGTTCGTAGGTTTCAGTGGGAAAATGGTGAGGTGTGCGGGGGAAGTGTAGCCCTGGATTGTGGGATGGCTCTGACAGTTTCCTGTTGTCTGCGACAACCCCGGATTACATCCGGGGCACCCTTTTTTATTGTATTAGCCGTACGGCGTTAGCCGCGGTTCACGGAGATCTCGGAGACAACCGGAGCTAACGCTCTGCGGCTGATTGAGTTTTGGGATGGGACGGACTGGTGTTGATTGAACGCGGGAGCTGCGACCTCCTGCTCGCTACGCTCGGCCCGAATTATATTCGGGCTTATCTATGAAGAGCATCTTGTCAAGTGGTTTTATTCTTCGCGCATGGGTACCTTTCTGAGACTTAATCAAGCGGTACGCTCAATCATCTATT
>NZ_JBLXHC010000024.1:0-74765 GCF_048260065.1 Gimesia sp. | reverse complement strand
ACCGCTTGATTCAGTCTCAGAAAGGTACCCATGCGCGAAGAATAAAACCACTTGACAAGATGCTCTTCATAGATAAGTCCGAATGCAATTCGGGCCGAGCGGAGCGAGCAGGAGGTTGCCGCTGCCGTATTCGTTCCAGAACCGAGCGTCCTATATTTACCAGGCACGGCCGGACGAGCCGGACCGTGGCACACGGAAATCTATCTGGAGTTGGGTAATCATTCTTGTCAGATCAGTCGTTCGTGTGCCACCGCTCGGCTTGACCGACGGTGCTGCTATGATTTGAGAGAAACCCTCCCGGGGTTGTCGTAGACAACAGGAAACTGTCAGTGAAATCACACAATTCAGTTTTACGTTACCCACCTCCCCTGCCGTAGGTGCGTGGCCCATGTGTCCGCCTGCCTGGCGATGTTCGACCCGGTTTCACACCGGTATGGGAACAGATGAAACCTTCGTAATGCATTATTTTTACCACTAAAGACACGAAATGACACGAAACCTGTCATTGGGGAATTCCCGGTATGAGAAACTCCATCCACTGAACCTGCTGTACGATTTTTCAGGAATTGCGGTTACGTTTTTCCTGCAGTTGATTAAAATAGGACCGTTCCCACTGCTGACCTCAGGAGACATTCCGATGTCGGAAAATAAACGATCCATTCTCATGCGATTTCTGTCCGGGGCGCTTCCCCTGTTGCTGGTGCTGTATGTCTTGAGTATCGGTCCCGTTTCCGGATATCTGGTCACTCCTTCCGGCCTGCGGGACGATGTCTCTTCTGAAACACTTGGACGGATTGAGTCTTTCTACACTCCCGTAATCTGGGCTGTTAACAGTAACGATTTTTTATTGAGCATCGCTGAGAAATATGTTGAGTTCTGGGAAGACATTCTTTAATACCCGCACTGCTTTTACAGGAACCTGAAAACACGATGTTGAAATGGCTCTTACTGATTCTCGTTTGTTTTCCCACCTGCGGAACCGCAGCAGCAGAGGAACTCTATCTGCTGCGCCTGGATGCCGTGGGCTACGTCAAATCTTCCGAAGACACGCCGCAGGAGAAGGTCCTGCAAAGTATCGAAGTGGTGGCACGCCTCAATGAACTGTTTCACAGCAAAGTAATTTCAGGGCCGGAAACGCAAATCCTGTCGGGCAAATTCTATGCGGAAGAAGGAACATTCAAAGCAAGCCTGCGCTACCAGCGACTGCTTGATGTGGGAAATGTCGTGCCGGTCGCCATCGACAGGGATGGCACCGTCATCACCGAAACGGTGCTGAATCGCAGCGAGATCCAGACGACCCTCGACCTGAAAGTCGACCAGTCAACCACTGTGGGCAGGATTGAAACGGACTCAGAAACCACCCTGGGTTCGACCACCACCAGATCCCGATCGAAAGTGAACTATCAGCTGTTTCTCTCCCGCTACGAACCTCCAGCGGAAAAACGTTGAATGCTGTCTGCTGTCTGATATGATTCAGGGAGAGAAAACGGTTTCATCATGCACGCGGTTTTTTCTGAGGAATCTTTTCAATAACGATTTAGCAGGCGTTTGATGCCTGGTCTCGGGAGGCAGAGATGAGTGATTTAAGCAGAAGAGATGCCGTCAAAATGGTCGCAGGACTCGGTCTGGGCCTGGGGGCACTGGCAGCGCGTGATGCAGGTGCCGCAGAGACCGCTCAACCGGAGGATAAAATGCTGAAGGATGCCAGCAAAAATCCTGCCCGGTTCATGTTTACCGCCCAGCAGACTTTCAAGACCACTCCGTCTGGATACCGTCTCGTCTTTACCTCCGCCGTGCGCAAACCGACCGATCCTAAAGAAGGGGTTTCTCTGCTGCCGGCCTCCATGCGGATCTTCCGGGCCGATTCCGATCTGGACGAATTCACCCGCAAAGGGGGACTCTACTGGAAGTGTGGCAAAGAGGAAGGACAGATCCAGTTCAAAAATCCGGGTGAAGTGATCATGGCCGTTTACGATCAGGATGGCACCGTCAACTGCTACTCCCTGTTTTACGACTTGCGCTGCTGAACCATTTTTTTGAGTCCCCTCTCATAACGGGAAGACAGACGATGATCGATCGCGAAAGACGCAACCAACTGGCGGCACTGATACGCCGCTACCTGGACGGAAAAGCGACAGCTGCTGATTTCGAAAAGTGTCAGTTAGAAAATTACATCTCCGCTGATCAGGCCGTTTCACATGTTTCCTTAGAGATCGGGTTTTACTCAGAGAATGCTGCGAGTACTCTGTCAAAAGAGGATTGGGATTATATTCAACGCCTGCTGCTGCTTTTGGATTCTAATTCAACGGTTTCCTGGAAGACTGCTCCTTACCGACTCTGGACACAGCCAGTAGCCGAAGCCCTGTTATTCACCTGTCTGGTCATCGCGCTGACAACCGGTTTCACACTAAATTTATTCCTGTACTTTATTCCCATCGGGCTCATCTCCCTGCTGCTGCTGTATTTTCAGTCACCCAGGTCAAAAGTCCGGCCTTTTGAGGAAGTCGTCACTCCCTTTCAATCCATTGCCGATCTCGGCATCGCTTACGATTCGGCAAACTTCGTCAAGCAACGTTATTGTTTTTCACAGAGTCACAGCAGTAAAGAGTCCTCTATCGAAGTTTATATGATGCTTATCGAAGGTTATATGATGCTGTTTTTCTTTTTTCTGCTCTGCATTTGTGTGCCGCCAATATTGTTATATTATCTGTGCTGCCTGGGACCAGATTACGAAGTTCAAGTCCAGACGGCGTGATTGATTCTAAGCTCCCTCTTGTAGAATGGAATCCGACAATGATAAATCGCGATGCACGCAATCAACTGGCGGCACTGATACGCCGCTACCTGGACGGAAAAGCGACAGCTGCTGATTTCGAAAAGTGTCAGTTAGAAAATTATATCTCTGCTGATCAGGCCATTTATCATGTTTCGTTAGAGCTCTCGTATTACTCAGAGAAGGCTGCGAGCACTCTGACAAAACAGGATTGGGATTATATTCAACGCCTGCTGCTGTTTCTGGATTCTAATTCAACGGTTTCCTGGCAGTCTTCCCGTTTGCGGCCCTGGACCCGACCGATTGCCGCCCTGCTGTTCATTGTCTGTCTGCTCCTCTTTTATTACAACGGCATCAACGTACATTTATTCCTGTACTTCATCCCTGTGGGGCTCGCCACGATTCTCCTGCTGTTTTTCGGGGATCCTGAGCCGGAAGTGGGGCCTTTCAATCAGATCGTCACACCCTTTCATTCGATTGCCGATCTCGGCATCGCTTACGATTCGGCACACTTTGTTAAGCAGCGCTATGCCGCTCCTGCAAAATACAGGAATCGTCGTTCCCTTCTTGGAGTTCTCGGAGCCAAAATCTCGTTATTGCTCGTGTTACTGTTCCTGATGCTGATGCCCCCCGTGATGTTATTACTTCTGTGCTTTCCCTTCTCTGCTGAAGAAATCAAGGTCCAGCCGGCATGAACATGTCCGATCCCCGCTCCAATGCACTCGATTTGATCACGTTTTGTGAAAGCGCCGGTCGCAATACTGGCAAATTTCTGGCGGCGCTGTCGGAATATGAACCAGGCAGCGAGCGATGGAAAGCGTATCTTAAATCCGGTTGTCACAGTAAGAATAATCTGGTTCAGGTGGTCGCTTTTGAGGAAATCGGGAAAAGCAGCGATGCAGACTGGTTACCATTCCTCTCCGAATGGCTGCAGCCGGAGACCTTTCCGACCACACTGGTTGCTGTGATCAATGCGATGGGGGCACTGGGAGGCATCCAGTCCCGCGATGACTTTGCACCTTTTATTGAATCAGCAGACAGTAATCTGCGCGGTGCAGCAATTAATATTCATTATTTTCTCCCACACGACGAAGCCATCGATTTGCTGCTGTCGATTCTTAATCACGATCCAGATCCTGATTTACGCCACATAGCGGCCCTCAGGCTGGCAAATTTACATTCCGATGCAGGTTTACCACTCCTGCTGGAGGGGATGCAGCAGGAAAGCCTGTTCGGGAGACTGACGAATGCCTGTGCCCTGGCGATTCTGAACCATCCCCGGGGCCTGCACTTTCTACATGATCTCATTGCGACACATCACACGTTATCAAAGCAGGATCGCACCAGGTTACTGTTTCACATCTGTGGATTAGGGGACAAGGTCGGCTTTGAATTTCCCCCCTGCGATCGTCCGGAAGATATCCCCGTAGAAACGATCTTTCAAAATGCCTCTGACTGGATCGAAGGCTGTTCCGGGTTTCAAAAAGTGGTTAGCATGGATAGTGAAAATCACAGCTCTTAAATCAGCTGAGCGAGAACTGCCGGGAGATACGAATGAAAACACAATATGCAATCCTGTTTTTAGTGGCCCTGTTCCTGCCAGGTGCTGTCTCCTGTAGCTCTGAGCCAAGCATCAAAGCACAACTCAAAACGCTGGAATATCAGACAACTGTCTTAGAGGAGCAGATCGAAGAAATCACAAAGGTTATTTCAGATCGCGATCAAAAAGTCTTGGGCCTGTTAACTGCGAATCAGAAACAGCTGGCATTGGCCGTCGATGCGCTGAAAGCAGAAGATACCGAGGCAGCAAAAATCATAAAAGCAGTGATGCAGGATCAGCAGAAAATGCGGGATGAGATCAGCGGCCGACTGAAAGACAACGAAAACGGAACCGATGAGTAGACCGTTTGAATCGGAAATCCGAACAGCGATGGAACTGCTGCAGAACCGGGGCGTTCACTTCGAACCGGGCCTTACGGATCAGGAAGTAGAACAGACAGAAACGACATTTGGCTTTCGTTTTCCACCCGATCTACGGGCGTTTCTGCAAGCCGCTTTACCAGTCAGACTGAATCAGCCAGGCCGTTCAAATGCCTTCCCCGACTGGCGAGCAGGAAATAATAATGATCTGCAAACGCGACTCAACTGGCCCTGGGAGGGGATGGTCTTTGATATCGAACACAACGCGTTCTGGTTAGATGAATGGGGCAAGAAACCGGATGTGATCCAGGCAGCGATTGAAGTGGCACACCGGTATGTGTCACAAGCTCCCACATTGATTCCCGTCTGTTCCCACCGCTACATCCCCGCGACTCCTGCTGAAGCCGGTAATCCTGTCTTTTCGGTCCATCAGACGGACATCATCTATTATGGGCTGAATCTGTGGGATTATTGGGTCCAGGAATTTGGTGTTATTGAAAAAGGATACGGTTTGGAAGATCAAGAAGCAGAGGAGACAGAGTCACAGTTTCTTGAGACTTATCGTGAAATCCCCTTCTGGAGCGATCTGATTTGGTGATGGTAGTGGCACAAATGGTTAGTGACTCCCTTTGGCCTGGTTTTGCTCTTACCAGGATTCCCGAATTGATTAAACTATCTGCCTGATCAGCAACTCTAAAGGGAATCCGAACATGCCTGCACATCAACAAACGAAGGTCACCAGCATTCTGCGTTCGCTTTGTTTCATGCTGGGCCTGTTGATTCTGATCTATGTACTCAGTGTCGGCCCTGTGATTGCCATTTTCAGTTATTCCTCAGGATACATGTCCCCCGACCAGATTCGCCTCGTCAATTTTCTCTACGCACCGCTCAGCTGGCCCGCCGAGTGCAGCGCCTCGTACCGCGACCTGTTTCAGTCCTACGTCGATCTCTGGTTAAGGCTGATCTGAGTAATGCCTTGATTTCGTATTCAAGTCTGTTACTGTACGAATAATGACATGCTTTCAATCTCACAGGAAGCATTGTTTTCGCAGAATCCGTCACAGTGAACCGTAATAACGAAACAGGGATGTGTGTTGATGACGATTTCCAGACTGCTCACGGTTTTGCTGTCTCTGGGACAGATCTTCGTTTTCTCTGCACATCATCTGCTGGCGCAGTCCGATCAGGGGCTCACCAAAGGCAACCAGGTCCACTCGCAGGATCAGTCTCCTCAAGATGTCGGCGTATCAGTGTTCAGCGACTCTCACTTTACGCTGGACTGGAAGAACGTGCCTGTCAAACAACTGGCGGTTTCCGGAGATGGAAAGGTCGTGGTATCTACATCGGGGAACAAACGGCTGACGGTCATTCAGGTCGCTGCCAAAAAACAGCAGTCAGCAGTCGATCTCGACCGTGAACCACTGGTGATTGCGGTCTCTCCTGATGGTACACGATGCGCTTTAGGCTACCCCCATGCCATTGAGATCATCAATCTTGTCACACAACAGAATGAGCACGTGCTCAAGGTTGGTATTACAGCCGGCGATATTCTGAAATATACGCCTGATGGTACGGCACTGTTACGCGCCACTGCCAGCCAGTTATTTCGCTACGAACAATCACAGGGATATCCGGAGAAAAAATTGTGCGACTTTGACGCTCCGATCAGCAATCTGACTCTATCACCTGACAGCCGTCACATCGCGACCTCCCATGTGGGAGGTGTAGTCAGTATTCGGGAGGCACAGACAGGAGAGTCTGTCAGGACGTGGAACGCTCCCGGTCTGATCCAGGGGATGGCCTTTTCGCAGAATGGGAAAGAACTCAACCTGCTGATGCAGGGCAATGCCCACATCTGGAATGCGGAAAACGGAAACCTGCTCCGTAAGGAGAAGCTCAATAAACGAATCTATTTATACCCGGATAGCCCTCCTCAGAAGACAGACGGTTCCGAGGACCGGTCGCATTTTGCTTTCGAGAAAAACGCCGACCAGCAGAGAATTCGTTTTCAGTTTCAATTCCATTCTGATCCGATTCAGGCACACGTCGTGAGTTCAGACGGACGATTGCTGGCCCTGAAGACCAGTGACGGAAAAGTAACGATCATTCCGCTCTCGGCAATTCTGGGACAGAAGAAAGTGCTGGTAGAATTAGAATCACTTGGTTTTTCTATCATCCACTATTCTTCTGGATATAAAATCTATGCGAATGATCTGGATCTCAGAGCCGCTGTGTTGATAGCCCGGCTGAATGTGCTCGGTGAAGTGAGTGAAATGACCCTCCGTGGCAGGAACATTGATGCCGAAGCTCTTACCCTGATCACCAGTGGGACAGGCATCCCGGAACTGACCCTTTATCACGCCAGTCCTCTGGTGCTGGCAGCGATTGCCCGAAGTACGAGACTGACACAACTCTTTCTCAGGGACAGCGAACTGCAAGATGAGACTCTGGCCCCCCTGGCCTCACTCAAAACACTCAGGTCGGTGTCCCTGACTGGTTCGGGATTCACTGGTCGTGGCTTGAAATATCTGACAAATTCAACAGAAATGCTTAGAATCACTCTCAGTAATACCGGGTTGAATGATGCGAATATGTCCCATCTGGAGGCCTTTTCCAAATTGCAATTTCTGGATTTGAGTCGAACACAGATTACTGATGTCGGCCTCAATTCCTTGCAGGGCATGCCACAGATGCAGACATTGCGACTGGGGCAAACGGGAATTACTGGCCCAGGAATCAAACATCTGGCCAGGATGCACGCTCTTGATAATCTGGATCTGTCCCATACTCATATTTCTGAGGGGGGACTGGAAACGCTCCGCCAACTCCAGAATCTCAGGCAGTTAAATTTATCAGGAACCAGCTTATCAGAGAACGCAGTCCGGCAACTGTCCGGTTGTCAGAATTTGAAGTACCTGAATCTTTATCGAGCTGAATTGACAGACGATGCACTCGCCCGGTTGGATAACCTGCCGCAGCTGGAATCGCTCAACTTAAGCCAGACGGAAATCACCGGCGAAGGATTTGCCAGGTTAACAAACCTCCCTCGCTTGAGAACAGTCGATCTCTGGTCCAGCCAGTTGAATGATGCCGGGTTACAGGCTCTCAGCCAGTTTCCGAAAATCAGTTCTCTCTCCATTCAGAATACGAATGTGACCGATACAGGAATGGCGGCCCTGTCGCGACTTTCAGACCTGTTTAGTTTGAACTGTTCCTCGAATTCCATCACAGGCCGGGGACTTGGGTTTCTTGCTTTTACACCTCGTCTGTATTCGCTTGACTTATCTTACACTGCTCTGGATGACACCGCGGGATCTCAGCTGGCTCTGGCATCAGGCCTGAATTCCTTGAATTTGAGTCAGACACAGGTGGGAGATCAAACCCTGCAGTCGCTGGCAAAGTTGCAGCGTCTGGAATCACTCACACTGTCAGAAACCAGGATCACCGATGCGGGAAGTAAGACATTTCAAAATATGCCTCGTCTTTCGCGTCTCTCTCTACAGGAGACGTCTGTTGGCGATACCACACTGGAAAACCTGGCGGACTGCCGAAATTTAAAAAATCTGAACTGCGCCGATACAAACATTACTGATGCCGGTCTGGAACATATTGAAAAACTGACAGCACTCACATCGCTCAATTTGTCCGGGACTGCTGTCTCCAGTGAGGGAATGAAATCTGTCTCTCATTTGTCTGGCCTGAGTTATCTCGAATTAAGCAAGACTGACATCGATGACAAAGGATTGGCGAACCTTGCACCTCTCACTTCTTTGCAAAGTATCGGTATCTGGCGAACAAAAATTACCGGCGCAGGAATCAGGCATATTACTGGCTGTAAAAACCTGTCTTCGCTGAACCTCAACGGTATGCCTGTCACAGACGCTGATCTTATTCACATCGGTCAGCTCAGAGGCCTGTCGAGTCTGGCGTTGAATGAAACGCAAATTACAGACGCTGGTCTTAAATCATTGGCAGGTCTGGTCTATTTATCCCACCTCGAGCTGCGTAACACGAAAATGGGGGATGCCGGTTTGCAGACCGTGGCAGAACTGGAGAATTTAACTTCGCTCAACTTGCAGGGAACCCAAATCTCCAATCAGGGGATTCAATCGCTGGCTAAACTGAAGAAACTGAACAGTCTCAATATTTCTCAGACCAGTATCGATGATCGTACGTTGAAGGTATTGGGAGCGATGTTCAACCTGAGAGAGTTGAATCTCAACCAGACCGCTGTGGGAGACTCGGGCGTGGAGTCGTTGCAGGATTTGTTTGAACTGCGGAGGCTTTATCTCAGCGAAACCAGAGTCACTGATGCCGGTGTGGCTTCGCTTAGTAAGATCGCAAACCTGCAGTCGCTTGATCTGTCCAATACTGAGGTGACAGATCAGATGGTGAGACATCTTCAGAAGCTTCCTGATCTCAATCTACTTAACTTAAGCGAAACACAGGTGACTGACTCGGGATTGAAAGCGCTTCAGAAATTCCCTGCCCTGTTGAGTCTGGATTTGAGCGGGACCCGCATCACCGAGCAGGGATTGAAATTTCTTTCCAGCAGATTGAGAAGGCTTTACCTGAATGGGGTTGATATTTCAGATGCAGCCTGGCCACAGATTCTCAACTGTTCGGAATTGGCAACCCTCAGTATTGCCAATACTCAGCTCAGTCAAGCGGGGCTCACGAACTTAAAATCGCTGCTCCATCTGAATTCGCTTGCCTTAGATGGTCGCTTTCTGACTGAGGATGGAATCGAAGTTTTAAATGCGTTACCGAAAATAAAAGCACTTCGTATCGTTGATTGCCAACTCGACCAGGAACAACTGGAACGGATCACCCGGTTGAAGCACATCTCAGAGTTTAGCTTTTACGCTGTTTCGTTTCCTGAAACTGCGGTCGATGATCTCAGTCAGCTCAAACCGGTTGCATTGCTCGGATTTTATCATTCCAGTCTCTCTCAGCAGCAGGTCTCACAACTGCAGCAGAAGCTGCCAGACTCACACGTCTTTCAGTCTTCCTATAAACTGAACTGGTCGAAATGAACTGGTTTCTTCTGCCTGTTATGTCGGAATACATGCTGCTGAAATGTAACAAATTGCCCACTTTTGTATGCTGCGTGCCATGCTTCTGCTTTGAGCCGGAAGTGTATATAATCCTGCATCGTACTGAAATTTAAAGAAATATACATTCACAGGATAATACGCTTCAGGGCTATGATGGAAGATCACTGGATATTACGCAGGCGCGAGGACGAAGAGGGGCATCCGCGAAAAACGTTTAACGATCCCGATTCAGAGAACTTTGAGTCACAGTTTCTCCGCGATAAAGCCCGGATTATTCATTCGTCCGCGTTTCGCCGACTGCAGTCCAAGACGCAGGTCTTCTCGCTGGGTGACAGTGATTTCTATCGCACGCGTCTCACGCATTCCCTCGAGGTGGCACAGATCGGTGCCAGTATTGCCTCACACCTGCGATTTTCGGGACATCGGGAGCAGCTATCCAGCCTGATTCCGTCCAACAGTCTGATCGAGGCGATCTGCCTGGCCCACGATCTGGGACATCCCCCTTACGGGCATGGGGGCGAATATTCACTGAATAAGCATATGCACCAGGATGGCGGCTTTGAAGGCAACGGACAGACGCTGCGCATCGTCTGCCGCCTGGGAGAGTTTTCCGATCATCATGGCCTGGATCTCACAAGAAGAACACTGCTGGGCCTGTTGAAATATCCCGCCACCCATTCACAGGTGGCCAACTATGAAAAACTGCAGAATCACAGCGACGATTCCCCCTCGAAACTCTCACTCTATCGCCCCCCTAAATGTATTCACGACGATGACGAGGATCTGCTGGACTGGATCCTGCAGCCCTTCTCCGCCAGTGATCGCGCGATTCTCTCTGAAATCAAACCGAAGCCAGGCGGGCATGCCAAAACCGTCCGCAAATCGTTCGATACCTCGATCATGGAACTGGCAGATGACATTGCCTACGGCGTACATGATCTCGAAGATGCGATCGCGCTGGGGCTGGTCTCTCAGAGAATCTGGGATGCGGAAGTAATGGAGCTGGTCAAGTCTTTCCAGGATTCCTACCTGGCGGATGTCGTCACCCGCTATACGGAAAAGCTGTTTTCTGGCTCTCATAAACAGTTAAAGCACGGCATCAGCAACATTGTCGGCGGACTGATTCGCGACACCGAAATCCGGGATCTGGAATCAGGCGAACATGAACTGGTCCGTTATAACGCCTGCCTGAAAGACGATTCGGCTGCGATTCTCGATATCCTCAAAACGTTCGTCCTCAAGCACGTCATCCGTCAGCGTCAGAATCAGATTCTGGAAATCAAGGGGCAGATGATCGTCGACAAACTGTTTGAAGCGTTGCTGGAAAATCCGGAGCGACTGCTGAAGCCGGACGAGTACGAAATCTACAAAACAGGCAATTCAAAACGGGTACTGTGTGACTACGTCTCGGGCATGACCGACCTGTATGCCAGCCGACTCTACAGCAGCCTGTTTCTCCCCCAGGCCGGATCACTGTTTGACCAGTTTTAATTTCAATTTGTCGTATGGGATCCATTCGCGAATCTGTCGATGCTATCTGAACGGACTCTGAGTCACTGTTTTAAAATTTGATTTGCGGCCTTGACATGCAACTGTAAGGTTGCGTATAAAGATGGTGACGTGCAACCATAAGGTTGCGGGAACTCGTTCCGTTGCTATAATTGAGAGGAGCAAACTGTGGTGTCATCAAACAGCGATATAATCAAAAAGCAGATCACGTTACAGGCCCCCCTGAATCGGGTCTGGAAAGCATTGACAGATTACAAGGAATTCGGGGCCTGGTTTGGCGTCAACCTGCAGAGTCCATTTGTTGCCGGTGAGAAAACCGTCGGGCAAATTACGATTCCAGGCTACGATCATATCGTCATGGAAGTAGAAGTCCATGAGATCCAACCTGAAACCTTATTTTCTTTTTACTGGCATCCCTATGCAATTGATCCTGGCTGTGATTATTCTCAGGAGAAACCGACACTGGTTGAGTTTCAATTGAAAGAGACCGCAGAAGGGACTCTCCTGACGGTTATCGAATCCGGCTTTGATGCGATTCCTGCGGTAAGGCGTGACGAAGCCTTTCGCATGAACGATAAGGGCTGGACGGGACAAATCAAAAATATCGAGACCTATCTCAATGAAAGTATTCAAACGTGATGTCGGGCAGTTATGCAGTCGTGCCCCCCTGTTTGCTGCCCTTGGTGACGAAACCAGATTAACCCTGCTCATGAAACTGGGAGATGGCCAGCCGAAATCCATCTCCCAGTTGTCGCAGGGCGAATCCGTTTCCAGGCAGGCCATCACAAAACATCTTCAGGTATTAAACGAAGTGGGCCTGGTAAAAGGCGTACGAAAGGGACGGGAAAAACTGTTTCAGGTGGAACAAAAGCCGCTGGACGATTTGCGACTGGCACTCGATCTCATTTCAAAGCAATGGGACCACGCCCTGGACCGTTTGAAATCTCATGTCGAACAAGCATGATCACGGTTCCATCAAATCGATTGTCTGTTTCGGAATCCGGTTTTCTGACCAGTTCATTTCACACGATGAGGCGGCAGATAGATGGTGAATTCGGTCTTCTGCTGCATCAGGACACTGTGAATGTTGAGTGCTTCCCCCGGTTCCGCCAGCCCCAGCGTATTGAGTAGATCAAAGCGGGCCGTCTGAACGTGGCCGACCGTTGTCTGCAGCCGATCGTGCCAGATGGAATAAGAGCCAAGCTGGCCATCGCGTCGATAAAAATAGCCTTTGCGTGGATGCGTCAGCAGAACCAGTCCGGTTTCCAGATCATCAAAGCCGGCAAGTTCCGTTGGCGGTTGCCCTGTGTCGGACAGTTCCACTTCTGCGTCGGCCCAGCTGTTGGTTGTCTGCATGCGATACGTCGTGTAGCGTTGCAGTGCCGCATCATAAGTACAATCAAACTGGATGTGCGCGCGATGCCAGGGAAGTTTCCAGAAAAATCGTGGGACAGCGACCGTCCAGGAATCGAGCGACGTCCCAAAGAACCAGGCAATGTGTTCGCCGGTTTCAGTATCGGTCGCGTACATCCGATAATTCGTCTGACCGAACTGCCATTGGAACCACGGGATGCGGGCAAAGCGAAAATCCTGATCGACGAAGGGGACCAGAGAGACCAGGGCACATTCCCGGCCGTTGACTTCAATGAGATCCAGTTCAAAGCGGGCGTGTAAATGACGTCGCGCGATTTCGGGTTCCACCAGAATGGTAATGATGGCGAAGTGTGAGAGCGTCGTATCCACGTCGATTCCCCGCGGCGGTCGGCGACACAGCAGCTCGTCATTGAATGTTAACGGCTTCATTTTTCTCTTCCGTTAAGTCACCAGAGTCCCGGAAAGTCCGATGTTCCCTGACTGCAACTGTAACAGCTGATCAATTTCCTGTCGAATCACGAAAAAAAGATTCCCTTTTGATTTCTGACTTTTAAGATAATTCATAATCCTGTTGCTGAACCATTTCTGCAGTGGAGGCTTCGTCTGTGAAAATCAGAAACGAATTGATCAGAAAAACAGCGCTGCGTCTGGGATACATTCTTAGTATTCTGCTGGTGCTTTATCTGCTGAGTGCGGGGCCGATCATCGCGATCTGCCGTCAGTTCGCCGCCAGCCCGGTCGGGCCGTCCCCTGTAATGGTTTATGTCGAGCTGTTTTATACGCCCCTGTTCTCCGTCCCGGTTCTGGTACCAGTCGTTGAGTTCTACATCGGTCTCTGGCAGAAAATTATTTGACCAGCAAAATCGTTTGCCGTCAGTCGGCTCTGGTCTTTAGAGCTTCGACAAGTTGATTCAAGGCATGTCCTGACTGGACAGAATACTTCTCCCAACCCGAAAACGAGATCGATTCCAGTTCAAGGATCTGATCACGCAGAGGATGATTCCAGTCTGTAAAAAGTTCTTCGTCAATGATCAGCGGGATGACTGCCTGCTGCCTTGGCTCTGTATTTTGGCATCGATGTTTTTCTCTCAGAAACAGGTCGTCCAGTGCAGAGAGGAATGAGTGGTCTGCGAGCGATTTTCTGGAAAGACAGAGCAGGATGCGAACGTTCTCCGCGATTTCAGAGCCCAGGCAGAAAGCACCGTAGATCTGGTCGAGGAAATGGAAATCTGAGTCGAGCCAACAGCGAATGCCTTTCTCCTGTAATCTTTCAAAGAGCCAGTCGGCAAACGGTCGTTCCTGGGAGCTTTGAATAATGAGACAGGAATCGTAGGGAATAGCTGATCTGGAAAACAGAACCGGTATCTGGGAAATAACGTGCTGCGGCACACCACTGCCACGCAGAAACGGATCAGGAATCGTACCTTGCGATCGGATCAGTGTGTCGATGCCCAGCGAACCGGGGCCCTCATGGATCACGGTTTCGAGATGGAGCACTTTTGATAGATCAAGGTTGTTCCATTGGTTATAAGCAGAGATCAACTGATCAAAATCGGTGCCCACTAACGATACGTCAGACAGTGTGGCGCCAGTGAGTGTTGCCCCACACAGTTTGCACCCGTTCAGCCTCGTTCGATAAAAAATGGTTCGCTGCAATAGGGTGTTGCTTAAATCAGCGCCCGTGAAATACGCGTTTTCCAGATCCGCTTCGCTCAAATCAGCGCCGCGTAAATCGGCACCTTCGAGACTGGCTTCACTCAAATCGACATGCTTCAAAAAGGCACCGATTAAAGATGCATCCTCTAAACAGGCTGAAAAAAAGTTGGCGTGGCTTAGAATGGTGCCATTCAGTTTCGCACTGATTAAGTCCGCGTCAGACAGATTCGCTCTAATAAGATTGGCATGGCTCAAGTCGGCGTCATTCAGATCGGAACCCTGCAGGTCTGCGCCTTCCAGCTTCACATTTGACAAATCGGCAGAACTCAAATCCAGGTCCAGATCGGGATTGCTCTGCCGCCAGCTGAAAATGGCCGCGGCCCCCTGTCGTACGATTTGCAGATGTTCTGGATCAGCCATATTGAATCATTCCTGGTAAGAGATCTGAAATAGGCAGGGGGGGCCTGGTTCATGGACTAAGATTGTAAACTGAGATCTGACTGACAGCAGACGAACACTCTTCATTGAGACCAGTTCAAATCTCCGCAGGTTCGGACTTCCCGGGACCTCAGGAAAAGTGGCTGGTTCTTCCAGATTTCCTCGCTTCCCGACAGGCAAATCGGGACCGTTATAAATGCGTTTAAGCTATTTAGTCTATCTTTACAAATAAACAGTACCAGCTATAATACACCGGTCATGCAAGTATGACGAGCAGAGACAAGGTGTAGTATAACCTCCTTCGGGTCGTTCTTCTCTTCCCGCTCCATTGTGCGTAGCTGGCCTACTACGTAAGTATCCGCTTCGATTTTTGTAGCTTTATCTGCTTTCATTTTTTGACGATCGACGGCTCTAAAGAGAATCGTCGTGCGTCACCGGTTTATTTGGTTGGAGAGCAGAAATGCCACAAGGTAAAATCAAGAGAATTGTTTCAGATCGCGGATTCGGGTTCATTGAAGGCGAACGGGGCGACCTGTTTTTTCATTACTCTGAAGTACAGGGTGTGACCCTCGAAGAGCTTCAGGAAGGTCAGATGGTTGAATACGAAGTCGGTCAGGGACGTAAAGGTCCCTGTGCAACTGGCGTCAAAGTCGTAGACTAATCTTAGACCGCTGGACTGAACAGATATCGCGCCCGGATTTGCTCCGGGCGTTTTTTTATGACTACTGACGACTCTGTCGGTTTGCTCTGTGATTCTCACGCTAAAACGGCGTGAAAGCTTCACGCAAAGAGTTCGGAAACGACGCGGCCTTCTACATCGGTCAGGCGGAAATCCCGTCCGGCGTGGCGATAAGTCAGGCGTTCGTGATCGATTCCCAAGAGATGCAGCAGTGTGGCGTGCATGTCATGCATATGGACTTTGTTCTCGACCGCCTCGTGGCCGAATTCATCGGTCGTACCAAACGAGAAACCGGCTTTGACGCCTGCCCCACACAGGAAGTGGGTGAAGCCTTTGGGGTTGTGATCGCGGCCGTCCACACCCTGTTTGAACGGATTCCGACCGAACTCCCCGCCCCACCAGATGAGTGTGTCTTCCAGCAGTCCGCGCTGTTTCATATCCTGAATCAGTCCGGCGACCGGTTTGTCTGTTGCCCGGGCATGCGTTTCATGCTTCTGAATCTTACTGTGCTGATCCCAGCGGGGGGTATTGCCATTGTCGGCGTAGTTCACCTGGATGTAGCGCGTCCCGGCTTCCGCCATGCGTCGGGCCAGCAGACACTGGCGGCCGAAATCATCGGTTTCTTCCTGGCCGATGCCATACAGATCAAAGGTCGCCTTGGATTCACCCGAGAGATCAGTCAGACCGGGGGCATGCTGCTGCATCCGGAACGCCAGTTCGAACGAATTCACGACCGCAGCCAGTTCGTCGTCATGCTGGTTCGTCTGCATCTGACTCTGATTGAGTGACTGCAGCAGTTTCAGCTGCTGACGCTGTTTCGCGAGTGACCACTGCTGGTTTTTGACATTATTAAAGCGGGCTTCTTTCGCCGGTTGGGCGGCTCGCCCCAGTGCGGTTCCCTGATAGTGAGAGGGCAGAAACGCATTCGAATAATTACGGGGGCCACCGTTCGAGGAAGAGGGAGAGATGGTAATGAAGCCGGGAATGTTTTCATTCTCGGTCCCCAGGCCATAAGTCACCCACGAGCCGATGGAAGGCATAATCAGGTTAGTGGTCCCGGTGTGCAGGAACAGCGTACTCGGCCCATGTGCCACACCGTTGGTGTGCATGCTGTGGACGAAGCAGAGGTCGTCCACCTGTTTGCCGATCTCCGGGAACAGGTCGGAAACCCAGTGTCCGGTCTCGCCGTACTGGCGGAACTTCCAGAGGGACTGCATCACTTTTTCTTTGCCGTAGCCTCCCGTCTTAGCGATCTTGCGGGAGTCTTTGAATTCCAGTTCTTCCCCGTCCTTTTTGGCCAGCAGCGGTTTGTAGTCAAACGTATCAACCTGGCTTGGGCCCCCCTGCATGAAGATAAAGATGATGCGTTTGGCACGCGGGGCGAACATCGGTTCCTGCGGAGCCAGGGGGTTCTGTTGAGCGGCAGAAGGACTGTTTGCGCGAGCGGAGTTCAGCATACCGTTGAGGGCCAGTGAACCAAAACCACAGGCAGAGGTTGCCAGTAACTGACGACGGGAAACAGGTTGATATTGTGGGAACATGGAATCGCTCCAGGTTTATTTAATATAGCGAAAATCGATGCAGGCAATAATCGTCTGACAACAGGCGGTCCAGCGCTGGAGCTCAGTTGTCGAATCCTGCGCATCGGTTTGATTCACGAAGGAGGCAGCGTTGTTTTTTTCCGCCGGGCTGGGAAGTCGTCCCAGTGACATGCGAAACAAAGCGTTGATGCGGGCCGATTCATCGTCGGGGTATTGTTCCAGCAGTCGCTGTGCGATATTCTGTGCCTGTTCGATGACGAACGGGTTATTCATCAGGTACAGCGCCTGTGTGGAAAGCGTGCTGGTGTTGCGACGCCCTACTGACAGGTTCGGATCGGGAAAATCAAAGATCGCCAGCAGATCATGCAGACGGTTTCGGAAGACCGGTACATAGACGCTGCGGAACTGGTTATGGAACTGATACCCGTATTCCGATTTCGTATTCGGGCGGATGGTCTGGTCGTGTTGTGACAGATCCAGTTTTCCACTTACGAACAGAATCGTATCCCGAATGGCTTCGGCATCGAGGCGGCGATGATTCTGGTGGGACAACAGTCGGTTGTCCGGGTCCAGTTCCCGTTGTTCCGCTGTCGAACTGCTGGAACGCTGATAAGTTTCCGAAAGGACAATCTCGCGAATCATGGCTTTGGTTGACCAGCCGTTTTCGATCAGTCTCAATGCCAGGTAGTCCAGCAGTTCCGGATGAGAAGGTGTCTCGCCACGGAAACCGAAGTTATCGACCGTGCGTACCAGGCCGGAACCGAACAGGTGATGCCAGATCCGATTGACATACACGCGGGCGGTCAGCGGGTTTTGAGGATCAGTAATCCAGCGGGCCAGTTCTCTGCGACCACTGGTATCAGCGGAGATGACCGGGGCTTCCCCTGTCTGTGCGACGGTGATGAATCCGCGGGGTACTGTCTTTCCAGGATGGTGGACGTCGCCCCGAATCAGTACGTGATAATCTCCCGGTTCGTCCTGTTCGTAGACTGCCATGATTTCAGGAACTGCGGGCGGTGCTGCTTTCTTATGCTGTTCCATTTCCGTCTTGAGTGCAGCCAGCTGATGTTTGGTTTCTTTGATCTTCAGCAGCGTCTGTTTGTATTCCGAGACGGCTGCCTGCTGTTGTTCTTTGCCAGTCGATTCCACGGGAGCGGAGATGAAGCGAATCGCATCGACGATCACGTAGCCGTCAGTGCCTTCGTTGGAAACGATGATTTCATCGTCTTTCGTCCCTGAAAAATCAAACTGCCCCACCGAGGCGAATGCACCGTCTGTAGGTTGAATGCGCTGGTTCAGGTAAACCGTCTGCTCCCCTTGCGGAGTTTTAATCGTAATCGGCACCCGGGACGCCCGCGATTCTGCAGAATTGTAAGCCAGCTGGACATCATAACGTCCTGATTTGAGTTTACGCGGCGAAAACTTGACTAGCTTTTTCCCTTTGGCGGTATGCTGGTCGTGAATATAACCTTTGCCGATATAGTCTTTGAAAAAGGTGGACTCTTTCCAGTCGCCAATCAGCGTCGCGGAGGAATCATCCAGCGTAATGGTATTCAGATTCTCACGCAGCAGCTTTAATTCCCCCTGCTTTGTTTTGATCTGCGAATTCAGGCTGGCCAGAGTCTGCTGATATTCATCGTATTTCTTCTTCTGTGGCGTCGGCAGAGGCAGCGGACGTTTGGTCCAGCCGGAAACATTGCCGGGGGTCAGCATCTTTGTGCTGCGGAAGATTCCCGCCAGTGCGTAGTAATCGGAAGCAGGAATGGGGTCGAATTTGTGATCGTGACAGCGGGCACAACCCAGTGTCATCGACAGAAAGGCCCGGCCCACGGTCTGGATCTGTTCGTCAATCACATCCATCCGCAGTTGTTCTTTGTCCTGCTGTTCGTAGTTGGTCGGTCCCAGCAGGAGAAAGGCGGTGGCAATCAACTGTTCGCGACGCTGCTGATAGTCTTTCGCCTCCAGCAGATCACCGGCAATCTGCTCGGTAATGAATTGATCGTAAGGCTTATCTGCATTGAATGAATCAATGACATAGTTTCGATACCGCCAGGCAGAATCATACAGCAGCGAACGGCCGCCTCCTGTAGACTGAGAATAGCGGGCGATATCCAGCCAGTAACGTCCCCAGCGTACGCCAAACTGCGGCGATGCCAGAAGCTCATCGACCAGCTTTTCCGTTGCTCCGGGACTCTTATCTTTGAGATAAGCATCTATCTGCGCCGGAGTGGGTGGCAGTCCGGTCAGATCATAATACAACCGACGAACCAGTGTGGTGGGTGATGCTTCAGGCGCCGGTTCGAGATTCCGCTGTTCCTGTCGTGCCCGAATGAATAGATCGATGTCGGTCTCGTACCAGCCCGCATCAGTAACGGCAGGGACAGGATGTGTTGTGATCGGGCGAAAGGACCAGAACTCTTTTCCTTCTTCGATACCGACTCCCTGTTTGACGATCTTGCTTTCACCGTCCCGGGGATCGGGGGCTCCCATTTTGATCCAGGTTTCAAAATCGGCAATGATCTCCGGCGCGAGTTTCCCGGACGGTGGCATCTCAAAGCTTTCGAACCGTAACGATTCAAGCAGCATACTTTCTGCCGGTTTACCTGGTTCCAGAGCGGGACCGGAATCTCCCCCTTTCAGCAGACCGGCTCGTGTATCGAGCAGCAGACCGCCTCGGATTGATTTGGAATCGGCGGCGTGGCATTCGTAGCAGTGTTTGATCAGGACCGGGCGAATCTTTGATTCAAAAAACTCAATTCCCTTGTCCCCTGCTTTCCCTGTAGCTTCCGCGCTCCAGGCAGGTGATATCAGGCCGGACACCAGCAATATCAATACGAAGAAGTATCTCAGGCGGGATTTTGGTTCAGTCCGCAACATTCAGCCTGCTCCTCACTCGGTTTGGGTATGCCCCTTCAGATTGAGCACATCACATGTAACCATCGCGTCTTTCAGCTTATAGACTCGGTCCGAAAGAACCGGGATTCGTGACCGAATGACTGGCCACAATCTCGTCCCTGTGATCGGAATTGAATCAAGTAATGTTTATATCAGCATTTGTGACGAAAAACAACTCTTTTTCCGGCAGGAGATGCCATCAAACTCCCTTTGTTTCCTGAACTTACGACGTTTGAAGCGATTTTGCAGAGTACAGATTCTGGCAAAACCAAAAAAATACCCCCGATTCAGAAATCCGAATCGGGGGGAAACGCAAATGGCTTAGTGGCCTGCAAATTCATTCAGCGCAGAAAATCCAGAAACCTGATCGGCAGATCAGCTGTTTTTCTTCTTGGCTTTCTTACCTTTTGCAGGCTTTTTGATTTTGGCATACTGATCGGCGGTTAAAATACCTTCCAGTTTCCCAGTGACTTCTGCGTTCAGTTTACGAATTTCGCCAGTCACTTCTTTCATCTGTTTTTCCTGATCATCAGACAGGTTCAGTGCAGCATTGACGGCATCACGAAGTTCTTTGCCTTTTTTACCGGCGTCCTTCGCTTCTTTCATTGCTGTACGTCGTGCTTTGACCTGTTCATCGGTCAGAATCTCACGATTCTTTTTCTGCAGAGCGGCAAATTTGGGAGTGTACTCTTTCTTCAGAGCTGCCACTTTTTCTTTCTGCTCGTCAGACAGTTCAATTGAATCAGGAAGATTCAAAGCCTGAATCGTGACGTTCGCCTGTTTTTTGTTGCCCTTTTTCTTTTTGGCACCTTTATCGGCTGCATCTACTGATGCGACACATGCCATGATTAAAGCTACAGCCACAAGCGCTTTTGATACTTTCAACATTCTCATTCCCCCTCAGGAAATAACAGTTAATGCCAGATCTCCAACATGGAGATTGACGGGAAGTGCCACACTTAAGAGAACAGTTTATTAATCACAGCACCATCACGAACGATGGTAATCGGCCGTCCGGTGTTGGTGTGATATTCTTTAGTAAAGTCGATACCCAGGTTGTGGTAGAAGGAAGCAGCGACGTCATCGGGAGAGAATCCGTCACCCTCTGGTTCCGTTCCATTGGCAGTACTCTTGCCGAGTACCTGACCACCTTTGACCATCCCACCGGCCATCAGCATGAACATGCAGCGTGGATAGTGATCGCGTCCGCCGCGCTGGTTATTGATTTTGGGAGTACGTCCGAACTCGCCGGTCACGTAGACGGCCGTTGATTCCAGTAATCCCTTTTCAGCCAGGCCGTTGAATAGAGCAGACAGACCTTCGTCAAACGGAGGCAACTGACGGTTTTCCAGGGCATCCCAGTTTTTGTTGTGCGTGTCCCAGCCACCCATGGAGACGGTAACAAACCGCACGCCGGATTCCACCAGACGCGAAGCCAGCAGACAGCTCTGCCCGAAGCTGGATTCGCCAAACGGTTTGACGAAGTTCGGTGATTCTTTGGAAACGTCAAACGCATCACGGGCTCGTTTCGATGTGATAATCGCTTGCGCCTGCTGTCCGAATCGATCCAGACCTTCGATCAGCTGTGAGTTCTTTTCCAGACCGCTGAATTTCTGATCGATCTCCCGCAACAGTGATTCGCGGCGTTCGATATTTTCAATCGTCAGACCGGAACGGAGTGAGATCCCCCGAACATTAAACGGCTGACCCGGACGTGGTGTGGCGCCCGTGTTTAACGGCGCGTATTTGACGCCCAGGAACCCTGGTTTCTGGGTCGAATTCGGAATCGAAACATACGGAGGCAGGTTTGCCGGCCCCGGATATTCTTTGGTGTAGACGGCACCGTAGCCGGGATATTCCAGAGAAGGCAATGGGCGGCTGCCTGTATTCACGTAAGCGCGACCCAATGCGTGCGCGGCAACAGAGTGTGAGACCCCGCGGAGCAGCGCGAACTTATCCATGCAGGCGGCCAGCTTGGGCAGATGCTCGGAAATTTCGATCCCGCTCACATTGGTTTTAATGGGTTTGAATTCCCCACGATATTCGCTGGACGATTCGGGTTTGAGGTCGAACGTATCCATGTGGGAAGGACCGCCGGAAAGTTCGATAAAGATGGCTGACTTGGCTTTTTCCGGTTTCGCCTGTCCGGCATCTACCATTCTCAGGTAGGAAGAAAGTGTCAAACCAGTGAAGCCGAGCGTACCGATTTTCAGAAAATCGCGGCGTTTCACTCCATCGCATGTCATTGATACGGCCATGAGAATTCCTTTCACATTGTGATGCCTGATTGAAATCATCAGGCGAAAGTTGTTTGGTGATACAGTGGATTGTCGCTGTTGTTTCAGTTTTGATTTTAGTGATTGAGCATGAATTCCTTCGTGTTAATCACTGCCCAGATCAGGTCATACAAACCATCAATTTTATTCTCGGATTCACCCAGGTATTTTCTGGCAGAAGCAATTTCTTCTTCTGTCGGATAACGACTCAGGCTTCTCAGGTAAGTGTTGGTGATAATTTCTTCTGATTTCTCAGCGGAGATCGGTCCTTCAAAGGTCTGCAGTTTCGCAGGAGTATTGCCGGCTTTGCTGGCCATCTGTCGTACTCTGCGGACCTGCTCATTCAGTTCTTTGAACCGCTTTTGAGCCTGCTGGAGTTTCTTCTTGTCATCCTGCTTTCGCAACTGAGCCACACGCTGTTTCGCGTCTTTGGCCTGTTCCTGCAGTTTCTCCAGACGATTCCCCATCTGCTCTTTCTGAGCATTCGGTTTCTGTACCGCTCCCAACTGTTGTCCGACCTGGAACAGCCAGCTGCTGTTGGTACGGTTGATGGCAGAGTACACATCGTTGTCATTTTTGATGTACATCGTCTGTAACAGGCTCGGGTCAACCGAACGGTCACAGTCGCAGTTGTTTTCACGAGTCGAACGTCCGAAGATGGTCAACGCGTACTGCTGATCCCGCATCGCCCGGTTACGAACGCCTGAGGCAGCAATTGCAATCGCACGATCATTGATGCTGTTTTTCATACTGTCGATGGCATCGTCAGAAGCGGTTGCCTGATGAATGGCATCGTACAGAACTTCTGCAGGCAGACGATGGGGAATGTAGTGGCTGAAGTTGACTTCATCCAGTTCATTGGTTTTGTTGGTCTGCCAGCTGCGCTGATACGTGTCACTGTTGGTGATTTCACGATGCAACCATTTCATGTCGAAGTCGCGACGAATGAATTCGCGTGACAGATAGTCCAGCAATGGTGCATTGCTGGGAGGATTGGCCAGGTTCAGGTCATCAGCGGGTTCAATAATTCCCCGGTTGAAGTAAGAAGCCCAGACACGGTTAACGAAGGCTTTCGCGAAGTACGGATTGTCTTCACGGCGTAACCATTCCATCAGAGCGGTACGTGGGTCATCCAGTTCATTGATCTGGACCACTTCGGCTCCCAGGAGTTTGGCTGTATCAGGAGTCTGGCCGTTGCGACCGCCCTTTTTGTTCTGCTTTTTCTTATTTTTATTGTTCTTGCTGGCAGGACGTGCTTTGGTGACATACACCTCCATGAAAGGCACGTCGTTTCCTTTTTTGACTTCTTTGCTCAATTCGCGGAGCAACTGGTTACCACGCAGTTTTTCGGAACCCAGTTTATCCACCATGGCAGCGTATTCGTCCTTGGATTCAGGATTGACGCCAAAATTCACCCGGGTAAAGAATCCGCGGAACTGTTTGAAATCGTTCTGGGTCCATTGGTCAAACGGATGTTTGTGGCACTGGGCACACTGAATCCGGATTCCCAGGAAGGTGTAGGCAAAGCCCAGCACCCGGTCATCGGGGTTCCGCAGGTCACGTCGCGCCCAGTAATAAGGCATGTGATCGCGGTCCGTAATGTCTGTGCCTGGTTTGTCCTGGTAAATCGCATTGATGTTTTTGGTGAACTCTTCGAAGCTCTCGCCATTTTCGCGGCTGGTTGCCAGCAGGATGCCTTCGGTGATTTTGTCGTAGCCGACATTGTTGGCAACGCGTTTTTTGATCCAGTCGTACCAGTCCTGGCTGGGACGTTCGCGGACGGGAGAAACATTCACGAGGTCGTCGTAGTTATTCTGTGTGAAGTCACACAGCTTGGTGGCCCACCAGGCGGCATAACCGGGGCTTTCCAGCAGTTCGTCAATTTTCTTCTCGCGTTTGTCGGGAGAGGTGTCTTTCAGGAATGATTCTATTTCATGAGGTGCAGGCAGTGTGCCGGAAATGTCCAGACTGACACGACGCAGGAATTCGGTATCATCACATTTGTCGGCGGGAACCATGCCCAGTTTCTGCAGTTTGTTGACCACATGTTTGTCGACTTCGGTCGCAGCAGCGATTTGAGGATATTTTTCGCCATACTGTTCGGAGACAGGCTGGATCACCGGAACGGGAATCACGCCGGAATCGTAGAAGGCGACCACATGGGTGTCTCCCGGTTTGGCAGCAGTGACGAGACCTTCTTCGGTGATCGTTGCAATCTGTTCGTTGTTGGTCTGGAAGCGACAGAGCGGCGTGACATCTTCACGTGTGCCATCAGACCAGACGGCGATCGCATTTAAGGAAACGGTCTCCCCTTCTTTTTTGAACTGAATCGCATCGGGGGTGACGATCAGACGTTCAAATTTGGGAGCTTGTTTAGGTAAGCCGTTCGCGCCCGCTTTAACCCAGCTCAACAGCAGTCGATGCTGCCAGCTGTCTTTTTCGAAGCGTTTGCCCCCTTCGTGTTCAATTTCATTGAGAGGCTTCTGAATGATCAGGCTTTCTGCGGCATCTTTCAGGTTGATGCGTTCCGCGTCTTTGTCGGTTAACTGCTGGTGATCCATCGCGAAATCGTAGCCGAACAGTGAAAGCCGGAAATCACCTTTTCCCTGGAATGAGCCGTGGCAGGCGCGTCCATTACAGCCCAGCTTGCCCAGCAGTGGGATAACGTGCTGCTGAAACTGGGGGACTTCCGTGCTGGCAGGGTCAGAAAATCGCTGATTGACCGGCTGTTTGACGTCGGTCTTGTCTGCAGCCTCGCTCGTTGCGGACAACGCGATGACGGCCAGTAAGGAGAAGCAACAACTTGTCATGCGAATTGATTTCATATCACACCTTGCATTAGAGACGACGGTTAAGTCTGTCAGAGAGTAATCCGTTTACTTTTGTTTTTTGTTTGACTGGCCCGTTTTTTTGATACTGCGGTTGATTTTGGCCAACTCAGAATCAACGAGTTTGTCATGGTTTTGTTCGATATCGGCGATGGATTTTTCCAGCTTCTGCAGTCGTTTTTCAGCCTGGGCTTTTTCGTGTTTCAAAAATTCCAGTTGCAGATCCATGCGCTGTTTCAGGAGTGTTTTTAATTCCGCTTCATCATCACTGCTGCCCATAATAGAAACCCGGGCGGCCATCAGCCGAATGCGTGAATCGACTTCCCAGCGTTCCAGGGTCAGTCGGTAGCGGTCATTATCACGTTTTTTGAACCGATCCAGTTTGGTCAGCGTGCTGTCGAGGTCTCGGATCGCACGCTTGTATTCGCGTGGTTTGTGTTTTTTCAGTCGCTGGATCAGGTCCGCCAGTTCAGGATGATGAGTCCGGGCAAATTCGATTGCCAGTTTTTCCCGGTTGGCGCTGACGGCATTGGCTGCTTTCTGCTCTTTTTCTGATTTGGCTTCCGGTGTAACGGCTACTGCTGTTTTTGAAGCATCGCGTGAAATGTTAACCGTCTCCCCTTTGGCTCCGTTTTGTGCAGAGACAGAGGCAGGCAGCAGCAGGCAGCCACAGCTGAGGAGTAACAGCAGCAGACGCGAGTACGTATCAGATTGACGAGGGCTGGATAACATGGCTTCAGTTCACACTTTCATCCGGGAGAGCGACGGCTGTGTAGAGCCAGTCTGGGATTTCGAGCGAATGGTTTTCTGCCAGTGTGGTCTGCTGGTCCAGAGAATCGATTGGTTCCGTCACGGTATTCTGGGAGAGGAACTGATTCTCTTCTGCAGATTCGGACCAGAGGTTCAGCAGGTGTTCCAGGTCTTCTTCAGAAGCATCGTTGAGGCCGGAGCTGGAAACCAGTTCGGTCTGGGGGACCTGAGTTTTCGGCAGCAGGGAGATCGCCAGAAACAGCATCGCAGCGATTGAGCAACTGATGACGACCCATTTCAGCGAACGGTGGTGAGCAACAGGTTGAGATTGAGGAGCGACAGTCGCGGGGACGGATTCAATCGCGTGCAGACCAGCGACCAGACGGGTTGCCTGCGCGAGCGCTTCACGTGCGGACTGCTTTTCTGCCAGCAGTGATTCAAACTGGAGCGAATCAGCGGCGGAAAGTTCGTTCGTGAGGTACTGAAACGCGATCCAGTTCAGATCGTTGTCAGCAGGCTGGTCAGATTCCGGTGTTGTTTGATTCATAATCATGGTCTTGGCAAGTAGCGGTGATAAATGGTTCTGATTTATTCAGCGGGATTATCGAGCCGACTTGAAAGTGATTTAATGGCGAGCCGCATTCTTGTGAGCACAGTTCCCAGAGGGATGTCGAGGTCCTGTGCGATTTCGTTAAACGTTTTATTTTCATAAATCCGGGCCTGTACCACTGCCTGTTGATTCTCAGGCAGATGATTGAGGGCCAGTCGGATCTGCTCAATCGTTTCGTCGTCCAGCAGCTGTTGATCGGGTGAATCGGTCGAGAAAAACTTGGTCGTCTGTCCCAGTTGATTCAATGATTTCTTCTGTATTTTTTTCCGACGAATCAGCCCCATCGCTTCGTTGTAGGCCACTCGAAACAGCCAGCCCTTGCGAGTCTCTTCTTTCGAGGTGCCCCCTGATTCCAGGGCTTTGGAAAACGTCAGCTGCAATACTTCATCAACCAGATCGTGGTTGCGTAACACACCCAGTAAAAAAGCGCGCAATTCGCCAGCATGGTCTTCAAATAGTTGATGGACGAGCTCGGGGGCGAGTTTGCCATCGTTTCCGGTGGCCAATTTCTACTCCCGTTTGTTAACTAAACCACGGCTTTTAGTAATACAGATGCACGAGCGGTCGGGATTATTTTCAGAAAACGGAATGATTTTCAAAATATCCGACAGGGGTTGGAATTCGCGTAAGTCTCTATTTTGCAGGAGAATACAGTCATTTCAGTATGACTGCAGGCGGGAAATCCTCAATCAGAATATACAGATGCGTGGCAATATGCAAAATAATTACCAGCGAAGCGCAGTGATTCACAAAGTCAAGTCACACCCGGGTGTGTTCTTGTGAATAGTGAAGTGAGGGCTGCAAGGCAGGTTCCTTACTCAGGATTATTCTGCGTTGTGAAAATAGATGGCGGGGACAATCGTTTCTGCGATTTCCGGGTGGCTGTAGTAGTTGGGAAACATGTGGCCGGCTCCGACGCATTGGGAGACGTCAATATCGTGAACCCGATTGACGTCATCTCCCAGGGCCCGTCTGTCCAGATAGGTGAATCCGGTTCGTGCCAGGGCGCGGCGGGAAATGGGAGCGAGAACCGGGTAAAACAGCAGGATCCGGTCCTTGTGGTTTCGCAAGTTGATCAGACAGTCGGTGCAGTTCAGACCACAGCCATATCGTTCTCCGGGGTTCAACCAGTTGTGATTGATGGCAGCGGCGGCAAATACAATCCGAAAATGGCGGCACCGACAGCAGATGTGAATGCCACAATCCTGCAGCGAAATCCCTTGGATGCTGCCTCCACCAATCAGATGCATGGCAGAGGCAACTGCGCGTGCTCCATGGCTGTGCCCGAGCATACTGATCTGATGATGTTCGGGAAGTTGGGCAATCAGTCTCGTCAGGTAATGCCCATTATATTCTGCCCGTTTTCCGAGGATATTGACATCAACGGGAATGATCCTGGTCGGCATGTCATCACTGGGCCAGGTAAAAAAGATCACGTTTAACGGCATCTGAGGTGCGGCACTTCGCAACCAGAGATAAGTATTGTAAGAATCGTTCAGCACACTGTCCCAGTCGACGAAGCTGCCATGCACCATGATACAGATGGGGGCTTCCGGATGAATCGACTGGACCAGACTTTCCATCGTCTGTTCCGTCACGCGTCCTTCTGAACTGGAGTGATACACATCGAATTCGCAACAGGGGCAACAGCATTTACTCTTCTGAATACAGCAACGGCTGCTGACAACCCAATAGTTGATTTCGGGAACACAACTGACGCAGTCGGGCGTATTGAGGCACGTTGCAGCAGGAGTATCAGAAGCGGGAGCTGGAGGAACAGATTGCGCAAACCCTGGAGTGACAAACAGCAGCAGGCAGCAGAAAGCGAAGACTTTGAGCTGCATGAATTGAGATTGTAATAAATTCATTGGCCTGATTTATTGAATTCAATGGATGAGTGTGGGGGGCACCGTTTCTCACATGCAGCGCGCACTCCTTGTCCGGTCGTGCGATCAGCGCTTAGATCTCATATCGGTATTCTTCTGAACCGATAAGCGCGATTTAATACAATCTCCGGTTTTGTTGATTGGGGCCACAAAAATGTCCGGATTCTTGCAGAGGTCTCTGGAATACACTAAAGCTGGCGGGAATAAGTATCCGGCAGGCGGAGGAAGAGAACACATTAATTGTGAAATGGGGGGAGATATGCAGTTTCAGCGTATGTCTGCTTTCGGATTGCGGGACCTGTCAGTTCGTACTCACTTTCACGGCGCAACACTTGTAGGAAGGCTGACTGGAATGCGGATCGAATACGGCATCGGTCAGTTGATTGGTCTCTTCATAATGCATAGGAATGAAAAGCTGTCCCGGTTGAACCGATTGAGTAATAAACGCGCGTGCTTTCAAGTGACCCCGCTGCGACTCCACCATGATCCAGTCATTTGGCTGAATCGAATGTGAGCGGGCATCCTGAGGATTCATCTCCACATAGATCCGTTCCGGATAAAGCTTGCGCAGTACATCGGAGTTGCGTGTCCTGGTCTGCGTATGCCACTGCGATGCGGTCCCGCGTCCCGTTAACAGAATGAACGGATACTGATCGTTAGGCGGTTCCGGCATTTTGGAAGGTTCTGAAAAGATAAATCGCGCCCGACCATTCTCATGAAAATAGGCGCCGTCTTCAAAGAGGCGGCGTTGCGGTTCGGGAGGTTGTGTCTGTGTATCGGGGAATGGCCATTGAATGCCTCCCTGCTCGTCAACCGCTGCGTAATTTTCGATACCGGAAAAATCACAGGGTTGATCTTTGGATAACTGTTTCATCAACTGAAACACATCTTCCGGTGATTTCCATTTAGAAAACATTTCGCCGCAGCCCCAGTACTGGGCAATCAGTTTAAAGATGGAAAAGTCTGACAACGCCTGTCCGGGAGCGCGTTTGACGCGTTTCACGCTACCAATCCGCCGCTCGGCGTTGATGAAGGTCCCCTCTTTTTCACCCCAGCCTGCAGCCGGCAGGATGAGGTCAGCAAACTTTGCGGTTTCCGTATCATGATACATATCCTGAACGACCAGGAAGTCGAGACGGTCCAGAATGTCGCGGACCTGTCCCTGGTTGATCCAGGAATGAGCCGGGTTCGTGCAGATGACCCACAGTCCTTTAATTTTACCGGCCAGAATTCCTTCGATGATTTTGTGGTAAGGCCAGCTGTTTTGATCGGGAATCCGTTCTGTCGGGATCGAAAGCACGCGGGCAACTTTCTCGCGGTGTTCGGCGTTCAGAAAATCATGCCCCCCCAATAGATTCGTGGTATTGCTGAATAATCGGGATCCCATCGCATTACACTGCCCTGTAATCGAGTTGGCTCCGGTTCCCGGGCGACCGATGTTCCCGGTCATCAATGCCAGGTTGATCAGAGCCTGCGCGGTACGGACTCCCTGGTAGCTTTGATTGACTCCCATGGTCCACCAGAACGAAACCCGCTTCCCTGATTTGATCAGATCGGCAAACTTTTCGATTGCGGACTGGCTTAACCCGGTTTCGGCAATGACTCGCTCCAGCGGATACTCGGCGACGTAGTCTGCGAACTCCTGAAATCCTTCGGTATGTCCCTGAATGTATTTTTCGTCGATGGCCCCCTGCTCGATCAGGATTCTGGCGATCCCGTAAAACAGAGGCAGATCGGATTTCGGATAGATCTGCAGGTGCAGGCTGGCCTGCATCGCGGTCTCGGTTTTGCGGGGATCGACGGCGATGATTTCAGGGGCATGCGGATTGCGCATCACCCGTTCCCACATGATGGGATGGGCGATACAGGGGTTCGCGCCGACAAAAACCAGCACATCAGATTCTTCCAGGTCCTGGTAAGTGAATGGCGGGGAATCGAAGCCAAACGACTGTTTGTAAGCGGTGACTGCGGAAGCCATGCACTGACGCGTATTCCCGTCGCCATGCTGCATTCCCATCCCAAACTTAGCCAGCGCTCCCAGAAAGGCCATCTCTTCCGTCACCATTTGACCTGTGCTCAGGAAGGCAACGGAATCGTCTCCATACTTCTGCTGAATTCCCTTAAACTTACGGGTGAACAGGCTCAAAGCGGTATCCCAGTCGACCGGTTCCCAGTGGTTGGGAGACTTTTTGACGAGCGGGCTGATCGCGCGATTAGGAGATTCCAGGACGGATAATGCTTCCCAGCCTTTCGGACAGGCCATGCCGAGATTGACCGGGTACTCTGTCGTCGGACTGACGCAGATTCCTTCCCCATCTTTTAAATGAATATTCAGGTTACATCCCGTGCCACAAAAGCCGCAAACCATCTGAGTTGTTGAATCAGGCAGATTTTTTTCGGGAACTTTCCCCAGTCCAAATCCGCCGGGCGAAAGTAATAGCTCTCGGGTCAGGTGCCCTTCTTTCTGATGAATCAGGGAGCCTATATTTGAGGGATCCATTATTGACATCGAAACCGATTCCAGTGCGATAAAAAGTGCGTCATCGTAGTACACCTGGCATGCGGGGAGCGGCAACCGCAGAGAAAAACAGGTATCGTTCCAGCAGTTCACCAGCGAGGTTGGCAACAAACAGGAAGGAGACAATGATTATGAGGCTGATGGTATGTAAAGGTTGAGTCTGGTGATTCAATAAAAAGGTCGGCATCAGAATGCCTCCCAGTATTCCGCAGGCAAATCGAGCCAGCGTGATATTGGAAAGTTCCCCGCTCATCAACAGAGCAGATCGTTTGAGAGGCGAGTTCTGACGTCGCAGCAGGTAGCGAAAGATAGAAGCTTCGTACGCGAGTTTGCAGACAGCAGTGACAATCAGCGCTTTCGCCAGCATCGGCCCTGCCTGGGCAACCAGCAGTTGCGTTTCAGGCGAGCTGGAATAGAGGCCGAATAAATTCAGTGTGAACAGGGTCGATGCAATTCCCATGAGCACAGAGGTCAGCCCGAACTTGATCATCGTGGATTCAAAATTCCAGAACTCACGTTTCGTAAACACGTAAATCATGATTGAACAGAAGATGCCTATGACTCCTGTCAGACCAACCAGTTGACCTGCCAGAGGCTGCCAGGCTTTGAGGTCAGCGAATGATTCTCCTGAAAGCCAGGTCAACAGGGCATACGCGATCGCTGTATTGGAGAAAACACCAAACGCGAGGATCTCACGGCTCAACCAGGAATGTTTGAGTCCCAGGATTCCCCGGAAAGCATATTGAGGACGTCCCAGATGCAACGTGCTGGCCCCGAGCGCAACTAATCCGAAGAAGAGTGCAAACGTGGCAGAAATCCGCATCATGCCGGCTGTCGATTCGGGACTGAGGAAATATTCCAGCGCGAGACTGGTGAGAAACGCGCCGACGGAAAGCTGTGTTAATACCAGCATGATCACCAGAGGCATGTGGGCATGCTGTGGGCTGGCAGAATAATAATCTGCGGGGATGGTATTGCGGGGAAACGGTTTTTTTGATTTATACGTGGTCGTCGGATACGTGTGCTGCGGATCGGGAGCAGCCGGCAGAAACGGATCGATTTCCGAATCGGCAATCACCTGCTCTTTGTTGACGATATTGATGGAAATCGCCTGATGGGGGCAGGCCTGCACACACGCGGGGGCTTCTCCATCAGCCAGACGCTGACTGCACATGTCGCATTTGCGGACAATACCTTTCTTGCTGTGGTATTTGGGGACATCGTAAGGACAGGCCAGCGTACAATACTGGCAGCCGAAACACTGGTCGTCCAGGTGTCTGACGATCCCCGTGATGGGATCTTTTTCGTAGGCATTCACGGGACAGGCCTGCATGCACCCCGGTTCCAGGCAGTGATGACAGGCGGTGGTGACATGCTGATAAATCGGATCCTGGTTTGTACCGCCAGTGAGCAACCCGACATCGCGCCAGGTTTCATTTTCATCCAGTCCATTCAGGGAGTGGCAGGCCGTCACACAGGCTTTACAGCCCGAACAGCGATCCAGATCCACGCCGAACGCATATTGTTCTCCAGACTGAGGAGTGGCGGAAGGAATCAGATCTGCATAATAACGCGACTGTGCCGGCAACTGATTGGAATCGTATTTTCTGGCAAACTGATCGATGGCGGTGAGTGTCTGCTGCTCTTTCAGCAGCAGTGAGATCAGGTCGAATTCCTGTTCGGAGGATGTTCCCCGCGGTGCAACCGAAGCACCCGCATTGCTGGAAAAGGACTGGTTCAGATTTGTGCCGTCAACGTCGAAGTTCATGCGTCTCTATCTGGTTTTATTTTTTTTATGAAATTGTTCACTGTGAATCAGTTCGTGTGGTACTCCCATTTCGAGCAGTCGAAGTGTGAAATCCTGATTGAAATTTCGCGGGCCACATAAAAAGAAACGGGATAACTCAACCTGGGGGATCTTTGTGATCATGAAATCGAAATTGAGTTGTCCACAATATCCCAGCCAGTGAGGGACCGGTTGAGAAAGTGTCAGAAAGTAATGGAAGTCCGGCATTTCCGTGATCAGGTCGCGTGTTTCCTGATCAAATATAATATCCCGATGTGTCCGGGCACCATAAAACAGGTAGCAGATCCGGTTCACGTTTGTGGCCTGCAGATAACGTACGATACTCATCATGGGAGTAATCCCAATGCCTGCACACAGGAGAACCACAGGTTCAAGATGCTGTGCCGGATCAAAATAAAACTGGCCTAACGGGCCTTTGAGCCGTACGTGACTGCCAATATGGATGTGGTCAAAAAAATAGTTTCCGACCTGCCCAGCGGGATTGCGTTTGATGGTTAAATCAATCCGCTCACTTTGATGGGGAGAAGAACTGATGGAAAAACTGCGCCAGACATCGGAACCATTAATATCGAGGCAGACTTTGGCGAACATCCCGGGAAGATGTGGGGAAATCAGTCCCTGTGAATTATCAAGCCGAAAAGTTCGGACCTCATCTGCTTCCTCGATGATGTTGGTCACCGGAAGCGATATCAGTTGATCTTTTTGTATTTTGCTGTCTTGTTGATTGAATATTATCATTCCAAAACCTGTGCTTAGTGAGCGCCAGCACATTCCGTGTGATTGATCAGTTCGTCCAGTACGCTGGAGTCCGGTAATTCCAGGTACACATTTTCCTGTTCATCTATTTTAACCTTAAAGACATGGACTTCATATTCAGATTCACCACTCAGGCAGGAACCATTCTCCAGAGAGAAAGTTTTCTTATGCAGCGGGCAGGCCACTTTAGGGATTCCTGCGGCATCACCGATAATTCCCCGTGACAACACCATTGCCTTTTTATGGGGACACATCTGCTGACAGGCATACCATTCCCCGCGACTGGCAAAGTTGAAGACGGCAATCTGTGAATTACCATATTTGACGCTTGAACCGGAGTCCGCCGGAAAATCGCTGACGGTTCCCACTTTGACCCACTCTCGCGGCTCACCGTTCGGCTCAGACTTTTTCTCTGGCTGCTTAATGTCGTCGAATGCGACAAAGTCAGGAGCCCAGTCAACAGGTCGTGTCTGTCCACGTTGCGGGATCATTTCAATGGAAGGTTCATGCTCATCCGTATTGACAAACTGCTCGAACAACCGTCGTTTTTCAGGATTGGTGACGACTTCTTTCCATTCACAATGGTAGGAATCGACCAGGGACTGCATCATACTTTCCAGTTCATCACAGATCCCGAGTTTGTCTTCAATCACCACTTCGCGCAGATAGTCAATTCCCCCTTCCAGCTTTTCTAGCCAGGTCGCGGTACGCGTCAATTTGTCTGCGGTCTGGATATAATACATCAGGAACCGGTCCAGGTATTTGATGCAGGTTTCTTCATCCAGGTCCGAAGCGAACAGGTCGGCATGCCGTGGTTTGGCACCGCCGTTTCCGCAGATATACAGGTTATATCCATGTTCGGTCGCGATCAGTCCAAAGTCCTTGCTCTGGGCTTCGGCACATTCGCGAACGCAACCCGAGACGCCCCCCTTCAGTTTATGCGGTGCCCGGATTCCGCGGTAGCGTTCTTCCAGTCGAATCGCAAAACCGACCGAGTCCCCGATTCCGTAGCGGCACCAGGTGGTCCCCACACAACTTTTCACAGTTCGTAATGCTTTGCCGTAAGCGTGCCCGCTTTCAAAACCGGCATCAATCAGTTTCTCCCAGATTTCAGGGAGTTGATGCACTTCGGCCCCGAACAAATCGACGCGCTGACCACCGGTGATTTTTGTGTAGAGCCCGTATTCTTTGCCGACCTCACCCAGTACGATCAGTTTTTCCGGAGTGATTTCACCGCCGGGAACGCGAGGTACGATCGAATAGAGTCCCCCGCGCTGCATGTTCGCCAGGAAACGGTCGTTAGTGTCCTGTAAACTGGAGTGATCGATGATATGCTCATTCCACAAGCTGGCCAGTATAGAAGCCACTGCCGGTTTACAGACTTCGCATCCGTTACCGGAGCCGCAATCTTCAATCACTGCAGAAAAGGTTTTGAGTTTTTTGACTTTGATGATGTCGAATAATTCAGTACGCGAATAATCGAAATGCTCACACAGTCGATTGCTGACCGTGATTCCCGCTGCCTTCATCTCGGCTTTAAAGACATCCGTGACCAGAGGCAGACAGCCCCCGCAACCACCGCCCGCTTTCGTACAGGCTTTGATTTCATCGACGGAACTCAGATTCTGTTCTTTGATCGCCGTACAGATTTGTCCCTTCGAAACGTTGTTGCAGGAACAGATCTGTGCGTCATCCGACATGTCAGCGGCACTGCTTCCGGGAATCCCCCCTCCAGTACCAACGACAAGTTCGTGTGGCTTACAGGGAAGTACATCGCTGGATTTCGCCAGGATCGACAGGCTGCCATAGTCAGAGGCATCGCCAATCAGAATCCCGCCCAGCAGTTTGGTACCTTCTCTGTTGAAAACGAGTTTCTTATAAACGCCGTTAAACGGGTCTTCGAATGTCAGGCTTTTTGAAACGTCTGGTCCCGCTTCGTAATCGCCGAAGCTGGCGACATCGACTCCCATCAGTTTCAGTTTTGTGGAAAGATCGCTGCCGGTAAACTCAGCTTCCCCATGGCAGAGGTGAGTAGCTGCGACTTCTGCCATCTGGTAACCAGGGGCGACCAGCCCGTAGACCATTCCGGAATGCAAAGCCACTTCGCCTACCGCATAGATATCGGGGTCCGATGTCTGCAGCTTATCGTTGACCAGAATTCCGCCTCGTTCGCCGACTTCCAGTTCACATTCCCGCGCGAGTTCATCCCGAGGACGAATCCCTGCGGAGACAATAATCATGTCGAGTTCCAGCTCTTCGCCATCCTGGAACCGGATGCCTTTCACGCTGGATTCTCCCAGAACAGAGTCTGTGGCTTTATTTAAATGAACCTGGACTCCCAGTTCTTCAATTTTCTGAACGAGGACCTTGGAGCCTGCATCATCAATCTGGCGAGGCATCAGTCGAGGTGCAAATTCCAGAACGTGTGTTTCCAGTCCCAGATCGAGGGCGGCTTTCGCTGCTTCCAGTCCCAGTAAACCGCCGCCAATTACTGCTGCTTTTTGGGAATGTCCGGCGTAGGCGATGATCTGTTCCAGATCGTTAATGGTTCGATAAACAAAGACGCCCCGGTTTTTGATCCCAGGCACATTCGGTACAAACGGGTATGATCCGGTCGCGATGACAACTTTATCATAGGGGATCTCAATCCCTTTTTGTGAGCGGACTGTTTTGTTCTGGCGATCGATGCTGACAGCACGATCGGCCAGATGCAGGTCGATATTATTTTCCGCATACCATTCCTGCCTGGCCAGCATCAGTTTTTCAGCATCGTTGTGAGCAAAAAACTGTGTGAGTCCTACCCGGTCATAGGCGGCACGTGGTTCTTCGCAGAAGGTAACAATTTTGTATTCCCGCGCCAGATCTTTTTCGACCAGTTGCTCGCACATCCGCAAGCCCACCATGCCGTTTCCGATCACTACCACATTTTTCTGTTGTCCGGAAGATTGCTGAATCACTTTATCGATACCTTATTAAATCAGAGGAGCGCGTAATTTGTTGTCTTTCGCAGTCAATCAGTTATTGCCCCAGGGAAGCGGCCAGTTCTTTATCACCAGATTTCAGTGTGATGGCAGAATCATGAGCCAGACGAGCCTCTGCTTCTGATTCTTCACTGAACCGAACGGCGAAGGTCAGAAAGGAACAGCAGGTCACAATCGCCCCGAGAATGAATAATGCAGTGGGCCATTGAATCGCTTCCGTCTTAAACAGAAATCCTGCTGTGACAGCGCCAGCGTTACCCCCTGCCCCCACGATTCCGGAAACCGCCCCGAGTGCTTTTTTATTGATGAAGGGAACCACTGAGTAAGTGGCACCTTCTGACATCTGCACGAACAGGCTGAAAATGATTAAAGAGGGGATGGCCATTGCCAGCACATTCATCTGCGAAAAGACCATTAAGGCAATCCCTTCACAGAACACAGCGATAAACAACCATTTGACTCGACCGCTCAAGCCCCACTTCTGGCCAAACCGGTCGGCAAAGATGCCCCCCAGAGTTCGGGCAAAAATATTCATCAGGCCGAACAGACCCGCGAAAAGCCCTGCCAGTCGAATGGCTTCTGCAGTCTCCATTTTTTTGAAGTAGTCGAAGTAGTCCTGGAAGTAGAGTGCAGCGACGTTGTTGATGGTCAGCTCAATACCGAAGCAGGCACCATAAATCACAAACAGCGCCCAGACCCGATGGTCTTTGCAGGCATTCAGGAACATCCCTTTCTGCATTTTCTTTTCGGGTAGTTTTCCTGCTGCGCGAAGTTCTTTGAAGTTCCCCTCTGGAGCATCCTGCGTCAGGAAATAGTAGGCAATTCCCGTAAGTGCACAGACCAGACCGGCAACGAACATCGAAGCCCGCCAGCCCATCGATTCACTGAATCCCAGTACGCCAATAAACATGGCGAAAATCAGAGGCATCACAATTTGCGTCACGCCTCCCCCCAGGTTTCCCCAACCGGCAGAGGTCGCATTCGCCGTACCGACACAATTCGGGGCAAACATGATGGAAGTGTGATATTGCGTAATGACGAAGGAAGCTCCAATCGCTCCAATCGCAATTCGGAACAGCAGAAAGGTGGTATAGTCGTGGGCGAATCCGATTCCCATCACAGGCAGCGAACCAACCAGCAGCAGCCCTGTGTAAGCAAGTCGGGGGCCAATCTGATCGCAGAGCCAGCCAATAAACAGTCGGGCGATGACGGTAATCGAAACCGAACCGATAATGCACCAGCCAACCTGTTCCTGGGTCAGGCTCATTTCTGCACGTACGATTTTCATCAAAGGTGCAATGCCGAACCAGGCGAAGAAACAGAGGAAAAAAGCAAACCAGGACATATGAAACGCCCGCATTTGTGGCGTGGTGAAATTAAACAGATTGATTCTGGTTGCTTTGTTTTGAATTTCCATTTCCTGAATACTTTCTGCTGATGTCTGAGAACGTGTTCTGTGAGAGTTCAAGCGATAGCAATTTCTCTTTCAGACAATCATCAGGCGCAAAATCAGCCTGGAAATATGAGAGGGAGACCGGAGCCAACAAGACTGGAGGGGATGAAGCCAAAGGTTTAGTTCATCAACGAGAGCGTTATTTGAGATGGATCTCAAGCTCGCAGCAGGCCCAGAATTATTGCTATCGTGATAAGCTGCTCTTCTATTCAAATAGTCTGTTTGAATTCACAGTCAGCGCAACCGTGGTTCAAAGAATGGCAATTCAGGTGTTGAGAAATCACATGAAATTGCAGTGACATTTGCATGAAGAGGCAAAGTGTATGCCAGAAAATAAGACAACTATCTTAAGAAAGAGGCATCTTTAAGGGATTTGTCAGAATGTACTGTTATTTATGAGGAAATTTCGGTTTCTATCCATCAAAAAAAATTGATAGATTCGTATGTTCACTCTAATAAATACGCAGTGTTTCCCTCATCTTGCATAGAAAATGGGCATAAAAAATATGCAGTGAAAGACTTAGACTATTGCAGCAGACTTTTCTGTAAGACGTCTTTCGCCTGATCGAAATAGGGCTGCCATTCGATCTCTGGTTTGCCGTATTTCAGGCAGTCGCGCACTTTCTGCAGCGTATTCTTGGCCATGTGAGGACAGCGGTTGCAGGCGCACGTCTCACCCGAGGAAGCCATGATGCCGGGGACAGGAATATAGGTGTGCTGCGGAGCGGATTTCTGCAGAGGATGAATCATATTCGCTTCGGTCGCGATCAGGAATGTTCCCGGCTCTTTGACTGACATGACGTATTGACGTAATTTTTCGGTGCCGCCGATGATGTCAGAGACTTCCAGAATCGAATGCGGACATTCCGGATGTGCCAGAACCAGCGAGCCAGGGTTATTCTTTTTAGCCCGGAGCATATCCTGAATACTGAAGATTTCATGCACCATGCAGGAACCGGGCCAGAGAATCATTTCCCTTCCGGTCACTTCCTGCAGATAACGGCCGAGGTGCTGATCGGGCACGAACAGGATCTCTTTGTCTGAGGGGACCCGGTCAATGATTTCCCGGGCATTGCCGCTGGTGACGATCCAGTCACACAGGCTTTTCACTTTGGCGCTGGTATTGATGTAGGCGACCGTTTCAAAATCACGCCCTTCCGCACGTAATTTCTGCTGAAACTGATCGAGATCGCCGTACTGACAGCTGTCCGCCAGCGAGCAGCCGGCAGTCAGGTCCGGCAGCAGTACGGTTTTTTCGGGACTGAGAATCTTGGTCGATTCCGCCATGAAATGCACGCCGGAAAACACAATTGTCGATGTCTTCACGTTGACCGCATCGCGGGCCAGTTTCAGACTGTCGCCGGTGAAATCAGCAATTTCCTGAATCTCACCGTCGATATAAAAGTGAGCCAGGAGTGTTGCATCCTTTTCCTTTTTAAGTGATTCAATTTCATCCATCAGATCAAGGGGATCTTCATAGATTTCATCACTGTGATCAATTGTGGGCAACGACATTAGTTTTCACCTTCAGAATACGTGTCTATAGTTCATATCTGTTGCAGACACGGACTACCGCTCAAAAGTTCAATAACTTCAATCAGTTAAATCTGGATGAGTTGAAACCTTTTGAGTACAAATACAGTACTATTGTTAATGGAATATGATCCTCGTCAAGTGGTGGATATTCTATATAATTACCTGAAGGTTTAGAACTCTATGACAGATCAATCATTACGAATCCTGGTTTTTGGCGCTCATCCGGACGATTGCGATATCAAAGCAGGCGGTTCAGCAGCCTTGTATCAACAGGCTGGACACACTGTGAAATTCGTCAGTGTGACGAATGGCGAATCAGGGCATCAACGACTGTCGGGGACCGAATTAGCTGAGATACGACGCGCAGAAGCCACTGCGGCAGGAAAAGCACTGGGCATTGAATACGAAGTGCTGAATAACCGTGATGGTTACCTGCAGCCGACCATTGAAGCCCGGTTTGAAATCATCCGCCTGATTCGTGTCTTCCAGCCCGATCTGATCCTCACCCATCGGCCCAATGATTATCACCCTGATCACCGATACACATCACAGCTGGTCTGCGATGCCGCCTATATGGTGACGGTGCCTCCCATTGTGCCTGATGTCCCCGCACTGCGGAAGAACCCGGTCATTGCGTATCTTTCTGATCATTTTACCCGCCCCTACCCGTTTTCACCGACAGTTGTTGTTGACGTAGAGCCGGTCTGGGATCGCATGATTGACGCTCTGGACTGTCATCAGTCCCAGTTTTATGACTGGCTTCCCTATAATCACTTTTATGAAGATGAAGTTCCCGCAGATCCCGGGCAGCGCAAAGTTTTTCTCAGCAAAAAAATGAAAGACCGCATCGGCCCGCTGGCAGACCGCTATCGTGATTTAGTCATTCAGACTTACGGCGAAAAACGGGGGCGGGAAATTCAACTGATCGAAGCGTTTGAACCCTGCGAATATGGTTCCCCGTTAACTGATGAGAATCGCAAAATCCTGTTTCCGTTTCTCCCCTGATACCATGTGAACTTAACGTTTGAGAAATACCAGTCCCATGCGAAGATCCGTTCTATTTCTGATCGCTGCCGCTTGTCTTGCAGCGAACATTGACTCTACTGTTGCCGAAGAGACGCCCGCCGAACGGGGGTATCGCCTGTTGACCACCCAGGCTTATTTACCGCCTGATTTTGATCAGGAAGTTCTGGACGACTTGTGGAAAGTCTGGCCTGACGAATGGAAAGAGAAAGCCGAACAGGCTTCTCCCGCAGAACGCCGGGAACTGATCTTTTCGTATTATGGAATCATGCACCGACCCGGTTCTGAAGAAGCACCGCTGGGATACGTGGTGACACCCGAGCAAAAGTGGGTGATGAACTGCTTTACCTGCCACGGAGGCAAAGTGGCAGGCACGGTCATTCCGGGTGCCCCCAACAGCCATATCGCTTTGCACACCCTGACTGAAGATGTGAGCAAGGTCAAACTGCAGCAGTTGAAAAAACTGAGCCACATGGATCTGGCTGCGATCGGTATTCCCCTGGGGACTACGCATGGCACCACGAATGCTGTGATCTTTGGCGTGGTGCTCGACTCCCTCCGTGATGCAGAGATGAATTTTGACAGGAGCCGTCCGGTTCCCAATCTGCTGCACCATGATATGGATCCTCAACCGTGGTGGAACGTCAAATACAAATCACGGATTTACGCGGACGCCTTCATGACGAAGAATCACCGCGTATTAATGCAGTTTATTCTGATTCCACGAAATAATGCGGAGAAAATCAAAAAGTGGGAAGCCGACTTTGCAGATATCATGGCATACATTGAATCTCTGGAAGCTCCCCGTTATCGCTGGTCGATTGATGAGAAACTGGCCGCGCACGGAAAACTTGTATTCAATGACCACTGTGCCGACTGCCACGGCACTTATGGGAAAGAGAGCTCCTATCCGCTCAAGACGGTTCCGATTTCAGACCTCAAGACTGATCCCGTCCGTCTGGATTCATTACCTGCTGCATATCGTGCTGCCTTAAACGAGAGTTGGTTGAGCCGGTACGGTAAAGATGCTGTAGTAGAAGACCCGGGCGGTTATGTGGCCCCTCCCTTAAACGGAGTCTGGGCCTCTGCACCTTATTTTCATAATGGTTCTGTGCCAACCTTGTGGCACGTTTTGAATCCACAGGAACGACCGGTCATCTGGCAACGCACGGAAAACGGATACGATCAGACACAGGTCGGGCTGGAAGTGCAGACGTTTTCAAAAATGCCAGCGGGGCTCTCAGCCGTGCAAAAACGACTCTATTTTGATACGAGCCAGTTTGGAAAATCAGCCAAAGGACACGATTACCCTGATACACTGACGCAGGAACAGAAGAAAGCCGTTCTGGAATATCTTAAAACGCTTTGATGAACAACTGCAGGAACCCTGCCTCTGCTTCGGGTTGCATGGCGAACAGATACATCATTGCCAGGAAGTTCAAAAACAGAAATGCCAGACCAGGATAAAACCCTGCTGCTGAGGCGCGTTCCCTGGTGATGGGTGCGTTCTCTGGTGGTTGCTCATTGGAAAGATAACCGGGTGTCCATTCGCTGCCATTCGGCTTGATGTACCTGACCCGGGTCTTCCACAGATAGATACATACGACTGTCAGGAACAGAGCGGCCGCCAGGCTGATCATGGGATGGACGGCCTGTGATTCATCACCCAGACGAGCAGCATTCTCGGGGAGTTCGCTCATTGTTTTGGCCACGGTCACCGCGAAGGCGTTGTTCATAAAATGCACCAGCATCGGAGCCCAGAAACTCTTGGTCACGACATAGACGAAGTGCATGAACATTCCCAGGGGAATGACGGCAATGGCATGAGCGGGATGCATGTGGACAATCCCAAACATGAACGAAGTAATCAGGATGCCGGGGATCAGCCCCCAACGGGCCAGCAGTCCACGACCGATGGCACCGCGGAAGACGAGTTCCTCTCCAATCGCGGGACAGACTGCGACCACCAGGATCAGCGCCCACAATGAACTCTTTTCAGCCATCCCCTTCACCATCTCCATCGCCTGCATCTGGTCAAACTGCTGAAGCCAGGGGAACTGTTCTGTAAAGACGGTCCAGACGTCAAAGGAGATTTTGTACAACTGGCCTGAGAGCAGGGACAGTGGTAACACGCAGATCAATAACAGAAAACCGGTTGAGACAGCAAAGGGTTGCAGGTTCAACTTGGCGAGCACACCTTTTCTGAAACGCAACGCGACCGCTACCATTACGATGAAGACGAAAACACCCTGCTCAACTCCGGCCAGTTCCAGAGTATGAGTCTCTGTGAGACCAGTAAGCTGATCGCGCATTTTGTCACTCGTGTCGGGAAGTTGGTTTGTTGCGATCAGGAAGACGAAGAAGCCGATTAAGAATACGATCATCCCTGCAAAATGGGCAACAATCACACCTATCATCCAGAAGAACGATTCAAAGAGCCCGGGACCCGGTGGCCGGACATCAGGTGACACGTCGTTAAGACGCGGCGCATCTTCTGCGTTGGCAGTCTGCACTGCTTCGTTCAGAAGATTCTCGAGTGTTCCCTTCGATTCCTCTGAGTACAGATCTGTCTGCGATTCTTCAGTCTCATCCAGTGAATCAAATACAGGCTCCGATTGCTCGGATGAGGGATTTTCGGAGGCAGCCATAGAGATTATCAGTTTCTGGAAAATATAGAGTGAGGATCCTCGGCATTTGCCGTGAAGGATGCGTTTTAAGTGTATAACTTAAAGGATTTTATGTGACTTATGCAAAATAAGAAAGCGGAGAACGTCTCTCATTCAGTCTATGTCTTAATAGTCGCTTTGATGGAGTTAGAATTTGATTTTTTTCGAGGAAACCGGGATTTTTTCTGAAATATTCCGGTTTGCAGAACGAATTGGCCAGAGACGGAATTGCGCTCATCGAAAAGTCATGATTTCATTTCACTCACAAACGGTTATGATAGCAGCAGGGCCCTGTTATGAAAGAGTCATTTTTTACTGATTTTCCCCGTTTTGCTGGGCAAGATTCTGAAATGCTTCCGGATTCAAATTCTGAAATAGAAGACCAACACTGCCAGTTGCAATATTGTGCGAATTGTAACGCGACGTTTTCTCAGAAAGAAGGCTGTGTGCACTGCCCTGACTGTGGTGCTGTGGTCGATGATCTCTCTGCTGTTGACCTGCAGGAAACAATCGTTGTCCAGAATCACGGAGTACTTGCAGACGAGGGTACGAAATGGGAAGATCCGATTACCGGTCAGGATCTGCACGTCTATCGCTGTCAGTCGCTGATTGGGCGTGGCGGTATGGGCATGGTGTATCTGGCGACGCACCGTGACCTGGGACGCCAGTGTGCCTTGAAAATTCTGCTGCCGCATCTGGCAGAACGTGATCCTGAGTATGTTGAGCGTTTTTTACATGAAGGACGGGCTGTCGCGACGCTCAACCATCCGAACATTGTCACCGCGCATGCGATAGGTGAAGAACGGGGATACCGTTTTCTGGAAATGGAACTGATTGCCGGTCGTGCGTTAAGTCATGTGGTTCGTGAGGACGGACCTTTAATGCCTCTGCACGCCACCTCTCTCATCGCTCAGGTTGCTTCCGGCCTGGGAACCGCACACGTGAAAGGGATCATTCACCAGGACCTCAAGCTGGAAAATATTCTGCTGACTGCAACCGGAATTCCCAAGATTGCTGATTTCGGACTGGCAAAACGGATCAACGCCGATGAAAAGCTGATGACATCACAAAACCTGGCAGGAACCCCTAATTACATGGCTCCCGAGCTGTTTCAGGGCGCACCAGCATCGGCAACTTCCGATGTCTATTCTCTCGGGGTCTGCTTCTTTGTACTGCTGACCGGGCAACTGCCGCATCGAGGGACCAATTTCAATTCACTGATTCAGGATGTCACGACAAAATCTGCTCCCAGCGTACGAGATCTCTGCCCCGACATCCCTCTGGAGATTTCTGAATGCGTTTCGCTGATGCTCGACAAGAGTCCCGCGAATCGATTTCAGAATGGCTACATGGCCGCGCTGTTTCTGAATGCCGTTCTGGGACAGGTGCAGAATATCGAAGCGATGCTTCACGAGGCATTTGCAGATAACGGACTGGTTTCCTGGAAGCGCAAAGAGCAACAATACATTCTGGAAGTACGGCAATCAGGAGATCGCAAGCAGACGGTCTTCATCGAGCCGAGCGACCATCAGATGCACGAGCGGCTGCTACTGATTTACAGCACCTGCTGTGATGCGCAGCCGGAGTATTATGAAGAAGCACTCAGACTGAATGCAGAAATATCACATGGCGGGATTTCGATTCGTGAAGTGAATGGTGAAACGAAGTTTGTCATGGTGGATACCTTCCCCCGCTCCACCGTGGATGCTGAGGATATTCGAAAAAGTGTGATCGCTGTTGCCCAGCATGCTGACGATGTGGAAAAGAAACTGACCGGTCACGATCTCCATTAAAAGGGAGTATTGACCCAGGTTGAGCAGGTCCGTTTGTAGTGGTTGTAATGATCACGGTTTTCTGAGCTACAGTTCTACATCCAGATACCGTTTGCGAGACGGATTGTGAAGGGAGCGAGTGATTCGCAAGAGCCATACCAGTCATTAAAACTGTGGCGAACCCACATCCGCGCGTAGAATCACGTGTGATTCCCATGAGATCTTAAATCAAGTGCTTGACCGTCCATTCCCGGCACTGATATAGTCGATAACATATCAAAGTTCTCATTTTCACCCTGCAGATTGCGTACGAAGTGTACATGCGACACTGGATTCGAGTTCTGGAGGCAGTACTTAGGGTTTTCAGCCTGTTTCAGCAAAGTCTCTGTGGGAATTTCCCGTGATGAGACGATATACTTTTAATACGTTAAACCACGTTCTGTTCGGATCGATGAGTCACACCGGGGTATTTCATGCGTCCATCACTCAAATGTTCTTTTGCCACTTTTTTTGCCTGCAGCTGTCTGTTATTTATTCCCCAGGGAAATCAGGCGTTTGCTCAGAAAAATATGTTGAATCGCGGGTTTTCGATCAGCCCGGATCTGGCTGCTACAGGTGAGGAACTGGCATCTCAGAAATCTCTATGGGTATTGGATACCGTTTTCAAACCAATGCGCATGGTACGGCTGGATCTGACAAACCCGCAAACCGGTAAAAAAGAGAAAACTCTGGTCTGGTATCTGGTTTATAAATGTGTGCTGCGTCCCATTGAACAACCGAATTCGACTAACGAGTTTACCCCTGAAAACGCCGAAGTTCCTCCACCGGGGCCCCCGTTATTTGTTCCGGAAATCACTCTCATTACGAATGATAACGGCCAACAGAAGAAATACCCCAATCAGATTCTTCCTGAAGCGGAACTCATCATCAATCAGCGGGAACGTCATCAATTCAAAAACGCCGTGGATATCATTGGTGAACTGCCTCCTGTAACACTGCCTGAATCCAAAGAGGAGAATGCCATTTATGGTATCTGTCTCTGGACCGGCATTGATCCCGGGACGGATTATTTCACGGTTTCGTTTGCCGGTCTCTCGAACGGTTATAAGAAGGTCGAAGGCCCTGATGGCAAAATGCAAACCTGGCGAAAAACTCTAATTCAGCAGTACTGGCGTCCCGGCGATGAATTTGGACAGCAGGAACATGAATTCCGCCCCAAAGGCAAACCCTACTGGGTTTACCTGCCCGATGATCCCGATGATGCGGCTAAGATGATAAAAGACCTGAACATGGAAGCCAAACCAGCCTCCTGAGCCGGGTTCAATTCGATTCTTGCCGAAAAATAGTGGGAAGTTGTCCAGAAAACGGATTATCTCTTGCAAGTTCAGGTCGAATTCGCCAATATACGGCCTCAATTAACAGTATTTTCTTAAAATGCTCCTGCACAGGGGCAACTTTTGCTACCTGAGGAATGAAGTAATGGCACATAAGAAAGGTCAAGGTTCCAGTCGTAACGGTCGTGATTCCGAAGCACAGCGACGCGGAATTAAGAAGTTCGGCGGCGAAAGCGTGCTGGCAGGAAACATCATTGCCCGTCAATGTGGAACAAAGTGGCACCCCGGGAAAAATGTGGGTATGGGCCGCGACTACACCATCTTTTCACTGGTGGAAGGTAAAGTTTACTTCGATAAAGAAGGTCGACGCATCAACGTTGAGCCTGCATTGAACTAAACTCGTCCGATCAAGACACAAACGAAGGCTTCCTGAATATCAGATTCAGGAAGCCTTTTTTATTACCGGTTTGTGTGGCCTGCAGTGAGCGTGACAGAGACTTTCGTGGGAGTCTGCTCTTTTCCGCGCAGAACCGTGACAACCACGGTGTCCCCCGGTTTCCTGCTCTCAATGTAATCCAGGAAGTCCGATGCTGTTTTTACAGGTCTCTGATCAACGGAGACGATCAGATCAGCGGCACCACGATCCACACGCTCAATTGTGATCAGTCCCCTTCTCTGGCGGACGATCTTGGGACCCCGAATCCCTGCGGCTTCCGCCGGCCCGCCTGGAGTCAGCTTCGCGACCAGCAGTCCCTGTTCCGTCTCATACACGCGTTGAATCCCGATTTCAGGATGAATCATGTGGCCATGAGTCAGTAGCTGGGGGACAACGCGCGAAACCAGATTAGACGGAATCGCAAACCCTACGCCGGAACTTTGCCCTGTACTGCTGGCGATGGCGGTATTGATTCCAATTAATTGCCCGTGCGAATTGATCAAGGGGCCGCCTGAGTTCCCCGGATTTACGGCGGCGTCGATCTGAATTATCGACTTGATAGTACGATTGCCGCGCAGTTTCAGAGAGCGATTCAGGCTGGAGATAATGCCGCAGGTCATCGTTCGTTCCAGCCCAAACGGGTTCCCAATGGCAAAGACACGCTGCCCCACTTTTAGTTTACTGGAGTCAGCCATCGTGACCGGCTGCAAGACGCCCGGTTCCTCTTCAATCTTGATGACGGCGATATCATTAATCGCATCAGCGCCCACGAACTTGGCAGTATAAGATTTCCCGTTAAACAGCGTCACGTTGACCTGTTGTGCGTCTTCGATCACATGATAATTCGTCAGGATGTGCCCGGATTGATCGATAATTGCGCCGGAGCCGGCCCCTTCCGTATCATATTCCAGCAGGAAAAACCCGTCTGTCTTCGTGCTTTTGGTTGTGATGTGAACCACGCTTTTATTCAACTTTTCATACACACTGACATTAATTTCTTCTTCCGGAGACAAGCCACGCTGATTGAACAGCGCGGTGTCAGGGACGGACAGCGTCTTATTGGCAGTTGATTGAGGCGGCTCCTTGACCAGTGGTGTGGGAGGTAATATTTGTGGACCCGAAAGACGGGGAGGCGCCTGAGCCTCAGAGGTAGAAATCAAATCTGTTCCGGGAGATTCAAATGAAGCAACGATCAGACCACCGATGATCGCAGAAAAAAAACATCCAAGTACATATTTCATATGACACCTCGAACTACACGAAATTCCAGCAAACTGGGTAAAACAAAAAGCCCGGGGGCTCGAGAATAATGATTGAGAACTTCGTTTTTGAAAGAATTTTTAAAATAAGCATGGAATCTGGACTGAACTCCATCATAATTCCTTGCCAGAATAGTCGGTGAAGTTCAAATGCTGGTAAAATAGGCACCAGCCAAGAGATCGCAAAATCATTATCACAATTCTCCCGCCAGCGTAAATAGGAATTCAAACAGTCATTTGCAGAGGATGCAAAACAGTTTGAGTTCTGATCTACGAAAAGACTTAACTTTTTTAGAAGCGTTCCCGTTTCAGCGTGACGAAAGGATTGAGATGCGTCGGATTGCACTTTTAACAGCAGGTGGAGACACCCCGGCTTTAAACGCCACGATCTTCGGGGCTGTCGAGCGAGCCAATGAGCTTCGGGTCCAGGTGGTAGGAATTATTAAAGGCTTCGGTGGCTTACTTGATCCCAACGTCCCCCATATTCGCTTGAATCCACTCTATTCAACACTGCCTGAGCTCGACCCCCGCTGTGGAGGCACGATTCTCGGTTCATCTCGAACGTATATTGATGAATCGCATGCTGGTGAGCTGCAGATGGTCAAAAAAAGACTCGATCAACTGGGGATCGAAGGACTGATCTGCATCGGCGGCGATGGAACCCTGAATGGGATGCAGCCGATTTCCCAGTTCATGCCTTGTGTCCTGGCTCCGAAAACCATCGATAATGACCTGGGGCTGAATTATCCTGACGAACCCAATGAATGGATCCGTGAAGTCAATCCCGAGACGAAGAAAGAAAAATTTCGCAAGACGCCAGGTAAGCTGGATCTGGAGCTGGATGATATCATCAATTTTGCGACTCCCGGATATGCGACCGCCGTCTATGTCTGTGTGCAGGGGGTACAGCGCATTCGGTCGACAGCAGAGAGCCATCGCAGAATTGCCATCATTGAAGTGATGGGACGAGAGTCCGGTTATCTGGCATTAGGCGCAGCATACGGCCAGCCCGATATTATCCTGATACCGGAGGTTCCACTCGATTACGAACGCTTCGAACGTCGCGTCCGGGATCTGTATGAAACGCAGAAAAATGTCGTGATCGTCATTGGCGAAGGATTGCGAGACCATGAAGGGAAACGACTGGGAGATATCTCAAAAAGCGTTGATCCGGCAGGTAATATTATCTTCTCCGGTGCAGCAGAAGTTCTGCAGAATATGTTGATCGACTCCCTGGGAGATCACTATTTCGTCTCCCGTAAACGACATGAACAGGCAAAACAGGCGACTTTCACACGTAAGATTGGACATACGCAACGTGGCGGACGTCCGATTCGCTTTGACCGTCACTACGCAACACAGCTGGGAGGCAAGGCCGTTGATCTGCTCGTGCAAAGACAGAATAACTATGTCGCAATTCTGCAGTGGAATGAGCAGCGTGGTTTTTATGTCAGTTCGATCAACGGGAACTCACTCCGAGATGCCTGGCGCGGAATTCATCCGCGGACTCTGCACCCTGCCTTTTACGATGAGCACCGTTATCAGCCTTCCAAACTGGGAGTCAGCTACCTGTCCAAGATCTTCGCGAATGCTGTCGGATCTGATGACCTGGAATTATTACGCGAAGACCTGTTTGATACCGGGCATCTGAAAACCCGGTATCAAAGCATCAATGTCAGCGTTCACAAGCATATTCGATATTTGAATTCCGATGTCATGTCGGAAAACTCCGAGCAGTTTTAAGGCTCCTCTTGAGGGATTTCGAATGCCGCTGGTTGAATCTCTGGAATGGATACCGGTTCCGCACGCGGTGCTGTCATTCTCTCGGGAACAGTCTCGTTCGAGATCGTATAGGTTGCCTGGACCGCTTGCTGCTTCAAGGTGCCTGAAGTGGCAGCCATTGACATACGGAGCTCTTTCTTGGTCGAAAGATAACGCGAGGCCACCGAATCAGAATTGATCATGATGTCGTCCACCACATATTGTCCCTGCTGTTTGATAAACAGGACGGTCGCTCCTCGTTCTTTGTTTCCCAGTTGAATTCGGGAGTAGCCTTCATTTTCATTAATTTCGAGGCTGACAAGATCGGACATGAGGAGTTCCGGGATGTTAAAGGCGGTCTGTGGTACCTGGTCTACCTGTCGCCATACCAGTTCATTAAAGTCGCGTGAGGAATGACGCTGCAGATTTCGAATATTCTGTTCGTGCATCGAGAAGGCATAGTTCTGGACTCGAATCATCATTTCCAGTGTATCTTTCACTGAAGAAGGACGGCCTTTCAGGTCCAGTTGAATGTCATCGACCAGCAGTTGTCCCAGATGTTCTCTTAAAATATACGTGACGGGCAGATTTCCCTGTCGAGCGAATACCTTTGTGATGGCACCATTGAATTGAATATCCAGAATTTCAAATCCCGGTTCAGTGATCTCATTCAAAGGCAACTGAGAAACCAGTTGGGGGGCGACCTGTTTCCAGACGCGGGTTGAGAAGTCGGGAGTCGAACTGAAGTCCAGGATTTTCATGTCGCGTTTAGCTAACGCTTCACTGAATACCATTGTGATCGTCCGGGTTGAGAATAACGAAGTCAAAGTGACCTGTTGACTTCCCTGATCCTGAAAGAGTGTGACTTCTTCAATCAGATATTTATCTGGAATATCAATTTCGTCTGATTCAATTTTGACCAGCGATAGATTAATCATTTTTCCATCGTTCTGGGTGACAAAGTTTGCCATGTTATTTTCGATTTTCAGTTCATAGTCAGCTGCCGCATTCTGTGAGTGAGGTAAAGCAGCCAGCTTCAGATCTGCAAAATCGAGACTGCCCCGGAAAAACTGTTCCGTTGAGTAGTTTTTGAGTTCCGCTTTATCGTTCTGGTTATAGGCATCAAGGAAGTGACTGACTGCCAGTAACATTTTTGCCTGCTTTTTGGCAGAAGCGAGATGTTGTCCATCCACCCTGGACTCAACAGCAACATCGCTGGCTTTCCATTTCCCGTCCTTCAGCTTCATGGAAATAACCATTTCTCCTGAGCGACGAGGCAGTCGGATAATGGCAATGTTTGTATCCAATTGTGCGTCGGGGCGGCGGTACTTCGTGTTTTTGGATTCGCCGGCGACTCGCTTTGAAAGTTTCGCCAGGAAGGCCGGGTGAAGTTGTTCCAGGCTTTCTTTGAATTCGCCATCTGTTGTTTCCAGGATGTCGTCACGATTCCCTTTTTCCCAGGCAGCAACGAATTCGCGGACAGTGAGCAGCAGGTCCATCTGCTCAGTGACAGATTTCATCACATTCAGATTCTTCTGTTTCTGGTTGATATAAATATCATCGACAACCCACTCACCTGTTTTCGTAACACGTTTGAGTTCATAGAGCAGTTTTTTCTTGTTTTTACCGACTTCTGCGACCACTTTCTTGTGATTTTCAGAGATGTCCGTGATTTCGACAATCGTCGTTTCCCCTGTAGGAATCTTGAGGACCTTCAGATCATCCATGGATGCCTTATCCCTTAAGGCAACCTTCGAGAATTTCATGGTCGTGTGATGTTTGAGCGATTTAAGGTCTTCGTTTTCGATGGCCTTCGAAAACTGTTCGATCGCTGTTACTTCAACCAGCGAAGCGCAACCGGTTGCACATGCCAGCAGGAAAACGCAGCTTACCAGAGAGAAACCGTTTTTTAACATCATGATTAGTCCAGGTAGGTATTGGGGGTTTGAGAGGAGTGAGATTGGTTTTTATAATTTCGGAGCAGCTTCTGTGAAGAGCTCAGAAATTGTAAGTAACAACTGCTTCTGGTTTGAGAGCCCGGAAGCGAGCTGTGAGAGAGGAAGCGTCTTTTGGCATTTTTATGGATTTGAGTCAAGATGGTTCCTGGGGAAATTCACATGTTTTGGTGTACTTTTAGAAAATAATTGCCCTTGGCCCAGATTCGGAAATCCATATAATCCCCCTGCTCACCTTTAGTTCATTTCTTCACAGCCTGTTGGCATTCAATCGATTGCTCAATTCGAGCGGGCCCCCGAATTCCGGACTTTAATCACACGGTAAAGTAGGTTTCTGTGAAACGAACCTTAATCATTACTTGGACAATCCTCTGGATGGTGTCGTTGGCTACTGCAAACGCAGGAGCCGAAGATGCGCTTACGATTCCAGTCAGGATTCGGATAGAGTGGGGAGAATCGGTTCCCCGTCACTGGGAAGCACAGTTCGAGTTCACGGGTTGTGAACTGCTTTCAGCAAAATCGCTAGGCGTGGACGCAGATGAAGCTGCCGTCCTGAAGTCAGCGGGGCAAACGGTTCGCTATCAGCCGCACTCGCGGCGTGTGTTTAACAGCGTTGAGTTTACGGTCCGTGGCGTTGCTGATGCAAAACTCCAGGTTCATGTGCGGGATCGGGACGATTCCCTTGTCTCTTTGAGTCAGCAGTTTGAGTTGAAGGATATTTTGGTTCAAAAAGTCATTCTGCCCGTCAATCAGACGGCTGCGCAACTGATCGTACAGCAGGCGCCAGGTGACGCATTTGCCTTAAAGATCAGGAACCCGCATCTTGTTTTCAAGCCGGGTGAAGAAATTAAAATTCAGGCGTTCCCGCATTTCCTCTTCGACAAATCCGTGGTACCTGGCAATGAATTGAACTGGAATATCCAGCGGGCACGAACCGCGGAGCCCGTTCTGTCAGGGGCAATTCCCCTTCCCACGCAGGATCGTGCGGAGCTGTTGAAACAGGGGGTTGGCCTATCTGTCAATGCACCAGAGAAAGGTGAATACAATCTGGTGGTGACCCTGGGGAGTCAGCGCGCGGAAGTTCAGTTTGCTGTTCTTTCACAAAAACGGCCTCAACCGCATATCAAAGCATTGATTCCGGATTCCGGAGATCTGGTGGATGAATTTACCCTGAATGGTCCGCTCGACCATCATGATCTGATTAAACGTCGTCCAGGCAGCCGGTTCAGGAGTTCATTGAAGTCATTTTTCAAAGCCAATCCAGCCATAGAGCAGTCCGGCACACAGCATCCCCCCTGGTCGGCATGCCACCTGAGGGTTAAAAGTCTACACAGACCTCACAAACTGCTGTTAACCTACCCGAGACGAACCGGTGCCAGACTGGGCTTCAGTATTCTGGAACCGGATGCTGCCGGTCAACTGGTTCCCGTCGGGATCGATTCCGGAGTTTATCAGACAGAGACTGAAGTAACTGCTGCCAGCCAGTCGGATGAATTGCAGGCCGAAGTACTCTTCTGGCCTAAAGTGGATAATCCCATTTTGATCTTTCATAGTCTGGGGACCGCAAACCCAGCGGAAGTGACAAAAGTCGAAGTCTATGAGCTTCCTGCCCGTTTAAATTCGCAAACTACTGTTGAAGGTGAAACTGGCGCTGTCACTGAAAAAAGTCGACTGACCGGGCCTTACCTGCAGAAACCATTGTTGCCAGAAATATTTGGTGCCACGCAGGTGCTGGATAGTAAAAGTAATCGCAGCCTGGATGACTGGCAGACCTTTCGCGAAGCGGGTGAGCATCTGGCTTACTACTTAAATTACCATCACTTCAACAGTGTGCTGATGGCTGTCTCCGCTGACGGAAGCGCCATTTATCCTTCCGAGTTCCTGGCACCAACGCCTCGTTACGATTCTGGTGTCTATCATTCTTCCGGGCAGGATGTCGTACGCAAGGATGTGCTGGAGCTGTTGTTCCAGATTTTTAATCGGGAAAAGTTAACCCTGGTTCCGGAATTGCAGTTCTCTTCCATGCTGAATTCACTGGAACAGATGCTGCATGATGCATCCGGAAGTTCCGCCGGGATTGAACTGGTCAATTCTGCTGGACAGACCTGGCGTGAAGCCAAAGGGACCTCCCGCGGACAGGCGCCTTTTTATAATCCCCTGGATCCAAGGGTTCAGGCCGAGATCGTGAAAATATTCCGTGAACTGGTGGTCCGCTATAAACAGCATCCCTCATTCCAGGGAGTTGCCGTTCAATTGAGCCTGAATGGTTACCTGCAGTTGCCGGGACTGGAATGGGGCTATGATGATCAGACGATTCAGCAGTTTCAGAAAGAGACAGGGATTAAGGTTCCCTTCAGCACGCCGGCAAGCAGATATCAGGATCGGTATCGATATCTGACGACAGCGGCTTTGCCACAGTGGACACAATGGCGTTGTCAGAAGATCCGCGAACTGCATCAACTGTTAGCGGATGTGTTGCAGGCAGAAGCTCCTGATGCACAGATCATTTTCTCTGCACGGGAACTACTGCCTTCTCGCAGCAGTGAAGGAGATGTGATCACCGCTCTCAAAGCAGGAACCATCTTTCGGCCTGTTTTAATGGAAATGGGGCTGGATTTTACACACTATGATCAGATCGAAAATGCGGTTGTGCTCAGACCCGGTCATTATAATTCACAGCAGCAGGACTCCGCGTTAGCCCAGGTTCTGAATTCACATCCATCGGTTGATGACGCATTTAAGTCTCGCTTAAGCGGCGCTTTATACTATCACGATCCGGTCGAAATCCGGATTGCTGAATTTGACCGGATTTCGCCCTGGCAGCCAGCGTTTACCTGGCTGGTTTCACAGGTAACACCGGCTGGTGAAAGTAATCGAATTCGATATATTCATTCGATTGCCAGACAGGATCCTTATTTTATCTTTGATGGAGGCTGGACGATTCCGTTTGGGCAGGAGCGTGCGACCGAATCCATTCGCAGTCAGTTTCAGCAACTCCCGTCGCGCCCCTTTCAGACTGTGGAAGGAACAGCACAACCGGTCGTAACCCGCCTGTCTCGCGGCAAAGAGAAAGCCTATTTCTACCTGGTGAATGATTTTCCCTATTCCTGCCAGGTTGTGATTGAATTGACGGCTCCTTCGAAGGCGCCGGTGATTTCGCTTAAATCGGGTGAAGCGTTACCTGTAACTCAGTCGGGGACAGAAATTCGTCGGTACACCGTCTCGCTTGAGCCGTTTGATTTTCAGGCATTTCGGATCGATGATTCACAAATTCAGGTCCAGTCAGTTCGATGCAATATCGCCGAACAGGATCTCATGCATCTGCAGGCCAGAATCGAACAGAAGAAACAAAGTCTGGTTAAACTGCATCAGTCGATGGATGAACTGACGGCAGTTGTCTTTCATGCCGATTTTGAAAGTAAAAGTTCTCGCGACTACATCCTGGCAGGCTGGGAGACAAAAGCATCTCAGGGGAATGCCTGGACCATCGATTCGACCGAAGCCCACTCCGGAAAAACGTCACTGGTTCTGGGAAATGTGCCTGGGAGTAACTTTCTTCGCACAAATGAAATTCCACTTCAGGATTCCCGCTATTTGAACATGAGCGTCTGGATGAAGTCGAAGGCCAGCGATATGCAGGTGCGGATTGCACTCGAGGCGGAGCAGAACGGGAAATTAAAAGTGCAGTCCGCGATTATTTCAGTGGATCAGCAATGGCGCAAATACCTGTTTCGTGTCAAAGATATCCCTGCAGATCAGATTCAGAATGCCCACATCGTTGTTGAAAAATTGGGGCCAGAGAAATTGTGGATTGATGACGTTGATCTACAGATCCATCAGATTTCCCCTGAGGATGATCGCCAGTTGACCAAACTGGTTTCGACGCTTGCCCTGGCCTGGGACTCACAGCGCTATCTCGACTGCTACCGACTTTTATGCAGCTACTGGGGGCAGTTTGGAGATACAGCTGAACTGCCTGCCACGCCCGCTGGTGAACAGGCTCCGGTCAGGCATGCTGAGCGAAGAGGAATCCGAAAACTGCTCCAGAGGTGAGCCAGTTAAATTCTGCCTGCCTGTCTTACGCGACTATGCGGTGCCGTAAGTGCTGTGATATAAGTGGCTTATGGGATTGTTGCTTATTCGGCTCCTTCTGTCTGTTATAATCAATAGTAGAAAGATCTTAGGTCACAATTTCTCTGAATGAATCAGCATATACGCAAGGAAGGAATTGAGATGTTAGCTCGAAAATCCACAACCAGTTCAAAGCCCGCCTCAACGAGATCACGTATCCCCGCGAAACAGACTTCGCGTTCCAAATCTGAAAAACGCAACGGAAAAGTGCACACGATTGGCAGTTATCTGGTGCAGCGGTTGCAGGATTATGGCGTCACCGATCTGTTCGGTATCCCCGGCGATTTTGTGCTGCAGTTTTATGGGATGCTGGAAGAGAGTCCGATTCGAGTCATCGGGACGACCCGTGAAGATAATGCCGGCTATGCAGCGGACGGCTATGCCCGGGTGCATGGTCTGGGAGCCGTCTGTGTCACCTATTGTGTCGGCGGTTTGAGCCTGTGTAATTCGATTGCGGGGGCTTATGCAGAAAAGTCTCCGGTGATTGTCATCAGTGGCGCACCAGGCATGTCAGAGCGAGCGACAGATCCCCTGCTCCATCATCGTGTCAAAGATTTTCATACACAACGCGATGTCTTCGAAAAGATAACCGTTGCAACAGCGTTACTCGATAATCCCATGACGGCATTCCAGGAAATCGACCGGTGTCTGGAAGCGTGTGTCCGGTTTAAACGACCGGTGTATCTGGAATTGCCTCGCGACTGCGTACACAAGCAGGCTGTGATCCCCCATGTGCCTGATGACAGTCAGCCCGTCAGTGACAAAAATGCGTTGCGGGAATCGCTGGCAGAAGCGAAGGAACTGATTGAAGCCAGTAAGAAGCCTGTGATCATCGCAGGGGTTGAAGTTCATCGCTTTGGTTTACGGGAAGAAGTGCTCGGTTTCGCTGAGAAGTTTAACATCCCGATGTGTGCCACGATTCTCGGAAAGTCAGTCGTGAGCGAATCGCATCCGCTTTACCTGGGAGTTTATGAAGGAGCGATGGGACGAGGCGAGGTCCAGAAATATGTCGAGGAGAGTGATTGTGTCATTCTCCTGGGAACATTTATGACGGACATCAATCTCGGAATTTATACCGCGCATCTGGATCCGGGGAAATGTATTTATGCCACCAGCGAAAAGCTGCGGATCAGCTATCATCACTTTCACGATGTGATTTTCTCGGACTTTGTAACCGCCCTGGAAAAGCAGAAAATGAAAGTGGTTACCCGGAAAATTCCCGAAAATGTCCGTCCGCAGCAGGCTGATTTCAAGGTCAAACCGACACAGCCTGTCACGACAAAACATCTCTTTGAAAGCATCAATCAGATCCTGACTGATGAGACGGTGGTCGTCACCGATGTCGGCGACTGCCTGTTCGGGGCCGTTGATCTGATGATCAATACGCATACCAAGTTCCTCAGCCCTGCTTATTATACATCAATGGGATTTGCGATCCCTGCTTCTCTGGGAGCACAGGTGGCGAATCAGAGTCTGAGGCCGATTGTTCTGGTCGGCGATGGTGCTTTTCAGATGACATGTCTAGAGCTTTCGACGGCACTCAAACTGGGGTTCAACCCGATTGTGATCGTACTCAATAACAAGGGGTATACGACCGAGCGTTTTCTGCAGGAAGGCCCATTCAATGATATTCCCGACTGGAAATATCATAATATTACCGATCTGATCGGAGGGGGCTGGGGCTTCGAAGTCAGTACGGAAGGTGACCTGGAGAAAGCCATCAAAGCCGCCCTGGCGAATAAGGACAGCTTGAGTGTCATAAACGTGCATCTTAAGCCAACTGACGTCAGCCCGGCTCTCACTCGCCTGGCCGATAAGATGTCGAAGACGCTCTAAGCGGTAGGGGGTCTGGAAACCGAAAAATGAAAAAAGCCGGGCGAGAGTCCCGTTCTCTGCGTCCGGCTAATATCCTTTCGCTGACAGTTCAAATAATCCAGCGCATTGAACCGTCATAAGGCGCGAAAGGGTCCCCCCTGTTTGGAGTCGCTTGTGGTAAAAACAGCAGGCGGATCGAAACCACGCCTGCTGGAGTTTTCAATGAATGATTATTGATCCTGCTGGAGTTTGCGTTCCAGCTTGTATTGTTCCAGTACTTCCCGCTGATTGTAGAGCTGTTCTTCAGGACCTGCCGGGTAGAACTGCACATCGTCATTCAGGTAATACGCTGAAGGCAATGTCTGGCCACCAATGCTGGATTGGCAACCGGTGCTGGTTAATCCGATCAATGCTAAACCCAGAACTCCAACACTTGACCAATTTTTTAGCTGGCGAATCACCATGATTTTCCTCGGAATGATAAAGTTGTCAAATGGCACCTGTTGGGGAGACGTGTAAACAGGGTAAGACAGGAGCCGGGAACACCTTGGGAACAGTCCGTCCTTGTACTGAATCCAGTCACTTTGATGTAAAGTGATTGCAAGGTCACACAAAACTACAACGTGTGTACTTCTTTTATCGACACGCAAAACCGGAATCTTCGGTATATTCTGCTTAATCGGACAAGATTTTGTATAAAGAAACTCCGCAGAACATAGATATGGCGGATTGTGATCGCATGGCCACTGATTGCTCCGTCAATCTGAAAGTCTGTGTTGGGACCTCAGCTGTTCTATACAGCTTTGATTCGAATTAAACTCAGACTGCGGAATGCTTACTGAGGCGCAGATTGAGCAGATTTGCGGGAGCGCTCTATTTTATACGCTTCCAGAATTTGACGCTGGTCAGCAAACTGTCCCTGAGCTTCATCAGGATAATACTGAACCACATCTCTGCTATAGGATTCCGGTAACGCCTTGGGGGTAATTTCGCTGCTTTGCTCTGGAACCGAAGTGATAAACGGATAGATGGCGAAACCAGCAAGAATTGCAGGGAGCACAATCATTCTGGAGCGTGTGATCATAGGAAGCCTCGCGAAAGTGGAGGAAGTTTGAAAGGTGGAATCGAAGCGATCTGCAAGAGGGGATCAGGTGGGGCGTAGCATAGTATCGGCCAGGTCAGCCCGAAACATTTGCGCATTTTCCCTGATGTCACAGGCGATCTATGAATTCGATTCTGCTGGAGGAAATCGTCGGTTCAATTACGATTTGAACGCACGCTGCAGTTCATCCATGGAAACCTTACCCTCGGCGACCAGTCGGATACCATCTTTCTGGAAGCTGGGCATATCCTGCTTTTTCGCAAACGCTTTGATCTTGGCAGGTTCGGCACCACTGATGATCAGCTTCTTCATTTCGTCCGTCATCTCGATCATTTCCAGCATCAGTGTCCGACCGTAGTATCCCAAGCCCTCACACTTTTCACAGGGTTCGATCTCATTGCCATCCTCATCCACGGTCTGGCGTGGCGGTCGATAAAGCATTTTTGTGGATTTGGGAAGCCCCATTTTTTCAATGAGCTTCGGATTGGGGCGAAACGCTTCTTTACATTGATCACACAGCGTTCTGATCAGTTTGTGACCAACAACCGCTTTGAGCGAATTCACACCCTTTTCCAGACTGCCTGCCAGTTTGCAGTATTTAATGATACCGGAGATCGCATCTTTCGCTGAAAGTTCCGCAATCATCGTGATTTCATCGGCGACATTCAGAATGCTGGCGACATATTGTTCATCGGTAATAGGATAGATATAGATGATATCTGCTTCCATCCGGATGATGCGGCGTAATTCATCGTCGAATGTGTCCCCTTCTTTTTTTTCCAGGGTCGCAATATGACTCAATTCGCGATGCTCAGGGTCAGCCAATGCAAAGATCGTGTATTGATAGGCATCGACCGAACGCACCACACCAACAGTCGTGGTGGTTGTGCCGGAGTTAGGAGGACCACTGACCATGATCAACCCACTGCGGCCCGTACTCAGTTCACGAATCTTGTCTTTGATTTCCTCGGTGAAGCCGATGTCGTCTGCTCGATCCAGCGGGTATTTCAGGTTGATTGCTTTGACGGAAAGCCGCTCACCATCCTGTGTCGGTGCGGTTGCAACGCGCAACTGGTACGATACTTCTTCCAGCTCCGCTGCAACGCCTCCTGTCTGGGGGCGCTTGCGCTCCTGGATATTCAAGCCTGACAGCAGCTTGATGACCTGCACAACCGCCATTCCCTGCTGCTTGGAGAGTTTCGGGCCAGGGCTGGGGACACCATCAACATAAAACAGGACCTGGTAGCGTTCCCCCTTTGGTTCAAATCGGATGAGCTCTGCACGCAATACCAGTCCGTCGGTAATGATGTTTTTCGCAGGCATCAGGCCTGCTTTTACCAGCCGCGCGTTGTCTTTCAGATTCGCAGGCTGGCCATTGAGTGCCCCTTGAAACGAGACCGGCTCAATTTCTTCTTCGAACTCTTCTTCTTCCTCTTCCCGGGATTTTCCAAAGCCAAATATCACCAGAGATACCTCTTGAAACAGATTAAGTGCCTAATTGAACATTGTTCCTGGAGTCTCTTACCCGGAGCAACTGTAGATGCCGTTTAGTTTAGCCGAATTCTTAAAGCAGACCATAATCCCGCAGGGTTTTTTCCAGAACCTGCATTGAACTGCTGTCCAACTGGGTCATGGGAAGTCGAACTTCACCATTGTCACGTCCCAGTAACTGCATGGCGGCTTTAATGGGAATGGGATTGGTCGCCAGCCCCAGCAGATTACGGCACAGGGCAAACAGCTTGAAATGCCACTCACGGGCGAGCGCTAAATCTCCTGCATTGAATGCATTCAGCATGCTTTTGACATCGCCGGGAACAATGTTCCCTACGACAGAGACGACCCCTTTCCCGCCTAACGCCATCAGGGGCAGAGTCAGGCTGTCGTCGCCTGATAAGACTGCCAGATCGCAGGCTGACAGGATGTGAGAAGCCTGATCCATGGAGCCGGTGGACTCCTTGACGGCGACGATGTTCGGAATCTCAGCCAGTCGAATAATCGTTTCCGGTTCGATGTTTTTTGCTGTCCGCCCGGGAATATTATAGATGACGATCGGAATATCGACGGATTCTGCGATGGCCTGATAATGCTGGAAGAAGCCATCCTGGGTCGGCTTGTTGTAATAGGGAGCCACATGGAGGGCACCATCTGCTCCGGCACCTTGTGCATACTTGGTCAGCTCGATCGCTTCGCGTGTGCTGTTGGAGCCTGTCCCCGCCATCACTTTAATCCGGCCGGCAGCCTGATTGCAGACAATCGAAATCACCTGTTTGTGTTCGTCGTGAGAAAGCGTCGGTGATTCACCGGTTGTCCCGACGGGACACAAGGTGTCTGTCCCCTGTTCCACATGATAATCGACCAGGGCGCGGAGCGCTGTCTCATCGATTTCACCATTCTGAAACGGGGTGATCATTGCTACCGCAAGACCTGCAAACAGGTCACTTTGATTCGCCATGCTTTTATTACCTTACTACAAATCCTTCCAGCCAGTTCAGGTTGGCGGGTCAGTTCTTTTTTATATTCAATTGAGTTTAACTTGAAATACTATGATCGCTGTTCCCAGTCGACATTCGATAATGACGCCAGGGCAAGCTGCAGTGCGTGGGTTCCATCCCGTCCATGCCCTTGAGCCTGGACGGCCAGGTAAAGCTGATGTCCCAGTGCCAGGCCGGGCAGACTCAGGTTCATCGCTTTGGCTTCCGCCAGGGCGATTCCCATGTCTTTGATGAAGTGTTCTACAAAGAAACCGGGATCAAAATTGTTGTCCATAATTCGCGGACCCAGGTTCGAGAGAGACCAGCTGCCGGCTGCACCACTGCCTACGGATTCCAGTACTGTGGGCAGATCCAGGCCTGCCTTGTAACCGTAGAGCAATGCTTCGCAGACGCCGATCATGTTGGTCGCGATCAGAATCTGATTGACCATCTTGGTATGCTGTCCGGATCCCGGTCCCCCCTGATAGACAATCGTTTTCCCCATGGCGTCCCAGCAGGGTTTGAGTGCATCCACAACTGCTTCTTCACCACCAATCATGATGGACAGAGTTCCGTTTTTGGCGCCCACATCTCCGCCGGAAACCGGGGCGTCGACACTAAAAACTCCCTGAGCTTTCGCTGCTTCTGCGACTTCAACAGCCAGAGAGGGGTCGCTGGTTGTCATATCAACCAGGATCTTACCAGCTGTTGCGCCGGCCAGAGCCCCCTGCTCTCCCAGAAGAACTTCCCTGACATCTGTCGGAAAACCAACGATCGAAAAGATGACATCTGAATTTTCAGCAACCTCTTTGGGAGAAGCGGCCCAGTTTGCCCCTTTTTTAATGAGTGGTTCCGCTTTCGATTTACTGCGATTATACACCGTAGCCGAAAAACCAGCGTCCATCAGGTGGCCAACCATGCTGGCTCCCATGACTCCCGTCCCAATCCAGCCAATTTTTGTCTGACCTGGTTGAATGGTTGGTATCGCCATCTTGTTCAATCCTTTTATCTGTTTCAGATTTCGTCGAGTTACTTAATGATCAATGCGGTTATGTTCATTGAAATCGTAAAAAAATGATTGGTATATCTCAAGTTAGACCAATCATTCTCCTTCGCAGTATATCGAGGTCGGACTCAGAAGTCATATGACTGGTTCATTTTTTTGTCAACTATCATGCCTGCAGCCCTCTTTTCTGACAGGAATTCGACGATGGGAGCAAAAGAAACTTGCGATTGGATTGCCAGGTAGGGAAAATCGAACGAACGATCTGGCTGGAGCTTTTGAACAGTGCCCGATCCTGGTTGACTTATTTTCAGATGCGGATTCAGGTTATGTCATGAAATTGAAATACGTTGTGTTGTGGAGTATCTGTTTCGCCTGGATTTTCTCAGAGGGATCTGAACTGCAGGCTCAAACATGTGGAAATGGTTACCCTTGCGGTCCTGATGGTGCTCCCCTGCTGCAGATGCTGACTCCCCAGGGGTTTATGGGGGCCGATTTTCGTGGCACCTGTTCTCAACATGACCGCTGCTATCAGATTCCCGGTATCAGCCGCCGGTATTGTGATTTACAGTTCCGGAATGAATTACACCAGCGATGTAACAGCTCTGCGTTTCCACTGGGCTGCCGAATGGTTGCTAATACCATGTATTTGCAGGTCCGTTTATTTGGAAGAAGACCATATTTGAATTCACAGTATCCCACGACATATCCTGCTCCCATGCCTTATCCTGTGTACTCCTACCCGGCATACTCACAGCCAGTTGTGTATTACGGATACTGATCTGCAGCTGTCGAGCTGTTTTCTTTGTTACTGATCTCTATTACCCGAACGAATCTTTTCCATGTCCGAAGCGCAGGCGTATTTGAATGGCAACTTCATTCCCGATTCGGAAGCGAAGCTGTCGGTAACCGATCTGGGAATCGTGTATGGTGCCTCTGTTACAGAGATGGTACGAACGTTTCAGCATCAGTTGTTTCTGCTGGACGATCACCTGGAGCGTCTTTTTTCTGCGCTGGACTATGCATGCATAGAACCTCCTGTCTCCCAAGCTGAATTGAAGCAGGTCTGTGAAACGCTGGTTGAGAGAAATGCCGCGCTGTTACCAGACCAGCATGACCTGGGTTTAACGGTCTTTATTACCGCCGGCCACAATCTGCCTTACCTGGGACTGGCTGAACTTAAGACCTGTCAGACACCGACCATTTGTGTGCACACGTTCCCGCTCGCTTTTGAACTCTGGGATCGCAAATATGCTGTGGGACAAAATCTGATACGATCAGAAGTACAGCCTCTCAATGCTGCCATTTTTAATCCGGGTGTGAAATCACGCAGTAGAATTCACCTCTACCGCGCTGACAAACTGGTACGGCGGAACAATCCGGAGGCTTCTGCCTTGTTGTTTGATCCGGCAGGCTACGTGGCGGAAACGACCATTGGAAACTTTTTTCTGGTGCAGGGAAACCAGATTCTTTCTCCCCGCCCTGAATATATTCTGGGGGGAATCAGCCAGAGAATGGTGATTCGATTAGCGAAACAGCTGGGAATGGACTATCAGGAAACAGATATTTCCCCCAATATGATACTCGAAGCTGACGAAGCATTGACGTCTTCGACCGCTTACTGTCTGATGCCGGTCACCCGCTTTGAAGACAATCAGTTGTCGGAAGGCATTCCCGGCCCCGTTTACTGGAAACTGCTGACTGCCTGGAGTCAGGCGGTGGGAGTTGATATTTTACAGCAGGCACAGGAAATCGGTACCGCACGTCGGCAGGCCTGTTTATAATCATCAGGTTGATCATCAAATTCATATATAGCGTATCAATCAGGAATTATTGTCTTGTCACACTACCTTGAATTCTTTCGACAGTTTCGGACAACTTTCGAGACGACAGGCGCGATTGCTCCCAGCAGTCGATTTCTGGCAGCGAACATGGCCGGGCCTATGAAGCAGCATCAGGGGCCCAAGAAAGTTCTGGAAATCGGGCCTGGCACAGGAGCGGTCACACGGGAGATCGTGAAGCAGATTCACCCAGGCGATCAACTCGATCTGGTGGAGTTGAATGATAAATTTGTCGAGATTCTGCATAAACGCTTTGATACCGAACGAGGCTTCCAGGAAATCAAACATCAGACGGCAATTCATAATTGTCCACTGCAGGATTATGGTGCAGCAGAGGAATATGATTACATTGTCTCCGGCCTGCCTTTAAATAATTTCCCGACAGATCTGGTTACTGATATTTTCAAAGCGTACTTCCGACTGCTCAAGCCGGGAGGAGTACTTTCGTACTTCGAATACATGTATGTGCGGCCTGTCCGCAAAGTCGTCTCGCGGGGTGACGAGAATCAGCGGATTCGTGAAATCGATGAGATTATGGGAGACTACACACGCCAGTTCCGCATTCGTCGAAACTGGGTCTGGTGCAACCTGCCTCCCGCCTGGGTACAGCATCTGCAAAAAGAAAAAGGCAGTTCACCCGCGCTGGAGCAAACTGCCTCTCAAAATCAGGTCTGATCTCACGAACTGTTCGTGAGCCGGTATTTAAGCGTCTGGTTTTTTCGAATCTTTTTCCGGCTGTTTGTTGTCCGGTGATTCAGCAGCAGGACGACGTGGACGATCCATGCGATCGCGATCCCGCCCTCGTGGATTGAATCCACCACGGTCTCCGCCCATCAATTCCCTCAGGTCCAGCGAACCGTCTTCGTTGCGATCCAGTTTTTTCAGCAGATCTTTCATCTGCTCGAGTTCTTTGGCATCCAGTTTTCCATCCTCGTTTGTATCCAGAGATTTCATGAAAACCGGTTGAAACATTCTTCCCTGAAAACCTCCACGGCTCCCTTCCGGACGAGCATTCATTTCGGGACGTTCCATTTCGGTGTCGCGCCCACGATCGCCGGGTCTCCGGCCAGGACGAGAATTTTTGATTGCTTCAATGAATTCCTGTTTTGAGAGTGAGCTGTCAGCCTCTTTATCGGTCTGTCTGTAAATCTGCTGCAGGATCTGCTTTGCCCGTTCAGGGGCTTCCGCAAGAGTCAGTTTGCCATCTTTATTGGTATCGAGTGACTGGAAAAACCGCTCGTAGCGTTCCTGGCTCATCTTTTCGTCATCAGCGCGAGAACGTTCTCTGCGGTCACCATCGGGTCTGCCTCGATTCATGCCTGAGAATCGTTGCAGTGCATCAAGAGGAATCGCGTCTGTATTCATCCGTTTGAAAAGCGGTTCCATACGATCTTTCAGTGGTTCTGGTATTTCATCACGTGAAATCTTTTTGTCGCCATTTCGGTCCAGACGATTCATGAATTCCTGCATACCACGTCGATACCGTTCCTGGTCGCCGCCTCCTGCAGCAGGAAATTTCTGGTCCTCTTTTTTCAGGCTCGATTCAAACTCATCTTTTGTGAGCTTCCCATCTTTGTTTTGATCACCCGTTCGAATCAGATGGTCAAAAAAACGTTCTTTATCCTGTGGGACTTCATCTGCTGTCACAGTGCCGTCAGAGTTTTTATCAAGCTGTTGAAAAATGCTCTGGGACGCGGATTCGTCCTGTTCCGGAGCAGCGGAAAGGCTGCCGGCAGAGAAACCCAGTACGGCGAGTGCCGCCAGTGAAATGAAAGAATACTGCATTGTCGCCCCTTTCACGGGTATGCTGAAATCAGACGAGGGCCAGATACACGATAAGTCCTCTACTTCCTATTTAACTCAAACCGGACTGAAAAGTATTGCGCCTTTCGAAAAAACCGATATCAACAATAAAAAAACCCGGCGAGCTGACTCGCCGGGTTTTTGAAAGTTAAGCGTGATTTAAGGACTTATCTTGACTTTTTCACTGAAAAAGTCGAGGTAAAGAAGCCCTGGTCATCAGGAATTGTGTAACCGCCGCTGATGGGCAGATACTTCTGGAAGAAGCTGTAAGGAGGCAGTTTCGACAGGTCAAGTCCTTCGATCTTCACCTGATCCTCATTCTGTTTAATTAAATTATAGACGGCATGTACCTGAGCATCTGCATTCTGGTAGGTAATCATGGATGTCTTTTCAGGGAAGTTTTCAGCGATGAGTTTGTAATTGGCATCGTTGATCAGAGAACCGGCACCCCGGTCTTTTCTCAGCACACTTTCGATCTGCTGTACATCGTTTGAGATAAACAGCTGATTTTCTGCGATGCAGAAGCCTGCTGAGGTGGGGGAATTGATGACTGCGCCGGGAAGTTCATATAGTGTTGTTCCCTGGAATTCACGTGCCTGTCCGGGAAAATCATCACGGGCCGTCAGTGATGCGATAATTTTCTGGAAAGCGTCTGCATTCTTCAGACCTAATGCGACAGTGAACTGACCGGTCATTTTGGTCAGGTCCAGCTGTTCGCCTTCTTCAATCTGAGTCGCAACCTGAATACGTCCACTCAGGTTATCCACGATGTCTTTTTTGATGTGGATTTTGGGGCCATTTGGATTATCAGCCATCGAATCGATTAAAGCGGCCATCGCACCGGGGCGTCCCTGGAAACCATCGAACAGAGTTTCAATCGAATCGTAAGCACCGATGATGCTCCAGTTGATTGAATAGTACGAGGAAACTTTATCAGAGACCCAGACGGGGGGCTGCTGAGGAACGGCAGGGCATTTAAACATGTCGATAATCCCGGAGGTCGGCATTTCGACATAAGTGAAAGTTTTTGAGATAGCATCGAACTCTTTAGTCGCCATGAAGCTGGCTCCGCCGACAGCTTTCAGGTTGGTAATACCCAAAGCAGGCAGAAAACCCTGTACCATTCCAATCTGAGGATTGGCACGGCTGGCCACCCCCAGGATAGACTGCAGCGCACCAATCGGATTCAGGTACCATTGTGCAACTGCCGGTGCACCCGGATCTGCGCACTTGCTCTGAATGTACTGATACTCTTTTTTCGCAGCCAGTGATCTCTGATCCTGACCATCCCAGTTCGCCAGAACTCCTTCCAGAATCTTATCATCATTGGAAGCAACAAACGTTTTATCCTTCAGGAAGTACGAAAACTGCTTGGCGAGTGGAACTTTGACGGGTTCGTCTTCAGGATTTTCGGCTTCAAAAGAGAAGACGACAATCTTGGTACCGGAAATACTGCGAATGGAGCGGCGGGCACCTTCCTTATCGAGAGCATCAGCCGTTTTTTCCAGAATCTTTTCTACGATCTCACCGCTCTCGCCATACTCCAGCGAGACCAGTCCACCAAATTTCCCTTCGCTGCTTTTCACGAAGGCGAGACAGAATTCGCCACTGGGAATACTCAGGACATTACTCAGTCCCAGACTGGTTTCGTCCTCAAACTTTTTTGAATACTTTTCGACCAGTTTGACCAGATCTTCGCGCATTCCAGCAAAAGCGGGATCGCGAATCATTTCTGCCATTGAGGTCTGTGCCCATTTTTCTTCCATGACTTCGACGTCCGGAATGGAAAAATAGAACAGTGAATCGTCGGGCAGTCTCTGTGCTGCAGAAACACGATCTTGTGCAAAACTGTCCTGGGCAGTCTGCAGGAACATCGCCTGCATCAACATGAATGCGAGTAACAAAAGTGGCTTTCTCATAGGAGCCTTCATTCTTTCTCTTCCAGAGGGGATTTAAGGGAACTTCACGCAAGATCCGACGTTGTGGCCCTGTCTTATACTTTTACGCGTGACGAAAATTATACTGTTTATTTGTAGCAATTCTTCTTTTTCTGACAACCCCAACCTGAAACTCACCCCGGTCAGAGGCAGAAAACAATTTCGTGATACTCTCGGCAGACATTACCACGAAACTCAGACACTGGTTGCAAATTTCTTAATTTACTTTTCAGAAACAGCCGTTTTTCTGCGCGGTGCATCAAAATAGCGATAGCCCGTATTGGGACTTGTTTTATCGAACGCAAATGCATCCCGGTTATCCAGAAAATGTTTGACGTAAGTGATGGGGATCGCAAATCCCAGCCCTTCTCCCAGAATCAGCTTCATATTAGTGACGCCGATGACTTCACCCCGGGAATTAAACAGCGGGCCGCCACTGTTGCCGGGATTGATCTGAGTGGTCGTCTGAATATAAACAATACCCTGCATGTTTCGATTGCGCGTGCTCACGATTCCGCGTGAAACGGATCGTTCCAGGCCAAGTGGGTTACCGATGGCAAAGACTTCCTCCCCTTCCCGCTGCTGATCATTTTCTGCGAGATAGACGGTGCGAAATGCGAAATCTTTCTGTTGTGGAATACGCAGCAGAGCCAGGTCAAAAAAGGGATTGAGCGCGAGAATTTCTACATCCTTGATTTGACGTCTCTGAAATTCTCCATTGGCCGTTCGATGAAAAATCGTAACGGCAATCCGCGTTTCTTTCTCTACGACGTGATAATTGGTGACACAATACCCGCGGTCGTTAATGATAAAGCCGGATCCCAGTCCACTGGGAGTTTGAACGAGGGTTACTGCTTCTCCATACTGCCGGGCCAGTTCCTTGATACTTTTGACCGGCAGTTCCGCTACGGAGTAAATTTTGTCCTTACTCTTGGAAACCGGCGTTTTACCATCGGAGGTTTTTTCCGATTTACTGCGAGAACGGATCTGTTCCAGCGGAATTCTCAGCACTTCAAACCCAATATCCACCAGCAGGTGATCGTTACTCTGCTTGAGAACATCGCCTTCGATTTTATGACCACTGACCAGCTCTATCCAGTCGGCCTGAACGGGACGGACAAAGCCTGGAAGCGTTAAGAGAACAGAGAGCAGTAGTCCGAGGTGGCAAAAATTGCGAATCATTCCGTCGATTTCCTCTATTGCTGTTGTGTGCTGATACGGGGTGCAGAGCGAACGTTTTGATTTCCAGAGAGACTACTCTTTATATTCACTGTGACATTCAGTGCATGCCTTATAAACGCGAGTTAAACCTTTATCAAAATCAGGGAAGTTATCGGCTTTGGCTGCTTCCACCATCTGCAGGCTGGCCTCTGACATCGGATTGGCGTGCCCCAGAAACCCCTTGTCATCCACGTAACCATAACCTTCGGTTGTGATGACTTTGGCAATCGCCGCCAGCAGGTGTGCTTCTTCAATGACCTTTTCTTTTTCCGATTTTAAAGCGTCTGCATTGCCAACATTGGATTTCAACCATTTGGAAGCAATATCAGCCCGCTTCATCAGATCCCCCATGGAGGCAACATCACTGAGAGGTTTTTTATCTTCGGAATCGGGGACCCCCGCAGGCAGACTGCCATTCATGATTACAATCATCTGCTCATAAGGAACCTGGATCTCGCGATAAGATTTGGCACCACGCATTAACTGCTTCGACGAAATACCTGCTGCCAGGTCACGCAGGTATTTCGCATTTTTTTTCCAGCCAATCTCGTCCGGATGCTCTGCTGCAATTTCCGCAAGAGCCGCCAGAGTGGAAGTAAACGTAGGCAGTTCCAGATAAGTGGTGTTATATGTTCCCACAGACTGCATATTTTTGGTCAGGCGATTGCGGATGTCTTTGACGAGTGAGTCAAGCACGGGCATCGGAATGATGGTTTTCCAGTCTACCCCTCCCGCTGCTGCGGAAGGCTGTGCGTCTGCCGTCTTCATTTCTGTTGCAGGAGTTGTATTCCCAGGTGTGGCTGCGACGGTATTCCCTGGAAGCGCAACGGGAGTCACCGATTGTTGATCCCCTGCGACCGCAAGAGGATTATCAAACCAGACATCGTAGGGGATGCCGTCGATCATTTTGCGACTGTCTTCCTGCTTTTCTTCTTTCTTAACAGGTGTAGACTGTGTGTTCTGCGCGACTTGCGAAGGGGGCGCAGCGGGTGCAGGCGTTGCTTGTTGGGGAGTTGCCTGTGTGGGAGCAGGTGCGGGTTCACTCCCTCCGCATCCAGTCAATAGAGCAGATGATAGCGTGCCACAAATTAACACAGGTGTGTAATAGAACGGTTTGCCGTACCACCGGAAGGCCGGTCTGTTCATGGATGTCTCCCTCAAGTCCTTGAAATTAAACCAATTAGATTATGTGTTATCTGAGCACGGCTTGCAACTGCATCTCTGCAGGATTGTAAAATTCTTATTCTAATCTGTACAGGTTTTCCAGTTCCCAATCTCGACTTTTCAAATAACCCATGTGTCTAAATCAAATTGAAACCATGCAGAATTCAAGCTGAAACAGATCCAGCTTGACTCTCTGTCAAAATATTCCGGTAAGTGAAACAGGGGCCGTTTGGTTGATTACGCAAAAAATTGCCTGCCAACCCTTGTCATCTCAAACTCCACTTATTATCTCTGACCATTATCAGGTACGTAACTGATACCGGTTTTTCACCTGCTTTGCTGATTAATTGGCGACTCAAGTTGACAGTAGAGTATAATTTGTGTGGTGGACAACTGCGAAAACGAACTGACTATTCATCTGCTTGATCATTTAACATTCTGGAGAATGCCAGCAAGCACGTTGTCGGGGGAAACAACATTGATTTTTATCAATCAGCTGCCTTAATGGAGTTCACCCAGGTAGCAAAAGGAGTATTCAGAGATGAACAAGATTGTTTGTTACACTTTAGGTATGATTGCCTTGACCGTTTCAACTGCTCAAGCTCAGGGTCCCTCGTTTAATCTGGGACAAGGGCTATTGTTGAGCCAGACGACTGCAGTACCGCCAGCAGTCAGTCCTGTACCGATGCCTGAGTTGGCGCCTCAGCCGTATGAGCACCATGTTGCTTCTCAAGAGATCCCTGTATTTGATTGTGTCAAATACAAACGTCCCCGCAACATTGCTCCCTGTTCCAATCCAAAACTTGTAACCATTGTTGATCCTTGTGCACCCAAACACAGCTGTTGCGAACCAGGATGTGTGGCTGTGGAAATTTGTGCTCCAAGTTGTGCCTGCGAATGCGTTCGCTGCACAAAAGATGGTCGTCGTAAAGTTTTTGATTACGGGAAATACAGTGTAGTCGTTGAATCCCACCGTGGAAAAGTCACTGTAACCTACCGCAGCTAATAATAAAGAGTAGTAGCTTCATCACAATAATTAACAGCCGGGAACAATTTTGTTTCCGGCTGTTTTTTTACGTAAAGATATGAAACTTGTTACGCTGATTTAAAGCGTATTGAGCAGTGTCAGGCGACTTTGGCCAGGAACTGTGTCAGAAAGATAATTGCCGCCACCGCTCCCCATGCCAGCGCAAACCCTGCCAGATCCTGAAAGGTAGGATAAGGGATTTCAATATCCTTCGAGTTGGGGAACAGCTTTCTTCCCATCGGCTCCGGTTCTGCCGGCAGTGTGCAGGGGGCATCAATCACTTCGTTCAATTTCACTGGCGTATGCATCAGCTTATAGAAATGGTCCAGCTTTTCCTGTGACTGGCGCGGCGTCAGGAAACTCACAAAAATGCCACTCAGAATCGCCAGACTCATAAAAGAGAACATCTGCCAGACGTCTTTCATTTCGTTGCCTGATTTAAACATGCTCTCAGGAAGTATTCCTGAGTTAAACAAAACATCAGCATGAAACGCGACGATGGTCCAGACGACAATACCAGTGATTGTTGAAACCCAGACCGAGATCACATTCCAGCGTCGCCAGATAATGCCAAACCAGAGGCTGATGCCGATACAGGCCGGCGTTTTGACGATGATTTTCAAGGCGTCAATAATATCGGTAAACGTCGTCTGCAGGATCAGCGCCATGATCACAATCACGAGGCCTGCCAGTCGTCCGACCCAGAGATAATGTCGCTGCGATTTATTCTTGACGATGCACTTCCGGTAAATATTCTCGGTAAATAAACCACTGGAAATAATCATCTGGGCATCGCTGGTACTCATGACCGCCGCCAGCAGGGATGCCAGCAACAGACCGATCAAGCCAGGGGCAATGCGTGGCAGAATATCATGTGCCGCCATTCCGAACAGTTTGTCAGCGAAATTCTTATCAGTGGCCTCAACTTTGGCTTTTTCTTCTGCTGAAAGCTGATCATATTCAGGACTGGCGCGGACCAGCAGGGACTGATAAACAGCCTGATCTGCCGGATCGGGCGATGTTTTCAAGGGACTGTTATCCCCCATGTACCAGACAATGCAGGCCAGGCCGGTAAACGTCCAGGCGACAGTACAGAATCGTTTCAGAAAATTACCGACCGTGAATCCAAAACGGCCTTCATATTCCGTCTTCCCTGCTCCACAGACCCCCATGATGTGGGGTTGAATCACAATGCCGGCCAACGCAGTAATAGACAGCATACAGACGTAAAACGGGGTGATCGGTTCTCCCATGGTGGCCGCCAGTTCGGGACTGACCGTCAGATCCAGCATTCCCTTTTTGAGATCGGACTGCTGATGCAGCATTCCAAAACCGCCTATTTCGTAGAACACGAATGGGAGCAGCAGGAATGAAAACACAATCGTTAAGATCCCCTGGATAAAGTCGGTGATAATCGCAGCTCCCAGACCGCCCGCCATCCCGTAAATCACAAACATGACGGTCACGGCCAGAATCGCGAATTCATACCCCTGCAGCCTGCGTTCGGTGATGTGAAACGTTTTTTCCTTCGTATCCCATTCCGCAGCGGGAACCATGATATTGGCTTCAACGGAAAGCCGATCCAGTTCATTCCCGGTTAAAGCATCGACCATCTTGCCCGTACCAAACAGACCGCCGGCGATAAATGTAATCGAGATGGCAATGCCGTAAAAAGAATACATGACAGCTGTCGGCCCGTTAAAACGGGTTTCAAAGAAGTCTGCAGTTGTCAGAGCACGCATGCGACGCATGAGGGGGGCAACAATCCAGTAGAACGGAGTGGCCCACAACCAGAGAAACTGCCACCAGATGCCCGCCAGCCCTGACCGCCACGTACCAGCAACAACACTGATGGCCTGTTCGCTACTCGTTCCCGAGCCGAAAGCAAAGAACATCATGAAGACTTTGCCGAAACGGCGGCCCCCCATGAAGAAGTCTGCCATGTCTTTGACCTTTTTGACAGACCAGAGACCAATGGCGAGAATGACAACAAAGTATAGAGCCAGTATGATCCAGTCGGCGGTATGCAGTCCCAACCAGGTATTTTTTTCAGCGGCAAACAGCATCGGCTGACCCTCATTTTGAACAGTTGATTTGTAATCTTTGTTTCGAAATCAGACTACCGCGGATTCACAAAATATGCAAACCTACTGATGCCTGAATGAACTCCTCAGGCATCCTTCCTGTATTTCAGCATGGTTCTTGCAGACCAATAGAAAAGATCAGAATCACATAGCATGAGCATTTTGCCCTATCTCATTCAGAACAATGACCTGGCCGGGAAGGATGTGACCCTCCTCGGACTCGGGAAATTTGGCGGGGGCGTCGCCACCGTCCGGTTTCTGGTTGAGAAAGGGGCGCGGGTCACCATACTTGACAGCAAACCAGCAGAGGCATTGCAGGAATCAATCCGGCAGCTGGAAAACTGTGCTGATGTGGCTTTTCAGCTGGGAGACAGTTCCACGGAATTGCCAGCTACGCAATTACTGGTTGTGAATCCTGCGATCCCTCCCGACCATGCCCTATTGAAAAACGCTGCTCAACAGCAGATTCCCGTCACCAGTGAGATGGAACTGTTCTGGCAACTGAATCCGGGACGTGTGATCGGGGTCACGGGGAGCAATGGAAAATCGACCACGACCGCCATGATTCACAGCATTTTGAAAGCGGCCGGTCGGCGCTGCTGGCTCGGTGGGAATATCGGCATCAGTCTGTTACCGGAACTGGAGCAGATCCAGGCTGATGACTGGGTCGTTCTGGAATTGAGTAGTTTTCAGCTCGAGGCACTGAATCGGATTCAGGTCAGTCCGCACATCGCCCTCGTCACCAATTTCAGCCCCAACCACCTCGACTGGCATCAGACCCTGGCTCATTATCGTCAATCGAAACAGACGATTCTGCGCTGGCAGTCAGAATCTGATGTCGCGGTGCTCAATCGGGATGATCCGGAATTGCAGGGATGGCAAACCACTGGAAACATTCTCACCTTCAGTACAGACGTCGAACTAGATCCGGATTTATTTGTCAGTCAAAATTCGTTTCAGTTCAAAGATGAATGGGGAACCTTGTCGCCTGAGTTGAAAGTACCCGGGGCACACAATCGATGGAATGCAGCTGCTGCATTGCTGGCATGTCGGGCAGCAGGGATTCCCGCTCAGGATTTGAACCAGGGGCTCGAGTCCTTCACAGGATTACCACATCGCCTGGAATTCGTGGGCGAATATCAACAGCGACGGTTTTACAATGATTCACTGGCGACGACCCCGGAATCAGCCATCTGTGCCTTGGATGCGTTCCGGGACAGTCCGGTCATTCTGCTCGCAGGAGGCTCGAATAAATACGTGGATCTCACGGAATTTGCCCGTCGATTTCGAGGTCAAACCAAAGCTACCGCTCTGATGGGGCAAACCGGTAAACTGATGTACGATTCCCTGCAGGAACAGCCGTTTTCCGATCAGAAATCTGGATCAGCAGTCATTTCACTGCCTCAGACTTCATTTGAAAATGCGTTCACCTGGGCATTTCAGCAATCAGCGCCGGGGGATGTGATTTTGCTTTCACCAGGTTGTGCCAGCTATGACTGGTTTACCAGCTTCGTCGAACGTGGGGAACGTTTTCGAACCCTGTTTCGGCAGTTGTCTGATGAAAGCCAGTCGGGCTAACCCAGCAGCGACGTCTTGTCAAGTGGTTTTATTCTTCGCGCATGGGTACCTTTCTGAGACTTAATCAAGCGGTACGCTCAATCATCTATTCGGGATCGATCGCTGTTTCAGATCGTCGCCATTAAACTGGTATACGAAG
>NZ_JBLXHC010000023.1:0-87480 GCF_048260065.1 Gimesia sp. | reverse complement strand
GCCCCTGAAAAGTATCCAACGTGATCACACTGACCTCGGATGAAATATGATGGATCAGAATTTCAGAGTCGACGAGAACACCAATTTCTGAGAGATATCTCAGCGAATCTGCAGCCTGCAAATCGATCCGGACAACCTTGAGTGACTTGCCAACAGGAGCATCTGTCAATCGCAGAACCTGGTGCTCAGGCATCGATCCATCCTTTTGTGGAATGGGAGCATCACCTGGGTCATATTCAGGATGATTCAAAAAGTCATCGATATAATCAATCAGTCTGTCAGAAGCACAAGGCTCCAGTTGGAAGGCGTCTTTCTCCAGTGTTTTCCAGGTGACTCCCAACGACTGGCAAAAGAAGAATTCGAGAAGTCGACGCCGACGGACCGTACGGAGAACCTGTCTTCGACCGCACTCTGTCAGGATGGCCCCTTCATATGAGATTAAGTCGATCAACCCTTTTTGGGCCAGATCCTTCAGTACGCTACTGACTGTTCCGTTGGTAACTCCAATCGCTTTAGCAATCTTTCCGGTCGTGGCACGAGAATCATCTCCAAAAGTAGCGATACTTTCGATTGCCCAGAGATAGTCTTCAGGACGCGTCCGACGAAGATCACTCATTGTGCTCCCAATCTTAATGCAGGTACAAATATTCTTTGCAATTCAACCTCGGTTTTTTAATTACGCCAGAGATTTGTGAGATTGCAGTCTGCGATGACTGTTTAACTGGCGATCTGTCAATAAGATACTTTTCTTAGGCAACGTCTTCTGATAACCAGATGCTGTGCTCAGGATTTCGATGCGCTGTCTACCGGCCTAACAGATAGTTGCGCGTACTGAATGCACCACGCACAATTGTAGCATGCGCTACATCAAACCCCGACAAATGTAGCTTATGCTACAATTTGTGTCAAGCATAGAGAATCATCGCTCTCTGTATCCCCCGAATTGGCTGTCAGACCGGAAGTCGTGATGGAGAATTGCTTAAAAAGGTCGGTTTCAACCGGCAATTTTAATCAACAATCTTCACCGAAAGTCCGTGTGTCTGACATTTCCTCATTAGTCTCATAGTTTTGGAATACAAAAACCAGGGTTTTGGAATATCAAAACCGATTTACCCGTCGATCCTTATGACAATTAGTGATCACGAAAGTATCAACAGAATTTGTATCCCCCCCAAAATCAGCAAAAACTCTAGAAAGACTCAAATCGATGATACTCCGAATACTTAACAGTTACTGCCCATATCAAGTTTTGGTGGTCTGTGCGGTTCTGGCAGGAGAGCATTTGTACCAGCCTCCCCAGGCAATTGCCGATCTTCCGTTTGAAAATCCGACTCCCGCCTGGCACGAAAATATTACTCCAGTTTCAGATCAGGAGTCTGGTTTGCGCCCGCTTGAACCTGCCTCGATCTGTTCTGACAATGAATGCCAGCCCAGAGGCACCCTATTTCAATGGAGTTATGGAACCAGTTTTTCAGGAGGCCCCGATCTTGACGAACCTCTAGTCACTGACCGACCCGATTTCACTGAAGCGAGTTCAACTGTGGGCCGGGGAGTGGTTCAGCTCGAACTGGGATACACCTACATCTATGATGACGATGGTACTGCTTCTTCAAAATCTCATTCTTTGCCCGAACCTCTTCTGCGTTATGGTATCCTGGCAGACTGGCTGGAATTCCGACTTGGCTGGAACTATTCCAGCGATCAACTTGCTCAACTAAATGATATTTCCGGTAGTGAAGATCTTTACCTTGGCTTCAAAATTGGACTGACGCCACAAGAAGGAATTCTACCTGAAATGGCGGTCATCCCGCAGATGACTGTTCCCACAGGTTCAGATCAATTTACAGCGGGAGAAGTACTGCCCGGCTTAAACTGGATTTACAGTTGGGAAATCAACGACTTCATTTCGACGGGAGGCAGCACCCAGTTCAACCGCGCCATCGACGAAGTCACCACGAATGCCTTTACCGAATGGGCTCAATCATGGACAGTCAGTTACACTTTGACTGAAAAAGTAGGTGCATATACCGAGTGGTTTGCGTTTTTCCCTCAAAGTGCTGAGACTGCAAAACCTGAGTATTACTTTAATGGCGGATTTACCTATCTGATCAACAATAATGTGCAATGGGATATCCGGGCAGGCGTGGGGCTGAATGAAGCAGCTGACGACTACTTCGTTGGCACGGGGATCTCAATACGGTTTCTATAAGATTTCATCTGCTCATCACATTGTGATCGGCGCACAACTCACATCTAGAACAGTTCGAAAACTTGATCGTCCCTAAACGGTCGATAGTAGAAACAGGACTTCCCCAGTAATAGTGGTCGAGTTTTGACGCTTATGAATTAATCCACTTAGCATCAGATTGAGTTGTTCACATACTCCAATCTGCACTTTCATGAAATAGAATGCCAGTGAACGCACACGAATAGTGGTCAGTTCACGCATTCGCAGCTCGGCCCGTTCTCAAGAACACTCTGGTAACGGTGACTGGGCCGCGAGAAGCCGAGCATCTGGCAGGCACGCCGCTCACTGACTTCGTATTAAACCTGAAGTTCCTGCACCAGAGTTCGACGACGAGCGGGCCTCACAGTTTTTTTTGAGAACGTCCTAGAGGGTACCTGCCTGGAACATCTCGAACTGCGACGAACCGACGGCGTACCTTGATGCACTGGGAGCTCAGCGTAATCCTGATCCGACATCAGCGGGTGACTTCTGTCGACGGTTCAGCGAAGCTCACATTCAGAAACTGATGGACGCTCTTCATGAGCCACGTTTGAAAGTCTGGCAGCAGCAGCCCGACAGTTTCTTAGACCTGGCGATCAGCCTGCTAGCTTGACCATGGCACGTCCGAACACTACTCTATAGGATCACCTACTCGGACAGCGTACCAAAACTATAGATGCAAGCTCGATTAACCAAACGCAGTTGACTAGAGGAGTTTTTCATCGAAACACGATCGTATTATCTCGATGCAATTCGCCTGCTATTCATATTTGTTGCAGGTGGCGAACCACCTACAGGAGCAAATTCGGAAGGGGCTTCTTTGGTTTTTGCTGGGAATACACGCCTTTGTGCTTTTGATTTCTGGATGCGGTACCCTGACTATCTTGCTGACGAACTACTTGAGCGATTTGACCAGACCGGTGATAAAGCTTATCTCACTTTAGCTGAGAAAATATTTTCGAGTGAAGAACCCGATCTTCGCCGATTTCCGATGATTCGTTGGCGTTTCGGAGCCTACGAACGAATGGATGATGCTTTGTCAATTCTGCTTTCGCGTGGTCTCATACGAATCGGTGGTCGTAAATTAGTTGATACCGTACTTGAGACAGACTTCTTTGTTATGCCGAAAGCGATCCAAACCACCACGGATATCATATCCGAATATCCAACGCTTCAGTGGTATATTGATCGTGCTAATCTGGTCGCGGATATCGCAAATGGTCGTGGTGGTGCAGCACTCAAGAAGCGGCAATACCAGCGTATTGAATATGCGGACACTGCGCTGGGTGAAATAATTCCGTCAATCACAAACGATGTCCTCAATCGACTCGAAGAAAAGTTGAATCGAGTTGCAACTTAAGGCAAACGATGAATCAAAAAAACGTAAACCGTGATTGGGTCACATCGATTGCAGAACGTGCTGACGCGAACCCAGATAGTGTTGAGCAAATTCTTGCTGATTATCGAATTCAAGCTTCGCCTGTTGTACCAGCTCCTCGACGACTTCTGCTAAAACGTATTCATTTTTCTGGGATTAAAGATGGCGTCGATTGCTCAGGCGAATTCGAATTTGAGTGGGACAAACTCGATCATGGGCTATGGGCAATCCTGACCGACTCTAACCTGAAAGGGAAATCATCTGTCTTAGAGGTTGTGCGATGGTTACTTCGCGGACGACCAACCGCCAACCTACAGGATGACGTTCGTTCTTGGATTCGAGAATCATCGCTTAGCTTTCAACTAGATGAAGTCGATTACAAAGTTGAGATTCAGTGTGGAGACGATGTCACGGGCAAGCTGAGTCGTTTTTCAAGATCTGGAAACAAACGGAAGATAGGATGGTTTGGGAACGAGCTTGAATTTGAGGCGGTGATGTCGGACTTTTTCATGCGCGAGTTCTCAATGGATTTGGTCGCAGTTTATCGAAAGTCGGGCGATGTTGACGGAAGGACTGTACTCCATGGTTGGCATGCTCTTTCTGGAGTAATGTTTATTGGAACCGACTACACAACTCTTGTTGGTGATCTAGCTCCTAACACTGGTTTACCGATTCGCCTAACACAGATGTATCTCGGGATTCCCTGGATTTCGACTTTGGCATCCGCGAAAGCTGCTGTGGCAGAACAAAAACGGAAACTAGCTGCAAAGTCCAAGCTTGAGCAAGACGCCAATGAATTAAGAGACAAAAGATTAAAACAACTCCATGGATTGCTGGAAACAAAGCAGGACGAGTTAACAAAACTTCCATCCATGGAGATTGTCGAAGATCGATTCAAGAATATCGGAATTGAATTGTCTAAATTTAAGGAAGATGAAATCCTTCTTAGCAATCAGATTCGTCAAGCCAAGAAATCAGTTACTGCTGTCGAAGCTATCTATCTTGAAGATCGACGTACATTACAGACTCACCTCGAATACAACGCAGCTGACGCAGTTTTTAGAGCTCTTGATCCAACTTGCTGTCCACGTTGCGAAAAGAGCATCTCCGAGTCTCGCAAGAAGACCGAAAAGGAAACCAATGAATGCGCAGTCTGCGGAAAGCAAGTTCATTCCAATGTCAATGCGGCAGAGTTGCAACATAGTTTAGAGCAGCAAACAAAAGCGTCAAAGCAGGCTCAGACAAAAGCACGTAGAGTATTGAAGAATCTTCTGAAAAATCAGTCGGAATTGACTCAGGCTATTGAAGCCAAACAAAAGCAAATTACTACCACTGCTAATAAAATTTCAAAGCTCGGGCAACGGAGTAATGTCCTGACTGAAATCGCCGTCTTGAAAGCAAGGATAGAAGAAGCCAGTTCAACTGATCTAAATCAAGTGTACGAGACTGATGAACTAAAAATTTTGAATGCGGTGGTTAAAGAAACCAATGAACGAGTAAAGGAATTGCAAAACGATGTCTTCCAAAGTGTATCTGAGGGTATTGTTACCTATGCACAACGCTTTGGTATGAGTGCGCTAACCTCAGCAAGTCTGAAGGGTAATATGGTATTAAAATTGACAAAGGGGGGGGAAGAGACCAGTTACAGCAAAGTGACAGAAGGTGAGAAATTACGTCTGAAAGTTGCCACAGTCTTAGCAATGATAAGTGTTGGTGAAAAGAAAGGAGTTGGACGCTACCCGGGGCTCCTTATGATCGACTCCCCAGGAGCACAGGAGGTTGCATCGAAGGACTTAGAACAGTTGATTTCAGGTTTAGAGGACCTATCGAACGAGCTTGAGCATATACAAGTGATTGTTGCGTCAATTTCATCTGATGCGATATTGAATCACGTTGATGAATCAAGGCTAAAGCAATCTCATGCAGATAATCCGCTCTGGTAGGAAGTTTGTAGTGGCTCATGCACAACCTCGAAAAGAAGCTTGTTGATTTTCTGGAAGCGGGCACGAATCCTTCATTGGCAATGATTGGGGGAATAGATGTGTTGAATAACGTAATTCCAGAAATCGGAGTTTCTCCACTATTGCCTGAATTCGTTCGTATCGTCATTAATTCAGACGAAAGTATCGAATCTGAAGATGGATGGCGTTTCATTTGCGGAACTCTATCTATCTGTAAGAACGGTATTGCAATGAGGGAATGCGTTGACCTTTTGGATCAATTTATCTCGCTTGATTCCAAAGCGGATGACCAAATCCTTGAATCCTATCTTAATATTGCGATTGATAAAACCAATGAGTCATTGGCACGAGCAGCAACCTTGGACGGTGCATTACGTATAGCTATAGTGTTACCCGAAAAACGATTTGATTTGATTCGCGTACTAATTAGAATTGATGTTCGTGATTCACCAGATTTTTTACGTTGGGCAGCGAAAATTATTGGAGTTGCTCATTCACATTGGCATGTCGATGAACTCGTGAATAAACTTCATGAACTTCGCGATGTAGCTGACGCAAAAGACGAAGTGTATTTTGAGCTAGGCATGTCCTGTCTTTCTAAGGCACTTACGTCGATTGAATCAAACGCTGTTGCTGCTGAACTTCAGGACGCTCGATTTTGGTTCAACAAATCTCTCGCAAGCCCGTTAGGTCGACCAGATTCAACTCTTTTTTTACTATGCACGGAAGTTCTAACTGAATTTTCCGTGGGAGAGCTGAATGGATCAGTGGAGTCGCTTGCTAATCAAATTGACAATTCTGTCCGTGATCTGATTATCTCACATCGGTCTAAATTTGATCCACCATGGCTACGTGCACGGACCTTCGAGGTCCTTTTGTGGGAACAGCTATCACAAGCCCTTCGCGGATTAGAGAACGAATTGCTTGAACCATCTTGGTATGAGCCAGCTGTCGTTATCGAACAATTTTTGTTGCCGATTTATAGTGCGAGTCGAACTATTCTAAAACTGAACCAGCTTGGTGGCATCGAATCGCTTGTCAGGCCGAGGATTGAAGGATCCTTGGCAGCAGTGGCAGGTCAAGCTCATCTGATGCGCAAATGGTTTTGCCAAAATCAATTCAGCGAAATCGCAAATGACGCGAAACATCTTTTAGAACAAGCTGATAAACTTGTATCGAAATATTCCGATGATCAGATACTCTTTGGTAAACAGAGTAATGGCCTCATTGAATCTCTGATTACTAATTCAAATCTCACTGCAAATCACAAGTCATTGATTATTAATGCAATCTACGATGCTTTCGAGGTTCATATGACTAATCTGACGAACGCTGAAACAATGGTAATTGAAACATGCCTGTTAGCTGTTGCGTCACAGTCTGACTATCATAAATCGAAAGATTCAAAACAACTATTCAATGCTATACTGCTTTGGACCATCACTTTTTTACACGCTCGCCTTGAAATGACTGTGAGGGATGAACCGGCTATCGCTTACCTTTTCAAACGAGCGGATGGAAATCTTGCCAAGGAAGATGATCTCCAGAGTGATTATAAAAAATTCATGGAGTCTAATGTTGCTGGCACGAAGATTGAAGTGATGAACGTTGGCGGGGGACGAGCAGATGTTTATTTCCAGTTTTCGGCAGAAAGAATTGTTGTCGAAGTCAAACGAGATTCAAAAGATTGTTCTTTCGATGCACTTGAAAAAGCATATTCATCCCAAGCCATGGATTATCAGAACATTAGCGCACGGCTGGGATTCTTGCTTGTTCTGGATCAAACCGATAGGGATGGAGCAGCAATGCACATTTCAGAGCTTGTGAAGTCGGTTGAGCTTATTCGCAAAGGAGAGACTCAGCCTAGGTTCCTCGTAATTATAAAGGTGCCTGGAGAACGTCTGCGTCCGAGCGAACAGACAAAACTTGCAAAAAAGAAAGGGTGACTTTAGGATTTTAGACAGTGCAGTATTCTTCATGGGTTTTGAGCGAACTTTTGTAACTTGAGATTGCTCTGCTGCAGTAGATTCGGATCGTTTTTTTTCTGCATTATTTGTGAGGATATGACGATCTCCTTGTGTTGACGTAGAGAGTAACATGTCAAATTGGTTCAGAATCGGATAGGGAACCAGATTCATCAGGATCTGCCTCAATCAAGTAGGATCACTTAGAATAATATCTGGAATCGGCGTTTCAATCTGGGTGATCAGACTCACTCTTTTTTCACTGGTAGGAGATCAGAACACGATCAGTTCAATGATGGTTTCTCGAAAAAACGATATGCGTAAAGCCCTATAACTTCATATTTCTAGTCTGGTATAATTATTATTTTTGGGGTGAGAAGTGTAATGGAGAATGGTGAAAATGATGATTGGGATAATTTAGAAGCAGATTTTTGTGAAAATAATGATTCCCAAGATGAGTATGAAGCTAAGATTCAAGAGTTAATTAATCAAGGGAAAGAATCTGGCGAATCAGAAGAAGATTCCGTATACAGTGGATTTTTATTCTCGTTACGTGCTCGAGTTAAATTAAAAGATCATGGTCTTTCAGTTGAAGATGCGATGTTGGTTCTTACGCAGGACAATGCAAACGTGAAACAAGGCAGCTTGGTTTATTCCGGAAAATGCGACAAAGGCTATGCTGAAATAGTTGTCAGCTCTTTTTTAACTGAGAAAGAACAAAATACGGGAGCTAATTATAAGGTGGTTACAGGCTACCTTAAATAAGATTATACGCTACGTCTCAACGCGTAAGTGGAGTGATAAATCAGGAGCTTCGCATCGTCGCAGTTCGAGATGTTCCAGGCAGGTGCCTCCAGTGAACAGGTTGAAGGCGATGTTGAGCACATGGTCGGCTTCGGAATACGGCATGTGAAACATAAAGATCGGACAGCAACGATTGATGCTCTCCATAATGCCCAACTGCCGAACCAACCGTTGCGCGACGCCAATTCCCCCACACGCAATGACCTGAGTCTTTTCCGCCAGTTCATATTTCACGTTCGGACACGTCAGCATCGGCGACTGCCCGTTCCAGTTGGCTTTATCGGTCCGTTTCTTCGTGCTACGCTTCCGTGCATCGAGTCGTCGTTGTATATTTTTCTTCACCTGAAAACCTCCCCGTGAGCCGATGTTTCTTGAACTACAATCAAATATACACCGGAATGCTACGGAGGTTTTCATCTTTCAACCAATTTGTCGACACCAGCTACGCTGGTTTAAGGACTAGGCAAGCAATGTTCCCAGCAGAATTGTGCCATTACAGCCGATGCCATGCCAAGCAACGCGAAATGGAAGCATTGTGTTTTCCAGTCTTTTCCTATCAAGTCTGGTCAATCAGGTTCGCCTTGATGTTTCTCGTGAACCTGAACATCAATTGTTGAATCATCACTGCGAACCTCGTAGTAACGCTCCAGCTTATGATAAACATTCACCATCTGATGTCCTGTTGAGAAGCTGTTCGGCTAAAGGTAATTCTCATTGCCCCAAATTATTTCCTCAATGATGCTGCTCTCATATTCGCTGAACGCGCCAGAGGCGATTGCAGGACAAACAGGGCTGCTTCGATCTGGTGGGGGGGTAAGTCAACGGTGGCGTCGAAGAGGGACCTCGACAGACGATCGCCCCCGGCGGTGGTACGCCGGGTCAGATTGTGGGCGAATTATTTGACGTGGAAGTTGATGATCATGGCTGCTCCAGCCGGTCGATTGAGGAGTCAGTAGAATCCCCTTCCGATATAATCGTGTAACGCCAGCCTCTTGCCCCTCTGATTGCCTGTATGTTGTACCCTCGTTCCCGAAGTGCCTCGACGCTGCGGGAAATGGTAGGAACGGAAACGCCCAATTTCTCTGCTAGTGCGGGCGTTGAATAACTTCCACTACGTATCAACTCCAGCACGGCATCAAGCCGCTGCTCGATCTCCATTGATCGCTGGTAACGCATTCTTACTCCACTATCGCCACTCGTGTCACTCATTGGCATGCACTCAATTATCACTACTGGTCTGCGATACCCTTGCATCCTGCGACATGATGTTGACATTCCAGAAATAAGTGATGAACGCGAATTTTTTCACCATTATTCTTCTTCCGTGCATGATGCGTCTCCTTGGCAAAGGAATCGGTGACGCGGATAGTCGAATCAAGAAACCCGCTACCTTCCAGCATCCCAAGCTCGCTTGTCCTAGAGAGAATATTCTTTTCAACATTGCCCATTGCATTGCTGACATCTCCGTCGAGAACATAACCAAGCATCGCAGCGTGACGTACACACTTCGCGTATTTCCCATCGACAAAGCGCTGCAGACCGTCCTTAACATACTCGCTGGCACACGATCGTTTCTTGCCGGAGACGATGGCGTTCAATCGCTTGGCTTCAAGGCACATGTAAATGTCTTGTTCCTGAAGTGACGGATAAAACACAATGTCCTTTCGCCCGGATTCCTTTGCGAGTTCCAGATCAAACTCAAGGTCTTCCCGAGAAATCAGGAACGGAAAGTGGTTTCTTTGCTTTGATTTGAGCATCTGAGTGTATAGCTGATCGGAAACAACATCCTCCAGTTCGCCAGGCTCTGGAACTGGAACCTGCTCCCACGAGTTAATGACGTAGTCAAATACCTGCGGAATGAGACTTTGCTCAAAGAAATCGTCCCAATGTTCGGCACCTCCGGTAATCATGCATTCCTCCGCGTCGGCCGCATGAGGATCGTAGCCGCAATTTCGTCTGCGTCATTGATCGCCGCGGTATTTGTCCAGAATCGCTGGCCAAGCGGCTTTGTGATGTAGAGCAAGTTACGGTCAAACACTTTCAGCCCACGTACCAATTCAAATGTCCCATGGCTTCGTGTAGAGGTATGCTGGAGGCTGTCCAACACATGCAGTAAATCATTACCGACTTCTGCAAGCCCAGTTGGCTCTTGCCCGCTCTTGGTCTTTTCGAGAACGACCATACCAACACCGACGGAAGAATCGGCTATGGTTTTGGCGTGAACCTGAAGGCCTTGCTTGGCCCATCCATTCAGTCGTTTGCAGAGCAGTGTGGCATAAGATTTACGCATTGCATGCTTACTGGAAAGGTTCGTTGGGATGTATACCCTTGCTCGCGAAGGCTGGATGCTAGTTAGAACATAGGCTGACGTGTCTTCAATGAGCATTCTCTCGAAGTTATCGACATCAAAATAGGCATAAACCAAGTCATCAACCTGACTCTGAACGTCGTCCGCAAGTCTCTGGCGGTCTACAAGAGGCCGTTTGGCTCGCTCAATAGCCTGATCAAAGAGCTTCGCTGACTTTTGCACAATGCTCCTGGCTTGCTTAGGTTGATCGCATTGGTCCGGGAATGGAAACGGCAATCGTAAAAGATCTTGATCGTGAACTTCTGGACGTGTGACACCCCAGTTTGCTGATGTGTGAAACAGGAAATAATGGGCCAGCGGACTCCTAAGGACGAATGAAAGAAATACTAGAAGATCGCGATCTACCTTGGGGCCATAAATACCACGCACCGAACTTCGAAACGATACAGAAAAATCTGTAAAAGCGCAGCGCGAAAATCCTCGTGTGATTAGCACATGGGGCCCATGAAATACTAAAAGGCTCTCTGCCGTGCGTCCGCGGCGAGCATTTACCCGATTGGATGGAAGCTCATTGCAGTCGTCTTCAAGAAGCAACGTGTTTAGGTTGTCACAATCCGCCTGGACAAACAGCTTTGATGGCAGCTCAATGGTTTTAGCATCCTCTTGAGAATCGCCGGGACCAAGAGGTTGGAATCCCTGCGCAATGATCCAAGGTTTGTTTTTGGGCTCTTTTTCTTTGGTTTGCCGAACGTTGTCCCGAAGCCGAGGATATATGGATAATCGCTCGATCAATTGGCGATCCCTGGGAGTTGTCCAGAAGTGCCCTTTCCAGATTTGTGGTGCATCATCACTTTTCAGATCATTAAGCACCTGACGCACGGTTAATTGAGATCTATCCTGCGTAGGGATTCTCAATATTTCAGCTTGTGTAATTGCCCAATCGGTCTTGGGTGTCCAGTAATCGATGACGTGCGTGCCGTCAACGGGTTGTTCCTTTCGGAATTTCACAACCAGACTTCCCGCCTTAGCATCTGCAAAGAGAAACATTCGGAAGTCAGTCAAATTGACTACCCGATCAACTGAGTGAGTGCGGAAGAATAACTGTTGAAAGCGAACAGCGGTATCATTGTGGTTGAATAGCATGCCATGAGGCATGACAAAGCATATCTTGCCATCATCCTCAAGATGGTCTGGTGCTTTCCAGATAAATGCAATCGCCATCTGACGATCGGGGTGCGGAAGTTTTCTTTCGATGCACCATTGTGCAGATGGAGCGTTTCGAACCTTGGAACTCCCCCAAGGAGGATTGCCAACAATTATATCAACCTTATAAGGTAGTGCTGCATTTTCCGTGAAGAAATCTGCGCAATAAATTGTTCCAGCCGCCTCGTGGCCAGCCTCTATTTCACCTGGAGTTGAAACCAGATAGGGGAGACGTTCCCACTTTCCTAACAGCTTTTGGATATCGGGAGGCGCAAGCTGGTCGAGAAAGGCGAGATATAGGCTGAAGGCGGAAATCTGGCAGGCACTACGATTGCTATCGATGCCGTAAAGGTTGTTGCGAAGAATGCCCATTAGCTCACGGGCACGTCTGTCATAACGTGCCCGGGGATTCTGAAATTTCCATTCTTCAGCAAGACGATTGAACAGCCCGACAAGAAAAATGCCTGAACCACAAGCCGGATCAAGGAATCGTTTGCCCAGAAGCGACGTTTCGCCTTCCAGCGTCAGATCCAGGACAAATTCTGCAAGGAATCTGGGAGTGTAAAATGCACCGGCTGCCTTCTTCTGCTCTTCCCCGGCAGCTTTCAGGAAGTGCTCGTAAATTGCGCTGATGGTCTCAATCGGAATGAACCCAAAATCGTAGGGCCAAAAAGACTGCTGGCCAGTGCGTATATCAGTACCATGGAAAAATCGATCCAGAATCTCAAGGTGATTCACCTTGACTTGTCGGCTCTCCGCCTCCAAGTCTGCACTAAACAGGTCGCCGTTGAAGTCTTCTCCAAGTTGGGTAAAGAGCAAATAGAGATCATTCTTGGCATCTGTCCTGGGTTTCTTTGCCAAGATGTCTCTTAAATGCTGCGCATCATCAATCCCAAGCGACGTGAGGTAGTCACTGTCGATGACGCCTCGATCGAAGAGGTAGCAGGTAAAAACCAGTCGACATAGCAGGGCATTAAGAGTCAGGGGTTCAAGCCGCGCTGCAGGGACTTCACCTAGTGCCTGGCGGGTTGCTTGGAGATTGCGGAGCAATTCCCGATCAACCCTCTTACCAGGGTCAAAGGAATGTCGATGGGTATGAAAATATTCACCCGACTCGACGGACAGCAGAAAGGATCGTAGCCGATTTTGTAGGCGGGGAAGGATTTCGACTAGCCCAGGAAACGGATGAGTATCAACCTGAGAGCTTTCTGGCGGTATAAGACCGGAAAACACCTGGACTTCGTCTGGAGCAATGACAACGAGGATCGGAGCAATACCTTGGTTCCAGAACGATCGATGAAGGTCGAGAATCTGGACCGGATCGATTTTCTTGACCAGTCGGAAGTAGATGACCGGACTGCGTTCCTGGCATAGAACACCATTGATATTAAGTTGCTCAAAAGCACGACGAAGTGCATGGGGCTGTGGTACTACACCCGCATCGTCGAGTTGCTCAATACTGGAAATAAAGTAAGGCGGCTCGCGATCATCGAGACCAAACAACTTCTTCCAGTCAGTTGAGGCAGTGGCGGCCACAAATTTGCCCTTTGTAGATTAGATCATTTGTAGAACCAGCTACTGCCAAATTCGCAGGCATTCCTTTCAAATCAGACACCGTAAACCATTTACTGGGAATGCTCTTGGTCACAAGCGACGACTTTTTCCACCAATTCTTACAGCACAATGTCTAGCAGTTAGTGATAGACTTGTCAAGGCTGATAACCTCAGCCTTGACTTGAACCTTGGCTATGTTATCGTCGCCATCGGAGTATTTCATCGCGGGGGGTTCGCAAGAACTGGCCCTCGACGAAATGCGACAATGGCAAAGGTAGCTAATGGGTGTCCCGAAAGTGAGTTCGTGCGGAATTTTACGTGTTAAAGCTTAGGTAGTGCGTCGTGGAGATTATTGCTATCGGGTCTCAATATGGTCCCATTCTTGATATCTGGGTTAGAGATGGGTAATTTATCTGCTTTCTGCCGGGCTGTGCCCATCATTATTCTAGGTACGCTCACTCAGTATACGTTCAGAAAATGTTCCCAGTGATGAGTCAGGTGAATTCGGTGGTTGGGTATCTTCATATGGTGACCTGCAACCTTCGGTTTCAAAAACCAATAGTTATCAATTCAACAAATTAGGTTGAATCAAACTTACTCGAAGACACAACCATATTTAATTCAATCCTTATTATAAAATACGCAACGTATTTATATTTAAGTATTTACAACCTTTAATGGATTCATAATTTTCTCTGTTGTTGCCAATCCTGTTGGGATTCATGGTTAATTGGAGTTAAACAAGATTCGTAAGCATATTTTGGGCAAATGGGTTTTTCTTAAACTTAACAGCTTTTGAAATTCAACCCCTAGATATCAATTGCTGCTCGGATCGCACTAAGTATGAATTCCCAGTTTCTTTAAACAGACAATCATGACCAGATAGAGACCAATCATAACCATGGTTGAAAATGCGAAACTGGTACCGAAGCCCATTCCTTTCTTAAGCAAAAAAGGCAGCATGAGAAAAAAAGATAATGAAGGCAGGACAAGCCAGAATACACTTTTTGAAAGTTCCGAAACCTTCTCTGTACTACCTGTGTCGATATATAACCAGATCATTCCAAGAAAAGAAACCAGTGGCAACGAAGCGAGAATTCCACCCCAAAGCGAGCTACGCTTGGATATCTCCGATACAGCAACTACTAACCCGGCAGTGAGCAGAATTTTGAGAACATAGTACATTATCTACTTTCATCGTATTTAGAGTATTTAAGCACTCGACTGTATCCAAAGGCCACCGCTGCCGTTTTACCGGCGGCGGCGACCTCAATGGAAACCATAATTATCACCAGACAGTTTATTCTTTGAACTCACCCTGAGAAGGTTTTCCATCGACTTCACCAAGAACCGTGCCCTCAAAGTCGGCAACATTACCGATGCCAGGATCTGTGCCGACGAATTTCGTCGCCTTCCCGTCGGTTTCATCCTGCGGTACCAGCTTCACTGTCATGGGGGGAACAACTTTTCCCTCTTCTGTCTTTGTCTCTTTTGTGGTTAGCGTCAGATTTTTTGCTGTAACCGCTACTGGTGTTTTCTCGTCGTTACCTATGAAAAGAATCATGCATTCATGCTTGGGATGATCCACTGTGAATTCGGCGTGATATTTTCCCAGATCAAACACCACCCCGCCATTTGGTCCTGAACCGTGTGGTGCATGTTCTTCGGTGCTGGTAGCTTCATTCTGTTTTTCGGCCTGTTGTGCAGTTTCCGTTTTCGGAGCATCGGTAGTGCCTTTGTCCGAGCAACCGGTGACGAGTAAAGCTGCCAACAGTAAGCCCAGCGATTTTGTGTACATCATTTCGTTTTCCTTTGCATGATAGAAATAGTTTACGTGTATTACATTCTTATACAGATCGCAGCAGTTCTTCATCAGAGCTTTTACTACGGACCAGTCGTTCGGCATCTTTCCCCGAGAATTTCCAGAATAAGCCGGGGTGAATAAAAAATTCGCAAAACGTTGAGGTTACCAAACCTCCTAAAATCACAGTGGCGACAGGGTATAAAATTTCTAACCCTGGTTTATTACCACCCACCACAAGAGGAATCAAAGCAATACCGGCGGTCAAGGCGGTCATCAGGACCGGAGCAAGCCTTTCCAAACTTCCCCGCAGCACCATGTTTTGACTAAACGCTTCCCCTTCTTCATCCATTAAATGAAAGTAGTGTGTCACTAACAGGATGCCGTTTCGCACAGAAATTCCCCCCAGAGATACGAATCCTACCATGCTAGCCACGGTAAGAGTCTGGTTGGTTAATACTAGTGCGAAGACACCACCAATAAAAGCAGTCGGAATGGCATTCAGGATCTGAAACGTGATCCGTGCTGACGGATAAAGCATCATGAGAACAATAAATATTCCAGCGACTGAAACTGCCGCCAGTATTGTAATCAGAAACGTAGCAGACCGTTGAGCTTCAAATTGTCCCCCAAACTCAACAAAGTAACCGGTTGGCAATGCGACCTGATCACGCACCCGTTCTTCAATTTCAGAGACTGCACTGGCGAGGTCACGTCCTGAGACATTACAACGGATTGTTTGACGGCGCCTGACGTTTTCTCGGTTGATCAAATTTGGTCCACTGGCTGAACCTGGGAAGTTGGCCACTTCTCGCAAACGTATTTGCCCCCGCCCATCGGGAAGATCAATACGTAGTTCACCCAGATTATAAGGATCTGAGCGATGCTCTTCGTTGAGTTTAATCACAAGGTCAAAACGTCTCTGACCATCTAAGACTTGCGATACTGCTTCGCCTTTCAACGCAGTCTGTACGAAGTCGGCTATGTATTCCCGACTCAGCCCAAAGAAAGCCAGCTCATCAGGTTTCAGGACTACATGTAACTCATCTACCCGTTCCTGTGGGTCGATAATGGGAGGTGTCACACCAGGTATATCAGTGATCGCATCGCGAACTTCTCCTGCCAACTCGCGCAGCTTGTCGAGGTCGTCTCCATACAGCTTAATCCCGACTTGGGCTTTCACTCCGGACAGCATATGGCTAATCAGGTGAGAAAGGGGTTGTTCCGCTTCAATCCCAACCCCTGGTACATTTGAGCGCAAATCAGAGAGTAGCGTATCCAGAAACTCGTCCCGACCATGGTCTGAGTCTGGGTTCATCGTCAAAATGTATTCACCCACGTTGACTGGCTGAGCATGTTCATCCAGCTCTGCTCGACCTGTCCTGCGAAAAAAGTGCAATACGGGACCATTCGGATTTTCTGCAGACTTCTGCAGTTTGACAAGTTGCGAATCAATCAGTGAGGATGCCTCGTTGGATGCTTTCAGCGACGATCCGCCAGGTAAAGATACATTGATTTGTACGCTTCCCTCATCAAATTTGGGAAGAAAGTCAGCTCCCAACTTTGACAATTCCCAGACACTGTAACCAACGAGTGCCCAGGTCAAAACCAATAGGATGCCTGCCCGCCGCATACTGAATCGAATCAGGAAACTCGCTCCCCATTTCAGCACTCGTAGTAACCGCCCATCCTGATGGGCATGAGTTGCCTTTGCTTGAGGCAGGAGGTAGTAAGAGAGTACCGGTGTGACAGTCAGTGAGACCAGTAAAGAAGCCAGAATTGAAACGATATAGGCAATTCCCAATGGGATAAACAAGCGACCTTCCACACCGGACAAAGCAAATAGAGGCATAAAGGCCAGGACAACGACTGCTGTCCCGAAGACGATGGCAGAGCGGATTTCTCGACTGGCTTCATACACGACCACAATGGCAGGTTTCGGATTGGGATTTAAATTGTTTTCTCCCAGGCGTCGAAAGATATTTTCCACATCCACAATGGCATCATCGACCAGTTCGCCAATGGCAACTGCAATTCCCCCCAGGGTCATTACGTTGATTGATAATTCTGTCCCAGACATGACCCCTACGATGCGAAATACCAGAGTTGTAATCACCAGCGACAATGGAATGGCTGTCAACGTGATGAATGTCGTGCGAAAATTCAGCAGAAACAAGAACAGCACGATCACGACAAGAATGGCTCCTATGACAAGCGCTTCTTCGACGTAGTAAATTCCTCGGTCAATAAAACTCTTGAGCTGAAACAGGCTGGTATTGATCACAATGTCGGCAGGTAGCGTTGATTCTGCATCACTCAAAGCAGTCATCACGTCGTCAGTCAGTTTTCTGGTGTCAGCATGTGGCTGTTTGACAATTGTAATAACCACACCGGCATGTCCATCAATACTGGCATCGCCCCGTTTGGGAGCCGGCCCTTCCACGATTTGTGCCACCTGATATAAAAGTACGGCACGGTCTCCATTCATTTTGACAGGGGCTTTTCGGAGCTCATCCAGGACGTCGCTTGTCAGAGCACCAAGACGACCAATCACCCTCACAGAACGCTCTGTCTGGCCTCCGATTATAAACCCGCCACTGGCATTCAGGTTATTTGACTGGACAGCGGCCTCAACATCCTGAAGTGATACGTTATATTCTTGCAACTTGATGGGATCAACCAGAACCTGATACTGCTTCTCATCACCGCCCATGACAATGACCTCAGCAATGCCAGTCAGCTTCAGTAGTCGCGGTCTGATTAACCAGTCCGCGGTCGTACGCAGATCCATTCGTTCTTCGAGAGGAGTCGGGAAAATAACGTCATAGGACCGTTTATTCCAGACAAATGCCACATCACGCCCAGGGTTTGTCTCATCCCATTTGGGATTCTCGACTTCAATTTTCTTCCACAAGCTGAGATCGTTTCGATTCACCGGATTCCAAACGGTCAGTTCAGGACTTGCTTCATTTCCTGTGCGTTCTGCCAGTAATCCCGTCTGCCCAACCGCAGTCAACTTTCCACCTTGTGGCCCCTTTCTGCGATGAATTCCAACATGCAGAATCTGCCCCATTATGGATGCCTGAGGTGTCATAATCGGACGGATGCCTGGTGGCATCGGTACATTTGCCAGACGCTCTGACACAATCTGTCGAGCGTACCGAGGTTCCGTCTTCCAACTGAACTCGATGTAAATGACATTCATGCCCTGACTGGATTGACTGCGGACATCTTCAACCCCGTTTGCCCCTAGGATCGCTGTTTCTATTGGATAAGTAACCAGCGTTTCGACTTCTTCAGAAGACATGCCAGGACACTCTGTTAGAATCACGACTCGAGGTCGATCAAGATCTGGGAACACATCAATAGGTAAGGTTGTCGTTAAATAACCCCCATAAGCCAGGACAACGACACAGGCGGCAAGCACCAGCGTTCGATGGGTCAGTGAGAGTCGGATGATTGAATTGAGCACGGTATTCCCCTAATTCCCTTCGTCTTCGTTCTTATGGAGACTGCCATCGGCGTGAATGTGGTAGCCTTCTGGTAAGTCGTCTCCTGATGAGGACTTCAACATACGGTTCAACTGTTCGGCAGAACTCTGTACTACAAACGAACCAGGCATGAGCGATCCATCATTCGCGATGACGGTATAGCGTCGGTCTCGTTCCAGTACTCGAACCGCCTTGCGTTGAAACGTATTGACGTTCTGGGTAAAAACAAATGCTTCAGCTCCGTCGCGGGCAACGGCATCCGTGGGAAGTACAAAGACGTTTTCGAGCTTTTCGACCCGGATCAAGATGCGGACTTTATGACCTGGACGAAACCGCCAGAGTATCTGGGTCATTCCATCTTGTTTCACAACTCTAGACTGATTTTCCAACGCCATACGAAACGCAAAGGTACGATTAATGGGATCTATGACATTTGCCAGATATTGAATCCAGAAAGTCTGATTAACGGGAGGCCAGTCTGCGATCGCGTTTTCCTGAAAGTCCACTTCAACTGGCCAACCGGCTTTGACACTTTGTTCAAGAAGTTGTGTTTCGTCTCGAAATGCCCGACCTTCTATTGCCAGCAACTGATGATTTGCCAGCAAACACAACATTTGACCGGTTCTGACTTGTTGGCCTAGATCTATTTTGCATTCCTGAACTTCAAAGGAGGGGGGGGAGTCCAGTTTTACTTCCTCACCTGTCGCCTGCAGCACGACAGAGGTCCCCAATGGTTTGGATTCGCTAGCTTGAGAGGGAACGAGAATATTCAGTTCTTTGACGAAATTACCTGCAGCCACTTCGTTCAACTGATTTTGTGTAAAACTTCGACTAAGCAGTTCCTGACGATACCCTTTGATTGCCACTTTCAGTCGCGTGATTTCACTAGCGACTTCAATGATCCGGGCACCGGGGACTGCTCCTCCTGAAGATTCCAGGCGTTTCTTTTTTGCTTCGGCGAGTTTGATGTCTTGCGTATCTTTAAACAGTTTCGACTGGGTCTGTTGCAAAGACTCGCTAAGGATGCGGATCGTATAGAGCACATCCCCAGGGTGGACTGTGTCGCCTGGAAAATAATTCATTTTGTCGACCACTCCATCTACAGGAGAAACGATCCCTCGATCACTGCGACCGGGTCGATCCACTACCATGCCCGGGACCTGTAGCGTTTTCCAATAGGTCTCAGGCTGTATTGATTTGACCTGCAAGCCCAAATTGGCAATCGCCTGGTCTGATAGAATAATCTGCTCGGAAGCTGCGTTTTTCTTATCGCTTGCTTTGGTTGAAGCAGTAGAAACGTTATCCGATCTGGCGGTTTTGTTTTGTTCTAAAAGCGGCAACCAATTGTCACGCGTGAAATAGCCGGTAGCAATCAATATCGCAACGATCCCGATTGCCAGAATGGGTTTCACTATTTGAAGAAGTTTCTTCATGATTGTTCCTTTTCAGGTAAGGGAGGGACAGGAGCTAAAGGCCACTGATCTTCCAACATCAGTCCTGCAATTTCGCTGGCAGCCAGCCACATCTCGCTCATGGAGCGAATCAATTCCAGATTGGCTTCAGCTACAGATCGTTGTGCTTCCAGTACACGTAGGTACTCAAACTGTCCTCCCTGGTATGCTACCATTGAAAGTTCATAAGTTCGTTGAGCCTTCGGCAAGATTGAAACCTGGTAACGTTCAGCCCGTTCCCGTGCGGAAGCATAAGCTGAATAAGCGATCGCAAGTTGATCCATCAGTTCATTCTGTACACGCTCCGTTTGGTTCATTGCCACATTGATATTTGTTTCGGCAGACAATATGTTTCCCTGATTTTTGTTCCAAAGCGGGAGAGGAACACTAAAACCGATGTCCCAGTCATCGGACCGGTTCTGGCTCTGGCGAGTGTATCCCGTACCCACAGTAATATTGGGGATTGGTTCCACCTTGGCTCGTTGCAAGATCAAGCGGGCATGCTCAACTCCAATTTGTGCTGATCTGATTTCAGGGTGGATACTGAGCACGTAAGTGCTGACCTGATCCAGATTATAATCCTCTAGAGCAAGATCGAGTTCACCTGAAAGATGCTTAATAGGCATGTCCTGAATACCAACACTGGCAGCCAGTTTTCGATACGCCCCTGGCAACGCCTTTCTCGTCGCATCCAGGTCTGCACGATAACGTTCCAAATCAACTTCGAGTTGTATGACATCCAGCTCGGCTGCTTCTTTAGCTTTAACCAGAGCTTTTGAATTATTGACCGATTGCTCTGCAAGCTTTACCAGGTTCGAAAGGATATCTGACCGTTTTTGAAGAGTTAAGGCTTCGAAGTACGCTTGCCGTACTTTCGTAAAGACCTGAAAGCGTTCCGTCATCAAGTTGAGCGAGGCCTGATCCACCCTTTTGAGTGCGGCTGCCTGATCCAAATCCAGTTTGTTGGCTGTGACAAATTCCTGGCCCGCATACGCCGTCCAAATCCCCCCTGGACCGGTCCGGTCACTGATCTCATTACCTGTCACGCTCACAGTCGGGTTCGGATACAATCCAGCCTGAATAGCCCGGCCTCGAGCTGTTTCGATTGCCCAGGATACCTCTGCCAGACGAGGATTACTATCAAGAGTCAGGTCAATCAACTCTGGAAGACCAAGCGTTTGTGTCTCCGTTGGTTTGCTGACCTGAGATGATGTGTCTGTGAGGTTGATTTGTACTAATTCATCGTTTGGGTTCTTCAAATCAGAGTTGATATGTCTGACCTGATGAATGGTTGCTTCCTGGGGAATTTCCCGTTCGGAAGTCGCGTCAGAAATCATTGCTTTACCAGTCGAATATGAGGAGCTGGCACAACTTTCCGTGAACAGACCAATCCCAAGCAGAACCGCAGTAAGTAACGGGCGCATAAAGACCTCCTTCGCATCATGCGAAGATTTGAAAAAATGAACAGAGAGATAGTCCGACCATAAACAAAGGGTCGAATCGACAGAATTCTCCGCAAATCATTCAGGATTTGTCCTGAGAAGAATCGCGAAATTAGTCAACGCCAAAAGCAGAGAGCAGGACGTACCAACCTAATTTTGTGATACTGTCTGCGAAGAGTTCTATGCTTATATTAAATAAGCATGGTGGCGGACAAAGAGCGGGGAACTAGAATCAGGGGGCGCGCAGTCAAATACCGATCGTTCGGTTTCTGTGAGTTGCGGAAATTCAAAAGATGAATTGCATCCGATGATGTCCCATTGAAACAGGACTTTGATTTCCGTCTTAAGAGTTGAACGCGTACCTGAGATCACATCAATACTATTAAGATAGATCGCAGAGGAATCGTGATCAGATGAACTAGTAAACTGTGGAAAGCCCTGATTTTCAGAGCTCTTATGGTGGTCATCCTGGTGGCTGTGTTTATCCGCCTCATAGTGATGAACGTGGCCGTGAGAGTCATCAATGGATGATTTATTCAGATGAATATGCGCGCGTAAACCATGCCCTGCAGGCAGGTTGCCTCCATGAGAGTGGCCGAAGGCAACTGACTGGGTCAGCAGCATCCACGGCATCAGGATTAGGGAGCAAATTCTTCTATTCATACCCATATTTTCGGTAGAAAAACCAATAATGTTGAAGTTATTCTAACGCTCATATCACTAAAGTCCAGACTCACTCATCCAAAATACCCTGTCTGCCCCATTTTGATTTAGTCCGATCACATTCCAAGAGTCTTCAAAGTTTCAGCAAAGGCTGATAGATTCATTAAGAAACCTTGAAATTCGTTTTACAGCTCAACTGATTTTATCGTTTTGATATTTCAGGACTTTGCAATTCAGGACTGGCTATTTAAGCGATCTTGATTTTCACGAGATACCGACGAGATATATAGCGAAACTAATCTTGAAACCAGGATTGCAAAATAGAACTGGCCAAAGACAGCCTGAAGATAACAGGCTGTTTGAGCTGGCCCGGATACAGGAATGATATCTCCATAGCCCAGTGTCGCCATAGTCACGAACGATAAATAAATCAACGGTTGTAAGTTTGAGTTACTTAAAGTGACTGTTTCGGATGTAGAGCTTACCAGGTCATACCGAAATGCAGCTGGATCAATGACTATGATCATTGAGTATAAGTACGCCCAGAACAGTCCAGCCAGCAAATAGAGACAGACCGTCCCGATAATTGTATCCAATGTCACTTGATTGTCATCAAAAACGGCACTGAGTACATGGTAGAAGACAAACGCCAGGAAAATGATCACCAAAATGTTATGGAGGATCGTTAGGGAATCACTGTGAAAAAGAAAACTGCTGACATTCATAACCAGCATCAGGAATACGATCGTCAGACCAATGCCTAATGTCTTGTGACGCTGACAAATTGAGATAACTGCTGTCAGCAGGACCGCTGAAAACAACAGGCAGAAGAAAATCACAGAGCCTCTACTGCTACCTGTAAAGGCTGTTCCTATCAGTAATGTCAGTATAGAGCAAAGTAAATATGAGAACTTACCAAATCGATGGTGTACTTCCCGGTCAATTGCTTGGTTCGTCATTGTCGTTCCCATGATCCGCTGATTCATACTGATGCGGTAGGCTCTCTAAGTAGCCTGAGACTTGTCTGGAATGACATACACAATTGTCGTAGCAGGTATAGGTTAGTGGAGGAGGATCACAGTACTGGCAATCGATCTCACAACTAGAATAGCTGTGGTAAGTCGAGGCGCAACCTGTCATCATGATCGCTCCCAGCGTTGCGAACCAGCGCATCCACTTTTGAGCGTTATCCATCTTAAGCTCCTTCAATAGCAACCTCGTATATTTCGATTGCAGTAAAAACTTGTCTATTATGGTTCTACAGGTAAAGGTAAATTATCTAAAGCTTCAGGTGCTGCCGGTATGGGTTGCAAAGCCTGGGTATCAATTCCACCAATGACTCGTTCTAATTCTGCCAGCGATTGTCCTAATGAAGCTTCGAGCCGCAGGTAACTCACCTCAAACCGCAGCAATTCTCTCCAGTTATCCACCAACTGTAAAAAGTCGACTTCTCCGGTGTTATAGGCCTGGCTGGAGACTTCCAGTGTCTGGCGGGCTTTGGGGAGAATATCTTCACTGAACAGAGTTAACAGATCCTGCTGGCTTTTGGCTTGAGCAAATAGGTCCGCGACTTCTTCAAGTGTTTCGTCTTTCAATGAATCATAAGTTCGGGCCGTTGATACTGCTTTTGCCTCTGCGGAGCGAACTGCTGAATCCAACTTTTTTCTGTAAACCGGCAGGTTAATTCCTGCCGTGATTAAAAATGAATCGTTTCCGTTGGCAACAGGACTGACACCGGTAGATCCGACATCGATCCAGGTGGCCCCCAAAGTGACATCCGGTTTATACGCAAGGCGCGCCAAGTTTAGAGCTTGCCTGTCTTTTTCGAGTGTTGCTAATTGTGCATGCAACTCAGGACGAGAGGCTATCGCCTGACGTTGCAGCCAGTCTAAGTCGGCAGGTAGAGATCCCGGTTCGATATGTTCGAGTGCCAGTAATTTTGTCTGAGGTGAAATATGCAACAAACGAGCAAGTTTTGCCTGACCACTCACTAGCTTTTGTTCCAGACGAATCAATTCATTTTCGACATTCGAGATTTCCAGTTCAGCACGCAACAAGTCCTGCTGACTGACTTTTCCTGTCTTGTAACGTACGTTAGCTACGTCACGAATCTCGACTAATAATTGTTTATCTGCCTCAGTTACATTAATAGTCTGCTGAATAAAATAGAGTTCGTAATAGGCTCGTTTTACTTTAGCAACTGTGGCTAGTTCGACTGCTGCCAGTTGGGCTCTTGTCTCGTTTGTCTGTGATTCAGCCAGTTCTCCCTGTGCATTCAGTTTCCCGCGAGCTGGGAACTTCTGTGATATATTCAAGGCAAACTCCTGAGGGCCAGCAGCGGTCTGGACCTGTTCCGGATAAAACGTCATCCCCAGATTTGGGTCTTGCAAGCTTGAAGCAACAGGGACTTGATAAGCATTGGCTTCGACACGTTTTCGGGCAGCCTGGATATCCGGGTTTTGAGATAATGCGTACTGAATATATTCTTCAACCGAATGGGGCCCCTCCAAATCAGCAGCGACTGGATTGACTGTCTCTTGAGTCGGCGAGTATGCGGCTTGATGAACAGCCTGGGAAACTTGAGCGTACCCGGGGTCGTGGATCTGCTGCGCAGATTTACAACCGTTCAATAGTAGAAACAAGCTTAAAAAATGAACTGTATACTTCATGGCCATCCTTGGCCTCCCCCCGTGTTATGATCGATAACGACACATATTAGTTGTCATCGGTAAATTTGATTTGACCGAAACAGAGATTACTACTAAATCTTCAGTGAACCGAATTCGCACGTAACGATATTTCGGATTAGGTAATATCCAGTTCTGTTTACTGAGGGACTGACTGAACTTCCTCGTAAACTGTGGATGCCTGATGCTCAGAATTTTTCAGATGTGGAACCAATTCACATTTTAGCGCCAACAATGTCAGGTCATCATTCGGCGAAGAATTACAACGCCACTCAGCTATCACTTCATTGATTTTCATGATAGCGACAATGAGCGGCCTCTCATTCACTAGAGAGAACCAGGATGTTAATCGTGCTAACCCGAAGAGATCGCCTTTAGAGTTGGCAGATTCTGTCACGCCATCACTGAAGAGTAAGATCCGATCGCCCGGTGACAGAACGGTGTCTAATTGTTCCCATTCGGCATTTGCATCTAGTCCAATTAATAACCCCGTGCTTTTAAGGGAATCGAGTGATCCGGAATCTCTTATCAGAATCCCAGGAAGATGACCTGCACTGACCCATGATAAGGCACGCGATTCAGGTTTCCAACGTGCAAGAAACATTGAAGCAAAATTGCCTGGTAGGATCGTTGCCGCAAACTGACGATTTACTTCTTTTATTATCCGGATCAGATCGAATGGGGATTTTTCTGAAGCGGCCAATAGTAGTGATTTCAACATCGCTGCTCCCATCGCGGCTGGAACACCGTGACCACTTACATCAGCTATGCAAATTAACCATGATCCGTCCGATAGTGGTAAAAAATCGTAGTAATCTCCAGCAACGCTGTCCGCCGGTTCAAAAATGTGTGCTGTTTCAAGACCCGGAATCTGAACACCTTGGGGTAGTAAATACTGTTGTATCTTTCGTGCCTTCTCCATCTGATAACGACGGTCGCGGTCATTATCATTTAGTGACATACTCATGGAATTGATGGCCGTTGATAGCTGATTGATTTCACTACTGGAGAATGACGGGGCGACAGCCCCTAATTGTCCGGAAGTTATATTTTCGACTGTCTTCAACAATTGACTTAATGGCCTACCCACAATCTTTAAGAGCACGTAATTGACGATGCCAGCAGCCAACAATCCTAATATTCCCAGAACGGCAAGCTGAATTAGAACCTTCTTTCGTATCGCACGGCGCACATTTTTTAATGTTTCAATTACAAATACACTTGCTTCTTCACCAGACTGATGTCCGACGACAAGCTGGTGTTGACTGAATTCGTTCCATTGAATCGATTGTGGTTTTGAAAAATCGTATTGAGATAATATTGATCTGCTCTCAGGAGAAGAATTTCCAGCTTTCAGGTAAGTGCCATGCATGCTAACTATGATTTGATGACCGGGAGAAGCCGACTTTCGCATCTCCGAGCAGACTCTATCAATATACCCCTGGACGTCACCATGACTATGATCTTGTATCAAATGTGAAACGGCGGACTGAATCGCAATAGATTCATCATTCAAGCCGGTTCGCATTTGATCTGTCGCATTTTGCATCTCCCTATGATATTGCAATATCAAGAGACAAATTAGTGCGATACTGAGTGTGATATTAACGGACAGCAGTAACTGAAACCTGATCGTTCGAGGTTTATTCTTAATGGCAGTTATTCTGGTAAATAATGCTGACATGATGTTAAATATTCTTCATTCGATGATGAAATTAGACAGCAGAATAAAAATGCTAAAAGTTGAATTTGTTATATGTGCTTTTACAAAAGAATCCATGGAACACCTGAGCGTCGTTTGTTAGCGCAACATTCAATCACTCAGGTGTTCCAACTCAGGAGTCGACCTGAAATAAGTAACGTATTCTTAAGCCTGCAAAGATTGCTTCTCTCACTTACGTAATGTCGCGGCATACAATTCGTCGACCTTGCTCAGATAGGTTTCCGGATCTGCAGCGATCTTTTTGGTACAAGGAGGGCAACAGACATAAACTATCCGCCCGTCTACAATGGTCCATTTCGGTTTCTGTGGCAGCTCTTTTTTCATCACCGGGCACATGTGCTGTGCTTTTGCAAAATTGCCATGAATTGTCGACCAGTGCTGAGGGTCGACCTTGCTTTTTAAGCAGCCTTTACAACACAGGTAAACAGATTCTTTACCGACATTGACTTTGATTGGCTGACCATGATTACCCAGTTTCTGTCCCGAGACCGGACAAATCTGCTGGGCCTTGATACGTAACTGATCGCGTTGACTTAGCTTTCCATCGGCCTGTAGTTGTTGTGCCTCTAACAGGTTCTGCCCACAGACTACGGTTCCTGCTACGACAGCCAGTGCAAAAATCATTTTGATACATTTCATAATATTCTCCTTAAAACTAAAAAACGAATTCAGACCCGACTAGGAAACGGGCCCGGTAAGTGCTGGATCGAACGACGAATTCTGCGATCCAGACTGTTGTTGATCCTGACAGAGCACGTGTCCCTGCAGCCCCACTCTAATTTTGAATTCCAGGTATGCACAATAGATGGTAGGGACGATGAATGTAGTGAAAGGTTCGACCAGCATGCCACCCAGCACAGGCAGTGCCATCGCGCGGGCCACATCTGCCCCGCGCCCCTGCGAAATCAATACTGGCAGCAGGGCAAAAATCGTGGTCAACGTCGTCATTACACAAGGGCGAATGCGTTTCAGCCCTGCTTCATAGATGGCTTCGCGTAAGTCAGCGATGCTGGTAACCGAACGGCGTTTCAGTGTCTGCTGAATGTAGGTAGCCATCACCACGCCATCGTCAACCGCAATACCAAACAGAGCGATAAATCCGACCCAAACTGCGGTATTCATATCCACGCCCATCCATGCTACAGCAATCATTCCACCGGCAAAGGCCACCGGAATCCCCGAAAAGACGATCGCCGCGATGGCCAGATCTTGAAAACTCAAATAGATAATCAACAGATTAACCAGCAGTACTGTGGGAATGATCCACATCAGTCGCCGGTTGGCTTCGATCTGGTTCTGAAACGACCCCACAGCCTGTAACTCGAAATTTCCATCGGGAAAGGTCAGTGTCCCGTTTTCCCGAGCAGCCCGTAATGCAGACATCACCTCATCAACGGTTTCCAGATCCCCAGAAGCACCTGAAGGAGAGAATGCGACGTGGGCAACGAGACGGGCATCTTCGCTGTTAATCGCCCCTGGCCCCCAGGTCGTAGTAACGTCTGCCAGACGTTCCAGGGGCACAATATCTCCGCCGTGTGTCACCACGGATACCTGACGTAAATCATCCAGATCCTTGCGGACGCTCCGTTCAAAACGGACCTGTATCGGGTAGCGTTCGCGACCTTCCACTGTCGTAGTGACATCGATTCCTCCTAACCCGGCAGACACGATCTGATTTACCATCATCGTCGTCATGCCATAGCGGGCGGCTTCTTCCCGGTCGACTTCGAATTCATAGTAAGGCTTGCCCATCACAATGTCGGGATTGACGGTTCCCGCGTTGACATAATGGTTCTGCTTCAGGTTTTTTGCGACTGCCAGCGATGCTTTTGACAAGCCCTCCAAATCGTCGCCGTAAACCCGAATCGCCATTGAGGCCTTGATGCCGCTCTGCAGCATGACGACACGTCCTTCGATCGGCTGCAGAGGTGAAGCCGGTGTTACCCCCGGCAGGGTAGCCACTTTGTTGATTTCGTCCCAGATCTGTCTTGCGGTTATCCCTTCCCGCCATTCGGCGCGGGGCTTGAGCATGACATAAGTTTCGACCATTGCCGCTGGTGCCGGGTCGAGTGCAGATTCCGCGCGACCAATTTTACCCAGTACATTTTGCACTTCCGGGATCTCTTTGATCAACGTATCCTGGGCCTGCAAGATCTCCATCGTCTGAGAGAAACTGGCAGCTGGATACAGGCTGGGCATATAGAACCAGCTGCCTTCATCCAGGGCAATCCAGTCATCCGACTTCAGTCCCGTAAAAAAGTGTTTCGCATCCACATAGCCGGGCACCTCGTTAAGGTCTGCTCCGAGTAGCGAGACGACCTGTTCCAGGGGACGTAACACCGTCGGCAAGCCCAACCAGGCGCCTGCCCCCAGAACCATGATCATCGCGGGGATAGAGAGCATCAGCAGCTTATGCCGTAGCGCCATCCTGAGCCGGCCCGCATACAGAAACCGCACAAAACGACTGGCGGGATTCTCTTCCATGGAACGAATTTTCTCGCACGTTACCCACCAGCCCAGCAGAAAACCGGCTACCGCAGCAAAGACAGTTGCCGCATACAGGGTCAACGACGACCCTTCGGCGATGTGGTCTCCCCAGACAAACCAACAGAGGGCGGCTGTGAGACAGCCTACGCCCGCGCCTGCCGCCAGTTGTCCCCAGCGGGGGATTTGCGAACTGCGGAGAAAGATCCGACAGAGCATCGGCAGCACGATCACCGCTACAATCAGGCTGGACACCAGCGCGAACGTCTTAGTCCAGGCAAGTGGAGCGAACAGTCTATGATCACGGCCGGTCAGAAAAAAGACGGGTAGAAAGCTGATGATCGTCGTACTGACGGCGGTGATTACGGCGGGGATCACCTCAGCGGCTGAATCACGGATGACGGTCAGCCGCTGCTGGGGACCACCCGCAGAACCGTTGGCTTCCCAGTCGGACAGGCTGCCATAGATGTTTTCCAGAATGATAATCCCCATATCGACCATCGTGCCGATCGCAATCGCGATACCTGCCAGCGACATGATATTGGCATCGACACCAAAAGTTTTCATGGCAATGAACGACATCAGCACCGCCATGGGCAGTGTGATGGCAATAATGATGCTGGCGCGGATGTGCAGCAGAAACAGAACCATAACCGCGATGGTGATGATCGTTTCATGAATTAACGCTTCGGTCAGCGTGGAAACCGTCTCGTCGATCAAGACACTCCGATCGTAGACGCCATGTATTTTTATTCCACCCAACTCCGTCTCCAGAGAATCAATTTTGGACTGAACACGCTCGATCACTTTACGGGGGTTCTCACCATAGCGCATCACCACCACCCCCCCCACGGATTCATGTCCATTAAAATCCAGGGCACCGCGTCGGAAGGCAGGACCGGTCTGGACCTGGGCTACGTCGCTGATACGAATCGGCACGCCTTTGCTGACGGTGATCACCGTACTGTTGATCTGTTCGATGGTTTCCTGTTCCGTTTTATCCGCACCGATAAAACCCTTGCCGCGAACAATGAATTCCATCCCGCCCGTCTCGACGGTCTTGGCGCCGACGTCGATGTTTGATGCCTTGACCGAATCAATTACCTTGCTGAGCGGGATGTTATGGTAGCGGAGTTCATCCGGGTCAACTTCGATCTGATACTGTTTCACATAGCCGCCAATCGAAGCCACCTCTGCCACACCGTCTACTGACTGGAGCGCGTACTTAATAAAGAAGTCCTGCTTCGATCTCAACTCAGCCAGATCCATATCTTTTGGCGGCTCAAGCACATAGTAGAATATTTGTCCTAAAGCAGTGGCATCTGGTGCGAGTGTTGGAACCACACCCTCCGGTAGAGAACCGTTGACTGTAGTCAGTTGTTCTGCCACACGAGAACGGGCCCAGTAGAAATCGACATCATCGTCAAACGTAACCTGCACGAAGCTAAAGCCGAACATGCTTTTGCCACGGACACTTTTGGAACCCGGTACCGCCTGTAACGCAATCGAAAGTGGATATGTAATCTGGTCTTCCACATCTTTCGGAGACCGTCCGGCCCATTCAGTGAGCACGATTACCTGGTTTTCGCCCACATTGGGAATCGCATCGATGGGAACCTGTTGCGCCGAGTACCAGCCATAACCGAGCAGAGCAACGGACAGTAGTACAATCAGGAGTCGTTGACGGAGGCAAAAATCGAGTACGCTGTGAATCATTGTCGAGCCTTCTTATTCTGTCCGGCGGCTGTTTGTGGTGTGACGGGCCGTGGTGGTTTCAGTTTCAAAGATTCGTGTTCTATTTCCATGTCCATAGGCATATCAATTGGGGGCAGGCTGTCGTCAAATTCCATGATTTCAGGCATATCCAGGGGGGGGAGTTCCATATCATTCCCTGAGTCGAACTGATTCTTCGATGCATCTGCAGTTTTGATTATTTCCAGATATTTCTGAGGATGTTCCAAAAGACTTTCGCGGCAGCCTTCACAACAGATGAAAACAGTTTCTCCATTCACGTCTACTTTGGGAGGTGCGCCCATCGAACCTAGATACATCATGGTTACCGGACAAATCCGTTGATTTTCGACCAGTTTTTGGTCTGTTTTAGGGAGTTTCGAAAGCGTGGCCAACATCGTTTCCGACAGGCCTTCATCCGGCAGCGGTTCGGCCCGAGTCGGATCAATCAGAGAAGGATTACCCGCCAACTGCATCTGCGAATCGATCAGGAAGTTCCCCCTGGTCGCCACCTGTTCCCCTTGTGTCACCCCTTTCAGGATCACGATCTGCTCACCACAGATCGGACCGAGTACGACGTTGCGTATCTCAAAGCGACCTGGCTTGGTTTCGACATAGAGCACACTGTGTTCGCCCGCCATCAGAACCGCATCGCGGGGCACTGTGAGCGCTTCACTCTCAGCAAATGACTGCGACACATAACCATACTGCGACGTGGGAACCAGATCTTGGCCTGACAGAGGGCACTTACCGGAGGCTTTGGCGATAATATGAGGATGTCGCGGACAAATCCAACAATCCGCTAACTCGGAATCATAGATGCCGCTTGACTTTGCTTTGCTTCCCGCAGGAAGGGAGATCGTCGCGCGTGCATAATCTCCGACGCGTAACTGTCCTTGTAGATTCGGTATCACAATCCGCACACCCACCGTACGAGTCTGGGGATCGACCTGAGGATCGATAAACGCCACACGGCCGGAAATGGTCTCATCGGGCTGAGACTGGATAATCGCCTCGACTTTCTGTCCGTAACGGATCGCTGCAGCATCTTCAGGAAACAGCTCGAGCATCAGCCACAACTGCGAAAGATCGGCCAACTGATAGATGACCTGACCTTCTTTGACATACTGGCCTTCGATGGCCTGTTTTTTGATCACCGTTCCACTGATGGGGGCACATAAATGCATTCGGCTATTAGCAGTGCCCGTTTTTTCGATTTCGTCGATCTGTGACATTGTCATGCCAAGTTCGACTAACCTCTGTTTCGAACTCTGATAGAGATTTTCGTTAGTCTGGATCACCCGCTGAAGTGTGGCAGAGCGACTGTGCTTTAACGCTTTTTTTGCCAGAAGCAGCTCGACCTGACTCGAATAAAGCAGGGGCGAGTAAATATATGCCAGATGATCTCCCTGTTTGACTTCGACACCGGTGAAGTCGGCATAGAGTCGTTCAATACGACCGTCCACATAGGCAGACAGTGTTTTAAGGTTGCCTTCGTCATAGCCCAATTCACCCACGGAATGGATTGTATGAGTCAGAGGGAGTGATTGGACCGTTGCGGTTTGAATATTGGCAATCCGTCTGGCAGCGGGATCAATGTGGACTGCGCGGGGATCTGAGTTCGAGCCATCGGAAGTCGCGGGCACAAGCTCCATTGCACACACCGGACACCGGCCGGGTTCTGATTGAGGCGGGGTGCACATCATCGGACAAATATATTTGATGGCTTTGCTGAGAGCAGAACCGTGACTATGGCCTCCTCCGCCTGCAGTAATAAATCCCATCTGCTGGGCGACTCCCAGTCCGGCGATCAACAGTGCCCCACACAGCAGAAACAGTGCTGGTTGTACCAGTAGTCGAATCCACCAATGGCGTGTCTCCTGTTTGCGCTGAGAGGCTGCATTATCTACAGCGCAGATCTCACTTTTATTAGAATTATTCATACCAACCTCAACAGAATTGTTTCAGCCAACTGTAATCTCTTAGGAAAATGGGGTCTGTCCGTTTTACTTTGGCCAGGGATTGATGAATCGAAAACGCATCAACTCTGGAGCGTGTTAATACAACTGTAAAACAGGGGCAAACTGCGCGCACAAAGACAGCAAAGGCGTGAGATCAGATCAGCCAGCGGCAAAGAATCTCTTGCTGGCGAGGAATGGGCCGAAATGAGAATGGCAGGGTGTCAAACGTAGCGTCTGCTTGCGATTGTTTCATGCAGACAGCAAACGTGACGACCAGTGCGGCTGCGCGCCGGGATGATTCACGTTCATGTGAACTACGATTTTCATCCGGAGCGGCAGGAAGTTCCTTCTCGACTGAACATCGGCATTGCAGCTGATGAGATGATTGAGAGCAGCAACTGTATTCCGCTTCAATCAAGGGTAAGCAGCAGCACGCTTCAGTACCACAATGACTACCAGCCTGCGCTAACGGAACAATTCCCCCGAAGAGAGTTGCTGCCACCAGCACACAGGAAGTCAATGAGTGAATAGAAAACGGAAACATCGCTACACCAGTCAAAAGGAAAGTCTCATTTGTTTTAAGGCCCAGACTTACGACAGTCAAGTCTGAATTCTGTTCACGCTAAGCTGAGCAATTCTCATGGTCTACCCTAATACTGGATTTTTAAAGACTTTGCATCGTTTAATGCGATCAGAAATTTGTTACTGATTGCGAAACGATAGCGCAGGGAAAAAAAACAGACGTGTGAGCAGCGCGTAAAGATATTGCTAAAACTAACCTATAGCGTGAAGCGGCAAAGAGATACGCAGCGATCAAGGGACACCAGAGATGCTGAAATACAGCGAGGTTTTCCCAATTTTGGTGGCTGATCGACAAGAGTCGTCACCACCGTCAACTGTGACAGGCTCACCAATTTTTCGGAAGGATTTTTCGCGTCTGATGACGGTACAAGGGGACTAACGGGCTGGCTTTGCTTACCACAATGACAGTTTGTCCCGCAAGAGCATGAACCAGGTTCTGAAGCCTGAGTTTCGATACAACAGGCGTCTTTTTCTGACTGTGACTCACAACCAGAGGCAGAGTCTGTCGTGATTTCTGTACCCTCTCCACAATGGCAGATTGGTGCACCCGTACAACAACAGCAGTTCGTGAACGATAGAGAACAACCAAGGCTACAGTTACAGGAAGCAGCAGGTAGATCTTGCAATGGAACTGTCAGCATAGCTAGACAGATCAAAATGCGAGTCGTGATTGTATTAGTCATCCACATGAAAGAAAAACCCTTTATTCTCTGCTGCCCTGTGTCAGCGAGGAAGTTTCTATCCATTTAAATCGGTCCATACAGAAATGAACTACAGGCGAACTATCTGGAAATCGTCAATCTTTTCAGGATGTGTCGCAAAAATGTAGATGCTAAAGATTTGGGTAGACTGCGGGAGTATCTTCATAATCAGACATAGAGTCAATAGAGGTTACGCTTGCATCTCTATCATGTAATCGATGCAGAAACTGGTGAGATGAAAATCTCCAATCTGAATCTGAACTCATTACATTTCAATCACTTCCATCATCAGGGGAGGCGATTCATTACATAAATAGAATGGCCCCTTTAAGTTCGTTCTGTCGATTATGCCAACCCAAATGGACCAATTCTCCCGCAGTTATATTTCAATGTTGCCAGGTCACTATTTCTTCAAAGTGAGCTAAAAAAAGCTGATATTTACAAATTCAAAGTAAGTCGTGAAGAAACCGGTATCATCACGCATCCAATACCAGCGATAGCGTTCAATTTAACATTTCAAATATTTTTGGGAGAAGATCATGAAACACTCACGTCTCTTATTAGCAGGAATCTGTTTTGCTATCGTCGCGCCTGCGATATTGTCAAAAGATCTGTCGGCGTTTGCCCCGCCGGGATCGCGCCCATATATGGGAAAGCCTCACTATGGGTCGAGCACTTTCCGTTCATCGCGCAACATGAATCACGCGAGAGATTATTCTCGTGACCTCTATTACTATACTCGTGATGCTCAAACCATCGACCCAGAACTGGCAAGGTCAGAGTCCACAGAACTCGCGCGGAATATCGACGCTACGAAAAAGGAACTCGCCACGATCCGCAAAGAGTACGCCGGAGATAAAGAAGTCCTGGCGAGCTTAAAGGTAATTGAAGACCATCTAACGAATGCAACAGCACAACACAAGAAACTACACGCTGAATGCCAGATGGACACGTTCGATCGAACTGCTGGGATGAAATGCTGCAGTGACATCACCAAAGAGTTGGAAAAAGCGATGGCTGAGCATGCAGCGCTGATGCGTAAACTCGAAATTAAGGAACTAGCCAATAGTAAGAAGGAAACCACACCAAAAAAGTAAGTGTTTGTGATCTCTCCAACAATACTGGCGATCCTTACAGACAATGAAGGAGAGCATTATTTCATATTTTGACAAATTGAATACCTGCAAACGAGAGGGGATTCACCAAGGAAGTTGCTGTTCTTCCTTGGTGCCTTCGGATCTAGACGGATGAGAAATTCAAGATTTCATTGATTTTGTTTGTCAGAGTCGAGGCAAGGCCGCTCGCACTTCGTTCCAGCGATTGCTGCTAAAGGCCGAAGAGGAAATGGCTTAGAAAGCGACCATCCTCAATGCTCACGACAGCAAGTTCTCTCTGGCCTTAAAATAGATTGATGCGGAATACAAACATGATGCTGCCAAAGACACCATGATAACACGAAGGCGAAGCTCGAAAATCAGAAATAAAAGAGGTTTCCGTCTAGATTCTCAGTTAAAAATCAGTTGAATGAGGAGCGTTATAATGAACTACGCCACAAGGACCAAGAATTTTCAAATTGTTTTGACTTTGGTCGCAGTCCTTTTCTTATTGAGTTTAGTCAGTTTGAGGACAGTCCGCGCACAAAGTTCTACAGCGAAAGGTAGTCCTCACACGAATCACACTTCAGGCAAGTCAACCACCGGTGACCAATCGTTAGCCGCTCAAATTCAAGACTTACAAACCAAAGTGGCGAAACTCGAAATGACGTTACAGCAAAAGCACGATGGCAAAATGGGCTCCGGGATGAAAAGCAATCCGATGAAGGACATGATGGGGAAAGGTATGGGAAAAAAAGTTGGCATGGGCATGGCAACAATGTCTGGGCAGCGAATGTCTGAAATGGGAATGATGAATGGAAAAGGAATGTCGGGAATGGCAATGATGGGACAGATGAAAGGCATGGGGCAGATGCAGATGCCGTCGGCATTGCCTGGGTTTGCCGGCGCATCGCACATCTATCATATTGGCGCCACCAGTTTTTTTCTCGACCATTCACAGCACATCACGTTGACTCAAGAACAACAAGTAAAGCTGAATCAAATCAAGGAAAAGGTGTTGTTGGGTCAGGCCACATTTGACCGTTGGATTTCGGAGGCAGAGCAGGAACTTTGGGTGTTAACCAGTTCCGATACGCCCGCCGCGGCCAAGATTGAGACCAAGATTCGTGAAATCGAAAAACTCCGTAGCGACAAGCGGATCGCCTACATCCGAGCAGTCGGGGAAGCAGCCAGGGTTCTCACTGACGAACAACGTCAAACTCTCGTCGGAAACTTGTCTCCGGATCACCAGACGACGGGGGCGCGCGAATAGAACTAAGTCATCACTCACGCGGGAAAAGGTCTGAGAATAGTTACTAAATTTTTTATAGAGCAAGATGAAGAATAAGTAAGAATACGAACAATAACCACCGCTACGGCAACGTATAATTTGCCATGAGCAGAATTTTGTGAACTAGAAGCACGAGATCACGTTTAGCAAATGATTTGTTTGTCACGGCATCCAACTATAGCGATTCAAAATGCTGCCAAAGCTTTGAATGCTGCCAGGTCTGATTCTGGCAGTCAATTGGGGGTGGGAAGCAAATCATCACCTCTGTGGCAAAGACAAAGTCCACCCAAGTAGATTCTGAAATCATTAAGACTCTCGACGAAAAACCCTCTTGTAATGTAACAAGGAACAGTTTTATGTCAAAACGAAAAACAAAATCGACGAAGTTTAACTGCCACGCACCAGACGCTGAAGTTGTGTTTTTGGCCGGTACATTCAATGACTGGCAAATGGATGCAACACCGATGACAACGGACGGCAAAGGTAACTGGACTACCGAATTGAAATTACCACCCGGGAGGAGTGAATATAAGTTCGTCGTGGACGGCCAGTGGTGCTGTGAGCCAAACTGCCAGACTTCGGACGAATGCCCCAAATGTGTTCCGAATGACTTCGGCACGCTGAACCGGTTCGTCGATGTCGTATGATTTTCCCCGTACATTACGGGCAATGAAAGGAGAGACGAAAAACAGCACGTTCACAATATACGGTCAGAAAAACCATGTTTGTCCTCAACTAACTAGTTAAAGGAGCCACGCTCATGACAAAGAAAACTAACCTCATCAGCAAGCTTAGCATCACTACTGGACTTACACTCGCTATTTCGATGATGGTGTGGTGGTCCGTTGCAGCCCAAGCAGATGACAAAAAACATGATGCTCATCATGGGCATGATGCGGTCCATATGAACCACATCAAGACCCAAGCAGAGGCGGAAGCTCTGAAGCCGGGAGACTCGATTGCCATGGCGTGTAGCATGTGCAAGCATGTGATGGTCCAGCATGTGACTAAGGACAAATCGCATGTCAAAATGCTGACTATTGGCCAAAAGCACAAATGTGCCGCTTGTGGCGGTAGTGTCGCTGTTGTTGGTACCGGTAAAGGCAAAGGAAAGAACGAAGAAGTGAACCATGTTTGCTCGAAGTGTGGTGATGACGCGATGTTTGTCTGTGCGACCAAGCCTGGCAGCGGTGCTAAACACCATCACTAACCAGGCAAAAAGAAACCTGAAATAGTTAAGACTTAATCTGACCGTGAGGGTCAGGACTACACCAAGCTGTCACCGTAGGGCAGAATCCCAACCTGCCCTACGGTTGTATAAGTCCCTGTGGGGAGTCAAATTCGCTATGTGCCGATTCGTCCTTTACATGGAGGCCGAGATCACTCTGAATGTCTTAACAACGCGCCCATCTAACCGAGCATCGTCGATAATCATTGCGTCTGAGCCACTCAACGACGAGCCAGACTGAGAACCCGTTCCGCACAACCATCTGTTACCGATACTTCCCAACCGTTCAATGCAGCTGCGAGGCATCGGGTGATCGCTCATGGACATAAAATCTGTCACCATTATCGCCTTGGGAATCATTCTCTTCGGTCTTGTTTCGGCGCGATTGCGGCAGAGTGTCGTCACTGCACCAATGGTCTTCGTCTTATTCGGTCTGTTGATTGGAGATGCGGGCTTTCGCCTACTCGAATTCCAACTGGCAAACAACGCAATATATTTTCTTGCTGAACTGACTTTGGTCATAGTCCTGTTCACAGACGCATCGCGGATCGACCTGAAACTGCTGTACAGGGAACATAATCTGCCGGTCCGGTTACTGACGATTGGACTGCCGCTTAGTATTGCTTTCGGTACCCTTATCGCTTGGTTGTTATTCCAAGAACTGGGTTTTTGGCAGGCCGCTGTATTGGCGACGATTGTGACGCCAACTGATGCCGCTTTGGCCCATGTTGTGGTTACGAATAAATTAGTACCGATTCGAATTCGCCAAAGCATCAGCGTCGAAAGTGGTTTGAATGATGGGCTATGTCTACCACTGTTTCTGATCTTTTTGTGCGGCGCACGTGTGGCTGAGCATCCAGAGTCGACCGCGTATTGGGTTCGTTTTACCGCGATGCAAGTCGGCCTTGGTCCACTGGTCGGCATCGGAGTTGGCTACGTCGGGGGTAAACTGATTGAGCATGCGTCACGACGCGAGTGGATCAGTCATTCGTTTCTCGAACTCACGACACTCGCCCTAGCACTGCTCTCTTTTGGTGCAGCCGAGTTAGTCGGCGGCAACGGTTTCATTGCGGCCTTCTGTGCAGGACTGACCATCGGAAACGTCTCGCGAGCACTCTGCGGCGCAGTTCGCGAATTCGCAGAGACCGAAGGGCAGTTACTAACGTTGCTGGTATTTCTAGTTTTTGGTGCCGTCCTGCTGCCGCAGGCCTTTGCCAACATCACATTCCTTGGGTTTTTCTACAGTATTATGGGATTGACTGTGCTAAGGATGCTGCCTGTGGCAGTGAGCCTTGTGGGAACACGGCTGCGACGGGATACACGTTTGTTTGTCGGCTGGTTCGGACCACGCGGAGTTGCATCGATTGTATTTGCTTTGGTGCTGATGGAAGAAATTGCTATCCCTGCTCGGCAGGAGGTCTTCGCAGTAGCCATGGCGACGGTGGCTTTAAGTGTGTTCAGTCACGGATTAACTGCCTATCCTGCAGCGAAATGGTATGCTCGTCGCACAACGGCCACGAAGAAATTGGGTGCAGCCGCTGAGCACGAATCAATCAACGAAATGCCGTTTCACCGATACTGAGGTAATTTCCACGGACGCGAACTCATGGCGTGTTGACGAAGTTCCGGAAGTGGAGAACGTTTTTGCGTTTGTCATATATATGATGCGCCGTGCATCAACGGGGATCAATTGGGACAGGATAGTGGTTCCAATATTGCTGGCCGTGGAGGGCTTGTGTTGCCAAGGCCGTAAAAGAAGAAAAAAATCTACTACATTCTGAAGAATGCCGTCCTAAGCAGCATCTAAGGAACTATAGGAGACTGGTGCTCTCTAAACCGAGTCAGCATTCAGCCTTGAACAGGCTATAGCAGACATGATTTCAAGAGGTAGTAACGATGGCCAAACAGGAAGTTAACGGAATTTTTGAGGACGCCATTGGTCGACTTGATCAGGCAGCTGAATTCACAAAAATTGATAAAGAGGCAATCGAGCGACTGCGGCACCCCAAGGCTGTGCTGCAGGTCTCAATACCGGTTCGCATGGATGATGGCTCGCTACGGATTTTTCAAGGATTTCGTGTCCGACACGACGACACACGTGGACCGACAAAAGGTGGCATCCGCTTTCACCCAGGCGTGTCTCTGGATGAAGTAAAGGCGCTGGCCTTCTGGATGACCTGCAAGTGTGCCGTGGTGGGCATCCCATTTGGAGGCGGAAAGGGTGGCGTGATTGTTGACCCAAAACAACTTTCACGGATGGAGTTGGAACGGCTGAGCCGCGGATTTATCGGACAAGTCGCAGACTTCGTTGGGCCAGAAACTGACATTCCGGCCCCGGACGTGTATACAAACGCCATGATTATGGGTTGGATGATGGATGAATATTCAAAAATTCATCGCCAACGTATACCGGCTGTGATCACCGGCAAACCAATTCCTTTGGGCGGTAGTCTAGGGCGTGACGACGCGACGGGCCGTGGAGCATACTATTGTATTAAGGAATTGGAGAAGCTGAAGGATTGGCAACCAACCGACATTCGTGTTGCCGTTCAGGGATTCGGAAATGCGGGACAACACGTCTCACGACTGCTACATGCTGACGGTTACCGTATCGTCGCCATCAGTGATTCGCGAGGTGGTATCTATCGAGCCGAAGGACTTGATATTCCAAGGGCCATCAAGTTGAAACAAGAAGGCCAGATGATTGGTGGCGTCTATAGTGAAAGATCAGTATGTGATTGTCCCGTTTGTGGAGACGCTGAGTCCAAGTGCAAATGTACCACAAATGACCCAGCTACGGGTGAATCAATCAGCAATGCCGATCTGCTGGAATTGGGCGTGGATATTCTGATTCCCGCCGCGCTGGAGAATCAATTAACCGCTGACAACGCCAGCCGAATCAAGGCGCCAATGATTGTCGAGGTCGCCAATGGCCCCACAACAAGCGCTGCTGAAGAAATTTTGGACAAACGAAACACGTTCGTGGTTCCGGATATTCTGGCTAATGCGGGGGGCGTTACAGTAAGCTACTTTGAGTGGGCTCAGAACCGTGCGGGATATTATTGGACGCAAGATGAAGTACAAGATCGCTTGCAGCGCATTATGGCTCGGGAGTTCAACGCGATATACGAACTGATGACAAATCTCGCAATCAATATGCGAACGGCAGCCTATGCTCATGGATTGAACCGAATCAGCGAAGCGATTGAGTCACAAGGCACCCACCAATATTTCTCGAACGGCATCGTCTCAAATTAAAAATGAGAGCGAGACCAGCGTAAGTTAATCGCCGCAATGAAAGCTGATGTGAGAGTGACTGGAGACAGCATGCGTAAAGACTTGATTCTGAACTTTAGGGCAATCCCTTGGACCAGTGTACCGTTCCTTGCTGTGCTCGGGCTTGCGTTCATGGTAACGTCGCTCACCTATGGGCAGGTGTCTCCCGAAGAGCACAAAAAACATCACCCGGGACAGGCTGGAGCAGGTAACGCAGGACCGGCGGGCAAAAACCCTGGCATGATGGGGGGCGGCAAAGGTGGTGGCATGGGCGGAATGATGGGAGGCGGGAAGGATAGCGGCATGGATGTCATGATGGAGAGAATGGGCGCGCCCAAGACCAAAGAACTGTACCCCAAGCTGATGGACCTGCCCGACCTACCCATGGAAGAGCGGGCTGTGATCGTACAGGAAGCCCACCAGCGGATGATGGAAGGCGCGAAACTGCTAGCCACTGGGCTTGACGAACTGACCAACACCGTACCTACCGACGATTTCGCTGCGATGCAAGTGGCCACGGCCAAGATGCGAGAGGGTTTAGCGCAATTTGAAAGTGGTTTGGCTGCTCACCGTGCAATCGACGAGGGTAAAGCTCCCCGCAACGTCGCTTTACAATGGTTTAAGCGCGAGATGCACCTGCTGCCACCTGCAGGTGCGAAACCGACGGGAGTTCGGCTCTGGGGCATGACGCCCTTTCACACAGGAGTGATGGTTTTACTGAGTGTCTTCGCTGCCGCTATGATTGCCATGTACTTCTTTAAGATGCGTCGTGCATCGGCGCTGCTTGATAAACTTATCACAGACGAGTCGGCTAACGAAGGTGCCAGTACGACGAAGGTTTCTCCCTCGACCAGTCCGCCATCAGATTCACTGACTGAACCTGAGCATCCTGCAACCTCGAAGGATTCCAATAAGTCGGCAACCGTTGCCGATTGTTGCAATGATTCGGAAGAGACTTGCCCCAGTGACGAGGAATTAACTGATCGGCCAGATATCTCAGCAGGTCTCCTGCCGATTCGTAAGAAGAAGCTATGCCGGTTGCGGGTGGCCCGCATCAACCAGGAAACACCCGACGTAAAAACTTTTCGGCTGGTCGCCTGCCATGGGGGCGGCATCCCTTTTAATTATTTGCCAGGTCAGTTTCTCACGCTCACGTTGCCGGTCGGCGAAAAACCGATCAGGCGAAGTTACACGATCTCTTCATCGCCAACCCAGGGATACTACTGTGAGATCTCAGTCAAGCGGGAAGAATATGGCGCGGGCTCTCGATATCTTCACGACGAATTAAAAGTTGGCGACACAATCGAAGTGCAGGCCCCTAGTGGCAAATTCATATTCACAGGCAAAGAGGCAGACAGCATTGTGTTGATAGCTGGTGGCGTGGGGATCACGCCGATGATGAGTGTCACCCGCGCTCTGACGGACATGGTCTGGAATGGTGACATCTACTTTATCGTGGCCTGTCATGACCCTGAGCATTTCATCTTCGAGTCCGAACTTAAGCGGCTTCAGGAGCAACATGAGAATTTGCATGTTTTCGTTGCGATGAGTCGCATCGAAGAGGAAAGGGATGGCTATCGGAAGGGTAGGCTATCGCGAGACTTATTAGCTGAGTGGGTGCCAGAAATTGCTTCCAGACGGATTCACATCTGTGGTCCGGTTGCGATGATGGATGCAGCCAAGAAAATGCTGCTCAAACTCAAAGTGCCTATGGAGAGCATACACACCGAGAATTTTGGAGGCGAACAGAAACCACAAGTACGAGCCAAAGAACGAGCGAAGGCGGCTGGGACGGACATCGCTGAGACTGGCGGAACGGTGACCTTCAGTAAGTCAGCCAAGTCAACACAATTTCAGGCGGACGAGACCGTTTTGGAGGCGTCCGAGCGGGTGGACGTTGACATCGACTATTCCTGCCGGGTTGGCTCGTGTGGGGTGTGCGTAGTCAAACTCCTGTCAGGAAAAGTTTCCATGGAAGTTGAAGATGGCTTGGAACCGGAAGACAAAGAGACAGGAATGATTCTTGCCTGTCAAGCAAAATCATCCGGCAATGTAAGTGTAGAAGCGTAAGAAGATGAAAGAGCGTGAAAAAATCGTAGTGACTGGTTTGGTGGTGTTGATGCTCATCACCTGGCTAGGTTTCCCGTTTCACGAATCACCACGGTTCGCAGGCAGTTTATGGGGCGGAGTGTTCGGTGTGACTGGTGCGCTGCTGATGCTCGTGCCACTTGCTTATATGATCGTCAAACGCGTAAAACGACTCAAGAAAGTTGTGACAAAGTACGTCTCCATGCGGACACTGCTGGCGTGGCACATTTATGCGGGAGTCACTGGACCAATCCTGGTAGTGATCCATAGCGGCCACAAGTACGAAAGCCCACTTGGTATCGCTCTGACAGCGATGACGTTGCTGGTTGTGGTCAGCGGCTTTGTGGGACGATACCTGATGAACCAGATCTCTACAGAAATCCGCGAGAAGAATGCCCAGCTTGGTGAATTGGAAATAATTTATGATCACACTAAGAAAGAACTGGCGAATCGTCCTCAGGAAACCCTCATAGTCCGTAACTTCACTGGCTTCTTTTCCAGACAGGCTGCGAGATTCTTCCTTACAGAGAAATCCTTGCCGCAAACAAATGATGCCTTTGCTTCGTCCCCTCGCGAAATGGTTCGCTTGGCCGAGGCCATTGCCGATGTCGAGTACGCCATAGCAACCCATGAGAAATTTAAAATGTGGTTTGGAAAGTGGCTCAAGTTGCACATCATAATCTCGTTCATTTTGTACGGACTGTTGGCTCTACACGTGTACTTCGCGATCTATTTTGGTCTGAGGTGGTTTAGGTAAGCATGATCTTTAACTGACATGTTCCCAGGAGAAAAACCATGAACACGACACTTCGACTTAATCAATTTGTGACCGGCTTCTTTATTGCGACGATTCTGACCGTGGGGTCCGCTGGTTCATTCGGTAAAGAACCGACGGCTGTAACCGCGGAGTCCATCGTTGAACTTTTGCAGAAGCGTCAGCTCGTACTTTCGCAACTTGTAAGAGTACAAACAGAAGCTTATCGCAACGGAGAAACTGGTATAGAGTCTGTTGTACAGGCGCGTCAGCAACTTCTGCTGGTGAAACTCGAACTCGCCACTAGTCATGAAGAGCGGATCAAGCTGCTGGAGAGATCTATTAAGTTGGCGAGTGAGTTGGAGAAACTTGCCGAGGCGAAACATAAATCCGGGAATGGTTCCGCGGCAGATATTCTGAGCAGTCAGTCAGATCGCCTGAAAGTGGAAATCAGACTCGTACGTGAGCGACAGAAGAAAAAGCAGGGCTGAAATAACACATGAAAAGCAAATGGATCTACATTGTTGCAAGCATTTTGTTCGTCGTTCTGTGGACCATGACGTCGAGCGAATCTGCGCTGAAACAACCCGCAACCTGGCAACGCTTGGCCGAACCCGGCCAATTGTCGACCGCTCATGCGCATTTGGAAAACAATTGCGCCGCATGCCACACATCGGTCACCGGCATCGAGACGTCGAAATGCATCGTCTGCCATGCCAACAACGAGTCTCTTTTGCAACGGCAACCGACGTCGTTCCATGCCAGTATCAGTAGCTGCAAAGAGTGCCACTTGGAGCATCAAGGCCGAGGAAAACGTGCGACAAGTATGGACCACGTGATGCTGGCCAAGATAGGTATGCGCCAATTGAAGGATGATGATGTAAACAACAAATTGCTGACTTGGTCGAAGTTATGGGTGCCACCGCACGCCAACATAACGCCTGACGAAGTGGCCCTCAATTGTGCCACCTGCCACTCAAACGATGACCGCCATTTCCAACTCTTCGGCCAAGACTGTGCTCAATGCCACTCTACGGACAAGTGGATGATTGCCGAATTCCGACACCCATCCCCCAATTCAATGGACTGCGCGCAATGTCACCAGGCACCGCCCAGTCACTACATGATGCACTTCAAAATGATTTCAGCCCGCGTTGCTGGTCGGCCACACGCTCGTGTTGATCAATGTTTCCAGTGCCACCAGACAACATCTTGGAACGACATCCTTGGATCCGGCTGGTACAAGCACCATTAGCATCGTAATGGTTTATCGGCAAGGAAGGCAAAATCAAATGAATCATACATTCGACCGAGATCCATCAACCAAAATGGTTACCGAGATAACCGCTCGAAGAGAAGAAGCGCTATCGCATAATGAGAAACCTGACAACCGAGGAAAATTAACAGAACGGCATCATGATCGGCTGAAGTGGATCGTGCCGGTTCATACACTGAGCGGTGTTATTCTGGGAATTTTGATTTTGCATCCCGTGACAATGGTCATCTATTGTTTCGAATTTCATCCGGAACTTACGCAATCCAGCGTTCTTCACTTGGTTGTATCGCGGATGGGGAACGCTTTCATGCCTAAAATGTGGCTGATGACCGGAGCGTTTGCACTGATCGGAGGATTATTGGGAATGGGATCGGGGCTCTATGCGCGTGCCATCACGCGGAAACTGGTCCTCGTTTCTCAACTGGACCGGAAATTGGGGATGACGATCCACTTACTCATCGCTGCGGGAGAAAGTGACGTCGTCGAGTTCAAATCCTCGCTGCGGTGGGACCACCGTCAGAAGAAGTGCAATAAGGCTCTCGAGATAGTGATTGCCAAAACGATTGCTGGGTTCTTGAACCATGATGGTGGTGACCTACTGGTTGGTGTAGCCGATGATGGATCAATTGTCGGCTTGGAAGATGACTACGCCACCTTGCGAAAAAAGGACCGTGATGGCTTTGAATTGCTGCTGATGCAGTTGGTCAAAAACGCACTCGGCGGTGACGTGTGCACGTTGCTGCACGCTGTCTTCCAGGAAATCGACGGCCGTGACGTGTGCCGTGTGTTGATCGAGCCATCAGAACGCCCCGTGTATGTCCAGCATGAAGGGAGGGCGTGGTACTTCGTTCGTACGGGCAACTCAACCCGCGAACTTGATACCAAGGAGGCAATTGATCATATCGCGCGGCGAAAGTCACGATTGTGACCCTACCAAATTCTAAACGAGAGTTTAACTGGTTGGTGACGAGCATCGATAATATATCATGCTTCGATGTTTTTCAGTCTGGCTGTCACGTTACTTGAAAGAAACTGCAGCAAGTGTGTCGCGAGAACTTATCTGGCAAGAATATTTTCCAGGAAATAACTATTAACTTAAATTTGCCGCTTCACACTCGATCAATTCGTTTTCAACTACTATTGGCGGTTAATCTGCCACTCGCGGTGTTGGCGACACTGTTCCTCGTTTATGACTTTCGTCGAGAAATATCAGATTGAGTGGTTGAAAAGAGGATCGCTCTCGACGAAGAGGCCAAGACCATGCTGCCGGCGGTGTTGCAGATGCGACATCACGCCAAAGATTCTGTACAGAGTCACATAAATACTGTCTGTGCTCGCATGCAGGACAGTGACTCACTGGGTCACCACATTGCCGTTGTCTTCCCAGAAGCAATGTTGCAGGCGGAAATACATCATCGTGCATCTCCTGAAATGATTCAGACGTTACAACAGGCCGCTCAATCTTCCACTCGGCGGGCTTATGTGGGAGAGCAAGAAATCATCGTGGGCAATTACGGACAGGATGGAACAACCATTTTCGTTTCAGAGACAATGGAGCGTCTCCGTAGATCAGTTTGGAACGATCTAGTGCTCCGTCAGAATTCATAAATGGGGTTGCAAAGATCGTTTGACTTTCAGATCCTTTACGTATTCCAATTCAAGGATGATCTGATATGGAAAAGAAATACATCGTCACCCTCGTCGGTCATTCTTGCTGAATCTTACAAGCGCAGCCAACTATAGCGGTGATTAAAATAGTACTTATGTCTCGGCTACTCTTTTTTCAACTTAGCGAGATATTCATCGAGATTGCTGAGCAGCTTATCTTTGCAGCCATCGCAGCAAATCCATACTGGCTGACCGTTAGCATCGACTTTTTGAGGTGGTCCCATCACACCGAGCATCTTACCTGAGACAGGACAAACATGCTGTTTCTCTGCTGAAGCTGCGTCTTCAGTAGACAATTTCGAAAGTGCGACGTTCATTTTTTCCATGTCGCTTTGTCCGTTCATACCCTGGTGGCTGTGGTCGACGTGGCCATCGCTGGTAGAAGGAGAGCTTGAGTCAGTTGGTTGAGTACGATCAGAACCACAACCAAATAGGAAAATTGAAATAAATATGACTGACAAGAGACTAAAAGGAACCATGTATTTCATCAAAATCCTCGTATATCTTAGAAACAAAAACAACCATGTCCACATAACGACTTTGCAGCACCTTGTTTTAGATGCACAATCACTACAGTTTCTTCATGAAAATGAAATTCTTTTTCGAGATGATTTACGAATTGAATTTCTGTCAGATCAACGGACCTGACTTATCAGCAAAGATCGGAAGTCTCCTTAGCCTCATATTAATTTGACGAATATTATGAAACAGTACATCAATACTCGTAGTTGTTCTGAACCAAATGGTATGCTACGCTGCTCTAGAGAAAATACATCTCATCATTAATGATCAGACATTATCGTGAATTTGCTTAGAATCAGGGTAAATCAAAGATGCAACCTTTTGTTTCATGCTCATTTTTTGAAATCCCATGAAGAAACTTACTTGCCGTGGCATCTAAAAACACAACAACATCGAAGTATGTTAGCGATGCGACTGAAATTGACGCTGGCCTATTAGAAAGATGTCGTTCAAAAGAACGTAGTGCACAACAGTACCTATACGAGTTGTGTCATCGGCAAGTTTACCGGCTCATGGTTCGCACCGTTGGATTACAAGATGCGGGAGATGTAACTCAACAAGTTTTTCTACAATTATTTCGTAAGATTGACCAGTTTGAATCTCAATCGAAGTTCGAAACTTGGCTTTATCGACTTGCCATAAATGAAGGACTTCAACACCTTAGAAAAGGACGTCGTTGGAATTTTCAAAATCTCTCACACGAACCGATGAGCCAACATAATCCCGAATCTGAACGTATAGATCATAAGGAACTATTGGAAGTAGCTCTGTCAAGAATCGAGCCAGAGTTGCTTTCAATCTTCGTACTCCGTGAAGTTCAAGGTCTGTCATATCGCGAAATCGCTGAAGTCATGGAAATTCCAGAAGGAACCGTTGGATCACGGCTGAATCGCGCACGACGCGAATTACAGCAGCAACTTGCTGATCTGGGTTGGGAGCCGTAACATGAATTGTTCCGAAGTTCAAGAATTACTTTCCGCCTACTATGATGGCGAGTTAGCAGATGACCAAAGGGACCGCGTGTCGGCACACATCGGCACTTGCACAAAATGTGCAGGAGAACTTACTGGGTTCGAAAAACTCTCGCGAATGGCCAGCGTTCTCAGCGAGCCTGTGCCAACTCAACAAATTTGGAGTCAAATCAATCAGAAATTAGACGAGCAGTCTATCTGCGAAAATCCCATTCTCAAACCGGATCATAATGATCGACGGCTTTCGTTCTCGGTTCCTAAGTTGTTTGTATTGGCAGCAACAATCCTCACTGCTGTTGGAATCAGCTGGTTCACTTATCAGTCATGGTTTACTCATGGTAATCATGTTCATTTTACAGCAGTGTTCAGTCATTATCTTGACGAATTTGTCCACGATCCTGATGCGGCTCAACAGATTCTGCTTGGGAAGTACGAGAACAAGCTCATTGACCCTAATCGAGCGGTCGAGCAAATAGGCTACCGGCCATCCGTTGCCAACGGTCTGCCCGCTGAATATACCCTTGAGTCAACTCATGTCATCAAGATGCCGTGTTGCACTTGTGTACAATCTATTTGCAAACGAAACGATGGCAGTAAAATGGCTATTTTTGAGCATGACGATAAAGAAACTAAAGAATGGTTTGGAGACAGGCCCAATATTTCAGTCTATTGTAAAGATAAGCAATGCTGTCTGGTTGAATTAGATAAACAAATCGCTGCCAGTTGGAAACAAGGGTCGCGTCACATCACATTGGTTGGGGTACGGGACGTTGCTGAAGTCAACGAAATCATTTCATGGTTGAATGAGAAAAAACAGCCCGTTCTAAATTGATGAATCAAATTCGTATATTTCTTAAAAGACAAACAAAGAGAAACACAAACAGACTTGTGAATGTATAAGTTTCGATGGTCAAATCTCGAGCGAAAGAAAGCATAAACCTTATTGGCTATCCTATGTTTGAACAAATAATACCTGTTTGTCATGATGAATAAAGGCCGATTATGAATGATTCTTTTCATGGAAATTGGTGGAGTCGCATCTATGGCAAACATGCTGGCAAGTTGTGGATAGGACAGGCAGCTGTTCTACTAATAATCGGCTTCAGCATTGCATGGTCTATGAAAAATAGTTCGTCGACGGTCAATTCGGCCAAATCCGGTGGGCCCCATACAGAGCACAAAAATGTGTCTCAGATCTGGACCTGTTCGATGCACCCCCAGATTCGCCGTGATGGTCCAGGTAAGTGTCCTATCTGCGGTATGGAATTGGTGCCTGTCACGACGTCAGCAGGCGGCATACGGACTATCACAATTAGCCCCACTGCGCGGAAGTTGATGAGAATCGAGACTACACCTGTCGAGCGACGTTATGTTACTGCTGAAATACGTATGGTCGGAAAAGTAGAATATGACGAAACGAAACTCTCTTATATCACGGCATGGGTTTCCGGCCGCCTGGACCGCCTATATGTCGATTTCACCGGTATCGAAGTCAAGAAGGGCGACCATCTAGTTTACATCTACAGCGAAGAGTTATATGCTGCTCAAGAGGAGTTAATTCAGGCATTAAAATACCAACGCGATCGCACTTCTTCATCCACAAAACTCGTACAGCCAATCGATCTTGTCGCTTCCGCACGCGAAAAACTCCGACTTCTTGGCTTGTCAGCTTCACAGATCAAAGACATTGAACAGCGTGGTGCCCCGACTGATCATATCACCATTTTCTCGCCGATTGGCGGCGTCATAATCGAAAAGCTGCGGCAAGAAGGAGACCGCGTGCGCACTGGAGATCGAATCTATACTGTTGCTGACTTGAATCAGGTGTGGGTTAAACTCGATGCCTATGAATCTGATTTGGTTTGGCTCCACTACGGGCAAAAAGTGGAATTCACAACTGAAGCATACCCAGGCGAGACTTTTACGGGCCGCATTGCGTTTATTGACCCTGTATTAAACAAGGATACCCGAACCGTCAAAGTACGAGTCAATGTGCCTAACAAGGATGGCAAGCTCAAACCAGAAATGTTTGTACGTGCCGTAGTACGTTCACAACTCGCTTCGGGAGGACGCGTGATAGATGAAGATCTTACGGGTAAGTGGATTAGTCCTATGCATCCTGAAATTGTCAAGGACGAACCTGGAAACTGCGATATCTGTGGCATGCCATTAGTTCGGGCCGAGACATTAGGTGACGTTATGGGCAATCCTGAAAACAAACCGAAACCACTTGTCATTCCAGTATCGGCTGCACTCCTCACTGGTACACGAGCAATTGTATATGTTGAAATTCCTACTGCGAAAGAACCTACATTTGAAGGCCGTGAAATTGTGTTAGGCCCGCGTGCAGGTGCGTACTACCTTGTAAGAAACGGACTAAAGGAAGGAGACCTTGTCGTCACCAACGGTAACTTTAAGCTAGACAGCGCTCTGCAAATTTCCGCCAAGCCGTCAATGATGACACCCGAAGGAGGTGGCGGCGGTGGCGGCGGCGGACATGATCATGGTGGCGCAAAGAGCGAGAAAAAAACGCAGCAGGGTGAAACAGCAGGCCAGCAAATGACGTTGCCTTCCCAGTTCCGTTCACAACTTGACGCAGTATTAAATGCGTTCAATAGTGTCACAACGGCTGTTGAAGAAGCCGATTTGGCAAAAATCCGTGCAGCCTTTGATCAGTTGGGAGTGAAGTTGAGTCAAGTCAACAAAAAACAACTGACAGGCCATGTAGAAATGCTTTGGCGTGAATTTTCAATGTTACTATCAAATGACGTAGTTGAAGGACGTGATGTCGCGTCGTTGCAAGATTCTGATCGGATTTATCTTCAACTAAAACGACACATTCAGCGAGCTCGCGAGCAATTTGGTCTGACCCACAGCAACCATCAGCAAGCGATCATCAAGATCGACGTGCCTATCGAGTTTCAGAATCAATTGTTGCCATTGTTAGACACTTACTTTGCACTAGCGAATTCCCTGGCATCGGATAACGAAAAACTTGCATTGGCAACAGGTCCTAAGTTGCGTCAGGTACTCGGTACGATCCAAACATCGCATCTGAATGAGAAAGCATTAACAGTTTGGCAGAAAGAATTTGGCAATCTCAGCAAGATTACAGATCAAGTCATCGAGGCTAAAGACATTAAATCGATGAGAGAAGCGTTCACTTTACTTTCAGAAGAAATCTTGGTCGTTATAAAGACGTTTGAAGTAGGAAATAATCGGCCTCTCTACGAACTGCATTGTCCGATGGCATTCAAGGGGCGTGGAGCGATTTGGCTCCAGAATAATGACCAGATCAGAAATCCCTATTTCGGAGCCACAATGCTCAAGTGTGCGGATCGAGTCAACTTGATTTCGTTCGACAAGGAAAAACAGGGAGCTCACACCAACCATAAGGGACATAGTCACTAAAAACCGTAGGGCATCCCTGTCCATGAATGTCAACAGGAAAAATGATGGTAACTGATTCCGAAAATCCCAATCTAGTACCTGAGCCGCATTCTTTGCTCGACAAGACTATCTGGTTCTGCCTGAATAATAAACTGGTTGTCTTGTTGATGGTGATTGTAATCCTCGTCTGGGGCGCGATGGTGGCTCCATTCGATTGGGACTTGGGTAGCCTACCACGCGATCCAGTGCCGGTAGATGCAATTCCTGACATTGGCGAGAACCAGCAAATCGTTTTCACGCAGTGGATGGGGCGTTCACCTCAAGATGTCGAAGACCAAATTGGGTATCCGCTCACAGTTGCCTTGCTCGGCCTCCCCGAGGTCAAGACGATCCGTAGTTACTCGATGTTTGGTTTCTCCACGATCTATGTGATCTTCAACGAAAAAGCCGAGTTCTATTGGTCTCGTACGCGAGTACTGGAGAAGCTCAACAGTTTACCCACAGGGACGCTCCCTGAAGGCGTTCAACCAACACTAGGACCTGACGCAACCGCCCTCGGTCAGATTTTTTGGTATACGCTCGAAGGATACGATCCGGATGGAAACGTTGTAGGAGGCTGGGACCTGCACGAGTTGAGAACCACACAAGATTGGTATGTTCGTTACGCACTGAATTCAGCGGAAGGTATCAGTGAAGTCGCTTCGATTGGTGGATTTGTCCAGGAATATCAAATTGACGTTGACCCCGACGCCATGCGAGCAAATAAAGTAAGCCTGGGAGAAGTATTTAATGCCGTTCGTATGACGAACGTAGATGTCGGCGCACGTACGATCGAGTTGAATAAAGCGGAATACGTCGTTCGTGGCTTGGGTTTTATTAAGCAAGTTGAAGACCTTGAAAAAACGGTTCTCAAAGTTCATGACAACGTCCCCATCACGATCAAGGACGTTGCGAAAGTGACTTTGGGGCCCGCGCTTCGGCGTGGTGCGCTCGATAAAGAAGGTGCAGAAGTTGTTGGCGGCGTATGCGTTGTCCGCTATGGTTACAACCCTCTAGCGGCGATCAAGAACGTCAAGAGAATGATCGGCGAGGTATCACCGGGGCTGCCAACTAAGGTATTGATCGACTTCAAGAAAACAACGCGAAAGGAGATCACACAGTACGCAAAGGCACATGGCTTCGATGCCTATGAAAACGATTTACTTAACAACAGCGCATGGGTTCAGCATTTACGATCCTTGGACCGCAACAAGCGACCCGAGTGGGCTACGATCAGTCAGATCACTGTTGTCCCTTTCTATGACCGCACTGGATTGATCTATGAGACGCTTGGGACACTGAATACTGCGCTCACTGAAGAAATTCTAGTAACAATCATCGTCATTCTGATCAGCGTCATGCACCTGCGAAGTTCTGTGTTAATCAGTGCTCTGTTACCACTCGCCGTGCTGATGTGTTTCATCGGGATGAAAACCTTCGGCGTAGACGCGAATATTGTAGCGCTTTCTGGTATTGCCATCGCCATCGGCACAATGGTCGATATGGGGATTATTCTCTGTGAGAATATTCTCAAACATCTGGAAGAAGCTGATCCAGACGAAGACCGATTGAAAGTCATTTTTAATGCGTCGCGCGAAGTGGCAGGCGCAGTGTTGACGGCTGTCTCCACGACCATTATCAGCTTCTTGCCGGTATTTACGATGATCGGTGCTGAAGGCAAACTATTCAAACCATTGGCGTTTACTAAGACGTTTGCTTTGATTGCATCAGTCATTGTAGCCTTAACGATTATTCCACCAGTCGCTCACGTATTGTTTACGGGGCGCTTACGTTCTGAAGCACTCAGGCGATATCTCCACTGGAGTGTGATCTTCGTTGGCATGATTACCCTTTTGCTCGCTATTCTAGCCGCTATGCCTATGAGTTCAGACAGCTCGATAACTTACTTTTCTATTCCGTGGTGGGTCGGAGCTATTGTAATGGCATTAGGCACGTACAAACTGCTGGAATCCCGGATACCTAAAAGTCTGAATCAGTATGGCCCCTGGTCCGCGAATGGCGTTGCTGTGGTGGTAGTGGGGCTGATTTTGACCGATCACTGGCTTCCATTAGGACCGGACAAGGGCTTTGTTCGGAATCTATTATTCGTTGTCCTGTTAATTGGTGGTTTGCTGGCGTTCTTCCAAATCTTTCAGCGATTCATCTACGAACCGCTGCTGCGCTGGTGCCTAAGAAACAAGGGACTCTTTCTAATGATTCCCATTGTGATACTAATGCTGGGAAGTTGCGTCTGGTTGGGATTTGATCGTGTTTTTGGATTTTTCCCCGCGCCAATTCGTAACTCAACTCCTTGGAAAGCGATCGCCAATACATTGCCGGGGCTAGGCAAAGAATTTATGCCCCCTCTAGACGAAGGATCGTTCCTTTACATGCCAACCACGATGCCACACGCATCGATCGGCGAGGCAATGGACGTGCTTCAACTTCAAGACCGCCTGTTGATCTCGATCCCGGAAGTGGAATCTGTTGTTGGCAAGGTAGGCCGTGTGGACAGTCCGCTTGATCCCGCTCCCATCTCGATGATCGAAACAGTTATCGCTTATAAGTCTGAGTATATAACAAATAAGGATGGGCATCGTCTCAAATTCCGTTACGATGATACTAAGAGCGATTTCATACGGGACGAAAAAGGGAATCTTATTGAAGACTCCAACGGACGAGCATTCCGCCAATGGCGTGACCACATTCGCACGCCCAATGATATCTGGAAAGAAATCACCGCTGCGGCAGATTTACCTGGCACAACATCTGCGCCGAAGCTGCAGCCGATCGCCGCGCGAATTGTGATGCTGCAGAGTGGTATGAGAGCGCCGATGGGTCTCAAGGTGAAAGGCCCTGATTTGGAAACCATCGAGCGTGTGGCGCTGGACATCGAACAACTTCTGAAAAAAGTACCCTCTGTAGAGGCATCAGCTGTAATTGCAGATCGAATTGTTGGCAAACCATACCTGGAAATCGATATCGACCGTGATGCTATAAAACGATATGGTTTGCACATCCGCACTGTACAGGATGTGATTGAAGTTGCCATCGGTGGGCAGAAAATCACGACGACAGTGGAGGGCCGCGAACGTTACCCAGTGAGAGTACGTTACGCACGCGAGCTACGCGACGAGATCGAGACACTTGACCGTATACTCGTACCTACACCGGCAGGACAGCAAATTCCACTCGAACAACTCGCCAAAATTCGTTACACGCGCGGTCCACAGACCATCAAGAGCGAAGACACATTTTTGTTAGGTTATGTGTTGTTCGACATGAAGCCTGGCAATGCCGAAGTAGATGTAGTTGAAGAATGCCAACGCTTCTTAAAACAAAAGATTGATGATGGTACATTGGTTCTTCCGCCTGGCGTCAGTTACACTTTTGCGGGTAGCTATGAAAATCAAATTCGCTCGCAAAAAACCCTGATGGTCGTCTTGCCTTTAGCTCTGTTTGTCATCTTTTTGATCTTATATTTTCAATTTCGGTCGGTCATCACCACTTCACTTGTATTCAGCGGCATCATGATCGCCTGGTCTGGTGGGTTTATCATGCTTTGGCTATATGGCCAATCATGGTTTTTAGATTTCAGTCTATTTGACACCAATATGCGGACTCTATTCCAAGTTCACCAAATCAATCTAAGCGTCGCAGTCTGGGTCGGCTTCTTAGCATTATTTGGAATTGCTTCCGACGATGGCGTGGTAATCACATCCTATCTCGATCAAAGTTTTCGAAAACGACGCATCAGTTCCGTCAAAGAAGCGCGTGATGCAACTCTCGCAGCTGGGGTGCGTCGAGTTCGACCGTGCTTGATGACAACCGCGACAACGATCCTGGCCCTGATTCCCGTACTTACATCCACGGGCCGTGGCTCTGACATTATGGTTCCGATGGCGATACCCAGCTTTGGTGGCATGCTGATCGAAGTCATGACGATGCTGGTCGTGCCCGTGCTCTATTGCAGTGTGATGGAATGGAAGCTTAAGCTGGGAATCGAAGACCCGCGTTTTGCCGAAGACGCAAAAACGTAATCTTCGACGAAGCTGTTTAAAACAGTATTTGCTTATCCGTTCTTTTCTATTATGCGGTTTATACTCAGACGAAATTCTATTTTTGTCGAGTTGTAGTCCCACTAATCGTGGAATGTCCCCTTTGTTTTTCGCCGAAATTTGAATAGCACTCTCCTTTTTCAGAGTGTGAATATAGCAAATTATTCGATTTAGTCTTGACTCTGTAGTATGGTACAGGCTCGATAATATCTATAGATGAAGGAAACAGCCATGAAACTACTAACAATCGGAAAGGTAGCCGAGCAAGCAGGAGTCGGCATTGAAACCGTCAGATTCTACGAGCGCGAAGGTTTGTTAGAGAAACCAACCCGCTCTGCATCGGGCTACCGACAGTTCAATGTTGATGTTGTCAAACGACTCACGTTTATTAGCCGGGCCAAGGAACTTGGATTTACGTTGAAAGAAATCAAGGAACTCCTATCGTTGCGAGTGGATTCAGAATTTTGTTGCGAGGATGTAAAGGCCAAAGTTGGCGTGAAGATAGCCGACATAGAAAGTAAAGTTGCTACTCTCCGCAAGATCAAGCAGGCCCTGGTTCGACTTTCCACGGCGTGTGGAAAGAGAAAGCAGACAGCCGAATGCCCCATTTTAGAAGCACTTGACGGTAGAAAGTCAACACTAACTCGAAAAGAATGACTATGGAACTCACTATGTCCAGGACAGCCACTTGCCCAGAATGTGGCGGCAAAAGCAAAGGAGTAAAACCACTCACACTTAGGGCTTTGCTCAAGAATGAATTCGTGAGCAACATTGATGACGTGGAATACAAATTTTGTAATGCCACTGGGTGCAGTGTTGTTTATTTCTCTGACAGCCAGACTTTCGCAAAAGATCAGCTCAAAGTACCAGTGGGAGTGAAAGAGACGCGCGGCGCACGGCCTTTGTGCTACTGCTTTGGATATTCTATAGCCACGATCAAAAAGGAACTTGAAACAAAAGGCCGGTCGGATGCTCTAGACGACATTCGGAAGAAGATGAAAAATCCTGGTTGCCGATGTAAAACTGAGAATCCAGCGGGCGCATGCTGTCTTAGCAGTGTTACTAAAGGTATCGCTATTGCCACATCAGAATTAGACAAATCATCCAGCCAGTCGAATAGAGCGGAAACCATTACAAAAGTAGGAACGATTCTATCTGCGATTATGGCATCCAGTTGTTGTTGGTTGCCTTTGCTATTGATTCTGTTTGGTATTTCAGGTGCGGGGATTGCTGGCATTTTAGAATCATACAGGCCAGTGTTCAGCACTTTGACAATCGTTTTTTTGACGGCAGCATTTTATTTTACTTACTGGCCCAGGCAGACGGTCACGGGTGGCGTCTATTGTATCACCGATTGTTGCTCTAACTCCGGCACCTCGAAACGTAATCGATTTAATATGATGTCCATGAACAAAATCATGTTGTGGGCCGTGACGGTTGTTGCCGTTGTGTTTATGTTGTTCCCAAATTACATAGGTTTCATCTTGGCCAGGAGAGAAAGCGACGAGGTAATCACATCAAGTAACCCACTCATCAAAACGACCTTCGTAGCCATCGAAGGAATGCACTGCGAAGGTTGTGCTGCGATTGCTGAGAAGTCGATTATGGATGTGCCGGGAGTGTTAGCAGTAAAAGTGGACTATACCGGGAAATATGCAAACATCGCTACAGAATCATGCTGTAGTTTTCCAAATGAAGACATCCTGAATGCAATACAAACCGCCGGTTATACCGGCAAAATTCCAAAAGCAGTTGAAAACAATTAACTCTGTTCGTCTGTTTGCAGGTATGTAGCCTGCCAGATGGTCGAACGCTTTGTAAAATGGAGGTTGTCATGAGAAATAAATGGTTGTGGGCGGCGTTAATTGCATTACCTTTGGGGGTTGGTGGTTTAGTCTATACTGATGTGCGCGCCAACGCTGACACTCAAAGCAACAGTGCCGATTTTGTCTGCCCAATCACGGGTGAGGAACTTCCTTGCCCCAAGTGTTGTCCACTCAATTGAGTGAGGAAAGATCGTCGGCAAAAGCGATTCCCGATGTAATGAATCATCGGGAATCGCTTGCTGTCGTTTCATAACTCGCTATATCCAGTGACAAACTACCTCAAAATGTTCATTTATATTAGAACCCTTTAATACGATCATGTTCATCTGCCTATCTGGACTGAGATAATTCTAAGAGTCGTTCTGTTTCGCGTGCGATCATGTGTTCTTCGCGAGTTTGAATGAGTAAAATGCGACCTGCTGACTGGATTGTTGCGAGATCACAATCCGCATGAGCACTTTGATTTTTGACCTCGTCAAGTTTCAGCCCAAGAAATGGTAGTTTGTCACATACGCAGCTTCGCAACAGCGGAGAATGTTCACCGATACCGGCAGTAAAGACTAAGCCATCGATGCCTCCCAGCAAAACCGCAAGAGAACCAATGGTTGACTGGATTCGCTCTGTAAACAATTTCATCGCCAGTTGAGCGCGTTCGTTTTTGGCTTGGGATGCCTGTTCAATTTGGCGAAAGTCAGAGGAAATTCCCGACACTCCAAGCAAACCAGATTGATGATTCAAACTTTGATCGAGCTGCTCAGGATCGAAGTCTTTTTGTTTCATCAAGTAAATCAAGATTCCAGGATCGATCGAGCCGCTGCGGGTACCCATCATTAACCCTTCCAGCGGTGTGAACCCCATCGTTGTAGCCAAAGGGCGTCCGCCATGCACGGCAGTCGCAGAGCAGCCGTTGCCTAGATGACATATTACCAATCGAAGAGAATCGTCGTATTGCCGACCAAGCACTTCTGCGGCACGTGTCGAACAGTATTGATGGCTGATCCCGTGAAAGCCAAATCGACGAATACCGTATTGTTCATACCATTCGTAAGGGATTGGATAAACATAAGCACTCGGCGGCAAATCAGCAAAAAAAGCAGTATCAAACACAGCGACATGCATAGCTTCTGGAAGATATTTTTGTGCTGCTTTAATCGTCATCAATGCTGGTGGATTGTGTAGCGGGGCGAGTTTGGAGACTTGTTCTAACGATTGAAGAACCTGTTCGTTAATGAGCGTTGGCTGGCAGAAATATGTACCGCCGTGAACGATGCGATGACCGACAGCTCGAATCGATTCGCCCAGGTTGATGTCTGCCAACACATGCAGAATCCATTTAACGGCATCACGATTATTTGAAATATCCGAACGAGATTGTGTTTGACTCGCTGACTGAGTTTGTAATTCTAATCTGACTTTTTCAGATTGAGTTTGCCAATCTATCACACCTCTGGCAAGTTGTTCGTGAGCCAATTCATCGAACAGAGCATATTTGAGCGTACTAGATCCGGCATTCAGAACGAGAATCGACATCGAATCAACCTCACTGTCCCCCTCCCGGCCAAGTCCAGTTTTGAACTTCCGGCATGTCTTCACCGTATTCGGAGATGTAATGTTTGTGTTCGATCAGTTTGTCTCGAACGGCTTGTTTTAAGTAGGCTGCTTTGGCGCCGAGATTTGGCACGCGGTCGATCACATCTTGAACAAGATGAAAACGATCAAGATCATTCAGAACAACCATGTCAAACGGCGTGGTTGTTGTCCCTTCTTCTTTGTAACCGCGTACGTGTAAATTCTTGTGATTCGTTCTGCGATACGTTAACCTGTGGATCAACCAGGGATAGCCGTGGAACGCAAAGATAATCGGCTTATCATTCGTGAACAGGCTGTCGAAGTCTTTATCCGACAGTCCATGTGGGTGTTCCTGAGGAGATTGGAGCTTCATCAAGTTGACAACGTTAATCACGCGTACCTTCAACTCAGGCAATTCTTGACGAATGATCTCGACGGCGGCCAACGTTTCGAGTGTGGGTACATCGCCACAACACCCTAAAACAACATCGGGTTCGCTTCCCTGGTCACTACTCGCCCACTCCCAAATACTGATTCCCGCCGTCGTATGCTTAATGGCTTGATCCATCGTGAGCCACTGTTGCGAGGGTTGTTTGCCAGCCACAATAACGTTTACATAATCGCGACTGCGCAGGCAATGGTCAGTAACGGAAAGCAGACAGTTCGCGTCTGGTGGCAGATAGACACGGATGATCTCGGCTTTCTTGTTGACTACATGGTCGATGAAGCCGGGATCTTGATGGCTGAAGCCGTTATGGTCTTGACGCCAGACATGTGATGACAACAAATAATTCAGTGAAGCAATAGGCCGTCGCCAGGGAATGTCTTTAGAGATCTTAATCCATTTGGCATGCTGATTGAACATCGAATCAATGATATGTATGAACGCTTCGTAACAATTGAAAAAGCCATGCCGCCCTGTTAATAGATAACCTTCTAGCCAACCTTGGCACTGGTGCTCGGAAAGCATTTCCATCACACGGCCGTTCGGAGAAAGGTGATCATCAGTGGGCAATATCTCGCCCATAAAACTACGTTCCGCGACATCAAATACGTCCGCCCAGCGATTTGAGGCGTTCTCATCTGGACTGAAGATGCGAAAGTTTTGTGACTCAAGGTTGAGATTCATCACATCACGGATAAACTTGCCTTGCACGCGCGTTGCTTCGGCTGTGACACTTCCCGGATGCGGGACCTCAACTGCATAGTCTCTAAAGTCAGGTAGTCGCAAGCTCTTCAACAGTGCCCCGCCATTTGCATGTGGGTTTGCTCCCATCCGCCGCTCGCCTCTCGGCGCAAGATCTGCGATCTCCGTTCTGAGACGACCATTCTCGTCAAACAGCTCATCGGGCTTGTAACTCTGCATCCATTGCTCCAGCAACTGTAAGTGATCTGGGTTCTCATGTATTTGCCCCAATGGCACCTGATGACTACGCCAACTGCCTTCGATCGGTAAACCATCTACTTCCTTGGGGCAGGTCCAACCTTTGGGCGTTCGCAGTACAATCATCGGCCAGAGGGGACGAGTGGAATCCTGGTCCTGTCGCGCATTGGATAGAATATGTTGAATCTCTTGAGTGACTTGATCCATTGTCGCAGCCATAAGCTGGTGCATCTCCTGGGGATCGTGACCTTCGACATAATACGGATTGTATCCGTAACCTCGCAAAAGATGATCTAGTTCCTCATGACTGATACGGGCCAATACAGTCGGATTCGCGATTTTGTATCTGTTCAAATGCAGGATCGGCAAAACAACTCCGTCGCGCTGCGGATTCAGGAACTTGTTAGAATGCCAGCTTGTGGCGAGAGGACCTGTTTCTGCCTCGCCATCACCAATCACACAGGCCACGATCAGGTCTGGATTATCGAATGCTGCACCATAAGCGTGCGATAATGCATAACCCAATTCACCACCTTCATGGATACTTCCGGGCGTCTCGGGGGCCACATGGCTTGGGATACCACCTGGAAAACTGAACTGTTTAAACAGTCGCTTCATTCCCACTTCATCTCGGGTGATGTTCGGATAATGTTCGGTATAAGTTCCTTCTAAATACGTATTCGCTACAAGCCCTGGTCCCCCGTGTCCAGGCCCGGTGATGAACATCATACTGAGATTATGCTGCTTGATGATTCGATTGAGATGAGCATAGATAAAATTCAACCCCGGTGTCGTTCCCCAATGGCCGAGCAAGCGCGGTTTGATATGTTCTTTGTGTAATGGTTCCTTCAACAGCGGATTTTTAAAAAGATAAATCTGACCGATTGATAGATAATTCGCTGCCCGCCAATAAGCATTGATGAGGTCCAGTTCTTTTGGAGACAGGGGATTCGACATGTACTTCTCACAGATAAATGTTGTTACAAAATTTGCACGGAGTTTGATGATATCGCCACAGTCGATTGTGCTAACACAACAATGCTACGCTGATTGACCCGATAAGAATCCTTTTCAAAAGGGATTTCTGCCTCGGGATCCACAATATCAATCGGACAGGGGAGTGAAGTGTCAATAACACGGTTCCAGACACTCTCTGTTTCTGCGTGAATAGAAAATAACCGTGGCTTAGTTGAGCCGTTGATCATCACATAAAGATCACGGTCATTAGTGGACGTACCACGTAAGCAATAAGCCAGGACTTGAGAATCAGCTGACATATTGACTTCTGGTAGTTCTGCGCCAAACCATTGAATATCGTCACGCCAAAAGGTGGAGCGTCCAAGCAAAGAATGCGATTTACGGAACGCAATCATTCGTTTGAAAAAGCAGAACACCTCTTGGTTTTCTTCAAATCGCCGCCAATCGAGCCAACTTATTTCGTTATCTTGATTGTAAGGATTGTTGTTACCACTTTGCGTTTGCATAAACTCATCACCCATACGAAACATGGGGCTGCCATTCGCCAGCATGAGCAAACAGCAAAAGTTTTTGGTCTGTCGTTTGCGTAAGTTGACGACCTCTTGAGGCACTTGTTCAACGCCTTCCCAGCCGCTATTCCAGCTAAACTCGTTCGGCCCATCGTGATTGTTTTGGCTGTTTACATGGTTGTGTTTATGATTATACGAAACGAGGTCATACATCGTAAAACCATCATGCGATGCAACATAGTTCACACTTTGAAAGGGACGAAATGCATGGACTGTATCATCAGGAAATAAGTCGCTACTTCCATATAAACGCGTCATCAGATCGGGAACCAGTCCACAATCTCCTCGTATAAACTGCTGCACTGTATCACGAAACCGAGCATTCCACTGCATCCAGGTACGCCCTGGAAAGGATGCGCCAAGTTGATACAAACCCGAAGCATCCCATGGTTCAGCGATTAAGCGAACGTTGGCTAAATCCGGATCGCCGGCGATCTGGTCAAAAAGAGGTGGTTGACTTAAATCGATACTTCCATCCGATGTTCGTGAAAATACTGAGGCCAGATCAAATCGAAAACCATCGACATGCATCTCCTTTGCCCAATAGCGCAAGCTATCCACGATCAAACGACGGACCGTAGGAGATGATGTGTTTAAAGTATTGCCTGTGCCACTAAAATTTGCATAGGGTGATTTCAAGTTAGCCGATGCAATATAGTAAGTTGCGTTGTCAATTCCGCGATAACTGTAAGTTGGTCCTTGATCGTCTCCCTCGCAAGTATGGTTATAGACCACATCCAGAATCACTTCAATTCCAGCCTTATGTAACTCACGGACCATCTCACGAAACTGGCTGTGCTGCTCGCATGAAGATTGGTTCGTTGAATATTCATGGTGAGGTGAGAAGAAATTCAGGGGCATGTAGCCCCAATAGTTTTCATCTGATGGGTCGAATTGAAAAACCGGCATCAATTCGATGGCGGTTATCCCAAGCTCTTTAAGATAGGGGATTTTCTCGATGACTCCTGCAAAGGTTCCCCGAGCGTCATCAGTTATGCCGGAGCTTGGATGTTGTGTGAAGCCACGAACATGCATTTCATAGATCACTAAATCGGTTCCATGACGTAGCCGTTGTTCATTTCCCCAATCAAACGGACATCGGCAAACGTCAAGACGGCCCAGCGGTGCAGAACCTCCATTGGGTCCGGGAAGCCTGGCCGCATCACGCTTGAATTTCGCCGGGAAGAAGACGCTTCGTGCGTAGGGATCGAGCAATACCTTCTCGGGATCAAACGCATGCCATGTGTCGGTCACTTTGGCCGCCGGTCCGTCAATTTGGTATGCATAGTATACCGCATCGCCAGCTTCTGAGATGGGCACGCGACAATGCCAGACTGGTCCAGACTTGTTTTTGAATGGATCAAGCTGAAGTGAGTAACATGGAACACGTAATTCATTTCCTAGGTACAACAGCAGAGTAACTTTTGAGGCGTTAACAGTATCAATTGCAAAGTTATATGCCTGCTCTGACTCTAACCATGTAACGCCAAGGGGAGAGGGTGTTCCTTCAGACGTTTCCCATTCCGGCCCCCTAATTGAGGCACTTGAGTCAAAAACATTCACGACTGAAGTTCCGCAATGTCGGCAGATTGCTTGAATAGTGCTGTGTAACATTGGCAATCCTTTTTTAGTGTCCCTACCGAACTCGCTCGAATTCAACTTGAAGATTAAGCAGTTCTGATCGCAAACGATCAATTTGCCACTGCAGGTGATGTAGAGGATCCGCTTTGATCTTGGGTTGCTTTGCTCGCTCCAAAGCCAATCGAGCGAGGTCTACCGAAAGTTGCAGACGTTGTACCTCGTCATCACTTACAAGTCCGGCTTGGCGTTGGTTGACGTCTTTGGCCCACACCAATTGCTGTTCTGCAAGTGTCACATCATTCTTCACGTTTTGAAGATGGGTAGTATGCAAGTCATGGTCTGTTTTAGTCATTGCGCGTTTGAGCAGCGTTTCCGTATAGTCGACCTGATTCTGCAACCGAATCATCATCAGCTTTGAAGTCAGATTAGGAACTCGTTGATTGGCTTTCACCGCCCTCTGCAAGTCATGCTTAGCAAGTTCCAACTTCTTTTGGAAGTATCGAACATCGACACTCCCAGTGGAAGGTGCTGTATCTAGTGACATGGCAAACGGAACTTGCGTTATCGCAAATATGAAAGTTAGTATCAAAACGGAGACTAAAATACGTCGACGAGTTTTGGTGAAAACTAGAATCGTTTGGATCAAAGTACCAGTTTTTGTCATGACTATTTCCTTTCAGATTCGTGTTAGTAACAATTTCTGATTCCAGCGTTGATACTTCTCTGACACCGATTCTTCACCCAACTCAACCCATAAAAATTGATACACAATAAGGTTAAGCTGGCAATCAACCATGGATAGTCCAGATAATTTCTACTCGTAGTAAGCCTTCAAGACGTATTGCTGTATCATTCGCTGTGTGTTGAAGTAGGATGCATTCAATGCAATCGCATGAGACATAATTCTCAACCAAGAGTCTCTTTGTTCATAATACCGCGGTAACACGATATTTTGGAGCTTTTCATAAAGTAATTCTGCATCTTGATCGGAGCAATCGGCCTCTCCCATATCTGAGGATTTGGCATCACCAATAGCCCAACCAGTTACGTCTTCAATACGATCCTCAAGCCACCATCCGTCAAGTATACTTAGGCTTGGGACACCATTCAGGGCTGCTTTCATACCACTGGTACCCGAAGCTTCCAACGGTGGCTGTGGCGTATTGAGCCAGACGTCGACGCCAGAGGTGATGAACCGTGCCAAGTCCCAATCATAATTTTCCATGTATACAATCTTCACTTCGGGAAGCATCGTGTCCTTCAGCCGGACGATCTCTTGAATCAATTGCTTACCCTGCTCATCTTGTGGGTGGGCTTTCCCAGCAAAAACAATTTGCAAATTCCCTGCCTGCTCCGCTAAACTCTTCAGTCGAACCCGATTCTGCAGCAACAAATTCGCTCTTTTGTAGGCCGTAGCACGACGCGCAAAACCGAGCGTGAAGATTTCGGCATCGAAAGAGGCTTCTGTACGTACATTGATCTCATCAATGAGATCCTGCTTGGCTGTTTGATGCGCCTCCCAAAATTCAGTAGCCGGAATCGACAGCGCACCACGAAGGCTGGCATTGTCTGCGCGCCAACCTGGCAGAAAGCGATCAAAAAGCTTTGCGAATGAAGGTGCGGCCCACGTTTCTAAATGGATTCCATTAGTGATATGGTCGATCGTGTAGTGATGGTCAGTGTCACGTGGCACAAGCAGTTTTCTTGAAACCTCGCCGTGCTTCTTCGCGACGCCGTTGACATAATGGCTGAGATTGAGTGCAAGATAGGTCATGTTCAATTCGCCGGCACAGCAAAACACTTCGTGATTATCAAAGAGATCAGATCGAGAAAGCGTACGCTGGACTTGATCAATTGGGAACCTGTCATGCCCCGCAGGAACCGGAGTATGAGTCGTGAAAATGCAGCTACGGCGAACCGTTTGCACATCTTCGGTGTTAAAGGGCTACGATCAGACGATTTTGCGCTTTCATCAAGTAATTCAAGCCCCAGCAGGGCCGCGTGCCCTTCGTTCATATGAAAACGTGCGACATCATTGTAGCCGAGCGCACGTAACACACGTACGCCACCTACTCCCAGCACGACTTCTTGGCAAAGTCGGTAATGACTGTCGCCACCATAAAGATTGTTAGTCAAGGTACGATCCCAGTCCGAGTTTTCATCCAAATCAGTATCCAGCAAGAGAACCGGAATCACATGTCTGCCGCATCCGGTCACCTCGTACTTCCAGGCGCGCAGTTGCACGTAACGACCTTCGATGGTCACGTCGGTTCGTATTGGTAGCTCGTGACAATATCGCTCAATATTCCATGGAATTGGATCTTCATGCTGCCACCCGGACGCATCTAAGCTCTGTGAAAAGTACCCCTGGCGATGCATCAGCGTAACGGCGATCATTGAGATGCCGAGATCAGCAGCGGCTCGGAGCGTATCGCCTGCCAGCATTCCAAGACCGCCACTGTATGTCGGTATGTCTGGGTGAAGCGCAATCTCCATCGAAAAGTAAGCAACAGCTGGTCGATTTATTTTATTCATCTATCAATTCACCCGGTAGAAAGACTGTTTTACCGTATTATCATGAATGCAGACTGTTGCTATAACTCCTTCTGCACTACAAGCTCGTTGACAATATGAGTCATACCCTGTATCGAACGAAGCTGTTCCTGAGCGATTTGCTTCAGAAAATAGCTCGAAACAGTCCCTCGAATTACAATAACGCCGTTTTTTTGCTCGCACTGAACTAATTTGAGCAAGGCATACCTACTTGAATGCAATCGCTGCCTCGCAATGGTGGCGAGGCAGCAATTTGACGAGTTAGACGACTCGTCCAGCGAATGCGTCGTATCGAACTGATTAGAATCATGGTTCATTTCAGTTTTCTCTTTAAGCATACTTGAGCAACCCTGTGTCGTTTCTTGTCGATACCGGCCACAAGTGGCTAGCCGTCGCATTGGAGATACCGAAATATTCACTGAGTTTCCTCTCTTGAAAACATAATCCCTCGAATACGGTCATTGACTACCTGTCGCTTGATATAGCCTACCTTCCACGGCAGCAGCTTCTGCGAATGCTGCAGCAGTAGGCACGCTTTAAACAACAGATTGGGCTGGCCGTTTCTTCGGTCTGGACTTCAACTTGAGCTGTATTCGACACTGGCTGGATCAATGATTCCGGTAACCCAGACGAGGGAGGCGGACTCAGCAGACCAAGGACAAGTATGCTAGCAGAAAGTGATTTGAGCAACATGACATTCTCCTCGTAGCTAATGAACTGTAATAAATGGAGATATTCACAGGTTAAATAGCGATCACTGTTTAACCGCGTTGATCGCTATTTAACCGCGTTCCATATCCTTTTGATGCCATACCGACCTCAGTACTTCACCGAAACTTTCACTTTTAGGAGAAATGAGACATATGTAAAAAACTCATTCCGTCAATCAATAATATACAACTGTCGTAAGCAGTCTGAATATCTTGCTAGGGAACGGAAGATGATCTCATAGGTTGAAAATCTCGCAGCAAAACCAAGAGCACAAAGTTGATTTAAGTTACGGCGGTATATGGCATTTTAGCCAAATTCTTGTTGGGAATAGATAGAGGGGATTAATTTTCTGCTTAACTGTGATCCCGACAAAAACTTCGATCATCGCTAACTACAGTCTGAACTTTCATTTTACAAATCTCTAAAAAGCATAAAAAGAGCCATGAGGATCATCGTACTATTTTCGATGATGGTAACCGCAGACATTGGCAGATTAAACACTGTTCCCAGACAGGCGCATTGAATCACCTGGCGTTTTCTTACAGCTTTAATGACGCCAATTAATCCGACTCCCATCACGACAAGTGTGACAGTATTTACTAAAGCCGGTAACCAACCCATTATAAATGCCATCCCAAGCGAAAATTCAAGAAACGGGTATAGCAACGCGTAGAGACGTGACCGTTTTGCCACAATATCATAAGTCGCGAAGGCGTCGGCAAACTTACTTACATCAAGCAGCTTAAAGAAGGCAAAACCTAAAAAGAAGAAACCCATAAAGAAACGCATGAAGTTTTCCCAAACCCATCCCGCTTCTTGTGCAGCTGTCAAAATCACTGCCGCACCACAGACGTAAAAGATAACGAGAAGCAAGGGCTTATAAGTGCTGATTTTTAACCCCTGTTTCTCATTGGTTAAATGACTCTGCCGTTCTTCGGTAATACCCTTAGTGTCCTCCTGATTTTCAGTTATCTTTGCTTCGAATCCAGCTCCCTTCACAGCCTCGACTAGTTTCTCACGAGGGGTAGTGCCGTGCATTTTTGCTGTTACAGTTTTGAGTTCATTTGACAGGTCTGCTTCCCACTCAACAATCTCAGAGTTCTGATCCAGGACTGGCCGTAATTTTTCTAAGCAGGAATTACACTTCATGTTTGTGGAAACAGTCACCTCTTGAAGTTGATCTACTTGCTTAACTATAGTCATTTTTAATTCTCCGCATTCTATGTGTGACAGTTTTTTTATCAGGGGAGATAATTGATTCGATAATAGGGCAGCCTGATAGAGTACCATGGCCACTGCACTTCTTATGCAGCGAAGCCAGGGTTGATTCGAGACGTTGCAGATCTTCTATTTTATGTCTAATTTCAATCAATTTACGGCCGGCCAGCTGCTTGACCTCTTTCTTTGATGTAGAAGGCTGGTCTGCAAAACCCAGCAACTGTCCAACTTCTGCGAGAGTGAACCCAAGCTCCTGTGCTCGTTTGATAAACTGGATTCGTTCTATGACCTCCGGCGGATACTCCCGATAAGAGGACTGTGCTATCGGCTGTTCGATCAGCCCCTTTCTTTCATAAAAACGCACCGTCTCAACACCAACTCCCGATGACTGTGCGACTCGTCCTATTGTCAACTTGCTCATATGCATCTCCTGGAAACATTATAAACTCCGTACTATGGTACGGAGTCAAGGGGTAATTTCTATGTAGAGAACAAACCAGGAGAAATGCTGGAAATTATCAAGCTTTTCGGCTGCGCATGGCGTCGTTAGTCGCCTGTTTGGTTTTTGTGAAGAAATAGCCACTCACCCAGGAAAATTAAGATTAAACCGGCAAGAGAAACATAGATTACCAGCATATCCGCCTGGGCTTTAACTACCAGAAACGCTCCTAAAATGACAACGTCCAATATCATTGCCGTGATTAAGACAAGACTACTGGCCTTCACCTCTTTGCGGAGGTGATAAAATACTCCCCAATGGATGGCGATATCCATGATGAGATAAAAGATGGCACCGAGCGAGGCGATACGACTTAAATCAAAAAAAACCGTTAATAACATCGCCATGACAACGGTATACACCAATGTGTGTTTTTGGATGCTACCTGGCATTCCAAAATGTGAGTGCGGTACTAACTTCATGTCTGTGAGCATAGCCAGCATACGAGAAACCGCAAAGACGCTGGCAATCACACCGGAAACGGTGGCGACAATCGCAAACAATACAGTAAACCATACACCATAATCTCCAAAAGCAGGCCGAGCAGCTTCTGCAAGAGAATAGTCTTTCGCTTTAATGATTTCATCGACCGTCAGACTTCCTCCCACAGCCAGCGTCACAAGCATATATAGAACCAGACAGAGGGCAATCGAGATGATGATGGCTCGTCCTACATTTTTATGAGGATTTTTAAGTTCGCCACCGCTATTTGTAATCGTAGTAAAGCCTTTGTAGGCCAGAATTGCGAGCGCCACAGCTCCGAGAAACTCTCCCGGTCCCGCACCGGTTTGATTAGACGAAGTATTTTCGAATGAAAAACCGGAAGCCCACAATCCCCCGATTGCAAAGAGAGCAATCCCGCCAATTTTGATAAATGCAGTGAAAAAGGATAGCTTTTCTATGAATTCGTTACTCAAGATATTCACGAAAAAAGTGAATGCAAGCAAACCGACTCCGAGAGCGACCACTAACCATTCATTTTCGCCGACGTTGAAGAGTTGCAGTGTGTACGTACCAAAGGTCTTCGCGACCAGGCTCTCATTGATGATCATGGAAAAGTACATCAGCAGCGCAAATGCACCTGTTAGCGCTGTTTTACCGTAAGCCTTCTCAAGAAACATGGCGATGCCACCCGCGGATGGATAGGCGTGTGCCATTTTTACATAAGAATAAGCACTGAAAGATGCCACGATTGCTGCTGCCAGAAATGCGAGCGGGAACCATTGTTTCGCTAGCTCAGCAACTTGTCCGGTCAGGGCAAAAATACCGGCACCGATCATCACGCCCGTGCCCATCGCAACAGCACCAGTCAAAGTCAGACTGTTCTCTTTATACTCGGATGAGTTCTCGTCGGAATGTTCCATGCTGTGACCCGTTAACGCCGCATCTACGGCTTTGGAGTATTGTGTGGTGAAGTTGATTGTGGTATTGAGTTCGACTTCTCCACTTTCATTGATTTCTGTACTGCTCTGTTTTGGAGCAGAGTACACATAACTTCACTTTCAAAAGCAATCCGCGTGCCACTATGCAGATCTATTGTGCCAGTCTCCAGAACTACGATTTTCCGGCCCTAAGCCAGATAGGAGATCAGTTCCGGCATGGATCTGGTCGGCCAGCAATCACTTTGAGCGATTTTCCACCGACTCTGACAGAACAGTGGATAGGCCCCAGTGAAGATTAGAACTGTCTCAAGGTCGAGTAATCGGAGATTCAAAACGGAGATTGCAATACAAGTCGTTCGTATCTGGATGAAAGAGCAAGTTGATGACGTTTCGGAATCAGCCCATTTGTTGGTTGCAAGGACTGAATGAAATTACGTATCAATGACGTATTGCTGTGCGAATGTTTTTACGCAGGTCATACAATTCTGCATTGCGACTGTCTGAGACTTATTGGTTTACAGATTGGTTAATTCGTGATTGAGTATAACGTCAACGCTATCGATTCCAGTCATTGTGCGTCGACAAAGTCTGCAACACGACTTGAATGAATGTGCGTATTTGTGTGAATCACAATGTAGATGCCTATCACACATTTTAATGAATTTGGCAAACAGGTAACTCGTATTTCAAAAAAGGATCACATCAGTGCTATATTGGATGTTAGGCATGATGTGGATTCAACGGCGTACTCGAATTCGGCGGGATGGGATCGTCGGTTGTCATCAACTTATCGTATAGATCCGGTGGCAGTACTCGCATCACAGTAAATAGCCCTTTGACACCTTTATACCAACCTTCGCGCATCCCCTGAGTTTCGCGACGATCGGTTAATTTTTTCATGTCTTCCATTGTCATCGGCATGCTATAGTCATTCGCCTTTTCCATCTGCATCTTGCCAGCGTGCTTACCTTCCATTTTCATATCCGACATCCCCTTCATGATTTGTGGATAGCCAGGAACCTCGAAACCCGGATCGTTCTTTTTCTGGCGAATGATGGGCCCGACTTGAGATACCATATGGTTCATCATGTGGTGAAACATGTGACAATGGAGTACCCAATCTCCGGGATTATTAGCCACGAACTCTACATCCCGCGATTGCGCTACCCCCACGATCACCGTATTTCCCGGAATCCACGCTGTTTCCGGAATGCGGCCCCCCTCGGTTCCTGTCACCCAAAAAGTGTGCCCGTGCAAATGCATTGGATGCTGATGCAGCGTACTGAAGTTTAGAAATCGAATGCGGACCCGTTCGCCTAACTTACAAACCAGTGGTGTCGTGTAAGGGCCACACCGCCCGTTGATTGTAAGAAAGTTCCAGTCCATGGAGATCGTATTGGGAATGTGCGCGTTGGGTAACATCGAAAACTGCTGAGTCATTAACACGAAGTCACGATCCACGGCAGGTTCAAAAGCCACTTTGGGATGAACAATGAAAGGCACCACCATTCCGATGGCTTCCTGCATCGCCACATGCGGATGTAAGAAAAAACTACCTTCCTGATGCACGTCATATTCATAGACAAAGGTCTTGCCCGGTTGAATCAAGTCTTGTGTAACGGCAGGTATTCCGTCCATGCTAATGGGGAGTTCCAAGCCATGTGAATGCAGAGTCGTCGGCTCTGGCAAATCATTGCGAAAAACAATACGTACTCGTTCTCCTTGATACATTTCTAATACAGGACCGGGAAACTGGCCGTTAAATCCATACGCGTCCATCCAGATCCCCGGGAGCACTTCTCTACGGGTGGGGGTCGCCTGCAAATGGAACTCGCGCGCACCATTTACAATTTTCCCGCTCAATGTTTTCAAATCAGGTGCAATCACATTGACTGGTGGCTCCCCCGCTTTTCGCAATCCGGGCACGAGTTTCCCTCGGTCAGTCGGACTACCAACTGGGCCACCAGTGCCTGGATGCATACGAGGATATGTGCCTCCCTGACCTTGATATTTATCGGAAGAAGCTCCGCTTTCCGATGACTGCCCCATAGCGGTCCCCGCAGCAAACAATCCGGCCGTGGCTGCCGCACCCTGCTTTAGAAAGTCCCTGCGGTCATTTTGAGTACCCATTGATAGGCCTTTCATTTTGTTTTATTTCGTTTTGCTAAATGATCGTTGTTCATCGTCTCTTACGATTACCGGGGTTTGGGAACGGCATTGATATGTCCGCCACCCACTGGCGCAGGAGGCTCGGCCAGTCCACCTGTCAATAGCATACCGCTAATGGCAATCTCACTTTCATGATACTTTAATTGACTCATGATATAGTCTGCCTGCAAATTGAGATAGATCTGCTGTGCCATCAACACATCAGGCCAGGGAGCGCGCCGCTCCTTATAACTATGATGTAACAGATCGTAGGCTTGCTTACCCTTAGGTAACATTTCATCTCTGTAAGTTTCTACATGCTGACACGCGGTCTGATAATTTCTAAATTCTGTTGAAAGTCTGCTCATCAATGATAATTCCAACCGTTTCACATCCGCCCGAGATCGGTTGAGATCGGCTAAGGCCTGATCCACGGTGCCTTGGTTTTTGTCGAAGATAGGAATAGGTAACCCGACGGTGACCCCTGCTACTGAGTTATCGGTCTCGAAATTATGACCGAAATTGACATCGACCAGGATATTAGGTATCGGTTGGACGCGTTCACGTTCTACGGTTATTTCGTCATGTTGCACACGTTCCCAGGCAGCAACGATTTCAGGACTGCTTTCTAATAACTGATTGAGCGCCGAATTCCAGTCATAAAATTCCTGAGGAGGCTCAAGCCTCCCTCTAAGAGTTGTACATTGTAATTCAGGAGTACCCACCATCGCCACCAGATTTCGCCACTCCTGTTCCAAGTCGTTCTCAGCCGCCTGCTGTTTCAATTGTGCGCGATGCAAGTCGACTTCCGCCTGCAACAGGCCGGACTGATTCGTCTGTCCTAGATTAAGCATCTCTTTATGTGTTTGTAAATTATCTTTCGCATTCTCCAGAAGTTTACCTTGGACTGCGAGTAACTGCTGCGCTGCCAGTGTCCGGTAGAAATGAATCCGCACGTCATTCAAGACACGCGTGTACTGGGCCGACAAGATGGTTTCCGCAACAGCGACCTGCTTTGTCCATTTCGCGCGACTGAGCTTCAGCTTACCACCTGTGACAAATTCCTGTGAGACGAATGCCCCCTGTAATTCACCAGCCGTGCCATTGATGCCAATTTGATCGCTGGCATACCCTACAACCGGGTTTGGGTAGAGTCCCGCCTGATAGGCTGCGCCTCGTGATGCTTCGACTTGCGCTGCCGCCTGGACCAGCGTCGGATTATTGGCTTGTGCCAAAGCTTCTAGCTCATCCAGTGATATCGCAGTACTTTGGCTTGCTAAAACATCACCCGGCATGGGGAGAAGAAGTGGATCGTATTTCTCTACTGGTAACTCAATTGACTCTTGATGCGATACGAGTCGTGTTTCAGTCTCCGAGGTTGCATCATATTCTGCTTCCGCATCATCGCGCACAATGACTTGCGAAGTTTCATTTTCTGCTGGTACAGGTTTTTTACCTATTTGATTAGCAACATCCCTTTTCGTGCTGGTTGCACATCCACTAATTAATACGATTGCCAGTAAGATAGAAATTAGATTCTTTGAATTCACCACGGCCCCCCGAAGTCTAGAACTAGCCGCGCAAATTCTTCACGCGCGATTCCCTTAACGTATAGTTATCGGCGGGATCTGTACTATTGTGTTATTGCAATATATCGATTGTAACGGTTTTCTGTAGAATAGAATGATGGTGGCATCTAAACATCATGTCCAATGATGGTTACGATAATATTCTTTTCTCATCCCGAAGAAGAAAAACGCCAAATCTACCATGTCGAGAGCATTTAAGTACGAGTTGATCGCGCTCCACGTTGGTTTGTGATGCAGCTGATTCAGCGTGTGAATAGAGGAGACTGCCACATTTGAACTAATAAAGTCGGCAGAACTCACTCAATTCGGAGTCTCTAATGGTCGTCACGCAGTTCACGAACCTTGGCCAGCCATTCAACGAGTCCTTGTCGAAGATGTTGGGTAAGTTGAAGCAAAACACCGCCGTATTCAATTGCTCGATTGACTTCAGCATTTGCGAGGAATTCGTCACCAGTGACTTTGTTGGGTGGCAAATCTTCTACTGTCCGTAGCGGAAGCGCAGGCAGTGAGGGACGTTGCCCCGAAATTAATTCCGGATTTGATCAGCTGGGATTGCCTTCATTAACAGCAAATTTGAGCAATACCAGTTTCCGAATTTGGTGAACGCACAGTGGTTCGAGGAGGATGCGTGATCGTTTTGACTCAACGTGCCGTCGTCATGACAACAACACATTGACAACGAGAGCTTAGCTTTGTTTGTTATAAAACACCGTGTGACAGTTTGTTATGTCTTAATTTTAATGGTTGGCATAAATAATGCCTTTTGTGTCGAGTCATCAACAAACAAAGAAAAGCCTTAAAGCTATTGAGGTAATCATACTCACGAAATGAAAAGGAGATCCTATTATGATACGTTTCGCACTGTTTCTCGGTATTCTCGCTGCCTTGACAGCATTCACGACCAATCCGGCAAAGGCAGCAGATAACTCTTATGTACATGGATATCTTGGCCACACCTTGTCGGGGCACGGATACCTTTCGTCCGGATATGGTCACTCGACTTACAGGCAGCGTCTCCAACACGGTTATGTCAACCACGGGTATTCTGCACGTGAGTATGGACACGGTTCCTTCCGGCAAAGCCACATCGACCGCGGCTATTACAATTACCCATCCTATAGTCACCGCGGTGCAGTCCAGATTATGACACCGCATCTAGATTTTCGGTTAGGTCACTAAACGGGTTAGCTTAGTCAGTGCCGAAGTGAATAGCTTCTACCAAGAAAGGGTTAGCACTGTCCCTTAGACTTCTCACTCTCAAAATTCTCGAAAAGGATTCATGAAAAGATACTTTTTTCAATTCCTGCAAACCCTGAGTGGAATTGATAGCAAGTCGAACACTTTTAAGTCTCACTGTCATTTTGAGTTAGCGAAAGTCACCGAAATCTATTTGAAATACGAACTATCTTTTGAATTTATCTTCAAATTCCAATGAATAATCTGGAATGGTTCTGCATCTAACCCCTCGACTGCAAAATTGCTTTGCAGTCGAGGGGTTTCTATTTCTAGTTAGATGTTCCAAACATATTCAGTTAGAGAAAAGCATGAAAGCAGCTATATCAAGATTGTGTCGAAAATTAACTATCAAAACGTTTTCGCGTAAAACAAAACTAATGTTAGAACGATTCAAAGGAGTTGATTTTTTAACTGTAATACAACCTGAAGAAATTGGATATGACCCTCATGTTGTGTATCGGTCTTCTCCTTCTGGAAATAAATATTTAATACAATTACTAAAAGATATTAGTGTTACAAACGCTGACTCTATTATCGATATTGGCTCCGGAAAAGGTAGCGCAATGCGATCAATGCTAAAGTTTCCCTTTGCAGAAATTGCTGGAATTGAGTTGTCAGAACAGATCGCTGCAATAGCAATAAATAATTTCAAAAAACTAAGGGCGAATAGATGTCATGTGTTTAGTTGCGATGCAACGGCATTTCAGAATTATGGCCACTATAATATGTTTTATTTCTATAACCCATTTCCGGCTGATATTATGTCAGAAGTGATTTGCAAGATAGATGAGTCTGCCCGAGGAAGCGATAAAGAAATACTAATTATATACAACAACCCAGTTTATCATGACTCAATCATTAGTTTTGGAGCGTTCTCGAAGGTCAAAGAATATCCTGATGAATGGGGAAATCAAATCTTTCTTTATTCAAATAAAAGTCTGGAACACTCCAGATTGAATCGCTAATTTTGTTGATGAAAAGAGTTCAGGGATTTAATCGTTGAGCTTGTGAATTATTCTCCATGATAAAGACGTATGCTGTGTTCAGCATCAAGATAAAGCAATCTGTTCGTCAGATAACGTACTCATAGAATAATTCTGGTTGCGATTTAAATATAGAATAGAAAACAACCTATCCCCCCATACCATGACTATATTGAGAATCGAAAAAAAAGTAGTGAGAACCTCAAAATAATGTCATTTGACATGAAGAAAGCACGAGTAGGTTGCATCCAATATCGAAGAAGCCGGGAATGTGCGCCCCTCTCTTTACACATCACAACGACATGAACTAGCAGGAACGTGTTATATGGCGATTGATCCAATTTGCGGGATGCAAGTTGAAGAAGCAACAGGGTTAAATTGTGAGTTCGGTGGAGCAACATTCTATTTCTGCAGTAAGAATTGTAAAGAGAAATTCCAAAGGCAACAGACTTTGGCTGCTCTACTGACTCCAGACAATCAGCATTCCAGCATGAAGACCGGTGCTGGTAAAAGCCATGGAAATTGTAATCCTGAATCAGAGCTGGGAGGTAAAAACGCCACAACAAAACATGCAGTAGCTGCAAAGTCCCACAAATATTTCTGCCCAATGTGTGCAGGAATCGGCAGTGATAAACCCGGCGAGTGCCCAAAGTGTGGAATGGCCTTAGAATTAGTCAAACCAGAACTTGCAGAGTCTCGAACAGTTTATACGTGCCCGATGCACCCGGAAGTTGAGCAGAATGAACCAGGTACATGTCCAAAGTGTGGGATGGAACTGGAACCGAAGTATGTAACCGCGCTTGAGGAAGATGACGACACCCAACTTAGGAGCATGACACAACGATTCTGGGTCGCTGTAGTTTTGGGGATACCGGTACTGCTGTTGGCGATGTTGCCAATGCTCGATAAGGCACTGGAATTTTCACCGTTTGTTTCGTCTTGGGTTCAATTTGCGCTGAGTTCACCGATTGTACTCTGGGCTGGCTGGCCGTTCTTTAAACGTGGTTGGCGGTCCTTAGTCAATTGGAACTTAAACATGTTCACATTGGTCTCGCTTGGTGTTGGTGCGGCATATTTATATAGCACAGCCGCGGTGCTGGTGCCCGGAATGATTCCAGATTCTTTCAAAGAAAATGGTCACGTTGCTGTATATTTTGAAGCTGCTGCCGTAATCATTGCCTTGGTATTATTGGGACAAGTGCTTGAATTACGTGCCCGTCGTCGAACTGGCAACGCAGTTCGTGAACTTTTATCACTAGCACCACCAACGGCCCGTGTTGTCGTTAACGGGCAAGAGCAGGAGCTTCCATTAGAAGAAGTTCGCGAGAGCGATATTCTCAAAGTAGTTCCTGGCGAAAAAATACCCGTTGATGGAGAAATCATTTCCGGCAAGAGTTCGATTGACGAATCAATGTTAACCGGTGAACCAGTTCCGGTCTCGAAGCAGACGGGCGATCTAGTGATGGGCGGCACGGTGAATCAGACTGGTTCGTTCCAAATGCGAGCAAAACATGTAGGTGAGGGTACTGTATTGTCACAAATTGTGCGGATGGTTGCTGACGCTCAACGCAGCCGTGCACCAATACAACGTATCGTTGACGTGGTAGCAAGCTGGTTCGTGCCCGCAGTAGTCTTAATCGCCATAGTTACATTTGTTGTTTGGGCATGGTTATCTCCAGAAGAACCACGGCTTGGTTTCGCTTTGATCAATGCTGTCGCAGTGCTCATTATCGCTTGTCCTTGTGCGTTGGGCCTAGCCACGCCGATGTCAATCATGGTTGGCATCGGTCGTGGAGCACAGGAAGGTGTACTGATCAAAGACGCCGTAGTCTTAGAAGTCCTGGAGCAGGTGGATACGATTGTCGTTGATAAAACAGGTACACTGACGGAGGGACGGCCCAAACTCACTGAATGCATTCCTACAGAGTCCATTTCAGAGAAGGAGCTATTGGAATATGCGTCAGCGGTCGAACGAAACAGCGAACATCCACTAGGCCGTGCCATCATCGATGCTGCCAGGGAAAAAGGAATTGACTTGGCAGCAGTTGATGAGTTTGATTCCACAACCGGGGGTGGAGTATCAGGAACGGTTAAAGGAAAGAGCGTTTTGATTGGTAAACTTGACTTTCTTGTCGATCAAAGAGTTCGTAACATTGAGACAATGCGAGAACGTGCTGAAACGCTGCAGCACGATGGTCATACAGTGATGTTCGTTGCTGTTAATGGGCAATTCGCCGGACTACTGGCCGTCTCTGATCCTATCAAAGCGTCAACCCCCGACGCTGTGCAAGAACTACACGATTTGGGCTTACGAATTATTGTGCTCACCGGTGACAACAAGCGTACTGCCCTGGCAGTGGCCAAGAATCTTGGCATCGACGAAGTGGAAGCAGGCATTAGTCCACAAGACAAAAACGCGAGAGTACGAGCACTGAAGACAAAAGGTAGTAAAGTGGCGATGGCTGGCGATGGTATTAATGACGCACCAGCACTTGCTGAAGCTGACGTAGGTATTGCGATGGGGACAGGCACGGACGTGGCCATCGAAAGTGCCGGTGTGACGTTAGTGAAAGGAGACCTACGTGGCATTGTTAAAGCTGTCCGATTGAGTCGCAGTACTATGCGCAATATCCGCCAAAACTTATTCTTCGCATTTATCTACAATATTCTTGGCGTGCCCGTTGCCAGTGGAGTACTGGTTCCGTTTCTTGGAATGGGGGCTCTGTTGAATCCTATGATCGCTGCAGCTGCAATGAGTCTTAGCTCAGTTTCCGTCATCGGCAACGCTTTACGTTTGCGGCAAGCTCAATTATATAAGTAATGAGTATCGATCAAAATGAACCCTTCGGAAAGTTGAATACATTATGGATAATATTCTCCCAAAACCATGGGAATTGCACCCTGCACTGGTCCACTTTCCAATTGCATTTCTTCTGGGGGGCGTTGTACTCTTACTGTGGGCGTGGTGGAGAGCGAACGAGATACAGCATCGAGTGGCCGCAGGAATGTTGCTGGTCGGAATGGTTTCGGGTTGGCTCGCCTCCACCGCAGGCGGATTGGCATACTTTACGGTGCCAGCTCATACCGAACAAGGCCACGTACTCATGTACTGGCATTTGGGATTTGGATTGGCGATGCTCATTCTCTTCACTTGGCTATCGACAGTAAGCTGGCGAGGGCGAACAACAGCAGCCACTAAGCTGCAATTGACTGTAGCATTGTGTGGAGTTGTGCTATTGATGCTAACCGGTTATCTCGGTGGTTTAATAGTCTACCATCACGGTGCGGGAGTTAACCCGAATATCCTTGCTCCGGAAATACGTGATGGCCACTCACATGGAAATAATGAGCAACATGATGTATCGGTCCATGAGCACTAACTGCGGTAAAAAAAGGTTAAAGCAACTGGCATCGACCAATATGAGAAACTGTTTTCGTCTGCGGCACAAGAGAACTTGATTCATTACGCGATCATGACAGGCTCTCAACTCTGAACCAGTTGGGCCGTTATAAATCTAAGGTAATCGTGATTAAAATACAGTCTGAACTTCGAATGATCTATTGGCACTTGACCAGCATTTAAAACTACGAGATAGGCACGGTTTCAAAATGTGAAGATTCCCAGAAATAGTGGGCGATTTAAAAAGAGTGTCAACTATTCTGAGGAAGAATAACAAGAGAAAACAGTATTCGAAATATAAACCCAAATGTCCACGGCGTTCAATTCCTGCTGAAGACGCATGTTCCTAATTCATTCGACCTGATCACCATTTCTAATACTACTAATAAATAGCGTGACCTTTACTCAAAATTGATTTCAAGAATCGAGAGAATATTTCATCTCCTTTCTAGTTCGACTGTCCTACATTCGTTAGCGTTTCGATTGAGAAAAAAAAGATTCTGTAGCCATAAGTCGAACTGATACTGTTTCAAATATCAGCAGAAAATTTGCTCTGAACTAGAAAATCCATGATCTCTGATAGCTAAAATAAGGATAACGGGCCACCACTACAGGTGGCCCGTTATCCCATGTTATTTCTTTTGCTTTTCTCTAATATGTCTGCCCATTTTAAACTTCATTTTAAGTATGTTTCACCAGCGAGAAGATTGAAGGTCGTATCAAAATCAACAGGAATAGTTCGCAGCCAGCGAGTGAATTGATGAACCATAAGTCCTGCAGCAATGCTGGCTGCATAAATCGTACTGCGTGATGTACAGCTTCCGGTTTGTGCCTCGTTTTGTGGGAAAAGTGTTTTCGCATACTGTTTCATTCCATGATGCTGAGTTGCTGTCAGTATCCGAATTGTTTCTCCCAGCATTCTTCCATCTGTCCAGAAATCGCATTTTCTGTTGACGGATCGCCAGATCACCGCACGGGCTGATATCGAGTCCACACAACAGAAGACAGCCTCACCCACAGGAACGGACACTCGATAACGATCCATAATCACCGTTACCTGAATTGAATCGTCAAGCTCCTGGATGGCTCTGGCTGTCGTGTCTACTTTAAGCTGCCCCAGATCCTGAGCTCGGTATCCCTGAGTCGTGATATTGGTCGACTCCACACTATCAAAGTCAATCAGCTGAATCCGTGGTGTCCCAATCGCCGCCAGTTGCAGCGCCACCTGACGACCAATGGCCCCCACTCCGATGACGGTTGCCGTCAACTGAGAAAGCCGTTCCGCCGGGATCAGGTCACTTTGTCTTTGGAAACGATCGATAGTCACATTTAATGTATTCAAATCTGTTCTCCTTTCAATTCGTAATCAGCAAAGAGCCAGTCTTCATCCCAGTCAAAATCTGCGGTCTGATCAAAAGCAGACTGGAACAGGCGACTGTTCTGTTGCGGATGCACATGACTTAAATACTCATCCTCCCAACGTTCTGGATCACTACCGGCAAATGTTTGAGAGTAATCCCGTTTTACTGGGATTTCGTATTCTGCCGTCGGACCCACATTAAATTTTAACCGAGCATATGTTCGCCCTGTCCGCGCCAGAATGAACATCACGGCCCAATCGGATCGACCAAACACACGGTTAAAAGTATTTTCATCGGTCTGGCTGGGCAAGGGACAATCTCCCGGATGCGTATGAATCCAGATCCGACCAAACTGTTCTGGACGGAGGCCCGCGTCCACCTGGTCGTCAAAGAAATTCGCGACCGCCTCATCGTCGAAGGCCACGTGAGCCACCGAGCAGGTCTGTTCCACAAGCTGCAGGTCCTGCACCAGCAGCAGATCCTCCTCTGATGTAATCCCAAAGCCACCAACTTCGGTGTCTCCGTAATCACGCAGGTACAACAGTTTCGCCCAGGCAGTCGGACTGAACCGCAGTTGCGGTAACCGGGTTTGCTGATGAGGCCTGGGTTTCCGGTAATTCTTCCTCTGTTTCTTCGAGTTCTTCTTCCGCATCACAATCAGAGCACCTTTCATTTTCAAGTAAACAGCGTTGGCAGCAGTCAGCATGACACTGTATGCACTGTTGCAGACAGGACGAACAGCAGTGGCCGTGACAGCCATCACAGTACGACAAACACTCATGGCAAAACGGACAATCGCAGTCCGAACAATCCTTAGTACACCCCGTGCAAAGTGTGATTTCACAGTTATCACAGCGGGTTTGCTGGTTGGCTGCGATCACATCGGCGCACTCGGTACATTCAACACTGTCCCAGTCACTGAGCGCCACATAGGGACTGTCGCGGTTATAAGTTTGTAACAGGCTGGCCACCATCGTGAAAAAATCAAACAGCCGTCCCTGTTCCAGCGACCGGCGTATGACTTGCCGTCCATCCCCTTCACAGACGACATCAGATTGAATATGGGGATGTGTGACACAGTCATTGGTAAACGCCGGATGCGGGTCCGTGGCGAACACGCGATAAGGGGACCCGTTATCCATTTTCAGATTTGCATAATTGAGACGAATCTCAAAAGGGCCCAGATAGACGCCTTCCAGTTTAATCGGTTCTGTACTGACAGAGATGGTCTGGGCACGGAGATCCAGCTGCAGCTCACCGAATTCTTCTTCTAAAGACCGCAGTTCTGCATAGAGTTCCCTGACGGAAGAAATCTGCTGCGGAGATGTATCAGACGACAATTCACCATGTAAAGTTGTCAGTTCCTGGATCAACTGGGTTACACCAGTTTTCAGTTGTCGTTCCAGTTTTAGTGCAGCCGAATCCCAGCCTCTGCGTTGTGCTTGTTGGCGTTTCCGTAGTAACCGGTCACAGTACCACCATGTCTGGAATGGCATTTCATATAACGACGAGGGTTCTTCAGACACCAGACAGTTATATATTCGACTGGCAGTCCGCCAGAGTCGTTTTCGTGGATGCTTCATTGTCTCCTCTTTCAAAAAATGGATTCCAGGGCGGACTGCCGGGGACGAGACCCCGACAGTCCGTGGAAATACAAAAACTAGGACCGCGCCCCCTCAATCTTCGTCGGAGTGATCGAAATTCGGTCCCCGTCCTGTAACTGCTGGTCCGGGGGGCACGGCTGGCGATTCACGCGAATCAGGTAATCGCGGGCTTCCGCATCTCCCATCTTCTGCTCAAAAAGTTGTGCTACCGTGGTTCCTGCGGGGACATCGATATAATCAGCGAACCCACCGCCATCGTTGTTGATCAATAAAAGTTTCATAAAAGTCCTTCCAGTTGTTGTTTGAAAATGTTTAAAAACACACAATGTTTGTTTATGTGAGCAGCCGTCGTTTGCGACGCCGTTTCCTGCGGCGTGTATTGCTTTTCACACCCCGTCGTCCCTTGATGCGTCCGGCGTGCAGCGTTTGCAGCAGGACTGACTGCGATTTTGATCGTACACTGAGGATCTTTGGGACAGTTCGACAGCATTCGCTCGTTTGAAGATCAGCCCACCACTGGTTCATGGCGTGCCCCTTGTCGCTCGGAATTTAGTCGATTGGCTTCCAGTTCATCCCAGTCAATGATGTAAGGGCCCGACTCTTCTGCCTCGGGATCAATGACTTCCTCGGGCTCCGCTAATAAGAAGCCCAGACGTTTTACGGTCGACATGCTTTCGCCGGTTGCCAGGGCCACGGCCCGATTTAAATCTGCCTGTCTCATCAGTTGTCTCCTTCAAAACGAAAATGTTTAAACAAAAAAAACCGGTCCTGCGGGCAACAAACCTGCGGAACCGGGGCAAACCAGTGATAAAATTAAGTTGTCAGTTCTCAAGGACCGGTATCTGGCGACAACCAATGCTGTTCCAGCCAGTCCGTTTCGGATTCCAGGGCAGCACTCCGCTGCGTAAACGGGCCCAGCTGGGGCCCATTCACGGGGGACAGATCGACCAGCCATTGACCAGCTGCATTCGGTTCGACGTAAGAGCCACGTGAAATGGTCAGTCGACCGAGAGTTGCCAGGTTAAAGGCTTCTGAGTAAACGCAGTGAACCGTCCCCAGTGGTGAGATCAAAAGTTTCATGTGGATTACCTCACTTGGGAGTTCGAATAATCTGACGCCGTGGTCGATCGATTAACAGACCATCCAGGGCTGCCTGGACGCCAGACAATTCTGATGCGACCTGCTGACGGAGTTCACCCCGTTTTCGCAATTCCTGGGGCTGAATGCCCTGCACGATTCCCTGGCACTGGGCTACCAGCACATCCAGCTGCTCGTTAGAACGGACATTCAGGGATCGGAAGCGTTCAAAAAACTCATGCAGGTTCCCGATGGCGGAATCACGAAATACTTTGGGCCGGCCATCGGCCTGGCCACTCAATCGATCCGTCAGATGCGACACAAGTTGTGACAGTTCGCCCAGAAAGGCGTCTTCCGCCAGCCTGACTGCTTCTTCGAAGCGTAACTGCACGCGCTGGCACTCCTGCTCATACAGTTCCGGATTGAGTTGCCTTAAATAATCCGGTGGTTCAACGCTGGGAAAGTCCCAGGACACTTCGAACAGACCTATCAGGGTCAAGGGATAATCGTCGTCATTGAAGAGACTCCCCAGGCGTTCCCGGGCCGCTGACTTCAGGGACAGGTATTGTTCATCCAGCTGTGAGACAGCCTCGTTGAGTTCTTGCGTGAACTGGTGCATCTGGTCCTGAAATGCAGTCAAAGCATCCTGCCGCAGTAACCGTATTCCGGATTCCGGAAAGGGCAGGCTGATGGAAGTCCAGTACGAGCGCACCCGCTGACGGACCGCATTCACGGCCCGGAAACGGGGGTGTCCGGTATCCAGTAGTTTCTTGCCCGCACTCAGGAAGGTCCCTTCTGCCCCAAACGATTCAGCGGCCTGAGTCTTCTGGTCGCGTGTCAGTGACTTGCGCGTACCAAACCATTCAAAACTGATGCGCGTAGCACACATCGTTGATCGCAGCCGATCGATGGGATCGGTGCGGGTATTTACTTCTTCGATAGCAGTTATGGTCATATTAGCTCCTTAAATAGAGTGTGGTTTAGTTTCTGTGGGGATCACGAGAGAGATTTCGGCGTGAACGCGAACCAGAACGTTCGTCATTGCTAAATACGCCTGGTTGTTCTGCAGACAGACAGCGTCTGCTGGCCCAACGCCTGAGACGGGCCACCGATTCGGCGGCGGTGACAGCTACGGGAACCACGTTTTCAGCGGCCTTGATTAAAGGGACTTCGAGCAGCGCCGCCAGACGACAGCAGGCCCGGATTTCCGAACCGGTCCAATGCCGGTCGTCCGGCAAACGTTGATCGGACGTAAGACCAAACAGTTCACGGTACAGCCTCCAGATGGCCTGCTTCTGGTCATCTCCCGGTAAATCGAGAAAGAACAGTGCATCAAAGCGTTCGGCCCGCACGAACTCCGGTGGCAGTTTGGAAATGTCGTTGGCGGTACAAACTACAAACACGTCCGAAGTATGGTCGTTGAGCCAGCCCAGCAGCGTACCCAGCATGCGTGTCGAAACGCCGCTGTCTGACTGTCCAGAAGAGGCAGAGCCACTCAGCCCTTTCTCGACCTCATCAATGAACAGGACGGCCGGCTGCATCGCATCCACGATCCGAAGTGCTCTACGAGTTCGCTCCTCGGTCTGACCTAAAAGCGAAGCCATTAGAGCCCCCACGTCGAGTGTCAGTGTGGGACGCCCCGTCTCTTTTCCCAGTGCTTTGGCAAATGCGCTTTTACCGGTTCCCGGAACTCCCAGTAACAGCACGCCTCTTGGACGAATGACCGGTGCATCCTGGGAACGGGGGCGGAGTGCACGCAAGCAAAAGGCTTTGAGAGACTCCAGACCGCCCAGCCCAGCAAACGATTCCGATCCCTGGTGCAACGATAACAGACCGCTTTTCAGTAGCGTCTGGGATTTCAGCTCCAGTACGACCGAGGCTTCGATGCGTCCATGCCGCACCAGGGAGAAACTGAAGGCCCCTTCCGCTTCATAACGGGTCAGACCCGAGGCAGCGTCCAGGACACATTGCAGTTCAGGTCCCTCCGGCAATTCTCCTGTTTCCGTGGCGATACTGCGGGCAATTTCCAGCAGCTGATCCCGACCAGGAAGTTCATGTTCCAGGCAGACAAACAGTTTTTCCAGTTCTGTAGGGATCTGGACCAGGCTGGAAAGGATGACAATAAATGTCCGTGCCTGTTTACCCAGATTGATCTGTTGTGTCAGCGCCTGAATGATCTCCGGCGAATTGATGAAGCAATGGAAGTTTTTAAGGACCAGCAGCGTGGGATGATCCGGATCGGCCTGACTGCTCAGACAGTGAATGGCAGCCAGGGGATCGAGGAGCGACGTGTCGCGGCCTTCCGCGAGTTCCGTTCCCTGCAGGCCCCGGTCAATGTCCCATGAGAATAGCCGCCAGTCTTCGCTGTGACAGAGCCGAGACATTTCCAGCAATGCCTCATCATGTTCGTGGCTCTGAATCCAGATCCCGGTAAAGCAGGCGCGTACGTTCTCCGCAAGTCTTTCGGATAATAACATAAGAGTTTCCTTGATGGTTTGAAGTAAAAAGAAGGTGTGAAGTGTATTAAGCGGTTCCCGCCAGCTGGCCGATCGTTTCCAGCCAGGAAATGATTTCCCCGTCAGGATCGCGTTCCTGCAGTAGGGAAATTGTCATCTGTTCGACCGCGCTGGTATTGAGCCAGTGCTTGGCCCGGTTTCTGAGTCGGACCCGGATTCGACGAGTCAGTTGTTTCCAGCTATAGTCATCATGCCGACTGTCGAATACCCGCTGCGCCACTTCCGACGCTACACAATCATGGTCACCGAATTCAACAGTGAAATCGGCAACAGCCTGAATGGCTTGCGGATGCAGGTAGTTCTCCAAGCTCCGTTTCCGTGTCAGCACAGCACGACAAGGGATTCGTCGATTAATCTGAGCAACAAGCTCTTCCCGCTGTTCCCTCTCAGGGGATGCCTCTCCGTCTAAGAGATAAAATTCGGGAATTTGGAGCGGAGCCAGCCGACTAAGCCAAGCCCGGGGGTGGCCGCCAATGGGCAGGAAAATGAGTTCCTTGTCGCGTTCCATCGCGGCCAGGTCAGGCAGTGTGGGATGTGCCGTATGCAGGAGCGTCGAGATGCGGGTCAGAAATTCAATATCGTGTGCCCCTTCAACGACGACTAGAATACGTACCGGGTGGGGATCTTCGGGAATCGGGTCCGGTAAGACCTGCGTGTATTGATTTGCGAAAACTAATTCTCCTGTGTTAATTGGTTGGATTGATGTTGAACGGCCTGGTGGTATTCGGAGGTCAGCAGTTCTGAGGAGACCTTTCCCAGAGCCGCTTCCAGAAACCGGCTGGCGTCTTTGCACCGGGAGCCGGTAAAGCCGCGGGTTTCGATGCGGGACTGACCGTCCGTTGAAAAAATAATGTTGATTGTTTTCAATGGTCTGCTCCGATCTGAATGGTGAGTTTAATGGAACCGTCGCTGAGCTGGTTTTCGTGGACGGAATGACCCTTCCGGCGCGCTTCCAGACGGCATTTTTCCACGCCGTAAAATTGCAGCAGTCTGTTGAGTTGAGCCGGCTCTCCCCAGCGACCTTCAAAGTTGTCAAATCGAACCTGGCCCTGTTCGACATCGAACACAACTGGATACCGCCAGTCGGGGAGACGGACCGCGTATCCGGTGGCTTCTCCGCTAAACAGGGGAACGGTTTCGTGAACGGGTTCTCCCAGTTCGAGTCGGCGGCAGGCCAGGCCCAATGCCTCAGAGTCGCGGACCTCCGTTTGGATGGTGACAATATGTGACATTTCAGGTTTCCCTTTCTGTAGATGAGTTATCAGGAGATTGAAGTAAATCCGTTAACCGGAGTTTGGCTGGATCTGTTTTCGCAGGTGGCATCAGCCGTGGTTCAGATGAGACCAAATCGTCCAATAGTAATTCTGTGATCTCATTCTTGTCTGCGGGTTCAACTTTCTGCTGCAGTAACAGCCAGCAAATCAACAGGGGCAGCAGACTGACCACGACAAACGCCACCCTGGTGATCGCAGCCGCAATGATCGGATCTCGGTTTCGGCGGTCGGCGATTTCGCGGCGTTCTGCC
>NZ_JBLXHC010000022.1:0-90355 GCF_048260065.1 Gimesia sp. | reverse complement strand
CAGATCACCAGCACAGAAAGCAGGAACTACATTACACACTGTGGCTACCGCTACGGTTATCTGTGACGCGCTCTAATTTATGAGATGACCTGTCTGATTAGAGCATTAGAAGGCTCCTCTTTTTTCCAGGGCATGCTTTCGAAATGAATTTCTCCATTTGTTCACAGCTTCTTAATAATTCACGCTTAAGATATGTGTCATGAAAATCTGGGAACGGAAACGAATCCCTTTAAAGCTTTCTTTATGTTCTTTCTTCAGTTATTTTTTGAACCTGGTATGACTCCAGGGCAATTATTTATATGTCTCAAATAACTCAATCCGCAGTGTTGCCTCAGGCGGCTGCTGATCAGCCAGACGCAGCAGTCCGCAGCTTTCGCCAGTCATTGCAGGCAGCCTGGCTTGTGGATCCCCGGTATGATCTGTTCTTTCTGGCGAACCTGGGGTGGCCGTTCCTGGTATTACTTCAGTGGTGGGGAGGACTGGAGATCCAGAGCAGTATCAGTTTCTGGCAGGTCTATTTTATCACAACGCCTCACCGCTGGATCACGCCTGCATTACTGTTTTTAGAGCGAGATCGCCTGCAGGCAAATAAAATGAAATACATTCTGATTACGGTGTGCCTGTTGACGATACCGGTGACGGTCAAGATTTCCACGGGCGCTCTCACTTGTCTGCTCACAATCGATTACATCTGGAACGCCTGGCATTTTGCTGCCCAGCATCATGGCATCTATAGTATTTATGGCCGAAAAACAGGGGGGCTTTCCCCGCTGAGGTTGCGGGTGGATAAGTGGTTGATGCGCGGCTTTCTGCTCTATGTTACGTTTCGCATCGCAAGCTGGGCTTCTGTCGGGGCTGCTGCCAGTCAGGGATGGGGAACTCTGGATTACGTTTTCGCTCTGATTCCAGTTACCATGATTGTCAGAGAACTCTGGCAACTGAGAGCACAGACGGTGGGGCGCTGTCTCTACTTTATCAGCGTGATGAGTTTGTATCTGGCGATGCTGGGGGCAGTGGCTGCTCAAAACCCGATGATGCTGCTGGTCTTGACGACGGCTTCTGCGCTGTTTCATTCCATTGAATATCTGGCAATCGTCAACTGGTCCGTCGATCGGACACGGAAATCGGGTCAGTCGACGACACAACTGTTTCAAAAACTGATGCCTCGCTGGGGCCTGGTTCTGGCTGTATTTGTCGTGATCTTAGGCATGGGCGCCTGGTTGATGGAATCTCATCTGCTTGAACTCTGGCTCACTGCCAATCTGATTATGGCGTTTCTGCATTATGCTTATGATGGGTACCTCTGGAAATCGAGGAGGCCTGCTCGCGCATGAAACGTCAGGAACTGCCAGGTCAAACTACCGATGCAGCATCGGCGGATTCGATCCAAATGAAAGAGGCGACTAATGAGTCTCCCAGTCGCAGTCTGATCATCCTGCTGGCCATCATTCTGTCCTGTCTGAGTGGCTGGTGGGTTTCAACGGTCCGCGATGCGGGAAGTCTGAGTCTGCCTTACTTGCGTGTCGATATTGCGATTGTCTGTTTTGTCTGCATGCTGCCACTGGTAATTCTCTGTTCTGACTGGCTGTTTCGAATCTTCAGTCATCACAGTCCTCCCCTGTTCAAACTGGTTCAGATCATTTTTTATACAGGTGCGGCAGGGATTCTGGTCATGGCTTTGACCAGCAAGAGTCCCAGTGGTACGTTGAGCAGTTACGATGCCTGGGAGTCGATTATTTTACGCCCTGTTCTGGCTTTCTGGCTGCTGATGACGCTGTGCCTGATCGAAGGACAGATCTCCGGCAGAGGAAAATCCGCTGAGTCAACTTTTCAGCAGGGACTTCTGATCTGGGGACTGGCTTTGCTGACAGCGATCCTGGTGCCTGCGATCTATATTCAATCACGGGTAGATGAGATCGTAACCACCGTAGAGGAATCGCTGGGCAGTGGTCGCCTGGGAGATGCCCGCCGTTTGACGCGCGAAGTATGTGTGCTGGCACCCTGGCAGAAAATTAGTGGAATGCCTGCTGGTGATCTGGCACGCGATCTGGATCGAAGCTGCTATGAAATCGAACGCAACCTCGGGTATATGCAGCTGGAAGCGAAAGAAAATGAAGAAGCCATCTATCAACGTGCCCGGTTACTGACCATTCTGGGAAATCGATCGGAGGCACTCCGTCTGCTGGCTCCCTGGAAGGATCAAAAAACAGTCAGCCCGCTTACCTGTCAGTTGCTGGGGAATATTTATCAGCAGCAGGAGCAGTGGGAAGAAAGCGAAATCTGGTACCGAAAGTCCCTGAATGCGTGGAAACGATTGCCGCATTCAGAACAGCAACAGGCGGGGATTGTCTCTGCCTGGAAAGGGATTGCATTTGCTGAAAGGAAACGAGGGAACTATGAAGAAGCAGAAAGTGCGTATTTATCGGCGTTGTCGCTGGCACCTGCGGCCGATCAACATTTTTTACTCGCACAGTTTTATGAAGACACGCAACAGACATCCAAAGCACGGGAGCACGCTCTTCAGGCGATGGCATTGAATGTCGACCGCTACGGGAAATCCGGACAGAAACTGATTACCTCATTACAGCAGCAGCACTTTGGTTGTTTCAATGTCTGGCGGGGCGGAACTCGCTGAACCAGACCAGATGCGGACGTATCAGAGCCCTGCTGTCTATGAAATGCTGCCTGTTCTATTGGTCATGATTATCCGATGATGTCCCGGCGCTGTGAAACGTAGTCCCAGACGACGTAGCGATCCAGATCGCGACCGGCCGTAAAGAAGACACGCCCCTGTGTCGCTTCTGCCAGACGGTGCGCGAACTGAATATCCTCGCTGGACTGTGACCAACTGGGAATCAGAAAGATATTAATCGTGATGCCTTCCCGTTTACAAAGGTGGGCTTCCCGCATCGTGGCTGCTTCAGTCTGTGGATCGGGGGGATAGAGCAGATACAGTTGCTCGCCTTCAAAGTGCGCCGTAGGCAGGCCGTCGGTAATCAGAATGATTTGCCGGTTGGGAGTGTCCTGCAGCGCGAGAAAATGTCGTGAGAGCTGCAGTGCATGCTGGATGTTCGTAAAGTGTGGCGGGACGATCTGTTCGCTGATGTTTTCATCGCTCATATCCACTTTCAGACGTACAAAAGGATCAAAAATGGTCACCGGCTTAGGCATGAGTTCGACAATTTCCGCAGCCGTCCGCGGTTTGGCAAACGTGTACATCTCGATGAATTGCAGGTAGTCGCCTGGATATTCGCCGCGAATTAAAGCTTCCAGCGCCAGCCCCATCTGCTTGACGTTGACGTATTGGCCTTCGTATCGCATCGAGCCGCTCATGTCCATCAGCACGGTTGTCGCGCACTTGGGGGTATTGCGCGTTTTATGGATCACAAGGTCATCGGACTTCAGGCGAATGGGCAAGCCGGGACCATCGCGGAGAATGGCATTCGTGAAGGACTGCATGATGTCCATGTTCGAGACAGAGTCTCCGAATTCATATGGTTTGGTGGTGGGGAGTTCAACGGCTCCTTCACCTACGACCGGACCGGTATGTCGCCCGGTGCGGGATGCCTGCAGGTCACTGAAGATTTTTTCCAGGATGCGGCTTTGAAACAGACGGTATGCTTTCGGAGTCAGACGGAACTGCCCTTTGGAAAACTCCAACCCCTGCTGATCGGCCATTTCCCGCATCAGGTCGCGGACCTGTTTCTGCAGGGCTTCCAGTGTTTCCATATCGCCGGGCTGTGTGAATTCAGACAGGGCTTCCATATCGATAATGGCGATCTGTGCGGTCTCGCGGGCCTCTTCGAGTTGCTTGAGCAGTTCGTCGATCTTTTCCAGTTCTGCCTTGATTTCCAAAGCTTCCGGAATCGTCATCGATGTTTGTCCGGTGAAGTAATATTTCGATGCCAGCTCATCAATTTCGTATTTGTCACTTAGACGGTCCACCAGTTGAACCAGCCCGCGGGCAAACGGACTGCTGTCGTCTTCTGTTTTGTACCAGATCCGTTCCAGATCGTAGATCTGTTCTTCGCGGACTGCCTGTTTGAAATAATCTTTTAATCGACGGGGAGGCTGCAACTGCTTTGCGTAATCACGATAGGTGCGCCGGGCTTTTTTCCTGACGCTGTCGGTTTCGTACGTTTCCAGAATCTTGCGTTTCCGTTCCTCCAGCATGGCGACGAGAGCATCCAGACTGGGGCCCAGGCCTGCGATCTGACTGGGATCGAGTCGGATGGCGCGTGCCAGTTCTTCCTCTGTCAGTTCCCGCATCGAGCCATAATACATCATATGGTTCAATGCAGGGGAGACCAGGTCAGGAGGGGGTTGCATCGGGTCGGGAATACGTTTCGGATCGTACTTCTGGTACGTGTGAATGATTCCGCCAGTCAGTCGTTTATCGGACATAGTCGGGTCTCAATCTCTCTCTCAGGAGAGTTGTGAAAGAATAGTAATGTTGCGTTTATGTTTCATAAACAATGCGTCCATGATCCTGTGAGCGCGATATCTTGCTGTTGGCATAGAGGCCTGCTAATACGAATTCGATACAGGAGGCCCGGATGGCTTCATCACCCGATGCATTGACTTCGAAAGCTTTATCCCAGACTGGGGGAACGCGCTTGAGTCGTTCTGCGTACTGCGAGGAAGGGAGCATGTCACCCACTTCAATTTTGATTCCCTGGGCAAAAATTTCGCCGATTTCTGCCAGACCATGTTCAACGATGTATTCCTGAAAGACATCCTGGATCGCTTTGGCGATGATGGCATCCAGAACCTGGCGTTCCGACATCTGGTTGGCACCCATCAGATCGAGTTCCAGTTTCCCCAGTGAAGAGGAGTAGAGGTGCCCCAGATCGCTGATGCGGGGCACCGCCGGTTTTTCATTGAGCACAGCCCCCCGTCTGCGAGCCGCAGCAATCATCATCCGGTAGTTGGCGATACTGAAGCGGGCACTCACACCCGAATCGTGGTCGACATATTTCGAAGCCCGGGCGGCAACCGTGATCTGTTCGACAATTTCCCGCATGAAATAAGGAACCACGACGGGAACCTCCCCCTCCAGTTCCACGCTGGCTTCCTGTTCCATAATTTCAATTCCCAGGCTGCGATCGCGGGGGTAGTGGGTATGGATGACCGAGCCAATCCGGTCTTTCAACTGCGGGATGACCTTTCCACTCCGGTTGAATGTCGAGGGGTTGGAGGAAAACAGAATCAGCATGTCCAGATCAAAACGAATGGGATAGCCGCGAATCTGCACGTCCCGTTCTTCCAGAATATTGAACAGACCGACCTGCACGAGTTCATCCAGTTCGGGAAGTTCGTTCATTGCGAAAATGCCGCGATGCATGCGGGGAATCAGGCCGAAGTGCAGGGCACTTTCTGCGGACATACTTTCGCCGTGCGCCAGTTTAGCGGGATCGATTTCACCAATCACATCGGCGAATTTGGTCCCCGGAGCCAGACGCTCTGCGTAACGGTCTTCGCGAGACCACCAGGCAATGGGGACTTCGTGTTCGGGAGTATTGGCAAGGAACGTTTTTCCGATGCTTGTGATGGGCTGATAGGGATCATCGTGAACGGGGGATTCCGGGATATCCAGATATGGGATTTCAGGATCAAGGAATCGAACCAGCAGTCGCATGATACGGCTTTTTGCCTGTCCTTTTTCTCCCAGGAACAGCATGTCATGTTCGGAGAGGAGTGCCAGGACAATATCGGGAATCACGGTGTCATCATAGCCGACAATTCCGGGAAACAGCTCATCGCCTGACTGCAGGGCCTGCATGAGATTATCATAAATTTCGCGTTTTACAGTTTTACTCTTCCAGCCGGTTTCGCGGAGTTCCGCCAGATTGGTGGGACGATTCATAAAGCAATCTCATTCCGATTTGATAATTTTAATTTTAAGTCAATTTTGCGCTGGGCTGGCGATTACCGGAACCTGCAGCCTACACTCAATCATAGACAAATCGAGAGCCTCGACTATAGTGCAGTTGTTCATGATTGCCCGGAATCAGGGAAAAAAGCATAGATGACGATCTTCAAAGAGACGCGTCTGTCCTCTATCTGGCTGCTACGGTTCAACCTGGTATGTCCTCCCCGCTTTACCTTCAATATGTCCTTTCGGTAAGATTAATCTTTTGAAAAGATCACCCTTACAGATAAAGGACACTAATGCAGCCTCACATTCGAATCCTGACTATTCTTATTCTGGCAGCGGTTACATTTCATATAAAAAATGCCAATGCTGGTTCCCCAGAATCGGTAGCTGCAGTATTACAACCGTATGTGGATCGACATGAGCTGGCCGGTGCTGTCGCGTTGGTGGCTGACAAGGATCAGATCCTTTCCGTGGATACTATTGGTTTTGCTGACATCGAAGGTAAAAAGGCGATGCCTGCGGATGCGATGTTCTGGATCGCCTCACAATCCAAGGGGATGACGGCGACAGCGGTCATGATGCTGGTTGATGAAGGGAAAATCTCCCTGGATGACCCGGTGGAAAAATACTTGCCGGAATTCAAAGGGCAGATGGTCATTGCTGAAAAAGATGATAACCACGTCCTGCTCCGTAAGCCGTCACATCCGATTACGATTCGCGAAGTGTTGAGTCATGTGAGCGGTCTTCCTTTTAAATCTGCGATTGAAGTGCCTGTCCTGGATGGACTGCCGCTGGAAGCTGCGGTTCGCAGTTATGCCATGACGCCTCTGCAGACGGAACCGGGGACACATTATCAATATTCAAATGCTGGTATTAATACGGCGGCGCGGATTATCGAAGTCGTGACAGGCAAGAAGTACGAAGATTTCATGCAGGAGCGATTGTTTGACCCCCTGGGAATGAAAGATACCACATTCTGGCCGAGTGAAGCACAGGTTGCTCGACTGGCAAAGTCGTATCGACCCGATTCATCAAAAACTGATCTGGCGGAATTTCCCTTGAACCAGTTGACTTATCCTCTCACTGATGCCGCGCACCGGTTTCCCATGCCGGCGGGGGGACTGTTTTCGACAGCGCAGGACACCGCGATTTACTGTCAGATGCTGTTGAATGGAGGAGAATTCAAGGGTAAACGGTATCTGAGTGAAGCCGCTCTTAAAGAACTGACGACGCGACAGACTCCGGAAGCAGTCAAGCAGAGATATGGACTGGGGCTGGCTGTCGGTCCCGACTGGTTTGGACATGGTGGTGCGCACGCCACGAATATGGAAATTCGACCCGAAGAAGGGATTGTGACCATCTGGATGGTACAGCATGGCGGATTTCCCGGAAAAGGAAAAGAAGCGCAAGGTGCTTTCAAAAACTGGGCACGCGAGAAATATGGAAAGTGAGCTGCGGGTGAGTATCTATCAACGCTTCGGTGTGGAGCCAATTATCAATGCCTGCGGCAGTGTAACCCGACTGGGGGGCGCGCCGATGCCTGAGGAAGTGCTGGATGCCTTTCGTCAGGCATCTGAGGTCTCTGTTTCCTTAGAGCAGCTACAGGCGGCCGCTTCACGCAAAATCGCAGAACAGACCGGTACGGAAGCCGGTCTCGTGACTTCCGGTGCTGCCGGAGCGTTGACACTGGGGGCAGCCGCGATTCTGGCACGACATGATTTGAGGCGGATGGAACAACTGCCTCACTGCGACGGTTTTCCGCATGAATTCATCATCGCGCGGGAACAAAGAAGCGGGTACGATCATGCTGTGCGGGCTGCCGGTGCAAGACTGGTGGAAGTCGGTTTCAATGAAATAGTTTCCAATGCCGGTGTGCGACGGACGGAACCCTGGGAATATGCGGCCGCCATCAATACACAGACTGCGGGTATTGTCTACGTGCATGCAGCGGATTCTCAGCCTGCGTTGAGTGAAGTTGTGAAAGTCGCCCGGGAGCGGGGGATTCCAGTTCTGGTAGATGCTGCAGGAGAAGTACCCCCTCGATCTAATCTGAAAGCGATCGCTGCCACTGGAGCCGAACTGGTTGCCTATAGTGGTGGAAAAGCAATTCGCGGTCCTCAATCAACGGGTCTGTTATGCGGGAAACGGGAACTGATTTCTTCTGCAGCCCTGCAGATGCTGGACATGGACGATCATGGACAACTGTGGGATCCTCCGGCTGATCTGATTGACCTGACTCTGTTTGATGGCATTCCCCGTCACGGTATTGGTCGGGCTTTGAAAGTATCGAAAGAGGAAATTATCGCGTTGTTGACGGCGTTGGAACTGTTTTCTTCCGGTGCCTATGATGCCCAGAACCAGGAATTTCGCGGCTGGCTGGAGCAGATCGCAGAAGTGCTGGAACGGGAGAATGCAAACGCTGTCTGTTCGCTCGAGATTCCCGATTGCAATGAGAAATGGCCACTACTGGAGATTCAGATCGAAGAAGACAAAGTCGGTACGGCTTTCGATGTCTGCGGGAAATTGAGACAGGGGACGCCTGCTGTTTATGTTGGACATGCCCGACTGCATGAAGGATTTTTAACGGTTAATCCATTCTGTCTGAAAGCAGATCAGGTCAGTGTGTTGGCGCAGCGCTTGTGTGAACTGTTGAAATAATGTTTTCTTGAACTCGTCAGGATTTCGCAGGCTGATTCGCATAAGGCCAACTGACAGGGGTGTAGTCGATAGCCAGTTGCGGGGTTTCAATGCGTTTACCGTCCGCCGCCAGACTGTGCATAATCGCGTCCAGAGTGCCGGTCGTCAGCAGGGTTCGTTCGACCGGATAGGCTGGTTCGCCTGTATGAATCATGTGTTCGATGGCCTGGAGCAGGTAGGCGAAATGGCCGAAGGGACGATCAAGGTCCAGTTTGAACCAGGTGGCCCGGGGTTTGTCTTCCCCTTTCAGTTTCACGGCGACTGCGTAGTGTCTGCTGAGTCGATTTGCCATTGCCACGGTACTCTGCAAACCATCCTGATGTTCCACAAAATAGAAGGCACTGTCATCTTTCAGAATGTTTTCCCACTTGCCTTTTGCGACATGTGGCATCACATCCAGCGCTGCCTGCAACATGGACCGGTCCCATTTTCCATTTCGTTCCGCCTCCCAGATCTGTTGGCCTTGCGCGGTTTCCACAGCGGCAACTCCGGTGGGGCCTTGACGATGTTCAATCAGGCATTGTTGTGCTTCCAGCGAATGGAAGCCGTGGGTTTCAAAGTTACCACGACCGATGGTCATCACAGATTCGATCTCGCAATTCTCGGGTAATGTTAGTGTCGGCTTACGCCAGGCGACAGGCAGCGAAGAACCCGCCATCATGGGGAAGCCCATTTTACGAGAGGTCTCATACATGTCTTTGGCGTCCTGCCAGCGATAGCCCATGTGTTTGTCGTTATAGACAGGGACGGCTTTTCCATATTTTTTGAAAGTGGCGACAATTTGATCGAAGAATTGTTTGCGGGGATACATGTGCTGTTTTGTGTCAGGCGTATAAGGATAGTCTCCGTGTTCGCCGATTATCAGAACTCCCGCGACCTGCACCTGGTTGGTTCCAAGTGTGATCGCTTCTTCTATAGTTTCCGCAATCGGGAATTTGTACTTACGAGACAGTTTGCGGCTCATGTCTCTTTCGGGAACCTGGTCAGTGTAGAGAGCGGCCAGTGTTAAATCAGGACCGGGGCCTCCCTGTTGCTGAAAGCCTTCCAGAATTTTTCCCACCAGAACGTCTGCATGCGAGGTGGGCGTATATTCTGTGACGATGGCAGCAACCGGTAGTGAGGCTCGGTCTTTTGTATTGGCTGCGGTGAGTGAGCTGGTCATCAGCCAGGGAAGAGACGCTACGGAAGCCTGTTGCAGCCAGGTACGGCGATTGATGCGATTCATGTTTTCGCTCCTGTCGGGGGTATCCTGATCGGTGAATCACTGAGCGCGAAAGCGAAGGCAGGAAATATCAGGGCAGGTTTATGTAAACTATGAAGTATTATCTGCGTTACTTCAAGTGTTTTATGAAAACAAAGGCTTGGATAGAGAACGTGACCAGAAATGCGGAACGTTTTGATACTCTTTCTCTTGGTTCTCTGTTTCGCCAGAAGACAGCCTGTGGTTGTGCCTGCTTTTCAGTAGCCGGTTCAACTGATAGAATTCAGGTATGAACAGTCAACAAACATTACAGAATCTGCATGAGCTTGAATTTGATAACCAGTTCACCCGGGAAATGCCCGCTGATCCGGAGACGAAGAATTTTCGACGACAGGTGAGTCAGGCGTGTTACTCGCGCGTGACTCCGACCAAAGTAAGTCAACCGCAACTGGTGGCGTACTCGAAAGAAGTAGCGAGCTTTCTGGACCTGTCAGCTGAAGCGGTGGGATCAGATGATTTTGCCGCTGTCTTTGCCGGGAATCAGGTCCTCGAGGGAATGGACCCGTTTGCCATGTGTTATGGCGGGCATCAGTTTGGGAACTGGGCCGGTCAACTGGGGGATGGGCGGGCGATCAACCTGGGAGAAGTTCGCAACCACAAGGGGGAACACTGGACGCTGCAGCTGAAAGGAGCGGGGCCGACTCCCTATTCCCGTACTGCAGATGGATTGGCGGTATTACGATCTTCCGTCCGCGAATTTCTCTGTAGTGAAGCCATGTATCATCTGGGAGTACCAACGACGCGCGCATTGAGCTTAGTTCTCACCGGGGAGCAGGTTCTGCGCGACATGTTTTATGATGGGAATCCTGAGCATGAGCCGGGGGCGGTGGTATGTCGCGTGGCGCCTTCGTTTCTGCGTTTTGGGAATTATCAGATCTTTGCATCCCGGGGGGAAATCGAAACTCTGAAGAAACTGGTCGACTATACGATTCGCACCGACTTTCCTGAACTGGGTAAACCCGGTCGCGAAGTGTATCTGCGCTGGTTCGAGGAAGTTTGTCGACGTACGGCTGAGATGATTATTCACTGGATGCGTGTCGGTTTTGTACATGGGGTGATGAATACGGATAACATGTCGATTCTGGGGCTGACGATTGACTATGGCCCGTACGGCTGGCTGGAAGACTATGATCCCAACTGGACGCCGAATACTACAGATGCGGCAGGGCGTCGCTATCGCTTTGGAAATCAACCGCAGATCGCACTCTGGAATCTCGTCCAACTGGCAAATGCCATCTTTCCTTTAATTGAAGAAGCCGAGCCACTGCAGAAATCGCTGGATGAGTATGTCGACCGGTTCGAACACGGATTCCAACAGATGATGGCAGAGAAGCTGGGGTTGCGCTCCCTGAAACCGGAAACCGATTTGCCACTGATTGAAGAACTTCAGCAGGTCCTGCAACTGGTGGAAACCGACATGACGATCTTCTTCCGCCGACTGGCGTTGCTGAAAGCAGAGGGAGAGCTGGTGACTAATTCAACCGAGTTGCTGGCGCCGTTACTGGATGCGTATTACGATCCTGCAAAAATAACGGGGGATGTACGAACGAAAATCGTTGACTGGCTGGAACGATATTTAAACCGTCTGCGCGAGGAGCCGTCTTCAGACACGGAGCGACGGGAACGGATGAATCGCGTCAATCCCAAGTATGTGCTGCGAAACTATCTGGCGCAAATGGCGATCGATAAAGCCGCGGCAGGAGACTTCTCTCTGGTGAATGATCTACTGGAACTGTTGAGGCGACCTTATGATGAGCAACCTGAGCAGGAAGAATACGCCGGGAAGCGACCGGAGTGGGCCCGCCATCGTCCCGGCTGTTCAATGTTGTCCTGCAGTTCCTGAAGAGTCAGGAATGGTCGGCTGAAATGACTGGAGGCAAATCTTCACCGGCGGGAACGAATTTCATCGAAATCGAATTCACACAATGCCGGGTATTTTTGTCGGTCATGCGCTCTCCCAGAAAGACATGTCCCAGATGACCGCCACAGTTATGACAGACGATCTCGGTGCGTGAGCCGTCCGGATCAGGAAAGCGGTCTACAGTGCCGGGCAATTCATCATCAAAGCTCGGCCACCCACAATGACTTTCGAATTTGTCTTCACTGCGATAAAGGGGCGCATTGCATTGGCGACAGATAAAGGTTCCGTCTGACTTGAGGTTGGTGTATTCACCAAAGAAGGGACGCTCGGTTCCTTTATGCAGAATGACGCGTGCTTCTTCCGGTGTGAGAGGATTATATTTTGATTCGGCAGAATCAGATGCCATGATATTCTTTCTGTGAGTTTAACATTTAAAGTCGTGTCAGTAACGTGGCGATCGAAATGAAATGGAATTCATACCGATCGGGATAGTCCTGCAGCAGGCGTTCGATTCGCTGATAGATTTTTTCGACCGTGTTTTCCTGTGGTAATTCCTCTGGCAGAGCCGCAGCAAGTACTGGTTCCGTGAAGGCACGCAGAAAGCCGGTATAACTTTTGGCCCACGCAGCCCGGTCCTCATTAGCAGCAAACGCATCATTGAACGGGACCGGTACATCGCATGCATCGACCTGTTCAATATGGAATGCTGCTGACAGGTCGGTTTCATTTTCAATGGGAGCAATCAGTTCTGCCGTATTTCGATAGGAAGCGGGGAAGAGAAAATCTTCATAGAAAGATCGTGGCAGCATGTCTGCCTCAACAAAGTCGAGTAAGGCATCACTGAGTACATCACAGATGCCATGTCCTGTTGAATGTGTTTCATTTCTACCGAATATCTGAACCAGCAGCTTTCCGCCGGGCACCAGTTCTGCTGCTCTGGCTCGATAGAAATGACAGAGATCCTGATGAGCCTGTTGCTGGAAAGGGATCAATTCCTCTTCGCTGACCTGCACGCCTTCTCGGGTGGCATTGGGGTTGGGCAGCATGGGAATAATGAATCCGGGTAAGGGGGCAGCAGGCCTGGTTTCAAAAAAGCCGATGGCATTGAAGGTCGTTGCTACATGCAGGCTGGCTGGGGGAACCAGTCTGCCAAAGGCGGAACCTCCGATTGCGGCGGTATAAACATCGTTGGCAGCAAGTACGGATTTCCCAGCGGGAAACAGGTTCAGGAACATCTGGTTGAAGTCATTGGTCGGCAGATCATCAAAGAGTGCCCAGATGGGGAGATCACTCTTTTCACGTAAAACAGAAATGAGCCGCTCCGTAGTGTAGATTGCATTGGCACCTTCCGACGAACCGATGTCAAGCAGGTTCCACGACTGCTGGTGCAGCGGCGGATCAGGCAGATCGGCTATGGCTGATTCCAGCCAGGGAAGGAAAGCCTGTGAAGCAGAACGTTGTTCTCTGGAGTTGGCATCGTAATAGCCGCCGCCTTTCATACCGGTCGTCGTAGGCATGTGTTTTTTCCTGCTTCTGATTTGAAATGCAATCAATGATGTGAATGATAGCCTGTGGAAGATTTCTGAACAGGCTTTTAATCCAGTGTAGCGGAACAGGGGGCGCGAAGCTATTGATCTGCAGTTGTGGTTAGCGTGGATTGTATGGCGGGGGTGAATGTCAGTTTTGAGTCCGTCAGATTGTCAGTGATGGATCGTTCAGCTATCTCAACAGAGTGATCTCTCTCGATTGAAAAACGCTAACTCTCAATCTTGTATGAGGTTGAAAGACTCTGTTTCGAGAGAATGAGGATGGGGAATCCTGATGTAAACCGCTGGAAATCCAATTCTGTGAAAAGTTTTTTTGACGAGCTCTCTCGGGATTGGTAAATTGTTATCAACAAATCACAGTGTTCTTATTTCATTTCCGATTGACCCAGCAAATTTCAAACAGGAGTTGCCTACGTCACATCAATCAATTCCATAACAGAGAGAGCGTTTGCTCGGAGTGTTCTCTTTGCAATTCAAGGAGTTTAGAATGGCCAGAAAATATTCATGTCTTGTTGATGGCGCGCTGGAAGAGATTTCAGCGCTGGAATATATCCTGTTAGGCGACTTACTGGACTTGCTGGAAGAAGTCGATGGCGATGCGGGAGCCTGGAAATGGATTTCTAAAGTACTCGATACACTCCTGAAGGCAATGCCTCGAGAATTCGAGTTACAGGATGAGGGGGGCTACCTTGAAGAAGTGCTCGAAGAACATCCGAACTGGCAGGGGCAGGTGCGCGACCTGTACCAGGAACGCTGCGAGTTATTGAAGAAACTGGACGAACTGCGTACCCGGATGCGTGATTCTCAGCCACTGCAGCAGATGAAACAAATGGCAAGTGAGCTTCGAGATGAACTCCGGGACTGGATTACCAGTTACATTGCCCATCAACGCCACGAACGCCGGATTCTGCAGGAAGCATTCAATAACGACTTTGGTGCTGGTGATTGATCTCGCACATTTCTGAAAGAGCCTGTCTGATTGAGCCGGTTTCGGGACGGTAGCAGGCTCCCTGTCTCTTTTGATTTCTCTCTTTGCGGGGAAGGTCCATTTACACAGCCCTCATGCCATCCTTGAAGATGGTACTAAGGGAGCCGTTGGATGCTGCGCATCACGTGAAAAATCAGCTGTAAAGTATTGTTTATTGAAATTCAGCTGATTATTGTATATCTGTGCGAATGTGAGTATGTGCTCTGTTCATGTTCGGCTGGCGCTCCCCGTAAAACAATCCCTTCGATACTGAGAAAACGAGCAGGATAATGTCAGATCAAGTCAGCCCCGAAAATGAACCGGCACCGGGCAAACAATCAATATTTCGCTGGAGTCTGCTGGGAATTTCCTTCCTGGTGATTGTCGGGGGGGCGGCCGCTTTCTGGTATTCTCAGCAGCCCGGACCGCAGGAGAAACAAAAGCAGGCCGAGAAGCCTGTTGAGCCTCCCCGGTATGAGGGGCCGCTCAAGCAGCAGAAGCAGATCATTTCCGCTGTTTTCAGTCCCGATGGGAAAACGCTAATTACCGGCAGTTGGGATGATAAATCGGCCAAACTTTGGGATGTGGCCAGTGGTAAGGAGAAAGGGAAGAAACTGCAGTTTCGAGGTCCTGTCGAGAAGATCGTCTTCAGTCCGGACGCGGAGAGTGTGGTGGTTGCCAGTCACGACGGTTCGGCGCAGATTGTTGATGTGGCCAGTAGTAAGCCGAAGGGAAAGAAACTCCATCATCTGGCGGGACGGGTCAGTGATATTGTTTTTACACCCGATGGCAAGACGCTGATCAGCGGGGGGACTGACAGTACTATTCAATTCTGGAATGCTGAAACAGGAGAACTGGACGAAGACAAAGAGTTGAAACTGAAAGGGCCTGTGTTGAGTCTGGCGATTACTCCCGATGGCAAGACCCTGTTTGCCGCGAGTAAAAATGTGGTCTATGTCTGCGATGTTGAAAAGGGAGCGCTTTCGGGAGAACCATTGGAGCAAGGCAAGTCCTACATCAAAGCAATGCTGCTGTCCCCGGATGGGAAAACCCTGTTTACGTCGACGGGGAAAGATTACCTGGAAGTGTGGGATGTGCCCGGCAGAAATTTAAAGAAGGAGTCGTTTCGGGAGGAGTCGAATCTCCAGGCCATCGCGATCAGTGCTGATGGCAAGACGCTGTTAACGGGAACTAAAGCGGGGAAGGTTCACTTCTGGGATCTGACGCGGAATGAAAGGAAAGGGGAGCCTCTCGAATATGAAGGGGAGGTCCAGTCCGTTGCCTTTACACCTGAAGATAAAAATGTACTGGTGGAGTATCTGATCCGGAAGACCTGGAAAACTCCGCATGTACTGTGGGATCTCACCGGTGATACTCCGCAGGCGTTCCCGTTCACGCACGAAAATCACATACGCACGGTAACAGTTGGTCCCGATAATGAGACTGTCTTGCTGGGCTGCACCGATGCGCCGTACTTGAGACGGATTGAGTCGCTGCGAACAGAGGCCAAAACGCCGCGTGCGAAAACAGATGAAAAAACAGCGGTTGCAGGTGCTGCTAAAAGCAAAGCACCAGCTGCTAAGGAGAAGTCTCCAGAAACAAAGCCCTCTAAGCCTGTCCCGCTGGAAAAAGCGAAACGGGGGACCCTGGGTGAACTGGTCTTTAAGCATCCGCGGGATGTGGACCAGGCCTCTTTCAGCCCTGACGGCAAGCTGATGGTGACCCGCTGTGGGGATGGCACAGTTTATGTCTGGGATCTGGCCAGCGGAAAGCAACAGGGGGAAGGGATTCCGAACAAGTATCTGAGTACGGTTCAGTTTGGGGCTGACAGTCAGACTTTAATACTGGCAAGTTCCAGCCTGAAGCCGAACCCGGAAGTGGAGCGGGTCTGGAAATGGGATCTGGAGACGAATCAGTCCAAAGGAGATCTGTTGCAAGGACAGGGGGCAGTGTTCTCGACGGCCCTCAGTCCCGATGGTAAGACGATCCTGACCGGCGGGATGAATCGATCACAATTGTGGGACATGACGACGGGGCGACCGATCGGTCAACCGTTGTCCCAGGACAGCCTGGTCACTGTGCTGGCTTTCAGTCCGGACGGGAAAACGATTGCGACCGGTGGCTGGTCACCCCAGGCATTGCTCTGGGATGTGGCGACACAAAAGGTCAAAGGGAGTCCCTGTGTGCATAAAGGGATTGTCCAGGCGATGGCTTTCAGCCGGGATGGTAAGACACTGCTGACTACGGGGAGTGTGCTCAATATTTCTGATGCCCTCTCGGGAGTCAAAGATAAGAATGTGCATTTATGGGATGCGGAAACGGGGAAAACGCTGGGGAAAGCGTTTCATCATGAGGAGTCCATTGAGAAACTGGCAGTGAGCCCCGATGGAAAACTGGTGCTGACCGGTTGTAAGGATCATACCGCTATGCTCTGGGACATGGAGACACGGCGTCCGGTGGCAGGACCCATCCGTCACGGCGATTCGATTACCGATGTGGCGTTCAGTCCGGATGGAAAAAACGTGTTGACTGCCAGCTCTGATATGACGGTTCGGATCTGGGAGATTGCCAAGATTCCGCTTTCCAAAGAGGCCGCGGAATACGACCCTGAAAAATACAATAAGCAAATGAAGTGGGATGTCTCCCATGATCAGTTAACAGTTGATGTGCTGAAGCATCGCGACGAGGTGAAGGATATCGCTTTCAGTCCCGATGGCAAATTGCTGGCTTCCGGCAGCGATGATTATACAGCGCGACTCTGGGATGTCGAGACGGGGGAACAGGTGGGTGAACCGCTCAAGCATGAGTATTATGTGAATGCGGTGATCTTCACACCGGATGGAAAAACATTGATCACAGGCGATGATGGTAATTACCTGCATTTCTGGGATGTCAAAACGGGAACACGTTCCGGTGACTCTCTGGAACTGGACAGTGAAGTCAGAAATATGGCGTTCAGTCCGGATGGCAAGATGCTGGCGACAGTCAGCGGATATGATATTCAGCTCTGGGATGTAGCGCGTCGCCAGCAGATTGGTGAAGAGCTAGAGATTGAGCCTTCCATGTATGCGGTTGCCTTCAGTCCCGATGGGAAATACATGGCGGTCGGAGGCGGTGAAGTTCTGAAAGAGGGCAAGTTCCAGCTCTGGGATCCTGTGACCCGAAAACCGCTGGGAGAAATGATCAATCAGCCCAAATGTATCGAATCGCTGGCTTTCAGTCCCGATAGTAAAACCCTGCTGATGACGGGATCCTGGGGGGCAGCCCGGCTGTGGGATGTTGTCGATGGTCAACAGATTGGTAAGGAAATGAAGCCAACGATCACCTTTGATTCGGCAGTCTTCAGCCCTGACGGAACGACCGTGCTGGCCGGCGGCAGTGAAACGTGGATGTGGGATGTGGAGACGCAGGAACGAATTGGTGATCTGTTTTACCACGACGGGAAGGTGGTCAATCGTGTGGCTTTCAGTCCCGACGGCAACACGGCTGTGACCAGCGCTGAGAGTATGATCTGTTTGTGGAAATTGCGGGATGCTGCAGAGAAACCCACTGCCACTGCCACAAAGAACGTTACGCCTCCGCAGACAGGTCCGGTCGAGGCGCTGCGCCCTGGTGGATCGGCGATCCCTCCCACTTTTCACGGCAGACTGCAGCACGAAGATCCGGTGACATCGATTGCATTCAGCCCCGATGGCCGCAAGGTGGTGACCGGTAGTAAAGATTTTACGGCCCGACTCTGGGATGCTGTGACAGGGGAACCGCTTGGCAAGCCCTGGCGGCATCGCGGCCCGGTCACTGCGGTGGCGTTTTCCGATGATGGCCAGACGGTGGTGACCGAAAGTGAAGATTTACTGAGTCAACTGTTCGACAGGCGGATTCGTCTCTGGGATGTGAACACGGGGAAGTTTAAGACGGAGGCGTTTCCTGTAAAGACTCAACAGGAGAGCCGTTCCCTGAGTTATGATGGTAAGACTCTGGCCGTGTCGACAAGGGGAGGCACGCAACTCTGGGACCCCTTCACGCAGCAGAAATCAGGCTCCCCGTTCAAATACAGTTTTACGATGCACGCATTTGCTGTGAGTCCGGACCGTCAGACTGTGGCGACTGACCGAACGGGGCGGGCCATCTATCAGTTCGATATTCCCAGCGGGCAATATCTCCAGGAGATTTCCTTTACCTATCACGCGCGTGTGAACGTGATCGCCTACAGTCCGGACGGGACGCTGCTTGCCACTGGAAGTGAAGGCCAGACGGTCCGTCTGTGGGACGCGCTGGTCCGCGAAGTGCCGCCCCGTGAATTTAAGCATGAAGCGAAAATCTCGCACCTGGCGCTGAGTCCCGATAACAGGACGCTCATTTCCGCGGCAGGAAAACTGGCCTATATCTGGGATGTAGAGAGTGGTCAGCTCCGGAGAATGCCCGTTCAGCACGAAGATGAGGTGAGCGTGGTGGCGATCTGTCCGGATGGAAAAACGGTGGCGACGGGCAGCGTCGATTCGGTCTTTCTGTGGGATCCGAAATCAGGTCAGCCCTATGACAAGCTGCTGCCGATCAACAGGGAAGCTAAACAACAGAATCAGTATTCGCATGGATCACGGATTGAAGTTTTGTTGCTGACCCCCAATGAACACCAGATCCTGACCACGGCTGCGGATGGTACAGCCAAGCTCTGGTCACTTGCGACCGGGAAGCAGGAGGGGAATTCGCTCAAGCATGAGAAAATCATTTATGATGCCGCATTTTCTCCCAACGGGCGGACGATCGTTACAGGCAGTGAGGATAAGACGGCCCGGCTGTGGGATACAGTCACTACCAAGCCAAAAGGCAAAGTGCTGCAGCACGATGATCTGGTGACGAGAGTCGCCTTCTGTCCTGATGGGAAAAAAGTGGCCAGCGGCAGTTGGGACCATACCGTTCGCCTGTGGGATGCCGCAACGGGGGAGCCGGTTGGGGAGCCGTTCCAGCATTCTACTTCAATTGAAGCGATCCTGTTCAGCCCGGACGGGAAGATGATGTATACGCTGGCGGGGAGTTCCGGCCATGTCTGGGATGTGGAGACGCACAAACAGATCGGGAAGCCGCTCAAGCATGGTTCGTTTACGCGGGGGGCCGCCCTCAGTCCGGACGGCAAGCTGCTGGCTTCAGGTTGCCTCGATGGGGGCGTCTACCTCTGGGATGCTCTGACAGCCGCGCCTGTAGCGATCCTGCAGCAGGAAGAAGGCGTGAATACCGTTGCTTTCAGTCCCGACAGCAAAACTCTGGTTGCTGGTTACCGGGATGGATTCGCCCGGTTGTGGGAACTGTCGACCGGTAAAATCAAAGGTCAGCCCATGGAGCACGATAACGAGGTGCTCGCGGTGCGATTCAGTGCTGATGGAAATCTGGTGGGGACAGGTTGTAAGTATGGTGAGGCGCGTGTCTGGCACGCCGGGACTGGGGAGCCTTTGATTGCGACTCTTTCGCACTTTGGCGATGTGGAAAATATCGTGTTCATGAAGAACAATCTGATATTTTTTACATCATCTGCGGGAGGAGTGTTCTCGTGGCGGCTGCCTTATGTGCCTAAGTATACGCTGTTGAAAGAAGAATAATCGTCTGGCTGGTACCATTTGCCGCCAGCCGCAGTTACCGTCTGTGACAGAATCATCTGTTTTTTGAGGCTACGCGAGTCGTCTGAGTCGAATGGCTTTTCCGGAACGCCGACACGCCTGATTGAGGGAGATACAGTGAAACGGTTGATTTTGGGTATTTCGATCTGGCAGACATCTCTGCTCTGTTTTCTGACAGTCGGTGCGCTGGCCTGGATCATTCCTGTCGCGAACAGCGCCAATCGCAGTCACGGCCATCCTGAAAGAATGATTTATCCAAAGTTGATTTACTTTCAACCAGACGTTCATCTTCCGTTCTGGGAGCGGGTCGGGTTTTCCTGTGGGGTAGCGTTTCTTTCCGGTTTAGTATCAATGCTGGCTCTGGTTTTGTTAAGAGCAATACTACCGGGAGGTGAGAAGTTTATCACATGGAGCTGGGGCAGAACTTCAGAAAATGACAAAACACAGTCGCCGTCGAATTGATGACGGGTTGCATTGTTTCACTGTTGCCGGGTCAATTCCCATAGTCATATACAAAGACCTCGACTTCAGCGCTGCAGAGGGTCTGTTGGATCAGGGGTTCAATTTTCTCCCACTTGCCGCCAGCCAGACCACAACCAATGCGGGGCATATGGACGGAGGCGGAAATTTCCGCTGCTTTTTCAGCGACTTTCGTGAGGCACTCTTCAATAGCCGGGTAGCGGACGGGGGGACCTTTGCTGCCGGTCTTCATGCCGCGCTGGCCGATCATGTTGGCAATCCAGATGTATTGTTCGACATTCACAAACTGGACTTCACCCAGTTCAAAACTGTTCTTTGCGCGTTCGCGGTGCCACAGGCGGTATTCGGCCTCCGGTTCAGGCCAGCGTTTGCTGATCGCCAGTACGAAGCCTTTGCCCCAGCCGCCCAGATCATTACAGACATGCGCAATGATCCTGTTGCCTTTCGACTGCGGCTGGGTAGCGTCTCCCTGCAGGTAAGTAATTCTGGCCATGGTTTCTATTTTTGATCGCAGATGGTACCCGGCAGTTCGATTTTGTATTTTTTGAGCAGCTTGTCATACTCGCCGCTGCTGCAGAGTTTTTTCAAACCGGCATTGAAGGCATCGCGGACGTCGGCCTCTTCGAAGTTGGCTTTGAAATATGTGGCCTCGGGGAAAATCGACGCATAGTCGACTTCGCTCAGTTCATGTCCGGTTGACTGACTGAGGGCGTTGAAGATGCTGCGGTCAATCACAATCACCGCGTCTTTAGAGTCCCAGAACTGTTTGACCTGCTCACTCTGATCGGCGACTTCCACATAATTTTTCCGCTGCGGACTGTCGGGCGCGAACAGCTTTTCGAATTCGGGGCCGAGTTCGAGGTACGCATCCTGCCAGGTGATCACTTTATGATCGGCGAGATCAGCAACCTTTTCGATTTTCAGGTTCGCTGATTTTTTGGTGATTGCCGCGTTCACGAAGTCGATGAAATTTTCGGAGTAGAAAATTCCTTCGACGTCTTTGAATTTCTGAACTCCCAGAGCCATATCGGCCTGATCTTCAGCGACCGCGGACTGCAGTTTCTCATAAGGCATCTGAATAAAGTTGAGCTGGTAACCGGGGAGTGCCTGGGTGGCAATTTCGACTTCGATGCCTGTCGTCCCATTTTTCATGACATAGGGGGCGATGTCCGTGCTGATGGCGACATTCAACTGCGGTTTTTCAGAGCCGGCATTGGGTTCGGGAATGATTTCCGTTTCTGCATTGACTCCAGGCTCTTCCTGGGGGGGCGGCGTTGATTTCTGACAGGCGGTGAATAGAGCCGTTAGTAACAGCAGACTGGCGACAGTATAGAAGTAGCGATATCCATTCATAATCTTCTCTCCTGGGTGACGGGAATTTTGCTGAAGTATATCGCCTGACGAGCGTGTGCTCAATAGCTTAACAGGGATTGAGCTGTTCGAACTGACTCAATGAGTTTTCAAATCTGCTCACCCAGAAAGACGGGTTCGCGGTGATAGCCGGTCATGACCTGGTAGTAGTGGGATGCGGGTTGCAGGAGCATGTAGACGCAGGGTTGTTCGTGCTGATCGTGAATGATTGCGCCTTGAATGCCTTCTCTGATCTGAAACCAGACACCGCGTTCCAGCCCGAAGTTCGCGAGAATTTCCACCGGTTCGGGGTGATACAGGGACCAGGCACCCGATTGCAGCGTGGCGAGTTCACACCACCAGGCGAGGGGGGCGTTGTTGTGGCGGTGCCGGTTGCCCCAGGGGAGGATCTGCAGTTCTCCCTGGTAAAAGACGGGGAGCAGGGGCTGCCGATGCCTTTGCATGAACAGGATTTCTTTGTCTGCTGTTTCTGATCGCTGGATGATGCGTTCGTCGAGCTGGTGTTTGCGAATAAGTCTGGTGGGGATGTCCCGCCAGGCAATGGTGATTCCGGTGCACATTAGAAGCACATCTTTCCAGAAATATCACAGATGTCGTAGTTGTGTGTGGCGTCGTGGTAGATTTCATGCAGCGGCAGTGTCTCCGCGCTGCGAATGGCAAACCGGCCCAGTTTTTGATTGATGTCCCGTTTGATCTGATCGAGGGGGCTTTGTGCATCTTCGAAGAATAATGATTTCTGGATCCGATCGCGCCAGGTCAGATTTTCGGCAATGATGTGCATATGGCTGACCGGGTGTGTGGTAGGGGCCGCGGCCAGCATGGGCATGACCGCATCGTAAATCATGCGAAAGGAGGCCGAGGGGACTGCCAGCGGCGTACGGCCCAGCCAGAGTGCGGTTTTGTTGGCATCGATCTGCAGGCTGATGTGCCGGGCATAGACGCGGTGATGGTCGAGGGCTTCGATCAGACGTTCGATATTTCGTACCGCCCAGGCGCGAATGCGGTCGGCATCCATGGTCTTTCCGCCACACGATCCGCCGCGGGCAATTGCTTTGTGAGGGGGGCGGGTGGTCTGGATCGAACTGACCGCGTCGCCCCGCAGTTCCCACCACAGGGCTTCCCCTTTAATGGTGAGCAGGTTGCGAATCAGCAGGCGATCTGCCTGGCGGTAGTCCCAGCAGGTATGAATGTTTCTGTCACGCAGTTTTCGCTCGCTGCGACTGCCGATACCACACAGTTCTCCCACGGGTTGTTTGCGCAGAAACTGTTCACAGTCACGCTCAATCACCTGCACGCCGAACGGTTTGGCGGCATCACTGCCCAGTTTGGCAAGAGTGCGGGAGGGGGCAATTCCGATCGAGACAGGAACGCCGACTTCCTCCTGAACCAGCGTCTGCAGAGCCCGGGTGGCGGCTTCCAGGGGGAGATTAAAATACCGCTGGAGCTCGGATGCATCGAAAAACATTTCATCAATGCTGTAATATTCGACGAGGGGGCTGACGGTTTTGAGCAGGTCGAGCAGTCGTCGGGAAATGACTTCGTACCAGCGGAAATCCCGCTTTACAAAGACGGCGTGCGGGCAGAGTTTCTTGGCTTCCCAGATAGGGTGCCCGGTTTTGACGCCATAGGCTTTGAGTTCGTAGCTCTTGGCAATGACACAGGCTCCCTGGTTACCGAGGACGCCACAGGGGACTCCGCGCAGGCTGTAAGACCTGATTCTTTCGCAGCTTACGTAGAAGCAGTCCGAGTCGATATGTCCAATGAGTGTTGTGACCATGCGGGGATGGTATCAAAGAATTTATGGAATACCACTGAACAGTGTCCGGATTGTTACCCGCATAATTTCTACCCCCCCCTGTCTGATTTACAGGGAGAAGAAGTTGTATTCTTCCGGAGTCAAAAATCAGTTGGGATTGCAGGTGTGGCGCGACTCGCCAGGGGACAGGATTAACCGTGATGTGTTTCAAAAGTGTCCGCGGAGGCCAGATCCCAGACTTTTTTGTAGACGGGATAGGGGCAGTCGTTGAGCAGTTCGCCTGGTTTCAGGAAATCAAAGGCTTCCTGATAAGAAAGAACTTCGGTACGTTTGGTTCTGAGATAGATGTGCCAGGGACGAAGTTCGTTGGGATGGTCGAGACCTGCAGCTGCGATGACTTCTGCCAGCGCTTCCATCGTATTCTGGTGAAAGTTAAAGGTGCGTTCGCTTTTATCTCCGACATTCAACGCACGCTGGCGTCCGGGATCCTGGGTCGCGACACCCACGGGGCATTCGTTGGTGTGGCAGGTCTGGGCCTGAATACAGCCGACGGCCATCATGAAACCACGGGCAGAGTTGCACCAGTCGGCACCGATTGCCAGGGCGCGGGACAGGGTGAAGGCAGAGCTGATTTTTCCCGCGGCGGCAATTTTGATTTTGTCCCGCAGATTACAGCCGACGAGGGCATTGTGGACGAAGATCAAACCTGTTTTTAGAGGCATTCCCATGTTGTCAGAAAATTCCAGAGGTGCAGCCCCGGTTCCCCCTTCGCCTCCGTCGACGGTAATGAAGTCAGGGAGAATGCCCGTCTGCAGCATGGCTTTGCAGACGCCCAGAAATTCAGAGGGGTGACCAATACAAAGTTTAAAGCCGATGGGTTTACCTCCGGAAAGTTCGCGGAGTTGTGCCACATATTCACAGAGACCAATCGGAGTGCTGAATGTGTTATGACCGGGAGGAGAGATGCAGTCCTGTCCCATCAGAATTTTACGGGTCGAGGCAATTTCCGGTGTGATCTTGGCAGCCGGGAGAACGCCGCCATGGCCTGGCTTGGCACCCTGGGAGATCTTGATCTCGATCATTTTTACCGATTCATGAGCCGCCTGTTCCTGGAACAGATCGGGGTTAAACGTCCCGTCGTTGTTGCGACAGCCAAAGTAGCCCGTTCCGATTTGCCAGACCAGGTCGCCGCCATTTTTAAGATGATAAGGGCTGACGCCGCCTTCCCCGGTGCAGTGGTAGAAGTTTCCTTTTTTGGCACCTGCGTTTAATGCCAGCAGTGCATTAGGACTGAGAGCGCCAAAGCTCATTGCTGAGATATTAAGAATGGAACAGGAATAAGGCTGCTTACATTCCGGGCCTCCCACGGTTGTACGGAACAGCTCTTTAGCTTTCGGACGGGGAGCCATGGAATGATTGAGCCATTCATATTCCTCGCCGTAGACATCGAGTTCGGTTCCAAAAGGTTTTAATCCGTCAATATTTTTAGCGCGTTCATAAATCAAAGAGCGTTGGTCGTGATTGAAGGGGCGACCATCAATATTGCTTTCGATAAAGTACTGATGAATTTCGGGACGGATCATTTCCAGCAGGAAGCGCATGTGGGCGATGATGGGATAATTACGGGTGATACTGTGACGTGTCTGGACAAGATCCCAGGTTCCCAGCAGGGCCAGAGGAATCAGGACCAGCAAAGCCCAGAGGAAATCACTTTCAACAGTCAACCCGATAATCAGACAGAGCACTGCTAAAACAATTGTCAGGATGTATGCTGAATATCTCATGTAATTAACCTGTCAGAAGTGATAACTAAATGAATCAGAATGTGTTTCAATCACACGCATTCAACTGTGATCAGGGAGTAGAAGTGGCTTCAGAATTGTCTTCATGCATCACGCCGCGTGTCAGCAGGAAATCAACAATCAGCTGTAATTCCTGATCGCTGATTGAACTGGCGAAGGCAGGCATATTATGGCCGCCGTTGTTGATTCGGATGATTAAGTCATCGCGCGTCAATAGTTTCCCGATTTCTGTCAGTTCAGGACCTCGATGCCCGCCGTAACCACCGATATCGTGACAATACAGGCAGCCTTTAATGTGCATCAGCTTGGCCCCTTCGGCCAGTGGTCCCTGATCGGTTCCTACAATGGAAGCCGGCAGTTCTTTCACGCCGAAATCGGGGGACCATGGTTTTTTATAGCCATAAATTGTTAAGACCAGAAAAGCGACAAATCCGAAGATCACAGTAAAGCCGGCCCAGGGGCGTTTGGAGGGGGCGCGGTGTCCTTTGTTGGAGATCATGGGGAGGAAAAAGAGTCCCAGAAATCCCAGAACGGGAACTCCCAGAATGACCCAGGTCTCCAGTTGGGGAGGAAGCAGGGAAAGCACGGCGAAGTACCAGAGGAAGTACCAGTCTGGCAGAGGGTTCGCATTGATGCTGCTGGGGTTCGGAGGCGGATCCAGGGCAGGCGGTCCCAGAAACAGGGAACAACCCAGGATGACGACGACAATGATCGTCGAGAAGATCATGTCCCGCCACATGGCATCAGGCCAGAAGGGGACTCCGGTTTTATGGATTCGCTTTTCGTACTCTTCTTTATAGGTTTCCGGGTCAACAGGTTCGTTGACATCGGGCATTTCGGAGATCCCGTGCCGCATGATCAGCAGCATGTGTAAGCCGATGCCGGCAAAAATCAGAGCAGGCATGATGAAAACATGCATGGCAAAAAAGCGGGTGATCGTGGAACCACCGACCGTCTCCCCGCCGAGAATGAAGTGCGCGAGTGTCGGACCGATGATGGGTGTGCGTCCCGCCATTTCCGCAGCGACAGTTACAGACCAGACGCCGTTCGCATCCCAGCGTAATAATTGCCCGGTGAATGCCATCCCCAGTACGACGAACAGCAGTACGACCCCGCTCATCCAGTTCATTTCACGCGGATACTTATACGTCGCGTGCATGTAGACCTGCACCATGTGAATGACGGCGAGCATGACCATGGCGGAGGCACCGTAATAATGCATGCCTCGCACCAGGCTGCCCAGTGGTGCGGTGTTGGTGATGTAGACCAGGCTTTCATAAGTATTTTCACCGCCGGGCACATAGGACATGGCCAGGCTGATTCCGGTCAGAACCTGCACGACAAAAGCACACAGGGTGGCACTACCAAAAATATACCACCAGCGGGCATTGTCGGGCACGAGGTGCACCATCAGCGGAACAATGTAATCGGAAAAACCAATTCGATTGTCAATCCAGTTCCAGGTTCGAGTCAGGAAGTTGTCTCTCATTCAGCCGGATACTCGCTTTTCATCAAAAGTGGTTTTCAGGTTAACTTTGTCAGTGTCAACGGTGTGGGTGCTGTTTCAATCTCCACCATGCCATCGCGCACACGCACTTGCAGTCGATCCAGTGGTTCGGGGGGAGGCCCGGCAGCGACCGTACCATCTTCATAATAAACGCCGCCATGACACGGGCACATGAACAGACGCGGGTCTTCAACCCAGCGTACCGGGCAGCCCAGATGTCGGCAGTTAATTGAAAAAGCGATGAATTCAGAATCACCGGTGCGGCGAATCCAGGCGCCGGCTTTCGCCGTCACACCTGACCAGATGACTGGTGAGGGATCTTCATATTGGACAAGTACGAAACCGCCTTTTTTGAAATCTTCCAGTTTGCCGACTGTTCTCCATTGTTGTTTTGGTTTGCGAAAAACAGGTGCCAGTACGAAGCCGATTCCCGGTAAGGTGATAATGAGCCCGATCAGCGCTGATAACCCGACTGAAAGACGGGTCAGAAATGTACGGCGCTGCTGTTGCTGACAGCATGGTTGATCTGACTGTGGTTGTTCGGTATTCAAGGTGTTTCACTCCATGAACTGTTGATCTCTTTCATCCAGGACCAGATGCCACCGACCATGACCATGATCCCGATCAGTGACATGCTCCAGTGTGTCAGAATCCCCCAGAACATAAACATGATACCCAGAGCGAGAGTTGCCGGGGCATATGTGGGCTGCAGTTCCGGTTCGGCAGTTTCTTCAGAGTGTGATTCGGATAAATCGGGCTGATTCACTGATGTGCCTCCCTGAGAGAACCTGGTGTTGCCGTCGATTGAGGAGCCGGAACATGTTCGATGTCAGCATACCAGCGTTTGAGTACGATCATGATTGCGGTCACATACAGTGAGCAGGGGGGGACCCACATCAGGAGTCCGCCCAGTCGCTGATCCGTCGCCGGAGTCAGTCCCTGATCGTAGAGCATGTTCAGAATACCGATGCGATCTACGGGGCTGGCAAACGCGGGGCAGACCGAGATGACGGTGAATGTGATATAGATACCCAGCAGCGTACAGGCCAGACAGGCAGAGAACAGATAAGCGACCGCTACCGCTGGATTCAAATGATAGCGTTTCACAGGTGAAAAGACGGGCCACCAGAATGCCAGGCCCGCCAGCAGGAAGGTCGCATCCCGGAAAATTCCGAGTGAGTAGTTGACTGTCGATGCATTACAGAAAGAGGGGATATGCCAGAACCACATCACTCCCAGTCCACTGAGCCAGCCCAGAAACGGGACGGCCATCACAGATCCCAGCCGGTTCATCAAGGGACGGCTGAAGAGCGATTCCATGGCGGATTCGGAAAGGCTGAGCAAGAAAAACAGAGGGACAATTAATAGTAGAAGTAAATGCTGGACAACATGCGCGCTGAAGAGGTAACCATCGGCGAGAACGCCAATGGGTGAGACGTAGGCAAGTAACAGTGCAAGCATCGATACTGCAAATGCAGCGCTGCGTTTTCCTGATGTGCCTCTCTGAAACAGGAAATAGAGTCCTGTCAGTATGAAAACCAGCAGCCAGACCGGTGAATTCCACTTCCATAATTCGCTTGTCAGATCGAAATACGAACTCATTGCAGCAGTCCCAGATAAATGATTCCAAAGACGGCAATCCAGACGACATCGACAAAGTGCCAATAAACGCCGACGGCTCCGAATACGTGTGTTTTTTCAGATGACAGATTGCCCTTCATCCCCATCAGCAGCATCACAAACAGGGCAATCACACCGGCGGTCACGTGAATACCATGGAACCCGGTCACGGTGAAAAACGTAGCCGAGAACAGGTCTGTGTTGATGCTGATATCGCTGGTGAGGAGTCCCGTATATTCCCAGACCTGACCGGCGAGGAAGATAATGCCTAGCAGGATGGTGAGGCCGAGCGAAAAGACAAACGCAGACTTTTTACCCGCTTTCAAAAATCGTTCAGCGATCCAGAATGTGATGCTGCTGGAAATCAGAAACAGACTGAAGATACCGGTCCGTTTGACGTCCAGGACCGATGATGTCACATCCGACAGGGTCTCGGGAGAAGGGGCTTCACCCACGGGGGCCATCAATCTTGTATTGAAGACCACATACGCCACCAGAAGTAACAGGAAGAACACTGCTTCAGATGCGATGAACGACCAGGCCGCGATTTTGGCGAGATTACCACGTCTGCCTTTATCTTCCGGTGTTTTTTCCGTTTTCCAGTCGGCATATTCCGGATGATTTGTGTCCCAGACAGGACGACGGCTTTTGACTTCCGGAATGACCGGGAAATTTTCGGGGGGAGGTGGAGAGGTCGTCGCCCATTCGAGGGTAAAGGCATCCCAGGGGTTGTCACCGGCGATGGCACCGCTGCGTAAACTTTTGAAGATGTTCCAGAGAAAGACCAGAGTGCCAACCGCCATAAAGATGGCGCCCAGAGTGGCAATTCCATTCAGCATTGCCCAGCCAGGATTGTCACCGTATGTATAGACACGGCGAGGCATGCCCATCATACCCAGAAAATGCTGCACCATAAAAGTCATGTTGAAGCCGAGGACCCAGAGCCAGAACTGCAGGATTCCGATGCGTTCATTCAGCATGCGTCCGGTCATTTTGGGAAACCAGTAGTAGGCTGCCGAGAATAAAGCGAATACGAGTCCACCGATCAGCACGTAGTGGAAGTGAGCGACCACAAAGTAAGTATCTGTCAGCTGCCAGTCGATCGGGACGGCGGCAAACATGATGCCGGTAAGCCCGCCAATCACAAACTGCAGCAGAAATGCGACCGCGAAGTGCAGTGAGGTATTGAACTGGATTTCGCCTCCCCAGAGAGTCGCCGTCCAGTTAAAGACTTTGATTCCGGTGGGAATGGCAATCAGCAATGATCCGACAGCAAAGAAGATGTCGGCATACATGCCCAGTCCGACGGCGAACATGTGATGTGCCCAGACACCGTAGCCCAGGAGCACGATCGCTACTGAGGAAGCTGCGACGAACGTATAACCGTAGATCGGTTTTCGTGAGAAAACGGGAATAACTTCCGAGATCATGCCGAAGCCGGGCAGGATCAGGATGTAAACTTCCGGGTGTCCGAAGATCCAGAAATAATGCTGCCAGAGGACGGCGGAACCACCTCGGGTCGGATCAAAGAACGCAGAACCCAGCCAGCGGTCAATCAGTAACATGGCCAGTGCCGAGTTCAGAGCGGGCAGAGCGAGGATGATGAGTATCGCCTGCATCAGCATCATCCACACAAACAGGGGGACGCGCTGCAGACTCATGCCGGGAGCCCGTAGATTGATGATCGTGGCAAAAATATTAATCGCCCCGGAAACAGAACCGATGCCCATAATGAGCAAACCGATGATCCAGTAATCCACTCCCTGCAGGGAACTGTAGGCTTTCGAAGAGAGGGGGACATAGCTGAACCAGCCTGCATTTGGTGCGGAGCCTGTCAGAAAGCTGAAGTGCAGCAGGGCTGCCCCGAAAAAGAACATCCAGAACCCGAATGAGTTTAAGCGGGGAAAGGCAACATCGCGGGCACCAATCATCAAGGGAACAAAATAATTGGCAAAGCCTGTTAAGACGGGCATCCCCACGAGAAAGACCATCGTAGTGCCATGCATGGTGAAGAGCTGGTTGAACATTTCCGGTGAAAGAAATGTATTGTTGGGAAAGGCCAACTGAATTCGCATCAGCAGTGCTTCGAAGCCTCCGACCGCCAGGTAAAAAACAGCGGTGAGGATATACATGATGCCGATGCGTTTGTGATCGAGCGTACCGACCCATTCCAGCATACGCGTATAAGAAGGCTGGTGTTCAAGCATCGTGAGTTGTGGTTGTTCGACGGATCCTGTCGTCACTTGAGTGTCTCCAGGTAGGCTACGAGTTGTTTTAAGTTTGTTTCACTCAGCTTGAAGTCAGGCATCTTACATCCTGGTTTGAGCGCCTGTGGATTTTTGAGCCATAAAGCCAGGTTTTCTGGCGTATTTTCAATGACGCCTGCCCCAATTTCTTTACGTCTGGCAAAATGGGTCAGGTCAGGGCCAATTGTGGCCTCTGCTTCCGTTCCCTGAATCGTGTGGCATTGTGGACAGGTAGCCTGGAAAAAATATTTTTTACCTTCCGCGGCTAATTTATCATCCTTGGCCAGAGGGGAAAGTAGCTTGGGCTGTTCGGTCGCTTGCTTTTCACTGGCTTCCCATTTTTGAAATTCTTCATCTGTGACTGCATAGACTTTGAAATTCATCCAGGCGTGCTGGGCACCACAGTATTCAGAACAGCGTCCCTGATAAGAGCCCGGACTGGTCGCCTGTAACCAGATATAATTATCACGACCGGGGATCGCATCGATTTTGCGACCCAGTTGCGGAACCCAGAAGCAATGGATCACATCAGCAGAAGTCACCAGGATGCGAAATTTTTTGTCTTTGTCGGCGGGCATGTAGATTTCATTGGCGGTAATCACTCCCGACTTGGGATATTTTACTTCCCACCACCATTGATGGCCGGTCACGATCAGATCGACATCATTGAAGTTGGTCTTACCGTCTGGGTCGGCATGAGGTATGGCATTGAGAGTGATGACCAGATTGGCACTGATGGCAACCAGCCAGATGACGATGATCACAGGGCCGATCATCCAGAAGATTTCCGACTTCTCGCTGCCAAAATCCTGTTCCGGGAGCGTGTCACGGCGTCGACCACGCGAGATGGCGATCAGGATCAAGCCTGAGACGATCGCGAAAATGACAGCACTGATGAGTAATACCTGAAGAAACAGATTGTTAATGGCCTCTGCCTGCGGAGACGCGGGGTCAAGAACAGGAATCACAGAGTTCATAATCAATGCCTGGCATCTGGTATTCAAAGGTGTCTGTTTCGCGCTGATGTGTTACTGGACCGGTGAGAGGGTCACAGTAAAGTTCCAGTTTTTAATCTGGATGCGTCCCAGTATAGTGCATTAGTCTGATTAATGAATGTGAATTCATCAATTTCTAATATGAAAAAAAATGATCCACTGACAAAATAGTTCAGGACCCAGTTGAACTATCTTACCTATGTGAATATAGATTCGAGCGATTTCATATAATGGTCATCCTTTCCATCGTAATGGGGAGGACTTTGACTTTAACGAATCGTGAAAGTGATCCGTTCATTTTTTCAATAGCGAATCTGGTCAATTAAATGCAGACGCGATGATGTTTGACAGTTTTACCAGACGCCAGGGGGCTTGAGAACGAATGGCCGTGGTTAACAACACTGCAAATCCTTCACGGCGGCGGTCCATCCAGACCATGGTTCCTGTGGCACCGGTGTGTCCAAATACACTGCGGTCGAGCAGGTTTCCCCAGCTTCCGGACTGCCCGGGATGATTTAATCGCCAGCCCAGTCCCCAGGGTTGAGAACGGCGAATCGGTTCGGGCAGATCGGGATAATCATTCAAACGGTTAGTCGTTGCCATCTCCAGCATTGAGCGGGAGAGCAGGCGTCGGTCTGCCACTTCTCCATAATTCAGCATGCATTGACAGATGACCGCCATATCCGCGGGGGAACTGAACATGCCTCCCCAGGGAACTCCAAGATCCTGCCAGTAGGGACTGTTCCAGCCAAAGTTGGAACCAATCTGGTATTCCGGTGTTTCGACGCGGACCAGTCGTTCCCGAGGGAAGTCTCCCCGTCCCAGCCAGGTATTCTGCAGCCCCAGTGGTTTAATAATTTCGTCTCGCACGTGCTGCGCAATGGTTTTTCGAGTCAGTCGCTGCACGATTTCAGCCACGATCAGAGTTCCCATGCTCTGGTAGCTCAGCCCGGTTCCCGCCGGCTGGAACAGGGGGACGGTATCGTAGATCGCACCCTTAACGAACTGTTTCAGCGGAGACAGCGACTGGCGCAGTTCGACATTTTTATCCAGCATATCAGGCATGCCTGACGTGTGGGTAAACAAGTGATGTACCAGGATGGATTCTTTATGGTGTGCTGCAAAGTCGGGGATATAGTGTGTGACGGGGAGTGAAAGAACCAGTTCGCCTCGCTCCACCAGTCGCAGTGCACTCATGTAAACAATCGGCTTGGTAATGGAAGCGAGCAGAAACATCCCGTCACTGCGAATCTCTTCCGCATTTATTTCAGGCCCCTGTTTTCCAAAGAATTGAGGCTCGACCATCTTTCCGTATCGCCCGACGACAATCGCGGCACCGGGAACACTGCCTTCTGCAGTCCACTCTTTCAGCAAACTTCCCGCCTGTTGCAGTCGTTGCGCGTCGAGTTTGATTTCCTCTGGTTTAGCGATCGGCAGCGAAGTCATAGGCTTGTTCCTGATCCGGTAATCTCAGTGTTGACTCTGCGAGGTTCATTTACCATGATCGATTGTCAAGGGAGCGTCAAGCGATCGATTGTTGAATTCTCCTGATTCTGTTTCTGTGTCGTTGTATTCAGTGAAGGCCCTGTACATGCATCGGTTTCTGTTGACTGTTTTGATCCTCGTTCTGTCCGGATTTATTTGTACGGTATCAAAGGGGGCAGAGCTGCCGGAACATGATGGCAGTTTTTCCATCCCCACACAGGAATGGCCGTTTCAACCCGGTCCACGGTCGGTCAAAGTCTATATTTATTATCCGGGAAAAACGCTGAAGAATGTGAATGCCGAAACCGGGCTCATGCTCAATCTGCATAACTGGGGAGGCACGAATACGACAGGAGCCGGAAATCCAGCGGTCCTCACAAAAGAGTTAAATGTGATTGCGATTTCTGTGGATTATGTGCAGAGCGGGTCCTGGAAAGATCAGTCGGGGGCTCCCTATGATTTTGGATATCTGCAGGCGATTGATGCGTTGCGGGCACTTTCCTATGTTTTCCAGGCTTTAAAGGAACAGAAGATCTCTTTTAATTCGCGTCGTATTTATTCCACCGGCGGTTCGGGTGGGGGAAACGTGACGCTGATGTGTAATAAGTTTGCGCCACATACCTTTACCTGTGTCGTTGATATTTGCGGGATGCCACTCCTGTCGGATGATATCGCCTTTGATCTGCCGGGAGGCAGCAGCCTGAATGCCCGTTACAGTCAGGATAAAAGTGCCCCCAATTATCTTTCACCGGGGGCACAGGAACTTCGTTTTATTGGTAATCCCGATCATCTGAAAGCCATGAAAACGATGGGGTATGCCGGGAAAATTGTGATCATTCACGGATCAGGTGATACAATCTGTGCTTATGAAGATGCACGCCAGATGTTTCAGAATATGCAGGCAGCGGAACTGGATGTCGACGCAAAATTTGTGACAGAAGCGGATCTGGATGGCGTGATATTCAAATCTACGGGACATTCACTGGGAGACCGGACGAAGATGATTGTTAAATATGGTGGTCCCTATATTATTCCCGGTAAAGAAAAATTTCGCCTGCGTCAGTCGCCGACCGATTTTGAATTACAACAGGATGTGGTCTACCCGACTTCCGATGGTCGCTATGTGATTTCCTATACAAACGGAATTCCTGCGGTACGATTTGAAGCGAAGTGACTCACTGCCCGGGTTTCGTTCCAATCATCACTTTAAGCCGGTCGTTCGGGGTTAAAATCGATGAGTGCTTGTGGCGGTATGGCAACGCGCAGTGCATTCAAAACAGCGAGCACATCGATCACTTCCTGCGACAGCGCACCAGCTACGGGAGGGAGAAATCCAAAGGCTGCCAGCAGCATGCCGAACATGCTTAATGCCATGCCTCCGATGGCGCTTTGCAAAGCGATGCGCCGCATGCGGCGGCTGATGTGCAGGAATTCATCGATCTTCTGCAGCGAACTGTCCATGACAATCACATCGGCGGCTTCGGTTGTGACATCGCTGTTTTGGCCAAATGCCATGCCGATCGTCGCAGCAACCAGGGCAGGCGCATCGTTGATACCATCTCCGACAAAGATGGTATTTGCCTGACTGGTTTCCGCATTCACTATATCCAGTTTCTGTTCGGGGCTTTGACTGTAATAGACATTTTCGATTCCGACCTGCTCAGCCAGGTAACGTACTTCTGATTCCCGGTCGCCGGAAACCAGCATCGTTTTCTGAATCTGATGGCGTGGGGACAGGTGTGAAATGAAAGACTGGCCGTCGGTTCGCGGGGTATCTCGAAATCGATAAATGCCGGCATATTGATCGTCAATCAGGATCACACATTCCAGGCCTCCCGCCTGCGGGGGAAGCAGTGTTTCCAGCTCGGGTTGTTGTTTGAGCAGCTTTTTACGACTGGTGATCTGTACCGAATGTCCGTCGACAGTCCCCTGCATGCCCTGTCCGGGGGGCTCACTGATTTCCGTTGCATCATGCTTGACCGCATTTTCTTTTTGCATCGTCTTCAGAATTGCGACGGCGAGAGGATGCTTGGAAAAACGTTCCAGGCTGCCGACGAGAGAGAGGACTTCATGAGGATTGAAACCCGGTGCGCAGAGTTGATCGGTGAGATGCGGTTCCCCATAGGTCAGAGTTCCCGTTTTATCGAAGATAATCACGCGACAGGTATCTGCTGTTTCCAGAGCGGTGGGATCACGAACAATGATGGCTCTCCGCGCGGCCAGAGAGATGGACCCGATGATGGCGACCGGAATGGCAATCAGTAGCGGACAGGGAGTGGCGACTACCATTACCGCCAGGAAGCGAACGGGATCGCCGGACAGGCCCCAGGCAGCCAGTCCAATCAGCACTGCCAAAGGCGTGTACCAGGCACCAAGTCTGTCTGCCAGTCGTCGCATGTGCGGGCGATGCTGTTCGGAAGTCTGCATCACCTGCATGATTTTGGCATAGCGGGAGTCGACAGCGCGCTTTTCTGCGCGGATGACCAGAGCCGCTTCGCCGTTGATGGCACCAGAGAGAACCTGGGAACCTGGCGTTTTAGACATCATGTAGGGTTCGCCGGTGAGATAGGATTCGTCCATGACGCCATGCCCTTCGACTACGATTCCATCGACGGGACAGATTTCATGCGGGAAGACGGCTATCGTATCCCCGATGGCGATCTGATCCAGAGTGATATCTTCGATGTCGGAGTCTGTCTTTTTATGAGCGACAGCAGGCATGCGATTACTGAGTGCCTGCAGGACAGAAGAGGCGCTGCGGACAGCATACGCTTCCAGGGCTTCTCCCCCAGACAGCATCAGCACGACGAGTGAACCTGCCAGGTATTCGTCGAGAAGTACGGAAACGACAATGGAGATTCCTGCCAGCAGGTCGGAACCAAACTCCCGATGAACCATTTTGACCAGCAGTCCCCAGACCAGCGGTGTCCCGCCCAGAGCCAGTACGGCCCAGAGGGGCAGATTTTGAACGAATTCAGAACAGTCTGTTCCATAGCGCAGGAATAAATGGGCTGTGATCATGATGACCGTAAAAACGGCAATCAATGTTTCCAGAGATTTCCAGACAGCGGAACCCGGTCTCGATGGATTGGAGTTCGACACACTCATCCCTTAATTTTTACTGATCCAGTAACAGTTGTATGTAGATGCTGACAATCCACTATAGATTGGAAATTCAAAGAGTAAACAGTTGGAATCCCGGAAGCGGCACATACAGGGAGATTCGCCGCTGGTCAGGCAATGATCATTTGAGCAACCAGACCGAACACAAAACCGATCACGGCCCCCAGTGAGGGGGCCCAGCGTTGTTCAATTTGTGCCTGTGGCGCGATGTCCTGAAATGTCAGGTAGAGAATGCCTCCCGCTGCGAAGAGCATGATCAGGCCGACCAGTCTGGGGAATAACGCCAGTACGAAATAACCAGTCAGGCCTGAAACCGGTCCCAGGATCACCAGCAGGCAAAAACCAGGCAGGATGACGGACTTTCTCATCGTTGACGAACTGGCGAGTTCGCGATAGGCATTAAAGCCTTCGGGCAGGTTTTGTAAGCCGATCAGGATAGCCAGGAGCAGGCCGACTGACTGGCCGTCTGTGGCAAAGGATGCTCCTAACGCCATCGATTCAGGAACAAAGTCAAGCAGCATCGCGAGCAGCTGCGCAGCAGAACTGCGATGGGTGGCCAGGAAAATGTCGCAAAACATAAAACAGATGCCGCCCGTCAGAATGGCGAGGGAGGCAATCCAGGGGGGCTGTTCGGTAATGCCTTCCGGCACCAGCACCAGAGCGACCGCAGCCAGTAATACACCACCACCAAAGGCGATGACGGAGTGTCGGAACTCGTCTTCCAGCCACTGGGGATGTATATGTTCGATCTTAGCAAGAAAGCCACCCAGAGGAATAGTGATCCCCGCGAGTGTGGTCAGTACAACGACTTCCAATACACCTGACAAAGCGAATCTTTCTCAACAAGAGCAAAGCGATGAACTACAAACGATTGCGTTCAAGGATAACAGACTTGAGGAAAACGAAACATACAACAGGAGCTGTCAAATACCTGGGATGTAAAAAAAACAGCCCGGTATGGAAACCGGGCTGTAAAGCAATTGTTAATTCAGTCGATTTATTGAGGCAGGCGTCCCGATTCCACTTTCGTAAAGGGACCACTGCAGGCTTTCATAAAAGCAACCAGGTCTTTTTTGTCCTGGTCAGAAAGGTTCAGCTTAATGATCTTTTCGCTCAAATAAGGATTAGGGTCACCGCCCTTATTGTAGTGCTCGACAACTTCTTCGAGTGTATTCAGAGAGCCGTCGTGCATGTAAGGGGCACTGAATTCAACGTTACGAATGGTCGGCGTTTTGAAAGCACCTTTGTCTTTTTCTTTTTTCGTCACTTCATAACGTCCCAGGTCTGGTTTTTTGGCAGACATTCCGATTCCCAGGTTATGATATTTTTCATCAGCCAGGTTAGGCCCCAGGTGACAGGCGGCACAGTTGACCTTCTCGCTGAAAAAGAGTTCGCGCCCCCGTTTGGCACTTTCTGACATCGGGTGTGCTTCAGCCAGCGACAGAGCAGCCGTATATTCTTCTTTGAAGTCTTCCAAGTCTTCTTTGTCCAGTTTCAGGTATGGAAGTAACTGCTCGTAATAATCAAAGGGAGAAGGGCCGGAGACCAGAGTGCGTTCGAAAGCAGCAATGGCTTTACCGATGTTGTCGATGTTGACTCCATCGTTAAAAATTTTATGGAATTGAAGTCGGTAGCCGGGGATCTCTTTAATCGATTTGACAACCGCTTCATGAGTATGTCCCATCTCAATCGGGTTGGCAATCGGACCAACGGCCTGTTCTTCCAGTGTGGCAGCACGACCGTCCCAGAACTGCGGACCACTCAGAATCCGGTTATAGCTGACGGGAGAGTTACGTCCCCCTTCGAGGTCTCTGATCCCAATACCGAATTGGGTGTGTCGACCAAATCCTTCGTCGGGATGATGACAGCTGGCACAGCTGACGGTGTTATCAGCCGAGAGACGCGTGTCGAAATACAACTGTCGTCCCAGTTCGATTTTTGCGCGTGTGAGCGGATTTTCTATGAGTCCTACCATCTGGGCCGCCCCGGCGTTTAATCCCAGTGGGAGTGTGATTTCCAGTACTTCATGGTTTGCAGGATCACTCAGCCAGGTTTTGATCTCTGTTTCTGTCAAAGGCCCTTTTCCAGGAATTCCAGCTGTCAGCTCTGCTGTTCCCAGCATGACTTTGTTTGATTTTTCAGCAGTTTGTTTTTCTGCAGATTGCAGATTGTTCTGTGGAAGGATGCCGGCCAGCATTCCGCACAGGATGCTGAATTTGAGGATCGAGTGACAGTGTCGGAGGACCATAGGTTTCATTGGGCTGTGTTCCTTTCCGGGATCGTCCCGGGATTATCTCACAAAATGATTCAGGTAATTGAATTGTTGATTTTAGATGAACGTGTTTGAACCGAGGTTATCGCATTCTTTTCGCGTCTGGTGGGATCGTGTTGTTATCACGATACAGGTGTGATACATAAAATTGTAAACATGCGAGAAGGCGATTTCAATTTGGAAAAGTGATCTCGATGTCCAGAATTCAAAAAAATGGATCTGACTTACAAACGCTTCTCAGGGAACTCCCGCCGGACTGGTTTGCAGCAGCACCATCTCTTTATATTTTCCACCGGTTTCCATTAATGCTTCGTGTGTGCCACTCTCGGTAATGCGTCCCCCTTCGAAAACGATGATGCGGCTGGCATGCGTGATCGTGCTCAGGCGGTGTGCAATGACAAAACAGGTGCGATTCTGCATCAGCGTTGTGAGGCTGTCCTGAATGAGGCGTTCGCTTTCCGTATCCAGATTGCTGGTGGCTTCATCGAGAATTAATATTTTGGGATCGGCAAGAATGGCGCGGGCGATTGCCAGTCGTTGGCGTTGTCCACCACTCAGTTTGACGCCGCGTTCCCCGATGAGAGTCTGATACCCGTTCGGTAATGTTCTGATGAATTCGTCCGCGTTTGCAATTTCTGCCGCGTATTGAATCTGTTCGATGGTTGCTTTTCTGTCTCCGTATCCGATGTTATCGGCGATTGATCCATCAAATAGAAATACATCCTGTTCGACGACGCCGATATGATTCCGATAGCTTTCCACATCGAGATCGATCAGATTTCGACCATCGAGCAGAACATGCCCCGAAGTGGGATCGTAAAAGCGGGCGACCAGATTGCAGAATGTCGTTTTACCCGCGCCACTTGGACCGACCAGTGCGATGGTTTCACCGGGAGCAATATCGAGTGAGACTTCCTGTAACGCATATTGGGTTGAGTTCGGATATTGAAAGCTGACATTTTCAAATATAATCTGCCCTTCAATTTCCTCTTTTGTGATGGTACGCGCGGTGGCCGATTCCATCTCGCGCGGTTCAGCCAGTAGATCGAGCACGCGATCAAAGCCGGACAGACTGTTCTGGAACTGGGCTGCACTCTGTGCGAGTACCGCGAGGGGGCCCAGCAACATCAGCAGGTAGGCCAGAAACATGACCAGGTCTCCGAGTGTTAACTGACCCTGCAGCACCTGCCAGCCGCCGTATAACAGCAGGCAGGCGGAAGCGACGGGTATCAGTGTTTCCCAGACGATTTCAATAAAACGCGACCACCACCAGGCGTAAAGTTCCTGTCGCCCCATTAAATGATTTCCGCGTAAGACGCGACTGGTTTCTGAACGCTGGCGTCCGAATGCGCGGACGACGCGCATCCCGCCAAAAGATTCTGTTGCCAGTGCGTCAACGGCGACACGTTGCGCCCGGATTTTTCGATGTTGCGGACGAATGCGGCTGATCCAGGTCCGGTGTGACAAGTAAACCAGCGGGACGAGAAACAGCGCGCCCAGCAGCAGACGCCAGTCGACCCAGGCCAGGATCATCAGGCTGCCCAGCAACTGGATGATGGCACGACAGGGATTGTAGAGCATACCGAAAACAAGTTCACCCACGCTGCCGGCATCTTCGCGTAAAATACTGGCGGCGCCTCCCGATTTGAGTTCCTGTACGCGATGCAGAGGCAGTCGGACTGCTTGCGCGAACACATCTTTGCGAACTTTCATCTGAATCATCTTAGTCACGCGTGTCGCGTGCCAGCGCCCCCAGATCTGTAATCCGATCCGTACCAGTGAAATCAGGATGACGATGATCGTGATCGTCACGAGCAGAGGCCACGGTTCGTGCGGTACCCATTTCGGTAAAGAGGCGGGTAGCGGCTTTTTGTCGAGTACATAATCGACGACAAATTTGGTTGCCGCTGGTGGAATCAAAGCGAGTAACGTTGCGAAGGTCAGTGTCATCAGTGACAGGATCACAGACCAGCGATGAACTTTGAGCAATCCCAGAAAATTTTTTACCAGTTCCCACGATGAACGGTCTCGTTTTGAAGCAGGTTTTCCCTGAGCGGAATTTTGTGATTCCAGGAATTCTTCCTTATACTCTTCAAACTGTTGGCGACTGGATGTCGGATTTTTGCTCATGAAGGTTCTTTTGTATGGGATCTTAAAAAGGCGCGTATTTAATGAAGGGGGATTGGATGGTTGACTACCTGCTCACTGTCATTATAGAGCATTTATTATGGTGACAAGTAACGTTTGAATTATATTGAGGTCTCTGGGGGATAGCGACTCGAAACAGAGCTTTCGTCGAAAACAGCTTATTTCAAAGGCGAATCCAATCTGGAGCCCGGCAAAAATTCTTAGACAGTTATATGATGAACTGAGTGAAAGATAAGTTGATTTCTACTGGACATCAGACAGATAAGGCGTGAGATCCTTTTATAGGGAGTCCAGTGTACATTGAGTTGACGTTATTGAATTCGATTTAACTACATCTGAATCAATGTCAGAAGACACCGGTTTATCACCCTCCACCAGTGGTTTCTCTGGACTTCGCCTGGATCCATAAGTAACATTGAAATTGAGTGTATATTGATAATGTATACTCCTCCCCGCGGATTTCTTTCCTTCAGAAAAATCTTTTGATTCCTCATGCGCGACCTGTCCAGGCTGATCATTCTGTTATTGTGCTTTATCTTCGCGAATGAAGTATGCGCAGCGGATAAGATCAACTTCAGTCATGATATTCTGCCGATTCTTTCAGATCGTTGTTTTCATTGTCATGGTCCCGATCCGACGCATCGGGAAGCTGATCTCAGACTGGATCTGGTCGAAGCGGCGACAGAGAATCGGGATGGGACATTTGCGATTGCACCAGGCAAGCCCGAGTTGAGTGAAGTTCTGACGAGGATTACGACTTCCGATGCGGATCTGGTGATGCCGCCTGCAGACTCGCATCGCAAGCCACTCACTAAAAAACAGATTGCAACTATCCGTCAATGGATCGCAGAAGGGGCACAATGGGGGAAGCACTGGTCGTTCGAGCCACCCGTTAAAGTCGCGTTGAATGAAAAGGAATCAAAGCTCAATCCCATCGATGTTCTGGTTCAGCGAAAGCTGTCTGAAGAGCGACTGACGTTTTCAGAACCCGCGTCCCGGCGCACTCTGATTCGTCGACTCTCCTTTGATATAACGGGGCTGCCGCCGACGGCTGAGGAAGTGGAAGCCTTCGTCAACGACGAAACATCTGATGCAGACCGAAAACTGGTTGACCGCCTGCTCAAGTCAAAACATTATGGCGAGCGGATGGCCATGTGGTGGCTGGATCTCGCGCGGTATTCGGATACCGATGGTTTTCAGCAGGACTCCACCCGAACCAACTGGCCGTGGCGGGACTGGGTGATCCAGTCATTCAATGAGAACAAACCTTTTGATCAGTTTACGATTGAGCAGTTTGCCGGCGATCTGTTACCGAATGCAACGGATGAGCAGAAACTGGCGACCTGTTTTCACCGCAATCATATGACCAACGGAGAAGGGGGCCGCGATCCCGAAGAGTCGCGCGTCGATTATGTGATTGACCGGGTCAATACAACGGGGACGGTCTGGCTTGGATTGACGCTGGGCTGCTGTCAGTGTCATTCTCATAAATTCGATCCGATCTCTCAGACCGACTACTACAGTCTGTACGCGTTCTTCAACAGTATCGATGAGGATGGTAAAGCCGGCAGTCGGGCGAAGCCTTATTTAAAATATCAATCGCCACTGGTGGAGCGTGCTGTGAAAGAAGCACAGCAGGTCGTTGACCAGCGCAAACCACGGGAAGCAGTGGCGCTGCAGCAGGCGAAACAGGAATTTGAACCGTGGCTGGTTGAGCGGATCCAGCAGGTACACAACGGGTTTACCGCGTGGCGTCTGCCGGAACTGCGCTCCGTCAAATCGGTTGAAGGAACCGTGTTGACCACAGAGAAATCAGGTGTGATTCAAAGCAGCGGTCCCCGACTCAGGCAGGATGATTATCGACTGGTGGCTGCCACAGACTTACCGCGCGTGACCGGGTTACGGCTGGAAGTTTTTCCACATGAATCGCATACGGCAGGCAAGTTGAGTCGTGGCGACAGTGGCGAATTTATCCTGACCGATGTGAAACTGCAGGTCCGCCGTCAGGGGAGTTCCCAACTGAAAGACATTGATTTCGTCTCCGCGATTGCCGATGTCGAAAAAGATGTCAAAGGCCGCAACTATGGCAAAATCAAAGACACGCTTGATGACGATCCCCGCAACGGCTGGACGACCGAGTCTCATGATCCATTGAAAAAACATGTCGCTGTCTTCGAACTGGCAGAGCCATTAATCCTGGATGAAAACGAAGAGCTGATCTTTGTGATGCTGCATCGATCCACAGAAGGCGACGCCAATATTGGTCGTTTTCGAGTCATGCTGACCGATCAGCCAGGCCCGGCTGTTCGTTCGCTGGAGCCCATGCCATTAGAAGCACTCGCATCTGCAAAGGTGACAGAACCTGAAAAGCTTGATCCGAAATTGAAGCAGCGACTGCTGGATCAGTTTCTGGTCGATCACGAGATTTATCAGCAGCGCAAAGCAGAGCTGGACCAGGCGAATGCGCAACTTGCTCAAGTCAAAAAAGCGGCCGGCGAACTGAATGTGATGGTACTGGCAGAACGCAAGGAACCCCGTAAAACATTTGTGCTGGAACGGGGCGTCTGGGACAAGCATGGCAATGAAGTTTCCCGGGCTGTCCCCGCTGCGGTGCTCGCATCTCCTGCCGAGAAGACGAAAGACCGGTTGGATCTGGCAAAGTGGCTGGTCGCACGTGAAAATCCCTTAACGGCGCGGGTTGTCGTGAATCACTTATGGCAGAACTGTTTTGGAACAGGACTGGTTCGCACCCCTGGAGACTTTGGTTTACAGGGGGAGTTACCCACACATCCAGCTGTCCTTGACTGGCTGGCAGTTGAGTTAATGGAACATGACTGGAACCTGCAGCACATACTCAGGCTGATTGTCACCAGTCGTACCTATCAGCAGCAGAGCAAAGTTACTGCGGAACTGCTGGAACGCGATCCGGAAAATCGGTTGCTGGCACGCGGGGCCCGTTTCCGGCTACCCAGCTGGATGATTCGCGATGCAGCGCTGCAGGCGAGCGGGCTGCTTAACCCGGCGCTGGGAGGACCTCCTGTCATGCCTTATCAGCCCCCCGGTGTCTGGACCGAAATGTTTATGGGCCGTTTTCGCTACGAACCCAGCCAGGGAGCCGCCCAGTATCGACGCAGCCTGTATGCCTTCTGGCGTCGTTCGAGTGCACCGACATTCCTGTTTGACAGTGCCCAGCGGCGTGTGTGTGAAGTACAGCCCCGACGAACCAACACTCCTTTGCAGGCGCTGACGCTGCTCAATGATCAGAGCATTCTGGAATCTGCGCGGGAACTGGCACGCACGGCGATTCAGCAGAAGAAAACCGTGGAGGAACGCCTGGATTTCATCGCACAGCACATTCTGTCACGGACATTACAGGCGCGGGAGTCGGACGTTCTAAAAGGGGAACAGCAGAAGTCGTTGGCTTATTATCACCAGAAACAGGATGAGGCTTTGAAACTGATTTCCAGTGGACAGCCTCCGGCGGAAAACCAGGTTTCGCCCGATGAGCTGGCCGCTTATATGGTCGTGGCCAGTATGGTCTTTAATCTGGATGAGGCGATCACCCATGAATAATCCACTTGAAAATGTTGCTCTGCAGGAGACCCGCCGCTATTTTCTGGGACGGGGCGCCGGTGTCAGTCTGGGGGCGATGGCCCTGGGGCTGCTGGAAAGCACCCGTCGTGCTGCTGCGAAACCAGATCAGACGATCGGGTTGCCTGATCTGCCTCACAAACCACCGCGGGCGAAGAATGTGATCTTTCTGACTCAGTCGGGAGGCCCTTCGCAGATTGAGTTGTTCGATCATAAGCCTGATCTGATGAAGTGGGCGGGAAAGGAACTGCCGGAGAGCGTGCGCGGCGGACAGCGGCTGACAACAATGACCGCCAATCAGAAGCAGTTAATCATGCCGTCCCGCACGAAGTTCAAACGGTACGGTGAAAGTGGCGCGACACTGGGCGAGTGGCTGCCTTTTCATGGAGAAGTGGCCGATGAACTCTGTTTCATCAAGTCGATGGTTACCGATCAGATCAACCATGCGCCCGCGATGACCAAATTTCTGACCGGACATCAACTGCCGGGTCGACCTTCGATTGGTGCCTGGAGCAGTTACGGACTGGGGAGCGAAAATCAGAATCTGCCGGACTACCTGGTGTTGATTTCAAAAATGAAACGCCCCAGCGATCAACCACTGTATGATCATTACTGGGGGAGCGGCTTTCTGCCGTCACGTTATCAGGGGGTTAAACTGAGGAATGCGAAAGAGCCGGTACTCTACCTGCGCGATCCGGATGGCATGCCTCGCAGCATCCGCCGGGGGATGTTGACCGGCATTTCCGAACTGAATCAGATGCGACTGGAACAGACGGGCGATCCGGAAATTGAAACGCGGATTCGTCAATACGAGATGGCGTGGCGGATGCAGTCCAGTATTCCCGAACTGAATGATCTGAGTGATGAACCGGAATCCACGTTCGAATTATACGGTCCCGATTCCAGGCGTCCCGGGAGTTATGCCGCGAATTGTGTGCAGGCCCGGAGGCTGATTGAACGGGGAGTGCGGTTCGTGCAGCTGTTTCACCCCGACTGGGATCATCACAGCCGTCTGAGCTCCTGGTGCGTGGCACGCTGTCGTGATACAGACCAGGCCAGTGCCGCGCTCGTCAAAGATCTTAAACAGCGTGGTCTTCTGGATGAGACACTGGTGATCTGGGGCGGTGAATTCGGACGCGGTGTTGCCGGACAGGGGAAGTGGGACAGTCCCGAAGGGGGCCGCGACCATCATCCACGCTGCTTCACCACCTGGCTGGCGGGAGGTGGTGTCGAAGCAGGGCTGACCTACGGAGCCACCGATGAATTCAGTTATAACGTTGCCGAAAATCCAGTGCATGTAAGCGACCTGCATGCGACCGTCTTGCATCTGCTGGGCATCGATCATGAGCGATTCACTTATCGACATCAGGGATTAGATTTCAAACTGACGGGCGTCGAACCGTCAAGCATCATCAAGGAGATACTGGCATGAGACGGTTCCACAAAACATGGTTGTACTTATTAATAACAGGCTTGAGTTTCAGTTCACTGGCCGAAGCGCGCGAGCCGGACGCCGTGATTGATCTCTGGGATCAGAACGCACCGGGAGAAACGACCCGTGAAACAGGTGTGAAACTGGATCGCCGGGCGAACGAAAATCCGCCAGCGACTCGTATCAAAGAGATCACGCGACCTCAGTTGCATCTGTTTCAGCCACCGGCAGAGAAACGAAACGGGACCGCAGTCCTGATTTTTCCAGGCGGTGCCTACAATTACGTGGTGGCTGACAAAGAAGGATCTGAAACAGCAGAGTGGTTGAATTCTCTGGGGATCACCGCATTTGTTGCGCATTATCGCACGAAAGAACCAAAGCCGCGCGCGCAGACGGATGCCAAATTGCCTCCGTTTTCGGAGCGACCTTTACAGGATGGGCAACGCGCTGTCAGCCTGGTGCGGAAACGGGCAGCGGAATGGGGGATTAAACCCGACCAGATCGGCGTGATCGGTTTTTCTGCCGGTGGTCAGGCTGCGGCTCTGATTACAACCCGTTTCAATGAACGTGCCTATGAAGCCAATGACGATGTGGATCAGGTTTCGTGCCGCCCCGATTTCAGTCTGCTGATTTATCCCTGGCGACTGGTCGATGAAAAAACTGGGGAGCTGAACGAGGTATTGACGATCAATAAGACCACGCCGCCGACACTGATGATTCATGCTCACAATGACCATGCAACGCCGATCAGCAGTATTCTATTTTATACGGCTTTAAAGAAAAATGGTGTGCCCGGCGAGCTGCATATTTATGAGAATGGCGGTCATGGCTATGGGATGCGACCCGTGGATGATTCGTACGTTGATACCTGGCCGGATCGCGCCGCAGACTGGTTGCGACAGCGATCGCTGGCAAATCCGGATAAAAAGGACTAAGCGTCAGTCTGCCTCCGGTGTGGGCTCACAATTCTTTAATGCAAGCAGAGTGTAAGCGGTAACGAGATTCGGGTCTCCTTCAAACCAGCGATTGGATTTGGAGTTGACCCAGCTGCCGTTATCCTGCTGGATTTTAAACAGATGATTGGCCAGTTCCTTGCGCCAGTCGTGTTCCTCCCCTTTGCTGTCTTTCACCTGTTTCAAATCCGCGGTGTCGAGGGCTTTGGCAAACAGCTGGTAATAGTAGTAGAGGCCGTTATCGCCCATTCCGGGATTGTTTTCGACGGTGTAGTTTTTCTGAATCCAGTCGAGGGCAGCTTTCACACGCGGATCTTTGGGAGTCAGTCCTGCGTAGATCATGCTTTTGAGACCGGCGTAAGTCATACTGCCGTAGGAGCGGAGACCGCCGTCTTTATTTTTTCCGGAAGGTGATGCACCACCGGCTGAGACATTATAGTAGAAACCTCCATCATTGACTTTGGCGGCGGCAGGTGACGTGTTGAATTCACTTTCGAGATTCTGGCAGCGGGAAACGAAAGTAAGTGCTTTCTGAATATCAGGGTCATCTGCTTTAGCGCCGGCTGCTTTGAGGGCCTCAATCATGAACACGGTATTGGACAGGTCGGGACGGCCTCCATCGGGTCCGTAACCTGCACCGCCATATTCCAAATCGCTGGGTTTCACATCTTTGCTTTCGTCAAACTGCAGGCTGCGCAGGAACTGTTCCGCTTTTTTGATCTGAGGTGTGTACTTGCCTGACTGGTTGGCATCTTGTAATGCCATCAATGCCACGGCGGTTTCGTAACCGGAGTGCTGACTGTGGGCAGAACAGATCCGGCCATCTTCCTGACAGAACGAGACGAGTTTTTTTAAAGCCTTGTCCACGGTCGGGTCAGTCACAGGGACACCTGATTCAATCAATGCCGATGTCACCAGAGCCGAAATCCCGGCCGCTTCGTTGAAGGTCCAGGTGCCATCGTCGTTCTGTGAGTTTTTCAGGAAGTTGATGGCCTTGTCGCGGGACGCTTTCAACTCTGCTGCATCCGGACCCGCTGCAGAGAGAGAAGTGACGTTCCAGCAGAGACAGCCGATGATCATCAGGCGTAGAATCCAGTTCATTTTAAATCGCTCCTGAATAGGTATACTGAGAGGCTTGTTGTCGATAAGAAGTCGCAAAAGCGGTACCGCTTTATGATGTGCGAGCACCTGTTTCAGTATAGGCAGGTTTGCTTAAAAAGTCTGTGAATTTGTTGTAGAAGAGGCGTTGAAAAAAACACCAGTGCTGTCGAAAAAATCGCCAGTCTCTGCCTGATTTGCTGAAATGAGGCTTTATGTGTAGAGGATTTCTTTGACGACGTGTCCATGCACATCGGTCAGTCGAAAATCCCGTCCTGCATGGCGGTAAGTCAGTTTTTCGTGGTCGAGGCCCATGATATGCAGGATTGTGGCGTGAAAATCGTGTACGTGAACCAGATCTTTTACGACATAGTTGCCGATGTCGTCGGTCTGACCGTGAATCACGCCGCCGCGCACATTGCCGCCGGCCAGCCAGCAGGAGAACGCATCGGGATGATGAGTGCGCGATTTGGTTCCTTTGCCATCCTGTGCCCAGGGAGAGCGTCCGAATTCAGTGCAGAAGACCAATAGGGTATCCTGCAGCAAGCCGCGCTGTTTCAGATCCTGCAGTAAAGCAGCAACCGGTTGATCGACACGGCGGGCGTATTTTTCGTGGGACGCGATATCGCGGTGTGCGGCATCCCAGTTATCGCGGCAGGCACCGACGGCGTCGATGATCTCGACAAAGCGGACTCCCCGTTCCACCAGTCGACGGGCCATAATACATTGAGCCGCGTAGCTGGACTGGTCTTTTTTGTCAGCACCATACAGCTTGAGTGTGGCTTCGCTCTCCTTTGACAGGTCGAGTGCTTCGGGAGCCTGTTTCTGCAGACCGGCGGCTGCGGTAAACGTCGACATGCGGCCTGCGAGTTGGGCGTCCCGGTTGCGCTGGCTGAAGTGACGTTGATTCATTTTGTTTAACAGCGCAAGTTCCAGCTGCTGCCGCGATTGAGAAGTGGGAGACTTGAGAAACGGGATTGGATCATCGCCGGGAACAACGCGGACACCTGTGTTGGCGGCAGGCAGGAAGTTGGAATCCCAGAGCTGAGGGCCGTTATAGGGACGATGTTCTGAAATCACGACGTGCGAAGGCAGGTTCGGATTGAATGATTTCAGCCCGTAGCTTAACCAGGCGCCGATGCCCGGCATGGCGGCTGTGGTGCTACCTGTGTGCAACTGCAACGTGGCTTCCCCATGATCGCGGTGATCGCAGTTCATCGAGCGGATGAGAGCCGTTTCATGCATGATCGTGCGAATGTGGGGAAACAGATCGCTGACTTCAGTGCCGCATTCCTGATTAGGGCGAAACTTCCAGAGAGGGGCTTTCAGGTAACGTTCGACGATCGGCTGTCCGGAGACTGCTGCTTTGCTTTCATCACCGATTGACTGGTCGTGCCGTCGTGTTAACTCGGGTTTGGGATCGAACGTATCGACGTGTGAATATCCGCCCGACATGTAAAGCATGATAACATGTTTGGCAGCCGGTCGGTGATGGGGCAGATCGAGACCCGCGGGAAGTGCTTTCGGCAGAGCAAGTCCGGCGGCTGTTCCGAGTCCAGCCTGCAGAAGCTGACGACGTGAGAATAAGGATGAGTCGTGCATAGGTTTGAACCTGATTGTTTGCATTCCAGACGTTTAATGTTAATCGATAAAAAAGAACTCGTTGCTGGTGAGCAGAACTTTCGCTAATCCAGACCAGGCAAGCTGGTTCGTGTCCCTGTCTTTATCTGATTGTTCTGTTTTCAATTCTTCACGATAATATTCCAGAAACTGAGAGGCATCTGAGAGCTCTTCTGCCGTCGGATTGCGACAGAATGCGAGCTGGTATGCCTGGATAATCTGGTCTTCTTCCGTCGTTGCGGACTGTTGAATCCGTTTGCCAAAGGCTGCTGCCAGTTCGGGAACCAGGGGTGCATTCATCAGGTACAGCGCCTGTGTGGGGAGATGGGAGCTGTCACGGGTGCCCGAAGTTTCGTTGGTTTCCGGGCCATTGAATCGACCCAGGAACGGGTGTTTATAAAGTCTCTGCGTCATCAGATAGACACTGCGTTTATTGGTCGGGTAGTCCTGGTGAAAGGGAGCGTTCAGGCTATACCCTTTTTTGTGCCAGGGGATAAACGGATGCGGTCCCCCCTGTTCGCGGTCCAGTTCGCCGGAAACAAACAACAGGGCGTCGCGAATGGATTCGGCATCAAGGCGTCTGCGGGAATATTTCCAGAGAAACACGTTGTCCGGATCACGGTTGGTGTTCTCTGCAATCTCCTGGCTGTCGAGCCGATAGACGCGGCTTAACATGATCTGGCGATGCAGGGCTTTGAGCGACCATCGCTGTTCGATCAATTGACCGGCCAGATAGTCGAGCAGTTGCGGATGTGAAGGAGTATCTCCGAGTACGCCGAAGTTGTCGACCGTTTTGACGAGTCCCTGACCGAAGTGATGGTACCAGAGTCGATTGACAATGACGCGTGAGGTCAGGGGGTGAGCCGGGTCGGTGAGCCAGTCGGCCAGTTCTAAGCGACCGGATTCGGTTTTGTCGATCTCCGGCTTTGATTTTGAGATCACGTTGATGAACTGTCGCGGGACGATGTCTCCCGGATTTTCCGGATTGCCGCGTCGATGCAGTCGGGAGTGGTGAGGCTTGCCATCAATGACGGCATACAGCATTTCTGCCGGAGGCTCTTCTACCAGTCGGGCTTTTTCGGCTTTGAGCCAGGGTAAACCATGCAGCATGAGTTCCCGGAATTTCCCTTTGTGTGCTGCCAGCAGTTTCTGGCGTCGCTTTTCGAGTTTGTCGGTCGGTTTTCCGTTTTTCTTCGCTGCTTCGATTTTGGCGGTGATTTCTTTAAATTCTGCGAGCGTCGGCTTCAACCAGGGACGGAAGTGATTTCGAATCTGATGCTGGTAATAACTGAGCAGGTCCCAGTATTCGTTGATTTTCTGCTGAGAATCCGGATTGTTTTCTGCAGAGACGAGTTGTGCGGGTGAGGGTTGATTGGATGCTCCCATACTGGGATAGAGGGTGCTCTCAAAAATCCCGTAGAGGCCGTAGTAATCGGTGGCCAGCATCGGATCAAATTTATGATCGTGGCAGCGGGCACATTTTAAAGTGACGCCCATAATGCCTCGCCCGACGGTGTCGATGGTATCGTCGATAGTCAGGTTCTGGTCTTCATAACGCGTGTTACCGAAGCGTCGAGATAAAGCAATGAAGCCGGTGGCGATTTTAAGTTGCCGTGCCTGTTCCGGATCGGCTTCACGTTCCGCCAGGATGTCCCCGGCAAGCTGTGCTTTCAGGAACTGGTCATAGGGGAGATCGGCATTGAGTGCATCGATAACCCAGTTGCGGTAGAGATAAGCTCCCGGAATGGGAAAATCTCCGACGTCACCCTGGGTGTCTGCATAACGAGCGACGTCGAGCCAGTGCCGACCCCAGCGCTCGCCATATGCGGGGGAAGCCAGCAGTCGATCAATCACTTTAGCAAAAGCGACCTCATCCGTTGCCGGATCGTCCTGGAACGCTTTGACTTCCTCTGGAGTTGGAGGCAGTCCTGTGAGGTCGAAGGTGGCGCGGCGGATTAAGGTTCGCCTGGGAGCGAGACCGACAGGTTTGAGTTGTTCCTTTTGCAGTCGTGCGTAGACAAAGCGATCGATGGGAGAAGACGACCAGTGGGGATTGTCGACGGCAGGGGGAGTGACTGCGGTTCGCGGCAGAAAACACCAGTGTGAGGTTGTCAGTTTTTGTGCTTTGTTTTTTTGTGATGTCGCGACCGGCCTGGATTTTTCAACAGGCCAGGGGGCGCCCCATTCAATCCAGCGTTTGAAATGGGCGACGGTTTCCGGTTTGAGTTTGTCATCCGCATCAGGGGGCATTTTCAATTCTTTGTGAGTTCGCAGAATGGACTGATACAACAGACTCTGTTCCGCGTTACCGGGAAGTATTGCTGGTCCATAATCGCCGCCTTTAATGAGGGCAGCACGGGAATGGACGGCAAGGGGGCTTTCGGCATCAGTATCACCGGAGTGGCAGTCGGCACATTTTTCAATCAGCACGGGTCGGATATGCTCTTCGAAAAATTCGAGCTGGCTGGCATCCGGGCTGGCTGGTTCTGCTGCGCGCAGGGACTCGGGCAGGTTGGATGATACGGCCAGCAGCAGGATCAGAACGAGTTGTGGGATTCGTTGGGATTGAGTCATTGGCGAATCAATTATGCTCGGGGTCTGAAAATGGTTTAACCTCGCTTGATTCCCGCTGCTTTGAAAGCAGGGGCCAGGTTCTGATAGCAGGTTTTGGCAGCAGCTACGGGATCGTAGCCTTTCTGGCGGAAGACCATGCTGCTGACTTCACAACAGATATCTCCCCGATAGCCGCCTGCAACTGCCAGTTTGAGCAATTGGACGTAGTCAATCTCGCCACTCTCACCGGGCAGAGCGAAACTGACTTTTCCGTTTTTCATTACGGTATCTTTGACCTGGATGAAACTGGTGTAAGGGAGCATGGTCTGCAGCGATTCTTTCAGTGAAATATCGCGATGGGTGAAATGGCTGTAGTCATAGTCGAGACGAATCCAGGGGCTGTTGACCTGTTCGACCAGCCAGACTCCCTGATCGGGATGATCTACCACGCCCCCCCGATGCGGTTTGACAGCGATGACCGTTTTCGTGCTGGCAGCGACTTTGGCCCATTCTCCCAGGTTGTCGCGCATTTCGTTTTTGAGGGCATCCCATTTCCCACTTCCGGCGACTGTTTCGATCAGTGGAGGATGGTCGGGGCGCAGATCGTGTCCCAGTTCGGCGGCCTGTTTGAGGCGTTCGAGCACTTTCTGTTGACTGGCTTTCGAGCCGGTCAGGTTACAGTGTTCCATTAAAGAAGTCAGTTTCAAGCCGGTCTCGTCCAGTGTTCTGGAAACCGCTGTGCGACGTTCGGCATTCAGTTTGGCAGGTGTGGCGTCCCAGTCATCCATCAGAGTCAGTTCCACCGAGTCGTAACCGATGTCGGCGACGATGCGAAGGGCCTCTTCTGTTTTCATGTGAGGCATACCATACAGGCTGAAGCCGAGTGTGAGATCCGGCTCAGCTGATGTTTCTGCCTGCAGGCTGTTAAGCCCCAGCAGGCCGACTGTGCCGATACTGGCGGTGGTGAGAAACTGACGTCTGGTGAGCGACTGCATATCTGGTTTCCTATTCTGGTGGCGAGTGGTTCAGGCTAGTTGTTGATTTGGCGAACGGATTCACCCGGAGTCAAATGTGGTTCGAGGGTCAAGTCAACATTGGCAATGGCGTTGTTCATTGACAGGCGGGTTTCCAGTTGTCTGACGGCGAGCCGGCCGATGTCGTGGGCGTGAATGTCAAACGTGGTCAGCTGTGGGTAGAGGCCGGTGATAAATGCATGGTCGTTGTTGCCGGAGATGACGCTGATCTCTTCACCGACTTTGATCCCGCGACGAGCCAGCGATCCATAGACGACTGCCGCAACACTGTCTGCCCCTGCGAAAATGGCTGTCGGCCGTTTGTCGGCGTTTAATAACTGGTCGACCAGATGCTGCACGGCGTCTGTTGAAAGCGGGGGTTTGATCGGCAGCTTCCAGCCTCGGGAGGGAGGATCGACGAAACGTTGAATATCCAGACCGCGCCGCATCGCCTGCGAGACAAATCCGGTTTCGCGATTTGTCATGATCAGGTGATCGGGCTTCGGACTGAGGAAGGCGACACGCTGATGTCCGTGATCGGCGAGATAGTCGGCGGCCTTTTCGCCCAGGAGGACATCGTTCGCGCCGACGCAGTCCCCCCCACAACCTTGTGGTCGGCCGAGGAGCCAGACCGATGGAATGTGAGCAAGTCGTTCCATGAATGGTTTATTGGATTCGAGCAGCATCTTACCCTGCAGGGCACCGATGAGGAACAGGCCATCCATCTGATCGAAATCCAGATGGGCGGGGACCGCTTGCAGATCGGGGATGTGGGCAATTTGAAAACGGACACCCAGTTCGGAGAACGCATCTTCGACTCCGCTGATGGCAGAGCTGACGACCGGGAGTGAGATCAGCGATCGATCCAGTCCCAGGGAGAGAACGAGCAGTCGTTTTCCGGCCAGGATACTGCCTGGATTCTGGCTGCTGACTTTCCTGGGACGCCGACGTCTGAGGGGACGATAGTCTAATGATTCGGCGACCTGGCGAATTCGTTGTTTGGCTGCTTCGCTGATGGAAGGATCGTTCCGCAATGCGCGGCTGACTGTGCTGACTGCACAGTCGGCTGCTTCTGCGACGGTTTTTACTGTGACGAGTTCAGCAGTTTTACTCACAGCAGGCCTCGCTGGTGTCTGGCTCAGAGATACTGATTCAATGCAAGTCAATGCATATAAGTGTAAGTTGCATAATCGAGAGTGTATTGTTTGCTCACTCTATTCTTGTTGATAAACGATCAAGTGAAAGATGTAAAGCAGAATTAGTTTATATCTATTAAGTTTGATGAAAATCGAGAGAAGTGTGATTACACAGCATATGTTATGCAAATAGTTCTTATTTGCGTAATATTGAGATTGAGATGCCTGATTCATTCGTAGTTTGTTTCATAGAACTGGTAATTAATGTCTGAATGTAACTTCTGATATCCAGTTATATTTGACACTGTATAAACCTCCCGTTTTATTGATCTTATCGCAATATCGGCGACCCAATAAGATAGCTGTGCGATCTGAGTGAAGTTGTGGCATATCGTCAACACAAATCGTCAGGCAGGGAATATGGACTGGAAATTGGAATTGATGTTCGCAGTACGTGTACTCGTTGCTGCGGTCCTGGGTGGTTTTATCGGCTGGGAACGGGAATGGCATGGTCGGGAAGCCGGGATACGAACTTACGCCTCGGTCGCGCTGGGTTCATGTGTCTTTGCGCTGATCTCATCACATATTCCAGGCGCTGATCCGTCGCGTCTTGCTGCAAACATTGTGACCGGTGTCGGTTTTCTGGGGGCTGGTATCATTTTGCGGGATCGTGGTCGCACAGTCGGTCTGACGACTGCAGCGACGATCTGGGCGACTGCCGCGGTAGGGACTGCGGTCGGATTCGGAATGTATCTGCTGGCGACGCTCACATCTATCATTGTTTTCGGAGTGCTGGCCGCACATCATTTGACCGACTGGAAAAAGTTATCGGGAAAAGGTGTCGAAGATAACACGGCAAAGAATGAATTGAGCAGCAGAGAAGATTCAGACGATTAATAAACAGGGAATGTTAACCAGCGGGTAGAACCCGAGATTTTTTCTTTGATGTTGCAGGTGATTTATTTTGCGATGAAATCGGTTTCTTTCAAGCTGAGTCTGACGGGGCCCTGCATGGTGGTAATCCATAGTTCACCGGGAGTGATTTCCATCACATAAGGATAAGAGACACGATTTTCATGTTTCTTGCCAGCTGGTGTCAGGTCGCGGGCGATGACTGTCGGATCGCTCCAAGTCTTGCATTCATCGTCTGAAAAAGCGATTGACAGTTCTTCGCGTCGACCGAGTTTGCGTTCCGGGTCACGGAAGCGGTTCCAGAGCATCACAATCCGTCCGCTGTCGAGTCGTTGCAGAATCGCGGGTGAACTGCTGGCAGGAATCTCTGAAGGTTGGATGGTTCTCCAGGAGGCGCCTTCGTCGGTGGAGAAGGCTTCCCAGAAGCGTCCGAATTTTGTGCGGATCAAAGCATAAATGCGACCATCCTTCAGTTCCACGATTGTCCCTTCCATAGCGCCGTCATGATCGCCTGAGCCGCCGAGATCAATCATGTTGCTGTGGTTCCAGGTGGCCCCTTCATCATCGGAGTAATAGGTCAGCATGACGTGTCGACCCGGATTGGCAATCGCCTGAGAGACGACGACGATAATGCGACCGGACCGGGTCTGGATGATACTACGAACCGCGCCGCACCAGCCATGATCCTGCAGAATCTGCGGGGGGAGCCACGACTTTCCGTTATCGGTACTGCGGACAATGTAGACCGGCAGATAACAGTCTGACTGCGGCCCTCCCAGTTTATCGTTCCAGTTGAATTTCCGTTCCGCCAGGTTCATGAATGCCAGGATGATGGTTTCTTTTTTAGTTTGAATCAGTGCGCGTTCATTGCTGGTCTGAAACTTTGCAGGCTCCTGATACAGAGGCGTTGACGACCAGGTTTTACCCTGATCAGTGCTGATGAGAGACTGCTTTGCGTCTGGAGCCAGCAGGCTACCATCCTGAAGTTTGATGAAGGGGCCCAGATGCTGATGTGGGAGCTTTTTGGTCTGGGAATGATTCCACTCTGCCCGGGCAGTGGTGAAGGAAACTGTGAGAATAATGAAGAAGCAGGATATCGTGAAGCGCGTTAACATTTCTGTGGGCCTTGATTTAATATTTTCGTAGTGAATCAGTCTTTCAGTTCAAAGTCGACCTGAAACGGCTCGCTTCCCGCTTCGACTGTCGCTTCCAGTTGAGAGTCTTTGTAATATTTTTCGGGTACGTCGATGGCTGGTTTGGTTGCTGCATCGATTTCACCGAGAGACATACCGGTAGTGTCGTCAGGTAGAATGGGCGTGCCTTTGATTTCAACTTTGTGTTTTCCGAGAGGGACCCCTCCTTTATTTGTGACTTCGTATTTGCCATCACGAATTTTTCCCGCAGCAATGGGACCGGTGGGTTGGGGAAGAAAGCGTATGACGCCTCCCTCAAGCGGTGTGCCGTTGAGGGTGACGTTTCCCGTGACAACACGGCGGTCGGGAGCATCGCTGATTCCGCCACAGCCGACCAGCAGCAGGCTGGTCAGCATGCATAATATCATTTTCAGTTCAGGCATTTCTGCCTCCTTTCAATAGGGGGATCGATTCTGTTACTCCCTGCCTGAAAGTCTGCTAGAGAAGATCAAATCGCGGCTCCCTCAAAACGGGGCAGGCTGCGAATTGAACTGCCGATCAATCAAACTGCAGAAAGTAACCGTAGATTCGATTTAGAATTCGCCTACAACTTCACGTCCATTGCGGGTGGTGATTGCAGATAGTGTGCCCTGATCAATGTTTTCCGAGATGAAGCGGACGGATCCATCGCCGAGGACGAAGTGAGCACCACCAACGTGAAAACTGGAGAAGCCCTGTGGGCGAAAAGCGAATGACCCACCGCCGGGAACCGTATCGATGCTGTTGATCCCATTACTGGTGTCAAAAACATCGTAGCCCGTGTAGGAATTACCGTTAAGTCCGGATGAGGAGAGTGACCCTGTGACTTCTCCGACCATCAGGGTATTGCTGGCACCATCGATGATGTCCCGCATTTTGATACGCGAGATGGCAAACAGGATGCCATTCCCAACTGACGTGGGACGTACTCCTGCGCCACTGTTGCACTTCCAGCTGATCGAATCGGCAACCCCTCCCATATCGGTTCTCCCCATCCCATCCGGTAGTGCGCCGGCAAAAGCGCCTGCTTTGTTGACGATGGTATCGGGTTGGGGATTGCTGGGGCAGAGAAAAGGCATCACGGGAGCGAGGCAGGTGCTGGAACTGAAGTTCGCAGGTACGAATGGGGTCGATCCGGAAAAGTTGAGGTTGTTATAAATGTTGGTCTGATCAAGGTACGGGAGAATTCGTACGCCCCAGGAAAACATATGGGCTCCCGAGTATCCACTGCATCCTCCACTGATTCCAGCTCCAATCGGAAAGGCAGTGAACGTGTCATGGTAGTTGTGTAATGCCAGCCCGACCTGTTTGAAATTGTTTTTACAGGATGAGCGGCGGGCTGCTTCCCGAGCCTGCTGGACCGCTGGCAGTAAGAGAGCAATCAGGATGGCGATGATGGCTATCACCACCAGCAATTCAATCAGAGTAAATCCACGATGGCGTTTTTTGCTAGTATTCAGGAACATTGAACCGTCTCCATCAAACGAAACTCAGAAAATATAAACGATATAATCACCCTGGCACACAGGTGCATCTTCTAAAGCGGGACAGAACTTGAATCGTTCTGTCTAAGTTTTGCAGGAATCAAATTCATCAAACTGAAGTTGTTGTATTTGTTTCGATATCCGCGCCTGAGGTATCGTAGTTTTCGTTTCTGTATTCTGTTGTCAGAGCGACTCGTTCGTCTCTGTGGGAGCTTTTAATTGTGGTTTCAGGTGGTCCGTCAAATATCTGGTTGCCAGGTCGGTGTCCCGGTCGGCAATCGCGTTTGCAATTTGTTCATGTTGCCGGAGTCCTTTCGTCGTGGGGGGATGACCATACAGGTCACCTGCATGAAAGTAATCCAGCAGCACGCCATGAAACTGTTTGACAAAGTTGCCGTGTGAGGCTGCGAGAATCGTCTGGTGAAACAGGCAATCCATTTCTTTATATGCTTTACTGGCTCCCTTGGGATCCTGCTTTATTTTTTTCATCACGCGCTTCATTTCAGAGACAATGGTCTGCAGGCGAATGATTTCTTCTGAGGTAATCGATTCGACGGCCAGAGCAATGGAGCCGATTTCGATCACCGCGCGTAACTGCTGCAGTTCCCTCCAGCCCTGGGGACTGGCAACCTGGGGGACCAGCGCTTTTCTGAGAACATCTGAAAAATTATCTGCTTCCGCGACACAGAGCCCGCGTCCCTGTCGACCAACGACGACACCCAGCCCTCTGAGTGAACCGACGGCTTCACGTACAACCGTTCGAGAGACACCAAACTGGTCAGCCAGTTCCGCTTCGGTTCCCAGTCGATCGCCAGGAGCCAGGCGTTTGCTGCGAATGCGTTCACAAAGATGGTCAGCGAGTTCAGCGCTCAAAGTTCGTGATTCCGTTGAAGAAATCGAGATATCGTCACGCGATACTTCCATTGATTCACTGCTTTCCTGCGAGCGCCATAGATGGCAGTTGAAATGCGGTTCAGAGTGAAAGCCGGCGGCCAGATTAAATTTGGCATGAATTTCCAGAAGAGGAGTTCATTGTCGCTGCATTCACATTATATTATAAATCAATAGATTGTATGACAATCTGGTTTATTATCATATAACCGCTTATTTAGTCGTCAAGATAATTCATGAAGTTTTGCTGAAGATTGCTGATGTTGAGAACGGGATTGTGATCTAATGTCTGATCATGGAGTCTGTCATTCAGGCCGAATCTCAATGGAAATCTCTGGTAGAGGAAGCGTTATGGAGTCGGCGTATTTCACGCTGGGAGAAGGGCATACGCCTTTAATCAAATCACGTCGGATTGGTCCTGAAGCGGGGCTGTCTCATTTATATTTCAAGCTGGAAACGGTGAATCCCACCGGTTCTTACAAAGACCGTTTTGCAGCCGCTGCCATCACAGACATGCTGGCACAGGGAAAGAAGAGGGTTGTCACCTGTTCGAGTGGAAACGCAGGTTCTGCGTTGGCAGCTTACTGTGCAGCAGCAGGAATGAGTTGTCAGGTTGCTGTGTTTATTGGCGCTCCTGAAAATAAACTGAAACAGATGCTGGCTTATGGCGCGGCCGTGTGGCGAATTGAGGGGTTTGGTGCCGATCCGGAAATTTCAGGAAAAGTATTCAAGTATCTGAAGCAACTGGGATCTGCTGCTGATACGGAGTTGCAGGTCAGCAGCTATCAGTTCAATCCGATCGGGATGGCGGGAGTTGAATTCATCGGACGGGAACTGGTTGAACAGATTTCCGAAGAGCAGGGGAGGATCGATCATCTGTTCTGCTGTGCCGGCGGAGGCGGATTGTTACTGGCCGTTTATCGTGGCTTTCAGTCAGCCTGCCAGGAAGAGAAGATCGACCGACTGCCGGCATTTCACTGTGTACAGCCGGCGGGAAACAATACGATCGCCGGCCCGTTACAGGCGGGGACCGATCGCGCGCAGACCTGTCAAAGTACGACGAAAATTGGTGGCCTGCAGGTAGCCAGTGTGCTGGATGGAAATGATGTGATCGCCGCCTGCCGGGAAACCGGTGGGAATGGATATCTGGTGGAAGACGAATATGTATATGAAGTCCAGGCGCTGCTCGCGCGTCAGGAAGGCATTTTTTGTGAACCTGCTGCCGCAGTTTCGCTGGCAGGAGTGTTACAGGCAGCCGCCGAGGGAAAAATTCAAAGTGAGGAGACTGTTGTCTGTGTGATCACAGGCAGCGGATTTAAGGATCAGGGGTCGGTTGATCGCATGCTAGCGGATACAACCTGTCCGGTGATTTCCTTCGCTGAATTTATTGACCAGACGGCTTAAACCCATTTTTAGAAAGTAAACAGCATGGCCCACTCGTTGAAAATGATTACGGCATTGGGAACTCCACTGACAGTGGAGGAAGATCTGCATTCAGCAGGACTGGAAGCACAGATTCAAGACCAGCTGACGCACGGGATCAATGGTTTTCTGATCGCCGGTACGATGGGGCTGATGCAGCTGTTGAAAGACTCGACGTATCGTGAGCTGGTCGAGCAGAGCGTACAGTTCAACGCGGGAAAAGCCGAGCTGCTGGTAGGAGTGGGGGATACCAGTTTCGTGCGGACTCGCGAAAGAATCCGCATGGTAGAAGATTGTGACATTGATGGGGTGGTCGTGATCTCACCCTACTTTCTGAAGTACAGTCAGAGTGATCTGGTCGATTATTTTGAGGCACTGGCGGACCTGAGTTCCAGGCCTTTATTTCTCTATGATCTTCCACAGACGACTGGCACGAAACTGGAAGTAGAGACGGTACTGCGGCTGGCAAAGCATCCCAATATCCAGGGGATTAAGTGCTCGGATCATTTTACGACGATTCGTCCCGTCATTGATGTTGTGGGGGATGAGTTTCGTGTGATCGTTGCGCAACCGAATCTGATGGATGTCTTATTGCAGGCGGGAGTACGAGAACATCTGGATGGAATTTATATTGTTGTACCGGAATGGATTGAAGCCATGGTAGAGGCGACTTTGGCAGAAGACTGGAGTCGGCTCGCGTTGGTGCAACAGGATCTGTCAGCATTGCTGAGATTACTGACGACGTTTTCAGCACCACTGTTTTCGACGGTGACCACACTGATGAATCTGAGAGGGATTCCCGGCAACTTTGCGCCGCAGCCGATGCGACCTGTGACCGCTGCCGAGCGGGAAGAACTGCTGGCTCACCCGCTGGTACAAAAAGTACTGGCAGGGAAACCGGTCACTTCTCTCGAAGCATAAACTGGAACCGGATCTGTTCAGTCGGATGTGTGCTCAACCTGTTTGACGAGTTTGTCAACGGTGTCTGAGATCAATGTTTCCGTATCCGGTCCCCAGCGGTATGCAGGACGCCCGTATTCATACAGATTGTAGCCTCCCTCATAACCCCCTTCGAGCCAGACCCGTTTGGAGGGGATGTAGGAGATCATGTCGTCGGCATAACCACAGACCCAGGTACCTGGACCGAACTCGCGTTTGAATTTTAATGCATAGTCAACGACGGTTTCGGCACCCATGCCGATCATCAGCATTTCACTGCCCAGTCGCCAGGCATGCAGGGGGTAGGGATAGCTTGAAGGAAAAGTCTCGCCGGCGTCCAGCTTTTTCAGCAGCCGTTCCGCCCAGCGTTTTTTGATGGCACTGCCGCTTTTCAGGTCAGCTTCCAGATCGGCACGTGTGACGGTTTTCAGGTAGGGGAGGTCGACATAATCAAATGCAGTAGTTAAACCGTCCGAAATGGGCTGAAGCGGTTTCTGTAAGACTTCCTCTACCGCGACGGCCAGCATGTGTCCGTATTTTTCACAGAGTTCGACTTTGCGGCGGGGGAGCGGGTTCTGGTCGCCACCACAGGTGTTGACGAACATGGCGGTAACGCCGGGATGTTTTTCTTCGAGTTCCAGCTGGGCAAAGCCGGGGTAATCGCCGCAAACTTTGGTAAAGCTGAGTGTCGTAGGATGGCAGGCATATCCAAACAGAACAGCATCCAGTTTGCCATCGGGTCGTGTGACGGTCATCACGGGCACATCGTGGTCGACTGGTCCCACCAGTTCTTTACCCGCTTTGAGGAGATTGGGGATATCCGCTTCACGATTATTGCGACGGTTGACGGCAAAGGTGGTGTGACCGGTTCCCATCTGCAGTTGGGCTGGTGCCAGGTTTTTCAGTGACTTGCCGATCATGTCTACGGTTTTGACAACCATGCGGTCGGTGTATTCGTCGACCAGTTTGACCTGCATGGGATCGACGGGATAGTAATCATAAAGATCATCGCCAAGTCTGGGTCCACAATGGTTATGTGAAAAGGTAAACATGATCTGATGGCGTTCCAGCTGAAACTTCTGTTTGATCTCAGCGAAGACACGATCGCTCATACTGCGGGGGACTCCCTGGAAATCACTGGTGATCAGCACGGCGCGGTGACCTTTGTTATCTTCCAGGGCCAGCGCTTTCATCCAGATATCATGTAGCTTTCCATCAGGCAGTCGCTTGGAGCCATAGCCTGCCAGCCAGACACCGGTTTGAGGTGTGATGACTGCTTTCGCAATTCCTGCTTTCCATTCTGTTTCAGCATGGACTTCAGGTAGTCTGCCTGAAATAAAACTGACAAATAAAATACAGGACCAAAGCACAAATCGATTACTTGATTTCAGTGATGTGATCGACTTTTTCATGAAGGTTTCCTTGTTTGCTGGTCCTGATGATTTAGTGCCATGTGGTGTGCGACAGTCGAGTATTCTAATGTAAGTTAAGAAAGGTGGTATCGCAAGCAGGAAGAGATCTTTCGCGAAGAAACTCATGCCAGACAGGTGATCAGATATTATTTTGACTGGCGAGAATTGATCATGAGAGGTGTTTCTTAATGATACGTAAGAGTATAATTCATGTATAAAATATAATTTAGTTTTGTTGAATAAAGCGTGTTCAGTGTTAATTCACTGTACGTGTTTTATTATTTTCAACTACTCTGTGAATTAAAGAAATCTACTTGTTGCCTGCGCTCAAGAAAAACATAAAATTCATGCGAGATTAATGAAAGAAGAGTGCTGCTTTACTCGACTTGGTTTTGAGTATGTTGGTGTTCCCTCCAATTATTAAGCCATTCTTATCCGCCCTGCTTTAATCTACTAAAGCGATTGACCCGGGCTCTCATTTCAATGCCAGTTTTTCCGGTATTGTTCACATTCATATTTCTATCGTTAAAGGGTTGAATTCATGCGATCGAAGAACGTATCTCTCAAGCGAGGTTTTACCTTGATCGAATTGCTGGTGGTGATTGCCATCATTGCAATTCTGATTGCTCTGTTACTTCCTGCAGTGCAACAGGCGCGCGAAGCTGCTCGTCGCAGCACCTGTAAAAATGCTTTGAAGCAGGTCGGACTGGCGTTACACAACTATCACGATTCCCATCGCACGTTTCCTCCGGGGGCAGTGTGGTATGGAAACGGTTCTGCTCCAGCCGACGGACGTAATGCCAACTGGGGAACCACCTGGGTCGTGCAGGTTCTGCCATTCATGGATCAGGCACCGTTATACAATCAGTACAACATGTCATTGAATGCACGCAGCGCGAACGCCAGTTCCGGTACGAGTGTATTGCGGGCGAAGATTCCCGTTTTGCGCTGCCCCTCTCAAACCGGGGTCGATCGTGCTCTGCTGACACAGGACTTCACCGGCTTCTCCCGAATCACTTATGCCGGTTCCGTGGGAGCAGGTACAAGTCTGAATATTTCTGATTACAACGGTACCCGCCGCGGAATTTTCAGCCCGATTGCCCAGAATGGCGCTATGATCCGGGATATTTCAGACGGTACTTCGAATGCCATCATGCTCGGTGAAATTGTAGTGGGAACTGCAACATCAGATGACAAAGGTGCGTGGGGCTGGTGTACGGGAGCCCTGTTCAGTGGTAGAAACAGTAACGGTATTCTGACTCCCAATACGACGAAAGTTACAGATGGAACGCCGTATGCTGCGAATAATACCTCTGACCAGAATTTTAACCGTCGTAACAACCCCGACATCACAGGTGCCGGAGCAGGTCAGGGACTGCGCAGTTTTCACGTGGGTGGGGCTCATGTGACACTGGCTGATGGTTCTGTACGGTTCATCTCGGAAAATGTGGATCAGAATACTTATCTGAATCTGTTGTCAATTGGCGATGGAAATATTCTTGGTGAGTATTAATCGATCAGTGAGAACGAAACCATAACTTGAATCTGCAGCTCCTGTGTTTTGCATCGGAGCTGCTTTTTTTTAAATACAGGATAAATGAAATGAAAAAAAATAACTCAGTATTCAGGGGGCAACTGCTTTGTATGGCAGTGTTGCTTCTATTCTCGTCAGTATTGACTGGCTGTGGTGCGCCTTCATCCCCGCCACCTACGGAAACACAGAAAAGTGACGTTGCGAAAAAGTCGGTTGATGAATTTGTCGCAGCAGCAAAGAAAAAACCGAAAGAGGCTGCCCAGAACCTGACGATTCTGATGGAGTCTCTGGACGCCTATGCGAACGAATACGAAGGGCCTTACATCGAACTGCGGGATGCTGCGAAAGAACTGTTGTCTCTGTATCAGAGCTCGGCGGCGAAAGATAAGATTGATGCCCAGCTGGAAGTGCTGCAGCAAAAAGCGAATGCCCTGGCGTCAGCCAACTGAATCGGAAACCAGTGATGGCACGTACTATCACGGGCGTGCCATCACCGATGGCGTTCTTACTTTACAATCTTCAGTGATTTGATGCTGCCGTTCTTTTTAAAGTCCTGGCTGAATTCGAGCGTGGCCTGAACCTGCACTTCCTCATGACCCGAGATTGTCACTGTGGGAGGCGTCAGGTAGCCCGAACCTGCGTTGATGATTTTCAGGCCGGTCACTTTTCCGTCTTTGATGATCGCCTTTGCCGTGGCAGGCGTATGTTTCCAGAGCCCTCCGCGTTCAGGCTGGTATCGATAGTAATTCGAAACCGTATCCAGTCGGTCGTTAGTGATACCATGCTTGCCCAGTGCCGACATTAGAACTTCTTTATTAGCGCGAGCCCGTGCCGGTGTCGGATCGCCGCCGCGCGCCGGTTTCACATTGCTGAATGCCTGGCGAAAGACTTCGGGTTTCACACCCAGCGCTGCGGCGATCAGAGCGACTGGGCGTCCGTGATCCCGCGGGTCAGTTTCGTATCCACCGGCGAATTGAACAGTGTCAGCAGGAGAATTAGTGGAGACAGCTTTTTTACGTTCTGGTTCTGGCATTGGTTCGAATCCCGGTCGAGGAGGCCGCTCCGCATCTGGACGATGATCCCGGTCTCTGTGAGGTCGATCTCCGTGGTGAGGGTGTCGGTCTCCCTGCTCATAGTGGTCTCGGGGAGGATGAGGTGGGCGTGGCATTTCATCACGTGTCAATGTACCACTCTGATCACGATCCAGATTCTTGAGTACCACGCCTGACTGTTCGATTTCCTCTTGAGAAATCTCACCACTTTGATCGGTATCGAACAGCTTCATGAAAGGATCAGGCGGAGGCCCGCCGGGTCGCTGGCAATCATGATCTTGGTTTCCACGAGGCGGATGAGCAGAGATTCCAGTAGCAATCAGTACGGCAACCGCAGCGAACGCAATCAGATATTTCATCAGCATCGATCTCCCTGTTGGGGGCCCATTAGTGCAATTTATCACTGTACCACATGATTGATTTGGCGGTACCAGTGATCTGACAGAAAACCTAACGCATGTTTCGTCGAAGCACTACCAGATAATTATCGATTTGGAGCGAATAATCTGGTTTTTTCTGATTTGTGATCATCCGTCTGCTTACTCACTTCCCTCCAATGCGAACCAGGCCTGCATCTGGTAGGAGCAGTTGCACTGGGACGAGCCGTCGGGAACGAGGACCAGGCCCCCGGCCGGGATGGCGTTGATGTAACAGCCAAGGCGGATACCGCCGAAGTTTTCGACGCCGGCTTTGCGGGTCAGGTCGACGTACCCAAGCGTGGCGGAGCGGAAGACCATCAGGTGTTTGCTGGCCGAGATCTGACCGCAGCCATAGGAACGTTCGAAAGTGAAGGGGATCGGTTTTCCGGATTTCAGTTCCCAGGCACCCCCCTGTGCAAAGATTTTGTCACCGTTGATGACCGGGTGTGATTGATACTCGGCTGCGATATCCCAGATCCGTTTTCCGGTTTTCGTATCCACGGCAGCCAGCCGCCCGCCGACTTCGGAAGGGAGCCGGAAGAATTTGTGCCGGATGCCCTGGTAGAACATCAGCAGGATGTCATTCTCTTCAGAGACCGCCAGTTGTGTTCCGAAGATGTCCTCTTTGTCTTCCCAGAGATCAGCCCCCGTTTTCGCCTGGAAGGCTTTCAGCTTGCCTTTGCGGTGTGCGTCTTCCGGTGAGGGAGGATTGGGGCGACCGTTACGGCGGGCCTGTTTGATGTGGTCGGCTTTGGCAATTTCCCGATCGACGAGAAAGACGCTGTCGTTGCCAATGGTGATCGCGTTGTTACGGATCGAATACTCGGGCTGGTAGGTCCAGAGAATGTTCCCGGTTTTGGCATCGGCGGCGAAAAACAGAACCGATTCATTGCGGAGGCTGATGCCTTGATAGCGGGGACTGGTGTGATGCGCGTCGTTACTGACGGTGCCATAGATCACGCCATCATGGTACGCGAGGTAGCCCCAGTTCTGGTTGGGATCGTCGCGACTGACAGGGGTGGAGATTTTGCGGACCAGCTTCCCGGTCTTCAGTTCGATCTGATGGCAGAAGGTGTCTTTATAGACGAAGGCATAGTCGCCCCCGAGGCAGAAGTTGCTGCCGACTTCGGCCGTGCTGACATCGTGATGAATTCCGTTCATGTCGGTCAGGTTGTTCCTGAGCTGATATTTCCAGAGCGTATGCCCGTTGTAGGCGTCGAGTCCACACAGACCGTGCAGACCGCCGACAACCATGACGCCGCGATTCACCAGCGGGGCCGGACCCTGTCCGTGCCGGTTGGGAATTTGAAAATCGACATCACGATACCAGTACATCCGCAGCGGGCCTTTGACGATTTCATCGTTGGAATTCACCGTGTTGGTGGAATTGGAGTACTGGTGCGTCCAGCTGCCGGCCCCTTTGAGATCGTCTTTGGTTTCCAGCTGCAGGTTTTCAACGGGACCCCAGCAGAATTGACCTCCGAAGGGACGTTGAATCCGGCGGGCTTCTTTGAGAATCCCCGGAGAGACATCTTGAGTCAGCGAAGCCGAGCAGATTACGAGGTTCGCGAAGTTCTTTGAGTAGGGCAGGTGTTCGGGATCAGCGACATGCACGGCGACCCGCGAACCGTAGACGTCTGCTGCCGCGAGGCGTTCGCGGGCCTGCTGAACTTGGTCGGGATCCGCCATGACGACATAGATCTGAAAGTCGGACTGGCGGGCCAGTTCGAGGGCAAGGTCCACATTGGTGGCGCCCAGTTCGACACAGATCCCGGTGGAGACGTCGGTCTTCTCACAGATGGCTCGCGCTGCCTGCTGGTAGAGCGGGCTGGTGGTGACGGGCGATTGTGGCTTTGCCTCGACCGTTTCTGGTGGATGTGCATTGGCGAAACAGCAGATGACTCCCTGGTCGGTGCTGGCGATGAGGCATTCATCTGAGGCTGCCAGACCGCGGACGGTGCCTTCGATTTCATGCGACCACCAGGTATTGGCCTGGCCTTTGAAGTCGACGCCGGTGACCTTGTTGTGCGAACCACAGTACGCATCGTTGCCGGCGATGATGACATCGGTGATCGTATAATCCAGGGGGATGAGCCGCTTTTCTTTGAGGCTTCTGATCGAGATCGGTTTCCCTTTACGGTCGTTGGTTCTGGTGTCGATCCACGTGCTGTAAACCAGTGACTGCCCACTGCCGCGGAGAACGCCTTGAGGAGTTGCCGCGAGGGGACCGGTGCCGGTCTGTTGTGACAGGTCGCCTGTCAGCTGGTCGAACAGGCAGCCTGCGTTTGCGAAGAACTGGTCGGCCAGCATGACTTCCGAGCCGCCGCGCTGCTGATTTTTCTGCAGATGGTAATAGCGAAATGCGCCGGTCGCCCGATTAAAGGCGGCGGGGACGGCGCGTCCGGTGGGCATGAAGATCTGGTCCGGACTGGCAGCGAGATAGCCTTGTGATGAAACACCACTCTTGGCACTCGCACCCCCGTGCGGCTGATTCATGAGGCGTTGTCCGGAGTTCTGATTGCTCCAGGTGACGTCTCCGGTTTCCGCGTCGAGGGCATACAGGTAAACGCCATCAGAAGGCCAGACCCCGGCTGCGAAGTAGACCTGATCGCCGAGAACGACCGGGCCGCCTCGTGCGGGCCAGTGTGAGATCAGTCGATCATTGCCCATGATGAATTTGCGATCGGGGCCGCCCCGTTTCTTCCAGAGCAGTGAACCATCTTCGATTTTCAACGCATACAGGCAGCCATCATCACTGGCCACAAAGACGCGATCTTTCCAGGCAGCGGGGGCAAAGCGAATCGGCCCTTCGGTAAAGAATTTCCATTTGAGCTGACCGGTTTTCAGATCGAGGGCGTACAACTGGTCGTCGGTGGAACTGCCGAACAGGACCGTCTGTTTAACCACGATTGGCTGAAAGACTTCGTCAAAGGTAATGCGGGTGTGCGTGGGCCAGGCGGGAGTGGGGGGCTGGGGAGTGCGAAACGTCCACTGCAGCTCCATGCGATTGGGGAGCGGTTCCTCTGTCGATCCACTGCGGGCGGCATCACCGCGATACTGGGGCCAGTCGGCAAGAATGAAATCGGAGGTGAATGCAAAAATAAACAGGAACAGGAAAACCGGCGGGAATTTCATGGAGCGCCTCTGAAGGTCAGTTTTTCGGACAGGAATACGAATCAGGAATTATTGATCTGTTATGCTAATCCATGTAAGGGGACTTGTCACCGATAACAGTCAAAAAACAGCTGTTGGAAGTTCAATCTCCCCATTGCCAATAGCCCAACCACCCTGATTGGCAGGGAAAAAAACGCCCCCCGCAAAGTTGGGCATAATCTCTGCGCATGACATACTCATTTTTTAGAAAGGACTCCAGAACGATGCACCCGGCATCACGCTGCACGCGGGCAACAAAGGGTTCATTATTCACGTCGCCATTCGCCTGTAAACTATATTTTTCTCATCTGCTACTACACAATTCCGCACTCTCACTGCATAAAATGAACTTGACCGCTGCGCGCCACCCGCGATAAACGTAGACCTGTGTCGCGCGCGTGACCAGTTTACAGTGCACCAGAACACGGGCCACCAGTTCCCGGTATTCACTATAAAACAGCCTGTTTTTTCCAGATTTGCACTGCCTGCAACCACACTGGTTCGCAAAGTGCGCGTGCGGGTCGCCGCACATCGCAGACCCTCGCCCCGGCACCGCTCCGGTTCCCCCAGACATCGCCCCGGTATCAACCTGTATCGCCACAGCATTTTCAAAATCCCCTTGCTCCCCTCAAGCCATTTCCTAAGATGTTCCTCGCACAGGAAAACAAACCCGATTTCCCAAATCCCAAACATCACTCCCTCCCTATCGTGTTGTTTCATGTTTTTCGTGGTAGCATAAAATCCGGACCCAGTTCAGCCGACACCGTACACCGTCCGTTTGTCATAGGAAACCGACAGATCGACGGTCAAAAGTGAAAACCACTCACCGACCAGCCAGCAAAAATCGTAGGGGCTGACTCATGTCTCAGCCCGCGGCACCCACATCGTTTTCCCAATCAAAGCCCACCCCGTCTAACAGATTCTACCCGATCTCACAGCCGCCGACGGAGATGAAAATCCCGTACCACTGCTAACAGACAATCAGAAAGCCTCCGCGAGCTGCCCTTCATTAGCCGCAGAGCGTTAGCTCCGGTTGTATCCCGAACTGTAAAACCGCAACGAACCCCGAACAGCTGACATAAAACAAAGGGTGCCCCCGGATACACTCTGAGGTTGTCGCAGACTACAGGAAACCGTCAGCGAAATCGTACCACAAAGTAACACATCACCAGCCTGCCGCGTCGTAAGGACGGCCCCCAGATGCCAGCCCGCCGCGCTCCGAACCAGTTTCAGCCTGTGATGGAAACCGATGAAATTCTTGAAGTGGATTTTTCTACCACGAAAAACACAAAATGACAATGAAGTGAAAGTGGGTGAGCCCGGATGCACATCCGGGCCGAGCGCAGCGAGCAGGAGGTCGCAGCTACCGCGTTCGTTCCAGAACCGAGCGTCCTATACTCGCCTGTTACAGCCTGCAAAAATCGTGATGCAGAAGCCGGGTGTCAAGACTTGAAATCCAAGTGCGACTCTACCGCTGTCCTCAACATCCCCGCCTCTTTTTTCGCCTTCAAGTTGGCGATCATCTCAATCGGGCAGAACTCTATCGAATGCGTTGAATAGCCGGAAATGACAGGCAGCTTGAAATACATGTATCTTGGATTCTTGAGACACAACTCCCATTTGCCGCCTACGAGTTTTCGGAAGACTTCGCCAAGGTAACGTGCGGCCCTGTTGTCAAATGAACTGTCAGAGTGTTCGCTGTTCGCAGTGATGAACCGTTCCAAATCGGCAAGGCTATCGATCGAGTAGTTGAGGTTGAAGCCAGCTTGAGAAGCTGTCAATACGAACTCCTCAAGAACATCGTCCATCTCAAAGAGAAAATGCTCAAACTTCTCCAATTCTTCATCCGTGGCGAGAGTCTTCTTTGTATTGCTCATTGATAAAAGAGTCTTGACCTGCTCTGTAGAAAACTGATCTCTGATTGCTGTTTTCCTAACTACCGAGTCATATTACACAATACTTCATGACACAGACAACCAGGTCTCCACGGATGGTCTTGGCTGCTGCTTTCAAGATTGCCAGGTAATCACCTCCCGCGTAGGCGCAGCGCTGCATCTCCAGGAAGTTTTCGCAGTACCAACTGTTTGCCTGCCTGGTTCTACAGCAGTTTTTTCAGCTCGATTTCCGGAAACGGCAGACGTTTCTACTCGAACTCCCTGTCTGACTGCTCTGATTGAACTGAAAATGATACCAGACATTACAACATTCCAGAAAGCGTCCTGCGATCAGAAACGTGTCCAGACCAGAGCCTTAAATTCCTTCGCGTGTCTTGTCTCAATCCTGCAGCAATTCTTTGACCGGAATTGACTGATACCGCAGCCCCCCTGGTCCATAGTAGACCAGATGCAGTGTATCGTCGCGGAAGTCCATGCTGGCATAGCAGTAGGAACCTTGGGAGTTTTCTTCGATGTTGATCAGCTTCTCCCAGGTGACGCCATCATCATAAGACAGTCCGAGTGTGAGAGGCGTACGTGGTCCCTGGTGGTCGGCTCCAGGAACCACGGCGTTATTCCAGATCAGAATCAGCGGTGCCTTCTCCCCGGGGGCACGCTGCAGCAGCATGGGGGCTTCGGGATGCACAATGTCGGTCTTTTCAGCCGGACCCCAGGTCTGTCCGCCATCCTGGCTGTAGGAACGATACATGCGGGTCGTCTGCGTGCGGATCAGCATCAGAATCCGTCCGTCAGAAAGTTGTTCAATCTCCGGTTCCATTGCGCCCCGCAGCGGGCAGTCAACCTGGTTGCCAGAGCGATGCCAGGTCTGCCCTTCGTCATCAGAATAGTAGCTGAAAGAAACAAAATGCTCGTCCTTCTGCCAGGCGCTGGGAGAACCATAGGCGGCCAGCAGGATACGACCTGATTTCAGTCGGATCGCTGCAGAGTTTACTGCAAAAATCAAACCCTGTTTTCCATGCGAGAGTTGCTTAGGTTCACTCCACGAAGCACCCTGGTCTGTCGATTCTTTAAACCAGAGATTGGCAAACCGATTGCTGTCGATGCGGATATAGATCAACAGGATTTTGCCACTTTTGGTTTTGACGAGGCTGGCTGACATCACATTCATTTTGCCGATGTTTTCCTGTACGGTTTGCGGTGTGGACCAGGTTTTGCCGCCGTCATCCGAATGAATCTGGACGAGTCGGGCAGGATCGTGATCGTTACCGGTAGCACCATACCATTGAGTGTAAACGAGTAGCAGTCGCCCGTTGTCGAGCGTCAGCAGACTGCCTTCCCCGTGTCGCGGGAGTTCACTGGTCGCTTTGACCAGCAGTCGCGATTCGGCCTGACAGTGTCGCTGGTTTACTGTCGTTACCGCAGCCATTAGCAGCAGGATGAATCCCGCTTGATTGAGCGGAGAGCGATTCAAATACGATTTCATGGGAGGACCTCTTTATTTCAGATTAAAATCATGCTGGACCGAATCACTGTCGGGCGGGATGATGAGTGGCGCGATTGTCGACTTTGTATTAAATTGTTCTGGCAGGTATTGTTTACGGCTGGTGGAACTGCCTCCGGGTTGATCTCCGGGGAGTCCGGTTTCCCCCTGGTAGGCGCTGATCTCTACCTGGTACGTGCCCGGTTTGACTGCGGAGCGTTCACTGAACTCATAGTTGCCGGCGTTGATTTGTGTCGTTCTGACCGGTGCAGAGCTTCCTGACTGCGGGACGAGTCGAATCACTCCTTCCGCTATGGGGGTTCCCTGGTAGGTGATGGTTCCACTTACGGGAGTGAGCGCCATTTCGTCGGTTGACTGACCGCAGCCAGTCAATAGCAGCAGGCAACTGCAGAGGATTTGTAGTTTGCTCATTTTCTGAAACCTGTGAAATGAAGTGCCTGTAGGATATGGATAAACAATGAGTCGTGTTTAACGTGCTTTAGAATTCTCCAATCACTTCACGACCGGCGCGGGTGGTCAGATCCTGTAAGGTACCCAGGTCAATATTTTCGGAGATGAACCGGACGGCACCGTCGGCCATCAGGAAATGGCAGCCTCCCGTGTGGTAGCTGGCCGGTCCGGTAAAGTCGTCCCCGTTCCAGCTCCAGCCGGAGAGCAGGGGGAAATTCGCATTGATACCGCTGCGAACACCAATGCCACCGCCGCCGTAGGCACCCCAGGTAAACAGTTCGTGTGAGCCGGGCGTATCTCCTACGGTTTCCGCAAAGGCCAGAGTTGTACTGGAACCATCCAGGATATCGCGGAAACGGGTTGTTGAATTGCGATAAAAGACCCCATCTTTATTGAAGCCAACGGCGTCCTGTCCATCTCGTGCCGGGTTCCCGTCACGACCACTGTGTGCCACCGGTTGATAGTGGCTGCCCCAGGAATCGTCGGGTCCGCCTGCGCCTGTCCAGTTCTGTCCCTCATCCTGTGGGTTACTGGGGCAGAGGAAGACCGTGATTTTGTGTTGAGTGATCGGAACGTTGGAAGCGTGATTAAAGGCGGCCAGGAAATTGAACTGATTGTAGACGTTCGTCTGATCCAGAAAGGGGAGCAGCATGGTGGAACACATCTGAGATCCAAAGTTCTGCGGGGCCGAAGTTGAATTATCGGTAAAGCTGCGTCCAAAGGGAAACATGCTGTGCGATTCGTGGTAGTTATGCAGCGCGAGTCCAATCTGTTTGAGATTGTTTTTGCAGGTGCTGCGCCGCGCTGATTCCCGGGCCTGTTGCACTGCGGGCAGCAGCAGGGCAATCAGGATCGCGATGATGGCGATTACGACCAGAAGTTCGATCAGGGTAAAGCCTCTGGTGGCAGTTTCTGTTTCTCGATGTCGCATCATCATTTCCAGGTCTCCCGTAGAGTGAGGTGTATAAAAAAAGAATAGACAGGCCTCTGGTTGAGAAATTTCATGTTACGGATTTGTTATATATCATGATATATCATTGTGTGATTTAGAAATATTGTCAACGGAAAAATAGAGAATTGGAAAAAACGCAGGGTTTCAGTAGGATCGAGCCTGGGCGGAGATCGACTCCAGAAGAGGGGCCTGATGGAAATCAGGACCACATTTTTAGTTAGAGAAAGAGACGCGAATGACTCTCAGGCAGCAGTTTTTAAACATTGACGGCGGTTTTCCGGCCTTGCTCCACTGTCTGCTGTTCGACCTGAAAGCGGAACCAGCGAATTACGCTGACGCATTGTTCGTAACACCAGAAAGTGACAAACAGTTCGCCGTCAGGCAGGCGGATAATATTGGGGGCCCCGAATTTGAGTGCAGCGAAATTTTCTGACATGTTTTCGCCGGTTGATGTCAAACCTTCCAGCAGATTGTGTCCCCAGAGTGGCTGCTGATCTTCGTTGGTCCAGTTCCCTTCATCATCGATTCGAGACAGACAGGCCCAGAGACCGGGTTGATCCATGCGACGGTAGATGTTAAGCAGGCTGCCGTCTTCGAGCAGGCAGGGGGTCAGGGTCTGGCCTTGTATCTGTGTGGAAGCGGGTTGCGACCAGGTGTTTCCTCCATCTTCACTGATCGAATAATGATTGGGAAGATCCGTCTGCGTGGCTTCGTCGTAACACCAGGCCACGGCCAGCAGGCGCCCGTCCGGATATTCAACCACTTTGGATTCCCAGAAGATCAGGTTGTTTTCCTCACTGTGCATGATGTCGAGGTACTCATTCCAGGAGTGCCCCTGATCGGTGGAGACCAGCGACAGCATGCGGTTTCCATTAGGCAGAAAACCGTTCCAGTCACGCCAGGTGGAAGTCGGCCAGATCCAGCAGCCATCATTAAGGAACGTGATCGGGCTGCACATTTCAAATTCAGGACCTTCCAGCGGAGGCGCGACGAGTTCTGGTTCTGACCAGGTCTGACCCAGGTCAAGCGAGCGAATCAGTAATAATTCAGAGGGGACCATGCCCAGTGTCAGAGGATTGCACAATCCTTCATCGGGAAAATCGGTGCGGTCAAAACGGACCAGATTCGCGATCAGTTCGCCTGATGCAGTGACCGTCAGTCGCCCGAAGGTCGATGTCTGACGCCCGGTGACGCTGGTGTCGATGGGCCCCTGGTATTCCCAGGTCTGTCCCTGATCTTGCGAACGCGACAGGTGCAGTTTCAGGTCAACCGCTTCAAAGGCTTCGCCCAGCATATACATGGCGAGCAATGATCCATCGGGGAGCGTCGCGACCGAGGGGAAGTAGGCATGCACGCTTTTCACATGCGGCTTAGGATTTATGAACAGGATACCGGTTTCCAGCTGTTTAAGTTGCATTACGACCTCGTTCCTGTTTTCTCATAAAAGCCAGGACGTCGCGACGGCCTGCCTGGATCTGTTCGCTCATGATCTGACGGGCGAGGTCCGCATCACGGTTGCGGAACGCTGCCAGGATCTGTTCTTTACCCGCGCAGGTTTCTTCTGCACTCTCGGGGGTGATGATTTTATGCTTCAACTGACGCAGGGCATAAAAGACATCGGTAATCGCGCGCTGCTCCTGGATGACTTTTTTCAGCAGTCGATTCCGGGAGGCTTCGATCAGAATTTCATGGAACTCGGTTTCGCAGTCGACCCAGCGATTGAACTGGGCCGGCGTGGTATGTTTCGCGTTCCGTTCATTCATCAAGGTAGTGATTTCGCGCATCTCGTCGATGATAAACTGCAGATCGTCCAGCTGTTGTGGCGTGATATACAAAGCTGCTTCACCGGCGGCGAAGCTTTCGAGCAGATCACGCAGTACGTAAAGTTCATCCAGATCTTCCCGCCCGATTTCCCGGACAAAGGCACCTGATCCCTGGATGTGTTCCACAAAGCCTTCAGATGCCAGGCGGCAGATCGCCTCGCGCACAGGAATGGCGCTCACTCCCAGTTCGGCTGCCAGTTTGCGATTCACCAGACGGGAACCCGGTGCGAGCACATTCTGCTCCATCTGCTGTTTGATATATTGATACGAATATTCGGTGAGGTTTTTTGAGGTATCTTCCATCAGCGTCCACTGTCAGCGCGTTTAAGATCGGGTTTATTAACTGCATTAATATATCGTGATATATCAGCTGCGTCAAGTTTTGCAGTCTCTGCTGATGATCTGATAAGGTTGGTTGGTCGGTTGATTGCCCTGTGTTGACTGCATAAAAAAAGGGAAAGACGCTGGCAGGGCGCTTTCCCTTAAGTGAAACTGTCGAATTGTTATTATTAATTCTTCAGTTTCAGATCGGCCATATAGATTGCAGTGATCGGCTTTCCGTCTTTGTCTTTTTCGTGACTGGAATAATACGAGATCAAGGCGTGGTCGGGGCTCAGGACCAGAATGCCGGGGTATGAGTTGTCGCCGCCACTGGGGAGCGAAGCGAATTCGTGCAGTTGATTGTCTTTGAACCAGTAGAGCGAGGTGACATATTTTCCGTTCTTACGCTGACGTCCGCCGACAAGATAGCGGTCGCCCCATTTGGCAAGTAAAGGGCCGCCGATATAGCGGTCGAGCTGTTTCCGATCCCAGTGGTCAAAGGGGGGCCGGGAACGCATGACCCAGGCGGGGTTGGATCCGCTGCGACCGATGGCCAGCAGGTCGCCGTTCTTTTCGAACAGGAACGCGGTTTCGTCTCCCTGGCGTTCGTTGAACAGGCTGGCGGTTTTCCAGACCAGTCCATCGTCACTTTCCAGAATGGCTGTTTCGATCAGTTCGCGTCCCTGGTCGTCTTTGGCAAAGTGACGGATGCGGCGGCCGCAGAGATAAGCTTTGTCCTTATAAGCAGCAGCACGCCAGATGTAATGGCCGTAGGTGCCTTCAAGCATGATCGGCTTCGACCATTTTTCTCCGTCGGCAGACCAGACGGCGTAGCCCAGGTGTTCGTTGATGGTGCGGGTTTTGGGAGCAGAATCACCACAGTACCAGGTGCCTGTATAGACGAAGAGCTTGTCTTTGAAAATCAGAAAATGCGGATCACGGACATCCCGTTTAGCGACCGAAAACTCATCGACCTGTTTCCAGGTTTTCGCGTCGTCGCTCTGCATGATCAGAATGCGGGAGGTGGGAAACAGCATGTGGCCGCCCGGGCAGGTGCGGAAGGTGAGGTAGTATTTGCCTTTGAATTCGATCATGTCGGTGAAGGCATTATGTTCGCCGTTATCGAAGACCTGGTGGACATTGCTGACTTCCACAGCAGGCAGGTCACTGTTTTCACCTGCAGTGATGGATGAGAATGTCGTGACGCTGAAACAAAGCAGTGTCAGCAGGCAGGGGAATACTTTCTTCATGGTGATACGCTTTCTGAGTTAAGGTGTCGGTTCTTCAGTCGAATTCCTGTTCCGGCATCAACAGATATTTCAAGTGAGCCCGCATGACTGAGCGTGCCCGTTCTACATCGCGATCCTGGATCGCGCTGACCAGTTCAAAATGCTGCCAGATGATACGTTCGTTGACATCATCATCCAGCATCGGAGATTTTCGCGCGGGGTAGGATGTTTCAAACAGTGCTGCCAGAAGTTTCTGCATGTCGGCGATCAGAGGGACTCCCGACATCTCCAGGATCAATCCATGGAACTGTCGCTCGACTTCAATCCGTCGTGGACGGTCTTTTTTCTGGCGGGCGATCTGTTTGAACTCTTCTGCGAGTTCGGTCAACGCTTCGATTTGTGCTTCACTGGCATTTTTGATGGCGAGTTCGACCGCACCGACTTCCAGTGCGTAACGAAACGACGCGAGTTCGGCCAGCTTCTCCTGCGATCGTGCCAGTGAAGGAAGGCAGTTTGCCCAGACTTCAACCGGATCGGGATGGCGGACGATCAGACCTTTTCGTTTGCGACCTTCCAGCAGACCCAGGGCGCACAGGCGATTGACGGCCTCACGGGCAATCCGCCGCGAAACCTGATATTCCTCCGCCAGTTCGGCTTCTGTCAGAAAAAAATCACCATCCGTAAACTCCGCCGACTGGATCCGGTGTCGAATCCGTTCGGAGAGTTCCAGTGCCAGCGAATGAGATGGTTCTTTTTGAATAAGTGTCATTATATGTTGTAAAATCTATTGTAAATGTTAAATAATGTATTCGATTTGTTATTATATGGCATTTAAATTAGGTGTCAAACATAAAAAGGTGTGAATCCCAAATGACGATTCTGGAAGACCATATCCTCAATACAGAGGTTCTTATCGCCGGCGGAGGGATGTCGGGCTGTTGTGCGGCACTGGCGGCGGCGCGCTGCGGTGCCAAGGTGATTTTGTGTCAGGATCGATCGGTACTCGGTGGCAACGCCTCGAGTGAAGTCCGCATGCACATCGTCGGTGCGAATGGGACAGGGCGCTTTGATCGGGGGCGCGAGCTGGAGACAGAAGCCCGCGAAGGGGGCATCATCGAAGAGTTGCGGCTGGAGAATTGTGTCCGCAATCCCCAACGGTCGGCTTCCATGTTCGATCTGATCCTGTATGAGAAATGCCAGGCGGAACCCGGTCTGACGCTCCTGCTCAATACCTGTGTGACGGCAGTTCAATTACAGGGAGAGCGGATCGAAAGTGCGACCGCGGAACGACAGAGCACCGAGGACCGCTTCACGATCAACGCGAACATCTTCATTGACTGTACCGGCGATGGTCGACTGGCGGCGGAAGCGGGTGCCCGGTTCATGGAAGGGCGTGAAAGTCAGAAACAGTTCAATGAAAGTCTGGCACCGGAGTCGGCCGACACGCATCGACTCGGTTCGACGATTCTGATGCAGGCACGTCGTCATGAGCGGCCGATGCCTTTTGTGGCTCCCGCATGGGCGCGAAAATTTGACCCCGCGGAATTGAGGCTGCGGCTGTATGCGACACCGGGGGAAGAGGAGCCGACACACGAGTATGGTTACTGGTGGGCCGAGTGGGGGGGCGTGCTCGATACGATCAAAGAAAATGAAACGATCCGCGATGAACTGCTGGCGATTGTGCTGGGAATCTGGGATCACGTGAAGAACGGACCAGAGGGAACGCCAGCCGGGGAAGATCCGTTTCAGGCGGCACACTGGGCGCTCGACTGGTTCGGTTTTCTCCCAGGGAAGCGGGAGAGCCGCCGATTCATCGGGCAGCACATTCTGACCGAACACGATCTGCTCTCATCACGCGAGTTTCCGGATGCGATTGCCTTTGGTGGCTGGTCGCTGGATCTGCATCCGCCGGAAGGCATCGATGCGCCGGAGCTGGAGCCCTGCGTACAGCATCCGGTTCCGCATTTGTATAATGTGCCCTTATCGGCCTGTGTCTCTGAGAACCGTACGAATCTGATGTTTGCGGGACGCAATATTTCTGCGACGCATGTGGCGTTTTCGTCAACGCGTGTGATGGCAACCTGTGCGGCGATCGGGCAGGGAGTGGGAACCGCGGCTGCTATTGCGATTCAACAGCAACAGGAACCTGCTGAGCTGAGTACGAATCCGCAAATCATGTCGCAGATTCAACAGCAACTGTTAAAAGATGATGCGTATCTTGTGGGGATTTCCAATGCAGATCCGGTTGATCTCGCGCGATCTGCCAGAGTGACTGCCAGCAGCGAACAGGCGGGATATGCGGCGTGTAATGTAATCTCGGGACAGACGCGGAGTGTGCATGGTGCAGCCGGCGCACCTGAGGAACGCGCGTTTGCCGGAGGGCATCGCTGGATGTCGGGTCCTGCTGAAGGTCTGCCGGCGACGCTGCTGCTGGAGTGGGAGGCGCCGACGAACGTCAGTGAGATTCAGCTGATTTTCGATACGGGTCTGCATCGGCATCTGACACTGAGTCATCATGACGGTTATACTGAGAAGATGCTGTGGGGCAGGCCACAACCGGAAACGGTGAGTGATTACCAGATCGAAGTGAACGACGGATCGAACTGGAAACCGGTTGTGAATGTCACGGGGAATTATCAGCGACGGCGTGTGCATCGGCTGGAGTCGGAGTATGTTGTGAAGCAGTTACGCATTGTGGTGACTGGGACGAATGGTGTCGATCAGGCCCGGATCTGTGAGGTACGGGTGTATTAACTTAGGAATTGAGAATTGGATGTGGTACCGGATGCAATCCGATATTGCCTCAGGCAGCAGGAAACTGTGATGTTATTGAAACGGTTTATGAGTTCACTGATGCGGGTTGGTCTGATCGTGGGAGTCTGGCTGTCTGTCGTTGACGTGAGTTCTGCAGAGTTGAAAACTGAAGAAATCTTTCCGCGGATTGAAGCGGTTTCGTTTGCGAGCGCGAGTCTCAAAAAACGGAAGCGGGCGGTGGTCGTGTTACCTGAAGCGTGGCGGTCGATCAAGCCGGCAGACCGACGTGTGCTGGTCATTCTGCATGGACGGGGGCGGCATGAGCGGTCGCTGGTGGATGATGAGGCGATCCGCAGGCAGTTGCTCGATTCCGGGCTGTTTGTCATTCTGCCGGACGGTGATGATGGCTGGTACATCAATTCGCCGGTACGCAAACAGGATGTATATGAGACGTATCTGGAAGAGGTGCTGTCTAAGGTCGCGATCAAATATGACTTGCCAGAGAACGGGAAGCAGTGGGCCATCGCGGGCTGGTCGATGGGGGGCTTTGGCTGTGTCAACTTCGCCGAACGGCATCCCGATCGGTTTGCGGCGGTGAGTCCGATCATCGGGCTGCTGGATTTTCCGCGTAATGGTCTGCCTGAAGGGCAGTCGTATAAAGTGCCTGTCGAACGTTTCGGTACTGAGGAAGCAGAGTGGGCTGCGTTCAATCCGCTCACTGGTGCAGCGCAGCTCAAGGGAATGTCCGTGCTGATCATCACCGCAGACCAGGCGTTTGACCGGACGATGAACGAACATTTTCGCGATCGGCTGACTGCGCTGGAGCTTCCTCATGAATATGTAGAACTCAAAGGGGGGCACACCTTTCCCGTGGTGCGGGCAGCGATACCGCTGGTGCTGGCGTTTACGCAACGCGTGCTGACGCGGAATTAATGCTACCACGAAAGGCACGAAAGACCACGAAAAATATTTTTGTGTATGATCTGTTTTCTGAGTTGGGGTGACCTGGTTTTGTTGTGATCTGGATGCGGTCTCCGGTATGATCGAAGGATGATTCTTTTCTGATTTCTACATCCTGAATTCCCTGCCTGTGAGTCCTGCCGTGAAAAAAGTGATTTTATTATTTCTGTCTGTTGTTGTCTGTACTCTGGTTACCATTGTTCGTGCTGAGGAATCGGAATCGAAGCAGAATCTGCTGCAGAATCCTGAGTTTGGATTGCGCAAGACGGCTGATCCGGAACCGGGGCGTTCGATACTCTACTGGAATACGGATCGCTGGGGAGATGTGATCGGTGGAAACGGAGAAGGAAAGTTCAGACATCAATCCACTGCGAAAGTGGTGGAGATTCTGCCGGGCAAACGGATCTGGCAGTTTGCGACACTGCCCGAACTGGGACTGAAAGCTGGGGACGCGGTCAGTCTGTCGGTCAACGGGTATCAGGAACAGAGTGGGGCACTCAAGGCGCGGCTCTGTCTGATGCTGATTGAAAGTGCCGACGGGCAGTGGTCGCCGGCTGATTTCGGGATGCCTGACAAGCGGACGTTTGCAAGACACGGGCGGGGGGAACTTGTCCGCTCGCCGCAGAAAGAGACTTCGTCACAAGAGACGGAAAAAGAATTTCAGTTGCAGTTGAACGGGCTCAAGATCGATCCCCGATTCAAAGAACAGCGTGAGTCGGATGCTGACTTCCGCAATGTGGTGGGCGTGCTGGTGGAATTCGTGAACGATTCTGACAAGCGGGTCTGGGTGAACTCCCCCACGTTAGTCAAAGGGGAAACTGCAGCGAAGACAGCACCAACTTCATCTCGCTCACTGCCGGCCCTGTATCAGAAGATACCCCGTACGATGCAGAAGCTGACAACGGGAAAGCCGATAACGATTCTGACGCTGGGTTCGAGTATCGACCGGGGGAGTGCGAATCCCCGTCTTTATTTTTATGATGAGAATCCCGATAGCTCCCACTTTAAAGAACCGCTGACCGAAGCCCGACCGGGAAAGCCGGCCGCGATGAAACAACTGATCGCAGAGCGTATGGGGCGACCCGATCTGCAGGATTATGTGGGCTGGTCTCAGCACTATTTCATGTATACGGGACGACTGCGGCGGGAACTGCTGCGGAAGTTTGATTATCCGGTTGAGAACATGCTGCTCAACGTGATGGCCTGCGATGGTTCGTCGATCGGCGAGTCACACAGCGGCTTCAAAGCATATGCGGAACTGGAGCTGCCGCCCAACCCGAATGACAACGGACATCCGACCGGGAAGTCCTGGCAGGAACTCTATCCATCACTGTTTGAGAACGGGAAGAAACCGGGGCCGGACCTGGTAATCTTCGGACACGGGCATAACGAGCATATTGATCGGCCGGATGAAATTGCCGCCTATGAAGGGGCGATCCGCTGGTTTCAGCGTCATTATCCCGGCGTGGAGTTTGTGTCGTGCATGTGGATTCGGGATAAGGGACAGCCGAATTCGATGACGGAACCGATGCAGAAACTGTGCGCCTATTACAAAATTCCGTTCGTGGATCTGGGGCAGCTGATCATCGATCTCAAAGCGACGACCAATTACTATGCGATGGCCCCTGATGGCGGGCATCCTGCTGCGGGCAGTCATTATCTGTGGTTCAAACAGCTGGAGCAGGTATTCGAAATGCCGGCGGAAGCGACACTGCCTGGAGTGCCACAAAAACAGTTGCCACCGCGGATGAATGCGTATGCGCGGAACTGGGAAGGGACCATGATTCGCTTCGAGAAAGACGACACGCGGATTGTAGACGGGCGGATGATGATCCTGGAAGACGCCGCGTTCAATCTCTGGGCGGATAATAAACGGGAGATGATGCAGCTGTTGATCGACGGTCAGCCGGCAGAGCATGCGGGGCATGGTCGCAACAGTTTCGCGAGTCCGAATCCACGGAATTCAACGTTTGTGCATGGACGACTGACACGCGGGGATCGACACATCATCGAGATTCCGAATAAGAGTGCGCGGCTGAGTGCCGTGGATTGTAAGGTGGGATTGAAGCGTCAGTTCTATGGCGTGGATGCGAAGGGCTGGCAGGGGAAATCTACGGTGCAGGAGTTCGAGTCAAAGTGGGGAGCACCGTATGGGGAGCGGGCATTCCAACTGCAGCCGGGAGAGACGCTGGAGATTGAAGTAGAAGCAGATGAGCTGTCGATCGCCTGGCTGGATGATCCGGCAGGAGGGACGCTGGTCGTGGAGGTGGACGACAAGCCGGCCTGGTCACAGCCGACGAATCAGCCGTTTACCGATTCGCAGGGACGGACCCATTTTATTGAGAACCGTCGCGGCGTGCTGGGGCTGCCGTTCGCGAAGCATCGGACTCGGTTACAGGCGGAAGGGAAGCCGGTGCGGGTGATCGGCGTGTTTGGTTATGACGGGCGGTAGGGACCACGCAGGGCTCGAAATATTTTCTACCACGATCAGCACGAAAAAATATTGATGGGGATTTTGGGTGAAAATGTGGGTGGTATCGGATGCGATCCGATATTGCCGGAGGCAACAGGATGTTGCAGGGGATTGTTATGTGGTGAGTGGACGTACCTCATTCAGGTGCTATTCGAGTTGGTTGCTCTGTTGTGGATTGATCTGGTGAGCTGCAACCTCCTGCTCGCTGCGCTCGGCCCGAATTGCATTCGGGCCCACCAAAGGATGTTTTTTTAAGTGATTGTTTTAAAATAACTTATGTGAATTCTGCGAGTTTCTTCTTATCTAAAAAATAACTTTTTCCCGAAATCTTCGTTAGATTAAACCGGATAGATCTAAGAAGATATAGAGGACGAATTGAATTGATCTGATCTTCTGCGCAGAAGGGCCCTGATTTTGTCGGACTGTGATCTGGATGAGGAATATGTTGCGTTGATTGCCGGTAGTCAGCCTGCGCTGCGGGGACTGTTGAGGGCATTGATTCGTCGTATTCCCGATGTGGATGATGTGCTGCAGGAGACGAATACCGTGCTCTGGCGGAAGCGGCATGAATATGATCGGGACCGTCCGTTTCTTCCCTGGGCCTGCCGCATCGCGCAATTACAGACGCTGGCATTTTTCAAACGGGTGCGCCAACACGGACAGTCGATTGTGGACGATCAGACGCTGGACCAGATTGCCGCCGTCGCGACAAGCCGGGCCGTGGAGACACACGCTCACAGTGCCGCACTGACGCATTGCATGGAAAAGCTGCCTGCCGAGCATCGAAAACTGGTGGAGCGCCGTTACTGCGATGCGACGCCAGTGAATCAGATTGCGTCACAGGCAGGGCGCTCGGCGGATGCGGTTTCAATGACGTTATATCGAATTCGTAAAGTGCTCATGGAATGTATTCAAAAGCAGGTGGCCCGGGAGGGACAGTTATGAATTCATCATACGAGGCAATTCAAAAAGAACTTGCAGAGCTGACCTGTCGGGTTCTGGATCACAGTCTGACCAATGAAGAAGACGCGAGGCTGACGGAAATTCTGACCGAATATCCCGAGTTGATTGAAGACTATACGAATCAGATTCAGGTCGACGCGGTGCTGACGGCTGACCTGTATGCCGCGTTGCCGGAAGGAGTCGATCTGGAGACTCTGGATACGGTTGACTATCCGACGGTTGTCTCAGAAGAAGGCGAGACCGAAGCAGGACGGAGCGTCTCGTTGTGGCAAGCGGTTGCTGTGATGGCAGCCGTCCTGCTGGTGGGTTTCGCTTTATGGCTGAATGCGGGCTGGTGGGATGGTGAACCGGTCAACCAGGTCGCTGCGATTCCTGAGCCGGCTCCACTTGCGATGAACTATGTGGGGATGCTGCTGGATACCGAGGATGCCGTCTGGGCAGATGAGGAACTGGGAGACGACATTGCCTACGGGACCCGGTTTGCCGCGGGAAAGCAGTTGTGGTTGAAGTCGGGGATTGCCCGGATTCGCTTTGAAAGCGGGGCGGGGGTGGTGCTGGAAGGTCCTGCACAGATCAAGCTGAATTCATCCATGAATGCGAAGTTGAACTATGGCAAGCTGGCCGCTTATGTGCCTGACGAAGCGCATGGGTTTACCGTCGATACGCCGAAGATAGAGATTGTCGATCAGGGGACGCGGTTCGGGACAGTCGTCGATCCGTTCGGGAAGGCCGAAGTGCATGTGTTTGAGGGGGAGGTTGATATCAAACCCAAGGCCCAGGCAGAGCTGCATCGTAATCTGAAAGCGAGCCAGGCGGTGCTGTTCACAAAAGGGAATTCTAAAGGAGCCGACATCCGCGTGACGCCGGCCAAGTTTGCGGATGTGCCGACGCCGGAACAGCTGGTCGCGGCGAAATCAGGAAACTATCCGCCGTTGGAAACAGTGCCTTTTGAACCGGAAGCACCACTTAGTGAATTTGCTCTACTTCATATTAATACGGCATTACCCAAAAACATTCTGGCAGGGGAAGCATTCGAGTACCGGGCGACTTCGTTGTCAGAACAGACGGGGGGCGTGGGCTTCAGTCATGAGGGCTGGTGGGCCGATCCGAATTTTACGCGGCTGATGGTTCCCGAACAGCGGCTGCAATGGGGCGAACTGGAGGGGGGGCCGATGGTCTTGCAGTCCCGCGGTCATCATCATGCCTATCCATCGCTGGCACATCGGATGGCCCGCGAACTGGCAGAACCGCTCACCGAAGATTTTTATTTCAGTCTGCTGGTGAAGTATGAAGGGCTGGACAAGAACGATTTCTTTGCCCTCTGGTTTGACGATGTGGCGGGGGGCAAGGGGAGCAGTCATTCACGGGTCCCCAATTTCGGCTTGAAAGAGAAACAGTTCTTTGCCCGGTTCGAGGTGAACCAGGAAGGGTTCTCCACGGAACTGATCGACGGAGAATGTTTTCTGCTGGTGGGGCGGGTGATGAAAGAGGAGTCGTCTGATTTCAATCGCCTGGAATTCTGGGTGAATCCGGACGGTGATCGGAGTGCGACTCCCGATGCAGTAGTGCAGCAGGAAACAGGGGCGAAGCAGCTGAAAGCGATCAACTTTGTGGGAATGCGAATTGGACAGTACACGGAAGTTTCTGATTCCCTGTTCGTGGATCGACTGGTGATTGGGAAGACGTTTGAATCAGTGACACAACCTGTAGAGAATTGAACGCGGATTTTGACTCAAGAGGATTGAAGACAGGATGATTAATCGGGCTGAGACATTGAATCGAGCAGGCAGGCACCTGGTAATGGCGCTGTTGGTAGGCGGGCTGCTGTTCTGTTCCACGCGGACGTTTGCCGGGGAAGCTTCGCGGCTGGCGCACGGGCTGGTCAACCCGCAGATGGATTCTGTCAAACGGGATCAGAAAGGATTTGGCTGGAACGGGGGCTGGGTGCTTTCGAATCGTCACCCGGCACTGTTTGTAGATGTGAAGCCGCAGCAGACCTCCGGTTCCGCGATTCAGCATGAAGCATTGATTCAGGGATCGGTGGAGCGGAACAACCCGTTACGGCGGGAGCTCTCGGAGACGTATCAGGACCAGGAGTTGTTTCTGCGGTTTCGTTTCCGGTATGCGGCGGATCAGAAGCCGCGCGATGAAGGGGAGTTCTTTGTCTTCTGGCTGGATCGCTACGAAGGTTCGGACAAAGCCGTGCATGCGAACCATGTCCCGAATATCGGCGTGCATATTGCATCGAACGGTCCCCAGAAGGGGAAGGTCGTGTTCATGGTAAGAATTGGTGCACAGAAGACGGCCTGGAGTTCGGTGGAACTGGAACGCGATCGGGATTACGTGGTTGTGGGGCGGCTGTCGAAGCCGGAGAAATCGTTGCGGGCGGGGTTCACGCGATTTGATTTATGGGTCGACCCGAAGCCGGGCGATCGGGAACAGCCGGTCGCGACAACGGTGAACCCGCAGAGTGTCAATGCCGTACGGTGGGTCGGTTTCGCGACCGGGTACAAAACGGAACTGGACGACCGGATCTATGTGAGTGACCTGGTACTGAGTCGGACATGGAGTGATGTGCTGGATGTTTCGCCTGGACAGATTCCCGTCGGTGGTGCACCAACAGAAACGGCGTGGCACAGACCGGTGCATTTCAAGGATGAGATTGTTCCTTTGCTCAAGCAGAAATGTTTCAGCTGTCACGCCGGGGAGAATCCGGATTCGGGATACAGGCTGGATGTGTACGATGAACTGCTGGGCTTCAGCACCGGCGAAAAACTGATTGTGCCGGGACAGAGCGGACAGAGTAAGCTGATTGAACTGGTGAGTTCGCAGGTCGCGGAAGAACGGATGCCTCCCGCTGATTCTGCCGCAGCGCTGACTAAAGATGAGATCGCGTTGTTGCGTGCGTGGATCGATCAGGGGGCGAAATGGAATTTTGCCGTGTTACCGACGCCGCGAACGGAATCACAGCACTGGGCGTTTCAGACCATCAAACGACCAGAAGTTCCCAAGGTGAGCGGTCCGAAACCGATTCGGACTCCCGTGGATGCCTTCATCACCCGAATGTGGCAACAACAGAAAATCAAGCCAGCAGAAGAAGCGGACAAAGCAACGCTGATCCGGAGACTGTCTCTCGATCTGATCGGTCTGCCTCCCACGCTGGCGGAAGTTGAAGCATTTGAAAACGACACCGATCCCCGGGCCTACGAAAAGCTGGTGGAGCGTCTGCTGGCATCTCCGCATTACGGCGAACGCTGGGCGCGTTACTGGCTGGATCTGACACGTTGGGCCGAGAGTCACGGGTATCAGCACGATCTGCCTCGACCTTTTGCGTGGCGGTATCGGGATTATGTGATCGAGAGTTTCAATGCGGACAAGCCTTATGATGTCTTTCTCAAGGAGCAGCTGGCGGGGGATGAGCTGACGCCTTACGCGGATGAGCATGTGATTGCGACCGGCTTTCTGGCTTCGGCCCGAATCAGCGGTAACAATATGGACAAGGCGGCGCAGCGGAACGACGTGCTGGTGGACATTGTGAATGTGACGAGCAGTGCGCTGCTGGGGCTGACGCTGGAATGTGCGCAGTGCCATAATCATAAGTTCGATCCCTTGACGCAGCGGGACTACTATCGGCTGCAGGGTTTCTTTGTGAATGGCCAGCTGGGGAACCTGTCGCTGCAGGGAGATCGTCTGCCTAACCCGACTGATTTGAAGTCATGGATGACCAAAGGGACGTATGATTTTTATCAGCGCGAAGCCAAGAAGCTGATCAACCGCAAGCGGTTCGCACATACCAAGGAGCCACATACGTGGGGTTATTTTTCTCCGTTAACAGGGCACAATAAGATCGAACGGTTGCCGGTCGTGAACCGGGATCCGATTCCCTATTCCGCGGAACGGTTGAAGCAGACGAAGTCGCAGATTCTGATTCGCGGCGATGTGCATAAGCCAGGACTGGAAGTCGGGAAAGGCTGGCCTGCCGTCCTGGGAGCGACGAACGTCGATGCGGAGAAACTGTCGCGGACGGTGCTGGCAGAGTGGATGGGCGATCGAAAAAATCCGCTGGTTTCTCGTGTGTGGGTGAACCGGTTGTGGCAGTATCACTTCGGTCGGGGACTGGTCTCGACGCCCAGTGACTTCGGCGTGCAGGGAGAACCACCATCACATCCGGAACTGCTGGACTGGCTGGCGATGGAACTGATGGAAGAGGGTTGGAGTACCAAACATATTCATCGGCTGATTGTCCTGTCTTCAGCGTATCGTCAGTCGCGTACATTTGATGAAGCGAACTTCAGAAAAGACCCGGAGAATCAGTATCTGTGGAGCTGGCCGCGTCGGCGACTGGAAGCAGAGGCGATTCGCGATTCCATTCTATGTGCGACGGGGGAACTGAAACAGGAACTGGGCGGGCCAAGCGTTCCACAAGAGCGGGAAGAAGAAAATCTCAGGCGCACCATCTATCTGTTTCAACGTCGGAGTGAAATGCCGTCAGTGATGGCGATGTTTGATGCGCCGGACAGTATCACCAGCTGTTCGCGTCGGCAGGTTTCGACGGTGGCACTGCAGCCTTTATTCATGTTGAACAGCCAGTTCATGGATCGGCGGGCACAGGTACTCGCGAAAAAGATTATGGAAGCGTCGAGCGATGATGCTGATTTGCAGGTGGAGACCGCGTTTTTGAGAGTTCTCGGTCGCAAACCAAATGCGGAAGAACAGGGGCGATCTGTGTCCCTGCTGCAGAGTGGTTCAGGCGAAGAAGCAGAGCGGCGGTTGTCGATGTTGTGCCATGCGTTACTGAATCTGAATGAGTTCGTTTATATCCCTTAAATCAGAGGGTCTGCATGTTATTTGATGTCAACCAGAAAAACGGTTTTGTGTTCCCGCAGTGCAGTCGGCGATCCATGCTGAAAGAGAGTGTACTGGGCTTTGGTGCGGTCGGCCTGATGTCATTACTGGCTGAAGAGGGACTGCTGTGTGCCGACGATGGCTCACCGGTACACGCTGGTCAAAGTCATTTTCCCGCGACGGCGAAGAGCGTGATCTTTCTGTTCATGTCGGGCGGGCCGAGCCAGGTGGATACGTTCGATCCCAAGCCTATGCTGACGAAGCTGGAAGGACAGGCGGTGCCCGATGACATTGCAGCCCGGGTTCCCAATATTCCACGGGCCGGACTGGGTTCGAAACTGATGGCGTCTCCTTTTACGTTTCAGCAATACGGCGAGAGCGGGATTCCGGTATCGAACCTGTTTCCGGCGACAGCGGAGATGGTGGATGAACTGTGTCTGCTGCGATCGGTCAATCATCGTGTGCCCGTGCATGGGCCGGGGGAATGTATTGCGCTGACCGGTTCGGCAGTCGGAGACCGACCCAGTCTGGGAGCGTGGATGACCTATGGCCTGGGGAGTGAAAGCCGTGACCTGCCTGCTTTTATTTCCCTGCTGTCAAACAGTACCGGTCCGGCTCCACAGACTCCCGGCTGGGGGGCTGGCTTTCTGCCTTCGCGTTACCAGGGGACTCTGGTGGATGGGAAGCGGGGCATTCCCTATACCAAAATGCCGGCCGGCTATTCGAATGAGAACCGCCGCGAACAGCTGGATTTCATCAAGTGGATGAACGAGAAGCATCTGAATCAGCTGGGTGAGGATTCGGAACTGGAAGCGCGGATTGCTTCGTACGAGCTTGGCTTTCGTCTGCAGACTTCCGCACCGGAAGTCTTCGACCTGGAAAGTGAAACAGCGGAGACCGCGAAATTATACGGTCTGGATGACAAGCCGACCGCAGAGTTTGGCAGGCATTGTCTGATAGCACGAAGGCTGGTTGAGCGCGGCGTGCGGGTGGTGCAGCTGCGAAACGGAGGCTGGGACGCGCATGGTTCACTGAAAGGGAATCATGTGAAACAGGCGCGGGCCACGGATGTGCCGATTGCGGGATTACTCAGAGATCTGAAGCAGCGCGGACTGCTGGATGAAACGCTGGTGATCTGGGGAGGCGAGTTTGGACGCACGCCGACGACGGAAGGGAATGTGAAAGGAGATCGCCGGGGCCGCGATCATCTGCCCACGACGTATTGCATGTGGATGGCCGGCGGTGGCGTGAAGGGGGGACAGGTTATCGGTCAAACGGATGAGCTGGGTTATACGCCGGTGGAACGTCCGGTTTCCCCTGCAGATCTGCATGCGACGCTGTTACACGCTTTGGGGCTGGATCAGCACAAGCTGTTCTACCGGCATAACAATCGAAAAGAGATCGCGACGGTGCTGGGCGGGGAAGTGGTCAGCGAGGTGTTTGGGTAAACCGCGAATTGCATGAAATTTTCTACCACGAAAGTTACGAAAAGACACGAAAAATTTTACTGGGAAGTGTGCGGTAGAGAAGGTGGGTGGTATCGGATCTAATCCGATATTGCCGGAGGCAACAGGAGGTAGCAGGGTGATTGTTATATGCTGAGGGGACGTACCTCATTTGGGGATAACCGAGTTGGTGGGTCTGTTATGAATTGTTCTGGTGAGCTGGGACCTCTTGCTCGCTGCGCTCGGCCCGAATGTGCATTCGGGCTTATCTATGAAGAGCATCTTGTCAAGTGGTTTTATTCTTCGCGCATGGGTACCTTTCTGAGACTGAAT
>NZ_JBLXHC010000021.1:0-100282 GCF_048260065.1 Gimesia sp. | reverse complement strand
GCTGGTGTCACTGTCGGCTGTCAACGTCACCACTGCTGCAATGGTAGTATCGATGAGAGAAGTCGCCCCCAGATTCAAATCATTATCAGCCAGCAGGTCGATGGCTCCACCGTTAGTCTGGACGGTGCTGTTGACGTTGATATCGGAATCAGAATCCAGCGTGATGAAAGACCCGGTAGACTCCACAGTTTCCTCAACATCGATATCAGAACTTGAAAGCACGATGATTTCGCCGGCAGCTGTAATTCCTCCACCGAATGAGCCGCCACCGAGATTGACACTCAAATCACTATCAATGTAGAAACCGCCGGCGGCACTTCCACCGACAATGGTTCCTGCGAAGGTCTCCAGAAAATTCCCGCCGGTACCTACTCCCAAAAACCCACGAAATCGTGCGTTGGTGGTGACTGCATTATAACCCCCACCGTTGTTATCCAGAATCTCATCTGTGGTGGAAAGCACATCGATGGTGCCAACTGAGGCAATCAAAGAGGCCAGGAGAATAGATCCACTGGCAGTGATTGCGATATTTCCGTTGTTCGCATTCACTGTAGCCGTCTGGGTAATGGAATCCGCAGATTCTATTGAGATGAGATTATTTAAATTCTCAATCGCCTCAGCAATTATTAACTGTCCAGTTGCATAGAGGTCGATTCCGTTGTCTGCCTCAAGACCGACAACAGGACCAATTCCACCGATGGTCAGTGGTGTAGCGCCAGTGCTGTTGATCGTAATGATTCCGCCTGCATCGGCTTCGAGATTATTGACATTGATATCCAACGCATCGCCGGCTCCACCTACGTCAGCTGTTGCCGTCATAACTGCGGTCGCTGCGGACAGTTCATCGGCGGCACTCGATCCACCATCGGTAATTGAACCTCCAGTCGCGTTGATCACCGCATTACCGGTTGTGGTCACATCCTGATCAAAGACAACATTGCCACTATTGACAGCCAGATTCCCAGCGCCAATGTTGGTGGCGTTCGTCTGAAATGTCGTCGTGTCGTCAATACCTGCATTAACAGTCAGATTTGCATTAAATGTGCTGTCCAGCCCCTGGATATTCACGGCATCAATTCCACTGCCCCCCAGCAACTCGGTGTTAATCGTCACAGTGCCGCTCGGATGAGTAAACGTGACCGATTCACCCAGGGTGGAACCAATGGTCGATTTACCATTACCCGCAAAGCCATCGTCAGACAGGGTGATGACTTCAGCTCCTCCCAGGAAGCTGAAAATACGATCGGTAGCAGTAATATCATCCTGAATCGGTTCCAGACCGGTATAGGTAATGGTCGCAGTACCAGCACCATCAATGTAGATGCTGCCGTCATTCGCGCTGGTGAAGCGGTGCTCTACCGTCGTCGCATCGCCACCCAGAATCTGCAGACTGTCGCCTCCAGCGGTATTACCTTCTCCGTTGAAGAAGATACCGCCTGACGGATTGAACAGATCGGTTCCGGGAGTGGACGCAATATTGAAGTTGTCGATAATCAACGTGTCGTTGCCGTCACCACCATTGAAGGTGAAGTCGGTGATGGAATTGATGTTAATCACCGGACCAGGTACGCCACCGGAGACAATCTGGTACGTTCCGGCATTGAAAGAAGTCGCAGTGATCGTCAGCACGTCATCGGCAGCAGTACCCGTTACAGTGACACTGCCTCCCAGAGTCACCGTTTCGATTTCATCAAATGTGACAGCCTGGAAACCACCTGTGGCGGTGATCGTACCACTGTCGGTCCCCGTTGGCGTGTAATTGGAACCTTGCCCTGAAGGAGTGAGATAAATCAGTGAGTCGCCGGGAGACGCAGGTGCCGTCGGATCTCCCCCGTTAATGTCGATCGCAATATTCAGATCGGGAGAGACTTCAATCACATCTTCGCCGTCATCTGTATCGACAGCCAGCACATCGATATTCTGTACGCCGATCGTGACCAGCGTCGGATCGATTTCTGTCAGCAGCACAGGACCACTGGGGCCGATGGTCGTGGTATCAATGCCCGCTGTTCCGAATACAGTCACCAGATCCGTTGTAGCGGAACCACGACCGTCAATCAGGATCGGTCCTGTGATTCCGTCAAAGTCAATGGTTTTGGGGAAGCCGAGATCCAGAATCGTACCACTGCCTGTCCCCACTGCACCGGGAGTTGCTACCAGCAGATCATCGCCGGAAGCACGTCCTAATACGGTCAGCGAATCCGTACCTCCTGCGGAAGTGATATTCACATCGGGAGAACCATTACCCAGTTCCACACTGATAACGTCGGTATCTGTTCCCGTATTCAGAGTGATGGTTGAAGGGCTGTTGAAGTTAAAGCCCAAAGCTGCCAGTCCTGCACCAGCTACCGCACCCAATCCGGGACCAGTGCTGGAGATGGAAATCACATCCCCACTTGAGTCTCCTGAATCATCCAGAATCAGCTGATCCGCACCACCAGAACCGACGAAATTAAAGAGGGCCTGAACACCCTCGACGTTACCACCATCACTGGCAGTACCGCCATTACTGTCGATGATGACCTGATCAGCCTGAGTTCCACCATTCACGGTGATGTTTGATCCCGCTTGCAGAATTCCATTCAGGTTGGCCACACCACCCGCCGCATCTGGAGTACCACCTAATGTACTATCAATGGAGATAATCATAAATGCCGCAGAATTTAATGTAACTCCGGTTGCCAGATTCAAATTATCACCGGCTTGTAAATTGAGATCTCCACTTGTAGTGGTGATCCCTGCATTGACGTTGATATCCTGCCCTGCACTGACAGCATCAACGGCTCTCAGGTAACCAATTGTTTCTGCAGAAACAGCCTGAGTGACGGTCAACGCGCCGGTAGCAGTCACAAAAATGGTACTGCTGTTCGCTGTAATACCATCCAGACTATCCACGGAGCCAATTTCCAGATCACCAGTGTTGTCGAAGTTAAAGCCTCCATCTGTTGCACTGGCAGCCAGAGTATTGACAGTGGTCGCGATGTCGGTAATGCCACCAGTTCCAGCACGTAAGGCGACCCGATCAGCCGTAATCTGTGCATTCCCAGTCAAGTCATTAATGCCACCAGCAGAAGCAGTGACCCGCACCTCAGTGGTGGTGGTCACATTTAATGAGTTCACATTGGAAGCGGCGGTTAAGTCAATCTCACTGGTACCGGCGTCGATGGACCCGGCTGCTGCAAAGTGAATATTACCGAATGTTGAGTCAATATCCACACTACCCGTGGTCGTGAAAGCACCATTCACATTGACCTGACCACCAGTCAGGTCGAGCGCTCCCGATCCAATATCAACTGTTCCCGTGTTGATCGTATCATCAGTTCCCGCGGTTACTGTCAGGTTAGAGCTGAAGTTGCCATCAACACTATTGATATTCACGGTATCAGCGCCGCTGCCGTCGGTCGTTATGATGGTGATGCTGGTCAGGGTATTGTGATTAAAATTGACTGCTTCACCCAGGGTCGAACTGATCACAGACACATCGTCATTCGCGCCACCAAAGTCGCTGAGTGTAATGGCCTCTGCACCGCCGAGATAGCTGAAGGTCCGATTGCCTGCCGCGATCGTATCTGAAATTGGTTCCAGACCAGTATAAGTAATGGTTGCAGTAGTTTCACCGTTAAAGGATACGCTGCCGTCGTTGGCATTCTCAAAAGTATGTAAGACCGAAGTTGCGACTCCGCCCAGAATTTCCAGAGTGTCACCCGTTGTTTGACCACCTGTACCGCCATGATAGGTAATACCATTTACGGGGTTGACCAGTCCGCCTCCCGGGTTGGTAATGCGGAGGGTATCGTCGCCTTCCAGACCGTAGAACGTAAAGGAAGTGATTCCCGTCAGGATAACAGGACCTTCAGTGAATTCCCCTGGGCCACCTACATCACGAGTGAAGGTGAATGTCGCTTCATTCGCAGTATTGAAGGTGATATCCAGTAGATCGTTGTCATTGGTTCCATAGATCAGAATATCGCCAGTACCATAGTAACCGGGGAAGCCCTGGTATGCTCCGATATGGGGGAATGGGGTTGCCGGATCAATGGCAATATCAGAGGACAGGTAAGCAGCAGGCGAACCAAAGCCGATGCGATACTGTTCTGCCAGGGACTCAGTGGATATATAGAGAGGATCGCTGTCTTTGGCATACAGCAGATCCAGAGTCCCTGTCTGATTGCTGGGATCCAGAGTGAGGTTGGAATCCAGATCATTGCCGGTAAAGATGTTATTTGTCAGGTTGACACCGGAAGGAGCGATCACGCCAACTCCCTGAACCGGTGGCAATGCCGGTTTCTGTTGAAGCAGCAGATCAATGTTCGTTCCACCATCACCACTGACGACAGTCGTTCCAGCAGTATCATCCAGGTTCCAGTATGCAACCAGTCTGGGATCACCGTTCAGAGCAGAACCACCAACGCTGTTGCTTCTAATGAGATCCCGTTCTGTCTGACTCAGTACATCATCAAACCAGGCGATATCGTCCATCAGACCATCAAAATTCCGTCCGCCGCCCGCATCCTGCCCAACAGTGATCATCTGGCTGACGGTACTGACAGTTGTCTGCCAGAGTTCCATGCTCGAGTCAAAACCTGACCGATAAGCAACCTCAGTTCCATCTAAATAGATGTGCATTTCGGGACTGACACCACCATTGTAATTCCAGGTGTACTGCAGGTTTTGCCAGACACCAGTTGTACCACTCGCATTCCCCGACTGAATGACAAAGTTGTAATCAGGATTAGTGATTCGTTCCATTGTTCCAAAGAACTGTCCGCCACTGTTTTCCCGATACTGAAATTCAAACCCAACGCCATCCAGCCCTTCAAAGAACTGGTTACGGCGGCTCTGGTCATCCATATTCACCCAGAAGTTGAGAGTTCCGGTTTCTCCTACGTCGAAGTTCTCACTCTGGAACGTGGCAAAGTCATCGACGCCATCGAACTCAAGCGCTCCGCCAAACTTCCCGCCAGTTTCCTGAAATTCGGGACCAAACGGAGGAATTCCATCGGCAACAATATGCATGACGATGCCGTTTTTATTATCAACGGCTGTTGTACCGGAAGTCTCATCAAAGTCCCAGTGGGCAACCAGACGAGGATCAGCCGCAAGAGCAGCAACTCCGTTATTACGGATATTGTCCCGAGCTGTACTATCCAGTACAGCATTGAACCAGCCGATATCGTCCATCTTACCATCGAAGTATTTACCGGTACCGGCATCTTTCCCAACGGTGATCAGTTGGCTCACCGTACTGACGGTAGTCTCCCACAGTTCCATGCTCGAATCATAACCTGGCAGATAGGCAACCTCAGATCCATCGATGTAGATGTGCATTTCAGGGCTGACACCACCGTTGAAGTTCCAGGTGTACTGCAGGTTCTGCCAGACACCTGTTGTGCCATTCGCATTCCCCAACTGAATTGTAAAGTTGTCATCAGGATCGGTAACTCGTTCCAGAGTTCCAAAAAACTGTCCGTTACTATTTTCCCGATACTGGAATTCAAACCCCAGACCATCCAGTCCCTCAAAGAACTGATTGCGTCGGCTCTGGTCATCCATATTCACCCAGAAGTTAAGCGTACCGGTTGTACCAACATCAAACAGAGCACTCTCAAAGAAGCCGTAATCATCGACGCCGTCAAACTCGAGAGCCGTTCCAAAAACACCAGTTGCCCCCCAGAGAGGGTCGGTGGAAGGCTGTGGCCCCTCGTAAGTAAAACCGGTAAAGATGTTGTCAGTGATATTGACGGGACCTGAAATCGACAGGTCCGGGTCAATATAAACGCCTGCAGACTGCGCGTAATTTCCAGCCCCGTTTACGGTCGAGGCATCCTGCCAGTCAAATGTGTTGTGAATAATATTCAGGCCATCTGCCGTCATACCCTGGTTGGTAATTGTGACTGTGTAGTTTTGATCGCCGTCTCCCTGGAAATTCCCTGCCTGCAGACCATTGGCAAAGTAGTTGAAAGAGATTTCCCCACTGAAGGCAAAGTTATTGGGATCACCATCCGTTCCCTGTGGCCCAATCGCGATGGGCCCCCAGCGATAGTGATCTTCCCGGAATTCGTTGCGGGTAATCAGGAAATGCTCACCGCTGCCCCCATTTCCATCACGAATCGCTGCACGTGAAAAGAAACCTGCAAAGATGGAATCAGAGACTTCGAGATAGTCCGCATTCTGAAAGACAACCGCACTGCGGTAATTATCATCAAAGTACAGATTGTTTAAGGTTGTATGGTCAGCAGTCGTCGTGACTACATATCCCTGATAGTCAGTCGCTGATGTATGAATTTCCCAACCAAGCTGTGCGCCGGAAATAGTCACGTTGTTTGCAGTAATCGAAATCGCTTCGTCATAGTTGCCGGTAGGCGCGCCTGATTTACGAATCTCGACGACATCGCTGCCTTCCCCGATAATGGAAACTTCTTCGTTTACCAGCAGAGAACCATTTGTCAGATAGGTGCCCGCGGAAACGTAGATATTGCTACCAGTACCGGCAATGTTAACAGCATCCTGCAGATCTGCACCGCCGGCTGAGCCGAACACAACCACGGTATTAGAATCACCGGAAACGGCACCGATCAGATCACCGTCCAGGTCTACGGTTTCCGCATTGAATTCAATGCCAGCGGCAGTCACAGTGAAGCCAGTCTTCACTGCCACTCTTTCAGAATTGACTGTCAGCGATCGCCCGGCATTGAATGAAATTGAGGAGTTCAGATTGACAACATCATCAACTCCGGCTTCTCCATTGATTACCAGATTACCACTGAAATTAGCTGCCAGTGAATTGATATCAATGATGTCAGTACCATCGCCGGCATTGATTGTCAGGGTGCCTGTAGGATTATCAAATGTAATGGTTTCCCCGGAAGTGGATGTCACTGTCGTCTGTCCGCTGCCGGCGTCAGTGACTGTAATGGTTTCGCCAACACCGCTGTAGCTGAGGGTCACATTGGTGGCGTTGAGGGGAGAAGCAATCGGTTCCAGACCGGTATAGGTAATGAAATTGTTTCCGGATCCGTTCAGACGAACTTTTCCATCATGCAGATTATCAAACACATACTCGACATCGGTGGCTGAACCGGTCACTTCCAGACTGTCGAATCCACCACCACTTCCACCATCGTAGACAACGGAAATCCCAGCCAGCGCCAATGACGAATCGACGATCAGGTTGTCGTCTCCCGTACCACCATTAATGTAAATGGTACCTCCGGGTATGTCGCCCAGTGTAAAAGTAAAGGTGTGTTCGTCAACCTGCGTCGCACCGGCGGGCGCTTGCAGATAGGCTCCCGGATCGGTGATTGTGATCACGCCGCCTGCTTCGGAAATGGTGATGTTCGTATTGGAATTCGTGGACGAGTTAAGAGTGAAATCACTCCCGTCGAAGCTACCCACATTGTCAGGATCATTGAGAAGAGCATAGGCAAATGCACCACCCGTGTTCGTGTCCCCATGATCATGAGCAATCGCCCCCACAATGACTGAAGCATCACTGATATCAACTGACCAGCCAAATTGATCCCCAGAAGTATTATGCTGAGAGTCGATTCTGGCAACCGCCCCTGCCCAGCCTTCCTCACGGTCGAACAGGTAAGCAGCACCACTGCCTACTGAAGTAGAATCATCCAACCAACTCCCGACAATGATCCGGTCTCCACTGATGGCGACAGCATGACCAAAGTAATCAAATTCAGCAGGACTGGGTGAATTTAGCTCACCCACAATTCCCCAGTCTGCGGAATGATCTAACACATAGGCGACACCAACATCTTCGAGATTTTCAGTTGATTCCAGGTCGAAACCTTGAACTCCAACGACAGCGATACCTCCGTCAATATCAACAGAGATACCAAAAGCAGAACCGGCTTGAATTCCAGAAACTTTTTTCACTTCATCCCAGGTATCATCAGCTATACCAGCTCCATTTTCGACCCGCTCAAACAGATACACCGCACCTCGGTCGAGATCGACATGAGCCCCGATAATGATCGTGCTTGCATCGCCATCGATGGCGACTGAGTGACCGAATAGAGCATTGTCATCCTGAATCTCGGCCTTCAATTTATTGACTGAATAGTCATTCCAATCATTCTCTGTAGAAAACACATAAACAGCACCGGAATTGTCTAAGCCACCCAAATCATCAGTAGATGCGCCTACGACCGCGGTATCACCACTAATCGCGACAGAATAGCCAAACTGTTGATTAAAAGAATTTGCTAAATCAGCTGGTCGGGAAAGTGTTTTTCGAAAGTTCCAGACATCATCACTCAGGTCTTCCGGTGTACTGTTGGGATCCTCTTTCGTGAAAATATAAGCAGAACCAGGTGTTTCCCCATCAGCTGCTCCTACGGCTCCGACAATCAGTGTATCTCCATCGATATCCACAGTGAAGCCAAAGACATCATTCTCGACTGAAGGGTCTATGATCAACGGGGAGGTCAAGGTGGAGTGAAAGTCCCAGGTATCATCGCTTTGATCGAGAGGAGTACTACTATCATTACGGCTGTAAAGATAAACAGCTCCTGCATTATGGCGACTGATCGGATCTGCTAAACGTGCTCCTACTACCATCCAGTCTCCATCGACGGCAACATCATGACCTGCTTCATCATAATCATGAGGTGCTGTCCCTGCGGGTGCCAACAGTTCCCCCTGATCAAATACCGTCGTCAGCAGCGTGCGGTCTTCGAGCGCTTCTGTTGTAGAGATCTGATTCTTGACGATTGACTGCCAGCGTCTGCGGATGTCGCGGCGATCACGGGAACGAAAAACTCGACGTTTGCGGATACGGGAAGTGAGTGTGTTGAGCCAGTTCGTCAGTAGCATCCTGTCATTCCTTCGTAAGTGAATCAAAAGTCCCTGGGGATGAGATTATTTCGCCTCAGTCACTATTATTTTCCAACTGTCTAACGCACCGGAGTGACGTTTACAGTCCTGAACATCTCTGCTGATTTCTTCTAAACCACTGATAGCTCTCTATCTTCGTAGTCAACCTATTTTCAGTTAAAATAATAGAATTACCCAATCTGTGGAATAATTTCCACTACAATTTGGGGGCTATAGCATAATTTTAACAATTTGGGGGTTTTTACCAATAAATCCAGAATGTTGCCTTTTTTTAACATCTTACCTATACAGAACCGGGTAATTTCCAAGCCGTTTCAGAACGAAAAACACACAAAACCGGGACCGAAGCCGATCGTCAGGGTGCCATAACTTCCATGCCGAACATTCTTAAAAGACCTCATCCGTCATAAAACTGCCTGACCTGATACGTTCTAAGCGTAATTTCGGAGTCACGTTTCCAGCGTATGGAGCGTGAATAACAAGCGATCAAAGCCTCGTCTTTGAAAAATGTGAGAGAAGGATAAGCGGCATCAAAATCCGGTCGCGCATCAATGTCTTTGAAATGTCCCCAGGTATTGCCTTCATCCTGAGAAATCGCAGCCATCAAAGGTGTGCGAGACCAGTTCGAGGGAGATGCTGCATTATTCCAAAAAAACAGCAGACGTCGCTCATCCAGGGGAAAGATCAACTGGTGATCGTGCCGGGGATGCTCGGGTTGCCAGGGGCAGACGATCTGATCATGAGCGGGCTTCAGCAGACGACAATTGTCACCACGCGACTCCCCCTTCGCAGACAAATGCGATGGAACCAGCATCCCTGAAAAAGCCATTATCAGGGATGCGGTTGACAGGGATGATGTTAAAAAATCACGTCGTCGCATCGTCATGTTAGCCCGATTCCGTTACTGATGATGTACGCGAAAGTGATTCGATTGTAGCGGTGGGTTTTTCCAAGAGCGAGCAGGCTTTCCGCCTGGAATGATCAAGATTAATGAATTTTATTTTCACTATTTTTCGCCAGGCTGGCGAATGGTGAAAAGATGCATCTGGTTCAAAAAGACCATAAAATCAAGGAAATCTGCAACTTGTGACTGATGAGAAACCTAAGGCCCCCTGGCTTAAGCATCTTTCCTGGCGGCCAGTGCCATGATTTTCCAACCGGCTTTCGGTACAAAGTCGTGCTCGGCTGTAAAGACATGGACGGCTTCGTTGGGATCAATCGCAAACAGGGAAACGCGCGCCGCGCCCTGCTGTTCCTGATAGTCTTCATAAGTGAATTCATCTGTCAGCAGAGTGGTCTTCATCTCTGCCCCCTGATGCAGTAAATGCTCCAGTTCCTGATAGGTGACTGATTCCCCGAACAGAACCCGCCCACTGTACTTGAATGCCGTCTTCGCTTCTGCTTTGCCTGCAGTGGGCTGTGAATTGCGAATGGTAAAGATGTTCGCAGGGGCAAACTCCAGTCGATAATACTGGGCCGCCAATGCATTCAATTCGACCTGAGGCGACATTGCCAGCAGATTTCCGATGCCCATCAGATTCAGATTCCGCTCTGCATGTTCTGAAACCGGATTCCCCCAGTACGCAGCCAGACCTTTCAGCTTGGCTTCAGTGACAGAGGACCAGTTCTGATCCGTCAACAGTGTATGGATACCGTTTTTCTTTAACTCTTCGGCAATCACTTGAGCGACGGCATTGGCACCGACAATCAGGAAACCTTTGTTTTCCGGTTCAGCGACTTTGAGAAATCGAGCCAGCGGACCGGCGGTGGTACTCTGCAGCAGGACCGTTCCGATGATCACAATAAAAGTCAAAGGCACCATACGGGCCGCATCCTGATATCCCAGGTATTCCAGGCGAATCGAAAACAGTGCGGAGATGGCAGCAGCCACAATCCCGCGAGGTGCAATCCAGGACAGCAGATGCCGTTCATTCATACTCAACTTGGAACCCAGAGCACAGAGATGCACACTCACAGGACGGATCACAAATTGAATCACGGCAAAAACGGCCAGCGCAGGCCAGCCCAGATCAACGAACGCACTCAGGTCCATTCGGGCTGCCAGAATGATAAACAGCATGGAGATCAGCAGGATACTCAGGCTTTCCTTGAAGTCCAGGATGTCATCCAGTTCCAGCCCTTTCATATTTGCCAGCCAGATTCCCATGATGGTCACCGACAGCAGTCCCGACTCGGCTTCGAAGGCATTGGAAACCGCAAAGACCACACAAACCAGTGCCAGCGCAGAGATGTTATGCAGATAATGCGGGATCCAGTATTTCTTCAGGAAAAAGCCAAACAACAGGCCCCCCGCTGCGCCAAACAGCATGCCAATCAGCAGCATCTTTCCGAAGATCAAAAGGCCCGCAGCAAAGCCACCTTCGACTCCACCGGAGACAATAAATTCAAAGACCAGCACTGCCAGGATCGCCCCCAGGGGATCAATCAGAATTCCCTCCCATTGCAGAATACTGGCCACATTTTCTTTCGGGCGTACGGTTCGCAGGAGAGGCATAATCACCGTCGGTCCGGTCACGACCATCAGCGCACCAAACAGGAAGGAAACACTCCAGGAAAAGTCCAACAGCGTGCGGGTCGCCAGCGCAGTAATCATCCAGGTGATGAAGGCACCGATCGTAATCAGATTCCGGATGACCCGTTCCAGGCCGGGAATATTCTGAATTTTTAAGGTCAGACTCCCCTCAAACAGAATCACGGCAACCGCCAGAGACACAAAAGGAAACAGCAGGTCACCGAATAACTGATCCGGATTTAACCATTGCATCACCGGTCCAGCGATAATGCCGGCGGCCAGCAGGAAAATAATCGCGGGATATTTCACACGCCAGGCAACCCACTGGCACAGCATGCCTGCAAATAAGATAAATGACAGGGAAATAATTGCGTGTTCGCTCATGAAAATTCCAGCTGTTCTATGTTAAATCGGCCCCATTGCAGCAGGCCGTTTGTTTCATCTGTTTCTGACTCGGGGAACTGGTCGCGTCCATTAAATCTCATTTAGCCAGCGCAACATCGCTTGAATGAAGCGCCATCCTGGCTGAATCATTACAAACGCGACTCAAAATGCAAGGGTCAGTTCTTCTGATCAGGTTCGACACTGATCGCGGTTCCAATACCTGTTTTCCCGTAACCGTTCCCGCAGTAAAACAGTCGTAACCGCTCGCCTTCCCGAATGACGGAAGGGTATTCCACCATCTGACTCTCCCAGCCGGAACCGGTGGGCGTGAGCTGCAGATTATCCCCCGATTTTTCACCCCGGGTCCAATAGATGCCGTCATCCGATTCCGCGTAGCAGATACTATAATAGCCCCAGCGGGAACCAATTGCGGAATACCACATCTGAAAGCTGCCATCATCTCGCTGTAGAACAACCGGACCGGCGACCCCCACATTCTCATAGTCCCGCTCGGGATCACGCAGCATGATGGTCCCCTGCTTTTTCCAGTGGATGCCATCTTCAGAGACAGCCAGACAGATTGTTTTCTGCTGATTCAACGGATGCGGTTTACCAACAGTAGGACATCCTGTGTAATAAAAACGCCATTCTGTCGCACCATCACTTCGCGTCACCTGAATCACCGAACCACCGGCTATGCCGATTGCATCGGGAGTTCCCGGTTCACCACTCCGTGCCAGGACCGGCTGCTGACTGAAACGGGACCAGTTTTTACCATCGGCACTGGTTGCCAGACCAATTCCGGGGAAGGAACTGAGGCCTGTCCCCTGCCCGCTGTTTCCGGTGTAGTATAAATGCCAGCGATCCTTCGCCATTCGAATCGCATGGGGAAGAACACACCAGCGTGCATCAAAACTGCCTGGCTGACCGGTCTCAAATAAGGGTCCCCTCCGTTCCCAGTTTGTGATGTCATCCACGTTCGCTGTCGCAATATCAATTCGATGCAGACCTTTATCATCACCGCCTGCATAGAACATCTGGTACTGGTTTTCCTGTCGGACGACCCAGGGGTTCATACAGCGTGTGGAATCAAAATTTCCCGCAGCCCGTGGGGGGAGAATTGGATTTTGTGCCTCACGTTTCCATTGAATGCGATCCCGCAGTGCACTGAATTCCGCTGAATGGGTCAGCCTGAGTTTTACAACCTCTTTAGAACGACGGATGATGCCAAAGAAAGTTCCAATGTCGCTCTGATCCCAGGCAATGCCCTGCCCGGCGATCGGGGCAGATATTGTTTCCACGTGCTCCAGAATTCCATGAGCCTCCGGAACTTTCAGGACGTAGACTTCCCCATGATCGTGGCCTGTCGCATATAACAGCCCATTGGGTCCAAAGGCCCCGCCCGAATTGCTGTTGGGCAGAAACCGTTTTACGACGGAATCGGGAAATGTCCATTCCGCTTCTGGCTGCCAGTTGTCATCGTAGCAAACCAGGCGGGTCTTGCGGACGTTTTCGATCTGACCATAAAACGCATAGCAGACCCACCACTTGCCGGCTCGTCGATCGACCCAGTTGATGGCTCCTGCTGTCTCCGGAAACGTCAATGTTTCCAGATGCTCCAGTGTCTCCGGTTTGAAAACTTCGATCGTATTCTTGAGCGGACTTTTCGGCCAGTTGGAATGGGCACAATACAGTTTCCCCCCCGTCACAATCCCACTGTTTAAATGACGTATATGGGAGTCTTGCGGCCCCTTCCATTTTGTGAGTTGCTTGCCAGTCGCTTTATCATAACGGGCCACATCCCGACTCGAGATGGCATAGAATGAAGTTTCATCAACGGCAACCGCCTGATGCGCTTCGGAAGCTTTAAATCGGTTCAGTTCCCGAAACCCGCGTACCGGTTTCTCATTTGCCTGGATCGATGATATCTGACAAAGGAGAATGAACGTAAATATCCAGAAAGCTGGTAGGGGAAATTTTCGCAAGAGATCTTCAACCTGTTCAATGTGACACGAGACGCAAATTCGTTCGATTAGAATTCAAGGCTGGAATTCCCCACCCGAAATCAATCGCTTCACGGTTTTCCTATGATATCCGGCATCACCGGTATTGTCTAAGTTCAGCTGCCTTGATCCCGAAAACATCGCGCATGGATTTTGCTGAATTGATCAATATCGTCCGACTCTGCATACAAGCAGTTTTCAGATAGTCGCTTCCGTAAGAATCCGTATCTTGAACTGAAACTGTCAATGCGGTAAGTTGACCTTTTCTGATCCTGATTCTTCAAGACTCTCACTCGCTGGACCCGATCCGCTTTTGCAGGGAACATTCAATGGACGTCGCCACAATAGCGGTACTGATTCATATTTCGATCGAAATTCTGGTCATTATGCGCGTCATTTTAAGGCCGCATCGTCAACCAGCATCGCGATTGGCCTGGATCGTTGTCGTCGTCACACTGCCTGTACTGGGTATTCTCGCCTACCTGCTGCTGGGAGAAGTCAATATTGGACGCCGCCGCGTTGCCCGCATGCAGAAAGTATTCGAACGCCTGCCAAAACTAAGCTGCACAGTTTGCCCTGAAGAAGATTTTCATACTCAAATCCCAGAGAAATATGATCATCTCTTCCGCGTTGGCTGTTCCATCAGTGGCTATTCACCCGTGGACGGGAATATGGCACAACTGATGGCGGATTCGAATTCCACGATCGACAGGATGGTCGCAGATATTGATGCAGCTCAGGAACACGTGCATCTGTTGTTCTATATCTGGTTACCGGATAATAACGGATGCAAGATCATGGAAGCATTGAAACGTGCGGCTGCCCGGGGTGTCCAATGCCGTGCCATGGCCGATGATCTGGGTTCCCGGCTCCTGATTAAGTCTTCCCACTGGAATGATTTGAAAGCTGCCGGAGTAAAAACCGCAGTCGCCCTGCCCATTGGAAACCCTCTGCTCCGTCCCTTTGTAGGGCGAATTGATCTGCGTAATCACCGTAAAATTGTGGTGATTGATCACAGCATCACCTATTGTGGCAGCCAGAACTGTTCCGACCCGGAATTTCGCGTCAAACCCAGATATGCCCCCTGGGTCGATGCCGTCATACGGTTTGAAGGACCAGTGGCGCGTCAGAACCAGCATCTGTTTGTCAGTGACTGGATGACGCAGGTTGACGAAGATCTGTCACATCTTTTAGACATTCCCATCCCCCCTCGTGAGACCGGATTTCCAGCACAGGTCGTTGGTACCGGCCCGACGGTTCGCTTTTCTGCGATGCCCGAGATGTTCGAATCTCTGATCCATTCTGCCCGCAGAGAACTGGTGATAACCACCCCCTATTATGTTCCAGATGAATCGATGCAGGATGCCCTCTGTGCCACAGCATATCGTGGCGTTGATACGAAAATCATTTTTCCGGCCCGCAATGACTCCCGGATTGTCGGCGCAGCGAGCCACAGCTATTACGAAGAACTGCTGGAAGCGGGTGTGAAAATCTATGAATACGAAAAAGGCCTGCTGCATACCAAGTCACTGACGCTGGACGGTGAAATCACCCTGATCGGTTCTGCAAACATGGATCGACGCAGCTTTGACCTGAACTATGAAAACAATATCCTGTTTTTTAACCCTGTCTTGACAGAAAATGTCCGGGAACGTCAGCAGGAATATCTGGCATCATCCAGAGAAATCACAGCGGAAGCTGTCGCGAACTGGAGCATCGCCCGCCGCTTCTGGAATAATACCATTGCGATGCTGGGACCGGTTCTGTAACCCGCATGAACGACGTTCTCTGGTTTCGTACCTGTTTTCAAATCAAGAGAACAGTTGAAGCCAGAACCAGGCCACCAACAAACTGATGATTGTCACAGGCACCCCGACGCGGGCATGCGTGCGGAAGTCGATCTTGACGCCTGCCAGTCGCGCTGATTCAACGACAATGATATTGGCCACACTTCCCACAATAATGAAGTTCCCCGCCAGCGTACTGCTGATCGCCAGCAAAGGTCCCATCTCACTGCCCTCTGTCATCGGCAACAGCAGCATAATCGCGGGCACGTTCGAAACCAGGTTACTCAAAATCGCAGTTGAGAGAAACAGCGTCCCAGGATCCTCCAGGGAGATTCCAGCCGCATGAGTTCGCGCCATAATCCAGTCCATCCCTCCAGCCAGTTGAAAGGCCTGATTCACAATAAACAGGCTGATAAACAACACCAGTAGTGGCCAGTCCACCAGCCCCATGACGTTGCGCGAATAAAAGGTCCGGCTGAACAGCAGAATCCCAGCCGCTCCCAGAGCCAGTAATTCACGAGGCCAGGGAGCCAGCATGAACCCCAGTACCAGCAGAGTTAATACGATCAGTCCTTTTCCCGTCTGCCAGGAACTAAACGCATTCTCGCCATCATCTGCAGCGGCTTCCGACTCAAGGGACCATTGCCTCTGATACTGGAAGACGAGTACCCCCCAGACAACGATCAGGCCCAGCAGACAGATCGGAAGCGCAATCAGCAGATAACCATTGAAGGATATATGTAAAGATTCGCCAATCAGGATATTCTGCGGGTTCCCGATCAGGGTCGCTGCACTTCCGATATTGGCAGCACATGCCAGCGCGATCAGAAAGGGAACCGGATTCAGCTTTTTTCGCAAACAGAGTTGAGTCAGGCTCGGCGTCACCGCCAGGCAGACGACATCATTGGTCAGAAAGGCACTCAAAGCACCGCCAAAACCGATTACAGACGCCAGCAGTAAAGAGGGAGACAGATCGTGATTCACAATGCGATTGGTAATGCGACCATAAAAGCCGCCCAGCCGGAGCTGTGCCGATATCACCATCATGCCAAACAGCAGAGCCAGCGTAGGCACATCGATTGATTCCAGAGCCTGCTGCTCAGTCAGGCATCGTCCTGCCAGCAAAATGATAGCGCCCAGTAAGGCTGCTCCCGTCCGATCCACTTTTAATCCAGGAATTCCCCCCAGCAGCATACTGAGATAGACGCAGATATAAATCGCGATAATCAACGCATTCATTGCAACGGTGGGACTCTGTCCGGGATCAGGGATACGGGGCGCAAAACAGGCGCAGATTATAAGCCAGTTGTACAACCGCGATCAACTGGCTTACATCGCAGCCCCGCTTATCCCATCAGTTCCGGAATCGGTTTGCCCTGATCGGCAATGATCGGAGTGGGACGACCGTTGAAGTCTTCGATAAACACACTCGACGAATCAATGCCCAGATGATGATAAATGGTCGCCAGGAAATCACCCGCACCACAGATCCGTTCAATGGAATCTTCGCCCAGCTTGTCACTCGCACCGATAAAGCGACCGGTCTCGATACCACCACCGGCCCAGATATTAGAAAATGCACGTGGCCAGTGATCTCGGCCCGGCTGTTTAGTGCCGGCAGGTGCACTCGCATTGCCTGCGCCGGTACTGGGCTGGTAATTGACTTTCGGAGTACGACCGAATTCACCGGTGACCACCACCAGCACTCGTTCATCCAGTCCACGGTCGTAAATATCTTCAATCAAAGCAGAGACAGCCTGATCGTATGCCTGTGAACGGAACCGCATGGCATCGAAGACATGGTGGTTTACGGCATGATCGTCCCAGTTTGACACGCGGCCACAAAGCGGACCACTCAGGCTGGTCGAAATCACATCCACGCCCGCCTCTACCAGTCGACGTGCCATCAGCAATTGCTGGCCCCAGGTATTGCGACCGTAACGATCACGGGTGCGGTCATCTTCCTGACTCAGGTCAAAAGCATCTTTTGCTTTGGGATTCGTCAACAGAGTCATGGCCTGGGTTTCGAATTCGTCCAGCGCCTGCAGTTCCCCCGCCTGATCGAACGAACGTTCCAGGGTATCAAGCTTCTCACGCAGAGTGGCCCGACGATCGAGCTGTTTCACTTCAGCCTGATTCGACAGTCCGATATTGGGGACCGTAAAGTTCGGTTTGTTCGGATCACCTGAAACAGTAAAGGGACCGTAGGCATCTCCCAGGTAGGCACCGCCTACACGCTGTGAAGAAAAGTTGATGCCCACGTACGGCGGAAGCGGATTTTTACGCGGACCTTCTTTGGAACGCAGATAATTGGTAACGGACATCCAGTCAGGATACTTGGGAATTTCCTTGTCGCGACGATCGGTATCGCCGGTCAGCATTCGCAGTGTTCCCGCCGGGTGCCCGGGGCTGTCATGGCGCATCGAACGCAGAACAGTGAACTTGTCTGCAATTTTCGCCTGCATCGGCAGCAGTTCTGTGAAATTCATTCCCGGAATTTTCGTCGGGATCATGCCGAAAGGACCACGGTATTCAATCGGCGCAGCGGGCTTGGGATCGTACGTATCGATGTGTGAACAGCCACCTGGTTGCCAGACCATAATTACAGCGGTCTTTTTCTTTTGATTGGGCAGAGGACTCGCTGCCTGCAATCGCAGAATTCCAGGAAGACTGAGCGAAGCAAAACCCGCCAGGCCCATTTTGAGGAAGCCACGGCGTGTTTCAGGACCCGGACACGGATGAACGGTAGATGCGTGAAAAGGATCTGTCATCACTATTTCGCCTTCTTAGCTGGATTAACACGAATGGTAATGGGCTTGGAAAAAATAATATCAACGATGTCTTTGGGTTTTGCTTTGGCAGTCGCCTGCTTTAATTCTTTATCGGCTTTTGCCACAGCAGCCTGAGCAGTTTTTACTTTCGCAGCCGCCTCTTTTGCCGCCGCATCTCCCTGCTTCTGCAGTTTTTCTGCTTCGGCAGATAAGGTCGCTGCTTCCTGCTGTGCCTGCTTCAGTTCTGTTTCAGCCAATGCAACCGCATTCGGGTTTTCTTTATACTTCACGACGGCATAGCCGCCGAATGCAATTTTGTATTCGCCGGGAGGAGTTTTCAGAGTCGCCAGATCCAGCACTGCTTCGGACGCATCCGCTTTTAGCGGTGCATCAAAGGCTTTATTTCGATCAAAGCCTTCTCCGTAAGTTTTAAGAGTTATATTGGCTCCCGAGAATTCGCTGCGGCGAGCATGCTTGAGCGGAATTGTCAGCTTTTCACCTTCCGTCACTTCCCAGACTTTTTCTTCTGCAGGAGCGATGGTGATCGGTGCCTGTTCTGAAGTGCTGACCGAGACGGGAACATCCGCCATCAGACGCGGACTGGGAACCTCACTCCAGGCATTTTTCACAGGCCACTGCATGGATGCCAGAGCACACGGACGAGTGACCACCTGATCGTTGATCGTTGCCCGTCCGAAGAATTTCGCACTGGTTAAACCACGCGGAGCACCTTCCGCTGCTGAGATCAGCATTGTGCCCCGTGATTTTCCCTTACCAATTTTCAGTCCGGTGGCAGTCACTCCCTCTGGCAGGTTTTCCATGAACAGTTCAATTTCGCCGTCGAAACCATCACGTCTGACAACGACCACTTCCAGAGGCATCGTGGCTCCGCCTCGCAGAGCGATTGGTTTGGAAAGGGCATTCCGGTCGCCGTTCCGCAGATTCATATGCAGCGCCCAGCCCACCAGAGCAAAATCAGGAGCCGCTTTGCGAATAATCAGTCGATAAATATTTTTCGCATCATTACGTGTTCCACCAAACAGATCACGGATCTGCAGATGATGCACGCCGTCCTGCTTAATCTCGACTTTGCCGATGATATCTGAGGAACCGGCATTGTAAGGAGGGCCATCGTACGAGTAGCCGTTACTGGATACTTTCACGGGACTGGCAATGTCACTCAGTTCAACCAGGTCGGTAATTTTCGCATCTGCCCTTGTTCCACTGACATGCTGCACAACAATGGATGGATCGGTCGGACGTCCCAATCGCTCTGATGCGACTTCGACCCACCAGACTTCCCCTTTCTTAGCGGTAAATTCGAACGTATCAACGTCTGCTGCAGGAAAGAAGCTGCCGCTGATATCGCAAGGCAGAGTGATTTTCTGTGCTTCCGCGTGTGCATTATTTGGTTCTACTTCCGGCTTGAGCGATTCGTTAGTGAGCCCGGCAGGAGGCCATGAGAAAGCGCTGACTTTTTTGATGGAAGGCATGCGGGGCACAATCTCATCCCGGGCCACGTTCTTCAAGGCCAGTCGATAAAAATGATAAGGGCCGCCATCATAAGTCAGGCCGTGCACCTTAACCACGTATTTGCCCGTTTCAGGAACTTTAAAATCTAGCATGCCCCCGCGTCGTTCCACGACCAGATCCATGCCACGCTCATCGGCGATGATGACGACGGGATTGAGTTTGGAATCGATGCCTTTTGCGGCACAGTCCACAATCACCCGTTGATCCTTGCCGGCTTCGAATGTGTAGTAATCGATCTTCTGGCGAGACATCACTGCATTGCAGATCGAATTCAGTTCCAGCTTCTTTGCCGTTTCCAGTGTCGTATTTGCGGCGGTCTGTGAAACTTCCGGCAGGCGACCGACATTAAACGCACGACTGGAGGAAACACCAAGACGTGTCATGACGCGGGCTTCGTGAACTCCAACGGGACAGTCTTTGCCGATAGTCACAGTATATTTATTGGGAACCGGCAGTCCGTCTTTTCCCAGTGTTGGGGTGGCAGTGATTTCCGGATGTGAGAAGCTGAGTTCATCGGCATCATCGATATCTTCACCGGTGATCGTCACCTCAAACGTGGTCCCCGCCTGACCGCCCATCGGCATGGTCGTCAATAACCGGGGTGCAGGTAGACAGACCAGTTGTGCCTGTGCGGTTGCAGAAACCAGGCAACTCAATGCCAGGCAGACCCCCATCATCAACGAGAACTGCAGTCGAAAACTCTTCATTTTTCCCGGCCTCTATTTTTTACTGGTTATGGTTTCGATTTCGTGAGAGAACCTGCTATTCAGCAGCGTGACGAATCTTCGTCTCGATTCATTAGTGATTAAACAAAAACTCTTTGGTATTCATCAGAGCCCAGATCAGGTCCTGATAGTCTTTGGAAGTCGGTGTTTTCTTCGTATCCGGTTTCACTTTCGCTTCAGGATCTGGTGTCGTTAGAAACTGCACCGCTGTCTGTAATTCTTCAGGTCGCGGCTTACGCGCAAATGCGGTCAGATACAGCTCATTCACTTTCTCTTCAACAGACTTATCTTTCGCTTTGGCTAATTCCGCAGCCCGCCCATTCGCATTTGCCAGTTTGGATTTCATCTCCGAGGAGTTAATCAGATGCAGGCTCTGAGCCAGACTGGAAGACTGCACCCGCTCACATTCGCAGACACTGGCACTGTTGGGACGACCAAAGACTTTCAGAAAAGCCGATGCGTTGGTGTAACTGTTGTCCGGTAAGGCAATCGCACGGGTCCCTGGCGGCAAATTGGCAAACGCCGTTGTTGAGCCAGCCAGTTGATCGACTGAATCCAACAGGACTTCAGCCTGCAGACGACGTGGATAGAACCGCGAGTAATTCTGGCGATCCTGCAGATTGTATTCGTTCGGCATCGAACTCAGTTGATAAGTGTGTGACTGAGTAATCAGCTTAATCAGTGCTTTCAGATCAAAGCCTGACTGGATAAAGTGTTCTTCCAATGCAGCCATCAGTTCCGGATTGGAAGGAGGATTCGTATCCCGGATATCATCTTCCGGTTCAATCAGGGCCTGTTTGAAAAAGTGTTTCCAGTAACGGTTCACCAGTGCTTTGGCAAAAAAGGGATTGTCTTTGGAGCTCATCCAGTTGCCTAACCGCAGACGGGGATCTTCATCGGCTGAGATCTCGCCAATATCATCCCCCAGCGCTACTGGTTTCAGCATCTCGCCAGATTTCACATTCTTGGCCTGCGCGACACCCCGCTGATGAAAGATCAGGTCTTCTCCCTGCGTTCCGGTTGGCTTGCGACCAATCTGTGAGAAGAATGCCGCCAGACTGTAATAATCGTCCTGGCTCCAGCGTTCGAATGGATGGTGATGGCATTGAGCACATTGCATCCGTACTCCCAGAAACAGCTGAGCAATATCTTCCAGCTGATCTTTGGGATCTTTGACACGTTTATACCACGCAACAGGCGGATTGCTGACGACGGTTCCTGTCGCTCCCAGCAGTTCGCGCACGAGTTGATCATAGGGGACATTCGCCAGCAGACTGTCTCGAATCCAGGCATGAAAGGCAAAGTTCGAAGTAATATCATTGGCGGCATCGCGGCGGTTCTTCAGCAGCGGTGTCCACTTGGAGGCAAAGTAGTCCGCATAGTTGGGACTTCGCAGCAGACGCTCCACAAGCTCATCCCGTTTTTTCGGATCAGTGCTCGCCAGGAAGGTTTCGGTTTCTTCCTGTGTCGGAAAGCGACCACAGATATCGAGAGTCACGCGGCGCAGGAATGTCTGGTCATCACAGACCGGTGAGGGAGGAATGCCCAGTTCCTTCAGGTTGGCAAAAACATGACGGTCAATCATGTTCTTTTCCGAAGGCACTTCCTGAATGGGGGCTCCCAGTGGAATTGCTGCTGTGAAAACCGCGATCTTGCCCTGATAGCGAACCATCACTGCTACTTTGCCGGGAATGTCATGAACTTTGACGACCCCTTCCTCGGTCGCTTCCGCCATGGATTTAATGTTTGACTCATATAATGCGACCTCGGTCACATCGCGAACGCTTCCATCCGAATATTTAGCGATCGCCTTCAGCTGTTGGGTTTCCCCCATATTCACCACGCCACGTTCCGGCTGAACTTCGACTGATTCCAGCGTTGGCTCATTTCCGGTTGAATAGCGGGCACCTTCTTCAATCCAGCGACGGATGACTTGATACCCTTCCGAATCGCGCGGGAGACGGATTCCGCCCCCATGGGGATTTTCATTGGAAGCTTTGGTCAGCAGCAGGCTTTTGGAAGGTACCGAAGGGAACAGTCGACGCCCCTGGGCTTCCTTCACCAGGCTTTCATAATCATCCAGAGGTTCAAAACCGAGCAGGGATAACTGAAAACCATTCTGTCCCCCACCGGCCTTGGCGTGACAGACCCCCATGTTACACCCTGCTTTTGTCAGGACGGGTACCACATCATTGACGAAACTGACGGGAGAGGTTTTTTCTTCCGCCTGTAAGAGCCCTGCAGAGTTGCTGAGAAAAATCACAGGCAGGAAGCAGAGAACGAATAGACGTGTTGAAGCAGCGTAATGCAATGTATTCATGTCGATTCTGATTGAGGTGGGAAGGTTTTGTGGTGGGCATACTAAAATAGCGCTATCTCTATATATAATATATATAAAACCATACAGATGCGATTCGCAATTGTCAATAATTAAGTTTCATTTAGCATGAACAGACATATTCACACGAACACCAGTCAGGTCGTAAGATACTACAACTTAACTCTAAGTCACTCTTCAGTCGTGTCAGCATGGTTTTTTGCATTTCACGCGCAAATTGTGCGTTTTAATTATTTCTGATCCCCTTGCTTCAGGCTTGGTAAGCTAGAGCGCATCACATTTAACCATAGCGTCTCTCAATCTAATATACTCGGTCCAAAAGGACCTGGAGACGCTACAGTAAAACTGGACACAGGCTAAGATTGCGCTGCTAAAACAACGGATCGCCATAAGTTCAGGTATCTTGTTTTCCCGTCTGCTGCAGTCCAAAACAGCTATTTCACCAGAGCTGCTTCGATCGTCAGACCGGGACCAAAGCCGAGCATCACACAGGGACGTGCTGCCTGAGCTGCCTGCAAACGCTGCAGAATAAACAGCACCGTAGGCGAAGACATGTTTCCGAACTCGGAGAGGATCTCGCGCGAAGGTGCCAGCTTTTCTTCCTCGAAACCCACGGCTTCTGCCACCGCGGTTAGAATTCTTGGACCTCCCGGGTGAATGGCCCAGCTGCCAATCGCTTCAATACTCGTTCCCTGTGAGGCCAGCCACTTCTCCAGCCAGGGGCGTAAGCGGGATTTGATCAGATCCGGAATCAGTGGCGACAGCGTCATTTCAAATCCATGGTCTCCAATCCGCCAGCTCATCATCGCTTCAGAATCCGGGACGACCGTCGAGCCTGACGCGACTAATTCCCAATGGTCGCCTGTCTGATTTCGAGACTGCTTACCAACGACTGCCGCTGCTCCATCTGCAAACAGGGCATTGGCCACGATCTTATCAGGACACCAGCCATACTGCTGATGCAGGCTGCAGAGCTCGACCGCACAGACCACCACACAGGCATTCGGATCGTTATCGGTAAACGACTTCGCCACGCGCAGACCGTTCAAAGCGCCGTGGCAGCCCATAAAGCCGATATGCGTCCGTGAAACATCAGGCGAAAAACCAGGTTGCTTTAAGACATGCAGATCAAAACCCGGGGCACTGAAACCGCTGCAGGAAACAGTCACCAGTTGAGTCACTTTCTCAGGATCAACGTTGGCCGAATCCAATGCAGCCTGGACGGCTTGCGTCGCCAGTACAGCCGCATGCTTTTCATATTCCTGCATGCGAATCGATGTCGCCGGTCCCAGATCAGCGGGAGACTCGGCAGGCTGATAAAACGTCTGTCTGACCGCTTCTGCACCCGAGCTGTTTTCCAGAACGACGCTGTGTCGGGATTTCACTCCCGCCCGGCGATAGAGCACAGGCAGCAGACGTCGCTGCTGCTCTGTCGTATCGACATGACAGGAGAGCGACAGTGCATGAACAGCCGCCTCCGACTGCCGAATCGAATGCTCTGGATTTGTAGTACCAATTCCCAGGATTTCAAAACTCATAAATACTCTTCAATTACTGTCAAAATTCTTCAATGATTCAAGCGGGCGACAATCGGCCGGGCCATTCCCGGAAACAGATGAAACAGTCGCAACCCCCAGCCCACAGCAATAGGAGAACGCAATAACCGCGTCAGCCAGCGACACCAGAATAAACGCCCGTCCGTCAAGGCATAATGGGTGCTCAACCATTTCTGTTCCACCGCGGAATCCCAATGGCGCAGCCCTTCCGGCACCAGTTGTGCGACGGCGACACCTTCCGTGATCGCATTCGCCATCCCTTCGCCGGTAAACGGTTCCAGATAGCCGGCGGCATCCCCCAGTACAAACAACCGTTTACCAACCGGGCGCAACGTTTTGCGGGTGACGGGCAATGTTCCCTTGAAACTGCTCTCGGTCATTTCAGGTAATACGGGGGAACCCGATTCTCTCAGAATCTGCAGCACCGCATCTGCAGGACCGGCACACTGTTTGATAAAATCGCGATCGATGGCCGCCGCCAGATTCAGGTTCTCTCCCTCCACACGGACCAGCCCTACGTATCCGGATCGGTGAATCGCCATGTGAATCAGACCCGCCGGATAAGATGAATCCTCATTCGCTGCGAATGCGGCACCGACGCCAATCCGGGAATCTGCAGCCACCTGCATGTCAAAACCCGGACAGTTCTGCAGACTGGGATGACCTAATCCATCTGCCGCCAGAATGACTTTTGCAGAGGCCGTTCCCACAGTCTGCCCTTGAGCACTGAGGACAACCGACCGTAGTCCGGTCTCTTCAGCGTCGTTCAACAGAGTTGCCGTAGTATCCTGCAGGAAATCCGCTCCGGCTTCGATTGCAGACTGAACCAGACGTGTGTCGAAAACTTCTCGAGTAATCGCCAGACCACCCGGCAAGGTGACGGAAGTTTCGCGTCCCTGATATTGCATGCGAAACTGATTTAAAGGCACCGCACCGGTCGAATCCAGTAACTGCCCCAGTCCGATCTGTTGTAATGCATCGATTGCCCGCTGATTGAGACAGCAGCCACAGACTTTGTACCTGGGAAACGTTTTGCGTTCGATCAACAGTGTCCGTAACTTCTGCTGTGCCAGCTGTCGGGCCGCCACCGCGCCCGCCGGCCCCGCGCCAATGACGATCGCATCCCAGTTCTGCCCGCAGGCTGCTTCGCGATTCAGTGAACTGGCCAGAGTCATACGCGACTCCACTTCAGTAACCAGCGTTGAGGCCAGTGACGCGTGATCTGAAAACCATCTAATCCGGCCTGTTTTGCCAGTTCTTTTATTTCATTCACCGTAAATGCGCCGGCGACCGAGAGCGGACCATCCGTGTGCACGACAGGTGAGCGGGTTAATAATCGACAGGCGGTCCACGCCAGACAGTAACCGGCACGTGACCGGCATAAATCATTCACCAGCAGCAGCTGTCTGGTCGACTGTGCCATGATTTTCAGGAGTTGCTGTGCAGGTTCCTCATCCAGATGATGCAGAAACAGCGAACACATGACGACATCGTATTTTTTATCCAGCGATTCCGTGAGCACGTCGCATTCAAAAAAACGAACCTGCTCCTGACCTCGATCTGCGGCCTGCTGAGTGGCATACCGGACAGCAAAGGGACTGATATCACAGCCATCGACTTCAACCGGAATTCCCGCGCGTTCCGCACGGGCAGCGATACTGAGCGCGACATCACCGCCTCCACTGGCGATATCAAGTATCTGCAGCGGCTTGCCTGTTCGGCTTTTCGCTAACTCGAGAATGGCAGGCCACACAATGGCATCACTGCGACTCCACCAGTTAATTCGCCCCAGCCCCGCTAAGGCGTGACCATGTTCCCCTTCAGACAACCCGGGCTGATCCATCAATTCCGGTTCTCTGTGTCGGATTTTTAAATTCATATTCAGGTCAATTCGAGTCGATCCATCATCTCAATCCGAATACGGGCTGAGGTGTGAAGATCCCACCACTACTAAAATCACAGCACTTCCCAGAGAGGGATCATCCTGAAACAGACATTGATATTAAGACGTGATACAGTCTATCAGGCTCAGCCTCCTGATTGAACAGATCAGAGCGAACTACGCCAGAATGTCAGAGACAATACGTGCAGGTCTGCCATTCGTAATGATCTGTTCCTGCCCATTGTGATGATAAAGCAGCTGCTGATAATCAATACCAAACAACCGCATGACTGTCGCCTGGAAATCGTTGGGAGTCACCACGTTTTCTACCGCTTTGTGCCCGAACTCATCGGTTTTACCAAAGGTCATTCCCCCTTTGATTCCGCCACCGGCCAGCCAGATACTGAACCCCTGACCGTTATGGTCGCGTCCAGCGCTCTTGCCATCACCGTGTTCCTGTGTCACAGGCAGTCTGCCGATTTCGCCTCCCCAGTGTACCAGCGTGGAATCGAGCATGCCCCGCTGCTTCAGGTCTTTTACGAGAGCCGCTGAAGGTTTATCAGTTCGAGTGCAAATCGCAGGCAGCCCCGTCGTGAGATGGCTGTGGTTATCCCAGGGTTGACCTCCCAGAAACAGTTGCACGAACCGCACCCCACGTTCGACCAGGCGGCGGGCAATCAGGCACCTGGTTCCGTATTCCTTTGTTTTGGGATCATCCAGACCATACATCTCCTGCGTCGCTTTGGTCTCCTGAGAGAGATCCAATGCTTCGCGGGCAGAGGTCTGCATCCGCGCTGCCAGTTCATAGCTGGAGATACGCGCTTCCAGATCCGATTCGTGTGGATGCTGTTCGTAATGCCGTTTATTGAGAGTCTGCAGCAGCTCCAGATTCTGTTCTTGCAGAGAGCCCTGCAGATGCGCCGGCGCATCGAGATTTAAAATTCGTGGCTCCTTGGGTCTCAGCACGGTCCCCTGAAACAGAGAAGGCATAAAACCGTTGGACCAGTTCGTGACGCCATCTACGGGCAATCCGCCCGGATCGGTCAACACCATATACGCCGGCAGATTTTGAGATTCCGATCCTAACCCATACACCAGCCACGAACCCAGATTGGGACGTCCCAGAACTCCGGGAATCCCGCCATGAAAATAACGAATCGAAACTTCGTGGCCATTCGCCCCCGTATGCATGGATCGAACCACACAAATGTCATCCACGATCTCTGCCAGATGAGGCAACAGCTCTGAAAGTTCAGTTCCACACTGCCCGTGCTTCTGGAATTTCCAGGGACTTCCCAACAGCTTTTTGCTGGCCTGCTGCACGAAGCTGTATTGGATGTCACCTTTGAAATCGGTCCCGCTGAATTTGGTCAACTCCGGTTTGGGATCGGTCAGATCCATATGCGCCGGACCGCCATGCTGGAACAGTGAGATCATGGCTTTCGCCTGGGGTGCAAACTGTGCCGCTTTCGGAGTCAGATCAAAGTGAGGTTGCTTGATCGGAATATTTTTGGGCCGTGCCAGAAGTTGATCCTGCTGGAGCAACCAAGCCAGCGCAACGGTTCCAATGCCCATCGCGTTTTCTGCCAGAAACTGTCGTCTGCTGAATTGAGTCATCTGTTATCTACCAGAAAGAAGGAACTCGAATGCATTCGAGAATCGAACGAAGTCAAAACATCTCATTTAATCTTAATCGACATATAAAAATTCATTGGAACTCATCAACGCCTGGCACAAATTGGTAATGACCTGACGGGCCGGCGTCACTCCCTGGGGAAGCTGGTCTGGATGCTGTTGCAGGTAGGCCAGCTGGTTTCCAATAAATCGGGTCACCAGTTGAAGTTCGTCTGGTGCAGGTTGTCGGCACAGGGTGAGCTCAAACGCATAAGCTGCCTGGGCAGGCAGACTTTTCTGCTCTGGTTCCGGTCCCCGAAATTCCGCGGCGGAATTCCATTTGAGTTCTCCTCCCTGCTCGTTCTTCAGCGATAATTGAATGCCCCAGGAAAAAGAATCAAAGCTGACATCGTTCTGTTTACAATCAGTAATAAAATCGATCGTATCCCCCTGTTGAACGGCGAGGGAACTGACGGCGGTATCAACGGACTGATTCTTAACATCCCACTGGCCAGCAGGCCCGGTGCGACTCGAAAGCACCAGCCCCCGTACTCCGTTCCCCTTGTCACTGCCATGCTGCAGTTTTCCGGTGAAAGACAGTGTTCCTGCAACAGGCGCTGTCCAGCGACGAATGGCCACGTATTGACTGGCAGGATGCCCGCCTCCCGCATTCAAGGTCACCCAACCCAGAGCAGGATCCGGAAGCTGGGGACCGCCCTGCCAGCTGGAACCCGTCCAGTGAGGCAGCGCGGTAAAACTCAGCTTCGGAGCTGACGTCTCCGTCTCATCCAGTTTTCCATAGCCATAACTCCACACCGGCCTGATGGAGGCAGGCAGTTCAGGCAGTGATGCCAGCATATCCGGCTTGAGTTCCGGAGCCTCCCGCGCCAGACGATCCGCCAGCTTCGCAGATTGCGACAGAATGAAACTGCCATTCATCAGCATCAGGGACTGCGTCGCGACCGTCGAATTGGAACGCCGCTCACAGTTAATCTCCATCACAGGCGCATCAAAGGTCTGCAGCATTCCCACCGGTTGACTGCGCCGCGCCTGAATATACAGACTGCGACGAAGCTGATCGCCAGAGACAACCACCTGGCCGAAATCGTCTTCTTTAATTCCAACCGGGGCACCAAACAGTTGAGGATCCAGCACGCCGGACGCAGCCAGCATGCGATCGCGGAGTGTTTCTGCTTCGAGGCGGACGATGGGTTTTCGCCAGTAATAATTGTTTTCCGGATCAATGGATTCCTTACTCGGATCCGGGGCACCTGCCTGACGATAAGCGGTCGACAGCATGATGGTGCGATGGAATTTCTTGAGATCCCACCCCTGCTGCATGAATTCGGAAGCCAGCCAGTCGAGTAATTCCGGATGCGTGGGAGTCGATCCCAGCTTGCCGAATTCTCCCGGCGTACTGACGATGGCCCGGCCAAAGTGATGCAGCCAGATCCGGTTCACCAGCACACGTGCCACCAGCGGATGCTCTCCATTGGTCAGCCAGTGAGCGAATGCCAGCCGACGACCGGTTGTCGGCAGCGTATTGTCGTTCACCGGAAATTTTTTGCGTTCTCCCTCCGGAGAAGCGACCGTTAATGCAGCAGGCTCAATCACCTGTTTGGGTTGACGGTAATCGCCACGATGAAACAGCTTCGTCACCGGCTGATGATTGGCAGGTTCCATGGCCACGCGCAAAAACTCTTCGACCTTTTTTTTGCTCCGGATGTCCGCGATCTGTTTATCAAATTCCTTCAACTCCTCTGCCGCTTTGGGCAGATACTGATACAAGACCCCCGGTGAAATATTCACGCTCGGATTTTTCTTGAGCAGTTCCTGCTGCTCGGGTGTCCTTTTATCTGCGGCAGTCTGGTAGGCCGCTTTTAGCTGGTCACGTAAAGGCTGCTCATATTTCTTCAGCTCCGTTTCCAGCGCTTCGGCCATATAGGCTGCCTGCTTTTCGGTTTTCTGAGCGACGACTTTCTGGACCTCGGCTTCGATCTCAGCCGCTTTCGCTCGATCAGCGGCTGTATAGAGTGAAACCTGTCGCTGTGGTGGGGTCTGCCACTGCTGCCAGTCAAACGCCGGTTCAAAGACAGCCCGCATCGCGAAGTAATCCGACTGTGGAATGGGGTCATAACGGTGATCGTGGCATTGCGCACAAGCCACGCTGACCCCCATCAACGAACTGCTGACAATCTTCATCGTATCTGCAATGACCTGATTGCGGGCTTCGGGCGTATTACTGCCACTCCCCGTTCCATCGGCGGCCATGCGTAAGAACCCGGTCGCCGTCAGCAGTTCAATCTGTTTTTCTGTCAGATCGCCTTCGCGCTTACCGGCCAATTCATCGCCGGCCAGTTGCTCAACGATAAACTGATTGAAAGGTTTGTTTGCATTCAAAGATCGAATCACATAGTCCCGGTATTTCCAGGCCCAGGGACGCACGACATCATTGACGGTATAACCTTCGGAATCAGCATACCCCGCAACATCCAGCCAGTGACGCGCCCAGCGTTCGCCATAATGAGGCGACTGTAACAGTTCATCCAGATAGGTTTCGTACCAGCCGGCAGACTGATCTGCCATCACACGACGAATCTGTTCCGGACTGGGCGGCAGCCCCAGCAGATCGAAACTGGCTCGCTTGATCAGCGTCAGCCTGTCAGCATCGGGAGAAAACGCCAGACCTTCCGGCATGGCTTTCAACAGCAGCGCATCGATGGGTGAACGCACACCGTGCCGGCTCTTCAATTCTTCTGAAACCTCTGGCCTTTTGACAGGCTGAAATGCCCAGTAGGCGCGCTCTTCAGGTGTGATCCCCAATCCCGCTTCTATTTTGTCAGGCTCGGGTCGTGCCGTTTTCGCGCCGGCTGCGATCCAGCGTTTCAGAGTTTCAATCTGATCCCCGGGCACCCGCGCTTCTCCGGGTGGCATATCGCCGCTTTCAATGCGTTCGATCAGATAACTTTCGTCCGGTTTCCCGGGAATGATCGCTGCGCCCGATTCCCCCCCTTTGGCCATGAAACGGACCAGACGCAAATCGAGGCCCCCCTTCATTTCTTCGGCGGCGCCATGACAGTCAAAACAATGGGCGCGGAAAATGGGTCGGATGTGCTCCTCGTAGGTCAGCTGTTCCGGCTTGCCCGTTTCTGCAGAAGCGGTGGTCGCCAGAGCTGTGAGCAGTAGCAGAATGAGGCAAATGCGGTTCAATCCAGTCGTCATTGAATACTCCGTACGAGTGAACATGGTGGGAACTCGCTTACGCAAGGCGGGGACTCTCTTTATTAATAGTAATTCACAGGCGGGTAACATGCAATGATTTTGATATGTTCATCTGATCTTTCCCTTCCGTAAATATCGACACAATGCCTGACCAGAATCAAATCTCAACGTACTATTATACCATGATTTAAGCGACACATCCCCGAAAGAATTCCATGTTCGACCCAGATTCTGGTTCCACTACGCTTCCATGCATTTCATTTATGGACATTGCACCATACAATACAATTATTACATCGCATCACAGAAAGAAACATCCATGGAAGTCGATCAGTTACGCTATTTTCTGAGGGTTGCGGAACGGGGAAACTTCACCCGGGCCGCCGAAGAACTGATGATCTCTCAACCGGCCCTCAGCCGTTCGATTCAGAAACTGGAAGAAGAACTGGGCCAACCCGTCTTCGAGCGTAAAACCCGCTCCGTGGCATTAACGGAAGCGGGCAAGCTGCTGCAGTCCCGTGCCCAGCAGATCCTCTCACTGATTGCGGACACCAAAGCGGAAATTTCAGACGATGGCCAAAGCGGCCAGATCCGTGTCGGTGCCATTCCCACGATTGCCCCTTTCTTTCTCCCGGATTTATTACGCCAGTTTTCTGCAGAGTTCCCCAAAGCATCGCTGATTGTTCAGGAAGACACGACCGATCATTTACTCAAACGCTGTACCCAGGGTGAAATCGATCTCGCCATCATCGCCCTGCCGGTCCCGGCCAAATATCTGGAAGTGGAAGAACTGTTTGAAGAAGAACTCTTCCTGGTTCTGCCTCCCGATCACCCGCTGGTGGAAAAACCTCAAATCCGCCTGAACGATATTAAATCGTATCCGTTCGTTCTACTGGATGAAGCGCACTGCCTGTCAGACAATATTGTTTCCTTCTGTCGTCAACGTTCGTTTCATCCTGTTGCCGTTGAGCAGACCAGCCAACTGGCGATGGTGCAGGAACTTGTCTCACTATCGCATGGAATTTCCATGATTCCACAAATGGCGCGACGACTCGACAAAACAGATCGTCGCGTTTACCGCTCCATCAGTGGAAACCGTCCTACGCGAAAGATTGCTGTCATCTGGAATCCTTATCGTTTCCAGAGTCGACTGCTGCTGGAATTCAGGAAACGACTCCACGAATATTCTCAGACGCAGTGTTCACAGAAATAAAATTCGAACACCATGCACGCGAGACATGACAGGTATCAACGGATTGCATTAGACATCCTGACTTCAGCTCCATATAGTTATGCGAGAGGCCCAGGCGAAGCTCTATACCCCTGCCTCAATCAAATAGAAAACGATGTGATCCTGCAAAATTTCAAGGAACTGTTACCATGACCGACAAGCCAACGCTGACCACAACCGGCGGTGCCCCCGTCCCCGACAATCAGAATTCCCTCACTGCCGGACCGCGTGGCCCGGTCTTAATGCAGGATTACCAGTTACTCGAAAAACTGGCGCATCAGAATCGGGAGCGAATCGCAGAGCGGGTTGTGCATGCGAAAGGCTGGGGTGCGCATGGAACCCTGACGATCGAAAATGACATCAGCAGGTACACGAAAGCGAAAGTGCTGCAGCCAGGCAAAAAAACGGAAATGATCGCCCGCTTCTCAACCGTCGCCGGTGAAGCCGGTGCTGCGGATGCCGAACGGGACGTACGTGGCTTCGCCCTCAAGTTCTATACGGAAGAGGGAAACTGGGACCTGGTCGGCAATAACACGCCGGTCTTCTTTGTCCGCGATGCTTATAAGTTCCCCGATTTCATTCACACCCAGAAACGGCATCCCAAAACGAACCTGCGGTCTCCCACCGCGATGTGGGATTTCTGGTCGCTCTCTCCCGAATCACTGCATCAGGTGACGATTCTGTTTTCGGATCGAGGTTTACCGGTGGGCGTCAGAAATATGAACGGTTACGGCAGCCACACTTACAGTCTGATCAACGACCAAAACGAACGTTTCTGGGTCAAGTTTCATTTCAAAACCCAACAGGGTCATCAGCACTGGACCAACGCCGAAGCGGAACAGGTGGTCGGAAAGACCCGCGAAAGCACACAGGAGGACCTGTTCTACTCCATTGAAAAGGGTGACTTCCCCAAATGGAAGTTTCAGATCCAGGTGATGCCGGAAACGGATGCCGACCTCACCCCCTATAATCCATTCGACCTGACGAAAGTCTGGCCGCACGGCGATTACCCCTTAATCGATGTAGGAACGATGGAACTGAATCGCAATCCCGAAAACTATTTCGCGGAAATCGAACAGGCGGCCTTCTCCCCTTCGAATAAGGTACCCGGCATTGGTTATTCACCCGACAAGATGCTGCAGGCCCGTGTCTTCTCGTACGCCGACGCGCATCGTCATCGCATTGGTACCCACTATGAAGCACTGCCTGTGAACGAACCAAAGTGCCCCGTGCATCACTATCACAAAGATGGTGCGATGCACTTCAAATCGAACGGCTGCCCCGTGGACGCCTATTACGAACCGAACTCGTTCAACGGTCCCGTCGAACGTCCCGACGTCGCCGAGCCGCCACTGAAGATTTCGGGCGACGCAGCCCGCTATGATCACCGCGAAGGCAACGACGATTACTCACAGCCCCGCGCCCTGTTCAACCTGTTCGATGACGGACAGAAGTCGCGACTGTTCTCCAACATCGCCGCCGCCATGCAGGGCGTACCCCAGGAAATCGTCGACCGCCAGCTCAAACACTTCGAACTGGTCGACCCCGCGTATGCTGCCGGCGTGCGGGACGCGTTGAACGCTTCCTGATTGTGAGCCGTCTATTTAAATAGAAACTCCCCTCCCGACAGTTTGCGTCGGGAGGGGAGTTTTCTTTGCCAGCTACTTTTTACCAGCAGCCCGTTTCTGATGCCTCTGGTAATCTTCGAAACGGATTTTGGCAATCCGGCTGCGGTCTGCAGTACGCACCACCAGTCCTTCGGGTCTGCCTCCGGCATCTGCGTCCAGGGCAACCAGCGTCGCGGGAAGCATTGATTCCAGCCACGCATGCGTTTCCGGAATGGATGTCGGCAGCGGTTCCCGAAGTTCGATTCGCGGCGTCAGCTCCAGTTCCAGAGACGCAGACAGATCGGCCAGTTCCTGTTCCTCTAGAAACGACTGTCCGCCGTTCTCGCGCCAGGCGGCAATCGCTTCACGGCTGGCGTCCAGATGCTCCATCGCGATGCGGCTCACATCGAACACACGATAGCCAAACGCGCGCTGGCTCGTGTACTGTTTCGCAGCCGCCGTCGTTTTACCACCGTACGTTTCCAGATAGACGACGGTGATGACATCCGCGGGCGCAGAAACCGTCTCGATGATCCGGTCGGCAGTCGGTTTGAGCGTCTCCACAATGCCCAGAGCGGGGTTGTGAATCAGATCGCCCCGCGCATGCAGCAGTTCTTCGCGGCTGCCGATCAGGTAACAACCATCGGGCATCAGAATGATGCGGCTGTTGGTGCCGTCCACTTTTTCCGTCGCGATCAGCGGCTGCCCATCGAAATCGACAGTCTGTTCCAGCAATGCTCCCCGTTCTCCCAGCGCATGATACGTGGGGATTGATGGGTACTTCGTCGCACTGTTCAGTTTCGCCAGATCCAGTTTGCGTGTTGATCGCATATTTTTCCTCTCATTTGTATTTTCGCTATCATTTTTCCGGCACAGCAAAAACGACATCCGAACGCATCGCGTACTTGATGCCCGTCTCCACCATGTTGCCTGAATGATAGAGTTCGTGTGGAAAGATCACGGCCAGTCCGGTTTCCGGCACGACCTGATTGTGATCAAAAGTGGTTTCCCCACCCGTATACTCGTTGTTGAGATAAAACAGCACCGTGTAAAACGTTCGACGGGTTTCGCTCCATTCGTAGGCAAAGTCTTCATGCCGACGGAACTGTTCGCCGGGCAGATATTTGTAACAGCGCAGCATTTCATTCAGACCGCATGGCTGAAACGTCGCCAGGGGTAAACTCAGGTGCGGATACGGCGTGAATCCATCCGTATAAACTTCTGTCAAAGCGGGAACATGTTGCTGCAGACGCTGCCAGTAAGTGTCTGCCAGTTCCTGATCCGTAAAAACGCAACGGGCGCGGACCACGCGATCACGATCGCCGGAGAGCTGTTCTTTAAAACCCTGCGTTTCCAGACGTTCGATGAGCGCAGCACATTCCGTCGCGCTGAGGAAGTTTCTCACCTGGATAATGCGTCTCATCGGTCTCTCTCAATTCCCTGTCCTGATCGCAGGATTGATTGTCATAGCCAGAAAAGTGGACCGGATGGGAATCGAACCCAACACACCGACTTTGCAAGAGTCAGTCGCCCCCAAGGTACATGCCAGCCCGTAAGTAATAAATAGCAGAGCCCGGAATCGAACCGGGTATTCCAACCTTATGAGAGTCGGCCGGGCACCTGCCCCTCTGCGTAATGTAATAGCCAAGGCGAGATTCGAACTCGCAATCCCTGAGGGAACGACTTTCTGAGAGTCGCGCGTCTACCAGTTTCGCCACTTGGCCATAAGTAAAAGTGCGTCGGGACGGAGTCGAACCGCCACAGCTGAAAGCGGGTGGGTTACAGCCACCTGGGCTCGCCAATGCCCAGCCAACGCATGTGTCTTCAATCCAGTAGCACGGGCGGGAGTCGAACCCGCAGACCATCACGAAATTTTAAGTTTCGTTGCTTTACCAGTTTGCATACCGTGCCTTATAAAAAGCGTCCCCGATGGGATTTGAACCCACGATCTCCTGCGTGACAGGCAGGTGAGCACTCCAGACTACTCCGCGAGGACGTAATGAATTTCAATAGCTCGAGTGGGATTCGAACCCACAGCATCTCTGGTTCTAAGCCAAAGTGGTCTGCCAGTTGCCTACCGAGCCGGACAAATGGTGTCACGGATAAAAGGTAACACCGTAATTAAGCACGCCCCCAGGGATTTGAACCCCGATCGACCGGGTTGGAACCGGTCATGCTGCCGTTACACCAGAGGCGTCTGTTTTGAGAAAGAAGACGATGCCTTCCACTCAAGCTGCGGTGGCAGGAATCGAACCTGCGTCAAGACGGTTAACAGCCGCCCACCCGTACCAGCACGAGTACCACCGCATTATTATTTTTCTTTCCTCATCCACTTTATAAGAAGTCAGGGTGGCTGGATTTGAACCAGCGATCTCGTGCTTCCAAGGCACGCGGGTTAGACCAGACTTCCCCACACCCTGTTTAAAAAGAGCACCCAGCGGGGATCGAACCCGCACTTCCGCCATGGCAAGACAGTAGGCTACCGTTACATCATGGGCGCAAATTTGTTGTTTCAGTTGTTTCCGTTGCCAGAGCACCAGGCGGGATTTGAACCCGCATAACCGCGTTACAAAGGCAGCGTCTTACCAGGTTAGACGACCGGTGCGTTTGACTGTGTCCAGTTTTACTGTAGCGTCTCCAGAGCCAATTGGATCGAGTATATTAGATTGAAAGACGCTATGGTTATATGTGATCCGCTCTAGATCTTTCATTTCAAAATGGGGCCGGAGGGATTCGAACCCTCACCTGGCTGGTTAAAAGCCAGCAATGCAGCCGTTACACCACGACCCCGCATGGAAGTGGGGGCCGTGCGTTTAGAACAAAACAGATCCAGCATGATTAATACTCCTTTCAATTTTTAATGACCCGTGTGGGAGTCGAACCCGACCTGACCGGCTTGAGAAACCGGTGACCTCACCCGAAGTCGAACGGGCCTTGTTTCAGTACGTACCTCAAGCGTCATGCAGACGAAGCGGCACTTGTGTGTTTAAAATTCCAATTGAGTTTTGTGAAGACGCAAAAAAACCCGCTGTCTGATGACACCGGGTGATTTCAGAAGACTATAGATCAACCAGGTGTTAACAGCGCAAATTGAGCGCGAGCATATCTTCAGCCGGGAGGCCGGCTTTGGGATTGCCTGCGGGTTTGCCGTTGAAACTGATTGTCCACAGATAAGAAATCATGGAAGATAATATTCCGTTTTTGAATGTGATTAAAAATAAGCCAACGTGTCTGTCAGTTGTACTGACTGTTAACTAAGAGGCGTTTCCCTAAAATCGGTTCGCAGTTTTTTGAGAAATCTCTATATCTTTATCTTTTCAGATGCGCGAGGGGAACTGATTATTTCATTGTTTTTCTCAATTCTGAAGATTAACCTGAAGAAAGACAAAATCATCCAGCAAGTCCCTCTGCTTTAGAACAGGATCAGATCTTTGTTTTCACTCAATCTCCTCAAGATGTTTCCCCTCGCTGTTCTGCTGGCATTCTTACCAGCGGGCACCCTGTCCGCTGCCGATTATTATGTTGCCACAACAGGTAACGACCAGAATCCGGGCTCACTGAATCAGCCCTTCCGCACCATCGCGCGTGGCCTGAATTCAGCACGACAGCCAGGTGACAATGTCATCGTCAGAAAAGGAATGTATCCGCAGTCACGCACGTTGAATCTCGCCAATCCGGGAGCCGCTGACAATTACATTACTCTGAAGGCTTATCGTGATGAAGAAGTCATCATCGATGGCAGTAATTTACCGGAAAATGCGACACTGATTGCCGTCCTCGCCCATCACATCCGCATTCAGGGTTTCACGGTTCGAAATTCACAAAACATTGGCATCTCAATCTGGGGGCCGGGCACGCGCGTGCATGCCGTCGAAGTCACGGGCAATCGTGTGCATCATTGCCAGAACAGTGGCATCTATGCCGGGTTTAACAGACTGAGTGATCCCGTTCGCGATCTGCTCATCGCCGACAATATCATTTCCGAATGTTCGCTGATGAATGAAGGGGGACGATTCAGCCAGTGGAGTTTCGGCGCGGGAGCAGGTCTTTCCAGAAACGTCACCCTGAGAAACAACTCGGTTTCCCTCTGTTATGGTGAAGGCATCGGTCTGTATCTTTCCAATAAAGGAACCATCGAAGGGAACACGGTCCACGATAATTATTCCGTTAACATCTATCTGGACAACACGACCAACACACGCGTCAGTCGAAACCTGGTTTATTCGACCGGGGATAAACGTTTCTATCGTTTTAATCAACCGGCGTCTGGAATTCAGATTGCCAATGAAAACTACCCCGGATTCAACAATCCCAGTTCAGACAATACCATTGTCGGAAATATTCTGGTCAACAATTTTCATGCGATTTATTCAGGCAGTTATCAGCGGGGAGGCGGATTGAAACGAACTCTGATCGCGCATAACACGGCCTGCGGTTCGACAGGCTCTCTACTCCACATCGATGCCGACGGGGGACATGATCGATCGCGATTTGTGAACAACATCTTTCTACAGACTGGCAGAGCCCCCCTGACCGATGTGAAGGGCACGAACGATCAAATTGAGTTTGATCACAATCTCTGGTTCGGCGGAACTCCCCAACAGGTTGTCCTGGGAACGGGTGACATTCGCGCGAATCCCCAATGGAAAAAAACAGGAGGGTACGAGATTGAGGACTACGATCTGCTTCCGCTCTCCCCCGCGAAAAACAGGGGAATCAGATTGAATGAGCTCTCCTCGTTTTATCCCGATCAATCTGCTTACTCGACGGTAAATCTGGGTGCCCGCTAAGTCGCTCTTTAAAACCAAGCCTGAGTACGAATCACGCAACAACACCCGAGTTTGTATACGAAGCTCAGGGACATAGCGTAGACGACAATACTTCCGACCATGATCATCATCCAACATATCACAACTCTCTGGACCAAAAAATCGCGAGGGATGCCTGCCGCGGAGAAAAGGAACGCCGTTCCGCACAGGCTGCTCTTACCTGTTGCGCCTCAGCCCCTGCCACCGGTATGCGTGCATCAAGTCAGCGCTGAAGAAAATGACTTTCAATTGAAACAGACAACACAGTTCCCCGCCTCAGAGGAGCAATACTGGTCATTCCAGTTTCAACAGCAGGGAGATCAACTGGAAGTGGCATTTACATACAGCAGGACCGAGCACGGTACTCCAGACCGGGGATCCTGCACCCGCCCGCTGTTCAGTCTGAAGCTGAACCAGACGGGAACCTTCTCAATCAATGGCCGATTTTCTTCATATCAGGGCCCGTATTATCAATCGCATACTGTCAATCTGGGCTTCGTCGATCGCTTTCACGACAATCTGTTTCTCACCCAGGCTCCGGATCACAGCATCGATTTGCGCGCTCATCTGTTTTAAAGACTGTTTCCTTCCGCACGTAATCTATACCTGGTCAGGCCAGTCAAATCGTCGCAGGCCCTGCTCGCGCATCTGCTTCAACTTGCGGTAAATAAGTGACCGGCCAATCTGCACTTCCTTCGTATAGAAAAAGAACTCCCATTCCGGGGGATCACCGGATTTCAACAGTTGTTTGAATTTTTCGATACGCGGGGACGACAGTTTCCCGGCTGCGACTTCCTCTCTGGCTGAGATTTCAGCTGACACCCAGCGTGAGAGCGCCGCAGCAAACCGGCGTGCTTCTGCATCAGAAAGATCACTCAACATCAGGCTTTGAGAAAGTGTTGTCACCAGGATCTCTCCAGAAGAAAAAGTCAGCTCACCGTATTGCCAGCAGAGGCACATTGCCATAAGGAAACTGTAATACAATCAGCGCCATCGCGGTCGCGTATTCGTCTCCGATGTTGGCGTCGTGCCAGGCGCCACTGGTCGACTGCTGTGCGAGCAGTTCATCGCGGACGATCGGATACCAGCGATCCCAGGCCGGTTTCCCCGCCTGCCAGGCGGCGTGTGTCGCGTAGAAACGTCCGTAGAAATGGTACTCGGCCAGTTGTCCCGGCGAAAGTTCCAGCGGAGGATGTGGCTGCTGTAAGTATTCCCGTCCGCGCTGTACTGCGGGATCCTCTCCCAGCCCGGCACAGGTGAGTGCCACCACCGCGGCTGCCGAGCGGGGAAACAGTGATTCGGGGGGATCATCCAGCCGATAACGGAATCCGCCGTCCTCGTTCTGCGCCTGCTTGAGAAATTCGACACTCCGCTCAATCGCTTCCTATGGTACACCGATGCCCGCCTGCCGTGCCGAGAACAGCGCCAGCAGCTGACAGGTGGTGATCGACACATCCGCGTCTTTCGGGTCAGACGTATAACACCAGCCCCCCTGCCCGTCCTGCCGATTCAAAATCAACTCTGTCGCCGCTTTCAACGTATCGCGGACACGCGGGTCGTACGACTCGCCGAAGACCTGTCCCAGGAACAGCGTCGCAAATCCGTGACCATACAACGTCGCATGCGTGCGGACTTCCTGTTCCACGATAAATCCATTCTCCTGTGCCCTGCCGACCAGATAACGAATGCAGTCCTGAATCGCGCGACGATACGAGCCGGTCATGCCACGATGAGACAGAAACGCCGTCCCCGCCAGTGCGCAGACACCGACGTTCCGCGCATACGAACCCCGGCTGCCAAATCCGCCATCCGCCACCTGCCGGGAAGCGAGCCATTTCAAGCCGCCTTCGATGGCCGCCTGTGTCTGCGGTATGACATGCTCAGGGATCGCAGGAAAGCCTGCCTGAACCGGAGTGCCGCGCCACCAGTTTCGCAGTGCCGTCAAAGTGCTGACAAACACCGCGCCCAGTGCGCTGCGGCGGGAAAACTCCGGTTCTTTTTGCGAGGCAGATTCGACTTTTGACATACTCAATACTTTCAGCAGAACAGTTCAGGTCTGTCTCTATTCTATACGTGCGGGTCACTTCACATCAAAATTATTTGATGGAAATTCAGCAGTCTTCGAATCTCTTTGATCGAAAAGACTCAGTCGGGTATGATCGTATGAGTTTTAAGCCCGTGATGAGCGGAAAGGTAACGGAATTGTCCTGTACATTGGAAACGACAATGCTGAAACATTGGCTGCTCTGTTTTCTGTTTTTCCTGGTAGCCCACAGCATACTTCCCGTCGTCACTGCTGATGAAGAGACGCCTACAATCCGGTTCCTGAAAACCTGGGGAGTACCGGGATCTCAGCACATTCAGCCTGATGGAATATACCGACGAAATGGTCACCATCGGCGACCATCAACGACACAAACTCCGCCTGACGAAGGAAGGACTCTGATTTGCCCCCCCTTCATTTAAAGCTCACTTACTGTTTTCCACTGCGAAGAGTGTAGACACAACTGTTACATTGAGCGACTTGAGTGTATGTCAGATGAAACGCCAGCCAGTCGGGATTCAGCTCGCACGGAAGTCCGGTGTAAGTCGCATGGGGGAATTTTAAACTGAGATGCCCCCTTTCATTGAGACCGTAGCTACCGGTCGCAGATTCCTTTGATAGAGAATCCGCTTCGTCGTCGAGGGGATTCCAGTTGTCCAGAATCCGTACATCGAGTTCGACCACATTGTTGGAGCGAAAGATCAGCACTTCCTCGTACAACACGCAGAAAAAAATACCACCTGCGTGCAGATCGGTAGTTGCCAGTGGTCCGCGGGTATATTCAGCATCGAGGGTAATCTGAGAGAGCGGGTTAACGGCCATAAGGGAACTCTGCTGAAAAGGAGCGAAATATGGGTTCAACTTTCTCTTGAGACAAATATAGGCAAACTCAGGTTCGACTGCTATCATACCCGCGACATCAGATCCCCCCGTCAAGATTGCCAACTGCCCATACCATCGCCAATCAGGCACGACAAGAGTGGAATAATGCCGACTTCCACCAGGTACTTGATTCCGCCCTGACAGGAAAAGTACCTCCATTGTGGCCGAATTAGCAGCATGATCTATGACACTTCCTGATACGAAATACGACAATGAATCACTCAGATCCCATCCTATTCTGAGGCACTTTCCGACCCTGTTACATCGCTGGCACGGCGGTCGTGCCCGGTTTTACGATCTCACGGACAGCCACCGCAGTCTCACCATCCGCGTGGAAAAGTCAGGCGTAAAAGGGAATCTGCACCTCACATTCAGCCCGGTCCATATCTGTGGTCCGGTGGAATGGTCTCACGCACATCTGGAAGTGAAGCTCAACGCCGACGGTTACTATGTCATCTATGACCAGGAGGCCGACGTCACCATCATTTCTGATGGCGGCATTGAAATCGCTGAGAATGTGCAACCGGTCTATTGAACCCGACAACCTGCAACAAAATTCCAAGAGTGGGGGTCACAGAGAAACAGATGAGCGTGCGAGCGCGGATCCGAAAAAAAGAATGGCGGAGATTCCGCCGCGTTTATGGCGCGGGTGAATTTCAGGCAGGACGCTTGAAAATCGAACCAGTGCATCAGATTCCGGAGCGGATTGAGACCGGAGACGAGTTTGATTTCTGGGTTCACAATGGAACCGACCTGTTGCTGATCACCCTGGAAAATCAGCCTGCAGCACGCATACATTATGTCCGCGAACAGTGGCGCGACCACCTCTCCATCCGGGTGCAGTTTGATTTTCATTGCCTGAACGAACCGGAGCTCATTAAAATTGTCCAGTGGATTAATAGTCTCAGGATACCGGACCGGGGACGCATCAGAAAAAGCAGATCAATCACAGTTCCACCTGGAAGCGGTGCCTGACCTGCAGACCAGACTGTTAAAAAGGAGTGACTCCCATCGGCTGGGCCACACACTACATTGAACAACTGCAGGCAGGCGAGACCGTCTCTTTTCGTCCGCGGGGGAATTCCATGAAGGGGAAAATCGAATCCGGGCAGCTCTGCACGGTCGCCCCCGTTACGGAAGACGAACTCCAGAAGGGGGACATCGTGCTTTGTAAAGTGAATGGCAGTCAGTACCTGCATCTGATCAAAGCCATCCAGGGCAAACGCTTTCAGATCGGCAATAACATCGGCCGGATCAACGGCTGGATTACGTTTCAGTCCATTTATGGTAAGCTGATCCAGGTTGAACCCTGACCTGATGGTGAAGTTTATCAAGTAATCAAAACCAGGGGAGAACAATCTCAACAAAACGAGGATGATTTAGCTGAAATCGGCTCAATCCTCCCCCCAAAAGCAGAAGCTGGGATCGAAGGTAATTCAATCCGCGGGCAGGGATTCGCAGCTACCGCGATCAATTCAAAGTAACCGGTTTTCTTGAGAGCCTTCTGTTGAGCGAACCCAGGAGGAAAAATAGAATCAATCTACTTAGCAGTCGTTTCAATGATCTGATGTTGCCAGTTGCGCTTTACCAGGGAGTCACGCGACATCGACATGAGATGCGAATTACTTTTAAAGGAAAGTCGGAAGTCCAGCCATGTGCCGCGTTGTTTATTCTCCAAAATACAATATTGGTTTTTACGGACTGGAGCGTCTGCATCCGTTCGACTCGCGCAAATACGGGCGAGCGTGGAAACAGCTTCGTGCGCGTTTTGGAAAATCGCTGCGTCAGATTCATGTTTCCCCGGAACGAGCCGTCAGTCGTGAGGAACTGTTACTGGTTCACACGGAAGGCTATTTGAAACAACTTTCCAATTCGATGTATGTCGCGCAGGCTCTTGAACTGGCACCGCTGCAGTTTCTGCCATTCTGGATCATTGATCACCACGTGCTGCGTCCGATGCGCTGGGCTACGCGCGGCACTATTGTGGCTGCTCAAGAGGCGCTGGAACATGGTCTGGCCATCAACCTGAGCGGGGGATATCACCACGCAAAACCAGCGCAGGGCGAGGGGTTTTGTGTTTATGCTGATGCAGCGATCGCGGTGGCTGCGCTGCGACAACAGGCTTTGATCTCAGAAACCGACCGGATTGTTTATGTTGACACCGATGCGCATCAGGGGAACGGAGTGAGCCATTCGTTTATGCACGACAATCGGGCGTTTCTGTTCGATATCTTCAATGCGCGGGCCTATCCGCAGAACGATGTCGCTGCGCGGGAACGACTGGACTGTGAGATTGGCATCACGGGAAGTTGGACCGATCGCGAATACATGCTGGAGCTGGAAAACAGACTCCCCGGCTTTCTCGATTCGGTTTGCCAGTCGCCCGTTGGACTGGCAATTTACAATGCAGGCACTGACATTTTCGCGGGGGATCCTCTGGGGGGACTGAATATATCCGCAGCGACGATCCGTGAACGCGACTTATATGTTGTCAGCGAGTTACGCAAACGGCAGATTCCCACGATCATGTTGCTGAGCGGCGGTTACACAAAACAGAGTTTTCAACTGGTAGCCGATTCTGTGACCGGGCTGCTGGAGAGAGAAGGATATTAAAACGGGGCCTACTACTGAGGCGTCTTAGTGATTAATTTTATCAGATGTGGGTCAATCCAGACGCCGGGGGCCGGAGCTTGCTTGTCCAACTGTGCTGAAACAGCGTCATAACCTGTCGGATCAGCCAGTTTGGAATCTGACTCCTGTTCCAGCCTTAGAGTTTCTTTCGCTCTGGAGCATAGTCCTGTCCCATATGAAACGCAGTACGCCCGAACATGGTTGTGAGGAACAATAAACCAATTAGAACCGGCCAGATCTTACCAATGGAACGTGTGCGGACAAACAGAGTGTAGACAGGGGCTGCCAGTGTCAGTAAAAACAACACCAGGCAGAATAAGGCGAACAGGTAACAGAGCACGGAGAGCGCTCTGTTGCCGGTTTGCAGCACGGCGTCTGGGTTGTTTGTTCGAATCCGATTCTTAAGTTCCTCCAGAAAGGCCTCGTATGCTTCCAGCTGGTTTTTCGCAACCTGCATTTGTCTCGATCCTGGTCTGATGTAATAGCTGGATTGAAAATTGATGGACAGTCCCCAGTGGGGGATGATCCGAACCATTTTAACCGGGAACGTTTTTTTCTCTTCATCATACGCTGACAGGCCAGAGTAGGAATTCACTTTCGAGATCTGTTTGTAGGGAAGCTCCCTTTTTACCTTCCCGTGCCGATTGAGCCTTTGCAGTGAATGCTCCGTCAAAACGAGGGTCTCTTCTCCGAATAAAAAGCCTTTTCGAAAACGATATTCCATCATGGTGATCCTGTTTCAATTTAAGCTGCTCCACGGACGAGAACCGTTTTCATGTTACCCTATCCAGGTGGTGATCTCCAGTCTGTTTTTCCAGCTTCCGGGACCGGCGGTTGACAGGTCAGCGAACTCTGCTTTCTGATCGTCGTCTCTCGACTCCCGCGATCACTCTCATACCTCCTGTTGCCCGCAGCAATCCCGCGTTTCATCCGTTTTAGTGGTTCGCGATTTTCATCTGCAGGGGTGGGGACACTTCTTTTATAATGCTTTGTGAAACATACAAGGGGACGTTTACACAAGCACTGTCGGGCAAGCCGACAGATGGCACCCGGAGGCGTGGGAGGATATTGAATTATGTTTGTGGTTGTGATGTTCAATCTGATGACCAATCTGGTGGCTGGTGTCAGTGGTTCATTGCATGTTGGATTATTTTGTGGAAAGGCGTGGGGAGGTCAAGAGGGATGAACCATCAAAAGTGGCGATCGGAGTTGACAGGGGGACGATGCCTGGCGGTGCTGAGCGGGTGCCGGGACGAAAGCCTGCGATGTGTGGCGACCCGCAGGCATACATCACGAACGGGTGCTGATCTGATAAGTGAAGATCTGGAAAAAACAGGCTGTTTTATAGTGCATCTCCCTAACTGGTGTCGCGTGTTTCAGTGCACTGTAAACTGGGCACGCGCGCGACCCGAATCAACGCTTATCGCCAGTGGCGCGCCGCGGTCAAGTTCATTTTATGCAGGAGGAGTGCGGGAATGTGTAGCAGCCGGTGTGGGAATTCCATTTCGTTTCCGTCCATTTATGGTAAACTGATCCAGTTAGACCCTGACTTGAAATGTGAGGAAGGTAAGCATGAACGACGCGTCCGCAGATGAATTCGAGAACTGGCAGCCTCCCGATGATTGGTCATCGCGGGAAGTTCTCAGGGAAGCCCAGGCAGACCGGCGTGCGGGTCGGTATGCGGCAGCGCTGGCCAAGCATGTCTGGTATCATCAGAATGAAACGTTACCTAAAATTCGTCGAGAATCCGTATTGAGAAAATGGATGGAGCTGGGAGCTGAATATCCCCCTGCTCTACAAAAGCTCAAGGAATTTCGCGATCTGGCAAAAGCAAAACTAGTGTGCGGAGAGAGTGATATTCACGAGTTTGCTGAGTTCACCCAGATCAATCAAAAGTTGGAGGAAGTGCAACAAACGGCCTCACTGTTTCTCACGCTGGATGAGGAAAACCCCGAATTGGCCTTCAAATGTTATCCGTATGCCGAATCGCCATTGATTCGTGCGGGCGAGTATCAGGTGTGCGGGAAATATATTGATCCAGATCATACACTGGAAGTCCATTTATCAGCACTGAAATTCCTGCACCAGCGCCCCTCTCATACGAATCTGCCTCAGCATCTCCGTCAACACTCCCGCTTCTGGTATGACAGCGACTTCAATCTTTCCTTCTATCAGCACGCTGCTGTTCTCATCGCCCTGTTGATTCACAACGACCGTACTGCCGAAGCGCGGGCCTTTGCAGGCCGTGTGCGCTATGAGTTTAACGATCAGGTGCTGAATGAACTGGTGGCAGAAGCACTGCAGGGAGAGTTCCCGCCGGGGTACTGACTCCGGGTTCCCGTTTATGAATCTGCAATCAATACCCGATATAGAATATTCAGCGCATCGTCGGCGATGGCCTGGCTGACGCCAATATGGAAACAGATCTGTGAGGGACTCTGGTCGATCATTTCGATGGGGATATGATGTTCGCCCAGCGCGTTGATCGCATCGACCAGCGGATAGGAGTTGCGTTTGAGCCCCAGGCCGACCGGGGTGATGACCGAGAGATTATAGACTACATCCATGAAATCAGGCTTGAGCTGTTTTTCAATCGCCCGCCGCAGATCGTTGATGCTCCCTTTGAGGTCATCCTGTTTGACCAGAACAGCGATGTCGTCTTTATCGGTTGGATAATGGTAGGTATTGATTCCGTAGCTCTGGAAGATTTTCAACAATGTTGCGGTGAAGCCAACCTCTTCGCAGAGCATGTCCTTTTCCAGGTAGATGTAGGCCATGTTATCCAGCCGGGCGATGCCGACCACACCCTCTTCAGGCACACGCTCGTTCAGAATCTGTGTACCGGCGGCTTCGGGGTGATTGGTATTGCGAACATGAATCGGAATTTTCCGCTTGCGGCAGTTGAGCATCGCATCGAGGTGAAAGACATTCACTCCCTTGGAAGAGAGCAGACGGATCTCCTTGAACGTCAGGCGGGGAATCGCCCGGGCAGCGGAGATGATACGGGGGTCAGATTCCAGCACGCCGCTCACGTCGGTCCAGTTTTCGTACTTGTCGCCATCAATCGCGTACGCAATCTCACCCCCGGTCAGATCGGAACCGCCACGGGAAAAGACGGCGATCTCCCCCTGATCGGTCACGCCATAGAAACCGGGAATGACGGTGACCATGTCGGTCTCTTCCTCTTCCAGGGCCGCGATGTTTTCGTAGGCGGGCTCTTCAACTTTGGCATCGAGGTAACTGTCGGTGACCAGGAAGCCGAACTCTTCGGGCAGACAGACCCGAGCCTGCATCCCTTTTCGTTGAAAGTAAGCAGCAATGATACGGGCGTTGTAGTGTTCGCCCCGCGAGGCCAGAAAGGCAATCCGGCGGTCTCCTTCGAGATCGGGTTCAAGATCCTGTCTCAAGGAAGCGAGCAAGTCTTTGCCGTCAATCTCCAGATCGGCCATGATCCCGCTGAAACGATCGACGACAGCCTGTTTACTATCGACCGCTGTAATCGTTTTACGAGAGTCGCGAAAGTGTTGACCATTGGTCGCGATATTGAGCAGATGATCGGTGATCTTCTCTTCGTTTTTCTGGATCCGTCCTGGTGCCGAGACCACTACAAACCGTCGTTGGGGATTGTCAGCGACAATGCGACGGACTTTTTCAATTTGTGTTGCGTTCGCTACGGAACTTCCACCAAATTTACAGACTACACTGTTTGTCATATTGTATGTTCCCCCCTGTTGTGCGAGCTCTCACACGTCTGGCAGGATTACTGACAGCACGCGTTCAACAAACTCGGGGGGCTTCCTCGTCGTTTCCTCTTCGAATTTCAATCAGATAAAGTATTATTTCCACAAGCGACTGCCTGAGTTACATTTGCAACAAACAGATACCATGGAACCGACCGCCGACAATGGTAAAATCAGCTTTTGATTCCTCAAAATATCGGCAGATGGTTAGCAACCCTAATGGAACGGTCGACAGATAACAACTGTATAAATGCTGTGACGATGTAAACTAACATGATTATCACAACTTTCTCCAACCGAGAGTGATCTATGAATAAGCTGATTCAATTTGTGATGGAAAATTTCACACTCAGTTTTCTGGTGCTGGGCCTGGTTGTCTCGGGGATAGCCCTGTTGAGAAAACCGCGACCATGGTCGAAAGCGATCGTGGTCGAGGCCCTGTTTGCCTGGTATCTGTTCTTTTCCATCGGCTGCTCTTTTTTCTACAACTTCATCATGCATTCGTTTTTCGGTGAGATCGCAGCCAGTTTTATTGGCTGGTCGCAGAGCCCGTTTCAATTTGAAGTAGGGACTGCCAGCCTGGGTTATGCCGTCGTTGGTTTTCTGGCATTCCGCGGCAGTCTGGGGATGCGGGCCGCGGCGGTCGTGGGGCCGGCAATGTTTCTGCTGGGCGCTGCGGGGGGCCACATCTACCAGATGGTTACAGCACACAACTTCGCCCCCGGGAATGCAGGCGTGATCTTTTATACGGACATCCTGCTGCCCCTTCTCGGTATTGTACTGCTGGCGATGCAATGCCGTTGTCAGAAAGCCGCACAGACAGAGACCGCACTTTGATTCTACTCACCCTGCCCGGAGGGCAACCCGATGGCTCTGAAAATTGACATTCAACAGGAACTGGCCGGCAAGAACCCGGCTCGTGTGGCACCGCAGATCAGGAAAAATATTCGCATCCAGAAACTGCGCGTCCGCGCGCACCTGGTTATGTTTCTGCTGGCCCTGGGAATATTCGGTCTGTACCTGATCGTTGACTGGATGCCGTTCTGGATTGCGATTAGTGCACTGATCGCAGCTCCATTTTCTCTGCTGGGACTGTATGGAGATGGGAGACTGCTCCAGATCCAGCAGCAGAAACTGAAACAGATCGAAGAAATTCTGGAAACGCGGGTAGAAAAGTAAAAATCCTCATGATCCTGCCTGCAGTATCTTACGTTTCTACTCAAGTATGCAATTTCTCTCAGCAGAAAAAATCAGACAACTGAAAGCAGACTGGCCCCGATTATTACTGGTGGGGGTTCTGGTATTACTGAGTCTGCGTCTGGTCTATGTGGTCAGTAATTCCCCTGCCGGCTGGCGATCGCTGTGGGATGACTGGGAAGATCAGGCTCTGTGTCTGCTGGACCGAACGACATCCATCGGCGAAGAGATGCCTCCAATTCAGGCGCAGTTCTGGCTGGATCAGATCAGCAGGATCCCAGCGACTCAGACCGATCCCCAGGTCGCACTGGGAGCAGCCTGGATGCTGACCGATCCACAGTATGAGTTCCTGACACGAAAGATCGCCTCCAAACGGGACCTGCAGGAACTGTCTGAAGGATATGATGATCGATTCCATCAGTCCCAGGCGGAATATCGATCTATCTGCCGCGCTGTCTGCCTGGAACAGGCGGCGATTGCCACGCGATTGGATCCGGAGAATGTCGAATTCTGGAGACAACGCGCGTTGCTGCTGTTTGCGACCCGTAAAGATTCAGAACGAAAGCCATACCCAGAGGACTGGCTGCAGGTGCTGGAAGCAGCTGCGGCCCACGATCCGGAAAATGCCCTCTATGACTATCTGGCGGCGCTCCAGTTCTATCAGCAGTCAGCCGAAACGGACTGGGATGAAGAAGATCAACTGACGCTGATAATTACCGACCCACAGATCTATGCACAAGCTGAGCAACGACTGCAGGCGGGGTTAAAAAAAACAACCCTGGATATCGGCACGAGCACCTGGTCAGCCACCCTCGTATTCTTAAAACAGACATCGCTCCCCCTGGGAGATCAGATCAAAGCTGCAGAAGGAAGGAATGCCTCTTTCGCCGCTATCAGTTTCGCCGCTCAATTACAACGCTGGTTGATCAATGTCAGCAACTCCGATCTGCGACAACAAATGTATGAAAAGGTGATCAGGAATGCAGACCATCAGCTGCGGATCGCAGAGCAATTAACGGGTCCGCAGAATTTCTATGAGCAGACATTCTTCAAATACACCTTCCGCACATCGGGACTGGGACAATTATTCCAGGTACTGCAGGTGCATCCAGAGTCGTTTACTTCCGCGAAAACAGAGAAACTCAAGCAGGACCTGTATCAGGCATGGATGCAGCGGAAAATATATATGGAAGCATTGGACCGATATCATCAACGACGAAAGTCGCAGCCTGTTGGTATAGGAGTCCTCGCGGCACTGCTGACGGGGCTCTGTGAACCTTTCATGCTGTTTCTGCTTCCACTGTCACTATTAATGATTTTGGCAGTCCGCTTGATCGGCCAACCGGTGGACAGTTCCACGCCTCGACCAGGCTGGTGGCGAACCCTGATTGCCTGGTTCGCTGGAGTGAGTCTGAGCCTGTTTATCTGGGGAGTGATCCCGGCTGATGTCATCTCGGAACCGGTATGGAACAGCCTGCTGCTGGGTCTCTGCTGGATTGCTCTGATTCTGGCTTTGACGCTTTCTCTACGGTTGCTCCGCAGGCGAGAAGACCTTTCCTGGCGACAGCTGATTTCACTGTTGCTGGTTCTGGCGGTTCCTATCCTGATCTATTTTCAATTCGCGTCCCTGCTGACATTCGTGGAACAGAACTGGATACATACTTCCCTGGCGCTGCTCATCCCGGTTTCGCTGCTGCTCGTTGTTTTTTATGGAACGGCAGTCTATATGGTGATTCGTTTTTTGCGTTCCCCCGGGCGATCTGCACGTCGTAACCTGACTGCCTGCGGTCTCGTTTTTCTGGTCGCTCTGCTTATTGTTCCCGCTGGTGCCAAGATCTTTCGGGCCAGTCTGAACCCCGTGGAAATGCAAACCTGGTTCGGCCGCGAAGCCTCCGTCACAGATGAAAATCCGTTTCGGATGCTGGCCGCCTGGAACAGGCAACCGCAACAGCAGGTCCCCACATGGATCTGGATCTATCCGCAATGGACTGCCCGTCATGGCGAGGGTTTCGCCGTTCTGCTGTCTCTGTCCATTCTGCTTGGCTGGTCTCTGCTGCGCTGGTCACGCTCTCTCCAAGCCCCGCTGTCCGGCTCTACAACTGCCCGCCCACAGCCGCAGAACTGGCGCACGGGAGTTCGGATGTTGAGACGTTCCAGCTTAACCACCCTGCTGGTTGTGACAACAATTTATCTGGCTGCTCTCCCCACTGTGATCAAGGCACAGAATCGAGATCACCTGAAACGCTTAGAAGCCCTGCGTAACGTGCAGCAGCCCATCCAGGAAGTGGAGCGCATCCAATCAGAGATCAGACAGGATCCAACACTGATGCAGTCATTTGAACTACAGATCAACGAAATTCGACAACAACTGACTGACGAAGTAATGTATATCCAAAGTCGAAAATCACAAGCAGAAACTTCCCAGCCTGAAAATTGATTCCCTTTTCCCGTCTGACTTGTCTATAATCTAACCTGTACATCTGCGTTCTTACCTATTTTGATTCCCCCCCTGGTTACTGCATGCGTTTTCGAGTCCGTTGGCCCATCGCGTTATTACTACTGGTATTCCTGGCACTTGCTGTACGGCTGGTATGGGTCGTGGGAGCTTCTCTTCCCGGGTGGACGTTGATCAAAGATGACTGGGTAAATCATGCCGTTTCACTTGTGTATTGGAAACCGCCTCTCAATTATCAGACTCCGGAAGAGCAGGCTCGTTTCTGGAAAAAGCAGCTACCGACCCCCGACGAAATCAAACAGAACCCACATCTTGCCCTGGGAGCCGCTTGGCGCCTGAATTCTTCGCATCCCGATTTTCTGAAACGACATTATGCGAGCGACGAAGATAGTTATGAGATTGCCTCACGCATCGCGAAAGATTCGCCCTGGGACAATCAGGATATCCAAAGGATGCTCGAATCCTATCAAACTTCCATCCGCGAAGACTGCCTGAAACTGATGGAAACCGCGACACAGGATTCACCTGAAGATATCGAACTCTGGCGGAATCGGGCACTCCTGCTGTTTCGAATAAATGGTACGACCAGGCACTCTTACCTTGAACCACGAGATCCAGACTGGCTGGCTGTTCTGGACGAATGCGCCCGGCACGATCCGGATAATGCACTTTATGATTACCTGGCGGGATACCAGTTATGGTACCAGTCTACTGAGGTCTATTATAATGACCAGGGTACTCTCACCTTGATCATCAAGCAGTCCGAGGAATATGCCCAGGCTCAGAATCGTCTCAAGGCGGCACTCAAAAAAACATACTTGCAGATGGGTTCCCAGGGATTTGAAGCTGGCTGGGAATTCCTGTCTGAAACGCCCCTTTCATTTACAGATCAGATTCGCTTCGCAGCCAGCCTGAATTGCGACTGGATCTGTGAGCACTTCCTCAATAAGCTCATCAACTGGCAGTCGACGGAACTTCAAATCTCCCTGAATCGGGGTCAGATACCTGAAGCAGTCAATTATGCTCGAAACCTGTTACAGATGGCGGATCAACTGACTGAGGAACAGAATGGTGATTATGCCTTAGTATATCGATCACTCCTGAGAACCACAGGATTAAACGATCTGTTAATTATACAAAGAGAGCATGCACATACATTAACACCTGAGGAAGTGATAGCAACAAAAACGGAATTCGAAGCATCTCTGCTGGAAGACAAGATTCTGATCGAAGCTGCCGATCGTTATAATTCACGATTTGAAAATCTTCAGAAACCACCGTATTTAAGAATGGCAATTCTAACGGGAACTGCACAAAACTTTTTGATACTCTCCCTGGTGTTTTACGGTGTGGCGGGAATGATCAGCCGACTTTCTCGAAAGCATGCCCCCGTCGAAGAAATAAAACCAGGATACCTGGGGGCGACCATATGCTGGTTGCTGGGAACGGGAGTCAGTTTTTTTGTTTGGGGAATTGTGCCGGACAAAATGCTCTCATACCAAGCTGAATTCTGGATTGTACCTCTCTTCTACTGGGTTTCGTTCATTCTGCTGATTGCAGGGGCACTGTCACTTATCAAACATGGAATAAACCTCCCCTGGTCTCAAACAATCGGCATTTCCACGCTCATGTTTCTGATAGTCTGTTTATTCTGGAACATCAAATCACTTCCGAGTGAACTCTACAGTCTCTGGAAACAGAGTCAACCTGTAACGCTGATTGCTTACACTGCAGTTCTTGCATTGCTCGCTGCATTTCTTGTTCAAGAGGTCAGGGCATTCATTCAAAATAAGCAGTTGAATCGAAATCGAAAACTCCTGATGTGTGTATCTACCCTGATGTTGACATTGCTTGTCATTCCAGTCGGAATAGTACTTGGAGACGCTGTCCCCCATGCCTCTCACATGAGAAATTTACTATCGCCTGTCACCTGGAAAGAAGTGGCAGGACTTTACTCGACCATCGGAAGGCCCGTCAATCAATTCCAACTGATTGATTCTCCCTGGATATGTGCCTGGCTGCTGTGGTACTGGAATGATGGAGAACTCTTTGCCGTTGGCCTTTCCCTGCTCTTTCTGCTGCTCTGGTATCTCAAAATCAGGTCAAAAACTCTGGAGGGAGGATTCACGGAACTGTTACAGACCCGAAAACGTTGTGAATTACACTCTCTCAGTCGGATGATGGCTAAAATGTGCCTGATGTCTGCCCTGTTCTTTTTATTGATTTATTTGGCAACATTACCTGAGATGATCCAACCCCGAATTCCAAAAATTCAGGATGACCTTCAACTGATGACACACTCCTCGCGCAATCAACAACGCTACACTGATTTTATCGTGGAAGTCCGATCAGAGAAGCCACTGCTGAATCAGTTCAAACAAGAAATCAGAGAGAATATTCTAGACGCTTTTGAACAGAACAATGAACAAAAAAAACAACGTGAAGGACAGCTTCTCGATATTCTCTAGACTCTGTCCAGTTTTACTGTAGCGTCTCCAGATTCATCTGGACCGAGTATCTAAGATTGACAGAAGATATGGTTAAAAGTAGTGATGCGTTCTCGTGTTCAATATCCAGTCGAAATTCCTGCCTGCCGGTGAACTCACTTCTTGAGGACTGATTAGAACATCACACTATTCAGATATCGGCTGCATCAAACAAATCAGCTGAGTCAGTCTTACCGGTTATATGGCCAGTCAGATGCCCGAACCGGATAGACTGGATGCAACGCGACGAATTTGAGAACTGGAAAAACGGGGGCCTGTTAGAGAACATACTCCCCCTCGTAGCGCTCACTGCAAATGCAATCAAAGAGGAGCGGGAAAGATGTCTGAAAGCAGGCATGAATGAATACCTGAGCAAGCCGGTTCAAAGGGAAGAAATCAAATCCATGAGTTCAGAGTTATCAGAATAATTCTGTATTCAAGCTGCTGCAGCCGATTCAGAATGATGATAATTCTCTTTCTGGAGTAACGGAACCAGCCGTGTCAGTAGACTGCGGCTCCAGTAGATAATGTGAAACATACCATTCGGTCCCTTCTCGGTAGCCAAACAGTTCTGCAACGGCCATAAAGAATAACCGCCAGCGTATCAGCCAGCGTGCTGCCTGTTTTTTTCCATACGTAGCAGCGAGGAGGGGCAAGATCGTTTTTCGCTGCTGATCCAGTCGTGACAGCCATGCTTCGGCCGTTTTCTGATATTGTTGACCTCCCCAGCGCCATTGCTTCGTCACGCGCATCTGCTCTGGATACTGAGCCAGCAGCTGATCACAGGGCATAATTCCACCGGAGAAGAAATGACGTGCCATCCAGTCATCGGCGTTTTGATCACTGAATTCATACGCAATTTCACGATGGCAGAAAATGTGAATGAATAATTTTCCTTGTTCGTTCAACCAGCTTGAGATCCGCTGCAATAGTTTTTCATAGTTCCGCATATGTTCGAACATTTCAACGGAGACCACACGGTCATATGTTCCCTCGGGACGGAAATCATTCATATCAGCAGTCATCACCTTAACCCGGTCTGCTACTCCCCGCGCTGCAGCCTGTTGCAGGATATATTCTCGCTGCGAATGAGAATTTGATACCGCCGTAATCTGAGAGGCGGGATAGTTTTCCGCCATCCATAATGTCAGAGATCCCCAGCCGCACCCCAGTTCGAGAATCGACATCCCGTCCTGAATTTCCGCGTGTTCACAAGTTTCACGCAGGGCAGTTGCCTCGGCTTCATCCAGCGAATTCACTCCCTCCGGCCAGTAACAGCAGCTGTACTTACGATGGCTGCCTAACACGTTCGAATAGAATTCAGCGGGCACTTCGTAATGCTGTTCATTGGCTTTTTCCGGCACCAGGGCAATTGGGCTCTGACGGCTGGCAGTAACGAATTCCTGCAGATGTAATCTGTTTATCTCTGACTGACCAGAATCCAGGTTCGATAACCGTTTTGTGCATAATTTCCGAATAGCGCGACGAACGATCGCATCAGGCACCCAGCCCCGCTCCACCAGTTCAATACTTAAATTAATCAGCAAATCCTGTTTCATGTTGTCACCTGTCTGGAACCGGGAAGCCATGGAAAAAAAGCACTCGTCGTCTGTTGATATTCACGATAGGCATCACCACGACTTTTCAACGCCTGCGCTTCTGTCGGAGGAATGCCCGTTACGTTAAGAATAAAATGCAGCATCAGAAGCGGACCGAGCAGAGTCAGCCAGCCCCACGGGGCACTTAATGCCAGACAGACATAAGCCCACCAGTGCAGCCATTCGAAAAAATAATTGGGATGTCGGGAATAATTCCAGAGCCCTGATCGACAGACCTGACCTTTGTGATCTGGATTGGCACGAAAGCGAGACAGCTGGCTGTCTGCAATCAATTCACCAACAATCGCGATCAGCCAGATCAGCACACCAACCCAATCGACCAGACCGAAGGGCGCCTTCCCTCCGGCAGCAATCAGCATTGGTAAAGCAAATAACAGACTCCCGACTGCCTGAAGCTGATAGAACCAGAACATGCGAAATTGTGCTGCAGGTCCCCAGTTTTCTTTTAAAGTCTGATAACGCCCGTCTTCAGGCAGCGTCAGCACTCTCCAGAGCACATATCCACTGAGTCGCAGCGCCCAGCACATTGCCAGCACTGCCAGGACAATCCGTCTTGTCAAATCGCCATCATCCCGGCCCCAGACAAAATAGACGGTCAACAAACCGACTCCCATGCCCCAGGCCACATCGACGATTCCTGAATCTCCGGTTTGACGCTGCAGCAGCCACAACAAAGCCATCGCCGCAGACATACACAATCCGCCAGTTACGATCATCAACCACAGATTCATGCAGAAACCTCCATTTCCCGCAAGGAACATCGTTCGCCTGACGGAATGGAATGCGGATCAAACCGACAATCAGGGCGGGCAAACAGCATCTGCACGGTATTGCATTGCCGCTCTTCGAATGCTGCCTCACAATAACAGAAGTAATAATTCCACATGCGGATGAAGGATTCGGAATATCCCAACGCGCGCACCTCGTCCAGTCGTTCGTGAAACTGTTCCCGCCAGCAGCGCAGCGTCTGAGCATAATGCGGAGCGATATCATCCAGCCGCAACAGTCGCAGATCGGTTACCCTGGCAGTGGTATCTAAAATCGCAGAGACGGAAGGCAGACAACCGCCGGGAAAAATATAACGCCTGATGAAATCAACACTCCTGAGATATTCCTGGAATCGCTGATCTTTAATCACGATACTCTGGAGAAACATCATTCCGTCGGGTCGCAGCAGTTCACAACATTTTTGAAAGTAGGTTTCAAAGAACTCAGCTCCTACCGCTTCGATCATTTCGATCGATACCAGCTTGTCATATTGTCCCTCCAGATCACGATAGTCAGTTAACAGAAGCTGCACTTTACCTGACAAGCCTGCAGCATCAATGCGCTCTGCCGCCAGCTGGTACTGTTCACGCGAGATCGTTGTCGTCGTCACACGACAGCCGTAATTCTGTGCTGCATACAACGCCAGCCCCCCCCAGCCCGTCCCGATTTCCAGCAGATGATCCTGAGGCTTCAGGTCCAGGTAGCGACAGACTCGGTCCAGTTTCGCCAGGGATGCTTCCTGCATGGTTGCACTGGGATGCTCAAATACACCACAGGAATAACTCATCGTCTCATCAAGAAATAACTGGTAGAAGTCATTTCCGAGATCGTAATGCGCATGAATGTTTTGAGCAGCCCCCCTCCGCGTATTTCTTCTGACCCAGTGTCCCACTCGCGCAGCCACCTGTCGAATGCGGGCCAGTCCTTCTTCAAACCGATCAGTCACTTCCAGGTTTCGGATAAAAATCTGTACCAGTGAAGTCAAATCATTGCTCGACCAGTCACCGTCGATCAAAGATTGTGCAATACCCAGTCCTCCCCCCTGCACGGCTGCCTGAAAAAAACGGGGATGATGGACCGTGACTTCCGCCCGCAAATCCGCATCATCTTTACCCAGAACGGTAATTTCCGTTCCTTCTCTCAAGATGATCTGGCCTCGAACTAACTGGCCCAGTTTCTTTAACAGCAAATGCCGACAGGCGGAATTCAATATTCCGATTCGGGCAGGAGCCACTGATACCTGCTGCTCTTTCTGATGATCTTGTAACATCACGATGTCCTTGAACTTTTACTTTGATTTGAAGCTGTTTTCTGTTTCGGATGCGGATAAAAGGGTACACGTTTCAACCAGAGCCTCAGTGCCTGCCAGTAGATGGCAGCAAACACATACCACGTCATCAAAGGATAGAAGACCAGCGATCGCAGCAGGTTGAGCGTCGTGATCTCCTGGCGCTGCAGACGCATGGTCACGTCAATCACGGGTTGTCCTCCCTGATAGTTCTCGATGTGGACCGTTAATCTTTCATCAGGTGTCGTAAACTTCCAGAGATATTCCATCTCCATCGGAAGAAAGGGTGAGACATGGAATTCTTTGTTCGTGAACTGTTTCTCCCTGTGATTACCAAACTGCTCCTGACCGATCACATAGATGTGCCGCTCCCCCCAGGGGGTGTTATTCACTTCTGCCACGATCGTTTCCAGCACGTCATTCTGAGCGTCAAAGCAGAAGTAAAATGAAACAGGATTCATTACAAAGCCGAAATATCTCAGATGTGTTAATAGTCGAATTGCACCTTGCGGACGAGGCCGCCCCGACTGAACCACAACCTCCCTCACTGCTTCATCCAGTGATACCTGCGGATCTCCCAGATGGTCTTCCCGTCGGAATCGGGCCAATGCCATGCGTTGAGTCGACCAGCAGACACGACCTTGGAATACAGAATCCAGTTCAGCCAGATCCAGATACATCAGGAAGATTCGATTGCGAAAGCTGTGCTCGACGGGAGCATGGCGTCGGTGTCGAACCCAGCCTGAGTAGATGCCACTTTCCATAAATCTGTTTTTCCCATTAACTCACGACAGACAGCCATGGCACTGTTCACGCCATCTTCGTGAAAACCATTCCCCCAGTACGCCCCGCAAAACGATGTCGAATTCTGGTTGATCACCTCCCCCTGCCTGCGCTGTGCGGCTGCGCGTTCGCGGGTAAAAACAGGGTGTGCGTACTCGATTTCTCGAATCACTTTCGAGGGATCAACCCGGTCCTGCCCATTCAGAGTCACACAAAAAACCTGTTTTGACTGAATTCCCTGCAGCAGGTTCATCTGATAAGTGACTGTGGCCTTCCGGTTTTCACCGCGCGGCATAAAGTAATTCCAGCAGGCCCAGGCCCGTTGTGACACAGGCAGTACTGATTGATCGGTATGCAGTTGTGCGATGTTTTTTTCATAAGGAAACGCAGACAGCAGTTCCTGCTCAAGCGACGATGCCTGATTTCCTAACATGCGTAACGCCTGATCGCTGTGACAGGCAAAGATCACATGCTCGAACTCTTCGACCGATCCATCCCGCAGGCAGACTTTGACCTGGTTCTCACCTCGTATTACCGAATTGACCGGTGTATTTAATCGAATGGAGTCAATAAACCCGGCAGTCATTGATTTTACATACTGCTTGGAACCGCCACAGATGACGCGCCATTCAGGACGGTCACGAATCGCCAGGATGCCATGATTCAGGTAGAATTCGACGATGAACCGGACCGGGAAGTTTTCAAATGCCCCCACCGGGCAGGACCAGATTGCTGACCCCATCGGCAGAAAATACTGTTCAATAAACTCGGGAGAGTAATTATTCTCCGAGAGATATTCTCCCACCGTCTGCTGATCTGCTTCAGACTGTAACAGTTCGACTGACTGTCGATTGAACCTGAGAATATCAGCAAGCAGACGATAAAAACGCGGATTGACCAGATTGCGACGTTGTGCAAAAAAACCATTCAGGTCAGCACCACGGTACTCAAGACCAGTCCGATCGCACTTCATGCTGAAACTCATCGCGGTCGGCTGTGATTCGACACCCAGCTCATTTAAAATCCGGGTAAAATTCGGATACGTCTGATAGTTAAAGACGATAAACCCGGTATCGACGGCATGTTGTTCTCCATCGATTTCGACATCAATCGTATTTGTGTGCCCCCCGATATAGTGGTTGGCTTCGAACAGCGTAATTTCATGTTCATGTTGTAGAAAGTAAGCAGCGGTGAGTCCGGAAATGCCTCCGCCGATAATCGCAATCTTCATGAACTCACCCCTGACTTTTGAGATGAAAGTGTGCAATGGGAACCCTGGTTTGGACAACGACCTGTCAGGCTTAGTCGTTTTTTCGCAAAGATCTGATACAGATAATCCAGACCGTGCGAGATGCCGGGCAGACGTGACGGCCAGACCAGACAACCAAATCCCACGGCAGAATAGAGTCTTCGAAACACTTCGACTCCGGTTACCCAGGAACCGTCTGGCAGGCGGGCATGCATCTCTTGCATGAACTGCTGCTGAGTTTTACCATACTCCTCTGCTCGAAAACCGGGGCTGGAAATATCGGTAAACTGAATCCTGTCCTGGCGGTCGAGGCGTTTTAACAGCCTGACTTCCCGCAGACAGAGGGGGCAGGCACCGTCATAAAATGCCTCAAGCTCATACCATTTTGTTTGCATCCGGCTGCTCCTCAGAATCTTCGTTGACTGAAACTATTCGCAGACCAGATCTCGTATCAGTTCCAGCCGGGTCCCCTCTGCAACAGTTCGCAGTTTGGCGACGGCACGCTGTTCCAACTGCCTGACACGCTCTTTGGAAATTCCCAACTGATCAGCCAGCTTTTGAAAGGTCAGGATCTTGCGATGCTTCCCCAGAGCAAACCGGCTTTTCACAATCAACTGCTCACGTTCGTCCAAAGTATGAATTGATTCATTCAAAAGTTCGGAAAGCTCATCCCAGGTTGCGGTTCCCATCAGAGGATTTTTCACAGCCCCCGCTTCTTCCATCGAGCGTTCCGGAGGCAGCTGTTTGTACTTGGCACGTTCTTTTCTACGATTGGCTATTTTTCGATAGGCATAATTGGAAATCGCGTGATAGGCATAAGTGCTGAAACGAAATCCCCGCGAGTAATCAAACTTATCGATGGCTTTCAGCAATGTCAGACAGCCATCGCTGAACAACTCATCAAACGAGACTCCGGTCGTCGTGCATTTCTTCACGATAGAAACAATCAGCCGCATATTGCGACGCAGAATTTCATCACGTACCAGTTCCGCCTGGTGTAACAGCTGCTCAATCAGATCAAGTTCATTTTCAGTGACCCACTCGGGATCCAGTTGTGAACGATGTTGATTTGCTTTGAATTTCAGATAATTCAACCGACGAAACAGAACTCGCTCCTCTTCGGCAGAAAGGACCTCAGCATTACACAGACGCGAGATTGTTGTGCTACTTCCAGATGATGCTGCTGACCGGTTTTCGTCAAACGGTGCTTGATGCGAACCGATATCACAATTTTTGAGGATATCTGATTCTGCATTGGGATCACCAAAACAGGGATTGGAGATAAATTCGATTTCCTGATTCAGCAATTTACGGGCACGGCAAGATAATCGTTCCTGCTCACAAACATCAGATTCTATTGAACATACGACCATAATTTTCTTCCAGCAGAGAGAAATCGTTGATTACGTTCTACAGAAACTATATGCAGTCCCCCGTTTGAAAACAACATAAAATTCGTTCAAAACGTTCATTTTGCGATATCTAGTCCTATATCGAGAAATAATAAACACTTACAAATTGGTCACTTGTCATATTCCCGTTTCTAAACTAAGATTTTGGTACTGAATCACTTAATCTCGTGTTAAAACGACCATATCGTTCAAACGAAACTGGCAAAATGAACGAATTTTTAACTCCGAAACAGGTATCCCGGGCCATTCAGGTCAGCGAATCCTCTGTGAAACGCTGGTGTGATAAGGGTGTTATTCCCACGCAATACACTGCCGGAGGGCACCGCCGTATTGCCTTCTCGGAGCTGATTGAATTCCTCCGTACCAGTAAGTATCAGCTGATTCGCCCGGAAGTACTGGGACTGCCTTCCACGACCGGGCAAACGGTCTGGGTGATCGATCGCGCAGCGGCTCAGATTACCGAAGCCCTACTCGCAGGAGATGAGGAACAGTGCCGCCAGATCATTCTTGATCTTTATCTGGCGGAGCATTGCATCAGTTCAATCTGCGACCTGGTACTTGCCAGAGCATTCAACAACATTGGTGATCGCTGGGAATGTGGAGAAGCTGAGGTCTACCAGGAACGGCATGGGTGTGAAGTCTCCTTGCGAATCCTGCATGAATTACGAACTTTGATCCCACCTCCGCCATCTGACGCTCCCGTTGCAATCGGAGGGACCCCCGAGGGGGATCAATACAGTCTCGCGACCACAATGGTTGAACTGGTACTGAGGGACTCGAAATGGAATGCGGTCTCACTGGGAACGAACCTCCCCTTCGCGACTCTGAGAGCCGCGATTCTACAACATCGACCACGCATCTTCTGGCTCAGTGTCAGCCATATTATAAATGTGCAGGATTTTATCCGCGAATACACAGAACTTTATGATGAATTTGGCCTGGACGTTGCTTTTGTGGTCGGAGGGCGTGCCATGACAGAATCGATCCGTCAGCAGATCCAGTATTCAGCCTTTTGCGATAATGTCCGGCACCTGGAGTCGTTTGCCCAGACTATTAAACATGCGACCGAGAAAAACGCGGATTGAAATCATTCACTTTGACGTTTTACATATACGTAGTAAGCTCCGCAGATTTCTTTTCCCTGTTCATCCAGCAACCAGGTCGTCAGTTCGACAGGCCCTTTTTCCAATGCCGCAGAAAAGGTAATCGAGTCTCCACCGGATTCCGGTTCTGCTGTTGCTGTCAATGATCCGATTTCGATTTTTGCTTTTGCGACAGGTAATGCGACACCTTCCGCAAGTTGTCCATCAGTGACTTTCAGTGCCGGGGCTCCCTCCGCCAGTCGCAAACCGCTCCCACGCGGCCAGCGTCGCAATTCAAACTGATAGCTACCCGGACGGTCCACGATCAGGTGCCACGTGCCATTTCTCCGGACTCCCCGCCGAACCTGCCCCTGTTGATCAACGAAGACATCCAGCCATTCACAGGCTGTCAGCATCGTCGGGTTCTCTGCTGGATGACCAATAATGACCCGTTGAGGGACTGCAACCGTGGGCTCGAGTTCATTCCACCATTGATCCAGGTGTGCCTGCATTTTTCCGACAACCTCAGGATATTCCGCAGCAACGTTTTTCTGTTGAAGCGGATCTGTCGTGAGATCGTAGAGTTCCCGGTTTTCCAGCCAGCGCCAGCGTTTCCATAGAACAGCTGCTCCCTCCTTTCGAGGTTGTGAGAGATACATGCTTTTTTTGTTTCCAGGAAATGGCATGCGGCTGTAATCGACGACCAGCATCCGATCAGGCAGGGACTGAACCTTACCTTTGATCCTGGGCACCAGACTGATTCCATCCAGATCAGGAATTGATTGAGGGACCCCACACAGCTCGGTCAAAGTCGGCAGCAGATCCTGCACGTGGGTTAAATCATTCAGCTCACGAGGTGGCCCCAGTTTGCCGGCTGGCCAGCGAATAAAACAGGGGACGCGATGGCCGCCTTCCCAGAGCGTGACTTTTTTTCCTCGCATGCCTGCATTGAAATAATCGGGCCCCATCGTACTGCCATTATCGGTCAGAAAGATGAGAATTGTATTATCGAGCAACCGGGATTTTCTGAGAGCCCGATCCAGCTCACCGATATTCTGATCGATGTTCGCACACATGGCGAGATAGCTCACCAGTGACTTACGTTTCGCTGGTGAGAGATGAGCGACCAGTGATTCATTCTGCTTCATAGCCGCTTCAATCGGCTTGCGAAACGGATCGGGAACATAGTGGGGGCCATGCGGTGCATTCAAAGGCAGATAAGCAAAAAAGGGATCAGCATTTTCCTGCGAATTAATCCACCTGGTCATTTCACGAAAAAACACATCGGTACAATAGCCCTGGTATTTTTCCCTGCGCCCGTTATGCGTGTAGGTATCTTCGAAGTAATCGTTATTCCAGAAATCGGGCACTGCACCGATATGCGAAGAAGGAAACCACAGCGTTTCCTGAAAGCCCCGATCTTCCGGACGAAAGGGATAATTATCTCCTAAATGCCACTTACCGAAGATACCAGTCCGATACCCGGCTGACTGAAACAGGTCGGCCATCGTTTTCAGTTCGGGTCGCAAGAGCGTACGACCGCTACTGACATTCATCGCTCCGTTCCGAAAGGCATCCAGGCCGGTCATCAGTTGCCCTCGCGTGGGAGTACACATGGGAGCGACATGAAAATCAGTCAGCCGAATACTCTCTGTAGCCAGCTGATCCAGATGCGGCGTCTTTAATATCGGATTTCCATGGCAGGAAAGTTCGCCGTAACCCTGGTCATCACTCATGATCAGAATCACATTGGGGCGCGAAGCAGCATTGATTGAATTAATCGACAAAAGCAGAACACAGATGACGAACGATAATCGCATTAGAAGTTTTCCCCAAACTGAAAGGAATCGCTGTCTGCATTCAATCGATGCAAAATTTGAAGTTACCAATATGGGTCTTGAACCATTGATTGTATAATGAGCGTTTATCAGCATCAAATACTGCGTCTTGAGAATATGCCCTTTTCAGATTCCACTTCCGTTAATTCGAGCAGGAGAAGAATAATGACGACTCCCTATATCCCCAAAGGCTATCACACCATTTCTCCCTACCTGCTTGTGGAAGGGGCAGCTGAAATGATCGAATTTCTGCAAACGGTGTTTGATGCCACCCCGAAACTCATTTCCCATAATGGTGATAAAATCGGTCACGCGGCACTGCAGATTGGTGATTCCATGCTCGAAGTGGCCGATGCCTGCGAGGAATGGGGGCAGACTACCGCAGCCATTCATCTGTATGTGCCCGACGTCGATACAACTTATCAGAAAGCCCTGGATGCAGGCGCAACAAGTTTGCGTGAGCCCGCCGACATGTTTTATGGAGAACGGGGCGCTTCAGTGAAAGATCCCTATGGTATCAGCTGGCACATCGCAACTCAGACAGAAGAGCTCACCACCGAAGAACTTCACCAGCGAGCGGAAGAGTTCAAAGCACAACAGGCCCAGCAGCAGCAATGAACCGCTCAGGCTTGATCGTCTGAAACGGGAATGTATTTGTTAAAGAGCTCTGCATAGTCTTCCCGAACCGGGCTGAATACATCCAGGACAACAGCAGGTCCATCGACGGCAACTGCCTGATGAGGCGTATTGGGAGGAATGATAAACATGGCCCCCGCTTCGACAACCCGGACTTCGTCCCCCATCGTCAGCTCCAGTTTCCCTTTGAGTAACATCCCCCCCTGTTCATGAGGGTGATGATGCAGAGGGACAATCGCGCCTTCGTCCATTTCCAGATAAGAGAGCATCAGATTCTCTCCAAAGGGAGTTCGCATTTTACAGCCGGGAAGGACCTCAAGGGGTTTAACGGAATTGATATCGATGAATGGCATGTCGGAATCACTCCTGAATTCAATGGGACGCGGGATATCTGCTGATCCGATAGACGGCTCTTCCCTCAAAATAAAGAAATCACCGGGGAATTGATAGTCTGACGAACCTGCTGTACGCTTCCACTGTCATATCAGGCTGACAGAAAATTTGAATATCTCCCGCAGGACACACCCGATGTATGTACCCTCCTCGTTTGCAGAAACCGATTTGAACACGCTGCATCGATTTATCGAACAGCATAGTTTTGCGACTTTGGTCACTAAGGCAGAAGATCATTCGACAGCAAGCCATCTGCCTCTGTTACTGGACCGTTCAACGGGAGAAATCGGACAGCTGATCGGGCATCTGGCGAAAGCCAATCCCCAGGCTGATCAACTTCGGAACGGAAGCCTGCTGGCGATCTTTCACGGCCCGCACGCTTATATCTCGCCAACCTGGTATGAGTCAGACCGCACTGTCCCGACCTGGAATTACCAGGCGGTACACGTTTATGGTTCCTGCACCATTGAGAGCGATCCAGCACAGCTGAAACAGATACTCAACCAATATGTAGCCTTCTATGAGGCAGCTCAACCAGCGCCATGGTCAATACCCGATTCGGATATTGACTTTGTGGATTCTTTACTGCCGGCGATTGTCGGCTTCCGGATACAGATTGAACGAATCGAAGGAAAATTCAAACTCAATCAGAACCATTCTGCAGAACGCCAGCAGAAAGTAATCGATGCACTTCTACGCCAGACTGGTGAAAACGAAAGAGCCATCGCCGCCCGGATGCAGGCCAATCTGCATCAAAGTGGAAACGACTCCCCTTCCCGGTCTTAGCGTGCATATTCGACAGTGCGTGCTTCCCGCATGACGGTCACGCGAATCTCTCCGGGATAGGTCAGTGTATCTTCAATTGCCTTGGCAATATCTTTACACATCTTCGCTGCTTCACGGTCATTGACCTGATCGGAATCGACAATCACCCGGACTTCACGGCCCGCCTGAATGGCATAAGTATGATCGACTCCCGGAAAACCGCAAACCAGCGTTTCCAGTTCTTCGAGACGACGGACATATTTTTCGAGAGTATCCCGCCGAGCACCAGGACGCGATGCAGAACAGGCGTCCGCCGCAGCCACCAGTACGGTATAGATGTAGTCAGGGCGAATATCATCATGATGGCCGGCGGCAGCATGCACCACTTCCTGAGATTCACCATAGCGTTTCAGTAACTGCGCCCCGACAGCAGGGTGGCCCCCTTCCATCTCATGGTCAGCTGCTTTACCGATGTCATGAAACAGACCACATCGTCGGGCGATGGTCCCGTCCAGACCGAGCTGCTCTGCCATCATGCCGGTCAAAGCTGAGACTTCAATCGAATGCCGGAGCACGTTCTGGCTGTAACTGGTGCGGAAATGCAGACGTCCCAGCAGATCGATCAGTTTGGGATTCACGCCGGAAATATTCACTTCCTGACAGGCATTCTGCCCCATGGTCTGAATATATTCTTCCAGCTCTTTCTGGGTCTCTTCGACCACTTCTTCGATTCGTGCAGGATGGATTCGTCCGTCGTTGACCAGCTTCTGTAATGACATTTTACCGATCTGGCGGCGGACGTTATCAAAAGCGGAAACCACAACAACACCGGGAGTGTCATCCACAATCACATCGACTCCGGTCGCTTTTTCAAAGGCACGGATGTTGCGTCCTTCACGACCGATAATCCGGCCTTTCATTTCTTCTTCAGGCAGTTCGACCGTGGAAACCGTTGTTTCCGCGACGTGACCGGAAGCGAAGCGCTGCACCGCCATGCCAATTGTCTCGCGGGCAATTTTATCACAGGTCTGCTTCAATTCGTTCTGGTGCTTCATAATCAAAGCACCCGTTTCGTTTTTCAGATCATTATCCAGTCGATCCAGCAGCATCTGGGAAGCGGTTTCCCGGTCCAGGCCACTGATCTTAAACAGTTCTTCCTGCTGTTTCTTCAGAGAACGCTCCAGTTCCTGCTCGCGTGCTTCCACCGCTTTGGAGCGGGAGGCCAGCTTTGACTGGGTGGTCTGAATCATCGCTTCTTTTTTCAGGAAATCAGCCTGCTGATCTTCCAGCGCATTTTCGCGCTTACTGAGTTTCTTTTCGACAGCCCAGAGCTCTTCGCGCTGTTTGTTGACTTCTTCTTCCAGCGCTTCACGACGCTTGAGTAATTCCTCTTTGGCTTCCAGCTTCTGGCTTTTGAGCAGGTTTTCTGAATCGAGTTCAGCCTGTTTCAGAATCTGAGCATAAGACTGGTAGGCAGATCCTCGGCGGATCCGGTCAATGAAATATCCAATGATGACCCCGACAATGAACGCCAGGGTCGCTCCGATTGCGACTTCGGTTAACATATTCCAGGTGCTTCCTATGCGCCTATAGTGAAAGCCCCTTTCCTGCCAGATACCATTTGGCGTTGGTATTCGACAGAGACAAAATTGTATCTCCCCGAACTCACCAGCAGGTGATTTCAATCAGATCAATACAAATCGTGTTGTCAGGAATTTCATGAGAACGACAGGAGCGTCAGAGAGTTTCCCGATTTTACATGCCTGATAAAAGAAATGAATTCAAAGGCATGGTGTAACCTTAAGCAGCCCAGAAAAAAGATAATACGCTTTCAACAAACATATGGCCCGTGCTTTTACCTGTTTAACGACGCTTAAAGCACCATCGGTCAGAGCGCACCTTGACCGGCACACGTAACCGCTGTTCTATCCCCAGACAAGACAAGACTCGACGCATCATTTCATTTTCCTCTGTCTGCTGAGTCAACGACTCAACGTGCAGATAGAAATCTCTCTCAGAACGAGTCGATTTCCATGGTTGCATCAGCGTCGGCAATATGCGCACCACTCTGGTGAGCAGGACAAAAATTGCAAGAATTGTCTCATTGAGAATACCAAACATTGTTGATTCTCCAACTCAACTGAAACCGGGACTACCTTAGAAACTCTAAATCACAAAGAGAACTCTACTTCAGGTGAAGTGTCGATACTCGTTTGCGACAATGCTCCCTGTCAAACTTTGAAATGCCGAAAGGAAACCTAAAAATAAATAAACAATGAAACTATTATGAAAAGCTCACTCCAGAACATCCAGAAAAAAACGACAAACATCTGCCAATTCGCAAAGTTCAATCACCTGCGAAAAGGGAGTTGAGAATGCGTGTAACTCGAATGAGAGTGGAAACTTCTCGTAAAATTCCTTTTTTATGGTAACAAGACATTTCCGGTTTCGATAGTATATAATCAGAAATATTGCCCGAAAGTCAAATCTCGAACCGACACCTGCGGGGTGCTCTGTTTCAGACTTCACACCGCTTTGCAGAACTCCCGTTTCCGATGAATCAGTTTATCCAGGCCGTGAAATGCGGATTGCTTACCTGTCAGAAACGCATCCAGGACGAATCAAATCCCGATCCCCACATTAGTTCACATCAAAATCTGCCTGCGCAACGCACGTTGATTGCCGTATCCGGGGGCGCGGACAGCATGGCTTTGCTGCGAGCACTGCAGTGTCTGGCGCAGTCTTCCGAATCGCTGATTCCTCCCGATGGACTGGTGGTTGCCCATTTAAATCATGGCCTGCGAGGAACCGCCTCTGATGAAGATGCGGAGTGGCTGAAACAGGAATGCCGGCGTCTCTCACTCCCCTGCGTGACTGAGAAACAGGAGCTTAATCAGGGGCCTGATTCCGGTCTGGAAGAACAGTGCCGCACAGCCCGATATGATTTTCTCACCCGGGTTGCGATTGCAGAACAGTGCCCGCAGATTGCTGTCGCACATACCCTGGATGATCAGGCTGAGACGGTACTCCATCACATGATTCGCGGGACAGGCATCACTGGACTGAGAGGAATTCCCCAGACCAGAGCCTTACAGCAGGGTCTGCATCTGATTCGCCCGCTGCTGCAGATCAGTCGTGAAGAGGTTGTCGAATTTCTGAACGTATGTGGCCAGGGATACCGGAATGACGAAAGCAATTCGGACACCAGTTTCACCCGCAATCGCATCCGCCATCAACTGTTACCTTTATTAAAAAAAGAATTCAATCCCAACGTAGTGCAGTCCATTCAAAGACTCTCACAGCAGGCGGAAGAAGTCACCAGCGTCATTAATTCAGAAGTCGACCAGATCCTCACCGCTTCCACCCTGGATCGCAACCAGGAAACATGGAGACTGGACTGCCTGGTACTCCAGAAAAGTCCCGATTACCTCGTCCGACAGTGCTTTCTGAAAATCTGGCAGGAAATGAACTGGTCCCGTAAACGGATGGGTTTCGACCACTGGCAACGACTGCTGGAACTGGCACAGTCTGGCCAGAAGTTAAGTCTGCCCGATCAGGTTGAAGCAGAACGTCGAGACAAACTGCTGATTTTACGCAAGCGGAACCAGAGCAATCAGTGATGGAGAGTGAATCTGATAAACATTCACATTCCTGCATACGTGTTGTGGAAATCTCAATCCGGGTTGGTTAGAATCTGGCGTTGCTGATGCTGATAACAGTCTGTTCATCGGGTCTTTACCCTTCGCTCGAACAGCCGTTGTGAGTTACCGTTGTGTGATCAAGACCATTCAAAGCATCCATTCCTGATCAGCTTCGATCGATCCGCTTTTGAATGATCGTTTCTTGCAGAACACATTGCACCTGATAATCACTCGCCCTCATTCATTCAAAGAAGTCACAACCATGAATAACAATAAACCACTGTTTATTGCGAGTTTTATGACGCTCATCGCCGCCGGCGTCGGGTTCGGTATTCGAACAAAGGTTCTAGACTACTGGGGCGCCCAGTACGGATTTACCAAGTTCGATCTGGGAACGATCACTGGGGGTGGGCTGGTTGGGTTCGGTATTGTGATTCTACTGGCAAGCTTGATCACAGATAACATTGGATATAAACCGATCCTGCTGCTGGCCTTCATCCTGCATGTTCTCTCTGCATTAATCACTTTCGCAGCGACTCCGATTTTCAATGCTGCAGGTAAAGATGCCACTTACTGGTGTCTGTATATCGGGATGTTTATCTTTGCGGTCGCCAACGGACTGTGCGAAGCGGTGATCAACCCTCTGGTTGCAACACTCTACCCGAAGAAGAAAACTCACTATCTGAATATCCTGCATGCCGGCTGGCCAGGGGGGCTGATCATTGGCGGTATTGTGGCTGAGATTTTTGTAAAGATGGAAAAAAATATTTCCTGGCTTCGCTGGGAAGTTCCCATGGCCGTCTTCCTGATACCGACCCTCATTTACGGTTTCATTGTCATCAAGCAGAAATTTCCTCTGTCTGAAGCCAAATCTGCTGGGGTCAGTTTTGGCCAGATGCTGTTGACCTTTGCCAGCCCCTTACTGATCTTCCTGCTGTTACTGCAGGCCTGTGTCGGTTATGTGGAACTGGGTACCGACAGTTGGATCTCAAGCATTACTGATTCAATTCTTGAAGGACAGGGACTGTACCTGTTTATCTATGCGTCCTCGATCATGTTCATCCTGAGATTTTTTGCCGGTCCGATTGTAGAAAAAATCAATCCACTGGGTTTGCTCTGTATCAGTGCCTGCTTTGGTGCCACTGGACTATACATGATTGGAAATTCGAATGAAGCCATTATGGTCTGGATTGCGGTTACCGTTTACGGACTGGGTAAAACGTTTCTCTGGCCAACCATGCTGGGTGTAGTCGGCGAACGGTTCCCTAAAGGGGGAGCTTTAACCATGGGTGCCATGGGAGGCATCGGAATGCTGTCGGCTGGTCTGCTGGGTGGCCCGGGTATCGGTTACAATCAGGACTATTATGCGACACAGAAACTGGAATCACTTTCTCCAGAAGCTTATGAGCGCTACTCCGCAGCTGAGGAAAAAGGCTTTCTCTTTCTGCCTGAGATCAAGGGGCTGAACGGTCAGAAAGTTGATGTTCTGAAGAACGATGGCAAAGAACTGGCCAAGGCTGTGGAACAGATGAAAGCAGATGGTAAGCCGAATGAAAACATCGAAACCCTGAACCAATGGTGGCAGGGTGCAGAAAAATATGCCAAAGAAGATCAACCGGAAGTGAAGGCCGCTGGGATCTACGGCGGTCGGATGGCCCTCCAGTGCACGGCTCTTGTTCCGTTGTTCATGGCCTTCGGCTACTTAATTTTGGTGATCTACTTCTACAGTAAAGGTGGGTACAAAGCGGAAGTGCTACACGGTGAAGAACCGGTGGGTGAGCACTATACAGGTGGCGTTGAAGGGCCTGTGGAATAGCAGACCGCCTCGCTTTCGCATTCGAACGACTACCCGCCTGCGGGTGGTCGTTCTTTCATTTTGATTCTCAACCGGAAAACAGAAAAGTTCGACAGGAGACACCACCAGAGGAAAACCATTTCACCAGTGTCAAAGGGTTGACTTTCACGTCAATTGCTGGATAACAGAATGATATTTCTGGAGTAAAATCAACAGTACAATACCTTCAATCAATGATCTGATAACAGGCACGCTCCCATGGATAATCCATTTCCCGAAGCTCAAACGTTTGTCACACATCTTGAATGTGGCATGCACCATGATCGTTACGAAGCAGATCAGTTGCACGGTCTTTCCAAAGCGGGAAAACCTCTGCTGGTTAAATATGACTTAGATGCGCTCGCCCAGGCAGTCACAAAGGAAGAACTGGCCTCCCGCCCGGCGACTCTCTGGCGGTACCGCGAATTCCTGCCGGTCCGTAAATCAGAAAATATTGTCAGCCTGGGGGAAGTACATACGCCGCTGATCCCTGTTCCCCGTCTGCAGGGTGGAAATGGCACGGTCTGGATTAAAGATGAAGGCCGCCTCCCCACAGGTTCCTTCAAAGCACGCGGACTCTGTATGGCCGTCTCGATGGCCAAAGAGCTGGGCGTCACAAAAGTCGCGATGCCCACCAACGGAAACGCCGGCGCTGCACTGGCCGCTTATGGAACCCGGGCCGGGATGAAGTCCTATATTTTCTGCCCGGATGATACACCGGAAATCAATGTCCGCGAGATCGCTGCACAGGGAGCCCAGGTCTGGCGGGTGAATGGACTGATCAATGACTGCGGCAAGATTGTCGGCCAGGGCAAAGATCAGGTAGGCTGGTTTGATTTTTCTACCCTGAAGGAACCTTATCGCATCGAAGGTAAAAAGACGATGGGACTGGAACTGGCCGACCAGATGGGCTGGCAGGTTCCCGATGTCATTTTATACCCGACTGGTGGCGGCACCGGACTGATTGGCATGTGGAAAGCCTTTAACGAACTCAAAGCAATGGGTTGGCTGAAAGGAAAACTGCCTCGCATGGTTGCCGTCCAGGCATCAGGCTGTGCCCCGATGGTCAAAGCCTACGAAGCGGGTGAAGAACATGCTGAACTCTGGCAGAACGCACATACGGTTGCCGCCGGTATTCGCGTCCCTGTTGCGGTAGGTGACTTTCTGATCCTGCGAGCGGTCCGGGAAAGCAATGGGTTCGCGACCGCCGTCGATGATGAACTGATTACCGCAGCGCTGGATGAGTGCTCGCAGAAGGAAGGCTTCCTGATGTGTCCGGAGGGAGCAGCGACTTACGCTGCCTACAAACAGGAACTGGCCTCTGGCAGAATCAGCCCGGACGAAAGTGCCGTGCTGTTCAACTGTGCTACCGGACTGAAGTACCCCCTCCCACCAGCCGATCAGTCAATCGACATTAATCAGCCGATCGATTACTCTCAATTCAATTGATCGACGCTGTAGTAGTAAAACGTTATTGCAGGAAGTAGTGACATGAGCGATGTTCTGGTAACAGAGAATATTCAAGGCGTGTCCATGAATCGTCTCATCCAGGAGCACGATGTCGAGTTCGATGCCTACCTGTGGCAAAATACCGATCTGCTCAAACAGAAGATTCAAAACACCAAAGCGTTGATTGTCCGAAATCAGACGAAAGTCGATCGCGAACTCATCGACGCAGCTCCCGAGCTGAAAATCATCGCCCGGGCCGGTGTGGGTCTGGATAATGTCGACACGGGATATGCCCACGAAAAAGGGATCATCGTCTGCTTTACTCCTGATGCGAACTCACTCTCGGTAGCCGAACTCACCATCGGACTGATGCTGGCGCTGATGAGAAAAATTCCGGAAGCCCGTCAGGATACTCTGACGGGGGGCTGGAACCGCCTCAAGTTTACTGGCAGTGAACTCTATGGGAAATCGTTCGGGCTGATCGGCATGGGACGGATTGGTTCACTAACAGCAGCCCGCGCCAAGGCATTCGGGATGAGGATCCTTGCCGCCGATCCGTTTTTGAAAGCAGATGCACCACAGCTCAAAGAACTGGATGCCACCCTGCTCCCCCTTGATGAACTGCTGGCCGAGTCAGATGTGGTCTCCTGTCATAGCCCGCTGACTCCCGACACGCGCAAAATGCTGACTTATCAGCATTTCAGAAGAATGAAACCGGATGCCTTTTTCATCAATACCTCGCGCGGAGAAGTCGTGGATGAGAGAGGACTGACCCAGGCGTTACTGGAGCACAAACTGGCAGGAGCCGCTCTGGACGTTCGAGAAACAGAGCCCCCCAAGCAGAGCCCTTTAAATCAGATGGAAAATGTCATCTTAACCCCGCACATCGCCGCCTTTACGGTGGAAGCCCAGGATCGGGTGGTCGATTCCGTCTGCGAAGACGTTCGTCTGGTATTGAGCGGTAAAAAAGCAATCAATGTATTTGAACCTTAGCCTGAGAGACACAGCCTGATGCAAGACGAACTCAAAGAAGAAAAATGGTATCACGGCATTTCGCGTTACCAGTGGCTCGTGTTGATCATTGCTTCTCTAGGCTGGGTGTTCGATGTGTTCGAAGGTCAGATCTTCGTCGCCAGCATGAACGAGGCGATGCCTTCACTTGTACCCAAAGGGACTTTGCCTGGTGATATTAAAAATTATAACAATATCACTTTTGGAGCCTTTTTGATTGGCGGCGCGCTGGGAGGTATTGTATTTGGTGCACTCAGTGACCGGATCGGGCGCAAAAAAACAATGTCTTTGACGATCTTGTTTTATTCTTTATTTACTTGCCTCTCTGCATTCTCTCAGGACTGGTGGCAATTTGCAGGGTTCAGATTTCTTGTCGCACTGGGTGTTGGCGGCGAGTGGGCGGTGGCGAGTACTCTGGTGGCGGAATCGTTTCCCCAGAAAGCCCGCGCCCGCGTAGGGAGTATTTTTCATGCCTCCAGTGTATTGGGAACCTACCTCGCAATTTTGGCAGGGGCATTTATCATCGGGAATGAGAGTATCCAGACATATGCCGAAAATGCAGGTCACCCCAGTCTTCCATGGCGAATTGGTTTTGCACTCGGGGTCGTACCTTCATTTTTGATTATCTGGATTCGGCGTAGTTTAAAGGAGCCTGAATCCTGGCAGCATGCACAAGAGGCAGCAAAAGCAGACACGACAAAGCAGATGGGGACGGTAACGGAGTTGTTCTCATCCCAATACGCTAAGAGCACCTGCATCGGAATCATGCTGGCGGCGATTGGTTTTGCGACCTTCTGGGGAGTACATATTTACGGAAAAGACGCCTTCCTGAATGCTGTCAAAGCTGACTATCAAGCCAAACATTTTCAAGGTCAGGTAAATGTTGCGGAAGAAGAAATCGCAGCTTATTTTGACTCTGAGAAAACCACATTAAAAAAGTGGGAAATGCTGGGAATGTTTCTAACAACGACAGGTGGTGGCTTAGGCCTGTTGGCCTTTGGTCCCCTCTGTGAATGGTTAGGGAGACGTGGAGCATTCTTTCTGTTCCACGCTGGGGGATTAATCAGCACCATTCTGCTGTTTCAACTATTTCATAACGCCATAGTCATTGGCTGTTTTCTACCCATCTTCGGTTTTCTGACTCTCGGTATGCACGCCGGGTATGCCATCTATTTCCCGGAACTCTACCCCACACGACTTAGAGGAACGGGAGCAGGCACATGTTTCAACGCCGGTCGCATTCTGGCGGCGCCCATCCTGTTTCTGGCCGGTTGGATGCTAAGTTCCGCAGTAGGAATGACTCTGGCACAAACAGCAACCAGTTTGAGTATGCTGTATATCATCGGCGCATTTCTGCCCTACTTTAATAGAGAAACCAAAGGCAGTGAGCTGCTGGAATAAACGTTTTTTCAATGAATCCAGTTCCCAATCCGTGACAGCCTGTCAACATGATCTGTGATTCGTTATTGTTTATGGAATTAGTTTTCACAAATACTCCCCGCCGCGTTCACCCCCGCTTGACAGAGTCATGCTGCCTGCAGGACTCATTTTGACTTGTTCACGATCATGATGTTTTCTGATCCACAGTTGTGGTTTTTTGTTCTGGCTGTCGCTTTTCTATCTGCATTTATCCAGGGAATTATCGGATTCGGGTATGCCATTGTCGCAATGGCGGTGCTTCCGTTAATGCTGGATTTTCGCGAAGCCAATCTTCTGGTGGCATTGAGTATCGTTTTGCCTGTCATCTGGATCTTCTGGGCATATCGGAAACATTCCAACTTCAAAATCCTCTCAGGTGCAATTCTAGGCTCACTGGTCGGATTACCTCTGGGTCTGTTGACGTTTACGCTGATCAATCTGGACTACCTGGTGCGCGGCACCGGGCTTGTCATACTGCTGATTGTGATTGACGGTTTATTCCAGAAACCGGTTCAGACAGAAACCGGACCTCAACAGGCCTCCCCCCTCTGGAGTACCTTTGCCGGTTTCTGCAGTGGCTTCCTGGCCGGGTCGACAAGTATCGCAGGACCGCCGATCGTGATCTATGCCATCCGACAACCCTGGACTCAGGACCAGTACAAAGGTTTCATCTTCGGATTCTTTATTCTGATCTCCATAACGCGTGTGATTGGCTTAACTCTGATGGGCCTTGTCACCATGCCAGTCATTCTGACCTCCGCAATCGTGATTCCCTTTGTCATTGTGGGAATGGCGCTCGGAACCCTGGTGGGTCCCCGGATCAATCCTGTGATTTTCAAACGTTGCCTGCTGATGCTGCTGGCTGTCAGTTCGCTGTACATGGTCATTCAGGGAAGTGCGGGCGAAAAGGAACTGGAACCGGAATTCGCTTCTGGTACCGCTCCATCAACTGCCGTCGTCCGGCAGCAGGACTAGAGCGCATCACATTTAAGTATAGCGTCTCTCAATCTAATATACTCGGGCCAAACTGCCCTGGAAACGCTACAGTAAAACTGGACACAGTCTAATCGGACTGCGTTTCCCATTCCTGAATCCAACTGAGGACCTGACGCTGTTCTTCCAGCCAGTCTTTGCCTGTTGATATCTGCTGTGCCACCAGAGGGAGTTCCTGTACGGTATCCACATCACTCAGTTCTGGCAGCAGATGGATTTCTCCCAGATCCTGAATCTGTTCCCGCAGCACACATGAAGTGTTCTCGACACTGTAAGGCACGTTTTGCCAGATCGCAGGATCAAGGGCTGTCTGACTTCCAAACAGATAAAAGCCGCCATCACAGGCCGGTCCAATGACAAACTGCGGTGTTTCATTTTCCTCTGAGAGAATCTCAACTGCTGTATTCAGTAATGTCACAGGCAGATGCGGCATATCTGCCCCCAGAAAAATGATGAAATCATAATCAGCAAATAACAGCTGTTGCACATGCGCCAGTCGAGCTCCTAAGCTCCCTGCTCCCTGCTCTACTGTTTCAAATTGACTCCAGAGTGAATCCTGCATCGCCTCTGGTTCGGCGACCGCCCAGTAGGGAGTCACTGAGTTCTGTTGAACCACTGAATGCACAACCGCTTCGACAGCTTTGGCGGAAAGGACATGGAACTGCTCCGCGCACGCCGTGCCGACCGATTGCGCCAGTCTGGTTTTTAAAGGAGAGTAACCGGGAGTTTTTACGAAGACGGCGATGGCGCCTTGCTTTGGCAGCATTTCAAAATTCGATCTTTTATCAGGAGTAAAAACTGAGGGATTGCCTGCCGTGCCGTCAGCCAGAGATGTCTGACTGTCACCTTCAGCCAGCCCTGTTCTCGATATTTCCGGGCACTGGTTTCGATGTCTGCGCCTGTGCATCGAAGACGTATCCCATGCCGCCTGGCGGCCCAGACCAGCAGATGATCTTCTCCATACGTTGCCTCTTCATCAAATCCATTTAGTTTCTGAAACAAAGTACGAGGCAGACAGAGTCCCTGATCACCGAAAGGCATTCCCAGTACATGCGAACGAAAATAAACGCCCCAGGAATTCAGATGCATCAGTAAAAAACTCTGATCGCGGAACTTGAGATTAAAATAGAGTAACGCCTCCGGATATAATTCCAGACAGTGAAAGAGTTGCTGGACAGCCGCATCACTGATTCGAGAATCAGCGTGCAGAAACAACAGATAATTCGCTTGGGCGTGCTCCGCGCCGTGATTCATCTGGATCGCCCTGCCTCGGGATGTACAATGCCAGTGGCTGCGACTGTTGATACCATATAAAGAGAACTGATCCTGCAGATCGGGTGGAGCCGGACCGTTCGAGATAAACAGAAATTCGGTGGATTCCGGAAAAGCCCCGAGATCCGCGAGTAATGCCTGCCAGCTGTCATCCCCCTGTAAAACGGGAATGATAACTGAAATCGAACAGGACGTTTTGCTCTGATTGACGCTACTCATTTTTTATGCTTAAACTGGAATTGTAATTCGTTTCACAGTATTGGAATTCATCGTATTACATAATACAAACTCCCAAAAGTAAACTTCATTTGGAAACGCAATGTTTCTGAAATTCACTGACTCGGCTATACTGAATGATCTTCAGGCAGCCTGTTGCATCCAAATATATTCGTCTACAAGAAGCCAACAGAATTCGACCGGACTTTAAAGGAACCCAGAACAAGATGAATTCCGCCAATTCGCAGATCTCCTCCAGTGAAGAAGAATCAGTCTATGCCCGTTACGCAAACGCAGCGCACCAGACTGAACCGGCACTGTGCTGTCCTGTTGAATACAACCAGGAATATCTATCGATCATCCCGAAAGAGATTCTGGAAAAAGATTACGGATGTGGCGATCCGACTCCTTATCTCTCGCCCGGTGATACTGTTCTGGACCTGGGTTCAGGGGGAGGCAAGATCTGTTATATCGCATCACAGATTGTAGGTCCTTCCGGAAAAGTCATCGGCGTGGACTGCAATGCAGAAATGCTGGCTCTGGCCCGTAAGTATCAACAGGAAGTCTCTGACAAACTGGGATACTCAAATGTGGAATTTCACAGCGGAATGATCCAGGACCTTCAACTGGACCTGGAGCTGTTGAATCAGGAACTGACCACCAGCCCGATCAACAGTCAGGCACGCTGGCTGGAATTACGAAATCTGGAAGAACGCCTGCGACAGGAGTCGCCACTGATCCCGGATGATTCGATCGACTGTGTGATCTCAAACTGTGTTTTAAACCTGGTACGCGAGAGCGATCGCAGTCAGCTGCTGCAGGAAGTCTTTCGAGTTTTAAAGCGAGGCGGCAAAGCGGTCATCAGTGATATTGTCTGTGATGAAACAGTGCCTCACCACCTGCGGAAAGATCCTGAACTCTGGTCTGGCTGTATTTCTGGCGCCTACCAGGAAGCCGCTTTCCTGCAGGCTTTTGAAGATGCCGGTTTCCATGGAATTGAAATTCTCAAACGGGAAGAAACTCCCTGGCAGACCGTGGAAGGCATTGAATTCCGCTCGATGGTTGTCTCTGCTTATAAAGGCAAACAAGGGCCCTGCCTGGAACGAAATCAGGCAATGATTTATCGCGGGCCCTTTAAAAAAGTGGAAGACGACGATGGTCATACTTATTTTCGCGGTCAACGGATCGCAGTCTGCGATAAAACATTTCGGCTCCTGCAGACGGAACCATACAAGGGCCTGTTTCTTCCAGTTGAGCCACATCAGAATATTCCCCTGGAGCAGGCGCGTGAAATGGACTGTCGCCGAAATGCGATCCGCAGTCCAGAGGAAACCAAAGGTAAAAATTTCGATCTGACAACTCAGATCATGGATGACTGCTGCAGTCCGGACAGTGGTTGCTGCTAACCTCTGCTCCCGTCAACTTACTCTCAATTTCATATATGGGAAAAAATGGCATCTCTCACCCTGCTCCGACAACACAGTAAACTGGCAGATCCGCAAGAGCAGCTGCGGATTCTTAATGCACGTTCTCAACAACCATCATTTGACGAACAGTTGCAGAAACAGCAACTACCAGTCTTACACGCGACAACGATTGAGACACTCCAGCTCAACCTGGGAAAACTCTGCAATATGACGTGTGAGCATTGTCACGTTGATGCAGGACCAGACCGTAGAGAAATCATGTCTGCGGAAACGGCGCAATTCTGTCTGCAAGCATTCGAACATCCAGGTTTTCAGACACTGGATTTAACGGGGGGTGCGCCGGAAATGAATCCACAGTTTAAAAGTCTGGTCATCGCAGCTCGCAAGCTGAACCGACGCGTGATTGATCGCTGCAATCTGACAATTTTACTGGCGCCCGGTTTTCAGGATCTTCCACAGTTTCTGGCAGATCATCATGTCGAAATTGTAGCCTCTCTTCCCTGTTACCTGCAGGAAAATACCGATGCGCAACGAGGTGATGGTGCCTTCAATAAATCGATACAGGCATTGCAGAAGTTGAATTCGCTTGGCTATGGGGTTCCTGACTCCGGATTGAAACTGACCCTGGTGTATAATCCGGTTGGCTTCTCACTGCCGCCTGATCAAAGTGAACTCGAAACAGCATATCGTCGTGAATTAAAACAACAATTCGAAGTTCAGTTTACCAACCTGATCACCATCACCAATATGCCCATCAGTCGCTTCCTCAGTGAACTGATCCAGCAGGGACGCTTTGAAGCGTATATGGAGCGTCTTATAAACGCATTTAATCCGGCTACTGTTTCCGGACTGATGTGCCGTTCGATTCTCTCTGTCGACTGGCAGGGTTATCTCTACGATTGTGATTTCAACCAGATGCTGAGTCTGCCTGTCTCAGTACCGGAACGGAAGCACATTCGGGATTTTGATTATCAAGATCTCGTTAACCGAAAAGTTATTACCGGGCAGCATTGTTTCGGATGTACTGCCGGAGCCGGATCCAGCTGTGGCGGCGCTCTATCCTGAGTTGGCATTTAGCAGCTGATTGATGATTCTGTACGCCTCGACTGCGCCGTTTCCTCAGGTGTTTAACTGCAGGTTCATGAAGTCAGTTTTAATAATTGATGAAGTACCTCAAGTCTTACAATTCTGGCATTCCATGATCCCTCTGCCCGCTGACTATTCAGGTTATCACTATCTGAATTTATCAGGAAAAACAGACCAACTTGAGGATGATTATTTCCTCATGGTCGTGAAAAACGGGGATTTTTTCCTCATGTGTTCGCCCCTTACAGGCGGAAATAGAACTATATATTTCCAGTTCATTTTTTTCGCACTTGACAAAGCATTTTAAATATAATAATGGAAATATTCTGAACATAATATTTCCCTGAAAACAGCCGAAATAGTTCTGCCCGAATGTTAAAAAGATCCCGCGATTAAAAGTTGACATCGGGCTTAAATGCTCTGTAAAAATCGTTTAGAAATTTGGAAAGATTGCACAAAGAAACAACGAGGATTTAACTGTGTTACTAGCCGATTCAACTCTTATCGAATCTACTGAAGAACTTGATCCATTTACGGAAGAGACCCCCATCGTATTCTTTTCACTGGATGACGATGAAGAAAACATTGGTTTCGACGATCTGGAAGACCTCGACGATGATGAATTCGACGATGACGAAGATGATTTCGATGATGACGATGAAGAAGAGGATGACGACGACTTCGATGACGAAGAAGAGGATGAGTTTGACGACGATTTCGAAGACGACTTCGAAGACGACGATGATGACATGTTCTAGAACTCATTCACAACACAGCTGAAACACTCGTCTTTGAACCAATTCAAAGGCGAGTAAGCCGCTCTCTTCTCCGTCTGTCCAATGCAACAGACTCACCACCCGTCAATCAACTGAGTATGGGTGCTCCCACCAGCTTCCTGAACTCTCCAGCAGAAAAAGAAACGAACAATGCAGGGACTGGTCGAAAAAATTAATGATGCCGTTGAGTTTCTGAAACCTCAGATTTCTGAAGCTCCCCAGGTCGGTTTAATCCTGGGTACCGGACTGGGTGATTTCACGAAAAAGATCAGCCAGGAAAAATCGATTCCTTACGAATCAATTCCTCACTTCCCCCGCTCCACAGTAGAATCTCACGCAGGTCAGCTGGTATCGGGTAATTTAAATGGAACCCCGATTATTGCAATGGAAGGTCGGTTTCATTTTTATGAAGGGTACTCCATGAAGGAAGTCACCTTTCCCGTCCGAGTGATGAAAGCTTTGGGGGTTGAAACGTTAATCATCACAAATGCCGCGGGCGGAATGAACCCTCACTATCGGCTGGCTGATATCATGATCATTGAAGATCAGATTAATTTAATGGGTGATAACCCACTTCGCGGCATCAACGATGATCGACTCGGCGTCCGTTTCCCGGATATGTGTGCCCCCTATGATCACAGCTTAATCAAGCTGGCGGAACAGAAAGCACTGGAACTCCAGATTCGTACTCAGACGGGAGTATTCGTTGCCGTCGCCGGGCCAAACCTGGAAACACGCGCGGAATATCGCATGCTGCGTCAGATGGGTGCAGATTGTGTGGGCATGTCGACAGTCCCGGAATGTATCGTCGCCAACCATGCTTCCATGAAAGTTCTGGGGCTTTCTGTGGTGACAGATCTCTGCCTGCCAGACGCGCTGGAACCTGTTGAGATCAGCAAGATCCTGAAAGTCGCTGCAGATGGCGGGCAGAAACTGGCTCAACTCATCCCGCAGATCATCGCGGAATTATAAGCAACACGTTCCAGACGTGCATGTCCTGGATCGTCTGACCAGACGATTAACTCTTCGAGTGATATTCCAGGTACCAGTCGACAAATCGATCAATCCCCTCTTCAATCGAGGTCGAGGGAGCAAATCCGATTGCCTGCTGAAGCTCTGAAATATCTGCATAAGTCTCCAGAACATCTCCTGGCTGCATGGGATAGTTTTCTCGAATCGCGGTCTTGCCGACTCTCTGTTCTATCACATCAATCAGTCGGGCAATACCAACAGGCTGATGGTTCCCGATATTATACAATCGATAGGGAGCAGCAGCCTCGATATTCTGATCGACAGCTACCGCTTCTGACACAGACTCTGTTCGCTGAGGAACCTGTTCCAGAACCCCCAGTACTCCACTTACGATATCATCAACGTAGGTAAAATCCCGTTTGAGATTTCCGTGGTTGAACACCTTAATGGGTGTCCCTTCCAAGATTGCTTTGGTAAAGAGATAGACGGCCATATCAGGACGACCCCAGGGGCCGTAGACCGTGAAAAATCGCAATCCGGTTGTCGGCAGATCGTATAGATGGCTGTAACTGTGAGCCATCAGTTCATCCGCCCGTTTTGTCGCAGCGTACAGGCTGATGGGATGATCAACGGCATCATGAGTTGAATAGGGTATCTTCCGGTTCGCACCATACACGGAACTGGATGAGGCATAAACGACGTGTTCAACCTCTTTCAGGCGGCACTGCTCCAGCAGATTTACAAAGCCCAGCACGTTGCTTTGAACATATTCCAGTGGCTTAAGCAGAGAGTTCCTGACTCCTACTTCAGCGGCCAGATGAATCACCCTTTGAAAAGCATTCCCGGTAAACAGACGGGAAAGATATTCGACATCAGTGATATCTGCTTCATGAAATTCGAATGTCGGGTATTGCCGTAATTCTGCCAGGCGATCTCGTTTCAAACCGACATCATAATGACTGTTAAGGTTATCAACGCCCGTCACGCGATGCCCTTGTGAAAGCAGGCGGGCTGCGACATGAAATCCAATGAAACCAGCTGCCCCTGTCACCAGAATATGGTTCATGACGATTCCTGTTGCATCAGATTCTGATAGTACTCAACGGTCCTGGCCAGGCCTTCCTGTAAAGCGACTTTCGGCTCCCAGTTTAGAAATTTTCGTGCTTTAGTAATGTCGGGACAACGCTGTTTGGGATCGTCGGTCGGCAAAGGCTCGTGAATCAGTTTCGATTCAGAATCAACTGAGTTCAATACTGCCTGTGCCAGTTCCAGCATACTGTTCTCGACCGGATTTCCCAGGTTTACCGGTCCGGTGGTTTCGTCCTGTTGCATCATTCGCAGGAAACCTTCAATCAGGTCATCGACATAGCAGAAAGAGCGGGTCTGTTGACCATCACCATAAATCGTCAATGGCTCTCCCCGCAGCGCCTGATTGATGAAATTCGAGATCACGCGACCATCATTGGGATCCATCCGCGGCCCATAAGTATTGAAAATTCTTACAATGCGTATCGGTACCTGATGTGCCAGATGATAATTGATACACAACGATTCTGCCAGCCGTTTGCCTTCATCGTAACAGCTGCGAGGGCCAAGAGGATTGACGTTCCCCCAATACTCTTCCACCTGTGGATGCACATCCGGATCACCATATACTTCTGATGTCGATGCATGCAGCACCTTGGCGGAACAGCGTTTTGCAAGTCCCAGTACATTCACCATCCCAACGCTTGAGGTCTTGATCGTTTTGATAGGATTGTACTGGTAGGCAACCGGAGACGCCGGACAGGCAAGATTGTAGATCTCGCTGACTTCCAGATAAAACGGGTGAACGATGTCATGCCGAATCAGTTCAAACCGGGGATGCCCAATCAGATGAGCAATATTTCTTTTGCTCCCGGAAAAGAAATTATCGAGGCAGATGACGTCCCGGCCCTGTTCGATGAGTCGGTCACATAAATGACTTCCCAGAAACCCGGCCCCACCAGTTACTAAAACAGAGTTCACCAATCATTCCTTTATGTAAATCAAGTTACGATGATCAAGGACGATACCCTTGAATGACTGTAACGATATATCATCAGTGTACTTAAACAGAACCAGAAACACGAGAATAGAAATCCGTTTCCAACCTGGAATTCTACGGAATTCATTCGAGAAACTGAGACTAGAGTTAAAACAGAATCTGAAGTCACGAGAGGTGTGATTAAAAACCGGGCTTAAGAGGCATTACGTTCTGCGACTTCTTTTGAAGTGACTTTGTCCACAGCCTGGCAGAGTAACTGCTTGTCCTGTTCAATCTCAAAATCGGTACGCTTCAATAACTCAGCGTATGCCTCGTCAACTTTCTGAAGCTCCAGAGGGAGATTGATTTTAGACTGCAACTCAGTCAGGCTTGTTGCAAGCTGGTGAAAAGAGCGGGAGAGAATCACCCACTCAGAGCCCAGTCGTACATGCTCACTCAAGACCAGTCGCCCAGATACGAGCCCCTGATCCATTGTAGAAATACCACCAATACCGAACGGAATACCTGCTCGTCTGCAAATACCAGACATATGGTCCACAGTTCCATTTGACATCAGTTCAAACATGAAATCCAACTCCAGATCGAGATGTAAATCATTCAAACCAATATGAATCTGTGAGACATCGGGCAGCTGAACAATTTGCTCGAGCTGATTCATTGCTCCGATCGTTTCTACCAGAGGTACCACTCTGGCACGCGAGTTGACTCGATCGCAGAACCATTCGATTTCTTCAAGCGAACGGAACATCGGCAGCATCAGAGCATCAGCCCCCTGATCCAAAGCTTTCTCAATCTCAACAGACGATTGAGGATTTAGAGAATTTAAGCGAACCAGAACTTCAGCGTTTTGGACAGCATCCTTAACGCGTGAAATGTTTTCAACTTTATGATGCGAAATCACGGTATCCCTGCCCCCCTGACGCTCGACTTTTCCCAATAACTCGAGGTCAATGAAGACACAATGCACGCCACACTGGTCGACGTATGTTGCAATCTCAGGGCAATCAGTGATAAATAAATACTTCATTATAAAGACAACTTCCCGTTCAAACTCGGCAAGTGATTCTTCAGGATCAATAAAACAGCCCCAAAACAAAGCCCACCCAGTCCCGCAGAGCATATAAACAATTGGATATGATCCGACACTAGATTTACTATCATAGTAGAAATTGAGATCCCTGAGAATGTCAGAAAGACCAAGGCTGAATAATGTTTCAAATCAATACCTTGAATTACAGATACCTCATATTTTATATACAAAGAAATAGTCAGACCCAGAAAATGCAACCAGCTGGTTAAAACAAAGGCCAGCATGACTCCCGACATCCCCCAAAGCTCACGTAAGCCCAGTGAAAGCAGGATGAGACAGACCAGGGAGATACAACTGATTTTGAAAGGAGTGATCGTTTCATGCCTGGCATAAAAGACATTCATTGTCAAAATAGATAAAAACAGGGCTGGCATCGCCAGAACTGCAAACTGCAGCAGTTTCGCGGTAGCTGACACATCCGAAACCGAGAATTGACCTCGTTGGAACAACAGGGAAACGACCGGTTCAGCACTTACATAAACCGCAATTCCCGCAGGAATTGAAATTAACAGGATCAAGCCGGCTGTCTGGCTGACGATTCGCGCGCCTGTATCCAGATCGCCCGCTGCGAAAACTCGACTCAACCTGGGAAAAATAACCATTGAGATCACAGCGCCTATCAATCCTCGTGGCAGTTCCACCAGTTTTTGTGAATATTCAAACAGGCTGATCCCCCCTTCATACATTGAAGCAAAAGATCGTGATACAACTGGAAAAGCAACGACCAGACCAATTGCAGCGAGCGCCTGAAAGTATTTTACCATTAAATTTCTGTTCAAGGAACTCAGGCGATAGAAAGAGTGAAAGGCTCCTCTCAAATCAGTGACAAAATAACAACAGAAAAGTTGAGTCAGTAACCGGAAAGCACTTGCCGCCACTACAGCCCAGGCGAGTATTTCAATTTGCCCTGGTGTCACCCAGAGTACAATTACCAGAATGAGAACGAGATTAAAAAACAGGTTTCCATATGCAGGAATCACCGGTTTATGATGTCCCTGCAGAACGGCAGAAGTGACGGCAGTCACAGCGCTGACAGGAAACGCAAGCAATACAATTGAGATCAGTCTACTGGCTTCACTAATCTGGGCAGGTGTAAACCCGGAAGCGAGCAGTTCTGTAAACCATGTCCCTCCCATAATCAGCAGGAAAGTCAGGGCACTGGCCAGGACAGCGCTTGCAAAGAAACTCTGTACGATCAACTGACTGGCAGATTGTTCTGAAACATCTTCGCTTAAACGATGCATTTCTGGTATCAGAACCACTCCCAGCGCGCCCCCCACGAGCATGGCATTGAGAATATCCGGGACAGAAATAACGAGAATGGCAAGATCGTTTGCATGGGTAACACCGAGCACCGTTGCAAGCCCGAGGATGCGCAACAGCCCGGTCATTCGCCCCAGCAGCATTGCCAAAGCTACCAGCATCGCCGATAGTGATGTGACTCGTTGTGTCATGCTCGCTACACGCTCGTTGAAAAAATACTCTGCTTAGAATTCATGTCACATCCCCTCTTATACTCTCCGTTGATCGATTCAAGATTCTGTCCAATCAAAGTCGGCAGTCTCAGCATGCTTTGGCTCAAAAATAATCAGTCTATTCCAGCCGGACAATTTTCGATTTTGCTTGTGCCTGCCAGCAGACGGGAAACGAATGTTTTCGTATTTCGAAACAAACCCATTCTTCATCAGCAGGTTCTAACTTAGCGAGACAGTCTGATCCCTTCTTCGGTCTTACAGATGCGTCCGCTTCTTAAGCAGGACCGCATTGTTACCGGAAAAAGAATCGTGAATCATATTCAAAGGGGAGTTTAACAAATCAAATTTCAGTCTGTGTTCTTTTACGTAAAATTAAAAATTAATACTCATCAGGAAATGCTCTGAGTTGTCAAAGCAATTTTCTTACTGGATTAAGCCGCCTCTCGGGAAGACTCTTCCTGAGACGGTTGATCCGTCATTGAGGTCTGAGGTTCATTCTGTTGAGCCACTTTGATTCCTGTAACACCTCCGGCCAGCGTCAAACCTACCAGATAGCCAAACAGGCACCCTTCGGTCGTGTCCAGCATCAGAGAATTCACCATACAGACAAACAGATAAACGGCAAGAACCGCCTGTCCCAGCGCCTGATCAATTCCAGTGAGACCGCGCGTTGTCTGCCAGCTTACCCAGAAGAAAGCCAGAAAGAGTCCCACACCAATAATTCCATTCTGGACCAGTAACATCACATATTCATTATGTGGATTCTCAGTAACATGCTGGCCTTTCTGTTTCATCAGTTCTCGATATTTCATGGCGAAACTTCCGATCCCGGAACCCAGCAGAGGACTCGATTTGGCAATCTGAAGACCGTTTCCATAAAACTCCAGCCGCAGGTCAACTGAGCTGCGGCTCTTATTTGAAAAGCGATATTCTTTTATTTCTTTTACGACTTGATCAATCCTCTTCTGAAATCTTGCTGAATGATGATATGTCACCATACCGAGCAGTCCCACACAGACAGCTGCAGGCAGAATTCCTTTCACCCCCAGCTTCTGATACATGAGCAGACCAATCAGAATCACCAGAGCCAGATACCCGGAACGTCCAGGGACAACTGCCAGGATGTTATAGGTTGCGATGATTGCGATCAGTGCATAAGGCCAGCGTCTGGAAGGACGTTCCAGAAATTTCCAGAGAGAAAGATAGACCAGAAAAGACATCAGGATATTTTGCGTGATCCGGTTCTTGAAGATCGAGTTATCCATGAGACGTACAGTACTGTCAATCGAAAACATCCAACAGATATAAGAGGCAATCAAAGTGATTATCATTGCCAACTCGAACATCTGTATTCCACGCCATCGTGCACGAGGATCCATAAAAAACGCCAGGTAGATGGGCATCATCAGAAACTGTCGATACTTGAATAAATTTCTGGATGCCAGCGAAAATGCCTCAGGCGTGTATAACAAACTACAGGCGAGACAGCAGAACAGAATCACCGAAATCGTGACAATGCGATATTTTTTGAAACAGTCGAGCGTGACTCGATATTGTCCGGAGAGGCCCCAGCAGATAAAAATCCCCAGATTACAGACGGAAGTCAAACTGGTTGAAACCGGAATGGTAAATCCAGTAATAATCGCCAGTACCACGCCGAACTGGAACATCAGGTCCTGAAATCGGGATCGATTCAGAATCCCGAAATCACCTGTATCATTTTGGATTGAGGTACCCTCAAAAATATGCATGAGATCCATTCCAGTATTAGAAAAGAGGCTTTCGACCTCGAAGTCAAATCATCTGAGGTAAGAGATGAATTTCACTCTCCTTCTCTTTCCGATTAAAACGTTATTTCAGGTGTTCAATAGCATGAATGCAGTTCTATTGCGATAGTAATTTCTCTCAACCAGAATTTGAGTCAATCAGAGTGAGACCCTCTGAATACATTGATTGTGCAACCGCACACTGTTTCAAATCGTTTTTTACCAGAAAAAGAACTCTTAATATGAACTGATCTTCAATTGCTACCATCACAAGTGACAACTTTCTGTAGTGTCTGACACACGATTTTGAAATCGAGCCACAGACTGCATTGCTCTACATATTTGATGTCAAAATCAATCACCGTTGACTGTGATAATGTACTGCGTCCAGAAACCTGGGCCAGCCCCGAGATACCAGGCCGCACACTCGACCGCATCTCCCGGATGGAAGGGGATGCATCTTTCAATTCAAATCCGATATAAGGGCGAGGTCCTATTAAACTCATTTCCCCGCGAAACACATTCAGTAACTGAGGCAATTCATCCAGGCTGGTTTTACGAATCAACTTACCTACAGGCGTGATGCGGGAGTCATTGACGGTCGTAAATTGAGATCCTGATTTTTCCGATCCTGTACGCATCGAACGAAATTTCAGAATTAAGAACGGTTTTTCATTCACTCCCAGCCGTTCCTGCCTGAAAAAGACCGGCCCCGGTGATGTGAATTTGATCAGACAGGCAATCAGTAGAAACACGGGAGACAAAAAAACGAGTGCCAGACCGCTCAATACGAGATCAAAGGGACGTTTCAGAAAATAACCAGATTTGACACCGGTCTCTGCTGCAGCTTGAGATTGCGCCATCAGCTGAGGATCAAAATGCGGTCCCCCCTGACTGCGTTCAAGCTTTTCAGTCGATCTTTGTGACAGTTTAAAATCGTCCATGATTCTCACTTATCCGGATTGGTGATATTACACATGCTAAGTTCAGGCAGCGATCGATGAACCGGCCCCCAGTTCGACCGAGCTGTTGACTCCCAGTTCGGAAAAAGTGGGAGCATGATCAAACGACTGATCAATAAAGGTACGCTGCCACAGCTCCAGAGCCAGTAGCGCCCGAATCGCACGCGTATGATTGACCTTTTCATTCTGATGCTCTTCAATCATTTCCCGGAGACGTTCCGGCTGGAACATTCTGCGTTCCAATGATCGCTCAGACAGCAGAACTTCTTTGACAAAGGGAGACAACTCGCGCTTAAACCATTCTCCGATTGGCACTGTAAACATCTGTTTTTTTCGATAAATAATTTTCTCAGGCAGGATTGATTTGCAGGCATTCTTGAGAATGGATTTTGTAACACCATTTCTTAATTTCAATGAGCCTGGTATGCGAAACGCCAGATCAACCATCCGATAATCGAGATATGGCGCGCGTGGTTCCAGGGAAACTGCCATTGCCATCTTGTCGGGTTTCACCAGATTGTTACCGGGCAGCAGCATCCGCGTATCAAGGGCCAACGCCTGATTGATCGGGTCCAGATGACGGAATTCCTGCAAGTGGGACCGGGCGAAACGGCTTGAATCTACTCCCGCCAGCTCTTGCCTGGCGGATGATGAATAAAGTTTTTGCTTCTCAGCTGGTTCCAGCAGGCTGATCGCTCTGATGTAAGCAGATTCAATTTGCTCACGCGGAAGTGTCAGATCCTGATTCGCAAAAAAGTTTCGATGAACATCATAGCCGGCAAACAGCTCATCGCCTCCATCACCTGTCAGAACAACTTTGACTGATTTCCGCGCCAGTTGGCTGACCCGGTAAGTAGGCATAAACGAAACGTCGCCATGGGGCTGATCATTGTGATATAACGTCAAAGGCCAGACTGATGTTAAATTCGGGCTCAGGACTTCGCAGGTGTGACGGGTCTGAAATAAATCGGCCAGTTCCTGTGCATAATGCGATTCATCAAAACGAGGATCATCGAACCCGATACAAAACGTCTGGACGGGATGAGGCAGTTCTCGACTCATCAGCGAAACCACCGAGGAACTGTCAATTCCGCCAGATAAAAAGGCTCCCAGAGGCACATCTGCCCGCAAACGAATTTGAACGGCGGCCTTTAATGTCTCGATGATCTCTTCGCTCCAAGACTCTTCTGTACGAGACTCAACCGGTTTGACAGCCAGATCCCACCATCGTCGCTGTTCAGTTCCCTGCGGACTGACCTTCAGCATCTGCCCGGGCATCAGATGGGTAATCTTCTTGTAAAGCGTAATGGGCGGCGGTACGAAATTATAAGTGAGATAGGCATCGAAGCCCTCCCAGTTCATCTCGGCTTTCACACCCATCGCAAACAGTGATTTGATTTCTGAAGCGAACAGCAGACGCGTTCCATCGTCATACAGGTAAAGAGGTTTCTGCCCGATACGATCGCGGTACAACAACAGCGTCTGCTTTCTCAAATCGAGAATCGCAATCGCGAACATCCCATTGAGCTGTTTGACAAAATCTTCGCCATCCCGTTCATACAGACGCAGAATGACTTCGGTATCGCAGCTGGTTTTGCATCCCAGCCCCTGGGCCAGCTCTTTGAAATTATAAATTTCTCCATTCTGAACTACGACAACCTGCCGGTCATCGGAAAACATGGGCTGATGGCCACCAGCCAGGTCCAGGATCGACAAACGCTGATTACCAACCAGCATTCCCTGTGTTTCAAACCAGCCGCGATCATCGGGCCCCCGATGTTGCATCCGTTCGCAGGCCCGCTCTGCGAGATCCGATCCCCAGGGTCGTTGCTGACGATCAAATCCGCCTATGATTCCACACATTTCGGTTCCTTCCGTTCCCCGGTGGGGAATACTTCACGGGCATTCCCTGCCCGATTCTCCAACAGCCGTTAAATCATGCTGCTTTTCTAACTTTATCCAATTTTTCCATCACAGAACTGGGTAAAAGATTCTGTAGATAGATTTTCAGATGTCGACGGCGAACCAGTTTCTTTGTTATCGATTTACCTCGCCGGATCTGTGCTTCATCAGGAGAAAATTTCACATCCTTCTCTTTGACGGTGATCCAGCTGGGATACTGACAGTGAATGGTCTCCTCCGTTTTTCCGGTCACCATCAGTTCTCCCCCCGTCTGCCGAATAAACTCATTCACGGACTGCATCACTAAAGGCCAGCTTTCGTGATAATCATCACCGGCCATCACGCCGCCCACTTTTAATTTCTGATACCATTGATACATGGTTTCGCCCCCTTCTTCTCCGGAATGGGCATAACCGTCCACGTAAATGAAATCAAACGTGTGATCATCAAAAAGATCCAAAGCTTCCGCGAAAGTCATTCTCAACAATTTATAGGGAGCAAACAGTCCGACTTTCTTCAATGCGCCTTTGTATTCTTCAGTGTCGTGTGTGTCCGCATACATATCCACGCCAAAGAAGGTGGAGAACTTGCCCGACTGAATCATCCGCTCTGAAAAGATCCCCTGGGCAACTCCCAGTTCAATGCCTGTGTTGTCAGTTCCCTTCAGAAACTGAACCACATCCTGTCGATGAAAGTCTTCCAGCAGCTTAATGTCCGGCATCTTTATTTAACCCCATCCTGTTCAAGAAACAGATCAATGAAAATCAATCAGAGGTGAACTGAAGAAATCTGTTCCCTCAAAATTGCATGCAGCTTAACTCGTATTCTACGAGCCAGTCCCATTCACGATCGCTGATTTTGTATTATTTGCAGGAGCGGTAAAATAAGCGATTTCAGTTTTTCGGGAAAGACCAGATTGAGATCGTCAACTCTCTCTGTAGTAACGCTTTATTTTCGCCCAGGCACTCTGGTTGGTCTTGACGTATTTCCTGAAATCCCTGTCTAATACCGCCGCAAAATAACGCCCGGTTTCCCGTTTCCAGAACAGTGCCTCTAACCCGTTTGTGAGCAATGTCTTTTACGAAGTCTCCACAAAACATTAAAACCGTAAAGCATGTACTGGCTACATGTTATGGCGGAGGACATGTGCAGATGCTGCTCCCGGTGCTGCAGGAGCTCAAGGCTCAGGGCTGCCGGATTTCGGTACTCGGTTTGACTACAGCAACTGAACCGCTGAGGGCCGCTGGCTTTGAACCAATCGGGTTTCGACATCTCCTGACTTCGGATGATGAACGCGCGCGCCAACATGGCATCCGACTGGCAGAAGAAATGGGCGCTGATGGAAAATCGGTCCCGCTGGAAGAAACGATTGCTTATCTGGGACTCTCGTATGCAGACCTGGAAGAGCGTATCGGTACGGAAAATGCTAAACAGCTCTACCAGGCACAAGGACGGCGTGCGTTTCTTCCCCTCAATCCAATCAGACGTCTGTTTCATCAACTGAAACCGGATGCCTTACTGACAACGAATTCTCCCCGTGCGGAACTGGCGTCAGTCAAAGTAGCGCAGGAACGAGGAATCCCCGCAATCAGCATGGTCAGTCTGTTTGGGCTGCAGATCGCCGACATCATTGCGGACCGGGTCTGCATTCCATTTGAAGCGACCATTCCTCAACTCACGGCACGAGGCGTCGATCCTCGTACGCTCGTCATCACAGGTCACCCCAGTTTCGACTGCGCCGCAGATGTTCTGCATCAGGAATCGGCTGGAATCGAATGGCGTACCAGGTACTCAATTAATAATGACACTCCACTGGCCCTTTATGCAATGCAACCTGGTATCGGTAATCAAAGTACCCTGGTTGAAGCCAGCCTGCTGCAGGCGATCAAACAAAACCCGCATCTTCGAATCGCAGTCCGCAAACATCCCAATCATCGTGATGCTGATGTGCAGAAAGTGATCGACCAGTTAGGGCCGGCAGCTTTGAATGCCTCCGACGACTCACTGGGTACGGTCTTACACGCTTGTGATGTACTGGTCACTCATCACTCCACAGTGGGAATCAAGGCCGCATTAATTGGGAAGCAGGTCGCTTTTTTTAATCTGGAAAACGACATCAGCGTTTATGGCCTTCCCCTGCATGAATATGACTGGGCTTCGTTTTCAACAACAGTCGATGCAGGAGCCAGCGCACTGGCATCGATCAAACGGGACCCCCTGGCACAACAGCAGGCGCGGGGAAATCAGATCCGTCAGACATGGAACTGCGATGGCCGATCACATTACCGAATTGCAGAAACCGTTCTGCAGTCACTTTCCGCGCGGGCGAACAGAGATGCTGCCTGATCACTCAGGAAACGGTAATAACTGGAGCGTTTTCAGTACTTCCGTTACCCGGTTCACGATTTTTGAAAACATCGCAGCTCCCTTCTGGGCTGATGCCAGATCCGGTCGCCCAGTCGCTCCCTGTGAGGTTCGCTGAAACATATCGTTGCAGAGATACACCCCTTCGAGCATATCCAGCTTATAGTCATCAAAATTCATCAGCTGTGATTCGTCTACTAATTCGGGCCGCAGATGCATGATCAAAGAAGTTTCTGCTTCGCAGGCATGGCCCACGGTTTTACACTTTCCTTCCAGCTGGGACGCGATTTCTTCCTCGGCAATGGACCAGTAAGAAGCCGCCATCAGCCTGGTGTTGGGATAATCAATCTGCAAACGCCGCAAAGAAATCTGCATCGGACCGATATTCCCTCCATGCCCATTCAGAATCAGAATGCGGCGAAATCCGTCGCCCAGCAGTGATTCACAGATTTCACAAAGCAGAGTCTCATAGTTCTCCACGCGAGACGTTAACGTTGCTCCCCAGCGCAGATGATGCTGGCTGGCACCGAGCCAGAGCGTCGGTAACAACAGAACCGAATCCGGAAGGTTTGCTTCAACCGCTTCTGCTACGGCGGTGCAGATAATGTGATCCGTGCCCGTCGGCATATGAGGGCCATGCTGTTCGACGGCGGCGATCGGGAGAACGACCAGCGTATCTTCACGGGATACATTTTTAAGCGCGAGGGCATTCATTTCAGCATATTTCATGAGATCTTTACTCTCCGGCATCCGGGGGATTTTTGAAATTTCCGTGGATCACATTCCAGTAGGTGAGCGATGCTTCAGTTGCATCTGGCTTCTGCTTCGCAGTCAGCAGACTCACGATCAAGCCAATCAACATGGTCAGTCCAAATCCGATCGGCCAGAACCAGACTGAAAACCAGTATGGCGCCAGGTACATCAGTGCAATTGTAATCAATGCCCCGGAAAGCGCCCCAGTCATGACCCCCGCGGTCGTTGAGTTTTTAAAAAACAACGCCAGGATAAACACGGCCAGTAAAGGCCCCCCAAAACCGGCCGTCATTTTTTTCCCAATGGCAAATACATCTCCCATCTCACCGACATTACAGGCAAGAAAGATGGAAAGGATTCCAATCAACACTACCAGTCCCCGGTCCTGTAACATTTCGATCATATTATTTTTCGGTTTCCAATGTGCGAAATGACGATCACGGAAATCAACCATCAGCGCCGTGGTTACAGAATGAATTCCCGAGTCGATGCTGGACATCACCGCCGCCATCAGTGCCACCAGAAATAAACCAACCACACCGGGTGGGAAATGGAGACGGACGTATTGCGGCAGTGCTTCATCCTGTTTATTTAAAGCCCGGATATCCTCTGCCACATATTGGGGATAGGATTCGTAATATTCAGGGACCGTCATCCCGTCCCCCGATCTCCAGTCGGGCAGCTCGCCATTCAGTTCGGTAGCAAGTACCGAAACGATTTCTTCGGGAAACTGCTGATAATGCGAATACAGGCCGACTCCAATTGCCAGTAACCCGGGGACGACGGTCCACATTCCCAGGATATTAATCGAGAATCCGATCTGTGATGTTTTTTCTGAGCGGGCAGAGATATAACGCTGGACGGCAACCTGATCTGCACCAAATGCAGACAGGCCTTCCAGAAACAGACCAATCAGCAGAGCCCAGCTGCCATACTCCAAAGTCATCGAAGGCGTGAAATCGATCAGGACATTTTCACGACCTTCAAAATAGGTCGAGATCATCCCCGACACGCCCCCCTCTGTCTGGGAAAGAATCAATCCCAGTGTCAATAAGATCGTCAGGCTGAAGATAAAAAACTGCAGAACGTCAGTCCACATGACTGCCCGCAATCCGCCGAGCATCGTATAAAAAATCGAGACGACGCCCAGTACGATGATCACCGTTACCTGGTCGACCTGCATGACATTCGCCAGTACTACGGAAGCAGCATAAGTTGCAGAAGCCATCCAGCCAATGCGCAGAAAAATAAACAGACCACTGGCCAGGGAACGTACAGAAACGTGATATCGTCGCTCCAGGTATTCATACGCCGTCTGGCATTTCAACCTTGCATATACGGGAATAAATACCCAGAGCACCAGGGGGGCCATCAGTGAAATGGCGATCAGAAACAGACTGATTCTGAGTCCGCTCCCGTAGGCAATCGAAGGATACATGACAAAACTGTTCGCGGAAAACAGGGTCGCCATCACACTCAGTCCCACAGGCAGCCAACCCATGGAATTCCCGGCAGCAAAAAACTCCTGGCGCGACTGGTTACGCCCAAAATAAATACCCAGGGCAACCGAAAACAACAGATAGACAAAAATGACACCGTAATCGAGCGAATGCATCTTGCAGACAGTTCTAAAAAGAAAAAATTAACGTCACAGCGAATCTTCTCGCTGCAGCAGAGAAACCGAAATTGTTCCAGATTCGAAGAGCAAAGACTTAATGCGTTGCTTTTTCATCAAAACGAAATGCCGGTTTACCGGTAAATGTGGTGGAGGTGATCGTGGGACAGATTTTCTTCTCAATATGTTCGACCACCAGATCGGTACCACGAAAATGACTGACAGGAGGATCATTCTGCTGAAAGAGGGAGTCGGTCAGGTCGCGGCAGAGAACCGCATTTTTTCCCTGATACACCATCTGACGTAACCCGAATGGGCGCCCACAGACACAGAGATTGGTATGAACTCCCATCAGCACCACATTATTGATTCCCCGTGCTTCCAGCAGATTAAAAATTTCCTGGCCGTTATCGCTGATGGCGTCTTCGTCGGCAATTTCAATTGTTTTAATCTGTCGGGTCCAGGGAATTTTCTCCCCTTTCCAATGGCGAAGACCCGTTTCATCGGGTTCCCAGCCTTTGCAGTTTACTTTGCAGCCACAACCGCCTGCCCGAACAAACGGTAGCGGTGCCCCTTCTTTTTCATCATTCCAGTATTTCCACTTAAAATCGAGGGGTGCTTCTGCAAAGGGAGCTTCAATGGCGCGTTGACGTTGAGGAGTCCCCTCATAAAAATTCATGCGACCACTGGGAGCATGGATAATGAAAACACCTTTTTCACGGGCCGCCTTCAGAGTTTCATTCATCGCGGGAGCCATTTCAGCGACCCGTTTCGCGGCCTGCTTGCAGGTATGATCATCCCACATATCGCAGACAATTATTGCGGTCTGCTCAGGCTTCCAGTAGAAAGCCTCTTTCACAGGTCGAAATTTACCAGATTCATCTGCGACTCGTTTCTGCAGAACCACCGGAAATAATTTCGATTCACCAGGTGCTGCACTCCATCCCGTACCACAGAGGTGGAAAAACAGAACCAATATCAAGCATCCAGCAGGAATTCTCATAGACTTTGAACAGAGCCAACTCAAGATCATGATTTTTTCTTTCGTTTGACAAACTGAAATCGACTGAGCAGGTAGAAATCTACCAATATCATATCAAACCGCGTCCATATAAAAAGGAAAGCTAAGAAATCTCAAGGTATTTCAAACCAAAGTCGCGGTACCGATTCTGAATATTTTTCAGACAAAAAGCTGACGCCGCTGTTTTCTATCAATGAGAGATATCAGTCCGCACCTTTTTGTATGGGCCAATCGAATAAAAAAGATGTAATCATTCGATGATCGAATAACATGTGCACACAGAATAAAACCGTTAAAAGCAAGGTGTCAGTCTACTCAAGCGGTGAAGAGTCATTGATGGACGCTTCACAGTCTCGCCGTCAACAGATTTTTCTTCCGCTGCTGAAATGGTTTGTGCTCCAGGGAATTACTCCCAACCATCTGACCCTTTTATCATTACTTTGTGGAATCGGCTTCTGTTTTACCTTCGGGCAATCATGGGAAGCCGCGCGGCTGGTGTCGTTCGGTTTACTATTACTCCATGTTCTACTGGACGGCATTGATGGTCCTCTGGCCCGATATCAGGGAACGGCAGGAAATCGGGGATCATTTACCGATACCACATCGGACCAGCTGGTCGTAGCTTTTACGACTATTACTCTGATTCATTATGATGTCGTCAATGTAGTCACCGGGGGGCTGTATCTGTTTTTCTACACGCTGGTCGTGGTATTCGCCATGATTCGCAGTTCACTGGCGATTCCTTACAGCTGGCTGGTCCGGCCCCGTTTTTTTGTGTATGCGTGGATTCCCATTGATGTTTATTTTCTGCCAGGCAGCTTGAACTACCTGTTATGGCTGTTCGTACTCTCCCTGGCCTGGAAATCGATTACCGGTTTTTACAAAATCCGGAAAAAACTCTGAAGAGTTTATCCGGATTTCTACTCAATCTGATATCGAGCCGACTTATTTACTGGTCAGGTCAAACTGAAATTCGTTTTCCTGGTCGGCTTTGACGTCGGCGGTCAAAGTTGACTTCTCATTATATTTTGCGGGCAGCAGTTCGTTTCCGGGTTCTTCCGGATTTTTCTCTTTCGAAATTTTGACGGTATAACTGCCGGGAGTGGCTCCCGTTGTATCCTGGTTATACATCAGCTCAAATTTTCCGTTTTCATCGGTCATCGCAAAGGCAGTTTTACCCTGTTGAGGCTGAAAAAGAACGTTGGCAGACGGTAACGGACTGCCATCCAGGATTACACTTCCAGTGACACTCGCCAGGTCAGGCAGTGATTGTCCGCCGGAACAGCCAGTCAGTCCTGCCATAACGAGCAGGGAGCAGACGATTTTTATTTCAAATGATATTATTTTCATGACTCTGTCTTTCTATATATTTTCTCCGTCCAACCACGGATCAATTCATAACGATCCATGTATGCGATCATGCGAGCTGCAGGACTGGGGAATATTGAATTAAAATTCCCGCTGCTTCCGTGAACTCACGATACAGCGGGAATGAGATCAATGATTTTAGTTTTAGACTGTGACCAGTTTTACTGAAGCGTCTCCAGGTCCAGTTGGACCGAGTAGATTCGATTGACAGACGCTAATGTGAAATGCTCTAAAATTCGCCAATCACTTCGCCACCCCTGGCAGAAATCAGTGCCTGGACAACAGCGGTCATATTTGCATTTTCACTCAGGAAACGGACTGCACCATCTCCCAGCAGAATGTGGACTCCACCAACGTGAAAGCTTCCCGCTCCCCACCCATATACCCGCTGACTGTAAGCAGCATTCCGAGGTCGGTTAATTCCCTGACCGGTAGGTCGAATAAAATGCGTATGCGTAAAAGTATCCCAGAAAGGACCAAAGCCGACATAAGTATCAGATCCACTGGTCGTTTTCAGCAGAGGAGTTTCAATCAGCATCACGGTATTACTGGTTCCGTCTGTAATTGAAGAAATTTTGGCAGAACCATTCAGACCGAGCACACCTTTTTGTGCATATGTGTCTCCCTGAAAGGAGGATGCTTTATCGGAATCGTATTGATTCGCGGCAACACCGTAACTCGTGCGGTGTGCACCATTCGAATAGTATGTCGAACCGGTATCCGTTCCGATCGGTGTTCCACTGTCTGAAGGACAGAGAAATACAGGCAGATTCGCGCCAATCAAATTAAATTGATTTGATGTAGCCGCAGGTGCTGTGTGACCACAACTGGAATGCATTGCTGAACCACTGGGAATCGACCAGTTATAAAGATTGTATAATGGTGCCTGATCCAGAAATGGGAGCAACATCTGGTAACAGGTATGATTCATGATGTTATTAGTCGGAAAGACTGAGGTGCATTTTGCACTACCGGGATTGATTGCCGCTGGAGGAAAGACACGGTGAGTATCATGATAGTTATGGAATGCCAACCCTAACTGTTTCAAATTATTTTTGCAGGTACTCCGGCGGGCTGCTTCACGCGCCTGTTGTACGGCAGGCAGCAGGAGGGCAATTAAAATGGCGATGATGGCAATGACGACCAGTAACTCAATCAGGGTAAAGCCACGTTTACGAGACGAAAAATCAAACACAAAGAACTCCTGGGACAAAAGCAGAACGCAATCAATGTACGGAATCTGAGCAGTTACGTTTACAGATCTGTCATGTGGGGGAAATCAGGATGAATGCAGGAGTCTCGGCACATTCCCGGAGTCTGTTTTACTGCAGAATCCATTACCACAGTCAAACAAGGGAAACAGGTGGGAGAATAGGTGATTTCCAGAACCTCATTGATTGGTCATTGATGTAGAAAGAAAAGCAAGCACTATTTTCTTTCTTAACTTTACTTCTTTTGTAGGATCGTAACATGCTACCTGAAGAGTAGCAATCTACGCAGGGAGTTTCTCCTTAAAAAGCCATCACTTCAGTATGCATTGATGGGATCAATAGATCATGCGGGATCTAGACTGTGTCCAGTTTTACTGTAGTGTCTCCAGGGCCATTTGGCTCGAGTATATTAGATTCTCAGACGCAATGGATAAATGTGATGCGATCTAGAGCGCGTCACATTTTAGTCTAGCGCGAATGCGGTAAGTCTGGTAGACTGGTGAAGTCTCATTTCATGGAGG
>NZ_JBLXHC010000020.1:22204-117564 GCF_048260065.1 Gimesia sp. | reverse complement strand
CAAAGAGAGGGCTCGAGAATCGGCCAACGAGAACATCTCAAAATTATACGTTGGGATGGATTATGAGATTAGAATTATCAGGTTCAGGAGAACTGTGATGCATGGAATGCCGGAAAAGTTAATTAAACTCAGTAGCTTTGGATCACATTCAGTTAGATCATTTCGACTGATCCTGATTCCCACTCTACTTTTAACTTCCTGTGCCTCAGATCGTGGACAGATGACTGCCCATCAGGCTGGCTCAATAAAGGAAGACAGGCAGATGGTTGGCATCAAGGACAGCCAGTCACAGGCTGCACAGATAGCTGAATCTACTTCTGAAGTCGAAGTCAATAATTTTGCAGAAACGACACATGCCGAATCGAGAGAAAAATTGACTTTAACATCATACCATGAAGTTTTTGAAGGTAAAATCCCACCACCTGTACCACCGGCAGGAGGCCCGAACGTACCAGAAACAGATTCTTCGGAAAATCCATTAACACCAACCAGCCAGACGATGACGTTGGAGGAACTTGAACAGATAGCACTATCGAACAATCCCACCATGGCTCTGCAACGAGCGGAGATCGAGAAAGAACGGGGGAACTGGACCCAGGCAGGCCTCTATCCAAACCCAACCGTAGGGTATGTCAACTCCACAGCGAGCAGTAATGGTGATACGCAATCAAATGGTATTCTTGTGCAGCAGACATTTATTACAGCAGGGAAATTGGATAAAGCCCAGGCAACAGAAACTTATGGTATCCAAACGTCACAACTGCAGCTCGATGCTCAGCAGATGCGCGTCATCAATGATGTCAGGTTGCGCTACTATGATGTGCTGGGAGCACAGGAACAATTAAAACTGGTGAAAGAAATCGCCCAACTCTCACAACAGACACTGGATGCCGCTGAGAGACTCTATAAGGCTGGGCAAGTTCCGAGGACGGATATGTTGCAGGCGAAAGCGCAAAACGCCACAGTTCGTGCATCGCTGACGAATGCGCATACTGATTTCGAATCTGCCTGGCAGAAGCTCGCTGTAATCGTGGGCTGTCCGGAATTACCGGTCAGTCAGCTCATGCAACCGGAGGAAGATTTACCGGAATTTGATCTGGAGTCGGAATGGCAGCGTCTATTGTCCGAAAGTCCTCAGTTGCTCACGGCGGAAAGCCAAATCGGTGTCGCCCGCGGACAGCTTGCCAGTGCTGAAGCTGTCCCAGTTCCAGATGTGACTTTACAATTTGTTACTGATTACAATTCGATCGGAGACTACGCGACATTTAATACGCTGGTAGCACTTCCACTTCCTCTCTTCAATCGTAATCAAGGGGGCATCTATAATGCCGTTTCCGAAGTAAACCGATCCGAGCGCGAACTGGAACGGGTGCGTCTGGTATTGCGCGATCAGTTGATCTCCTCATATCGAGATTACATGTTGGCGCGGAACCAGGCAGAACAGATGCGAAAAGAAGTGCTGCCCGAACTCAGGGAAGCGCTGGAACTGATGATCAAAGGCTATGAGAAAGGACAATTCAGTTTTCTAGCCGTACTCAATGTACAACAGAGCAACTTCCAGTCAAACCTGGAGTACATTGATGCATTGAACCGGGCACATCGACTGGCTGTCGAAATATCAGGGCTGCAGATGACTGGAGGCCTGAACCCGGCGACGATCGGAACGGCAATTCAGGATGCGGGGGGCGGAGGAAGATTGCGTGCAGTTCAGCAGCAGTTACAGAAGCAAAGCAACGCTAATTTGAGTAACTTTGCTCCTGCGGCACTATAGAGGTCCATCATCTCAATTAAGTATGAAGCAACTTTTGAACAACAAGGCTTTGATCTGAAGCAGGTCTTTTTCAGGACAGGAAACCTGGAGAAGGCGCTCGTTTCAGGCTCTGATCTCAATACTATGAGGAGATCGTCACATTGTATTTCTAAGGTTACAGTATTGATCTCCAATATCAGTCCGACTATACTTAAAATTAGTTAGGCAAACAGGGTTTTGTATGTACATGCAGCACACCATCAATATTTTAATGACCTTCCTGGCGATTATATGTCCCTATCTTCCTTGTAGGGACATATGTCTGGGGTCTTGTGTTGCTGCGCTGTCTGAATCGGTATCCGTTCAGGAAACTGCAAGTGCAACCTGTTGCCATCACAGAGATTCTGAAGAACAGGATCAGCATTCTGAGAACCAGGAACAAAGACCAGTCCAACCGAAGTGCCCTCAGGACGGTAATCAGCCGAATTGTTTTTGCGGGGGCGCCGTGATCGCTACTGTGGTTGACTGTCCCAGCCTGATCGATGCTGGCTCTTTCTCTGAATTTCTCGTCGTCGACCTCAATGACGTTGCCCACATGTCATTCAGGCTCGTCTGTCTGAGGCACACTGCTAATCGAGGCTGTCACTTCCCGCCGCTCTCTTCTGGGCGGGAAATCTGTCATCTTTCTGCCGCCTATCTGCTCTAAAGCGTCCGACACGAGCATCGTAGATTATCCGGAGTCCGTCGATTTTGATCGTCCGTGATTCCGGCTGAATTTGCGGTGATTTCTTGACTTCCGTGTCTGTTTCCAATCGCTTAAAAACCGTTTTATCAGGCTCCTGCTTCTCAACATATTGAGCAAGAAAGGACATCTCATGAGTCAATCTGTTATAGGCCGACCCTCTGTTAATCCAGATACGTCTTCTCCCGACACTCCAGCTCCAACTGATCAACGTCCCCACGGACTGGTCTGGAAGCTCGGACGCTGGTTTCTGGATGGGTTACCCACCATCATTGTCATGTCTGTATTAGTCGCCATCGGTTACTACGGACATACCCACCATTGGAAAATCCCGACGTTTGCAGAATTAACGGGACAGGCGAAGCTGGTATTCAAGGACTGGTGTGAAGAGCACGGGGTTCCCGAATCCAAGTGTGTGATCTGTAACCCTGACCTGATGCCTGCCAGCCCCGATTATGGCTGGTGTACCGAGCATGGTGTCAACAACTGCCCGTTGCACAATCCCGATGTCGCTGAACTGAAAAAGACACCGGTGATTACTAAGGCAACAATGCAACAAGCTGATCGTGCTCTCGCACTGCGGGAGCGACCAGACAATAATGCCGCCTGCAAGGTGTATCAGAAGCGAATCCAGTTTGCTTCCAACGAGGCGGTTCAACAGGCTGGCGTTGATGTAGAACTGGTCGACCAGGAATCTGTAACAGAGTGGGTATCGGGAACAGGAGAAATCCGCTATGACCCGACACGTCTGGCCAATCTTTCTTCACGCGTGCCGGGTACTGCGTGGCGGGTACTAAAAAATGTGGGAGACCAGGTTCAGGAAGGAGAAATCCTGGCGGTGGTTGACGCGGCGGAAGTAGGACTTCTCAAAGCGGATCTGGTAAAAGCGATAGTCGCTGAAAAACTGGCACGCAAAAACTTTGAACGTTTGAATGGACTAAAAGGGGCCATCGCAGGCAAAGACATCCTGGAAGCAGAGTCTATTCTAGCAAAGGAAGAGGCCGAAGTTCTGAGCGTCGAACAGGCTCTGGCTAATTTGGGGTTGTCGGTGGACGTTTCTTCGATTGCAAATCTCAGCAAGCAGGCCATGATCGACCGCCTGCGTTTCCTGGGTTTTCCCAACGAACTGGCAGAGCAGTTTCGATCACAGACCGCCTCAGCCAACCTGATCCCGGTTCGCAGCTCAATGAACGGTGTGATTACGGAGCGGAACGTCGTTTCCAGTGAGGTCGTCACTCCGGAGCGGACCCTGTTTGAAGTGGCTGATCCCAGTTGGATGTGGCTGATACTCAATGTTCCTCTGGAAGAGGCATCTTTGATCCAGGTCGGACAGCAGGTCCGATTTCAACCCAATGGAAGCCGTAAGGAAGTTACCGGGAACTTGAGCTGGATCAGTACTGCCGCTGATAAACAGACGCGGATGGTAAAGGTCAGGGCGGAAATCGATAATGCGGAAGGGCAGCTTCGCGATGAGACTTTTGGCGCGGGCCGGATCATTCTGAGACAGGAAAAACAGGCGGTCGTGATTCCCCGGAGTGCAGTGCACTGGGAGGGATGTTGTCAGGTGGTCTTTGTTCGAAATAAGCATTACTTCGACAGCCCGGAGAGCCCCAAAGTCTTTCAGCTGCGAAACGTTCGTACTGGATTCGTTAACGGCAATCGCGTGGAAATCATCGCCGGCTTACTTCCTGATGAAGTCGTCGTGACCCAGGGGAGCGACGTTTTGCGGGCACAACTTCTCAAGAACAGCCTCGGAGCAGGCTGTTGCGCTGAATAGAAGGGAATCGAAATCATATGCTCAACTGGCTGATTGATTTTTCACTGCGCCACCGTGCTCTGGTCATTTTGTGTACCGTGGTTTTTGCTGGCGTCGGAGTGATCTCACTGAGACACCTCGACATCGATGCGTTTCCCGACACGACGCCGGTGCTGATTCAGATCAATACGGTGGCACCGGCGCTTTCACCCGATGAGGTCGAACGGCAGATTACTTTCCCGGTCGAACAGGCAATCAGCGGTCTGCCTGGTCTACAGGATTTGCGTTCCATTTCGAAATTTGGCTTATCACAATTGGTCGTGATCTTTGAAGACGGAGTGGACATCTATTTTGCGCGGCAACTTATCAGTGAGCGGCTGAGTACAGTTCAGCTTCCAGAGGGAATCCAGCGACCGCAGATGGGACCGGTTTCGACCGGTCTGGGAGAAGTCTTCCACTATGTTCTGACCTACGAAGGAGTCGATTTTTCCCGTCTACCGAACGAAGAACGGGTCAAACGTCTGACCGAACTGCGAACGCTACATGACTGGGTCGTAAAACCTCAGTTGCGTTCCGTGCCGGGAGTTGCCGAGGTCAACAGTTGGGGGGGCTATGAGAAGCAGTACCAGGTACGCCTCGATCCGGATCAGATCATCAAACACGAACTGACCTTTGACCAGGTGGCCCAGGCCCTCCGCGAAAACAACCAGAATGTCGGCGGAGGGACGATTACCGATCGCAGCCAGATGCTGCTGGTCCATGGGGTGGGACGGACCGTCAATCTGGAACAGATTGAAAATGTGGTCATCACGTCTCGTGACGGAGTTCCAATTCGGGTCAAAGATGTGGCGGATGTGCAGATAGGGCATGAAATTCGTCGTGGAACGGTGACCGCCAATGGCCGGGGAGAAGCAGTATTGGGACTCGGTTTCATGTTGATGGGGGAAAACAGCCATGAGGTAACTCACGCTCTGAAAACCAGACTGGAAGAAATCCGGGAGACACTGCCCGCGGGCGTGGAAATTCAGACTGTCTACGACCGTACCGAACTGGTGGACCACGTGATAGACACCGTGCAGAAGAACCTGTTCGAAGGAGGTCTGCTCGTAGTTGCGGTGCTGTTTATATTTCTGGGGAACCTGCGAGCCGGTCTGATTGTGGCCCTGGCAATTCCTCTTTCGATGCTGTTTGCCTTTTCGGGCATGTTGAAGTTCGGCATCGCAGCGAGCCTGCTCAGCCTGGGTGCAATTGACTTCGGTCTGGTTGTAGACAGTTCCGTGGTGATGATTGAAAACTGTGTCCGCTGTCTGGCACACGGCGCCGATGGTCGCAGTCGACTGGAGATTATCCGGGATGCTGCCATCGAAGTCCGCAAGCCTACCATGTTCGGCGAGCTGATCATCATGATCGTCTACCTGCCAATTCTGACGCTGGAAGGAGTCGAGGGGAAACTGTTCCGTCCCATGGCACTGACAGTCATAATGGCCCTGGCGGGGTCAATGGTGCTCTCACTGACGTTGATGCCTGTGCTCGCCAGCCTATTCCTCCCGAAAAATCTCAAGGAAAAAGAACCACTGCTGATCCGGGTGCTGAAATGGCTGTATGCACCAGTGCTGCGGTTCACCATGCACCACAAAGCAGCGGTGATCGGTTTTGCGCTCACGATCCTGTTTGTGGCTTTTGGCTTGATCGCCCCGAATCTGGGGACTGAATTTGTCCCGCGCCTGTCGGAAGGGGCAGTGGTGATCAATGTAGTTCGTCTGGCGGGAACCGACCTGGAAGAAACGATCCGCTATAACACCCGGATGGAGAAAGTTCTGCTGGAGAAGTTTCCAGACGAGATCGTGCACGTCTGGAGTCGCGTCGGGATGGCGGAAGTTGCCACGGACCCCATGGGGACGGAACTGACCGACCTGTTCGTCACACTGCGTCCCCGAAGTGAGTGGACGCGCGCCGACACGCAGGAAGAACTGACGGTTGAGATTCAGGAAGAACTCCGCGATCTGCCTGGCCCGCGTCTGGCGATGACCCAGCCCATCGAAATGCGGATGAATGAAATGATCTCCGGGGTCCGTTCAGACGTGGCTGCGATTCTCTACGGGGACGACCTTGACCTGATGGTCTCCAAAGCCTCTGAAATTGAGAAGGTGCTCAAATCAATCGAGGGGGCTGCCGACGTAAAAGTGGAACAGGTCACTGGTCAGCCAGTGCTGGAAATTAACATCGACCAGGATGAAATCGCCCGTTATGGCATTCCGGCACGGACCGTACTCGACCTGGTGGAATCACTGGGCAGCAAGCATGTAGGAGAAGTCTATGAAGGACAACTGCGATTCCCGCTGATCATCCGGCTTCCTGAGCAGGCACGGACCGACCCTGACGCTATCGGATCGATCCTGGTAGCCACTCCTCAGGGAGAGCAGATTCCCCTGTCGCGACTCGCTGACATTGAGATCGTAGAAGGCCCGAATACCATCAAGCGGGAATGGTATCAAAGGCGGATTACGATCGAGGCAAATGTCCGCGGTCGCGATATGGGGAGCTTTGTTGCTGAAGCGCAGCGTAAAGTCGACGAACAGGTAACCCTGCCTGCCGGGCGTTACCATGTCGAATGGGGAGGCCAGTTCGAGAATCTGCAGCGTGCCCAGGCCCGGCTGATGATTGTCGTCCCGGTCGCGATGTTGTTGATCTTCGGTCTGCTGTACATGACTTACAATAACTTTATCGATTCGATTCGCGTCTTTACCGGCGTACCGTTCGCCTGGATCGGGGGGATCTTCGCTCTCTGGATAAGAGACATGCCGTTTTCGATTTCCGCGGCCGTGGGTTTCATCGCCCTCTCCGGTGTCGCGGTACTGGATGACATGCTTCTGGTCTCAACCATCCGTCGACTGCGTCGCAGAGGCAGTTCGCTCAATGAAGCTGTCGAGGAGGCAGCCATGACCCGTCTGCGCCCGATCCTGATGACTACGCTGGTGGCCAGCCTCGGCTTCTTCCCCATGGCCTTCAATACCGGTATGGGAGCAGAAGTGCAACGGCCCCTGGCCACGGTCGTGATTGGTGGCGTCTGCAGTGCCACGATTATGAGTCTGCTCGTTTTACGTGTGCTGTACGTGGTCTTCAATCTGCCCGGCAGTCGCAACGAGGATGAGGGAGACGATGACAATACTACAGAACCAACGCAACCGAACAATCCGGATTCCAGGCAAGTGCCGGAAACGGCTTCGGTTTAATTTTACTGGTCAATGTACCATCAAAGGAGAAAAAATGACTGACGTATTATGGACTCGGTGTCTGGCAATCCCAGCGATTGTGTGTGGACTTCTGGTGATCACGGGGTGTGCGAAAAGTGGAGAGGAAGCCGCTCCCGTGGCCAAGGCCGAAGAAGAACATCATGAGCATGACGAAGAAGGGCACGATCATGAACACGAATACAGAGAAGAGGGGCATAACCTGCACGGTTTCTGGTGTGCTGAGCACGGCATTCCCGAAGAAATCTGCGCCCAGTGTAATACCAAACTCGCCGCTGATTTCCAGAAGAAGGGGGATTGGTGTGAAGAGCATAAACGTCCCGATTCGCAGTGTTTCATCCATCATCCAGAACTGGAAGAAAAATTCATTGCCCAATATGAAGTTAAGTTCGGAAAAAAGCCGCCTGCTCGTACGGAGAAATGAGATCCGCCCGCAGACGAACGCGAAAGCGCTTCAGCGGTGCAGTCGGGTAACCCACTACATCACAGGTGGGTTACCTGTTCCGTTTTGTGCTGTTGCACTGCTATTGTGCGCTTTGAGCCCAGGCTGTCAGAATGCAGCTTCAGATCTTTCACTATCCAGTTTGCTGGAGGTTACTGATTCGGATTTTCAGCAGAGGGTCCTTAAGGCTGACCAGCCAGTGCTGGTGGAGTTCTGGGCTCCCTGGTGCCGCCCCTGCGTTGAGATGGTCCCCATCCTGGAACAGGTCTCAGAGCAATTTGCGGGGCGCGTTAAGATCCTCAGAATTCGCATCGACGATAACCCGGCCACTGCTGCTAAATATGAAATTGATGCGCCTCCCGCATTCCTTCTGTTTCACCAGGGAATGGTCTTCAAGCGTCGACTCGGCAAACAAAGCGAAGCACAGTTGACCGAACTCATATCGTCGATCTTATCAAAAGAAATTTCCGAATAACTGCAGAGTTATTGAATCATTTCTTTTCTGTTAATGATCTGCTGGGTAAGAACGTAAATGTTATAGAGGATCAATTGACACTGAAAATCCACGCTAAGAGCGTGGTCCGAAGAGGATGATTAATGTTCCGAAGATGCAAATAGTGGCTCCTAATGCATCCCAGCGATCCGGCTGAGTCTTCTCAACAACCCAGAGCCAGAGCAGCGACGACACGATATAGATGCCTCCGTAGGCGGCATAAGCTCTGCCTGCGTGAGACGAATCAATTCTGGTGAGAGCGTATGCAAAAACGCCAGCGATAACATTCCAGGTATTATCCAGAATTGACTTTTTGATTGCCGAATCCAGACCCAGAATGCAAAGCATCCTCCGATTTCAGCGAAAGCAGCCAGCAGGTACCAGATAATCGATTTCATGCTGCCAAGTATATCTCATCCAGATTGTGAAATATAGAGATCTCATTTGCAGGCGTTCTGCCCGTGTCATGATTATCTCTGTAATTCGGGCCCATTCCAGTCAGTGTTATCGCTCGGTTTTCCTGATGGGGAGCGACGTTGCTGACACTCTCGTGTAAATGGATGTCTTCTTCAGTTGAAGAGTAAGATTGTTTCGCCTATTATATTCGGACAATCGCATATTCGAACAAAGCTACGTGAAGCGGTAAAACCATGCTCGATACACAACCGGCAGCAGAAATGCTGAAAGCCTTTTCACATCCCACAAGACTGTCCATCCTGCAGGAATTGCTGGCAGGCCCCAAATGTGTGTCGGACATGGAAGAACTTCTGCCGGCTCGACAGGCTAATATATCACAACATCTGGGTGTGCTGCGGCATGCAAAATTGGTTGATTATGCCCAGGACGGGGCACTCCGCTGCTATTACCTGTCTCGTCCCCGACTCGTTAAAGACATGCTAGTGTTAGTGGGCCGTGATGAGCCCGTTGTGAAACGCACTCCAGAAGAGATCCAAGCTCACAAAGCACGACTGGAAAAAGCCCGCCAGCGGGAAAAACGCGCGAAGTTACCAGGCACCTCTCGTCAACAGGCAGTCCAATGAGAGAGCTGGTCTATCTGGACTTCAATGCGACGACGCCCCTGGCGGATCAGGTCGTCGAGGCGATGGAGCCTTATCTGCGCGAAGCATATGGTAATCCATCCAGTCTGCATTGGTCAGGTGTCCCCGCCCGTGATGCGATTGAAACAGCCCGATCACAGGTCGCCTCACTGTTATGCTGTGATGCGACGGAAATTGTGTTTACCTCCGGCGGGAGTGAATCTAACAATCAGGCCCTGAAAGGGATTTATTTCACGAAACGGTCAGCAACTCCGGTTCCGCACTTTATCTTCAGCCAGATCGAACACCCGACGATCCGGGAGCCCTGTCGGTTTCTGCAGTCCCTGGGAGCCGAACTGACCTGTGTACCCGTAGATGGTCAGGGGCTGGTCGATCCTGCAGAGGTACGACGTGCGATCCGGAAAAACACGGTTCTGATTTCAATCATGCACGCGAACAACGAAGTCGGCACCATCCAGCCACTTGAGGAGATTGCAGCGATCGCCAGGGAAAACGAAATCCCCTGTCATACAGACGCAGCTCAGTCGGTAGGTAAGATTCCGGTCGACCTGGATGCACTGGGCGTCGATTTACTGACAGTCGCTAGCCACAAGCTCTATGGACCTAAAGGTGTGGGGGCGCTGTACGTACGCGAGGGGTTAGAGCTGGAGCCACTCGTGCATGGAGCAGGGCAAGAAGCTGCGCGCCGAGCCGGGACAGAAAATATTCTGGAGATTGTCGGGCTGGGAGCCGCCTGTGCTCTCGCGCAGCAGACACTGAAGCAGACGGAGACCCGGGAACTCCGCGATAGTTTCTGGCAGAAACTGAAATCAATATTCGGTGAAGATGTTGTGCTGAATGGGCATCCGGAACTCCGGCTGCCGAACACACTTAACGTCAGTTTTCCCGACCATATCGGCGGAGAAATTTTGGCTCGTCTGCCCTGGCTGGCTGCCTCAACCGGTTCAGCCTGTCATGCAGGCAGCGTAGAGATCAGCCCGGTGCTGGCGGCGATGGGAGTCTCACAAGAGATTGGTCTGGGGACAGTCCGTTTCAGCCTGGGACGCACGACTACCCGATCTGAAATCGACCAGGTCCTGCAAGGACTGATCCAGATCATAGGAAAGAGTACAGAACAGAAGATGTAGACCTGTTTTTACAACGATTAATAAGAAAGTTTGAGGAACACAATGAATGCTTTGAAACCGTTACTTTTGATTTTTGTCACTGCAGGATTGCTGGTGAGCACCCTGAACGGCGCGGAGCCTACCAAAGATTCGCTGGCGACGGTTAAAAAAAATGTGGAAAACGACAAAGCAGTCCTGGTGGATGTGCGCGAGAAAGGTGAGTGGGACAACGGTCATATCGCAGGTGCGACGTTTCTGCCACTCAGTGAGTTGCGTAATGGAATCTCTAAGTCAGTACTGGCAAAACGGATTTCCAAAGATCAAGTCATCTATACCCACTGTGCCGTCGGGATTCGCTCCTGCAGAGCAGCGGACTACCTGTTGAAACACGGCTACGACGTGCGGCCACTCAAACCTGGCTATAAGGATCTGGTTGCGGCCGGATTCAAGAAGGCCAAAGAATAACCGGTCTGATAAATCAATTCGAGGAGACTGTCATGGCAAGCTATCTGATCATTCTCAACGGGCCACCCTACGGCAACGAGTATTCTTACAATGGTCTCCGGCTTGCCGGCAGTCTCGTTCGGAAGGCGGGAAACGAGGTGAAAGTCTTTCTCCTGGGAGATGTTGCAGCAGTTTCATAAGCACGGAGGAGAAGTGGGAGTCTGTGCATCCTGCATGGATGCACGGGCAGTCACCGAGGATGAACTCATCGAGGGCTGCCATCGCAGTAGTCTGGACGAACTGACGAACTGGACCATGGACGCCGACAAGGTACTCGTTTTCTAAGTCAGCACAATGTGTTTTTAACAGTCTCCCTTCAGAAATTCGAAGCTCATCTGGATCCTATCTCTCAGCGAGTCAATTAATGGATGATGTAGAGCCTACAATAGTGGTCATCGTCAGACTGGCCTGTTTCCTGTCGATCCTGATCGGGATGGCGTTCTGGGAACTGTATCTCCCTCGTCGAAAGCTGGTGGCCGGCAAGCCCTGGCGCTGGACCAGCAATCTGAGTCTGGTGGTTCTGAATGGAATGCTGGTTCGAATCCTCATACCCGTCACAGCTGTCGCGGCAGCGGTGTACACCGGCGCCCAAGAATACGGCCTGTTTCACATCCTCGACTGGCCGCTCTGGCTGGAGGTTTTACTGGCCGTGGTCGTCTTCGATCTGGCAATCTATCTCCAGCACGTGATGTTCCACGCCGTGCCCCTGTTCTGGCGGCTGCACATGGTACATCATGCGGATCTGGACTTTGATGTGACCACCGGACTTCGATTCCATACCCTGGAAATTCTGCTCTCGTCCCTGATTAAATTGTCCGTAGTACTGGTGCTCGGCCCACCCGTCATTGCGGTGGTTGCCTTTGAGGTTCTGCTCAATGCAACCAGTATGTTCAATCACAGTAATATAGAATTACCGGAACAGTTCGATCGGTTGTTGAGGTGGTTCGTCGTTACTCCCGACATGCATCGTGTGCATCATTCAGTGATCTATCGAGAGACTAACAGTAACTTCGGCTTCAATCTGCCCTGGTGGGATTACCTGTTGGGAACATATCGTCACCAACCGCAAGAGGGCCATGAACTGATGAAAATCGGTGTGAAGACCTTCACCGATGAAAGGCAGGTTAATCGGCTGCTAGGCATGTTGCTTCTGCCGTTCCACCGTGGTAAGTCAGGCATGTTACACACAGACAAGACCGGACACAGTCAACCGGCTGGTGAAAGGAACTCGGAACGTGATTTGTCGGATGATATTTTCGGTGGTGACCTTGATGATGGGGACTCTTAGTTGAGCTGAAAGGGGAATGGAACGGCCGCGAGGCGAAATTTGAAAGAAGCCGTAGGGGATCACCCGGGATGAAAAATATGAATCGCATCCGAGGTGTCGGTTGGTTGGTAAGAGACCATGGGACTCGAAGCCCGCTGTCATCCAGATCGAATCAGTGTAGATGAGATGGGTGTGGGAGGAAGGAGTAAATGGCTTTCCAATTGAAGCTGAAACATTTTTACTGCTGAATGCAGATGTGTTTTGTAATGTAGTAAAATGTAGTTAATCCAACTGAATTTGCCTGAAATGAACTGGATTTCACTAGATCGTGAAACACTGAGTTTCTTCAATCAATACTCTGATTCAGGGGTGAAAGGTCGTTTTTAGAGAAAGCTTAATTCTTATCATCGGCCAGGATGTAGATGATGTTAGGGTTGCTCGTTTTTTCTGTGGCGTGCGCTCTGTTTTGTGTGATCAGGATCAGGGACAGGATAGCAACCGTCATTGCAAGCGGGATACTTCGCTGGATCAGAGTGGTGTTTCCTGATTTGAATTCAAACTGGTTTTGCGCAATTTCAGTTTGCATGATGTATCCTCTTTTAGATTCTGATGCGTCGATCTGTGGTGTACTGTCTCCAGTCTCTTAGTATCAGTGACGTATCGTGGCGGGTCAAGCAAGGTGTGATCGAATTCAATCGCGGTCTATTGAATCATAGCGCGTGCTCATTTCGTGCAAGATGGAATCTCCCGGGTCCTGCTTCCTGATCAGGCTCATCACTTTTGCTGCGGATGCAGAGCTGACTGGATGGGGGTGTGTTGCGTTTGCTCCAGAAAACACCGTCTCTAAGAGAAGTTAAGAAAAAGTTCATTGTGGGAAAAAAGTCAAGATCCATGTTGATCTGGCATTTACATATGACCATGATGAATGTTCAGTTAGTCTGTTCATTATCTGACTTTCTGATGTGCATCAGCGTTCTCTCTGAATTACTTGATCTGTTTTCCTCATAGCTCTTCATTCTATCATTCTCTTTCAAAATCAAAGGAGATACGGAGTGCGAATCAGCATCCTGTGGATCTCTCTGTCGATACTGTTTTGCAGCCTGTTCAGCGGACTTACAGGCGGGCAGGAAGCAGAGGCACAAACAGGTGATCAAAGCAGATTCCGTTCAGGTGAAACGCATTTAACTCCCGTCACTCTGCCTTCTGTGACACCGCCAAGACTAGACCGTTGTCAGGCGAAGATAAAACTGCCAGGTGTGTTCACCCATGTTGCCGCTGGTGGCAACGGCCATTATCTGATCTTTTATCTGAAGCAGCAGAAACAGCTGGCGGTCTTCGATGTTTCCGCAGCGAAGATCAGCAAACTGATTCCCATTCCATTTGAAGACATCTGCCTCACCGCAGGAGCGGATAAGCTGGTGATTCTCTCGCGCGACCAGTCTGTCATTCAGCGTTACAGTCTGAACACGTTTGAAAAGGAATTATCTCTACCAGTAGCTCTGAAAGGCGAGGGGGCTCAGCTTGTAATGGGATCAGCCTCGAATGGTCCGGTTTTATTTTTCTCTGGTAATGAGAGTTACGCGGAAAAATCATTTCTGGACCTGGGCACTCTGGAAAAAAGTCGCGTCGACCTGCCCGGGGGAGAGATTCACGTTCTCAGCGGAAATCGAATCATTCACGTTTCCCCAGACGGTAAGGTGTTTGGTATCTGTGTGGGCGGTATTGCTCCCTCTCGTTTAAAAACCATCAGAATCAATGGCAATCAAATTGAAACAGCGCACCGCTATGATACGAATGGAGTGGTCGTTCCCGGTAAAAATGGAAGCCGGCTGTTTAACGCCAGTGGTATCTATCTCCCGTCTCTCAGGCAGATCGCTGGTGAGGTCTGTTTGAATTCTGGTATTCCGGCGGTTTACAGTGATTTTTATTTCGTACGCGGCGAGGATGGCAGCACATTCCATATTCATCGGGGCGATCAGGCGCATCCTCTCGCGACGGTCTCTGCGCCCGGTCCGCAGATTCTACCTGATGTCAAAGACACCAGGGGGCGTACGAATGAATCGGTTCAAAAAGAAGCAGAGCCGTTCCTGCGTCACTATTTTATTGAACAGGCGCAGGTCCTGATTACTCTGCCGGAATCCAATGACGAAATACTGCTGCAGCATCTCGATCTGAAACAGACACTGAAGCAGTCAGACCAGAATTATCTGTTTGTCAGCAGCGAGCCGATTTTAGAGGCGACGCGAGCGGAACGCTACACGTATCCGATCCAGGTGGAATCAAAACAGGAGAAGGTTCGGTTTAAACTCTATTCGGGACCTGAGGGAATGACAATTTCCTCGCGCGGTATTCTCGAATGGAACGTGCCTCCGGATTTCCGGGACAGTCGGGTGAATGTCTTTGTGAATATCGTTGATGCAACCGGCTATGAGCTGTTTCATGAGTTTGAAATTGCCGTCAGCGGCGATCGGGCAATGACTGCGGATATTCCCAAAATTGTACCGGAACCCGTTGTCAGTCAACCCGCGCCTGCAAGCAGGAATGCTACCTCACAAGGGATGAAAGGTGCTCTCGCGATTCTCAAGTCAGCCGCTCAGCCGAAACCGGAACCTCCTGAACCGGCGCAGTCGAAACCGGTTGACACGCCTCAACCGGGGCAGAGCAAGGTGGATCTGCCCGCTCCTTTGACGGACATGGTGGCAGGACGCGGCGGCCAGTATCTGATCATGTATTTTCAGAGTCTGAAGCAATTAAAAGTGTTTGATGTATCGAGTCTGAAGTTTATCAAAACTCTGCCGGTAGAATCTGAGGAGATCCTGTTTGCAGCGGGGGCGGAGTATCTGATCGTCGTTCTGCGCGATCAACAGAAAATTGAACGCTGGAAACTGGATGATTTCAAACGCGATCTGGTCGTACCTGTGCCGGTTGATAAGCCGATCCATGCAGTGGTAATGGGGCATTCCTCTTCGAATCTACTGGTCTTATTATCGGGGCGTGATGCGAACGGGCAGAATTATACCTACGTCGATCCCCGCAGTATGAAAGTGATCGAAGTCAAAGCGAAAGATTCCGGTTATCTCACTTCCAGGCCGTTTTTGTTAAAGGCTGTTTCCGCTTCCGCAGACGGGCGTGTGATGACGCTGGGTAACCACACACTGATTTACCTGGATTCAAACATCGAGCATCGGCAAAGCCCGCGCGATTATGGTTCGTTACTCCTGCCGGGCGCCGATGGTACGTTTCTGTATTCAGAGCGGGGCATTATCACAAACCAGATGGAAGAGATCTTCCAGGCTGCTGAAGTAGGAAATCCGGTGTTGCCGATCCAGTTAGGCAGCCTGATTCCGGCAATTCAACCCGGCTACTTTCTCAATCTGCTCTCATCCAGTCGGCGTAATTCCGGTCAGATTGATATGCTGGCCGTGCATGCAGCAGGGGAACTGCAACCACTGCTGACTTTGAACGACGTTGATACTTCACTCAGTAAGTTTGAACGTCAGGACCCATCGGAAATGGCGTTTGCCAAACGTTTCTCGTTTTTTCCGGACCACAGTCTTCTGATCCAGGTTCCAAATACCAATGACAGTCTGATTCTGCATCGTGTACCACTTCAGGAGCTGATGAAACAGTCGGGCATTGATTATTTCTACGCGACATCAAGGCCTGAGACGAAAGCGGCTCCCGGTGAGCTCTGGAAATATCAGATTGAAACGGCTTCCCGGAAAGGGGGAGTGAAATACGAGTTGAAATCGGGACCTGAAGGGATGGCCGTTACGGACACAGGACTGATGACCTGGAAGGTTCCTGCTGACATTGTAGAGCCTGAATTTAAAGTCACCGTTCAATTGAAAGATAATTCGACCCAGGAACTGAACCACCGTTTTACCATGTTCGTACCTGCTGCGATTCGGATCGCGCAGGAGAAGATCCGCCGGGAAGAGGAGCGGAAAGAGGCCGAGAAGAAAATGATGGAAGACCTCAAGGCAGCAGCGCTGGAATCCAAGCGAATCGTGGAGCGTGAAAAACAGAACAGCATCAAATTACAACGCCTGGTTGAGAATGGTGAAATGTTTCGGGAGCAGGCGGAACAGGATACGGCAGAACAATTTCGGAGATTTGAAAAAGAACAGGCTCTGCGGAAACTGCGGGGATTCGGACCAGGCGCACCAAATCCGTATCGTCTCTGGACGGACATCAGCGAGAACGAAATCGAGGCACGACTGATCAAGTATTTTGCTGATACGGTGATTCTGCATTCCCGGTCCAATCAAATTCTGACGATTCCGGACAATACGTTGAGTGCGCTTGATCGGGAATATCTGAATCAGGTTTCCAAAACAGAGATCGCAGAACGGAAACAGCGGGAACAGGAACTGGCAGATAGTGGTTCACCACAGAAGCGAATGCTGGAACTCTGGTTAGCCATTCAGAAAACTCCCAGCCGCTTCGGCAATAAAAATCTACTGGGGAATATCCAGGATCAGCAGGGAAAGCCGCTGTTGAGCTGGCGGGTTCAGCTTCTCAAGTATGTGGGGCAGGGGGAGCTGTATTCCCTGTTCCGTCATGATGAGCCTTGGGACAGTGAATACAATAAAAAACTGATACCGCTCATCCCCGCATTCTATCGTTCTTCCCGGTCCAAAGCAGGGGTCGGAAAAACAAATCTGCTGGCGATCCGGGCGCAACGTCCGCTGTTTAGTGGTCCTGGTGGAGAGAGTCTGTTTCGCGGGGGAGAACTGCCGGGCAAAACCGCGATAGTTGTGGAAGCGCCCGATGCGTTAGCCGTCGAATGGACGAAACCCGATGACTGGGAGTATGAGTCAGACAATTCCATCGAGCAGCTGTTCGGATTTCAGCCAGACGGTTTTTATGCGTTATTTGCAGATGGAAAAGTCGAATTGATTTCCGACAAAAAGCCGCGGGATGAGATCAGCAGAATGCTGAATCTCATAAACGGGCCCACGAAAAAGACACAGTGATCCGGTCCGATTCGATCGGAATATTTTATTGATCTGTTATCTGAATTCATCAAATTGCGTTATTACATCAAAGGAACAGCCACGTGAATGTCACTTTGCTGAGGGTGTCACTGCTGATTGCCTGTTTTGCGCTCATCTGCTGTGATGCAGCAGGGCAGACGACCAGACCAGGTGAAGCGCATTTGACGCCGGTGAAACTGCCTGAGATCACCGCTCCCAAACTCAGTCCGGATCAGGTCAATGTCAAGTTGCCAGGTGTCTGCAGTGAGCTCGCCATTGGCGGCGGTGGGCGCTATTTTGTCTTTCACGTTTCAGACAGGCAACAGCTGATTGTCTTCGATGTTTCCCTACTCGAAGTTGTAAAAACGTTGAAGATGAATACAGGGAATTTCTGTTACACCGCGGGCGCTGACAAGCTGGTGATTGTCAATCGGGAGGAAAACAGAATCCAGAGCTATCATCTGCCTGATCTGAAAGAGGTACAGTCGCAAGCTCTGTCTGCCGATTTGCATGTGGCCCATATCACAATGGGGGCCGCTTCTAACGGTCCCATTTTACTGGGGTCGGATCAAACGGAAGGGGCATGGCAGTTTCTCGATCTGGAGACACTCGGCCCTTCTTCAGTGCAGATATCGTCCGAGTGGGAGCTGAATCATGCGGACCGGTGTGACGTCGAGGCATCAGCCGATGGTCGCGTTTTTGGTATCAGCAAGAAGTTTGCTTCACCATCGGGGTTGTTGCGGGTGGCGATCAAAGGGGACACGGTAGAGACACGATACCTGGAGAAAACCTGGGGAAAGGGGTTTCCCAGTCAGGATGGCAGCAAGCTGTATAACCTGTCGGGGATTTACAACCAGGAGCTCGAAAAAATCGATCAGTTTAGTAACCTGATCGGCGGGTATATGCCTTCTTTCAGTGATTTTTATCTGTACCCGCTCGGCGGTAGAGGAAATCCATATTCGGTGATCCTGCCAGGGTCTGATAAACCTTTACTCACGATACCTGGACCTGGTCCTGAAATCTCCCCCGTGATCCAGCATATCATCCCGCCGAAAGGGTTTCGCACTGATGTCAAAACGGATGGCTTTCCGCGACGTTACTTTATTGAAGCGGCGCAGCTGATGATGTTTATCACGGGCAGCAACGATTCGATTGACTTGCGTTCGCTGAATATTGCCGAGCGATTGAAACAAAACGGAAGACTTCATTTCTATGTTTCGCGTGAACCTGACGAGGACGCGTATCGGGGTGAATTATACGAATCTGAATTCAAGGTCAAGTCGGTCCAGGGTGAAGTCAAGGTTCAATCGATTCGACCTCCCGACGGATTGACAGTGACCACGGAAGGTAAGATTCGCTGGCAGGTACCAGAGGATTTCGGCATCGACGAATCTCATATCACTGATCACATCGAACTCAGGTTTCGCATCTCTGATTCCAGCGATAGCGAATCGGTCGTTGGGTACAAGCTGCTCTTCAGGGAGAAACCGGTTCTGTTTGAGAGCCTGCCTCTGACGGCAGCTGGTAAGGCGGGGGAAACTCATCTGAGGCCGGTCATTTTACCGGAGTTCAGCGCGTCTGCTTTTCAGGGAGATCACGCTGTGGTCAAGTTGCCGCGCCGGTTCACCCGTGTTATCTCTGGGGGCGGGGGGCGTTATCTCATCTTTTATTTACCCGATATCCGGCAACTGGCGCTGTTTGATGTTTCCCGGGCTCGCATCGTGAATTACATGACCGTGAATTCCGGTCAGGTTTCCTTTGCTGCCGGTGCGACCAAACTGGTTGTGCTCGATCACAATCAGCGAATCATCACGCGTTATGAACTTTCGACATTTAAGAAAGAGTTCGCGCGGCGGATTCCGGTAGAGGGGGGCGTAGTACAGCTGGCGATGGGGGCCGCTTCCAATGGGCCTGTCTATGTCGGCGGCCTGAAGACGGATGACCGGCGTAAGCGTGTGATGGTCAGCAGTTTTCTGGACCTGGAATCTCTGGAACTGATTGAACTGGAGTCGCAGCGTCCGCCTGAAGTCTCTGCAGAAGATATCAGGAGCTATTATGTGAATGCTTCTGCCAACGGGAAGGTCTTTGGAGTCAGTCTGGGGATGAGGTCTGGCTGGAGGGGAGTGGCTTACGAGGTCGACGGAAAAAAACTGAATGCGATGTCCCTGAATAAATCTTATGGACCGCTGCTGCCCGGGCCTGACGGCAACCACATTTTTGCCAGTGGCGTCGTCATGACGAAAGATTTAATGCCTGTCAATCAGAACCTCAGAAGCATGTTTCCTTCTTCCGATCCCAGCCTGGTGGTACAGAGAGAAAGAAGTCTGAAACGCGATGTGAAGATCTACGCGTCCGGCGATACGGAGCCTTTAGTGACGATCCCTGATGTCTGGGATAAAGAGAGTGGATCAAACCAGCAAATGATGGATTCCAACTTGAGATACATGCAGGCGTATTATATTCCCCAGGCAGAGACCCTGGCCTATCTTCCTGAAACGAGAAGTCGAATTTATCTGCATCGAGTCAAACTGGATCAGTTACTAAAGGATCGCAAAAAAGATTACTTATTCACCCAGAGCCAGCCCGTCAAGATCGCTGCACGCGGCGAGAAGTATGAATACAAGCTCGAAGTCAAATCAAATCAGACTCCATTAAAGTACCAGATCGATTCCGGTCCAGAGGGGATGACTGTTTCCAGCGACGGTGTGGTGACCTGGGCTGTTTCGAACGATTTTCAGAATGATCAGGCATCTGTGATTCTTACCGTGACCAGTCCGACGGGTAATTCAATGTATCACTCCTACCTGCTCTCGATAAACGGGAAAATGCCGGCAGGGTCTGCTGCTCCGAAACCGCAGCCGCTTGCGAAAATGGATTCCAGGACTGTCTGGGCCCGCTTCAACGGTTCGAATCAGGTGACGCTGCCGAAGCTGGAAGCGGTTCAGTTTGAAGGAAAACAGAAAGAGCTCACACTGCCTGCCGAAATTACCGATCTCGTGGTGGGGGGAGGCGGCCGCTATCTCATCTTGTATTTTGAGACACTGCATCAACTGGGAATTTTTGATACGTCGCGTGCAGAAATCGTCAAATTTCTGCCGGTTGATTCTGAGAAAGTGATGTTTGCAGCAGGCGCAGAGCATCTGCTCGTTGTTGATCCCGATCAAAAGATTCTGGATCGCTGGAGCCTGAAGACATTCCAGCGCGAAGCGACTGCTTCCCTGCCGATTCAGGAGCCGCTGGAAGGCATTGCCATCGGGAACGCATCCCGGGGACCACTGGTTGTGTTTGTGCATCGTCATCAACCGTTCTACTTTGTTGATCCTGTTTCGATGCAGGAAGTCGATCTGGTTACATTGGATGAACTGACAGATTTTCAAACACGCCCTGAAACTCCGTCAGAGCGGATCGAAAGGAGACTGCGGGAGGAAAGGCTGAATCGTTCACGAATAAGTGACCAGTTTAACGGCACGGATACGATTTCGGCAGATAGTCGTCTGGTTGGTCTGAGGTATGGGGCGCTGGACCAGCTGGGTTCTGTTTACGACTGGCGCTCAGTGAAAAGCCTGGGATGGAAGCTGTTGCCGAATGCCTCGGGAACACGGTTTTATACAGAGGCTGGAATCTTTGATACGGAGATGATGCAAATCGGAAAGCGGAATCGTATCAGGCATATTCCGTCAGTTCAAAGCGGCTATTATCTGACGGTTCAACGCCATAATTCCGGGAGTCAAAAAAATCTGCAGGATCTGATGCTGCAGATTGAAGAGAATGAGAATCCCCAATTTCCTTTAACCGATGTCGATGTGACGCAGAGTTTTGTCAGCTCTTCCGAGACCGTTCCGTCATTTGAAAAGCGTTATACCTATATTCCTGATGCCGGTCTGCTCGTACAGATACCCGCTACAAATAACAGGTTGATTCTGCATCGTGTCGAGATCGATCAACTGCTGGAGGAGTCGGGCGAAGATTATCTTTATGCGACGTCCTTCGCTCCGGCAACTGGACTGCTGGGAAAACGCTGGGAATTTCCAATTTCGGTGAAATCAAAACAGAAGGTCACTTACACTCTGGCAACGGCGCCTGAAGGTATGAAAGTCTCTTCTGAAGGACTGGTGACATGGGATATCCCTGCAGTGTTCAGCACGCCGAAGGTTCCCGTTCAGGTGCGGCTGCATAGTCAGTCCGGTAAGGAACTCTCCCATCACTTCACAATCACTATTCCCGAAGCTTACAAGATTGCCCGGGAAAATGCAGAACTGGCGGCGAAACAGAAGGCAGCAGATGCAAAGGCGAAGCAAAACCGGGAAATTGCGATGGCAGCAAAAGCCGTTGAAGAGTCGCATGCCGACGATAACAGGTTAAGACTGGTCAAACTGAAACAGGAAGGGCCCAATGCGAAAGCCAAACTGGAAAAGGAAGCGCGAGTGTGGCTGAAGCGCCAGCAGGAGAAACAGGGAACGCAGTCGATTCCCTATCGTTACTGGTCTGATGCGAGCGGTAACCGTATCGAGGGACAACTGGTGCGGGTCTTTGGCGGGATCGTGAAGGTACGTCTCAAAAGTGATTTGCAAAACGGTTTGCGTTTGAGAAATTCGAATCAGAAACCGGAACTGATGAGCCTGACTCTGAGTGAACTATCTTTAACCGATCAGAAGTATGTGAATGAATATTCCGCTGCTCAAAGAGCAAAACGCAACCGTCCGGAGACCGCAGCAGAGCGAGCGGAAAAATTAAGACAACAGTTGCAACTGGTGGCGACGGCGCTGAATTCCAAAACGCAGGGATCAATTGGTTTTCCACCTGCCTATTCCGTGGACCGGTTTGAGCAAGGCATCCTCAAAGACAGACCAATGTTAAGCTGGCGCGTCCATCTCCTGCCCTATCTGGGAGGAGCCGAGCTCTATAATCTCTTCCGTCAGGATGAGCCCTGGGACAGTGAATACAACCGTCAGCTGATTCCTCTCATGCCCTTTTTCTACCAGGTTCCCGGTTCCAGTGCGGATCAGGGAAAGACGAATCTGCTGGGTGTGAAAGGCAAGGGTTGCATCTTTGTCGGAAAAGATGAGGTCAGACCCAGGAATGTGACCGATGGGCTGAGCAATACCGCGATGGTCGTTGTTGTGCCCGATGAACTGGCGATCGAATGGACCAGGCCCGATGACTGGGAGTACTCGGGGGAAGAGAACATCAAAGATCTGTTCGGCACCGGCTCGAAGGCGTTCTGGTCCATCTTTGCGGATGGCAGTGTCAGATCGATTTCCAATAAAAACACTTTGAATGAAATTTCGCCCATATTTACCACCCAGGACAGGCAGCCTGTGAATTTGAAATAAGCTCTCCTCATAATTTGATGATGCACATTCATCAGCGAGAGATAGATATAATAAAAAGGTTAATCGGAATGCGATGCTTAAATTTGAGAGGCACTCTGTTCGTTCTACTCGGATTTCTGTGCGGCGGATTTGCTGAAGTACAGGAGCAGAGCGGTCAAGCAGTGGCGCAAAGCAAAACTGGTTTAGCACAGGTGACGCTTCCCAGGATTACACCGGCCCGGTTTTCGGGGGATCAGAAGGAACTCCAACTGCCTGGTAAGATCATCGATTATGTCGTGGCCAGCGGTGGACGCTATCTGATCCTGCGCCTGAAAAATGACCGCCAGTTACATGTATTTGATACGGTCAAAGCAGAAATCATCCAGCAACTGCCTATGTCAGCAGATCATTTCCTGTTGGCAGCCGGTGCTCAGTCTCTGCTGGTCGTATTACCGGAAACCAGGACGATCGAACGCTGGAGTCTGACCAGTTTCAAAAAGGAAACAGAGGCTCCACTTCCGTTTTCTGCGCCTGTCCTGGAAGTTTCTATGGGATTTGCTTCTGAAGGGCCACTGGTATTGTTGACGGAGGACAGGAAGCAATTTCAGCTCTGCCAGTTCATCGATCCGCATACGCTGAAGCTGCTGGATCTGGATCGCATTATCGTCAAGGAGAAAAACGACGGATCGACCGGGCGCCGGAAGATTACCAGTGGCAGTGCGGTGCAACCCCATCGATTTGGTTCGATTCGCTGTTCAGCCAATGGACGAATCGTCGCCTTTGATTCCGGCATGATCCTGCTGACGGAAAACTCGCTTGAATATCAAGACCTAAGGATGAGAGGGTTTGGACGACCCCAACCGGATGCGGCAGGAAACCTGCTCTACACTTATGATGAGTGTCTCTCCGTTTATGGGGATTTAGCTGTCCAATACTACAATCCAGCGATACACATCCCCGCGGTTCAGCCGGGATTGTATATTACCCTGAAGCCATCACTTCAGGACAGGTTTACCCCGTTTCAGGCCGCTTTATTGCAGGTGGAGCGAAAATCAAAAATTCAGATTCCACTGGAAAAAGTGGATGTGACTTTAAGCAATTCCCAGGGGACCTGCGAGGTGGCCTTAACCAGGCGGTTTTCTTTCATTCCTGACGCACAGTTACTGGTCCAGATTCCGGCTACCGCTGACAAATTAATCCTGCACAAAGTGGATCACGCTGCCTTACTGAAATCGGTGAGTGAGAATTATGCGTATGTGACATCGTTCCCTGTCACCACTGCAGTGCCGGGTAAACTCTATCAATACCAGCTCTCAGTGAATTCCAATCATAGTGTAAATTATAAACTGGGGAGGGGGCCGAAAGACATGACGGTATCTGATTCGGGGCTCATCACCTGGAAGGTACCTGCAGAAATTTCAGAAGTGAATGTGCCTGTGACGATTTTGATGAGCGGCCCGGGTGAGAATCCTCGTTTTAAGTATTCCGATTATCTCTTCATTATTACGGTGCCTGCCGCGACCGAAAAAATGAACCAGGAAGAAATCAATCATGCCCTGGAAATCAATGCCCTGGAGCTGGGACATCTGATTACTCGCTATGAAGATAAAGCAAAAAAGCTGCAGGAAGAACTGGCTGCCAACGGTACCAAAGCGAAACAGATTGTAGATGAAAATGCTTTGCTCAAACTGAAGCAGATGGAGGAAAAACAAAAGAGAACCGAGTCAGAGCATGAGTCTCGAACCTGGAAAGATTCATTGGGAAATGAACTGGATGCGCAATTTGTAGAATCTTTTGGCGGTAAGGTAAAACTGAAAACTCGAACGGAAGGGGAATACGATGTTTCCCTGAATGAATTGAGTACCGGAGATCAAAAATATATCCGGGATCTGTCGGCAAAGGCCCGGGAAGAAAAACAACGAATCAAAGCAGAGGAGCAACTACAGATTTCTCCGCGACAGGAAATGCGTCAAATCTATGCCGGGATGCAGAATTATTTACAACAGCGTCAAGGTTCACTTCTGTCGGCACACAGTCATAACCGGTATAGACAACCATTGTTAAGCTGGCGCGTCAACCTGTTGCCATACATTGGGGGCGACGCGCTCTATAAACTGTTCCATTTTGATGAGCCCTGGGACAGCGAACACAATAAACGCCTCATACCTCTCATGCCGGCTCTCTACCGGACGCCGAATTCGAAAGCGGGTGAGGGCAAAACCAGTCTGCAGGTTGTGATTGGTGAAAATTGCCTGTTTAAAGACTGGGGGGGAGTCGGACTCGAACTGGTGACGGATGACCTGGACCAGACCGTGATGCTGGTTGAAGTGCCCGATAAACTGGCGGTGGAGTGGACGAAGCCGGACGACTGGGAATTTACTTCCGAAACGGCCATCAAAGAACTGTTCGGTTCTCAGTCTGGAGGATTTTATGCGTTGTTTGCCGATGGAACTGTGAAGCTCATTTCCCGTGAAAACTCACTGAAAGATATCTCACGGGCCTTCATCCGCGATGATGGCGAAGCGGTGAAACTGAAATGAGCATTATCGGCTGATGAACCAGAGTGAAGAATTGAATGATGTTTTTGTTTGTGAAGCGAGTTGTGGAGTGATGTGATGCGGCTGAATCAATTACGGTTATTCTGCTTGTTACTGGCTGCGGTCTGCTGCTGCAGGGGGCTGCCTGCGCAGGAGAAAAAAGACGCGTCAGGGAAAACACAAATTCATGCCAGCCGCATTGAAGAGAATGTGGCGCGAATTTATCGCGAGATGCCTGAACTGAAGCCGCCAGCGTCACGGAGCAGTCTGGCTGGTCGAAAACCGGGTGAGGCGCATCTGGTGCCCGTCACACTCCCTCCAATTCTGCCTGCCCGATTTGAAGGTGCGAAAACGACCATTCAGCTGCCTGCTGAATACAGTGATGTCGTTGAGGGGGGCGGCGGACGTTTTCTGATTTTTTATCTGAAGAAATTGAAGCAAATGGCAATATTTGATGTGTCCGCTGCCCGGATTGTCAAATACCTGCCGCTGGATTCGGAAGATGTGGCGTTCGCAGCCAGTGCCAACAAGCTGTTGATTGTCGCCCGCGATAAAGCATTTATTCGACGTTATGACCTGTTCACCTTTGAGCGGGAACTGACGAAGCCGTTACCGGAACCTGACTTATTCTACCGCATCGCGATGGGTTCTGCTTCGAATGGGCCCTTCCTGCTGCGTAGCGGCGAGGATCAGCTACCCAAGCACTGGTTTCTGTATGATCTGGCGACGCTGGAGCCGAATGGATTACAGGTTGAGACAGAGCGTTTCGATGTGCGGGGTGGCCCCCACCTGCTGCTCCGCGCCTCAGCCAACGGGCGAGTGTTTACACTCCGCGATTTACATAATGCAGCGAGTCTGGTTGTGGACCAGAATTCGGCAAACAAGTTCAAGAATACTTATTCCGGCGGTTACCCCTTTCCCAGCGCAGATGGCAAAACGATTTATCACAACAGGCGCGTTTTTAACAGTGAGATGAAGCCGCAGTCTTCCCCTTTCAACTGGCTCGGCGTCCCCAGCAGTTCCGGGGATTTCTTTCTGACTCGCGGCGATAATGAAAAGAGCTCTACCCTGCTGATCATGCAGCCGGGCAACCCGGATCCTGTTCTGTCTGTACCTGAAATTGGTGAGCCAGTCTATGGAGAGTATTACTCACTGTTTAAAGCAGATGAAACGGGGAATCGCTTATATTTCATCCAGGATGCCAAAACTCTGATCTTTCTGCCTGCAAGTAATACTGAGATTGTGCTCTACCGGTTTGATCTGGAGCGGGCTCTGGAAGAATCCGGTAAAGATTATTTCCTGGTGATCAGTCAACCGCCTGTATCTGCAGAGCGGGGAGCGAAATTTACCTATCCGCTTCAAGTCAAAGCGAAACCGGCGCAAGTAAAGTTCAAAGTGAATATCGGTCCCGAAGGAATGACTGTGAACCCGCAGGGACTGGTGGAATGGCAGGTCCCGCGAGACTTGATCGAAGAGCAGGTCGATGTCGTTTTATCGATGACAAAACCCTCCGGAAAGGAAATCCTGCAGACGTTTCGATTAGCGATACAGGGAGAGCAGACTGCCACGGATTCCCCTGCTGAGTCCGTCGTGACACCAGAGTCTGCAGAACTCAAAACGGATACTAAATATACCGCATTGCCGACCATCACCCCGGTTCCATTCAAAGGCGATCAGAAGCAGATTAACCTGCCGACACCGATGACAGATCTCGTGACGGGGGGAGGCGGACGCTACCTGATCATGTATTTAAAGGCATTGAAGCGGCTGGCAGTCTTCGACTGTTCCCAGGGGGCGATTGTGAAGTATCTTCCCGTCGATTCAGAAGACATCCTGTTTGCAGCCAGCGGTTATCATCTGATGGTTCTGCTCCGGGACAAAATGTTAATTCAGCGCTGGAATTTATCGACGTTGAAGCGCGAGTTGACGATCCCTGCGCCCACCACAGCCCGAATCGGCGGGATGGTGATGGGGAGTGCCTCGCATGGTCCGCTGGTTTTGTTCTGTGAACCGGGCCCGTCAATTCTGTTTCTTGATCCGGACACCATGCAACTGCTCGCGCTGGAAAAAGAACGCGAGTCAGATAAGAACCGCAGTGTCTACCGTGGTATTGAACCACGTTATCTCCCGTACGCTGCTGCCTCCGCCAACGGGCAGGTGATTGCGGTGGGAGAGACGATTCTTGTCTTGAAAGGGAACAGCTATGAGAGACGTCTCAGTCCGTTACTGTTTTATTCTTCGGGTGTGAGGAAGCAAAAAGATTACGGGATGCGGCCCAGTACTGATGGCACGCAGATCTATGCGCCGCTGAATGTCTACAACCAGCAGATGATTCGAGACAAAAATAACAGGCAGTCAGAAAATCTGCTGATCCCGGCGACGCAACCTGGATTTTATCTCTCTCTCGTCGGGCATTACAGCAGGGGAGGCAGCACGGGACTGGCATTATGCCTGGAAGGCCAATCCAAGCCGTTTACAGACTTGAAGGAGGTGGATGTTTCGCTGAATCGAATCGCGCGGGATCACGTTTTCAGTATGTCGGGCATGGCTTATACCAAACGATATACCCTGGTACCTGATGCGCATCTGCTGATTCAGATTCCGACAGGAGACACGAGTCTGGTTCTTCACAAGGTCAATCCAGAACTATTGATGAAACAGAATGCCGATCACTACCTGTTTGTTTCCTCGCCTTCACTGTCAGCAGCCCACCTGGGGCAACCCTGGCAGCATCAGATTAAGGTTCAACCGAAGCAGGGGGGTGTCAATTATCAGCTGTCAAACGGTCCGGAGGGCATGGCTGTTTCTCCTGCAGGCCTGGTGACCTGGAAGCCGCCGAAAGACTTTGCCAGATTACAGGTGGTCGCACTGATTTTCATTGAGGATCAGTCCGGAAAGTCGATTTCGCATCATCTGACAGTTTCCATTCCGGAAGCAGCCGAGAATGCGGCGCGTGCTGCAGCCGAGGAATTGGCACGGATCAAGGCAGTCAAGGAAGCCCGGGAGCGCCTGGAACAGGAGCGTCGCAAGCAGGAGTATGAGAGACAGAGCCAAAGAGGAAGAATGCGCAAGATTCCCGTACAAGAGCCTCAGGCAATCACAACCCAGTATGCAGTTAAAGTCGGTCCGATTGCCAAGGCGAAAGCAGATGCCAATGCACAGCGACTGTTCGAACAAAAAGCAGAGGAATTAAATCAACGTCAGTTAACCCGGGGGACTCGAACCTGGACAGACTACAAGGAAAATCAGTTTGAGGCGCAACTGATTCGAGTTTTTGCCGGGTATGGATATTTCAATACCCCGATTATGAAACAGGATCGAACCAGCCTGCCCCTCAAGCTGCCACTGGATAAATTGAGTACGGAAGATCGTAAGTATGTAACTGCAATCAGCGGCTATCTGGCTAATCAACGAAATTTATATGAAAACCTGAAAACGGAAGTCCATTCACCGCGGCCTGGTATGACCAAAATTGTGCCTGGCCTGGAAAGGTTTACTTTCAGAGGGTCTCATACCGTTCCTCCTTATTCCGTGGATGACAAGGGCAAACCATTGCTGAGTTGGCGCGTACAGATATTACCGGCGATAGGCGGACTCGACCTGTATCGACTGTTTCATCATGATGAACCCTGGGACAGTCCGCATAACATACAGCTGCTTCCATTTATGCCCGAATTTTATCGCTCCCCCGATTCAAACGCAGCTCTCGGAAAGACAAACCTGCTGGGAGTGTCAGGCAAGCATTCGCTGTTCTCCGCTGCAGCGGAAGATCAAAAGCCTGAGGTGAAAGACAGTCTCAATAAGACGGCTCTGCTCGTAGAGGTCCCCGATCAACTGGCGGTCGAATGGACGAAGCCGGCGGACTGGGAGTATGTGGATCAGAATTCCATTAAATCGCTGTATGGTTTTCGCGATGATGGTTTTTACGTCCTGTTAGCCGATGGCAGCTCCAGGTTTGTTTCCAGCAAAAATTCCCTGGATACGCTGTCCCGGCTGTTTACCTGTGATGACGGTCTGCTTTTTGAATTAAAATAAGCGTTATGAGGAAATTGTCTGTGCGATTTTTATTTTATCTTCTGTTGTGTCTGCAGTTGAACGTGAGCGTTCCCGTCTCGCTTTCTGCGCAGGAAACCGCGACGCCGACTGCTGCGGTGCAAGCGTCTGTGTTCAGAAAATATCGAGGCGGACACCAGGATCTGAAAATGCCGGCAGAGATTACCGATGTCACTCTGGCAGCGAATGGGCATTATCTGCTGATTTACATGAAGTCACTGCGCACGGTCAGCGTGTACGATGTGAATGAGGCCCGCATCGTCAAGGATCTGGCGATGGCCACAGACGATGCCATGATTGCCGGCGGTGCAGCGGAGATGATCGTTGTCAATCGACAGCAGAACCTGATCGAACGCTGGTCGCTGGCTTCATTCGAACGCGAGGCTGTCAAACGGCTGCTAATACCGGGCAAAGTGACTCAGCTTGATCTCGATTTTGATTCGTATGGCCCTTTGAAGCTCTCCCAGATTGAAGGCCGGGCCGATTTGTCTCAACCGCGAAAACCTGTTTTCTATATTGACTTGAAGACACTGGAAGAGGTGAGCCCTCCCGACCCGCATCTGGTTCCGAAGTTGTCCAGGGAAGAGCAGAGTTTCAACAGAAAAATGGGATACTGCACTCATCCGGAATATGCCGTCTCTTTACCGTATCGGCTGGACGACCGCAAACGATTCCCTACAGGTGAAAATAACACAGAGCATGTGAGCATTCTTACCAGGAATTCGGCCAAACAACTCGGGTATGCCGAGATTGGTTTTATGGGAAAAATGAAATTCGGGCAGAGAGACCCGCTGTTTACGGACAGGAAAAGGATCTACTTTATTCCGCAGGCAGATCAGATCCTGTCGATTCCGCTTTCTAATGATCGCCTGCATATTTCCCGGTTTGAACTGAGTCAGTTACTCCGCAAAGAGTCTCCGTATTTATTCGTCTCTTCCCTTCCACCCGGCGAATGTCGACGCGGTCAGGATTGGCAATACCAGCTGGAACTGGAATCCTCATCCAGAGAAGTTGCTGTCGAATTGAGTGCCGGGCCAGAGGGGATGCAGATTTCAGATTCCGGAAAACTGACCTGGCGCGTTCCGGAAGACTTTAAATCAGATCAGGCGATTGTGATTGTCTCTCTGATACCCCAGGATGGTAAAACGAAATTTCAAAACTTCTCTTTAGAGATACGAGATCAGTAAATGAAACGGATTCTATTCAGTCAGAACGTCGATTCGCAGCACTGGTCTGTTCTCTGCAGCAGAAAACAGTCTGCAGCAGAGGAGACGTCACGAAGGAAATCGAAAATGAAGTTGTCAGCGTGGACTGTTTGTATTTATCTGATGCTGTGTCTGGGGGTCCCGGAAATCTCGGTAGGTCAGTTAAAGCCCGGGGCGGCGCATCTGGCTCCTGTCAAACTGCCACCACTGTCTGTTACAAAATTTGAGGGGACAAAAACGACAGTCCATCTGCCTGCCCCTTATGTGAATGATGCCGTTGATGGCGGGGGAGGGCGGTATCTGATCTTTCAGTTACAGGACAAAAAACAGCTGGCGATCTTCGATGTGGTAGAGGCCCGCATCGTGAAAACGCTCGATGTCAATTCCGATGATCTTGCTTTCGCTGCCGGCGCAGACAAGCTGGTGGTACTGCTCCGCGATCAGCATCAAATTGAACGATACAGTCTGCAGACATTCAAAAAGGAACAGTCCGAAGCCCTGCCTCCCGACAGTCCTGTCTCTCGAATCACCATAGGGGCTGCTTCGAACGGCCCGATCCTGGTGGGAGCAGAAACGGGAGAGTCCGGACACCCTTATTTCCTGGATCTGATCACGCTCAAACCAGCTGCCATTCAGATGTCCGAGGAATCATGGGAATCAATCGAAGGTCAGAACCTGATGGTGAAGGCGTCTGCGAACGGGCGGATCTTCTGTCTGTCCCAGTCGGGGACTGACCCCACGTTCGGGACGATGGTGATCTCGGTAGAGGGACTTCAGGCGCATGTCCGCTATTCAGAGGACATGCAGGGATTCAAAATTGCGGATGAGGAATACCTGAATGTAGTGCTTCCCGGCCCGGAAGGAAAAGCGATTTACACCTCAAGCGGAACACGCTACCCGGACCTGTTGCGCCTGGACAAGGATACGGAATATAAACCAATCTCTTTCGGGATACCTGCTTTACAGGGAGACCTCTGTATGGCGCTCGTCTCGGGCAGTTCTTCCATTCAAATTTATCGTACCGGCGCATTGCCCGTTCTGCTCACGCTCCCTGATATCTGGTCCAAAGAACGCTGGCCCGATTACAAGGCCGGTTTGAGAACGGCTCACGCGCGGCTGCGCTTTGTTCCGGACGCGCATGTGATTTCTTTTCTGCCGGAGAGTCGGGACGAAATCATTTTGCATCGTTTTGATGTGGATGCGGCTTTGAAAGAAACAGGCACCGATTATCTCTTTGTAACAAGCTTTCCCACGCGGGATGCGGAGCGGGGAGATACCTACCAGTATCGGGTGAGATTCAAATCCAATACCAAGCCGGTCAAATATAAGGTGATGAATGCTCCTGTAGGAATGACCGTCTCACCTGAAGGTCTCATTCATTGGGATGTGCCCGCTAATTCTACCAGTGATAAAGAGCGTGTTTATCTGGTCCTGGAGTCGCCATCAGGAAAAAGATTTATGCAGACGATTGCGATTTATGTGACCTACAAGCCAGGTGTTTTAGGTGAGCCGCCTGATAACCCGGGCCGGAAGTCAAGATCCTCACGTCGCTAAAGCACGCGTATTATAAGTCGTATTCGTTTATATCAGTGAAGCATTTATTCTCTCATTGTTTTTCAGCTTGCCAAAGTTGTCTCCGAGGTTTCGATGGCCATCAAATTCAAATGCAGTGGTTGTGGCAAAGGTTATAAAATCCGCGATGATCAGGCGGGAACGCAAATCGAATGTCCCGAGTGTGACACGCTGATGAAAGTCCCCAGGCCAAGTATGGGTAGTCCCACAGACTCGACTGCTCAGGCAACGCCTGCAGGTTCTCAGCAGAAGCAGACGTTGTCTCCGGGTTCGATCGTCGTCAAGAGCAGGAAATCCTCAAAGGGGGGAAACAGGAAACCGCTGCTGATCGGCGCAGGGATATCAGTCGCTGTTCTGCTGATGGGGGGGCTCGCTTTTCTCCTGTTTTCAGGCGAAGAAGCGGAACAGGCTGCTGTAGAACATGTTGAGCCTGCTGCGAATGCTGCGGAGGCTGCCAGTCCTGCTCCGGAAGTGGAAGCGGTTGCTCCCGCGGTAGATTTAATTGCCGCTGCTCCCGAGAATCCACCCGAACCGCAAAAGTCCGTCGGGATCGCACCTGTCGTAGAAAAAGCGGTGCCGGGATTCACAAGGTACACGGGGGGGCAGGAAGAGATCAAGTTGCCTGGAGTCATTACGGATCTGGTTGCCGGAGGCAGAGGGCGCTACCTGGTCCTCTATCTCAAAGCACAGCGACAGATTCTCATTTATGACGCCAATGAAGTTAAGATTGTCAAAACCATTCCCCTCGAAACAGATGATGCACTCATCGCTGCCGGCATTGATGATTTTGTTGTGGCAGATCGATCGGGAAAGAGAGTGGAACGCTGGTCGTTCGACACCTTTCAGAAGGAGACCGTGAAGGCTTTACCCAAAGATACCAGGTTGAGGGGAATGGCTCTGGGGCATGCTTCGCAGGGGCCATTAATGCTCTACTTCGAGCATAAAACGGACAGGCAGCATCTGTATTTGCTGCTGTTCTGTGACCTGGAAACGCTGCAGGATGATCCCGCATACGATACCGTCAGACTCGCTGATATTCCCTCTGCAGACTCGCTGACGTTCAGGGCCTCAGGTGATGGAACCGTCTTTACACTCTACGATACCAGAAACGGTGAAGTTGAGGGGCTGTTTGCTGTCAGTCGGAAACCGCTGTATACAAAAATCTGGAAGTTTGGAAAAAAAAGTTCCGGTGCCGCGTATGGTAATTACAATCTGCCGGATTTGAATGGATCCCTGATGCTGACAGAGAGCGGCCCTTATTCTCAGGAGCGTAAATATCGAGCATTTAAATCCGGGGGGCCAAGTGTTATCCCTTCCACTGATGCAAATTTCTATGTGTCCCACCCGATGGAAGGCAGTTCGGTGGATATCTATCTCGCTGAATCCGGAGAGAAGATTGCTTCCTCGATCGTGGGACCCCTGGGAAAACTGTCCGACGAGTTGAAGCCCAGGGAGAACGCTGCCTCCATTCGCAATCTAGACGATCTGGTCCCGCTGGATAAGCGGATTCATTATATTTACCAGGCGGATCAGATTGTGACGATTCCGTTTTCAGATGATGCGTTACGGATCGTTCCGTTTTCCCTGATCAATGAACTTCATAAATCTCAAAAAGGTTATCTGTTTGCCACTTCCGTTTCGCCTCAGTTATGCATCAAGGGAACTCAGCTGGATTACCAGCTGGAATTCAAGTCGAGTTCCCCGTCAGTGACCATAGAACTCAGCGCCGCACCGGAGGGGATGAAGCTGTCAGAGACCGGTCGGCTGACCTGGCAGGTACCGGAAACATTTAAAGACAAATCTGCGTATGTAATTATCACGTTATATTCCGAGGATCAACAAATGGCGTTTCAGGTGTTCGAACTCTTCGTGCAGGATCAGGCAAGAGGTTAACTGTTCGCTGATGTTTCCTGCAAAGGCATCTGACAATCAGCATGTCAGCCGTTTATACGCTTCCTGTTCGACAGTTTTTAAAGTCACTATGAGGGATCTATGGTCATTGAATTTCGCTGCAGTCAATGCAAAACGCCATATGAGGTTACGGACGAAAAAATTGGCTGGGTGGTGACCTGCGAAGCCTGTGGAGCGCTGATCAAAATACCTGCGCCAGTTGAAGAGGAACTGGAAATACTGGAGCTGATCGAAGAAGAAGAAGCTGCGGAGGAGTATGAGGATCTTTCCTATCTGGTCGAACAGGAGACCAGCAGCCTCGAAGAAATTCAGGAGAGCGCTTCCCCGGAACCCGACGAAACCAGCCACTGGTTGCTGACAGGCGGTGTTACGCTTGCAGTCTTATTATTTGTCGGATTGGGTCTGTACCTTTTCTATCCCGCGGGGCAGCCATCAGATCAGGTGGCAGAAAAGAGCGAGTCCGCTTCTTTGCCTGCAGTGGAAAAGGAATCCGGGAAAGCATCAGCCGGGCCGATTCTGAAAAAGCCTGCCGTCACCAGTCCCAAGCCCGTCGAACCAGACCCAGTGTCATCAAAACCTGCAGAGCCGAAACCAATGCTCCCCGAACCGGTCGTGTCAAAACCGGCTGAACCAGAGTCTGTAGAACCAAAACCGGTTGAACCAAAGCCAGCGCAACCAAAGCGTACAGAACCAGAACGAAGGGAACCGAAGCTGGCGAAATCTAAACCGGTCGAGTCGTTGCCTTTCATGCCGAAACCGTTCGAGCTATGGCTAGAGGACCCGAAGCCGGCCACGACGAAACCTGCTGCAATGACGGTTGCCGAAGCCACTCCAAAGCAGCCTGAACCACCAGCTGTCGTCAAGGCAGAGCCGAAAGAAGAAGTTGTTACCCAGCCAGCGATGCCCTATGAGCGGTATCAGGCAGTCGAAGATTCCTTGCGAAAAATTGCGGGTGCCTTTCATAATCTGGCAGCAATCTATCAAGCGTTTATGCCTGATCCCAAAATTTACAAGCGTTACTATGATGATCAGGGGCGCTTGAAAGTCAGTTGGCGCGTGCATCTGCTTCCTTACCTGGGAGAAGAGGTGTTGTTTCAACGGTTCAAGCTGGATGAAGCCTGGGACAGTCCGATCAATAAAGCGGCTGCCAAATATATGCCTGCAATCTATCGTTCTCCCGAAACACCCACCGGTTCGAATCTGACCCGCTTTCGTGGATTTGAAGATCCCAAAATTGTCGCACCGCCGGAGAATGCCGGACGGTCTCGAGGCAGGGGGGCAAATGCGGTGGCTTCCATGTTTACAGCCGGTTCAACAGGAAGGATGAGGGATATCATTGATGGATTTTCCAACACGGTCTTTCTCGTCGAAGCGGGCCCCGATCAGGCAGTGGAATGGACGAAGCCGGGAGAACTGGACCTGGCTTCCGCATCCAAATCGGTCGGCAAGACTCCGCTGGGTATCCCGACTGCCTTTATTGATGCGCGAATCCGTTTATTGAAATCGGATATCGACGATGAGACCTGGCGGAGTCTCATTCATCCTGCCGATCGCGCCAAAGTCGATATCGACAAGCTCTCACTCCAGGTTCGCAGATCGTTAAATGTGAAGACAACGGATAAAAATCTGGTTCAGATGAAAAAGATTTCGTCTGGATTATCAAGGTTCGTCGATTCGCATCGACAATTTCCCCCCGCCTCTAAGCAACTCGGGAAAGGGAAGCAGCTGTTAAGCTGGCGCGTGTACCTGCTGCCGTCTCTGGATGCCCATTGCCTGTATGAGCAGTTTAAACTGGATGAGCCCTGGGACAGCCCGCATAACATCAAGCTGCTGAAACTGATGCCGGATGTTTATGAATGTGAAGGTGTGACGGAACCCGGAATGACTTCGATCATGCATTTTGTCGGCCCCGGGACGCCCTTCCAGAAGGATCGGCCAGGCCCTTACTACCGTAGTTTCGAGGATGGGGTAAAGTACACGATCCTGTATGTGAAAGCGGGGGCAGACAAAGCCGTTCCCTGGACGAAACCGGATGAACTGACTCTCGATCCGGAGAACCCGATCCAGTCGCTGGGAACCATCAAGGGGGATCACTTTCAAGCGGGGATCGTGGATGGAACCGTGCGCGAAATTAAAACGGACATCCCGGCTGAGAAATTAAAGAATCTGATCAACCCGCGGGATGGGGAAGTCGTCGGCGATTTTTAACCAGTCGCTGTCAAATTTCAGTCAGGCTACATCAATGCCGTCCGGATCAACCAGCCTGTGTAACCGATGTAGCAGGCCAGGAGGAAGCCTCCCTCAATCCGGTTGATCCGTCCGGGCCCTTTCCAGCCATATCCCAGTATGAACAGCGAGACCGTCAGGCATAGCATGACCAGAATGTCTCTGTTGAACAGTTCCGGATCAACGGAAATCGGATGGATGACACCCGCTAAACCAACCACGGCCAGCGTGTTGAACAGGTTGGAGCCGATCACATTGCCGACGGCGATCTCGTGTTCCCCTTTCCGGGTAGCGATGATGGAAGAAGCCAGTTCAGGCAGTGAGGTACCAATGGCGACTACCGTCAACCCGATTATCAGATCACTCACTCCGAAACGACGGGCCAGTTCGACGGCACCCCAGACCAGAATTCGAGAACTGATGACCAGCATGGTGAGCCCGACCAGCAGCCTTATCACCGCGCGGCGGATTGGCAGGGGATTACTGGCCAGCTTGCGTTCCATATCCGCCTCCAGTTCATCGCTGGGGTGCTGGAGACCCTGCCAGATCGACCAGCCGATCAGGAACAACAATACTGTCAGCAGTACGACAGCATCCAGGCGACTGATGGTTCCATCCCAGACCTGCCAGGCAGCCAGCAGAGTGCAACCGGTCAGAACGGGTAATTCCTTGCGAAGGACTTTGGAGTTCACGGTGAGCGGATTCACCAGGGCAGTCATTCCCAGGATCAGCGCGATATTGGTAATGTTGGAACCGTAGGCGTTTCCGAGCGCAACACCGGCATTCCCTTCCGTTGCCGAAATGACAGAGACCACCAGTTCAGGCATCGACGTTCCGAACCCGACCACCACCATACCAATCAACAGGGGAGACATACCCAGATACTTCGATGTGACTGCTGCCCCTTCGATAAACCGGTCCGAGCTCCAGATCAGTAAACCAAGTCCAGCGACAATAGCGAAATAAGCAAGCATAAGTCTCAGATCTGTGTTTTTGGGTCGTTGAATATGTAGCAGGATGCGAGCGAAACCAGTTGACTGTCTGCAGAACTAACAGAGGCGGCATGACATGGGCAAGCGTCTCAGGGCAGATATACAGAATAATTATTTAAAAGTACCTGTTTCCAGGGAGTCAGTCGTGAAGACGTTGCATTCTTATCGGCTGCACCACGGGGGTAAACTATTTTAATCAGACTTTAGAGTCCGCTGTCTTCATTCAAATCAACTCTGGTTTAAGTAGAAATGGACCTTTTCAAATGGCTTCCCATTACTCAACTAATGAGTCCGCCGAGTGAAACTGGTATTTCAGGAATGTCTGTAAGGTGTCTGGTCATAATTGCTTACATCGATATGTTTTATTCGGCAGAGATCGACGATTTACCACAATCAATCAATGCGTTTCATGCATGATACACATGCTGAAAATGCATTGGATCTATTAGACATTCGCCTCCATAATGAGAGAGCAAGGTGGGATGATCTCACGTTGTACGTCATCCGCATCACTACTCATTCCTGGAGAGAAATGACCATGAAGACTCACTTTAAGCGTTTCGTTTCGAGCTGTGCAGTGTTCTGCATTGCTGGAGCCGCGTTCGCTCAACCGCACCCGCCCCTCACGAAAGAGGCGGCTGAGCAGGCCGGCAAACAACAGGACCTCAGCAAATGTCCGGTCATGGGGGGATCTAAAGAGTCTGCCATGCGACATACGGCAGCAGGCAGCATGTCGAACGGGGACTGGTGGCCGAACCAGCTGAACCTGGACATGCTCCATCAGAACTCGAAGAAGAGTAATCCGATGGGCGAAGATTTCAACTACGCCGCGGAGTTTCAGAAACTCGATCTGGCAGCCGTCAAGAAAGACATCAAAGAGTTAATGACCACCTCGCAAGACTGGTGGCCGGCGGACTACGGGCACTACGGTCCGCTGTTCATTCGCATGGCCTGGCATAGCGCGGGCACCTATCGCGTGACCGATGGTCGCGGCGGTGCTTCCGATGGCACACAACGCTTTGCTCCACTCAACAGCTGGCCCGATAACGCGAACCTCGACAAAGCCCGTCGCCTGCTCTGGCCGATCAAACAGAAGTACGGTCGCAAAATTTCCTGGGCTGACCTGATGGTTTTGACCGGAAATTGTGCGCTGGAATCAATGGGATTCAAAACATTCGGATTTGCCGGCGGACGTGAAGACGTCTGGGAACCACAGAAGGACGTTTACTGGGGACCCGAAAGTGAATGGCTGGGCGATAAACGTTATTCGGGCGACCGCGAACTGGAGAACCCGCTTGCCGCCGTGCAGATGGGTTTGATTTACGTCAATCCGGAAGGACCGAACGGCAAGCCCGATCCGCTGGCGGCAGCCCGTGACATTCGTGACACCTTCGGTCGGATGGCGATGAATGATGAAGAGACGGTCGCGTTGATCGCCGGCGGACATACATTCGGAAAAGCACACGGCGCCGCCAGTCCCAAAGGCAACGTAGGTCCCGAACCGGAAGGTGCGAGCCTCGCGGAACAGGGGTTAGGCTGGAAGAACAAATATAAAAAAGGAAACGCAGGCGATACAATCACCAGTGGTCTGGAAGGTGCCTGGACCTCCACGCCGACCCAATGGTCGAACGGCTACTTCGATAACCTGTTTGGTTATGAATGGGAACTGGTGAAAAGTCCCGCTGGTGCATATCAGTGGACTCCCAAAGAAGCGTCAGCCAAGGGAACCGTTCCCGATGCACACGATCCGGAAAAATCACATGCCCCCATGATGTTCACGACCGACCTGGCGCTCAGAATGGATCCCGCGTATGGCAAGATTTCCAAACGCTTCCATGAAAATCCGGATGAGTTTGCTGCTGCCTTCGCGAAAGCGTGGTACAAGTTGACTCACCGCGATATGGGTCCTGTTTCCCGCTGTCTGGGACCGGAAGTGCCCGCAGCACAGTTGTGGCAGGATCCGGTGCCGGCCCTCGATCATAAGCTGATCGAAAAGGATGATATTGCAGAATTGAAAGCCAAAGTTCTGGCATCGGGATTAACGGTACCCGAACTGGTCTCGACCGCCTGGGCGTCGGCTGCCACATTCCGTGGTTCCGATAACCGTGGTGGTGCCAACGGTGCCCGCGTGCGTCTGGCTCCGCAGAAAGACTGGAAAGCCAACGATCCGGCTCAACTGGCAAAAGTGCTCAAGACTCTGGAACAGATTCAGTCTGAGTTTAACAGCGAGCGGACCGACGGGAAGAAAGTTTCTCTGGCCGACCTGATCGTTCTGGGTGGTTCTGCTGCTGTGGAAGCCGCTGCGAAAAAAGCCGGTCATGAAGTGGAAGTACCATTCATACCCGGACGTACCGATGCGACTGATGAAATGACAGACGCCGCCGCATTCGCTGTGCTGGAACCCAAGGCGGATGGATTCCGTAACTATCAGGATCACGGTCAAGTTTACGACCGACCTGCGGCGGAGATGCTCGTGGATCGTGCCAACCTGTTGACGCTGACAGCGCCTGAAATGACGGTCCTTGTGGGAGGCATCCGGGTATTGAATGCCAATGCGGCGAATTCACCACTGGGTGTGTTCACAAAGCAGCCGGGTACTTTGACGAATGACTTCTTCGTGAATCTGCTCGACATGAATACCAAATGGGACAAGTCCAAAATGTGCGAGCACTTTTATGAAGGTCGCGACCGCAAGACGGACGAACTCAAATGGATGGCCAGTTCAGTCGACCTGGTGTTCGGGTCAAATTCACAACTGCGGGCGATCGCAGAAGTGTATGGCAGCGAAGACGCCGAGCAGAAGTTCGTCAACGATTTCGTAGCCGCCTGGACGAAGGTCATGAACCTGGACCGATTCGACCTGGACCCTGCGTTACAGAAAGGAAGCAAAGCGGTGGCAGTCGGCCAGCGCTGAGCTGCGACCCGTTTCGGTAAAGTGAGTGCGCGGAGACTGGCCGATCGGCTCTGTGAGTCGATCGGTCAGAGCGCAAGCAAGTAAGAACATTGATGCCCGCTTCGATTTCAACAGGCTGAAATCCAGGCGGGCATCTTGCGTTAGGAATCGCAGCCTGATAAATTAATTAACATGAGATCAGTTTTGTGTTGCTATCTAGCTGATCGCAGCCAGTGCTCTCGGAAGCAGCGAAAGATTTGCAGAACCGACGCGTTTCTGGCATCGAATGAGGTCGATGATTTTCTTGAGAACATTCACTCATAAGAAGTTAGGAATGAACGAACCTGTCGAGGGTACAGGAAGTCAAACAGAACCGGGCCTGTCCAGTCTGCTGGCCCGCATCAAAAACCAGAACGAATTTCAATCTGCGGCTGCCTCCACGCGACAGTCGATCATTGCCGCCCTGGGGGACTCGGGGGCTGTGGCTGATTCTGCTGTGCCTGACCTGCTCGCAGCTTACCAGGCACTGCCAGACGATGCGGAAGTTATCTCCCGGGCATTGAAACAGATCTGTCGGGATTCGAAAACAGCGCCGGTGGAACTTGTGAAAGCACTGACCGCTGATGATCTGCGGATCAGTGATCTGGCGGACGAACTGCTGACGGAGGCCGCCTGTCTCAAGTACGCATCCGCGAATCTCTGGGTGATATTGAACGATCCGAACTCGCCGGTGAGAGATAAAGCCGCCTCCCATTTGCAGGAGATTGGCAGCGACGACAGGCAACTGGTCTCAGTGCTGATCGAGCTGCTGGAGGAAGCGGAACCCAGCTGGGAGACTCAATCTGTGCTGAAGTCTGCGTGGCTCTATGCGTTACCGGAACTGGCAAGACTGATCTGTGATCCATCCAGATCCCCGCGCAGCAGACTGAGGGCAGCTGCCATCATTCTGGAAATCAACAGTATCAAGAGGATCAAACATCTGACCGATCGGTCTTTCCGGACTTTGGGCAGGGCCGATCAAGGTCTGCTGGAAGCGGCTCTGGAGGGAACGGATTCCTGGACGCGTTCCTGTGCGGCCTGTGCACTTTCAGGTTCAGATTCACGCCACCCGAAGATTTATGACACGTTGATCGACGGGCTGCAGTCGTCGCAGGCGGAGCTTCGTTGTTGCTGTCTGAAGGCGCTGGGCCGACGTAGGAATGAGCGGGAGCAGGTGGACGCGAATGTGACCGCGCGCTTAATCGAGCTGCTGGAAGATCCCGATCCTGAAGTGGTCTCTGCCGCCGACGCTCTGCTGGCGCAGTTACGTTTTACATCCGCCGACTGGATTGCGTTGATCGGCCTGCTGGAACAACGGACTTTAAGCTACCGGGTATTGAGTTTGTTGCGGGAACAGGAAGAAGTGCCCGTAGTCGCAGTGACACCCTTGATCCGTGTTCTGTGTCATGGCGGCTTCGAGAGGGAACAGGTCAGGCTGCTGATCGACATACTCGTCCAGGCAGGACGCCCGGCCTTGAAAGCAATGCGCGCCGTTGTGCTCGACAGCAGTCTGTCAGGAAAAATACGTGCTGCTGTGTTGCGCGGCGCAGTGAAGATTGCGCCCGCGGAACCGGAAATGGTTTCCCTGCTGTCCGGTCTGCTGGAGTCGAACGAACCCGAGTTGCGGATGACCGCGGCTATTGAAATTGCGGACAAGCGGGAGGATTGCCAGCCACTGATTCCGCTGCTGGTGGCGGGGTTGCAGAGTGCAGACTACGCAATGAAACACTCTGCGCTGGAGGCTCTCAAAAAGATCGTGGCACGTTCACCGGCAGTGCTCGCTTCCGTCATTCCCCATCTGAATGACGTGCCACGAGAACAGCGTTTGATGCTGACGTTTTCTTTCTATCATCAGAATCAACAACATCCGGAATTGCGCAGGGCGATGTGGTCATTACTCCATGAGATGAACCAGGGGGAGGACGAACGGCTGACGCGGTCCATCGTGCTGCGTGAGTTGATTTGCGTTGAGCCCGAATCATTTCTGCTGGAGCTGCTGACGGATACGGATGCCGATCTGGTGCAGGAAACACTGGTGGTGCTGGATGCTTCCGGTCTGTCGCTGTCAGATCCGCTGCGCGATCAGCTGGAACAGTTTCTTTCAGGGGCGAATCAGAAGACCAGGTTGCTGGCGGCACTGATCCTGCTCAAAGCGGATTCCCGGAATGATACGCTGCGGATAATAATGAGCGAGATTTTAACGGGAGACGACAGCGAACTGTTTCAGATCGCGATTGCAGGATTAGAGAAAGTGCCTGCGTTCGATACGAAATGGGCTCCGCTGCTGATCGATTTATTGCAGAAGCAGGAGGCCCGGTTCCTGGCCATCAGGCAGTTGGGAACGCTGGGAGCCGCCGCCGAACCGGCCATTCCGACGCTGGTCGAATATCTGGATACCACCAGTTATTTCAAGGTCTGTGCAGAGGCGCTCCAGCAGCTGGGGCAACTGGCCGTGCCTGCGATTGCTGTACTGCGAGCGCATCTGCAGAAGAAAGGGTCTCTCCGTGAAGCGTGTGCGGCACTGGCATGTATCGAAGAAGATCACAACCCGACACTGGCGATCCTGACGCAAAATCTGGAGCAACCCGATTTGCGCTCCAGAACCTGCCTGGGGCTGGCCTGTTTTGCGGAAGCTTTGCCGACGGAGGTGGAATCACTGCTGCTGGAGGTCTTACAGAGTGATGTGGAGTATGATCGGAGCGGGGCGATTCGTGGGCTGGGTTCCCTCAAGACTAAGACAGCCTGGCAACGGTTAGTCCAGGTGCTGGAAACAGAGAATCCAAACTTATGGCCGATGGCGGCTTCTGCATTGGGAGAAATCGGACGGGAACCCGAGACTACGGTGCCACTCCTGATTGACGTGCTGAATTCGGAGTCCTGGCAGGCCCGTCAGTCCGCCGCACATGCGCTGGGTCAATTTGGAGCAGCGGCTCAGTCCGCCGTGCCGGACCTGATGACTGCATTAAACGATGCAAGGCACTTTTCAGCGGCCGCTGGTGCCTTGAGCGCGATTGGCGCACCAGCGATCGCAGTCATTCCCCGCCTGATCGAAATGCTGGACAACGGAGAGTATCGCTGTGAAGTGCTGCGGGTGCTGACTCGGTTCGGCCCCGTGGCAAAAGCAGCCCTGCCCAGGCTGAAGGAGTTGGCAGCAAATGTCTCCCGCTGTGATCTGCCTAAGATCAGAGCCGTGATCGAAGCGATTGAATCGCCGGAGCTGACCGGGAAAGAGTGACACAGTTCCCTCGAATTCAAGCCAGATCGTTACCGGAAGGACTCGGTTGCTCCGCACAAGCGGAGGGCTGATTCCAATCGCTGATCGTGGTTATTGATACACAATGTTAGAGGAGTCTCTCCCTCGTTATCTCGAACGTTGGGGTCTGCACCGGCTGCCAGCAGAATCAGAGAGGCTTCGTATTGTCGATTCAAAGCCGCTACGATCAGAGGAGGAGAGTCGCCTGGCTCCCGGACACCTTCAACATCTGCTCCATGTCGTAGCAGAAGGGTGACAGCTTCCAGGGGACCGCCATCGGCAAGTTCTTCGATGGCAGATTTGAGTGGAACCCATGTCGGAGAATCGGATTGCGGGCGATTCGGATTCTCACCTTCAGCAAGCAACTTTCCCAGGAGCTGAAGATCATGATTTTCCAGGGCATCAAAGAGATCCATTGCTGGTTCCTGTGAAAGTTCCTCAGGACAATTGTGAGTTAAGCCGGATTCATAAGTTAATGACGGGATGCCTCGGTTTGAACCTTCAACCTGGGATATTGAAATGAATTTCAGAAAACTTTGTCAGGCTGAGGTCAAATGCTCTCTTGTTATGTGATTTCATTAGTAAAGACAATTCATTGGGCAAAAGATTCCATTCCGATTCTGGTTCTAAGATTCTTCGATTGAATAAAGACAAAGCTAAGTCTGATTGCCACTGTTCCATTTGATAACTATCTTCCCATTCCATTATTGCTGAGGAAATATCATCAAGTAATTGAATTCTGATAATATGTGCGCCGTTCTCATAAATGACGCTCCAGGTATCATGAGAATTTACATCGTCATCAGTTTCGGCCCAAAAAGCAGTAGTGAAGCAAGCCTGATATTTATCATTGAGTTCCTGGTGATAAAATTTTAGCGGTCCTTGATCAGCAAGGAGTCGGCAACATCTGGGCATTTGATTAAGAACTACATTCATGTGCGAGGTGCTATTTTGGATGAAAGGGCTTAAGGGACTTTTAGGGTCCATAAAAAATGCCGCGACTCTACATTTTTTACCAAAACCAATCATTGCAAAATGACCATTCCAATTGTCAACCAGATATGTATTGTTGCTCCATCCCTGAATAGACGCATACTCAGGCTCAAAAGCTGTCATGACCGCGTTGACGATCGAGCCAAGTAGTGCCCCTTGCCAGAGGCTTGATACCGTGGGAAAGGTATCTCCAGGCATTTTCTTTTCCCCTTATCGTCCAGAAACAGGTTTATTCTTCGGCAGGGCGGCTTTGATTTCCTTGGCAACCTGCTGTGCGAGTTTGTCGGAGCCTGCGGGTTTGAAGTGCACGTTTCCCGGGCCGGCCCAGAGGGACGCGTCGAAGCCTGATGCGAGCTGGTGCAGATCATTGATTTTGATGCCGTGCTGTTTCATGATCTTGGCTGCGACCTCGTTGTACTTTAAGTCATCGCCGACGACGCGGCCTGCTTCTCCTTCCGGGACCGGAGTGGTGGTGGCCCAGATCAGCGTGGCTCCTGTTTTTTCGAGTTGCTTTACGAGTGCTTCCAGATTTTTCTCGTACTGGTCGAGAGGGACGGAGATGGTGCCGTTAACTTTGTCGCGGTGTCCCTGAGTCTTTGAGTCGGGGTGCCGATAGCAGAGGTCGTGTAATCCCCAGTTGAAATGGATCACATCCCAGTCGGTTTTGCCCAGCCAGCGCTCGAGATTCTGCAGTCCCCGTTTTGTATCGCCGCAATTCGCTTTGACGCGCTCCACATGGGCAGTTCCTTGGAGCAGCTCGATCGTCGGTTTGGTATAGCCGATGGAAATCGAGTCGCCGATGATCAGCACTCTGGGGAGATCGGTGTCTTTCCTGGTGCCCTGTTTTGAATCATCGTTCTTTTGAGCAGTGCCGATCGAAGTCAGGCACAACAGTGTGAGGAACATCGTGAGAAGTCTGAATGAGTGAGTCCATCGCGTCATGTTGCTGTTCCTGCCGGGAATGAAATGCGAAACTGATTTCATCCAGTATCAGATACGCTCAGACCGGGGTCAAGCGGGTGTGGAGAGAAATCAACGGTCGTTCCGTGAAACAAGCGTTTGTTGTTTTCAGCATGCACAAAAAAAGCGTTTCGGCCCGTGATGACCGAAACGCCAGAGTTTGAAACAATCTTGCGAGACTCGATTCCGCTTTCAAAGCAGATCAGTATTCGCCAAGTACCTCGCCGTCGGACATGTTGCCCAGGAACTTATAGGTTTCGCGGTTTACGTTTTCTGAGATGAACCGGACGGCACCATCGCAAAACAGAAAATGTGCGCCGCCCACGTGACGGCTGCTGGCGCTGGCCTGGTTGGAACCATTGGGAATGAACGCGTCCGAGTCGTTGGTGCGGAGTAACGTCGCATACTTTTCGCCGTCGTAAGGACGACCCGCCCAGACTGAACCTTTGCGGAGCGATCCGCCCGGATCATCGTCTTTAATGGAAATGCCATCCCACATCCGTTCGCCGGACGCCATCGTGTTGCTGGTTCCGTCGGTGATGTCACGCATCCGTGTGCTGCTGTTATAATTGAAGATGCCGCGTTCGTCTGCGTCATCACTGCGGTCGTACCACTCGTCATCATCAACGCCTTTACTGCCGCTGACGCCGGGATAGTTCGACTTGCCGAGCCCGACACCATCTTCATTATTAGTGAATCCGACGTAAGTATTGATTCCACCACTGGCATCGGAGGGGCAGATCAGAATGGGAACGACCGTCTGAATCAGACTGCCGGCGGCGCTGGCAGGAAAGTTCGCTCCGTTGGGAGTCAGTTGATTATAGAGCGGTGCCTGATCGATGTAAGGGAGGAGGAAGGTGTTCCAGCCCCAGTTACCCAGATCGGGGTCCGGATCGCCTGAACCGTCGTCGAACATCAGAACGCCCGGCGGTAAGACGTTGTGAGTGTCGTGGTAGTTGTGCAGTGCGATGCCGACCTGCTTGAGATTATTCTTGCAGGTGGATCGACGAGCCGCTTCACGCGCCTGCTGGACCGCAGGTAACAATAACGCAATCAGAATGGCAATGATCGCAATGACGACCAGCAATTCAATGAGCGTGAAGCCTCGTTTGTGGGTTAACTCTTTCTGTAGCATTCGAAAACCTTTCTACTGTAATCCGTATCTCGTTTAACAAACGTTGAGTTCCAGTTGATCATTCATGAGCGACTCGGATTTCTTTACTTCTGTGTCTGTTCCGACTTGCCTGTCTCAGTGTTTGTAACCACTTCGAACAGGGCGGTTGTACCGCTGATTTCATAGGAGACAGCGAGCAGCGGTTTTCCCGTCGGGCTCACGTCGGCAGGAATGAACGTCAGCCCTTCCGGCCCCAGGTCGCCTGCCTCTGGTTTCTTCGGCGATTTATCGAAGTTGCGCGTGACCACATAGTCACAGAAGACGGGCTGCTTCGGATTGGCGAGGTCATAGACCATGATGCCGCTGTGTCGCTCCATGCCGATAAAAGCGACGGGCCGACCTTCGATCATTCCCACAACCAGCCCTTCAGGCTCCGGTCCTTTGTTATCACTGCGGTCATCGACGTCATTCGACTCGTGATCGGCGTTGAACGATTTAGGAAACCGGTTCGCAATGATCCGCTCGAATTCGTTGCCATTGTTATAGAGCAGCTCACCCTCCGCATTGCGGATCGAGAACGACCGTCCGCCAAAAGAATAAATCGCTTCATAAAGTCCATCACCGTCAGCATCACCGTTGGAGGAGGTCACCATCAGTCGGCCGAGTGCAGTGGGAGCTTGCAGTTCTTTGGCGTTGGGGAATACTTTCGGGTCGAGTTTCAGATCACCGACACGGGTTTTCTCACTGAAGCCATCGACGTCGCGGTGGTCCCCTTCATCCGCTGTAATCACGTATGTGTTATGGTCGACTTCAAAAGCGTAGATGGCGTCAGGCTGGTACATGCCTTTGACTGGCCAGGTGCGAATTTGAATTTTCTTCCCTTTGTTACTGGCATCGAAGGCGTTTTCGGGAAGTGAATGATCTTTGAAGCCCAGTGGCACGAGATCGACGAGTTGACGCGATTCGAGATCGATGATGGCAAACGCATTGGCTTCCTGCAGCGACACCCATGCGGTTTTGGAATCGGGGGACACGGCAATGTATTCCGGCTCGAAATCCTGAGCCGGTGTTGCATCCTTTCCGAAGACCCGTACGCCGGCGGGTATCTTTGACATGTCATTGTAGGCTTTGAAGTCAATGTGAATGATCTTGGCATCGGAAACTGCTTCCACGCCGTCGGTCAGATCAATCAGAGAGACACTGCCTTCCGGATTTCGTGTGTAGTCTTTTGTCGCTTCTCCTTCGTTGGCGGTAATCAGCCAGTGGCCATCCGGTGATATGGTGACCATGTCCGGTTCGGGGCCGACGTGAACGGTTTTCAGCACGTCTCCTGCGGGGGAGAGAAAGACCACCAGGCCCGGGTCCTGCTTGGGATCGGCTGAGAGGGCGGCGGCGATCACGTTTCCTTTTGCCGTGATCGAGTTTGGTTTGGAACCAAATTCAGAGAGATCAATCGACTTGAACAACTGCGGTTCGGCCGGGTTGGTAATGTCGAGAATATCGACGGCGACCCGCTCCCCGTCAACGACAAAGAGCCTCTTCGAATCCGTATCGAAGGCACAGATTTCCGCAGACGATTTTTTATCAGAACCGTGGTGATATCGCCCGAGAAACTTCAGACCGACGGCATTGGACGCCGCCGGGGGTTCCGGAAGGGGCACGGCAACCTCACCAGCTCCATCACTGTGAGGCTGACTGTTGATCGCGGTTACCTCATTGCCTGAGGTATCGGAACAGCCGGAGACTGTGAGGCAGCAGACGCTGAGAATCATTCCAGCAAAAACGGAGAGGAGGTGCAAGCGCGCCTTCACTGCAGTCTGTGGTGAGGTGTAAGTCATGATGTAATTCTTAAACAGGTGCGGTGTCAAAATCAGATGCAGGTGCGACGATCTGGCGCTAGATGGTCAAATGCATGGGTCTGAATCTAGCAAGAGTACATGAAGAAGATGAGAAGATATAATGAATGTTTAAGATGCGCTCCGATTCGTCTGCAAATGTTTGCCGACGGGAACCGGGATGTCTTCAGCGAGCAGCCTCTATACAGGCTGATTTGAAGGCGTAAGAGAATTTCATTTCCTGTCTGACAAAAATAAAATGACTCGAATCAAAAAAACGAATGGTTAATTAATGATGAAAATTATCGAAAGGTTACGTGAAGACGTTCTGTCGCAGTTCTTCATGCCGTCATGGGGCGGTGTGCGCATCTCTCTCTGCTGATCAACGGTGCCGGTCACGGTTTTTCGATTGTTTTCTGATTTTCAGAAACTGCTGAAAGTTTGTTGAAAGTAGCGAACCGGTTTTCAGTACATCCTGTCTATAACCAGCAGTTGGCAAACGTGGTTTATCGACGCTGAACAATCTGCCTTGCGAGTGTGAGGGACGCACGATGGTTTTCGAAGCCATCAGACGGGGTTCGACTCCCTGGCGAGGTACTTGAAACATCTGTCCCTGGAGTGTGCCGGATTCGCACGCGAGCCCGCGAAGCTCGTAGATCAGGTTCAATTCCTGACGGGGGCATTTCACTGACGCTGGCTCCTGATGGCCGGGGAACTGCCTGCAAAGCAGTTTGAAGTGGGTTCGATTCCCACCGGCGTCTTAAACTGACCAACTGCCGGTTCGGACTACATCTCTTTGATCTGGAAACGATGTCTGAGTCATTCCTTCGCTGGCCGGTTTTTAATACATACAGAGCTCAACTGCCTGTCGGGATTACATCGTAACTATGACGGTCCTAAGGTAGCGGACCAGGAGCAATTCTGGAAACGTGAGCGCGAGAAGATCTCTCTGAGAAACGCTCGTGCGTGCTCACTGTCGGTCTCACATGCGATCGATAAGAGCGGCAATCTCGACGATCACTTCGTTGGGCTGTTTTAAGACAGTGGCGACTGCAGCCTGGGAATACATATGCGCCGTCCAGTGCGTCTGGAGATCAGAATCTGATCGGCGGGTTCAATTCCCGTACGGAAAAAATTCTCAAGCAAAACTTCGTCGCCAGAATATATTACCGACTACTCATTAAAAGACCTGACCCATTTAATACCCATTAATGACATTTTAATGAAACTTTGATCGACTGCCAGACTGGAGTACATGGTTCAGGACCCGGTGGTTGCGGGTTCGACTCCCGCCGGCGCTATTTTGAATTGATGTCGCGCCGTAGCTCAACGGATAGAGCACCGTAAACGCTCTGGTTTACTACTTCGTCGATCATTTTTCAAAAGAGACATAACCGACTGCCGAATGGGAGTACATGGATCATACCCCGGAGGTTGTGGGTTCGATTCCCACCAGCGCCATTTTGATTGTGTGTCGCGCTGTAGCTCAACAGGTAGAGCACCGTAAAAACTCTGATTCACCACTTCGTCGGTTTTACAACAGACAGGAGACGATCTGTCAGACACAGATCACATGCAATCAAGGAGACCGAAACTTTGATCGTCGACAGGCTTCAACTCAACTAGTATCACATTCAAACAGGACCGACTGCCGACAGGGAATACATTGTCAACCAACGTTGTGGGTTCGAGTCCCACCAGCGTGGAGTGTTTAAGCACTCGGCGCTGTAGCTTAACTGGTAGTCTGCATTAAAGGGGTCAGGACTCATTAAAAAGAGACCTGACCCCTTTAATGCGATCCTTTTTCGCCGGTTCCATTTTTGAAGGAGGCTATGATGGCCAATAAATCTTTGTTTTCGAATCGACAGAATCAGTTTCCACGTGCAGAGGCACGCAATGCAGCCGGCGGTCCGGCTTACAAGTATGAGCCGAAGCATGCGCTGGCGCAGCTGGCAGCAACAGGTACGTTTAACGGCGTGTTCTACGCGAGTGGACAGTCTCAGCTCAATGAACTGCGTACGCTGATTAACCAGGTGGACGACAATCGTTTCCTGGCGCAGCTGGCCGTGTACGCGCGGGAGCGGGCCTGCATGAAGGATATGCCGGCGGCGCTGCTGGCGACACTGTCAACGCGGGATACCGAGCTGATGCATCGTGTGTTCGATCGCGTGGTTGACAACGGTCGCGTGCTGCGGACGCTGTTCCAGATGATCCGTTCGGGCCAGTTCGGTCGTACGGGTCTGTCTTCGAGTCTGCAGCGGGCGTTTCAGCGCTGGCTGAACGAAGCTTCGGTGGGACGACTGCTGTCGGCTTCGATCGGTCACGATCCGAGTCTGCGCGACGTCCTGCGACTGGCGCGACCAACGCCCGTTGACAACGAGCGGCGTGCGCTGTTTGGCTGGTTGACAGATAAGGAACCGGCTAAGTGGGCACCAGCAATTGCTGCGGACCTGCCACTGCAGGTGCAGGCGCTGATTGCGTATCGCCGGGCAGAGACAGAGCGCGAGCAGGCTGCGATTGCAGAGAGTCTGTCTGTGCGCTGGGATCTGCTGGCGGATGCGGCGAAAGGTCCGTTGGTCTGGCGTGCGATTGCCCGTCAGATGGGACCGCAGGCGCTGCGGATGAACCTCAACACGCTGTTGCGTCATGACGTGTTCAGAGACTATGCGATGATCGACGATGTGGCGAGCCGCCTGGCGGACGAGGATGCGATTCGACGTTCGCGGCAGTTTCCGTATCAGTATCTGGCAGCGTACCTGAATGCAGCGGACGAGATTCCACAGAAGGTCAAAGCAGCTTTGCATGAAGCGGCTGAGATCGCCTGCGGAAATGTGCCTGAGTTGTCAGGACCGGTGGTGATCGGTCTGGATACGTCCGGTTCGATGACAAGTTCGGTGACGGGTTGGCAGCATCGCAGCGCTTACAGCAAGATGCGCTGCGTTGATGCGGCAGCGCTGTTTGCAGCGGCGATTCTGCGACGTAACCCGGACAGCGTGGTGATTCCGTTCGATACGCGGGCGTACGACGTGCGCGTCGACCCGGCCGACTCGATTCTGAGTCTGTCGGAGCGACTGGCGAAGTACGGCGGCGGTGGAACGGACTGTTCGATTCCACTCCGCGAAGCCAATGCACGGCTCAAGCAGCGTGCGTTTGCCGGCTGTGTGCTGGTGAGCGACAACCAGAGCTGGGTGGGTGCGGGACGCTACGGTTCAACGGGCGTGATGACTGAGTGGCAGACGTTCGCCCAGAACCAGCGGCGACTCGGCGTGACGGATCCCAGGCTGGTATGTATCGACATCCAGCCTTACGGTTCGTCACAGGCTCCGGAGCGCGACGACATCCTGAATATCGGCGGCTTCAGTGACGCGGTGTTCAACGTGGTGACGTCGTTCCTGGGCAATAGCGCCAGCCGCTTCGTTGCAGAAGTCGAGTCGATCGAAGTCTGATCGACGCGGTAGTAATCAGGGACGCCCCTGGTCTGAGAAATCGGGCCAGGGGCTTATTGTGGTTTTGATGAGAATATCAGCTATGATAGAACGTTATTGATGTTTAATGTATCAAATTAAACATATCGAACCTGTATTCAATCAGACGAATTCCGGGTTGTACTCAACAAGGACTTATATGCTGACAATCCCACTCAAAGAGTTCGCACTGACTGGAGAATTTGGACCAGTTAAAATTGGCATGCATCGGGATGAAGCCGTTGCGCTGCTGGGGAAACCCGGTTGTGAGTCAAATTGGTCAAAGCGCTTCCGGTGGATTCCTTTATGGTTGTTATGAGTTTTTCTATCATAATGATACCGGGGAAATACACACCATGCAGAACGATCACCTGCAGGCGGATTGTCTGAATCATGGTGACATGTTTTTATATCGAAACAAGTATTTCCGAATCGATCCCTGGTTTTTAAAGGCGGGAAAAGATTTTGCCTTCCCGGAGGTTGTCGATTTCCTGCATGACGAACAGATCTCATTTCGAATTGTCAGAAGATCAGGATCTGATCGAGAAAGAATCGAATTTAAAAGTGGCGTTCATTTCGAATTCAATGAGCGATGTGATGCCAAGACCGGCGAAGTCACTAACGAAATGGTACTCTTCGCGATCAGCCATCGCCCTTTGCACCATAACCCGGAGTTGTATGAAGTGGTGTACCAGAGCGGCAATGATTCTTGAATGTTCCGCCTGGAGCGCACCCTGGGGCAGTCTTTACTTGACAACGCAGCTTGGTTAAACAAAATTACACTTACCCTGTCGTTGATGAATGATTCAGTTCGCGTTTCGTTCAGCACATGCTGTCTTGTCAGAGGAGACTCTCCCATGTTCGCTACTGAGGAAGCCCGCAGTGCAAGGTATTGCGAAAGCAGCCCGCGACTCAGCAACCCTGCGTACTCAATCGAATCCACTGATTCGACTTTAAATAAAAGGTGACACTATGCCCAAGATGGAATTTGATTTCCAAGGTTTAATCCAGCTGCTGGCCAAGAATCTGTATAGCGAAAAACGGGTCTTCATCCGCGAGCTCATCCAGAACGCACATGATGGGATACTGCGTCGCCAGTCACGTGAACCCGATGCGTTTTCGCCCAGGATCGATGTCGAAAGCCGACCAGACGAACTGCAGTTCATTATCCGCGATAACGGGCTCGGCATGGACTTGAATGACATCCGCGAATACCTGGCTGTCATCGGCCGCGGTGCCACACGACTTGAAAAGGGGGACGTTACCGGATTGGTGGGCCAGTTTGGCATCGGCTTTCTCTCGGCGTTCATCGTGGCTGAGCGGGTCGAAGTCGAAACACGGAAGGTGGGGGACGACGATGGGTGGAAGTGGTCAAACAGCGGCACAGAGGATTACACGGTAACCAAGGTCAGTAAAGATTCATTTGGAACGACCGTGACGGTCTTTCTGAATGGGGAAGCGGACAAAGGGGTCATCCATCCGGAAGAAGTCGACAATGTCATTCGTAAATATGCCGACATGCTGAAAGTGCCGATTCATCTGAACGGCAGCCGTGAACCGATCAACCAGATGATTATGCCCTGGGAACGTGACGAATTGAACGGGGAGACGCGTACCCGGGAAACACAAGCCTATCTGGCAAAGACCATGCCCGACAGCCCGCTTGCCATCATTGATGTCGACATCGCGGACCCTGGTCCAACGCAAGGGGTCCTTTACATTTCCGACCAGCGTTCGCTGCCTCACCATGAACAGCCTCCGGGAAAGGTGAGGCTTTATCTACAGAGAATGTTTCTGTGTGAAACGACGGATCTGCTGCCGCCGTGGGCCCGGTTTGTCCGGGGAGTAATCAATACTTCCGCAATCACCCCCACCGCTGCGCGTGACAACTTCGTGCATGACGAGACGACCGATCGCATCAAAAAGGAATTCGGACTCCTCATCATTGAACGCTTACGTGAACTTTCGCTGGACGAGCCACAGCGCTTTCAGAGAATCCTGAAATACCATGATATCGGCATCAAGGCAGCCTGCTACGAATACGATGAACTGTTCCGCAACGTGGCCAACCTGCTCGAATGGCGGACGAATTGTGGTGGTAAGTCGAGTGAAGAGGAGAGCTATAGCGGATATTACTGGCGACGCCTGCCTGAAATTCTTTCGGCGTTGCCTAAGTCGGAATCCGGGCCCCAGGCCCTGCCCTGTTTCTCAACGGCGCTCTCGGCGAATCAGTATTTCAATATGGCGGAATCTGCAAACTCGCTGGTGATTGACGCCAGTGGACCCTTTGAAATGTTGCTGCTGGAGCAATACGCAAAGTTCGAAGACGTGTCCATTAAAATTATACGCGTCGATCAGATTGATGACCCGAATATCTTTCGCCACCTGGAGGAACATCAGGAAGAGGTTCGCTTTCAACGTCTGGCAACACGCATGGAACAGGTGGTTAAGCCCCGAGGCAGATCAATCCGTGTCGAGGCCCGGAAGTTCAAGCCAGCAGACCTGGCTGCACTGATTCGCACCACCGAGCGTTCCGAGATGCACCACCAGGCAGAGGATCTGCTGAATCAGCCTAATACACCACAGAGTATGCGTGAGATGGCGGAGACACTGCTCAAGATGACCACGGCAGAATCGATGCGGCTCACCATTAATGCGGACAACAGCCTGATTCGTGATATTGCCGAACATCCCGAGTTGTTCGGCGAACCGGAAGTGGCTGAGATTCTCAGCGGAATCTACAACAACGCGATTCTCTTTAATCAGGACCTCTTAACTACGGAAAATACTCAGATTCTGAATCAGCAGATGCATCGGCTATTGATGAGATACTGGGAAACCGTGTCTGATATGGAAGAGGCGGTATTGCTGCAACCGGAGAGGGACCAGCCCGAACTGGATGTGGTGCCTGCGAAAAATCCGGAACGACAGCACCGCTGTATCTTCATGGTGACACCAGAGGCTGCGGAATTTGACGACATCATCGACGCCGTCCGCACCGTTGTCGAAGACCGCTGGAAATGTGAGTTGCTCCTGGCTCGTGACTTGAAGCAGAAATCGACCGACGGCATTCGTCGGCTGATGAATCGGGCTGACGCATTTATTGTCGAGTCTACGACCATGCAACCGCAGCAGATGCTTGAAGCCGGCGCCGTTCGCTTTGATCCCCGCTCACGTCCCGCTGTGTTTCTGCGGGACGAGACGCACGAACTGCGAGAGGAGATGAGCTTCGATCCAGGCAATCAGAATTGTATTGACTACAGCGAGCGAGGAGACAAGGCGCTGGTGGAGTATCTCGACCACGAAATGCAGAACGATGTCCACATCGCGAAGCTGCTCAAGGATTCTGCGCGGCAGCGTTTTCTCTCCTCCCGTAGACTCGTTGAGCTGTTTAAGCCAGTCACGCTGGACGCATTAATCGTTCGTACCCTGGTGAGCAGATTCCCTACCGAAGAACGCTGGCGAAAAGTGACCGCGGAAGATCTCGCCGACTGCCTGGATGAACATAAGGGCTTCGCCAGCATACTTCTTGATAACGTCCACAAATCACTGAATTGAAGGCTTTAGCAAATGGGACCGGAAGCATATATACTGATAGATCATGCGTACGAGGCTTACAGGCAGGGACGCTTTGCGGAAGCAGGAGTGCTGTATGGGCAACTATGCAACGATGCGAAGAAGGCAGGCGAAGACGAATTCGCATTCCAGTTGGGTTTGGACGAATCGCAAAGCCTGCTGCGATCGGGTAAACCGCTGGGCGCATTGAATCGGCTGCTTTCCATGGAGTCGTGGGATGCGCCGGACCATGAGTCTTTGTGCCAAATGAGAGAAGAGATTTTCAATCTGCTGCGGCTTTACAATCCCGATAAGACGCAGTTAGAAACGCGGCTTGCAGAACTGGAAAGTCTTGCCAGAAACGCTCTTGACGGAGTTGTTGCCGACTTCTGGTTGTATGAATTTCTGTTTTTGGAAGATCAGGGCAAAGATGAGAAGGCGCTCAATGCCACAGAGCTGGCCTGGTCGGAGCGCGGCGCAGAGACCATGAACCATGCTCATGCAATTGCTTCTAACGGATGCCTGGCGAACCTGCGCCTGAATCGACGTGCGCAGGCCGAAGACTGGATAAGAATTATGGAACGTGATGGCGAGACCGAATGCCCGGGATATCGCGCCGACCTCGCGGACTCTTGTGCTGAACTTGCCCTTTATGACGGTCGTGCTGAGGACGCGTTTCATTATGCACAGCAGTCACGCCTGGTCGCCATGGAATATGCGGATATGAAGCGCGTCCACGACGCCATTGAAAAACAGGTACGTGCGCGACTGCTTGATGCGACAAACGGTGATCCCGTCGATCGCAGGTCCGACGTGATAGACGTTCTCAAACAGGCGCTTCCCGGGAAACGCAGCGTTCAATTAGAGTTCAGTTTCAGTCTACTGATGCTTGACATCCGGCTCGCCGCAGTACGCTGGGCTGTGGGCATGCAACCTGCAGAAGATTTCTGGTATCAGTCACCGCAAGTCGTGGCCAGTGCGCTGCGTGTCACGAAAGACGAAGTGATCCGCCGGATTGAGAAGACACAGGCTGCCCTCCAACGTACGGACAGAATCGCGCGTCGAGTGGATCAGGCGTTTGGCTGTGACTGGCGCCAGGAAATGGGCAATCTTCGGAGAGAGCGGCTCCAGGAGATTGTTTCCCACCTGGATTGAGGCGTGACTTCCGCTATCGTTGTCAACGAGGCGTAATCAGGAATCAGTTGACGATTCAGGTGGGGATATACAGGGGGAAGATCCGCCGACTGCCTGGATGAACAATAATAGCTTCGCCAGTATACTTCTTGATCACGTTCACAAAACACTGAATTGAAGGCTGCCATTAATGGAATACGATGCAAACATTCTGAAAGAGCATGCGCACGAAGCTTACAGACAGGGACGCTTTGAGGAAGCGGGAATGCTGCTGGGGCAACTCTGCAACGATGCGAAGCAGGCTGGCAACGACAAAATTGCATTCCAGTTGGGGTTGAGTGAGGTGACTTGCCTTAAGCGTGCGGGAAAACCGCTGGAAGCCTTGAATCGACTGCTTTCCATGGAAGCCTGGGAGGCGCCGAACCACGAGTCTTTGTTCTCTATGAGAGAAATGACTGTTGATTTGCTGCGGCTTTACAATCCCGACTTGACGCAGTTAGAAGCGCGGCTTGCGGAACTGGAAAGTCTTGCTGAAAACGCTCATGACGGAGTCGTTGCCGACTTACGATTCTGTGAGTTTGAATTTTTGGAAGCTCAGGGCAAGCATGAGAAGGCCCTCAATGCCATAGAGCTGGCGTGGTCGGAACGCGGTGATGCAACCATGAATCACGCTCACGCAACTGCTGCAGCCGGATGCCTGGCGAACCTGCGACTGAATCGACGTTCGCAGGCCGAAGACTGGATAAAAATCATTGAGCGTGATGGCGAGACCGAATGCCTGGGATATCGAGCCGACCTGGCGAACGCCAGGGCTGAACTTGCCCTGTTTGATGGTCGTGCTGAAGACGCGTTTCATTATGCACAGCAGCAACGTCTGGTCGCCATGGAATATGCGGATATGATACGCGTCCAGGAAGCCATCGAAAAACAGGTACGTGCGCGACTGCTTGATGCGACCAACGGAGATCCTGGCGATCGCATGTCCGGCGTGTTAGACGTCTTCAAACAGGCGCTTCCCGGGAAACGCAACGTTCCATTAGAGTTCAGTATCAGTCTGCTGATACTTGATATCCGGCTCGCCGCAGTCCGTTGGGCTGTGGGCATGCAACCTGCAGAAGATTTCTGGTATCAGTCACCGCAAGTCGTGGCCAGTGAGCTGCGTGTCGCGAAGGACGAAGTGCTCCGCCGGATTGAGAAGACCAGGGCCGCCCTCCGACGTTTGGACAAAATCGCGCGTCAACAGGACCAGACGTTTGACTGTGACTGGCGACAGGAAATGGTCAATCGCCGGAGAGAACGTCTTCAGGAAGTGGTTTCCCACCTGGATTGAGGCGTGACTTCCGATGTCGCTGTCAACGGGTGTGATGAGGAAACACAGGACTCAGCTCTGCATGCCCCGCATCCCCATCAATGTGCGACCGAACGATAGGCTTCAGTGCAGGGATACTTCTCATCGAAACAGCAGGTACCAAACGCCTGTTGATTCTTTTGACTGAATTGCGGGTCTAATCCAATGAGTCCATAAACTGTTGTTTTCCTGATCAATATGTGAGGTCGTTGGTGACTGAAGGGAGTCGATCTATTATAAGAGAGAGATTCCTCTTTTTCAGGCTCCAGGAAAATAAGGAACATCCTGATGTGGTGTTTTAAATTAACATGCTCCTGTGGATTCGTATCTAACGTTCAAGGTTATGGGAGAGACCTTTTTTCATCACCCGATTATTACGTTCCCGTAGTTGTGGACGATGACGAAAAGTTACATTGTATTTGTATCCAACCACGGGAAGGTGAGTCCGAGGATGAGTTTTTCGATCGTCTTGATTCTTCCATTGAGGAATGCTTTGCAGAACAATTTGGCGAGAATGCGACACTGATGACTGGATTGGGGATACGCGGCGACCAGATTGTGAAATGTCCGCGTTGTGGTCAGGAACGGGCAAAGTTTGAATTTGCTGGTTTCTAGACTGTGTCCCGTTTTACTGTCGCTTCTCCAGGTCCATTTGAACGAGTACATTAGATTGACAGGCGATATGGTTAAATGTGATGCGCTCTGGATTTGTGATTGTGTCCCGGGCTGATAAAGGGGAGAAGTTTCGAGTTTCTTGCCATTGGCAATGACGCATTCTAATCAAGCAGCGCAATCTGGCCTGCATTCGATGGATTTAATCTTCAGGGGTTGCCACATATGGACTATGAAATCATCGATCGCGCGCTGGGGCGGGGTGGTCAGCCACCGGAGCCCCTGGAGACGGGGGTTACACCAGCCGAGCGTGATGCACTGCTCGCAGAAGCATTGTGTTTTCCCGAGCGCGCCTTGCCAGCCGGGGAACTGGCTGACTGGGCGATCGTTCTGATGGATCTCGGAAAACAGCCGGCGGTGCTGGCTGCGGTGGCTGTGCTGGAGGTCGCCCTGAGTGAGACGCCTGCGGAACGTGCTGATGTTGAGTTTGTCGAGAGGGTGCTGACAGAGTTACACATCTGGCTGGAGAGTTCACAGTCGGTCGATGACTTGCGGCGCCTGGGCGATCTGTGGTGGAGCCTGACTCGCAACCCACCTGCGTCAGCTCATACGTCACTGGGAGATGCTGCCTGCATGGCCTGGTATCTGGCGGGGTATGACCCCGAAGGCTGGGACAATCCACCGGAGGAGCCTGAGGAACTGCGCGACTGGCTGGCGGAAGCGGCTGAAAATGTGATGGCGATTGTGGATGTCTTCAGCCTGGTACAACAGGCTGTGGGACCGGAGCAGGATGAACTACTCGTCAAAAGTGTACGTCGTGCGGTGGGGCACTGGCGTGAGATGGACTCGATGTGATGTGCTGAGCATCAGAGACACGTTGATCTGGATTTGACTGGGGGAGTCATCTATTCTGTGGGCTGGGAAGTTCTTAACAGATTCTTTCACCGTAGACTCGGATTTCCTGTGCGATGAACAGAGTAGACTCGACCTGGTGCTGGCTGCGGTTGGCGGCTTCAGTGACGCTGTGTTCAACGTGGTGACGTGGTTTCCGGGTACCAGCGCCAGCCGCTTTTTTCGTTTGTCTGCTTTGTTGATAATGCTTTCGTCAATATTCTCTTGACAATTCGCGATTCGTTCAACGAATATATACTAATGTTACCCTTGATGGGTTTTGCCGAACTCAAGCAGTGAATTTCAGGTTCTCATAATGTTCGAAACTCTGTTTGCGACTTCGATTCTGGTTTCCCTCATCGCCGTGCCGTTGGTTTTATGGCTGGGCGGGCGAAAAGTGCATGACGTATTCCCTGTTCACGGCAAGTGGTCGATTTTATTGAGTTGTGTTCTGGCTTTGAACGTGGTCGCGGCGATCGTACATTTGGGTTTCGGAGCGCGCGTTTCAGGCGTCAACGCACTTTATTGTGGGGGGATGCTGTTCCTCGCATTCATCTGGGCTCGAACGCTCGCGCTACTCTCTCATCAAACTGCCCCCTGATCAGGCGCTGGATACGTCGCCGCGGAGGCCTGCTGTGAGTAATCCAATTCCGACACCAGCAACACACAGCGCTGACGGACATGCATTGGCAAGGCCATCACGACTGTGGCGATTTTTACGGTCGGTGGTTGTTGCCGTTCTTGTGTGGTGTTGCTTCGTTGCTCTGGGGGCGATCATGGGGGGGATACTCAGTTGCTACACGGGCAAAGTTGAAGAAATTCCGAAATGGAATGGATGGTCGTATTTCATGTTTTCAGTGAAGGAATTCACTTCGTTTGGCGCAGTTCTTTCTTTTCCGTTTGTGATGCTTGCGTTTGCAGTTTCCTGGTTTACATCGGGGGCGAACAAAGAAATCTGATTGGAAAGATGCTGACAATATGCAGTCTTATCTGGAAGGAAACAGAACATTTCGTGCTGTTGACAGCGTGAAGAATGACCCTCTGGAATTATGAGCCAACTCTGCTGATTTGCGGGCAGAGAATGATTTCATTTTTGCGGGCCGGAAAAGAGGGCTTTTTCTTCTTCCTCCTGCACGATGATTTTCGGGCGGATTAACAGGAAACTGCGGGTCTGCTCGGCGCTGGTATTCTTGAACACTTTCGCATCGGTTTTTTTATCCGTGACAGGGACTCCTGTCTGGTTCGCTTTCTGCTGGACGAGTTCGATGAGGATCGTCTGGTGATCGGGAACCGTATTCACGCAGGTCCACATGGCGGCAGCAGACGATTGGGGGTTGCTGACCCGCAGGTTGAGACGGACGTCACGGCGGTCTGCGGAAATGACCGGCTGGATATAGCAGGGGTGCTGCAGCGGGTGCTGTTTGCCGCCGGTGGTGTAGTTCGTCACGCCAGCCGTCTGTGCATTGAGCAGGGTGACCTGGGGCGCCTGGATCAGATTTGTCCGGGCTTTGCTTTGTGCCTCGTTCAACAGCAGGGCCACTTCTTTGTCTGTGAGGATGATGCCTCCGAGGGGGCCGTTGTTCTGTGGCTGCGGACGGGCGGTTTTCTGCTTGTCGAGATCGAAATCGAGGCCGATCTGTTCCCAGAAGTCCTCTGGTACGTTTTCGAGAAAATGCATTTCCAGCGAAACCTGGCAGTCCTGGAGTCGGCGGAGTCGAGTTAACAGGTCCTCGATTCGCTGATGCGTCTGTGAGGTCTGGCGGATGACGAGACTCTGCGAGGCCGCATGCGGGCGAATTGAGCCATTGCCGCCGACGGTCTCCCAGCTGTCGGGGTCTACCGTCGACTGGATGAGGTCGATGAGCGATTCGAAATCGATTGCAGGCGTGTTTGCTGCGGACGCTGTTTCGTCAGCAGGCACCGGACCGGCGAGGGGAATGGGAACCGCTAAATCGGCAACCGGATAGCTCGCGACGTACGGCTTTCCCAGGGAGCGTGTGCGGCTGGTGATGACGACGACTTCGTCTCTCATGACATACGCGAGGTCCAGAGGTTCCAGCAATAGATTGAGAACACTCTTCGACTTAATGCCTTTGACTTCGATGGTGACGGGAGTCCTGGGGGTCAAGCCGACCTCCTCCAGTCCGAAGGAATCGAGGAAGAGGTTAATGCCGCTCCGCCGGGAGATTTCTCTTAACACTTCGGACAGAGGCATTTCTTCCATCGTCAGTGAAATCGGTTGCTGGAGTGCTTTCCAGGTCTTCAATTCGAGGGGAGAGGTATTCGCCGGTGGTTTTGCGTTCGAGGAATCTGCTGCGTCGACCAGGGAAAAGGCGGCGCTCAGGGTGAGCATCCAGAGAGTGAGAGGTAAGAAATGTCGCATGCTTTGCTTCCTTTCACGACTGGGCGGCCCCAGTTCGATGTAATCCATTCTGTTCCCAGCGGGTCGGTCTGACGGACCCGCGACAGGCCTGCGTGTGGCTCTGACAGCAGCGGCGAATCGCATCCACTTGCCCTCAATGGACTTGGATGATTGCCCTGTTTCGTCCGGCAATGAACTGCTATTGTTTAATCACAATTGTTTACTACCAGAGCCTCGGCACTCTACCCGCAGTGCCGGAAATCTGTCAAGAGGAACCAGAGTCATACCCGCTGTCAGGGCCGTGAAGGGGACGATTATGTAAACGGTTTTGATGGGCATTGGGGTTTCCTATGGTCCTGTCATAAAATGAGATCACTTTTATTTTGACGCGGGATAGTGAAATGAAGAACTTAATTTGTTTTGGTTTTTTTAGGGAAACGGTTCCGCAACTGCGACACAAACTTGCCAGTATCAAAACAGCCGAGTTCCTGGACTCGCCACATCCTTTGAAATACCTGATTCTGCGGTATCTTGAGGAGGGAAAAGAGTGGGGTTTGTCCTCAGGACATGAGATTTACGATCCGTTTACCACCCCTCCTACCGATCAGACTTTTGTTTCTATTAAGAAGACCGATGGAACCTGGATCTGGCCTGACCTGATTACTTATTTTGTTGACAAGTACGATTTCGCTGTGCCAGACGAGTTCATGCAGAAGATGCGAATGCATGGTTTTCGCGTTCCGGAGGTCACTCTGGAAGCGCCAGATGATTCGCAATTTTTACCTGAGAATTGCAATGTCGTACAGAACACTACGCCGGAAGATGTTGAAGATCTTCAAAGGGCGGAAGCCTTTCAAGACCGTTTTCCCGAGATTGCAGACGAACTGTCGGAACTGTTTGCGGAGTGTGCCACGTTTGAACAATTCTGTGAAACCTGCAGCGCGAACATTGGTAAGATCGTTGAACTACTCGAGCTCGATTCACTTGGTGACTATGCTCGATATTGTGTATCCAGTCTTCTTGAGAATTCACCCATACCGCCAAAATATGTGGGTTTGAATGGTGCAGTAGCGACTCAAGAAGAAATCGAAGAATCCCGAACAAAGTCATTTCTGTTTTGGATGCCGACTGTGGACAAATTTCCGATGAGCTGGAGCGAGGAAAAAGTGGTCTGGCTGGAACGACACGAAACTGAGTGGTGTATGAACATCGAAACCTGGAAGGAATCAGCCGCACGATACTACAGGGAAATGCGATTGTGACAGGCAGCAGTCTGTTTCAGAGTCTTCAGATTGAAGAGGGAGTCGTCACTGTGGTCGTTGTATTTTACGGAGTGTGAGTGTGGCAACTGCTTGCCGTGATCACGATTTTGTGTCTCGTCATCACAGACCGATGCTGTTCTCTCCATGCGAATTCTGTCACAATAAGAGCCGGAGGAAAACTATGCCCGACCGGCGACAACATCGTGGTGCCCATCCGCAGGATCAGAGCCTGTTTAGTATCAACGCAGAGCCTTTGTTGCGCCAGGCGACCGGGGATCTGAGCTTGTTGCTGACCCGCGGCTATGCGCCCGTCTCAACTTTGAAACTGGTGGGGGACCGCTATGATCTCAATGCGCGACAACGGACTGCTGTGGGGCGTTGTGCCTGTGGTGAAGACGTAGCTGCGCGGCGTGCAGCGCATCAGGTTCAGGCAGAGGACCTCGCGGCGCAGGGATTGTGGATCGATGGTTATAACGTGCTGACATCGCTGGAGGCGGCGTTGTCGGGGGGTGTCATTCTGCAGGCCCGTGATGGCTGCTATCGGGACATGGCCAGTATGCACGGCAGCTATCGCAAGGTGGCCGAGACGATCCCCGCAATTCAGATTCTGGGAGAGTTACTGGCGGAGTGGAAAGTTTCCCGCTGTCGCTGGCTGCTGGATCAGCCGGTCTCCAACAGCGGGCGGTTGAAGACGATGCTGCGGGAAATCAGTGAGCAGCATGGCTGGAACTGGGAGATCGACCTCGTGCCTGATCCTGATCCCGTGTTGAGTGCAGCCGATCAGATTGTGGCTTCCGCTGACAGTCAGATTCTGAACCAGGCCGAACGCTGGTTCAACCTGGCACGCTGCGCTATTGAGACCCGGATTCCCGATGCCTGGGTCGTGGATCTGTCGCGGGTGGGATTGAAGGAATGATACAATTCTTTCAGGGTTTATTTTCGCGCGTTCTCGCTTCCTGGGATTTGTGAGTCTGCCCTGTTTGTTTCCTGTTCGCTGCGCTCACCCCGAATTACATTCGGGGCCATCTATTGATCTGTCGGGAGAGTGAGTGCCGAAAGTTCAATCAACCGTAATCAGGGCCAGACTGAATCTAAATAGCTGACCCTGATTACCATCTCTCAGGCAACCTCCGGAATTCCTGTGTGTTCTGCCGGGCGCGGGGCGGAGGTGGGCCAGTGAAACCGACGCTGATCTTCGGGGATGGGAACATCGTTGATGCTTGCTTCACGGCGGCGCATCAAACCTTCGTCATCAAATTCCCAGAGCTCGTTGCCGTAAGCGCGAAACCATTGACCTGCCGCATCGTGATACTCGTATTGAAAGCGGACGCCGATACGGTTTTCGGAATAACTCCAGAGTGCTTTGACGAGACGGTAATCGAGTTCCCGCTCCCATTTACCAGACAGGAATTCCCGGATCTGGTCACGACCCTGCAGGAACTGATCCCGGTTGCGCCATTTTGAATCCGGGGAATAGGCCAGAGAGACCTTCTCCGGATCCCGGCTGTTCCAGGCATCTTCCGCGGCACGGACCTTGGCGGTGGCGGTTTCGAGTGTGAACGGTGGTTTAAGTGCGGACATGATATTCTCCTTTATGGGCCTGGGTTTGTATTAAACAGACAGGTCTGTTTATATATTCGTAAAAAAGAAAGCGGATGGCCTCATTCAAAAACGTAACAATTTGATTGTACGTTATACTAAAATAATAAGGCTATTATTTCAGATGAAGTTCAACCGGGGCTAACGTCCTGCGGCTAATGGGTCCTTCCTGCAATCGAGCGTCTGAATGATTGAAGTATACCGCTCTGTCTATATGGAGTCAATTCGAATTCGACCGGATCAAGGATGATTTTTCGTTTTTAACAGCGAGATTTATTTACGGTCCCCCGAACGCCTGGTCGTCTTCGCGGAGGTCTTGCAGTGCGCGGTCGACGATGCGGCGGAACTGCTGTTCCAGTTCGTCGACATTGCGTTTGTCCTGAGGGAGCATCATCCAGCACATCTGCAGAGCCTGTCGCACACTCTGATCCACCTGTGCCGGGCTGAAGAACTCGCGCATTTTGTCGAACGACTCTTCGTCATCGGGGTCGAATGTCTGAAACGCCATGGGATTAGATCCTTTCTGTAGTAGTGTGTCGAGTGCTGAAACAGTTGGTATCAGTGGGCGTTCAATTGAGTCTGTGCCTGTTTCAACCAGTTGTTGACCCGTTCTAGATCGCGTTCTGCATGTTTCTGATTGACGGAAAGGACAGGGGCGATGTCGGGTTGATCAGCGTAGTGGATTTCGACCATTTGTAACAGATAAGCAATATCGCTGTTGTGAGCGCTGCGGGCTCGCGCTTCGATCGTTGACAGGGGATACTTTCGTACTTCCCGCTTTTCATCATGGAATAAAGAATGTGTCAGTTCATGCCCGGGTTGAAAGGTTAAGAGATCCTCATCGCTGCGGGGGAATGTGCCTTTTTCATCTGCGTAGGCTAAGATCCACCAGGCCACCTTTCGCAGGTACTCATTACTCGTTTTCACCTCTACCATATAATTAAAACCACTCTGAACCAGCCGAAACGTGTAGAACGACAAGACAGCAGCACAGACGAGAAAGAACACGAGCACCAGTTTTTTTGTTCGGCTGCGAAGGGGCATCAACGGCTCCTGGTGAATCATTCGCGAAAATCGCGCAGTTCGTTTGTGATGAGAAATCTGTTCGGAACCAGAAAAAAATGGTCCCTCCTCATTTTATGTATTTGCGCATGACATGCTACGGCAGATTGAGTTTGTCGCGCTGATGCCTTGCTGCCGGGATGGAAGTTTGCCTTAATCCAGATCACCGGTGTGTCGACGTCGTTTTCGTCTTCTGGTTGGGGGATCGTTACCGGCACTTGCCTTCAGTTGCTTTCGCTTCTTCTTTTTGGTTTTCTGCTTTCGGTCGCGATAAAATGTATAATGATCACGTACGATAAAACCACCCATTAAAACAAAGAGCAAAGGGGCGAATAACCCCAGGGTAACCATCCAGTTTGTACCTGATTCCAAAACAGACCTGGAGGGATCGTCTGGAGAATAAAAGGTCTTGTGTACGGAGCCAACAGGATATTTATTAGCGACCTCTACTGCATGGCTGTAAATAGGAGTGTTAAAGCTGCGCCAGCTGACATTCGAACTGTTGTAGTCCTTGCCGTCCACGGTATAGCGATAGGAAATTTTCGGGTCCCACGATGGTTTGCCTCTCACATCCTCCTTAACGACTTCAGACTTGGTGATCTCAGCATCAGTCTGTGGCCAGGAAGCACTTTGACGTGCCTGATTGAAACTCCTGTATGTCGGCATAATCAGGAAGGGGGCAATCACAACGAAGGATATGCCGACAGCGGTTTTACCAAGAAGAAACCAGTCTGGATCTCCTTCGTGTGGAGAGAACAGGCTCATTTTATTCCCCTGCAAATGTTGCGGATATGAAGGGAGTGAGGGCTTTGAAGGTTGCTGATTCTGGAATGAATGTCTGGTTGAAGCATTACCAGAGACTGACAGCAAAAGCAGTTTAAGTGAATCATGATTCAACCAATTTAAAGCGTGCCTGCTTTTCAATTGATAGGTTATTTGAGAATATAACGATCGAGTGTATCTGAATTCAAGACAGAAGCAGATGATTGGCCTGTTCAACACTGGACCAGGGCATTTTCTAGCTGAGCGTATTGTATTGAAAATACTGAAAACAGGTATGTCCGTGATTTGAGGTATGGGGATGGGCAACTTCAATACTCTTTTACCGAGTATTCGACCAGAACGGGATTTTTGCTACCATGAGAGACACGAAACGACGCGAAAAGAATGTGGTTCGCAGGGAATCGTGAAGTAATATTTATTGGAACTATCTGTATGAACGGACTGTTAGAAATTTTGTTTCGTAACTCGCAGGCTGGGGCGACTCAGGTCGGGTAATTGATGTTTTTGAAAGATGTCTCAATTCATGCAGACAAGGCGATTGTTTCGACTTATAAAGATGGTTTCGTGGGGAAATTTGCGCGGGATGTGACCTGTTGCATCAATCTGTTCCTGCGACTGATTCACCGAAAAATTGAAACGGCTGGAACAGCCAAGCTCGTATTGATGTTTACGGATGACAAGTCGCTGGTCAAAGAACGCCACCATCTGTATCCCGAACAACCGGATGTGCTGATCTTTACGTGGCTGTTTCCCTTTGACAAATATGTTGAGGCATCCGAGCTGAAAAAGAAGCAGATGATATTTTCAGCAATGACTGATTGCATGCTGTATCTTGCCAATCAGTATGAGTGGGATACGCGGCCTTTGAATGAAGCACGGAAACAGGCTGAACAGGCTGATTATCAGTTCAATGGTTACCTGAAACATTCCTGGAGTTCTCCCGATTCCGTGTGGCGAGTGCGAATTTATTATGAATGCGGGCTTGAGTTTATGGAGTTCTCCTGCTGTCTGTTTCGGAATCGATCCAAAACGGAATTGTATCGCAAAAAGATGGGACGTGTTGTGCCTGGGCAAAGGGGATATCGAGTTGAGGAATCGAATGGGAAATGGCTTTCCCAGACTCAATTTGAATTAATCTCACCCACCTTCCAACGCATCGAATGGGTCGTTGATTTCGCCGAGGTCATGGCAGGCAGTGACCAGTAAAGTGATCGCCAGCGGCTGGTTGAGTGATCCGACTGATTTTTGCTACCACGAAAGACACGAAATGACACGAAAAGTGTTTGATTCGGGTAACTGGTTCTGGATCACTGGTGCCAGTCAAAATGGCTGCAGCTTCACTACTGGTGGAGGTACAACCTGGATGAATCGATCAACGGTTCCGGACACCTTTAATTCGTCCTTTTTTACTTCACGGAATCTTAATGTACCTGGTTAAAGAAAAGTAATCAGGCAATCAACGAATCGCATATCATGACAAATTGGGAAGACGAATTACAGGAATACAGTTATCTGTGGGAAGATGATCATTGGGTTATCCTGAGTCGGTATGATCCAGAAATTCAGAGAACGAGATCCCTGATCTTCGACACATCGACGGGGATGGCACTCATCATAGAAAATAATGAGTTAGCTGAGATTCTTAAATCAGAAATGAAAAGACGCGGTTGTCGGGTGATGGATCCGGATTCTTTGGACTTGAACGAATTTTCATTCGATTTCGAGGATCAGGATTCTTGATTTGATCTCGATCATTTATTTAAAGATCAAGCCCCTGATGATCCAGGGAAGAAAGCGTAGAGCAAATCACAGAGGACATGGCACCTTAGATCTTCTTTCGACCGTATTCCCTCATGGCGTCTTTGTGTAGTGACAGGGCTTCAGGAACTATTGTCGAAAAAGTATTTTTACTTTCGCTGAAGTTCATCAAGGGCAGCATCATGAGACATAGACCGAATACGAAACCATTCACGGTCTGCATCTGGTAATGATAATACTGATTGTCGAAATGGATCACATACCTGACTCAGACCCAAACATTGCATTAACAATATCAGATGAGCTGGAGTAGTCTCCTGGGCCAGTCGATCTTCATCTTCTGTAACAGCAACAACTGTCAGAAGGCTAAATTCGCCAGATGAATAGCTAAAGCGAAGATTCATTTCATCCGTCCAGAAATACATGGCGCGAATAGCCCCAATCACATTCAATTCCGTTATTTCATCACTTAAACCCGCCCACATTATGTCTTCTTTATCTTTAAAAAAAACTAGTGGCAGACGGTAGCCAAACCATATATCTCCCTGCTCAAAAAGCCATTGAGTGGTTAGCTGATAAAGAAGGTCTACTGGCCATTCCATTAAATCATATGATCTAACTGAAAACTCCCACGGATATGTCTGTTGATTTTCTTGCTGTAGTTGCGTTATTCCAAGAGTCATTGATAAAAAGTCGTTTCGATCAGCAGTTGGATTAAAGTTCATTGCGCAAGCACCTGGAAGCAAGAATTGCTTCCAGGAAAAAGGAGTAACAGAGTTGGGCGGCTCTGTATCCCCCAAAACTTCCTGGACAGCATCTCTTATTTCATTCCATCTGTCTATCCATGATGAATCTTCCTCTAACTGTGCCATTGTTTTCTTTCTCTAGTGTGATCCAGGGAACGGAATTCGATTCAAAACGTCAGAGTCTACAATGCGTGGCACCGACATCAGTCATGAGCCAATTCCATTCAGGTACCAATAATTCATCTGCCTGTTTGGGGGGTTAAACCTTGGTTTATGTATTGCTGCCGCGCTTTGAGAAGCTACCCCTCAAGTGCTCCTTTACGTGCATTCCACTCCCAGGGTTTCACATGTAAATTTTTAGGATCGGTTGCATGGTAACCTGCAGCTCGTGCACTAATATGATCAACAACAGGTTTTCCTGGGTGCCCTTGTTTATATACTGGACGAGCCAGATCGGAAACTGGATTAAGTACACGCGAATTTGCGACATCATCAGTTGAAGCCGCACCTTTCTTAAGGCATAAGCCACCATTATGGACCAGCACGCCAGAGTCGGCAACAAAGTAGGTGTGTTTGACCTGGACTTCGAGGTTATAGACCGGTTCTGGCGGGCCGCGGGCTGTGATGCTGGTGACGCGGGTGATGCCGTTTAAAGTCTGCAGATGTTCGCCCACGGAGAGACTGTCGGCTCGGACGAAGGCGTCCCGGTCGACGCTCCGGATCGGGTGGTTCGGCGTCGTGCCGATCGGTTTGGATTCCACTTCCACTGAGGTGTCCAGGGTTTGTGCAGCTACGTGCTGGAAGGTCCCGGTGACGATCTGGAAGCCCGGTCCCGGACGGGGCGCGAGGGCAGAAAGTCTTCAATTTGGAGTACTCAAAGTTAAATTAACCATGTGACTGCGCTACACTGACACCGTTGCGCGATCTCAAATCAATAGAACAGTGGCAGTACCATTCAGCCCCGTGCCCTCTTTCTGTCCTAATAGATATCAGTAAGATTTGTAGAAACCCCAGTAAGAATTACGCCACTCATTTGGTTAAAAGTTCGAATTAATTTTCGGTGCAGTTTCTCTGCAGATTTTGAATTATCAAATTCGACTTTCACTTTGATTTTAAGCGATTGAGTTATGATTTCTTTGTCTACCTTCACGACACCTGAAATGGAGTCTAATTTTTCAATTAACTTTTCGATTAGACCTGCTTCTTCATTTTCCGGTTGCCGGACAACGAATTCAAAAATTGTTTCATTCATGGTTGTGTTGTACTCGGGAAGTATTTCATCCCTTGGCTATTTAGGGCTTCAATGATACTTTCCGAACCTTTCCAATATCTTTCGTCATATTTGATATTGTATCCTGGATATTTGTTTTGAAAATATCTTATATAATTCATTCCTTTTTTTAGATGAGACTCGGTTGCCTTTGATGTTATATCAAAAATATTAATATACTTTTCCTTGTGGTTAATTAAGATCAGGTCTGGTTGAACTCCTTCGGCAATCCTTCGATTAACGTAAGCGACTTGAAATTATCTCCAATCTCCTCACCTTCAAACTGACGCCACAATCGCCTGAATCGACGGTCATAGGCACGACCAGTTTTCGTCTCCCATTGAGTAGCAGCGTTTTGAGTGCCTATAGAAGATAAGTCACAATTCGCGCCATTATGTACCAGCACTCCTGAGTCGGCAATAAAGTAGGTGTGTTTGACCTGGACTTCGAGGTTGTATACCGGTTCCGGAGGTCCGCGAGCGGTGATGTTAGTGATACGGGCAATGCCGTTCAGGGTTTGTAGTCTCTCGCCCACGGAGAGACTGTCGGTCCGGACGAAGGCTTCCCGGTCGACGCTCCAGATCGGGTGATTCGGCGTGGTGCCGATTGGAGGTCGGACGCGATATTGATTCATCAAGAAGCAGTCACCCATCAGCATCTTTTCCAGGAGATAACTGAGGGTATTACCCATTCAGGGCTCAATTGGCTGAAGTTCAGACAGCATGGGAATCGTTAAGCTTTCTGAAACTCGAACGACATTAACTCCTCCAGAGCACTCAACCATTTGTCCGGAAAGTTCGCAGTTATTCTTACCAAAGGCGCGCAGACGCTGTCGGGCCCCTACCGTGAGATCGACTCTAATGTCATCACTGACTGGAGTTTTGACACCCGACGAAAAACTGCTGTTGATCTCATTAAACAGTGCCAGTGCTTCCTTGTCGCTTTCCACAACATCAATCTGGCCTGATCCCCCATTAAAGTCTCCATAAAACGCTGGTTCAACAAACAGCACCTCGTTATACCCCATCCAGACACATTCTTCGTCTTGCATGTCTTTGTAAGTCCGTTCGCATGACAATATGACACGCGTCCCGGCAGGGAGGTCAGTATAGTAACTAAACTCAATCACCGGGTGCCCTGCAGCATTCTGTTTTAAAGTCAGACTCAGTTCGAATAGATCGCAGGTGAGCATTGGTCAGATCCTCGGGCAGTCAATTTAAAGTTCCTGTCACGAATGGCAGCTTTATCTGTTCGTATCGGAGATACTAGAAACCGTTTTTAGGTTTGAAACCATCAACAGCTCATTAGGTCAGATTCAACATCTAATAAAAATTTTATCAAGTTGCGAGGGCAGGCAGAGTCAACAAATCTTTCAGCACATGCAAAAGGGGCAATCATTGCTTTCTGATTTGAAATACTATTGAATTTACCAATCACATAACGAAGAAAATAACACGTATCTGGAATTTCATTCAAGTACCAACCCCCGCCATATTTCTGTACAAACCACTCACCAATAAAATAACCAATGCGAGTAATGATCCAAGTTCGGTCTTCTTTTCCGATATGTTGATTCTCCATAAATTGACTTATTGATGGAAGAAAAGTGTCTGCTTCAACTAATACCGACATCATCCCGTTTGAGTGCGAATTCTGGTCATCTCATAAGTAGGATATGAATTCAGTTAATTCTATTCCGAGATGAACAACCTCAGTGATTTGCGGGGCACAATACTAGAGGCTTGGAAGAGCTTCGCTCGTATGTGGTATTGTCAGGGCAGCTTCGTTTCGACTATTCCAGAAGTCATATGATTCATCGATGATGAGTTTTTGATCCTTACGCATCAGTATGACGAATTCACCTAAAAAAAGCATGACAAGATCACCTGATTCACTTTGCAAAATTTCGCAAACAATGGATACAATCATTTCAGAGTCATCAGACATACTCGTAAATAGGGAACCAGGAGATATCAATATAAATCGATTGACTTTTACATCTAATTCCAATGCATAAAAGTCTTGAATTGACTCCTGCACCTCTTGAATATCTAAGACTAGGTTATTCTTTAGCAATGTAATTGTCTTTACTGTGGGGGATCTTCCGCAGTGAGTAGGATCCATACTGAATCCAAAGTGGTCGACTATCTTGCTTGCAATTGAATCTATCGAAGAGCTTGACCAAAAATTTATCGCATAGGTCATACTCATATTTTACCCCATTATGGCCAAAGTTTAAGGATGTTTCCTCTTTCATCAATAACAATCATTTCATCTAATCCGGGCATATGCCAGTCAGTAAATTGTTTTTTCAAATCAGAATATGACACAGAAGAAGTTCTCAAGTCAAGAACGATTAGTGATGCTTGGTGGGGTAAAAGGTGTCCGGGACTGAAAATGGTTGTGGTTCATTACTCAGACCAGATAATCAGTAAATGTTTCTGTCTCAGTCAGTCAGTTTCGGGAGCTGGTTTTCGCGACACAACATAGGTATGAGATCAATCCTGCAGCGGACAGGTGGGTGATCTGGAAACTGTTTGTGCGATTTCTCTGATGGTTTCCTGTTGTCTGCGACAACCCCGGATTTCATCCGGGGGCACCCTTTGTTTTTTATTCGTCTGATAAAGTCGGCCGCGGTTTCTGCAGACTGGGAGACAGCCGGGGCTAAGGCCCTGCGGCTGATCTGGCAGGTTCGAGGGATACTAACACTTCTCCCCCATTTTTACTTTCGTGTGGTTTCGTGTTTTTCGTGGTAGAAAAATCGATTTCGAGCGGTTCATCGGTTCCCATCGTGGTGTGAAACTGGTTTGTACCTCGCCAGGCGGGCGGACACATGGGTCGCGCCCCTACGATCAGGCAGGTTGGTGATCGGAAACCTAGTTGGGTGATTTCTCTGACTGTTTCCTGTTGTCTACGACAACCCCGGATTTCATCCGGGGGCACCCTTTGTTTTTTATTCGTCTTATAAAGTCGGCCGCGGTTCCTGCAGGTTGGGAGACAACCGGGGCTAAGTCTCTGCGGCTGATCTGGCAGGTTCGATGGGTAATAACACTTCCCCCCCCCATTTTTACTTTCGTGTGGTTTCGTGTTTTTCGTGGTAGAAAAATCGATTTCGAGCGGTTCATTGGTTCCCATCGTGGTGTGAAACGGGTTTGTACCTCGCCAGGCGGGCGGACACATGGGTCGTGCCCCTACGATCAGGCTGGTTGGTGATCTGGAAACTGCTTGTGCGATTTCTCTGACAGTTTCCTGTTGTCTGCGACAACCCCGGATTTTATCCGGGGGCACCCTTTCTTTTTCGTTCGTCTTATCAAAGTCAGTTGCGGTTTCTGCAGGCTGGGAGACAACCGGGGCTAAGGCCCTGCGGCTAATGGGGAGCGTTTTATAGGATATCACTCTGACTCCCTGATGATGCTGTTTTTGATCTTCAGTCGTTCGGGATTTTCATCTGGGGGGGTGGGGTGCGCATCTTTTATAATGCTTCGTGGACGGTGAACGGTGATTTGCTCACCATCACTGTTGGACGAGCCAGCACTGCCACCCGAACGAACCAGAAGTGAAAGCTGGACGAGCTAGAATTGCCAGTCGGCGTCTTTCTCATTCGTGGTGAAGCGAGTGAGGAGATTTGAACACAGTCACTGTTGGACGAGCCAGCAGAGGCACATAGCCGACGCGCCAACAGTGCCACCAGGGCACTTGCTTTTTTCGTTTTTTGCTACCACGAAAAACACGAAGACTTACGAAAGTTTGATGTGAATTTTCAGAATAAGGGATGAGGTAGAGTGATGGATTGTTTCTCTCGTTTACTTGCTGATGGATTTTTTGAGGAAGCTGATACCAGGTTCCGTCTGGTGTCATTGTGCGCGGGATTATTTTCTGCAGTGGCGTGGGGGTGTCAAGGGGGGATGAACAGAATCGGGTGGCGATACCGGTTGACAGGGGGCGGACAGACTGCGATGCCGGGGCGGTTCTGGGGTGATGAACGCCGATGTGTGGCGACCCACACGGGTACTTTACGAACTGGTGCGGTTTCAGGCAGTGCAAATCTGGAAAAAAGGGGCTCATTTATAGTGAAGACCGGGAACAAATGCGTGGTGTTTCAGTGTCTGTAAAACTGAGCACGCGCGCGACCCAAAACAACGCTTATCGCCGGCGGCGCGGCGGCGTCAAGTTCAGAATCCTCAGTATGACTTTGTGAAACCCCCTGTTCGGTGCGGAATTTACACTTTCCCTTTCGGGGCACTTACCGTTAAGATGTGTAGTATATACTTGTATTGTTTGAGCCGAAACAAAAGGCATAGTTCGTACAAACCGCCAGGGAAAAGGGGTTTCAGAGGGAGAAATTCCGAGAATGCCGTTTCTTCCGCGACTGTAATCGTTTAAATTCAACTCCTTACATCATCAGATTTTATATTGATCTTTGACCGGAATCCCGGTCGACCTGATTTGAGTATCAGCCCAATTTTGAGGAACAACAGCGTGAAATCTATCTGGGCGTATCTGTTCGTCTTGCTTTGTGTGGTGCTGTGTTTGACGGAACTTCCTGCGCAGACCGATCAGAATGGTGGCGGCGGTAATCAGGACCAGGCTCCGCGGACGGCCACCGTTGCTGCTGCACAGGGGAAGTATCCTCCTCTGCCGGTTCCCTTTTTTCGGGGGAACGACCCGCGGTATGTGAACATGCAGGGCTTTTATTTCAGCCTGTGGAAGTTCGTGCTTGTCATACTGGTGTTTCTGCTGTGGGCGAAAACATCGTACTGGGTGGATGACGACAGCCGCAGCTTGAAATGCAATACCGAATTCTGGAGTTCACTGATTCTGGTTGTGGGAGGGCTGGGTTTTCTGCTGACATTCTGCATGCCCAGTTTTGCCTTCGGGTTTGTGGTGCTGGCGCTGAGTTATGGAGCGCCGCTGGGTTTTTATATTCGTGAACGAAACGGGAAAGTTCCTGCTTCCAGCCGGGTAATGACTCCTCAGCACATTCGGAATATGACTCTGCGCTATCTGTCTCAAATGGGGATTCGCGTTGGTGGTAAAAAGACCCAGCAGGCGGCGATGGGACCTGAGATCCGGTTTATTGGCCGGTCTGCCACCGGTCGTGGCGATGACCCGGCCAGTTCGCGACGTGTGGAAAATTCGCGTGGGTTTCTGGCTGCGAAAGAACTGATTTACGATGCCATCATGCGTCGCGCGACGGACGTGCATCTGGAGCCAAAAGAAGATGAGTTTGGCATCCGTCTGCGTATCGACGGGGTAATGTACCCCACCGAAGGTTTTGACCGGGGCGTTGGTGAAGCCGTGCTGAACATCTTCAAGGTGCTGGGGGCGATGGATATTACCGAGAAACGGCGTCCCCAGGACGGGAGTTTCCGGGCGATCATGCCTGACCGCGAGATTGACTTTCGTCTGGCCAGTCAGGGAACGCGTCATGGTGAAAAGATGAGTTTGCGTATTCTGGATCAGACGAACTCCATCGCCTCGCTGGCCGAACTGGGAATCCGCAAGCAACTGGTCGACAAGATGTGTGCCATCGTCAAACAGCCTCACGGTCTGTTTTTATGCTGCGGTCCAACCGGTGCCGGTAAATCGACGACATTGTTTGCCGCTTTGCATGAGATCGACCCTTACCAGCGCAACATTATTACGATTGAAGATCCGGTCGAATACCGGATTGAAAACGTGTCACAGATTGAGATCAACCAGAAAGCGGGGCAGACCTTTGCAGAATCGTTAAGAAGTATTCTGCGTCAGGACCCGGACGTGGTGATGATCGGGGAAATTCGTGATGCGGAAACCGCGCGGATTGCCTGCCAGGCGGCGAATACCGGGCATATGGTGTTTTCGACGGTTCACGCGAATGACACGTTTACAGCCTTGTATCGTTTGATTGACCTGGAAGTGGAACCGTTCATGCTGGCCAGTTCCCTGTCGGCATTACTGGCGCAGCGTTTGGCGCGGCGGCTGTGTCCTGACTGTAAAGAAGAGTATCAGCCGAATCCGGAGTTTCTGAAGAAGGCCAACCTGCCACCCGATAAAGTGAAGTCCTTTTACCGCCAGCCGAAAAATCCGGAAGGGGTCTGCCCGACCTGTGGCGGCCTGGGTTACAAGGGGCGTATCAGTGTGGTCGAGCTGCTTGATTTTAACGAGCGGATGCGGGATATGATTCGGGATACCGCCAATATTTCCCAGTTGAAAGCACAGGCCCGGAAGAACGGGATGTTGTATATGAAAGAAGAAGGTTTGAGGCTCGTCGTGAAAGGGATTACTTCCATTGACGAATTACTGCGGGTCGTGAAGTAAGCAACAGCGAAAAAGTATTTCAGCGTGCAGTCGCATTCATCAATAACATTATCAATTGAAATCATCGTTATTCATTCTGGACTTCAAACATGATCGACATCTTACTGCTGGCTATTTTGGGGATCGTGACCTGGTCTGTTGCCAGTGAAGGCGCCTGGGGAGCCGGTTTTATCTTTGTCTCAGTCCTGCTGGCAGGTCTGCTGGCGATGAACTTTTTTGAGCCCCTGGCGACGTTTCTGACCAACAGTATTGCGAACTCCAGTGCCTGGCAGATGCGCTGGGACTGCATCTCTTTAATCGGGTTATTTGTGGGCTTCATTTTTCTGTTTCGTGAAATTACCGTCCGGATTGCGCCCGCCTACATGCACGTGCATCCGCTGGTTCACGAAGTGGCCCGCTGGGGATTTGCTGCGATGACCGGTTATGTTGCGATGGCTTTTCTGCTGACGGCATTACACACCTCACCATTGCCTCGCGAGTTTGCCGGTTTTACTCCGGAACGTAAAAACTTTTTTGGGGTGCTGGCACCGGATCGGGAATGGCTGGGATTCACGCAGTATGTTTCTGAAAAGTCCATGCGAAAAGGGGCACTGGGGCATATGTTCGACGGGCCGGAATATTCTTTCCCCAATCAGGAGAACAGAATCTGGCCTTCGTTCCCGATTCGCTATGCGACCCGGCGAGACTCTGGAGTGGGGATGGGAGCTGCGGCGAAACCATTGTCCGAAGATAAAGCAGATCGTTCATTCTGAAGCAGATCGTCCGGGAAGCCGGCTTTAACTCTTCTGATTTTGAAACAGCCGAACCAGCTGCGGGATGAAACGTTCGAAGGCACGTGCACGGTGGCTGAGATGCTGTTTGACAATCGGCGCCAGTTCTCCAAATGTCTTATGCAGTTCGATGATTTCGAAATAGGGATCGTAGCCGAACCCGTTCTGTCCGCGGGGGGCTTCCGTCATCCGTCCCCGGCAGCGGGCTTCGACCTGCAGGCAGATTTCACCTGAGGGATCTGAGAGCGCGACGTTGCAGACATAGGCGGCGGTTCGTTTTTCCCGGGGAACGCCACTCAGTTCCTGCAGCATCTTTTCGTTGTTCTTTTCATCGGTTGCATTCTCGCCACTGAAGCGGGCGGAATAGATTCCCGGAGCACCATCGAGGGCATCGATCATGAGTCCGCTGTCTTCACCGATCGTCCAGTGTGAGAGGGTGCGCGCGGTCTGCGCAGCTTTTTTAGCCGCGTTTTCACCGAAGGTGCTGCCGTCTTCGACGACTTCTTCTGCTTCCGGGAAATCGGCAACGCTCTGCACCTGAATACCATGCGGGGCCAGAAGCTCGGAAATTTCCCCTGCTTTTTTCTGATTACGACTGGCGAGAACGATGATGGGATATTGAGACATGCAACTGTTTTCAAAAGAGAGATCAAGCGAAGGCGACGAACACGGGAAGGCACGGCGCAAAAAAGAAGCCTTCCCGAATTCTGGCACTTTATCAGGCCTGTTGAACGGAGGGAAGGCTATCGCGATGATTGATCGAGTTGATCCGGATGCTTATCTGGCTTTGGGAACCTGCATCAGTACCGGTTTGGGATCGAAGACCCAGGACCGTAAAGGCGGTGCACTCGGTGAATTTCCGGGAATGATGAAGTACTCGGAGGTCATGGATTCGATACCGGTTTTCGGGTGTGGTCTCATTTTCGCACCAAACAGTTTGGCGTACGGTTCGATGCGGGGGTCGTCGGGACTTTTGAAAGAACCCACAGTGACAATGGAACGATATTTTTCATGCAGTACGTAAGCATCAATGTCTGTCGCATTGCCAGCAGGGAAGCCATACTTTTTCGCTTCGCGTAAGGACTTTGCTAAAAGCCATGCATTTCGTGCGGCTTTGTCGAGACTGCTTTCTTCGTCATCAGATGAGTTGGCTGCTGCTTCAGTAGCATTAGCAAATCGTGAAGTGGCAGTTTCTGTGACTGAATTTCCATAGAAGGAAGCAATGACCAGGGTGTAGTTGCCTTTGTTCGTCAGCAGAGAGTTTTCAATGCCGGAGTTGAGCTTGGCGATCAGTGGATCCTGTTTTTGCTGGGCGACTTCCTGCGGCGAGAGCAGTGGATTGATCGTGAGGAATGCACCGCTCAGAGGTCCGGGCTGTCCGGGAGTTTTTTTGTAGACACCATTTTCGGTAAGCACTTCCGGCTGGAAGTGTTTGATATATTTGAGAGTCTTCTGTGCGACTTCATCTTCACTGTCAGAATAATTGCCGGCGATCACCGAAATCATGGCGCGCTGGGCGGCATAGCTGCGACGTTCTTCGCGTCCCAGGCGGTCGAGTGTATTAAACCGCTGAATCACGGATTCCTGACTGAAGGTGTAAGCAGGGATGCCTCGTTTACGAAGTTCGAAGACCAGTTCATCAGCTGCTTCCTGGGCGCTCAAGCCTTTGGAACGCCTGCTTTCCGGGATATCACGCAGACTGGCGACCATGATCATCCATGGTCCATGCCTTTTGGTCAACTTGTATTTCTTACCTTTGACGGCTTCGATGCGCGCCTCTGCAACAGGCAGAAAACTGGTCGCGCAGACCGTCACGGCGATGGTAAAAATCAAACAATGTTTCAAGAGATGCATGGTCCGCATATCAGTTTCCCTTCTGAACAGCGTCCGAACCGGATGGATTTAAGTTTGAATGATTGAGGCTTCGTTTCCGACTTCATCCTGAAGGGAAACTATCGTCTCAAGGAGAGACGGTGATCGTAATAATGTTGAGCAGCCTCAGACATGCGCCGGGAGTCTAGCAGTTCTGCAAAAATGAGTCCAGAGCTGATTTTTCCTGCTGATTTTACAAGATGAGACGTGGGAAAAAGTCACAGGAGCGGAGTTGGCAAAGAGAAATGGTTTCCCCTGTCCGGGCGGCTAGTCTATAATCTAAGTGATTGTGAAATAATAAGATATCGAATTCGTTGATTCCGGAAGATGATGTATGCGTGTGCTTGTCGTTTCAGATATCCATTCCAACTGGGTGGCTCTTTCTTCGATTCAGGAAGAGTTCGACTACTGTCTGTGTGTCGGAGATCTGGTCGACTACGGGACCGATCCGCTGCCTTGTATTGAATGGGTCAGAGAGCATACGACCGCCTGTGTGCGCGGCAATCACGATCATGCCGTCGCACAGCGAGTGGAAGCAAAAGGCTCTACCGGCTTCCGCAGACTGGCATGTGCCACGCGACCGTTACACTGGGAGCTGCTGGATCGTGTCCGAATGAAATACCTGGCCCGATTGCCGATCTCACAACAGATTACGATTGAAGGGGTCACCTTCTACCTGGTACATGGCACGCCCCGCGATCCCCTGGATGAGTATCTGGGGGATAACGAAGCAGCATGGACAGCCCGTCTGCAGGGCATTAACGCGGACTTTATCTGCGTGGGGCATACTCATATTCCGTTTCACCTGGATCTGGGTGACAAGCAGGTGATCAATCCGGGCAGTGTCGGACAGCCCCGGGACGGAGATCCGCGCGCGTCGTATGCCATCATTGAAGATGGCAAGGTTACACTGAAACGTCAGGAGTACGATATTCAGGCAGCCATTCGCCAGATCGAAGCAGCAGGCCTGTCAGGAGAAGCACTGGAGATGGCTTCCAGCGTTCTCCTTAACGGGCGAATGACTTCATAGCGATCCGCGTCTGCAATTAAGCATGCGGTTCGGTCATGCTCATCGGGTCTAAAGCTTCCTTGAGTGTTTCAGCCGGCAGGATTTCCTGTTCGGTGCAGAGTTCTCGAATCGTCTTACCTGACTTGAACGCTTCTTTCGCTAATGCGGACGCTTTTTCATAGCCGATGTGCGGGTTGAGGCTGGTTACCATGGAGAGACTGTTTTCGACGGCTGCGTTACAGGCTTCTTCGTTGGCTTCCATGTTCTCCAGGCAGAGCTTCTCGAATTCGTTACAGGAATTCGCCAGCAGATGCACGCTTTCCAAAGCGGTGAAGCCCATCACGGGCATCATGATATTCAGCTGGAACTGACCACCTGCTGCTCCCGACATGGTAATAGTCTGGTCGTTGCCGATGACGCGGGTGGTCGCCTGCATCATACTTTCGCACATGACCGGATTCACTTTGCCGGGCATAATGGAACTGCCGGGCTGCAGGTCGGGGATTTTGACTTCATAGAATCCACAACGGGGACCTGAACCGAGCCAGCGGATGTTGTTCGATACATTGAACAGCGTAGTGGCGATGGTTTTCAGGATGGCGTGGCATTCTACCAGACCGTCGCGCTGGGCGTTGGCTTCGAAATGATCGGCGGCTTCGACGAATGAAATGCCGGTCAGCTTAGCGAGTTCAGCACTCACGCGACTACCGAACTCGGGATGGGTATTGATACCGGAACCGACGGCAGTACCTCCCACGGGGAGTTCATAAACGGCAGCCGCTGCATGATGAGCGCGTTCTATACTGAGTTCAATCTGCCGGGCGAACCCGCCAAATTCCTGACCCAGTCGGAGAGGTGTGGCGTCGGCAAGGTGGGTGCGACCGATCTTGATGATCTGATCCCAGTCTTTGGCTTTTTGTGCCAGGCTGGCAGACAGTTTTTCCAGCCCCGGGATCAGATGATTGTGAATACTGGAGGCGACCGCGACATGAATGGCAGTGGGGAAGGTGTCGTTGGTGCTCTGTCCCATATTCACATGATCGTTGGGATGGACGGACTTCTCAGGGGCAAAGCGGTCCTCTCCCAGAATTTCGATCGCGCGATTGCTGATGACTTCATTCACGTTCATGTTACTCGACGTTCCAGAGCCGGTCTGGTAGACATCAATCGGGAACTGATCGTCAAATTTGCCGTCAGCGACTTCGGTGGCAGCGTCGATCAGAGCTTTGATCTGCTCATCATTCAGCGGATTTTTCCCCGTGCCGGAAAGCTTTCCGATGTCGCGGTTCGCATGGGCGGCGGCCAGCTTGACCTGCCCCATAGCATGAATCAGACTCGGGGGGAGCGTATTGCCGGAGATCTGAAAATTCTCAACGGCCCGCTGCGTCTGTGCACCGTAATAAGCTTCTGCTGGAACCTGTACTTCACCCATCGAATCACGTTCGGTTCGAAACCCCGACATGGTCTGTTTCCTGTCTCGTTTAAAGTTATCAATTGTGTAGGTAAAAAGAGCCGGCTTTCAATCAATGGGAAAGCCGGCTTCAATTCTAGCAAGTTGTCCTGTTTTCTCAATCGCCGCCCGGTTCGGACAGCAAATTGTTAAGGCAGAGGCTGGGAGCTGCGGAGATAGCTGAACAGATCCCGGACTTCTTTCTCGGAAAGCCTGTCGAGTAGACCTTCGGGCATCAGCGATTTCTTCTGTGGCAGCATTTCATCAATATTTTCGCGTTCCACGGTGATGCTCTGACCGTCGGCACTGCGGATGACGATCACATTATTGTCCTGGTCAGCGAGGAACCCGTTCACGGTTCGGCCATCTTCGGTGACAATCAGATAAGTTTCAAAGCCTTCGCGGATTTCGTTGGAAGGATTGATGATATTCACCAGCATGCGACCGACGTCATCGCGTTTAAACGAAGTCAGATCAGGACCGATTTCTCCTCCCTCGCCAAACAGCTTGTGACATTTGCCACAGTTCTTCTGGAACAGTTTCTCGCCGGCATAGCGATCAGGTTCTTCCGTGGCTGCAGCGAGCATTTTCTGTTGTGCGGCGATCTGCTGCTGCATCTGTTCGGTTGTGGCACCGGCGATGGAACCGAAGTGCTTCGCGATGAGAGCCGTAATGCCTTCATCACCGTAGACGGTCATTTTACGGGCCGTTTCAACAGGCACGGTGGCTTTGTCGATTTTGCCAGAATCGATGGCACGAAGAAATTCATAGGCCCAGGGTTTGCGGATGGAAACCAGGGTCTGGGCGGCACTGCGGAGATCGTCAGACATGTTCGGGTACTGTGCGGCGACCACTTTGCCGATCGATTCATCCGGGTATTGCTGCAGGGCGCTGATGGCGGCAATCTGCAGTTGCAGATCACTGGAATTCTGAATGATCTTCAACAGCAGGGGGACCGACTGTGGAACTTTGACTTCACCGAGGATCTGAATCAGGTCGAGACGCTTCTGGTTGTCGGCTTTGGGATCGGCGACGATCTTCAATGCTTTTTCAACGGCTGCCTGATCACCCTGGCGCAGACCCAGCGACAGAGACTGTCCGCCGTACTTGGACATGGCTGTAATCAGCTCTTTGGGGAAGCTGGTTTGTGAACGACCCTTCATTGCCGTTTCAAATCCCGACATCAGGATCTCTGCATGCGATTTGTCCGGGGCGAGTTCCAGCAGGCGGGCGCAGACCAGGAGGTCATTCCGCGAACCGGTTGAAGCAAACCGCCGCATCATCCGCTCGAGAATATATTTCTCCACCAGCGGATACTGCCAGACTTCCGGTTTTTCAAAATACGCGAGCAGCTCATTCCGGTTCTCAGCAACCCGTTTTTCCAGCGACCACCAGAGGATCAGTGGTACATGCACGTCATCCAGATCTTCGGAGTGACTTAGTAAATTAAAGGCGATCGGCAGACCCGGTTCAGCCGGCAGGCGTCTGGATGAACTGGCGAGCTGGCTGCGGACCTGCACGTGCGGTTCGGTTAATGCCAGCGCAATCAGCTGCTGACCGATTTCAGGGGAGACCTGATGGTCGTCACAGAGCAGTCGAATGGTCCAGGCTCTGACATAGGGATCGGAATGCTGCAGTGATTTCTGTGCGACGCTTTCATCAAAACCGCCGCTCAGATTCAATGCCCAGAGTGCTTCTAATGCAGACTGGCCGTCTGAAGAGAACAGTTTCTGTTTGAGAGCAGGGATCACACTGGCATCTTTCCGGTCTCCCAACAGGCGGAGCGCCTGCTGGCGAAACCATTTGTTGGGATGATCCAGTACGGCGATCAATTCCTGCGAAGATTTCTTGCCGAGATCGAAGGGAGCCAGCGGCTGGGCATCTTTGGCGGTGAGTCGATAGATGCGGCCATCATCTTTTTCGACCTGGCCGGAATAATGCTGGCCGTGGGCGATCTGATGTTCGTACATGTCGCAGAAATAAATTGCACCGTCGGGGCCGAGCTTAATATCGACGGGACGGAAGCGTTTGTCTGTCGTGGCGACGGGGCGTTGCAGGTCTTCGGTCTGATAGGACGATCCGTCGGCGGTGACTTTACTTTCGACGACGCGCCCCTGCAGCGGTTCGATTCCAAACAGGTGTCCCCAGTATTTTTTAGGAAGCGTCTCTGCTTCGTAGATAATGAAGTTGTGAGTGAAACGGGGGACGTTGGCATGCTTCATCGCCTGAAAGTATCCGAAGGCGTATGGATTAGAAAGTGGGCCGTGTTTGCCGAAGCCTTTCTGGTAGTAGCTGCCCTGGGTGTAGTGGAAGCCGCGCGTGTTTCCGCCGTTGTGGCCGGAATAGAGTCGGCCTTTATCATCGAATTCGACGCCGAACGCGTTTCCACCCCCCTCGGCAAAAATTTCGTAGACCTGCTTTTCGGGGTGATAACGCCAGATCAGCTGTCCGAGTGATTGCACGGCTTCGCTGTCTTTCTGGCCGGGCTTTTTCACTTTTCCGGAAACGGTACTTCCCTGTGAAGAGTAGAGCCAGCCATCCGGTCCCCAGCGAAGGCTGTTGACGACCGAATGTGTGTCTTCCAGTCCGAAGCCTTCGAGGTGCACTACGGGATCGCCGTCGGGAACATCGTCGTTATCTTTGTCGGGATAAAATAACAGATAGGGCGGATTCAATACCCAGACACCGCCACGCCCTTTGACAAACGAAGAAGCAATATTCAAACCGTCTACAAACGTTTTGTGTTTGTCGTATTTTCCATCGCCGTTGGTATCTTCGTGGATGGTGATTTTGTCAGCCCCCTTTTCATGGTGTGGTGGAGGCAGAGGGATTTTATCGTAGACAGCGCGATGGTGCTTGTCTTTACTGAGAATCTTCAATCCTTCGGGGTAGGGATACTGCAGGTAATTGATGACCCACATGCGTCCGCGTTCATCGAAGTTCAGAAAGATGGGCTGCCTGACCTGAGGCTCGGCGAGCACCTGATCGATCCGGAGGTCATCGGGAACGGTGAACTGTTTGAGCGAGTCCGCCGGGCTGAAGAATTCACCGCCGGTATTATTGGGTGGAGGAACGGGAGGGGCTGCTTTCCCTGTCGAACTTTCGGAACACAGGGCAGAGATGACAGCCAGCAGAATGAACGTGCGATGGTTCATTATTGGGAATCCTTCTTTTGGGATAATGCAGTCGGTCTAAATCAGATCAGGGTGGGATGGAAGTACGGTCCCGCAGGAATGCTCTTCCGGGGATTAATAAATATCATTCAGAATCTGTTATCCAGTCTGAAGGGACCGCATGCCAAAATCAAGTAACCAGTAGAGAATGCAATCCGGTTTCTCTATCGGACTCATTTAATTTCTTGTCCGTTCTGGTAGTTTTCGAGCCATCTGTAGTGGAAATGAGTCGCTTTGTTTTCTTACGATAAATGATTGCTGATTCCTTAAAGGCAATCTGTGGTTTTCGTTAAATCGTTTCCATTCAGGACCAGACACTTATGTTCAAACGAAGCATGCTGACCGCGATCGTGTTGTGTTTATCTCTTTCTGTCTCCTCGTTATGGGCACAAACGAAGCAGACGGAAACGCATCCCCTGCCTGAAACGGTGGCTGAAAACGCAAAATTGCAGGAAGAGTATGCAGCGAAAGCATTTTTCGAAGGACCGATCTGGGATCCGGCAGGCAAGCGATTGTACTTCACATCTTTTGTGGATAAAGACACCAAAATTTTGAAGCTGGAAGAAACCAGGAAAGCGAGTGTCTGGCTGGACAATACCAAAGGGATTAACGGAACATACCTTTCTCTGGATGGTCGCATGCTGGGTGCACAGGCCTACGGGCAGCATGTAATGAGCTACGCGTTCGGCGAATCGGGGCCTGCGGATACAATGGTGATCGCCGCAAATCCGAAATGGAACCAGCCCAACGATGTCTGTCAGACACCGAATGGCGATATCTATTTCACGGACCCGGATTTCAAGAATCGTAAAACCAGTGCCGTGTATGTGAGGACAACTGACGGCAAAGTGAAGAAAATCATTAGCAGTATGCCGGTCCCCAATGGTGTGATTGCCTCAAATGACGGGAAGACCCTGTATGTGGGTGACAGTCATGAAAAACTGTGGCGGAGTTTTCCAATCCTGGAAGATGGAACTGTGGGAGAAGGACGAGTGTTTTTTGATCCCGCGACATCACGCAAAGATTCTCCCGATGGGATGAGCATTGATGCGGACGGGAACCTGTATCTTTCCGGTCGAGGCGGTGTCTGGGTGGCGAGTCCTGAGGGAAAGTCATTGGGATTGATTCTCGTCCCCGAGTTCTGCTCGAACGTAACCTTTGGAGGCGTGGATGGAAAAACGCTGTATTTCACCTGTTCCAATAAAGTCTACAGTCTGAAAATGAAGGTGAAAGGCGGACAGTTCCACTAAGATCTCTGCCAGATACGACAACAAAAAAACAGGCGCTGTCCGGATGAAACAGCGCCTGTTTTTGTATTTGAGACGGAGTAAGCGAGCTTACAGAATCGCGGCTCCTTTGACGTCGATCCCTTTGAGGGCCATCTTGAGTTCTTCGACGTTCGGAGAAATTTCGAACGCATCTGCGCGGCTGATAAATTCACGATCGATGAAACCTTTCAGACTGTCGTTAAACTGCTGCATTCCTTCATCTTTACCGATACGAATGGCAGCGGACAGTTTTTCATCCTGTTCTTCCAGCACCAGCTTGCGAACGGTCGGATTGAATGTCATGATTTCGACGATGGGCACACGACCCGGTTTGTCGACGATGGTTTTGAGCAGTTTCTGCGCGACGATGGCACGCATGTTAAACGCGAGACTGCCCCGCAGCGCTTTATGCATATCCTGTGGGAACAAGTCGAGAATACGGCCGATACAACTGGGGGCATTGGAAGCGTGAATTGTTCCGAACACAAGGTGCCCGGTTTCCGCAGCGTGGATCGCTGTGGAGAAGGTTTCCATGTCACGCATTTCGCCCACCAGCATGATGTCAGGGTCCTGACGCACGGCATGTTTCATTGCGATTTCGAAGTCTTTCACATCGATGCCGACCTCGCGCTGATTGATCAGACACTTATTCTGCGTGTACACGAATTCGATCGGGTCTTCAATCGTCAGAATGTGTTTGCGGTAATGGTCGTTTACCCAGTTCAACATGGACGCGATCGTGGTTGATTTACCACTACCCGTCACACCAGCCAGCAGAACCATACCCTGGTCAAACTTACAAAGCGACTCCATGACGGGAGGGAGATACAGACCATCGAAGTTGGGAATCGAGCGTTCAATTTTACGGGAGACCATGCCGGGAAAACCGAGCTGCACGAACAGGTTCACACGGAAACGCCAGGGCTCGCCTTCATGCTCGACGACATACGAAAAGTCGGCTCCCCCTTCATCATAGAAAATCTTCTGGTTGCGTTCATCCATCATCGGCAGGAAGAGTGCCATCATCTGATCGCGGTCGATGGGATCCATCTGCAGTTCCCGCAGGCTCCCTTTGACGCGGAGGATCGGTGCTTTACCGACCTGCATATGTAAGTCGGAACCGCCATGCTTGATCAACTGGCGAAAGACTTTATCGATTTCGTTTTCAGGACGACCCGTGATGGGATTGACGTCTTTGGGGGTTGCAGGAACTGTTGTCGCCATTAACAAACTCCACTTATGTATTACACTGAGTTCTGCTGCCAGAGCGTGCAGCTGACCAGACAGGAAATGTTGAATTGCAGCGAGGTCAGTCGACGATCTTCACCTCACGACGGACCACACTGGGGCCGCTATTACTATTTTGAGGACTCGGCTGGAACATGCAAGCTTCAATTCCTGCGATACCGGTAAATTTGTTACTCTCTCGCAGAAACGGGTAGACCTGTTCCGATTACCGGTTACACCCGATTCAGAGCAACTTCACTTTTGAAACGAATCGGAATTCCCCGCTCCGCCAGATAGTGTTTCGTTTCATCTACAGGATGTGTTCCATAGTGAAAGATGCTGGCAGCCAGCGCGGCGCTGGCTTTGCCTTCGGTCAGGATCTGATATAAGTGTTCAGGACAGCCGGCTCCCCCGCTGGCGACGACCGGGATTGTGACGGCTTCTGCGACTGCGCGTGTCATTGGCAGATCGTAGCCATCTTTCGTGCCGTCCGCATCCATTGAGGTCAGCACGATTTCTCCGGCTCCCAGGTCTTCGACCTTTTGCGCCCATTCGATGGCTTCCAGGCCTGTGGGCACACGACCGCCGTTTACATGCACTTCCCAGAACTCTTTACCGTCTTTCTGTACCCGTTTGGGATCGATATTCACCACAATACACTGGCTGCCAAATCGCAGGGCGGCTTCGCGGATCAAATCCGGATCTTTGACTGCGGAAGAGTTGATGGAGACTTTATCACAGCCGGCATTTAGCAGGGCGCGAATGTCCTCGAGTGTGCGAATTCCGCCACCTACAGTCAGGGGCATGAAGATGACTTCCGAAGTGCGACGGACAATATCGAGAATAATCTCGCGTTCTTCATGGCTGGCAGTGATATCGAGAAAGACGAGCTCATCGGCCCCCTGTTCTTCGTAACGAGCGGCAACCTCAACAGGATCTCCTGCGTCCTGAAGATTGACAAAGTTGACCCCTTTGACAACACGCCCTGCATGCACATCCAGACAAGGGATGATTCTTTTTGCCAGCATTGAACAAAAGCCTCGGTATTTTTGATGAAAAGTGATTGAATCTATCTTACTTGCCGGATAGCACTGTCTAGAGCGCATCACATTTAACCATAGCGTCTGTCAATCTAAGATACTCGGTCCAAAAGGACCTGGAGACGCTACAGTAAAACTGGACACAGTCTAGATTATACGACAGGGAAAGATTTCGGTAGTGTCCGGGCCTGCTCTCACCTGAATTGAACCCCAAAATTGCGAATCGGAAAGACTTTATTTCCTGCAGCATCTCTGTGTCGACTGGATTGGATCAAATAGATTGAGAGACGCGATGGTTCAAGGCAACCTGTTCTGGAATACGATGTGAAAAACAGTGAGAAAATCAAAAACCGGTTGACCCTTAATACATGACAACCGGTTTGATGAAGAATTTGAAATGAGGTTGTGTCCAGTTTACTGTCACGCGTTTGATAGCATTTGGATTGGGGGGGCATTGCACGATAGTCGCGATGCGACCCCGTAGCGTGCCAATGATCAAGTTTTTAATAACAAGCGAATGTTATTTATTTGACTTTACCGGGCTCTGTGCCCACGGGAGGAGTCACGGATGGATCGTCTTCTATCGGAGTGGTAGCCGCATCAGGATCGGTAGCGCCACCAGAACAGCCTGACATAGGCAGCAACAGAGACAGACATAAAAGACATGGAAATACCTTACGAAAATAATCGAAAAACACTTTCTTCTCCTTTAATTGTTTATCAAAAAAGGAACTCTCAAGGAGAGAACTGAGAACTCAGTCAGGACTCCCATCTGCGGGAGCCCTGACTGAAAAAGCAACTTAGTATTCGCCTATGGGCTGACCATCATGAATGCGTGTGAGCAGGGCATACTGAGTGTTATCCATATTTTCGCTCAGGAAACGAACTGCCCCATCTCCCATCAGCACGTGGCAGCCTCCTTCATGGACGCTGGATGCCACTGCGACATAGATGCGAGGGTCATCACTTGCACCGGCGCCGGTCGCACCCAGGGCATCGTAAGGACCATTGATATGATAACGTTTGTTGTTGATGTGGCTGGGATCGCTATTGGGGTGGTTCATGGCAAACGTTCCATAGACTCGATGTTGAGCCCATAAGGGAGAGTAGGCATCATCACGACGTCCATAAATGCAGCCTTCCGTCATGGCAATGGAGTTACTGAGCCCATCTGTCACTGCTTTGAATTTCGCAGCTCCGTTGAAACCAAACATGCCTTGAGACTGGGTTGATTTTCCGTTAGCCATAGCATTGGAACTCTCGCGGTAGGCAGAGTACAAGCCATTTCCAGGCCAGCCACAGTAATGCGAACCACCACAGAAGAGATAATTTGATCGGGCGGCAGCTGTCGCCAGATAGCTGGCATCCGTCCGGTCTTCAGGAGTCTGACCTTCATCGGAAGGGCATAAGAGTGCAGGCAGAATCACCTGTCCTAATGGAGTGTTCGTATTAGGCCACCCGCCTGCGACAGCAGTAAAGTAGCCGTTCGTTGCTCCACTGCTGGCAATGTTAAAATTCCATTTGTTATAGAGTGGTGCCTGGTCAATGTATGGCAGCAGTAATATGAAACCGGAATGGTTTAAGCCATTCGTTGCCGGTTGCCCTGCTATCGTTCCAGAGCCAGCCCCATTGATCACTCCGGGAGGCAGGATACCATGAGTTTCATTATAATTGTGCAGAGCCAGGCCTAGCTGCTTCATGTTATTAACACAGGCAGACCTTCTTGCTGCTTCGCGCGCCTGCTGCACTGCAGGCAGTAGCAGCGCGATCAGAATGGCAATGATGGCGATCACCACCAGTAGTTCGATCAGTGTAAAACCCCGTTTAGTTGTGAGTCGCTTCATGTTCATCTCCAGATGGATAAAGAAATAAGAGATAAGAATAATCACATTTTCGAACTTCAATAATGTGTTTCAGCTGGTTTGATAAAGCTCCTCTGAATGGGGCAAAACGTTTTGTTTGCCACAGGAATTCTATGAAAACTGGCAGATCAACTGTTGAATATTTAAGTTTTCAACAGTTGATCGCTGGTTAACGGGTTATTTTGAATCCAGTTTGAAATCAATGGTATTTTCACCCTGTTTCACATCTGCGGTCAGGGTGGTGTTTGTATTGTATTTTGCCGGGATGGGATCTTTTGTTTTCTTTTTCGGTGATTCCATCTCTTCGAAACCAATACCTGTTGCTGCTTCTGACTGGGACATATCGGCATCCGGATCGTTCTCGGGAGCCGGGGGTTGTCCAGTCGTAATGCGCACTTTATGTTTTCCAGGGACAGCTCCCATCGCATTACCACGATGGGCGAGTTCATACTTTCCGGTTGCATCTGTTTGTGCGGTGGAAGGATTTCCTTCATCGGGTATGAAGACAACAACCGCATTGGCCAGCGGTTGACCATCCATCGTGACTACGCCGGTCACTTTTTCGAGTTCGACTTCCGTTCCACCTCCTGAGCATCCAAAGCAACAAACAGTTAAAAATATCAAAGAAAAAATCAGCGATACCTGGTCTTTACAGCGCATTCAATAACTCCAGTATTTTGCATGAGAGACTATCTTAGAAGCTTTAGTAAGCAAGAAAACTCGGTTCCACCAGATTGGTGAAACCGAGTAAAAAGCACTAGCATTTGTGTGTGAATTAGAATTCACCGACAACGTTTTTATCATCGATACCACACAGGAAGATCAGGGTATCGCCGTTGACATTTTCGCTGATAAAGCGAACGGCACCATCACCTAAGAGGAAATGGCAGCCGCCTTCATGTGAGCTGCTGAGTCCCCAGCCATTTGTAGATCCGGTGTTGCTGATACCATTGATCATATAATAGGAGGACAGAGCCTGGTCTGAGTTTGTGGACCAACCCTGGAAGGTTCGCACCACTGCGGTGTGATAAGGCCACTCGGCATAAACACCTGCGGTAGCATTGGTTGTGACACCGTAAGGGCCAATCCAAATCGCACCATTATACCCACCTTCTGTGGTTCTTTCTCCAAGCATAACGATATTACTCATTCCATCTCGGAATGATTTAATGCTTCTGGCATTGTGATTATTCCAGGCAGAGTTGACACTCGAAATCGTAGTGGTACCAGGCAGCAGGCGAGCACATGAGTAAAGACCAACATAGTTGGACTTACCATAGTTACTAATGTTTGGATTCACACCATCTGCAGGATCTGAAGGGCAGGCGAGTGAAGGAATTGGAGTCTGAACGAGACTCAACTGCACGGCAGCCCCGGTGTGATTGAGTCGCCAGGGATGGTTCATGTCAATCTGGTTATAAATGTTTGCCTGATCCATAAAGGGTAGCAACATTACATTCCAGCCAAGATGACTTTCATTGGGATCATCGTCAGCCACTACACGTCTAGACTCAATGTGCATGGGGGGGAAAATACGATGTGTTTCGTGGTAGTTGTGCAAAGCAATCCCCAATTGCTTCATGTTATTTTTGCACGTTGATCTGCGTGCTGCTTCTCGTGCCTGCTGCACTGCCGGCAAAAGCAGGGCAATCAGAATGGCGATGATGGCAATAACCACCAGAAGTTCGATCAGGGTAAAACCCCGTTTTGCAGAAAGCCGTTTCATCTAGGTCTCCGGTTATACAAAGAGAAATAAAAGAAATGAAAAGCATTTCTTACTCTCATCCGGCCTTTGTAAGCGATATGAAAACGGCGATGCAGATAAAAAGTGATATGTATCAGTACAAGAGTTTATTTGCGCACAAAATACGCAGTACAACGATACATAAAATATCTGAGCACAGTCAAATTTCCGTTAGCTGTCAAAGAGCGACTTTTTTTAATAACAGATAAGAAATAAGAAACTTGCATCTATCAACAAAGAACTGTCCGAAAAGACAGAGATCTCTTTTTTAAATTGTAAAGTCGCACATCTAGAAATGTGCAAAGAGACTGAACGTTTTTATTTAAAGAATTAGTTTTTGATTTGTCAATAAAAAAATCCATGCCGGGCATTAAATATTTTCCGAAAATAGCCTTAACTGGCAATATTTATTGACTTTAAGTAGGACTGCTTTTCTTTGAAATATTATATTTGGTGAAAAATTTGTGGAATTTCAGGGTTTGCACTCAATCTGACCCCCGGGAAGGTGAAGTTTGTCTAAATTTTTTCATGTGTGTGGGAGGTCATCGCCTATTTTTTTATGGAAGCAGGCAGGAGACACAAGTTAAATCAGCGCCTGGATCGGGAGTGTGAAGATCAATTTACAGGAAGTTCCGGTTTGTCTTTTCAGAAAGTGCTGACTGTTGGTGATTTGAAATCAAATTAAAATCAGAAATGCAAAAACCGGTTGCCCCTGAGAGAGGCAACCGGTTTGATGAAGAATTTCAATCCAGTTAAATGCAAATGATCAAGCTTTGAATAACAGGATATGGGTTTTAATTTTTCTTTGGAGCACCTGTATCTACAGGAGGATTGATAGATGGATCATCTTCTATTGGATCTGATGTTCCCCCATCAGTTTGAGCTGCGCCTCCCGAACAACCCATCATTGGTAGCAGCATTGCCAGACACAAAAGACAGGGGCATACCTTACGAAAAACTTTGACAAACACCACTAACTCCTTACTAAAAACGAATCAAAATGAACTTCCCAAGGGTAATCAGGTTGCTCAGTCAGGGCACCCGAAATGGGGCCCCGACTGAAACGCGGTTTAATATTCACCCGTGGGTTGACCATCATGGATGCGTGTGAGCAGGGCGTACTGACTGTGGTCCATATTTTCGCTTAAGAAACGAACAGCACCATCTCCCATCAAAACATGGCATCCCCCTTCGTGAACACTGGATGCCACTTCGATATAAATTCTGGGATCATCTGCTGCACCGGCACCCGTTGCACCAAGCGCATCGTAAGGTCCATTGATATGATACCGTTTGTTGTTGATGTGACTGGCATCAATATTAGGGTGGTTCACTGCGAATGTTCCAGCGTAACGATGCTGAGCCCATAAGGGAGAATAAGCATCATCGCGTTTCCCGTAAATACAACCTTCCGTCATGGCGATGGAGTTGCTGAGCCCGTCAGTCACTGCTTTGAATTTAGCAGCACCGTTGAAACCAAACATACCCTGATATTGAATTCCGGTCTGACCATTCGGCAGATTACTCGACGATTCGCGATATGCAGAGTAGAGATTTCCTCCTGGCCAGCCATTACCATGTCCGCCGGCGCAGAATAAGTAATTTGATCGGGCGGCGTTTGTTGCCATCCAGCTGTTATCGGTTCGTACTTCCAGTGTCTGGCCTTCATCAGAAGGACATAAGAGGGCAGGGAGAATAACCTGTCCCAGTGGAGTGTTTGAATTAGGCCATCCACCTGCGACAGAAGTGAAGAAGCCGTTTATTGCTCCACCGCTGGCAATATTAAAATTCCATTTGTTATAGAGTGGTGCCTGATCAATGAATGGCAGCAGTAATGTAAAACCAGTGTGGTTTAAGCCGTTCGTTGCCGCTTCGTTTCCAAAGCCTGCGGTTCTTGCTCCTGCCGGGTTAATGGCACCGGGAGGCAGTACACCATGGGTTTCGTTGTAGTTATGCAGAGCCAGCCCTAACTGTTTCATGTTATTGATACAGGAAGATCTTCTTGCCGCTTCACGTGCCTGTTGTACTGCTGGCAGCAGCAGCGCAATGAGAATGGCAATGATGGCGATAACCACCAGTAGTTCGATCAGTGTAAAGCCCCGTTTGACTGTGAGTCGCTTCATATTCATCTCCCGGTTGATAAAGAAATAAGGATGATTACTTTTTCGAACTTTTGCCCTGTCTTTCAGCTGGGTTAAAGCTCTTGTCAAATTGCAATAAAGTCAGTTTCCTCCAGTAGTTCTGTCAGAATTGACAGTCAGTTTTTAAAAGAAGTTTGCAGATTAACGGGCTATTTTGACTCCAGTTTGAAATCAATGGTATTTTCACCCTGCTTCACCTCTGCGGTCAGAGTGGTGTCTGAATTGTATTTTGCCGGGATGGGATCTTTTTTTGTTTTCCCTTTCGATGAATCCATCTCTTCAAAACCAACTTCTTCAAAACCAGCTTCTGCTTCTGGATCCAGATCGGACATATCGGCATCCGGGTCAATCTCGGGAGCCGGAGGTTGTCCTGTCGTAATGCGCACTTTGTGCCTGCCAGGAATGGCTCCCATCGCGTTGCCTCGGTGGGCGAGTTCATACTTTCCGGTTTCGTCTGTTTGAGCTGTGGAAGGATTCCCTTCCTCGGGTGTAAAAACCACGATGGCATTCGCTAGTGGTTTTCCATCCATGGTAACTACGCCGGTCACTTTTTCGAGCTCAACTTCCGTTCCACTGCCTGAGCACCCCAGACAGCAAGCGGATAAGAAGCTCAATGAAAGTATCAGCGAAATCTGGTCTTTACAGTACATTCAATAATTCCAGTAACGATTGCGTGAGATTAATATCACAGAAGTTTAGCAAGCAAGAATGCCCGGCTTCACCAGAATGATGAAACCGAGCGAATAGCAATTACAATTTCATGTGGATTAGAATTCACCCACGACGTTTTTGTCATTGATACCACACAGGAAGATCAGGGTATCGCCGTTGACATTTTCGCTGATGAATCGAACGGCACCATCGCCTAACAGGAAATGACAGCCGCCGCCGTGAGAACTGCTCAGTCCCCAGCCATTCACACCAGTGCCGGCATTGTTCTTGCCGTTAATCATGTAGTACGAAGACAAAGCCTGATCGGAGTTGGTTGTCCAGCCCTGAAACGTTCGGACTACCGCAGTGTGATAATACCAGTTCCCGATGTAACCGGCTGTTGAATGCTGGGAGTTATGTGCCCCGGCCCAGATCGCACCATTGTAACCACCTTCGGTGGTTCGTTCGCCAAGCAGAATCACATTACTCATCCCGTCCCGAAACGATTTCATGCTTCTGGCAGTGTGATTTGCCCAGGCTGAGGTGACCCCGGAAAGCGTCGTCGTGCCTGGCAGGAGGCGATAACATGAGTAAGGCCCTACATAGTTCGACTTACCAAAGTTACCGATATTCGGATTCACGCCATCTGCTGGATCGGAAGGGCAGGCGAATGCAGCGAGTGGTGTTTTGACGAGAGTCGGCTGCAGAACCGTATTCGAGTTTGACGAATCACGCCAGGCAGCGTTCATATTGATTTTGTTATA
>NZ_JBLXHC010000020.1:0-22194 GCF_048260065.1 Gimesia sp. | reverse complement strand
TTGACGAGAGTCGGCTGCAGAACCGTATTCGAGTTTGACGAATCACGCCAGGCAGCGTTCATATTGATTTTGTTATAAAGTGGTGCCTGATCCATAAAGGGCAGCAGCATGACACTCCAGGGAAGGAAGCTCTCCACACCAGCAGGGTCGTAATTTGTATTTCGCACGTACTCAACGTGCATCTGAGGGAAAGATTTATGGGTCTCGTGATAGTTGTGTAAAGCAAGACCGAGTTGCTTCATGTTGTTTTTGCAGGTCGATCTACGAGCTGCTTCGCGCGCCTGTTGCACTGCTGGTAACAGCAACGCAATGAGAATGGCAATGATGGCAATTACTACCAGAAGTTCAATCAGGGTGAAACCCCGATGCGCAGTACGTCGTTTCATCTAAGCCTCCGGTTTTACTAAGAGAAATAAAGAAATGAAAATCATTTCTTATTCCCATCCGGTATCCGGTCTTTAAGCGAATTGAAAACGGTATCGCGCAAAAATATAAAACGGGTAGCTGTAGAGATAGAATCTGCGCACAGTCAAATTTCAGTTAGCTGTAAAGAGCGACTTTTGTTAGTTCAGATAGGAATAAGAAATTTGAAAGCAATAACGACAAAATTAACTACCAGAATCGGCAGGTATAATCTCTCAGTTTTTATGGCGAGTGCCCAGTAGAGTCGTTTGAAAAGACATGCTTCATTAAAATCCAGATAATTAATTTGTCAACATGTTTCTATTAGTATTTATCGAATAATTAAGCTCAAAAATGAAGAATAATTCATATCTATAGAGATACTCTATGGTTATGGGGCACGAAAATATTTGAAAAAATTAATATTCAGCGAAACAATGGCGGAGTTTGTGTGTTATCAGAATTTTACTGTTCATGATGACCGTCGATGACTGTGATTGAGGAGGTAAATCACTTCCCGTTTTCTCTAGCTTTCAATTCAGTCTGATCAAAATGGTGACTCTTTCTTCCAGACCAAGGCGAAACATTTCCAAAGAACCATCTCTAAATATGCGAGCAGAAGCTTGATGATCATCAGGCTCTGTTGTTCAATCAAAGTGTGCTGCTCGATATCAAAGTCAATCAGTGTGTGATGAGAGTTTTGAAGTTTTGCTCTGTGGTTTAAAGGCAAGACGTATCGATTCTCAACGCTCGAAAACATAGAGGATCAGAAAAATGAATCAACGTCACCTGCGTTATCTGAGTGTGTTCTTCGTGGCAGTTTCCGCTTTATTACAAATCAACATTCTGCTCGCGGACGATGCTGCACAATCAGCTGCAGTTGAAGCGGGAGCAATTCAACGTGTTTTGAGATTACCGGCCAGTGAGGATAATCCCCGCAATAGTGAAGGTGATTTTATCGCACTGAATGATGGACGTATTCTGTTTGTTTACACTCATTTCATTGGAGGCGCTGCAGATCACTCTTCAGCATATCTGGCGGGCCGCTATTCATCCGATGGTGGCAAGACCTGGACTCAGCAGGATGAAACCATCATCGAGAATGACGGCAAACAGAACATCATGTCGGTCTCACTGCTGCGGCTGCAGGACGGACGAATCGCTTTGTTTTATGCCCGTAAAAATTCGATCCACGATCTGTTGCCCGTCATGCGGATCAGCACTGATGAAGGCGCACATTGGAGTGAACCGGTGGAGATCATTCCTCAAAAAGAGGTCGGCTATTATGTCTTGAATAATGATCGTGTAGTGCAGTTGAAGAATGGACGTATTGTGGTTCCGCTGGCATTGCATCAGAACCTGCCAGGATCGGATCGATTTAATCCGAATGCGAAATTCCTTTGTTATTATTCTGACGATCAGGGAAAAACATGGCAGCGTGGAACAGAAACCATTGTCGAAAAACAGCCCGGTGACAAACAGCCTTACATGCAGGAACCCGGTCTGATCGAACTCAAAGACGGAACGCTGATGGGCTTCTGTCGTACGAATGGAGGCAGCCAGTATGTCGCATTTTCAAAAGACGGCGGTCAGACATTTTCTGAACTGAAACCTTCAAACATCATCTCACCCGTTTCGCCAGCGTCCATTGAACGCATTCCCAAGACCGGCGATTTACTGCTGGTCTGGAATAATCACCAGGAAATCGATGCAAAGTTACGCGGCAAGCGGACCCCGCTCACACTGGCCATATCAAAAGATGAAGGCAAGACGTGGCAGCAGATTCAGAACATCGAAACCAATCCGAATGGCTGGTACTGCTACACGGCGATTGAGTTCACGAAAGAGGGCGTCCTGCTCGGGCACTGTGCCGGAGATCGCACGAAAAATAATGGACTGGCCGAATCACAAATCACATTCGTTCCTCTGTCTGCCATTTATAACAAGTGACCATTGGGGAATTACGTCCTGATTTATCAGGATTGAACCCGATAATACCAGAAAAAAATTCGATCTGATGGAACTCTGAAATAGCGCTTGAATTCGTTGAATGAATCGGGGAAACTGATTGTAAAGAGAGTTAAATAATCCCCGCAGCCTTCATTCCTCATGCTTTTTTCGGAGTCGATTGATGAAACCATTATCCCTGTCCCGCCGTCGATTTCTGAGTACTGCCGTGGGGAGTGGACTGGGTGCGCTCTCCCTGAGTTCGCTGGCATATGCGGGGCTGCCTGCTGTGAAAGACCCGCGTTCCACTGACGGTGATGCACGCTTTGAACCGGAATGGGAAGAACGTCTTTCGATTTCCGTCGGTCCGAAATCAGGAGATATCATCGGCACGAGTGATAAAGCTCTGCAGGCGGCGATTGATTACATCTCGAGCAAAGGAGGAGGCACGGTCCGCCTGCTGCCGGGAACATTCACGCTGCGGAATGCCTTGCATCTGCCTTCGAAAATCCGGCTGCAGGGGAGTGGCCCGGAAACAATTATCACTAAAGGTACTTCCGAAACGGTGGCACTCTCGGAAGACTCCGACTGGTACGATCAGGAAATCACGCTGGAGAAGTCAGCCGGCTTTCAGGTGGGCGACGGTGTGGTAATCGTCACAAAGAATCCGAGTACCGGCAGTCAGGATGTGATTAAACGCACGCTGGTGGCACGTTCCGGAAACCGATTTAAATTGAACGAAGGATTGCGCAAGAATTTGTGGCTTTCCGGAAAACCGACCGTGTCATCTCTGTTTCCGTTACTGACCAGCGAATTCACAAAAAATGTTCTGATCGAAAATCTGACTCTGGATGGGAATCGAAAGAATAATACCAATCTGAATGGCAACTACGGCGGCTGCATCTTTTTGCAGGACTGCAATCGATATACGATTCGCAATGTCACCACGCGAAATTACAACGGGGACGGCATCAGCTTTCAGATCTGTCACGACGTCAAAGTCGAGAACTGCCACAGTCATGACAATGCGGATCTGGGCGTTCATCCCGGTTCAGGCTCACAGCGACCATTGATTGTGAACAATCGCTTTGAGAACAATCACATCGGTCTGTTCTGGTGCTGGGGTGTGAAATATGGTCTGGCGGAAAAGAATCAGTTGAAAGGCAACGACATCAGTATTTCGATCGGCCATAACGATACTGATAACGTGATGCGGGAGAATGTCATCCGGGACAGCAACCAGGTAGGCATTCTGTTTCGCAATGATGCCCGTGGCAAAAACTTCTGGGCCAATCGCAATACGGTGGTCAAGAACCAGATCATCAACAGCGGTGCCGCGGATGGGGTCGCGATCGACATCACCGGTAAGACTTCCGATCTGACAATTACCGATAACATCATCAGCGAAGAACGCCAGCCGATGCAGCGCACCGGGATCCGGATTGGACCCGACGCGGGCACCATCAAACTGGCGGAGAATCAGATCCAGGGATTCATGAAGTCGATTGACGACCAGCGACCGACAACCTGAGCACTCTGATCCGGATGGAATCAGAGTGCACGGTCTGAAGTTTACTTGTCGGCGGTGATTTCTTCCGACTTCATCACTTTGCCGATCTGCTTCACGGCCTGTCGCAAACGCTGCGAGTTTTCGACGATTGCCATCCGCAGGTAGCCTTCACCGTCTTCACCGAATCCACGTCCCGGACTGACGGCAACGCCCCCTTCGTCCAGCAGCTTCATCGCGAAATCGATTGAACCCATCTGGGCCCAGGGCTCCGGGATCTTGGCCCAGACGAACATACCCGCTTTGGGACGATCGATTTCCCAGCCGAGACGTTCCAGGCCGTCACAGAAGACATCGCGTCGCATCTGGTATTCGGCGGCGATACTGTCGACCGCGGCTTCGCAGTGCCGCATTGCGACGATGGCAGCGATCTGGACCGGTTGAAACAGTCCGTAGTCATAATATCCTTTGATGGTGGAGAGCGCACGGACCATCTCTGAATTTCCAGAGCAGAAGCCGATACGCCAGCCAGCCATACTGAAACCTTTACTCATGGTCGTGAATTCGACGCCAACTTCGGTCGCACCGGGTGTTGCCAGGAAGCTGGGTGCCTTGTAGCCGTCAAAGCAGATGTCGGCATACGCAAAGTCGCTGATCACCATGAACGAGTATTTCCGGGCCAGTCGAACCAGCTCCACGTAGAAGTCCTGTTCGATGACGGTGGCGCTCGGATTGTGGGGGAAGTTCACCACAACGACTTTGGGTTTGGGATAAAGGTGTTCGCAGGTGTAGGCGATGTTCGACAGGAACTGGTCCGGCTGGCGGACATCCAGTTCGATGACATTTCCTGCGGCCAGCATCACGGCGTAAACGTGGACCGGGAACGAAGGAGAGGGCACGATGGCGGTGTCCCCGGGGCCCATTAAGGCCAGGCACATGTGACTGAAGCCTTCTTTGGAGCCGATACAGGCAACCACTTCCGAATCGGGATCGAGGCGGACCCCATATTTTTTCCAGTAGCGGGACGTCACTTCTTTTCTCAGGTTGGCAATGCCGTTCGCAACGGAATAACGATGATTCCGTGGATCGGAAAGTGCTTCCGACATCTTCTCGACAATCAGGGGATCAGGCGGGTCGGTCGGGTTCCCCATCCCCAGGTCGATCACATCCACGCCCGCCACACGTTTCTGGTACTTCAGCTTGTTGATTTTTCCAAAAAGGTAAGGGGGTAAACGCTTTACTCGTTCAGCAACGGGGATGGTAAAGCCGTCATCTGAAGAAGGAACTTCCGATTCGCCACGCATAATGAAAAGACTGCCTGTTCTACAAGGAATATTTGTCGACTATCTGTCAGGGCATCAAAATCGTGCCGAAAGCGGGATCTGGCCTGACTGAAACCATTTTACGCGATCACAACAAAAAATGCGCCTGATGAATATGACATATTTTTCTCAGATTGATCAGGACATAAAAAAGCGTGTGTCAGTAAATCAGGACTGACACACGCTAAGTCTATCTGGTTCTCTGTTTCAGCAGCGAAATTAGCGTTACCGGGGAGAGCCATTCAGTCCCTGTGTGGGGCTGGGGATGGCCTGATTGACCTGCCCGTTGCTGAAGTTCGTTCCCGAAGTCTGAGAGACACCACCGGTGGTAGTACCGGTAATGTAGTTATCAACGCGGGTCTGTTCTTTCAGTTTCGCGAATACGCGGGCGACAGCTTCCTGAGTCTGTTCTTCTGTCAGCTGGTCAACCAGTTGGTTTTTCACATCGTTAATGCTGTTCACGATAGGCTCGGTCCGGCCTTCGCAGAGCAAAATGGCATAGCGGCTGAGTCCGATCTGAACGATTCCGGAGACTTCCCCTTCTTTGAGTTTGAAGGCAGCTTTCCAGAGGCTTTCGTTTTCGGAATACTGAGGAATCGGCTGAATGGCACCACCCAGAGCACGACTGTTTGGCTCAATCGAGTAGTCGCGGGCGAACCGTTCAAAGTCGTTGGGATTCTTTTTGACTTCATCCCAGACTTTCTGAGCGCGGCTCAGGTTGTCCATCATGATCATACGGGCTTTGACGCGTGGGCCGTAATCCCGGACGAAGGCTTTCTCAACCTGATCCTGGGTCAGCTTGGTGCGCTGTCCTGCCAGTTTTCGCAGTGCCAGCATCGGCCAGATCACGTTGCGGCGATACTGATTGGGATTCATTTTACGCTCAGCCTGCAGCATTTCGTACCAGGTTTTGGTATCCAGGTTGAAGCGTTTCGCGATCTTTTCTACTTCGGCGTGCACTTCAGCCTGTTCGACTTCGATGCCGGCTTTCTGACAGGCCTGCTCAATGATGGCCCGGTTGATCACATTTTCCAGGACTTCCGGTCCATACAAGGCGATACATTCACGTGCCAGTTCGTCTTCACTGATCACCACGTTGCCGACTTTGGCGACTGGTTGAGTTCGTGCCGATGGCTGATTTCCGGAAATGCGGACAGTACCCGCTGATTTGTCTTCACCGGCGGCACCAGTTTTGGCGCTGAATGTCTGGAACAAGAGGACGCCAGCGAGAAGAACCAGTCCTGTACCGGCTGCGAAATAGATGATTTTTCGATTTGTGTTTGTCTTGGCTTTGGTCGCATGCGGGTTTGGGAATGGGTCGCCCATTGCTAAAAATCTCCATGTTTTGTATCCGACGCGGGGGAATCATGTGATTGCCTGATTTCAGCTACCTGTGCTGGAGGTGACGATCCGGGTTGGGGTCTCTTGATCGTCAGGCAGTGTTTCCGATTTGTCCAAAATCAGACGGCTTCGGAGCCACAAATCACGTTGATACTTTGTCGTCAGAAGATTTACGAAACTTCCATGTCTCAAGCTCTACCGTTAGAGCGCGGCGGAAATGTAAATCTTTCAACAAAACAGGTCAACAGCAATTTATGGACCCTGATATCTGTATACATTCAGAGGCTGAAATTCGGTTCGGTCGACTCAAAAACAGAGTGGAATAAGCTGTTTTTTACGGATTATTTGATCCCACAGGCTCCTGACGGCGTTCTCCAGTGGTCGGTTGACCGAGCGGGTTTGACTCAGTCTGCAGAACCGGATCAGGCAGCGAGCCCGATTTGTGATTATTCGGCAGGTCGGTTATATCTTTGATTGCGAACAAAAATGAGAGGGTTACAATCAGGATACAGGCAGCCCGTCTGTCGGCATTGCTCACTTGCACCAGACGAACAGACCAGATTTAACGAACAGCAGTAACAGAGACAGGGGACATCACTATGGGATTCTGGATGGATAAACTGCGAGCCGAGCTCGTAGATATTATTGAGTGGATCGATGATTCGAAACACACCATGACCTGGCGGTTCCCCCGTTATCAGAACGAAATCAAAAATGGCGCACAGCTGATTGTCCGGCCCGGACAGATGGCTTTATTCGTACATCGCGGACAAGTCGCTGACGTGTTTGAGCCGGGACACTATGAGCTCAAAACTGATAACCTGCCGATCCTGGCGACGCTTCAAGGCTGGAAACATGGTTTCAACAGTCCTTTCCGATCGGAAGTCTATTTCGTTAATACCACACAAATTACGGACCTGAAGTGGGGAACCCCCAATCCCATCATGCTCCGCGATCCGGAATTCGGACCGATTCGCCTGCGGGCTTTCGGCAACTATTCACTGAAAGCCAATGATCCGCGCATCCTGGTGAAGGAACTGGTTGGCACGAATGCGGAGTTTCATTCAGAAGAGATCAACGAACTGTTACGCTCCATCATCAACAGCTCGTTTGCCGACCTGATCGGGGAATCAAAATATGCGGCACTGGATCTCGCTTCGAAATATACAGAAATCTCCATAGAGCTGAAAAAGCTGGTCAATGAACGAATCGATGATGAATACGGTCTGGAAACTCCCCAGCTCTTGATCGTGAATATATCGCTGCCGGAAACAGTGGAAAAAGCCCTGGATACACGAACCAGTATGGGTGTGATCGGCGATATGAACAAATTCCAGCAGTTCCAGATGGGGCAGGCAATGCTCTCGGCTGCGGAAAATCCTTCCGGAGGAGGGGCAGCAGACGGAATGGGACTGGGTATGGGGTTTGCGATGGCGAATCGGATGATGCAGTCTCCCGGTCAGATGGCACCGCCACCACCGCCGGCAGCCTGGCACATTGCCGTAAACGGACAGTCGCAGGGACCTTATTCCCTGGAGCAGATTTCACAGGGAATCGCAGCAGGGCAGGTTACGGATCAGACCCAGGTCTGGTCAGCCGGGATGTCAGGCTGGTTGCCCGCGAGTCAGGTGCCTCAACTGACAGGATACTTTCAGGCCACACCACCTCCTCCACCGCCACCACCGGCTGGTTAGTTAAACATGGTTCCTGAATCGTACGTTGATGGCATGAAAGCAGTTCCGATAGTGAAATCAGGCTGCCCCGGGCAGAGAGACCAGAGGCTGGTGTTTGCGTGAGAGTCGCACATATTATCACTCGTATGATTATCGGCGGCGCGCAGCAGAATACGCTTTATACGGTCGAAGATCAGTATCGGGATTATCAGGATGAAGTGATCCTGATGACAGGCCCTACCGATGGCCCGGAAGGAACGCTCATCCCCCGTGCGGAACAGGGGGGCTTTGACTTGCAGATTCTTCCGCATCTGACGCGGAGTATCAGTCCACTGAATGACTGGCGCGCGTATCGGGAGTTGATTGCTGCTTTGCGGGCGTACCAGCCCGATGTGGTTCACACACACAGTTCCAAAGCAGGTATCCTGGGAAGAGCCGCCGCCTGGAAACTGAAACTGCCAACCGTACACACGATTCACGGAGCCGCCTTTCACTTTGGTCAGTCCCCGGTGAATTATCACGCTTATATCGCCGCGGAGAAATGGGCGGCGCGGCGCTGTGATCGGCTCATCAGTGTCTGCGACGCCATGACCGATCAGTACGTCGCCGCCGGAATCACGACCAGAGACCGTTGCGATACGGTCTACAGTGGCATGGAAGTCGAACCGTTTCTCACGCCCCCGCGACCGCCTGAAGAGGTGCGTCGTGAGCTGGGGATTGAACCGGGGCAGATTGTCATCGGAAAAGTGGCGCGGTTGTTTCATCTCAAAGGGCACAAATATCTGATTGAAGCAGCGAAACAGGTGGTTGAGGCACAGCCAGAGGTCCGGTTTCTATTGATCGGCGACGGCATCCTGCGTGCGGAATTTGAAGCGCGCATTGCCGAACTGGGGCTGTCCGACCATTTCATCTTTGCCGGACTGGTTCCGCCGGAACGCGTTCCGGAACTGATTCATGCAATGGACATCGTTGTGCATACCAGTGTCTGGGAAGGCCTGGCCCGGGTGCTGCCACAGGGGTTGATCGCGGGCAAGCCCGTGGTGTCCTACGATGTAGACGGGGCACGTGAAGTGGTGATCCCTGAAGAAACCGGTTACCTGCTGCCGGCGGAGTCGATTGAACCGCTGGCACAGGCGTTAATCGAACTGGCCGCCGATCCCGAGAAACGACTGCGATTCGGTCAGACAGGCCGCGAACGGTTCACAGACCAGTTTCGGCATCAAACCATGACCCGCCGATTAAGAGAAATTTATCAGCGGGTTCTGGATGAGCGTCAGTCAGGTTAAAGGCGCTGTTCTGATCTATTCCTGAATCAGAACATTCACCCCTTTTTTGTTCGACAGAACAATGTCAGGGCGGCCATCGCCGTTCATGTCAGCCATGGAGAACTGGGTTCCCACGCCTGTATCATTACCGGCTTCGATTTTGTGCGGAATGAACTCAGGGGCCGCATTTTTGTTGCGTTTGATTTCATACCAGTACATCACGACCGGATCTTTTCCACCCGGATCTTTACCGTTGTGGGCGAAGAACCGTTTGCCGGTCACCATATCCCGCTGTCCGTCGCCGTTCATGTCAACGAAGTGCATGGCGTGTGTCTGGGAATAGCTTTTATCAATGAGGTGCGCTTTGAATTTGGGTTCGTCTCCGCCAGTAAGATTTTCAAACCACCAGACGCCAAACATATGAGCGGAACTGCCGATGATGTCGTTGTCGCCGTCCATATCGAGATCTTCGACATGCAGATCAGCCATCTTTTCAGAGGGTTCTGAACCACTCTCACTCAGTACAAAGGGGTGGAATTCCCACAGGCCTTCGCCCAGAGTTTCCGGTGCTTCCCACCAGCCGTTGGGGATTAAAACATCCTGTCGGCCGTCATTGTTAAAGTCACCAACACCGAGACCATGGTAGTATTTAAATGTGCCGTTCTTCATTGGATCGCCGGGTTTGCTGATCGGCGTGAAAGTCCATTTTTTATCAGCCAGATCGGGAGTAGGGATTTCCAGGTAGCCCATCTGCTGTTCGGGCTGAGATCCAAAAATCAGTTCGGGTTTGCCATCTCCGGTCAGGTCGGCGAATTGTGGCGTTTCGTTACAGATACTGTGCCAGATTAGGTGTTCTTTCCAGTGGCCTGCTTCGTTCTTTGGATTTTCATACCAGTAGAACTCTTTGCCGGGAAAGCTGACGTAGATAAAATCGGTCCAGCCATCCTGGTTGATGTCGTACGCGAAATTACAGAAGCTGTCACTGTAGCCCACACCGGCGACGAATTTTCCGGGTTTGCGGACTTCGTGCATTTTCCAGTCGGGAGCTTCGTACCAGACATCGCCGGCAATCACGTCCATCTTTCCATCTTTGTTTACGTCGGCAGCAGCAGAACCTTCTGAACGGAAAGCGGCATCCAGTTGCTGTCGCTGCCAGGTTTCACCGGCGGACAGGGAGAGCGGAGCAGTCAGCAGAGCCAGCAGCGCGAAGACGGAGCAACGACTCAGTCGATGATAGATGTGATTGAAATTGTTCATTTATGATTTCCTGTTGTTAACTTGCGAACGCGGTAAGTTTCACTGTCTCCGATATAGACATTTCCTTTTGGTCCCACATAAACGCCATGCGGACGCGCCATACGGCAGTGGGCCGGGTCCCCAGCGGGGCCATCACCTTTTTTGCCGTCTCCGACAGCGGTCTCAATCGTGCCATCTTTTTTACGGATGACTCGAATCGTGTGGCTTTCCGTATCAGCCAGATAGATGTCTCCATTCGGTGCGACGGAAATTCCTTTCGGGCCGGATAGAGTCGCTTCTTTTGCGGGGCCACCATGTCCCGTATATCCTTTTTTACCAGTGCCGGCAATGTGATGTAAAGTCTGATCATCCAGATCGATGCGATACACCATGTTTCCTTCCCGCAATGCAAGGTACAAAGACCCCTTACCGGAACCGTCAGCGAAAAAGTCGAGTGCCCGTGGACCGTTCAGAGGTGTACCTTCCACTTTCGCGCCATCAGGAGTCGGTTTTCGTTCCCCGGTACCGGAAAATGTGCTGACCGTTCCAGTCGTCAGATCCACGCGGCGGATGCGGTGATTACCGATATCACAGATGTAGAGATTGTTGTCGTTGTCCAGTGCAATGGAGTGGGGACGCGAGAAAGTGGCACTGGTTGCCGGGCCGCCATCTCCGGAGAATCCTTTTTCCCCGGTACCTGCGACTGTTGAGATCTTTCCTGTTTTGGCATCGACGCGACGGACGATGTTATTGACCATCTCGACAAAATACATATTGCCTTCTTTGTCGAAACGGACTTCGTAAGGCTCGTTGAGCTTTGCTTCCAGCGCCGCACCACTGTCGCCGCTGTAACCCTTCTTGCCTGAACCGGCGACCGTGGAAATTTTTCCCGTCTTTTCATCAATGCGCCGGATGACGTGGCTTTTGATCTCGCAGACATATAGTGCGCCGTCCGGTCCGAGCGAGAGACCATAAGGCTCGCCAACCTGAGCTTCCACAGCGGGGCCTCCATCTCCAGTGTGGCCCACTTTCCCGGTGCCGGCAATCGTCTTCACAGTTTGAGCAGAAACAGAAGTGGTAATCAGACTGAGCAGCAGGACTGCTGGTAACATCAATCGGTTCATGTTGTCATTCCAGATGTAGGAGGGATTTAGTGCTGTGGGAGATCATCAAAAGACCGCATTGGATCGTCGTGTTTAAATAACACGAAGCGAGCTGCGCTCGGATTCTGTTTTATCAGTTCCTCGGGTGAAATCAACTTGCGTGCACTCGACAGTTTGTCGATCACCAGTATTTTAACACCCGCGGGATGATCTTTCTGCTTGAAAAACTGTTCGATCAGAATATTGTCCGGTTTTCCTTCCGCGTCCAGAATGACCACATATTCAGCGGGAGGGTGAGGTACAAACGGACGTTCCTCAGCACAGCTTTGAAAGACGATGAGACAGACAGTCAACAGACAGAAATAGTAATAACGGGTACAGGCACGCATTTACTGTACGCCTCCCATTTCGGTTTCCAGTTTATCTTTGTTATTGAACAGAATATTGCTGTCCATTGGCCCAAACCAGCCGATCTGAAACTTTTTGGGATCTCCGCCATAGGCTGATGTTCCTGTGCCTGACATGACGGCTGACGTCACGCGACCATCAGCCCAGGCAATATTGGCTACCGTTCCCGTATGTCTGAAATGAATGGACGGGTCGGAACGAAATGGTGATTCTTGAAATGTAGGAGTAGGAAGCCAGTTATGAATGAAGAAGGGGGGTTCGATAAAGCTGTATTCGATGATGTGTAAATCGGGACCCATTGCTAATGCGGCATCCGAAAATGCGACCGTACGTGCCAGGCTGCCGATCTCGCGTCTATTTGTTGCGATCATATTACAGGTGGGATACGTGTATTTCCAGGAAGTTCCCCCCAGGTAGGCCTGATTGTAACCGTAGCCTCCCGATCCGCCTTCAAATGCATCGTCTACCGATCCGTGTATCCCGTAGTTACCAAAGGTCGGGCATTTTTTGATACTGGTACTCTGTTCCAGAAACGGCGCCAGTGGTCCCAGATGTGCCTGGAACTTAGAAGTGGAATCTGTTGTCGTCCGTTCCCCATGCCAGCGTTTTTTGCCTCCGGAACCGACGTGTATATCAGCTGCAGCGCGAGGCCAGTAGCCACCATTCGAATCGGAATACATATGGCAGGCCAGCACAATCTGACGCAGGTTATTTTTACACTGTGCCATCCGGGCAGCTTCGCGTGCCTGTTGAACGGCAGGCAGCAGCAATGCGATGAGTATTGCGATGATCGCAATGACGACCAGCAGTTCGATCAGGGTAAAACCACGTTTACGAGCGGTTCGGACAGGCTGCTGAGCGTTTTGAGGAAGGGCAGAGGGAACATGGGAAACAGGCATTTTGACAGTTACTTCATGGTTAGAGTGCAATATTATGGGTGAAAAACATCACCCGGCATTCTAACCAGCCGGTATCGTTACTGTCTTGTTCGTCAACGGACAACAAGCATGGTAAACCACATTTTTACCAAAATAGCAGTCGGAAGGTGAACGTTTTGGGAAATTATTCCGTCGTAGCGTCTGCCTGATTTTGCTTTGCGATAATTTCGCGCTCTTTTTTCAGGCACATGGTGATGAAAGTGCCCGAGATCGCAGCCTGGGCAATCAGATAGACCAGGATCTGTGGGCCATTCAAGACAATACAGGCGCCGAAGGCGATGACAAACAATGTAATCAAACGTGCTTTCAGACTCATGGACCGGACCTTGCCTTATTTCGAAGAAAGGAATCTCTTGTCTTTGGTTACACAAAGTATAGTGCTGTATGATACATTGATCAATTCAGATTTGAAATCACCAGAGAACCAGTCACAGGTTTTCTTTCAGCCAGACAGTCTTCAGGAGTCCCGGAGTAGAAATCACCATGACAGATGTAGCAGAAATTCAGGAATACCTGACACAGCTGGCACCCCCGGATCTGGCGGAGAGTTGGGATAACGTCGGTCTGTTAACGGGTGACCCGGCACAACCAGTCAGCCGGATTCTCACCTGTCTGACACTGACTCCGGATGTCGCCGCAGAAGCGATTGCAGAAAAAGCAGACCTGATCATCAGCCATCATCCGATTCTGTTTCGCCCGGTGCAGCAGATCACATCAAACTCAGTCGAAGGCAAAATGCTGCTGGCACTGATCCAGGCTAATATTTCGGTCTATAGCCCTCATACCTCCTATGACAGTGCCGAACAGGGGATTAACTGGCAGCTGGCTCAGTTACTGGGACTGGAGGAAGTGGGAGTTCTAAGACCACTGAATCCGTCAGCAGAATCGAGCCAGCCAGAGCAGGGAGCAGGTCGTTTTGGCACATTGCCGGCAGAATTCACGCTCGCGCAGGTCAATCAGCTTATCAAGCAGGCGCTGAAGATTGATGCGCTGCAGTTTGTGGGAGATCCCGGTCTCAAGATCAAACGGATCGGCATTGCCTGTGGAGCTGCTGCGGAATTTCTGAGAGACGCTCACCGGCATGACTGTCAGGCGCTGTTGACGGGAGAGGCCCGCTTCCATGCCTGCCTTGAGGCGCGCGCACTGGGAATGGCGCTGATCCTGCCTGGGCACTATGCCACGGAGCGTCCGGCGATGGAGCAGATGGCAGAACTGCTGCAGCAGAAGTTTTCCCAGTTGACGATCTGGGCGAGTCAAAAGGAGACAGATCCACTGCAATGGGATTGTGAAGCAGAGTGAAAAGGAGCGAAATCCGTGATTTGGAGCTGATTTAGATGTCTCTATGTATATTCCACACTGGTTGCCATTGACCTGATCGGCAGATTTCGCCATTATCCCCCCTCTCTCAGTCGTTTAGATCCTCTGATTTGACACACTCTCTGAACATAATACCGGTTTTGAGTGTCTCAATCTGTAACAACCTGCTCACATAAGACTTAAAAAAATTTCGATGTCCAAAGTGAAACCCAACCGTTTTGAAGCAGAACGGATTAAAAAGTTAGAGAAAATACAGTCACTCGGATTTGATCCCTGGGGTCAGCGGTTTGATGGCCATATTCCGATCGCTGACGCACGCACTCAGGCTCCCGAAACTTCAGGCGAAGACGGAGAAGAAGTGCGGATCGCCGGTCGCATCATGTTGCGTCGTAAAGCGGGGAAACTTCGTTTTTATGATATCAAAGACTGGACCGGTAAAATCCAGCTGCTCTTTTCCCGCGGCGATCTGACTGATGCCCAGTGGGAACTGATGGGAACACTCGATCTGGGCGACCTGATCGGCATTGATGGCAGTCTGCGACGGACCGAGACCGGCGAGATTTCCGTCTTTGTCAAAGAGCTCACCGTGCTCTGCAAATCTCTGGCACAGCCGCCGGAAAAACACCACAGCGTTAAAGATGTGGAACTGCTGCTGCGTCAGCGCTCGCTGGACCTGATCTATACTGAAGGCGTGCTGGAAAAGATGCTCAAGCGGAGTCAGATCATTGACTCGGTCAGGCAGACGCTGCGTAATCACAAGTACGCAGAAGTCGAAACGCCTGTCCTGCATGCCGTTGCCGGTGGTGCTGCAGCACGTCCCTTTATCACACACCATAATACGCTCGATATCGAGCTCTACATGCGGATTGCGCTGGAGCTGCACCTCAAACGCCTGATGGTCGGCGGGATTGAACGCGTGTATGAAATCGGTCGTGTCTTCCGCAATGAGGGAATTGACGCGACACACAACCCCGAATTCACAATGATCGAAATCTATCAGGCGTATGGTAATTATGAAACGATGATGGACCTCACCGAAGCCATCGTCACCGACGCTGTCAAAGCGATCAGCGAAACCATGGAACTTCCCTGGGGCGAAAATGAAACGATTGATTTCAGCGGTCCCTGGGAACGGAAAAAATATCTCGACCTCGTCAGAGAGCACGCGGGCTGTGATCCTGCTGACCCGGCTGCCGTCGCTGCCGTGGCAAAACAGCATGGAATTGATACCGATAACGTGCATCCCGACGTGGTTCTGAACGAAGTTTTCGAAGCCACCTGTGAAGAACATCTGACCGGGCCGGTCTTCGTGATTGATTACCCCGCCTCGATCTGCCCGCTCACCAAGCGGAAGCAGGATGATCCCAATATTGCCGAACGGTTCGAACTGTTTGTCAAAGGGATGGAACTGGCGAATGCTTACACCGAGCTGAATGACCCGCTGCTGCAGGAAGAATTATTCCAGACTCAACTCTCGGGACTTTCGGAAGAAGACTCGATGGCGAAGATGGATACAGATTTTATTAAAGCGTTAAAGGTTGGTATGCCACCGGCTGGAGGTCTGGGGATCGGGATTGACCGTCTCGTGATGTTGCTGACGAACAGTCACAGCATTCGCGACGTCATCTACTTCCCACTGCTTCGACCGGAAGGACAGCCGTCACAGCCTGAGTAAACCATGGATGTATCCGGCAATCAGATGATGATTGCCGACAGAAAATCAGCCAAAGGATTGGCCGTATGTACAAATCACTGCTTTGCCTGCGATATTTGAGAACCCGATATATTGCACTGGCCAGTATCATCAGTATGACTCTGGGTGTGGCGACGATGATTGTCGTCAACAGTGTGATGGATGGTTTCAGTACGGATATGCGAACCCGTCTGCGAGGCATTCTGGCGGATGTGATCGTAGAAACCAATTCACTGGACGGCGAACCTGATACCAAAGATATCAGAAACAGCATCCAGCGTGCTGTGGGAGATGATATTGCCGGGATGACGACAACCGTCGAAATCTACGCGATGCTCAGCGTGCAGTATGGTTCACAGTGGCAAAGCAAACCGGTAACTTTAATCGGCATCGATCCGGCAACCAAAGCCACTGTCGGCCCGTTGGCTCAATATCTCGAACATACGAAAGACAACGACATTCCCAACTGGGAACTCTCGCCGGAGGCGATGGCTTATCGGAAAGAATGGACCACGCGTGCCCAGTGGATGGTCGATCGCTGGAATCATAATCCTCCGCCAATGGAAGAGAACGAACAGGTTTCTTTCGAAGAACCGGTCGAGTCGAATGAACCACTGCCGGCACCGAAGTTCGCCAGTGATTCCGAGACAGCGTCGCCTTTTGATCAGGCACCGAAACCAGAAGCCACTCAAAAAAAGAACTCAAAACTCAATCCTTTCAGCGACGATCTGAAGGCGTCTGCTTTTGAGAAAAAAGAAGAACTGGATCCCGGCAGTCCACTGAAAGGCCGCGTGTATATTGGCTATGGACTGGTGAGCTTTCCGTATGAAGATCCAGAAACCGGAAAGACGGAAATGTTCCAGATTGTCAAACCGGGCGATGATGTCAAAATCAGTACGGTGACCGCCGGGCAACCGCCGGAGCCGACGCACTTCAATGCTACGGTCGTTGATCTGTTCAAGAGTAACATGAGCGAACACGACAGCAGTCTGGTGTTCTGTAATCTCGAATACCTGCAGGAAATGCGTAATATGATCGACCCCACCAGCGGGGAGAAAGCGATCACATCGATTCAGATTAAACTGAAACATCCGGAAGATGCCGCTATGGTAGTCAGCAAGCTGGAAGAAGCGCTGCCCGCCGGTCGGTTTCGCGTGCGGACCTGGGAAGACAAGCAGGGGCCTCTGCTGGCTGCAGTTGAAGTTGAATCTGCGATCCTGAACGTATTGCTGTTCCTGATTATTGCAGTGGCCGGGTTTGGAATTCTGGCGATCTTCTTCATGATTACAATCGAAAAGACGCGCGATATTGGTGTGCTCAAAGCATTGGGTGCCAGCTCTAACGGCATCATGTCCATCTTCCTGTCTTACGGTCTGGCGTTAGGGCTGGTGGGCAGTGGTGTGGGTGTGATTGTCGGTCTGCTGTTTGTGAGATACATCAACGAGATTGAAAAAGCGATTACCTGGATCACCGGGCGGAAGGTGTTTGACCAGCGTATTTATTACTTCCCTGAAATTTCAACTCATGTGAATCCGATGATGGTTTTCTGGGTTGCCGTTGGTGCGATGGTGATTGCCGTACTTGCCAGTATTTTACCAGCACGAAAGGCGGCACGTTTCCATCCTGTGGAGTCACTGCGTTACGAATAATGATCCCAGCACTGAGCTGCGTTGTGAAACACGGATAAAAAGATTCACAGTTGTTTCCCGTTTAAGTCGAGTATGAATCCATGACTGAGACCCTGTCTATGCCTCATCCACAGTTAGCGGCGGTTGCCATCGAAAAGGCCTATCGAAAAGATAAACACAAAGTTCCCGTACTGCGGGGCATTGATGTGGAAGTTCAGAAAGGCGAGTTCCTGTCGATTGTGGGTCAGTCCGGGTCCGGTAAAAGTACGCTGATGCATCTGTTCGGGCTCCTGGATTCGCCTGATATTGGTGAAATCCATCTGGAAGGCCAGCGGATCGACGATCTACCCGATCATGCCCGCGATCAGATTCGCAATCGGGTGTTCGGCTTTATTTTCCAGTTTTACCACCTGTTGCCCGAGCTGAATCTGCTGGAAAACGTGCTTTCTCCCCTGATGATTCGGTACTCGACATGGGAATACTGGAAGCGGAAAAAGCAGTTTCGTCAGGACGCTTTAGAGATTATCGAAAAAGTAGGGCTGTCGCATCGGATCAAGCACCGTCCGTCTGAAATGTCGGGTGGAGAAATGCAGCGGGCTGCGATTGCCCGGGCCCTGATTGCCAAGCCTCAGATCCTGCTGGCCGACGAACCTACCGGAAATCTGGATAGTAGTACCGGTAAAGAGATTATGGACCTGCTGACCAGCTTGAATGAGCAGGAACAGCTGACTATCATCATGGTGACGCACGACAATTCGATTGCCGCCCAGGCGCATCGGACGGTTCGTCTGCTGGAAGGTCAGATTGAGGTTCTGGGGAAATCCCACGCCGCTTCCGTTCCCGCTTAGTGACAAACGATCAGCGTACCGTTGCTGGTTTGAACCACTGTCGCCCGCGTTGTGTCAATGGCATGCGCCGTTGCTCGTGATGCTTCTGACTGAAATGGCTTTCACTGAATTCAACGTCGGATTAATCTTCCGCCAAAAAACCAGCCCGCCGTACCTCGGCCTATTTTGAGATTGGTACCAGATTCAAATGTCGCTCCAAGTTTATATTGACGGAAAACTGCTTCCCAAGGAAGAAGCAAAAATCAGTGTATTCGATCATGGTCTACTATATGGTGACGGCGTCTTCGAAGGCATTCGTGTCTACAATAATAAAGTGTTTCTGATCCAGGAGCACATCGACCGTCTGTATGAAAGCGCGCTGGCGATTCGCCTGGAGATTCCTCTATCGAAAGAGGAAATGGTTTCAGCAATCAATGAGACAGTCGCCGCCAACAAAATTGAAAATGGTTACATTCGCCTGGTAATTACGCGTGGAGCCGGTTCTCTGGGATTGGATATCCGTCGCACCAGCAATCCGCAGGTGATTATCATTGCGGACAACATCTCCCTCTACGATCCGCAGCTGTATATCGATGGGCTGAAAATCATCACCGCTGCCACCATTCGCAATCACCCGGCTGCCTTGTCTTCCCGGGTTAAGTCGCTCAATTATCTCAATAACATTCTTGCGAAGATTGAAGGGACCGATGCCGGCTGTATTGAGGCATTGATGTTGAACCATAAAGGGGAAGTTGCAGAATGCACGGGCGACAATATTTTCATTGTGAAAAATGGCGTGCTGAAAACCCCGTCTGTGGATGCCGGGATTCTGGAAGGCATCACCCGTAATGCGGTGATCAAACTGGCTGAAAAATCAGGTATCACCGTCGATCAGTCACCGTTTACGCGGCACGACATTTTTGTGGCTGACGAATGCTTCCTGACCGGTTCTGCTGCGGAAGTGATTCCCGTCGTGGAACTGGATGGGCGTCAGATCGGAACCGGCAAACCAGGGCCGATGACGAAAGATCTCAACGAAAAATTTAAGCAGTTGACGCGGGAATAACAGCGGCATCAGTCAATGCTGAACTACGGGAATTCGCCCGGTCATCTGAATGCCTGTTGCATGCGGTTTTTCCTGTGATACGATAAGAAAACACCAGTTTGCGCGACCCGTTCGCGCAGCTGATGTGTTTATTCTCTCAGCAAATTGAATTTGATCTGTCCCGTCCGGAAAACTGCTCATGCGAATTTCAACACCTGCTGCTGTCCGTATTCTGTGCGTTTTTCTGCTGCTTGTCTGTATTTCTGTCGTACAGGGAGAGCCGGCCGGTACCACGGCTTCCGAAGCGAAAAAAGATCCTCAGGCTGTCAAGCAGGCATTAGCGGAATTCAATTCGCTGATTGGCGGCTGGCGCGGGGTCGGCATGATCAAACGCAATTCCCGCAAAGGTGCCTGGTCCGAAAATGCAGAGTGGGTCTGGAAATTTAAACCCGGTTCCACCAGCATTGCCTACGACATTACTGATGGGAGATTTCTGAAATCTGCGACCCTCAGTTATGATCCGGAACAGAAACGTTATCTGCTGGCGACGGTCCTGCCGGACGGGAGCAGCCGCGATTATTCGGGAACATTGAACAAGGATACGCTGGTCCTCGAATCCGCCCCCAATCAGGTAGGTGCCGTCTACCGGATTTCGATTCGTCGCCTGAATGAGAAACGAACGCTGGTACTCTTCGAGCAGAAGAATCAAGGGCAGTCATTTTATTACCGGCTGGCTGAAGTGGGATACACACGGGAAGGGACTCGGCTGGCCGATCCCGGGAGTGGCGGTCCAGAGTGTATTGTCACCGGTGGTGCGGGAACGATACAGGTCAGCTATCAGGGCAAGACGTATTACGTCTGCTGCAGTGGCTGTAAACAGGCTTTTGATGAAGATCCGGAAACTTATATCGCGGATGCAAAACAGAAAGCCGAAGAACGCAGGAAACAGAACTCAAACTGAAATGGCCTGATGTCAGCGGTGATCAGTTTAGACTGTGTCCAGTTTTACTGTAGCGTCTCCAGGTCAATTTGGACCGAGTCTATTAGATTGATAGACGCTATGGTTAAATGTGATACGCTCTAGAAGTTTTCCAGTGAAGAACCGAGTTCGCCCGATGTTGTTTCTTCTGGTGCTTCTTCCAGAATGACTTCTGTTTCAGCCAGATCCGTGCGAGGCAGTGGGATACGTTCTTCCGTTGCCGATTTTTTTGACATCGGATTCAGCCACTTGGGAAGTCGGGAAAAGCGGGATGGTTCTTCCGCTTTGGTCTGAATGATTGCTGGCTCAAGCTCAACAGGCTGCAGCTGTGAGACATTTTGCACCGGAACCGCCTGCTTGTCCTTTTTCGTGTAGAATTCCAACCCGAAAAAAGGTGAGCGGCTGTTACTGTCCATCTGGAACCATTTGTTTCCCAGACCCTGACATCCCGTCTGTGTACAAAGCATGAGCGTCAAGACGCATAATACTTTGATCGATCGTAGCCCGTTCATTTGTTGACTTATTCCATCCTTGTCCAAGTCAAATACTCTATATTCTCTTGATGACCGAAATCCGAAGCATGTTCCTGATCGGAAGTTGAACTGGATTTCATCCTCTATCGTCATCGGCTGATTCTGAAGTCAGAATGTTTGTTTTTCCGGTTTCTGAATCACTTGAGAGAAAATACCCAGTCCCGGGTCGATTTATCTTAACAGTTTAGACTGTGTCCAGCTTTGCTGTAGCGTCTCCAGATCCATTTGGACCGAGTATCTTTGATTCACAGACGCTATGATTAAATGTGATGTGTACCAGGAGGTTACTCCTGTGTGGCTTCTTCGGAATGGCGACTTTCGATTTCTTCTGCTGATTCCACAGGAGGCTCACTCTGCTTCGGAACGCCTCGAAATGCGAGTTTGCTCGTGATCGGGCCATCATTTCCCATCTGACAGCCAGACCAGGTCATGACGCACATTAGAGAACAGCAGCAGGCAAGGTGTAATTGTTGACGCATTGGGATTCCCTTCCCAGTAAAAATGAACAATACCCCCTACATATTTTGGGCGCGTTTCATATCAGGAATCCGCTGTCAGGTGAAGAGCGTTTTTCGGATCTATGGCCTCCAATTCTTATTTTGGGCCGCTTTTTCAGGGCATTTTCTATCCCTGTTGCCATTTCCCCACGTGTTGCTTTGAGGCATCTTTGCGCTAACTGAATGCTCTTTAACGGGTTACGTGTATCCAGCGGTCTGGTGTTCCCTCCATGTTGTTTTTTCGCCTCAAACGGCTGTACCCCGTTTCCGGTCCTTTTCAGAAAATCTCTTCCTGGGGTGCTTTTTTTATCTCCCTTTACCGTAACCACTTACGACTCCGATTCTGAACAGTTTGTAAAAAAAGATTTACGGTCTGGCACCTTTGGTATTCAGCTTGCTTTACATCCCTTTATCAACTTTGAAACACAAACAACTCGATGCAAACCTTTCATACACCTTTGGAGACTACCACGATGAAAAACATTATCAACCAACTGATCAACGACGAAGCCGGCTTCATTGTTTCTGCAGAA
>NZ_JBLXHC010000019.1:0-122487 GCF_048260065.1 Gimesia sp. | reverse complement strand
TCAGATCACCAGCACAGAAAGCAGGAACTACATTACACACTGTGGCTACCGCTACGGTTATCTGTGACGCGCTCTAAGTTCCGACTGAATCAATGATTGCAGATGCAGAGGAAGCTCCCAGAGACGGGATGTGTTATCGTCCATCCTCAGTTGTTACCGGAAAAAAATGTGATGTTACTGGATTGAGCTGGCAAGATGTTAATTGGGTATAGAAAGCGGAGGCAGGCTTCAGATTATCTTATTAATCTGAGGCGCTTACAAAATCATGATGCAGGCTATAACCATACTGTAAAAATTAAATCAATTTCCAACCTTTACGGTATTCACGCCGAATGTACTGATCGGATTCGGGAGCATTGGTGGCTTTCATGGCTTGTGTATCCCAGTGTAATTTTTTGCCGGTTCGATAAGCGACATTCCCCAGGTGATTTGCTTCGGTCAGTAAACCCGCGTATTCGAAATTGCAGGTAGTCGGCGCTCCCGTTTTGCAGGCATGAATCCATTCTGCATGATGGCCCAGAGATTTTGGAATGAATTGTTCCGGGCGTTTGAAGTCTGCAAATTCTTTTTCTGGCAGCAGGACATGTTTACTGTAGTCGGACAGCAACATGCCTTTCTCGCCGATAAATAATACGCCGTTGGCCCATTGTGGAATTTTTCCTTCTTCCCAGAGTTTCGGCTTATTGGTTCCCTGATACCAGCCTACTTTTACGGGGGGCATATCACCCCGCTGACCATATTCATAAATTGCCTGCATTGATGCCGGTGCGATTTCTTTCTGGATCGGTGGGCCTTCAGCTTCAATAGTGAGCGGGTAATCCAAATTCAGCGCCCAGAATGGGAGGTCGATCCAGTGGCTGCCCAGATCCGACATGGTGCCATTGCCAAAGTCCCACCAGCGGTACCATTTGGGCCCCGGGAAATAAATATTATTAAAGGGACGTTCCGGAGCCGGACCTAACCAGAGATCCCAGTCGAGTCCTTTCGGAATTTCATCAGAATGAGTTGGCCTTTTTTCTGAGTAAACAAGATCCTTGGCGGCGCGGGCGGCTTCTTCAGATGGGTGCCAGCCCCAGGCGCGCGATACCCAGACGTGTGCTTCCTGAACAGGTCCGATCGCTCCAGACTGAATCAGTTCAACGACCCGACGGTAGTTGTCACCGGCGTGGATCTGAGTTCCCATTTGCGTAGCGACGTTGGCTTTTCGTGCTGCTTCCCGAATCACGCGGGCTTCCCAGACACTGTGAGTCAATGGTTTTTCACAATAGACATGTTTTTTCATCTGCAGTGCAGGAAGTGTAGCGAAGGCATGTGTGTGTTCGCAGGTGCTGACGACGACGGCGTCAAACTGATCCGGGTGATCGTAGACTTCGCGAAAATCTTTGAACTGTTTTGCTTTGGGATGACTCTGTGCCGCGCGAAACAGATTCTGTTCATTCACATCACAGAGGACCGTAATATTCTCTGAAGAGACTGAACGGAGATTGCTACCTCCCCGTCCCCCCGATCCAATGATGGCGATATTGAGTTTTTCATTCAGATTCGTGCCACGTACGATGGCAGGGGCACCGAAGCCAATAGCGGCAGCCGCTGATGCAGAAGTGGCCAGAAATCGTCTACGACTTATGGAAGATTGAGTCTGATCTGCTTTTGGGGTTTGATCTTGCACTGGATGCCTCCGCCTCTGAATTGAATAGCGTGATAGCCGAAATTTGTATTTATAAACTATCTTAAACTATGGCAGGTATCATTGTACAAGGCAAGACAAAATGAGAGTCTCGAATCAATTCTGTTCTGATTGAAATAAGTTTGCAGGAGATCAGTCAGCGGAACATTCTGGACAGCTTCCGGAAAGATCCAGGTCTTCACTGAGCCAGTGTTGATGGCAGTTACTGCAGAGGTCCAGTTGCCCGGGAAATTCTTCCAGAAGATTCAGGTAGTCGATGATTTGTGTCTGTATCTCAGGCAGATGACCGAGCTTTCGACTGAGAAGCAGTGTTTCATTTAACAGTGCGGCCGTATCAGTGGGAAATGTGGTTTGTCTTTGTCCTGGTTGCGTGCCGCCGCGCGAAACCTGTCCTGTCTGTGATATACATTCCACAGACCAGAAATGCCCCGCCCGCCAGGTTCCTTCCCCCGTCTGTTGCAGATAAACCTCAATACGATTCGTTTCCGGACCAGTGACAGGGATCCGAATGACGTTGATTGGTTCACTTGATTCAGTGGGAGTACTCGCTGCTTCATTCTGTTCCGATGAGGAACTGCTTGAAACAGGTTCCATTGATTTCGTGATCGTTGTTGCTTCTTCTGGTGAAGTACTAAGCTGATACAGAAATCGGATCAGTTGTTTGCGTCTGGTATTTCTTTGCTGCCGGAACTGCTTGAGCTTGAGGCGGAGCTGTTTCAATTCCGTTTCTGCCTGGTTGAAATCGGAAATCAAAACTTTCAGCTTCTGCATTACTGAAATGTGCGCTGTATCCTGTTCACTGCAGGGAGCCTGTGTGATTTCTTCTTCCAGAAAATCCAGTGATTCACCGTGATGCCAGCAGCAATAGGCTTTGCGCCACAGATGCCAGCCAGTGGTATCAAACAGATAAGGGTTGTCAGTGATCGGCACTTCCGCTTCACTGGCATTGATCGCCTGTTCTATGATTTCTTCCCGAGAACCAGACGCCAGTTCTCCTTTGAGTTCTAATAAGTCATTTTCCATGAAATCGGGAAGTGCTGCAAACTCAGCCTGAAAAGTCTCGTCTGCTTCTACGCCGGCATTGATCCAGGTCTGGAGTTGTTCAATCTGAGCGGGCGCGAGTTGTGCCACACGCGACGAAGAGAAATCAATGCCCCATTCTAAAAGCTGGCCACTGATGGTACGGCAGGTAATTTCGTTAACATCGGTTTCTGAAAACTGGTTTTGCATGGACGTACTTTCCCTGTGAAATAAGTGAATATGAGTCAAAACGTGTCAGGTGATGTAGATTAGAGGCAGCTCACTGCGAAAGTGGCGGAACCCTGTTGACACTGAGTTAAAGCGAGACGCGCGGTTTCCGTTCGGATTGAGACTGGGAGATAATCACCCAATACTTCAATCGTGATCTCATCCGGCAACAGGCCTTCCTGCTTCGGAACGGTTGTTGAACCATAGGGAGTATGGATGACCTCCCAGCTGGTGCGGTTCTCCAGTTCGGTCAATGCCTGTTGTTCAACGTGTTTCAAATCTTCCCATGTCTGCTCTGCCAGCGAAAAATTCTGTTGGCTGCGAAGACTGGTTTGCTGGTACGATTCAAAGACCTCGATCATTTCCCGCCAGCCTGCGATTGCCGCTTCATATGATTGAGCCATAGCCTGGCAGACTTCGGCTTCTTCCAGATCTCCTTTCAAGCGTTCCAGCTTTGATTTTTCCTGATTCAATTTACGAACCAGTTGCTGAATCTGCTGTTCCTGATCTGCCAGGAGTTCATTGCATTGTTGCACATCAGTCGCCGCTTCGCTTGATGTCAATCCTTCGTATTCGTCTTCAATCGTCAGTAGATTGGTATAACTGTTTTTTAATGCTGCTGGAAAATCTGAAGCTGACTCTACGCTCTCAGGCCCGGAGTTTGAATTTCCAGTAAAAGGCAAGAGTTGGTTATTCTCTTTTGATTCCGGCTTATGATTCATTTATATAAATCTCCCGTCATGATTTAAATTTTAGTTTTCCCTAATGCCTGAATCCTCAAAGGTCTTTTCGAATTTCTCCCATTGTGTCGGGGGCAATCAGTTCGAGCGTGACACTGCGATCTTTCACGCCCACACAGCCGACATAAATTTCACCCAGACAACCGGCTTCTCCCGGTGTGAGTGTGATCATCTGCGTGACCGGTTCGGCGACCAGTGTGATCCCCCGTGACAGATAGTGGTCGCGTTTGATCCAGCCTTTCCGTTCCAGCGCGCGGAGATGGCACATCACTCCATTGGAAGAGCGGATGCCAAACTGCTCTGCAATTTCCCGCACCGTAGGCGACAGTCGCTGCTGGGTGATTTCCTGTTTGATAAATGAGTAAATGGCCTGTTGCTTTTCTGTCAGTTTTTTTCGCGTCGAAATTTCTGTCGTCTGCATTTGTTAATTCCCTTGTTTACTGGTGAAGTGCTGTGCGTTACGTGGGAATTATAGTCGGAAAAAAGCAGTCAGAATTTTTCACTTCACGCCTGAAAATGGCGAAAAGACAGACGCCGTCACTTCGCGACGAAATCAGAAAAATGACGAACACTGCCGCCTGTTGCTGCCAGAATAAGATGTGATTTTTTTAATTTTTTCACGCACGAAAATTCCGTGCTATCTGGACATGGTAAATTCGGTCAGTGGATCTGATGCGAAGTGTGAATTTCAGTCAGGCTATCATTCACATCCGAATCTTGTGAATTCTCTAGAATCCTGTTTGTGTACATTCTTTACTTTGTTTACAATGTCAGGTCCTCCCAGAGAACTTACCCGGGTATCGTCATTCATTGACTTCTTTCCTGCCTGATTAAAAAGGTGACCGCTGTGAATCTTTTGCCGAAGTACAAATCGATCCTGAATGGTTTTGTCGTTGTGTTACTCGTTGCACTATTTTCTACAGAGAAAACAGCAGCAGAAGATCTGCCCCGCGTTCCGGATGGTTTCAGCATCGAGCGCATCACAGGCAGTGAACTCACGAAATATCCGATGATGGCAGGCTTTGACGACCGCGGACGATTATTCATTGCAGAAAGTTCAGGAGAAAACACGCGTGCCCCGCAGTTGATCAAAGAACCTAAAAGCATGATTCGTATGCTCATCGATCGCGATGGCGACGGACGCTTTGATCAGAGTACGGTTTTTGCTGACAAATTGACTCTGCCGATGGGGGCACTCTGGCATGATGGATCACTCTATGTCGCCAGTCCTCCCAATATCTGGAAACTGACCGATCTCGACGATGACGGCGTAGCCGATGAAAGAAAGATTATCGTCGATTCGTTTGGCTTCTCCGGTAACGCCGCCAGCATCCATGGGTGTTTTCGTGGGCCTGAGGGGCGGCTCTACTGGTGCGATGGCCGTCATGGTCACGAATTCAAAGACAAGTCAGGCAAAATTACCAGTAAAGGTTTGGCTGCCCGCATCTTTTCCTGCAATCCCGATGGCTCCGATATCGAGGTTCACTGCGGTGGCGGGATGGACAATCCGGTTGAGATCGATTTCACGCCGGAAGGAGAAATGATCGGTTCGGTAAACATTCTCATGACACGACCCCGCGTGGATTGTCTGGTTCACTGGATGGAGGGGGGAGTCTATCCTCACTTTGAGGACTGTGTTGCCGAATTTAAACGCACGGGTGAGTTACTGGGACCGATCACACGTTTTGGTCATGTCGCTGTTTCGGGAATGTTGCGCTATCGCGGCTCACAGTTTGGCCCAGAATATCAAGGCAATATTTTCACGACGATTTTCAATACACACAAAGTGATTCGCTCCCAACTGGTACGTAACGGCGCCACATTTGAAACCAGAGAAGAAGACTTTCTGGTCTCAGACGATCCCGACTTCCACCCGACAGATATCATCGAAGATGCGGATGGTAGTCTGCTGGTGATCAATACCGGCGGCTGGTTCCGCATCGGCTGTCCGCAGTCTCAGATTTCGAAGCCCGATATCCATGGTGCCATCTATCGTATCCGTAAAACTGACACACCCACACTCAAAGATCCTTACGGGTTGACCCTGGACTGGAAATCGCTGGCGCCTCATCGCAAGCTGCAATTGTTGAATGACACACGTCCTTTTGTGCAACAGAAGGCTATTGAGGAACTAGCCGGTGTCGGAGATCTGGCTGTCCCTCAACTGGCAAAAGTGATCGATTCACCCAGTGGTTCCTTTTACGATGATACGAGTAAACGCAATGCGGTCTGGACATTATCACGGATTGGAACCGGAAAAGCCGCGGCAGCGATCCAGGGTGGTCTCACTTCTTCCGAGAGTGTGCAGATGACAGCGGCGAAAGCGCTGGGGACATTAAGAAGTTCGCAATCTGTTGAGCCGTTAATTGAATTATTGAAACAAAACAAACCAGCAGTACAGCGTACCACAGCGACCGCATTGGGACGCATTTGCGAAGCGGGACGTCGCGATTCTGTTTCGGATGAGCAGCTGCAGTCGGTTGTGGAAACGTTATTCAGTGTGATCAAATCCGGCTCTCCCGATCGAACGCTGGAGCATGCCCTGATTTATGCCTTGATTCGAATTGATCATCGGGATCTGGTTCTTGCTGGATTGAATGATTCCAGTCCCGCTGTCCGCCGTGCAGCATTGATTACGCTGGATCAGATGAACTCAGGCATGTTGACGCGGGAACTGGTGACGCCTCTGCTGGATACCGATGATCCGGCTTTGCAGAAAGAGGCCCTGACAATAATCGGCGAGCATGAGGGCTGGGCCGGCGAAACGTTGACATTGCTGAAAACATGGTTGAGCGAAGCAGAACTGAGCCCGGAACGGGCTGCCGTACTGCGAGGCTTCCTGGTGGCGCAAGCAGCAGATCCCGAAGTGCAGTCGCTGATTGCGCAGTCGTTGACCGCTGTTGAAACATCAGAGTCTGCCAAGGCGATTTTGCTGGAAGTGATTCAGCGTTCTGCATTGAAAGAGTTTCCTGTCAGTTGGCGCTCTGCTCTGGAGCAGACTTTGAAGTCAGCTGATCCGGAATTGCAGATTCTTGTGGTCCGGATTGCTCAGACAAATGATCTGCCTGATCTCAATTCACAATTAACGACGATTGCTTTAGATACGAAACAGCCTGCCTCTCTGCGAATCGAAGCATTATCGGCAGTGGGGACTCATTTGAAGAGCATCGATCAGAGTACGTTCGATTTTCTCATGTCCCGAATGAATGAAGAGCATCCACCCCTGGATCGCCTGGCGGCTGCAAGAGCTTTAGCAGGTCTGCCTCACTCAGCCGATCAGTTGATTCAGTTATCGAAGCAACTGGACGCACCAGGGCCCCTCGCACTACCGGTCTTGTTGAGAGCTTATGCGAAAAGTAAGGATGAAGGCGTGGGGCAGGCATTGATTACTGGACTGAATGCTTCTTCTGCAGCAACGAACCTGTCGGCCGACGAGCTGGCAAGTCTGCTACAGAAGTATCCGGAATCGGTTCAGCAGGCTGCGACCCCGTTGTTAAAAAAACTGGGCGTAGATCTGGCACAGCAGAAAGCCCATCTGGAATCACTCAAACCTTTGCTTACAGAAGGACGGTTGGAAGAAGGACGCAAAATCTTCTTTGGCAAGAAAGCGGCCTGTTCAGGCTGTCATGCGATTGAAAATGAGGGCGGAAAGGTGGGCCCCGACCTGACAAAGATCGGTGCCATTCGTACGGGAACAGACCTGCTGGAAGCGATTGCACTCCCCAGTGCCAGCTTCGCGCGGGGTTATCGTTCTTACCTGGTGGTGACCGATGAAGGACGTATTTATACGGGAGTCATCAGTCGCGAATCGACGGATACGGTCTACCTGAGGACCGCTGATCTGTCCGAAGTGCGGATTCCCCGTGATCAGATTGAAGTGATGAAAGAGTCGCCGACATCGATCATGCCTAAAGGCCTGGAGCAGCGACTGACACAGCAGGAAATCCGGGATTTACTTGCGTACCTGCAGAACCGCAAGTAAAGTGGAATCATTGTCCTCATCCTTGTGATTCCAGCCGTTAAAGGTGCGCTATGTTTAATGGTTCTGTTGTAATACGCTGTCTTTCCTGGTCTGTCTGCATTCTTTCACTCTGCTTTGTTTCAAATACGCAGGCTGCAGAAGAGCAGAAGCGACCGAATATTCTGTTCGCGATTGCCGATGACTGGGGCTGGCCACATGCCAGTGTTTACGGCGATCCCGTTGTGAAAACGCCGACCTTTGATCGGCTGGCGCGTGAAGGCGTGCTGTTTCAGAATGCTTATATTTCATCCCCCTCCTGTACCCCCTCGCGTGGGGCCATTCTGACTGGTAAATATCACTGGCAGCTTGAAGCGGGGGCGAATCTGCATTGCATCTTTCCTGATAAGTTCGAAACGTATCCGGAAATACTCAAAGAACACGGTTATCAGGTCGGTTATACAGGCAAAGCCTGGGGACCGGGACGCACCGAAACCGCCGGCCGCGAACTGGCGGGAAAACGTTATAAGAGTTTTCAGGATTTTCTCCAGCATCAGAAACCGGGCGAACCCTTCTGTTTCTGGCTGGGAAGCAGCGATCCGCATCGTCCATATGAAGCTGGTACCGGAGTGCAGAGTGGCATGGATCTCTCCAAAATCAAGCTGCCTGCCTGTTTTCCCGATGCACCGATTGTCCGCAGTGATGTCGCCGACTACTACTTCGAAGTGCAACGGTTTGACAAACTCGTAGGTGATGCGATGAAGTCACTCGAAGAGAAAGGCGAACTCGATAACACAATCATTTTCATGACCGGCGATCATGGGATGCCTTTCCCGCGTGGAAAAAGCTGTCTGTATGATACAGGATCTCGAGTGCCCCTCGCCGCCCGCTGGCCCGAGAAAATCAAGCCCGGTCGGTCGGTGACCGATTTTGTCAGCCTGGTCGATCTGGCGCCCACTTATTATGAAGCAGCAGGAGTGCAAATCCCCGCGGATGTGACCGGCCGCAGTTTGATGCCTGTTCTGACGGCTTCCAAATCAGGCCGCATTGCTGATAACAGAGATGAAGTTATCTTCGGTAAGGAACGACATGTTCCTTCACAGGAAGCACCGGATATGGGAGGTTACCCATGTCGGGCGATTCGTACGGATGACTTTCTATACATCCATAATTACCGCCCTGATCGCTGGCCGGCAGGGACTCCCGACTATCAGCACGCAGCCATTCCCGGAACCTGGTATGGAGATTGTGACAACGGTCCGACCAAGAGTTACATGATCGAGAATAAAGACAAGGATGCGAATCATCGTCGGCTGTATGAACTTGCGTTTGGCAAACTGCCGGCGGAAGAACTGTATGATCTGCGAAACGATCCGGATCAGTTGCAGAATGTTGCCGCCTCTCCGATGTACCAGATGATCAAAGCGAAACTGGCAAAAGAACTCCAACAGCAACTGGTAGCCACCCATGATCCCCGCGAACTGGGGCAGGGGGACGAACTGGAAAAGCATCCTTACTTAGGCGGCGGTCCCAAGCATCCGAGTCTGGAAGTCAAACGGAAAAAGCAGGGAAAGAAAAAGGCGGCGAAGTAGCTTTCCATTAAGCTGGACCATTCGCTGTACGAAGCCAGGATTCCACTTCGGAGGATACTTTGTTCATATTCTTTTCCAGTGATTCATGTGTGATTTGAATTGCCGTGCCACCTGTCGTACGGAATGCATTGCAGTTATTTTCCAGGTCATCCAGCAGCAGGGCATCGCTGAAATCAAGGACATGTGAGGAGAGCCAGTCTTCAAAGAAGCGTTGAGGATCTTCGCTTTTTAAGATGCGTTGTTCGCTGGAGCAGAGTACATCGTCGAACAGTCTGGATATTGTATAGAACGGAGTTGATTCAGACTCTCTCACTGGTGCTGAAGGTGTTCTGGCTGTTTGAATGGCATCATGAAAGCAGTCCATATTGTCGGTCGCCAGTACGATCGCAGTGCGTGTAGCTTGTGCTGCCTGTAACAGCGGAATCAATTGTCCGTTGATTCGCATCAGCTGGCAGTCATCGACTGACTTCCGTGTCAGATAGTCACGCGGGAATTCTGGCTCCAGTTCAATCCGCAGGTGTTCTACGATCTGGCTGACATTAAGTTTTCCCTGCATCCAGTCTCGAACGAGATCATCTTGTTCCCTGAAAAGCCTGCTGGTTGCTTCCAGGAGTGATATGTGAAGTGGGTGGTGCTCATTGTGAAGGATGGACATCCAGAAAGGATCGTATGAGAGTACGCCGTGCCAGTCGACAAAGATCACCTTATTCCAGTGGGCTCGATCCTAGTGAGACATTGCTGGTTCCCCACGAATTCAATCGAGTTTTTTGGGTTTGTGATTGGGGGGCTCATCGGTATGAGCGGCCTGGTAGAGCCGATCAATGAATTCATCCGTCATACCGGCTTCTCTGCGTGCCTCTCGATTGAAGGTATCGCCCACGGAAAGTGCAGCGCGGATGGGCCAGTGCAGGTGTTGTTCATAGGCATCCCAGTCTGAGAGATGGTTGGGCTTTAACTGACGCAGCCAGTGAAGTCCAAAGGCGACGTGTTGAATTTCATCGCGATAGACGACCTTCATCAAAGCCGCGCTGCGCTGGTCACCGGCATCCAGAAAGTATTGTTCGAATTCTCCTGTATGATCCAGATTACGTCCTTCAAAAGTCAAAGGCAGGCCGGCCAGGTAATCGAGCAGGCATTCGTAGCTCAGCGCCTTTTTCCAGATATAACAGTTTACAGGCAGACTACCAAATTCGAGGCCCAGAACAGCAGCCCGCTCTTTATGCATGCGGGTGTGACGTTGTTCGTCCGCCATGATGGCGCACATTCCCTGGCGGAATTCGGGTGGCGCATCGGGAAAGGCGCACAGGACATAAGCCATCACTTCCAGTGCCTGCAGTTCATGGTTCGCCATGATGTGATGGGCGAGCGCCCGCTTGTCCTGCTCGAACAAGGCAGCCGGCTTGGGCATGGCGGGCGCCGTGCGGGGGGCTGCGAACTGCAGATTGGCTGGTCGTGTCGGTTCTTTGACGCGCAGCGGTTCGCCCGGGCTGTTATCTGTTAAAATCGGGGGGGCTGGTTTCAGTTTCTCTTCCAGTGAATCACTGAGGAGCACCTGTTCTGCAAACTCGCGAATTTCCATGCTGGTCATTTTGTCGTAGAAGGAGCGTATCGGGCTCGAAAGAGGGCCACACAGCCTGTTACTTTCATTTCCACGTCAGTATAGCGACTCTGGAGCTGAGATTGTAACTCATCCCGACTGTCTGCTGTGTTAGAGAAGATCTTTTTCTGATTGTAGAAGTTCATTAATTTGCGGGCAGGCAGGCTGCGCGGAACACCTTCCGCCAGAATGGTCGATCCCGAGATCGTGGCTCCTGTGTTCAACCATGGATTGAGATGGTCAAACAGAATGGACTTCGAAGTCAGGTCGCCAGGCAGACAATGAATGAGATAGTTGAGACTGACCGAATCGAATCGTTGTGGTTGATCGGGCAATGGTTGCAGGATGTCCGCCTGGAAAATTTCGGGAGCATATCTGCCGGCACGACTGGCGGCTGCTGCGAGGCTGTTCGGATTCAAGTCGAGCAGCCCCAGTCTGATGTTCGCATCCGGAAACGAGCAGTGGTCCAGGTAATAACCGGTGCCGACTCCGACATCCAGGTGATTGGCGGTCAGGCTCTGATTCATCCAGCTCAAGATGGATTTCGTACGACACTTCCAGATCAGGGAGTTGGAGATACCCAGGACCCACAGATCATAGATCGACAAAATGCGTTTGGAATAGACGGCCTGACCGGCGGCGCTTGCTTCGGATGGAGAATTCATGTTGTGATGTTAATAAGAATGACTGCTCTTGGGAATCGAAGTCAGCCTGTTGCCCGAACCAGGAAGCCTCCCGGCAGGCGTTTGACCACTTTACGCATTTCCAGAATCGTCAACGTGGAAAGAATCCGCGAAGAATCGAGTTCGCTCGACTGGACGATTTCATTGAGATGCTGTGGTTCCAGCGTGACCAGATTCAGAACATCGCGTTCAAATTCGCTGAGCGAGAGTTCGCGTGGAGTATGCACTTCCCGGTTCTGCGCGGTCAGCACCGGTGTCTTCGCTGGACCCAGACCTTCGAGAATATCATCGACATCCCGGACGAGCATGGCGCCATCGCGAATCAGATCATGGCAGCCGGCACTGGCGGGATGATCAATGCGACCGGGGACAGCAAAGACTTCGCGCCCCTGTTCATAAGCGTGTCGTGCGGTATGTAAGGCACCGCTTTTGCGACCGGCTTCGATTAAAACCACACCCATGGAAAACCCGCTGATGATCCGATTGCGTTGTGGAAACAGACCGGCAACCGGTGCCTGATCCAGGGGAAACTCGGTGACAATGGCTCCCTGGCTGGCAACGTCCTTCGCCAGATCTCGATGTTCGGGAGGATAAATGTGAGCCAGCCCGGTCGCCATCACAGCTATCGTACGTCCCCCTGCTTTGAGCGCGCCGGTATGGGCCGCCTGATCGATCCCGCGGGCGAGGCCACTGACGATGGTGATCCCGGCACGTGCCAATGCAGCGGCGATCTTTTCAGCCTGCTGTAGTCCGTAGTGAGTACATTTTCGGGAACCTACGATGGCGACCGCCAGCTCGTCTTCCGGCAACAGGTTTCCATTACAATACAGCAGGGAAGGCGGATCGGGCATCTCTCTTAGAAGTGACGGGTACTCTGGTAAGTCCTCAAATAAAATCTGGTAACCATTTTCTCGACAGCGGCGGAGTTCGTCTTCTGCGGTCGATTTTGCCTCGCGATAGATAATGGCGTCGGCCAGTTTTGTTCCAATGCCCGGGACATTCAGTAATTCCTGACGGGGGGCATTGAGAATTTGCGCCGGGCTGCCAAACTGGTCCAGTAAGGTTCGACGAATCCGCGGACCGACACCCCGAATTAGATTTAACTGAATCAGTTCGAGGAGTGACTGATCGGATTCCTGGTTTGGTTCGCCCATATTGGCAGGACCTTCGTGGATGGGGTGTGGTGATTCACGAACGTACATGCTCTCAAAAAAGGTATGAAAAAACAACTAAGATCGACTGACATTTCCGGGGAAGCGACTGTTCACACTTGACAGCAGACGCCTGCAGCCTCTAAACACGAAGCACACCATTCTGAACTCCATTAAGGTCAACCACATGCTGGACAAGATTTTCTTTATCATTGCCTGCATTATCATTCCCGTATTATGGGGCGTGATTGTGAACTGGATCTTCAATCAATGGCAGGATCGCTCGAACGACAGCTCAGATGACGACTATATTTTCCCTGATTATCAGATCTGAGGCAGCGGCGTAATGGGTTTTGGATGGTTCGACTTTTTTCTGATTTCCACGGCTGGAGGGCTGATCGGCTTTCTGGCGGGCATGTTTGGTGTCGGTGGTGGATTTCTACTGGTTCCCATCCTGAATATTGTCCTGGGAATTCCGATGGAACTGGCGGTCGGGGCGAGTGCGTGTCAGGTGCTGGGGCCTGCGACTACATCCCTGCTGGCACGAAAGATCTCTGTCCGGGATCTGTTCTTCCCCCTGGTGATCACCGGGGGCCTGCTGTTAGGCGTGATTGCCGGCACCGGCATTCTGGAACATGCAAAATCATCCGCCTCAGTGGTTCTTAATGGAAGAGATATTATTGTCGCGGATCTGGTTGTGCTGCTGGCTTATCTGCTCATGCTGACCGGACTGGGAGTGCTCTCCCTGCGGAGTGCCCGCCGCGAAGATTCTGAGTTGAAAGGCACCCTGTTTACGGATCGGTTTCAGATTCCACCAGTGGCCCGGTTTCCTTCTCTGGTTGAGGGCCCCCTGTCGATTCCGGTGATCGCCTGGTTTGGACTGGGATTGGGACTGGTTTCCGGTTTACTGGGAATCAGCGGAGGTATCCTGTTATTCCCTGTGCTGATTTTTGGGCTGGGGATTTCCACCCACCGCGCGATTACCTGCAGTCTGGTGATCGTCTGGATTGTGGCGTTTCAATCCACGATTGCCCATGCCTGGCATGGCAACATTAATATCATGATTGTGATTGCCCTGCTGGTCGGAGGGACCGTAGGAGCCCGGCTGGGGTCCGATTTGAATGCCCGGCTGAAAGGCTTGCAGTTGAGACGGCAGTTTGGCTGGTTATTACTCTCGGTGGCACTTATGATTGGGACGCGGCTGGTGTTTCTGCTGGCAGGTTAAATCAGCAACAGAGGAGATGAGATAATGGCAAAGAAATCCATCCTGTTTTTAACAGGCGATTATGTCGAGGACTACGAAATCATGGTCCCGTTCCAGGCATTGACGATGGTGGGATACCAGGTTGATGTGGTTTGTCCCGATAAAAAAGCGGGCGAGATTATTCGCACTTCGATTCATGACTTCGAAGGGGATCAGACTTATTCTGAAAAACGGGGGCACAACTTCACGTTGAATGCCACGTTTTCTGAGGTGAATGCAGACGACTATACTGCTTTGCTCATTCCCGGCGGACGGGCTCCCGAATACATTCGTCTGAATGAACGTGTGCTCGAGATCACACGTCAGTTTGCATCGGCAAACAAACCGATCGCGGCCATCTGTCATGGATTGCAGTTACTGGCGGCAGCCGGTGTTTTGAATGAGAAAAGCTGTACGGCTTACCCGGCCTGTGCTCCTGAGGTGACTCTTTCCGGTGGTACCTTTGTCGAAACTCCCATTGATGGCGTTCACGTGGATGGGAATCTGGTTTCCGCGCCTGCCTGGCCAGCCCATCCGCAGTGGCTGGCGGCGTTTCTGGAAGTGTTGGGAACAAAAATCGAGTTGTAATATTCGTGATACTGAAGTATCGGTGTCACTTTTAATCGGGGAGAGACGCGGATGTCGTGTTGTTCAATTAACTGGTCAACCATTGGTGCAGCCCTGGGTGGACTGGCCGTCATTTTAGGGGCCTTTGCCGCTCATGGCATCGATGGCTATTTTGCTGAAAAGTATGACGGTCAGGTGAAAACAGTGACCGGCGTAGAAGTTCCTGCAGCTCAGAAATATCTGAACGATTTCAAAACGGGTGCGCAGTACCAGATGTATCATTCCATTGCTTTGCTGCTGGTCGGATTTGCCGGGCTGACTTCCCAGAAGAAAAAACTGTTGAATATTGCCGGCTGGTGTTTCCTGCTGGGGATCATTTTTTTCTCCGGCAGTCTTTACGTTTTGACTCTCAGTGGTCAGACTTTCTGGGGAGCCATTGCGCCGATTGGAGGGACACTGCTTATTGCAGGCTGGTTTTCCTTTGCTGCGGGAATCTGTTCCTGTGGAGGAAATTCAACTGTAGTAACTGGTCCCGAAACTCCTGCCTCGACTGATGCCTGATTTACAGGACCATCATGATTTGAAATGATCGACCAGGATCATTCCCACCTACTTTTTTGAATTGAGAATCTTATGCTGATTTTTGACGCACACCTTGATATGGCCTGGAATGCCTGTGAATGGAACCGGGACCTGGAATTACCCGTCAGCGACATACGCAAGTTCGAGCGGCAGTTCGAAAATATTATCCCCGGCGAAGCGACCGTCTCCTGGCATGCCCTGCGTAAAGGGGGCGTGGGCATGACGATTTCCACGCTGCTGCCACGATTGCATCGCAAAGATGCGGCACTGACGCATTATCAATCGAGAGAAGCCGCCTATGGTGTGGCCATGGGGCAACTGGCTTATTACCGGGCGATGGTGGCAAAAGGCGTTTTAAGAGAGATCCCCGACAGCAAGACACTGGCCAGCCATGTCGCTGAATGGGAAGCCAATGAAACGGCTGCCCGTGAAGAAGGAAGTACGATTCCGATCGGTTTCATTCTCAGTATGGAAGGGGCGCCTCCCATTCTCTCTCCGGAGCAGATCGGGGACTGGTTTGCTGCGGGTCTGCGAATCTTAGGACCTGCGCATTATGGCCCCGGTCCCTACTGTTTTGGAACAGGCAGTGAAGGGGGACTCAAAGAACAGGGTCCCGCATTACTGAAAGAGATGGACCGCGTGGGAATGCTGCTTGACGTGACGCACCTTGCCGATCAGTCATTCTGGGAGGCGCTCGAAATCTATGAAGGTCCGGTTCTCGCGAGCCATCACAACTGTCGGTCTCTGGTGAATGCGGACCGCCAGCTGACAGACGAGCAGATTAAAGCATTGATCGAACGAGGGGCCGTGATTGGATGTGCCTTTGATAACTGGATGATCAAACCGGGCTGGACGATTGGCGTTTCCGATCCCAAGACGACTTCCGTCGAAGATATTGCAAATCATACTGATCACATCTGCCAGCTGGCAGGCAATGCAAAGCATTGTGGACTGGGGACGGACCTGGACGGTGGTTTCGGAAAAGAGCAGACTCCCCATGATCTGGATACGATTGCTGATCTGGAGATGTACGCCGGCATCCTCGAAAAGCGGGGTTACAGCCCTGAAGACATCAAAGGGATCATGTCACAGAACTTTGTCGATTTCTTCCTCAAGGCATTACCCCAGGGCTGAAACTGATTCAGACCGACGGAAATTCGAACGCTGTATCCTGTTGTTAATCAATGGGATACGGCGTTTTTTGTTTTTCGACGAATCTTTTTGAAAATCTTTCAAGAACCTGATGTGAGCGGCGAATAACTCCCTGTGACGTGGCCGATCGGTTTGGCCTACGGTTCCGAATCGAACATTTGTTGTTGTACGAGGGAGTCAGGACAATGATTTTCATGTGTAAAAAGTTTGTGATAGGTGCTGCAGTGCTGGCCACGCTGGGGACCTTCGTGTTTGGCCGCGATGTATTGAGTTATGTGAAAACTGCCGGCAGTTCAGTCCGACAGGCGGTCAAATCGGAAGTACCCGTTGATTTCGAAGTCGACCGGGCGCGTAAGATGGTAGAGGACCTGGTGCCCGACATTCGTCGGTGCATGCATGTGATCGCAGAGCAGCAGGTGGATGTCGAAACGCTGCAGAGTGAAATTCATGAAGCAGAACTCGCCATGAAACAGCAGAAAGAAGCGATGTTCACACTACGATCCGATCTGGAGTCAAACGAGACCCAGTTTGTGTATGCAAGTCGGACCTACAGTAAAGACGACATTCGCAGCGATCTGGCACAGCGTTTTGATCGTTATAAAGTCGCGACCGATACTCTGAAGCGGAACGAACAGATTCTAAAGGCTCGCCAGAAGGCTCTGGATGCCAATCGCGAAAAGCTGGAAAACATGCTGTCTGCCAAGATGGACATGGAAGTTCAGATCGAACAGCTGGAAGCACGTCTGAAATCGGTACAGGCGGCTGAAACAGTCAGTAACCTGGAGATTGATAATTCCCAGCTGACACGAGCCAAGAGCCTGATTAAAGACTTGAACAAGCAGCTGGATGTGAAAGAAAAGATGCTGGATGCAGAAGGAAAATTCACAGGACTGATTCCCGTCGATACCAAAGTGGAAGAAAAGCGGGATGTCGTCAAGCAGATGGATGAATACTTCAAAACCCGGTCTGGCGATCATGTTGCCGTTCAGTAAATAGCAGATGGGAATATGCAACATTGGCGCGAGTGGTGGCAGGTGGTTCTTGGATTGGAGTAGAGCCGCCTGCCCCGTGCCTGTTGTGTCTGCGGATGAAAATCTGATTGATCCCATCCGAAAATAATGTTCTAAATGACCACTTACTGAAATCATTCGTTAAAATTGAGTCTGTATCGTTTCAAAATCGTGCCTCTCTCTTCCTGAATTCAGGAGCATTACCTTGGGCTTCTTCACTTCTTCATCCAGGCAGGATCATCCAGCAAAATCTTCGGCTGGCCTGAGCTATCTGTTATGGATTGATGGAGTTGGTACGTATCTGGTCTATTTACCAGAGACATTGAGAATTGGAGGTCCGGGGGAAACGGGAATGACAGGCGGTCTCGCATCTGACTGGGCTGATCTGTCATTACTGGCGAACCTGTCGCGACATCATGCGTCGATTATCCGCTCCGGAGAGAATTATTTTCTGGAAGCGCTGGCTCCTGTTTTCTGTAATCAGCGTGCTGTCAATGATCGTGTCTTGCTCACGGATCAGGCGGCGCTTAGACTGAATACAGATACAGTCCTCACATTTCGACAGCCGACCGCGTTAAGCGCATCCGCCTGTCTCGAATTCACGAGCCATCATCAGCCTCAGCAGCGACTGGATGGCGTTGTGCTGATGGCGGAAACCTGTCTGCTGGGAGCGACCAGTGAAAATCATGTTGTCTGCGCTGACTGGCCGGGAACTGTGATTCTGTATCGCCAGGGAGATCAGGTTTTGTGTCGTTCGCGATTGAACATCGATGTGAATCAGGAGGCCGTTTCCGAGGGGACCGTTTTAACCCCGGGTTCTCTGGTAACTGGTCCTGATCTGCGTTTTCGCTGGGAGGTCGTCAGTTAACAAGTGGGGTTTTGCTCGCGCGAATCATTTTATGTCGTTTAGAAAGTGAATACATGGATTCAATCATAATCGGGCTGCTGGTTCTATCAGTCATTGCGCTCGTGATCTTACAGTTTGTGATGTGGGTCTGGATGCTGGTTGATTGTCTGAAATACGAACCCTCAACGGGTAATGAGAAAGTGATCTGGATACTTTTAATGGTTTTTCTCGGGATTTTCGGATCTTTACTTTATTACTTCATACGTCGCCCGGAGCGAATTAATCAAACGGGGCAATAAAACTTATTGTTAACGCTGGTCTGAGCAATGCCTGGAGGTTGTTGCTCAATCTAAACAGATATTTACTCGCGCAAATGAAACTGTGCCATGATGGAAATTGGAATTATGATGTCAATCTTTGGTTTACTGTTTGCTTTAATTTCCATGGTTTTGAGTCTGCTGTTTTTCGTATTCTGGATCTGGATGCTCATTGACTGTGTCAAATATGAACCATCAACCGGAAACGATAAAATCATCTGGGTATTGGTAATTGTGTTATTAAACGGAATTGGGGCACTGCTTTACTATTTCATACGTCGTCCGGAGCGAATTAAGCAAACGGGGCAGTAATCCGCGTAAATATTTGATCCACCAATACCTTAAGAACGTTATTAAAAATAGTTGAGAGTTAAATCGTATACCGTACAACTGCCATGTTGTTTAACGGATGGAACGAAAAATGAAATTCACCTTTGCACCAGAATCGAAACCTTTAGCAGGCTTTACGATCAAGCGCGCCATCGACCGGGGCGGATTTGGGGAGGTGTATTACGCGCTGAGTGATTCCGGTAAGGAAGTCGCATTAAAACTGCTGCAGCAGAATATGGATGTTGAGTTGCGAGGCGTGACTCAGTGTCTGAATCTGAAGCATCCCAACCTGGTGACGATTTTCGATGTCAAAACAGACCGGGACGGCGATCACTGGGTAGTGATGGAATATGTATCCGGTCAGGGACTGGATAAAGCGTTGCATCAGTATCCACAGGGCATGCCGATGGAACAGGTCCGTTACTGGCTGTCAGGCATCTCAGAAGGACTATCGTATCTACACAGTCGGGGACTGGTGCATCGGGATCTGAAACCGTCGAATGTCTTCCGCGATGGAGAGACGATCAAAATTGGCGATGTCGGCTTATCCAAATTTATCACGCACAGCCGACGGAGTGCTAATACTCAAAGTGTCGGGACCGTCTATTACATGGCGCCTGAGGTCGCGCGCGGTCGCTACGGGAAAGAAGTGGACGTGTATGCGGTAGGAGTGATGGTTTACGAAATGATCACTGGCGTCGTTCCTTTCGATGGGGAATCGACGGCGGAAATTCTGATGAAACATCTGTCAGAAAAGCCGGATCTCAATCGCCTGCCAGTACATCTGCGGGCAGTCGTGGGACGTGCTCTGGAAAAAGATCCTCAGAAGCGAATCGGGGATATCAAAACATTTAAGCAGGAATTTGAGCGTGCTCTGTTTCAACGCGAGACAGTGACGGAAATTCCCGATGCTGCATTTGAAACATTTGCGGCTGTTGATGCCCCGATGCAACATTCGGACGGGTTGAGGCAGACCTCGCGCGTCGCGAACACTCAGAGCTCCTGGGAGTATACGAAGCTATTAGGACCGGCAATCATCCTGACATTTATACTTATCGGGCTGACGGGAGCCACACTGGTCAGTCTGGGGGCCGGTTTTTCACATTTTATTCTTTCTCTCCCTTTCGTGATGCTTTTCAGTGGAGCCGTTGTCATGTCGTGTGTGTTCGGGCGACGGTTTTTTACCAGAGGAATGGCAGCGATTGTGAAGGGGCCGCCTCCCATCAGCAATTTGTGGGATAAAAAACAAAAGCGATATGAGACCCAGACCGCTGATCGCGAAACCAATCTCGAGAAGACACGCATCCTCCGGGAAGAAGAACGAAAAAAGTCAGACGCACCGCGTCAGCAGACGTATAGCCAGAAACGACAGAAACCGTATTACCCACGCGCTTTAACCCCGCGTACTCCCCGCACGATTTCGAATCGGACACGGCTGTTTAATCTCTCGGTTTCAATGATCAAGGCCGTATTCTGTACGCTGGTAATCGTGATTGGACTGGTCTGTTTTACCGATGGGTCTTTTTTTCAGGGAGCGATGGGCGAAATTTCCAGAGGCGTCATGCGGGGAAATAATTTCGCGCCGTTCTGTCTGTTAACCTGCGGGACGCTTGTTGCTGCCTGGAGTGTTTTAGCCGTCGCGAAACTGACCGAAGGTAAACCCTATGATCAGAGTACCCGCCGCATCCTCTGGCTGATAACCGGAGTGATTGTGGGTGCAATTATCTACCTGCTGCAGGCAGAAGTCCTGATGACCACAATTGGTTCAGCACGCAATGATTACCTCGGGTTAAGACCGCTGTTCGATGCCGTCGGCCCGAATTCACTGGTGCTGGTGAATGGGCAACCCAGTCTGTTCAGCTATATGATTTTCTTCGGTATCCTGTTCTGTTTCCGTCGCTGGTGGTGGCACGCGGATTCATTTCGTCCAAGAAAATTCCGGGTCTTGTCCGTGCTGATCACCGTCTTTACTGCTTATATCATTACTGCCATCTGGGCGTTTCCGATGGTCCCGGCTTTGTGCTGGGCCGCCATTATCTCGAGTGTTGTGCAGCTCTCTGCCAGCTGGATTCCTCCCGAACAACGCTTTATTGAAATGAAAGGGGGCGCACAATGATGATTGGTATTCTTGAAATGTTAATTTTAACGGTGGTTGTGCCCGTTGTCATTCTGATCTTTGCGTTAGTGTTTCACTACGTGTCCCGGAATCGAGGTTCACTGCTGTTTATGCTCGCAGGACTGGCAATGGCAGGACTTTTACTTTTTATATTTCTTGGCCTGTTTTACGTTCGTACCGAATCCAGGTCAGCAACCCTGGTTCAGCAGAGTGCAGTTCTAGATTCAGAGCTCGAAGCGATACGGCAAGATACCAGACTTGCTTCTCACGCTGTTCCGGAAACGAATGAAGGTGTCACAGAAATCCCAGGTGACGCGTTACAGAAACATCATTCCGAGAATCAGCCACTGGTGGCACCCAAACCCGGTGATCCTCATCCTTCTCGAATTGTGAATAAGGTTGAAATCGGTAACGCTTCGCCAAAACCAGCCAAATCAGTGAGTACAGAGTTGCCGGACTGGGTAAAAGAGGGCGTAAAAACAGCGGTGCTGCAGAAAAACAGTCTGATTAACAACAGCCGTCCGGTATTTCAATCCGGACTGTTTGCGACGCGAGACGAAGCACTCCAGGATGCTTTGGCAAAAGCAACACAGCAGATGCAGGCCGATCTGATGATGCGAGAACCCTGGTTGAAAAATAACCTGAGAGAACTGGACTTGGAATTGTTCAGGCATACCGCCTACCGCCGCCCTTATTTTCAGATGGTAGAGCATGATTTTGGTGATGTGTTGAAATCAGGCGAATCTTTAAAGCACGATATGTTCAGGGCGTATGTTGAAATTGAAAATACTCCTGGCGTAAGGCATCAGTTACTCGCCCGCTGGAAGCAGAAAATTGGGAACGAACGCAGTTTCTGGGTAGGTGGTGCATTTGGTCTGATCACCCTGATGTGCATCGGAGCCGCCATTTATTTGAGAACTGACTCGAGTCAGGATACAATCCATTCATCTCACTAATTTCTGTACTAACCAGTCTGTGATGGACTTATGCCGATCGACGAAGCCGACCAGCTGCTGGTCTCACAAATCAAAGCCGGTGATGCGGAAGCCTGGTCAGAACTGATCGCCAGATATGAAGGCCGTCTGCTGGCATTTGTTAACAGCCGCTTACGGAATCTGTCGAGTAGTGAAGATGTCGTTCAGGAAACATTTCTAGGCTTTCTGATCAGCCTGCCCAACTACGATCCCGGGACTCCTTTAGAATCGTTTCTGTTTGCCATCGCCTCGCATAAACTGACAGATTTACTGCGTAAGCAGGGACGACGTCCCACGATCCCTCTGTTTCCTGAGGAAAACGACACGCGCGGAAATCATCGTGAGCCTGCGGGACGCACGCGCGTCGCTTCCAGTCTGGCGCGCAGTAAGGAACGCAAATCGAAAGAAGAGCAGGTGATCTGCGCGAGTCTGCAGACGCTGATTGATGCCTGGATCAGGAATGGCGAGTTTGAACGGCTGCAGTGTATTGAGCAGCTGTTTGTTTCAGGGAAAGCAAATAAAGAGGTGGCGCTGCAACTGCAGATCACAGAGCAGGCCGTTGCCAATCACAAGCATTTTGTGGTGGGCAAACTGAAAGACGCAATCAAAACCGCACAGATACATGACGCGGATCTGACCGGGCTGGGGTTGAACTAGACTGTGTCCAGTTTTACTGTAGCGTCTCCAGGTCCATTTGGACCGAGTATATTAGATTGACAGACGTTATCGTTAAATGTGATTCGCTCTAGACGAATATCAAACCGCGCAGCAAAAAACCTCGCCTGATCATCACAGGACGAGGTTTTATTATTCTCAGGTCCGCTGCAACATCAGATTAGAATTTGATGTGCTTGCGTTTTGCCTTACGTGCTTTAGCACTGGCAGGACGGCGACCGTGATTTGCTTTTTTCAGTTTACGCTGTGTTTTAGCCATGACATTATCCTTTATGGTCTTCAGATATTGTTATCGAGACCACACGTTGACTGATGAGGTCTACAGAAAGTATCGGTTTCGGGTCGAGTATTCTAGTCGAAGCTTCTCCTGAAAAAAAGCCAATCAGTCAAAAAAACACTATGACTCGCATGTTTTCCTCGACTTTTGTGGCTGTTTTTAATCCTAAAAACATTTTGAGAGGGCTCCGGTATGTGGACTGTTGTTCTGTTTCGGGGTAGCATGGATCAGATCAACTGGATACTGGACAAAAAACGACGTCGTTTTAACTGAAGAAGATCATCATGCTGGCCAAGCTTTATACCTATTCGCTGTTTGGCATTGATGCCAAACCTGTGGAAGTGGAAGTCGATATCTCTCCCGGGGCGATGCCTAAGACGATTCTGGTGGGCCTGGCGGAAGCAGCCGTCAAAGAGAGTACACATCGAATTGAGAGGGCACTGGTCAACAGCGGTTACAATCGTCCGATCGATCGCATCGTCATCAACCTGTCTCCCGCTGATCTTCCCAAAGATGCCGCGTCGTTCGACCTGCCTATTGCACTCGGGTTGTTGACTGCCAGCGGGCAGTTGTCATCAGATCGCTTTCAGGATTACGCCGTGGTAGGCGAACTGGCATTGGATGGCACTATTCGTCCGGTCCGCGGTGCGCTATCGATGGCACTGGCGGCGCGAGAGCAGGGCAAACAGGGCCTGTTGGTTCCTGTTCAGAATGCAGAAGAGGCAGCCGTCGTGGATGGGCTGGACGTCTTCGCTGTCGGCACACTGGCGGAAGCCGTTGGCTTTTACACGGGCACTCTGCCTATCGAAGCCGTTGAATTCTGCTGGGAGAATGCTCTGGAAGAACATGGACGTTACGATATCGATTACAGCGATGTGAAAGGTCAGGAATATGCGAAGCGGGCGATTACGGTTGCTGCTGCCGGCATGCATCATTTACTGATGATTGGTTCTCCCGGGACCGGAAAGACCCTGCTGGCTTCGCGGATCAGTACGATTCTGCCGCGTCTGTCTCAAGAAGAGAGTCTGGAGACAACACGTATCTACAGTGCAATGGGACGGCTGCCCAGTGATCAGTCGCTGGTGATGCTGCGCCAGTTTCGCACGCCGCATCATACGATCAGCGAAGCGATAGTCTCAAATTGTGCATTCTGACCAAACGCTCTCACTCTAATTTTAGAGACTTTCCATCGATGCTTGGATTTACGATCCCACCAAAAATCGACTCTGCAATCATGGCTGATAAGCAACTCTCGGAAAGTGTCTGCGTTCAAATGGAAACATCTTGAATACTTCCCGTCCCTGCTCTTCCCAGTCTCGATATCCACAAGTTGTCCACGCAAGCCCTCAAACAACTGTCGTCTTTCACGTAGAACATCTATCCATTCATCAGACGGGATAAAAGGATGCCTTGACTTTTTATTCTTGGCCTGCTCGATTACTTTTTCCAGTTCAGCACGCTCTGCTTTCAATTCGGATAACTGCTTGTCAAGTTGGGATAGATGTTCAGCAGAAGCCAAAAGTAAATTTTTTGTTCCCCGCTCAATCAGGTCATCCAGTTTTGACATCTTCAGTTCAACTTCGTTCGGTTTTACCTTTTTTAGTTTAGGTAATTTCATAGCTGATTGCTTCAGGACAATCTTGTCGATTCCTTCAAGCAATTTCTGTTTGAGGAAAGGGAGGACCAAATCTTCTTCAATCTTCCATTGGGCACAACTGCATTGCTTCCCATATTTGATGGCGGTTTTGCATACATAAATGATTCTACCAGATTTCTTTTTTTCTGTATTCTTACCACTCCGATTTAGATTCCCATACAGCGGTTTCCCACAGTTCCCGCAGTACAGGACATCCTTTAATAGATATCCACCTGATTTGTGGGAGTGGGTGTTAGTTTGTTTCCGACGCTCGATACGTCGCTGAACTTTGTCGAATAGCGTACGACTGACGATACCATCATGGGTATTCTTCTTTATAAGAGATTCACTATTGCGGACAACTGATGTCGTTTCAGATTTAACGACCTCTTCTCCGTCCAGCCGCCAGAATGTACCTGCTGCTCTTTTTCCAAGAGGAAGATCGCCTATATAGCGGAGATTACACAAAATATCTTGAATCGTTTTGGCACACCATTTCTTACCTGTTGGACTTGGAATATTTCTACTATTCAAATCAGCGGCAAGCCAACGGAAGCCGACATCTCGGTTTGCATAAGTCTCGAATAACCATTGGACAACTTCGACCTCATCTGGATCACCCGGAACAAATTCTTGTGACCAGTTTTTAGGTTTAGTAAACTTCTCCCTACGTCCTATAATTCTGATGTGGCATTTATCATCCACAACCTTGCGGGAGAAACCATAAGGTGTCTGCTGTCCGTATGGTGTGCCATTGGACCATGTGTTGAGTTTACCGATGAGTGTTTTCTGACCCAATTTGTATGAATATTCATGCTGGGCTTCGGAAAGAACTGAATCCACAATGCGTCCGGTATGAGTGTTCCAATCTGAATCACCTTCCAGAAGCGTATGTAGTATGACACCTGCATTCCTTAATGTCTGTTTGGCAAATGCACCTTCGATTGAGTCCAGCCGACCAAAACGGGATTTGTCAAGGCAGAGGATTACTTCGAAATTTCCTGTCGTTGAGTCAGAGAGCATTCGAGTAAATTCTGTTCTCTTATGTTGTTCACGGGAACCAGATTTCCCATCGTCAATATACCAAGTGACGATTTCGTAGCCGTTGGCTTTTGCATAGGCAGTAATTTGTTTGCGTTGCTGGGGGATACTAGTTTTTTGATCTTTATTTGACATCCGAAGATATGCGACTGTGGGAATTAAACGTGTCATTGAGATACTCCAAACTTGATGGGCCACATTCATCTGGAAAGCTATTGTAGAATGACCGAATCTTTTCGGGGAGTTCCGCCAGATGATGGAAGAACGATTGCTCATTGGAAGACTGTTTTACTTCTTTAACGTATACGAAGATTCAAATAAAAAACCCACGAAAATCGTGCCTTCGCCGCAGACATCTGCGACGAAAACTCTAATTCTCCGTGGGTGTGGTTGATTTTTGACACGGCTCCCGTGGCGTCCCTATTCTACGTACGAATATAATGATCGTAAAGTAGAACTTTAGAAATTATTCAAACGGTAGGATTATTGTTTCTGTCGATTCCAGAATTCCAGTTTTCCACGAATTGTTGTAAGTCCCAAAACGTGGAATTGCCGATCAACGGCGCAATGCGATCTTGGTCACGTGACCGTCAGTCATTTTGAACTGTTGTCTGTACTGTCATATTCGCTTCGACCTTCTCAACTATTTGTTCGGCTGAAAGAGGCAGCATATCCGTATCAGCGTCCCCACGCAGCAAATATCTGATTAGGGCCAGCCCGTCTTCTTGGTTTGTGAATTTTCCCATTTTCTTAAAGGTGTCATACAGCCCTCTGTTCTTAATGAGTTCCCACACTGAATCTGCGGCGAGCATTCGGTACGCAGTGTCGATTTGACTTTTCAGCCGTTCGCCATCACTGTTGTTTTGCCGAATGACTTCGGCTGCTTTCTTGGCCCAGCCAGCAGGGGTGTTATCGAAATTGATTCCTGAAAAAAGTTGCTCGTAATCTTCTACTCCAAGAAGATCACACAGCTTCTTGACTTGCTCTGCGTTTCGCCCCTCAACCCTTGTCAGCCCTCGTGAGCAAATCCGTCTCACCCACTTGTAGGGCAGGTCAGCTTTCTTTGCGGCATCCTTCTGCGAGAGGTTTCGCTCATTCAGCCGTCGCCGCACGTTCCGTTTAAATTCCTCGGGATCTCGTCTCATACCCTGATTGTCCCAGATCGTGTCCCATAAATCTACTTACTGTCCCAGAATGCCCCAGAAATTATTGGAAGTATTAGGACACTGGTAATGGTGGCGTGAGTCAGCCGAGTGGTTGGCCAAGACAAAACTCTGTTTCAGGAGAACAAAGTGATGAGTAGAGACGATTCACGCTAAACCTCAACTACCAAAATAAATCGGCGTTAGCAGCAAATTGAGCACTCATTACAGCTAGGAGAAAAAATGTCTGTAACCCAAATCAAATTAAGGAAAAGTCAAGAGGAAGCTTTCGCCGAATTAAGGCGACATGACCACGCTATATTAAATGCCCCGACAGGCTGGGGAAAAAGCATGGTGCTTTGTGCTCTTGCAGGTGATGACTTACTTTCTGGCACAGAAAGAAAAGTTGTTATTGCGATCCCCCAAACAGTTATAGCTAAAGGATTCATCCACGATGTTTCAATCAAATTGCCGACTGGTGAAATGCTTGATTGGGCTGTCAAACACAATCTGTGTAATTACATTCGGAACAAGACCGAAGAGCTATCGCAGTTTCTAACGGAACCAGCAAAAGATAAAAAGATTTTCAATCGAATTATCGTGACAACTCATGCTGGTTTAGCCCGGACATTCTCAAGCTTGTCTGATAAGCAACTCGCAGAAGCGACCAAGAACACTACATTCCTCATTGATGAATCACACCACATTTCGGGGGCAGATGAATCATGTAATCAACTAGGCGCAATCGTTAATTATATTCTGGATATCGATAATCCGACGACCACCACAAGATTGATCTTGGCGACAGCATTCTTTTTTCGTGGTGATCAATTACCGATTATCACAGAAAGTCATCTTGATCGGTTCTATCGACATTCAATTCAGTTTGACAAATATTGGCGGTCTCTCAAGCACATTAAATCATACAAGTATGATTTCGTTGCCTTTAAAGGCACAGTTTGGAAAAGTCTCAACCAACTACTTGCACAAGATCAAACTCCAACAATCATATATTGCCCGCCTAAAAATCATCGTCTGCTTCTCGGAAAAGAGAAGTCTGATTTTACAAAACGTATTGTGAGAACGATCAAAAAACACTATCCAGAGAGTGAGTTGTGGTCTGCTGACAGTGATAATGAAGGTCGAATTATTCTTGATCTTGTCGATGGGGATCATCGAGACGAGAAAATCAAGTTTGCGATGACACAGGGAGAGCAGATTGATGTAATTCTAACAGTTGGTATGTTTAAGGAGGGTGCTGATTGGCTACAGGCACAAAGAGTAATTGACCTAGTACCAAGTGGATCAGATCAAGACAGAAATCAACGCTTTGGAAGGCTTATCAGGGATTACCCCGGTAAGGAGCACATAAGCTATTTCTCTTTCTTTTCGGTCATTACAGATGCTCCAAAAGACGAGCAACGAAAATATTTATCTAAACTGTTTGCTCATTTTCATGCGTCTTTGATTTTGGACAATGCCCTTAATCCTATCAAAATGCCGAAGTATTATGATGATGGGCATTTTGAAGGGGGGAGCCAAGGCAGACCAGTAAATTTGCTTGGTCAGTATGATGAAGATTTGCAAGAGAGCATTCTTTCTGATTGTTATGATGCTATGATCTCATTGTTTGCTGATTGCGAGCAGCAAAACAGAAAACCTTCAGACACAGAGGCAAAAAATGCAATTGTTCGTGCTCTGAAAAACTTTGACATCGAACAAGAAGAACAGACAGCAAAACAAATAGTGTTGATGATCAGACGAAAAGCTAACATCACCCTTGCTGTTGATGATCTAGTCAATTCTGGATTCGACAAGGTTTGGTCTGACGATACTCTGAAAGGTCTACAGTTGTTTTCAGCAGGGTTTGGTGGTCCTACCAGATTTGCTGAATTGAGAAAAATTATTTCAGGAATCTTTGACTCAAATTGGCTTGGAAATTACGAGAAGATCAAGTCTTTACCTGCTTGCCCGCCACAAAGTAGTAAAGCTTACTGGTGGATCAGCAACAACAAGGCATTTTATCGAGATGGAAGGTTGTCAAAAGAAAGAATTCATCTTTTGGAATCAATCCCTTGGTGGGAATGGTTCAAAAAATATGATGATCGTTGGCAAGAATACTTTAATGAGATAAAAGCTTATAAGCATTATCCAACGAAGTTGTCTAAAGCATTAGAAAATTGGACTGGCAAGCAACGTCTGATTTACTCTGCTGGCAAACTATCTCAAGATAGAATTGAGCTACTAGAATCAATTAGTTGGTGGCAATGGAAGCCTGATCGATGGCATCGCAACTATGAATCAGTCAGAGTTTTGAAAAAAAGACCGTTTCCGAAGACTGACAAGAAATCAACTAATTGGTTTTATCAACAAAGGGTTGCTTATCATCGAGGCAATTTATCTGTTGAGAAAATCAAGTTGCTGGAAGCAATAATATGGTGGACGTGGGGATAAAAAAGGAGCTTCGGGATGATCTTTATACCCACTCATGTAAGAATCCGTAAGACTTATTTCGTCGGGAAAGTCGTCTTTGACTTCTACAATGGCAGACAGAATTTTGTTGAAGCGAGTAGCCAATACTTTAGTAATTGGCTTTGTGTTATCACTCGGTATTGACTGTTCGAGGTTTCTCTTTTAAGTCTCCAAACTGTTTTTGGCTAATTCGATTTTATCCACAAATATTCTTCCGATACGTGTATTGTCATCACAAAATGCCCCTTGGTTTTAAATGAACCAAGGGGCAAGGCACACAAAGGAGCTAGTGCTGTGTCAATTCCCGACACAGTAACTCATGGACACGCAACTTGTAACCCTAGAACCCTTTTGCTTAAGCACTTTTTTGACTCTTGGGCATCTCCATTTTTTCCATGAATTCAAATTTCTCGACTGTATGGAATACATTTCTATCGAATCCATAATTCTAATTTTCCACGAATTCTTGTAAGCTCCAAAACATGGGCTCAGTGATCAATGACGCAATAGCACCATTGATCACTGATTCTCGTCAGCCCCGGTTCTTACTCGTTCGCAAATACAAGCTGTTCGTTACTTGGATCGATCCGTTTGTATTCAAAGAACCGATCCCCGCATCGATCTGCAACTCTTCATCGTACAGATTATTGGGGACAGCGAGGCGACGGTCTTCGCTCCCAACGAATCCGTTGAGTGATAACAGGTAGCTGCACCGTTGCCTCTCCATCCACGTCCACAGTTCTCCATAGTCAAATCTCCCCGAGTAAATCTCTGTTTCGGCAACATACGGTGGATCGAGGTATATCACGTCCCGAAGTCTCGTTGAAATTTCTCGATAATCCCGGACGGTGAAGGTGACATCGTGTTTCATCAGCAATCGGTGCCAGTCTTGCAGTAACGCATGAACTTCTTCGGGGGGCAGGCCATTTCGTTTGTGGTGGAAACCAACAGTGAACTTTCCCTTTTGGTTAAACCGCACAAATCCATTTCGGCAGGTCCGAAGAACGAAAAAGAAGTCACAGGGATCGTGGCTCTCATTGAACAGGTCTCGAACCTCCAGATAATAGTTTTTTCCACGCCTGCGGAGCGTGTTCCACATCACTTCATATCTTTTCTGGAGCGTGGCCGGATCGGACCTAATTTGCTTCCACAGTTCAATCAGCGGAGCGCAGGTGTCACTACAACGAAACCGCTTGACGGGGATGTCGCTCTTCAATAGCTCGTAAAGCACCGCACCACCGCCAAGAAACGGCTCATAATACGTGGCGATTTCGTTCGGGAAGCGTTTGACGATCTCGCCTGCTTGTAGTCGCTTCGTGCCGGTCCATCGAATCAGGCTGCGATCTGGTCTGGGAATTGAAGAAGAGACAACTTTTTCTTGCCACAGAGCTTCGACCTCTACTCCGAAGAAGCTGGCTATGTCTTGGAGGCCCGCTTTGGTTCGTTTATCTGCTCGACCAACTCCTTCATGGCAGAGTCGCCGCACCCATTTATACGGCACGCCGATTTGATCTGCGGCTTCTCGCTGTGACAACCATCGACTCTCCAGCAGCGACCGGAAATTCTGCCGGAATGTCTCGGCTCGGCGGTAGCCGTTTCTTTCTTCCAACGTGTTGTTTTGCTCCCGTTGCCCCAATTTCGATTCCTCGTAATCCATTCAGTTCGACCGTAACTGATTGATACCACTTTCTCTATCCACCTTTATCTCCTCGGATATTAGTGAATTATGGGCGTATTGGACACCTACAAGAAGGGCGAAAGAAAACGATCTTTGGTAAGGCAGATCGCAAGGACAAGACACCGGCAAGTGCGCCAACAAAGACACAATCATGTGAACAAAAATGAATAAGTACAGATCTGGCAAGCAGGCAAGAAAAATATTAATTGCCCTAATTTCGTGTGGCTGGGATTCGTGATGGGATTATCCCAACTCACTGATGTGACTGTGTTTACGGATGTCACATTTGCCCATCAGGAAAGAGATTGAAAGGGAGGGACACCGATAATGCGTTTTACTGATTCGCCACCGTCGGCGGATCGAAATTTTAAACCATATTCTGGAGACTACGAATGAGCAAGAAAAAAACTGCGAAGCATCAAACCCCGAAACAAGTCCGTCGTAATCTATCACAACGGATGAAGAAGGGAGAACTGTATGTAGTTTTTACTGGGATCGACGACGAAGTAATGTCACTCCTTACTTATGACGACCCGGCGAGAACGCCACGCATCTACAGCAAAACCGCACTCGATCCTCGGGTTTGTGAGCAACTCATCATCTGCAAAAGCGTGGAGTCTGCAGTCAAGTGTCTCGGACCCGAAACCTACGCCGTCGTTTTGCCACTGTCAGCAATGATCGAATACTACGGCGAATTTGAAGTACGACGATGGGCCAAATCGCAGCAATATGTCAGTCCTACCGAAGTCCGTGGTTACGTATCGAAGAAGGTTGCAACCCTGTCGGTGGGAAATAACTGGAATTCCGCCCGAGTCCGTGGGATTTATATAAAGCAGGTTGGCGATAACCATAGCCGATGGATATCTAATAATCTCACAAGCACACTTGCTGATCTGCTTGGCTTCTTAGAATGCGTTCGCTTCGAGTTCCTGCAATACGACCCTGACGAGTTGATCGTTGATCATTTTGAGGACCTCTGCAATGGTAGTGATTATCTGCTTGACTTCGAAGATCCCTCCGAATCAGTTAACGGTGACGAGCTATCAACCTTCGAACATCAACTCGAAACCGTGGAGGAGGACATCATGACTTTAGACGAACTTATCGAACTCGTTGGCGAATCATTCAAGCTCGCCGACCTTCCGTCTCTGGAACAGCCAACATCGAGTCCTCTCATTCTCGTCGGCTGACCATTCTCTGGGCCGCCGCTTCCGATTGTGTAAGCCAATTCTAACGGTCCGCAATTCTTAAACACAATTTTTGTAACCGGCGTGCCGGGTGCGCACGGATTGCGCACCGAGCGGGAACACTCGGCACGTTCGGTCTTTGTAAAAAGTCTGCGCAAGTTTGGAGAAACAAGTCCATGAAACAAAAAAACAAAAAGGAGAGGCCATCAGTGCCCAGTCGTAACAAGAGTTTATCAGTAAGGTTGTCACCGAACATTGCGACAATAGAGCGAAAACCGCTAACTACTTTTCAAGGAGAATGATTATGCCGAAGCATATGCAAGCCAGAACAATTGAGATTCTCTCGATCACGGCAGGCAATGTTATTGTGAGAAAGATCACGAAAGAAATGTCGAATGTGAGAACGACGAAAAAGTCTGTTGTGCTTATCACGTACCGACCGGACCCTGCCAACAGCCATCGTTCAGAGATTGTGGCTGTCACCACAGAACAGGCGCAGAGGATGCGAGACGATCTCGATAGCATATTGAACGTCGAAAATCTGTCGTGGATGTAGCATTTCAGTCCGTTACAACTTTTGTGCCGGTGGCTGAACGCATCTCGTAAAGTATTATCATGAAGCCACTTATGACCCCAACTTTACAATGCAAAAAATCGTGCGTATCGTTGAATGTAGGACGACAACAACGTGCGTGATCAATAACTGCAAGTAGCCGTTCACAACTCTGCCGACGGAATTTTCCATGACAACAGAACTGCGCTACCGGTGTGCGCAGAGAAAACCAAGTGAATCTGAATGAACCAAACCTGTAACTATTTTTTCAAATTGGAGGACCATGAAATGAATATGACTGCAATCCAACCTAAACAGCGGGCCGATACGTTGTCGGCCACCGAACCCGTCATTCAAGAATTCGGAACGAAGCTTCAACTCATTCGAGACCGAGTAGTGTCTGTTGCCAATGGATACCAGACCGGCGTGTACATCGTAGGAAGACCCGGCACGTCCAAGACGTTCACGGTGCGACAAGAGTTGGAATTACTCGACAAACCATGGGTGAATAAGAACGCCCGCATGACGCCGATGGGGTTGTTCGAATTTCTTGCCGATCATCCCGAACACGTCATCGTCCTCGATGACATCACATCGCTCTTCAAAAACGAGCAGGCACTTCAGATTCTGTTGGCTGCGCTCGATGGACAGCCCGACGAGCCGAGGCTCATTTCCTACAAGAGCAAGGACAGGGATGAACGAATCTGGTTCACCGGGTCGATCATTGCCATCAGCAACATTCCATTAAGGCATGATCCGTTGGCCCGAGCTTTGGGCAGTCGGATCGTGATGCTGGAACACGAGCCGACCGATGAGGAAGTCGCAGTGTTCATCCGGCACTTGGCTCTTCAGGGCTACCCAGAGTTATCACCGGATGAATGCCTCGAAGTTGCGGAGTTTTTGATTGCCGAAACTCGGAAGATGGACCAGCGCCTTGATCTGCGGCATCTGACCAAGGCGTGGCAGGACTACCGGCAAGTCAAGCAGGGTGATGCCTTGACCTCATGGCAAGACCTTGTGCGGTCCAGTCTTCAAAAGCAGATTGCCGAACCTGTGCGTGCTATTTCCAAGGATGAAGACAAGGAAATTCAACGACAACTCATCAAAGAACTCACAGAGAGATTTCCCAATGATCGCCACAGTCAGTTGGCCGAATGGCCGCACGGCAAATCCACATTCTACAAGCGTCTCAAGGAAGTCACGTCCACTGCACGAATGGTATGACCTTCTGACACTTCACGTTTTCAGATTTTCAAGAACCAGTTTCCGGCCCTTTGCAGGGAGGGGTCGGGATACATCCACACATTTCATATTTCTCAAAAAAGAAAGAGAACCCCCATGAACAATAGCAACAACAATACAAATCGCATCACTACTCATCACTCGACTGACCGAAGCTGGACCATCCACCACGGCGACGTTAACAAAGTTTTGCCGACTCTTCCACCTGTCACGTTCGATGGTACTTTTTTCGATCCACCGTATGGCCTCAACTTCATGGGGGAAGAATGGGACGGAACTCTCCCGCCCGTAAGCGTACTCGAAGGTCTGCTGCGACTCTGCAAACCGGGTGCTTATTTGCTCGCCTTTGGCCATCCAAGGACCTTTCACCGACTCGTCTGCAATATAGAAGATGCCGGTTGGGAGATTCGAGACACGCTCTGTTGGCTCTACGGAGATGGATTCCCCAAAGGGAAAAACATTGGGCAGACTCTCGGTGAACGGTGGGGCAACTACCACACGTTGCTGAAGCCAGCATGGGAGCCAATCATTCTGGCAATGAAGCCAGTCGATGGCAAGTTCGTAAAGAACGCCACGAACCATGGCTGCGGTGGGCTCAACATCGGAGACTGTCGAATTGGGACAACATGTTACACGAAGCGAAGTCATCAGGCTCCATCTCCAATGCTTGCAGACGGTACTGATAAGGGTAGGCATCCCGCAAATCTCATCCTCAATGAACGAGCCGCAGCGTTGCTGGATGAACAATACGGAACTTCTCGCTCCCGTCGTTCACGTCGTCGAAAGGCTGGTAGCAATGTCGGTAACGGCAAGACGCTTAAGGCATTCCGTTCTCGAATGGATGTTGTGGAGGGCTACGGTGATGAAGGTGGTGCGTCTCGGTTTTTCTACTGTGCCAAGGCCAACCGCAAGGAACGCAAGGGAAACGCCCATCCCACGGTCAAGCCGCTTGCCCTGTGTGAATATCTCGCTCGTCTAATCATCCAGCCGAAGCGTGAGACACCCCGCCGACTGTTAGTTCCGTTCTCGGGCAGCGGGTCCGAAATGATCGGAGCACTGTCGGCGGGCTGGGATCACTTAACCGGCATCGAAAAAGACGATCAATTCGTCGCCACGGCACGTCAGCGACTCTTCAAAGCAAAGGACGAATACACACGGCCTGCTTGATCTCACCTATTCGGTCATTCGAAGCGGCGATCTCTACACCCCCTGTTTTTGAAACCCCTGTTTGAGTCAAGGCCACCGGTCTGCGCTCAGTTTTCCAAATGCCACTTTTCCAAAGGACGTAAAAATGAAAAATCAAATTATCGAAGTAAAAATCAGCGACATCAAAATTGGACACCGTCACCGAAAAGACATGGGCGATGTTGAAGACTTTGCTCTGTCCATCAAAGAAAATGGACTGCTCCAGCCAATCGGTATCACGCCTAAAAATGAACTCGTCTTCGGAGAACGTCGTCTGCGTGCCTACCGAGATGTCATGCGAAGTGAGACGATCCCGGCTCGCATCATTGACGTTCCGTCTATTCTGCACTGCCAGTTCGCCGAAAACACGATGAGGAAAGATTTCACTGTCAGCGAGCGTGTTGCCATTGTAGATGCACTTCGTAGTTACAAACACGGCGGGGATCGCCGGTCAAAGCAAATTCGCAATATCGATGATGATCTGACTGTCGATCAGGCCGCAAAGCGTGCCGATCTTGGTGGCAAGGACGGTTACGCCCGTGCCAAGAAGGTTGTCGAAAAGGGCATCCCAGAACTCGTGAATGCAATGGACAGCAATAAACTGTCTATTGTTGCGGCATCCGAGTTATCAAAGTGTGAACCTGATGAGCAAAAGTCGGTGCTCAAAAAAGGAGCCGAACATGCCAAGTGGTACGCAAACCGGATTCGAAAGCAGAAAAACGATGTTTCCACTCCCGAATACGAAACACCGCAATGGCTGTTTGACCATCTCGATCAGGAATTCCATTTCACATTGGACGCTGCTGCTTTACCAGAAAACGCCAAATGCGAAACATTCTTCACGCCCGAATCGGATGGACTGAAACAAAGCTGGGCTGGGCAAACAGTTTGGTGCAACCCTCCTTTCAGCAAACACGAAATTGGAGATTGGGTCAAAAAGGCTTACAACGAAAGTAAGAATGGCGCAACGACTGTAATGCTTCTTCCGAGTGCTTACAAGGACTACCGATGGTGGAAAAATTGCTGCGTTCACGGAAATATTCGGTTTCTCCACGACTACGTTCGATTCCGTCGCCACGGTGAAAAGACGACGGCGTATCTCGATGTTACGGTCGTCATTTTTGGGCCAGACATTATTCCGGGATCAGCAGGGGCTCCGATCATCAAGGCAAATGTCGAGGCTGCATCGACAACTCCATCAACAGTGGCGTAATCGTTTGCTGCAGGTTTTCTTCTCTTTTGACATAATGGAGATCCTTGAAAAATAGTCCCTGATGAAATTCATCAGGGGCTATTACACAAACAGGACCAGCGCCAACGTATTTTCAAAACTAATTCTATTTGGCGACCATCTGTGAATCAAGATATTCAACTTCGATATAATCGCCTGTCAGTTTTTTCTTTGTACTCTGAAAATGAATCCAATCTCCTTTGATTGTCGCTGGTCCTTCATACCTTTTAACTCGATATCTGCTACTGGTGATCCAAACACGGTATTTCAGTTTAACATTTCGAGCTTCAGTTTTGACCTCTTCTTTTTTCGGTTTTTTTGCTACAGCCATCTGTTGCAAAGCTTCTGATAGGTTTTCATCAAATTCTTTGATGACCGCATTCACATCATAATAATCAATTTCTCTAGCGAATTTTGATGAATGGTGCCATTCGCCAAAATCACCATGTTCTTTCAAAAGTAATTCACAGCCATACAAAGTAGATTTAATATCCATTCCTTTCAGTTCGTCTCGCAAATGTTTTTTCGCATAGGTCATCGGATAACGTCCATTGGATTCTGCCAATATTGCCCGATCAGATTTGATTAAAACGCCATAATTATTCATATTATCAACTCAAAACAAAACATAAATTTTGTAAACACAAAAATTGCTTTGAGGATGCAGGGCGGAGGACGAGCAGAGTAAGCGTCCAAAATGCGCATGGCTATCTCTCACATTAAAGGTGAGAGATAGCCAAGGTGGGAGGCATTTCAAGAATGAAATTATGAACCTTTCCCGATAGGGGCTATCTCAGAAATTCATTAAAGCGTTGCCTTATTGAACTTGCCGTTTTCTCGGAAGTAAAGTTGAGACAAAAGAAAACAGCAGTTCCTCTTTCATTCATTGATACACAAGAGATAAAAAGTTGGGGAAGCACCAATAAGGAACTTCCCCAATAGGTATTAAGTCCATTCTCGTTCAGCAGCCATTTCTTGTTCTCGGACAAATCCCTCACGCAAAGCGTCAATCAAATCGTCTACATTTTCAAATGGGTCATCATCATCATTGTAACATCCACTATGCCACTCATAGATCACCTCATCACTTCCATCTGCCGCTATTGATGGTGAGCCGCAAAATGGAAAATGTGACAGATGCCCATCTTCATGGCGATATATTGCAACTGAATTTGCAACATACATATCATCATTAAGATAGAGACGTAATGTGTCAAAAATAAATTCTTCTTCTTCTTTTGTGATTCTCGTCATTTTTAGTTTCCTTTTTTATTTGAAATGATTCCCCCGATGATGTCATCGGGGGAATCAAAGTGAATTACGCTATTTGTTTTTCTGCCATCTCAACTTTTGTGCCATGAATCGAGAATTCAAAGGTTTCCGCTTTGTCAAAAATCTTGCCTGCATAAAGCATAAATGAACTGAATGAATCCATCATTACAGATAGCTCGCACTTGCTTGACTGCTCATATTTCACCTTCAGTTCATCAAACACTCCAATCACTGACATGAGATTTGCCGCATCGACAACAATTGAAGCCTCAAATACTTTGCGTATTTTGTTAGTTTTTTTGGCAGGAGCAGGAGCATTCACAGGAATCACTTTCAACTTTGCCTCTTTGACATCATCTTTGGTTGGCTCATCATGATTGTTTTTCTTTGCAATTTTTGATGATTCCTCGACTATCTCTTTCACCTTCTCAGGTGCATTTTTTGCCACAGATGACAATGCAGTTGTTGCATTGTTCGAAAGAGGGGCTGCTAATCGATCAGCCAGATGATTGACCTCGTACCAATTGCAAAAATCATAAGCCCATTGCCGTGTTTTTGAAAAACGCTCTTTTACATAAGATTCAAAGGTCTTATGTGTGGCTCGGTAAAGCTTTTCTTTTTTGATCATCATCAGTGCTTTGCCAGCTTCTAATGCTTGATCAATCCAGTTATCAACGATGGCTTCAAGACGATCTTTTTTGTCAGCTTCTCTTTTTGTCAGTTTTGTTTCAGACATGATTTATTTCCTCAATACAAAAATTGTAATTATGTAAAGTACAAAGATTGATTGAAGAAATTAGGGGGGACGAGTGCGCATAGATGACTACCTCTCACAGCTTATGCAAATCATTGCATGGTTTGTGCTATACAGTCCAGATAGCACTGGTGAGAAATAGCCAAGTGGGGAGTCGCTTCAATGAAGCTTTTTTAAAGTCCCGGTAGGGGCTACATCGTTAAGAATTACGCCCTATTATACGTGAGATTATGCGAAATGTAAAGTAAATACAAGCAAGATGAAATGTAAGGAGGTCTTTACATTTTGTGTCTTTGCTGTAAAGCAAAACCAAAAAAAGCAGGAGAAATATCGGCATCGATTTTCTCCTGCTTTTGTGAATACGAACATCGTAACGCTATTTGATTAATTGGTGTCAGTCTTTTGATTCTTCTGTCAAATATCCTGTTTCAGATTCACTCATATCAAACCTTATGATTATCTGATTTAAAGCGCAATTCCTTTAATTTATGGACACAAAATTTGCACTGTTATTAAGCACAAATAGCAAATCTTTGTTGTACAGCAAAGATTTATTTTTTGGCGTTATTAAGTGTGCTTTTTAGCTGCTTTTAGCTGTTTATTTTCTTTGTTGTAAAGCAAAGAAAAAACCATTTTGGGAAGAGCAGAAGCAAGAGGTGAGATGGAGAAATAAATTTTCAAAATTGAGGCAGATCCACTATTATACATTATGAGTTTAACACTAAAAATAAGGTAATAAAAATGGGGGAGCCCCTGATAAGAACTCCCCCAAAAATATAAAATAGTGATAATGTATTATAGTGCATCAATAACAAAAACTGAATATCAATTTGAAAAGAAACGCACTGAATCTCAAGTCACAGAAGACTTCCAAAGGTTTTTCTATGCTGGCTGTGGTCATAAGTTTTTAGGCTATGATTTCTCTTCTGAAATCTCCGATTCTGGACGTGCAAAAATCCCCGGTCCTAGATATTGGGATGTTCCTCAAAAAGAAAAACACAAATGGTCTCCTGTAAGAGATCACCTTGCTGGCAGACATAGAGGTATCGTCAGAGGAACTAATGAAACACATCTACCATGTGTCACAGACGATCTTGATAGGCACGATGGCACAATCAAGGCGACAAAGCACATCAAAGCAGTGCTTGATTCTTATAAGCTTCTCACCACTGAATTCAATGAATTGATGTGGTTGGCTGAAGTGAATCCCAGAAATGGCAGCACCAAGTTCTTTGGTTTTCATCGCCAAAAGAAACCTCTTAAAGTTTCAGAAGCAAACGAAATTGGAAAGAGGTTAAACGAGCGACAGAAAGCCAGTTCAATTGGTGCAAGAGAAGTCTTCCCAGATAATAGCCCACAAGTCTTTTTACCAATGAGACTCGATAAAATTACAATTGTTGATACTGGCATATTGGAAAAGACAAAACGCTATAGGCTTGATAGGTTGCCGGGAACAAATGAAAAGCAAAGAACATATATTGATTCTTACAGTTTGTGGGCTTTCTATGCGTGGTTACAACGTGGAGAACATTGTGATGTGCATACTTTAGAAGTTGAGCTAAAGAAAGCTTGTGCAAACACACCAGATAAGGAAATGCTATGTCAGAAAAACCAAAAAGAAACGCTCCCTGCATCTGTGGAAGCGGAAAGAAATATAAAAAGTGCTGCTTGCCCCACATTGGCAATAGAAGAAAAGACCTCTTGTCAATCGTCAATGACACAGAATACTGGCAAGGACTCTCAAAGCGACTCATTCAACGAATCAACGAAACAGACGAATCATCACCAGTGGAATTCGACCTCGACAACGAAGAAGACCTCTTGTCAGTTTGCTTGCTTGATCGATGGGGAATCACCAAAGATTAAAAGAAATGACCCCTGTTATTGTGGAAGTGGAAAGAAGTATAAAAAGTGCTGTTTGACCTCAAGTGGTATTTGTTCGACGGTAAAGACCGTCGAAATGCTGCCCCCTAAAGAGGGGGCAGACATCAGTAAAGCCCCTGACGGGGAGGTTTCTTCAAAAGCTTTATGCAAAACATTAGAAGAGATCAGAAGTATTCCTGATGCTTTCCAGAAGAATACACAACTGGCTTTCTACTGCAACAATCAAGCAAGACGACCATTGAACGCAGAAGAGTTACTTGCCAAAGCCAAAGAATACAAAATATACAATGGCAACTGGGAAGATGGATTGTCTAATAGAATAAACAGGATCAAAGGCATTGCAAAATTTGCAGCAAAGACTTTCGATCCTAAAAAATGCGGAAGCAGTACCAGACAAAGGCCATTGCTCAACAAAAAAATGCAAGAATGGCGGGGAAGGTCACACCTATTGAGCAAAACGTTGTCTACAAGAATCAATGTTGAAACATGGGTTGATGAGTATGGACAAGTGCAATACACCAAAGGACGAATTGTAAACGGCATTCAACGTGATCATGTCTTGAGACTTGCCGGTATTATATCACACGTTTCTGAAACTCATGGTGGTGATATTCCGAGAAAGTCAATCAAGGGTTGGTGGAATGAATTAGCAAATGAAAATTCAATGCCAGAATGGAAACATAATGAGTATTACTTGGCTTGCCGTCAAGTTCTGATTGATAACGGATGGTTGAAAATGAATCACGATTATTCATATCAGAATAACCAATCAAAAAAAGGGTGGATTTTATATGAGACTGAACTTGTTGGTTCAGTTTGGGACTACCCAACAGATACAGATACAAAGAAGAATAACAACAACAGACCCTATCTTTATAGTTGTGGCGCAATCGCCAACCAAAAAAACAGATTGGCTTCTGTTTTTGCCTTGCTTCACTCCCAAAGACCACCACCATGATCATCAGACCTACAAACCAACCAAATCAGACCTACAGACTCACCAGAAATGGAGATGAGAACAGAGAAGGTGTAGATTCACACTTTTACATTACTGAATTCAAATTCTGTGTTATTAGTACCCATTTTTGGTACATCTCCGAAATCCCTTGTTTTTCAGCTTGAATTGCAGGTGCGCAGCATGAGCGCTGCAATGTCAGAACGATCTCGAACAGGTACGGAATGTTGTGCAGGTCGGCGAACAGCACAACTGTGTATTAGACATTTCTCATGTTGGAGAATTTGCCGGTCCACGCATAAATAATTGCATGGAACATAAGCATCTTCTTGAATCAGCACGCTGGCAAAAATTACGTTGGTTTGTTTTCGAGCGTGATGAGGGGCGGTGCGTGATCTGTGGCAATCCCGGTTCCGACACGCACCACTGGACTTACCAATGGGGTTTCTTCAATCCCGTAGCCGTTTCTTTTGTCTGCCGTCAATGTCATCAGATTTGGCAAGGAGAAAGTTCCGATCATCTTGCTGACGATCATGATCTGAAACCGAACCTTGTCAGAATTTCGGAGATCGCTCGGGCACTCGGAAGAAAATGCAGATAGACCGCCAACTTTTTTCGGAAGGTTGAAAATATTTTTGACGTAAAAAATAAATCTGCTAATATTTAATCCGCACATGCAAAAATACTTTGACTACCGCAAAACCACATCTCTCTTACTGGACGCTCCGCTATGAGCGTCTGTTTGCCTTATTCGGAAACAAGGTGAACCGCCTGTCAGCCCCACATACTGTGCTGGCATAATCCCAAAATCACGACTGCGTAGGATGCTGCGCAGACATACAAGGATGTAGTCGTTCCTGCCATTCTTGTTTTCATAATAGACTATTTTACAACAAGGTTCAGTTCGGATGCGACTTATGAAAAATATCATTTCCTGCTGCAATGCTGGCAAACGAGAGTATGGCGAGATGCACTGGTTTTGGGCTGTTTGGACAGAAGTAGATGACCATAACATGCCGAACGATCAAGAGCCAAAAGTCAGTGGATTCGCCAAATCCAAAGCCAAAGCTCGGCGAGCCGCATGGGATGCACTTGCTGCGATGGGACACCGCCGAGCCTGTTACAACGGTTGGGCCTTTCACTGGTTATTTTCGCAAAAAACAAAGGATGACCGACCATTGTTTTCTCGTTTTAGTCTCGGAAAGAATCGTTGGTTCTGGGTAGCAGGCAATTTTTTGGAAGAGCCAATTGCGAGTGGCTTTGCCGCTTCCCCTGATATTGCTCTAAGTGACGCCGAAATGAAGGTCGGTCCAGTTCAGAGAGACGGAAACTCTATGGCTCAAGCCCATTGGAAGAAGCAACGAGCTATCCAAAGATCAAAGAAACAGGCATCTAGTTCGACTGCATTGCCATTAGAGTTCGTCTATCAGTGTCATCAATGGTGGTCAGATTACGACAAATGTTATCATGACTCGATTTCGAAATACCGGATCGTGAAGCGGACCCAAAAACGCATTTATGTTGAAAGTACAGAATACGATAAATCCGTGGAATCGAGTGGAGAGTGGTGGGATTGGATCGAATCCACTTTCATCTTAGATCGTCGGGAGTTAGAGACGATTGGCAAGGCGAATCGATCATCAAAAGGATGGTGGTGGAATACTTATTATAGCTCACCAGAGGTCTACTATGCCGAATGTCGCAACAAGTCTCGTCCCGAATGCTTTGATATATTGGATCTTGAAGCAAGTGCAACTGAGAATCAGATCAAATCTGCATACCGTCGCCTCGCTAAATCAAATCATCCCGACAATGGTGGTGACGCCGAAGAATTTAAACGAGTGAGAAAGGCTTATGAGCAGGCGATGAATATAGGGAAAAGTATCTGCTGACCAATGTTGGTTTTCAGGGTTATGTGTTACCAGATAAATGTATTACAGAGACATTGTGAAGGGATTCAGAAAATGACGACAAGAAAAACATGCCCTGATTGTGGAGTGGCTGTGGGCAAGCCACATATCAACGAATGTGACATAGAACGCTGTTCTGTTTGCGGCAAGCAGCAGATTACGTGTGACTGCGAAGGCCACGATCCAGACCTATCTGCATGGAGAGGTGAGTGGCCGCCCGATGTCGGCAAGTCAAATGCCGATTATTGGATTACTGCCATTTATGAACGTAGAAGGCGGGAAGTGGCGCAGTACGAAGTAAGTCCACCCGAGTCCCCATGGACCGAGGGGGTGGAGCAAGATGTGATCTATCCTCAAGATTGCTACTTGCGTGCGTTGAAGTATTCAACAGATGTGCGACGTTATGGAAAAAGTCACCGACTTGTTCATGGTGAAACATTACTTGCTTTTGGCGGTCATGCTTGGGTCGAGTTACCCAATGGGCTAGTATTTGATGGTGTTTATCAGCGGTTCTATCGACGTGAGGACTACTATGGCGAAATGGCACGTGCGACACCGTGGTACATCTATGAGCCTGACGCCGCCGTAAGGTTGGACTCGTATTTGCAGACATCAATTGCCAAGTGGTGGATTACATTGGGGTTGCCCATGATTTCTAACAAGTCCCCGATTTACATAAACGAAGAGTACGTCTGCGAACTACTTCAAAAATACTATGCTAAGTCTAGCGAGGACGTACTCAAGACGATGCTGACATATGCTTTGCGAGACGTGGCAAGTGGATGTGGTATCGATGGGGCTCGGCGAATGAAGAAGAAGGATATCATTTCGGCCATCCTGCAAAGACAGCACTCCACTGCGTGAGAATCCCACTTTGATTAGATTAGCCTCGTTCCATCGACGCCAACTTCTCGCTTTGCAGCCTCAACCATGTACATCGACTGGCAGCCAGAACAATATAGATACCAGTCATAGTAATAGGTCTGGTCTGCCTTAACGGTTTTTTTCTTGGGGGTACGCTTCACGATGGGAGTGTTGCACTTTCGGCAAGGCTGACCTTCTTCGGTCATCTTCGTATTCATGCCCGGTGTATTCAACCTCGGCACTTCGCTTTTGCTTTCTTCGGCGGGCAGATATCCCGTGTCTTCCAAGAGATCAGTTTGATTGAGTGCTGCCTCTGCCAATTGGTCACAACGTTCATTGTCCTCGACGCCAGCATGACCTTTCACCCAAACGAACTCAACCTCGTGCTTCTCGTAGGCTGCAAGTAAACGCTCCCAAAGGTCTGGGTTCTTTGCAAGCTTGGATCGAGAGGCATTCATTGCCCAACCTTTCGCACGCCATTTGAAGGCTGACCCGCCCGTGATTGCTTCGACGATGTATTTGGAATCGCTGTGAAGAGTAACGTGACACCGCACTTTCAGAGCTTCGAGGGCAACAATCACTGCTATGAGTTCCATTCGATTATTCGTTGTAAGGCGATAACCACCGGAAAGCTCTTTGCAATGTTTGCCAAAACGAAGGACGACTCCGTAGCCTCCTCTACCCGGATTGGGAACAGCACCGCCATCAGAATAGATCGTGACTCTCTTCTCTTGATCGCTCATTAGTTGTCCACGTCTCAAACAAAATGTGCAACTCGAATTACAAGTGCTATTGAGCCAGTAGCACTCTGCTATCCGCTGAGGCTCGTTACTTCACGCTCAGCGGCTCTCCAATCATTGAGGTCATCCATGAATATCCACTGTTTTTCCTAATTTGAATGCATTGCTGTCACAACATCCCTCCGGGTCGCAAGTTTCCGGCGACAAACCTCTGGGATTTGCTTTAGTATACAGTTCTGAAGTGGATGTGGCTATGATTCTTTGGGAGCAGAATCACAGCTACAAACCACTGGCAACCAAAGTACGAGTGGATGAAGTCGGACAGAGAATGTTAGAGCGAATGAGAAGTAGAGAAACGGTGTGCTAATGAAGAAACAAATCCACGATTTTGACGACTACGCTGAATTCATGACAAAGCAGCTTCGCACGCTCCGTCATTTTGAAAGATGCTTGTTTTCTGTATGGTGTGCCGACCATTTGCTGACATCACATACCGATCTCCTCGAAGAAAATCTGTCAGAACCCGACCTTCGAACATTGCAGGAGATTGTGAACGATCTTTAGGATGCATTGTTGGGTGGTGTGATTCCTGAAAAGGATCAACTGAATGCTCTCGACATGGAATTCATGGGAAACAATGACGAATGGTCTGCTCCGATGAAAGACATTCATCCCATTGTATCTATCGTGAAGCAGAGCATCGGGATGTGCATTCTGTGTTGTCGCAGAAACGATGTCGGGTTGGCTCAGAAAATCGCACAGTTAGTGATTGACAGCCTTGAATGCACGCTCGAAGAAGACGATTCCAGTTATTCACCAGTGAGTCTGTTCGATCATCCGCAGATTAAACACGAACTTGAAATTCAGTTGGCGATGATTAAGCACTTGAAAGGCGAGTATGAATTGGATTCGAATCTGAGGATGATGTTTAGGTGAGGAGCATGTTGTGATCCACTACTTCCAGATACACAAAAGAAAAGCTCTATAATCACCGTAATCACGGCTGCCTCATTTTAGTATCTGACAGATGAGGAATATTACTTATACGCATTTTAAGTCCTTGAAGAATCGGCCAAAGGGGTAAGGGACTCAAGACATACTCGAATACCATCTAAATGTTTTTGGTCAAACCTGAGAATGTTGTCTTTTCCATCTCGTCCCTTTTGTCGATCACAAATGATGAAATCATCCTCGTGATCTTCCAGCAGGTAGCTAATTAAACGTTTTTGAGCTTCGATATCTTTATGAATGTATTGTTGATATATTTCGCTACAGACGGGACACAAAACCAATTTGAGATCTGTCATCACTGGTAGTTGAACACCAACATGATCCGCCCACCTTTTGGAAAGTAGATCAACATATTCAACAAACACTTCGTCCCTCTGATTTATAAAAGGCATTGTGTCACAACATATCTGGCAAAAGGGCTGATCTTCTTCTACATTAAAATAGTAATCCAGTAGAGCATGACCGTCATATTCAGATTTGGAATATGCACGTACAGACCGAGCTCTCTTAGTAGAATTCTTTGTTGGGGCCTTTTTCAAACGTTCGATATTTTTCTGGCGACGACGTTCAATATTTCCAGAGTCTGAATTTTCAACCGCTTGTCGATTTGCAGCTTCTCTATTCTTGTTTTCTTTGAACAGGTTAAACGCCTCTTTGTGTTTCTTGATAAAATCGGCATCCTCTAAAGTGATTCCTAATTTATTTGCAAGTTCTAGTTCACTACGTCTCTTTGCTTCTTTTTTTTGGCTACTGCGGCCAAATTCAACGTCACTAAGCCATCTCTGGCTTGGATCGTATCGAAATCCCTCTGGTAGCATTTCTGCGGATGCGTCCAAGGGTTTTACGAAGTTACCGCTTATTTGTGGAATCCAACTGGTATTTTTAAGTGTGTGAACCAATTGAGAAGGAGCAGATCGAGATCCGTTAGCTTCGTTTTTCTGATAACAGGCTACCAAATAATTCGGAGTGTCTGGTAACGAGTACATCGTCTTCCAAATTAAACTAGATATTTCAATTGATGGTGTTTCCAATACCTCACCTAAACCTTCAATTTTATAGTCTTCGTCAATACAAGAAGATGTACGACGCTTTCCGGCTACATTGGAAAGTTTATCATCCCATGATGGATTCCAAAAACATGGACTCTTTTCTGGAACCAAATGAATCGTTGCCCCAAGAGCTATTGCGAATTTGCCAATTCTCTCAGGATCGATTTCTAAGTTTAAGTAGCGGTTTGAAAGTGAATATTTACTAGATCGATATTCTTTTTTGAGTGATTCATAGAATGGTGCAAGGCCAGAATCATAAAAAGGAGTATCAAGATAAACCCACGATGGCCTTGCTCCTCTTCCTTCATCCGTTTCAAAGAGAAAATAATTCTTAAATAAGTGATTCTGTCTCGGATTCCCTTCTAAGAACTGAATGAATCTCTTTATGTCACCAGCTAATATATTATCGTCTATCTCATTTAAATATATATCATCATCTGTTTTATCAGGTTTGTATCGTTCATCGAGAATAGATTGAATTAAGTCAGACTCTCCAACTTCACGCACTCCGATTTCTTCAAGAAACTTTCTCGCTTTCTCTTGGTCCTTTTTCTTTTTACCAGAAGCATAAATGCTTTCTCTGGTCCGAGGAAACGTTATGTCGTTCTGATCTCCATCACTTGGGAAATATGATCCTGAACCGGTTCCTAAGGAACCATCATTCATCTTCACGATCAATAGTGAATCTAATTCCTCAAACCTATATTCATCTACTAATTCTGAATAAAGAAACGCATACATCGACTGTATCCACGCATCAGGTTTAGATTTTAACCAATCAAGTAATTCTTTATCTGGTTCTATCCAACTCTTGGAGACACTTATATTATGCTCTAACATTTGAACAAAATCATCAAATCCGATATATGAGATATCGAGCGATGAAAGGAAGTGACCTAAACGAGGATTATTTTGTGAAATGCCTATTACCCACTCCTGCCGATCATTCCCCATATTTAAATAATCTAATAAGAAATGGATGTCTTTTTTGGACAGTAGTTGCTTTAAAGATACACTACTCTGAATCAGGGTTTTCGCAGGCGCATAACTATCGTAATAGGTTGGAGTAAGCGACTTGTTCGTGAACTCAGAGACAAGCCGTTTTCTCAATGGGGCATAAAATGGTATTAAGTTGTCCTCTGGAACAGGAAGGACTCCCAAAAATTCTGGTGTAAGAAGCCCCAAATCTCGGATATCTGTCATTGATTTTGCGAGTAAATCAGCGAGGTGGTCTCTTAGATCTTCATTTACTTTACATTCACGAACACTGTCCCTTGCAACCGTAGAGGCGAATGGTGCATTTATGTGGAAACGAAGTCGTGATATCTCTTTTATGGCCGGGAAATAGATAGATACATTTCCATTTTCAAGGGGCGTAATTTCCCATGTTGAATTTGAGGTCTGAGTAGATGAATTCTTTTTATCTTTTGAGCGTCTCCTTTTTCTTTCCAGATGGAAAGCTATCGAGATATCGCATTCTTTTTGCCCGTAGTCTTTATCTGGGTCAGCGATTTCAACCTTTTCAATAAAACGCAGCCAGTTTGTTTTAGTTTTTAGGTGTTTATTATTTTGAGTATTTGATGTTCCAAGATCTGGATCATGGGGACGTGTTGACTGTATTTCTATTATTGAATCTGAATTACTCTTCCTATGCAAAGAACCTTTACTTCCATTCGGTAAGACGAACTCGATATTACTGATATGTTTAAGAAACAACAGTGTGATATCGGGCAACTCAAGCAACCTCCGTTTGATTTCTTCGACAGCTATACTTGGAAATTTATGAGGATGATCAAAGGGAAAAACAAACCGGGTGCGATCACCTACATTGATTCTTTTCACATTTGAAGTATCAGGAACAACTAAATCATGAATCCGAAAATGATGGTCCCCTGAATGTATTTCTGGATTTTTCGTGTATGCAAATACAGCCTTGAATCCGACTCCGAATTTCCCAATCGCAGTTGGATCATCTTTCTTGGTGCTCGTTCCGATGCTCGTGATTGATTCGAAATCTTTAAATGTAAATCTACGTTTTCCATCGTGTTCAACAACTAACTGGTCTGTTTGCAATTCAAAACTAACATAACTTGCTTCTACGTCTTCCGCATTTTGCAATAATTCATAAATGAAATGAGCATTCTCAGGATACAGTTCCGTGAGTAGATTATTTATGCCTTCGCTAAAATTATTTTCTTTATTGGCATCGACCCATCGTTGTCTACTTTTTGAGAGGTCACTCAGTAGTTTTTGCATTTCATCTGACTCTGTTGACATAACACTCACCTTAACTTATTCGTATTGTTCCCACTAAAACCTGCTCATACCTGATATCATGGTTCTCAACACTGCTGCTTAATTCAGCGGACCTTTCTTCATATTCCCGATTAGCCCGATTGATTTCAGCTTCTCTCATTCGTTGAATCTTCTTTTCAGTTGCAGACCGCAGGCGATCATTAAGCATCGCAATGCGACCTTCATAGCTGGCTTTCAGGCTCTGTCGTTTAAATTCTGCCAGCTTGATAACTTTCCTTCGATGGAAATCAAGGGCAACTTTCCAACAGTTATAGTGGAGTGATTCAAGAGTAGTCAGATCCATTTCTGAAATAACAGAATCAGAGTCTGTAGCAACCTGCATTAATTCAAAGAAATGACTGGAGATGCTTTCATTATCTGAAATGACTATAAGTTCCAGATCATGCCGTAAGCCAATGAAGTCCCACTGATAAATAGCAAAAGGGTAGACTCCTTCTGTAAACCTATTATCTGTAACAGAAAGGTGAATTTCAGGGTCCGTATGTGTGTCAAATGAAAAGGCCGCCTGACGTGTCAGTGGATGTACCGGACTCAATAACTGAACCGAACGGTCTTCATTGGCAGTTTCTCCATCAAATGTTATTGGTAAATGTGGTTCATTGCCTTTCAGCCATTTTTCCCAGTTCCGTTGTTGAATATCATTATTACTGGAGAAGACACGAGCGTCCTGTAGCATTTTCTTGCGTGCTTCTTCATTGATACGCAATGATTTGATTTCCGTTTTCCCAAGAATTGCCGCTGATTCGTTGATAGTTTCCAGATATGTACTGAGCATATTCTGAATTGCTTCCGGTTCCAGCCAATAACTCGTAGCATTATCAACATCCACTTTGAATCGATCTTTTAACGGTAGTGAGATTCCGAAGAACTCATGCTGTTTTTCTTCCAGCTTCTCCTCTTCGAGAAGCTGGCGTATTTCATTGTCTTCCAGTTGTCGCAGCCGTACCTGACGTTCGGCGGGAGTCAGTTCTGATTTAACAGCAATCTCATTTAACTCTTTTGTGATTTTTCCGAGTATGTCCTCGCTGGCACCCACAGCCTGCTCAAATATTCCAATACGCATTAAACAACGTTCATAAATATCAGCATCAACTGTCCCCGGTGTGATCATATTGTAAACGCTGACAAACTGGCTTTTTTGTCCGTTTCGATCAATACGTCCAATTCGCTGTTCAATTCGCATTGGGTTCCACGGTAGGTCATAATTGATGATGCAATCGCAGAACTGGTAGTCCAGACCTTCACACCCAACTTCGGAAAACAAAACCACGTCGAGAGCTTCTGGATCATCTTTAGGTCGCTCGAAACGGTGACGAACTGTTGTGCGTTCTTCATCAGGAACATTACCATGAACTAGACCGACTCGAATCCCGGCACTTAACAGCCCTTCTTTGAGGTAATGCAAAGTGTGTCGAAACGAGCTAAATATCATGATTCGGTGGTTAGGATATATCTGGGCTTCCTGCTTTTGGTTTACAAGTTGAATCACTTTCTCTAGCTTGGGGTCTTTCTTGTCCAGATTATTCGCCATAGCAATAACTGATTGGATTCTTTCAGCGATAGAATTCAAATCACCTGATTCGATCCCAAAATCTTCGATGTCTACTTCTGAGAGTTCCTCTTCACAGATATGTCGTGACAGAATGTCTTTGATATACGGTGCAAGCCCATACAAGCAACTGGCTGCCTGACGGCGAATCGTGGACATCATGAAGTTGACACTTCTTGAACCGTGCAAATCTGCAAGAATATCTGACTGTACTTTCAAAAGAGCATCATGCAAAGTGTTTTGAGAATCAGTAAAAGGGACTTCTACTGTGTGGGATTGTCGTATCGTAAATTCACCAATATCACGTCGGCGAGTACGATTGATAATCCCTGAAAACGTATGCAGGTTTTCAAGTTGATCGATAATTATGATCCTCTCCTGTTCCGAGGCATCAGGAGAGGATAGCTTATCGGTGATTTCATCCACTTCCGGGTTGTTGGTGAGCATTGAAGCCCCCCAAGAGGTCGACTGTGCCTTTTTCAGGCTTTCCAACGCCTTGGATTGCCATTCAACAGATGCACTACGGGCATGTCTCACCGCTTCATTGATCATGGGATTCGGCTCTGACATGTGATCGAAACTATCCCGATCAATCACTACATCTGGTCTCAACAATTTTAATAGTGAAAAGAGGTCACAATTGCCAAGCTGGAGGGGAGTGGCAGTCAAAAATATGACAGCTTCTGCGTTATCGCAGAAATATTTAACAGCCTCGTGACCATAAGTAGTGGGGTTCGAGATCCGGTGGGCTTCGTCCACAATAACAAGGTCAAAATGAGGGGCAGGATCGAGATCCAGTAAGCAAGGCTTCTTTGAATTCTTGCCTGTTTTAGTACCAGTGATAATTTCTTCATTTAGTATTGAATAGGGAATGATTCCAAACTGGTGTCTTTCAGGCCATTCTCCATCAAGATCGCATTCGGAAATGCAGTGACGAAGCATTTTCCCGTCGAAATGTTCGAAGTTCTGATCGAACCGCTTCATTTCTGTCTGCCACTTCTTTTCAGAAAGGAGTGGTCGGGGACATATGATTAATACTGAGTTGATTTCCTGTCGAGCCTGTAATTCACGTAAAATCAGTCCTGCTTCTATGGTCTTTCCAACACCAACACCATCTGCGATCAGCAGGCGGGGGCGGTCAGCTCGAAGAAATCGGAGCACGGGGCGGTATTGATACGGAACAAAATCAATGCGAGCAGCATTTAATGAATAGAGTGTTGATGTGCTTGGGTGATTGATTAAGCGGGCTGTGAGAAGTGCCTGACATTCTGTTGCTGACAGAACCTGCTTGATTTGACTGGGTTCGTCATCAGCAATCAGTTGTGAGGTGAAATAGCTGGAAGCTTTTCCATCAATCAGAACAGTATATTGATATTCCGGGTCTGTCTCTTTTACTTCTACAACTGCACCGATTTTATCTGGCTGAGATTTCAGGCGAACGATTTGGCCCAGATGGTATGGTTGTGAGTCCGGCATTTATAACATTTCTTGGGATTATGAATTCCTCAGAGCCACACAAACTTGCATTCTGAGTCATCTGGTATATTCACTGGTATAGTATTACTGATTATCAAACTGGGCTCTAATCTCCGAAATATGTTTTCTGTGATCACGTTCCTTCTTCTTCAAAACATGATCAACGGGGAAACCACGATTTCTAAGAAATTCTGCCTTTTCATCTTTCAGCTTTTGTGATCCAGATTTAAGAATACAATCAACGACGTATTCTTTTGCGTTTAATTCAGTTTCATCTTCACCCGATTTAAAATATGCCAGAACATTTCTAATCGATTCAAGCATATCATTCAGGCGATAGAGCTCTTTCAATGTCTTTCGAGACTGGTCGGCTGTTTTTGCTGATTCCGCAACTGATCTTATTTTGATGTCGATTTCCTTCCCCCATTGCTCTTCGTCAAAACGTTTACTGGCTTCTTTTGCAGAATTGTAACCCTGATGGACAACCACAAGGTTAGCATGTGACTCTGAATATTCATCAAACCAGATACTGCCGTTTTTCGCTTTTCTACGTCGGGGGATTTTAAGCAATAATTCGATTTCCGCTTCCAGTAATTGTTTGTATGCCGATACTTCTGATATCTGCACATCAAAATAAGCTAATTCCCGAGCAAGATTCTGGACAACGCATTCTTCTGAGAGAAGTCTCTTGAGATTTGATACCGTGTCTGGAGAGTCCTTAGACCAAATTGAAACTACGAATCCACATCGCAGTCCATCTCTTTTCATTTTCTCTTCTTCGGGGCTAAGATAAGAAACCACATTCAGCTTCGGCAGGTTCATTTTGATCATTCGTTTGGAGTAGGCATAAGGTGAAGCAATTTCATTATGCTGGTGAATATCGTTTGGCCGAAGCATGTTCCACGAATATGGTTTAATCCAGTTCAGATATTTACGAAAAACACTATCAGAGAAATTAGCCACTCTTTGATCTTCGTTTGTGCGTAGCTCAACGAGGGCATCATGTGGATTTGCATTTCGTTCTTCTAAATCCCAGTCATTTCGAATTTCATAAAGAAGCTGCACGAATTCATCAAATTCAGGGAGATGCTCCTTAGGAATACGAAAGATTAAATCAATATCGTTTGGATTTCGTTTACCCCGGAAGAAACTACCAAAACCAAGAATTTCCAGTGGATGGTAAGGAAGTTCTCCAGTGTTTGCCCATTCGCCAAGAGTAACGAGACGATCAAATAGAGTTTTTTGACGTTTCGTGAGTTCCAAGATGACTCCTGTTTAAATAGGTATTATTCGATACAGTAACACTCAAAAACGATTCAAAAATATGATGTGGGAGGAGGAGTTGTAGGAGATGGGGTAGTGGGTGACGGGGGTATCAGATCATTGAACTGATCTTCATTGATGACAACACCATCACCTTCTATATCATCCACAACGAACCATGTTCCATTCCCCCAAAAGGGATCTTTAAATACACGTAATTCAGCTCGTTTTGTCAGTCTCTCCAAAAGCCATACGCAGCTAATTCTATCAGGCTCAGTTTTAAGCCATGCAGGAATAACTGGAATACCTTCATAATTACAACAGGATATGTTCCTTTTTTCTTTGCGACCGAAATGGTCGGTGATTCGGAAAGTACAGATCTTTTTCGAAATTTTATCAGCTATTACATTGAGACCTTCATTAGTTGAAAGTCCATATCTGCCTGCCAAGAGAAGGACATGCTTTTTTACATCCTCTGCAGTTACTTTATGCCAAATTGGGAGAATGCGATCATTACCGGTGGTCTCTAAAGTAATCAGTCCATCAAGTTCACGCTTTGGCCAATATTTTTCAAAGAAATGTTGGCTTAAAACTACAAGACCATATCTGCTGTTTCTCAATCCGTTCTCGATAGTTTCTCTAAGGTTGTCACCAATTTCAAATTCAAATTCGTCATACCACACATTCACATTATTCGCAGAAAATATATTTGCCAATGGACGTACGATTTCATCTTTATCTTCACTCGCATGGCTTATGAATAAATCCCAATCCATACCAATATCCTTCCTTAATTACACTGTTGCTGAACTGGATTCATACATTACTCGATTGCAGCTATGGACGGTTATGTATACTATCTGTACTAAATTAAATTTACCCTGCAATAAAGAGAAAGTACACACTTGAGTAGCGGGTATTCTCACAGCGAAATAAAGATCTTTGGTTGATATGAATGGATGAAGAACTGGCGGAAGATTTAGACGATCCTGAATCGATGGAAAACATCGATTTTGAACCTGCCAGATTCAGTTCAGATCTGGGATTACCATCTGTAGATGCCTCGATTCTGGATGACGCCAGTTATGCTGTCAGACAGGAGTTCCGAAACGAAGCAAAATGGAAAAGGCTTAATTGCAAAGAGATCAGCGTCCTTTCCGAGCAGGGGCGGGGAACAGTTTACGCTATTCACTTGGATGTTTCGTTTGAGTCTGATTGGACGTGGGAGGGGGCCTTTGCTTTTCGGCCCCAATCACTTGAGGACAATGAAGATTCTCCTAATTCCTACCATGAGAATATCGCTCACGAAAACGAAGCTCTCTGGTCTGGTGAAATCGTAGAAGTCGATGAACAAAATAACTGTCTATTCATCACACTGGAAGACTCTGAGAATCCTCCACAAACAGGAGCTTTCTTTGTTCGACCTTTCGAATTTCTTTCAGTTCTCGATGCAGTCTATAACGAACCGGCATTTGAAGAAGTCAGAACTGAGTTACCAGCCAGATTAGAAGCATCTAAAGGTAATATTCATCCACAGATTGCAGAAACATGTTCAGAAGGACTTCCACATTTAACCAACTTATGGAAGCACTCTTGGAGTATTTTGTGGGGGCCTCCGGGGACAGGTAAGACATACACCACTGGATTGCAAATCGCATCAATATTGGATGATCAAACAGAACGTATTCTTGTTGTTTCAACCACCAACAGAGCAACTGATGCAGTCGCTCTCTCGATTGGAGATGCAACAAGAACAATTGATACATCTTACTTGGAGAATGGAGAGATACTTCGAATTGGCAAGGGGGCTTCTGCCCAGCGGTTCAAAGCAAATCATCTGGAAGAATTGTTGGAAGGTACTGAGTCTGAATTGCTTTCAAAAATTGAAAGCCTGACACATGATCTTAAATCAACTGAATCCTCAGATGATAAAGCATTTGCCAGAAAGAAAATCTCAGAACTGCGGTCGAAAACGAACGATCAGAGTAAACTCATTTTTTTCGATCCAGATGTACGTGTTGTAATTTCAACGGCTTTTAAAGCAATGAGTTTTCTGAATGATTCCACAATCAGGAAATTGATTGAAAATGGTGACGCACCATTCACAACAATCTTCATTGATGAAGCTGGGTTAATTTCCCGTACTGCGGTTGCTGCATTGTCTTTGCTCGCAGCAAAACGAGTTGTTTTAGTCGGTGATTCGAAGCAACTAGCCCCAATCAGTCGCATCACTCGAATACTGACAACTCGGCAGCAAACATGGTTGGCCAGCAGTGGTCTGAGTCATCTGGATGAAATTGAAGAAACTCCATCAGCAGTTCATGTCCTGTCCGAACAGCGAAGAATGCATCCAGACGTATGCAAAATCGTTTCGAATTATCAGTATGATGGCTTTTTGAAAACTGCAAAGGAGACGATAGACCGGGAATCGACCCTGCCAACATTTATTTCAGATTACTCCAGAGCAATCTGGTATGTGCTTGATGAAGAAGATTCAGATCTTGTATCGATTCGTGCAAAGAGAGGTCAGGGTAACAATAGCTGGATGAGATCCATCACTCCTGACATTTTACAAAAGTTGTTTTCAGAAAGTTCTGTAAGACAATCAAAAGGATTGTTTATTTCTCCATTCAAGGCACAGGCTCAATCCATTTCGAAGCGATTTTCTAATTGGGATCTTCCTAACTGGGAAGCTTCAACGGTTCATAGTCAGCAGGGTTCTGAGGCCGATATCGTAATATTCGATACAGTCAATGCCAGTAGTTACAGTTGGCCATTTGAAGAATGGAAAAGGCTTACGAACGTGGCTCTGAGCCGAGCCAGAGAAGCTGTCATCGTTCTGGCCAGCCGTAGTGAAATGGAAGAACCCTATCTGAAATCACTTACTGCGGAATTGACTCCAAGCATACTGGTCCAGCAAGGTGCTACTGTTCGCTGGCAAAAGGTCGATCTCAAAGGGGGCAATACTCATAATTCTGGTCATGATCCATCAAAACAAAAAGAGAAGAGAGCCGATAATTCGCTTGGGGGCCAAATAGCCAACCGGCAGTCGATGAAACCGATTCTATCCGAGGAGCAACAACGGCTCACAAACTTAAAACTGGATGGGAAGCCTCGTCTTGTACGTGGAGTTGCGGGAAGTGGAAAATCCATTGTCCTTTGCAACTGGCTTGCTAAAACAGTTAAGCGTATGACCGACACGAAAGATTTCCATGTATGGGCAGTTTATGCAAATAGATCTTTGCATAAACTGCTGCGGGAGTCAGTCGAATCGGCATGGAGTTCAATGTCTGATGGCGAATTATTTGATGAGGGTGACTTTCCGTGGGAATCAGTATCTCTCTTGCACATTAAAGATGTTCTCACTGAAATTCTCCCGATTGCATCATTAACCATGAATCGATTCGAGTTCGATTATGACCGAGCAGCGGAAGAGTTTCTGAATTGTCATGATCAATCCGAAATGCTCCCACGCTGTTCAGCCTTATTTATTGATGAGGCTCAAGATATGGGGCCTTCCACATTGAAGCTGTTGCTTTCGCTGGTCGAACAAACTGATTTGGAAGATCCCAACAGTCGTTCCGCCCACATCTTTTACGATAATGCCCAGAATATTTATGGTCGTAAAACACCAAAATGGACAGAGTTCGGTCTGGATATGCGTGGTCGTTCCACAATCATGCGTGAGAGTTTCCGCTCAACGACGCCAGTAACAGAACTTGCTATAAACATTCTCAATCAACTCACGCCAAAGGACAAAAGACAGGACCAGCAGGAGTTGATCGAGATGGGATTGGTTGAACGAACTCAAAATGGACCTGAAGAATGGTTGAAAATCAGATACAACCAGATCAGTGGACCTAATCCAATCTTTCATTCGTTCGATGATAGACAGACTGAATTGGACGCCATTTTCAGACATTTAAAACACTTAATCACAGAAGAGAAAATCTCACCATGTGATATCTGCCTGATTTATAATTCAAATTCTGCCGTCCAGCTTCTTGAATCTAAATTAGGACCACTATTGTCTAAGATCAATGTGGAATTATCAGTTCAGACAAACCGAGCTTTTGAAAGGCGACCTAATACGCTGATCGTGACAACTTCACATTCATATAAGGGGTATGAATCGGAAGTTGTCTTGATTCCGTGTGTGGATCAGTATGTGACTGGAGATGGGCAAATCCTTGCCAACAATTTGTATGTGGCAATGACACGTGCCAGATCACTTTTAGCAATCTATGGAGTGAATGGAAACTATGATCCATCACAAATATTGATGAAAGCGATTGGGAGATGCGTTGAGGTTCAATCAGGTTAAGAATACTTCTTGGTTAGAGAAATTTATTATAAAATCATCTCGAAACATTTCCCCAATGGATCTGTTTAGTTTCCGAATCGGGTAGTGTGGCTAAAAAGTAATATCAATTCAAAGATTGTTTTACATGTGAGGTTGTGACTCTGTTTATTCATTGTGATCATCCAGAGCTTTGATGTACCGTACCGCTGATCTCTGGACAGCCGCTTTTCCATCTGTGGTAACAATCTTTCCCCAGAAGGCTCCATAGATGCGAGAGAAACTGAACGGTTCGACGGTGTCAGCAATTCGCCGAACTACTGATGCTGGCAAAGGGATGAAGTTGGGATAGGAGTACATGAAACTCACCCAGCGTCGATCCTGAACAACTTGCAAAATATCGCCGGTGAGAAGCACTCCCTCTCTAGTTGCACCCTCGGACCAGTGCAGGACCGTACCGCCGTCAAAGTGTCCACCGCACCGAATCAATGTCAGGTCATCACTGATCTCCTTCGTTTCACCATCCCAAAACTGAACGGCTGGATCGGACCGCATCACCCACTCCCGGTCGTCCTCGTGCAGATAGATCGGGCAATCAAATGCTCGGCTCCATTCCACCATGCTCGTGTAGTAGTGCGGATGTGAAATGGCAATGGCTGAGATACCACCGATGCCTTTCACCATTTGAATGAGGCCATCATCGATGAGCGGGATGCAGTCCCAGAGGATGTTTCCTTCGGGACGAACAATGAGCAATGCCCGCTGACCAATTGCAAAGGCTGGTTCCATCCCGATCCCATAGAGACCAAATTCTTTGAGCCTGATGACGTTTCGATGCGACTCTCGAAGATCTGGGAGAGTCGTCCATTGCTGTCCTTGCCAGCCAACGTACTGCCGCTCATCAGTACAAATCTTACATTCGGGAGGTGGCTGATCCATCTCATTGAACTGCGTCCCGCAGGTTGTGCAGATGAAGTTGGACATTTTGTTCATTTTTCATTGGTTTATCTACGAATTGGTATTTCGCATAAGATATGCGGCTTCCTACTTGGGCTTTTCTCTCTCGAATGTTGCAAGAAATATTTCATTACCGGGCGTAGAAGTGAACTCAGTAGGACGATCTTTTCCCGCTGAGGCAAAACACAACTTTCGAGTTTTCTCTCCAAGTATGTATATTCCGTTGAACCGCTTACCCTCGCCATGACCTTTACTTGGTATGAAAACGATGGTTTTGGGTTTCTGTGTTGGATCAATGGTGCTCGTTCCCTTGATGACTTCATTGCCCTTTGAGCGAAGACTCCATGTGCCATCAGTACTATTAACCACCGTAAAGTTCTTGATGTACTCTTCGTTAATCTTAGTGCCATTGATTTCGTAGGAGACGAGCCTCCATGTCCCTTCCAGCATCTTGCGATCATTCTTGATTGCTTCATCCTTGGCATCGTCTGCTGTAGCATTCGAACCAAACAACGTGAGCATTGCTAAAGCTCCGACTAACATGAATCCGAAATGAGAACGTGACACAATATCTCCCCTTAAAGATGACCAGATTGGTAGTCGCCGCATTTATGACGAAAGTTGATTTTAGCCGACCAGAAAGTTACGTACAACTATTTTAATTATGAGAGGGGCTAAAGTCCGAACTGCTCTCGAATTATCGTTACTAATCTGGCAACCCACGACACTCCTTCTATGAGTTCCGTTTCAGACCGGATTCTGTACTTGAGCGAGTCGGGAGGTTGATATTGTAATCGATGTGGATGTCAGCAATCACCCTTGTCGTCGTATTTGCCCAACCCACTGAGCCAGTTCCTTCAGGTCGTCCACATCCATCCCAGCAACAAGTTCTTGTCGGTGGCTGTCGTGAACGGCAAGAATGTGATCTTCATGGAAGATGATCTCGTCACCTTGCTTCAGTCCGTGCAGTCGGGTTTCGATCAATGGATTATCCACAGCACCACGGAACAAGCTTCCCGACCTTTCTTCCACTCGAACCCAAAAATCCTCACCCCACCCACGAGATGGGACATTCTGTATTGGTAGCGGTATCAATGATGCAGGATGGTCGTGCTTTAAAATCGGCTTCGACATTTCACCATTACATGATGGGCAGGAACATTTCTCAAGAGAGTCCTCGTGAACGGAGAACCTTGAAGAGTCGATCCTGAGTTCAACAAACTGGCTGGGGTTTACATGTCGCTTGATAACATCGGGCGGGATATGGAAATTCTCTGGATTCTCGGCGTGCATTGCGACTCCATTCACCAACTCGTAATCGTTGGAGAAGTGCTGGGAGTCAAGTTGTTGTTGAAGAGTTGTCATTCAGTATTCTTAACTTTGATCCTCTCCGTCTGACGATTGTATCTCTTTCAACTGAGTCTCGATGTCGGTAAGCCGCCCTGAAATCTGCTGAAGGTACGCAATAATCATTGCGTGTGTGAATTGTGCGTCGATTCCCACTGGCGATTCAGGGAGACTTATATGTTTGATGATGTCGGCGTAATCATCCTTGGTTTTCGATATTGGGTCTGTTTTCATTCTGTAACTCCTTTGTTGATTTAGGCACGACTCATTTTTTATTTAATCTTATCGGCGATCATTGCCTCAACTTGTTTTTCTGTCTTACGCAGGACTGCCCATTTGCCTTTTGTATTGTTCAGAAGCGACATACCACTCCCACTTAACCAGATTTCCTCGATGATAGCTGGTCGAAACGGAATACCAATGTATTCCACCAGATTGTCGCTCGTAGGATCAATCACGGCATCCTTACCTTCAGTGACACACCACGCATGATGAATAAGTAAAGGGGTGTCTGCAAGAACAGCAAAACCTTCGACATAGATTAGACCTCTGTGCATCGACAGCATCGCCGCATTGAAGAAACACTGTTTCTTCTCGCCAAGTTCTATACCCTTCGGAAGTGGTTGTCTTCGGTATGATCTCCCGTACTTCAGCGCAATTTCTTCGGGGCATGAGAACGGATTATCGCTCGTGGGTTGCCTAATTTTCTGAACTTGGACCCTTTGTTCCAGCAAATGTCGTAATTCACTTTTATCGACCGAGCCGTTTTTTGTTTTCTTCTTCATCAGTGGTGTTTCCTATTTGGCAGCCCTCGCCGCATCACTTTCGTTGTTTTTTCTGCATCGAACTCTTCTGGATCGAAGTCGCCAGCCCACTCCACGAAATCATCATGTTGCTCGTGCTTCGGATCAGCTAGGGCTTCGAGGAACTCAAGATAACCCCAGATACCGCCAACGTCTTCTGGTGGGCAGTTCATCTCACCTTCGACGCATAGTGGATACCTACCGCCTTTCTCCGCACGGAGACATCCTTCGAATAGAACCTCATGTCCCCAGCCGTCACCAAAGTCGTACTTATACAGGAAGTCGAATCGCTTGCCATCCTTCGGAATGATATCACTGATCTTGGTGATGGTGGAATCCACACACTCAAAATCCTCGAACCCATCGTCCAGTAGTTCGGGATTTCCATAGCGTTCCCCATTGATCTCGAACTGATGAAGATGAGAGTTGGTCCAGCCCATCGCTGTCTGGATTCGTTCATGGAACTTGTCCAACGTGGAGTCCTTGATCTGAATTCGTCGCCAGATTTGCGGCTGAGATTCGAGTAGTGTGATCTTGAATTGGTACAGTCGCTCTGGAGCCGGAATTGAGACTATGCCATCGGAGTTGTCGAGGGCTTTGGTGACGGCATCCACAATATGCCGCAGAGAGTTTCGCTTCATGCCGTTATCGGCGTGGGAGCGTGCGACCTCGGCATTCTGTCGGATCGATTCAAGTTCTTTTGTTGTGAAAGAGATCGTGCGAGAATTATTTTCGCTGAGCTTCAAACGGTCGGCGAATTTGGGCAGGAGGTCGGCTACGACTTTGCGTTGGGCTTGGGTGAGGGAAATCATCGTTTCGCCCTTTTTCGTCCATCGTTTTTCTTTATCCATTTCTCAACTGCCTCGTCGTGCGTCACTCCCATCAAACAGATTGACGTTTTTGTCCACAATGCCCCAACGTCGTTACGCCTTCGTTTCATCGATTTCAAGAATGCTGGTTTAGCATTCGTCGCCAAGTGTCTCTGTTTCGTCCACGCCCTCGTCGGACGTTCCGCCATGCCATTCAATTGACTGGAGTTTTTGTGTCACTGAGTCGTTGAAAAATTGAAAGTCTGGGGCTGAATCGAGGAACAATCTAAGGCACTGACCATCTTTGACCGGCTTTACCACTTCGGGATCGCTTAGGCCCTTCTTCCAGAAGTCCATGTCACCTTCAAATCGACCTTGCTGCCAGACGTAAGCGTTCTTCGTCCGTGCAGCCATAAACCATCGGCGTTTACCACCGAGTCGATATCTCAGGATGCGTTTTCGAAGATATGATTCTCGATCTGCCGTCAATTCTTGCTCGAAGTACGACGTGACGGCTGGATTGCTGACACCGGCCAAAGCTGCTTTACAATCAGGCCATTTGACCTTGCTGGTACTGCCATGCTTTCGGCCTCGTGACACTGATTCTTTCGCCAACTCAGGAGCAGGATAGACATTGGAGCAGACGAGATACTCTGAATCGGTTACTGAATCCTTTGCAACGGCGATCCGACAGCAGGTGATGTCCACGCCGTATTGCTCACTGAGCCATTCTGCGGCGATTAACAGTGCATAGTCATAACCCTCGGCAATGAGAATGATCCGCTGCTGTCGATTGATGTCGTCACGATCAACTTCCAGAAAATCCGTCAACGCATCCTGTTGTACGTCGTCCAGCAATTTGAGGAAATCATCAGGCTCCCATTGGGAGATCATTCCGGCATAGGAAATTGCCTGAAGCATGTGAAGTTTGTGATTGCCACGTTTCAGTTCAACAACGACACAACCACCCTCTTTATCGACAGCAAGTAGATCGATGCGATCCTGCACGTTCTGCGATGGTTCTATCTCTTTTCCGATCAGGAATAGTTCCAGTCCGAGTTCCTTAAAGAAGGCATCTGGACTATTCGAGATGAACTCTTGTAAGTCGTACCGCTCCGTGATCGACACATCTGCCAGCGTGGGTGTGTCGAGCAATGAGAAGCTTTGGTTTTTTCTGTCGATCTTGAGCATAGTTTGTCTTCTCTAAGTTATGTCATCCCTAACGCCTTCATTGCCGCAGTCATTGGGTCAGAAAAGAACACTGGGTCCACTCTTTCCACGATGTCGCCTGACACTTCGAGGAAGTTGCGTTTGTTCTCCAGCGGAACCAATGCTCGGCGTGCCCCGTTATCCATTGCGACTTGCAGTGGTTCAGCCAGCGTGCGGAGCGATTTGATATTTCCCTGAATACTCAAGTCGCCGAGGATCACCAAACCGGCCAGAACCGATTGTCGCTTAATCGCCGAATAGACGGCGACCACTAAGGCGATACCAGCTTCACAGGGAACGTGGTTGCTGAGTAGGTCGATGGCCTCGACGTGAAAGTCGGTCGTATCGAACTGCTGACCAATTCCCATTTTTACCTTCTGGCCTTGAAGGTAAGCGAAGGCTCGCTGGAGCGATTCCTTCATGGCACCTTCCACACCGCCAGCGATTTTGAGTTTGCCTGTTCCCGGTGATGTGCCCACCTCCAGCCGGTAAAGCCCCACTTTACCTTGGTCATCGACGGAGGCGGTATAGAGAGAGCCGGGAGCCAGTGGGTCCGCCGCAATCATGTCTCGACCGCCTTGTTCGGGAACACCAACAAACCGTTCCTCACGAGACTCGCTGTCAATGAAAGAGAAAGAAGTCTGATGGTACTCGAATGACCCCATTTTCTTGAGTTGTTCCTTTACCCGGCGACGGCCTTCCAATGACAGTTCTAGAAGTTCTCCCAACTCATCCTTCGTCACTTCGCCGTGTGGATAGATCAGCTTGACCAGCCCTGACACCGATTTCCGAACGGCTTTCACATCACGAGCATTCAGATGAGAACCAAGTGCGAAATGCCGGTCGATTATTTCTGTGAAATTGTGCCTTCGAAGTTCTCTCAATGCCTCCGCCAAATAATCCACGACGAAGCCATAGTGGTCGGTAAAGAACTCAACTCGCATCTTTGGGATTTCCCAACCGGGGATGTAGAAGTGGATGCGGTCGAGAAAAGCCATGTCTTCTCGAATCACGTCAGGCATAGGCATGAATAGATGAGACGACCGAACCATAACCTCCACAGGTTGGTTGGTGTTGCCGAACATCGAAATCGATGCCATGCCGGAAAGCGAATCTTTGCCACGGGCAAACGTACCCGATTCGCAGTAGGTCTTGAGTGTAGTCACGACTTCCTTCGGCATCTTTTGAAGGTCAGCTACTTCATCGAACGCTACAGCATCCCACATTCCTACCAATCCCATCTTGCCGCTGGCCATGTTATAGAACAGGTTGGCCACCGTTGTCGGGCCTGTGAGGAGAATCGTGTATGGTGAAAGCTCCTGATAACCGTAGCTCTTGCCGGTTCCACGGGGGCCAAGTTCGACAAGGTTATAGTTTTGTTCACAAAGGCCCAACAGACGTACTAGAAAAAGCAGCTTCACTCGTCGTTCAAAAAACGACGGCTCCATACCGATGGTACGGAGCAACAGGTCGATCCATTCATCCGTGGTGAACTGGCTGCGGCACTCCCGGTATTCTTCGAGGTCAAAGGTGGCAAGTTGAATCGGTTTGATACTGTCGATCCAGAATGGACTACGTTTGCCTTTCTGCTCTTCATCGTACTGGTGACGCAAATCAATTTGTGCCCAAATACCTCCCATCAGTAGTCGGTCGTAATCCCGCATGAAATGTTCAGGGATGTGAACGAACTTATGGCCAAAGTTCTTGAGTTCAGCCCAGTATTTGTCGTCATCGGAGACGTAACGGACTTGCACCTTATCGATCAGAGTATGCTTTCCTTTGTCTTTCACAATCGATTGGGCTTTGTTGGACTCATCGGGGCGGACAAAGTTCGAGGATAATGTGTTATTGACCACCTTCAGCCCGGCGTCGATGGCAACGGGATCATCGGTTGCGCAATACTTGCCCAGCAGGTATTCAAGGACGAAAACCGGGACGTTGGCCCCCACTTTCACCTTACGGACTAAATCTTTGCGAACGACTTTGCCCGCAAACACGGATGCCGCTTTTCGGTCTAATTCTGGCATGACTTATCCTCACATCGAAATGGCGACATCTACAGTCAGGGGAGCCGCCAGTTCTACACCCGTGGTGGCGTCTAGCAGGTAGACTCCCACTGTCTTCTGAGAAATTTCTTCCGACAACATCACGGTGACGGTATTTGGTTCAATTCGTTTGTTGTCCTCTTCAGAAATCTTTAAATTCACTTCCCCGGTCGCATCCTCGAATCCATATGAGGCACTCACCGGCAGCGACACACACTTCTTGCTGGCCCTCAATTCGATCCGTATTTTTGGTGGTTCAAATCCGAACAGGCTCGACTCGCTTTGACTTCCGGCAATCTGCACCGAGAAAAACCTTGTGGTCAGTTTAGCCGTACCGGGAGTTAACGTCCATTGGATGCCGGTAGTTTGGACTGATGGCTTTGCCGTCGAATGCAACACAACCATCGGCACAATCAATTCTTGTGGGGATAAACCGCCGTGAAAATAAGCTCGTCCGCCTCCCTTGGATTTGAAGACAGCGAAGGTCCACGGGGTTGCTATGTCAAACTCGCTCTCAATACCCAGCGAGGTCAGTGATGTCCGTAGATAAGATGGTTCCGAAGTTCCGCCGGACCCTACCCACACCCGGCGATGCAGGTCTTCTGCTTTACCACCGGGGGCTTCGATCTTCATGTCCTCCCCGATCTCATCGGCAAACAGGTGCCCATGATCCGCTACTAGCACGATGGTCTTAATACCTTGGTCAGCCAGAATTCGAACTCCCCGTCGCAAATGGCTCAGTACACCGTCGATTTGCAGCCGGGCCTGTGACATGTTGTCTGCCTCGCCTAGTTCATCAATTTCTTGTGAGGTGATCAGAATCAAGTCGGCATTCTGAATGCCGTCCCTGACTTTCTTGGCGGGCTTAGGTAGAAGGTCGTCCAGCTTGGTATCGAAGACCTTTACTCCCGCATGTTCTTTCAGAAATGCCACTCGGTCCTTTCGATTCTTGATGACCTTACCGTCGATCTCCAGTGCGAGCTTCCCTCCCCCTACGCTGACCACCTTGGCCGACTCGTGAGCCTTGGGGAGTAGAGCCGCCATGCCGATCTCAGTGATTGTGGGCATGGTGCCAATGGCTGGCTGAACCTCCAGCTTGAAATCGTCGGAGAGCAACCGGCATAGCCCACGAGCCATCTCAAACCGCAAAGCGTCCACCCAGACGTAAGCAACTTTGCCTTCGCCCAGAAGTGGCTTCACCTGCTTCTCGAAGATATCCCGCTGCCTCAGCAATCCTTTGATGGGATGCTTGGCCTTCGAGAACTGCGTGATGAAGTGTTTGGCTAACTCGGAACCGACTTCGGTGTATCGCTGCTCTGCTTTGGTGATGAGCTTTTCCAGCCCGTGATGATCGTTGCTTGCGGCAAACTCAAAGTTGTACTTGCGGCTCTCCATGTGCCGGTGGTGCGTGTCGAGCAAGCACCATGGCTCATCATCGTCGGCATACGCTCTGACGAGGGCCGGAACTGTCGTGGGAGCATTCTTCAGTGCCTTGCCCACACGGTCGGCTTCGACCAAGACCTCGGCGGAGGAAGAGATCAGCGCCCATCGAGCCTGAATTGCCGGAACCACATCGGCCCAGAATCTTGAGAGGCGATACTCGGCCAACTCCAGCAGGTCCGAAGTCGCCGACTTGAGCAATTCGCTTTCCACATGTATAAGCAAAGCCCGTTCAATGCACGGGAAGGTTTCGTTCTCTGTGAGTGGTTCCACGGGAAATTCAAGCTGATCGAGGCCAAGTTCTTGTTCGACCTTGTTGGCCACGGTGACGTAGCTGTCTCGCACTTCCCGGTCGTTTCGCCATGTGCGAGCCAATCGGATGCAGGCATCAATGCCGCCATTGCTATTGGCCACTGGAACCGACGAGAGTGACACTGGTACTTGCTTATTGAGGACGGTCAATAAATCGGTCAGCAGTACATGCCGACTCAATTGTAATCGCCAGTTCGAGAGGGCATCCGCAGCGGGGAGTTCAATGTCGAAGCTGATTTGCAACAGATGACGAAGTTCCTTCTGGGCGTCCTTTTTGCCGACCTCTTCATCGTGCTGGTCGCTGTGTAAGAAGGCCAAGGCAACTTCCTGTGGATTGGCCGAGTCGAAGATGAGTTTTAACACGCCGGTTGAAATATCAATTCCCTGTTCGGCCAACGAATTCAGATCGGCCAATGACAACTTGCCCGACTCCACTTGTCGTTCGATTTCACCAACTTGATCCTCGCCCAAAATCGGCTTGAGAGCATTACGAGCTAAGACGGAAAGGCGAGTGTTGCAGGCAGGTGGTTGTTGCCGGGGTTGCATGACTATCCCCGCACAATCGAGTTCAATCAGAGCGCTATAGGTCTTCTCACGCTCGACAGGGACGTACACGACCAACCGGGGCGGTTGTCCGTCGTTGAGCAGATGGTCGATCTCTTTGCGCAACTGAAGAAAGCTGCCTTCGTAATGGGCGACGGTGGTGTTTGGCAGGGTGAGTTCCGCTACCGCTGCGTCATAGGCTTTCTCCGGGTCGTACCAGACGACCAGCCCCTTGTCATCAACCTGTTTGGCGATGAGTTGTACGAGATGTTCAGTGACAACAGCCATTTCTTTGACAATACTCCTTAGTTACTTCGAAGAGACATCAGGGCCACAATTAGGGCCTGCCTGCCGCCTCTGATCCAAATTTTCGTCTTGATCCGGCAAGTGCCAACTCGAAGAGATGCAGCACCAGAGAGCTGAAAAGACACTCTCAGCGGACTTGATTTCGTCATCGATATCACTTGATTTCACAGGCGTCTCCAGAATGATCGGAGTTGCCTCGCTTAGCCAATGAGCCACTCGCTGGAAGGCCCGAATGCTCTCAAAATTCAATCTTTCATGTCGGCTTTGCGAGTTGACATAACTCATGTGAACCTGTCGCAGTCGATCATGAAACAGTTCAAGAAACGTCTCCGCTTCCTGCATCGTGGGATCGACCTGCCGTGCGTGACCGATATCAAAACAAAATGTTGCATCGGGAAGCTTCTCGAAAACCGTCCGTAACTGAGCAGCTGTCCGTCCAATCTCCTTGCGCTTGTCCATGTTCTCGATGCAGACCGCTGGCCCAAGCGACCGCCAAAGCGAGAAGTCCTCGATTACATCAGGATGAACGATGATCGCCCAACCTCGGTCAGCAACCTTTCGAAGCTTCTCGACAAATTCGGATTCAGAGAAGCGAGTTCGTTTGCTTGGTGCGTGGAACGAGACGTATTCGAACGGCAGTAGGTCATTCTCCAATCGATCCAGTGACTCCAATAATGGATCGAGTTCATCTTCCCGCAGTGCCGATAGTTCCACTGCATTGGCACGTTGATGTGTCGCTACCCGCAGGCCTCGTCGCACGTCGTCCAAGGCAATACTGCCTGTTGAAAATCCAATTTTCATCTTAGAACACTCCGTATTCACAAGTAAACTCCCGCAAGGGAGTGTCGATCTCAAAACACATACTTCTCAGTGTCGCTTGCAGCCGGTGGCTGATCTCCCGACATTTCAGGAAAATGGCATCGGTGTAGACGTCCTCTTCGCTCAGTATACCAAGATGGTCCCGAACCGTCTTATCGTTGATCTGGCCAAGAAACTCTTCGTAAATACACAAGAAGGCCCTACAAGGCTCATCCAGTCCCAATTCTCGTAACGTCCACACGAGAATGTTGAGCGGCGTCGAGTGAACGAAGTTTAACAGGTGTTTTTGAAGCTTCATTTGGTAGTCACCGGAATTCGCTCCATCGCTTAGAAGCGACTCGTTTTTGTAGCAGCTGAATACCATCAATAAACCAGCGACGAAGAGCAGCTTCCTTGAAGTCCGCAGTTTGATGTTTCGAATCGCCCATTTCTTTCCTCCTTGATCCCAGTCCTTATAAGCAAAGTCTACGCACATCGTCCGCCAGTATCGAACAACGTCGTTCATTAGAAATCGGGGAATGCGAGACTCATCATCGGGTTGGCTATGGAAGTTTGAATCACTCATCAGATATCTATTGAGAATCTGACGAACAATGCGAGCGTAGGAACCTCCCAGTTCGTCATCAGAATCACGCAACGACGTTGCTTCCAGCAACAGAAGAACTCGCTGTGTGGTATTTCGGTTCGTGTCGGCCTGACCTCCGATGTGATGCACAATTTCATGACTAAACGCCATGTTTCCGAAGATGCCTTCCGCACCCGGTCCTTTCAGTGATACATCTTTGTAATTCATCTCTGCCAGAGTCATTTCGATTTCTCTGGCGGCGACTCGATGTTGCGTATCAGCTTGACCGTCAACCAGCATGGTCCAGTCCACGTCGCTGCCACTGGTCCACTCACGGCGAGCCAATGAACCGAAGACAACCACATCCACATCGTCCGATGTAAACTGTCGCAACGTTTTAAGAAGCAAATCCTGCACCGCAAAAGCATCCGCTTGTGCAGCCACCATCGTGGGCCATTCTTTGCCACTGTCGGCACTGAACTGCGCCACATAGTCGAAAGCGGGGTCAATTGAGCCATTGGGCATTACTTCACCAATCCTTTCTGATGTAGTTGCTTGCCGATGGATGACCACTCGTATTTGCCTGCGAGTAGCTCGTTCCAGTATTTCTTGGCAACCTTCCAAGGGACCAGTTCGTGGAGCGGGGCGATGTTCAGGACGACTCCATCGTTGAGGTCCGGTTCGAGATGCAGGTTTGCTGCCCGGCGCAGCTTGTCCTCGAAGTCCCGCAGTTCAGAGAGGAAGTCTTCTTGTTTTTCTGCTTCCTTGGCAATTCGCTTGGCTTCCTTACCAGAGTCGCCAGCGACGGCACTCTGGCTGCGAAGTGCTTCGAGACGGCTGGTTTCCAATCGAATCTTTGGTTCGACGTAATTTACCAACGCTTTGAAGAGCAGGTCTTTGTCCAACTGGTGGTAATACAACCAGATGGCGTAGTTCTTCTTCAAGGATTGGAGCAACCAGTAGATCGGGGCGCTTCTGCGGCTCTGCGAGTACCTAGTCACATGATCGTCCCAGAAACCGTTTTTTCCGGGTTTGCGAAGGTAGTCTCGAATCTTCTTAACGCCGAGGATGTCGCACGCCTCTGTTTCGACGGCATCTCCTCGGCCCTCAGAAATGACATCACATACATCTCGAATACGCCTCACGATGTCATCAGCGTGGTCCGGGTCGTCAACTAGGATGGCAAGCGTTTGAGAATCTTGAGGAAGTCCACCGGCTTGACTTTGCAAACTGCCGGGTGTGTCCTGAATGGCTTGTGGAGGATACGACGGAAGAACACTGTAAGGACTCTTTGATGCAAGCTCGTTTGCGAGTTCGGAATAAGACTTTAGCCCCCATCGTCCGAAAACAATGCCGACCGAGTGCGAAAGAAGCATCCCTGCAATAGTCGAGTCGCTCAGACTAGGAGTGCCTTCGTCGTCACGTTGCCCATCCGACGAGTCATCGTCGTCATCGAACACGTTGATTTCCCGCAGCCGACGAACATCTTGTTGAGTCATTCCGTATGCTGCATTCACTGTGCGATCCCAGTCGGCGTCAATGGCAGTAACTCGTTGCTGCAATGTAAGAAATTGGCCTCGCACGTTCCGAATCAAAGCAGTAAGGCTTGTGCAATTGGGCAGGCCGCAGTAAACGGCACTGGTCTCGTTAATGGCGTCCAGCGATCGAAGATTCTGAATCAGATCATTGGTGGCTGCTTCAAGGCGAGGGAGGTCATCGCATTCGATGCCTTTCCACGGTAGAGTCTTAATGATGCCGCTCATAAACTTCCCAGCGTTTGACTGTAGCTCGATGAGGCTGGTGATTAGCTTCGAGTTTACCCACCCTAAAATGGCTATGTTGCTCACCTTCGATTCTGAGAAGATGACTGGCCCTTGACTTGTGAAGAGGCAGCCAGAAGGCAGAACTCGTGCGCTAAAGCCACGCCCGCTGCGTAGCGAGTATGTCGCCCCCGGTCGCCGCCAATAGTCCGAAGCTTGACGTGCTTGGGCATCAGTTCCGTTCACACGAATGTTCGCTTCACGCATCTCTTTTCCGTCGCTATCCCATCCGACGACGAGATGAATGTTACCGTAATACCTCTGATAGCCACCGCCTTTAGCGAGATGCTCCCACCTGTTGTTTGGCCCAATCATGTCGGGAGCGACTTCCCAGCGGAGCCGGATGAACCGAAAATCATCCCACGTAGTCATCCCTTGTCGAGCCGTTCCTACGGTTGGCTCAAACTTGCTTGGTAACACAAGCAAGTCGGCGACCTTAGAAGGGAGAGAGTAAAGAATCTTGTAATTGGGAAAACGCTTAAACACGCTCGGAAGTAGGCGGAATGCAACCGATTCCCCACCGTTGTCGATCCTGATCGCTTTGGATAACTGTTCTTCACGTCCGGCTTGACGACGGACATCGAAAGCTACAAGTGGATGGCGAGGTAATGGATCGGCAACAAAGGTGTAAGCAGCAGACTCTACAAGGGCCGCATCCATGACCGCTGCACCAAGATCTGCAATAGTCACAATCCTGTCAATAAGAATATCGTGCCTCCAATTTCGAAGGCGGGTGGCGACCATGAAAGAGCGAGATGTAATTGCTCCTCCAATGCCAGTACATAAATGGAGAGATCGTTCAACAAATGTTGCAAGTAATTCCGTGTAGCTGAGTGGAAATGCCTTCTTTAAGTATGCAAAAGCCCTTTCTGGTGCGAGACCGAACGGTGGATTCATAAGCACCACGTCATAGCGATTTTGGCACAAATCCACAAAGGCAAAGCCCCGTACAGCGTCCTCCGTGAATAGCCTGCGTTGCAGACGCTGGCCATTCTGCGCTTTTTCGGCGTAGGACCGCAGAGCTTCAATAACTTTTTCTTCTGCTTGCTCGAAGAATTGAGAGTCAGTGATTTCCTTTACCGAGAAGACTTTGACTACCGGCTCGCTTGGTTTGTCGAACAGAGTCCGCTGAATCGAGATGCCACCGATTTCGTACTGCCGCTTGGCTTCACGGATCGCATCTCGAATTTCTTCTTCGATCTTGAGCAGCGATCCAGCCTCACCTGCCAGTTTCATTTTATCGAAGACGACTTCCACGACTTGGCCGAGGACTTTCGGTTCAAGCTGTCCGACAAACTCTTTGAGCATTTGCTCTTCACCCGGCATCGGTTCCGCACAGACGAAGTTGGAGCGGGTGATCGTCGGGCGGTCCTTCTTCAGCCCCATATCCTGATATGCTCGCTGGCAACGCAGCCAAAGGGCCAACGCTGCAATCTGGCTGGCCCGCAGGTCAATGTCGATGCCGTGCAGGTTGTGGGCGAGAATCAACCGAGGAACATCACGTTCCAAGTCTTCCAACTTCGGGTAATCCTTCTGAAGCGCCGGGCCGAGGTCGGGGTCGGCGTAGGCTTCCTCGTAAATCGTCAGCAATAGGTCGAAGCAGTACAGCAGGAAGTGACCGCTGCCACAGGCTGGGTCGAGAATCTTCAATTCCCGTGGGTCCTTCTTTTGGCGGTGAAGAATGGGGACTGGGAGCTTGAGCAGTTCTTCCTGCGAAAGATCGTCTTGCCCCTCAGCGGCATCCTTGGGCGGTTGTTCGTCTTCCTTGAGGAAATTGTCGGTGGGGCGACGAACCATGTACCGGCATTGATCCTTGAGCCTCGTCTCGCCTTTACGCATCTCGTACCAGATGCGCCCCAACGTGTTGTCAGTCAGGAACTCGACCACATAGCGGGGTGTGAAAAACTGATTTCGGAAGGCCAGTTCGTAAGAATTGCGGGGTGCTTGGCTTTCCTTGCGTGCTTTATCTCGCAATTCCTTGGGCGTGAAATACTGGTAGACCCAGCCGATGGTTTCGTCCTGCGACCAGATTAGCGGCCATTGTTCTCGTAACTCAGTTTCCTCGGCCTTGATTCCGCCGCCATTGAGCAGGTCGAGAACTTCATCCAACGTCTTCTGTCGAGGGTACAGGCGATTGGCCGGATCGTTGGGATTGAAAAGCACGCCGATTTCGTCGGAGAGTGCCCCACCCAGCCAGTCCAAGAAATGACGGTAGGCAACATCCTGATGTCCGGTGTTGTAGAGCCGTTCATCTTCCTCATGGTCGGCTAGATAGAACTTCACGCCATTGGAGTTCACACCCCGACTCACTGCTTCACGAAACTTCTGCCCTCCTACATAGACATCACGGGCTTCCATCATCTTGTAGGCACAGAGTCGATTGAGGTGCGTGAAGGCAATTTCCCGCACCAACTGATCGAGAGCCTCCTTCGGCTTGAACCCACGGGCCTTGATGTGGGCGAAGTGATCGAGAATATCTTTGCGTGCCGCCCGATCCTCGTCAGTCGTCAAGTTATTCATCTCGGCGTTTGAATCGGCAATGACCTTTTCATCTTTGGTAAAGATGGTGTACTTCCCCTCAAGCTCCTGTGAAATGGAGTCTTCCAGTAGCTTGCGGCACTGCGTCACGACATTGCGGAGCTTGTTGCGAATCTCTTGGTCCATATCACTCCGCTCCCTGTGGTTGCGCCGCTCGTAGTTGTTTCATTTGATTTTGAATCAGGTCGTCTAAACAAGTCACGACATGCCGAATCGTATCGACTGCTTGCATCGCAAAAGCTGGGGCAATTTGTTGTTGTTCGCCACTTAGGTCTGTCTTGTTCCGGTCAGCTCGATGCACGATGTCGTTGCGACGACTGACAGTATCCTCAACCAATTTGCCGAGTTCTGTCGGCTTGCGACTGAGCCTAGCTCCAATCTCGCCCCAAGGTTGTTCGACTCCGAACATCACGCCTACAACGTGGACCCCTCGTCGGCCACTGAGGTTTGTTTCCAAGTAGAGTCGAACCTTGTTTGCGACAAACAGCGTGTCAGGATCAGCAAGAAGCCGAAGGGCATCCGGCAAGTCAAATCTGATTGCAGAGAGATGACCGACTAGTTCCTTATCTTTAATGTTGATGAATGATCGTCCCTTGATCGTGATTAGTTCCTCAAAGTGCGCATTCATTACTGCCGGGAGATATGTCTCCAAACCAGTGCAGGCGATCACAACGGCTTGTCGAAGTAAATTGCAAAGGGCGCTCTTACGAATGAGTCTTGGGGCGACTTCAGCCCGTTCCCGAATCATCCCTAGAAAGACTTCGTTGTATATGACCATCACCCCTTCATCGTGATCGGCCTTCACCAAATCTCGTAGTGTGCGAAGTACACCTTCTTCGGTGTTGGGCGCATCATGCTCCAAAAGCCGATAGACCTTTAGCAGCAGGTCCGCTGGCCGGATGTTGTCTTCAAAAATTTGTCGAGGACTGAGCATGGTTCATTCCAAAATGATGATGGCACCTTCGTCGATGCACTTCTGAAGTGAATCCCGAATGAGGTCGAGGGCTTTGTCGAGTTCCGCCTGCGTCTCAATGGGCCGATTAAAGAACCCCGAAACACGAACCTTTCGGATCGGGGCTTTCTTGTCGTTGCCAATCGAAAGTTCCTGCAACTTGACCAACACAGACGACTTCAACCCATCGACGGCAGCGAGATCCGACTCCATTTCGGTCAGACTGGCCTTACCGAGCGACTTTCCTTCCTGCACCGCCTCTTTGTCTTCCGTGGTGCCGACTCGCCCTTGAAGCGGAGTCAGCAATGACAATGCCATACCGGGGTTGTTGGCTTCCAGTGGTGTCCATTCCGTTCGGTTCTGGATTTCACCAATGGCTGATTCGTATGACTTCGCACGACGGTCAAAGAGATCGCAGTAAGCGGTCTTGTACGCACCCAGCACCGTCTTGGTGTGATCGGTAATGGTATCCCACGAGTCGATAAAGTCTTCGGACGCCAAGAAAGATTGCAATTCTTCAACCGTGGTGCTGAGTTCCGGCGAAGGGTTGTGGGCAGAAAGGCGGTGCCACACTTGTTCGGTTGCTTGGCGAGCCTGTCGCAATATCCCGATGGCTTCAGAGTCCAGTGACTCACGCAGGTTGCGAACCTTGTCTCTGGTCTCTCCAAAGTCCTCCCCGTTTTCGGTGAGAATACGAACGCAGTCATCCGATGCAGACGCCTGTATGCCCGTCAGCGTTTGCTGGTACTCGGACAACATGGACAGAACTGGGAGGCGGTGCGCTTCAGCCGTGGCCTTTAACTGGTAAAGTTTTTCCAGTTCATCCGCTGCTACCTTTTTGAACGCCGTGGCGATGGCTCCCTCTTCAACGTCAACTTCTTCACCGATCAGGTCTTCGAGTTGCTGTACTGCTTGCGTGAGCGTCTTGAGACCAACTGACTGCCGAGGCGAAAACAATGACGACCGGAAAGCCGGGTTATTGGTGAATGGTGTGCGTGAGGCCGGGTCTTGGTAATTGTGGAAGCGATTACCTTGATGAGTGACTTCGATTTCGCCCGCACGGAACAGCGTGGCAAGAATCAACCTCAGCATGTCACGTTCCCAGCCATAGGGAGTGCCGCCGAAGCGTTTCTCCAACGCCTTGCCCATGCGACTGTCTTTGTTGCCATAACTGTGTTCGCTCTTCAGGTAGTCCAGCACTTCCTTGGCGACATCGGCGTTGGTGTTGATGACGAGTTTTGCCCCGTCCTTAACCACCACCGCAAGTCCCTGTTCGCTTTCATAGAAGACCTTTGGGAGCGCCTTGAGGTCGGCAGCTTTGAGAATGTGATCGGCTTCATCGCCCTTGAGTGGGCGAGAACCCATTTGTAGCTTCGGGTACAAGTCTGGCACGACCTGACTGAAGAGCTTCTTGAGGATTTCACTCAACCCCTTGCCCAAGGCCGACGCATCCTTCTGAACGCCCCGGAACATCCCGGTACCACGTTCCATTGCCTCCGTCAGCTTGTCACGCAGACGAGTTTCGAAACCGTTCTTGGAGTTCTTTTCATCTTGAAGGCAGGACGCTTCATCCTGTGTAATCTTTTGCTGAGCGCTGAGTTGGTTGTACTTGTCCACCATCTTGCGTGAGGCGTGCAATTGGCCGACCAGTTCATCAATTTCGGGTGTCAGGCAAAACAGCCAATACAGATCAGACTGGTGTGAGTTCTGTTGGCTCTCGGTGCGAATTTCCTCAATCCGTTTGGTGAGTTCGTCGGCATCCTCGGACACGCACAGAGTTAGTGGCAATTCACCTTCATCACCAATACTCGTACCATCCATGCTGATGCCGATGCGGAACGAGCGATTTTGGTAGCGGTAAGTTTTGAACTCCGGTTCGTCGAAGATTTGCTGGAGGGCAGTGCGTGCCAGTTCATTGCGATCACGGGGCTTCGGTTCCAGATAACCCCTGCGTTCTGTCTCCCAGTTCTTCTCTTGGGCGGTCTGAAGCTTCCAGCCTTCCTCGGTGTTGCGAATGAACTGAGCGGTATTCAGTCGCTTCACCGCTGCTTGAACTTCGCTGAGCGGTGTGGCCTTGCCGACTTCATCAACCAATACAGCGGCGAGGTTGGCTTCGGTGCGGGGCAGGTCACGAATGAATTCCAGCAGGCAGATGGCCTTGGCGACCTTCAATGCCCAACCTTGGTCTTCAGGATCGCTGTTGAATCGTTCTGCAATCTGGTGGATGTCGGTGCGTTTTTCGTTCGATAAGTTGCCTTCGACCAACTCGAATACCTTGTCCAGCGTCACCAATGCTCCAATTGGCTTTTGGGCGAACGCTGTTCGATCCGACACCAACATCTCGTAAGCCTGCTTGATGATCGTTCGATTGCTGCCACCGTAATGCCGTGGCGCACCGGGTTGCAGTCGAATGCCGGACATGATCCCAATGCAGAGATCAATGTAATGCGGCGGATACGGATAGAAGCTCACAAAGTCTTCTTCATTGATGTCAGTGCGTCGGGTTGTGCGTTCCAACCGCAGAGCAGCGTTCAACTTCCCTTGATTGTCAGTGAAGAGTTTCTTCAGCGGCTTCTCGGCATCTCCTGTCTTGGCCAAAACACGCTTGGTGGCAACTTCTCGAATGTCAGATGGTGCAAGGTCAACACGGTAGTGAAATCGATCCTGCAATTTGGCCAAGTCAATTCGCTTGGAGTCGATGGCAGCCACGACTTCATCGAGCTTCTCTTGCGAGGTGACGACTATCCAGCAGGGAGCCGAAATCTTGCGAGCCTTGAGTAAGTTCTTGCTGACCTTGCCGAATTCTTCGATGGTGGCTCGCAGGTCTTCGATTTTGTCGCCGCTGCGAGCCACGTGCTGGCCCACTTCGTCGATGATGAAGACAAGTGCCTTGCCCGGACGCCTTCTACCCCACAGTTCAAAGGTTCGCTCGACAACCTTGCGAACCGTGATCGTTGCTTCTTGGTTCCGAAACGACTTGGCCCATGAGTCAGCCGAGGGATAAGTCGTCGGTTCCAGTTCATGGAGAATTGCACTTGCCCGGTTGATCTTGTGGCTTCCGGTGCGTGTCTGTCGCCATGCCTTTCCATCTTTTTCAGCAAGCTGAATGAACTGCTCCAACCGTCCTTCAGCTTCCAGAGTGATTTCCAACTCAGCGATGTCAAAGTCTTCTGCGTAGTCCAACTCTCGCAGCAGGACCGTGTACATCAACTCGGCAATACGCTGCGTAACCTTCCGAGTGTCCGCCTCTTTTGCCACTTCAAATAGAATGACCTCGGTGGGAGTCTTGGCATTGATGAGATCGAGCAAATCGCTGATGCGATCATCTTCCAATTGTTGCTTGAATAGATCGGCAAACTGGCTGCCGAGAACTGTTCGGTTTTGCAAAGCGTAGCCGAGGTTCTTGGCGAACGAGCTTTTGCCCGACCCGAAGAATCCCGATACCCACACCCCGACACTTTCGTGAGGATCAGCGGGAGCCTCAGCGATGGCTTTGAGAAGATGGTGGTACTGCTCACGGATACTATCAGTGCCGATGTATTCAGTTATTTCCGCATGGACGGATTGCTCGTCCGCCTGATCGACCTGAATGATCTCTTCGATCTTGCGGCTGAGGTCTCGTGTCAGCAGTTCGCCAATTGTCGTCATGTTGGATACCTTTGCCTCAGCCGTAAATTTTGACTCGGTAGTTGCCTAACGCATCCCGGTCTTTCAGGTCCATGAAACGCAATCCAGTCGTGCCTTCGATAGAGCCGGGATAAAGCAAAATCGTGGGCAACTTGGTTTTGCCGTGCATTTTGTCTAGCAACATCGACATGTGGAAAATGCCCGGCGACATTGCTGCCACACGAGTCAGGAAAACCACCGAGTTTTCCGGGTTGAAAGATGAAAGTCGTTCTGCGAGCAAATCCCACAGCGGCACCCATACCTTGCTCGACAAGTAAGTGGTCACCTGCTGCTGAGCTTCTACATAACCCCGGTCCTTTTCTAAAGCGATGATGGCATCCAAGCCTTCTTCATCGTCCTTAGCATGAACCTGCTCCAGCGCAGACCAGAGCAGTTCGGACATCGGGATGATGTGGACCTCTTTTCCAACTGCTTCGAGTCGAGTGGCGAGTAGCTTGATCTCACGGCGAAGTTCCCATTCATCGGTCGGATCATACCGCATGATTGCGAAGGGGAGGTCTTGGTAGACGCCAATCTGCATCGGAATCGACTTCAGGTGGCTCTCCAAAGGAGCGATGCTATCTTTGAGCGAGGACATTCGCATACTCCTGTAGAGTTTCGGCGGGGAATGTCAGCCGGGTCACGCTTCCAGCAACGTGGTACTCCAACAATTCAAGCTGGTGCGCTTCAAACAGGAATCGCTCCACTCCTTCACTCGACAAAAAGAATAGTTTCCAGTCCGGTAATTGGAGCAGCTTCACTCCAGATGGCTGATGCAGCTTGAGGTAGAACACGATATAGGCAAACGCTTCGATAGGCAGAAAAGCAGGAGCGATCTTTTTGTTGGTAGCGCCCTGAAGCACACCAAAATCCCGCAGTGCTGCGAGCAGGCTTCGTGAAACTCGATTGATTGTGATTTCCGACCAATGCCCCGTCATTTTTCCTTCATCAACCCACTTGGTCAAGGATCGTTGAAATTCATTTGGGTTTATATCAACAAGCCCTTGTTCTAACATTGGGATTAGGATTTTAGTGACGCTATCATGAAGCAACTTGTCGGCCCGAGCGGAGTGAAAATACAGCAACCGTTCCAGAGCCGCTGACGGAAACTTTCTTCGAACGAGCGTAACCAATGCCTTGTTCACTGGTTCTTCGGTGAGGTAGCGTTGCTGAAATATGCGGAGTATATCTTTGACCCGTGAGCGAGATGCCTTACCGAAGATGTTCTCACGCTGAATACGATCAATGTTTTCAGTTACAGTAGAGGTGGCATCCCAGTGGGAAAGCAGCGTTTTAGTGTCCCCTATCAACGCACCGGCTTTCAGGATTTTGGATGTGTATGAAGCCGTAGTATGGAGCCGTTTTTCCTTGTTCGGTTTCGTTTTGATAGCCATGCTCAATCCCTGCAACGTCATCACCATTAGTAATGAATATCCCTGCTATTTGTATCTTCCACTTTTCCGACTTCACCAAGTCTGCTTCATTTTTTGTGCGATTTCTTACTCGCCGTCTCCACCTGCTTTAACAAAGCATCTAGGTCTTCTCGCTTGAAGAGTCGGTAATCGTTCACCGGATGGCGAATAGCTACAACTTTTTCAGCATTGACCCAATTGCGAAGTGTGTTCGGCGATACGCCCAAATAGTCAGCAGCCTCGGAAATTCGGAGGAAATTCGATAGTTTGTCCACTTCGACGCTCCCCGATTCCAAAATCAGACCAGACTTTCCCAACCTTACCAACTATTGCTATACTTGCCAACTATCACAGGCATTTTAGAGAGGCGTTTTTCTTGGGATGAAAATGTGGTTAGAGTGCTTTTTCTACACGGCTGGCACAGCATCGTCGGTGGCGTCAAGCCAACCCACCTGAAACAAGCTGGTTACGAGGTGTTGAACCCAGCACTCGACGATGACGATTTTGAACAAGCCGTTCGAACTGCCCAAGCTGAATACGATCAGAACGAACCAGATGTGATAGTCGGTTCTTCTCGTGTGGACTGATGCCAATCCACTGCCTCCGTGGGGGTACAGAGCCAGAAAGAGAAGACCAAATAACACACCAGCTACAAAGTTTTGGTTGAATACCTCATCCAATGTAAGGCACAACCAAAACTGTGAATACTTCAAGAAAACCAAGCGTGGTCGGTCATGCGGACCGAATGATGGAAAAGCCTGTGGCAAATGTGGTGGGTAATTCGATGTCAGGAAGAATGGATACCTGAGTCATCAGCCGAAGCGAGGCGTAAATCACAATGGTAAATGTATCAGTAGTTACTGAAGAGTCGCCCTTTCGATGTGGTCGATGATCCAATCGGGGGCGAAAGTTTCGAGATCGCAGAGTATTTCGGAGATTTCTTAAGCCATTTCTACCGTTTAACGGACTAATGGCGGCTGAGCAGCAAGGTTGTCCTCGGAAAGGAAACGTACGACTGCGACAGGGGCGTCTACCTTTAATTCACAGAGCTTCCGTTGAGAGAATGAGCTTCACCCGATTTGAAAGGGCATCGAGGGCCAGCAGATGGATGATCTCGCTGACCGTTGTGCAGCAGTCGGGAAGAACAGTGATGGCATACTTCTCTGCGGACTTCGAAATGGCCGTGTGAGTTACACAGTTATGAGTCATCATGCCGCACACAAGCAGTTCGGTGACGTCGAGTTTGTTGAGTACCTCTTCCAATGTCGTTCCCTGAAAACTGTCGGCATTCTGCTTCACGATGATGGGTGCATCTGGAGCAGCGGCGAGGATACGAGAATTGATTTCGACTCCGGGCGTCTCCTCGCCAAAGAAGGGGGCCTGTTCCTGCTTGACGACGTGCTGAATGTAGATGATAGGGATGTCATTGTCCTTCGCCCTCCTGACCGCTTTCTCGACGTTCTCCGAGACGGTCTCGGCGTTCCACAGAGGGAACTTTCCATCAGCAAGTAGTCATTCTGAACGTCGATGACTAGCAATGCTTTATTCATGGTTGTCCTGTCACTTTGTTTTTGGATTCAGGTAGATTACTACATTGTTGCTTTCACGACCGGCAACCAGAAAATCTTTGTCTCCGTCACCATCAAGGTCGGCCACTCGAATATCATAAGCTTCCTGATTCATGCCTACGACATGTCGAGAAAAACGTCCTGATCCGTCATTCTCGTACCATACACAGATTTTACTTCCGTATGCACAAGTCACGGCATCCAAGTCGCCATCACCGTCGATGTCTTCCACTTGCAGGCAGTGAGGCTCCTTAATCTCAGCATCAATGGTGTGAATCTTCCAATCAGGCGATTCAAACCAGATCACCCCGCTCCCATGCCCACGAGTTGCCAGAAAATCTACCTTGCCATCTCCATTGATGTCACCCGGCAGGATATTCGTTGCTCCTAAATGGTTTCCCGGCAAGTCGTGCTTGGTCCACTCCTGTGTGGGGTCGGTTGGTGACTCCCACCATGCGAACCATTGACCTGTTCCTTTCTCAACGATTGTTGGTCCTCCCTTGGCCCCTGTCACAACATCGGGGCGGCCATCGCCGTTGAAGTCGCCCAGACCCAAGTAGTGAGAAATCCCCGGAGCATTACGATCAGCAAGAATATGGCGTTGCCATGCCTGATCGGATTGGACCTTAGCAGGAGGAGAAAGCCATACCAGAGAATTGGGAAACCTGCCCTTTGGCTGGTCGCTTGTCGCCAGCAAGTCCATGCGTCCGTCTTTGTCAACATCGCCGTGAATGACACTGTGAACGCCGTTCAACTGATTTTCGATCACCCGGCGTTTCCAAGGCTCCTCCAGTGGTCGCTCAGGCTGTTCATACCACACGATCACACCGGGGTTGAAACAGGCGGCGATGTAATCCGCATCCCCGTCGCCATCAAGGTCGCACACATCGCTGGTGATATAGCTGTTGTTGCCGCCGAGATTGAGGTGTTTGTCATCAATGATGATTTGCTTCTTCCAGTCGGGACCGACAAACAGCCGAGTGACACCTTTTCCGGCATCGGCGATGATGTCGGGAATACCGTCTTTGGTGAAGTCGGCTGTGACGGCGGTGTAGCATATCCCACCTTCCCAAATCACCTTTTTGGTCCACGCATTTTTCGTCGCCGGTTCTTCCGGCCAAGCAGCGGGAACGTGAACTGCAAACACCAACATCAAGACAAGCCACCATTTGTGTGTCACTGAATATTCTCCAGAAGTAAAGTTAATGTTCGTATTCATTTTATAACCTCAGATATTTTGTTAATACCATAACGCTTAAGTGAGCGAACGGTAGCACTACGAATTTCAAGTAATTCCGCAATTGATTTCGTATCCCAACCTTGTAGGTATAAACCAAGGACAACCCGTTGTTGTAAAGGTAGCTTTATAATAGCTTCACCTAGTTCTTTTCCCCATTTATTGTGATCATCTTGCGGTCTGTCATAAACGTTCAATTTTTCATGAAAGTGAAGATCTGGATTTACTAACGATTCAGACTTTTTGCTCTTTCGTATTAAATCAATACAGCGGTGCATAACTACTTTTCGAGACCATTTAGAAAAATGAGTAATATCTCGAAAGTAGTTTTCATTACTATCAAACCTTGTTAAAGCTTTTGCAATTGTCTCTTGAAGAGCATCTTCAATGTCGTGTGGCTGAAGTGTTCCAAATTTCGTCTTCATTTGAGTCATTAGTTTGGGGGCGAGTTCATACCACCATTTTTCTATGTCTTGTATGTCCACTCAAAAAAACCAACGATTCCTATACCAGCTTACTTGTCACACCATAAATAACGTAGAAGTGTAATTTTTGTGCAATATATTCTGTAATTTTATTTGGAGAAAAATTTCCAAAAAAGCAAGTTCACTCATTAAATGATACGTAAAGTTATCACATAAAAATACTTGTGTAAAATTTACTGGGACGAGAGAGCCTAGGATAAAGAAATAAATAGGCACGAATAATGTCCGTATGTACATTTTTCAAGGTGAGTAGATATGACTTTACAGGTGAAATAAGTGCTCTTTCGATGGTTATTTGAAATGCTTCAATCCACATGCAGAATACAATTCAGACTGACACTATACCGTTCCCCCCAGTCGCTTCCCCAACTCAGTCATCTTGGAACGCAGTTCTTCCAGCTCAGATGAGTCCAGCAACTCATCCAGAGAATCTTCGATCTCATAAATTAGTTCTTCGGATCTCTGTCACGATTCCTGATCCATTTATGATTTTCCTTATGTCCAGACCTGTGAACCGAGCGAAATATGTAAAGTCTCAATAGTGTGAAAATCCGGGTAGGCGAAACTCTACGATTCTAGGTCGGCCCTGTCTCATTACTTGTCATGTGTATTTTGTAATCTACAGTTTACAAATTCTGACACCCGCAAGCCATCTGTTCAAAACAGAAATACAAAATGCGGAGAAATTCAGATGGCAAAAGTGTCAGCGATTTATATGAGGGTATCAACCAAGGACCAGAAGCACGCCAGTCAGTTACCAGATCTGGAACGTTGGTGCGAGACACATGGTGGCAAAGTGATCTGGTTCAAAGACACCTTTTCGGGGAGGACCATGAGCCGTCCCGGAATGGATCAGCTACTGGAATCACTTCGCATGGGGAAGTTAGATCGTATTGTAGTCTGGCGTCTTGATCGACTAGGTCGAAACACCAAAGGGCTCTGCCAACTCTTCGACGAGCTCCGGGACCGTCGTGTTGATCTTGTCAGTCTCAAAGATGGTTTCTCCTTGGAGTCTCCTGCTAGTCGACTTCATGCACGCATCCTTGCCTCAGTCGCTGAGTACGAAACGGAGATCCGTGCTGAACGAGTGGCGGCAGGACAGGCTGTTGCTCGCAAAAACGGCAAGCGATGGGGCGGAAGTGAAAAAGGATGACGGTGGAAAGTAACTGACGATCAAGTCAAAACTATCCATGAAATGAAGCATGCTGGCAAAGCCATTACAAAGATCGCTCGTGTGACTGGCCTTTCAAGACCAACGATCTGTCGAGTCCTGCGGGAAGTCCAGCCACTTTAGTAGTGTGGCTTGACGGATGGGAAGGGGCACTTGTGTTGCAAAAAAAGAATAGCCGAATTGTTGGATAGTTTATGTTGAAAAGTTACCCCCATAGGGGGCTCAAAATGGACTAAGCCCCCTATGGTTTATATATAACCTGCTCGTGACGAGGAATCGTCTATGCAAAGTTGGTTGCAAAAATTGGATTTTCTGGCGGGATGCTCATGGTGAAATTATCTTGAAAAGTTTTTGAGAAGGGCGAGGTTATAAATAGCGGCAATTGGAATAGCCTCTTTTAAACGATAGGCAACTGAAGAAGTTTAGCTTAGTTTAATTTTTGGATCTATCGAATCACTGATCCTACCAGTGTTGTCATGTAGTGTAGCTGAAACTAGTTCATTAATCTTTTTCACATGAGTTTGAATTATGGATATAGACTCTAAAATATTTTCATCTAATTTTGTTGAAGCCCATAGCTTATCTAGTTGAGTTCGTCTATTGAGCCTTGTTGTTAAACCTTCCATTGATGTTTGAGTGTAATCAAACATCTCTAGCTGTCGTTGCCATGGTACATCACGTTTTGACGTATGATTTGTAAAACTACGCCACAATGCATACGCAATTGATATATTAGCATATGATTCCATGATTCTTAAGTACCGAAATAGATCAAGGCGAATAACTCTTTCCGCATCTTCAATTATTTGATCTGCAATAGTTGGAGTGCCAAATGGGGCCTGATCAAGTCCGATGTAGGGCAAGTTCATATTTCCGGAGGGTATTATTTCCTTCTTTAAATAGAGCTGCACAATAGTATTTAGCTTTGCATAAATGCTCACCTCGATAAGTTTTATTCGAATTTCATAATACCATGTAGTCCACCACACATTCTTCCTATTTGACTTTAACATCGCACTAGCTCTGTCCAATGTTTGCCAGCCATCTTCTACACATAACATTGAACTCCGAAACGTTTCAGATGGCACTGAGTTTATGCAACATTCTTTTCTCAGTTTATTAAAATTTGGAACTTTTTGTTTTATTATTTCACTAATTATACTCGTGCGATATTGTCCTAATGCAGATGATTCAGCTTTTTCAAAAGGAGGTTTTTGTTGAATATTATTTTGCCCTTGTAATAAATATTCATCTTGAAATACAAATACTGCTTCGTGAGTTAGAACCTCGGCCCGATGAAGTTCAATAATCGCTTGCTCCATTGATCCAGATGGATGTTTGGTATGTGCCAAGGCTGCTTCTGCTTCATTAAGACGACGATGAGCCTTTCGATAATCTCTCTTGAAGGCCACAGCTAATCCTTCCTGAGTAAGTAGACGCTGGCGATCATCGTACCATTTAGGAGAATGACCAGTCGTAAATATTTCGAATGAACTATCAGATGACACTCCTCTGAGACCTACATACTTTTGCATAACTTGTGCAATTTCATATGCACGTGAGGCACGATGAAAACAAGACCTCGCTTCTTTTTTCATCTTATTTTGATCAGACTTTTTTCTTTTGCGTCTGCTTAGCATGTGAAATAAGTGGCCTTGCGCTAGAGCAAGCTGCTGTTCTCTTTGGAGTGTCTTGACTAAAAATCGAAGTGTTGATGAATCATCTTTAGTTGCATCTCCATTTATGAACTGGTTGATCCACTCATCCAGTATTTTAATTTTTGAATCTTTATAAAGCGTAGAAATTGATACTAATAGTTTAGTTGGAAATTTTATCCTACTATAGATTATTTCAAAGCATCGTATTGAAAAAGCATATGAGCGAATCGCTATACCCAAGGTAGCAAGTTCGTTCCACGAGGAAATCCATTCAGATAATCTTTCGTAATTCTCATTATTATTTCCATGTGGATATAAGATACGTAAATAAAATAGCGATCTTTTTGCATGCTCTGTATTATTCATCTCCTTTTCAAGACTTGAAACTGTTTCTACAAAAGTATCTGGAGAGTGATATCGTGCATATTGAGCAATCCTGAGTTGATAATGTCTCTTTATTGCAATAGTGTTTTCCCCAACTTCCCGGGCTAGGTCACGATTCATTTTTAGTGACAGTTCCCATATAGCAAGCATCAATTCTCTAGCATGTTTTTTTTCGACAGGGGAAAATTGTGATGTTTTAAAATAATTTAACAATTTCGTTAAATGAAAATATCGCAATAAATACAGTTCGTGACATATCCCCTTCGAAAATCCCCACGAAAGAATGGCTGGCCTCGCAATTTCTAAAACTCTGATAATATCGCCAATACAAATCAAAATTGAATTCAAGTTCTTTTTATGATCTGGTCTCACCTTATTTTCTTTATCAATTCGAGCCAATGCTTCATTTACTCGATGGTAAATAATTTCAAATGCTGTCATTGGATCATTAGACGATGCTAATAATCTGTGATACCACTCCGACAAACCATTATGTATCGATGGTAAATCTTTTTTCAGAAAACTATTTTTCTCAATTAGTTTATATCGCAGATAATTCCGAACATCAGAATGAATCCAAACAAATCCACCTTTCTTTCGTCTTACTACATGTTCATTTTCTAGGTCATCTAACCAATCATCAGCCATTTTACTCCATACTTCTGTAGGATGTTGTGTCTCATGAAATGGCCATGACCATACAATTGAAGCATACCTCATTCGATTTACTAAACATAAACAGAATAGAAATCTTTTTTTACCGGGTGTGTCTGCCCACAATATTGCTTTTCGAGCTATGCTTTTAAAATCACGATGCGAAATATCACTTTTGGGAATAACGTCATTGATTATATTTTCAATTTTTATTATTCGTTCAATATGGATTAACTGATGATGTTGACTTGCGTCATTTCCATTACTGAATTCAGAGATACGATTTGTAAGTTCTAAAAATGGACCATCGTAGCAGAGAAGGATTACTGTTACATTTTTACATTCATGCCCGCATACTCTGGATAGTAATTGCCAGAATGCTTGGCCATTAGCTGTATATTCTGCATAAGTATGATTGATCTCGATTTGGTCTAGCCAGCCATTTGGTGACAGCTTCGAATTATCTATGTTGACACTTCCAGCACCACTGCGTGCATTAAGAAATATGAGCCATTGACGATTTGGATTATTTGTGAGTCGTGCAATTTCATTTATTTGAGCATTTGCGATTCGTCGACTATCGGAAGAGTCACTATCTAGTAGAACCGGTATCCATTCACTGATACCGGCCTTCCGTGATATAGTATGTAGTATTATTTCAAAAAGTGCATTGCAATCACGTATCTCATCAAGGTCAATCCAAACAGCTTGTCGACGAGTATCTATTTGTTGGGCAAATACTTCAGAAGCTGCGGAAATTGCCCCAAAAAAACGGCCTTGTTGTCCATGCAGAAGAACAAATCTGAGCAACTCTCCCTCATGTTCGTTACTGAAACAATTATCAATACTTCGCTCTAGTTCCTTCTGTAGTGCTTCTTGCAACTTCTCACTATGAATTTTGTTTTTAGGAATTGGCAATGTGAATTCAGGTGGAACCGGCACCCTCGGAGGTGATGGAAATATACAACCTCTGGGTGGCAACCCTCTGGTTAGTCGTTGAAATAATTCAAGGAATAATAGCCCCGGGTATTGATGGTTTATTACCGCATATGACGGCGTTTTAGTGCGTGAAGTAGAATGTGAAAAAAGCTCTGCTAATTGTGCTTCAGTTTCTGGAACAGTTTTTTTGCGTCCACAAACCCAGAAGATCTTAAACCCTTCAAGAACTTCAGCTGCGATTGAAATCATTGAAAGAATACGTTTATCGCTAATCGAACTACCAACAATGAGAAGATATCTCGCTGCTGGAATTGATGACTGTGACTTTTTACGATTGCGAGTAACATCTTTCCAAGCCTCTGAGGTGATGTGTCGATCTGCTAAATACGAACAAAAATGTCTTAAGTCATCATCTGTAGGTGGCTGGTCAAGAGAATAATCTGCTCTTAATCCATATCTGCCCCCGTGAAGTTTAACTAAGCTGTTTTGCCCCTGCATGTCCCGGTATGAAGGAAGCCCGCTTTCTACGTGGACATCAAATACGGTAAAATCATTGAAAGTCTGATCAAATGCAAGTTCTACAAGCTCATCAAAGTTTGTTGTTAAAGCAGTCCTTATGCGAAGTGGGCCTGTTAATAAAGCTAACATATAGTGGCCAAGAGTTGGTTTTTTTTGAGACACAACATGTAAAAAAAATGTATCTACAATGTCCAAATCTGGCTCTCGAAGTGTGAGTTGATATGACCGGTTACCTTCAATCCGTAAGCGAGATAAAAATATCAGTGCAGATCGCCATTCTGCTGTTGCTCCGTACCCTTCCTGTAATTCTTTAAGTTCCGCATATTTTTTTCCTTCAAGCTTATCTTTGAGGATAAGCTTCTCTTGGATAATTGCTCGATCTAAAGCGGCCTTGATTCGCATTGACCAATTCGCTGTCTCTTCTCCATCACCTTTGTGTATTACAAAGGGAGGCCAGTCATCTCGTCCCGGAAGCCATCTATACGCCCTCTGACTTTCAATTGCAGCAATATCAACTTCTTCAGTCCCGGAATTTGAAGATGCAATCACTCCCGGTAGATTTATACCAAATGCCATTGCAATGCACTTTTGTAGATATCCATGCAGTTCTGTTATGATGGGTATTCCTGATGGTGCAGAAAGGCCGGCACCAAGAAGTGGCACGCAGCCATAACCTTCTTTCCGGGCATTGTTTATTTGATCTAAGAAATATTGTTCAGGAGATTTTGCTGTCTTGTCTTTGGCCACTTATTCCTCCCAAGTTATTACAGTAGACATGCCTGCAAGGTGTGTACGCATCCACACATTCTGTTGTTTGGGCCAGTCACTCTCAAGAACAAAATATCTATTTCACTGCATATTTATTATATTCTCCATTTTGAAGGTCTCGTTCTGGTATTATTGAGTTTTAAGATAACGAAATCAGACAATACATGACTTCAAAACAATATGTCATTTGACTTTACCAATCACATTCTCAGGATCAAAGTTTTTAAGAACCATTAATTTCAATTCACCATTTCCGTTCTCAGGCTCACCTGCGAAGAACAATTCATTCGTCGCTTCGACATAGCGAGGAAATATTCCACGCTCCGTAATCTCTTCGATATTCAAAACACTTGCAGAGTGAAATCATCCATCTGTATCTCTACCAGAGTGAATAATGATGTTTGATCCTTTCGAAATATCTCGCCCAGTGCAAAATAAATATTGCCCATCTCGTGAGATGAAAGGGAACTTCATCTTGCCAATCGGAGTCTGTTGCAAAAGCTGCGGCTTACTCCAGTTTGAAGATTTTGTCTTTCTGGTCATAAATTGAATTTGTGGACCGACTCCTTTACTCATACTGACGCAGTAAAGCGTCAAGCCGTCAGTTGAGAGACAAGGCCCGGCCAGAAACCCATCTTTGAGAACAGCAGTAGTGATTCTCGTTGGTCGTTTGAAATCACCGTAGACTCCAAGAGCAAACGGGCGGTCGTGTCCACGCCATCCCGTTGTGAGTTTCCGAGAGATGGTATATTATAAACACCATCAGAAGTGCTGGTTTTTCTGCAACCGAGAAAGAGTAGTACAAAGGACTTTTTAGAGGACAGCTTCATGTCTGAGCAACTGGTTCCAATCTTTCGAGTGACTGATGCCCGTGCCACCGCCAAGTGGTATGAACGCCTCGGCTTTGAGCTTGAAGGGGAACATCAATTCGCCCCAAAATTGCCCATCTACGCTTTCTTGAGGCGTGGAGACATCCTGCTTCATCTATCCGAACACAAGGGGGATGCAACTCCCAATTCCCTCGTTTACTTTTATGTGGACGACGTGGATGCAATCGCCAAAGAGTTTGGAGTTGCGGTCACAGAGCAGCCATGGTGCCGGGAAGTATCACTCACCGACCCTGACGGAAACCGACTTCGTGTAGGGCAAAAATAAGAATTCCCGTTTCCTTAAGAAAGCGTCAATCGAGAGGAATGCGGTTCAGTGGGCTTTGAAAAAGTTGGATGAAGATGCCGAATGAATATACCTGATCCAGAACCAGTCGATCCGAAGAAACTTCGTCTCGGTCCAATTCGTAACGAATCATTGCCACCAAATCTGCTCCAACAAATCGAAGCGGTTCACAAAGTAATCGGCTCTTATGTCAGCACGTCGCTCGAACAATTCGAAATCAGCTTCATGCGGGACGCTTCGCCCGAAGTTGAGGTCGCCATATGGTGCAGCATCGCCGCCGCATGGATCACCTACCACGAAAAATATCTCGGCGATGAACTGTTGCCAGACGAAGACGAAAAGAAGTTGCTCGCTGCCTTGCTCTCCATCTCCACCGGCATTGAAGACGTGGAAGCACTCGGAGTGCCTGAAAATGTCGGACGCAAATTATTGGCATGCTACGATGCGCTCGGGGACGACTGAATCCTGATCAACCGTTTGAAGGTATCCCTCGGATCGGCGCACTTTCGACCTTCGACATACTCCAGCATTGAAAGCAGAATGCCGCTCAGCTTGATGCCGACCTCATGGGGCGATATTGAACCGAGGCATCGCCATGCCCGGTATTGGCGAGACCAGAAACTGCCTCCATTTACACGCCACGCATTCGTTCTGGTGGATCTCGTGAAAAATGAGACTCACCCCGCCGTCTTCACCTGTGCTGTGTCGTAAAACACTGTAAACGCAGGCATTTCTTCCCGACACTCTCTCCGCTTGAAGCCCAAACTACGTCGCAAATCAGTTCAAATTCTCATTTGAGCGTTTGCGACAAGCGGCCTCTTCTCGATTCACATGCGAAAACCAATCTGCGCACAACATTTGTAATAGGACACCGGCAAGCGCAGGTTCGGCAAATGCTTCGCCGCTAAAGGAGACCACCACCTCGACACAAAGGACACCGGCAAAAACGTCGTAACCAAACCACTCACAAAAGACGACGCAATGCCAAGCCAAACAGAACTTCGCCAGCAAATCACAAACGAAATTATCAAAACTTTACAACAAGGTATCGCACCTTGGAAACAACCTTGGTCTTCTGCCCCCATGCTGCGGCAGGCTGACAAACGCTATCACAAATACATTCTCCGAACTGACTTATGCGCAAGGAAGTATGCGATTCGAGAGCGATCAGGGAGTTGGCAGGTATCAAGGACTTGAGTCACTCCTCTACGATTTCTGAATTTTTGTGGGCTCATGAAACTAAAAGTGTTAATCTATATGAGGATTCACAACTCTTTAATGGGAGCGAACAATGCCGAATGAATTGATACCAGACGAAATTGACAGTAGAGAGATTCCACCGGGCTTCGTTGACTTCAAGATTGAAGTGAATAAACCCGTAGGATTTTTCCTAGAGATTATCGACACGAAGGCGACGGAATCAGATAAGCGGAGAATATTTCAACCATTTTTTTGCATGACTTTGGGTGATATGACGGGGTTTTCTATAATGTATTCCGATTGGTATGGCACATTGGTAGGAAGTTACCCAAAGTCATTCCGATTGGCGACAGCCGGAATAACAGCTAATGGGAGAACCGAAGCACGTTTCAGTGTTTATAAAGCAGTATCTGGAGACGAAGTGCAATTCCGTGCATTTCAACTCATTCCAAATTGTGAAATACAGATCTCTGTGTTTGACCAGCAATGGAAGACAGCAGCATATGGCTCCATGACGGATACTCTAGCAACAATTAAATTGACGTGGTAAGTGCGAGATATATCCTTGTAGTCGCCACATCGCTTCTCTTGAGAGGCAAGTCTTGCAAATACATTCGGCATTAGTTTTATCAAGACGCCTTGACCAATTCTGAGTCAGATCGACTTTGTGGTGTATCTCAGGCGCAGGCGTCACCGCTTCGCATCTCAGGCATTAAGGATGCTTCTGCAACATTCCTTCCGCCTTCGGACCGATTGCCCACAGTGGCCTTCCACTTGAGATGTTCACTGAGATCGGACATGATCACCGGCTTGCTGATCCAGAACCCCGCCGCCTTCACGTACGTCATGCCGTAAGGCACTACAAATATAGTCATCTTCACTCTACATTTGCCCCCGCCTAAAGCCCCATTTCCGTCCAAGATCGGTTCAGATTCTCATTTGAGAATTTGCGATAAGCGGCCTCTTCTCGATTCTCATGCGAAAACCAATCTGCGCACAACATTTGTAATAGGACACCGGCAAGTAAAGGTTTGCCACCAACATCTCATCACAAGAGAAGAAAACTCTGGAATGAAAGGACACCGGCAACGGCTTCGTAACACTAACCCACTCAACAGTGAAGGAACGACGCAATGCCAAGCCCAAAAGAAATTCGCCAAAATATCTCTCAACAAATCGTAGACGCCTTAAAGTCGGGCAACACGCTCCCGTGGCGTCAGCCGTGGAGCAATGATCTAAATGTTGGACTACCAAGAAATGCTGTGAGCGCAAACCGATACTCGGGAGTGAATCCGATCCTGCTGGAAATCAGCCGGATGCGGCAGGGATTTCAATCAAAGTGGTGGGGCACCTACAAGCAGATCCAGCAACTGGGTGCTAATGTCAAGCGTGGCGAAAAAGGAACAGCAATCACGTTCTACAAAAACATTCCAGTCAAGAATCAAAAGACGACGGCTGGTGAAGAACCTGAAAAAACCGTACCACTTTTACGAACGTACCACGTTTTCAATGTTGAGCAAACTGATGGGCTAGATCATCTACGAATTGGTCACGGTGACAGTACGACCGACATGGAAGATTCCCACGACGAAGCCGATGAGTTAATAGACGCTACTGAAGCTGACATTAGATACGGTGGCAATCGGGCATTCTACTCGCCTACCACAGATCATATCCAATTACCTATGCGAAATCAGTTCCCCGACATGAATGAATTCTACAGCACGGCTACTCACGAACTCGTGCATTGGAGCGGAGCATCGCACCGACTGAATCGTTTTGGCTTGAGTTATGCTTTTGAAGAACTCGTAGCAGAAATCGGTTCATGTTACACATGCTGCGAAGTTGGCGTCCCCGCCAGTGATGATCTCTCGGACGTGACCAGTTATGTGCAAAGTTGGCTCCGAGCGATGGAGAACGATCCCAGCTTCATTTTTAAGGCAGCTTCGCACGCCTCAAAAGCCGCTGACTACCTACTGGACTTCCGCCCGTCGCCGGTTGAAGAACCAGCATTGGTTGTGTGAATCACAACAGGACACCGGCAAGCCATTCGTCCTGATCGGGACAGCCAAGTGGGATCACTGATGGTGATTACGAAGACGCCTAGGCTTTGACGCACGCAAGCAGAACGGAACCGTTGTCTCGGTCTGGCCAGCGAGCGACGGTACTCCACTGCCACTGTAAAGCCTTGAAGTCCCTATCGATCATCAACAGCGATCCGCTTGGTCTCTTTCTCTCTCCCGAAATGGTGAAAGAGGACACCGGCAAGTCCGTAAGACGAAAACAATCTTCTGATGGAGAATAAACATGACAATCCAACTCAACAACATCTGCAATTCACAGCTTGTGCAGGTGAATTATTCCACAGTGCTGCGAGCCATAGAACTCACCGACAGCACCCCTTTCACAATGACGATCCGTAGCCCTCTCGAATGGGCCGCTATTGCTCAATGCGTGAATCAGGGAATTGACAGTCACCTTGAAGCGGTCTGTGAACCACAGGACGTGTTCAATAATGGCCACTGTTCGGTCACACCGCACTCTCTATGCGTCCTGCTGCGAAGAATGGGTGACACAGAGTTCCGAGACACCGACGGCCACAATGCTGACGAAATTAGGGATGCAGCCATGTCGCTCCAGTCCAGCATTTTTACCTTGCTAGGGATAAACGAATACGGCGAGTGCATCGGGCGTGAAGCGATGGGGTTGGAGTAACAGGACACCGGTAAGAGAAGTAACAAGACACAATCAACTTCGCAATGGAGCTTTTGAAAATGAACAACCCTAATGACAACAACGACCAGATTCCATTTTTCCAAAATCCCACGTTTGAAAAACCTATAACCGCTCTTGAAGAGCGACAACAACTTTTGGCGCATCATGTGCGGCTTGTGGCTCGCAAACACAATCATGCTCTCTTCGTTTTTGGTGCCCAAGGTGGACTTGGGAAAAGCCGGACGATTCTCCAAATTTTGGACCAAGAGAATATCGAACCAGTTTTAATAAATAGTCACGTGACGCCGTTAGCATTTTACTCAATTCTTTTTCGCTATCGGAGTGAAGAAGTCATCTTCATGGATGACGTAGATTCAGCTTTTTCCTCCATGGCCCACTTAGGACTGTTGCGAAGTGCGCTTTGGGGATCACCACGAGTCGTAACATACGGTTCGAGCCAGTTGCCGAGCGACCTTCCCTCTTCTTTTGAAACAACAGCAAGATTCATTTTCGCCGCCAACGTCATTCCGAAAAAAAATGATGCTTTCAAGGCAGTCCTCTCCAGATGCGACATTTTTGAGCTTTCTGCGACAAATGAAGAAGTGGTTGATTTGATGAGATCAGTTTCGCAGAAAGGATTCCATCAGCTAACCCCCGAAGATTGTGGCATGGTCATCGACTACATCGCAGAGAACTCCGATGACCGGCAACTCTCTATGCGGTTACTGGGACCGTCGCTTCGCAAGCTGCTTTATGCACGTGGCGAAGGCATCGATTGGCAACCCATGATCAAGAGCCAGTTGAGTACGCTCGGGAGAAAAGATGCGTCTACAAAGCGACTCGATAGCAAAACTAAGGATTTACGGATCTTGCAAAACGCAATTCAGAAACATCCCGACAGCGTGCAAGAGCAGGAGAAGGTATGGAGGCAAGTTACGGGTAAGTCGAGAGCCAGTTTTTATCGTTGTCTCCAGCGTCTCCGTGCTGAACATAATGAGTAGGACACCGGGAAGTGAGTTGTCATAACAATTCAACTCACAACGGAGTCAAAAAAATGAACGAGGTAAAATCATGTGCGGTTTTCAACGGTCACGAACTGAAAGACATCCCCGTAATCAATCCGGGCGACTGGTTTGGCAAGACGTGGTTGCTCGAAATCGGGGGATCTTATTGGCCACTGTTTTTGATTGTAGAAGCAGACACCGTGCAGGACGCCATCGACGAACTCGCAGACAACGAAAAATACGGCCACAACATAACTGTGTCTGATGACGATCTCGCCGATTACGACGCCGAGACCTGCAACTACGGGCCGTCAGGTCAGGTGATCGGCCTCGACCATCTGATGATCTATGGGACTGAAGGAACCGAGACTCCGTTTCCATGCCGGTATTTCGGTGCTGGTCTCCCCAAGGAAGGCATGATGCCGACCAAGTTCTGTCACCGGGATTAAGTCAGTAGGACACCGGCAAGCAAGTCGTCAAACAACAATTCACTCAATCACAGGAGCAACACAATGGACAACTATCACGATCAATTCACCGAAGACCATTTGAACGGCGGCTACGGCGATATCCTCGACGAACTGGCCGCAATTGAATTCGACGATGAGTTTCCGGAGCTTCCAGAACTCGACGAACCGTGGGACGAAATGTTGGCCCAGCAGGAACTCGAAGATTACGAGCAAGCAGATGAATATTTCGGGTTCTATGGTTTTGATGAGGACTGGTAAGGACACCGGGAAAGAAACCAGACGAACAACTTCAATCTGAAAGGAAAAGCATGATAAATCAAAATAGCAAAGCAACCAGTCCAAAATTTAAGTTAGGAACAGTAGTCGCCACTCCGGGTGCATTGGATGCCCTTGAACAAAGTGGCCAGTCACCGAATGAATTTCTCAAACGCCATTTGCAGCTTGAGCAGGGTGATCTCTGTGCCGAAGATCATGAACTCAACACCGAATCTTTGAAGGACGGGAGCAGGATCTTGTCGGCTTACAAGACTTCGAAAGGCGTCAAGATTTGGATCATCACAGAAGCCGAAGATGGTAACGGCCATCGATCAGCAACCACGCTACTCCTGCCGGAAGAATACTAATTGCCCATTTTGGACACCGGCAATTCACGAAGTGTTGACCATCAAAACAGCACTGTATTCCTGTTTTGATAGTCTACGCCCCCACCATCATCGAGAAGAACTCAGCGTAGTCGTCGCCGCCAGCAATCTCACCACACTGCTGTCGCACAGCCACAGCCGCAGACTCATCTTCATCATACGACTCGTCTGCAACACACTTTCCAAAGTGCGCTTCGAGCACTTTGAGCGCAGAGATGAAAACTGTTTGGTTTTGGGCAACTGGGCATAATACCCGATTCTCAACTTCGTGATCGTACACCTGAAGCGTTCCATCGTTCATCAGGCATAGTGCATCCGCCTCGGCCAGTCCGATAAACGTCGCTTCGGCGGGAAGAGCGTAGTATGGGAAGCAATCCGCTGCAGATGCGGATGCTGAGAATTCGATCATGCCAACGACGTGTTTGTTTTGTTGCCAGTCGGCAATCTTCGGGTCGATCTGAGTCATGTTGACATCCGCTTGGAAAGACTTTTGTACAAGTAATGGGATCTGGCGTGGACGATTCTACTTGACCGCAGAAGTCGAATGCAATGAAAGGGCTGAAGAATACTGATTACCCCAAAACAGGACACCGGGAAGCCAGTTGTAAATCAACACAACTCTTCACAGGAGAAACACATGGGATGGCTTTTCAGAAATGGCAGCACACGTCGAGGCTTGATCGAGGAAAGAACCGAGGGGTGGGAGCGGACGAATCCTGACGGCCTCGTCATTACAAGCACCTGTCTTGCTCATTGCTATCGAGGGGCCAGTTTTTCAGGAGTCCTTTGGAGTGTCTGGGAACGCACTTTCAACAAAGAAGGTACTGAATCCAGTCCCAAACAACGCTGGATTCAGTGCGACTTACTGAGATACCAGCGAGATTTTGGATGGGGCTATAAGGACATGGAAGAGTCCAGTGGTCCTTACTTCTTCAGTTGTCCTATCAAATATATCCGCATGGTTCCTATTGAGCAGTACGGCGGCAACGAAGAGTGGCGGGAGCAGGTCGTCCTACATCATCAGCGTGCAGCAGAGAAACGTCGGCAGCGGAGTGCAGCAAAATGCCAGTGATCAGCAAGTAGGACACCGGCAAAACAACTGTGGAAACAACAACACACTCAACTAAAGGAACAAAAATGTCTGATCCAACAGAAACAACTCGCCGTGAGATGGTGACACAGATCAATGCTATTGAAGGAAGTCGGGAATATCTTGAAGCCAAGCACGGCGAAGTGTGGGACACGACCGAGCTTCAGGAGCAATTTGAAGTCACGGGCTTCATGGCACCGTTTGTCGGTGTTCGTCGTCGATGTGACAACGTGCGGGGGAGTGTGATGTTCCAAGCGAGCCCTCGCTATTATTTCGGATTTTCCCCGGAATAGGTCCGTGGATGGTGGGGCTCTCAAGGATGGGAGCTTCACCTTTCGGACACCGGCAAGTATTGAAGAAGGCCATATTCATCATAAAACCAGTGGTAAGAAGCCTTGACCGTTCGTTGAAGGCTTCTTACCACCCCGTGATATTGGGAGAAATCCATTGAAACTCGTGCCTTACTACCGAGTATCCACGACAAAGCAGGCCAAGTCTGGACTTGGACTCGAAGGGCAAGAAGCCACAGTCAGTCAGTTCGCCAACGCCCATGGGGCACAAGTCCTCAAGTCGTATATCGAGGTCGAGACAGGCAAGTGGTCCGAACGACCAGAGTTGGCGAAGGCAGTTTCTCATGCCCGTCGATCCAAAGCCACACTCGTCATCGCCAAGCTCGACCGGCTGGCTCGCAACGTCCACTTCTTGAGTGGTCTCATGGAGGCAGGCGTCAAGTTCCTTGCCTGTGATCAGCCAAGTGCCAACGATCTGACCATTCACATCTTGGCGGCTGTTGCACAGGACGAAGCCCATCGGATCAGCGAGCGTACCAAGGCTGCGCTCAAAGCTTACAAAGCTCGTGGTGGTAAGCTTGGAGCGTCCAGACCTGAATGTCGTAACCTGACTACGGATGCGAGTAGAAGGGGCGCAACAGCAGCAGGTGAAGCCGCACGAAGAGAGGCCGACTCTGCTTACACTGACCTGTATCCAATCATGAGGGAACTTCGAGACAAAGGCGTATCACTGCGAGCCATTGCCAGACACCTCAACGACGACGGATACGAAACTCGCCGTGGCCGATCATGGAATCACGTGCAGGTGCGGTCTGTCTTGAGGCGGTACGAAGTTGGTTGATCGTCAGGATCAGCTTCGGTCTTCAATCCGATGTTGCAAAAAAAGAAATCGAGTTTCTCCAATTCGAAAAGTGGGGAGATTCGACCGGGGTATCCGCCCCACGACCACTACGTCACCACCCTCATTTATTAGAAACCTCGAAACTTTCAAATCGTCTGCGCACGCTGAAAAAATGGCGCAAATTGAATCTCGAAAAAATCGCCGCCGCTGAAAACTCGTTAACTTGATAGCGATTTAATTTATCAGGATTTCCGTTATTCAATTCCTATTTTGCGAATGTGAATAGCAACTCTTCTAACCACCTCAATGTGAGCTTTACTTGATACCTATTGTAAAACTAAAACTGCTGGTAGTGTTCCATCGAAGACTGTTACAGGCTCAAGAGCGGCTTTCTTTGGGACTCTAAAATGCCAACCCAATGATCTACAGATTAACCAGATTCCAGATTGGAATTAAATCAGACACCATTCAAAGTAGCAAATTTGATCATGTATCTTGTTGCATACTGCTCAACGCTACGGGGCTTTTGTTGCTGGCTCAATCACCTTTAACTCATCATTCAACTTCACCCATTTTGTACCAACAATCTTGCCATCGTGTCCGTTGCCGGATAAGTCTTTGAGAACATCGCCGCTGCCTTCATCAAAGTGATACAAGGCCATTGTGTTTTTGTCGTTTTCAAAGCGTTTGGTAGGGGTGAAATCTTCGGTGTACCGGGCGATGTTGGAAATACGAACTTCGTCGATGGTGCCTTTGAAGAAGCCGCCACCTTTTCTATGACAACCGATGTGAAAAGACTCACTGGGATAGAATTCTTTTAACATTATTTCATCGTCGGTTTCAGAAAATGAATCATCAGCGTTTCTTTTCGTAAGAGTTGCTTTCAATGTTTTCCCATTCAGGAACAGCTTGAATCGCTTTCCATCAAAGCAGACTGCAACGTGAAATCCTTCTGATTGAAGTGGTATGTATTCTGTAGTTAGAAAATAGGTTTGATCAGGATTTCTGGATTTGGCGTGTAACGTATATACTGATAATTTCGCTCTCCCTGCTACCAATTTGACGTTTAGATTAAGGGGTACTTTCGACAGCCCAAGCGGGGAAGCCATCCATTTAGATTTCGTGGCTTGCGGGATAATAAATGCTTCCAGCGTCAACGGATGGTTTCCATCATACTTCAGCGTGTCTACAGCAATGTAACTCGACTTCCCATCAAACTCCAACGCATAGTTACTATCTTTGGAAGGCGGTATTTTCTCAGTCATTGCCGACGGCATCAAGCGGACCTTGATCGTCTCTTTGCCACCCGCTTTCACCGTAAACTGCTTTGTAAATGTTTCGAATCCGCCTTTGGTCACTTGTAATGTATGTGTCTTTTCATCAGCCACCACTTCAATCGGTTCTTTACCTTCACCCGTCTTGATGGTGATTTTCTTTTGCTCATCGACAGAAACCACAGCACCCGCCAATTCGGGCTGGTCGACTTCCAGAACGATGGTCCCTGAGGGGGTGTCTATTTTGAAGATGATTCCAGCTATTAAAACGAGCGAAGCCAGCACCACGCCCGCAATAATTCCACCCCGTTTTCCGATGGACTGCTTTCGCTTTGATAACGGTTGATAGCTGGTGCCGCCCAGTGTGTTGTTCAAAAAACCAGAAGTGAGGCTCTCATTTTGAGTATCGGTCAACGGTTTTTCTGCCGTCATGACATCCGCAGACATGACAATTGTCGGACTGGATGCGACCTTTTGTGATTGCAGAAACTTGTGTAACTCTGAATCTGACGGTTCTGTCGAAACAGTCGAGGAAGACTTCATCTGAATACAATTTTCAATTGCGACGATGACTTCACTCATCGATTGAAATCGGTCTTCAGGCTTCTTGGCAACCATCTTCTGAAACACGGCATCGATATCTTGAGAAATGAGGATGTGTTTGCCTGTCAGTGAAGGAATAGGATCATTCTGGTGTGCCATGATCCGATTGACCATGGTACTGCCTCGGTAAACCGATTCGCCTGTGAGCAGGTAATACAGCGAACACCCCAAGCTGTATATGTCGGAACGGGCATCGGCTGTGTGCGTGTCCTTGGCCTGTTCGGGAGCCATGTAATCGACGGTGCCCATCACTGAGCCATCTTGTGTTAGCTGTGTGGCTGGAATTTCGTGGGCTTCGTCTTCGATCCGTGCCAGCCCCATGTCCAGTATTTTGATAGTGCCTTTTTTGTCCAGCAACAAATTGGCGGGTTTAATGTCTCGATGAATCACTCCTTCTTCATGGGCATATTCCAAACCCTTTGCCGCTTGCAGAATATAATCGACGGCAACATCAACCTTAAGCACACCCTGTTTTTTCACAACGGCTGACAGATCAATGCCTTCCACATACTCCATCACAAAGTAATGGACACCATTGGCTTCATCGGCATCATGGGCAGTCACGATATTTGGATGGGTCAGCTTTGCGGCTGCTTTGACCTCACGGTGGAAGCGTTGGATCGATTGTGTATCTTTGGTCATCGCAGCTGGCAGAGTTTTGAGAGCCACCCGCCTTTCCATACGACGGTGTTCAGCCAGATAGACATCACCCATCCCACCCGCACCGATTTTATCCAGAATGAGATAGTTCCCCAGCAGCAGTTGTTTTCCTTTGCCCTGATAAACGAACTGTGCTTGAAGCTTGGTGACTTTTTTGTGTTTGACCAGCAGTTTCCCCAAGTCTTCGGCAGACTCCGCAGCAGGAGATTGCGACTTTTGAAAGACAGCGATATCCACAGCGGAGATAACACCGCTTTCCTCAAGCTGAGATACAAATTGTTCCAGACTAAGCGACATAAACTCTGGCCAACTAGAGAATTTAGAAGGTATTCAAATAGGCTAAGTACTGTAACCACAAACAGTATTCAATACAAGAAATTATAGCCATTCTCCGTATCCAACCAGTCTGATAAAAGAACGGTGTCAGTCGTTTTAAGCACCGGTCAGAGAATATGTTGCATTTCCAAGCATAAATACCTACATGAATAAAAACCACAACATAATCGAACTTCTTCGCACTTTCGCCCATCGGACTGATCCCGACCGGGTATTCGACGCCGAGCAAGCACTTCAGCCTTTCGGTGACGAGATAGTCCCCGCTCTTACCAAATCTCTCAACGATCCTGACCCCGACCTTCGCATTCTCGCTCTAAAAATACTTGAACACATCGACCAAAATACCGAACCTGCACTTCCAGCTATGATCGAGGCACTCGAAGACGATCACAGAACTGTAAAAATCGCCGCCCTCACACCTGTGGCGTCATTCGGTGCAAAGGCGATTGATGCCGTTCCAATTCTGGAGAAGTGGATTGGAAGCGATGACGAGTTCAGTCATGTGTCGGCAGCGGGGCACATTTTGATGATTGATCCCACAAGATCTAAAGAACTCTTATCGGTTCTGCTAAAGGCTTTGGAATCTGACGATATAGGAATTCGTTGCCAGACGGCTTGGCTGCTCGGACAACTCGGAGAATTGGAAAGAGATGTTGTGCCTGCATTGGAGCGAATGCTGGACGATGAAAACTCGTCTGTTCGCAGTGTCGCAGCAGATGCGATTCTGGATATTACGGACAACGACATAACTCATGTGACGATTTGAAACTAAACGAGCTTCAGTGAATTATCTTGCAATTGGGAAGTGCTCGTTTCAGCTTCTGGATGCCCGCTTCGGATATGGACGTGTTATTGATCTGGAGTACCGTCAATTTCTTCATGTCTGTCAAGTGAGGTACTCCACTGTCCCCGATGTCTTTATTGCCGTTAATGCGGAGACCCTTAATTTTTTTGAGTCCCGTGAGATGGCGTAAGCCATCACTCGTAATTCGTGTGCGCCCAATGGCCAGATAAGACAGATTCGAGGGCTTGGCAAGAGCTTTGAGTCCGTCATCCGTCAGGTTCGTCTTGTATAGGTTCAATGATTGCAAGGACTGAAGTGTTCCAATGGCAGCGAGATGGGATTCGGTAATTGAAACCCCCGTCAGGTCCAGATTGATAATTTCGCCTTTGGCGTTTACCTTCTCCGACTTTACAATATTTCGAAGCGATTCAAGGTCCACGAGTGGTTTGGAAGTTGTCGATGCTGTGATTTTCTCTTTGTCCAAAGTGATCGTAATGGGTCGCTTGGCCAGATGGTGCGGCTGGTTCGGTGCTCTGGTTCCCCATCGTGGCGTGTAAGCGTATAACAGACAGCCAGATGCTTGATTGGCAGTCGCTCGGGTGATCAGCAGATGGGGATGTCCCACATATTTTCTTCCCTGATAAGGAACCGGATGGCCTGTCACCAATGATTTAGGTTCTGTCCAGTTGATTCCATCATCAGAGAAGCAGAAGTAAATTCCCCCCTTTTCGGCTAGCTGTTTCTCTTGGTCCGAATAGACCATGACATTGCAGACCATCACATACTTATTCAACTCCCGAATGTACGTCACGTGGGGGGCGTAGACATCGCAAGGAAATGAGGCAGGGGGGAACACCACTGGGCTTTCCATTCCACCACGTCCCTTTTCAGTAAATCCGCCGTTGTGGAATTTATACCAGCTTCCGGGCCTGCCACCGGCTGCAATCTTGCTCCTAGCCATGCCAATTTTTGCAGGTTTGCTGCCCTGTTTTCGAGTCAAATCTGTGAAATAGGCATATAAATATGTGTTGGATGAGTCGGTAATGACACAAACATCCCCAATTCCTTGGTGATCATGAGTAACATCGGGTTTCTTAACACTTGGGATCAGTATCTGGCCTGACTTCATAAAGACGTTGCTGTCGGCATTCAACACTGCCATTCCGATTGACCAATAAGCTCCCTGTATATCTTTGTTGTAGGAGACCTTGGGCATGCCGACATGATCTTCGGCGTGATAGAAGGCAAGAAGTCGCTTCCCTTTATTGTCATACACAGTGGAAGTAATTCCGGTATAACCGTTGTCAAATTCTGTTTTTGTGCCGGGGACGAGAACCTTCTTGATTGGAATAGCATTGTCCAAGGTACTACCTTGCATCAAATATGTTGAATTGCCAGCAACCATGAGGTACTGAAATGGATTTTTCTTGATCACGCTAATTGGCTCATCGGGAAAGTAGTTCAGTCCTCTATAACCGGCTGGAAAGACAATTTGGCGATCTCCTACGGTCACAGTAGGCTCTACTGCCTCGGATATGGAAAGTGGAAGGAAAATCAGAAGAAGCAAGATCTTATTTTTATGAATTGTCATCATTTCATTTTTCTTTCTTGGGCCTAGACTTATTTCCGATTCCTTGCCGGTGGCCTAATGAGCGACGGTTCATTGTGATCGAGGTTTTTTTTGACTTATATTCATTGGAAGTGGTGGCGGTTCTCCTTTTGATCGAATCGTTTTTGGAATTGGTGGAGGGCTAGTTTTTGATTTATGCTTCGTTGAAGAAAATGATTTTGGCAGAGCAGGAGGAAGTTGTTTCGGACGATTCTTTCTTGGTTGAGAATGGGGAGGTGTTGTTGATGGAGACGATACTGGTTCACTCTCATCAACTATAATGATCTCTAAATCGTCTGTTTCTTGAGTCTGCGGTGTAATAAATGAATTTGATTGAGTTCCCGATAATTGAACTTGAATCCAAGAGAATAACATCGAGCTTCCCTTGATGATCAGAGGAAGTACAAATGCAATTAAAGAGATTACTCCGGCTACAATCATGAAAAATACTTCGGCGTTCTCTTTCTTTTCATTCTGTTGATGCCCCTCTCCCTGACTCTTGCATTGAAGGCTACAATAAGTGCCAGCAAAAGCATCGATATGGCTGGTAGGGAAATGGTCTGTTGGATAATCAAAATAACGCCCACAATAGCTACATGTGCTCACGGCTTTCCCTTTGCTAAATTACGCTGATGTTTTTATTGGTATCCGTATCGATTTCATTATGGTCTTTCAATTCGGATCGCTCGATTTCCGTAATTCAAGGAACCCTCTTCACACAGAAATGTGACTTCAAGTTTGGAAAATAGATCTGCATTTGGAAGATCGTCGAGGGAATTGAACTCTGCCAAAGAATCTACAGAAGACGGCGCAACGTTAATCATCACGTCAAGCTTATTGGTCCCGACAAAAGCATAGAACGCAATCGATCCACCTGATCGGAGAAAACCACTAGGCATCGTCAGTATCGTTCTAATGACCTTGCCTTTATACTTCTTTGTGTTATCAATGAAGTCCAATATCTCTGAATCGCTCAATGTCGTTACTTGCGATGCCGTCTCTTGTGGCACCACGCTACCTATATCCGATCCCGCCGAATCAATGAAATCACTCATCATCTTTTCCATCAGACTTACTCTCATAATTTCATTCTGAACAATTCCGTTAAACTCAAGAGCGGTAAATTCAAAGCGATCATCAACGACAAGAAACTGGAGCAATGCTTTCACGGGCTTCGCCTGATACGTCATTCCTCCAGTGATATTGACGAAGTGATTGCCGTCTTCACTTTCGCTAACCGACCATTCGGGGTCAGATAGAAACTCGTCGATGGCATTCCCAAGGCTGATGCCCGGATAAGCGTCGAGTTTTCCATATCGGACTGTGAGAATTTCTGCCGGTGTACCAAGCAACGTAGGGAGCACGGCAAACACAAGCAGAAAGCATAAACACGCCGACGCAAAGCCAATGGGCTTGCCCCAAGAACGTCTTTGATAGTCATTTCCAAAACGCTCTTTGATATAATTTATTTGAGGCTGTGCCGAAAATATTGACCATGCTGCAAGAACTCCAAGTCCTACAAAACGAAATATTTTCAGCGTGAAATCATCATCAGGTGTAATCAGCCCAAGAAAGATGAATCCAAATATTGAATAAAACCATATCATCGATTTCTTTGATTTTTCATGCTCTCCCAATGACTTCCAATTTTGAGCCATCAAAAATCCACCAAAGCCCCACGTAAAAAGCAAACTCCATAATCGAATGGCAGTTGGATTCCAAAGAGCAGGTGCCGTATCCATTTTGGCCGTATTCGTTGAGCCGGGGACCGGTGGTGGCGTTGGCGAATCTGGCTTCGTAGGGAACAATCCCTTTACAATACTCGCAGGCTTCCACTCGTTTTTTCCTTCTGTCCACACCAAATCGGTTGGCTGAAGTTCACCAACATTGGCAAGGTGTTTCAACTGCTTGGATGTGATTGGGCCTTGCCTTTCACCGTCTTTCGTGTAGTACCATTCTTGCGGCATTGTGCTCTCCCAGAATTTGTGCGACGAACTTGTTTTGTCGTCTTGCCGGTGTCCTTTAGCCCCAGCCATCAGCGCATAAAAAAAGAGAGCACCGAACCGAGGTCGCTCTCCACACGCCCGCCAAGGCGCACAATCGAACAACACAAAGCCGGTGCTCCCATTTCAAGGAACATCCGTCCGAGTGCTGCTTCGATTGTTCAAGAGTCTTTTGACTCAGGTTGGCGATTTGTGGAGAAGCAGTATCTGACGTTACACGTCATTAAATTGTCAGTTTGGCCATTACAGGCCGTTAAATAATTCTCCTTTAGTTTTCTTTTAATAGCTTCGGCAGACTGTCGAAGCATCCGTGTATCAATATACAGTGAGGAACCAGCGCCATCCACAGTTATTGAATGAAAATATGGGATGGTATTGGTTTTTGAGTCAATTAGAGTTTACAGTTTCGAGTCAATTTCCCCAACGTTCGTAGTAGGCTGATTCGTCTCCGTCCTCTCCGTAGTTGCAATTCCAACACACGCCGAAATTGGTTTGTTGCCTTGCGCCACATACAGGGCACTGAAACCGCCAGTGAGCAGGCGGCACAAAGCCTTCGTATATCGGCTCCTCAAATCCACCATCCTTGATCAATTCGCTGTCGTGATTGTAAATAGTTGTGTCCCAAAACGGATGCCATCCTGCTTTGCGTAAGGCGCAGTAGTTCGGGTCCGCATAGGGGTAAATTAAATGGTGGGCGATGGTATGAGCAACCCATTGCCAGAATAATATGACCCAGAGCGTGGCGTGTGAAATCATGTACCAAAAAAAATAACCAGCCCCAAATAAGAGTAAGAAAGACCAAACCACGCAATAGGTCAATGCCATATTTCGCATGATAATCGAGATTGCCGACCGAGGAGCACGTCCGCAGTCTTTCCAAGCCAGAACGAGGAAGGCGACCACTGATATCATCAAGAGCGTGGAGAATCGCATTTGCTCGTGCATCGGTCCCATGTGAGTTTCATGGAAGAAGTACGCCACCCACAGCGGCGAGATGAGGAACAGTCTGGCAACCAGCATTTTGATCTCCTTTTAATAGAGTTAATAGAGCGGTAAACTTTGTTGGAGTTGCCGGTGTCCTTATTATCCAGATGAAGTTGGTTCGCTTGAGGGCTTTTATGTAAATCCTTACGGCGAGGAATAATTTCCAGAATTGCAGTCAAGGAGAAGATAGATGACGAGTGAATCCTCTTACATGCCCCAACAATCACCCATCAATCTCATTCAAGCATCGACGATCCGAGTGCAGCTTCCAGCAGAATACCTTGAAATCAAGTACCCCAACGAGCCGCTCTCTGGTCACTTTGATCATGATTTCTATTTTGATGATCCGCCAGAAACTCGCTTCGAAGGCATGTCGGCATGTCTGGAACGTATCCACATTCATTCACGGAGCGAACATCTGGTGGACGGACAAGATTTTGATTTCGAAATCCACTTCGTCCACCCGCTTCCCGTAAAGATTCCCGAAACGGGAGAGCAGCGTTACTTGGTGCTGGGAGTGTTCTTCAAAGAAAATGCGGCGAGCAAAACGTCGAAATCAATTCGTATCTTGAACGATTATTTCAAGGCTAACCCCGAAAGCATATCTAAAGACTCTAGGGGTGATGATCCTCCACCGCAGGCTAGCATCAATCCTTGTGAATTTCTGCCCTCTGATTGCAGTCGATTCTTCAGATACGAAGGATCACTTACGACGCCTCATAAGGATAGCACGTCAAATCCTGAGATCGTGAGTTGGGTCGTTTTTACCGAACTCGTCGAAGTGAATCCTGAAGACGTAGCCGACTTAAAACAGTCTGCTCAAGATACCGCCCGTAAACCGCAGGAGATTTATAGAAGGTTCATACTACGAAACTTTGAGTAATAGAACCTGCTTTTGGCTGGACAGTGTGCCGTTGTCACCGTGAAGGTGAGAAGTTGATGACAACGGCACCGAGAACAGTATTGTGGAAGTATCGCAGGAGATAGGGTGATTGTTGGATGCACAGGGCTTTCAGCCCACTTTTAACAAATCTGCTCCCTCAAATGACTCATCGATTAGGAATGAACTATTTGGCACCATCAGTGAGGCAGGGCTTGTGGGTGGGGGATCGACGCCTGCACCCGGTGAAATCAGCCTGGCACATAACGGGCTACTGTTTCTGGACGAGTTACCCGAGTTCAATCGGCGGACACTGGAAGTCCTGCGACAGCCCTTAGAAGGGGGAGAAGTGACGATCTCGCGGGCGATCGGCAGTGTGACTTTCCCGGCGAATGTCATGTTAATCTCTGCGATGAATCCCTGTCCCTGCGGTTATCTGTCTGATCCGCGGCGGAAGTGTTCCTGTAATCCGATGCAGATTGAACGTTATCTCTCCAAGATCAGTGGCCCTCTGCTGGATCGAATTGATATTCATATTGAAGTACCCCCTGTTCCGTTTCGGGAACTCTCCAATCAGTCAGCGGGAACCAACAGTGCGACCATGCGCGAACAGGTATTGGATGCCCGTGAAATTCAGGCACGGCGGTTCGCAAATGAATCCACATCTCATAATGGTCGCATGACGCCACGACAGTTAAGAAAATACAGTCAACTGGCTGCTGATGCAGAGGGACTGCTCAAAACCGCGATGGAGGAAATGGGACTCTCTGCCCGGGCGCATGACAAAATATTACGTATCAGCCGGACGATTGCCGATCTGGATCACTCTGATCAGATCACAGCAGCTCATATCAGCGAAGCCATCAATTACCGTACACTGGATCGCCAGTTCTGGTCCTGATGTCAGATTAACTGACAGGAGTTACTGTTTCCAGTTTCGGTTTGGCAGAATCAACCGGGGCAGAAAGACGGGTGAGAGTTTCCAGCAGCTTCCGTTTGTCAACCGGTTTGGTGGCATAGGCATCGCAGCCGGCGTTCAGACATTTCTCCATATCATTTTTCATCGCATGCGCCGTCAAAGCGATAATCGGTCCGGTATAACCGGCTTCTCTCAGCTTGCTGGTGGCAGTATAGCCATCCATAACGGGCATCTGCATATCCATCAGCACAAAATCGTACGGTTCACCCGACTGCAGCGCAGCCATGGTTCTTTCGTAACCTAACTGACCGTTGTCTGCCAGGTCGACGTGCATCCCTTCCTTTTTCAGCAGAAACGAAATCAGTCGTTGATTGTCCAGACCGTCTTCGACGACCAGAACGCGACTGCCAGAAATTGTTCTGACAATGCTGTCAGGAATTTCCTGGCTTGATTCCGAAACAGCGCGTTTGATGGAATATTGATCCAGGCGTAACAGTTGCACTCCCTCCAGTGGTCCGGTGTTGACGGAGATGGTGAAGGTACTTCCCGATCCGATCGTACTGGTGACATGAATTCGTCCTCCCAGCATTTCCGCAAGCCGTTTGGAGATAGCCAGTCCCAGTCCTGTGCCACCATATTTTCGAGTTGTCGAATTATCGGCCTGGGTAAATGGTTGATAGATCTGTGCGAGTGCTGTTTCTGAAATCCCGATCCCGGTATCAATCACATCAAACTGTAGCTGAGCAAAGCCATCTTCCAGATTGATGGTTCTGGTTCGTAATTCCACGTATCCTGTTTCAGTAAACTTAATGGCGTTGCCCAGGAGATTAATCAGAATCTGTCTCAGTCGAGTCGGATCTGTCACGATTGTTTCCGGAATCAGATTCTCAAATGAAACAACCAGTTCAAGTCCTTTCAGGTCTGCTTTAATCTGCATTAACGAGGCGATGTCGCGGATCACTTCGATCGTATTGACGCGTACCTGTTCCAGTTCGACTTTGCGTGCTTCGATTTTAGACAGATCGAGAATGTCGTTGATCACGCCGATCAGGTATTCTCCATTCCGTTTGACGATGTTGGCAGATTCGATATCTTCCGGTTTCGTCAGATTGTTCAGCAGAATATCGGTGAACCCCAGGATCGCCGTCATGGGGGTGCGGATTTCGTGGCTCATATTTGCCAGGAATTCACTCTTGGCTTCACTGGCTGCCTCTGCCCGTTTACGGGCTTCGTTTAAAGATCGTTCGTATTCTTTGCGCTCACTGATATCCTGAATGATGCCGGTGAAAATTTCGCGGTCTGCCAGGATTACAGAACTGACAGCCAGTTCTGCAGGAAAGGTAGAACCATCATTGCGCTGGGCAACAATTTCCTGTCGTGAGCCAATAGCGCGAACCAGTTGAGGATTCAGTTCCCCACTCGAATACTCATGTTGAATTTTCTGATGCAAAGGCGGGATCAGAAGATCAATGTTCTGTCCGATCGCTTCGTGGTTATAGTAGCCGAACAGATACTCGGCACCCCGATTGAATTCTTCAATCTTTCCTTCAAGATCAATTGTGATAATCGCATCCATGACATTATCCATGATCGATCGGTAACGCACTTCACGGTCTTTGACGTCCGACAGCAGGATTTCCTGTGCATCCAGAACCCGGTTGTACTGATAGCCGACGATTCCCGCTTCAGTAAAATCGTCAACATCCGCCCGTGACTGATTGTTTCCTTTTTCATGGTCAATCATGGTTTCCAGCAGACTGTGTAATTCAGTGGAGGCCCCGTGTTCAGCCACATTCAGACCGATTTTTTCATCTGCTACGGTAACACGGAGGGGCATGAAACGATTTACCAGTTTCATGAAAAGCCAGATAATGCCGAAACTCCAGACAAAACAGACTCCTGCTCCCAGAGCCTGGACTCCCAGTTGCGAGAGGCGCGACACACCGCTTTGGAACAGGCTTGCATCTGCAAATAAAGCAACGGCAAGTGTCCCCCACACGCCGGCAAAGCCATGCACGGGAATCGCTCCCACGACATCATCAATTTTAAATCGATTTTCCAGGAGCGAAAGCGAGGCCAGCATCACAAAACCAGCGATGAAGCCAATAACAATTGCACTGGGGTAATTGACGGCGTTGCAGGATGCTGTGATGGCAACGAGACCTGCCAGTGAGCCATTAAATATTTTTTCAACGGAAATCTGTTTTGAGGTAATTACTTCCCAGAGTAAAGCACAGAGCCCGCCCGAGATTCCAGCGAGTATCGTGTTCAAAATAATGGAAGGCACCTCCCCGTTTAAGGCGAGTGTGCTGCCTCCGTTGAATCCAAACCAACCAAACCAGAGAATTAAAAACCCCAGTGCCGCCATGGGTAGATTGCTGGATGAGAAACGCTGTTTGTTTTTATCATCAGTAAAACGGCCCGTTCGAGGACCCAGAATCAGGACTGCTGCCAGAGCAGACCAGGCACCGACGGAATGCACAACAGTGGAACCGGCAAAGTCGAGAAATCCGAGTTTCCCGAGCCAGCCTGTCGCATTCCCTGCCGCATCATGGGCCCACGCCCAGTGACCAAACAGCGGATACGCAAAGGCACCGATTCCAACAGCCAGCAGCAGGTAGGCGCGAAATCGCATCCGTTCCGCCACTGCACCCGAAGAAATAGTCATCGCCGTACTGCAGAACACCAGCTGAAACAGAAACACAACGGTCGGCCAATGTGTGTTGCTTGTGTCTTCGAATGCGAATTGACTGGTACCCACCCAGCCGCCGTACGACTCCCCGAACATCAGACCAAAACCGAACAACCAGAAAATAAAGACCCCAATGAAGAAGTCAACGATGTTCTTGGTGGCAACATTGATGCTGTTTTTTGATCGCGAAAGACCGGATTCCAGGCAGCAGAAACCAGCCTGCATCAGAAAGACCAGACTGGTACAGGTCAGTACCCAGATTGTATTTGCGGTTAACTCATGCGACATGAGACGAGGGGCCTGTCAAAGTCGATATGCAGTCGTGAGACACTTTTAACGACTGGTTGATTTTTTGAAACATACGCTCCCCAACTCTAGGTTGTGAAAAGCGGCAGTCAAAAAAAATTTGAGTGAAATCCCTCTGTTATCGAATGCCCATAAAATCGATTCAGATGTGAAGGTCATTAATCGGGATAACCGTTACAGTTGTTTCAGATGCCCTTTGTAAGCTCTCAAACTCTGGTCAGACAGCAGGTATTTCCTGCGAAAGCGGGTTAGGCTTTTCTACCGGCGGAAAGCGACCTGGTGCATTTTCTGCATACCACAGCTCCAGTACGTTTAACCACTGCGCTGCTGTTTTGACAGCAATAAATGCTTTCTTGACGTCTGCGAATTGCGGGTGGAGCTCGGAATAGAAAATGCCGAACTTGCGCATCGTATTACAGACTTTTTTATCACCATAAAATTCACGAGCCAGCTCAAAATGCGCGGCGATGACTTCCCGCTGTTCCCTGACATCGGGCGGAGTGATCGATTTGCCACGCAACAGATCTGCTGTCTGTTGAAAGATCCAGGGGTTGCCGATCGCACCGCGGGCAATGGAAACGCCATCCACACCAGTCACACGCAGCATGTCCAGACAGGATTGCGGCGAAAACAGGTCTCCACTTCCAATGACGGTTTTCTCACCCGCGTGTTGTTTGACCTGTTTCAGAAACTCCCAGTTACTCGGTCCAACATACTTCTGATGCACGGTGCGTCCATGTACGGTAATCGCTGCCAGTCCGCGTGCGAATGCTCCATCGAAAATTTCAAAGAAATTGTCTTCCGATTCACTGGAGTCATCGATGCCACGCCGCATTTTCAGAGTGACCGGAATTTCTGCAGTTACGGTATCCCGCACGCGCGAGACAATATCCAGTGCCACTTCCGGCTGGCTCAAATGATATCCGCCACGACAGCGACTCATCACCTTTTTAACCGGACAACCGAAGTTGATGTCAATTACATGGAAACCAGCGTCGACCAGTCTGCGGGCAGCCGGTCCAAATTCTTCCGGCTCCGATCCCATCAGTTGACCACCGACGGGGAATTCATCCTGATGGCAGTACATCATGGGATGCGGCTTCCCCTCTTTGGCTTGAACGATCATGCGGTCAATCATCACTTCACAAAGTGTGTACGCAGCACCGAGCCTGGCGGCGATGACGCGCATGGGGTAATCGCTGTATCCGCTTAACGCTGCCTGATACAGGGGGGACTCCAGTTGATAGGGACCCAGAGTAACAGGTTGTAAGGTATTCGTTGACATAAAGGGTTTCGGTTTTGACTTTTTAATCTCGTAAGATCAGTTCGAGAACTGTTCCAGTAATTCGCGGGTGATCTGTCCCGGATGCGCATGGCTGCAAATGACACTGCTCACGGCGACGCGCGAGGCGCCTGCTTCCAGTACCTGCTGCAGATTATCGGCCTGGATGCCTCCGATGGCAAACCAGGGTAAGGTGATTTCAGCGGCGACCTGTTTCACAAAATCCAGACCCGCGTATTCATGTTCGGCAAAAATTTTGGTGGAAGTGGGAAACGTGGGCCCGACACCGATGTAGTCTGCACCATCCAGCACTGCCTGACGCGCTTGTTCAATATTATGAGTCGAAACGCCAATCAATCGTCCCGGTCCGATGATCTGCCGCACTTCTCTGACAGGAAGTTCATCCTGACCGACGTGCACACCATCAGCGTCAATGGCAACGGCCAGATCCGGACGGTCATTCATAATGAGCGTCGCACCGGCGGCGCGGGTCCATTCCCGCACGCGTTTTCCATGCTCCAGTAACTGGCGGTCTGTCATTGTTTTTTCACGAATCTGAATCAAGTCCACACCCGCAGCCAGTGATTCTCGAATCGCCGGGCCAGCACCGTGATGACACAGGCTTTCCGAAACCAGTAGATAGAGGCGGCTGTTCTGCAGTCTGCGTTGGCTGGCGATGCAGGTCAGGATCGTTTTTTCCAGAGTGTAGCTGGCATAGCGCATCTGTTTGAAAAGGGAAGCTGCTTCGGGCGAAATCAGCTTGCTGAATTCTTCCAGTGTCCGTGCCGCTTCCTGAACCCGTTTCAGATTGGCCTGCAGCAGATGTTCCAGTGATGACCGGTCGAACTCGGATGTCGTGCTGATGGAAGTGCCGACATCATTGAGGGTATCGCGGCTCGAAATCAGTGAGTCAGTGCCGATAAACCGGAGAGCTTCCGCCAGTTGATGCCGTGTCGATTTCAGCAGACTCATTAAATGGGCGTCGTCCAGCGAAAAGCGGAGGAAGTCTTCAATGACACGTAAACCTTCCCGCAGGCGATTGGCGGCTGCATCAATGGTTCGCAGTGTATTCGTCTGGTCGGTGGCTGTGGCAGGAACCGTTCGCAGAGCAAAATCAACACCGATCGGTTCTGCAGTCTGTCGAAATACGACATTAATCGAGTCATCCAGCTTCTCCACTGAAAGACTGCCTTCCTTTTGGAGCCACTCCGATTCTTTTCCGGAGGTAGCCAACAGTCCCCACAATAGATGCTCACTTCCGATTTCTGTAGGAATGTCAGCATGGCTTGCCTGCTGGAGTGCGTGGTTCAGCACCTCTCTGAAAGCAGGAAACTGCTGCAGGGCCTGTGACATTTCCAGAGGTAGATCTGAAGTTTCAATGGGGGAGTCTGTTGCTTCCTGAGGCAGCGGTAACTGAAATTCCCTCAAGATCAGGGCCAGATCAATCTGATGTGCCAGCATGATTTCAGCGGCTCGCGATTCTTCCAGAGCCAGCGCAGCCAGCAGAGGGGCCAGTGTCGGTTCTGATTCAGCTGAACCGCTGGCGATCCGTTCTGCCTGAATCAAGGCCCGTTGTGCTCCGGCTGTCAGTAGATGATGCATGGGAATTAGGTTTCTGGACTGGTTGATGCCGGAAGAAAATGAACGTGACAGACTGGTGTTGTTCCAGTCTTCATTTAAATAGAGTAACCGATCAAAGGCTTATCTTGCTACATTAGGGGTTGGGTACTAGAATTAACAATGCTGGCCTTATGGATTGTGACGATTTTAAAGCTTTGGCAGGGTGGTGATTTTCGCTGTGATGCACTATGAATCAATGTCCCTGTCTCGGTTTAAGTCAGGCCAGTGAAATTTTGATTGTTAAAATGGGTATAATATTTTAGTAAGTTGTGATTTTTCAGTCACTTCCTCAATTGTTCTTTCAGTAGTTTTGGGAAAATCCTCGACGTTTTTTGGTGAGTAACGTATTATTCCTACGAACCTTTCTTTTTCAAAGACTGTAGCTAATCAATTGAGAATGCCGTAACTGAATGTACACATGCGGTTGCGACGTTTTTAAACTTTCAGCAGACAATTAACGACAATTCAAATTTCATAAACAGGTTGGGAGAAGTGTCTCCAGAATTGAGACCTCTGGTTTCGGTTCGGATTCACAGTGTTCATCCAGAAGAGCCCGGGATGTACGGGCCATAGGAGAAACAAGTTATGTACGAGCGGTTTACAGATCGAGCTCGAAAAGTGATGCAGCTGGCCAATCAGGAGGCCCAGCGGTTCAATCACGAATATATCGGGACCGAACATATCCTTCTGGGATTAGTCAAAGAGGGTTCAGGTGTGGCAGCCAACGTGCTGAAGAACCTGGACGTGGATCTGCGAAAAATCCGTCTGGAAGTCGAAAAGATTGTGCAGTCCGGACCGGACATGGTCACGATGGGCAAACTGCCACAAACCCCGCGTGCGAAAAAAGTCATCGAATACGCGATGGAAGAAGCACGGAATCTGAACCACAACTATGTGGGAACAGAGCATCTGCTGCTGGGTCTGCTTCGTGAGCAGGATGGCGTTGCCGCTCAGGTTCTGATGAATCTGGGTCTGAAACTCGAAGAAGTTCGCGAAGAAGTTCTCAACCTTCTGGGTCATGGCCTGGAAGGGGGCGAAGCAGGCGAACGGACTCCCGGAACCGGCAGCCAGAAAGCCGGCAAAAGTAAAACACCCGCGCTGGACAGCTTCGGTCGCGATCTGACTGAACTCGCCAAGCAGAAAAAACTGGATCCGGTTATCGGCCGCTCCAAGGAAATCGAACGCGTCATTCAGATTCTCTGTCGTCGTCAGAAAAACAATCCGGTTCTCTTAGGGGAAGCCGGCGTTGGTAAAACCGCGATCGTCGAAGGCTTCGCTCAGATGGTCGTGAACGGCGAAGTTCCGGATCTGCTCCGCGACCGTCGTATCGTTGTACTCGACCTGGCGATGATGGTTGCCGGCACGAAGTACCGCGGTCAGTTCGAAGAACGAATTAAAGCCGTCATGAACGAAGTCCGTCGTGCCAAAAACACGATTCTGTTCATCGACGAATTACATACGCTCGTCGGGGCCGGTGGTGCAGAAGGTGCCATCGACGCTTCCAACGTATTGAAGCCGGCTCTGAGCCGTGGCGAACTGCAGTGTATCGGTGCCACCACTCTGGATGAGTACCGTAAATACATTGAAAAAGACAGCGCCCTGGAACGACGTTTCCAGAACGTAATGGTAGAACCTCCGACCGACTCACAGACGGTTGAGATTCTGCGTGGTCTCCGCGAACGCTATGAAGAACACCACAAGGTACAGATCACCGACGACGCGCTGGAAAAAGCAGTCGAACTTTCTTCCCGTTACATCACCGGCCGTTGTCTGCCAGACAAAGCCATCGATGTCATCGACGAAGCTGGTGCCCGTATCCGTCTGAAATCCATGGTTCGCCCTCCCGATCTCAAAGAACTGGAAGAAGAATCAGAACGCCTGAATCAGTCAAAAGAAGAAGCGGTTGCCAACCAGGACTTTGAACTGGCTGCCAACCTGCGGGATCAGGCTGATAAACTGAAAAAACGAAAAGAGTCGCTGACTCAGGAATGGCGTGAAAAATCCAAAGAAGTCGATGGCGTGGTCGATGCGGAAGTCGTTGCAGAAGTCGTCGCGAAAATTACCGGCGTGCCTCTGACCCGTCTCTCCAGCGAAGACACCGTCCGTCTGCTGAATATGGAAGATGAACTGCACCAGCGGGTCATCAGCCAGGACGAAGCGATCAAGCAGGTTTCCAAAGCCGTTCGTCGCAGCCGCAGTGGATTGAAAGATCCCAAGCGACCGATGGGGGCCTTCCTGTTCTCCGGTCCGACTGGTGTCGGTAAAACATTGCTGGCCAAAACACTGGCCGAGTTCATGTTCGGCGATGAGTCTGCTCTGATTCAGATCGACATGAGTGAATACATGGAGAAGCACAACGTCAGTCGTCTGATTGGTGCCCCTCCGGGATATGTTGGCTTCGAAGAAGGCGGTCAGCTGACCGAGAAAATTCGTCGTCGTCCCTACGCCGTCGTGCTGCTGGACGAAATCGAAAAGGCACACCCCGATGTATTCAACATGCTGCTGCAGATTATGGAAGAAGGCCACCTGACCGACAGCTTCGGTCGCAAGGTTGACTTCAAGAACGTCGTGCTCATCATGACCACCAACGCCGGTGCTCAGGGAATGGCTCACGGGGATGCCTTCGGGTTCCGTAAAGCCGATGATGACACCAGCTACGATGCCATGAAACGAAATCTGATGCACGACCTGCAGAAAGAGTTCAAGCCGGAGTTTCTGGGACGTCTCGACGAAGTCGTTGTGTTCCGCAAACTGACCCGCGAAGAACTGAAGCAGATCGTGGATATCGAACTGGGCAAAGTCCGCAGCCGTCTGAAAGAACAGGGGGTCACCCTCGAACTGACCGACGAAACTCGGGAATTCATCATCGACAAAGGTTCCGAAGGTGGCGAACTCGACTACGGTGCACGTCCGCTGCGTCGTTCAGTCGAACGTTACATCGAAGACCCGCTGGCAGAAGAACTGCTGCGTGGTGCCTTTGAAGGTAAGAATAAAGTGCTCGTCAAAGTCACCGAAGTCGCCGATAAGAAACAGCTCGAATTCGATGGTTCTTACGAAGCGGAAACAGAAGAGCTGGCAACCGTCGGCTCTGTAGAAGGGGACGGCGGTTCTTCCGAAGGGGAGTAATCATCGACCGTCTCTTAAGATGAAAATCGAAAGAGTCCTCTCTCATTGAGTGAGGACTCTTTTTTTATTGTCACTGTTGAAATGACTCGATTGAACTTTAGGATGATTTAATGATTCCTCGACAACTCGAACCCGAAGTCATGGACACCCGCGAAGAAGCCGTCAACTATGACACGATGGATCATAGTGAAGTCAATCGGCTGTTCGCCGAGTCCCTGCTGCCTGTCATCGCTGGCTGCCAGCATCACCAGATGCAGACACTGAAAATTCTCGATCTGGGAACCGGGACGGCTCTCATTCCTATTGAAATCTGCCAACGTATTCCTCATCTGCAGATCATCGCTGCCGACCTCGCTGCCGAAATGCTGAAGGTGGCGCAGCAGAATATTCAGCGAGCCGGTTTGAGCGAATCGATCTTTCTGGAACATGCCGATGCCAAGCAGCTTCCCTGTGAAAATCATAGCTTTGATGGCGTGATCTCCAACAGTCTCATCCACCATATTCCCGAACCGCAAACGGTCTTCGCAGAAATCAAACGCGTGCTCAAGCCGGGAGGCTTTCTCTTCCTGCGTGATCTGCTCCGGCCCGATTCGCAGGCAGAACTCAATCGACTGGTCACCCTGTATGCGGCTGATGAGAATCCGCAGCAGCGACAGATGTTCCACGATTCCCTGCACGCCGCTCTGACACGGGAAGAAGTCAGAGCGTTACTTCACAGCTGCCACTGGCCCGAAGCAGCCGTAAACATCACGTCTGATCGTCACTGGACGGTTTCACTCAATTTGTGAAAACGAATATTTCGCCTGCCAAATAAAACAAAGGGAGGCCGACTTCTTGCCGACCTCCCTTCGCGACTCATTCAATTACTCTTTAATTGTAATCTGGCCACAGCCATTCCCCGCAGTGTGATTTCCTCAGGCTAAGAAATCATTCGCTGGCATTTTTTGATGGCGACTTTGCTGAAGGTCGGTGCGCTTCCGCTTCTTTCATCGCGTTTTCTCTTTGAATCGCATCGTATACTTCCTGACGGTGTACTGGAATTTCTGTTGGTGCCTGAATTCCTAACCGTACTTTATCACCCCGGATATCGACAATAGTAATGACAATATTGTCACCGATGATGATGCTTTCGTCGCGTTGTCTCGACAATACAAGCATCGTAAATACTCCTTCCGTAGATCTTAGTTCTGGGCCAATGAGGTGATATCTGAAGAGGCGACAAACCTCTTATTGATTTGATTTATTGTTTGTCACCTGTTGTTTATTCATATGTAATTAAAACAAATCAGACCGGGCTCAAGAATCTGATCCCCGACAGTTCCGATTCCTCAGACTGACCAGAGACCGGCTGCGTTTTCAGGCATAATTCCCTTACCGGCAATGACCCACATCCCTGCATCATTTAATGAGTTCCTCGTGGGTACTAACTTCATCGACGCTTTCTCACAGATTAATTCTGCTAAGATGGGATAAATAACGTCGCTAACGAAAGATGTGTGCCGGTTTGCCGAATCCAGCAGGTTTGCCGATTGTGCCGAATATGCCGCCGGCCTGGAGCTGTAATAGTGTATTAATGTGTATTTACAGGCCTGCCGAAGTTGCCAACAGGACTGACTGATTTGCGATTCTTGATCTATGCGGATAATCTGTAGTAAGCGCTCTGATTTAAGATTTCCTGCTGGCAGGAAGTCCCGCTTCAGTGCAAAATCAGACATGCAATGCACACCTGGACCAGTTTCAAACCGGTTCGGCCCCCTGAAACCCTCTATCAGTCCACCTGATTTTTCGACGAATGCTGGAGTAAAACACGAATGGCCACACTGTTGATCGCTGCGGGAGCTTTTGTAGGTTACATCATTGCCTACCACACTTATGGAAAGTGGCTGTCCCAGAAAATCTTTAACGTCGATGGCAACGCGGAAGTCCCCAGTAAACAGCTGCGGGATGACGTCGATTTTGTCCCCACCAAAAAGGAAGTCATCTTCGGCCATCACTTCACCAGTATCGCCGGCACCGGTCCGATTGTCGGCCCTGCGATCGCTGTTTTCTGGGGCTGGCTGCCTGCACTGGTGTGGGTTCTGTTTGGATCGATTTTCATTGGTGCCGTTCACGATTTCGGTGCGCTGGTCGTCTCGTTGCGGAACCGTGGACAGACCGTTGGTGAAGTCGCCGGCCGTTTGATTGCACCGCGCACCCGCATCCTGTTTCTGCTCATTCTGCTGCTGGCTTTGACGGTTGTCCTCGCGATTTTCGGACTGGTCATCGCCATCATTTTCGCGCTTTATCCTGAAACAGTGATCCCTGTCTGGATCACCATGCCCATCGCGATTGTCATCGGCCTGATGGTCTACAAACAGAATGCGGAACTGCTGATTCCGTCTCTGGTGGCTTTGTTCATCGTCTATGCATCGGTCTGGCTTGGTGCCTATTACTGGCCCATCGATATCTCGGCGATGTTCGGTATTAAACTCATGGGACCCTTCCCCAATGCCGTGATTCTCTGGACCTTCGTGCTGCTCGCCTATTGTGCGATCGCTTCCGTACTTCCTGTCTGGCTGCTGCTGCAACCCCGCGACTTCATTAACAGTCACCAGCTGGTTCTGGCTCTGGGACTGCTGCTCATCGGTGCCATCGTGGCCGGGGCGACAGGCAAAGCCGATCTGGTCGGCAGTGCCCCTGCCATTGCCAGTAACCTTCCCGCCGACGCACCCCCGATCTGGCCGTTCCTGTTCATCACCATTGCCTGCGGTGCCTGTAGTGGCTTCCACTGTCTCGTCAGCAGTGGTACCAGCAGTAAGCAGGTCGAATCCGAACTCGACGCGCAGTACGTCGGCTACGGTGCCATGCTCCTCGAAGGGGGGCTGGCGGTCATCGTGATTCTCGCCTGTTGTGCCGGCGTGGGGATGGGAGATTTCTCTCGCATTGGTGAAGGAGCCGCCTACACCTACGAACCCACGATTGACGCCGCCACGGGAACCCAGCTCACCGGTGTCGCTGCCTGGGAGACCCGCTATAACGCCAAAGCCGAAAATGGCTGGGCCGCGTTTGCATTGAAAGACAAAATCGGCGCCTTCATTCTGGGCGGTGCGAACTTCCTGGGATCGATTGGTATTCCGATGAAACTGGGAATCAGCATCATCGCGGTGCTCGTCGCCAGTTTTGCAGCCACCACTCTCGATACCGCGACGCGACTGCAGCGTTACGTGATTCAGGAGCTGGCGGCCACCATTCATATCAAACCTCTCACCAACAAATATGCCGCCACCGGTCTGGCTGTCTTCCTGGGGGGCATGGTTGCAATGCTGCCCAAAAGCGCGGAAGCCGGTCCCGGGAGTGGCGGTCTGATTCTCTGGCCCCTCTTCGGTGCCACCAACCAGCTGCTGGCCGGCCTGGCGTTTATGGTCATCGTCTTTTACCTCCGTCGTCGTAACAAACCGATTATCTTTGCTTTGGTCCCCATGATCGTCATGCTCATCATGCCTGCCTGGGCCATGCTGTGGAACATGTTCAACAGCCAGTCGGGCTGGGCCTATAGTGCCAACGATCGGCATCTGTTCCTGTTTGGAGTCGTCGTGATCGCGCTCCAGATCTGGATGATGGTCGAAGGTCTGCTCGTCTGGTCGAAGTCCAAAGGGCACCTCGAACAGCAACTCCCCGAATTGCCGCAGACACGAACGGCGGTTGCCGCTGCATCGACAGGCGGCTCGAATTAATTTTTTCTGAATCAGTTTCCAGAGCCCGGCTGCTTTCATAACAGGAGCCGGGCTCTGATTTTGCGCGACTGAAAAAATTGAACTTGACCCCGCCGCGCCAAAGGCGATAAGCGTTGTTGTGAGTCGCGCGCGTGCCCAGTTTACAGTGCACCGAAACACGCGACAGTTGTTCCGGATCTTCACCAAAAAACAGCCGGTTTTTTCCAGATAAGCAGTTCGCAGATCAACACCGGTTCCCCATGTATGCCTGCGGGTCGCCACACATCGCCGCCCGTCACCGCAGAGCCACCCCGGCGTCGCAGCAGATCGGACCCCTGTCAACCGGTATCGCCACCCGATCCGGTTCATCCCCCCTTGACGCCGCCACGCCCCTGCAGAGAATATCCCTGTGAACAATGAAATCAGACGGATCCTGAAACCAGCTTGCTCAAAATATCCATCAGCAAATAAATGAGAGAAACAATCCATTACTCTACCTCATTCCTTATTGTGAAAATTCACATCAAACGTTCGTGAGTTTTCGTACTTTTCGTGGTAGTAAAAAAACAAACGTGCAATCATCCGACAGTGATTGTCTACAGGTCACCTCAATTATTTCACCACGAATGAGAAAGACATCGGGTGGTTCTATTGGCTCGCCTGACAGTGATGGTGAGCTATTCAACTTTCACAAAGCATTATAAAAGATGTGCCTCCCCCGCCCGCAGATGAATTTCCCGAACTGGTGAACGGGTAAGCCCGGATGTAATCCGGGCCGAGCGGAGCGAGCAGGAGGTCGCAGCTGCCGCATTCAATCAAACCCAGTCCGTCTCATCCGCAAAACCCAATCAGCCGCAGAGCGTTAGCTCCGGTTGTCTCCCGATCTGCAGTAACTGCGTCTAAGACCGTACAGTTCATAAAAAAGAAAGGGTGCCCCCGGATGCAATCCGGGGTTGTCGCAGACAACAGGAAACCGTCAGAGAATACGCACAATCAGTTTTCAGATCACCAACCTGCCTGGCCGTAGGGGCGGCACCCATGTGTCCGCCCGCTGACGAGGTACAAACCAGTTTCACCCCACAACGGGAACCGCTGGAACGTTCGAAATTGATTTTTCTACCACGAAAAGGCACGAAACCGCACGAAAGCAAAAAAAGGGGGGGTGTTATTTACCGTCGAACGAAGTCAATCAGCCGCAGAGCGTTAGCTCCGGTTGTCTCCCGATCTGCAGAAACCGCAGCTGACTCATTACAACTCATAAAAAAGAAAGGGTAGCCCCGGATGCAATCCGGGGTTGTCGCAGACAACAGGAAACCGTCAGAGAAAACGCACAACCCGGTTTCCGATCACCAACCTGCCTGGCCGTAGGGGCTGACCCATGTGTCCACCCGCTGGCGAGGTACAAACCAGTGTCACCCCACAATGGGAACCGCTGAAACGCTCGAAATTGAATTTTCTACCACGAAAAACACGAAACCACACGAAAGTAAAAAAAGGGGGGTTGTGTTATTTACCGTCGAACGAACTGAATCAGCCGCAGAGCGTTAGCTCCGGTTGTCTCCCGATCCTCAGAAACCGCAGCTGAGTCAGTACGGCTCATAAAAAAGAAAGGGTGCCCCCGGATGCAATCCGGGGTTGTCGCAGACAACAGGAAACCGTCAGAGAAAACGCACAACCCGGTTTCCGATCACCAACCTGCCTGGCCGTAGGGGCGGCACCCATGTGTCCGCCCGCTGGTGAGGTGCAAACCAGTATCACCCCACAATGGGAACTGATGAAACGTTCGAATTGATTTTTCTACCACGAAAAGGCACGAAACCGCACGAAAGTAAAAAAGGGTGAAACTATGAAAGAAGGTCGAGCCGGTGGTGGTATTCTTTAACGCGTGGTAAACATAGTTTATTGAACCTT
>NZ_JBLXHC010000018.1:0-157906 GCF_048260065.1 Gimesia sp. | reverse complement strand
CAAGGTTCAATAAACTATGTTTACCACGCGTTAAAGAATACCACCACCGGCTCGACCTTCTTTCATAGTTTCACCCTCTTTTGTGTATTTGTGGATGAAGTGCGAACCATAACCATCGCCGACATAAAAACCCCCATCGGGAGCAAAGGCAATATTCGTCGGGCTGTAACGCTGCTTCTGATCTTTGTAGTGTTCGGGAGCGGCAGGTCGTCCGATGGTCCAGACAACGTCGCCAGTCAGACTCGTCTTTGCCACGACGCCATGTTTCGTATCGGAGAGATACAAAAACTCGTCGCTCCCTTCTTTGCGCACATCAATCCCGTGTCCGCCCCCATGATATTCTTTGCCGAATGAGCGGACGAATTTACCAGCCGGATCAAAGACCACAATCGCATCCATGGGCGTTTTCGTTTTCGAACGATGCTTGATATAAATCAGCCCCGCAGAATCGACGCAGACGCCATGCGTTTCCCCCCATTGAATATGCTTGGGAACCTCACCCCAGTTATGGATCGCTTCATACTGAAATGCCCCTTCCCCCAGGACAGGCGGTTTGCTTCCTGCTTTGTCTTCCGCACCGAGGATGGCTGGCGCGAAAAAACTGCCGGCGACAGCAGCACTGGCGGTCTTCAAAAAGGAACGGCGGGAATCGATCTGTCGTGAGTTCAAGGTTGAGCGTTGATCCATAAAAACGGGTACCTGGCAACAAAAAGTGCGATAAAATCTGTTGTTTGAACGGTCAGAGAATAGCTTCCTCCTGATCGATCTTAACGCACACATTGGCCCCTGCTCAATTGAGGATGCCAAAAAATAGGGTATTCTGACAATGTTCTCCGTAGATCCCCGCCTCGTTTCACGTACAACTCTCAGAGTCACGTCAATTAAGATGGTCATCCCTGACAAGATGTGGTATGAGAGGCTCACAACGAGAAAGAAACGTTTATCCTGACTGTTACTGACTTTAACTTCATCCATTCCTGCTGATTTCCTCTGAGAAGGAAGGGAATACCATGAATGCCACCCGCACGATTCCTGTTTTGTTCACCATCGTGTCACTGTTTTTGCAGCAGCCCCTGATTGTGGCAGACGATAAATCGACGAGCACATCCGAATTAAAGATTGATTCGGTACTGGTCAGCCTGATCGAAGAAGTGGAAGTCCCTGCGCAGGAAGTCGGCCAGTTGAATTCGATCAAAGTCAAAGAAGGAATGACGGTTGAAAAAGGCGACATACTGGCCCAGATCGAAGATTCCGAAGCGATGCTGCTGTTACAGCAGGCAAAACTCGAATATGAAATGGCGCGACTCAAAGCCGCCAACGACGTCGATCTCCGCTTCGCCCGGAAAGCGCATGAAGTCGCGATTGCAGAACTGCAGCGGGCGGAAGACTCGATCAAAAAATATCCCAAGAGTATTTCCAAGACCGAACTCGATCGTCTGAAGCTCACTGCAGAAAAATCGGAACTGGAAATCGAACAGGCGGACGAAGAACGTAAGACGACACAACTGGAAGCCAGCCTGAAACGCAACGCCGAGCAGATCGCCGCGCTGGCAGTGCAACGGCGAAAAGTCGTCTCACCGATCAATGGCATGGTCGTGCAGATTCAGATTCGCAATGGCGAATGGGTGCGCCCCGGTGATACCGTCCTGCGAATTTTAAGACTCGATCGTCTGCGCGCCGAAGGACTGATTAACGCTTCGCGACTGCAGGAACAGGATCTGATGAATCGCCCGGTCACACTGGTTGTGAATCCCGGCACAAAACAGACCATGGAATTCCAGGGAAGAATTTCGTTCGTCAGTCCCGAAGTCAATCCGGTCAACAACCAGACACGCGTCTGGGCCGAGATCGAAAATCCGGACCTCAAACTGAAACCGGGAATGCGGGCTTCCTTAATCATTAAATAAACTCCGTTCGATTCAGAAAGCGACTCCAGCCACCATGTCGTTCGGTCCTCAAGATTTTTCGAACCAGCCTCTGCGATTGAGAATGCGGGCCGACCTGCATGTGCAACCGCTGCAGTTTGGGGGAAAGAAATACTGGGGCATAAAAGATCCGATTTCCCTCCAGTATTATCAGCTGCGGGATGAAGAATATTTCATTCTGCAGCAACTGGATGGGCGGGCCTCTTTCGATGTGATTCGGAAAAAATACGAACAGCGGTTTCTGCCTCAGAAACTGCAGGCTTCCCATCTGCAGGGCTTCCTGTCGCGGCTGCATCAGTCGGGGCTGATCATCGCCGACGCCTTTGGTCAGGGGGAAATCCTGCTGGACCGTCAGCAGCAGAAACTGCAGCAGGCACGACGCGCACGCTGGATGAACCCGCTGGCAATTCGCTTTCGCGGCATCGACCCGCATCGCCTGTTGAACTGGCTGCAGCCGTGGACCGCGATCTGTTTTACCCCCCTGTTCCTGCTGGCAGTATTTGTGCTGATGGGCGCAGCGGTGACATTGATTTGTACGCATCTGGACGCGGTCATATCTCAACTTCCCGACTTTGCCACCTTTTTTGAAGCACGAAATTTGGTGCTGCTGGGCTGCAGCCTGGCTCTGGTCAAAATCGTGCATGAACTGGGACATGCGCTGGCCTGTAAACAGCTGGGAGGCGAGTGCCGGGAACTGGGAGTGATGCTGTTGGCCTTCATTCCGTGCCTGTACGTAAACGTAAGCGATGCCTGGACTATGCGCGACAAGTGGCATCGGATCATCGTGAGCTCCGCCGGGATCTTTGTAGAACTGATCATCTCGGCGGTCTGTGTGTTTCTCTGGTGGTTTTCCTATCCCGGGCTGTTCCATTCACTCTGCCTGAATATCGTAGTGGTCTGCTCGGTAAATACACTGCTGCTGAATGGGAACCCGCTGCTGCGCTACGACGGCTATTATATTCTGCTTGATCTGGTGGAAGTTCCCAACCTGCGTCAGCGGGCACAGACGATTGTTTCCAATCGACTGCATCACTGGTTTTTCGGACACAAAGCAGAGACGCTGCTCAAGGAACCCAGACGGCTCCGACGTTTTCTGTTTGTGTACGGCATTGCTTCGGTCATTTATCGCTGGTTTATCGTGTTCGCCATTCTGACCGTCTGTTATTATGTTCTGGAACCTTACGGCCTGGAAATCATCGCACAGGTGATGGGAACCGTTGTGTTGATGGGAATGTTAATCGTGCCTGTGAAATCTGCCGCTACTGAAATTCAAACGTATTCCAAAGCGGGCCAGATCCAATGGCGGCGTTTCAGCATTCGTTCCATATGCGTGCTGCTGTTTCTGGCGGGACTGCTCCTGACCCCACTGCCTCACCGGGTGACCGCACCTGCTCTGATTGAGCTCAAAGATGCAAAACATGTTTACATCACTGCACCCGGTTTTCTGCAATCGATTACCACTCCGCAAACCGCGATTGAGCAGGGCGCAGTGATTGCAGAACTTTCCAATGAAAAAATCAGACAGGACATTCTCAAGCTGACCGGGCAGATCAGCGAACAGGAAATTCGCATCGCGACCCTCGAACGCCGCCAGCTGGATGATCCGGAAGCGGCACAGGAACTCCCTACCGCGCAGGAACAACTGCTCGACCTGAAAGATCAGTTACAACAAAAGCAAACCGATCTGCGTCGACTCACTTTGAAAGCCCCTGTCGCAGGCACACTGATTCCGGCACCACGCAAGACAGGAAACCCGGACGAAGCAGACCTGCCCGCCTGGACCGGTTCCCCCTTTGATGCGGATAACCGGAACTGCTATCTGGAACGGGGGACCTGGTTGTGCTCGCTTGGTAATCCCGATCAGCTGCAGGCGCGATTGATTGTCGATCAGGAGCATGTGGAATTTGTCGAACCGGGACAGAGCGTGCGAATCCTGCTGGACGAATTCCCGAATGAAGTCTTAACGGGTACGATCCAGGAAATTGCGGAAATCGATCTGGATGATCTGCATCCCAACCTGATCCATCGGGAAGAACTCACCACCGAAGTTGATTCCACCGGAAAGCAGCAGCTCAGCAGCACTTCCTATCTGGCTCTGGTCACGCTGGCAACTCCGGTCGAACAACCTCTGATTCACTCAACTGGCCAGGCCAAAATCGCTGTGCCACCTGAATCGCTGGGAAAAAAGCTGTATCGCCAGCTCAGAAAGACGATCCGCCTCTTCCAATAAGTGATACTGCATATTTTGCAAACTTCCTGTTTTGACATTCTGGTGAGATAGAGAATCAACGTTTGCAGATTCGGGTAGAATTGTTAAAATTCCGCGACTCAAATACAGCAGATGATCGATTAATATAACGACAACATATTTTTCCAGCAGACGGCGGCAAGGAGGCTTCCCGATGACCGATTCACAAACGAATCCCTCTTCTACTTTAAACATTGTGGTTCTCTCAGGTGGAGAATCGGCTGAATGCGAGATCAGCCTCAAAAGTGGAGAGACGGTCGCGCGGGCTCTGTCTTCGCGCGGGCATCAGGTCAGAATCATTGACCCCTCACTGGTGGACCTGGAAAGTTTTGACTGGACCGGCTGCGACGTTGTCTTCATCGCCTTACATGGTACCTATGGTGAAGACGGCACGATTCAATCGACGCTGGATCGACTGGGCATCCCTTACTCGGGTTGCGACGCCGCGACTTCAAAACTGGCATTCAGCAAATCGGCTTCGAAAGAACGCTTTATCCAGCACAACGTGAATACACCCTCTTATGTGCTGATTCACGAATCAGACGACGCCGGTCGCATCGAACAGCATGCCCGCAGTATGGGCTATCCCCTGGTCGTCAAACCCGATGCGCAGGGCTCCAGCCTGGGGGTGACGATTGTGAAAACTCCCGAAGAACTGCCACAGGCGCTGGCAAGATGTTTCCATTACGATTCGTTCGGCATTCTGGAATCAGCCATCAAAGGGACCGAGTGGACGGTCACGGTCGTTGATGATCAGGTCCTGCCTCTGATTCAGATTCAGACGCCTCACGAATTTTTTGACTACGAAGCCAAGTACATTGAAGATTCGACACAATACCTGTTTGAATTTGATCTGCCAACCAATGTGATTCAGACCATTCTCAAAACCGGGGCCAATGCCTGCACAGCTTTGGGCACAACCGGGATTGTGCGCGTCGATCTGCTGGTCGACCGTTTCCAGCAGCCCTGGGTCCTGGAAGTGAATACGATTCCCGGGTTTACCGATCACAGTCTGGTCCCCAAAGCGGCTGCTAAGGCCGGCATCGATTTTGGTGAACTGTGTGAACAGGCACTGGTCAACTGCCTGAAAAAAGCAACCACCCGCCCGCAAAATTGATAAAGTTTCACCAGTCGGCCTGATTCGCTGAGGAAACCCCTGTTTTTCGGTGTGCGTCGCAACACAGACCGCTTCAATTTGCGATAATTATCATACAGAGACCGTGCGCAGACGCAGCGGGCGGTCTACTGTTCTTCTAGAGTGCATCACATTTAACCATAGCGTCTCTCAATCTCATATACTCGGTCCAAATGGCCCTGGAGACGCTACAGTAAAACTGGATACAGTCTACCCCCGATCTACTGCGGTTCGCAGCCCGATGATTTGTCAAAGGTCCACAATAAACCAGAGCACATGAGTCGAAAAACAAGCAAAAAACGACCTGTTAAAAAGAAGGTCGAAGTGGTCGAAGAAGAAGAGGAAACACTGGAAGAAACGCCTTCCCTGTTGAGCCCTTCGTCATTGATCCGCCTGTTGTTTCGCCCTAAAGTGCTGCTGGTTCTGGCGGCAGTCGTGACCGGCCTGTTCTTCTTTCAGAAAGTGAAAGAACAGATTCCCGACCTGTCCCAGCGCGAAGAATACCAGATTGAAACTAAAGAACTCTCCCTGCAGCCGGCACCCCCGCATTATGTCCCGATCGACATCGTCGACCAGGTCATCAGACGCAGCGAATTACCTGCGCGCGTCTCCCTGCTCGATCAGGGGCTGGTACTAAAGATTGCGGATGCCTTCCAGAAACATCCCTGGGTAGAGAAAGTCATTTCCGTCCGCAAGACAAACACGGTGGAAGTCGAAATTCAGTTTCGCAAGCCGGCAGCGATGGTGGAACTGAAACAGGGACTGTATCCGGTCGACAACGCGGGAGTTCTATTACCGCCTGAAGATTTTTCTGTCTCCGATGCCCGTCGCTTCCCGATCATCACCGGGGTCAGCTCAATCCCGGCCGGCCCCGCGGGCACCTCCTGGGGTGACCTGTCTGTCACGGGCGCGGCCCAGCTGGCAGAAGCATTGGGCCCCCACTGGAAAGAACTGGATATTGTTTCCATTGAAGCACCGCCACGCGTGGCTGCCGACGTCACTCTGGATGATCTGATCTATCGACTGATCACGACCGGCGGTTCGGAAATTGTGTGGGGTCGCTCACCCAAAAGCCAGCGTCGGGGTGAATTACGCGTCGATCAGAAAATCGGTAAGCTGGAAAAATACTATCGGGATTACGGCGGCTTTGACCGCCCGCATGGTCCCTATGAAATCGACATTCGCCACTGGCAGGAAATCTCCCGACGCCCGCTCAAACAGCAGAGCAGTCAACGGACCCTGATGCGTCGCTGAATTTATTTGCCTTTCACGGTGACATCAAAATTCACATCCGATGCGTCCTTGGTCACATCGATCTCCGTTTTATATTCGGTAAATAACATCGGAGGATCGCCGCCCGGGATCGTCGCTTCGGCTGAAGCGTATCCGTTCAACATCGCGATATGCGGGCCCGAAACAGGGCCTTTTTCCGGATCGGTATGCCAGCGACCATTTTCAATCGTACCGACGGCACCTGGCCCCTGATTTCCCTTCGCCGTATCAGGCATCAGGATGACCTGTCCCGCTGGCACTGGTTGACCGTTATGCAGCACCTCCCCTGAAAGCACGAAACGTTCCGGACCTGACGAACTCGCGCCACAGGCAGTCAGCAACAGGCAACTGAATCCCAGACTCAACCAGCAGTACCATTTCGATCTCATAAGTTGATAGTTCAAAATGCATATCCTCCCACAGGCAGGCCGTCTGCAATGATTCCCAGGGTCTGATAAGTGCTCAGATCGATATTTTCACTGATGAAATGTACGGAGCCATCACCCATCAGAAAGTGGGCTCCTCCGATATGGTTGCTGCCAAAATAAGAAGTCGCGACTTCCAGTTTGTAACCGTCTCGATGCGGGACGAACGAAGAACCGTTGATTGGCAAATAAGTGCCCCCCACCTGAGCTGGTGCATCTCCCCAGGAGGTCGTCGCCCAGGTCATCCAGTAGGTTGCTGCTGAACCGCTGCTCGCCCAGAGCGTCTGATAGCGACTCTCTCCGATCATGAAGACGTTCGAAGAACCATCGGTAATATCACGCATGCGGGTACTGGAGTCAGAATAAAAAATCCCATTGAAGAAATACGTGCGGATATTATATGCCCGGCAGGCTTTCCCGATCACAGCCATCGCGGTGTAGTCGCCGCCCCCCTGTACCCCCAGGTAATTGTTATTGGCCAGGGATTCATTCGAATTCGGATCGGACGGACATTCGAAGTTGGCGTTTCGCTGTTCCTGCAGGGTCTCGTTCACCGCGTCCCCGGTTCCATTCTGCAGGTTACGAAACCTCGCGTTGAAATCAAACTTGTTATAGAGTGTGGACTGTTCGATGTAGGGTAAGATCAGAATCGTCCAGGGGGCAGAGCGTGTTCCACCGGTCGTACAGGTTCCCCCCGATGAGCCACGACGGGCCGCGGTTTCGATGTAAGCGGGAGGCAGACGATTGAAGGTATCGTGATAATTGTGGAGTGCCAGCCCCAGCTGCTTCAGCTTGTTTTTGCAGGTGGAACGACGTGCAGCTTCACGGGCCTGCTGGACCGCCGGCAACAGCAGCGCAATGAGAATCGCAATAATGGCAATGACAACTAATAATTCAATCAGCGTGAAGCCACGCTGTTGTCTTCTGTGAGAGCTCATGTAAAAAATCCTGAAGTGAATCTTTACAGAGGTTGACATGAGCCCTGTCACACCATTCCTATTAAGTAAACTATACTAATAGAACATTTGACTAAATCAAGGACATATTTTCAGACTTTTGTATGAAACGTATTTTCTGCTGCAAAGCGGCATTTTCATGCGGAAAGTGGGAATTGCCTTTTTATAATGGAGTCGCGCCAGTCGTCAGGGACTGAAAACCATTTCAGACAGGAGAGTTAAGATGAATCAAGAAGAAGTCGTCCGACATTATCGGGAACAGGGATTTGTGCATCTTCCCGCCTGGTACTCGAGTGAGGAACTGGCTGAAATCAGAACAGCGATTGAACACTATAATCGGGAAATCGTGCCTGGGTTGCCTGAAAGTGACGTCGTCTTCGAAGCGGACGGTAGCGCCATTCGCAACTGCTGGCGAATGCAGACTCATGATCCCTTCTTTACAAAACTCCCTGCAGAAGAACGACTGCAGGCACTGATTGCCGATCTGGTGAATGGCACGCCGACCTGCATGGGAGTCGAAACCTTCAACAAACCGGCTAAGGTAGGATCAGGAGTCCCCCCGCATCAGGACAATGCTTATTTCTGTCAGGAACCGCCGGATGTACTCACCGTCTGGATCGCGATGGATGATGTGACACCGGAGAACGGCCCTGTGCATTATCTGCCCGGTTCTCATACTCAAGGGGTCTCTGAACATGTCCCTTCCGGCGTGAAAGGCAATTCCTTCGGACTGGCGGAAACAGTCGATGAAACGCAGGCGAGTGCGGCCCTGTTAAAGGCGGGTGATATCCTGATCCATCACAGTCAGACAATCCACTTCAGCGCCCCTAATGTCAGCGATTTTCCCCGTCTGGGACTGTTGCTCGTTTTTCGCGGCGAACACACCCGGGAGTCACCGGAAATGAAAGCCGCCTATCAGAAAGCCCGGGCACTGATGGAAGCAGGAGCAAACTGAACATTGAATGGAACTTATGCTTCTGACATTTCTTTCAATGGTTCCGTGTTCTCATCTGAAGCAGGAACTGTCGTCTCATCAACCAGGTAGTTCGTCCGCAGTTTCAGAAACGGTGACTCGATATAGCGGTAGCTTAAATGTGCAATCGGAACCATTATTAAAAAACCGATGATCGAATAAACGAACGCAATATAGAAGTTTGTAACAGGCATCAGGTACCTGCCCAGAATGAAACTCAAAAACCTGTAAGTAAAGAAGTGCAGCAGATAGATTGAATACGAATACACCCCAATCATTGCGATGAAACGGGAAAGAATATTTTGGGAATGCGAGAACGAGTTGTCGTACCAGGCAATCAGTAAACCATATGCCAGTCCCTCCAGAGTCGGGAGATAAACCCAGACCAGATTATTCGATGGATAAGCGGGGTTGTGATAAAATCCTCCCGCAGCATCAAAATACCAGTAGAAGAGTATGAAAGCAGTCAGACCACTCAGCACGAGTATATGACGCCCTTTAATCCAGGAACGAAGCTGGAAGGCAAGCATGCCCAGCAGGAACTGATCAATGTGCCCGATTATTGTGAAGTAAGAATACACTTGAATTCTGCCCACTGTAAGCGAGAGTGCCAATCTGAGAAGCACGGTACAACAGACGATCATTCCCAATGAGTATTTTGACTTCCGGGCAAGAAACAGGAGAAGAGGCAACATCAGGTAAAAATGGAATTCAACCGTAATCGACCATCCCCCGTTCGGCAGTGTTGGAAAGATAATGCCTTCAATCAGGGTTTTGTAATAGCGTGTGAGGCTTTGACCAGAGTTATAAATAGTGACCCCATACAAAACACAGACCACACACAGTAGTGGTGCCAGCCTTAAAAAACGGTTCCACAAAAAAGGAAGATAGCGAATTCGTTTGCCTTCCAGCAGTTTTGCAAACAGATAACCACTAAGTGTCATAAACAGGGAAACGCCTGTGTGACCTTCGTTAATCAGTGAGACTGGATAAAAAGAAGGGACATACTCGAAAGGGATTTTTTCGTGAATGAAATGCCAGGAAAATACCATGAACGCAGCCAGCGCCCGGAGATGATCCAATCCGATAAAATATTTTCCGCTAGATGATTTCATATCTCTGACAACACCGTTGTGAGCAAACGACTACACGAACTTTCTACTGAGCATGCGCCTATATTCCACGACCCTTTTTTAAACAGGGAGCGGAATCACAGGCAAGAAGTAAGTTCCGCAACAGGGCGTTTAAGACGATCTCGAATTAAACGGTTCTCGTTATAGCGATTATTCGTACAGATATCACAAGCGGCGAGAAAACAGACCAATTCGGGAAGAAAACAGGAGCCAGAGAGTCTTTCCCCGAATTTAAAGTGACTTGTGCACCCCGTCCCGCTTGATTTTCCGCGTTTTGACGCTTAGATAAGGTATTCAACAACGCTGTTCCGTTATCTGAGGAAGCGATTGTCCGTTTGTTGACTTCAAAAAAACAGTGCCCTAAAATCGCTATCTTAGCATTGTTTATTAATTCTTTAGAAAGACACAGGGAGAGAATCGAATCGGCGGTCCTGATACAAACAGGTAGCTGATCCACATTTTCGGTTCTTATTTCGCTCGCCAAATAAAACAAAGGGGAATGACAACGATGAGTGACCAGGCTAACGAAAACATTGAAAGTGTGCTTCAGGAAACTCGATCATTTCCGCCGCCAGCCGAGTTTGTGGAACAGGCTAATATTTCGAGCAAAGAACAATACGAAGAACTCTGGAACCGGGCCAAAGATGATCCTGCCGGCTTCTGGGGCGATCTGGCACAGGACCTGGAATGGTCTCAGCCTTACGAGAGTGTCCTCGAAGGCGAAATGCCCGAAACCAAATGGTTCAAAGGGGGCAAGATCAATGCTTCCGTGAACTGCATCGACCGTCACCTGGACAGCTGGCGCAAGAACAAAGCCGCGATTATCTGGGAAGGCGAACCAGGCGACACCCGCGTACTGCGTTACCAGGATCTGTACCGCGAAGTCTGCAAATTTGCAAACTGCCTGAAAAAGCTCGGCGTCGAAACCGGCGACCGCGTCACACTCTATATGCCCATGGTTCCTGAACTCGCGATTGCCATGCTGGCCTGTTCCCGTATTGGCGCCACGCATTCGATCATCTTTGGTGGTTTCAGTGCCGACGCAATCGCAGACCGCAACAACGATGCCCAGGCAAAACTGGTCATCACCGCCGATGGTGGCTGGCGACGCGGTAAAAACATTCCGCTCAAGGAAGCCGTCGATCAGAGCCTGGAAAAATCTCCCAGTGTGGAAAAAGTCGTCGTTTATAGACGCACGGGCTGCGAAGTGGACATGGTCCCCGATCGTGATTACTGGTGGCACGACCTGATGGAAGATGCTTCGCCTGAATGTGATCCCGTCGAGCTCGACAGCGAACACCCGCTGTTCATTCTCTACACCTCCGGAAGTACCGGCAAACCCAAGGGCGTACAACACTCTACCGGCGGTTACCTGCTGGGAGCCAAAATGACCTCCCACTGGGTCTTCGATCTGAAAGAAGACGATACCTACTGGTGTACCGCCGACATCGGCTGGATCACCGGTCACAGCTACATCGTTTACGGCCCGCTGGCCAACGGTGCTACCACCGTGATGTATGAAGGTGCTCCCAACTGGCCCGATGAAGGTCGCTTCTGGGAAATCGTCGAAAAGTACCAGGTCAACATTTTCTATACCGCACCAACGGCGATTCGCGCCTTCATTAAATGGGGCGATGAATGGCCGAACAAATACGATCTGTCCAGCCTGCGTCTGCTGGGAACCGTCGGCGAGCCGATCAATCCGGAAGCCTGGATGTGGTATCACACCGTCATCGGTCAGGAACGCTGCCCGATCGTTGATACCTGGTGGCAGACCGAAACCGGCGGCATCATGATGAGCCCGCTGCCCGGCGTCACTGCTACGAAACCCGGTAGCTGTACGACTCCTCTGCCTGGCGTCGTACCTGACATTGTGACAGCAGAAGGGGAAAGCCTGGGCGACAACCAGGGCGGTCTGCTTGTAATGCGTCAACCCTGGCCTCACATGCTACGCACCCTGTACGGCGACCACGAACGATTCAAAGAAGTCTATTTCAGCACGATCCCCGGTTGTTACCTGGCTGGCGACAGTGCCCGCCGGGATGAAGATGGTTACTACTGGATCATGGGGCGCATCGATGATGTGATCAATGTTTCCGGTCACCGCCTGAGTACCATGGAAGTGGAAAGCGCTCTCGTCTCGCATCCGAAAGTGGCGGAAGCTGCCGTCGTCGGCTTCCCGCACGAACTCAAAGGGGAAGGCATCTGCTGCTTTGTCTCTCTGAAAACAGACGATAGTACGGACGAACTGAAAGAAGAACTGAAACAGCACGTGCGCACCCAGATTGGCGTCGTTGCGACCCCCGATCAGATCCGGTTTGCTGCTGCACTTCCCAAAACCCGCAGTGGTAAAATCATGCGACGTCTGCTGCGAGACATCGCTGCCGGCCGGGAAAGTACCGGCGATACGACCACACTGGAAGACTTCTCAGTGATCGCCAATTTAAGTAAAAGCGAAGACTGATCTTTCAGGTTGCGTCAGTCAGCAACTTGAAACCGTGATCTGTTTTCACGCAAAACACAATTCCGCAGGATGGCCGGACTTCGACCATCCTGCTGTTTCTTTATCGCAGTCGAATTGAGGTATTCTGATGTCCGATGACCAGCTTTCACAACTGTTTGAGCAGGTCCGTCAGGGGGCGCTCTCCGTGGAACAGGCTGTCGAACAGCTCCAGGGTCAGACGTCTCAAAAAACAGGCGCACTCGCTTCCGCGAGCATCGACCTGGATCGCAACTCACGTTGTGGCTATCCCGAAGTCGTCTACTGCGAAGGCAAAACATCTGCTTCCCTGGTGGAAATTTTCACGCTGCTGCTGGAAGCAAAACAACGCTGCCTGGGAACACGCATTTCAGAAGAACAGGCCGAAACCGTACTCAAACAGTTCCCCCAGGCGATCTACAATCAGACCGCCCGCACGATTCGCATCCCTGAAAAAGACGCTGCCTTCGATGAAGAACTGATCTCCGGGAAAATCGCCGTCCTGACTGCAGGCACCAGTGACCGTCCCGTAGCGGAAGAAGCCATCGAAACACTGATCTGGATGGGTTATGAACCGGACTTCATCGTTGATGTCGGGGTCGCCGGTCCACACCGTCTGCACGAACAACTGCCGCGCATTCAGAATGTCTCTGCCATCATTGTTGCTGCCGGCATGGAAGGCGCACTGCCGTCTGTTGTGGGAGGCTGGGTCTCCTGCCCGGTCATCGCGGTTCCCACCAGCGTCGGTTACGGCGCCAGCCTGGGAGGCATGACGGCACTGCTGGGCATGCTCAACAGTTGTGCTGCGAATGTGACTGTGGTTAATATCAATGCTGGCTTCAAAGCCGGTTTTATCGCCGGCCTGATTGCCGACCAGAAACAGACAACTTCCTGATGCGCGCCCCCGACTCAACCCAGAGAGCCCTGCCATGTTGAACTCTTCCCTGCGATATAAGTGCTGTCTCCTCCTCTTCACGGTAATCTGTTTTCATACTCAGGTTGCAACTCTCCCGGCTGCGGACCCGGAAATCGATCCGGAATTTGCCCCGATCGTCCGTGTTGTCGATCTGAATGTCGGCGAGTCCACAACAGTCACACTCAGTAACGGCGAACAGGTACAGGTTAAATTACTCGACCTTAAGGAAACCCGCGATCCCATCCGTAATGCCGTTCGCAGTGCCATCGTAACCGTTGAAGTGGACGGCAAACCGATCAAGCTGGAGTCCGGCATGTACAATCTGCCGCAGACGATTGGCAAAGTGCAGATCGACTGTTCGATTACCAGCGGTTACAACTCGAACGGCACCCCCTCGTTCTGGGGACTCGACAAAGATGCCCGCCTGCGTTTCTGGCCGAAAGATTCTCCCTTGATCAAACCGGGTTCGTTTATCTACCCGGTGGAACAGCGCTGGTTTGCAACCCGTACCTGGTACGACAATGAGCCGGTCGACGGCGGACATGAAATCCTGCCGAAAATTTATTATCACAGCGGTCTCGATATCGGCGGTGCCGAGAAGCTGACGCGCGTCATCGCGGCTACCGATGGAATTGTGGTTTCAGCCGGTGACCAGGTGCTGGATGCCCACAAAAAAGATACACCGGTTGCACCACGGTATGATGTCGTCTATCTCCTCGATACCCGGGGCTGGTATTACCGCTACAGTCATCTGCATCAAATCAACGATCGCATCAAACCGGGACGCATTATCAAACAGGGGGAAGAAATAGGCATCCTCGGAAAAAAAGGAGCCAGCGGCGGCTGGTCGCATCTGCATTTTGAAATCAAAAGCCGCCAACCCTCAGGCAAATGGGGCACGCAGGCAGGCTATCCGTTTATCTGGGAAGCATATCGCAATCAGTACGAGCCCAGACTGGTAGCCAACACCCGCCGCAAACATTTTATCTTACCGAATGAGACGGTGACGCTCCGCGGAGATCAGTCTTACAGCGCAGACGACAGCATCGTAAAGTACGAATGGACCTTCAGTGATGGCTCAACTGCCCGGGGCCCGGTTGTCAAACGCAAATACCCTTCGCCCGGCATCTATAGTGAAGTTCTCAAAGTCACGGACAAAGCAGGCAACGTCGACTACGATTTTGCAGAAGTGCAGGTACTGGACCCCGCGGACCGGGAACATTACGTCCCCCGGATTCATGCGAGTTACTGGCCTTCGCTGCAGAATAAAGTTGGCGAACCGATCACCTTCAAAGTCCGTTCGTTCAACAACACGTTCGGCGAAGAGACCTGGGACTTCGGCGACGGCAGCCCGACCGTCAGTGTCAAATCAGACGGTAACGTGAAGCCGCTCAACGAAGACGGCTACGCGATCACAAAACACACCTATCAGAAACCAGGCGACTACCTGGTGAAGGTCGAACGCAGTCGCGAAGATGGTGTGAAAGCAGAGACACGCCTGCACGTGCGGGTAGAACCGTAATTCGAGATTGCTTTTCAAAGGGAATCGAGTTCTCTGCTGGCATTTGCTCTGCAGCAGTTTTACAATAATTGTGAGCCACTGTTTTCACTTTCATTCTTCCTGATTTCCCTGCCTGGATTCTGCCTGCCATGAAACTGCCACTGCTGACACTCTGCCTGATGCTTGTGACTCTGCTGTCTGTTCAACCAGTCTCTCTGTTTGCAGATCCCGTCCATGCAGACAAACCGGAAGCCTCTGTCGATTTCAAATCGGCCGTCCAGCAGAAACTGGAACCTTTAAAAAAACAGCCGGCGTTGATTCACTCTGCCATCGGTGTCACCCGTAAAGAAACACCGATCCCCTGTGTCTTCTCTGCCGACGATCTGAACTTTCATACGGGCAAAACCCGGATCCTGCTGATTGGGGGACTGGATGGCTCGAAGGACTCCGTGAACGCAGTGATCGAAGCGGTCGAATGGTTTTATTCGGCTGATGTCGCCGCACCACTACGGGAAAAATTTTCGCTGTCCGCGGTTCCCATCGCCAACCCGGATGGCTGGGTATTGAAACAGGGTCCTAAAAATGCTTCGGGAGGAAATCCCACAACAGGCTACCCACCACTGGGAGACTCCTACCTCAGCCCGACCAAACCCGAGTCCGAATACCTGTGGCGCTGGATCGGAATGCATGCCCCGGACCTGGTACTCGATGTCCGCGAAGGCAAACAGTTTGAATGGGTGGTCCCCGTCGACAGCTTGCCTGTCGTCCAGAGACTGGGCAAACTGCTGGCTCCCCAAATCCGCCCGGTGTTCGGGTGGGAACTGATTTCAGCACTCGCTTTCAAATCACCGTCGAACGTAGGCCGCGTGCCCGCTTTAGCAGTCGAACTGGATGCGAGCAGTCCTCGTGCGTTTCTTCCCGAATTGCTGACCGCAATGGAAAAAAGTTCTTTTCAGAGCCCTTCCCCGGCCCGGCTGGAGTTGATGCGACGTCAGCAACGCACTCCGATTCAGGTCGCTACGCAACTGTCAAAAGTGTATGGCAACGACCTGGGACGGCTCTCGTATCTTCCGGTACTCTCCCTGATCAGCCAGATCCGTTTAGGCGAACTGACGGACGACCACAGTCGACTGCCACACGTGGAAAAGATCACGCAGGATTATCTGAAAAAGAATCCGCAGCCACTCGATAACAAAGGGGGCGGATCTGTCATCGCCGGGCATCTGCTGTTTTCCGAACTGACAAAAGCAACCGGTAATCTCGACTATCTGAAATATGCGAAACAGGCGGCTGACCTCGGCTTTGACGAGCAGGGAAACATGAAAGAGTCGATGCCCCATCATGTGGAGATGAGCGATGCGGTTTTCATGTCCTGCCCGATCCTGGCGGCCGTCGGTCGGCTCACCAGGGACCCCAAATACTATGAGATGGCGCTGAAGCACTGGCGGTTCATTCAGAAGATGGATCAGCGACCGGACGGCATCTATCAGAATTCCCCCCTCAGTGAAGCGGCCTGGGGACGCGGAAACGGCTTTCCGGCTCTGGGACTGGCATTAGTCCTGTCAGAACTCCCCTTGAATTCACCACTGCGGAAACAGTTTGTGGAAGGGCATCGAAAACATCTGGAGGCGTTGAGCAAACATCAGGACCCGACCGGTATGTGGCATCAGGTCATTGATCATCCGGAAAGTTATCGCGAGATGACTTCCACCTGTATGATCACATTCTCGATGATTCGTGGCGTGCGCGAAGGCTGGCTGGATGAAAAAATCTATACGCCGATCATTGAACGCGCCTGGAATGGCATCAAAACCCGTGTTGCCTTCGATGGCACACTCGTCGATGTCTGCACGGGAACCGGCAAGCAGAAAGACCTGCGTGGCTATCTGGATCGGACCGCCATTCTCGGCAATGATGCCCGCGGCGGTGCGATGGCGTTCATCGTCTCTAACGAAATGGCACAGTGGCTGAATGAACGCGACAACGCCGCACAGCAGAAACAGAATTAATCCATCGGGGCTTCGTCAAATCCCGGCTCTGTTCTGGAAAAACAGCTTCTGTATCGTGTATGCTGGAAACGACGCTCTTTTCATCATTGAATCATTTTGAGAGGTCCCGCATGCTGCCCCGCATCATCCTGACATTGATCCTGCCTGCCTGTTTTCTGTTTCTGACCGTGACTGCCCGCGAAGCACAGGCGGAGACCACCGGTCTGCAGGCTGGCGCTGCTGCTGTTGATATTACTCCTCCGCTGGGAACGTCGCTGGATGGCGTCATCTCTAAAAATGGATCTGTCACCGGAGTGCACGATCGGATTTATTCACGGGCACTCGTACTCGCTGACGGGAACACACGCATTGCCATCTGTGTGAACGACCTGTGTATGGTCGAGCGGAGTTACTTTGATCGTGCGAAACAGATCGTCTTTGAAAAAATCGGTCTGCCCGTGGATCGCATTCTGATGACCAGCACGCACACGCATGCCGCCCCGCGCGTACCATACGGTCGCGCCAGTGAGAAAGATGACGCTTATTACGAACAGCTGCTTGAACAGATGGCATCTGCGATTATCCAGGCAGAGCAGAACCTCGCACCGGCGCAAATCGCCTGGGGCTCCTTCGATGCCGGCAAGTATGCCGCCTGTCGTCGATTTCTGGCAGAGAAAGGGAGCGTTTCTTTAAACCCGTTCGGAGTCGCCGGCGAACAGATCAAGTCGGTCTCGGGGCGCAGCAACTCTATCATTCAACCCGCGGCTCCCATTGATCCGCAATGCTCCATCCTGTCAGTTCAGCATCGAGACGGAACACCTCTGGCGGTCCTGGGCAACATGAGCATTCACTATTGCGGCGGTTATCAGAAAGGCCAGATCAGTGCCGACTATTTTGGCGCCTATGCCCGACACCTCGCGAAAAAACTGACGACAGAGAAATCACATCCTCCGTTTGTGGGCATGCTTTCCAATGGCACGAGCGGAAACGTAGGTGCGGTGATGAAACAGGACCAGAAGAAATACGCCGCGTTTGAATGGATTGAAGAGTCGGGCAAACAGTTTGCCGAACAGTCACTGAAAGTCATTGATCAGCTGAATTACAAATCGAACCTGAAGATTGAAATGCTGGAGCAGGAGCTTGAGTTGGGAATTCGCCGACCTGATGCCGAACGCCTGAAGTGGGCGCGTGAAATTCTGGAACATCCGCAACAGAAAACCGCGCACAGCTGGTCGAAGATTTATGCCAACGAAGCGGTTGAACTGAGTAAGTATCCTGCGACAGAAAAAATTAAGATCCAGGCAATCCGCATTGGCGATCTGGGAATCGTGGGGCTGCCTTGCGAAGTGTTTACGGAAACCGGACTGGCAATTAAAGATCAGAGTCCGTTCGCTGCCACCTTCTCGATGGAACTGGCGAATGGCTCGAGCGGCTATCTACCGACACCCGAACAGCATGCTTTGGGAGGCTATGAAACCTGGCCGGCTCGCAGCAGTTATCTGGAAATCGACGCGGAAACGAAGATTCGCCAGACTGCCCTCAAACTGCTCAACCAGTTGCATGACTGAATCAGAGATTATCGTTCGAGCCAGCTGCTGAGTGTCACGCTGACTGATTTCGGTTTGCCGTTTCGAATCAGCAGGACTTCCACTGTATCGCCGGCTTCTTTTTTGCCGATGAGATCCACCAGGCTGTTAAAACTATCCACTTTGTGATCGCCGAACTGCACGATACGGTCACCGGACTGGATGCCTGCTTTCGCCGCTGCCAGCCCTTCGCTGACATCACCGACCAGACAACCATCTGTTTCGACGGCGCCTGCCTGCGAAGAGGAGATTCCCAGCATCGCATCGCTGTCGCGTGTCTGGAAACGGGTTGAGGGAAGCGCTTTCATCAAATCATCCATGGCCAGTTCCGGAATCGTATTCCCCTTGATCATGTACAGCGTTTCCAGATTTCTGATCCGTTTGATAAATCGCAGACCGCGTTCGTTCGCACCTGTCGGTTCTGCCGCTTTCTTTTCTTTGCCACCTGTTTCAGTGACTGCTGGTGCTTTTTCATTCCCGGACCACCACTTCTCACCCAGCACAATGTAACGGACCTGACCTGGTTCCCGTGTACTGGCGCCGGGTGTTCTGGCAATGTCTTCGGCTGTCCAGAAAATGACTTTGCCGCCCAGTTTTGTGATTTCGCGGACGGCCCGTTTTTCGCGAATATCGGCGTGACGATCGATGGCTTCTTCCGCACGAATGGCGACGGAAGGATTTCTGGCATGGGCCAGTTGTTCCAGCGCGTCTTCAGCCTGCCCTACTGATTTTTCTTTTCCCTGAATGTAAACCTGCTCGATCACCAGAATCGCACGCACTGCTGCTTCCAGGCTGTCCCCCTGTGTCACTTTCAACAGCGGGGGAATAATCTGCTCGCCGTATTCAGGCAGTTTCTGCGTGGCCTGCTGACGTGTCTGAAAATCATCGCTTTCGAGATCGAGAATGTAGTCGATGGCCTGCTGAGGCAACGGTTGCGCTTCGTCTTTGGCGTACACTTCTGCAGTACAGAAGCAAGATGCCAGCCAGAGTGCAAAACCTGTCAGCAGAATCAAGCGGGTTTTCATCGGGTTTGTACCTCTTCTAAAATCCTGTCGAAACGGAGCGACAAGGTTCTATTTTCGAACAAACCCGGGTCTAAATCAATACGAGACACCACAGGGAACGCGGGAAAGGACGCTATTTTTCCTGTTTTAAAGCAGAAAGCAACAGCCCGGGCCGATCTGTGGTAATCCCGGTGACGCCCATTTCCACCAGTTTTTTCGCATCCGCCACTTCGTTGACCGTCCAGACATACACGGGCAGCCCAGCTTCTTTCGCCTGTTCGACAAATGCTTTGTTGACGAATTTATTATAGCCCAGATCCAGACCATCCAGGTTGGCTTCTTTGGCTTTCTGAATATAGTAATCCGGCTTGTGTTCCCACTTACGGGTAATTTTGTTCTGCTTGACTTTGAAGACCCAGATGACTTCCAGCTCCGGCATGAGCTGCTTGGCCTGCTGCATCGTGTCGTAATCAAAGCCAATGATCACAGTCTGAGCAGCTGTTTTTCCCGAGTCAGCCAGTTCCTGTTTCAGTTGAGGCAGGACTTCAGGTCCACATTTGATCTCAATAAACAGTCGCTTCTCTGCAGGAATCGTTTCCAGAACCTGGGTCAATGTGGGAATCCGCTCTGCTTTGTATTTTGCATTTTTCCAGGCGCCCACATCCAGAGTCTGCAACTCGTCGAAGGTCTGGTCTTTGACTTCCTGATTGCGTCCGCCGATGCGTTTGGTGGTTTTATCATGAAAGGCAATGATCTTCCCGTCTTTAGACAGGTAGATATCAATCTCGACGGCATCCGCGTTTCGTTCCCAGGCCAGATTGACGGAAGCGAGTGTATTTTCCGGTGCATCATAAGAAGCACCACGGTGACCGATGATCTCAACGGCGGAAAGTGAAGACGTGACTGTCATGATCAGAAGACCTGCACCAAAAGAAAGAAACCTCGAAATTCGTCTGCCGGACATTCTACACAATCCTCACTTCAAGTTATCGGTTTTCATAACGAACCACTGATTACGGGAAATCAAATCGTTATTTATATCGAATCATATTAAAGACTTGTAAAGAACTGATGAAATCAGTAATCCACGTCACAGGAACTCCGCAGGAGCTTCTGTTCAGAATATCATATGCGAACTCCACTGGAAATAGTCTGGCCGCTTCCCGGCCATTGCTTGACGACTGGCAGTATCACTTCTAAACTCGCTTTTTGCAAATAGCAGCAACCTGCTGAGCAACAGCAACCGCTCTTTGATCGGTATTCACTGATATTTGCAGGATCGCAAAAGCACATTTCCAAGGAGCCTGGTTGGTGAAAATTCAGGTGAACGGTGAAACCCGCGAGGTTCCGGCTGAATTCACAGTCGCCGATCTGCTGGTGGAACTGGCACTGCAGCCAAAATATCTGGCCGTAGAACGAAATTTAATTTTAATTCCACGCGAAGAACATGCTGCCTGCGCGCTGCAGGAAGGGGATCGCCTGGAAATTGTAACACTGGTAGGCGGTGGGTAATCATTATGGCAACAATCGGCAGCACAGAATCGTCTCTCATTCTGGGAACGCATCATCTGAATTCCCGCCTGATCGTAGGCACGGGAAAGTATTCAACGTATGAACTGATGCAGGAGAGCCTCGAAGTCAGCGGTGCCGATGTGATTACCGTAGCTGTCCGCCGCGAACGCCTGATTGATTCAGACGGTCGTAATATTCTCGACTTCATCGATCTGGATAAATACACCATTCTCCCCAACACCGCCGGCTGTTTCTCTGCCGAAGATGCCGTCCGTGTGGCACGCATGGGCCGCGAAATTCTGCGCGGACTGGAAAACCCGGGAGCCGACTGGGTTAAGATCGAAGTGCTCGGCGATACGAAAACGCTGCTCCCCGATCCGGTCGCCACACTGGAAGCCACGAAGCAGCTGGTCGACGAAGGCTTTTCCGTCCTCTGCTATTCCACCGACGATCCGATTACCGCAAAGCGGCTCAAAGATGCCGGCGCTACCTCAGTAATGCCTGCCGGCAGCCCGATCGGCAGTGGCCAGGGAATTCTGAACCCGAACAACATTCGCATCTGCCTGGAATACCTGAAAGAAGACGACCCCGATTACCCGGTGATCGTCGATGCAGGCGTCGGAACTGCCAGCGATGTGACCATCGCCATGGAACTGGGCTGCGATGGCGTGCTGCTCAACACTGGTATCGCCGGTGCACAAGATCCAGTGCGGATGGCAAGGGCGATGAAACATGGTATCGAAGCGGGGCGCGACGCCTATCTGGCCGGCCGCATCGCGAAGAAACTGTATGCGACCGCTTCCAGTCCGGAAACGGGTGTGATCGCACCTAAGGGTTAACCGATCGCTTTCTGACAACTATTCAGACTTCTTCGGCTTTGACTTCGAAGCAGCAGCGGGCTCGATTTTCCAGGCGGGCTGACGCTTCGCCACGATGACCACGCTGAGCTCGTTCAATCCAGCGATGCCTCCTACTTCACCCTGGACCGAATCGACTTTCCATGAAGCGGTCGCATCGCGCACGCCATCTTCACCTAAAGCCTGATTCAAACGGGCTAAAGCCTGCTTGAGTGCCTCCTCGTACGATCCCTGCTTTGATGTCCCCTTGAATCGTCGCATGTGCGGGCGGGTTTTCGGCTCTCCCTGATTGAAGAGCACCTCTTTCACTCCGTCATCCACGCCATGCACGCGAATCCCCTTGACCCAGAACGGCATGCCTTTCCATGTGTCGGTCGCTTTGACTTCTGAGATCACGGCAATCGCAGGCTGCGTGGGAGCTACCGCTTTCAGATAATAATCCTGAATTCCATCCTGCGGCGGATTGCGATAGCTGACGCGTACCAGTTTCACATCAGTAAATCCGCCACTGGGTACTTCTCCACTCACCGCAACAACTAACTGAGGGGGATTCGTTGTTAGAACCTGGGTTGCTACTTTTTTTATCTTTTTAACGGTCTCCGGTTCCACCTGTGGATCGGAGGCGTAGATGGCATTCAGCCAGCAGTTTGTGAGTATCAATATCAGTAAAGCGCAGGCGCTCTGTTTGAAATCTTTCATAGGACACCTTTTGACAATTAAATCAAACAATCGAACAGTCAGGTTTCAGCAGATGCTGCCTGAACTTCAGAATGGACGTCATTGAAACGTATGGAGTTCCAGAAAATCGTCTCTGGCTGTATTGGTACTCTGACACGCCCCGGATAAGCTCTCTATCTTGCCTCAATCAGCTGCCACTGATCTTCCGCTGAGAAAGGATCGATTAATTGTGCCAGGCCGGCATCAACCAGTTCCTGACCGGAGACGAACTTCCCGGGCCGCGTCCATTGATCCAGCAGACTCTGTTCACAGCCGAACAGCTGTGCCTGCAACCGGTCGAAATCCGACTCCATTATTTTGAAGTGCCGGGCCCATTCGGCTGCTTCTTCAAAGCGGACATCGTCTTCACTCTGCCAGCGGATCGGGTGAAACAGCAACGTGGTATAAGTTGTCACAAAGCGATGTCGGCAGGCTGCAAAGGGAAGAATCGCAGCAGACGAGCATTCGCCCAGCGCGACACCGGCGACATTTAACTTGCGGAGACGAATCAGACTCGCAAGCGTCAGACCGGCATAAACCGAACCGCCGGGTGAATCGAAGAAAATCGTACCGCGGCTGCCGCGTGGCAGCTCCACAATCCGCGACACCAGATCAGATTCTTTATCACCCAGATCCCCGGACAGGGCGATTTCCCACGCCGGTTCTCGATCCTGTGATCCTGATTTTCGCAAACCAGATGATTTCCCGGGATAGGACTTCAAGGGGGACAGAGTTCGCTGCCGTCGTTTCGTATTCATTGTTTTGTAGAGATGTCTTCAGATAAGAGTCAGGCGTTCTATATTCCTCAAGCTACTTAGGATAACAGATCAAAAGGTCATTTCGCAAACTGAGTTCCGGTTCAGTTCCAGAAAAAATCATTGAAATTGCCTGTGCGACTTGGCGCAGCAATGCCGTTCCGCACACAATAACTGACAGTAATTAACTAACCCGTTATGAATCACTGCCTTTTGAGGAATTTTCGCTGTGAAAATCGTGTTAAGTATACTCTGCCTGTTTGTTGGCTTCAGCTCAGTTGCCAGCGCCAAAGATGCCCCCGTTCAAATCACAAAAGCCGGTACGAAAGTGAATGTGACCATCGCGGGAAAACCATTCGCCACATATAACACAGGCGGCGATCTGCCCAAACCGTTTTTCTCCCCTGTACGTGCCGCTGATGGCACCGTCATCACACGCTCCCTGGTCGACCCTGAAGATCACCCGCACCACAAAGGGATCTGGGTGGCCGTCGATGAAGTCAACGAAGTCGACTTCTGGGCAGAAAAAGGCAAGATCAAAAACAGCGAAGTGAAAATCATCAAAGCAGACGGTAATCCCGGTGTGATGCAGGTCACCAATCAGTGGCTCGGCGCAGACGGAAAGCCAATCGTCACCGAAACTACCGTGATTTCAATTTACGCTAACCGGCTCCTGACATACGACATCACCTTCAAAGCAGGTGACAAACCGGTCGTCTTCGAAGACACGAAAGAAGGTCTGTTTGGAATTCGTCTGCCCAACGGCATGCGGGAAAAAGAAGAAGGCAGTGTCGAGAATAACACCGGAATTAAAGGCACCAAAGACAACTGGGGCAAACCTACTGAATGGATCGACTACTACGGTCCTCTCCACGGCAAACTGTATGGCGTGGCGTTGATGGACTCTCCCCAGAACTACAAAAAGTCACGCTACCACGTCCGTAACTACGGCCTGTTTACCATCAGCCCCTTCGGCGATCACTCTTACACAAACAAGAAATCGCCAAACGATCCCAAGCACCTCAAAGCAGGGGAAACGTTCAACCTGAAGTACGGTCTGTATATACATGAAGGCGATACAGCACAGGGAAAAGTCGCTCAGGCCTATCAGCAGTTCCTGAAAGTGACTGGTCCCAAGTCAGCAGACAAAAAGCAGACTGCCAAACCACAGACCAAAGCGAAAAAGGTCTCGGCGGCTCCCAAAAAACCAGCGGCTCCTGCAAAGAAAGTCGCTGCAGCTCCACAAAAAGAAAAGACTGCTCCGGTAGAACCGATTCCTGCTACCGAAGCGGTTTCCAATCCGGACTGCAACTGCTGCCCGGCTCCCGTGCAGCGACGTCGTGGGCTGTTTCGACTGCGTCGCAATCGCTAACAGCGCACACAAGTCCACCTCATAGCCAGCCAGATCCAGCTTCGGTCTGAATAATCGGAGATTCCGTTAAAAGATCACAGTCTGTGTCTGGCTATGCGCGTGCTATTCATTGCGGGCAGTAGCCTGCTTGAATAAGATCAGCTTCATTGTTTTTGCCTTAAGGAGCATCCAGGCGAACCCCGGCTCCTTAAAGCGGATCATAACCCGCAGGACAGGTCGGGATTGATGAGCCATCAGTGGCTCTCGGTCCAGTCGGTTGCGTTTGACGCGAATGGACTGGATCTACTCCTGACCGCGCGGGATCCACACAAACGTTATTTCGGTACTGCAGATTTCTTACCAAGGACTTACTAAGGTGTTACGAACACATACCTGTGGCGAATTGAGAACAGATCATGTCGGGCAGACAGTCACACTGGCGGGCTGGGTGATCCGCGGTCGCGACCATGGCGGCCTGGCTTTTATCGACCTGCGCGATCGCTACGGAGTGACCCAGATTGTGTTCAATCCGGACCGCGACGCCGCCATGCATGAGCTGGCCCGCTCCCTGCGTGCGGAAGACGTCATACAGGTCTCCGGCGAAGTCGTGCTGCGGGATGACCGGGAAAACGAAAAACTGGCGACCGGCAAAATTGAAATCCGCGCTCATGAGTTGAAAGTGCTCAACAAAAGCAAGACGCCCCCCTTCGAACCGGGTACGAGCGAACTGCCTAATGAAGAACTGCGATTGACCTATCGCTTCATCGATCTGCGCAGTGAACGCCTGCAGGAAGCACTCAAGATCCGGCATCGTCTGACCAAACTGACGCGCGACTATTTCGACGAACATCAGTTCCTGGAAATCGAAACACCGATTCTGGGACGCAGTACACCGGAAGGGGCCCGCGATTACCTGGTTCCCAGCCGCGTCCATGAAGGCAGCTTTTATGCGTTGCCTCAGTCACCGCAGATTTATAAACAGATCCTGATGATCGGCGGCTATGATCGCTACATGCAGATTGCCCGCTGTTTCCGTGACGAAGACCTGCGTGCCGACCGTCAGCCGGAATTCACACAGATCGACCTCGAGATGGCATTCGTCGAACAGGAAGACATTCTGACTCTGATCGACGGTCTGATCGCCCGCATTCTGAAAGAGCTGCGAAACATCGAAATCACTGAGCCCCTTCCCCGTTATGACTATCATGACGTGATGGAAAAATATGGTTCCGATAAGCCGGACCTGCGATTCGGTCTGGAGCTGGTTGACATCGGTGAGATCGCCGCCAGTTGCGACTTTGCTGTCTTCAAGAAAACCATGGAGACCGGTGGCCGCGTCAGAGGTTTAAACGCGAAAGGTGCCGCCGACCGCTACAGCCGCAAAGACATTGACGGCCTGACCGAATTCGTGGGTGAGTATGGTGCCAAAGGGCTGGCCTTCTTCAAAGTCACCGACGAAGGACTGCATTCCCCGATTGCCAAGTTCTTCTCCGATGAAGACAAGCAGAAGATCATGGAAGCCATGAATGCAGAAGTCGGCGACCTGCTGTTCTTCGTTGCCGATCAGTGCGAAGTGACTTCAGCTGCGTTGGCAGCACTGCGAAACCGGCTGGGTAAAGAACTGGAACTGTACTCTGCAGATGAGTTCAAGTGCTGCTGGGTCGTTAACTTCCCGCTGCTTTCCTACAACGAAGATGAAAAACGCTGGGACGCCGAACATCATCCCTTCTGTCAGCCCGTCGATGAAGACGTGCAGTACTTCGAAAGTGATCCGGCCAAGGTGCGGGCACAATCGTACGACCTGGTGATGAATGGTTATGAATTAGCCAGTGGCAGTGTCCGTGTGCACGATCAGAAAGTCCAGCAGACCATCTTTGACCTGCTGGGGATCTCGGCAGACGAAGCGGAAGAACGGTTCGGCTTCCTGCTGCAGGCACTGCGATATGGCGCACCACCTCACGCCGGCGCTGCTCTGGGCCTGGACCGTCTGGTGATGCTGCTCTGCGGTAATGATAATATCCGTGACGTCATCGCGTTCCCCAAAACTCAGAAAGCAGCCGACCTGCTGAGTGGTGCTCCCTCAGAAGTCGATCCACATCAGCTCCGCGATCTCCGGATCAAAGTTGACATTCCCAAGTAAGGGATCTGCGGGCATAATAGGGTGACATCCCTTAAGGAGAACGGAATGAAATTTGTCACCCCGTTTCTGTGTTCGCTGGCCTGCCTTTTCCTGTTCGCCTGCAGTGAAGCAGCACCGGAAACCGTTGAAGCCAGTGAACCGCATGAGCCCGCGGAGTCGCTGCCACCCGTCATCGCAGAAGTATCGTTCAAAGAAGCCCGCACGAAACCGGTTCCGCAGTCCGGGTTCTGGCCACACTGGCTGGGCCCGAACTTTGATGGTATTTCAAGCGAAACTGCGTGGCGGGCCGACTGGTCCGACAAACCACCGAAGGTAAGCTGGCGCAGAAATGTAGGAACCGGTTACAGTTCGATCTCTGCTGCCGACGGTCGCCTGTATACGATGGGCCACAAAGAAGGCAACGAAAGTGTGTTCTGCCTGGATGCGAATACCGGAGACGTGATCTGGGAGCAGAGTTACCCGGCGGAACTGGTCAATCATCTGAATGCCGGTGGCCCCGGAGCGACGCCGACCATTGATGGTAATTTTCTTTTCACCAACAGCCGTGACGGCAGACTGATCTGTTTTGAAATCAAAACGGGTAAGATTGTCTGGGAGAAGAAATTAACGGAAGCCTATGATATGGAAGTCCCCGAGTGGGGCTTTACCTGTTCGCCGCTGATCCAGGGGGACAAACTGTTTATCGAAGCGGGACGACTGGTCGCACTGGATAAACGCACGGGGAAAGAGCTCTGGAAATCGACGCCTCACATGCCGGGTTATGGAACGCCGGCCCCCTTTGAACTGGAGGGGACACAGTATCTGGCACTGCTCAACAATGACTGCCTGACCATCGCCCGCGCCAGTGATGGCGTTGAAGTCACAACATTCAACTGGCCTTCCCCCTTCGATACGAATTCCACCACGCCCATCATCGACGGCAAAACGATTTTTATCTCATCGGGCTACCATAAGGGTTGTGCACTGCTCGAATTTGAAAACGAGAAACTCACTGCCCGCTACACCAATAAAGACATGAAGAATCACTTCAACAACAGTGTGCTGTTTCAGAAGCACTATTATGGTATGGATGGGAATTCCAATCTGGGTCGTGTCGTGCGTCTGAACTGCCTCGATCAGCAGACAGGCAAAGTAAAATGGCGCGAAGCAGGTTTTGGCTGCGGTTCAGTTCTGATTTCAGATGGGAAGCTGATCATCCTCTCTGACGAAGGAACTCTCGTCACTGCGAAAGCCTCTCCTGAAGCCTATCAGGAAATTTCCCGTTTCAAGGTCCTCGATCATCAATGCTGGACGGTTCCCCTGCTCTGTGGCGGGCGCATCTACTGCCGCGACTCGTCTGGGAATATCGCCTGTGTGGACGTTCGCCAGCCGACACCGGATCAATAATCAGGCCTGATAATGGCGGTTGAGACAAATCCCATCAACGCATTCATCTGCACGAGAGGTACGTTCAAAGCGGGACTACCTGCCTTCGGCGTGTGAATTTTTCCCACAAGATCCAGATACTGCACCATTTTTTCGTCATACGGCCGGGTGACCAGGGCTTCCAGATAACGAGCCAGATGCTGTTTGCGAAACTGAATCATTTCATGATCCAGAGTCAGGGTCTCAAGGCTTTCAGGAATCTGGCCTTCATAACCAGATTGGCGCGGGACAAAATGGCGTTTCGTGCAATCATACCGGAACAATTGACATATACACCATCCACCAATGAGGGGACCAGCGGGGCAAGCGCACCTGCGGCTCCGTGAATCGCCTGCAGGTCGCTTTCCGTAATTCCAATAAATTCCGCCAGATACTGAAATCGACAGGCTAAATCCGATTCCAGTTTTTCTTCATCAATCTGCTTCATTTTTGATTTCTCCCAGAGTGGAGCGACTATAATGATTTGAGATTGAATCTAAAAATAACAAACGCCATAATAGACATCAATGTCCATTTATCGTTTTAAGGACTCGCATATGTTTTCGCAGACTGTTGAATACGCACTTCGAGCAATTGTCCATCTCGCGGATCAGGCTCCTAATCCCTGTACTACTGAACAAATCGCGAAAGCCACCAAGGTCCCCCAGGCCTATCTTTCGAAAGTACTTCAAAGTTTGCGGCAGTCAAGCGTCGTACATTCACAGCGGGGAATCGGCGGTGGTATCTCTCTGGTGAAGACACCTGAAGAACTGAGTCTGCTGGAAGTAGTCAATGCCGTCGATCCTATCTGCCGCATCCATACCTGTCCGCTGGGTTTGAAAGGACATGGTGCCAATTTATGTCCACTGCACCGCAAGCTGGACGATGCCATGCGTGAAACGGAAACCGCCTTTGCCGAAACCACGCTGGCACAGATCCTCCTGTCATCTACCAGCAGCTACCCGCTGTGCAATGAACCCCACGAGCGGCTGACCCAACTGGGCGGCACTACGATCTCTCCTTCAAACTGATCCGGAATTACTCACCAGCCTGATTGAAGTTCAGACGCTTTACACTTTGGTCTGTCTGCATTTCCTGTTCGTCAGGCCGGGCCATCTGTTCAAAGTGTGCATGTTGAATCTGCTGTGGATTCTCATCCGTCTGGTCCGAAGCCGGCTCCGTTTGAGTCGCCGAGACCTGCTGCAGTTCTGATCTGGCATGACGTGCGAGCTGTTCCTGTTTGACTTCGCGTGCTTTCCAGCGTCCTGCCAGATGACCGGGAATCACAGCTCCCGCTTTCACTGTGAGATCACCAAAAGGCAGGAAGGGCGTTGCCGCCCCTGCGATATATGTTGCGTAGGCAGGGTAGAGCACTTCGTACGCTTCTTCTTCCAGCTCATAATTTTCTTCCGCACGCAGGTAACCTAACGCATCGTTGGTGGCGATTGCTTCCGGCCAGAGTGAAACAATCGGCAGCGCGCCAGCGACAGCATAGGTGCCTTTATATTTCCGGGTGCCAAAATCTTTCGCGTGCCCCCCTTCATGCAGAGCGACAGCAGGATGATCGGAATACAGGCTGATCGTATTGGTAAACGGATTGTAGTTGTCGCCTCCAATAATCCGACCGGGCAGCAGCGTATAGGACAGAGCCGTCAATGTGCCCGCGGTATAGCGCCAGCCCCAGCCAACGGCTTTATTTCTGCGCAGTCGCTTCCATTCTCCCACCGGATCGTATTCATTGATGCGCACCTTCACCTGATCCAGTCCGTTCTTTTCCAGGTAGGCAGCGATCGCTGCTTCGGTCTCCGGAGAAACGTGATGGTTGTCAATGCGACGGTCCCAGAGCAGAACTTTACCGGGAATCCCGACGACCCAGCCGATGCCATCAATGACGGGTCTGCGTTTGCCTCTCGCAATTTGAGACTCGCCTTCTGTGAGTAAAGGCTCGGGGGACTGGATCAACGCAGGCTGGTAGACATAAGGAGTGGTAGCGCAGCCTGACATCGAGGAGCAGATCAGGCAGACGACCAGCATCGGTAAAATGGTTTTTCGCGCACAAAATCGCTGTAAAAAAGACATGAGAACTCAGCCCGGAAAGGGAATTGGTGAGAGAGGGAGGAGTTCTGTATCAGAGGTCTCCGTTTGAAGCAACCCCGTTTTCTGAATCGCACGATTTCCGGCATTTATTCGGCAAAGTCTGCCGTTTCGATCGGGCCATTTTTCATAAACAGGCGAAAAAACGAGCTGAACAGCGGAATTCCCGCCATCAGGATCCCCACCCCGAGGAAGACCCAGCCAAACAGGTAATAAAACCACGTGGTCTTAAAGACGCCCGGCTCCAGCACCGCTGCTGCCGGAACCTGGGGATCGTAATGCACGGTTACGCTCTGTTTGACCGGATATTTTTTAACGGTATTCTGAGCCAGTGATCGATCAGATGTGGAAATATCACTGCCAAACCAGACCGTTTCTGCCTGATAGTCTTTACCCTCGACCTGATAGCGATAGACAACATGCGCAGAGTAAGTGGAGGAATTCGAATTATTGCTGCGATGCGCTTTCACGTCCGATTCGAGGACCGTGCCCGTCGTTACAGGCCAGCTGGTACTGGCGCGGGCCTGTTCGAGCAGGGGGAGCCCTTTCTGATAAGCCATCAGATAGCCGACAAACAGAAATATAAACCCCAGAAAGATGATCAACCTGCGTCCGACTTTTTGCATGCGGTCCCGTTTGATATTCATTTCCAGACTCCTCTTTTTACCGTTCGTATCTGAGTTTCCTACCGGTTAAATCGAAGTTCAACGGTCGCCAAACATATCACTGAGGCCCCCCAGTACAGAGCCTTCCCCTACCGAAGATCCGCCGGCAGCCGGGGCGTGTGCCAGTACGCGATCCGCCAGTCGGGAAAAAGGCAGACTCTGCAGCAGTACGGTCCCATGCCCGCGCAGGGTTGCCAGAAACAGACCTTCTCCCCCCAGAACCATCGACTTTAAATTGCCGGCTTTTTCAATGCTGTAGTCGATGTCGCCGGTAAACGCGACAATACAGCCTGTATCCACGCGGAGCGTTTCACCGTTGAGTTTCTTCTTGATGACGGTTCCCCCCGCATGCACAAACGCCATCCCGTCCCCCCGCAGTTCCTGCAGGATAAAACCTTCTCCACCAAAGAAACCGGAGCCCAGTCGTTTATTGAATGCCATCGTCACTTCCGTACCTAAAGCGGCACAGAGAAAAGAATCTTTCTGGCAGGTAATCGCGCCCCCTACCTGATCCATATCAATGGCGATGATTTTTCCCGGATACGGGGCAGCAAATGCCACACGCTGCTGACGCGCCCCCTCGTTCGTAAAGTGGGTCATGAACAGTGACTCACCCGACAGCATGCGTTTTCCCGCTTTAAATAGTTTGCCAAAGAAGCCGTCATTGGGTTGCGAACCATCGCCCATCCGTGCTTCAAAGCGGATTCCCTCTTCCATGTAATTCATCGAGCCGGCTTCGGCAACCACCGATTCACCCGGGTCCAGAATGATCTCCACGATCTGCAGATCTGAACCAAATATTTCGTAGTCCACTTCATGACAACGCATAGGATTTTCCTCTTCCTTCAGTTGCTCGGCGATAACGCGTCGAATTGTAATAGAGCGGCTCCGGAAACCAGGATTCTCATTCCCGATGCTTCTGGCGACACTTCAGTAAACAGGACTTAAACCAGCTTAAGTGCCCGTCTGTGTAACACAACGAACAAACAGGCAGCAAGGCTTAAAATAAAGCAGGCAGACCCCTCAAATAATGTCAATCTTTTCCGAATAAATGAAGATTGCCGATTTTGAGTGAAGAACTAAATTTCAACTGGTCGATTGTATGAGTTAAGGATTCTTCATTTCAGACCACAAGTACGGTCACTGAAATGATGAACAAAACATCATTTTAAGGATCTAAATCACAAGAAATGTCGGGCTTCAGCCAGGAAAATGTAGAGACGATTTTCGCCCAGTCGGGTGAGAGTCTGTCTGCACTTGCTGACTCTTTCAACCAGTGTTTCGATTTTCAATATCGCCTGGAAATGGGGGAGTCTGGTGTCTGGTCGCCTGAAGAACTGGATGATGCATTTCAGGGCCCTGGTCTGGTTGCTCTGTTTCGAATTGGTGGCGAGGCGATGGCCGGGCTGTTTCCCGCGAATCTGCCTTTACCCGACTGGTATTCGGAACCTGGTGACTCGCAGAGTTCACGTCTGCAGACGCTGGCATTGGAATGGTCAATGAACCTGATCCCGATGGATCTGGGTGATGTTGACGAATTTAAAACGTACTACGTAGACAATTTACTAAGTGAAGTCACCGCATGTGTTCCCAGTGAATGGGCGGCACTCCTGCGTATCCATTTATTTCCCTCAGAAGAAGAGAGAGACGGCCAGAGCCCGAGTGCTGTGATCCCTGTAATTTGGCCACTGACGAAACCGCCTGTTACAGAATCCGCTGAACCGGAAGCCGATCCAGCACCGCAGCCGTCCTCTTCATCTTCCTCTACTTCTCAAGCGACGCCACAGATGGCACAGGCAACTTCTGCCAGACCGAACCAGAATCCCCTCAACCGGCTCAATAAACTGCCGGTACAGGCAATTGTGAAACTGGCATCCAAAAAAATTGAAATGAACCAGTTACTCTCCATCTGCCCCGGTTCACTGATCACTTTCGACAAGCCCTGTGAAGACCCCCTGGAGTTGTATATTAACAATCAGGTTTTCTGCCTGGGAGAAGCGGTCAAGATTGGTGAAAACTTTGGTTTGAAAATCGATCGCGTCGGCTTCAAGAAAGAATACGAATCCAAGATCATCGAGTTTTAAACTCGAACGAAATAACTTCTGTGATCTACTGATTCGGTAATCTTCGAATAGCGAATCTTTCGAACTCTCAGGCACCCCATGTAGAAACAATGTGAAATCAGCAGTTCAGGTACAGGATTAATTGGATGAAAAATCACGGAAATTGAAATTTTCTCAGAACGAATTACGACCGAAGCACGTATGATATAGTAGTTCCTTATTTTTAGTAACGAATTCCAGTCTGAGATCTTTTATCACATCTTCAACCTGATTCAGCCTGCTTGAATTCCAAGGCAACAAGAAGCTCCTAAACAGTCATTTCAAAAAGGTTTAGGACGATAAATCATGAAACAGTGCTCAAGCGAATCTTGCACAGGGCCTACGACACGCAATGATCCGGCATTACTTTACACCAATCGAGGTGAATTTGAATTGCGCTGTTGCCTGCCCGATAAAACGTTCGATATCATTTCACACATTGAATCATCGCTACTTTTAAGTGAACCTTAGATCATGGGCTCCGAGTCAAAATCTGAACGATCTATGACGGAACAGGAATCTCTGCCCGATTTTTTTGCGCGGCCGGTTCCTGACGCGGAAGGTCCGGAAACGATCATCAGTCCGCTGGAGCCCATCCCCGCACCAGACTCGAACCGCGACAAAGGGAGCGGCCAGGCGAATTTTGCCCGCTCCTCTATCTGGAATCGATTGTTTCCTCCGACAACGTCGGACGATCCGGATGCACCAGAAGAAGCAGTCAGTCCTTCCGGCATGCAGCTCGAACACTTTATCATTCGGGAACGCATTGGACGGGGAGGCATGGGTGCCGTCTTCCGTGCCATCGATACCCGACTGGATCGTGTGGTGGCACTCAAAGTACTAAGCCCCGGTCAGTCGCGTGATCCAGGTTCCGTCAAACGATTCCAGAACGAAGCCAAGTCGGCAGCGCGACTCGACCATGAAAATATCTCACGCGTGTTTTACATCGGCGAAGATCAGGGGCTGAACTTCATCGCCTTTGAATATGTCAAAGGAACCAACGTTCGCGAGATCATTCAGTCGCGCGGTATCCTGCCGTCGGCCGAAGCCGTCAACTATGCCTTGCAGATTGCCTCGGCTCTGAAGCACATCAACAAAGCGGGCGTGGTACACCGTGATATCAAACCATCTAATATCATTATCACTCCAGGCGGTCGCGCCAAGCTGGTCGATCTGGGTCTGGCACGCAAAGAAAGCGATAACGCTTCCGCCGACCTGACCACAGCCGGCACCACGCTGGGTACGTTCGATTATATCTCACCCGAGCAGGCGAAAGATCCGCGGAATGTCGATGTCCGCAGTGATATCTATTCGCTGGGATGTACCCTGTATCATATGTTGACGGGAGAGCCTCCCTACGGTGAAGGGACCGTGCTGCAGAAACTGCTGGATCACTCTGGGAAAAATGTTCCCGATCCGGCAGCCATCAATAAACAACTGCCACGCGAACTTTCGTTGATCGTGCAGAAAATGATGGCCAGTGATCCGGAAGACCGCTATCAGACTCCCGAAGAGCTGATGTATCAGTTAATGCAGGTCGCCGGACAACTGGATCTGCGCGGCGTCAATCCCGAAGGTCTCGTCTGGACCTCCCCTACAAATTCCCGTCTCGGATTTCTGGAAAAACATATCGGCTGGATTGCTACTGCAGCTGTCCTGCTCATCATTGTTGTTCTGCTGGACCGTTACCCTGCATTCAACCCGGCCGTAGTGAATGTGGCTCAAGACAACAGTCAGAAGAATGACGGTTCTGTCAAATCGACATCGGAAAAGACCGAACAGCAGACCCCAGGCGCAGATCCCGTCATCGCGAAAGCGGATACTCCCATTTCTCCGACCATCGCGAGTAAAGAAATCGTCGGTTCTCTCTCTTCGTCTGAAACAAACAGTAGTAAAACGGACACGAAGGCTGCAACGCCTGAGAAAACAACTGCCAGTGAAAGCGTTGAGGATAACCGATTAGCAAAAATGAATCTGGAAGAGGATAACAAACCTCTCAGCGAAATCTTTGACGACGTGCCTCTCCTGTCAACCAAAAGAACCATCAGCGAAATCCTGGATGCCGGAAAGTTCCCCGAGACTGGTTCTACGACAGGCAATAAAGTATTGCGGGATGACAAACCCGACACGACACTGGCCATGTCCGATAACAGCCAGAACAAAACCATGGTTCCACTGGCTCCTGCCAGCGAAGGTCCAACAGAAACAGAACCCGATCCGTTCCCGAAGAAAAACGACAACGAGTTTCGCAAGATCGAAATACCCGCCATCACCATTATAAATCCTGATGGCACCGCCGGCCAGGACTTCAAAACGCTGGATGCCGCCTGTGCTGCCGCCGATGATGGCAGTATTATCGAGCTCGGTTTCACCGGCATTCGTAAAGAAGCTCCCATCCACATCAATAACAAACGCGTGCGGATTCGTGCCGCCAAAGATCGCAAGCCGATCCTGCTCTTTGAGTCCGTCGAAGAACCAGCCGAAGGATTCCAGACTCACATGATTCAGATTGCCAATGGCTCTCTGGAACTGTTTGAGCTGGGAATCATGGTGGACGTTAAAGATCTCAATACCGATTCCTGGGCAATCTTCTCATTGAAAAATGCTCATGACATTCGCCTGCATCAGGTAACCGTCACCTGCGCGAATACCACCAGCCAGCAGGTTTCCATCTTCGAGATGAACGAACCCATCAACCAGGGTCTCAATGATGACTCGATGATGGGTAAACGTCAGGTGAAAGAATCAACGTTTGTGGAAATCGTCAACTCCGTACTACGGTGTGACGGCCACGCGTTTTCCATTCGGGAAACTGCTCCCACACGTCTGGAAATTACCAACTCTGCTTTGATGATTGCCCAGTCCCTGATTGAACTCGTGGGCTGCAATAACAAACCCATGGAAGGCGATCACCTGGAACTGGTATTGAATCATTCGACGTTCGTACTGGGTAAGGGTCTGTCGGTAATGGACAGTGGCGCGATTCCGCGTGAACTGATTCCACTCCATGTCTCTGCACGCAATAATGTCTTCTTCTCACGGACGAATGCCCCGTTTGTGATGATGAAGGGGAACACCAACGAGAACGACTTCCGCCAGAAAATGCTGACCTGGCGCGGATCCAACAATTATTTTGACCGTTTCAGCACCTTCTGGACGATTCAGTCTCAGCAGGGAACCACGGGAGCCCTCTCCATGGATGCCCTCGACTGGAAAGATACCTGGGGACTGTCTGCCGACGTCAACAGCTACCAGATGGAAATCCCCTGGGTGGTCGACCGCCAGAAGCTGATCAACGCGTTGTGCTCGGAACTGCAGCCGGCACAGTTGCAGTTCACCCAGCCCACCGATGGCAGCCCGACCATCACTGCCATCGATCGTACGAACGCCGGCGCCGATCTGGTGACGCTGCCCGAATTGCCTCGGGTGATCAAAGCACCAAGAACGGAATAATTGCCGCTTTTCTCCCCAAATCAGGGGCTGAGACACGAAATCAGGTCTGTCTGCTCTGTGCATAAATGTGTATGATGACACAATGCAGCAGCCTGTATTTTAATGCTGTCACTGACATTCCCGTTTCATTCAGCCTCTCGTTTTGTATTCATGATACGTCGTTCTCCACAACCCGACGGTTCCCTCACAGTGATCGCGAACAGACGATCTGCCTGGTGGCTGCGCGTCTGCTTACTGCTTGTCTTATTCTGCTCGCCAGCCATCAGTTCAGCCGACGACCCGACGGGGTCTTACTTTGAGGGTCTGCGACAGAGGCATCTGTTCGGCATTGCTGAAGGCTATTGTTTAAACCGGCTGGAACAGCCTCGCATTACTGACAACGAACGGGCACGCTACACGCTGGAACTGATACGTACCCTGGCGGCACATGCCATGGCGACCCAGGGACAGGAGCAGGAAGAGCTCTGGAAACGGGCTGAAGAGACGCTCACGGAATTCTCCCGGAAATATTCCGACTGGTCTGATACAACGGTCTTCGAAGCCGAGCGGGCACGCATTGCCGCGTTCAAAGCGGAAATCCTGTACTGGCAGGTCAAAGCCGATCCGCAAAACCAGTCACTCAGACAGACGGCCATTACACAACTTTCCCAGGCAGTCTCAGTGCTGAACCAGGCAGACACCCGCTTAAGCCAGCTGCTGAAAAAATCGGGGGCATTCAAAAAATTTACGGTTCTCAAGACAGCCACCATTCGCGATACCCTGCTCGACTTTCAACTGTTGATCGCATTGACGGGAATGAAACTCGGAGACCTGTATGAAGTAAACAGCCCGCAACAGAAAGCCGCTCTGGATGCGGCAGAGAAATGGCTGGAACCGTTGTCCCGCAGAGCAACCACACTGCAGCTGACCTGGCTCAGCAAACTCGCGTTGATTCAATGCGAACGGATCAGCGGGGATTCTGCCGGCGCGGCACGGGGCATTCAGGCACTCCTCAAAGAAAAACCGCCCGCCTATCTGAATGAACCGCTATTCGTGGAATCGATGCGTATTTCGCTGCAGGAGGGGAAAGCACAGCAGGTCGCTTCTCAGATCATTCAGTATCGACAGGAACATGGTAGCGTTTCCAGCGAACTGGGCTACCTGGAAATCACGGCACTAATTCAACTGCGAAAAATTGCTCTCGAGAAAAAACAGGAAGCGCTGGCGGAAGAAATCTGGCAGCAGGTTGAAACGCGGTCGCGCATTCTCAGACAGATACAACCCGGCTACTGGTCACAGCGGGCCTGGATGCTCGTCGATCAGCAGCATCAGGTCGATCAGTACGGCAGTCAGCTTTCTCAAAGTCTGAAGCAGGCGCAACTCCTCTACTCGCAAGGCAAGATCGAACAGGCCATCGAAGCTTATACGAAAACGGCAGAGCAGGCCACCGCGGAAGGAAAAGGCGATCTGGCATTTGAACTCGCCTTCACCAGTGCATCACTGCAGATGCAGGCAAAACAATACAAAGAAGCGGCTGAACAGTTTCAGTCACTCTCACGAAAATACAGCACCGCACCCCGTGCTGCGGACGCTGGCCTGCTGGCTGCCTGGTGCCTGGGACAGCTCTATACACAAAGCCGCACCAAATCGCGCAGGCTGGCCTACACCGCCGCGCTGGAAGAAGTACAGAAACAGTTCCCCGACAGCAAAAGCGATTATGAAGCAGGCTGGATGCTGGCGCGGCTGGAAGAAGCCCGGTTGCAGTATTCCAAAGCACTCGTGCTCTATGCAGAAGTGCCCGCCGATCATCCCCGGGCGGCTGACGCCCATCTGGGAATCGCCCGCTGCTACGAGCAGATCCTGCAACGACTCACTTCTCTTAGCAAACCGACCAGTGCCTGGCGGCAGGAAGCCATTGATGTCCTGGAAAAATATCTGGTCAACTTCCCTGCTGAATCTGACCCGCTGATCCTGCAGTCGCAGGCAGACATCGCCTTACGACTCACGCGCATTTATCTGAATGACTCGCCCCCTGGCTACACAAAGGCCAATCGACTGCTGGAACTAATCATCAGCACGGCATCGCGCAGTATCACAGAACTCAAACGCAATAATGAACATGCAGCAGCCAGCGTCGCCCAGACAGCAAAGGTGATCGAACGCTGGAATGAAATCGCCAATCAGGCACGACGTCTGGAAATCATTACCCTGGCCGGACAAGGTAATCCGACTGCGGCCCGCGCGCTGGTCGAGAACCTGGAGAACGCGGGAACAAACGAACTGCTGGCGGTACTGAATGGTGTCTCCCAGATCAACCTGGATCTGTCTGCAAAAACTCGCTACGAACTGGGACTACTGCAGTTGAAATCAGCTGAGAAACTGATCAGTCGCCGCGATGAACTGAATCCCCGACAAAGGCAGCAACTGGACCTCTGCCTGGCCGAAGCGTATCTGGCGACGAACCAGCACATTCGCGCGCTGGAGTATTACCAGGAACTGTTAAAACAGGCACCCCGGAACACGGCACTCATTAAACAGGTCGCGCAGCTGCTGGAGCACTGTGGCACAAAAGCCTGTCTGCGGGAAGCGGCACAAAAATGGCGGCAACTGGAATCAGCAGAAAAACCAGGCAGCATTCCCTGGCTCGATGCCCGCCTGCACATCGTTGAGACAACCTTCGATTCCGGTGATGAAGCCGAAGCCAGAAAACTGCTCGGCGTAACGATCCTACTCTACCCCGATCTGGGTAATGACGAATTAAAACAACGTTTCCAGGAACTGCAGCAACGCATTCAAAAGTAACCGTTTCCTGCTCATTCGGTGAATCATGTATCAGGTAGACCCACTCTTTAAAAAACATTTCTTCTTCTGTACCGGCATGATCACTCTGTTATTGATGTGGTACATCGATTGTCTGAGAGTTGCTGACGGCAAAGGATCAGGCATCAGTAATGCCATCGCTCTCGTCCTGTTTGTACCGGTCGGGGGAAAACTATTGTCAGCAAAGCAATACCTGTTATTTATAGCCACATTACTGCTATGTCTGGCTGTTGGCTTTGGAATCGGCAGCTTGATTGAAACACACCTGATGACGCTCTCCCTGTCTCACGGCCTGATCGTGAGCGGAATCGGCGGTCTGCTGGGGCTGCTGGAATATGGCTTATTATGGCTTATTATGGATGTTTTATCGCAGACTGTTTTTTCGCTCTCGCTATTATCTGCATCGAATCTTCAGCGACAGGAAATAGCGAATGAGCCTGGAACCTCTGCCCAGTGACGTCGGCTTTGCAGATGCGGAACTGGACCACTACCTCAAAACGCATTCCCAGCTGAAGGTGATCGTGAGAGCCTGGAATCAAAAGAAAATTGAGCTGGTCTTTCAGGATGTAATCCAGTTGCTCGATCAGGGGATCGGGGAGATTGCAAATGTTTGCAGGGAAACCAGCCAGACAGATTTCCTGATCTCCGCGCTCGAAACCATGTATGAAAGCATCCCGGCATCACATCCTTATCAGGAATATGTCTTTTTAGACTATAACGACAGTAAAGTCCTCACGGTGGTCGCGAAATCAGTTGAAGTCCAGGTGACCGACAGATGAGAGACGAAATGAAATACCCTCTCCTGACGAACTCAGAGCTGGAATGGTCGGATGTGGCGGCGAACTGTCGCATGAATCGCGAGCGGGAAATCACAGGGACGAACAGTTATACCGCCGACCTGAAATTCAACCCCCTCGAATTCCTGATGGCGCGGACCGAGACAAATTCCAATGTCCGCTGGCTTGATTTGTGCTGTGGATCAGGCCGTGCTCTGATTCAGGCGGATGAATATTTTCGCGCGCAACAGCAGTCCATTCAGATCCGAGGCATTGATCTCGTCGATCTGTTTCAGCCTGTCACGAATGCGACCTCTACACTGCAACTGGAAACAGCCTCACTGCATGACTGGACCACCAGCCTTACATACGACCTGATTACCTGCGTGCATGGTCTGCATTACGTTGGTGACAAACTGAAGTTGATCGCTGACGCAGCCAGCTGGTTAAAACCCGACGGGGCCTTCATCGCCCATCTGGATCTGGATAATCTGCAGAGCAGCACCAACAACTGGAGTGCACGCGAGAAACGCGAATACCTGCGACGATACCAACTGGATTTCAATCCACGCAGACATCTCCTGACCTGTCGCGGTTTTCAAACGATCAAGTTCCCCTGTCGCTATCTCGGTGCCTCGGATCAGGCCGGTCCCAATTTCACAGGTCAGCCGGCCGTCAATTCGATTTATGAATTACCGGACTGTCAGGAAAACCTTTAACCGCTTTTCTGACGCGTGCGGGGAATGATGGTCGCCAGTCCGCCGTCCACACCGAATACCTGACCGGTGACCCAGTCATTCGCCGGCTGCAACAGCCATTCGATCATCGATGCCACCTGATCCGGTTCCCCCAGGCGGTTCAAGGCATGCATGCTGCTGGACATCGACTCGGCTGCTGCAGACTCCCAGAGAGAGCGAGTCATATTCGATTTCACGAGACCGGGGGCCACCGCATTCACCCGAATTCCGCGCCCGGCATAAGAAGCAGCCGCCGATAGTGTCAGGCCGATTACGCCTGCTTTCGCAGCCGCAATCGCTTCATGATTCGCCAGCCCCACTCGCGCTGCAGCAGAGGAAACCAGAACCACCGATCCTCCGTGCCTCCCCATCACCTTCGCAGCACTGCGAACCGTCTCAAACGCTGATGTCAGATTGACGGCCAGCACTTCGGACCATTCTTCATCTGAAGTCAGATGAGCCGGCTTCAACAACACCGATCCGATGCAGTTGACCACGCCATCAATGCGATCAAAAGTCTCACAGGCTGACTGAAGCGTACGTTCAATCGAACCTGCCTCCAGGATATCCAGCCCCAAAGCCGGCGCGGCCAGCTCTTCAGACAAATCGCGCAAGACCTGTGGATTGCGACCCGCCAGAAACACGTCATGCCCTGCCCCTTTGAGACGACGGCTCAAGGAAGAACCAACCGCGCCGGTAGCTCCCAGGATCACCAGTTTGCACGCTTGCACCCCGGCAGCAGTATCATTCATCTGACTTCACCCTGTCCAATCTCGAAATCTGTTGAAAATCATCCTTCCCATTTCACACCGCCAGACCATAATCCTACGGATCTAAACCGGGTGAACTCTGATCGTTTTTAGTCGTGAACCTGATGATTTCAACCATCACTTTTTAATTTTCAACCTGGAAAGACAGATGTCGACAACTCAACTCCCGGAAGAAGCCATACAGCTGGAACGCCTGCCTGACGGAACGTATCGTCTGCATTCGGAAACCGTAATACCGTATTCGCTGGAAGAGGTATTCGCGTTTTTTGCAGAACCGGAGAACCTCGAAGCACTCACACCCCCCTGGTTGAATTTTGAAATCATCACGCCTTCTCCCATCGAAATGCGTGAGGGAACACTCATCGATTATCGACTCAAGCTGCACGGAATTCCCATCAACTGGAGAACCGAAATCCGTGACTGGGAACCGCCGTTCCGCTTTGTGGATTGCCAGCTGAAAGGACCCTACCGACTCTGGAGGCACGAGCATACTTTTACTGAATGCGAAGCTGGCACCCGGGTCACAGACGAGGTTCACTATGCAGTCAGGGGAGGGGCACTCGTCAATCGACTGTTCGTACAGAAAGACGTCACACGTATCTTCCGCTATCGCTGCGAACAACTGCGTGCGTTCAAACCGGTCTCCAGAGAAAGAGTCGCACGTTAAAACTCCCCCACCGGTTCGCCGCCGTTGGGTGTGCTGATCGCTTTTAAGACACTGGGATCGATGTCTTCGGAAAGAAATCGCACCGAGCCATCCCCCAGCAATACGTGGGCTCCCCCTTTAAACATACTGCCCAGGCCGCGCGGATTGCGATTGATACCCTCCGTCGGATCGCGAAAGTTGGTGGGGTCACCCCAGGCTTTGATGCCCGATCTGACTTCGCCTGCCAGAATCGTATTGGAACTGCCATCTTTTATGTTACGTAGATCCATGCTTGAGTTCGCGGATAAGACGCGACTGTTGGCAGCATAGTGCGCGGGTTTGTATCCTGTCGCCTCCCCCTCTTCTTTGGTAAAATCATAAGGCATCCCCGGACTTTGCAGCACAATGAAATTGGTTTCGAACGGCTCTCTGTTATCGGCGGCGGTCCAGGGCTGATCGAAGTCAATCTGCTCATACAGAGTTTTCTGATCCAGATAAGGTAACAGCTGCGTGACCCAGCTGTGTTGTGGCTGCCCTGCATTATCGAAGGTGCCGCCAACGGGAAACTGGCTATAGGTATCATGATAGTTGTGCATCGCCAGCCCAATCTGCTTGAGATTGTTTTTGGAGGTTGCCCGCCGGGCGGCCTGGCGCGCGTTTCCCATGTATACTTCTTGAATGATCTTATCTTGTGTCGTTGCCATCCAGAACAATTGATGTGTCACGCTGATCACACAGATGCCACTGACTGCCAGCAGCAGAAACATGGTCACCAGCGAAAGACTCCAGCGTTTCTGCCACGGTATGACTTCCGCTGGTTCAGTAGAGGACCGGCGTTTGATACGGCGGCAGCAGAGATGAAAACCGACGGCAAACAGCAACAGCGTGGACAGAAACATGAGTGTCAGGGAAGGTGAAATCGTCAGGCGCGAGAATGTCCGTGCCAGATAAGGCGCCCAGCCCACGCACAACAGAAACACAAAGCGAAACATAAAGATCCATCCCACGAGGATTAAAACTAACGCCAGCTGCAAAACGGGCACGCTGATCGCCAGCCAGATCTGAACGCCATTCGCTTCTTCTTTCTTTTCATCCGTCTCCATCATTGTTTCCTGTCCGTTTCCCGGCATTTAATATTCGCCGACGGTCTCTCCGCCATTGGGTGTCGCCAGTGCTTTCAAAATCTGCGGGTCGATATCATCGGAAATGAACCTGACACTACCGTCGACCAGCAGAAAATGGGCTCCCCACTGATAAGGACCGCCGAAGCCGTTCGGGCTGGCGTTGATTCCCAATTGGGGATTACGAAAGTTCGTGGGATCGCCCCAGGCTTTGATCCCCGTACTGACTTCACCAGCCAGAATGGTATCGGAAGCCCCATCTTTAATATCCCTCAGTTTCATGCCCGTATTCACATTGAGGATCTGATTATTAGCCGCGTAATGTGATGGCTGATATCCTTTTTGATTTTCTGCTCTCCTTTTTCCATTCTCGAACCGATGTATTACTCCCAGATTTTCCATGACATAGACTCTGGTCTCAAATGGACTGCGATTCACTTCTGCCTTCCAGGGCTGACTGAAATCAATCTGGTTGTACAGGGACCCCTGATCCAGATAGGGGAGCAGATGCGTTACCCAGCTGTGCTGTGGCTCCCCGATCCTGTTGAAGTCACCGCCAACCGGGAGCCGGTCAAACGCATCGTGATAATTATGAAACGCCAGACCAATCTGCTTTAAATTATTTTTGGAAGCACTGCGCCTGGCTGCAGTAAACCCGGACTTGAAAAGGAGCGGTTCATCGCTGGTGGCCAGCTGCCACGTCTGGTGCGAGATACCGAGCACACAGATGCCAGACACCACCAGCAATGCGAGAATGACGACGAGTGAAAGTGACCAGCGCCTCTGCCAGCCCCATGTTTTCGACATGTCTTCCGACTGCTTTGTGTATCGCCGGAACAGAACTCGTAACGCGAAATGCAGCAGGACGGCAATCACCGCGATCAGCAACAGACTGGATACGAGTTCGGGTAATGAAGCACTCCCTTCATTTACCAGCTGCATCGCTTGAGAAGTCCAGCCGGTCAGCAAGAGAAACAGGGCATGCACTGGAAACGTGAGCCCCATACATAATGTGACAAAGCCCAGAATGAATCCCAGCGAAACAATCCACCCTGTCCAGTAGGGTGAAGCCTTTGTTCCAGTATCATTCTCTGTGTCCATAGTCTTACCTGACTGATATCTGAGACATTCAATCCTGACTCACTATATCGCCGCCATTGGGTGTACTAAGTGCTTTCAGAATCTGCGGGTCGATATTATCGGTTATGAACCTGACGCTACCATCCCCGAGCAGAATATGGGCTCCCCCTGGAAAAGGGCTGCCGAAGCCATTCGGGCTGGCATTGATTCCCAATTGGGGATCACGAAAATTCGTAGGATCACCCCAGGCTTTGATCCCCGTACTGACTTCACCGGCCAGAATGGTATCGGAAGTTCCATCTTTAATATCCCTCAGTTTCATGCTCGTATTCACATTGAAGATCTGATTATTGGCCGCATAGTCGGCAGGCTGGTAGCCTGTGTGTTGTTCCAGTCGTCTGATACCCGGGTTGAGCAGGAAGGGAAGTTTCGTCTGATAAGGTTCCCGGTTGATGTCTGCACTCCAAGGCTCATGAAAATCGATTGTCTGATACAAAGCCTGCTGATCCAGGTAAGGCAGCAGTTGTGCCACCCAGCCATGCTGCGGCTCCCCGGCACCGTTAAAGAAACCCCCACTCGGCAGGACATGGGTGACTTCATGATAACCGTAGAGTGCCAGACCAATCTGCTTGAGGTTGTTCTTCGACATGCTGCGTTTCGATATCGTTGAAATATTGTAATCCACTCTTTTTTGACCGGAAAACAGCCAGAGCCCCTGATGTGCCATACCCACCACGGCAAAGCCGCCGGTAAAGGAGATCACCAGGAAGACAATCAAAGCGAACGTCCAGCGCCACTTCCACTGGCTCGAAGTGGCAATGGAATTTTGTTGTTGCAGACGTCGCCAGAGAACGCGCCCCAGCAGTTGAATCAGCAGCCCCATAAACACAACAACGACCAGAGCTGTCACCAGTCCGGAAACGGGTACAGTCACTTGTGGTAGATTACGACGTATAAACAGGATCCAGCCGGCAACCAGATAAAACAGACTCTGCAGGGGAAACATAATTCCCCCACAACTAAGCAAAAAAGCAAACAGGAAGCAGCTCACAAATAATAATGCGAATAAGCCGCGTTTTTTCTTTTTCGGTTCTACCGTTTCACTTTCCACTGAGCGTCTCCCGTGCTTCGGCAGGCGAAATCTGTTTGATTGCACCATCGGTAAACAGGATCAACTGCTGATCGTCTCCATAGATCGCCTGCTCAAATGCGAGCGGCCGAACCTTGTCGCTTTTCTTTTCGCCGGGCACATAACCATACCGCGCATTCAAATCACCGGGCTGAATCCAGAATTCGTCAGCGAAAGAGGCATCTTCCATTTTCGCAGGGTAGTTGCCGTCATGAGTGGCCACGTGCATGAACAGAGCCGTTCGCAGTTCGGCCAGTTTCGAACGACGCTCTTTAAGCAGCGTTTCTTTGGCTGCCTGGGTTTCCTGTTCCGATTCACTGTCTGTCAGTCGATAGGTGCGGCCATCCTTTTCCCAGGCACCGGGTGTCAGCAGCTCCCGCGCACCGGAGATCATCGTCAGCACAAACAGGAACATCAGTCCCCAGAGAAACGTCCCCGCGAGTGCTGCCTTAAAGGTGATGACTGGCAGTTTCGGGAAATCACGGGCCAGCATGTTCCAGAGTTTTTTCAACCCCCAGGCACTCAGCAGAAACAGCAACAGAAAAAATGAGATCGACTGCAGTCGCAACTGTGCGATTTCCGACAGGTCAATGGACGCACTCGGCATACCCGCCTCTGCCACGCTGCTGCATGAACAGAGAATCAATGTGCAGATCAGGATAATTCGAACCGGCATAACGAACGACTCCGCAGTAGCGTAAAGGAAAAACATCAACCTTTATCATACACTAGTTCACGTGATACGCGAGTTTATTCTGTCTGCTGTCGGGATGATTCAGGGACAAGTTTCCCTGCATAGAGCCCCGCGCGCGTTCAGCCGGTAGTTGACACGATTTCCAGCGAGTTATACGATTGAAGACAAGACTACTCCCCTGCTCTCCGGAGAGTCTCTTAAGTCAAAGCGCTGTGTGGGTCGAGTGTAGGCTGCGGAAGCCGCGCTGAACTGCGCGAAACCGGAACACTGTGTGTTTCATGAATACCGTTGTCCTGCCGGGATGAATTTCTATTTTGATACCTGCCCACCACTGGGAGTGCTCACCTGCGATGTCGTCCACTGAAAGTCCTCAAACGAACGAACCTCTCCCCGCTCAAACGCCGTGGCTGACGATCATTCTACTCGTCGCGGTCATTCTGCTTCCGCTGGCGACCTGGTTTCTGCTGCCCTCCGTTCCCGCGCTGGGGCGTTTACGCGAACTCTATTCCGGAGGCACTTCGTATCCGGCGACAGAGCTGCTGTTTGAACGCCAGGGTGCGCTGCAGACAGGAGTGGAACTGCCTCTGATCACGAACGTACAAATTCTGGATTTTAACGGCGACGGCAAAAACGACATCCTTTACTGTGACGCGGGGAATAATCGGGTCGTGTTGCGTACGCTTGATGACCAGGGAGGCGCGCACGATCAGATTCTGATTGCGGATGTCGCTGCACCCGCGCATGCAACACCCGTTGATATCGACGCTGACGGCGATCTGGATATCGTGGTTTCTGTGCTGGGAAATATCCAGCCAGACGATGGGGTCGTCGGTCGGGTCGAACTGTATGAGCAGACGGCTGATGGTTTTGTGAGGCATGTGCTGCTGGATGACGTACGGCGCGTGGCGGACGTGCAACCTGGCGACTTCGATGGTGACGGCGACCTCGATCTGGCGGTCGCCGTGTTTGGCTACAATCGGGGTGAAGTCCTCTGGCTGGAAAACCGTGGCGAATTTCAGTTCCTGGATCATCACCTGTATAACGCACCCGGCGCGATCCATGTTCCCGTAGCCGACTATGATGGGGATGGCGATCTGGATATCGCCACGATCATTTCCCAGGAAGAAGAAGAACTGGTCGGCTTTGAAAATCTGGGCGGTGGCAAATTCAAAACACGACCTCTCTGGCTGACGCCGAATATGGATCTGGGGAGTGCCGGCCTGATTCATGCCGACCTGGATCAGGATGGCGATGAAGATCTGATCCTGCCCGCCGGCGACAATCTCGAAGACTTCGACGCTTATCCACAGCCTTATCATGGCTGCCTGTGGTTTGAAAACAAGGGTGACTGGATCTTCGAAGAGCATCGAATCTCTGATCTGGGGGGCACCTATGCTGGTGCCGTCGCCGATATGGACGGGGATAACGATCTGGACATCGTACTGGCGAGCATGACCAACGACTGGTATTCGCCCGCGCATGCCAGCCTGGTCTGGCTGGAGAACGACGGTCAGCAGAACTTCACAACCTGGCAGATCGATAACCAGCCGATTCACCTGGTGACGGTCGCAGTAGGAGATTTGAATCAGGATCATTTACCGGATATTGCTGCCGGCTCGCTCAACATGCGAAAACCCTTTAATCGTATCCAGGCGGTTCCGTACTGGTTTCAACGAGCGAAGAAAGGAGCTTCGCCATGATCGTGCGAGTGATCGCTATAGTTCTGATATTAGAACTGGTCGCGTGTGGCTACCTGTTCGTACAACGGGCAAGCCGCCCCGAACCCGTGCTGCCCGAGCAGTCGCTGATGAATCCTTTATTTGCAGAAGACATCCAGCCGCTCGTGGAACAGGTCGCACAAACGAATAACGCATACGACTGGATGCGGCTGGGAGAAGCGTTGCTGGGCCAGGGATATTACAGTCATGCGGAACTCTGTTTTCGACAGGTTGTAGAACTGATGCCCGAAAGCAGACTGGCGGAAAGTCGCATCGCCTATTGCCTGGAACGAACGGGGCGAACAGCAGAGAGCAGTGAAATCTACCACGAACTGAATGACAGTCCCGACTTTTCACGTGAAGCTAAACGGGAACAGATGCAGGCCCTGTATGAAATTGGCAGGAATGCACTCCGCGAAGAAAACATGGATGAGGCAGAAAAACTGTTTCGTCAGAACCTGGGCTTTTTACCGGCCCGTTATCAACTGTCCAAACTGTTGATCAGAACCGATCGGGCAGATGAAGCATCGAAGGTGATTAATGAATCGCTGCAGCAGGTGCCCGGTTCATTGAAATTCCTGGAACTGCAACTGCGTGCTTATCAACAGATCGGCGATCTGAAACAGGCAGAGCAGACAGCGCAACGGCTGGAGCGCGCACAGCATACGATTCCCCTGCATCCGGGCTCGAATTTCATTGAACCCTTCCGTTTACAGTACGGCATTGACCAGCGAGTGGAAGAATTTAACCAGAAAATTCGTAACGGTTCGCTTCCCGCGTTAGAAGCGGAACTCGTCAAGCTGATCGAACTTCTGGAAGGTTACCCGTCAACGCACCGCCAGATTTTTCTGATGCGGTTACTGGAAGTGCAACACCAGCAGAAACAGCCTCGCAAAATGCTGGAAACAGTCCAGCTGTTGAACAACATGGGGATCAGCAACGCGGACGTTCTGATGTATCAGGCAGAAGCGACCGGGATTTTGGGGGACTGGAATCAGGCGGCGATACTGGGCCGACGTGCCGGAACCATGTCGAAAGCAGCAGACCTGCATCAGCGTCTGGCAAACATCCTGCAGCAGGCAGGAAAATCTGAGGAAAGCCAGCTCGAACAGGCGCTCGCCTATCGTCTGGAAGCGATGGATTATTTCCGGGCCAACGAGCTGACTGAAGCACTCAACAAGATCGAACTCGCTCTGAAAATCAATCCCCATGATCCCCAGAGCTGGTACGAACGCGGACTCATCCAGGAAGCCAGAAGGGAGGCAAAAGCCTCCATTTCAGATTTCCAGGAATGCCTCAAACGGGCGCCCCTGCATGGTCGGGCACGTCAGAAACTGGCAGAAGAACAACCTGCCTCCTGAGCTTTGCATCGTACTCAAATCATCTGAAGCGACGCACAGACTACGTCATCCTGACGACATATGGCCATATTAACACTGGCTTTATGATTAAATCCCCTCTCAGTTTCCCGTATTCAGTACGAAATAGAATCATAAGTTAATTTTCTTATTGAAAGTTAATTTTTACATTAGATACTATTATTTATTAAAGAAGCGTTCGTTGATCCATTTCCATTAAGAATATTTACTTATTATTTATCCAGGATGACGTAATGATGAAGACGAGTATGCGCTGTAATGTAAGGAAGCTGTTTCGAGGCTTTACTTTGATCGAACTCCTGGTGGTGATTGCCATCATCGCGATTCTGATCGCCTTACTGCTACCAGCCGTTCAACAGGCACGAGAAGCCGCCCGACGCAGCACCTGTAAAAACAGCCTGAAACAGATCGGCGTGGCCTTTCATAATTATCACGATACCGCCCGTGCCTTCCCTCCCGGCTGGATTGATGGCGACCAGACTTTAGCTGACGCTTCCGAAGCCGCCAACAAAAACGGGTTAGGCTGGGCGACGATGATTCTGCCTTACATTGATCAGGCCAACCTTTACAATCAGATCGGTACCGAAACCAGTAACTTCACGATGAACTGGCAGATTGGATATACGGGCACGACTTCGATTCCTGCAGCCAAAACGATCATTCCCATTTTCAATTGTCCTTCTGATCCCATGGGTGGTATCAATACGGACAAGGGGGGCTTCGGTAAATCCAACTACGCCACCGAACGCATTGTACTGGGCGTCAACAAAGCGCTGAGAATGCGTGACATCACCGATGGAACCACCAACACCATCCTGGTTGGCGAAGTGCGTACCGGGGATGAATCCGGAACGACCGGCAGTTGTGGCGGTTCTCCCTGTGATGAATTCACCGGCAAACTCTGGATTGGTGCCCGTACCGCAGCCTGGGGCTGGGAACGCGGACTGCAGGCCGAAGACGTCTACTTCATCGGCTACAATGTTCCCGATGACTTCATCAACGGTGGTGCAAGAACAGTTGCAGACCGCTTTGCACTTTCCAGTATGCATGTGGGAGGCGTGCATGTGCTGCTTGCCGATGGTTCTGTCCGCTTCCTTTCCGAAAACATCGACGTCAACACTTACAAGTGGTTGAACGATGAAAACGACGGCAAAGTACTGGGCGAATTCTAAAATCAAACCCCTGTATTCAAGTGATCGGGATCCTCTCCGATGCACTACGAAAACAACCGCGGGTATAAATGAATCCCCAATCCACAACAGCCTTTCATCAGGTTGTTGTGGATTTCAATTCGTTGATGACCACTCTGCTGCTGTCGTTTCCGGACAGGTCAGCTGATTCTTTCAAATCATTCATTATTCAAGAAACATACAGATATGATGACTCGACGCTGCATTACTTTCATGTTCTGTCTTACGCTTTCACTCATGCTGACCGCTTGTGGTGGTGCTCCCGATGATCAACCCAAACTGGCACCCGTCAGTGGTACGGTGACGATGGACGGGGCTCCTCTGGCTGGTGCGTTTATCCGTTTTTATCCCACTTCAGGCCGCGCCTCTGCAGCAAAAACGGATGAAGAAGGTAAATACGAACTGGTTTTTATCCGGAATGAAATGGGAGCTGTGCTCGGAAAACATTCCGTTAAAATTTCAACGCTCGATGAAGATGCCGATCCCTTCGGTAACCAGGGGAGCGAAACGGTTCCCGATAAATACAACAAAAAAACAACACTGGAAGCAGATGTCACAGAAGGCGATAACACTATCGACTTCGATCTGACGAAGTAATTCTCACTAAAAAGGGTCAGCTGCTCAGTTTGATAGCTGGCCCTTTTCTGCTTTTTCATGTGGCAAACGCTGTATTTCTACTGAAAACAGTGGCGTACCCGCCAGTACTATCCGTATAATCAGGGAACTTTGACTGTTTTCGGCTCAGCCGAAAAGCCTCTGTGTGCTTCCTTTAGAGCTCGCTTACATGTTCCCGCCAATGTTTTCACATTTAAAACAGTTTTGCCGCCATCGGTCTGTGACCGGTCTGGTGACGCTTTTCTGTTTTTTTACGACATCGGTCGGATTTCCACTGGAACCACTGGGAACGCCTCAAGCAGGTTGTCAGTGTGGTGATGAACTTCAAAGTTCGGGAGGCTGTTGCTGTTCCCGTGCGAAAGCTTCGCCCCAATCTAAAGGGCAAACCCGGTCCTGTTGTCTCCGGAAGCAGACAAAATCCTGTTGTGCCGGGAAGCAGAAACAGGGATGCGATGACACCTCATCATCGATTCTGATCTCCGCCTGTGGGTGTGGTCATGGTCCAACAGCAGGCACACTGGTCAATGACGATCCTCGTCTCCCCGCCCACCCTATCCTGGTTCTGAGTTCGGCTCCCGTCGAATTCTTCGTTGCCCTGATGGCAGATGTTCTTCCCGAACATCACCTCTTGCCTGAAACTCCGCCTCCGGAGTTGTGTAGCCTCTGAGTTTTTAAACCAGATGCATTCTGCAGACTGACCCTGAAGTCAGCCTGCGCACAATTTCATTTATTTTCAGGAGTTTCAAAATGAAACCAGCTTATGAGTGCTGCGCAAAACGTGTGCGCGGCTTCACCTTGATCGAACTGCTGGTGGTGATTGCCATCATCGCCATTCTGATTGCCTTACTGCTGCCCGCCGTTCAACAGGCACGCGAAGCAGCCCGACGGAGCCAGTGCAAAAACAATCTCAAGCAACTGGGACTGGCGCTGCATAATTATGAATCGACACACCGTGTCTTTCCCCCCGGCGGTCTGGGCTACCCTTATGTCTGGTCGGCCCATGCGCACCTGCTTCCGTTTGTGGACCAGGCGAACCTGCAGAATCAGTTTAATTACGATGTGCCACCACTCAATGCTTTCAACTCCGGAAGCTTTGATGCCACGCAGGTCGGCAATAACGACACTGCAGCACGCGTGCGACTGCCTCTGATGGTCTGCCCCAGTGATAAAGATGCCGTTCCCGGCTCAGATTATTCCGGCATCAGCTATCCCGCCTGTGCCGGCTCAGGGTTGAATGGCTCTGGAACAACCGATGATGGTTCCATCAGCAATGCAGACGGAGTGGTCTTTTCACAGTCCCAGATCCGGTTCCGCGATGTAACCGACGGCACCAGTAACACGGTCGCGTTTGGCGAACAACTGCTGGGAGACGGACAAAACAGTGCACCTCCCACCGGTAATTATCGCTTCCGCGTAGTGGAACTCTCAGCGGGAACACAGACCACTCCCGCCGCCTGTACTGCCGCTGCCGCTCCCGCCTGGTCCGGTCAACGGGGTGCTAAATGGGTGAACGGTCACCTGGCAGACACGATGTATAACCACTGGTACGGGCCGAACTCGTCGAACCCCGACTGCCAGAACGGTTATCACAACTTTGCGCTCGTCAGTGCCCGTAGTGCTCATGTGGGCGGCGTGCACGTCACGCTGGTGGATGGCAGCTGTCGATTTGTCGGCGAGAACATCAACACGGATCTCTGGCGCGCCCTGGCAACCCGAGCCGGCGGCGAAGTGATTGGCGAATATTAAACAGTCTCAGTTCATCCGGGTCGACCTTGGGTTGGCCCGGATGACGTTTCTTCGAGGAAGCTAACATGAAAACATTTTTCTACTCTCTGCTGACCGTCTGTCTGACAGTCTCCTCCGCAGCCGCCCATGATACTTGGGTGGAAACGAACACAAACCTGATCCGATCCCGGGACGCGGTTTATATCAACCTGAAACTGGGAAATCATGGGAATCACCACCGTGATTTTAAAATCGCCAGCAAGATCGATCTGGAAGGCTGCAGTCTGAACGTCATCGATCCGGCTGGAAAAACCTACGATCTGATCAGCGAACTGACGGATACCGGCTACGCTCCCAAGGAAGGTTACTGGCGAGGCAAGTTCGTGCCTGTCAAGCCGGGCCTCTACACGGTGGCGCATTCACTCGATCGTGTGGTCAATCATGGAAAACCGGTCCGGGCAATTAAAAGTGCGAAGACCTGTTTTGTCGTCAGTGCCAAACTGGATCAGACCCCGTTAGAAAACCCAGGGTTTGACCGGGCACTGGGACATCCGCTGGAACTGGTGCCGGTAGAAAATCCCGTGACGCCGATGGGCCCGGGTAAACCGCTGAAAGTCCGCGTGGATTTCAAAGGCAAACCACTGGCGAATACGGTCGTCTCTTTCGTTCCCCAGGGAGAAACTCTGAAAGAAGGATTCGATGAACGATATGAACGCAAGACCGATGCCTCCGGTCTCGCCTCATTCACACCAAAGACAGGCAATCAGTTTCTGATCGTCGTGCATCACCTGGCAGAAGACGAATCATCTGCCGACTACCAGGAGACCGCCTACGCGGCGACCTTGACGGTGTTTGTACCGGAAGTCTGCCCCTGCTGTGGAGACTGATGTCATACTTTCGTTTTGAAGTGTCTTCAGTAGACGCGGCGGGAAATAGAATCATTCCCGCCGTGTTTTTTTATTCGATCTGACTATTTTAATAAACAATAAAGTCAACGAGACTCATCACTTATTAAGAGTGCGTTTCACGGCATCTGCCTGGATTAAACGCACATTGACGCAATTGGATGGGCCTAATACGATGCGGCTCTTCTCGACTGACTGAACAGGCTGACAAAGGGGTGAATGCCGGCGTGGATCGCATTCACTACAACAGCATTCTGAAATGGTGTGAGCATGTATGATCGAAGACCGCCAGTACGAATCTTTTACGGCGTACTGTTCTGCTGGACTGTGGCGGCGGGAATCTTCGCATTCCCCCCTGCATTACAGGCGGAGTACATCACACGCGCGGATGTACTGTCTTCGATTGAAAAGGCAACACACTTTCTCCTGAAACAGCAGCAGCCCGACGGGACCTGGCAACTGGCCGGCCATCCCGATCAGACGGTCGTCCTGACCAGCTTCACACTGCATACCCTGCTCCATGCCGGCATGACGAAGGACGATGAAGAAATCCAAAAGGGATTCACCTGGCTCCGCAAACAGGATCCTGTCAAAACACACGAAATTTCACTGATGCTGGAAGCGCTGGCGGCGGCCCGCGATGCGGAACGCGACCTTCCGTTGATGAACCGTTTGACGCAGAAGCTGGAAGCAGGGAAAACTGAGGGTTCCAATGACGGTGCCTGGAGCTTCGGCGGTCGCGATGTGCCCAACTATGCCCATTTCGCGGCATTAGGTCTCTACGAAGTGGCACAACAGGGAGTGCCCGTTCAAACCGAGACCTGGCAACGGGCACGTACCCACTGGCTGGGCCGACAGAACCGGGACGGGGGCTGGGGATCACAGGGAACCGGATTCAGCCGCGGTGGCATTACGGCGGCGGGAATTGCCTACCTCGTCACAACAGAAAACCTGCTGCGCAGTCAGCGGATCGAGCGAAACGCAGATGGTACACCCCGCTGTTGCGGCGAAGCGTTCGAAGATGCAGCGATCGCAGCCGGTTGTCGCTGGCTGGGCAATCACTTCACAGTCACACACAACCCGAGCACCGATGCCGGTTCAGATGGATCGGTCGGTTACCTCTATTATCTGTATTGTCTGGAGCGTGTCGGCCGTCTGACGGGACGGCGTTATTTCACCAGTCAGTCCGGCAAACAGTTCGACTGGTATCGCGAAGGGGCGCAGTACCTGATCGCGCATCAGAATCCGATTACCGGCGCCTGGGTCGGCGCACCAGCTCTGCTGGAAGATTGTCCGATTCTCGCGACCGACTATGCGTTACACTTTCTCTCCCGGGGACTGACGCCGATCTTAGCCGGCAAGCTTAAGTGGAAAGGCAACCCCGATGCAGCCCGGGATTCGATTGACTATACGCCGCAGGATGTCTGGCATCTGGCACGTTATACCAGCCGACTACCAGACTGGCCGCGACAACTTACCTGGCAGTCCGTCAACATGAATCGAGCCGACGCCGATGACCTCAATCAATGTCCGCTGCTCATCCTGGACGTCGCCGATGCAGACCGTTTCACACCTGAGCAGATCACTCTGTTGAAAACATATCTGCAGGATGGCGGTTGCCTGTTTGCACTGGGCGGCTGTCAAAGTGCGTCTCCTGATGCAGCCATGCAACAGTTGATTTCGAAACTGTATCCGGCAGAAGAAGGCAAACTTCGTCAGCTGGAGCGAACTCATCCGGTCTACCGCAGTGAATTCCGGTTACTGGACCTGAAAACGGGAGCTCCACTGGTGGAGTTATGGGGAGCCGAGACCGGCTGCCGCACTTCCATTCTGTATTCACCCGAAGATCTGAGTTGCCTGTGGGATAAATGGTCGCCGCTGACTCTGCCCGACCGTGCACCGGAACTGGATGCCAGCATAACCCGTGCGCTGCACGTGGGAGTGAATGTCGCGGCGCTGACAGCAGGACGCGTACTGGTCAAGGAGCTGGGCCCGGAGAAGACAGCAGAAACCGCATCGACCACAGAACGGGTTGAGCATCGGCTGTTGAATATTGCGAAAATTCGCGCTTCTACCGAATGGGACGCCGCGCCGCATGCGTTGCGAAAACTGCTGCGCGCCATGAATCAGGTTTCCGGCGGCCAGTTCGCGACGAACCCCAGCAGCGTTCCGCTTTCCGATCCCCGGCTGTTCAAACATCCGTTACTGTATCTGCATGGTCGCGCTGGATTTGTTCTCAGCCCGGAAGATCAACGTGCTTTAAAAAAACACCTGCTGCAGGGGGGCGTGCTGTTCGCGGATGCCTGCTGCGGTGCTGAAGAATTTGATGCGAGCTTTCGCCGCCTGGCAGCACAGCTGTTCCCGACTCAACAACTGGAACAGATTCCCGCTGACCACGAACTCTTTTCAACGAAGACAGGCTACGATCTGCGGCAGGTGCATTTCCGGAAACCAGTCGACCTGGAAACCCGCGCGGCCGGGGAACGCATCGAACTGAAAGCGCCCGTCATCGAAGGCATCAAGGTTAACGACCGCTATGTGATCCTCTACAGTCCCTTTGATCTGAGCTGCGCCATCGAGCACGGCGATAAAATCACCTGCGCAGGCTACACCGAAACAGACGCGATCCGCCTGGGCCTGAATATCGTCTGGTATTCTCTATTGCATTAATCCAAATTTACAAACACGAATTAAGCAACTGGTAGAGTAAGTGTCTCACGATCGTGGAATAATTGATGTTGGAATACGCCAGGTTCCAATGTTAAAATGTGATAGATGTGGGCAGTACTTCAACAGGATCATTACATGCAGACGAATTTAACACGCAGGCGTTTTTTTGACGTCGATCTGCCAATTGCTGTCAGAGCCACGAAGGCATTTTTTGCGCGGCCCGATACCCAGTTACGACTGGTGATTTACGCACAGTGTCTGTTTACCGTCATCCTGTTCTGCCTGGTACACATTGGCTTTCAGCCTCTCACGACTTACCTGCATGAGAGAAACGCCATGTATTACTGGGTGCAGTTTCTCTCCCTGGTGCCGGTGATTTCGGTCTGTTTTGGTGTTGTATTTCTGCTGCTGTTTGGCTCGCATCAATACCCGATGGGAGAGTCGTGGCTCTGTTTTCTCGTTTATGCCACCAACTTCGCCGCCTCAATGGCGTTCCTGCATGCCCTGCGATTTGCCGATCTGCTCTGAATGCGATCCGGGTCTTTACTTAGCGGGTTGCTGCTTTTCTTCCAGGACCATCCAGTCGGGCATTGGTATCTTTTTGCTGCGGGCGACGAGCAACAGGCAACCCATAACGATCACCAGAATCGGGACTTCCACATCCAGGGTAATCCGACCGGTCTGACGCAGGACAGACAGGCAGCTGGCGATAATGAAAAAGGGACCGGTCAGGACCGTTGATTTATCAATGCCACTGACGGCGAATGAAAGAATCCCGATGCCGGCGAGCCCCAGAGTCCAGATCCAGTTGATGTTGGGTACAATGCCGAGAGTCGTCAACAACCAGCCTGTTCCGATGCAGATAATCAGCAGAGGCAGGATCAGAGTCTTCCGATCAGATTTGGCTTTCACGGTTTCCGCAACGGTCGCTGATGTCTCGTTCATGACGCTGACTTTCTATCTTGGGGAGTAAGTAAACAGCTCATCTAACTTCAGAAGCGTAGCGATACGGAAAACATCACGCTGGTTTTGCATCATTTTTTCAAAAAACGGAACTTTCGAATTGGATTCGATACAAAAAACGGTCAAATATTACTGAAATTGTTTTCACCTGAGGTAAAATGAGTAGCTAAAACCTGAAATGGATCTGCTACAATCGGCGGCTCCGGGAACAGGGAAACCAGCCTGAATACATGGACCGTTTGATCGTGACGGAATGGAGTCGTCGTGCCGAAATCACTATTCGCAGATAAGAACCGTTTCTGGCAAAGCGTGGTCATTACACTGGGAGTCATGATTGCGATTATCCAGTTTGTCCAGATCGCGAAAAAAAATCCGGGGGATTTTCATCTGCACTGGCGCTCGGGAGAACTGATCGCGACCGGCGAATTTCTCTACCTCAATAATCACAATTATCCCTACCCCCCTTTCTGGGGATTCGTGCATGCGCCGCTGGCCAGCTTCTCAATGCAGACGGCCTACATGCTGATTTACCCGCTGTTTTTTATCTCCCTGTTTCTGCTGGTCTGGGTTTTAAACCGCATGAGCGAGGCTCATTTTCCCCTGCTGCGGAATCAGTTGTTCTGGGTTGTCACTGCGGCGATTTTTCTGGCGAGCCGCTACCTGATCCGGGACATGCTGGAGTGTGGCGTGAACCTGGCGTTAGTGGCGCTCTCGTGGCTGGGCGTCTATCTCTGGAGCAGAAAAAAGGAACTGTGGGGCAGCATACCCCTGGGATTTGCGATGGCGCTCAAGTGCACGCCCAGCCTGTTCTGGGTCTATTTCATTTTGAAACGCGAATGGAAAATGGCGATCTTCACGTTTCTGGCAGCAGCTTTTTTTACGCTCTCACCCATGTTCAAACTGGGTTACACAGAATATCGCAGGACCTTTGAGCACTGGACAAAAATTGTCGAGAAAGGCATGCTGGAACCGAACCCGATTCACTGGATGGATGGCGAGATTCCACTGGCGAATATGTCGTTCAAGCCCTCACTGGCCCGCTACCTGATGCATTATCCTAAAGAACACGAAGCCCGACTGGATTCTCCCCTGTATATCGATTTTCTGGATCTGTCTCCTGAAACGTCACTGCGGATCATCAAGGGGGTGATGTTCTGCTTTCTGGTGTTGATTGGCTGGAAATTTCGCAGGCATTATGACGACCGGAACGACGAACGTATTTTGTGGGAGTGCGCGATCATCTCCATCATGATTCTGCTCTATTCGCCGGTCACCTGGGGACAGCACTGCGTGGGAGTTTTCCCGGGTATCTACCTGCTGATCCGTTGCGCCACCAGTCGCCAGAACTTTACAAAGCCATTGAAAATTGGCATCGGTCTGTTTGTATTTCTGATTCTGATTTTGAACCGTACCTTTATCGGCAAGTTTTACAGTGAGGTGATGAGCACGTATCACGTCGCCACGTTTGCTTTCATCGGGATCATCTTTTTCCTGTTGAAGCGCCACGCAAATGTGATGCGGGAGATCGAACAAAAAACAGAGTCGATCGCAGCTGATCCATAACGGCTATAACGTCTGATAGAAATCTTCAATAGAATATTGGAGTCAGTCTGTGAGTTTGATATTGGTAATTCCTTCCCGACCCGGATCAAAAATGTTACCAATAAAATGAATGCCGGTTGCCCGACGGTCGACGCGGACCGCGTACACATACCGGGGTTGCTGGTCTTCTGATTCAGCCTGTTGTCGTCCGGAATTCTGCACAATGTTTCCCTGAATAATTACATTTTCCAGAGGCGGATTATCGGGCTTCTGACCCGAGTCGAGCAGGATCGGGTTCCCCTTATTGCCCCAGATCCAGTGTGCGTTTCCGTATCCGAAGTCGGAGATAATATTGTTAGCGATCAACGAACCTCCATCACTGTTGTCGACGCGACCGGGTTGTTTGTCATCTGCTTTCTGAACGGCATGCGAGGCCGCGCCGGGCATTAAGCCGATGCTCCAGAGATCATTTTTGATAAACTGATTTCCGATGATGGCAATATTACGGGAACCGTGCATGGCTTTCATGCCGACAAAACAGTTGGAAACAATATTCTGCGAGACAATCACGTGGTCCGAGTGCAGGTCGATACCTTGCGCACCATTTTCGATCGTGTTTCCCAGAATCTGTGTGCGGTCGCTCACTTTGGGTGAGGTAACAATGATGGCAGATCCCTGATGCCAGTTATCGACCGTTTCACGGTCCCACACCTCCTGGCGCATCAACGCGCCTTTGGTTTCATTCTTTTTCGAAAACTGTCCGAGCTGATATTTCTGCTGAACTTCGGGAGTTGGCAGCAGTTCCTGCTCGACAATCCGATTCCCCTGGATCAGAGTGCCGGTACTCGCGTTGACGACGATTCCCGTGCCATCAATGCAGTGAAAGGCATAACCCCAGTCAGGTGAAGCAGTGCGGTCATCAATGGCGATCCGCATATAATTTGAAATCGTACAGTTGCGAATGGTCGCGTTACGGCAGTTGAGCAGATACAACACGCCGGACCGGGTACGATGATTCGTTATCGTAAGATTGTCGAGAACCAGATCCTGACAGTCGCGGACATTGATGGCTTCGGTCGCGGTGGTCTGTTTACCCTCAGGGCGCGTCAAAACAATGTCACGAAACTGTACGCCTTTACGATGTTCGACTTCAATGAAAGGCGCCTCGGGGCTCGTCTGTATGATCCGACCCGGCCCATACAGGCCGCTGCCATCATGGCGAATGACAATCTTCTTCGAGATCTCATAATCCCCGGCAGGCAGAAACAGCATCTTACCTGGCTGCGCATCGAGAGTTTCCTGGATCGACTGGCTGGGGGTAACGATGGGAAACGCCGGGTTATTCTGTGCGAAGCTGGAACTGACAAAGGGGACAAGGCTACTGAAGAGAACAGCAATTGCAATCGGGGAGCGCGTTGTGAATTGCATGGTTGATCCTGTGTGTGAATTCAAATTGACTGACAATATTGTCTGATCTGTTTTGAAAAGCTACCGTTTCAAAAATGGAATCGTCAATACATCAGATCCCTCGGCCAGCAGACTGTCAAGGAGTTTTCTTACACTCTAGATGCTTTTCCATTTTGAGTTCATCAGGTTTTTTTCCTACCCTGTTTGAAATCAACGCGAAAACAATCACTCTGAATTCATATTTCCATCGCGCATAAAAAAAGACAGAGCCACCCTTTGATCAGAAGTGGCTCTGTCAGATTACCAATCGTTATTACGAAACGATCTTATCGAGGAGTAGACGAATTATTTTTCGTAGGAAGCCTGGTTCAGCTTGGAAGGTGCCGGTGGCACGGCAGGAGCTGCTTCTTCCGGCTGTGGAGCGACTTCCGGTTCTGGTGTCACAGGACTTCCCGTGGAGTAGTAGACGGGGCCGCTGAACTGGTGACCGCCACGACAGTGTTTGCATCCATGTCCACGACAGGCTCTGCAGTCACGTGTGTGATACATGCTTGGATCTGGTGGCGGAGGCAGCATGCCTGCCCGTGGTTGCCAGGTTGGTACTGCCTGGTAGTAAAAACCAAGCTGAGTGGTATCGGTCGGCATATAAATCTGCGGGTAGTTAGCAGGTCCTACGGGTCCTGGTTGCCCCATGTACGCGTTGGAGTAATACCGCTGATATTGCACGGGAGTTCGCTGAATTATCTGAGAAGAAGGAGGACACCAGCCATGCCCGGGTGAAGTGTGACACTTTCGCAGGAAAGCGACTCCTTCACGTGATGTATAATTGCGATAAACGCCATCGCCATCAAAGCGGTTGGAATATCCGGGAGGGCAGTTGTATTCGTAACCGCCGCCCCGTACGTGATGACCTACCTGCTGGATCTGACTGTCACCAGCAGTCGTATTCTCATCTGCGCTGGCGGTCAGAGCAGAGTGAGTCATGACGCCGGTCACTGCGAGAATGGCCAGCATATGCACGTTTAAGATTCTCATATCAAACTTCCTGGACCCGATTGAGGATATTAAATTTTAGATTATTGAACGATGCGTGAGACCGGAGTCAAACGGCTTGAAGGTACGCCCCAACCGTAGTTGTAGGTAGAATGCACATTGGGAGCCAGGGGAACCGCAATGGGAACACCATAACCCTGAGCACCGTAAAGACGACCATCGCGTCCATCGAAGTAGTAGGGATCGACGGCATAAGTCATTTTGTAGTGTCCGATGGGAGCACAACCTTTTCCGCCACATCCGGTAGGAATAAAGTAACCAAACTTGCAGCGGAAAAATTCCCGCAGCGAGCCCCGTTTTCCGATCCCGGCTGATGTTCTATATCCGCCACCGGCACCGCCGGCACGACAGTGAGGACAATCTCCGCCAGCATAGGAAGCACCATCGGAGTACGAATAGACGTGCTTCTCTTTGCAGTTGCATTTATCGTGGATATATCCAACCTGCTGAACGGGTGAGGCTTTCTGCTGAGATAATTTCAGACCGCCCGGTTCGCCAGCCTGCAGGTGCGAAGCAGACAGGACGGTCATAATCCCGGCGACTGCAACGAGGCCTGCTGATTTATAAGTGAAGTTCTGCATTTTAATATTTCCTGATCGTTTCTCTGAGTACAAAACTCAGTGTGATAAACGTTTTCGGGTTGAGACTGTTTTTTCGTGGATGCCAGTTATCTGATCATCGGCGGAATGAATCGAGGGATGAATCCGAAGTCGGATTTATATTTCACGTTGACCCGGGTTCCTTCCAGCTTCCAGCGTTCATGAGATCGCATGCCGAAGGGAGTCCAGATCCATCCACCCTTGACGTTGTAGTAATAAGGACCATACATGGCGTTGTATTCATGGGCATACAACATTTCCTGGGGAGCCAGTGCCTGGTTGGTGATAATGGTTCGTCCGACATAATCGGGAATCCCCGGTTTAGGACTGGGGTACAAGGGTGCCTGCAGTTGTGGGTATCCGGGCAGTACATTCATGCCTTCCATTACAGGCAGTGGCTGTGCTGCTTTGTATTGTTTGTGATCTTTGAAATGCCCGTGAGCATAGCTGATGGGGCGTGCCTGCTGGGCGTTTTCAAAGGGAGCCGGAGTCGAAGTAATGATATTCGGCTGGTTGCTGACCTGCTGAATGTAGTACGGACTCGCACTGCGACGTCCCAGCGTAGGTCGTTTGGGAACAGGAATCTGGCTGCCTCTTACCTGAGGTGTTTCCTCGGCGTGAGCTACTTGCTGAACCTGGTTCTGTTTGTCATCAGAACTGGTAAACTTACGCTTGAACCAGCTGATCGGATTATACTTCGATGATTTCGAAACAGATTCCTGCTGGACAACCGCATTATTGACCGCACCCGGTTCCGCAGCCTGTAAAGCCGGCGCCATCAGTAAGAATGCCGGTAACAGTCCGGTAAGCAGGGTTACCTTCAGACTCGCCTGAGCCATAACAATCCCTCCCTGGATTTTTATTGTGGGGTTTCCACCAATGAGACTAGGTCAGAGGCTCGTCCAACCCCCGTCAGTCAATTATAATGATCAATTGTCTTCTATTAGAACCAGTCGTGGTTCACAAACGAGGCAAAGCCACTTCACAAAGTCCGATGTGAAAAATAGAAATTCTGGAAATTTCGCTTTTCAGTGTTCGGGTACTTTTTGTATGTTTCAATCGCCCGACAGCGGCCCTCTCAAAAAGAAAGCCACTAGTCCAAATTTCGGCTGGCAGGAATCATCGGAATGAGTCATTTTGTAACTACAATGACGATTCGTCCTATTTTCCCGAATTATTGTCTATTTAACGGGTTACGAGTGGCCTTATCTGTTCAATAATCGTTTCAACAGATACAATCCTCAATGTTTTCATAAACAGCAAATTTGACATATTTTTCTTAAGCTACCAGGCAAATTGACCCGAATTCTGAATAAGGCCCCCCACATTCAGAAGCTGAAAAACAGTCGCAGGCTGACTGTTTTTCCGGGGAATTCAGTAGATTAATTGGAGAGACCCTTGGCTAAGCGAAAATCAGCCAATAACGGCGCAACAGGTAATGGAACACCGAACACCGAAACAGACCGTATTGAATATGTCCCCATCAGTGATGTCACACGACGTCGCTATTTAAACTATGCGATGTCTGTCATCACATCACGTGCCCTGCCTGATGTGCGGGATGGCTTGAAGCCGGTACAGCGTCGTATTTTGTATGTGATGTACCACGACTTACGACTGATGGCGAATGCGAAGCCACGTAAGTGCGCGAAAATTTGCGGGGACACGACGGGGAATTATCACCCGCACGGCGATGCCTCCGTCTATGATGCGCTGGTCCGACTGGCCCAGGATTTCAACCTCAGAAGCCCGCTGATCAACGGACAGGGTAACTTCGGTTCGATCATGGGATTGCCTGCAGCGGCAGCCCGGTATACCGAAGCGCGGCTGACAGGGATCGCAGAACATCTGATGAACGAACTGCGTTATCAGACCGTGGAAATGCGTCCCAACTATGATGGCACACGCGATGAACCCGTTGTGCTGCCTGCACGCTTCCCCAACCTGCTGGTCAACGGGGTCCACGGGATCGCAGTGGGGATGGCGACGAATATCCCGCCTCACAACCTGGGTGAAGTGATTAAAGCGTGCGTGCACCTGATTCATCATCAAGATGCAACGGTGGCCCAGTTGATGAAACACATCAAAGGCCCCGACTTTCCGATGGGTGGCCGTATTGTGACAGATAAGCGGTCACTCACCACGGTTTATAAAGAGGGTCGCGGCCCGGTGAAAGTGCGGGGCGAGTGGAAGCCCGAACCGGGTGCCCGCAATAAAGGGACGCAGCGACTGGTCGTGTATTCGGTCCCCTATGGGGTGGAAACCGGTTCGCTGCTGTCGGAGATCGGCGGGATCGTCGAGTCGCGGAAACTGCCACAACTGGTAGATGTGGCGGATGAAACAGACGACAAAAACGGCCTGAAAATCGTCCTGGAAATCAAACCGGATGCCGACCCGGAAACCGTGATGGCCTTTCTCTATAAACACACAAATCTGGAGCAGAACTTCTCGGTCAACCTGACCTGCCTGGTTCCCGATGAATCAGACGTCCTCGTGCCACACCGCTGCGATCTGAAGGAAATGCTGCAGTACTTCCTGGACTTCCGATTTATTTCGGTTCGAAGACGATTTGAATATCAGCTGGAACTGCTGGAACGGCGGATTCATATCCTGAAGGGTTTTGAGATCATTTTTAATGATCTGGACAAAGCACTCAAACTGATCCGCGCCAGTAACGGAAAACAGGATGCCGCCAAAAAGCTGATGGACAATTTTCCGCTGGATGAAATCCAGACGATGGCGATTCTGGAACTGCAGCTGTACCGGATTTCGAAGCTGGAAATCAATACGATCCGTGAAGAACTTGCCGAGAAGGAAGCGGAAGCGGAAAAGATTCGCAAGATTCTGGCGTCGGACAAACGACTCTGGAAAGTCGTGGAAAACGAGCTGAAAGAACTGGGCGACTTGTTTCCGGAAAAACGCCAGACGAAACTTGGTTCCTCGGAAGAGATTACCGAGTTCGATCCGCAGGCCTATATTGTTCGTGAAAACACGAACGTAGTCGTCTCGCGGGAAGGCTGGATCAAACGCGTGGGCCGCCTGAAGACAAAAGAAGGCACACAGGAATTAGACAAAACCCGAACCCGTGAAGGAGACAGTGTGCTGGCAGTCGCACCGGGCAGTACGCTGGACCACGTGGTGTTCTTCTCCAGCGATGGCGTGGCTTATACGCTGCCGATAGAACAGGTGCCTGTTTCTTCCGGCTATGGTGAGCCTCTGTCAAAACATGCCCGAATGAGCGACGGTGCCTATCTGGTCGCCGCTGTGACGACAGACAGCCGCTTTACTCCCGAAGACAAAGCAACGAAGAAGCAACCGATTGCGACGCCCCATGTTCTGATCGTCACTGAAAAAGGACAGATCATGCGGATCTCGTTCAGCCTGTTCCGAACAGCCTCGACCAAAGCCGGTCGCAAATACTGTCGCCTGGGTAAGGATGACCGTGTGGTATATGCCGGGCTGGTCGAAGAGGCGGAGACCATGTTTATCGCCACGAAAGAGGCCCGCGTTCTGCATTGTGAGATCGAAGAAGCCGCCCTGCTTTCGAATCCGGGCAAAGGCGTAAAGGGGATCAAACTGGAAAAAGGGGACCAGGTGATGGGTGCCCTGCAGCTGACTCGTCCGAGCGACTGTCTGCGGGTGGTGAATACGGCGGGCAAAAAAATGACCTTTGGACAGATGAAATATGGCGTGACTTCACGCGGCGGAAAAGGCGTGAAAACCAGTCAGCGCAGCGGGTTTGAAGAGATCCTCTACCCGCCCATTGAAGTGGTCGACTGGGATGAACTGGGAGACGAAGCTTAAGCTGTTCGTATCTCGCCTTACGGTCCTCTGCTCCAACTCGTATAATCTCGTTTTCGTTCGCGTTTCAATCAGAGAAATATCAGTAAAAAACTATGGCAACTGCAGCAAAATCATCTGGCGCTAAAAAATACTCTGCTGACGATATCGAAGTTCTGGAAGGGCTGGAAGCGGTCCGCCGCCGCCCTTCGATGTATATCGGCGGCGTTGATATCCGGGGATTGCATCACCTGCTCTGGGAAATCGTCGATAACTCGGTTGACGAATACCTGGCCAAAGAAGCCGACACAATCACCGTCACCCTGCATAAAGACGGCGCTTCCTGCAGCGTGAAAGACAATGGACGCGGGATTCCCGTCGATAAACATTCCAAAACGAAAAAGTCGGCACTGGAACTGATTCTGACCACCCTGCATGCCGGCGGAAAGTTCTCCGACAAAAACTATGCCCGCAGTGGCGGTCTGCACGGCGTTGGCTCCTCCGTGGTAAATGCGTTGTCTACCGAGATGGTCGCGACAGTCGTGCGTGACGGTTATCAGTACGTGCAGCGGTATAAAAAAGGAAAGCCAACGACTCCCGTTAAAAAGGTAAAGCCTTTTCGCGGGCACGGAACCGAGATCTATTTTCGACCCGACGATGAAATTTTCCGTCGCGTACATTTCAACGCCGACACCATTCGCCAGCATCTGGAAGATGTGGCCTTCATTCATGGCGGCTTGAAAATCACCTTCCGCGACGAAGTCAAAAAAGAGACGCACGAACTCTCTCATCCGGAAGGAATTCGCGGCTACCTGGAAAAGCTGACTCAGGAACAACAGAAAAAACCGGTTCACGAGCAGCTGTTCTTCTCGGAAAAGGAAGACAAGAATATTCGCGTGGAAGTCGTCTTAAGATGGACCGATGCCACCGACGAACAGATTCGCAGTTATGTGAATGGAATCCGCACCCATGCCGGCGGAACGCACGAGAGCGGATTACGCTCGGGAATTGCGAAAGCCGTCAAAAATTACATGGATGTGCACAACATCAAACATAAGGGACTCGCGATCACTACAGACGATATCCGCGAAGGGGTGCTCTGCCTGATCTCCGTATTCCATAACGATCCGATGTTTCAGGGTCAGACAAAAGAGAAACTGAATAACCCTGAAGTCACAGGCTTCGTCGAAGGGATTGTCCGTCCGCTGCTCGAAACCTGGTTGAACCAGAATCCGAGTATCGCAGATGCAGTCGTAGGTCGGATCGTCCTGGCAGCACGGGCGCGGATGGCCAGCCGCGATGCTCAGAAAGAAGTACGGCGGAAATCGGTCACGAACCGCAAATCGACACTGCCGGGCAAGCTGCTGGACTGCCGCTCGAATAAGCCGGAAGAATCAGAGCTGTTTCTGGTCGAAGGTCTGTCGGCGGGTGGGACGGCGGCCATGGGACGAGACAGCCGCATTCAGGCGGTACTGCCACTGCGGGGTAAAGTTCTGAATACCGAATCCCTGGCGGTTTCCAAAATTATGGGGAACCAGGAAATCAAGGACCTGGTGGAAACACTGGGAACCGGGATTGGTCCGAACTTTGAGATCATGAACCTCCGTTACAACCGCATCATTCTGCTGATGGATGCCGACAGCGATGGTTACCATATCAGTACGCTGCTGCTGACGTTCTTCTTCCGACATATGCGGGAACTGATTCGACAGGGAAAGCTGTTTCTGGCACAGCCGCCACTGTACTGCATCAAGGTGGGTAACGAGAAGCATTATGCCCAGGATGATGCTCAGAAGGAAGAGATTGTGGAATCACTGGGTGCCAACCGAAAGTACGAGATTGGTCGCTTTAAAGGTCTGGGTGAAATGACCGCCAGCGAGCTCAAAGAGACGACGCTGGATCCCAAACATCGCGTCTTGCTGAAGGTGGATATCGACAGCCAGCTGGATGCGGATGCTACGTTCGCACAGTTGTTCGGAAAAGATGCCAGTCTGCGGTACGACCTGATCATGCAGGAAGCCATCGAAGCGGACGATATCGATTATTGATCACAGCTGTTTTACCAGCCGTTATAAAAAAAGAGGCGAATCGATTTGATTCGCCTCTTTTCATTTCTGGTCAGATCGGAAATCTCTGACTATTTTACGGAAGCTGTTTCCGCTGGTTCCGGTGGCAGCTTGCTTTCATTCTTTTCAACGGTCAGATCGTTGCCGACGGTAATCGTCAACCAGCCATCGTTGGCTTTGATGCCGGTGATGTCCAGGTAGACGGTCCGGTTTTCCAGTTTGGCTTTGACCTGTGAATCTTCAACACGATCCGGAAATGCTTTTTCCATCTTGCTGCGAACCACGCCGGCACGAGCGATTTGAGAAGCAATCCGTTCTGGTCGAACGACGGCTGATGATTTGACATCGCCGCGGGTGATATAAATTTTATCTCCGTCGACTTTGAAGTGCAGCGGAACAGTGATGATCTGTGTCGGCACAGCGGTTTCACCCTGCTGCTCAAAACCACAACGCAGGATCAGGTTCAGAGTATTGTCTGCGATCTGTACACGAATCGGATCATGATCGTCGAAGACCAGGATATTGGGTCCTTTATCTGGATCAACGGGAGGTCGTTCCAGTTTGACTTTACGTCCCAGAACATCTTCGATCGATTTTTCAAATTCGGTGATCAGATCCTGATCGGAAATTTTACGGCCATCCAGGTTCATCCGGGAGAGGCTGTTATTCATGACTGATTCGTGGAGCTGTACCACGACGCTTTCATCGGGAGTGATAGTCAGTGGTGGCGAATTGGCAGCCAGTTCGCCGGTATCCATCAACCGGGTCCGAATGTAAAGATGAGTATCAGTGGAAGCATAGCTGCGGGCTGTCGGGAACAGGCCATTGTCCTGCAGACGTTTATTCAGCTTGCCGCCGACTTCTTCGTTGGCACGGCCAATGCGTTCATCCACTTCTTCATCGAAGCGGGGACGAACCCGATCTCGTACGCGTTGTGCGGCGATGGCTTCTGCCTCGCCTTTCAGTTCCGCTGTACGACGGTAAGCCATATTGCGACCAATGCTGGCCAGCAGAGGAATGCCATCCAGTTTGGTACTGGCACCAACAGTGGTGTTATGAGCGGCGACTTCAACCCAGGCAGGCTGAGTTACGAAAGTATCACCATCAAAGTTAATTTCTTTGGTGCCCCAGATCTGATGATGGCCTGATGTGTAAATCGTGGCTTGATTGGTCGTACCGGAAGTCTCGCTGTTGGTGACACCTTTGAGTGTCAGGTCGAATCGCAGTGTGGAATCGCTGGGTTTGAAGTCAACGCCGACTTCCGTTGTAGTTGCCTGATTCCCGGTTACATAAGCTCCCAGGATGCAGTCGACAACAGGACCGGTTTCGCAGGTGCTGTCGTGAATCAGACGGTTCATGAAGTCTTCAGCGACCATGACACGCAGGTTATAGTTGAAATAATTGTTTCGCAGAGCAGTCGTCAGTGGCTCCAGCCCACCGGCCAGTTCCTGACGCAGCAGAGCATATGCTTTACGAGCTTCGAAAGCGTTCTTGTTGCTCTCTGTTGCTTCATATTGTTCCAGGTTGGTCACCAGTGCAGTCAGCTGTGTGCGAACTTTGCCGGAGTCAATCTTCGTCGCAGATGGCTTGGAATCTGCCAGTAATGCACGGATCGATTTTTCCAGGTTCTGGAACTGAGGACGGTTGAAGAACTTTCGCTGTTCTGCATCGGTCAAAGCACCACGCTCTTCAAATTTCTGTTTGAGCGATTTGAGCAGATCCATCAGTTCGACTTCGGAGTAGCTGTTCTTCAGTTCTTTCTGCAAGGCATCGAGCTGCAGGTATTCAACCCAGCCGTTTCCATTATCCATCGTACCCAGGTATTTTTTCAGAGCAGCAGCGGCTTTTGCAACTTTGTCCTGCTGTGCTTTCAACTGGGCAGCTTTGACGGCAGCGATATCGACTTCCAGTGTTTTCAGTACTGCATCCGCGATTTCCACACGACGCTGCAGGCGGCTGGTGTAGTCAGCCAGAACTGCCTGACCTTGTGCTTCCTGAATTTTTGTCTGCAGTGCAGCCAGAGTCTGCTTCTGCTGTTCCAGAGTCAGGTCTGATTCATAGAGCTTACCCAGCAGATCGCCGACCTGCTGATCCCATGTTGCCCACTTGCCTTCCAGTCCTTCTGGTGCCTCTGAAAGACCTTCAGGAACTTCGGCTGGCAAAATGCCCTGCAGACCCACGTCTGCTGTTTCCGGCTTCTTGTCTGCCACAGCCATTGAGTTTGTGACAACCAACGCCAGGCTGGCTAAACCTAAAACTGCCAGTCCAAGTACACCAAAATATTTCTGGTTCTTTCTGGTTCGCTTTGATTCCTTGAGAAGCATATCTGATCTCACTCCGTCGACAAAGGGATTCGAATAACGGTCGCCACCATTCACAAGAACGCGGGACACCAAAGGCCCTCATTAATGGTAGTAGGGGTGGAAACTACCGTTGTAAAATAATTTATCGTCATTTAGCAGCAGGGAATGTTTGCTGAATTCATACATCCCTGCCCCCAATCAACTTTTCCAGTATCAATACCTGCAAAACCCTGTCCACAGGGAGTTTTCAAAAACAATATTCTGAGATTGCAGAAATCCTGTTAATTTCGATGGCGTAAATTCGGGCCGGAGACTCCAGCCAGACATCCTATTCCTCGAGATCGTCAAACTCAGCCGACATTTTTCCCAGGGAAATCATCACACCATCTCTGCGCAGTCTAGTGGACCCACAAATATTGTGCAATCAACCAAAGCGGCTTGTATTCGCAACATTAACAAAACGTGCGAATGTTCACCATTACTGGATCCCGAGACTGTTTTTCCCACTGTGACAGACTGCAGAATTCACGAATTGCTCTGATTTCGTGAATCAGATGGAGAATCGAGCTGAATAATCGACGGGTTCGATTTGGAATTTGAGAAGCGGGAACGTACATTGGTGGTTTCAGATAATAAATCCAACTCAACGTATAAAAGGATTTTCACTTGGATTTTCAGCAGGTCCTGACTCCGCCTCAATATGCTGCTGTCTCGCATCATCAGGGACCATTACTGGTACTGGCGGGACCGGGCTCAGGAAAAACCCGTGTTATTACCCACCGGATCGCTTCGCTGATTCATGCACAGATTCCCGCCCATCAGATTCTGGGAATCACGTTCACGAACAAGGCAGCGGATGAAATGGGAGAACGGGTCAGGCAGCTGATCCCCGACTCGCGCATCGAGATTTCCACCTTTCATAAGTTCTGTGTGAAAATTCTGAGAAGGTACGGCAGAGGTGTGGGGCTGGACAGTAACTTCTCGATTTTTGACACGACCGATCAGCAGCAGCTGATTCGCTTCGTGTTGAATGAACTGGACATTGATACGGTGGCCTATAATCCTTCGACCATCGCATCCATGATCAGCCGCGCCAAAAATGATCTGATTACGGTCGACCGGTTTGTTGAAGTCTATCAGGAATCGGTGGGCGATCATCTGCAGGCGGTCGCGGCCCGCGTGTATCCGATGTACCAGAAACTGCTGCTCGAATCGAACGCGGTCGACTTTGACGATTTACTGCTGCATGTCGCCAGTCTGCTCAAAGGCTCTCCCGAATTGCGGGCGACACTCGATGAACGGTATCAGTACATTCTGGTTGACGAATACCAGGATACGAACCTGGCGCAGTACCAGATTGTCATGGGACTCTCTTTAAATACGCGCAATCTGTGTGTCACCGGTGATCCCGACCAGTCGATTTATGGCTGGCGGGGTGCGAAGATTGAAAACATCCTGCAGTTCGAACGGGATTTCCCCGACTGCAAAACGATTCGACTCGAACAGAACTTTCGCAGTACGAAAGAAATCCTCCGCGTCGCCGACGACCTGATTTCTCACAATCAGCGCCGCAAAGCCAAATCACTGTTTACAGAAAATGACGAAGGTTCTCCGGTCGAGCTGCTCAGTTATCAGGATGAACGCCACGAAGCCGACGACATCGCGCGACGCATTCGCAGCGCCGTCGATCAGGAAGAGCACGAATATACCGATTTCGCCATCTTTTACCGGGTCAACTCGCTTTCACGCGAACTGGAACTGGCGCTGGCCCGGCATAAAATACCGTACCAGCTGGCCGGCAGTGTTGCCTTCTATGAACGCACGGAAGTCAAAGACCTGCTCTCATATCTGAAACTGATCAACAACCCCGACGATCGCGTTGCGTTCTCACGCATCGTGAATAAGCCACTTCGTGGCATCGGTAAAACGACTCAAAACAAATTGATTCGCTGGGCCGACGAACGTGGCATCAGCCTGATGGAAGCCGCTCACCAGGCAGCAGACTGTCCGAAACTTTCCAAACGGGCAGCAACCATGGTGGCGCGGTTTGCCAAAATGATCAACGGATTTTCGATGGCCGACTCGGGATCCGTCGCACACCTGATGGAAAATATCATCGACAGTACACGGATGGTCGACAGCTGGAAGGAGAGCCCGGACGAAGATGATCAACAGCGGATTGCCAACGTCAACGAACTACTGTCTACTGCCAAGAAATATGATGACATCTACGGCGAAGAAACAACGCTGGAAGGTTTTCTGGAAGTCAGTACGCTGGCCAGCGCAACCGATCAGCTGGATGCTGACGCTGGACGCGTGACACTGATGACACTGCACGCGGCGAAAGGCCTGGAATACCCGGTCGTGTTTATCGTCGGTGTCGAACAGAACCTGATTCCCCACGAACGCGTTCTGCGCGAAGAACTGCGCGACGGACTGGAAGAAGAACGCCGCCTGTTTTTTGTGGGGATCACCCGGGCTGAACAGAGTCTGTACCTGACACAGACCCGCGAACGTTCGATGCGCGGCCGTCCGTGGAGAACCATCACCAGTGACTTCCTCAAAGAAATCGACGTGGAACTCAACGATCAGACTACCGATGAACTGTTCGAATCGCGCTCGCACTTCGATGAGTTCGTGGAGTCCGTCAAACGTGGTGAGATTGATACGACTGCTCTGAAAGCAGCCAATCCGGAGCGGCCTCTGCTGATGACCGGTGCCGACCTTCTCAAAAATTCACCCCAGGCTGCTGAGATCCCTCAAGGCTTTTCGGTAGGTATGCGGGTCAGACATCCGCGGTATGGCGTGGGAACCGTGATGGGCATCAGTGGTTTTGCCCGTAAAAGAATGGTGAGTGTCCTGTTTGACGATGCCGACGAACCGCAGACCTTTGTCGCCGCGCATTGCCCCCTGCAACCGTTAGGATTGCGCTAACCCGGCGCCGGTTCAAGCGGATCTCAGCTGCCTGCCGATAAACCCGATTGGCGCCTGCCATTAATTCTGTTGATGAATAAACTGGTAGTGTCGCAGTCTTTCAGCAAGTCTGATTCACTTAAACTGACTTCGGGTTCTCTCATGCCGCCACGTAAACGACCACCGGCGAATTCCAGATTCCAGGTCCGCAAACCGGCTGACCCCGGGGTGCATCTGGAACCCTTCCTGCATTACCTGGAAGCGGAATGCGGGATGGCAGAGAATACGGTTTTCGCATATCGCTCGGATATCGTGCAGTTTCTGGACTGGTACCGCGTGCAGAAACCGGTCCCTTTGAGTGAAGTGGATCTCCCGTTTCTCTCCGGTTACCTGCAGCATCTCAACCGGCGCAAACTGGCAGCCACTACCGTTTCACGGCATCTGGTCACGCTGAAGCTTTTCTTTCGCTACCTGGTACTGGAAGGCGTACTGGCGGAAAGCGTCGCTGACCTGTTGAACTCGCCTAAGCTCTGGAAATACCTGCCGAAAGTTCTCAGTCCGGAAAAAGTCAACCAGCTGCTCTCAGCTCCCTGCAATCAGGATCGTTACCCCCTCCGAGACCGGGCAATTCTGGCGATGATGTATGCGACGGGTTGCCGAGTGACGGAGATCGTGACACTGCCTTTGAATTCGGTCAAGCTGGCGGAAGGCTATGCCCGCTGCGTTGGTAAAGGTAACAAGGAACGCATGGTGTCATTAAATCCGGTCGCGGTCGCCGCGGTGGAAGCGTATCTGCGGCACGAACGTCCCCTGCTGACCCGACGTAATTCTGCAGAACAGGCGCTGTTTCTGAATCGGGGAGGCAAGCAGTTATCGCGGGTCATGGTCTGGAACATCGTCAAGAAAAATGCGGCCCGTGTCGGCTGCAGTAAAGAGGTCAGCCCGCATACACTGCGACACAGCTTCGCGACTCATATGATGGCAGGTGGCGCCGAGATCAGAGCGTTACAGGAACTGCTGGGACATGCCAATATCCGCACCACCCAGATCTACACGCACGTCGATCACAGTCGCCTGAAAGCCGTGCATCAGATGTATCATCCGCGTGGCTGATTAAAACTCGCCCATCAGTTTGCCGTCTCCGCGGTTTCCGAGCTGCTCAAGCAATTCGGGATCAATGTTTTCGGAAATGAAGCGAACAGAACCGTCGCCCAGCCCGATGTGAGCGCCTCCGACATGGTAGCTGCCGAACCCGCCGACATTTAACAGGGGATCGACAGGAGTCTCCTCTACAGGGGTGGTAGGGTTATTGATGCCCCAGCTACCTGAATATCCGGGGAGATCCTTGTTAATAGAACCGGTATTCCGCAGACTGGCACGGGTACCGGAGAGCCAACCCAGGTTGGTTTCGTCGTAGAGATGCTCGCCGATAAAGATGGTATTGCTGCTGCCGTCGGTGATTTGATCGTAGGTGATGCTGCTGTTTAAAAACATGACTCCCGAGTTGTTGACATCGATGGGCGCTTCATTGGCGTTATAACAGGCCGCGTAGTTTGTCTGAAACAACAGGAGATCATTGTCGATGGGCACTTTCAAAACCGGGCCTTTGGAATCAGAAGGGCAGCTTAAAACCTGCATGGGTCTTTTACGCACTTCGTAATTGGTATCGGCGTACACACTTTGTTTGAAGTCAATGTGCCGATAAACAACCGCCTGATCGAGAAACGGCATAAGCCCGCCGAGCCAGCCCATGTCATAGCCTTTGGGTTCATTTTTGACAGGTCCTGTCTGGTTGTAGACGCCTGCGGGCAGGACCTCGAACGCCATTTCATAGTTTTGCAGCGCCAGGTTGATCTGCATCAGATTATTTTTACACGTCGTACGCCGTGCCGCCTCGCGTGCCTGCTGAACAGCGGGCAGCAGGAGTGCAATCAGAATTGCGATGATCGCAATTACGACCAGCAGTTCAATCAGTGTGAAGCCGCTACGCTCCAGACTTTGTCGATATCGGGGAGCAACTTTTTTCATCATCTGTAGTTCCTGAAACAATAATACCAGATCATTTTTAAGCAGGTACTTTATAAATACGGAATACTGACCGACTCGACGTGGTCATAAAATTATTTTTTTCGTTCGGGTAATCGTAAGCGTCTGTCCTTCCGGATATTGCACACGTGCCTGGATCGACAGTTTACGATTCGCGTCCCCTTCCGGTTTCAATATAATTTCTGCAGAAGCAGCATAGCGGGTTCCCAGTTCTTCCGGATCAATCTGCCAGACTTCACCCTGGTATTCGGGATTCGTTAATCGCTGCTGCGCGGCACGTTCCAGAGCCGACTCGACAAGCCAGTCTGCCTGCACCTGCAACTGCTCTTTCAGCATTTGCCGTCTCTGCATCAATGTCGATTTCAACAGGGAAGCCATCACCAGTGAAATCAACAGCAGACAGATCATGACGATAACTAACACGGCTCCGCGGCGTGTGTTCTTCGTCTGAGATCCAATGACTGATTTATAGTAGAGACGCATAGGATTGACCCTGTCACTCGGTTTTATTTGTTTCTATTTCTGGTTGTTTCAGCTTCAAATCTGCTAATCGGTAATCATGGCCGATGGTAGAAATGATGGACAATTCCTGGACCGCCGGTCTCCCGGACTGGTCAGACTGGTTTTTCTTATGGTTCAACACCCGCTGTAAGGGATCGGGTTCTTCGATGGAAATTCCGGCACGATGCAGTCGCTGCTGTTCGAAAAAGCGGGCATGACTTCCCTCGGGCAGATAAAAGACATCACGGTGCGCTTCTTTCCCCTGGCTGGTGACCACTCTGAAAATCTGATGCTGATCGATACGATAGGTCACACTCTGATTGTCGGGCTGTTGCAGCGTAATTTCTGCTCCCCCCTCTGCAGGAAACCGCACAGCAACGGCCGCATGAATATCCGCGCGCAGCAGATGAGAAAAACGCTGGAACGAAGAACCCAGCCAGGCGGCTTTGCTGGTTTCACGTTCGGCCTGGAGCACGGTATGCATGGTTGTCATGCTGATACCCATCAGTACCGAAGCGATGCCCATCGCCACCACGACTTCCACCAGAGAAATTCCTGGAGGACAGCCGTATTGTCTGATCGAAAAATGAAATCCGCGTCGCTGCATTACTTCTGTTCCTTCAGACAGACCCAGGAAGTGAGGCTCACCGGCATCTCTCTGATTCCCTGCTGGTTCTTCCAGTCGAGCTGGATCCGAATTTTTTTCATCTGCTTCACATCAGCCGCATTACTGATTTTAATTTCTAAACTGGCATCAGGCAGTTGTCTGACCACACTTTCCGATAAAGCGAACTTGTCCACGGTCGACTGCTTTACTTCATCGAAGGGCAAAGCAACCGTGCGCTCCATCAGATTTTCCACTTCGACAATCGCAATCTGACGGCGTTCGGTCTGACGGCGTTCGCGATGCACCCAGTAAATTGCAGGCACCACGATCATGGAGACCGTCATCAGCAGCACGCCAGCCACCATCATCTCCACCAGAGTAAATCCGCGCCGTCGACATCCCGGCGATGCGACACGACTTGAACAGGCTCTGTGATATTGAATTTGATTTCTCACGTTTCAACCGTTATCTGAGGTTAAGACAGGGCATTCATGATCGTCACCAGCGGCAAAAACAGCCCGATGACGAATATTCCCACGACACAGCCCAGTCCTAGAATAAAAGTCGGTTCCAGATATTCTCTCAGCAGCGCCATTCGATAATTGATGCGCCGCTCAATTCCTTTTGCAATCGCTTTGAGTGCCCAGCTTAAATTTCCCGCCCGTTGTGCTGACTGCAACAGACGCACTTCACTGGGAGTCAGCAGACTGTAATCATGCAGTGATGTCCAGCAGTCGTTCCCTTTATGAACATCTGCCAGAATCGCATTAAAGCGGGCAGACAGATATTTATTTTTTGTGGTGTTTGACAGAGTCTCAAATGCCCCCAGCAGGGGTCGCCCGGATTCCGTTGTGACATGCAGAAAGCGTAAGACATCCGGCGCAATCAGACGGGGATAATAGCGCCCGGACACAAACCGGGGACGCCAGCCGTTTTCCAGGTAGCCGGTTCGACGGAGTCTGAGATACAAAAAAAAGAGAATCAGAATTCCCGGTAAAATCAATGGAGAATAAGTCACGATCAGGTCAGAAGTATCGTTGATTGCTACCGTCAGGTCTGGCAGTTCCATATTGAAGTCGTAATAGATTTTTTTCATCTTGGGAATGATCCAGTAGCAGATGAACATGAAGACCAATATCATGATGAGAAAAACCGTACAGAGATAAAGTCCGATACCGGGGCGCAGGTAATCGCGTTCATTGCGCTGTTCGGCACACACCTCCGCAGCCAGCGCCAATGCAGAAGGCAGCGTTCCTGATTCCGCTCCCGCCTTGACCAGAAAGAACGCATTGGCGGGAATGACGTACGGAATTTTCTCCAGCGCCTCTGCCAGGGGGACTCCACTCCGCAGCAGGTCGACCAGTCGCATGATCTGGTGGCGCCAGTGACCTCGAATGTCTTTTCCGAATGTTTCCAGAACATCAATCAAAGGCAGCTGTTTGTCGGCGGCAATCGCCAGAATCCGCAGCAACGCGACCTGTTGAGAATAAGAGACGCGACCGAAAGACAGAAAGTTCTCGAATGGCGACGAACTTCTTACGTTGCCAAAAATTCGATTCAGATTTTCGAAGTGAGATTTCTTGTCCATGTGTGATTGAACGCGACAGTCGCTCTCTGGAGTAAATGATTTTGATATCGATACAGTCAGCCACCCGATTCAGGACAGCCAGTTCAACAGTTGAATTAAAGGGGCCAGCATGGCGATGAACAGAAAACCCATCAGCGTGCCACAGAAAATAATCACCAGTGGCTCAACGACTGACGAGAAAAATGTAATGCGAACCCGTGTCTGACTGTTTAACATGTCCGACAGTGCATTCAGGATTTCAACAGAATAGCGGGGGCCCTGATGAGATGTGGCACCTGACTGACTGGCTAAAGTCTGCAAAAACGTCGCCGGAAATATCTTCAATGACTCCAGGGAAGCAATCTCCGCCTGCCCGGACGAAACCGACTCCGAAAACTTTCGGCAGGCATTGCGAATTTCATAATTACTGGAACTTTCCCCGGTCATCTTAAGTGCTTCAAGGAACGGAACCTGGTTGTCGACCAGCAAAGCCAGCAGATGCGAAAACCGCGAGACAGACAGGCCACTGAGCAGTCCGCCAATCAAAGGCAGACGATATAATATTTTCTGCGACCACATCTGGCCGCGCTCTGTTTTCATCAACAGCAGATAACATCCCGCCAGCAGCAGTCCGGCAGGCAGATACCACCACCATTGCGTCCGCAGGAAAATGGACATTTCCAGCATGGTAAACGTCATTGTCGGTAGATCGATTCCGAAATCGAGATAAATCGATTCAAAGGCAGGCAGGATCCAGAGCATGATGCTCAGGAACATCAGCATGGCAAACGCCATCAGGATCAGAGGATAGCTGAGTGCCATCAGTAACTGGCTTCTCATCTCCGAGAGTTGCCTGGTATGTGCGACATAGTCCGCCAGAATTTCGCTCATCTTCCCGGAGCGCGTGCCGGCATGCACCAGCGCACACAGTTCACGCGGAGCCCGGGAGTCGGCGAGCACCGTTTCCAGATCGTTGCCGGCATCCAGTTGTGAAGCCAGCTTCTGGACAGCGGACCGCAGACGCGGATTTTCGATCTCATGCGAAACCGCTTCCAACCCCGTCGATAAAGGGAGCCGCGCACGTGTCAGATCAGACAGGTGATCGGAAATCACATCGTAGTCGCGGGACGACAGCTTCTGACTGCCTGCAGAAGCAGACACGCCGGGAATGGAACAGGCCAGCTCTGATTCTTCCTCTTCGATCCGTTCGATCTTGAGTCCCTGATCCTGCAACCGGCTCGCAACCTCATCCCGGTCTGCGGCGTGGATGCGGCCGGAAACATGTTTACCTTGCGAGTTGGTTCCCTGGTAACGATACCAAATCATCTGACAGCCATCCCGTAATACATGCAATCCCTGCAATCGTTAAAACCCGGATCACAACAATGACCTCTCACTGTAAGAACCTCATGGCTGGGCTAATTGTTTAAGCATGTCCGAGAACGGAAGAAATAATACCAGAGAATAGCATAATACCGTTCCTCCGCCGATGATCGCGCCGGTAAAGATCGGAAACAAAACGCGAAACCAGCGTGTATAGCTGGTAGCTTTCCTCCGATACATATCTGCCGCATTTTTGAGCGCCAGACTGAGTTCCCCCTGGTGATTTTTCGTGGTCAGCAACCAGGTTAACAGCGGAGGCCAGCCATATTCTTTTGTGGTTACGACTGTTTCCGGCTGTGCATGCAGATGCCGCTCCGCCATCAGGGTAGCCGATTTCACCAGCTGATCATCGCCAGTCGCTTCTGCAGCCAGCACGACCGATTCGGCAAAGGGAATGTTCTGCTGAATTAACAGCGACATGAGTTCAGAAAAATTGCCGTACCGGTAATAGTTGGCAATCTTCTGCACGCCGGGAATCCAGCCAATCAGACGGCTGGTCCCTTTGAAATTCAGTAACTGCGAACTGCCGGTCCTCATCCAGACAATAACAAACAGAAACAGCAGCAGCGGCGGAACCATACCCCAGTAAATGACCGTGGACTGCATTGAGTTCAATAACTGCAGAGGCTTTGATTCACCAAGACGGAAAATATCATAAGCAGCATTGAATCGCGACAGGACTTCAAACAGGAAGATCATGAACAACCCATATGCCAGGCTGAACACAATCAGCGGATAGACCATCGCCATGCCGATCTGGCGGCGCAGATGAAACAGTTCCCACGCGTAGTTTGACATCTCTTCCAGCGCCACCGTCAGCTTACCCGACTTGATGCCCGCTTCCACAATCACGCGATACACGAGAGGAAAACTGTCCCCTTCCGCGTCCATTGCTTCCGGCAGCGTACTGCCCCGCTCCATTCTGGTTGCCAGATCAGCGGTGATTCTCCCGAGCCGATCCGGGAGTTCATTTCCCATTTCGCGGAGCCCCAGTTCCAGGGGAATTCCGGCCTGAACCAGTGAAATGATTTCTTCGTTCAGCGCGATCAGCTCATCGAGTTCAAAGCGGGTCTCACTGCTCTCGTTCGATTCAGAATCGTCTCTTGAATTCATAGTCACACCTGCTTTTGTCAGAAACGATTAATGCTGCGTCCAGTTTTCATCCGTACTTCAGCGTTGAAAAAACCGGCTACCCGTTATCCATTATTTCGCGTCATCCCCAGTACCCGACGGACTTCCGCCGGGCTGGTGAGTCCCTGATTCACTGCCTCCAGTGCACGGTCCCACTGGGTCCGCATCCCCGACTGGATGGCGAGCTGATGCAGGACCGTCGCATCGGATCGATTCAGGATCGCATTCGCCACTTCGGACTGACCGGGCTGTAACATTTCGGTCAGGACCATACGTCCCTGATAGCCGGTCTGTCCGCACTCTTGACAACCGACGGGCACTTTCCACTGTTCAACGTCCAGGCCCATTCGATCTTCTTCGGCTTGTGAATGTTCTGCACACGTACAGAGCCGCCTGAGCAAGCGCTGGCTCAAAATCGCCAGCAGACCGCTGCGCAGCAGATACGGTTCGATGCCCATATCCGACAGGCGACTCACCGCTTCCGTCGCACTGCCGGCATGAAATGTAGTGACGACCAGATGCCCGGAAAGCGATGCCTGGAAGACGGTTTCCGCGGTTTCCCGGTCGCGGATTTCGCCGACCATAATGACTTCTGGATCCTGTCTGAGCAGGGAACGCAGACCGAGGACCATATCGAATCCGGCAGCCGGATTCACCTGCGATTGCGCAACCGTGGGCACGACGACTTCAATCGGATCTTCCAGTGAAGCCAAACTGCGAGATCCTTGAGACTGCCGAATGATTTCGCGCAGACAGGCGTAGATGGTTGTCGTTTTCCCGCTGCCCGCCGGCCCCGTCATCAGGATGACGCCCCCGGTCTGAGACAGCAGTCGCTGCAGTTCGAACAGAATTTCACCAGGCAGATTCAGGCTTTCCAGATGTTTATACTGCCCTGAACCGACAAATAATCGGACCACCACTTTCTCGCCATACAGAGTGGGAAAGGTACTGATGCGTGTTTCAACCGCCTGTTCCCCCTGCTGTCGCAGGCGTCCCTCCTGAGGCACATCCGTACGATAGGTCAGCAGATGCGACAGAACTTTGAGTCGCGAGGTAATCCGCGGCGCGAGTTCCGGTGAAAAATCGGCGACGTGATGTAAGACGCCGTCAATGCGCCAGTCCATGCGCATTCGGGATTCGGAAGGCAGCAGGTGAATGTCGCTGGCATTGATGTCCTGGGCCTGATTTAAAATCAGATCGACCAGCTCGGTGACATACTCCGGGTGATTCTCAGGTTTTTCAGGGAGCTGCTCCTGAAAATGTTGTGACAAACTCTCCTGCATTAATCGCCTCGATGAAAGATCTGCTCAATCGTTCCTGCACGCTCATTGCGAAACTGAACGACGGCATCGACGAGCCCCCATTCACCCGAATGTTTTAGAGTGGCCTGCACTGAATTCCAGTCGGTCTTGATGGGTGTCGACTGGCGGGTGACGGTGGAAATGCCTAACACTTCATTCCCCTTCATGTAGATCGCTTTGGACCAGCCTGGCGCTTCGGTCGCAGCGGTACCGGTCCCACGCAGACACCAGAACAGACCGCAGCAGACAAGTAGCATGCTGCAGGTAATCCATCTTCGCTGACAGCGCCGACGATTCCCCGCCTGCTGTGCCGCTTCCAGAACCTGCTGACGAAGTCCGTCGCGCAGGGGAACGGCTGCAGAGGTACCGGCCTGCAGCAACTGTTCTTCCAGAGAATCGTGATCTTCGAATTCAAACATTGATATCCTCATGCGTCACGGGACGCAAATAATTATCTAACTTCTGGAGCGCATAACGATAACGACTGGCCACAGTATTCGGCGATTCATCCAGCACACTGGCAATTTCCGCAAAAGTCATGTCTTCCCAGATCTTCAAGACCACTACTTCTGACTGATTGGTTGGCAGGCGCTTCAATGCCTTGCGGATCAAACGCGCCTGATCGTTTTCTTCTACAATTTCTTCATCTCGTGCCCAGAGCTGTCGGCACTGTGCAAATATCTGAAACGGCTTCCGCTTCTGCAGAATCCGTAAGGCTTCGTTGCGGGTGACCCGTAACAGATAGGCCCAGGGCTGCTGCGCGGTTGCCAGAATTTTTGGTTTCATGGCGATTCGTACCATGGTCGCCTGAATCGCATCTTCCGCATCCGGCATATTCCGGGTCACGGTGACGGCATAACGCACCAGTCGCTCCGATGTCAAATCGTAGAGCGAACCCAGCCGGTCGACCCCCTGATCGTGCAGATCATTGGCACAACATCGGATTTTCGCGGCAAATTTGACTGGTGACAGTTGTTCCACGATGGAATTCAATTCTGCAAAGTTTTTGAAAAACTCTGATTCTCACTGCTGATTCACAGTAAGAATGTCCTGACAGAACTGCCAGGCTGCGATGACGAGTAAAATTTGTGTGAATTCAGCACAAATATCAGCTCTCTCCTTGTGTTGAATCGGACCGGAAAATAACAATGATATTTCGCTCACTTTTCACACAGTTCCTATTAGAACTGATTTGCGATATTATTTGTTTTGCTTTTCACCGGAATTTTCATATTTTTTCAATTCCGGCGGACTCGAATAATCGTAAGCCCTTATTTATCAGATAGATACTGCTTTCATGTTTTTGTGCACCGATCTTTGTGCCTTCCTGAAAAAAAACCAGCGCCTCCCTGAAATTCCGCAGATGACGGAGTCCCCGGATGGCTGCTGAAAGTGCACCTGAGAAACAGGGGGTCATCCTGATTGGTATGCCCGGGTCGGGAAAGTCGACCGTGGGGAAACTACTGTCTGAACAGACAGGTCTTCCCTTTCTGGATACGGATGCATTAATTGAAGCCGGCGAGTCGAAACGGCTGGCGGAAATCATCTCGCATCACTCGTCTGAGGGATTCCGGAAAATCGAGGCAGCATATGTTCAATCGATCCAATCAGCAGGATCGGTAATTTCTACTGGCGGAAGCGTCTGTTACAGCCGCGAAGCCATGCAACATCTCGGCAGTCTTGGTACCATAGTCTGGCTGGATGTGTCACCCGAAGTACTGGAGCAGCGGGTGGCCGATGCGTTTGACCGGGGCGTGCTGATTGAACCGGGAACAACGCTGGCCGACTTATACGACAGTCGCTTCCCACTGTATGAACTGTATGCACAATTAAAAATCGAGTCGTCGCTGCTGACACCTGAGGAAGTCGTTTCCCTGATCTGTGAGCAGTTGAATCTCTAAAACGATCATCAACTGACACCAAACTTTTGATAGTAAATGAAAAACGATAGCAAGCCGATGTTACCCATTCAAAACGTCAACATTCATGATTCCGTCCGCCTGGTTGCACCACAGGAACTGAAAGACACTTACAAGCGGACCGACAAAGTCACCGAGACCGTTGGCGAATCGCGCGAACAGATCAAACGCATTCTCTCGGGAGAAGATCATCGGCTCATCGTAGTCGTCGGCCCCTGCTCGATCCACGATCCCAACGCCGCCATTGAGTACGCAAAGCGACTGAAAGAACTTGCCTCCAAAGTGGACGATCGGATGTTCCTGATCATGCGGGTCTATTTCGAAAAGCCGCGCACCACGGTTGGCTGGAAAGGCCTGATCAACGATCCACACCTGGATGGTACCTTCGACGTCTCGTCCGGTCTGAAGATCGCCCGCCAGCTGTTGCTGCAGATCGGCGAACTGGGCGTGCCCGCCGCAACCGAAATGCTGGAACCGATCACGCCTCAATACATTGCCGACGCGATCTCGATCGCTTCCATCGGTGCCCGCACTACAGAATCCCCCACACACCGCCAGATGGCCAGTGGACTCTCGATGCCCGTCGGTTATAAAAACGGTACGGACGGCAGTCTGGACGTCGCGCTGAATGCGATGCTTGCCGCACAAAGCCCGCACAGTTTTCTGGGAATCGATGCGGACGGTCAGACCTGTGTGGTCAACACCAAAGGTAATCCCTGGGGTCACCTGATTCTGCGTGGCGGACGTTCCGGCCCGAACTACTCGCGGGAACATCTGGAAGAAGCCAGCAAGAGCCTGCAGGCCGCCGGCCTGTCACCCCGGTTCATGGTCGACTGCAGCCATGCGAATTCCAGCAAAGACTATCGTAACCAGGGGAAAGTCTGGAACGACGTCATCGACCAGCGCGTCGCCGGCAACGATACGATTATCGGCCTGATGCTGGAAAGCAATCTGCATTCCGGCAATCAGAGTCTGCCCGAAGATCTGTCACAGCTCCAGTACGGCGTCTCGATCACTGACGAATGCATCGACTGGGAAGAGACCGAAACCCTGATCATGACGGCTCACGAAAAGCTGTCGTAAGCGTCAGCTGGTTTAAGAAGACAGAGCCGTTTTTTGAGTGTGCTGTAGAATCAGCTGTATCAGTTGCACTCGATCAACGGGTTTTGAAACATAACCATCACAGCCGCAGTCCAGACACTTTTCTGCATCTCCTGCGAGAGCATTGGCGGTAATGGCGATGATGGGAATTTCACATCCCTGATCCCGCAATGTCCGTGTTGCTGCATAGCCATCCAAAACCGGCATTTGCATATCCATGACGATGACGTCAAACCAGTTACCAGCCACAACAGATGTTTCAATCTCCTGCAGAGCGATTTGACCATTTTCAGCGGTCGTGACATGCGCTCCCGCTTTTGACAGGATAAATGAAATTAACTTGCGCGTGTCGAGACCATCCTCCACCAGCAACACTCTCAGGTTTTTGAGCTGATTCATGATTTCGAAACGGGATCTGGTATCCAGGCTGGAACCTGTGTCTGAGATTCCGGAAGATTCATGTTTCATTTCCCCAATGGGCAAAGTGAATGTCACAGTGGTTCCTCTATTTAATTCACTTTCCAGATTGATTGAGCCTCCCAGGTTTTCGACGATTTTTTTACAGATGGTCAGTCCCAGTCCGGTTCCTCCATACTGGCGCGTTGTGGAAGAATCTGCCTGCGTGAACGGAACAAACAGGTTTTTGATTTCTTCCGGCGCGATTCCGATTCCGGTATCAGTGATTTTAAAATTCAGGAACAACGGCAAGGAATCGCTTCGTCTTACTTCCAGAACCACAGATCCTTTTTCTGTAAACTTGATCGCATTACCAAGCAGATTGACCAGAACCTGACGCAGACGTGTGGGATCTGTTTTAACCATTTCAGGTACAGGACCCACACAGCGAATTTCCAGATGAACTCCCTTGTTGTGTACCACTTCCTGAAACAGGAACTCGAGTTCCGAAAGCAAGACAGGTAAGGAAAATTCAATCTCTTCCAGCGTCAACATTCCTTCTTCGACTTTCGCCAGATCCAGAATATCATTGATCAGGCACAACAGATAATCCCCATTGCGTTTGATTGTCTGCAGCGAAGATATTTGCTCGCTGGAATTGTTTCCTTCTTCTTCACACTGGTCCAGCAGCAGGTCTGTAAAGCCGAGAATGGCAGTCATGGGAGTACGAATCTCGTGGCTCATGTTTGCCAGAAAATTACTTTTCGTATGGTTGGCAACTTCAGCAGCCTCTTTGGCCTGAACCAGATCCCGCTGAATCTGTTCCCGCTGAACAGAGTTCCTGGCAATGATGACTGAACCGGAAGCAACCATGAATTCCAGTGCAACGACAACCCAGAACGCCCAGAAATCAAATTGCGCCGTACGTGCTGCGAGTTTTGATTGAGGTATGAAGGAAACGATTTTCCAGACCGGAATCACTCCCGCTTCATTGTGATTAGAACTGAATAGACCGATGAAAGGCTCTTGTTCCATGAGCCTGGCGGTACTTTTGAATCCAATATCAGAATACGTGAACAACCCCGATTGGTTTTCGATCTGCCCTTCCTGCTGTTCCTGCATCAATTTCCAGACTTCCGGATACTCCGTCAGAAATCGATTCTCAGCGCGATCCGGATACATAAAGTTCCAGTCGTTCCGAGGCTGATCGCTTCTTAAGCAGTATCCCTGCTGATTGATCAACAAGAGTTCTGCTGCCAGCCCATGCTGACCAGCGAGTTGTTCCTGGACATCGACATGATTTAATATCTCGTTCGCACAGTAGTTGAGCATGAGAATTCCATGCTTGTTTCCAGCAGAATCGAACACAGGTGTTCCAACTCGAATGATCGGTTTCACTCGGACACCAGATCCGGTATCCCTCCAGTGGGGGTGCTGCTGTTTTTCTTGCGACACTTCAGCGGTTATCTGCTGCTGTTCAATGACTCCATGCTCTACATTCAAATCCATCGGAGAGATATAAATTTCTCCGTGATTCAACTGGAAGCATTCCTGAAAATAATACCGCGACGATTTATCCTGCAGTTCCGACTCTGGAACCACGACGGGTACTCCTCCTCGATAATTAATACGCAGGGTTTCCCTGCCTTTGGAATTGAAGAGCCGTACTTGATCAAAATGCCCGGAGCTCTCAGCAACCCTGATGAGTTCCTGAACCAGTTCTGTTCTGGCCTGCTGACTGGAACTTTCAGTTCCCTTGAGTGCAGCCTGGAGTTGATCATTTCGCGCAAGAAATTTGAGTGTTCTGAATACCGAGCTGAATTCGATCACGATTTTATCATGAGCCAGGTCAATCGAATTCCGTGCTTCGTGTTCTACGACCAGTCTGTCAGACGCATGTTTCTGATAACAGACAATCGCAGCCACACCGATGATCATTACGGACAACGGAACAAATAGAGTCAGACTTCGTTTGATGGTCAGTAAAACTTTCGTATGGGAATGTTCATTATTTAACATGACAGGAGTTTCTCAGCGCTTCATAAGAATCATTAAATTTAACTGCGGAAGAAATTTAGCTTGAAATTGAAGATGCTGAGCTGAGAAATTAATTGATCTTGCGCCATTCAGACAGAGGCTGGGACAGGAGATCGCATAATCGTCATGTTTCAATATTTTTGTGAGGGATATCACTGCCGGTCATGTGAATTTGTAAACTATAAAACAAGGGAAATGTACGGATTTCCGCTACACATCAGCATCCTGAAACCGGGCAATTTGAGACCCCAATTACTGTTTCTGCTGAGCGGCCTGCAGTAATTCTTCTGCGAGTTGCTGCTCTTCAGGCGTAAAGGCTGACTTGAGTTGAGTTGAAGTTCCCTGTTCTGAACGCCGGGATTCCTCCGACAGAACTCGAATTGCCGTGGCAAAGGAAGGGGTCTCACCCAATCGGACTGATGCAGCCACTGCCTCTTTCAACGCAATGAGTTTTTGCTTGTCCCCTCCCTTAGAATGAAGCGCAGAGGCGATTCCATACAACAACCGGACTTTCTGATTGTCATATGCAATCTGCTGAGTCAGCTCCAGTGCATCATGGACTTGACCTGCGTTGAAGAGACCTGAAGCCACCTTCGCGACTGCAATGCGCCGGCTGTCGAGCACAGGAATCTGCTGCACGACCTCCTGCGCCTGTTTTGATTTTCCGGTCTCAGCAAGAGCGATCGCCACTTCCATCAGGTAAGTGGACTGTTCTCGGGAACCGTCAATCAACGGAGCAATTTCCAGTGCCTGTTCAGAGTGACCTGTCTCGATCAGCAATTTTGCCAGCGATCGCAGAAACCAGGGGCGACGATGTAAAAATTTGATTTGTTGAACCACTTTCAGAGCCTGACTGCCTCTGCGTGCTTTTGCAAGTTCCAGAGCAATTCCCTCCAGCGCTTTCAACCTGGTTTCCTCATCGGTGATCTGCTTCGCAATCGTCAGCGCCTGATTACAGGCATTTGACTTCGCCAATACGAAAGTAATCTGCTGGAGCGCCTCCGATTGAGATTTCCGGTCCTGAATGGTCTCGACAAAACTCAGGGCCTGCTCGACATTCCCCGTTTTCGCGATCTGCCCCGGGATGGAAATCATCGTTTTTTTGCGTAGATCCAGATTCGCGATTTGTTGCGCTACTTCGACAGCTTTATCTTTGTCCCCCGCCCGCGCATATGCTTTTGAGTACAGATTCAGCAACTCTTCGTGCTTCAGTGGATCCTGAACCTGAGGCAATAATTTTTCACCCTGAACCAGATATGGCTTTGACCGCTGGAAGACTTCCTCGTCCATGAGAGCCCAGGCGATACCACAATACGCTTCCGCCTGCTCACCCGCATCAGAAATCAATTCCGCCTCGTTAAGTGCTGCGTTTAATCTCTCAATCGATCCATTTGCGACCAGCTTGTGATACTGCGGGAAGACAGCTTTTTCAGAATCGTTCTCCGTATTCTGCATGCCAAGGACACTCCCCACAGTTAATGGCCTCCTGATTTTGGTCTGCTTTACCGATCCGCTGGAATCCTGCTCTCTTTGTTGAGGAATATTTAAGGTCCGCTTCATCAACGCCACCCATTCCTCCGGTGTCTCCCATTGTGGAACGGGGGGCGCTGAAGCTTCCTGTACTTTTTCCGCATTTGTTTTGCCAGGATCAGGTCTGGTTTCCTGCTCAGACACAGGTTCGCCATCCATTTCAGGTGGCGGCACCTGGTCGCTGCATCCAACGAAAGTGAAACCTGCAAACAGGATCATCCCCAAAATCAACGTCTTTATCATCATCGAGTCTGGCCTGGTAAATTGATGGACGGAAACAGGTCCGTTTTGGGACAGCTAATAGAAACAGGCAGCAGCCAATTGAAATGAGATTCGCTCTGCCAACCACCTATAGTAACACATTTGATCACGTGTTAAATCATGATCCCCTCTTTTTTCTGTCAGACTCGCTCTGATCTGCCGACATTGATCACAGACACTGGAGAGCTGTCGTAATCAACGGCTGCTTCAAATGACGATCTGGCTTGTGTACTGTATGATAGACACTTGATTTGCGTTTTCACCAGACCAGCCGCTTTGTCGATATGGAATACAGGTTCTACGAGGGAATCGCGGGGGCACATCAGCGCTGTCGCTGCAGGAAGAAAGAGAAATGAAAGAGACGTTAAGCTACCAGGCTTATTTGAAGAGTCCCTATAAAAGCATCAAACACAGCACGTACTTCGAAGTATACGACGACCTGTTTTCCCGCTATCGGGGACAGGAAATCACGTTCGTTGAAATTGGTGTGCTGGGGGGTGGCTCGCTTTTTATGTGGCGTGAGTTTCTGGGTCCGCAAGCCAGAATTATTGGCGTCGACATGAATCCGAACGCCAGAAAATGGGAAAGCGAAGGCTTTGAAATTTTTATCGGTAATCAGGCTGACGAACAGTTCTGGCAGGAGTTTAAAAACCAGGTCGGCCGGGCAGATGTGATCCTGGATGATGGCGGGCATACCTTCGAACAACAGATTATCACAACCGAAATGCTGCTCGACATGATCAACGACCATGGCATGCTCGTCGTCGAAGATACGCATACTTCTTATATGGATGGGTTCGGCTTTAGACGATTTTCCTTTCTGGAATACGTCAAACGTTTCATCGACAAAATCAATCAGCGCTATAGCCAGTTTGACAAAACCGCCGCCGACCATCGGGTCTGGTCGATTCAGACGTATGAATCTTTCGTCGCCTTTCACATTAACCGAAGTGCATCGAACCGCATATCAGAGCGTACCGACAACGGCGGAGAATACGATCAGGCAGAAGGCTATCGCTATTCCGATAACGAGGCACTGAAACGGATGGATGCGCTGGTCTTAAAGCTGAATTTCCTGAAATATCTACCAGGCGTCAAGTGGCTAAACTCGAAACTGAGAAGCCACTTCATCGTCAAAAGATCAAAAGACAGATTGAAGCAGTTCTTTCAAAAGTGAAATCGAAATTCCACTGACTGATCCTGGTTGACACAGAACCAATTTAGCCCAGACTGTTCTCACGCCACGATTTCGAGTTCCTGACGCGTCGTATCCCACCATTCTTGAAAATCAAGCGGTGACCCTGTTTGTCAGACACCATTCGTTGTAATATGACCAGATCGGTGATGGCCTATAACGTTCAGTTTCGGACAAGGAGAAACTCGTGACGGAATTAGAATGGCTCGACTGCAAAGATGGCGACCAGAGCGCCTTCCTTATGAATCTTGGAGATAACCGCAAACTGCAATTGTTCTACTGTGCCTGTTGTCGGCATGCGTATGATCTTCTCAACGACGAGCATCGAGATCGAATTTCTCAAATGGTGAATTATTTTCTCCCCTCGCGCGGCGTGGTGCTTGGCGAGGTTTGGGAGGTTATACGAAATGCCATCGAAACCTCCGAACGGTTTGCTGACGGACACACAACAGATGCCGAGCGAGAAAAGGCGGCCCAAAAAGCGGATGATATATACAACCAATTTGGGGACATTGCCGCCTGTGCCCCTGTCCCCGGCGAAGACCCGAATTATGACGATGCAGCAGTCAAGATGGGTGGTGATCTCGCAGGTGCAGCTTACTGTGCTGCCTTTATTCTTCCGGGTGCTGCTGAACTTTCCGTTCGAGTCGTTGCGAATTCGGTTGCCTATGACAACGAAGCATACTACGCCGGTGCTGAAGGCACCCCTGAGATAGACCCCATGCACCCACATCTATTGGCCCGACGCGCTGAACGTTCGGCCCAATGGAAACTGTTGCAAGATATTTTTGATTCGAAACAGTAAACACAAAAGTAACGGACGAGCTCCAAAATAATAAGCGGTCCAGCCCAAAGCTTTGAACTCCTGCTACACCATGCCAGCAAACGAGTGTAAACCGCTGTAATCGCAGTTACTAACGGGGTGAATGCTATTCAGGGGATACACGTTCCTGGCTGCACTTAACTATTTCGTTATGATTTTTAGACTGTGTCCCGTTTTACTGTAGCGTTTCCAGGACTGTTTGGCCCGAGTATATTAGATTGAGAGACGCTATACTTGAATGTGATGCGTTCCAGTTTCATGCGTTTGCAAATACTCAAACATATCTAAGCGACAGGATAAATTGCCAAGATGAAATCACTGACAAAAGAACTCTGGATGGACATCCCCCAACGCCGCCAGATCATTTCGATTCACAACGAGGTCGAACAACTGGTCTCACAAAGCGGCGTCCAGGACGGCCTGTGCCTGGTGAACGCGATGCATATCACCGCTTCGGTCTTCATCAACGACAACGAATCCGGTCTGCATGCCGACTATGATCGCTGGCTGGAACAGCTCGCTCCCTTCGATGCAGGCAGTGATCCCAATACCGGCGGGTATCTGCACAACCGTACGGGCGAAGACAACGCCGACGCCCACCACAAACGCCAGATCATGGGCCGCGAAGTCGTCGTCGCCATCACCGACGGCCGGCTCCACCTGGGACCGTGGGAACACATTTTTTATTACGAGTTTGATGGTCGCAGGCGGAAACGAATTCTGGTGAAGATTATTGGGGAGTGAGAATGAGTAGTCAGTTTGACACCCCCTACAGATTTCCTGCGAAAGTACTTGCCAGTCTGCGTCCCGGATACCTGACTGTGTTCATTGGATACGGACAAGGCCTGGCTGACGGAGGCGCACCACATGAGGTTCCGCTTGATGACATCCCATTTGACCTTCGATTACCAAATTCGGAATTCACCGTGATCATAGACCCGACGAATGGTAAAATCATTGGTGTTGAACGTTACATAACTGAGTAGTACCTGAAACAACAAAGGAGAGTGTGTGACACAATGTGCCTGGGGAACGCAATGCATATCACCGCTTCGGTCTTCATCAACGATAACGAATCGGGACTGCATGCCGACTATGATCGCTGGCTGGAGCAGCTCGCTCCCTTCGATGCGGGCAAGCGATCCGGCTTCCGGTGGGTATTTGCATAATCGGACCGGTGAAGATGATTGGGGAGTAGCCCTTGGAGCAAGGTCATGGCTGTAGCAATTGGACTTTCTCGCACAGACGATGTCCACAATGCAGATTACACTTCGGGTATCTATCTGGAAGATGATGGTTACTACTGGTTTCTTTTTCCGTTCTTTCAAGACGTGTACGAACAGACGGGACAGATGATTGATCTGTATGACAATGCTGTCTTCAGTGCGAACGATCAACCAGTTCTACTTGCGATCCTTGAAAGGGCATCCGCAGAAGCCAGAGAAAAACCAGCTGAGTGGAATGTATGCATCGGGTGGCGTGGTGACAATGCTGTCATGTCGAAAGTAACGAAGCCCGAACTCCAAACATTGTTGACGAAGCTCATTGATCTGATTACTCAGGCCCAATCACGTCAATGTGCTGTCGTCTGTTTTGGAGATTGATCAACCTGCTAATACGAACGCAGCAATTTCACGATCTACTGAGGATACCTCCAGAGTTTACCAGTGCGAGTCCTGAACCCAAGATCGTTCAGAGCTTCGCAGACTTCAATCTGAGTCTTCCCCTGATCTCGGAGTTCAGCGGCCCTGGTACCAACTTCGGCGTACACATCTCGAAATTCTGAGGATATGATGTTCTTTGAGCGTCGCACCTGGGACCGTGGGAGCATTTATTTATTACGAGTTCGACGGCCGGCGAAGGAAACGGATTCTGGTGAAGATTATCGGAGAATGAAATATGCCTAATGGACGACCGGGTGACCATCCGCTGACAGATCTCTTGAATCACGGACATCATCCCTTTCCTGCAGAAGTCGAAGAATTGATTCTGGAACTGCACCAGCTAAACCCGAAGGCACTGGTGAATACGGAGGACATGCTGACGGACTGGCTACAGGGAACCGAACGGGGCATAACATGGTTGAAAGAAAAACTGAGCGAGTCGAGATAAAATTGTTTCCGGTGTGACCTGCCTGAAATTATAAAATTCAATGTGTGATAAGAAAGCAGCCGACAGGTACAATTCGACTTTCGAAAATTCACATTCACAAATTTGTTTTTTACTACGAACGAAGAGAAGCACAGATGGACCATTCGACAACCTGGGATCCTGAAACTTACGATGAACCGCGGCGGCGGCTGGTTCCCGATTTTGATGCCTTTTATGGAACCGCGGCAACGCTCGTTGAGATGACCGTCCCCGCTGAGGCGCGGATCCTGGACCTGGGTTGTGGCACCGGTCTTTTTTCCGAATTCATTCTGAACCGTTCGCCAGAGTCTACTGTCACTCTGTTAGACCAGTCTGCGGAAATGCTCGACGTGGCGAAGACGCGGCTGCAACAGTATTCCGTTACGGCGGTGCACAGCTCGTTCGATGAAACGTTACCAGTCGGCCCGTTTGATGCGGTCATTTCCAGTCTGGCCATTCATCACTTAGCCGACGATCAGAAAGCCCGGCTGTTTCAACGCGTCTCCGAGGCACTGGCCGACGGTGGCATCTTTATCAACGCCGACCAGGTGGCGGGACCCTCTCCCTGGCATACGGACCTGTATCGGACGATGCATGAGCAACAGGCGCGCGAACTGGGGACAGACGATGCAGAATGGTCTGCTACCCTGGAGAGAATGTCTATCGATCAGTACGCCTCCGTTGACTGGCATCTCGCACGCTTCGCTGACGCCGGCCTGAACCGGTGCGACGTTTTCTTTAAACGGTTCGGTTTCGCCGTCATGGCCGGCTGGAAATGACAGGTATCATTATCATGTGAAGCCGACATTGGAGCAGATTCTGGTGAAAGACATTGGAGTTTGAAATTGAAAACCAATTTCGACCGTCGAAAAAGTTTGCAGGAACTGGAAAACGATGACTGGGGTGAACCAGACTTCGACTCTTCCCTTGTGATAACCTGTCATCGTTTACGGCGGATTCCTCTGGAGGACTTCTCAACAGAAGATCTGCGAATTATGATCGGTCAACAGATCAGTTTGTTTTTTCTTATTCCTCTTGCCTTGGAATCTCTCGAAGAAAATCCACTGGCGGAGGGCCACTGTTATCCCGGTGATTTACTGAACGCTGTATTAGGCATCCGGGAGTCATTCTGGAGTCTGCACACCGACAAGCGCGAAGTACTTCGTCGGGTCATCACCAAAGCAAACGAAATATTAGGCTCGCTGAAAGAAGACGAAACAAGAATTGTCCGCCAGGTTTTGGCGAATGCACCAGACTCACTGACCGATCCGTAACAGGAGAAATTTCATTCAACAACAAACAAGACAACCGCGAACTTTCGAAAGCAGAAATCATCGTCGCACAATCGCTGCGGGTACTCTTGAACCAGACTGCAGTGGGTGCGCCTTTTGAAGAGACCGAAGATTGCCGACGACTCTTGAGTGCGTTCGACTATTTTATCCCGGAAGTGCTTGCCGAGATTCATCCTGAATGGAAATCGGATGCGCTGGATGATCTGATACCGCTGGTTGCTAAACGGTCCGGTGAAAGGGAAGCGATTCATTTTGGCTTAAGCTGGCTGATCCGTGATCAGACGGTGGTGCCAACGTATGTTCAACTGCAGATCGACCCTGATCTGGATCGCGTCAACTGGCTGGAATGTCGCATCGGCGAACGGGGACCGCAGGGCATGCTCCGCCGACCGGGTAACTCTTTCGACAGGCAACTCTATCGACTGCAGGACCGGGAAGATCTGATCGACTGGGCTTATCATGTGACTTTTGGCGAGAAAACACCCTGAAAATTCTTTCAGCGCCCGGCGATTTTCCGGGTTTGGCATGGGATATGCAAATGTCTGTTGGGATGCAATAAGAAACAAACTCCCTGTAGTCTCATCAGAAAGGCGGTTCCATGTTTGAAAAGTGGATCACAGATCAATGGACTGAAATTCCGATGGTGCTGCTGTCGTGCCTAGTGACTTATGCTGTGATTCTGTTCTATACCCGGCTGACAGGGCTGCGAAGTTTTTCCAAGATGTCTGCTGCCGACTTCGCAATGACGGTTGCCGTCGGTTCGTTGTTTGCTTCGACCATTTCCAGTTCCACGCCTACACTCGTCATCGGTCTGACGGCACTGGCAAGTCTGTTTGTCGGGCAATGGATACTGGCGATGCTCAGACAGCATTTTATCTGGTTCAGTAAGCTCGTTGATAATGAACCTCTGCTGCTGATGCGCGGCAGTACGATGCTGGATGAGAATCTTAAAAAAGCGAATATCACCCGCGACGACGTTTATGGAAAACTGCGCGAGGCAAACGCATTGAATGCCGACCAGGTACTAGCTGTCGTGTTTGAGACAACGGGCGATATCTCTGTTTTGCATTCAGCAGATCCCGATGCGAAACTGGAACCTGACTTTTTTAGAAATGTAATCGGCGCAGAACAGTTGTTTGAAAACCACGAGCATCCTTCTGAGACGATTGCCCGTACCTGCGTTTCCTGAAAACGATTTCAAGAGCGGACTATCATATTGAACAGTACAATCACTACTGAGAAAAAAACAGAAACGGCTTCCGGCGCGTTCCACTGGCGTCGCTGGTTGTGGTACGTCGTATTGCTGGTCTGCGTGATCCTGTCGTTGACCGCGTTTCTGCCTTTGCTGCTGGTCGACTGGTGGTGGGTACGAATCGGTGATTTTCCTCGGCTGCAGCTTCTGTTCTGTTATGTCTTCGTTCTGCTGGCAATTATTCCATTTTGTAAGCGATTGTCTGCGAAAATTGCCGCACTCGCATTATGCGCAGGCATCGGCATTCAGCTGTTCTGGATTTTTCCCTACCTCACGATCGCCCCGAATGAAGTCGAAACGGCTCAGTCCAGCAATCCGGAAACCCGACTGCGAATTATGACCGCTAATGTATTGCAGAAGAACACCAATGCATCGGCGGTGCTGAAGTTGATTGATCGCGAACAGCCGGACATCGTCGTACTCTGTGAAGTCAATCAGCGCTGGATTTCGGACCTGGCGGCTCTCGAAAACAAATACGCCTATCACCTCACACATCCCCTGGAAAACACGTATGGTATTGCGTTTTACTGCAACCTGCCGGTCAAGTCTGCGGAAGTGCGAGGACTGGTGAAAAAGGACATTCCATCGATCGATGTCACGATCCAGCTGCGTTCCGGTAAAGAGGTGCGGCTGTTTGCCATTCACCCTAATCCTCCCCGCCCGGGAGAAGATACCACCAAGCGCGATGCCGAGCTGGTGCTCGCCGGTCGTGAAGTCAGTCAGAACAAAAGTGCCATCGTACTGGGTGATCTGAATGATGTGGGCTGGTCGCGAACCACCAATCTGTTTCAGGAAGTCAGTGGCCTGCTCGACCCGCGTAAAGGTCGCGGCCTGTTCGCGACATTTGACGCCACCTCCTGGATCTGGCGTTATCCGCTGGATTATCTGTTTGTCTCCGATGACTTCCGCGTGGCCGAAATCCGTACGCTGCCTTACATTGGTTCGGATCACTTCCCGCTGCTGGTGGAACTGAGTTATGAACCCGAGGCGGCTGCTACCCAGGAAGGGCCAGATCTGGATGTCGGGGACCAGAAAGACGCTGCCGAAGCTGTGCAGTCTGCCAGGGAAAAACATCCCGCTCCGGAATAAAATGTGACCGCCCACCGTACAGACTGGGCGGTCAGACACCAGATAATCATTATTTTTCTCTGTTTTTCTGGATTTTTTACGTATAAGATAATAGAGATAACAGACAGATATTGAATCAAGCTCAATTCTGAGAGATGGCACGTTGTTTGCATTTCATTGTTCTGATGCCGGAGTCTCTCTGGTGATCGGCAAGTGCAACAAGAAGCAGCGCGTTCGGTTCCTTTTCAGAAATTGAGTTGAAGTCAATGCACCAGGCGGGGCAGAAAAACAGTATGCAATCAGACCAGCCCGGGGTTAGAGATCAAAAAGTCGTTCGCCTGAAAGAGCACACGCAAACCGGTTCTTCCAGCAAACTGGCTCATGCAATTATAGCGCTCGTATTTGTTGTGATCTTTGCCGCGGTGCTGGTCCTTGCCTGGGAAATTCTTCTCGCTTTGTTCATGGCGGTGCTGTTCGGAGTTTTTCTGACTCATACCAGCCACCAGTTAAGTGCCTGGACTCCCCTGCCTTACAAAGCCAGTCTGGCGGCGGTTGTGCTGATTCTGATTGGTACTTTTCTGGGTACCACCACATTTTTCTTTGTGCAGATCAACCAGCAGATCGAAGAAGTCCATCAGCAGATCGATGAGGGAATCGAACGGATTCATGACTGGGCCGACAAGTATATCTCGATTGGTTCGGTCATCCGCTCTACTCCCTTTCTGGCGAAAATGATTTCCACACAGAATGAAAATCGAAAACAGAAAAAAGCGGAACAGGATCAACCTGCAGAAAAAAATCAAAGCGGTTCAAAACCAGAGTCTGAAACAAAAGAGCAGCCATCGCAGAACAGTTTCCAGTCACTGACACAACCCGCGCAACAGGCGATGTCGTTTGTAGGCAGCATATTTAAATCGACTTTTGGAGTCGTCGTCAATGTGATCCTGATTCTGTTTGTCGGACTCTTTCTGGCAGTTACGCCGCAAACGTACCGTGACGGTGTGGTCATCCTGTTTCCTCCAGAACGCAGAGATCGCATACAGGGCTTGATGTCTCAGTTGAGTGATACACTCTGGCGCTGGCTGCTGGGACGCTTTGGCTCGATGGTTATCACGGGACTGGGTGCGTGGCTGGTGCTTTCGCTGATCGGCGTGCCGATGGCGGGAACTCTGGGAGTAATCTCTGGCCTGTTGACATTCATCCCGAATATCGGATCGCTGATTGCGTTCTGCCTGGCGATTCTGATTGCCCTGCCCAAAGGCCCGACAACCGCGGCGCTGGTCGTGCCTGCGTTTATCGGTTTACAACTGGTGGAAAGCTATCTGATCACCCCCCTCATTCAGGAACAGCAGGTTTCTCTGCCCCCTGCGTTGCTGATCTCATTCCAGGCAATCATGGGTGTGCTGTTCGGCTTTCTGGGCGCGATGGTCGCCTCACCTCTCCTGGCGGCAGGTAAAGTTGTTGTGCAGGAACTTTACGTCAAAGATTATCTGGAAAAGCAGACGACAACAGCCAGTGATGCCGAAAGCTGAGTCACGTTATTTCAGGTTCTGTTTGACATCGCCTTCCGCTACCTATACATTAGCTATAGCACTTCTGCACCAATCCGGTGCAAACTTGGTCCTACTACTCCCTTTTGTGGAGCGCGCTCATGCAATTTACCAGGTTCAAAACAACCCTGACCTCTGCCTCTCTGATACGTTCGATGCTCATAATACCGATGCAAACAGTATCGCGAAATTGACTTTGCCAGAAAATGAGATTGAAATTTTTACTTAAAGATTATCTGAGTGACTCAAAACCCGTTGAACTGTAGCAACTTATAACGACAGTGCCCGACTGGTATGAAATCAGGGTATCGCGGTGACCGGTTCCGTTCTGGATTCAGCCTGCGATCCCGTATAACACGGCCTGGTCATCAGGCATGATTCGCCTTACTACGGCAGCGTGACTTTTGAAGCACAGATGACGAAAGAGGGGACAATCCAGACGTAGGTATACATTGGCACGGATCTCTTCCCGCTACTAGACTGTGTCCAGTATTACTGTAGCGTCTCCAGGTCCATTTGGACCGAGTATATTAGATTGATAGACTCGATGGTTAAATGTGATGTGCTCTAGTGGAACTGAGATACGAACCCGAGGCGGTTGCAACCAAGGAAGAACCGAACCTGGATGCCGGGGCAGTGCAGTCTGTCAGAGAAACACCTCCCGCTCCTGAATACAAAGTGACAGCCCACCGCGCACATTGACCACTCAGAAACCGTTCCCTTCGTACCCATTTCCCGAAACGAACAATACCGGTGTCCTTAAGCGAAGAAAACTGAAGCTAAGTCGAGAGAACAGGCATTTGCTCTCTTTGGCACATCGTTTGCAAATCGAATTCAGAAGTCAGATTGACTCTCAGCTTTTATTTTGAGTGGCGATGTAATGTAGCGCGCCGCAGTTAATTCTCAGTTATTACTCACCAGTGAACCCAAAAAGGATTTAATATGTACCATCATGTTAAGAGGCTCATGTATACAGTCGATGTCAGTGATCCTGATCCCCGTTTCGGAAAGATGCTGCTGGAACAGTTCGGCGGTGCGAATGGCGAACTGGCTGCAGCGATGCAATATTCCATTCAAGGTCTGAACTGTGAAGACGCTGCTCGAAAAGATCTGTTGATGGATATCGGAACAGAAGAATTGAGTCACCTGGAAGTGATCGGTTCGCTGGCCCGGATGCACCTGAAACCTCTCCGTAAAAATGGTGATGCAGCGTTGGAAGATCCTCTCATTGCCGTTGTAGGGGGAGGTGGTGTTTCCCTGAATAACTCCCAGGGAGTCCCCTGGACATCCGCCTATATCGCTATCACCGGTCAGCTGGAAGTAGATCTGCGGACCAATATGGCGGCGGAGGCCCGGGCCAAGATTGTGTATGAACGTCTGATTGATTACACCGACGACCCAGGTACTAAAGATGCGCTGAAATTTTTAATGACCCGGGAAATCACACACTTGAAAGCATTCGGTCAGGCACTCGAAAGCATGGATAAAAAGCCGCTGGAAATTGGTAATCTGAAACCGGATGATAAGTGGGTTGATAAATATTTCAATGATTCGACTGGATCCGGCGATCTGGGGGATGACTATGAAGGTCCCTGGAATACCGGGGATGAATGGGAAGTCGTCGAAAACCCTGCGTTTCAGGAAAAATAAAAGGCACCCGCATGCGCCAGACAACCGAAGAATCGGTCCGCTTATAACCAATCTGAGACGAGAGCACGAGATGGTGGCGATATGGTGAAGAATTCGCAAACCGATTCTTCACATATCCCGGTTCCCACGATTATAACTTTGATTGTAATCGTGGTTCTCGCCTCAGCAGTGGTGAGTGCCTGGGCTCCCCTGCCTTACAAAGCCAGGCTGGCAGCCGTGGTGCTGATTCTGATTGGCGGCGTGCCTCCCGGAAAATACGATCTGGTATTGCGGCTGTTTGAAGAACCAGCAGGCTGCCTGGTCGAAGCGGTCGGCACGAAAGTGATTCCCGTGACAGTGACCGCCGCCGACATCAAAGCGAAAAACAAAGACCTGGGTTCGATCGAAGTGGCCTGTCGCGTCGGGCCGCGCGTGGGTGAGAGTATGTATGCGTATAAATTCACAGACACCACCGGCGTAGAGCATTCGATCTACGAGATGAAAGGCCGCTATATTCTGATGCATGTCTGGGCCAGCTGGTGTGCTCCCTGCCTGAAGAATATGCCCGACATCCAGGCAACCGCCGATCAACTTTCAGAGAAGCCGCTTACGTTCGTCGGATTGAATGTGGATCAATACCCGGAAGATGCAGAAAGACTTGTCGAGAAAAACAAATGGAACTGGGCTCAGAATTATCTCGGCGATCAATCCGACATGGCGCGTCAACTGGCAATCAGCTCGGTTCCCGTTTATTACCTGATTGGCCCGGACGGGAAACTGACTGCGACTGCCACCGAATGGACTGATATGAAAGCAACTCTCAAAGAGACGTTCCAACAGAATCAGTAGCATTCTCTACCGGGAGAAATTGAACCCGTTCTGAAATCGTTGTGTCAGCTCTTAAACGCCGTCCCTGTCTCAATCAGGACATAATCAAATTCATTGTAGAAAATGACTGGACGCAAGATTACAATCGGGTGATCTGTTTTCGTGCTTCCCATCAGACCACCTGGCGGGGAATATCCCGCACTTTGTATAAGATTTCATTCGTATGACTCCCATTATTGGCATCGATCTGGGTACCTCGAATTCGTTGTGCGCGGTATTCGAAGACGGGCAACCCAAACTCATTCCGAACGCGCATGGCTCTGTGATCACACCTTCCATCATCAGTATTTCCGCCGATGATCGCGTGCTGGTCGGTTCTGCCGCCAAAGAAACCCGCGTGACTCAGCCCGAACGCTGTGCCTGGGTATTCAAGCGTCTGATGGGCACGGATCGCAAAGTCGAAATCGGCGGGCATGTCTTCTCCGCAACGGAAATGTCCAGCCTGGTTCTCCAGTCTTTGAAACAGGATGCGGAAGCGTACCTGGGCGTAGAAGTTCACGATGCCATCATCACAGTCCCCGCGTACTTTAATGATCACCAGCGAAACGCGACCAAGCAGGCAGGCGAACTGGCGGGACTGAATGTCCGCCGCATTATCAACGAACCGACGGCGGCTGCGTTGACATACGGATTTCATGATCGTCAGGCCGAAAAAAAACTGATCGTGATCGACCTCGGAGGGGGCACCTTCGATGTGACGGCGATGGAAGTGTTCGAAGGGACGCTGGAAATCATTTCGACTGCTGGCGAAAGCATGCTGGGGGGCGAAGATTTCACCGACCGTATTCTGTCAAAAGTTCTCACCGCCCAGAATCTGCAGGTCGAGATCGCAGAAGTCAAACATCCCCTGCTCGTTTCCCGGCTCAAGCAGGAATGTGAGGCGGCCAAGTGCACCCTCGCGCGGGAAACGGAGGCCAGAATCCGCATTCCCAATCTGCAGGGAGAGATGGAAGTGAACGCCGCCACTCATACGATCACACGCGAAGAGTTCCTGGAAATTGCCGACCCGCTGGTCAAACGGCTGGCGCGTCCGATTGCCAAAGCGGTACGCGACTCGCGGATCGCACCGCAGGACTTCGACAGTGTGATTCTCGTCGGGGGAGCCACTCGCATGGAAGCCGTCCGCGGATTCATTCGCGAGTTTTTCGGCGTGGAACCATTGTGCACACATAACCCTGACGAAGTGGTCGCGCTGGGCGCTGCGGTGCAGGCCGCCCTGATTCAGGACGACCGGGCTGTCGAAGACATGGTGATGACGGATGTCTGCCCGTTTACGCTGGGCACGGAAGTGATTAAAGAATTCGGGCGACGCCAGGTCAACGGGTATTACCTGCCGATCATCCATCGCAATACGACGATTCCAGTCTCCCGCGAAGAAGTGGTCGGAACGGTCGAACCCAATCAGCGCGAGATGACAATTAACGTCTACCAGGGCGAAGGCCGCAAAGTCGAAGACAATCTGTTCCTCGGGACGATGAAAGTCACAGGCATCCCACCCGGGCCATCGGGTAAACCGGTCCATCTTCGCTTCACGTATGACCTGAACGGTATTCTGGAAGTCGAAGCCTTCGTTCCCGAGACCGGTAAGAAATTTAAAACCGTACTGACGCAGCACGCCAAGCTGACATCGAAAGCGGATATCGACGCGGCCGTCCAGAAACTGCAGAAACTGAAGTTTTATCCGCGGGATGACGTCAAGAACCAGCATCTGGTCCGTTATGCCGAGCGGGTGATTGGCGAAGTCAGTCCGTTTCAGCGCGATGATCTGGAATCTTCGATTGACTACTTTGAGCAGGCAATGGCATCCGGTGATCGCGAATATTTCGAGCAGGCAAAGCAGAACCTGCTGACGGCGCTGGCCGCACTGGGTTTCTGTTATGATGAGGATGACCAGGAATTTCAGGTATGACAGATTCACGTGAAACCGAATATGTCAAACAGCTGCTGCAGATGAATCCGCTGGATCAGCCACTCGAAATTCTCAAGCGTCGACGTGAATTCCTGAAACCGCAGTCGGGCAACGGCCCGGTTGTTGATACATCGCTTTCACTTTATGAACGTAAAGAACAGACGCTGAAGAATATGGAAGCCCTGCGGAAATGCCTCTGGAATCTGGATGACGAAAGCCTGCGCGAGCAGGTGGAAGCCATCGACATTTCCGAGTTTCCGGACCTGGCAATCTCCTATTCCCGGCTCAAAGCGGTCGCCGATCAGCGGGATTCCTTTCGACGACTCAGAAAGCATCGCCACTGTTTCCCGGAGTTTTTCAATCAGTTCTGCGGCCTGGTCTCGGCGTCTCCTCAAAAAACAACCGAGCGTCGTGCCGAATGCATGGAGGCTTCGCGGAAGGGATCGTTTGATACGCGAAATCGCAGCCCGAAAGATTACTATCGCATCGCGCTGGCCATCCGACAGGAAATGCCGGAACTGTATCAGCTGGAAAAGCCGTGGTTGAGCCATATTCTTTCGAAGCGGGATGCGAACAATGTATTCGGTTTCAGTGAAGCGGTGCTGGCAATTATTGCGCTACTGGTGATGATCTGCGCTTATTATGTTTCGAAGATGGTCTTTCAATAAATTCGCATGCGACTGTGGGAGTAGTTCATGAGTGGCCCCATCGAGCCGCAATGGAATCTGTTACCTGACGACCCGGAAGCATTTTTCGGGCTGACAGGCGAGTATGATCTGCGCGACCTGAAACGAAAATATAACTCCTACATCCGCCAGTTCAAACCGGAACGGTTCCCCGAAGAGTTTCAAAGAATTCGAGCGGCGTTTGAACGACTGAATGATGCACTGCGTTATCAGGAACGCCCCCGTCCTTCCACCTCCCTGCCTGATCTGCAGTTTGACTGGAACTTCAGCGAACCGTTGAAGCAGGATTCACAGCCCGAGAGCCTCCCCCCCGAACCGGTAGAACCGCGCGAACTCCCCTGGCCCGATCACTCGCGTCCCGTGGAACGCAGCGACGGGTTGTCGGCACAGTCCGAACCGCAGCGATTGTATGAACGCATCAGCGTCGAATCGCTGCCCGGTATATTCGAGGACCTCAAACAGAAAGAAGAGAAAACTCCTTACGACTTTTATACACTGGCCGTCCTCTCCGATGTCAGGCAGGATGAGACACACGCATTCGCCTACTGGTTGCTGAAAGGACTGCAGGCGCATCCCGACGAACCGGCGCTGTTTGAACTGCTGCGGCAGTACTTCGCCAGTCAGCCCTCGTCTGACGGACTTCCGGAACTGCTGGAAGCAACATCGCGGGCGATTCGCACGGACCGGTTCTATTACCTGACCGAGCGGGCCTGGGACGAACTGCTGCGACACGATTCCTTCAGTGATTTCCGCGAGCATCTTGAAAGTTGTGAAGCAAATCTGCTGGATCACCGCGTTGATCACATGCTGGTGTTTTATCTGCATATATTGAAAACCGCTGTCTGGAAAGCGAGCGACCACTGGTTGCGGGAAAAGTTTGGAGAGATCGAAGCTCACTACGATCGCCTGCCTTACTGGGCGGAAGAGGAAATCGATTTCCTGGAACAGATCAATCAATACCGCAGTCAGCGCAGCCAGTTTTTAGAGGGGGGTCCGGTGCGGGCCATGATCGATCAGGCGATTTTCGACTATTGCACCCAAAGGGAATCCGACGCCGACCGGAGTTTCCTGGAATGCCAGAATCAACTGGTATCCCTGGAAGATGAGGTACTGCGCGAATTTGATGTCCCCGAAAAAGACTTTGGAATCACGCTCTATCTCTGGGAACGGATTTCGTCTGATGTGCTGGAACGCATCGCAGATGACCCGTATTCGGAACACACCGATTCAATCGAAGTCCAGTCGAAAAAGCTGGGGAACAGACTGCTGACCGAGGGAGTGGGTATCCGTTATCAGTTTTTACACTCTCTCGCCTTGATCCTGGGGCTGGGAGTCCTTGGTTCGTTTGGTCTGATCATCTACTTCCTGATCCATATTCTGGATTCATTCTGGATGAACTCCCTGAAAATATTTGGCGTCGTGATTGCGGATTTTGCATCCCTGGTGATTTATTCCATGCTGCAGGACCGGATCCTTCTGGGACATTATCGCAGCTGGTGGCGTTTTGAACTCATGCGGTTTTATCAGACGAAATGGTTTCCCCTGGAGGCACTGGCTGACGAACTGGAGCAGATCAAATCCATCAAAGTGGGAGATGAAGAGCGCGAAGGACTCGATAAAATTGCGGAAGCCATGCGAAAAGATGTCGGCCTGTTCCTGTATGTCAACGCGCAACGCCTGTTGACGGCCTGCCAGTAATTTTGATCGGAAGGATCTCCCATGTCTGATTCACCTAAGCAGGAATATCTCAGCCAGGTGCTGCAGATGAACCCACTGGAACAGCCGGCAGAAATTCTAAACCGCCGCAAACAGTTTCTGCAGCCACAGTCGGTCAGTCGTTCGAGTCTCTCATCGAATGCCAGCGATCGTCACAACCGGGCAGACGCGTCGGGACAGATCAATTCCCTGCGAAAGCATTTCTGGTCGATCAAGACTGAAATGATTGAGCAACAGTTAAACGAAATTAGCATTTCGGATTATCCCGAGCTGACATTTGCCATCGGACGTCTGAGAAAAATTGCCGCCTTACGCGAATCCTTTACCAGGCTGCAGCATCGCTGTGAGGGTCATGAAAGATTCTATGAGCAGTTCTGCAAGCTGGTGATCTCCTCTCCGGCTGAAGCCGAACGACTGCGTTCAACCTCGTATGCCCAACCCGAAGCGACCCTGTTCGATGTGGAACTGGTCAGCCCGGAAGAGGAGCGAAAGCTGGCCCGCATCGTGCAACAGGAGTTTCCGGAACTGTATGCGCTGGAAAAGGACTGGCTCAATCAACTCGCGGCGACCTCAAAAAAATCAAATGCCATCGCTTTGATGGTGAAGACTTTATACGTGTTGATTGCAGTCACTATTGCAATTTCCGTGATATTGACCCTGTATTTATACCTGTGAAACATGAGAACGATGTGGCCGACCAATTTGACGGGAGACATTCATGAGTGATCCCAGCGATCCACAATGGGATTTGTTGCCGGATCACCCGGAACCGTTTTTCGGTCTGTCGGGCGAATACGACGTGCGCGATCTGAAGCGCAGCTATAACGCGTTCATTCGCAAGTTCAAGCCTGAAAAGTTTCCTGCTGAATTTCAAAAGATCCGCGCCGCTTACGAACGCCTGGACGATGCACTCCGGTATGGAGAAACATCTTCACCGAATACGAATACGGCTGACTGGCATTTCAACTGGTCGGAAGTCTTACAGGGGCAACCGGAACCGGACTCCCTCACGGCTCCACATCAGCCACCAGTGAATGATCACTTGAGCCAAGCAGATGCAGAACCTGTTTTCTCCCCGGAGGGCCAGCCTTTACATGAGCGTGTCAGAAATGAACCGCTGGCCGAACTTTATCAGGAACTGAAAACACAGGACGATAAATCACCCTATGACTTCTACGCGCTGGCGTTTCTGTCTGACCTGCTCGAGCGTCATTCACAGTCGTTTCCGATGTGGCTGCTGCAGGGACTGCAGGCACATCCGGGTGACCCGGCGCTGTTTGAACTGCTGCATCAGTATTTTGTTACCTGTGAATCGCTGGAAGGGCTCGAAGAACTGCTGGTGAATACTTCGCGTGTGGTGCGTTCAGACCGGTTTTATTACCTGACGGAAAATGCCTGGGACCGACTGTTGAGGCACACCCCGTTTCAATCGTTCCAGCATACTCTGGAATCCTGCGAATCGAACCTGCTGGATTACCAGGTCGCTCACCTGCTCGTGTTTTATATCCACATTCTGAAGGCAGCGATCTGGAAAGCCGACAAAGCCTGGATGAATTCGAAGTTCTCACTGATCGAAACCAACCTGGTCAGACTGCCTCCCTGGCTGGAATATGAATTTCACTTCCTGGACCTGATGCGCGTGTATCAACGCGAACGAAGCAGTTTTCTGACGGGAGGCCCACTACGAAGCACTATCGACCAGACGATTCAGGATTATTGCATTCAAAGTGAGCAGCAGGCCGATCAGAGTTTTCTGGAATGCCAGCAGTTACTGGTCTCACAACGGAATGAACTGCTGGATGAGTTCGGCGTCAATGACCGGGAATGCGAAACCGTCCAGATACTCTGGGAGAAAATCGCAGACGATGTCTTCGAGCGCATCAGCACCCGTCCGCCTATCCCAGCCACGGAGTCACTGCAGCAGAGAACGCGCCGGCTCGTCGCACAATTATCGGAAAAAGAAAGTGGAGCCGACTATCGACGGTCCCTGCTGATCCCCCGGCTGGGCTTTGTGTTGTTTCTGACAAGCTCCATTATGATATTTCTGCTCGGAATGTTATTCGAAGGGGAATCCATCAATGCCCCCTATTTGATCATTGGCTGTCTGCTCATGTTTAATGGGGTGGCCTTTGTCCTTTCCAGTGTGATCTCCGAACACATCATGCGCGCTTTTTACATCAGCTGGTGGCGAAAGAACCTGATGCAGTTCTATCAGTCAGACTGGGTACCTTTGATGGCGCTTGCAGTTCAATTGAATCAGTTAAAAGAAAAACATTTCAAGAAGAACAAGGCTTACAATCTGGACCAGGTCGCCCGCTACATGGTGCACGACGTCAGCCTCTATTTTTACACCACCGCCCAGCGCCTGCTGACGGCCTGTGAGTGAACTTCACTGCCTCGGTCCTGGCGGCTTGATCTTTTAATTAATTAAAAGATTTCTTGACGGATTGATTCTCCCTCTGTAACATCATCTAAATAATTAGATGATTATTCTTCAAATCTGCATGAACTGCATTTTGTTACAGGAATTGTTCAATGGCGCGACCCGGATCAGAACACCCGACGGAGCTGGAACTGGAAATTCTGAAGATCCTCTGGGATGAGTCCCCCCTGCCTGTGCGCGACGTGCGGGCGCGACTCGAAGCGCAGGCCGCACGACCGCTGGCACACAGTTCTGTGATCACGACTCTTAACATCATGTTTAACAAGGGGTTTGTGAAACGAAAGAAGGACGGTAAGTCGTTCCTGTTCTCGCCGAAGCTGCAGAAAAAAGCGGTGACCGGCGGCATTGTCGGCGATCTGTTATCGCGGGTGTTTGACGGCTCTTCGTCGGCTCTGGTCATGAATCTGATTGAGACCGCCGACCTGGATTCTGAAGAACTCGCGGCACTTCGCAAGCTCATTGCCCGCAAAGCAAAGGAGCAGCAGCAATGATCTGGAATACTCTACTCGATCCCGCTTTGAGCGGCCGCCTCTGTCTGACGCTCCTGCATTCCATCTGGCAGGTCTCCCTGCTGATCGGCGTGCTCTGGCTCGTAGAACGCTGCTGGCAGAAAAATAACGTAGAACGACATTATGTGCTCTACGTTACAGCTCTGCTGTCAGCCGTGCTGGCGCTCCCCGTAACATTTGCTCTCGTTGATCAGACTCCAACCGAACCTGTGGCAGCCCGCCCGAGTCCTGTGAGAACAGAGGCGCTGCCTTCTCTCGCAGACATGCGCCCTGCCGCGCCGGTTCAAAGCAGTCCCGTTAATTCAGAACCACTGCCTGTAAAGGACTCTCTGGTATCTGAGAAGCAGACCACACGTTCCACCGTGGATCTTTCCCCAGTGGTATCCAAGGCGTCTCCCGCAAGACGATCACAGGTTTGGCTTTGGCTGGCTCCCTGGATCGTCGCCTGCTACGTCGCGGGAGTCGCCTTTATGTTATTCCGTCTGATTATCTCCAGTATCCGCGTGCAGAGACTCGGCGCGACAGCCGAACGGATCTCCGCGGGTCCGCTCGTCAATTCATTAAGACATCTTGCAGAGACATGGTCGTTGAAAGTGGTTCCCGTGCTGGCCCGCAGCGAACAGATTCTAGTGCCTCGCGTGACAGGTATTCTGCGACCGATGATCCTGCTGCCCGCTTCTGCCATCAGTGGACTCACTACTGACGAACTGGAACTGATCCTCGCGCACGAACTGGCTCACATCCGCCGCTTCGATTTATGGATCAACCTGCTGCAGCGGTTTACGGAAGCGATTCTGTTCTTCAATCCCGCGCTCTGGTATCTGAGCCACCGCGTCAACATGCTGCGGGAATACTGTTGTGACGAAATGACATGCCAGCTGAAACTCGATTCCACTTCCACCTTCGAATCGCGCGTGAATTATGCCACAGCGCTGCTGCATGTCGCAGAACTGGTCAGGCACGGCAAAACCAGCGGTGATCTGACCACGCTGGCAGCCAGTGGCAAATCCCCTTCAGAAATCCGTCGTCGCGTGGCCCGGCTGTTTGGTGAATCCCTGCAGGAGCCCCTGCCGGTCTCGCGCGGCGGCTTATGCGGTCTGTTGATTCTGGGAGCAACGCTGGTCATCGTTGGACTGATTTCACCCTCGTCCGCACAGACAAATCAACCAGAAAAAGAACCGAAACAACAGGCAGAATCGAAGCAGGAAAAGAAACCGGTTCCTGAGAAAAATACGGTCTTATCTGGTCGCATCACCGATACCGAAGGAAAGCCGATCCCTGATGTAGAGATCCAACTCTACAGTGGTGTGGCGACACGTTTTCGAGGTCAGAAATCAACTACGGATGCCGAAGGTAAATACCGGTTCGATCCGCTTGAGACAGGTTCGGGAATCTTTTCCCTGGAGTCGCTAAATGACAAAACCCGCAATTACTATTTTGGAGTGCAATTTGGTCATCCCGAGTTCGTACCCGCCGATGGCCAATCGTGGCGAGATCTTTCTCTCCAACTGAAAGAACCGTACCAGGAAGAGCTCAATCTGAAAATGACGCGGGGCGGTTTCATCCAGGGAACCGTTGTCGATCCCCAGACCGGCAAACCGATGCCTGACCTGGATCTGAGAATTGGCAATTCATTCTTTCTGAAGGACAAAAGCAATACGTTCCTGGTTTATGCCACAACTGACAAGTCTGGTCAGTTTACGACAGCGCCCCTGTTCCCGGGGAAATACCTGATCGAAATTAATGACTCTAATTTTTCAAGCGAATATCGCTACCCGAAAATCGGCAGTGCTCAGGTGGAAGCCGGGAAAACGACAACACTTCAGCTGACCACGAATGCAGAAAAGATATATCAGGACCCGTTTCAAATCACAGGCACCGCAAAAGGCGATGACGGCAAATCGATGGTCTATGGTGGCGTCGGCATTCGTCTTTCGAACAACGACAAGCACCTCCGCACCCGCGGGGGTGGCATCGACGGAACAAACGGCTTCGGTATTCGCTTTGGTCCCATCGACCGCGACGCGGCATCCGAGACTGCTCCCTATGGTGTGGGGACACACGATGTCGAACTGTTCGGCGAAAATCGACGCTTTGGTTACAAGCTCATCAGCCGCACACCCTCCGAACCGTTGCGGATTACCGATGATCCGAACCAGCCGGAACTGAAAGATGGCATTCGCTACATTCACCCCGACAAACCGGTCCATTTTGAGCTGGTCTTCGCCCGAGATCGGGAAATGACACGACAGTTTCAACTCAACATCGTCGATCCGGAAGGCAAACCGATTCCCGATACGACCATCGAAATCCGCAGCGATCCGGCTCCCACTGCCGATCAGATTATTAGCGGTGAGTACCTGCGCAATGCGACATATGGACCGTTTGTGAAAACCGATGACAAAGGCGTACTTCGCTTCCGCATGACGCACCACCTGAAACGCTTCAACCTCAGTATCAAAAAGCCCGGCTATGCACCTTACTGGGCCACCTGGAGTTCCAGCAAAATTCCGGAAAAATTCACCGCGATTCTGGATGCCGGCTGGAAGGTGGGAGGCGTAATTGTAGACAAAGCGGGAAAACCGATCACAGGTGCCAAAGTTTCTCCCAGCGTCGAATACAAAAAACGGCCCGGCGATAACAGTCAGTTAGGTGTCGGCACAAATATCGTCACCGATGACAACGGTCGATGGCACTTCGACTATGTCCCCGCTTCCAAAGCGGAAGTGCATATCGATATCAATCACCCCGACTATCGTCCCTGGCGAAAGCGTGTGGCCCGCAGTGAATTTGAAGTGATAGACAATGCCAGCCCTTCTGCCAGAATCGCATTGGAAGAGGGCCTGAACATCACTGGCAGCGTCACCGATGAAAACGGAAAACCGATCGCCGGTGCGCTGGTTCGCACCAGGTTTCTGAATGACATTCGTAAAGCGACCACAGACGAGTTTGGCGTCTATCTGCTTACCGGCTGCGAACCTAAGCTGACGCGCGTCGTCGTGACAGCGAAAGGCCGGGCTCCTGAAGTTCAGGAAGTAGAAGTGGCACCGCAGATGGAACCGGTCGATTTCTCTTTGAAGCCTGGTGGAAAAATCCGGGTGCGCGTTGTCGATGAAAACGGAAAGGGAATTCCCAGGGCACGTATCTTTTTCCAGCGCTGGCGCAGTGCGTGGTACAACCTCTTCGAATTTGACAATGTCAACCAGTACGCCGACAAAAACGGAGTCTGGGAATGGGATGAAGCGCCGCTGGACGAATTCCAGGCTGACATCTGCCGCCCGGGAGGCATGCAGCTCTCGAATCAAAAGCTGCTGGCCCGCGACGAAGAATATGTCTTCAAGCCACCCAAAGCGTTAATCATTTCGGGTAGTGTGATCGATGCGAAGACGAAGCAGCCCATCAAAAAATTCCGCGTCACTCCCGGCGTTCAAAGAGACGCTTCCCGGTCACGCTTGTTCTGGGACTCGAATGACAGTTTTACCGTCTCAGACGGCAAGTATCAGCTTCGTATCACGGATGACGACCCGGCCCACTTTGTGCGAATTGAAGCAGACGGTTATGAAGTCGCTACGTCCCGCGGTTTTAAACCCGATGAAGAGGATGTGTCTTACGATTTTGCCTTAAAACCTGCCAGAGATGTTGCTGCCACGATTCTGACTGCGGAGGGCAAACCGGCAACTGCGGCAGAGATCGCTGTCGGGATTGCAGGTTCGCAGATCAGTATCCGACAGGGGCGACTGGGGACCCGGCAGACATATGCCACCGTATTGAAAAGCGATGAGGCAGGCCACTTCGGTATACCCCCTCGCAATGAAGCATTTCAACTGATCATTCTTCATCCTGCCGGCTTCGCACATCTCAAGTCGGAAACAGGCCCCATTCCCGATCCGATTCAACTCACACCCTGGGCGCGGATTGAAGGTACGTTCTCGATTGGAAAGCAACCGGCGGCAGACGTGGAACTCGCATTAGGGTTGAATAACGGTATCAATGCCTCTCGTGACGAGGGTCCCAGTATTTTTACACAGAATGAAATCAAAACCGATCAGAATGGTCGTTACGTGTTTGACCGGGTCTTTCCCGGACAGACCCGCGTTGGTCGCAACATCACTTATATGGTCAGACAGGGCGCGACCGAAGCAACTTCGTCAATTCAGATCCCCATAGAATTAAAAGCCGGCGAAACAAAGTTACTCAATCTGGGAGGTACGGGACGTCCCGTCATCGGAAAACTCAAACCGGCTGAGACACACACGGGCAATGTGGTCTGGCCATTGGCGCATCTTTCTGCCCACGAATATTTCAGGCCTCCGGCCGGCATGTTACCGCTGGAAGCCATCAGCAATGATCCCCGTGGCTTCCAGGCCTGGTACACCGCCTGGCAAAAGTCCGCAGATTATCCGGCTGAAAAAGTGATTTATGAACGATATGAAGCAGCCCGCAGCAAACGGCTTGATGAAACGCCACGCATCAATGCCAGTATTGCCCGCGACGGTACCTTCCGGATCGACGATGTTCCGCCGGGAGAGTATGTCCTCAGCGTCAACTTCTACGAACGGGAAAATAACCCCGGCCATGTGGGCGATCTGCAATTCACCGTACCCCCTGTGGAAAACGGATTTAGTTCTGAAGCCGTTGATCTGGGCACACTGACGCTCAAGAAATAACACCGCCTGCCGGTTCTCCGTTTTCTTTTTGTCTGTCGAATGATAACATTTTCTTGACCTTGTCTACGTGATCGAATACGGTGCAGTAATGTATGTTTCCGATCGCGCTTAGCGAAATCAGGGCGACCGTCTTTTCGAACGTCTGATTTCATCCCGCCTGCTGAAAGCGCCTGAATCATTTTGAAACCAGGCTTGCTTCACGTTGAACGCTTCCAACGAGGTGAATTCATGACTTTTTTTGACTCCCATCCCTCCTGTCAAACAGCGCAACAAGTTTCAAATGTGTCTCAAAATGGAATTCCTCATCGAGCCTTTCGAATTCAGACAGTGCTGATCATCCTCTTGAGTCTGTTGTCGGGAATTACACCCTTCCATCTGGCGAGCGCGCAAGACAAGAAGAACACGAAAGACGCTGCAGACAAGTACTGGACTGTGGGAGGGGTCGTCGTTGACGAAGCGGGGCAACCCGTCGCCGATGCGAAAATCTCGGTAGATGTGCGCATTTATCGACGAAACGAAGATGTCAAACGACCGGCCGTCAGTACGAGAATCAAGACGAATGCGAAGGGGGAATGGCAGTTCGATTCTGTTCCCGCTTCTGAATCGGAAGTATTTATCGCCATCAATCACCCCGAGTATGGTCCCTGGCGAAAACGGATCAACCGCAGTGTCTTCGAAGTGAAAGCCAATGCGCGTCCTTCCGCAAAGATCACACTGGGGCAGGGTTTGAATATCACGGGCAGTGTGACGGATGAAAACGGCAAACCTGTCGCCGGCGCGCTGATTCGCACCAAGTTCCTGAATGAAATTCGCGAAGCAGAAACGGACGAGTTTGGCGTCTACCTGCTCAGTGGATGCGAACCTCGCGTGACGCGTGTTGTCGCATCCGCAAAAGGTCGCGCACTGGAAGTAAAAGAAGTCCGCGTGGCCCCGGAGATGGAACCGGTCGACTTTATTCTCAAGCCCGGCGGTAAGATCCGGGTGCGCGTCGTCGATGAAGACGGGAAAGGGATTCCCAAGGCACGCATTTTTTTCCAGCGCTGGCGTGGCAGAATCGATTACTTCGAGTTCGACAATGTCAGCCAGTACGCCGACGAACATGGCGTCTGGGAATGGAATGAAGCCCCCCTGGATGAATTTCAGGCCGACATCTGTCGTCCCGGCGGGATGCAGCTCTCCAAGGAACCGCTTATTGCCAGAGAGAAGGAATATGTCTTCACTCCGCCTCCAGCCCTGGTGGTCTCGGGTCGTGTGATTGATGCGAAGACAAAACAACCGATCAAAAAGTTTCATGTCACGCCCGGACTGCGCAACAGTGATCCACGCCTCGGCATGAACTGGATTCCCCGCGACAGTTTCGATGCCACCGATGGAACGTATCGCGTTCGCCTGAAACACGACTATCCGGCACATCTGGTGCGCATCGAAGCCGCCGGTTATCTGTTAGCCATCTCGCGTGATATCAAAACGGATGAAGGAGAAATCGAAATTGATTTTGCGCTGAAACCGGCACAAGACATCGCTGCGACTCTGATGACAGCAGCGGGGAAACCGGCGTCAGGCGCGAAGATTGCCCTTGGTGTCGCCGACTCGCAGATCAGCGTTGAGAATGGTGAAATTGATGACGGTTCGACCATCGCCACACAGCTCAAGTCGGATGCAAAAGGGCATTTCAGCATCCCGGCACGGACAGAACCATTCCAGCTGATGATCACGCATCCGGCCGGTTTTGCCTACCTCAAATCGGAAAAAGGGGCGATCCCGGAAACCGTCACTCTCACTCCCTGGGCGCGTATTGAAGGAACGTTCCGTGTCGGTACGAAGCCGGTTGCGCGGGTTCCGCTCACCATCTTCAGTAATGTGATCCCGTCTTACGGCGAAGGCGTTCCGAATATCTTCACCCACCACGACACGACCACGGGGAAAGACGGTTCTTATGTGTTTGAACGTGTCTTTCCGGGACACGGACGCATTAACCGCCGCATCATGTTGACCGTCAATGCAGGCTCCGCTGAACCCACTTCGTCGGTCCGAGTACCCGTCGATTTTGTCGCAGGAGAAACGATCTCGCTGGACCTGGGAGGCACCGGTCGCCCGGTGACAGGTCAACTCGCAGCACCCGTCGATCATGAGGCCGAAGTCCTCTGGGCTTTCGCCCTGCTTGACGCCCATCGCTATTTAAAACCACCGGCGGGAATGTTATCGGTTGAGGCAATGCGGAAAGACTTCCAGCACTATCGCAACTGGCTGAATGACTGGAAAAAATCGCCCACTTATGAAGTGGAAAAAGCAGCCTATCAGAAATATCGACAGGCCCGCAATAAACTGCTATCAGAATCTGCCAGCCTGACCGCCAGCATTGCCCGCGATGGCACCTTTCGAATCGACGATGTGCCGCCGGGAGAGTATGCCCTCAAAGTTACCTTCAGTCGGCGAAAGCACGCTGCGGGCAGTCTATACGACGTCCACTTTACCGTGCCCCCCGTGGAACACGGTTACAACCCTGACCCTGTCGATCTGGGTACTTTGACACTGGAGAAATAGAACTGCCAGAGAGCTTTTCTAATTTCAACTGCTGCAAAACATGATTTTCTTGATTCTGACTACACGATTGCATACAGTGGCCAGAACAACAGCACCTGCTACCATCCCATACTATAGTGAAACCATGGCGGCTCTCTCTGCATCATCTGATGTAAATCATCTGTTTGAGTTGCTTTCATCAACTTGATCACTTGATATGTTTGCACAGAGTACAGCTAGAGAGGTGAATTCATGGCCATTTTTATCTGCAAGCAATGTTCCCACACTGAAACCACTCCAGATGAATATATCGGCAGGAAAGCCCGATGTCTGAATTGTCAGTCACTCGGGACGATCGAAGCGGAACCTGCTCCTACAGAGCCTGATACGAAATCCAAACCTGTGCCGACAATGCCACTCCCTCCTGCTGCTCCTGCTCCACCAGTGGCAGTCAGCACACCCGACGCAGCAGAGAAATCGATGCCGGCAGAAAGTTCCACCAAAGACTCGCAGCGTCTGATGATACTGGTCATCCTGGTCTGTCTGCTGTTAGGCGTTCAGATAATCAACCTGTTCTTAGGCAGCCCCACATTACAGCGATGGGAATATGATATTATTTCTCCCAGTGATTCTGTTGTCGTTGAAAAATTGAATCTGCTGGGAGCTGAAGGCTGGGAAGTCGTGAGTGCCAGACGTGCCACCGGCTATGATAATGAAGCGTCCTATGAGATGCTGATCCGCCGCGCCAAATAATTTATGATTAATCATTCGTACTCTTTCTGGCAGCATCAGGAAAACAGCAAACATGTTCTCGCGTCTGAGTCCATTTTTGTATTTTATCTCGCATCGGGGCACTGCCTTTTGTTACAGTATCCCGGTCGAATGAACTCGAACGGGGCTCCATTCAGTAAGGGACGACAGGGTGCGAATTTTAATTGTCGGCGCTGGCATTGGTGGGATGACGCTGGCCGCGTTACTCAAACAGCGGGGTCTGCAGCCGACGTTGATTGAACGGGCTGCCAACTTCGATCACGCGGGTTACATGCTCGGTCTCTGGCCGCTCGGTTATCGCGTGCTGCATGGACTGGGGCTCTACGACCGCTTCGCCGCCGACTGTATCGAATGCAATGACTACGAAGTTCGCGACAATCACGGCGAACTCGTCAAGCACTGGTCGATGGCACCCATCGCCGATCGATTCGGCCCCAATTTAAGCTGCACACGTCCGCAACTGGTGAAGCTGCTGCATTCTGCACTCGACGGAACGGACCTGCGGTTCAACACTTCATTTAATACACTCAGTCAGTCTGGAAACGAAGTCGCCGTCCAGTTCAGTGATGGTAAAATTGAAACCTTTGATCTGGTCGTCGGTGCGGACGGCCTGCATTCGAAAGTCCGCCAGCAGGTGTTTGGCGAACAGCCTTATTATCACACGCACTGGGGAGGCTGGGTCTGGTGGGTCGACCCCGCGAAATTGCCGGAGGAAACATTTATCGAACACTGGGGCGCGGGCCGCTTCTTCGGTATCTACCCGACCAGAGACGGCGCCGGCGTGTATGCCGGCGCACCGGTGGCTGGTGAGTTCGGCGAACAGGGACCTGGGCGCAGCGACCGCATCCGTACTCAGTTTGCCGGCATGGGTGAACTGGTTGACGTCTGCCTGGAGGCCCTGCCCGACGACAGCGAAGACCTGTTCTTCTGGAAGCTTTCCGACGTCCGCGCACACGAATGGGCGCGCGGCCGCGTGGTGCTGCTGGGCGATGCCGCCGCCGGTTTCCTGCCGACCGCGGGCATCGGCGCGTCGATGGCAATGGAGTCCGCCGCCGTGCTCGCTGATGAACTCTCCCGGACGAACAACGAGTTTGTAGAACACGCACTGTCGCTTTATGTCAAACGCCGTAAACACCGTGTAGAGAGCACGCAGAACGACTCGCGTCATCTGGCCAAAATGATGTTCATCAAATCCGCCACCGTCGCTCACATTCGCGATGTCGCCACGAAATTCTATTCCCTCGAACAGCTGGCCAGTTCCATTGCAAAGGCCTTCGATGAACCGATTTGACAGAGCGCCACAGCATGCACCACCGCGGCCAGTTGCTCTACATACTGCGCTTTTCGGGTGTAGAAGAACTACCGGAAGGGGATGTTTTCAGCTGGGAAAACTGGACTGTGTAAGAAGAAGAAGTTTGACCATTTCTACCACGAATTTCTCAATTCAACCGATTTTTCTTTACTTTTGTACACATGTGTTATGATGGAGCTTCGCTTCCTTGCGCGGTTCGTTGTGTGCGCACTTCAGAGAAACTGCGCAGCACATGATTCTATGTTTGCCTGTTACACAATAAATTTACATTGAGGTATCGATATGAAACGACGATCTGTTTTTATGACGTTTATCATGTCCGTCAGCCTGCTGTCGTTTAACTTGATACATTCGGCTGAACCGGTTTCCATATCGATCGAACAGTTCACACAACTTGATAAAGCAATGCAAAAAACGCTGTTGCTCAGTGTATTCCAGAGACGGCTGGAGCATTCGAAAAATCTTGCTTACGAAGTCGATCTGGATTTATTCATTCATGAGAACCAGAATGAACAGCCTGGTAAACTACGAACCTCGGGGCCGTTCCGGCGCTGCCGCGAATGGCGACTGGGAAATTCCTATCGTATGGATTCGGATATGTTCCGTTCCGAGGACAAAGAGGCCTCGCAATGGATCTCAGATGGGTTTGATGGAAATAAAGGAGTATCACGCAGTACGTTTACGGATAAGACTCACAAGTATGGGCGAATCGATACGATTCATGACTTTCTGCTCAGAGACAACCACTTTTTATCCTGGTTGAGTGGCGAATACCCCTCTCATGAAATCTATCTGTTTCAGGATATTATAAAGCACAAAGATGATTTCGATATCCAGGCTCCAGTAGCGAACAAGTTCGTTCAACTCACGATTGATTATCAACCAGACTGGACAAGAAAACCGGGCGGGAAACGAGTCTTCCTGCTTGATCCGAGCAAAGGTTTTCTACCAGTGAGTGGAACTTCACATTGGGAAGCGATGCCTGCAAACGGTGGACAGCGACAGTGGAGGATCGAACGTTTTGTCGTTTCGGAAAGCAAACTGACAGGCGATGTCTGGATGCCCATTCAACTGAGAGAAGAAATCCTTGCTTCTTCAGCGCCAAAAACGATTGCAGTACATGAGATCAAAGTGACCCGCATCGAACACGGAAAAGTCAAACCAGCTGACTTGGTCGTTCCGTTTACCGAAGACATGACCATCGTAGACGCCATCAAAGGTGTAACCTATGTCACCGACAAAGCAGGCAAACCCGTCGGTCCTGTCAAAACAATCAGTAATGGTTCCCCCGCGAATGCATCAAAATGAATGCAGGCTGACGAGATTCGCTTTTCGTAAAACGATTTGGTTTATTCATTCCATTTGTATAGACGATCCCCCCATGAAAAAACCTTCAGCACCACCGTGCTCAGCTGCTTTACCTGCTGCGCCTTACGGGTATGGAAATACTATCGGAAGGAGATGTTTTCAGCTGGGAAAATCGAATCAACTGATCGATCCCTTCAGAGTCAGAAACACAGATACCAGGAGTGATTGATAAAAATGAGTACTTCTGTCTGGAGTGCAGGCTGGCCAGATCGTCTGCGGTCGATCATTGGGAAACAGGGTGAGAACGATGTGTTTCAGTTCGTCATGCTGCGGAAAGGGGAATCGTTCGGAAAACTTCTGGGCACAATTCGAAAAACAGCGGAGGGTGATGCAGCCAAAGAAATCTGTCTGCAGCATCTTATTCAAACGTTTTACCTCGATGCGGACACAGCAGGTCAATTGCGTGAAGCGGTTTGCGAGTCGCTGGCCCGCAGTTTCTGCCAATACATGCCTTCCGGCTGGAATACCGGGAAGAAAATTCGCGAGCGCCGCATCGATGTTCAATCCCATTGGGAATTTCCGAGCGTCGTGACCCATCAGAATTGGGAATATGAAGACTGGCAGCAGTTCAGAACACAAGTTTGGAGTGATCTGGAAGAAATGAATCCGCCAGCAGACTGGTGCCCGGCGGATCATGAGGACCCCCTGCTGCAACAACTGTTCGAGAAACACTGTCCGATATCCTGACAGCCAATTTCCTGTTCCAGCTACATTCCATTTGAAAACCAGCCCCGGCTCTGTCAGACTGGAAGGCACCGTTTCATATAGGGAGCGCTGATTCTGTTCGATTGATTTTTCTGAGGAGTCTGTGATGCAAAGTTGTCTGAGGTTGTGGTGCCTGGTCTTGTGCTGTCTGTTCTCTGCAGTTCCAGTCGTTGCGGAAGAGCCCGCGCATATCGGGGCGCGGCGGGAACTGTTTGTGGATGACTGGATGATTCACAGCCTGGACAACGCCCGACAGGAACTGCATCATCCGCAGCCTCAGGAAATCGCTATTACCTACGACGGGCCCGCAGAAGGCAATACCAGCTATTACGTGCGCATCCTCAAAGACGGGGACAAGTATCGCATGTACTATCGCGGTTCGCATTATGACTGGGAACAACGCAAGCGCGGACATGCCGAAGTCGTCTGTTACGCCGAGAGTGATGATGCGATTCACTGGACCAAACCGGATCTCGGGCTGTTTGAATTCAACGGTTCCAAACAGAATAACATCGTCTGGACGGGAACCGGAGCCCATAATTTTTCACCATTCCTGGATACGAACCCGGCCTGCAAAGCAGACGAAAAGTTCAAAGCCCTGGGTCGTGGCAAAGGGGGGCTGTATGCGTTCTCATCCGCTGATGGCATTCACTGGAAGCTGATGCACGACAAACCGGTGATCACCAAAGGGGCCTTCGATTCACAGAACCTGGCGTTCTGGGACGAGCATCGCGGCCGCTACGTTGATTTTCATCGTGCGTTTTCGAATAAAGTGCGGGCCATCATGACGTGTACTTCGGAAGATTTTCTCAAATGGACGCCGCCTACACTGATCGACATCAAAGATTCGCCACCTCAACATCTTTATACGAATGCGACGATCGCTTATCCGCGGGCACCGCATCTGTTTCTGGCGTTTCCCAAACGTTTCGTTCCCAGCCGAAAAGCGGCCTGGCATCCGGATCCGGAAAACAATCATCCGGGCGTCAGTGATGGCGTGCTGATGACGAGCCGCGACGGGAACACCTGGAAACGCTGGGATGAAGCCTTCCTGCGGCCGGGGCAGAACCGCGAACGCTGGTGGCAGCGAAACAATCACATCGCCTGGGGTATCACCACTACACCGAGTCCCCTGCCCGGCCATGTGCCCGAACTTTCATTGTATGCGATTGAGAACTACTACGTCGGCCCCTGTCGATTAAGACGGTTCACCCTGCGACAGGACGGTTTTGTTTCGATCAACGCCCCGTATACCGGCGGCGAAATGACAACGCGGTTGATTACATTCGACAAGTCCAAAGGGGAATCGCCGGTCGAGCTGGAACTCAACCTGGCAACGTCCGCAGCAGGCAGTGTGCAGTACGAACTGCTGGATAAAAATGGCGAACCGATCCCCGGTTTCACGTTGAAAGAGAGCGAAGAATTCTACGGCGACGAACTGGCGCATACGGCGACCTGGAAAGGGAACAGCGATCTGAGCACACTGGCGGGCAAGCCGGTACGGGTCCGTTTTGTGCTGAAAGACGCCGACCTGTATTCGCTAAGGTTTCGCAATGAATGATCCGGAACGATACAGGTATTAAACACTGTGAAAATCGGAATTCTGTCAGACTCACACAACCATCGGGAGCGGGCCGTGGCGCTGTTGCGTGAGGCGGGCGTCCAGGCGCTGTTTCACTGTGGCGATCTGGCGAGTGAAGAAATTGTTGCGGCCTGCGCGGTGTTGCCTTTTTATTTCTCACTGGGGAATCATGATGCGGACATGGTACGCATTCTGGAACGGGCGGCGGACCAGCATGGTGCGCACTGCCTGGGCTGGGGAGGCGAAGTGACTCTGGCCGGGAAACGGATTGCTGTCGTGCATGGTCATATTAGCCGTGATCTGAAGCCGCTGCTGGAAGCAGAGCCGGACTACCTGCTGACCGGTCATTCGCATCAGAGCCACGATTTTCGTGCAGGCGTCACCCGCCGCATCAATCCGGGGGCACTGTTCCGGGCGAAGGTATTTACCGTCGCAGTACTCGATCTGGCATCCGATGAACTGGAACTGCGGGAGGTGGCGAGATGAAACCCATGCCTCACTTTATCATCTCACCATTATATTCATGCGTGAAATGATAAAGTGAAGTCATTTCGGTTTTCACCTGCGGGGCACTCCCAGGCAGATGCGAAAGCCGTCGCGGGAATCGGAGTAGGCGGGCCCCTTCAGACCCAGGCGGACGGCACAGCGGGCGTTGCCGGGAACGTCGTAGTAGTTGCCGCCACGACAGACGGGACGCGGGTTCTGTTCGACGACATAGAGTTCTTCATGTCCTCCCGTCGGATCGAAGTCGTCGAGGACGATCTCCCAGACGCCGCCACACATGTCGGCCAGTCCAAATCCGTTGCGGCCTTTTTCGCCGTAAAAATCGACAGGGGAGACAAAGGCGAACCCATCGCTCCAGTTGGCATTTGCCAGCGGCCAGATTTTGTTGCGGCCGGGCAGAAAGTCGACGGCGGAAATATTCAGGCGACCTTCACCATCGCGAAGATCGTTGCCCCACCAGAAGTAGTGGCTCTCTTTGCTGCCCCCCCGACAGGCGTAGGCCCATTCGGCTTCGGTGGGCAGACGGTATTCCAGACCTTCCGGCAGACGACCGGCTTTACGTTCGCGTTCCGTGAGCCATTTGCAGAAGGCGCGGCCGTCGTACCAGCTGACGCAGACGACGGGATAACTGTCTCGCAGCGGAAACCCGAAGTTCGGATCTTTCCAGCTCTTGTCTTTGACCGAGATCCAGGGGTGTGGTGGTCCCTCGGCGGGCATCTTCCATTCGGGATCGAATACCTGTGTTTCCCCGCCTGGTTTTTCGGCATCGGTGACGTAGCCGGTCTCAGCTACAAAACGTTTGAACTGCCCCACGCTGACTTCGGTGCGGCCCATCCAGAAACCGTCTTTCACCTGCATCGGTCGCGGCATTTTGCCTTCATACGATTCCCGCTCCGTGCCCGGCGTCGCGCCCCCTTCTCTGCCGGTCGCCCAGGCTTTCTCTTCGGGGGTGCTGCCCATCATGAATTTGCCCGGCGGAATATACAGGACCTCCAGCGAGACATCGTCTCCCAGATCAAGTTTTTTCACCGTCCCCTGCGTGGGTGCATCCGCCGCGCGGGACGGCACGCTCATGACCAGGGCCACAACCAGAGACAGACAGGAAAGCAGCAGACGACAGACAGAAGAGATTCTCATCGGGTGGGTTCCTTGTTAAAGTAATATACGCTGGTGGGACGTCTCAGGCAGGATCGAACTCTGAAGCATTTCATCTGTCAGAGTCGGCGGTGTTCCTGAATTCACAACTAAAGGAAGTTAAGAAAATCCTACCAGACTGAACCAGCGTGTCAACAGGCGAGTTGAAATGTCTGCGTTTTGATTCTTTTTTGTGTGATCAACAGATGGCGGGAAGGTGAAACTGAATGACAGTGCAGAAAAAAGCGGATGGTTACTGGTACGGCGAGAATCACGCAGACCTGCGTCAGGAAATGACCCGATACAGCGAGTTGAACGGCTACCCCATTGACAGTTTTGTCGACGTCGTTTGTACCTGCGGGAATGATTCGTTTCTCTTTCGGACCGATCAGAATGAAGGGGTCGCACTGCGGTTCTGCCCTCAATGCGAAACGGAACACCTGATGGGTGACAGCGAAGATTACGCTGATGAAGCGGAAGTCGAAAAGCATTTCTGTGTCTGTGATGCCGAGGTCTTCCAGATCACAGCGGGCATTCATCGTTATCGGAACGAGGATGATTCCCTGTCAGCGGATGTCAGATGGCTTTATCTGGGTTGCCGCTGTGTCGATTGCGGTCTCGTCGGCTGTTATGCAGACTGGAAAAATGAATTCAACGGCTATGAAGAACTCCTGTCCCGAATGTGAGACAGGACCAGCAATCCGGATTTCGTTTTTATCTCAGATGTAGTGAACTTATCCCTTCTCAGACTGTCTGGTATTCAGAACTTGTATCTCCCGCTGCAGGGCGGGATACTCAATACATCCGTTCGTGGGACTTGGGAGTGACTTCCGCGTAAGCCTCTAGAGCTTTTTAGCACGTCGCTGCTGCTATTCCCCGAACGGATCGTTTTTACTTTGGAGGGAACGTTGTGTCAGATCGGAATGATTCATCAGGTGCCACGGATCGCCAAATACTGCGCGAGCGGTGCGAGCGGGAAGACCTGTTGATGTTTATCAATTCCGGTTTCGCTGCGACCCGTCAGAACGAATTTTATACGGATCTGTACCGCCCCTCTGTTTCGATTGAATTTCTGCACCGTTATGTGCTGATCAACTATCGGCTGCTTTATGCGCGAACGCTGGCGGCGGGCATTAATCATTTCAATCAGCAGCAGATCATTTTCAACCTGCTGCAGGCGGGTGCACCTGCGAATCGTGAACAACGGGCGGAAGAAGGTGAATTGATTTCAGTCGCGCTGCGCAGACTGCCGGCGAACCGTGTCTACTCTTTGTTTGCGAGACTGCAACAGCATCGCGTGAACAATCGGCGTACGCGGGCTGTGATCAAGGCGTATCTGGGCTGGCGACGCGAACCTGAATTTGACGCCGTCAAGTATCGGAACAAATATCGGGCAGCCGCTGCGCACGTGCATAGCCGACTGGAGGCAGAGCTGGGTCGGTTTCTGTTCGACCATGCCAACCAGAAAGCATATCAGACGCCGCTGCTGAATCAGTTTCGCCAGGCACAATACAGTGAGGCTGCGCTATACGAGCTGCCATTCACTGTGGCGGAATCGCTGGCACAGAAACACCAGGTTCCCCGTGATGTCTTCCTGAAAAAAATCGAACCCAAAATGACCGCCGCCGAGAAACTGCGGAATCAGTCTGCTGTCGCGCGGACAAAAGGTGTGGAACTGGAATTCGACCTGACGCAGGCCGGCATTACCAAACTGGCGCTGTATGTACTTTCCCTGTCACAGAATGAACGCACACAGCGGGCAGAAGAACTGGAAGCTGCTTTCACAGGTGCTGCAGAACGACAGCGGAACCGCGTCCCTTTGAAACTGGGACGCGTGGCAGCGGTACTGGACCGCAGTCATTCGACGGTTGGAAGTCGTGAACGACGGAACCGACCGCTGGGTGTCGCGCTGGCGGCCAGTTATCTGCTGCGCGGCGCGGCGGAGGAATACCGGGCGTTCTGGACACCTGCGATGAAAGACGAGGCACATGAGTTCCTCACATACCCGGCGGGACAGACAGCGTTGGCGGAACCATTGCTCGATGCAATGAACTGGCAGCCGGACCTGATTGTGATTGTTTCGGATGGGTACGAGAACGATCCTCCGCAGCTGGTCGACCAGGTCGCGCGTGTGTACCGGGACTGCATTGGAAAAACAGCGACGCCGGAAATCGTGCATATGAATCCGGTGTTCGATGCCGACCATTTTGCGCCCCGTCGCCTGGGAACGACAATTCCGACCGTGGGGCTCCGCGATGCGGAAGACATTCCCACCATGCTCGGCTTTGCCCGGTTCACCGCCGGGGCAGTGAGTCTGAAAGACCTGGAAACATATCTGGCGCTGCGTGTGAAGAGGATGCTGAAATCGGATGAAACATAAAACGACTCGTAAACAGGTTCCCCTGGATCATATTTCGCTTAAAGGTCTGACGCTCGCTCCGTCGCAGGTTCTGGGCGGTGTGCGACTGGTGCCGGTGTTGCGAAACGAGGTGCGCGCCGATCTGCGACTGACCCGACGCCCCTATGATGAAAACATCGCCGCCGTACAGATCGATAACAAGACGGCGTATTATTCGTATATTCCGCATGCCTTTGTTGCTGACTGGTCGTTTGATGGTGCGCCGGTCGCCGCCTATGGTACACAGATCCGGGCGGAAAAATCGCAGCGCACCACCGACGGCAAAGTTCACGACCTCGGTTTCATGAAGGCCCGGGTGATGCAGAAAATGCGGGCGCGCGAAGATCGAAACCGACTGCGGTTTCTGCCCCTCGATGTCAGCCTGGAAGGTTTCCTGTCATTGCATTTCGGGGGCCCGGATGTGATCTGGGAAGAATATTCCCGCGCTGCCATCAAGAATGGATTGAGTCCCCGTTCGGAGCGAACCATTCCCGGTCGTCTGATTAAAGGTCTGGAAGATGCGCTGCGCGTCTTCGAAATTCATACGGACCAGGTAGGCTCGCTGGTGTTCGTCGGCGATGCACTGGCGTCGGCGTTCATCGTGCCTCACCCGGACGATTATCGGGCCATGCATTCCACCCTGCTGACCGACGATTATGGTGAGCTGCTCTACTACTACGGCTTATACGCAGAGGAAAACCGTCTGCATCCGCACGAGATCGACGCGGAACGTGTGCAGTCGCTGGACGATTTGCGGACTGAAGTGGCCCGTGTTCGAACGGACTGGGCGGACCTGCATCAGCTGATGTCACACAATCTGCTGGGCTGTCCGGTTCGGCCGGAAATGGTTTATGACATGGGTCCGTTTCAACTGCAGCGGTTCATGACAGAATTGGATCCCAAAGCAGAAAACCATATTGGCGAGGCCATCATTCGCAAGAATGGAACGCTGGAATATCTGAAGTCGTATCGTCTCTCTGCAGCGCAGTGCCGACGTGCGTTTTTACTGATGCAGCTGGCGGAATGTAACTGGTCGCTGGATGTCTGTGCCGCGCATCTGAAGTGTACCCGCAATGAGCTGATTTTTCGTCTGGAAAATGCCGGCTTCGGTTATCTGCTGCATCAGCACGTGCTGGAAAAAGCACACAGTGCGATTCGAGAAGATTCGTAATCAGGAAGCAACCTGTCTATTGGTGATGCCAGGCACTTCATATCACTGATTGACAGATCGTTTCACTCCGGTAGGATAAACACTCAGTACCATTGCTTTGATATCGTGCCAAAACCTTAGAACAGGAATCCAAATCGAAAACATGGTATATCAAACTTTTTATTGCTGTTACCGGACCGGTGAAGAGATCTGGATGGAAATTCCCGTTCCAGGTGAACGAGGCAGTTATGAGAAACACATTTCGCTCGCGGAAGTGAGCCCCCTGATTGGCGCTTTGCCTCCTTCGATTGATCTGCATGACTTTTCTGGAATGCAGTTTCAACCCTGGTAGCAGTGAAAACTGAAATACTATTACGTTAAACACTCCGAGGAGACTACCGTGATAAAATTGATCCGCAACCTACTCGTTGCATTGCTAGCTGGAATGGCGGGTTGCTCTTCGGAAACATCGTCGCCGTCTCCGCCAGCTGATTTGCATGGCGATTCCACAATCAATCCCATTATTCTAGAGCTCATGAAACAGCATGAGATTGAAGCACAGATTGATGATGGTTGGGTCGTCGTCGCAGATCGTCCTTCCATTTGTGGTGCGGTCGTAACTAAGACACGTCCTACACCCGATGTGATAAGTATCCAGATCGACATTTATTTCAAAATTGCCCCTGATCGAATCCTCGTGGAATCGTTTGGTGGGCTTGGGACAACGCTGGAAGAAGCGGTCGCCGATGGCATTAATAATTTTGCCGTAAATTCGCTTCACGTTCTGCTGTCGGCATTCTACGAGAAAAATGATCGTCAGGCAGTCATAGAGCAATGGACTATCAATGGCATTCCCCGTCGTGTAACTATCGGCCATATTGGAATGCGTGGAAATGTACCTGATTCAGGAGAAGGGTCTCCAGAGTGGTTTCTGGACCTAGAAAAAAATATCAAAAAGTCATCATTACAGGCAGGAACGCATTGGGTTCGGTGTTATTACGCGCAAATGGAGAATCAATCCGTTTCACTCGAAATTCTTCGAGATAATCAACATTGGAAGGCGATCCAAACCGAAATGGAAAAAACCAATTGGCCAAAAGCCGATGATTTTTTCAGCGTCCGTGTGTTTCTTGTCATCCAGGATCATGACAAGTAATAAATGATTTCGCTCGTAGCTACACTAATACATTTATAGAAGGAAATACATCTTAAATCCAGGAATCGACTGTTTGTTGTAAGAGCATCAAGTTATTTGACGTTGCGAGGTTGTCTGCCTATATTCAGTCAGTTCAATATGACTTTCTTTTTGACTGAAATTCAGGTAATTCTTATGAAAATCTCCCCCCTCATTCTGGCTGGTCTGTTGGTTCTCAATATGACTTGCCGGTGCCAAGCGGATCTGAATCTGTATGTCAACGGGAGTGGGCCACAGGGCTTTCTCGGGACCAAAGAAAAACCTTTTTATACGATCGATCAGGCACGGAATATCATTAGACTGGCGCGGCATCAGGGCAAGTTGAAAACCGAAGACCGGGTCACTGTGCACATTGAGCCGGGCGTGTATGAATATTCTTCGTCGCTGAAATTCGACAAAACCGATGGCGGCACGCAAGAGAATCCAGTGGTTTATCGGGCGACGAAACCGGGAACCGTGCGAATCCAGGGGGGAGTGAGTCTCGACGCCGGCACGTTTCAACCGGTTACTGATGCGGCGATTCTGAAACGGTTGCCTGAAGGAGCCCGCGGGAAAGTCCTGGTTTGTGATCTGTCGACCGTGGTCAAAGAACCTTTTGCCGAATTCAAACCCTCCTATCGGGGGGTGCCTGTCGGGCCGTGGCTGTATGTGAATCATCGACCGATGACACTGGCCCGCTGGCCGAACGCAGACGCTCAGGATGCAGGCTGGGCCTCGTTTACCAAAGTCATTGACAAAGGATTGCCTGACCCCAAAGCGAAAGATCCGGCGAAGCAGAAATCGCATCCGGGTGCGTTTGTATTTGATGATCCCCGCCCTGCCCGCTGGAAGCTGGATGAGGGTGTGTGGCTGCTGGGATACTGGACGCACGACTGGAGTGATGAAGTCATTCGCATCGCCGACTACGATCCGCAGCAGAAAATCATCAGGCTGGCAGCTCCGCACAGTTACGGCATCATGGGGGGAACCTGGGGTGCGAAAGCACGCCGCTTCTTTGCGCTCAACGTGCTGGAAGAACTCGATACGCCGGGGGAATGGTATCTGGATCGTGCCAGGAAGCAGTTGTATCTGTATCCCCAGGGAAAGCTGGATTACGCTGAGATTGTGCTGGCGACATTGACACAGCCTCTGATGCAGGTTCAAGGTACACAACATATCCGGTTCGAAAATCTGAATTTTGAATACAGTCATTCCGAAGGGGTCTCGCTGCAGTCGACCGAAGGAGTGGAACTGGCGGGCTGTGTGGTCGCGAACCTGGCGAGTGGCGGCATCTCGGTTTCGGGCACGCAGAATACGATTCGCAGCTGCGATCTGTACCACCTGGGAACGCGGGGCATCACGCTGAATGGAGGCGATCGGAAACAACTGCAACGTGCTGAGAACCGGGCGATTAATAATCATATCCACGATTATGGTCTGTTCCAGCGGACGTATGCTCCGGGCATTTACGCGGGGGGCTGCGGACAGATTGTGCAGAACAACTGCATTCACGACGCACCACATAATGCGATTCTGTATGGCGGGAATGAAAATCTGTTTGAGCGTAATGAGATTTACCGCGTGGTGATGGAGACCGGGGATTCGGGCGCGTTCTACACCGGTCGCGACTGGACGACCCAGGGAAACATACTGCGGCACAATTTCATCCACAACCTGGGAGGCGGCGATGCAGAGCATGTCAATACGATGGGCGTTTACCTGGATGACTGCGACAGCGGCGACACCGTGGAAGGGAATGTCTTCTATCGCACGGGGCGGGCCATCATGATCGGGGGCGGACGCGATAACCCGATTCTGAACAACCTGGTGATTGACTGTCCGATCGGGCTGCACGTCGATTCGCGGGGCATGACCTGGAAGCAGTGGAATGATCCGAAATCGGCAGGCTGGAATCTGGAAGAGAAAGCCGAAAAGATGAACTACAGACAGCCACCGTGGAGTACCAGGTATCCGCATCTGGCGAAAATCATGACCGACTCGCCGCAGGAGCCTCTGTATAACCCGATCCAACGGAATGTGTTTGTGAACTGCAGCAAAGAGGTTTTTCACATGGATGGCAACGTGAAGAAGCTGCTCGATAAATTCGAAATCGAACACAATCTCGCCGTGAATACGACAGGCGCGACAAGCGGCATTGCGATGACGAAGGACCTTAAAGGTTTCACGAATCTGAGCGGCTCTCAAAGCAAACCGATCCCGGTGGGCATGACTGTCGACATGAGCGGACAGCTGACATTGCAGCAGGACCCCAGTCTGCTGAAGAAGGAAGCATCATTCGAACCGATTCCCTTTAATGAGATCGGCCTGTATCGCGATGAATATCGTCGGGAACTACCTGAGAGAAGACCTATCGACTGAAGATATTGCTTCAAGAGAGGCCATTGATGTCATATTACCCTGATCTATCGCCGTGTGAATACTTCGGATTTAAGCACGAAGGACACCTGTTATCCGTTGGCTGGTTAGATGGTGCTCACGAATTTTCATCCGGACCAATGGCTGAGGAAGACTACAGGCACCTTGAAAGATTGATCGAGATGGCTTTTCAGCCTGTTGTCTTGATGGGCAGCCATGACTGTAATCTTTGTCAATTTGAGGGAGCGCGGGGAAACCGGAACCTGTTCATACCGGATAAGGGAAAGATTCTCGTTGTGCCAGAACTCGTCCTCCATTACATCAATTGCCATCATTACCTTCCACCGGACCGATTTCTAAATGCCATGAGAAGTATCAAGAACTCCAGCGATATGGAGTACAAGCAGAGACTGCTGAAGAATCATGGCCGGTTTCTTCTGGCTGGTAATCAATCATAAACCCAAACTATATTTTCATATTCGCCGGATTTCACTAAAATCGATACTGATTTCGTGAACGAGCCATGATGGCTCTCTGGTAGAATGAGGCACTAAGTGGCGCTGGATGATGTTGCTGTACTTTCACTGACGATTGCAGACGCCGCGGATTCGCTGGGTGTTTCGACAGCGTCGGTGCGAAACTGGATCAAGGCCGGCTATCTGATCCCGACCGATCGAGGCAGCATTACGCGCAATTCGTTTGATGAGTTTCGAAAACATGTCGCCGGTCAGGAGAAACTGATCGCACGGGCCAACAAATCACAAAAAGACAGCCACGATCACGGTGCGCTGTCCAGCCGCTATCGACAACTGTTGCAGGGGGAGGATATTGATGGCGAACTGATTGGCAATCAGTATCAGGAATCGCTGTCCAACGCCTATCGCAATCAGGAAGGCATCTATTATACACCCGACTGGATTATCGAACGCTTCTTCGCGCATCTGCCTGAGGACCGGGAGGGGTTGACGTTTTGTGATCCCTGTTGCGGTTCCGGCAACTTTATTCTGGCAGCACTCGAACAGGGTTTTGCAGCCGAAAATATTTATGGCTTTGACATCGATCCGGTGGCGGTCGCGATCACCAGGCGTCGCCTGTTTGAACGGACCGGCTTTGATTCACCCCATATTCAGTGTGCTGATTTTCTGGAAACCAGTCTGCAGGCCAGACAACCTCAGTTTGATGTCATTTTCACGAATCCACCCTGGGGCAAGAAGCTGAGTAAAGCACAGAAGCAGTCGTATGCAGTTGCATTCGCTGCCGGGAACAGTCGTGATACCTGTTCGCTGTTTTTCTATGCAGCGCTGTCCCGATTACAGCCGACAGGATTTCTGGGGTTTCTGCTGCCCGATGCATTCTTTAACGTCGCCGCGTTTACCGACGTGCGTGATCGGGCACTAACGCTGGATATCAAAGCGCTCATGGACTTTGGCAAACCGTTCCCTGGCCTGGTGACCAAGGCGAAAGGGATTGTGCTGCAGAACCAGGCGAACCGGAATGTACCGATCTGCTGCGAGGGTTTGACGGAAACCAATGTGCGTACGCCCACTTCGTTTCAACAGAACCCGAAATCGATTCTGAATTTCTCCTGTGCACCGGAAGAAGCAGAGGTGATCGCGCACCTGTATGCACGGGATCATCTGAAACTGTCCGACCACGCGCAGTTCGGGCTGGGAATCGTTACCGGGAATAATAAAAAGTACTGTGTCGCTGCGGCTCAAGCCGGGTATCTGCCCGTGTATAAAGGCGCCGATCTGCAACCGGGGTCTCTGCGGAAACCCTCGACTTTCATTCCCGCTGATTTCTCGCTCTATCAGCAGGTGGCTCCCCGGGAGCTGTATCAGGCGCCGGAAAAACTGATCTATCGCTTTATCTCGTCGCGTCTGGTTTTTCATCATGACAGATCGCAGTCTTATTTTCTGAACAGTGTGAATATGCTGGTGCCGGAACCGGATTTTCCCATCACCGGCGAGCAGTTGTGCCAGCTGTTGAACAGCCGCGTGATGAACTGGCTGTTTCAATCCATCTTCGAGACGCATAAAGTTCTCCGCGCCGATCTGGGTGCGTTACCGATTCACACCCGGTATTTTGAACGGTATGATGAATTTGACGAAGACCGCTATTTGAACTTCCTGGGAATAGAAGAAACAGAGTCTGGCGGATATCGCATCAAAGAGAGTGGAGAGTCAGCATCATGAAAACCGAACTGCTGCATGCGAATTTTGGCTGGTTACACGCACCCCCGTTTCCGCCGGCCTGCTGTCACTGTCTGATCATACGCAGTGAATCGGGGCTGATCCTGGTTGATACGGGGATCGGCATGCAGGATATCGCCTCGCCGGAAGAGCGGGTCGGCTTAGAAGCAATCCAGGCTGCCGGCTTTCAGTTTATTGAATCAGTAACGGCGCTCGCGCAGATTCAGGAGCTGGGTTATACCGCTGATGATGTGACCGACATCATTCTCACGCATGGGGACCCGGACCATGTGGGAGGCCTGGCTGATTTTCCGGACGCGCGCGTGCATCTGTCTGCCGAGGAGAAACAGCAGCTGGAAACCGACGACCCCCGTTATCGCAGTGCCCAGTTTTCGCATCGCCCGCAATGGGTGACTTACGACATCAACGACGCCGACTGGTTCGGCATGCCGTCCCGCTGTGTCGATACCGCCGTGAACATCGACGTGCGGCTGATTCCCCTGTTCGGTCATACCAGTGGCCACTGTGGCGTGGCGGTAGAGACGGAGGGCGACTGGTTCCTGCATGTGGGGGACGCCTATTATCTGCGGGGGGAACTGACTGATCCACAGCATCCGATAGGCGAACTGGCTGCGTTCCGCGCCACCGATAATGCAGAACGACTTACATCACTGGCACGGCTCAGAACGTGCATCGACGAGCACGGCGACTCTTTCGCATACTGCGGCTATCACGATACGAGTGAACTGCCCGCTTCCGTGCCTGCCTTCGAAGAGATTCGCTGATTTGAAAATTTCCTGTTGACATACCTACAATGCGTAGGTATTAATTACCTACATAACGTAGGCACAACGGAGACAGGAGTTTGACATGGCGAAAGCAGATACCACGCCGCTGACCGAAATTCAGCGCGAGATGATGGAAATCGTGTGGCAACGCGAAGAGGTGACGGTGAGCGAAGTGCGGGACGCGTTGTCGGCCCATCGCCCCCTGGCCCGCAACACGGTGCAGACGATGCTCGTGCGGCTGGAGGAAAAGGGCTGGCTCAAGCACCGCGAGCAGGGCCGGACGTTCGTCTATTCAGCGAACCGTCCCCGCACGCTCTCGCTGGGGGCCAAAGTCTCCCAGATGGTGGATCGTCTGTTTGCCGGTTCTCCCGAAGAAATGGTGACCGCGTTGCTGGAATACCGGGGCCTGTCCGCCGACGAAGCCGAACGGATCCGTGCGATGATTGAAGCTGCGGAAACGGAGCCAAAGCAAAAACCCAAACGACAGAGGTAAGCTCGATGAACGCGTTTGATTTCTGGAAACCCGGTGATCTGCTCCTGATGGGGAGCGTGAATGTACTGCTGCAGGTCACGTTTGTGACGGCCCTGTTTCTGGTACTGGCTGCCTTTCTGCGCCGCAACCCAACCGTTCGCTACGGTCTGCTGTGTACGGCGCTCATGCTGATCATGCTGAGTCCGGTGATCACACTCGTCATACAGTCTTCCGGAAACAGCCTGTTGACCTTTTCGCTCGAAACAGAGGATACAGCGAGCCGCCCGGGGTCCGAAGTCAGATATGTTCCAGTCGAAGTCGATGCGCTGCCTTTGCTGTCCTCCGCCGGGAATCCGGAACGAGAACACTTTGCCCGGCCTGCATTACCTGATCCGACAGAACCGGGGATGCTCAAGCGGAAACTGCATTCCGGCTCGGTGCTGGAATTATCAAGGGGATCGAAACAATATACACTCCTCGCAAGTGAGGTTCCCACGAATGAAACAGGCACAGTTCAGACACTCCGGCTGACATTACAGATCTTTCTGTTAGTCTGGCTGGCCGGTACTCTCATTTCGCTGATCAGACAACTCACAGGCTGGTATCGGCTCATGCGCATTTTGCGTGCCGCAAAACCGAATTGTGATCATGCACTGGCTGAGTCGTTCGCGGAAGCGGGACGTCACTTTCCACAGCATCGACTGCCGGAACTGGTCGTCTCTCCCCAACTGTCCGGACCGGTTTCCGCGGGTCTGTTTCAGTCACGGGTAGTCTTCCCGGAACAGCTGGCCCGTCAGATTGATGCGGAATCGTTACGGGATATCTTCATTCATGAAATTGCACACAGCGTCCGCCGCGATCTGGTGATTCTGCTGATTCAAAATCTGTCGTCGGCGCTGTTCTGGTTTCATCCCCTGGTCATGAAGCTGAACCATCAACTGGCACAGGCGCGGGAAGAAGTCTGCGACAATTACGTGCTGGAAGAAACGGACGCGAAATCTTACAGCCAGACACTGTTAAGTCTCGCAGAACGCATTTCAACAAAACCGTTTCTGCCCGGTGCGATTGGTCTGTTTACGTCGCGCTGGAAACTGGAGCAGCGAATCGCCGGCCTGCTCGATCAACGCCGCAGTCGCTTGACCCGACTCTCCAGCTCGAAACTGGTCTTCCTGGTGACACTGTCGGTCTGCATGGCTGCTGGTATCGCGGCGGGAACTTTTACTTCAGCGGTCGCGCAAACCGAAGATTCAAAACAGACCGAACCGGTTGTGAACGGCATCATCATTCGTGGCACGATCACCACTCACGAAGGGAAACCGGCGGCAGGGGCACACGTCGAAGTCACCGGGACGCACTCGGAGGATAAGACAAAACGAAAACTGCTGGCAGAAGGTAAGACGGACAAGGCAGGTCAGTACAAACTGTCGCTGCCTGCTGATGCGCCGAAATTATACGATCAGTATGAGTTCACCGCCTGGACCGAGCATTCGGGTTTTATATCACGGAACAAAAAATGGGACGGTGATGCCATGACCATCGATCAAAAACTTCCCCAACCATTGAATGGCATCATCCAGTTTGTTGATGCGGAAGGACGGCCTGCGAAAAATTTATCGCTGGACATGGAACTGCTCAACATCAAAGTCTCCGCGCTTCCCAATGCTGTCATTCAACCTTTGCAGACCAGTGATAAACCGACCAAACGCCCTCAGAATATCACTAACATGGCCCCTGATTCCATGCTGCACTTCAGTCCCCGTAAAACCGATGACCAGGGCAGACTGAGGCTGAATATGTTTGATTTGCGCAGAGGAGTCACCCTGAAAGTTATCGGCTCGGAAGAATTCGCACCACAGTGGGTAATTCTCAATTCGGGTCTGCCTGAAGAACGTGGCAAACATGACGGAACGTATCGTGAGCTCTTTAGAAACATCAAACCGGGAGAGACGTTGACGATTCCCCTCGCGCCGGCAAAATGGTTTTCAGGTCGTGTGCTGCTGGGTGATACAGGGAAGCCGGCGGCTGACACGCGGATCAAAATCTGGGCCAGCCAGCAGGAAAGGCATGGGTCGATGGTTTCCGTTGAGGGTAAGACTGACGCTGCGGGAAATTTTCGTTTGAACCCCCGACCAGGGGTCCGGTTCGGAATCATCGCCTATCCGCCACAAGGGACTCCCTATCTGACACGGGAAGTGAAAGACCTGCGCTGGACTCCTGAAACTTCAAAAAATATTGAGATCAAACTCGACAAGGTTGTACTGGCAGAAGGCTTTGTCCGCGATGCAAAGACCGGTCAGCCGTTAGAAGGGGCCTCGGTTCAGTACTACCCCGAGATGACCAACGACAGAAGACTGCTGGATGACATCGTCTCTGGCTGGCAAAGCATTCAGAAAACAGACACGTCAGGGAAGTTTCAGATTCCCGTCTTACCCGGCCCGGGAACGTTACTCGTACATGCGGCGGAGAAAAACTACATCCTGCAGGAACGGGACTCGGAAGTTCTTAACAGTGGGAAACCAGGTGGCACGCGAATGTACGCGCACGCCTTCCAGAAGGTCAATCCGGCTAAAGATGATACTCTGAAACCGATGAAAATAGAGCTGCAGTCGGGTGCAACCGTCGCCGGGACGCTCGTCGACGAACAAGGCCAGCCGATCAAACACGCGATCATGATTTCAAGGCTGAAACCAGACCCATTGTCGCCCGACTGGCGCGGTCTACCCGTCGAATTAAACAACGGCACGTTCGAACTTCATGGACTACGTCAAGGCGTCGAATACCCGGTCTATTTTCTCGACTCAAAGAACCGTCTGGGTACCGTCGTAAAGATCAGTGCCAGGACCAAAGAACCCAAAATTGTGCTCAAGCCCTGCGGCTCTGCAAATGTGAGATACGTGGATTCCGACGGAAAACCCATCGCAGAGAAAATTATTGGCGGCTTGTACCTGGTCGTTACGCCTGGTACTCCAAAGTACGATTTGCCGGCATTACAAAGTGGCAAATTATGGGCGGATGAAGAACTCGTATTTAATATTGACCGAGTCAATTTCAGTTTGCCATCCGCATGCTCCACCGATGCCGAGGGAAAACTGACATTTCCTGCTCTGATTCCCGGTGCAACATACCGTCACGTCAAGATCGTCAACGGGCATCCCCAGATCACTCATGAATTTGTCCTGGAACCAGGCGAGCAGAAAGACCTTGGTGAGATCGAGCTTCACCTGAAAGAGTGAGGGATGCTCTACTCGCTTTAGTGCTTGTAAATTTTGTGACGGGGGCGGTCAGAGAGGATTTCTTCTTTGCCCCAGTTGGTTACGGCGTGGAAGGCTTCACTCTGGATGAAGTCTTTGAATGCCTGCTCATCGGACCATTCGCTGGTGATCATGTACGAGGCATCATCGGCAACATCTTTCCACAGATGGGAATTGTCGTGGCCTTCCGCGGTGTTCAACGCGGCGAGCACACTGGCAAACTTTTCCTCAAATAATTCCTGCTTACCAGAGATAACGTGGTAATTCATGCCGACGGTAATCATAGAGTAACCTCCTCCTCAATGGATTTTAATGTTCAAAATCATGACGATCAACTTAGTCCCGGCACAGCGATGTCTGCAATTTGTATTTTGCTGATTAATCTGTATTATGAAAGTGATTCCGTTTTTTTTTGTGTCATTACTGGTCTATTTGTTTTTATAATCATTTTGCGGGCTTGAGTTGAAATCATTATTTCCAGAGGAGAAACTCTGTCCGGATCATCTCAAATTCCTGTTTCAACAGACTTTCATTGAACGGGGAATCTCTCAAATGGGACAACATAATGCCGACTGGTATGCAGCAGCATTACAGAACTTGACTGACAAATTGATTGCGCTCAATCTCCAGAAACAGATCATGTTCATGAACCCTGCCGCTGAGCAACTGATCGGCAGGAGACAGAGCGATGTACAGGGTAAATCTGTTTCTGAGGTTTTGGAATTTTCTAATCAGTCACAGATGTTCGACCACAGTCATTTACTGGATTCGGTTCTGCAGTCCGGCCGGACAGTAAATATCCCAGACGGGACCTTTCTGAAAGAAAGCCACGCTGCAGAGCATTTAATTGCGGGGCGAATTTTACCGGTGAGGGAGGAAACCGGGGAAATCATCGGAGCACTGTATCAACTGCATACAAAATCTGTTGATCAGAACACTCATCCCAAACTCGGTCTCAATGAGCATGTCTTACACACGTTTATTGAAAACGCACCTATCGCGATCGCTTTATTTGATCGGCAACTGCGGTATCTGGCAACGAGCCAGCGCTGGCTGGAGGACTACGGTCTGGACGGTGAGAATTTACTCGGTCGCTACCATTATGAAGTCTTCCCTGAAATCCCGGAACACTGGAAAACAGCGCATCAGCAGGCACTGGCCGGTTCGGTCTTACGTAACGAAGAATGTTTTATTCGTGCGGATGGTTCGCTGCAATGGCTGCGCTGGGTGATTCAGCCCTGGCATGAATCGCCGGATACCATTGGTGGTATAGTAATGCTGACCGAAGATATCTCTGAGAGAAAGTTACTGGAAGTCGAAAACCGGAAACTGCTGGAGCAGTTTGCTGCCTCTCAGAAAATGGAATCCATAGGTCGGCTCGCCGGTGGTGTGGCACATGATTTCAACAATATGTTGAATGTCATCTTAGGGCATGTCGGACTGGGATTACTGGACATCGATGCGAAACACCCCCTGTACGACCATCTCGTAGAAATTCGCAGTGCCGCCGAACGTTCTGCGGAATTGACTGAACAATTACTGGCCTTCGCCAGTCGTCAGGTGATAGAGCCCAGGCTGCTTGATCTGAACGAGACCATTGAAGACATGATCAAAATGCTGAGGCGGCTGATTGGTGAGGATATCGAATTTATCTGGTTGCCGGGATCATCCCTGGGACTGGTTAAAATGGATCCCTCACAAATCGATCAGATCCTGGCCAATCTGTGTGTGAATGCCAGCGATGCAATCTCCGGCATTGGAAAAATTACACTGGAAACACGGAATATTGAATTTGATGAAGCATTCTGTCAGGAACATCCGGGTTATATTCCTGGCAAGTATGTGCAACTGGCAGTGAGCGATACTGGTAGTGGCATGGATCAGGATACATTGAATAGTATTTTCGAGCCTTTTTTCACTACGAAAAGAGCGGGAAAAGGAACCGGCCTGGGACTGGCTACCGTTTATGGAATTGTCAAACAGAATAAAGGCTTGATTCAAGTCAGCAGTGAAGTCGGAAGTGGTTCGCGATTTGAAATCTCTCTGCCTCGGCAGGCAACAGGGGAGAAAACTAAAATCACGAAGGAAACATATGAAACACCTGAAGGCAATAATGAAGTCATACTGCTGATTGACGATGAAGTAATGCTGGCGCGTACCAGTCGTGATATTTTGGCATCTCTGGGTTATCAGGTCCTGACGGCCACAAACCCCCGTGAAGCGATTCAGACCGCACAGAATTTTCAGGGTAAGATCGACCTGTTGATCTCAGATGTGGTGATGCCGGAAATGAATGGGAAAGATTTATTTAACACTCTGAAGATCATTCGCCCCTCACTGAAAGTTTTATACATCTCGGGCTATACAGTGAATATCATCGCCGATCATGGGGTACTGAAAGACGGCATTATCTTTCTGCAAAAACCATTCAGTCGTCATCAACTGGCCGTCAAAGTGCGACAGGTGATCGATGAAGAGCAGCCTAACCATTCTGAAAGTTAAATCAATTCGTTAAATGAAGGTTCGTCCCCAATAACCAGAAACGCGTGCCGCTGGTCTGTCAAGGTGGCAGTAAAATTGAAAGATCATGCCGTCGGGCAGAACCGGTTGCCGGAACAAGCCCGTCTCAGGTTCCTCATTCTGACGGGATCCTTTTTGTCTCACCGAATTATTTAGGTATATTCTTGACAGCTCCGCGCGTGGCTGATATAACTAATTTATTAGGTATTCTTTTTATCTGATCAAACCTGCAACATTCGGGTATCTCTATCCACTGAAAAGAGAACAGACTGGCGATGGAAACTGCTCCTACCGAACGTGAAATGGAAATCCTGAAAGTACTCTGGGCGATTGAAGAAGGTTCGGTCCGTGATGTGCATGCGCGACTTGAACCCTCCTCGGGCCTGCATTTCAACACGATTCAAACGCAGCTGCGCATCATGGATGACAAAGGGCTCGTTGCCCATCGACGCCAGGGGCGTTCTTTTCTGTATCGACCGCTGCGCACGCGCGAAGAAGTTTCATCGCGATTTCTGCATAAGGTTTATGACGGCTCTGTGAACGAACTGATGTTGAACATGTTAAGTTCAGAAAAACTCAGCGACAAAGAATTAAGTGAGCTGGAAGCGCTCATCGTGGAAGCACGTCAGAAAAAGGGACGCACTCGCAAAGGGAGAAAGTGATATGTGGTGGCTCAATGAAACAGGCGCGTGGCTGGTCCATTCAACGGTATTCGGTGCGATCATTCTCTTCCTGGGAGCCGTCGCAATCTGGCTGTGTCGCGAGCCTGTTTACCGCATTCGCCTGATTCACTGGACCTTCGTCGCCTGCCTGCTGGTGCCTCTGCTGCAACAGCGAAACATCATTCCCCGATACTCGCTGAATCTCTGGCAGGAGGCCGGCAGCATTACTGAAACACAAGTTGATCACCCGCCATCTCAGAATCATCAGATTCCCTCCGCCGCAACGGAGGTCGCACTTCAGGAACCACGGCCTCGCTTCGAGACGGCAACCAGCACGAACACAGTCTCCCCGCCGCCAAGCCGTTCCGCAAACGCAGCACAGAAGGAAACACGGGCCGCGAATGAGATCGACCTGTTTTCAATCCTGTTTCGCACGTTACAGATAATCTATCTGACGATCGTCGGCTTTTTCCTGTTACGAACCGCCGTGGGATTCACCCGCCTGTGGTTCATTACCAGGGCGGCACAGTCGGCTCCGGTTGAACTATGCGATCTGTTTGCTGCCGTCACCGGGACTCCAGCTCCAGCCGTCAGACTGCTGGTCAGTTCCCAGGTACGAACTCCCGTCATGTGGGGACTGTGGCGGCCGACCATTGTGATCCCCGCTGAACTCTTAACAAAGTCGAACCAGGCAGAACTTCGCTGGTGTCTGGCGCATGAATGGTCGCATGTGCTGCGACGTGATTTCGGCACACTGCTGCTGGCCAATCTTGTGAAGCTGCTCTGTTTTTATCAGCCCGCTTACTGGTGGTTGCGGCGTCGGTTAATCCTCAACCAGGACTTTCTTGCCGACGCATTCGCTGCCCAACAGGGGGAATCGACCGAGGATTATGCCGCCTTTCTCGTCTCGCTGGCGCGGGCAAAACATCAACCGAAACTGGCAGGGACGCTCGGCATTCGCGATCGGCGTTCCCAGCTGCTGCAGCGGGTCAGTATGCTGGTGAAATCAACGCAGCCGCTCCTGCTGAACTACCGGCGATTGCCGGCATTTGCCATCATCGTCTCTGTATTGCTGATCGCTGGTGGATTGAGTGTCCTGCGCCTGGGTGCTGCACCCCCTGATGAGAAAAATACTGTCTCGGAAACGAACACAGCTGCACAGACAGAAAAGCAACCCGAAGCGACTCCCACCAGAGACAACTCCAATTCAAAACCTCAGGACAAAAAGCAGAAGACGCTTCCCGATCCCGTGACGTATACCGGCATCGTCGTTGACCGGTTCACGGGTGAGCCAATCCCCGACGCGACTGTGGAAATCTCTCGTCAACTAAGTCAGGACCCTGCGACAGGTGGCTGGAGTACAATACGAACGACAACGCACAAAACCGACCAGAATGGAAATTATCGTTTCACGCTGCCTCCGGAAGAAGTCGCTGAACACTATCTCTATATCGAAGTGGATGCCCATCACCCGCAGTATCAGTCTCTGGGCCGCCAGGGTTACGGATATATCATGATTCTGAAAAACCTGAAAAACGGAGCTCCTCCTTTTTTCAGTAAGCTCAAACTGATCCCCGGGAAAGAGATCTCGGCAGTGGTCCAACAACCGGATGGAACACCGGCGGCCAACATTCGAGTCTTAGTTTATTCCAAGCGTCCTCCACCGGACGAAAAAAAACTCCATTATGAATTTGGCGCGTTTCAAACGACCTGGACCGATCAGGACGGGCGTTTCCGAATGACAGTCGCGACTCCTGGAGACGGGGTCGTATGGGCTTTCTCAAAAAAGTTCAGCCCTTTAGCGCATCGGCTGGGAGATCAGCGAGGTGATCTGGGAATATTAAAACTTGAGGCAGGTACGCGATTGCGCGGGCAGGTACTGGATCTGGATGGAAAACCGGTCCCCGATGTTGCCGTCAATCTACGTCGTAACGGAGATGGAAAAGAGGCCGATGAATTCTTACAAGCCAACGCGGTAGCGAACGCGATCACAGCCGGTACAAAAACAGACAAGAAGGGGCGTTTCGAACTGAATCCACTACCCCCGGGAAAATACAAGGCGGTTGTGGATGAGCAGGTGGAAGATTACACCGAAGATCCCGAACGGGCAGCAACGCTGAAGCTGGATCACACTTTCATTCCTTTAGAAGTGACCATCGCTGAAGGTCAGCCGCATGAACCGATCCTGTTTAAGGAAGTTCCTTCTGTGATCGTCCGTGGTCGCTTTTTCAACAGTAAGGGGGAACCAAGGGCAAGTCATAAACAGCATATTACCGGCAGAATCAACGGTCAGTTTATTTTCCGAACGAGTACACTTCCGAAGAACGATGGCTGGTTTGAATTCAAAGTCCCCCGTGGACTCGAACAAACAGACATCCAGTTTATGACCAACGAACACGGGGCTTTACTCTGGCGATTGAAACCGGAAGACCCTCTGCACTTTGGTTATATTGCCGAACTGGGGACGCTGAATGAGGACCTGACCACGCTGGAAATCGTCCGCTTTACCGCACCGATTCTGCTGCTGAAAGCCGTCGATGAACAGGGGAATCTGATTCGCGAGTTCAAAATCAGCAGTAAGTACACATCCCTTCCCAAACCAGAGAAACGTTTACTATATGCAAATGGGGGTGACGTCGATTTTGAAGCGCAGGAGGATGGTCGCTGGAGATCCAGTCAATTGCTGCCGGATCGGGAACTCTCCATTTCGATTGAGAAGCAGGGGTTCACAACAGAGCCACAGACGGTCAAATTGAAAGAAGGGGAAGTACGAAACATCGAATTCGTGCTCAAGAAAACAGAGTGAGAAACTCACTCTGATTTTTCTGCCTGAGAATCCAACGCGTCAGCTTCAATCGTCGGGTGTCCGTCTTTGAGCTGATAACGCAGCGGTTTTCCGGTCTGCGGGTCGACAGGAATTTCTGCGAAATAAGTGGGAACCAGTTCCTGCAGTGATTTTGGAAACCGGCCATGGTCCCGGCGATACATCTCAGCTGCCAGTATCGTCAATGCTGCCGCACGATGGGTTACCGAATTCTTGTGGAAATTCATATAAGTGTAGGACTCGAATGGAGACATCAACAATAAGGCCGGCAGATATTTGAGACGCAACTCAGGGGAATCCATCAGGCGGTGATATTCTTTATTGTAAGCATCTTCTGCCTCTGGAGTTGCCTGGGTAATCGCCTCAATCAGGAGCTGGTTTAAATACAACAACTCACGACGCATCTCTTTGCGATCCGCTATCTGCATCGCCAGGAAACCTGACTGGACCTGAAACGGGATCCAACTGTTTCGATCTGGTTCTTTTGGATCCTGCCTGACCAGAGACGGAATCGTCGAGAGCAACAGATTACGATCATGAATTGAACTCTCTGCCAGTGTCTGCAAGCTCTGGAAGCCACGTATTGTAAATCGGCCATCATCATTACCATCGTCTGTGTAGGCATGCTGTAGAAGATTCTGAACATCCTGTTCTCGGGTCTCACTGATATTGAGTGGCGGCATCGGCATTTGTTGTACTTTTTGAAAAAGGACCTTCAACTGTTGATCATTAAACAGATTTGGATATGTCTCTACGATCTCTGCAGCCAGTCGTGCGCTACGACCTGCCTCTCCGTTTGCGCTACTCTGGATGATGGCCCAGGGACCCGTCTGACGGTAATGTTCAACGACATTGATGCGCGCCAATAACAGTTCCAGACAGCGTTCCGCGTTACCCTCTTCTGCTGCCAGATGAATCGCACCGGTTAACAGGGAGATAACACTGCCACTCAGTGCCTCAGCTTGCGGCAGGTAAATGTTGAAGTCTGTATTACCTGCAGGATTCATCTCATAAGGTCTGTTCAATTCCCGAAATTGATTCAGATCATTCGGCAAAGGTCGATTGATAAATCCGAGTGCAGGTCGGCTTGCCGCCTGAAGATACGTATCGATCTGCTGGGAATGTGATTTCAAATACTTTTTCACATCAGGCCAGTCCTTGCTGGCAGGTCCATCAGACATCTCGGCAAGATTGAGTTTTGCCGATTTGATTCGGTCAACTTTTGTTAACATTGAGAGCCCCTGCAGGTAAAGAGGCCATGCGCGCTCTTCCCTGGAAATCTTGCGGCTCTCGTCATCCATCTGCTGGATTACATCGAACCGGATTGTGGGCCGCGCGACCATTAAGCGAACAGTCACTACAGACCAGGGAATCAGGATGAGTATCGACGCGACAATCAGTGTCTGCCAGACCCGACGGCGGGCGCGCCAGTGGAAAGGACGATTACGCAGACGTGCGCGGCGGATAAGCTTCGCAGCGGTCTGCGGAGAGCCGAACGACTCGATCAGCGCTGCTTCGCTTTCCCCTCGCTCAAGACCATCGGCAAAGTGGGCACAGAGTTCGCGAGCCACGTCCTGTTTTTCTGCCGGCCAGAGTCGGGTTCGCTGCACCACATTCAGCACGACCGCCAATACAGGCTCCGACAGACGATACTCGAGCAGTTCTCCCAGCGAATCCGTTTCGTAAACCAGACCGCTCAACGCCGCCGCTTCGCCACATTGACTGTTAATTGCTTCCGGCGAACAACCGCCGTCCAACTGCCACTGCAGCGTCTGACAGACCTGCTTCAGCATCCTGCGGGCAGCACGTCGTTTTACACCTTCGTGAATCACAATCCGTTCCACCGTCGGCCATAAACGGGCGGGTAGCGGGGCATTCAAAATCCAGTCGGTGCGGCGCGTAATGCGAATTAAAGCGGCGATGCTGGTCGGCTCACTCAGCTGTTCCACCAGTTGCGTCGCCGCACAGCCTTCGCGCAACAGACTACTGCAGGATTTCGTCAGTCGAATCGCAACCTTCCAGCGCAGCCGACTATCCAGATGGTCTGTGATCTGCCGAATCGCTTCGATCAGATTTTCAGGCAAGGCACTTGTATCGAGTTGTTCCAGTGGTTCCGGGGGACCGGTGATCTGTCCACGGAGCAGATGCGAAATCGGCGTCTGCAGAATCTGTTTCCATTTGGGGAGTGAGGCGGAGGCGGCGTTCATGCTTCCCCTCCCTGTAATCTGGGGGGCGTATCGGCGAGAATGCCCAGGCTCTGCATCGCGCTGGCGACGGCGATCCACTGGGCCGTGTCATTCGCCAGGCGTTTTTTCCCTTTCGCGGTGAGCGAATAATATTTCCGTTTGCGGCCGCTGTCCGCTTCCTGCCAGCTGGGACGAATCAGCCCCTGCGACTGCAGGTTATATAAAAGTGGATAAAGCGTGGACTGCCCCATGTCGAGTATGCCGGCCGTCTGTTCGGACAGCGCTTCCACGAGTTCGTAACCATATTTCGGGCCCTCTTCCAGCAGCTTCAAAACCGCTACCGGACCGGCACCCCGCATCAGTTCTCGTTCGATGCGCATGATTGATTCCTTCCACAAAAGGGTAAGACAACTCACTTAATTACATACTATGTGTAACATAGTATGTCTGTCAAGGATTATTTTTTCGCTGAGTTGAATCGCTGCAAACACCGTGTTTTTTCTGCCACGAAAAACACGAAATGACACGAAAGAATCTGTTTGGTAAGAGGTAACGACATCGGGTGGCCTCGGATGTAATCCGAGGTTGTCGCAGACAACAGGAGGTTGTGGGTGAATCTGCTTCGTCTGTGTTGAAATTGAGTTTATGATTGATACTCGTGAATGGATTCCTGCTTGGTAGGAAATCTCTTCTGAATTGATTGAGTGAGCTGCGACCTCCCGCTCGCTGCGCTCGGCCCGGATGTGCATCCGGGCCTACCCATTGCTTTTTACTTTCGTGCGGTTTCGTGATTTTCGTGGTAGTAAATCCATTTTTCTGAACAACGCCGGGTGGTCCCGAATGTAATTCGGGATTGTCGCAGACAACAGGAAACTGACAGGGAATATTTTCGAACCCTTAATGAGTTTCCAATTCTAGTTTCTGTAGAGTCAAATTATCTGTTCGCCTTTATCTGATTGATTTCAGTTTACTGAATTCATCGATTCCACTATCACTTTCCTGCTCGCTGCGCTCGGCCCGGATGTGCATCCAGGCCCACCTAATGTTTTTTAATTTCGTGTGGTTTCGTGTTTTTCGTGGTAGTAAATCCATTTCGTGAGCCACGGCTCACAGCGGGCGGGCTGTAAGTCTTACAGGCCGTTTTTGCAAATCGGACCGATTCGGATCGCAAATTTTCATCGCTCTTTTGGACAGATTGCGCAGTTTTACAGATCGCAGGACTGGCACAGTTCTTGCAGAATGGGGATCCGGTTGGGATTTAGATTCTTAATTCAAGGAGGATTGAAGAATGGTTGTGTTACTCGCGCTCGCTCTGTGTGCAGCGACATCCAAGGCCCCGCAGGTTGTGAATGCGGACTTTGAAACCGTTGACCCGCGTTCCACGCTGCCCAGTGGCTGGTATTTTACTTCGCTGCCTGGTCAGTCCCAACTGGTCAGCTACCAGTCTCAAATGGAGCCCCAGGCAAATGGTTCGCGTGTGCTGGCGATCAAGGTGGCGGCAGACCATCCCCGGCAACAGGTGGTTTACAATGCCCACCAGGATCTGCAGGGATTTCAGGCGGGAAAAACGTATCGTGTTTCTGCGCGCGTTAAGACACAACGTCTGCAGTCGCTGCCAATGGTGGTGGTACAGTGCCTGGATCAATCTGCAAAGAAACCGCTGGGGTTTGCCCGTTCGGAACAGCGGGAACTGAAACAGGACCTGGCGGAATGGGAGACCATTCAAACCGAGATCAAAGTACCGGAAGGGACCGGCACACTCCGGCTGAGAATTGGTATTCCCTCGCAAGGTAACGCCGGGGGTACGGCGCTGATCGATAATGTGCAGGTCGCAGAAGTCCCATAAACGTTTTCACTGGTGAAGCACTTAATTGAGACTGTTTTCCCGGCCTGAAGCACTTTTAACTGTATCCAGTTTTATTGTCACGTCTCCAGGTCCATTTGGACCGAGTATATTATGCTGAGAAACGCTATGGTGAAATGGGATGCGCCCTAAAACAGGCCGGGGATCAGTCTGCCTGCAGTCGCGACCTGGACCACTTCATTGGGAACGCCGCGGGTGATACGAAGTTCGCCCAGGTCGAACAGCGTGTGCATGATACTGGTCACAAGGTCCTTGCGTTCAACAGGCTCGGTCTGCGGACCGCCGGCATGTCGGTCTGACTGACCAATCACCTGCCCCATGTTGAGACCGCCCCCGCTTAACATCAGCGGCGATAAATTACCCCAGTGATCGCGACCGCCGCGGCTGTTGAGTTTGGGAGTGCGTCCCATTTCGCCCGTGCAGACCAGGAGAATGTCATCGCTCAAACCCCGCTCGCGCACATCTTCCAGAAACGCAGAGACCGCGTGATCGAAGGGGACGCCCATGTAATCCATCCCCTCGGCCACGCCCGCGTTATTACTGTCGGCGTGCATGTCCCAGACAAAATTTGTGGTGATCGTCACAAACCCGCAACCCGCTTCACACAGACGACGGGCCATCAACAGCAGCTTACCCAGCGATTGCGCGTTGTCGATGTAGCGTTGATAATTCTTCCAGCGCCTGCTGATTGTTTCGGGCCGGACCAGCGGAGCGGTATCGTAGCGGGCCACGACCCGAGGGTCTTCTTCCGATAAATCAAAGGCTTTGGAAACACCACCCAGAATCACGTCAAACGCCTGTCGCTGCAGATCCGAGGAGGCAGCGAACGTCTCGCTTTTCTCAGCTGCCCAGCGGGCGCGATCCAGTTTGGCGAGTAACAGTCGGCGATCATCAAGACGGTTCGGGGAGATCGACAGTGACATATTCGACTGCAGATCACCGCCGGCACCAGGAACGAACGGCGCGTAGGCACTTCCCATCTGCCCCGGTGAATCGAATTTGCCAAACTTCGTAATGGCCGGCATCATCTTTTCATCAATGGCCCGCGGAAACAGCACCGCATTCGTAGGCATTCCGTTCCTGGGATGATTCGAACCCACCACACGCGAATACAGCGATCCCAGGTTGGCATCGAGCGTATCCTTGTGGACAATCGGTTTGATATCATGGCGACTGTCACCAGAACGATACGAACGGATAATCGAAATGCGATCGGCCTGTTGCGCCAACTTCGGAAATGTCCCTCCGTATGTCACGCCGGGAATTTTCGTTGAGACTTCGCCCGTCACACTGTGAATTCCCGACGGTGCCGTCATCTTAGGATCGAACGTCTCAATCTGACTCGGTCCCCCATGCATAAACAGGAAGATGACCGATTTATTCTTCAACAGCGTCCCCGAACCCGCCGCTTGCGATTTCAGTGACATGAGGCCAGGCAGAGTCAACCCGCCGAGCGCAAGACCGCCCGCGCGCAGGAATTCACGTCGACCCTGTTTGCCGTGATGATTGCAGAATGAAAGCATGATTTTTTCCTGAGCCAATGAAAATCGTCTGCTTACAGGTATCGTCAAATATATCAACTATTGTTTATGCTTTCCAGCTCTATCTCATCAGAAAGTCTATCGCGTTCTCCGGGGTTGGCAGGTTTTTGTGTCGATTGAAAAACGGCGTGCCGCTTTATTACCAGAACTTCCACCACGCGTGTCGTGACGAGAGCCTGCGAATTGCTCTGCTGGTCGATTTACTGAGAATTTCATCGACCAGTTCTCCAATCGAGCGCAAATGTCCGCGACTGCGAAACCCGCTGGCATCATATTGAACGGGTCTGTTCGTCTCCTGCAGCATCTTCTTTGCAACAGGAATCACCCGTTCGTCGCCCAGTTGACTCAGCCCTTCGACTGATTCCATCCGTTCGAAATCGTCTCCCTTCTCTGCCCATGCGAGCAACACCTCGCGAGACGGACCGTAGTCCAGCTCTGCCAGCAGCTTCAGCATGCTGCCTCTCGTCAAGGGATCGATCTCGTGATCCAGAAGTGCGATGACTGGTTCTACGGCTTCCCGCGCAGAGATCTGACGCAAACCCAGGGTTGTATAAAACCGGATCATATCCTGACTGTGACCCAGCAGCCTGAGCAGCAGATCCACATCTTCCGGCTTCCACTTGATGGTGTAGACGGCTCGATACTGGATGTCTTCATTGGGCGGATCGTTGATCAGCGCCAGCAGTTGAGCCCGCGACAGTGCACCTGCTTTATCGAGGGTTCGAAAAGCCGCCTCGGTCACACTCTGAACGGGATCGCGCAAGCGCGCAAATACCCGGTCGCGCCAGCGCGGCGCATCGAATTCCATCAGCGTCAGGATCGCTTCCTGCCTGGGTTCGGGAGCCACATCAGAGAGTAATTTACCGACCGCCTCTTCTGCATAATGCAGATCGAAATTACGAATCATTCGACAGGCGCTGGCGCGGACTTCCGAATGAGAGTCGAACAGGAAGCTCGGAATCAAAGCCTGCGATTCGGTGGAGAGTTTCGAAAATCTCCAGAGCGCGCTCAACGCGTCTGCTTTGTCCAGATCGCTTGACTCCGGATCCTTGAGCAGCGTCAGCAACTCTGCTTCCGTGCCCCCCATGTCCATCCCGAACCAGAAAATTTTATAACCGCCCAGCAGTTCATCCAGCCAGCGTTCATACCAGGTCAGGAAATCGGGTTCATACGTGACGAATGGCGTCTGACCATCCGCATCGGCATAGACGACACGCCCCCGGAAGGCGCCCGTCACAATCAGCAGCATTTCATAAGCGCAACCTTGCGAGCCGATGGAGAGGGTGCCCTGAAACGGCGTTTTCGTGTCGAACTGATCCGCCCAGTCGTCAGTACGTTCCATCCGAAAATAGAGCGGACAGGGGCGCGACAGATAATCGGGACTCAGTTCATCGCCGATCCAGTCACTGAAGTCATTCCATTTTTCTAATGGATAAATACCATAATACGGACCGGCGCCCCCATTGCCGGCGTACAGTAGAAAGGCCCGAAATTCTTCAGGCAGGCGGATCTGATGTTCGGCTTCGAAATCGAGCAACGCCTGTTCTTTGATGGGGGGATTGAGTTCATAGCGATGGGTCTCGGCACCAAGATCGTCCGGAAACTGTTGGCGTACTCGCTTCAGCTTTTCCAGGATTCGTTCGATTTGCTCTCGGTGTGCCGGGTTCATTGATTCACGATTCTGATTTACTGGCATGTTTCCTTTTGTTAATGAAGTTCATTTTATGAGGCTGTGATTGCACATTGTTATCACAGTCTTAACAGGACAGTTGATTCCCGAAAAGGTTCTGTCGCCGCGACTGACATTCTAGAGGGTATCACAATTAACCATAGCGTCTCTCGATCTAAGATACTCGGTCCAAATGGCCCTGGAGACGCTACAGTAAAACTGGACACAGTCTATTATACGCAGTCCAGATCCCCCTGAACGCCGACAAATTGTCTCGGAAGCGTTTTCCTGTCACGAGAATTCGTCGTCAGGTCTTTTCTTTCCCTTAAACCAGTTGGTATGATAAATCATTGCTTCATTTCTTCATGCTTTCAGGATTCATTGAAAGGAACTTCGGATGCGCTTGCTGATGATGCTGGTTTTATTCTGCGCTGTTTATACCCCCCTGCAGGCGGCCCAGAAGCCGAATATCCTGTTCATCGCCATTGATGACCAGAACGACTGGATCGGCTGTCTGAAAGGGCATCCTCAGATCAAGACCCCGAACATCGACAAAGTGGCCGCGAAGGGAACCCTGTTCGCGAATGCCCACTGTCAGTCGCCGCTTTGTAATCCATCGCGAACCAGCCTGATGACGGGCCTGCGACCTTCGACCACCGGCGTGTACGGTCTGGCCCCCTGGTTCCGTACGATCGATCGTTTCAAAGACCGGGTCTCGCTGCCGCAGTACCTGGAACAGAACGGTTACAAAACTTATACAACCGGCAAAATTTATCATGGCGGCTACGGTCGTAAAAAAACCGATCAGGAATTCTCGGTCATCGGACCACCGGCGGGAGTGGGAGTAAAGCCGCCGAAAAAACTGGTGCAGACCCCCAATCCGCATCCGCTGGTCGACTGGGGTACGTTTCCACATAAAGACGAAGAGAAAGGGGACTGGCAGGTCGCCAGCTGGGCCGTCGATCAGTTGAACAAAAAACCGCAGGAACCGTTTTTCCTGTCGGTCGGATTTTTCCTGCCTCACGTTCCCTGTTACGCGACACAGCAGTGGTTCGACCTGTATCCGGAAGAGACGTTGCAGCTCCCTGCGTTTCTGGCAACCGACCGGGACGACACGCCCCGCTTTTCCTGGTACCTGCATTGGAAACTGCCCGAGCCCCGCTTCAAGTTTCTGCAGGAAGCGAATCAGTGGAAGAACCTGGTCCGTTCGTACCTGGCGTGCACCAGCTTCGTCGACAGTCAGATCGGCCGCGTGACCGATGCACTTGAGAAAAACAATCTGGACGAAAACACGATCATCGTGATCTGGTCGGATCATGGCTGGCATCTGGGTGAAAAACTGATCACGGGGAAAAATACACTGTGGGAACGTTCGACGCGGGTCCCGCTGATTTTCGCCGGCCCCGGGATTACGGAAAATGCAGTCTGCGAAAAACCGGCCGAACTGCTGGACATTTATCCCACGCTGATCGAGTTGTGTGACCTGCCGGCCCGCACGGACCTGGAAGGACACTCACTGGTGCCTCAACTGAAGGATGCCAACACGCCTCGCAAATGGCCTGCCATTACATCTCATAACCGCAATAACACTTCAGTGCGGACCGAGAACTATCGGTACATTCATTACGCCGACGGATCGGAAGAATTTTATGACATGAAACAGGATCCGGCAGAATGGAAAAACCTGAGCGGTGATCCCAATTATGCCAAGCTGATTGAAGAGCATCGCGCGTGGCTGCCTACTGTGAATGAGAAGCCCGCGCCGGGCAGCAAGCATCGAATTCTGCGTTATGAAAACGGTCAGGCAAACTGGGAAGAAGAAGACATCAAGCCCGACGATCCGATTCCTGAACTGTAAAAAATCGTCGCGTATTCGCAGCCGATATACATCGGAAAATCTGCAAGCGAATGCCCGCAGATAAAACCAGTTTTACCATTCAGTAAAATCGTGACGGCTGTTTTTCTGGCACACGATTTCTGCCGAAAATTTTGTGATGCGCGTTCAAGATTCGTCACTCGCGCTGCCGAACTAAGCGTGTATAACAATTAAAACTGGGAGCAAGTCTCTGCTGATGAACCCAAGACAGACGCTCGCGTCTGAGTAGTCAGTTGTGGATCTTGTAACCCAATTGTAAGTGTTACACAAACAGGAGTACTACGTACTTTAAGGGTTGGGAGCTTGGGCTTCCAGCCCTTTTTTATTGCGCGTGTTCTTAACGCGACTGCGTGGCCCAGTAGAGCTGTTTGTGCCCATGCGATTCGAATTCCGCAACCTTCTGTTTCGCGACTGCTTCCGAGAGCCCCGCTTCAATCAGAAAGCGATTCCCGTCATCCCCCTGCCGCCAGACCGACCAGTTTTCCGCCGGTGCAAGTTGGTCATCTGTACTATTTTTGTGTGTCGTGTCGTCGTTCATTTTGGTCCCAGTGTATGTGATTGCTTTTCCGCTGGATACAAAGTGAAGACCGGTCTTTTCTCTAACGTCACAGGTGCATTCAGTCGTCTCTGTTTGCTGAACCGCCCTTCTAACCGGATAAATTCCTCAGCCGTCATTGTCTTCGTGCGAACATAGCTTCCCTGGTTCAGCGAATAGATGGCGAACTCTTTGGGGCCAGGTACATTCTCCTGTGCCACCCATTCAAATCCGGCGTTGGCAAGTTCGTATATTCCGTCATTGTCGATATCAATGATCCGCAGAGAGAAGCGGCTTCCATCCTTGTAGATCTGCCTGACCCCCGCAGATGTGACTTTGAAGATTGTCAGAAACGCATTATCAGCGACTCCACCTGTTGACGTCAGCAGCACTTCATCAGACCCATCTCCATCTAAATCAATGCGATGAAAAAAGGAATTTCGCGGGTAAGTCGAGCCGAAATACAGCAGACGTGGATCATCGGCTTTCATGTTCTGTGTCAGTAGTTGTTGAAATGTATTTTCCACTAATACCTTTTCACTGGTCACAGCCAGAAATCGTCCTTCTCCTTCCCTGTTGTTACCAATCCAGAAAATGACTCCCTCTTCCGGGGGATCAAGACCGTCGGTCTTTCGAAACACCCACATCTGCTCCGGGATAATGGGTACCTTGAACTGCAATTGAATTTTCTCTGCAGGGCCCCCTTCAACCTGACCCCGGGAATCATTCACCCACAGACACGCCATCAGCAATAGCACCACCAGCACGAAACGGCCGGCGCTGGAATTAATAAAACCTGATATGATCTGCATCGTTTCCCCTCGATTCATCTTGAACTCCTTACTATCTAAGAGAGTATAATCGAGCGCGTCCTCAGTAACACACGATTTTCGGGAGAAGATTCCATGCGGCTGCCTGCCACTACCGGAAACTCAATTCAGAACAGACTGAAGCTGGCCCTGATCCTCGGCTTGCTGATCTCTTTACCCGACTGTCTAACAGCCGACGAAACCCGGGACCTGATCTGCGAAGTGAAAAGTCTCGCTCTGACCGACAGCGCGGATCAGACTGCTGCTGGTCTGCCGCCCCTCAAGCTTGACAATCGTGCGATCGCTGCACATTCACCCTGCCCCAAAACATTGTTTTCCATTTCCAGTGAGACACGTGACCTGGTACTGAGTATTACAGGTCCGAATGGTACAGACTGGCGTGAGATTTCGCTCAAAAAAGAAGATGGTTCTCGCTGGGCAATTGGCTACATTAATTCCATCTCCCTGTCTCCGGACGGCACAACTCTGCTGGTGATGCAGGCGACAGGCCGGCTTGCAGTCATCCGCGAACAGTCAGCAGGTTATATCGCACGCAGCTTTCAGTCATCCAACTATCGCCAGATGGACATCGGAATCGAATCTGAAAATAAACAGGACATTTTTAGACTTTTTGAGTTTCCAGGATCAATCCGGATTTTAATAAATCCCGAGCAGCCCTACATTGCGATGCGCGGCCTGGAAATAAAAACTTTCTGCTGGCTGGATGAGAATCGATTTCTGGCGATTTCATATGAGGATGGGCGAATCATTCAATTCGATACCCACACCATGCGCGTTCAGCGAACGCTGCGGCCCAGTCAATGGAAATGGAGTCGACACACTGGCAACTTGCAGTTTTTTATTGAAGAACATGGGAAATCCATACCCGGTGCCAAAATCAATCTGGCAGAAACGGGAACATCGATCTACCTGAAGCTCGTCGGCGTGTATGCAGATCAGTATTTGCTCTACCAGGATCTCTCTCAAAAGAAACACCTGCTGGAACTCAAAACAGGCAAAGAAATCGACTGGCCTCTCCCATACAAAGATACTCCATAACGGTCTCTCAATCTGAATTTGCCATTCTTGACTGTCACATTTCACCTGACTACCTTAGACTTTCATAACGATTGACAGACAATGAAAAACTCCAGAGGTGATAATATGTTCGAAAACGAAATTGCCATTAACCAGTTGCAGTTGAAGCAGTTGGCCACCATCGTGGCGGATCTGCCTGAGGAATGTCTCTTCACGCGCGGACAGGGGCACGGACATCCGCCGGTCTGGATTCTTGGTCACCTGGCGATTGTCGGCGAATTGGGACAGACGTTTCTGGGCGGCAGCCTGACGCATCCAAACTGGGCGCCACTGTTTGGACCCGGTTCCAGTGATGACGTTCAGCCAGAGGAATCTCTGACGCGAGACACGTTGATCACGTCGCTCAATCAGGCTTATGAAACTCTGCAGTCAATGGCGGCGGAAGCGAAGCCGGAAGAAGTATCCGGGCCGCATGGGATTGAGTTTTTTGAAGGGACCCCCGTGCAAACAGTGGGGCATGCAATCTCGCTGCTGCTGACGAATCACTTTGCCTTTCATCTGGCGCAACTTTCCAGCTGCCGCCGCGATCGGGGGCTGGGGCATATTTTTTAAGCCGCCGATTTGCTGTGAAAACAATTGCAACCAGAGGCTACTTTGTTTAGTCTGAATAGACTCACTGAGACTGCATAGCGCCGCTTTTGTTTTTTCACAGACAGGCTGAATTCATGATGCATCGTACTGCGCGTTTCCTGTTTTGTTTCTCACTGCTGACGGGTTGCCTGGTTGGTTCGGCTCTGCTGGCAGCGGAGAAAGAGCCGGCGAATTCGGACCAGACCACCATCGTCACCTTTGGCGATTCGACCACCGCGACGCGCGGGCCGCTGGTCGTGTATTCGATGATTCTGCAGAAAGAGCTGCCCACAGAAGACAAGCCCGTGAAAGTGGTGAACTCCGGGATTGGAGGACACACGACGCAGAACGCCATCGCCCGGTTTAAAAAAGATGTGCTGCAGCATGATCCCGATCTGGTGGTGATTCAGTATGGCATCAACGATTCCGCCGTCGATGTCTGGCGCGATCCGCCGGAAACGAAGTCGCGGGTTTCGGTGGAACAGTATGACGCCAACCTGCGGAAGATGATCAGACAGCTCAAAGAAAAACAGATCGCGGTGATCCTGATGACGCCGAACTCGCTACGGTGGATTCCCCGCATGAAACAGCTGTATGGCAAACCCCCGTATGATCCCGATGATCCACAGGGGTTCAACGTGCTGCTGAAATCGTATGCGGCTGCGGCGCGGAAGATCGCGAAAGAAGAAAACGTGCCGCTCATCGATGTGTATGCGGCGTTTGAAAACTATGACAAACAGGACAATCAGGCCGCCGATGATCTGCTGCTGGACGGCATGCATCCCAACACAAAGGGGCAGCGAATGGTGGCGGATCTGCTGCTGCCTCAAATCAAAGCGGTACTGGCGAAGCAGGACAAATGAACGCCTGCGATGCGGTCTCACCTGAATTCCTGCGGTAACGGTCGATTTTTGCGCGGGATCGCTGTATCGTAGGAATCACTTCAGCGGGTCGCTCACTCCATCTGATTTCGAAAGTCATTCAGGGTTCTTTCCTCATGCAGTCACTGTCGTTCCTCGATTTTGCCGTCATCGCCGCATATCTGATCGGAACACTGGGCCTGGGTCTGTATATCGGTTCCAAAATCAAAACCGGTTCCGATTACTTCCTGGCCGGCCGCAAGCTGCCGTGGTGGGCGATTGGCATGTCGCTGGTGGCAACCGATATTGGTGCTGTCGATATTGTCGGAACGGGGGGAGCCGCGCATCAGCATGGTCTGGCGGTCGCGAATTTCGAATGGATCGGCTGTGTGCCAGCGATGATCATCGCCGCGTTTGTGTTCATCCCCTTTTTCTGGCGGAGCGGCGTGACCACGATTCCCGAATACATGGAACGGCGGTTCAATGTCGCGGTCCGCTCGGCGCTGGCGATCTGCTGGATCATTTTTATGGCGTGCAACCTGGGCATCATGCTGCTGGCTTCTGCGAAAATGATGCACGTGCACCTGGGTATGACCGTCAATACCTGCATCTATCTGACCGCGTTCCTGGTCGGCATCTACACGATTTCCGGTGGTCTGGCGGCGGTCGTCTACACCGACATGATTCAATGCGTGATCATGATCGGAGGCTGTCTGCTGGTGCTTGTACTGGGAATCATCGACCTGGGCGGCATCGACAATTTTCAGGCTGAGATCAAAAAACAGGAACAAATACAGATCGAGAAGCAGGCAGCTGCCAGCGAACAACAGGAAGCAGAAGCAGAGCCGAAGGCAGGCGTTCCCGATGTCTCGCATACGTCACTCATTCTGCCTGCCGACGCCGACACGCCGTTCCCCTGGACGGGGATCTTCTTTGGTCTGGCATTGATTCTGAGCCCGGCTTACTGGATTGGTAACCAGGCGATTGTGCAGCGTTCACTGGGCGCCAAGAGTGAATTCGATGCGAAAGCCGCTTATGTGTGGGGCGCGCTGTTGAAAAATCTGGTGCCGGTCGTGGTCGCAGTGCCCGGCCTGATCGCGTTTGTGAAATTTCCCGAACTGACCGACGGCGACCAGGCGTTTCCCGAACTGATTTCGCATCTGCTGCCAACCGGATTAAAAGGGTTGTTCCTGGCGGCCTTCCTGGCGGCGCTGATGTCGAGTATCGACTCCTACCTCAACTCCGCATCGACAATTGTGACCAACGATTTCTATAAACGCTTTTATCGCAGAGACGCCAGTGATGAATCGCTGTTGAACATCGGCCGCGTGGTGACGTTTCTGCTGGTACTCTGGGCGATCGGTTTCTCCTTCTTTCTGATGACCCGCAGCGAAGGTATCTACACGATCTTCCAGACACTGATGGCGTTCTTCCAGGGACCCGCGTTTGCGATCCTGCTCACCGGCCTGCTCTGGAAGCGGGCAACCGGCGTGGCTGCCTTCATCGGGTTCATTGTCGGTGTCTGTTTTTCAATCACGCTGTTCGCGTTGAACCAGGCGGACGTCTACACGGCTTTGGGGATCGAGCCTTTGTTCCAGATTTCCGAACCGTTTCTCTACTTTTCGATCTGGGCGTTTGTGGTTTCGTTTTCACTGATTGTGATCATCAGCCTGCTGACAAAACCAGAGCCGGAAGAAAAAATCGCGGGGCTGGTATTCAGTCTTAAATCACGAAAGGAGACCGCATGACGCCGCTGCATCACATTGGTAATTTCGTGCGTGACCTGGTGGTACAGATTCCGATGTCCGCCGTCCGACTGCTGTTTGTCGGGACCCTGGTCGCCGTCCTGATCTGGGTCTTGCGGCTCCCCCGCGAAACAACGACTGCAGAGAACGCGACGCACTGGTATCAGAACCTGAAAATCTGGGCCTGCCTGGCACTGGCGATTCAGATTGTGATCTACAGCATTTTCTGAATCGGGGCAGCTGTTTTTTTCTACCACGAAAAGCACGAAATGACACGAAAGCATTTGGTTGGTGAGCGGTCAGAACCTGGGTGGTCCCGAATGTAATTCGGGATTGTTGCAGACAACAGGAAACTGTCAGTGAAAGACTTCAAACTGGGGACGAGTTTCCCATTTGATTTTGTAGGGTGCGGACCCATGTGTCCGCCCGCCTGGAGAAAATCTACTGGTTTCTGCCTCGGAACGGGACCATTAAAAACATTCGTAGCACGACAATGTAAAGCTCATCGATATTGCGGGCGAACACATGGGTTCGCCCCTACCTGAAATGATCACTTGCTCTGACAGTTTCCTGCTCGCTGCGCTCGGCCCGAATGATATTCGGGCCCATCTATGAAGAACGTCTTGTCAAGTGATTTTATTCTTTGCGCATGGATCCCTTTCTGAGACACAATCAAGCGGTACGCTCAACCATCTATTCGGGATCGACCACTGTTGCAGGCCGTCGCCATTAAACATCC
>NZ_JBLXHC010000017.1:0-158300 GCF_048260065.1 Gimesia sp. | reverse complement strand
TTGAACGTGAAAGTACCGTCACCATTCGAAGAGGCGCTCCCTTCGCCCGGCTGGCTGGTGATCGCATAGATCAGAGTGCCGGCATTATTATCGTTATCCACATCGTCTGCCAGAACGCCGGTGGTGACAGGTGCACCATCTTCGGTCGCATCAATTTCGTCATCACCGGCCGTGGGAGGATCGTTCACGCCGGTGACAGTCACAGTGACCGTGCCCGTGTTGAATAATCCGTGTTTGTCAGTTGCAGTATAAGTAAATGACACTTCACGGGTTTCACCAGCAGATAGATCCTGGAAATCGTCCCCCGGATCGAACGTGAAGGTACCGTCACCGTTCGCAGACGCAATCCCTTCAATCGGCTGATTGGTGATCGCGTAGCTCAACGAGTCAGCGTCATCGTCGCTGTCCACATCGTCGGCCAACACACCGGTTGTCACGGTACCCCCATCTTCGGTCGCGGCAAGGCTGTCAGTTGCAGTCGTCGGAGTATCATTCACTCCTGTTACCGTGACGGTGACACTCTGCGTGCCGCTGACGGCACCATGCGAATCAGTCGCGGTATAGGTAAACGTAGCCAGACGGGTTTCCCCTTCTGCCAGATCCTGGAAGTCGGCCCCGGGATTAAATGTAAAAGTCCCGTCGTTATTATTTTGAACAGTTCCTTCTGCGGGCTGTACGGTGATATTGTAAGTCAGATCTCCCGGATCGTCATCCAGGTCAATATCATCACCGGCGAAAGAACCATTAACTGTAGGTCCATCTTCCACAGCGGAAATAGCCACTGCTGAGACAGTCGGAGCATCGTTCACACCGTCGATTGAAATGGATACAAAGGCAGTATCAGTCGCGCCCTGTGAATCTTGAATTTTATAAGTAAAGTTGTCACCTGTCAGATAATTCAAACCGAGTTCTTCATAAGCCCCATTCGGGTTATAGCTGAAAGTCCCATCGCTGTTGACTGTCAATAATGCTCCGGTGCCCAGTGTGATCGTTTGCCCGACATCGGCGGTCTGGCCGTTCACTTCAACAATCGTGAAACTGTCGTTGTCATCCGCATCAGAATCCTGACCATGGTTATTATCATCGAAGAGGTTTCCATTTAAAACGGTATCCTCGTCTGTACTCAACTCATCATCCTGGGCAACTGGTGCATCGTTCACGCCATTAATGGTAATCGTGACGGTAGCCGTATCGGTGCCGCCGTTACCGTCATCAATCGTGTAGGTAAAGGTGTCCGTATCGGATTCATTGACGCCCAGGCCTTCGAAGGCGCCGTTGGGATTATAGTCGAACGTGCCATTTGCACGAATCAGTACAGTGGCTCCCGAGGCGAGCGTGAATGCACTGCCCACGGTTCCGGTCGTCATTCCCTCTTTGATTCCGGTCACAGTAAAGGAGTCACTCTGATCGACGTCACTATCAGCACCGTTTCCGGTATCGGCAAACAGATTGGCATTGAAGATTGCTGTATCTTCATCTGTAGTAAACACGTCATTTTCCGCCACGGGAGCATCATTCACACCGTCGATCGTGATCGTTACAGTTGCGGTATCGGTGCCACCGTTACCATCGCTGATGGTGTAAGTGAAGGTATCAGAGATTGTTTCGGTTACAGCCAGATCTTCAAAAGCACCGTTGGGATTGTACTGATAGGTGCCATCAGCATTGATAGTGACAATGGCGCCGGAGGAGAGTGAAAAGACATTTCCTGTGGGTCCGGAAAGTGCGACCCCATTGACTGCAGTTACGGTCAGAATGTCACTCGTATCAATGTCAGTATCATTCGTAAGTACATTCCCTCCAGTCACATTATCTTCATCGGTTGAATCAGTGTCAGTGTTGGCCACAGGATCATCGTTGATACCATAGATTGTGAATGTCACAGTTGCGGTATCAATGCCGCCGTTTCCATCACTGATAGTGTAAGTCAAAGTTTCAGTCGCAGTCTCATCGGCTGCCAGAGATTCATAGGCTCCGGAAGGATCAAAAGAAATTGAACCATCTGATTCGACCTTCACTTTTCCGCCGGCTCCGATGGTAATATAGCTCCCCACATTCCCTGCGGAACCATTGACCTCTGTCACAGTCAGAGTATCATTTTCCACATCGCTATCATTGAGCAGTAATTCCGGTGCGGAATAACCTATGACAATATTTTCATATGCGTCAAGGTCATCGTCTACGGCAACCGGGGCGTCGTTGACCTGAGTGATTGTGACCGAAAATGTACTAGTGCCCGATAGATTACCGGCAACGTCAACAGCCTGAATTTGGATTTCCGTTGTTCCGTACGCATCCGCTACCGATTTCAGAATCAGATTTCCCGTAGAGAAATCTACTTCAACAATCGCTTCGGTCATACTGACCACCTGATAGCTGAGCGGAGTCCCTCCATTCTGGTTGAAGTAGTTGCTCAGCGGTCCCAGGTCTATATCTTGAGCCGTGGGAAGATCAACAGAAAAATCTTCATGTGTCGTCTGATCAAGAATCGGGGCGCCAACAGTCGGGTCAGTTTCATCCAGCACAAATGAAACAGTAAAAGCACTGACAGCACTGACATTAGTATGCTCGTCCACAGTCAGGAAATACAGCGTGTGGACACCCCCTTCCAGACCTGATCCACCATTCATACTATCCAGGCTATTCAGAAAAGTACGATCGAGGGTAAATGTTCCCCCACTCGCACCGCCAGAAATCAACCCAAAGATATCTACATAACTTCCCCCATTAAGAGAGACTTTGAATTGCGTGATCAGACTCTCATCGGTCACTGTTCCCACGATCTTCAGCTCGTTGGTGATGCCATCCGAATTGGAGACCCCGGAATCGACTTCCAGACCGGCGATCACCGCCGGCGCATCCTGGTCACCGATCAGTTGCAGCTGGATGGGCGCAATATTCCGGTTGGAGTTCATCATCTGCAGGTCATTGTTGTCGACATCTCCATCCATATCACTATCGTACTCAGGTGAGTAGAAGTTGGTGTTTGGATTGAGTCCCATCGACTGAATATAGAACTGGCTCGTAAAACTGTTGAAGCCGAAGAGATTCTGATAAGACGCCGCCAGAGCGTAGTTGTATTCCGTATCACTCACAGTTCCGCTGCCATCCGAGTCACCGGGGAGAAATACATCCACGATGAACCCGCCGGTGGCAGAAGTCTGGCCGTGTACCAGCAGTGAGTATTCACCAGGTGCCAGAGTGGCCAGTGTCAACGAATTACTTGTACCGGCATGGTCGTTTTCAGCCAGATTCAACGGAACCACGGCATTCGTGCTGGTATTAATAAGCTGAATTGCAGCGGGATTGAAGGCAGAACCTGGTGTTGCATGCACTTCAAAACCAAGCGTCGGCGAGCTGCCTGGGCCGATATTCAGGAGTAATTCCGTCGTATCGTTTGGCTGATTCACAGAACTTTCCAGAGAAGCCAGAATATTGCTGGCAAGCAATGTTCGATCCTCAAGCCGCTCGACATGGCTTGCGTACCCGATCGGACGTGAGATCCGAAATGGCAGTCGGCGAATGAATTTGCGAGTAGATTTACGGCCAAACAGTCTTTTCAGGCTCTTCATAGAATTTTTACTCGTATCAGTTTCTGGTATTGGTCTGTTAAAAACCGGAATGATCAGTGAGGGATTTTTACTGTCAAAATAGACACATACTTTGACGATTGCATGCATTAAACCTAACAGTCAACTGTCCGTTCATTAAAAGGTTTTTCTTTTTTTGAATACGAGACTTTGGCTCAAGATCGCAGATATTAATGCACTTAATGGAATATCTTTGCCTATGAATCTACTAATTGCAATTAATAAAATGGCAATCTGCGATGTTTAGGTATCCTGGTTCGGATTGTAGGACTGTCATAAAGGTCAGGGCAGAAAATCGCATTCTGTTCAGTAGCAGGGTTAGGTTGGTCTGATGTCTCAAATCAACATCTATGTTCAACTTATGAAACAGAAATGCCGGGTTGCTTTAAAGCAACCCGGCTTCAGAAGCCCATCCGGTTTCTTGTCCTGCTCCATGCGAATATCTCTCCCCCACCAAAAGTACACTGTATTTAGTGTTCATTCAAGCATTTAAAATGCTCAATTCATAAAATGGGTAATTAAACGGTGAGAGTAGCGTTTAAACCATAAAATCAGCGCAAAGACATAAGTTATCAAAGAATTAGGGTCCGATCACGCCACCAGAAAACCGAAACTGATAGAGGAACTTTAGTTCCGGTAACTTATAGCTGCAGGCTGATCTGAGTGACGAAACTTCCTGTTTGGGAAGAGTGAATGCCCCAAGTTGAAGTAAACCATCTTTTTTCCTCAGATGGCTGCTTGAATCGTGGATCACAAACGGACAAACAAAACATACACATAGCCATATGTTTACATAATCGCCAGTCTATCGCACGAGTTGGAATAAGATGCGAATCAAAAAAATCACACAATGGATTATAACTGCCTTGGCGATCAGTGTGCCGGCAACCGGTTTTAGCCAGCAGTATGAGGTTGAAACGGCAGATTCAGTGTCTGATCTCCAGACTGAAGCGGATCGCGTATATCAGCCAGTTTCACTCTCCATGCCAGACACGCAAAGCTGTGATTCGACCGACCCGGGAACCGCGAACTGCGTGAATGAGATGTGCCTGCCGGAATGTCAGTGCTGCAATTTTCTCGATCAGTTCCTGATGAGTCATTCGCCGGTTTACCCGTCGATGAGATCAAACCGCATCCAGGTAGGCGGGTGGATTGATCAGGGATTTACGGGTAACTTCCAGAAACCAACCAATAATTTCAACCTGCCTGTCACATTTAATGACCGCTCTAACGAATACCAGATGAATCAGCTGTACCTGTTCATGGAACGCCAGGTGAATTATGGCGGTGATGAATTGGACTGGGGTTTCCGGGCTGACCTGCTGTACGGTACCGATTATTTCTACACTACTGCACTGGGACTCGAAACCGAATCCGATGGATCACCACACTGGAACAGTGGAAATGGTCCCCGTACCAGTGGTGGCAACACTTATGCCATGTACGGTCTGGCAATGCCACAACTTTATGCCGAAGTCTATGTGCCCTGGCTGGAAGGGGTCAGCATTAAAGCAGGACACTTCTATACTCCGATCGGATACGAAAAAGTAACGGCACCAGATAACTTCTTCTATTCTCACTCCTATACGATGCAGTATGGTGAGCCATTTACTCATACCGGTATTTTGACAACCTTCCAGGTGACAGAACAACTGCAACTCCTCGCCGGTGTTGCCCGCGGCTGGGATGCCTGGGAAGACCCCAATGATGATGCGGAACTGCTGGCTGGAATCGGCTGGACCAGTGCCTGCAAAGATACCAGTATCAATCTGACTCTGACTTCCGGAGATCAGGACAATGGTGCCAGCAACACAGCCAACCGTACGCTGATCAGTTTTGTGTTGTCGCATGAATTCACCGACAAACTGACTTACGTCTTCCAGAGTGATTTCGGAATTCAGGACAACGGAACCATCAATAACCAGCTCCAGGTAGTTCCCGCCAAATGGTATTCGTTCAATCAATACCTGTACTACGATGTAACTGATACCTTTGCCGTCGGAACCCGATTCGAACTTTTCCGCGATCAGAATTTCTCACGCGTGCTGCAGCTTCCAGAACCTTTAGCCACGGGTGGCAATTACTATGAACTGACCTTGGGAGCGAACTGGCGTCCTCACCCCTGTGTCACGGTTCGTCCCGAACTGCGTTTCGACTGGTCAAACACACAGGCGAACTTCTTCGGAAATACTATAAAGCCTTATCGCACCTTCCAGTCGGATTACCAGGTCCTGCTGGGCGGCGATGTCATCATCCGCTTCTAGACTGTGGCTAGTTTTACTTATAGCGTCTCCAGGTCCATTTGGACCGAGTAGAATAGACTGACAGACGCGATGGTTAAATGTGATGCGTTCTAGTGGTCTGCCTCGTAGTAAGGTTCGACATGGACCACGACTTCACGAACCGTCGGCCAGTCGAGCTGGATCTGATATCTGACCTGTTGTGCGGTCAAATGGGCCTGATCAACCGTTTCGTTGGGATTCACCTCAATATCAATGTTGACGTGGGCATCAGGTCCTGCAGTCTGAATGCGAACTTTCTCGACATCCAGTACTCCCTCTACTTTCATCGCCGAAGCTTTTACCTGATCAAAATATTTCTGGTGGGGCACTTTATCGGTCAGTTCATGCAGGTTCTCCCGGGCTGCTACCCATCCCAGATAAACCATGATCACAGAGAGAATCATGGCTGTAATATGATCGATCAGATGCCCGTAGCCGGGTAACTGGCTGGCGACCAGCAAACCGAAGGCAGCCACAAAACTCGTGATCGCATCAACCCGGTAGTGATAGGCTTCCGCAATCATGGCCGAGCTCTGCTCCTGTTTTGCCATGCGGAACACGACTCGACAGGTACCTTCCAGTAAAACCGCTGCAAACAGAGGGATCGTCCAACTCACCCAGCCAATGACCTCAGAATGCGCATGACTGATGGCGGCAAACAACTGGTATCCGAATGTGGCTGCTCCCACGATCAGAATCAGGATCCCTAATTGAAAACCTGCCAGTGGTTCAAAGCGGCCGTGTCCAAACGGATGGTCGTCATCAGGAGGCTGTTCGGCCAGCCGGATGGCAAACAGAATCCCCAGGGAAGTCAATACATCAGCACCACTGGCCAGAGCATCAACGAGCAGAACTGAATGGCCGAGGAACCAGAGCCCTACGAGTTCCATGACGATCACACACAGGCGGACCGAAATCCCCAGCCACGCGACTTTGAATAACCGTGTGGTTCGACGCCGGCGAACGCGCGAAACATCCTCGGAAACCTCCAGTGGTTCCGGAAAGACATCAAGCAGGGGGCTCTCTGAAGAGGAACCTGGTTTTCCTGAGGAATCCGCAATATTCATGAGCATCACAACACAAGAAAGTCACTCGATCTGACCAGGTCGAATCTAATCCCGAAGATTCCGGAAGCAATCAGACCTGCCTGCCGTTAATCTTGATTTGAATTCCACGGTTTGACAAGTGTGAACTCAATTGAAGCGGCGATTCATTCCGGTTTTCTGCATCCTGGCTCGAATTTTTCTCGAGCCACTTTATGCTTCATCAGGCAGAATCAGGATGTCCGGCAAGGTAAGCTGATGCTCTTTCACCATGATTTTGGCAGTCGGCCATTGTTCCATCGGGGTAATCATGATGGTCTGATCTTCTTCAATCAGAATCGTATCCCCGGTCATGGCAGGTCCTACAGAAGGATGCCAGAAGGCAGCCATCCCCGGCTGCAGTGTGAACTCACTGTTCAGGAGAATCGAAGTCTCTGCTGGTGAATAACCAATGATGTCTGCCTGATCGGAATGCTGCCATTCATCGGGGCATTCGTATTTTTCATAGATGCGTTTCACCCGGTTCCAGGTATCAAAAAATGCCCAGCCTGGTTTGGAAAAATACATCCCGGTCGCCTGCATCAGCAGGGCCAGATGATGGGACTTGATAAAGCTGGAAGGAGGCTTGCCCAGGGAAACCGTTCGCGTGGCAGCCGCGTGTAGTCCGTTCTGGGATCCAACGGCGGAAATCACACAATACCGTTCCAGCCGATCCTCGCCGTACCCCCAGTGACGGTAGCGGATGCTCTGCCCGTCCACCATGACCTGCAGACGTTTAGGAGTGACGCCATGCTTTAACAAGCGATGCGACAGACAGCCGGCAATTTCCTGTTCCGTCTGTCCTCGCTCAACACGACGCGCGGTTGCTTCGACAGCGTGGGAAACCAGTTTCCCCAGCTCCCGCATTCGTTCGCCTTCGAGCTCACTGAATGGAATCCGTAACGACTTGAGTCGTTCAGAGAGATTCAACGTCGATTCAACCCCCGTATCACTGGCAACCTTGCGACCTTTGCACAAGTCCCGAATCAGCTGTGACAATGGTTCATACCACGGACGGGTTTTAATCTGGAATCCCAGCCCGGGAATCGCACGGTCAAAAATCTGATTGGCGTCCACATTACTGCTGGCAACCAGTCGCGCATCCTGGGTAATAAAAACAGCGGCACAGCTCTCATTCGAACCGGCACGCGTTAAATCTGCGCCCGTTGTAAACCAGGCGATATTTTCGGGAGACTGCAGCAGGATGGCATCCAGTTCCAGCTCTTCCAGAATCGCAATGATCTGCTGCTGTTTCTGTTCGACATCCGTTGCACGCCGAGGGTCTGTCGTGGGGATTTCTCCTGAAGAGATAGGTGCATGAGCATTCACTGCCACGATGGTCATAAACGGCTCCCCGTTGAAACAATTACGATCGACAACTCAAATACACGCAGGCGACCCTCTAGAGCGCGTCACATTTAACCATAGCGTCTCACAATCTAATATACTCGGTCCAAATGGACCTGGAGACGCTACAGTAAAACTGGACACAGTCTGAAATACGTATGTTTGAATGTAGCTTTAATTACTGAGTTTTGTAATGAAAAATCCTGAAGTCAAGTATTTATCAGAGAACTCGGCCAAGAATGACCGCTTTCATCTTAACAGTTCCTATCATCAGATTCTTCTGACCGAAAAAAGAAATGAAGTTCAGGTAGTGGACAGGAGGTATGCAGCCAGAAAAGGCGAATAAAGAAGAATAACAGCATCCTGCAACGCACTCCGTTCCCTGTTATTAATCATATCAGAATTAAAGAGAAATCAAGGGGAATTTCCAGCAAGAATCATTGCTGGGACAAAATGTCATTTTCAGGATCTTGATTCCTGCCAGCAGTTTACTGGTGATTAACGGAGTAAACTGCGAAGTCCCAGGGGTCGGCCGGATACTTTTTGAATCACAGACTGCACTTTGGATTCTTCCGCCTCCAGATCTGCCAGAAGTGCGGAATAATCGCGATTCAGTTCCTGAATCAGCTTTTCGCGTTCCTGACTCGCCAGCTGTTGAATTTCTGCAGCCAGCTTCTCTTTTCCCCGGGCAAGTTCTGCCTGGAATGCCACTGTCAGTCCACGGGCCACCTGCTCTCCCAAACCGGATTCAATCCGCCACTCCGGTCTGTCATACGATCCGGAACCATGCAGAGTCGCAGAAATGGAATCGATCGAAGACAACGATTGCTGTAACAGTCTGGTAATGGATTGTGCTTCGGGGCGAGTGCTGTCAAATTCAAACCGGACCGGTGTCTGGCTGAACTCGATCTGGCACTGAAAGTCCTGCTGACGAAAGGTCAGGTGAGACCGGCACTCTGTCTGATCTGCGACCAGTGCCAGTGAAATCCGGTCTGAATTTTCAATCCTGATTTTTTTCTGCTGCGGCAATTTAAAATGCACGACAAATTCGTGCGCCGGTTCAGCTTCATAAAATTTTAATTCACCTGCGAACTTAACCTGCGCATCCCCATCGACCTGTGCCTGAATTCGGATCGGGTGTTGATATTGCTTCGGTGTGGAAGAGAGGTCTTTGATGACCGCCAGAAAAGGGATGCGTTCCTGATCCTTGCGGGCAAATCCCGAAAACCGAATGTCTTTAAACAGCACATCAGGATCGTTCACATCGCTGCGAAAATCGATCCATTCCCCCTGAATGCGTTCCGGCTCCTGTTCATCCTTCATCGCGTGTACGGTCTGAAACATGAAATTCGTCCAGCCGAAAACCTGTTCGATCTGCTGAGACAATTCTTCTCCTACCAGACTATGCAGAATTTTCTGGGGATCCGGTGAAACAGATTCCATCAGCTGATTAAGGTTCGCCAGATCCTGTTCTTTGGCGCGTTCAATCCGCTGATAGTCCTGCTGGGCAATTTGAGGAAGCGAATTCAATTCATTACGGATCTGCTTGCCTTGATTGACCAGTTGATCCACGCGTTCTGCTGACTGGGCATAAGTCTTGATTTTATCCAGCGTCTTGCCCTCGGCTGTTTTCACCGAGTTTTCAACCGAATCCACTTCCTGTTTCACCTGCTTGAGACGCGTCTCATAGGTCTGAAAACGCTGCTTCCATTCCGACTGGATGGCTTTAGAAACCCGCATGGTTTCCAGGCGATTGGGATCGAGTTGTTCTGCAGCAGTCGTCTTTAAAATGTCCAGACCCGATTTACCAAGCTGGCTTGAAAGGCGACGAAATCTGCCGAATTTGATACTGGATTCAACTCTCTCCGGGTCGGATGTCCGTACCGTTGATTCATCTGTCAAATCCCGGGGAACATACATTTCCACTCCGGAGACAGACGCGTTTTCCACGATCAGCTTACGATACAGAAGCGGCTTGCCGGAGAATTTCAACTGCATCTGATCAAAACAGGCGAGATAACTTTTATCATCCCGGGGGCTGACGATACATCCGGGTCCAGTCTCAATTGAAGGTGGAAAGAAACCGGTCTGCAGATCCAAAACCTCAATTGTCGTTCCGGTCAGCGAGCTGCCGACTGTCACCAGGGCCGAACGGACCAGTGGATCAAAGGCAAAAGCAAAAAAACACCAGATGATCGCTGCCAGTGCCAGACGTGGGAGCAGATAATTCCATTTCATGCGACATCCCCCGCCACAACACTGACTTCAGTCCCCCAGAGGACCTGCACAATCCAATACTTCTTGAGCTTCTCTGCGACCAGAGGAGTGTATTTCTCAAACAGCGGGCGTGTGAGGCGATAGACGGGGTAGAACAGTAACAGCCCCAGAATCAGGCTGCCCATGACAATTGTATTATTGAAATCAGTCCAGGGAGCCAGAGGCATTTCGTACAACCAGCGCCAGAATCCCTGTAGCGGAGCAGCCAGCAGCACACTGCGACCAATCAGATGACTCAATGGATCGAGCAGTAAAGTCAGCCACGAGAACAACAGAGTGGCCAGCGAAGCAGAGCTGAGGTTGATTTTGAGACTGGCCAGCAGAAACAGCAGTAATACTGATGTCAGATTATCTTTGGGAACCAGGCCGACAATCATCCCCATACTGAAACCCAGAGCCAGTTGACGGGGCGATGAGGCGCCACTGAAGGCACCTGCCAGAAAACGCAGAGGTCGAAGCCAGTAAGACATATCGCAGCGAACTCCGCTAAAACCTGAAAAACAAGGGAAATAAAGATTCTGCCTGCCTGAATCAGGTCAGGCAGAATTCCCCCCGTTAGGGTTAATATCGGCTGAGCTTGAAGTTCACCTTAATCGTTATAATCAGAAAATCTTAACATTTAAAAAGTTGATCATGGGCAATTCCAGATCGGATTGAAGGCCAAATACCAGCTCAATCCCGCTGGAAGAAGCACTGATATCTGTCGGATACCCCCTGTTTTCACTATTTCTGCAGCCAGAACACTACAGAAGTCCACCCCACCCAGACGGCAAAGAAACCGACGATCAGATTGCCTGAGATATTCAGAAAGGCATGATGTAACTCAGAATTCCTGAGCAGGCTGACCGTTTCGTGTCCGAATGTGGAAAAAGTGGTGAGTGATCCCAGGAGCCCTGTTATTAAAAACAGACTGATATGCTCATGAACCCGTTCGGAAGGGTGAAGCTGCCTGTGTGTTACCAGCGCCATGAGAATGCCGATCAGCAGACAGCCGGTGGCATTAACGACCAGGGTCCCCGCCGGGAACCCTGGATATTTTCGCGACATGAATTCCGTAATGCTGTAACGTGCAATCGCTCCGATAAAGCCGCCCAGTCCAACAGCCAGCAGTTGTGACACCCGTGTTTCCTTTATTCAGTCTGTTTCTCAACAATAGAACAAGCGACTTACTTGGAAGAGATTTTCCAGAGATGCTGATCACTGCGGAGAAACAGTGAATTATCAGAAATGGCCGGCGTTGCCAGGATCGTTTCTTTGAGATCGACTTCTCCTGTCACTTCCCCCTGCTCTTCACCAATCTGAACTACCTGTAACAATCCTTTTTCGTTAATCAGGTAAAGATGATTTGCTGCTGCGATCGGCGTAGCACTGAAGGGCCCCTTCAGGCGCAGTCGCCAGATCACATCCCCTGTCTGTGGGTTGGCACAGGTGAGCACACCGGCATTGTTGACTGTAAATACCTTTTTTTGATACACCAGCGGACTGGCAGTACCGGGCGACAGTTTCTGCTCAGACCATAAGACCTTCGGTGGCTCACTGCTGGATCCCGGAGTCAATGCAGTTAATCCCTTGGAAGGCACGAAGAGTGTATTCTCTCCCACTGTCGTAGATGGAATACGTCCTGCCCCCTCTTCGTACTGCCAGACGGTTTCCCCTGTTTTCGGGTAAATCGCATCGACTCCTTCACTGGACTGTAACAAAACCAGCGGTTCCGACTCGGGGGAAGCTTTTAAAATTGCAGGCGAGGTCCAGTTGGCAACGCGGGGCCGCTTGATTTTCCAGCGTGCGATTCCCGTTTCGACATCCAGTCCCGTTGTGAAAGAATCATCGTCGTTCTCAACCGGCACCACCAGTGTTTCGCCCACGATGACCGGAGAAGAAGCCATCCCCAGACTGTTGCTGGCATTGGGAAAGTCATGTGACAGTCCGCGCACCCAGAGTAGATTTCCATCCAGGTCCAGACAGACCACATCGTTACTGGAAAATGTCGCAAACACTCTCTGGCCGTCACTGGCCGGCGTGGGAGTGGCGACGCACATCTTGTTATGACACTGCGTCCGTCCCGTAGCCCAGAACTGGCGATCCCAGAGCTGCTTACCGGTTTTCAGATCAAAACAGAGTACATGCAACTGATCCTGTTTGAATCCGGTCGTACTCGTGAGAAATACTTTATCGCCGACAATAATCGGTCCTGAAGCGCCTCTGCCTTCCAGGTCGGCAGTCCAGGCAATGCTCTCCTGGTCCACTTTCGCCGGGGGGGCATCTGTGATGGAAACATTATTGGTTAAAGGCCCGCGAAACTGAGGCCAGTCTGCACCACAACACAGGCAGACAGCCAGGACCGGTATCAACAGTTTGATTGATTCTTTTTTCATGAGTTCATCCTTTTCAGGAAATCGCCTTGGGGTGAATTCAGTTGGGAGAAGATTCAGCGCGACAGTTGTGTGGTGGCTTCCGGCTTTTCCGAAAGAACTCCTGTTCCGGACGGACGGGCAATCCGTAACTGGAACTGATAACGCTGCGCCCAGCTTTCTGTCTGTTCATTCTGGCAGAGCTTGAGCAGGATGACATTCTTACCCGGCTTAAAGGTGACCGGCACACTGTACTGATCCATCACCATCCCGCGATGGTATTCGTTGCGGGCAAATAACAGTTTGCCGTTCACCCAGATTTTCCAGGCGTTTGGCGTGCCCAGTCGAATTTCCAGAGATTGTTCACCCGGACTGTAAAAGTCGGCAGCACAGTACATGACTGCCCCTTTGTAAGGCGAAATCTCTTTGGCAATGTCAAAGATACCGTAATCATCTTCGGTATTAACTGACTTCCAGTTGACCTTCCCCTCTTTGCCCTCTAAGGCGGCGGAAAAATCCAGCTTCTCTTCCGGGGCATAAACCGTATCGTAACCTTTGCGCTCCGTGTTATCGAAAGGACCAATAATCTGCCAGTCTGACAGAAATCCGAAGTGTTTCTGCAGATCGATCTTTTCGCCTAATGCCCGCAACGGTTTGACGATGGATTTCACCTGATCATCATCAGTCGCTCCGCTCATGGCCTGCTGATAAATCTGTTTTGCTTCCTCTTTCTTGCCGGCTTTCTCTGATGCTTTGGCTTCATCGATCAATCGCTGAACCGCATCGCGTCGCAGAGTGACGCTGGCATCGTTGATCATCCCGGGAATAATCCGGTCGGTGGCTTCCGGATCGACTTTGATCAGGGTTTCATAAGCCAGGCGCCGTGCCCGGGGATTTTTGGATTTATCCAGCACGAATGCTTCCAGCTTGTCGGCAGGTAACTGTTTCTGCTGAATCGCATTCGCAGCCACCGCTTCAAATGCGCCGCACAGCCAGTTCACAGCCAGCGGGTTGGCACCTTCAAAACTGTTCAGAATCGGGATCAATGCAGAGGCATCCGCTTTCGAAAGCTGCCGGACAGCTTGAGAAGCGGTCTGATTCCCCTGACCCTCCTTTTGAACCTGTTTGATTTGCTTGATCTGCTGTTCCACATCATCCGCTTTGACTGAAGTCAATGTCATGGACAGGAACATCAGGCAGTAAAGAAAACGGCTTCGCTGCATGGGAGTCTCCCGATGGTATATTGTTTCGAAATCTGATCCCCCGCGAACTGGAAGACCAACTGGAGTGTCTGAAAGTCTGTGGGCTCAAATTGTACCAGTTTTATTCAGGCACCAACAAGTAAGTCAGCATTTTTTCCCGTGATTCCAGTTGGGAATTCAAGCAGGAAGCTGACCTGAAATAAAATTACTTCTGGCAATCAAACATGCCATAGGCTGATTCTTACAGCAGGTTTTGCTATAATCCGCGTCGTGACTGGAACTGACCGCTTTTGAGAATCTGGAAATACACCGATGCCAAGCGTACTCAGCACTATGCTGAATCGACTCCTTGAGGGAGAGAACCTGGAAAGTGATGCTGCCTATGAAGCTGTTTCATCCATCATGCAGGGTGAATGCAGTGAGGTGCAGATTGCAGCATTGCTGACAGCACTCCGTATGAAAGGGGAAACACCAGAAGAACTGGTGGGAGCGGCGCGGGCCATGCAGGAACGGGCCCTGGCAATTCCGACCGACTGCACGGGATTACTGGATACCTGTGGCACGGGCGGCGATCAGTTGCATACCTTCAATATCAGCACAGCTGTTGCCATCGTTGCTGCTTCTGCAGGAATTCCGGTTGCCAAGCATGGAAATCGCAGCGTCTCCAGCTCCAGTGGTTCTTCCGATGTTCTGCAGGCCCTGGGGGTGAAACTCGAGCTGACACCTGAACAAATCGGGCAATGCCTGAAAGAAACCGGCATCGGATTCTGTTTCGCTCCTCTGTTGCATTCCGCGATGAAATATGTCGCTCCCGTCAGGCGGGAACTGGGGATTCGCACCATCTTTAATTACCTTGGACCTTTAACAAATCCGGCGAAGGCAGAATACCAGTTACTGGGGGCGAATTCTGTACAGGCAGCTGAAAAAATAGCTCAAGCCCTGCTGAAATTAGGTCGAAAACATGCATTGGTTGTCTGCGGAAACGGAGAACTGGATGAGGTTAGTCTCTGGGGGAAAACAGCAGTTTTTGAAATAACCGGCGCAGATTTGCGTTATTATGAATGGACGGCTGCAGATTTCGGATTACCAGAATGTGACGTAAGTCAGTTGGTCGTCAGCTCCTCAGAGCAAAGTGCTCAAATCATTCTCGAGATCCTGAATGGTGAACAGGGTCCTGCTCGTGATATTGTTGTTGCAAATGCATCTGCTGCCTTATTGGCAGCGGAACAAGCAACAAATCTGGAGCAAGCTGTTCAAAAAGTCGCTCGATTGATTGATGAGGGAAAAGTATCCGAAAAACTCAAACATCTCATCAAGTTTACCAGTAAGATTATTGTGGAAACAAACAATTCAAATTAAAGGGGAGAAATCAGATTTCAGAACGTCTTTAAGAGACGTTGACTTGCCGAATCTGAACATCCTCTTATAATTCCCCAAAACTTACGACAAACCAGATACAGTCATCAGCAGTCAAGTGACGCCGCCACCTGACTGAATTGAAGGCTGTTTAGAAGAAATAAGGTCTCATCATGAATGCTGAAGCACAAAGAAAGCTGATTTTCACACCTGAAGAGGCCAACCTTCGTCTTCCACTCGTTCAGGTAATCGTCAGAGACATCGTCGAGTTGTATCAGAACCTGAACGATCGTCGTGAGCGCATCAACGAAATCAAGCGGCTCCCAGGCGCTTCTGCGCGAGATGAAGACTCCGTCTACAGCGAAGAACTTCTGCAGGCGGAAATCGATATCGAAAACGATACCGAACAGCTGGAAACCTACATCACCGAACTGCGTGAACTGGGTGTTGAGCTGGAAGACCCTGCTTTGGGTGTTGTCAACTTCCCCGCCCTCCGTGATGGTAAAGAAGTCTATCTCTGCTGGAAGTCCGGCGAAGACGATGTGAACTACTGGCATACCCTGGATGAAGGTTTTTCAGAACGCCAGCTGCTTTTCGAAGAATCACTCAATCATGAGCTTGAAAACGGAGAAGAGCCACCCCTGATGTAATCGGTGGCTCCACATCTGTTTTTCAATCCGCTTGGCTGCTCTTATTTCTCAGCGACTTCGCGCTCCCAGTCCGCATATGCCTGCTGGAGCTCAGTCACCTTCTTCGGATTTTGCTCTGCCAGATTCGTGGTTTCTGACAGGTCCTGTTCCAGATCAAACAGCATAAAAGGCTGCCTGGGTTTGACGCGAACCAGTTTATATTTCCCTCTGCGGACGGCACTGTAATTTCGATATTGAAAAAAGAGGGTACGCGGCTCCGTCTCAGTCGCTCCTGTCAAAGCGGGTAGCATGTCCTGTCCGTCCAGTACACTTCCTGCAGGAAGTTTGCCTCCCGCGAGAGTAATCAGGGTCGGCAGAATATCCAGGCTGATGAACTGGCTCTGACTCACAGTCCCCGCTTTTAGATGTCCGGGGTAGCGGATGATCGCCGGAACCCGAATCCCCCCTTCCCACAAAGTGACACCGCCATCGCGCAAGGGTTTGTTACTGGCGACTTCGAGTCCCCGGTCCTTCAGCATGAAAGCGCCATTGTCAGAATACCAGATCACAATGGTATTCTCCCGGAGACCACTCGTATCCAGCTGCTTTAAGACACGTCCAATGGCCGAATCGAGTGCCGTCACGACCGCGCGATACCGCTCCTGCGGGTTTTGCGTTTGGGGATCATACCCATATTGTTCAAATGCGCGAGCGGGTGCCTGCCATTCATTTCCCTGACCAGGCTGCTTGTTACGCGGACTGGGGAAATGAGGCGCGTTGAAAGGCAGATAGATAAAAAACGGCTGCTCGCTCTCAGCAGCAATGTACTGACAGGCGGCATCTGCAAACAGATCGGTCGAATAGCCTTCGACAAAAACTTCTTTCAAGCCACGCCATAAATCATGTCGGCCGGCATAATAGTGATGGTAATAGTCGATATTCCCCGCAGCAAACCCGAAAAACTCGTCAAAGCCCCGCTCCGTCGGTCGACTTCCCGGCGAAAAACCGACGTTCCACTTACCAAAACAGGCCGTGCGATACCCCAGAGGTTTCAAATATTGAGGAATCAGTTTCTCACTTTTCCGCAGACCATCACCATAGTTCTCATCCGCACTCAACTGATGATTCAAACCGATACGCTGAGGATAGCGGCCTGTCAGCAGCGTGGCCCGTGATACGGTACATGTGGGAGAGGCAGTATAAAAATCGGTTAACCGGACTCCTTCTGACGCCAGTTGATCCAGTACGGGAGTTTTCATGACCGGGTTCCCGTAACAACCCAGGTCGCCATATCCCAGGTTATCCGCTGTGATCAATAAAATGTTCGGCCGCCTGGCTGGCTTTTCAGCAGCAGTCGCTGACAAACAGAAATGAAGAAAGACCAGATTACAAAGCATCATCCAGCAACAGGGCAGGCGGTATCTCATAGCAATTATCCTCTCGGCGGGTAAATAAACCGGGTGGGTCATTTCAGGGCAAGCGGCTTTGAAATCGTTCTCTATCGGAACAGATCAGACCTTTCGTGTCAATTCAGGCTCAGGCGAGCTGTCGCATCAGATAGAGATATTCCAGTGCACTGAGCATCGCTTCCTGTTTCTGATTGGCGTTCCCTTTGTGGCCTCCTTCGATATTTTCATAGTAGAAAAACTCGTGCCCCAGTTGAGCCATCCGGGCAGCCATTTTCCGTGCATGCCCGGGATGAACGCGATCATCTTTGGTCGAGGTGAAGAAATAGACCTTGGGGTAAGCCTGCTCGGCTTTCAAATTGTGGAAAGGAGAATACCGGCTGATGAACTCCCATTGCTCGGGGAGATCTGGATTTCCATATTCAGCCATCCAGCTGGCACCAGCCAGCAGTTTGTTAAAACGTTTCATATCCAGCAGAGGCACGCCACACACGATCGCGTTAAACAGCTCAGGACGCTGTGTGAAAGCGACCCCCATCAGCAGCCCGCCATTACTGCGTCCCATGGCACCATAATGTTTCGGAGAACTGAAGCCTTTACTCTGCACCGCCTCCGCAACTGCAAAAAAGTCGTCGTATGCCCGCTGGCGATGCTCCTGCAGAGCGGAATCGTGCCAGCGTGGACCATACTCACCTCCTCCGCGGATATTGGCGAGCACATACACGCCCCCCTTTTCCAGCCAGAGTTTGCCCATGATCGGGTTGTAATGAGGCAAAATCGAGATTTCGAACCCGCCATAGCCATACTGCAGGACTGGCGCAGTATGATCCAGTTTCATTCCTTTCCGGTAGACAATGAAATACGGGACATCAGTTTTATCCGCACTGATCGCAAAATGTTTCTCAACGGTCAGTCCGCTGGTATCAAATCGTGCGGGGGTCGATTGCAACTGCTCATCGATGCCTTCGGGAAAATTAACGTAATAGAGGCTGCTTGGCTGCAGGAAACCGTCGCGGGCTAACAGCAGGTCGTTGCTGCCACTGTCTGATGAGCTGATCGAGATCACGTCGTTTGTCCCCCAGGGAAGCAGTCGTCCCTGCCACTGGTGATCCTGCAGGCGTAACTCGCGAATCTGACTGGCAACATGTTCGATTCCCGTCAGATACACGGCTTCTTTCGCACATCGCACCTGTGAAATCGTGCCACTCTCCCCGGGATCATAGACCGTCAGCACTTCACCGATTTCACCCGACTTCTGAAATTCTGCCAGCGAGAAACTGATCAGCGCGCCCGCTGCAAACCCCCGCCATGCTTCCTTCAACTCGACCAGTAACTGTCCTGCAAACAATCCTGACAGACTGCATTTCTGTGGTAGAGGCAACTGACTTAATGTTCCGGCAGAATTCACCAGGTAAAAACTGAAATGATAAAAGTCATGCCCCCGCATCACAAAACAGACGCGCTGACCGGCATGTTCCAGATCAATCGGATAGATAAAGGTCTCTTCGACATCCGTTTCCAGCAGAGTTTCCGCTGCGGAGAGCGGCGTTCCCCGCTTCCAGCGTTTGAGAATCCGCGCATACCCGGAAGTATTCAGACTCCCTGCCCCCCAGTCCGTTGCGATCAGAAGCTGGTCGCGGTTCTCCCAGCAGAGATTGGTTTTGGCCAGCGGTACGTTGAAACCATCCTTCACAAAGGAACGTGAGGGAATATCGAATTCACGATACACGGCGGTATCAGTCCCCCCGGGTGCCAGTTCGATGATGCAACGTTCGTGTGCAGGGCCGAGACTGTCGACTCCTTTATAGATCCAGTTCTCTTTTTCTGTCTCCGCCAGCCGGTCGACATCCAACAGAACCTCCCACTCCCGCGATTGTTGCCTGAACTGTTTCAGAGTCATGCGTCGCCAGATACCACGAATGTGCTGTTCATCGCGCCAGAAGTTATACACGAACTCACCACGCAGCGTTCCGTAGGTAATCCGATCGGAGGCGGTCAGAATCTTCAAGGCTTCACTTTGATATTCTTCAAAGCGTGGATCACTGGTCAGCGCCTGCAAAGTCGACTTATTCTGCTCCCTGACCCAGTCGAGGGCCTGGTCCCCCTCAATCTCCTCCAGCCAGAGCAGTGACTGTTCATCGGGTACTTCTGCTTGATTCCTGTTTTCCGCAGGCTCATCGAGTGAATCCATAACACAACTCCGCTGAAAAAGGGCTGATGATCTCAATTTCAGGTATTGTAGAGTAAAACAGGCAGGGGACTTAAGTGCCGTACGCTGTTTTGTCCGCTTTTCCTGAGAACTGACCATGAAACCAGATATTCTGCGTTTTTCACGATTCCGGGCGTGCAATTAAAATCAGCCAGTGATATAATTCCCCGCGTTGAGTGGCCCTGAATGTCAGGTAAATGTAAGAAACGACCTGACCACTTTATGGCTGATCTCCAGAATCTCTTATTAAAGTACCAGCTGTTTGCTGATCTTTATCGTGTTGTAAATGCTACATTTGCCGAACCTTGTATGGTTTCCGCTCTCAAACAGTAGCATCAGGGTGATACGAAGCAGAGCTTCAAGGAGAACTCTTTTCAGGCATAGCCCCTGAAAATGAACCCTGAGTCGGGTATGACCGACTCTCACCTGTTTCTAAATAGTTGCACGACCCATTTTTCTCTATTACACGACGAGTACGTACAGCCATTCCCGGCTGAGGGTTCGTCGAAAGGTTGATGTATGTTAACGGATGTCTCTTCGCAGGCAAAATTTACGGATTTAGCACTCTGCCAGCCCGTCCTGGATGCGCTGGTTGAACTTGGATACGATACTCCCACACCGATTCAGGCACAGACGATTCCCCATCTGCTGGAAGGCAAGGACCTGGTGGGACAGGCACAGACAGGAACCGGTAAAACAGCCGCATTTGCCCTGCCTTTACTTTCGAAAATCGATCTGGAACTCAATGCCCCCCAGGTTCTGGTCCTGGCTCCTACCCGGGAACTGGCCATTCAGGTAGGGGAATCGTTCAAAGAATACGGTTCACAGCTCAATGGGTTACAGGTTCTGCCTATCTATGGTGGTGCCGATTTCAAAGGACAGTTACAGCCTTTAAAGCGAGGCGTTCATGTCGTGGTGGGTACACCTGGTCGTGTCATGGACCACATGCGTCGTGGTACTTTGAAACTCGATAACCTGCGTTGCCTGGTTCTGGATGAAGCCGACGAAATGCTGCGGATGGGCTTTATTGACGATGTCGAATGGATTCTGGAGCAGACTCCCGACAACCATCAGACAGCGCTCTTTTCCGCGACAATGCCTGAAGCGATTCGAAGAATTGCCGGTAATTACCTGAAATCGCCAGAAGAAATCACTGTCAAAGTAAAAACCCGGACCGCAGACACCATTCGACAGCGGTACTGGTTGGCTAAGGGACATCATAAACTGGATGCCCTGACCCGGATCCTGGAAGCGGAAGACACCGACGGTGTGATCATTTTCGTTCGTACCAAAAGCATCACAACCGAACTTGCAGAAAAACTGGAAGCACGCGGGTTTCTCGCTGCCCCTCTGAATGGTGATATCCCACAGAAACAACGCGAACGTACCGTTGGACGGTTAAAAGCTGGCCACGTCAACATCGTCATCGCGACGGACGTTGCCGCCCGCGGACTGGACGTCGATCGGATCAGCCATGTGATCAACTACGATCTGCCTGGCGATTCTGAAGCCTACGTGCACCGTATCGGACGAACCGGACGTGCAGGCCGAACAGGCGAAGCGATCATGTTCGTTTCTCCCCGCGAGACTCGTTCCCTCTCAGGCATCGAACGGGCGATCAAGCTCAAAATTGAACGGATGGAACTGCCTTCCATCAATCAGATTAACAAGCGACGTACTGAACGTTTCAAAGAGTCGGTTACCAAAGCCATGGATAACCCCGACTTTGAACAGTTCCAGAAACTGCTGACTGAGTTCAAAGCCGAATCAGAGCGTTCCGAGATCGATATCGCTGCTGCCCTGGCCTGTATGTTCCAGGGAAAACGTCCTCTGTTCCTGAAAGAGACACCTCAGCGAGAAAACTCACATCGGGAAGCCCCTCAACGACAGCGGGACAGTTCCGGAAAACCTCAGTTCCAGTCTGAACGACGTTTCTCGAAGGATAAAGAATTCAAAGAGAAAGCATTTGCTCCCAAACGCGAAAGGGCAACCAGCGAAGCGCCCGAGGAAGGCATGGAACGCTTCCGCGTTCAAGTGGGCCGCAGTCACGGTGTCAAACCGGGGAACATTGTAGGTGCCATCGCGAACGAAGCAAACCTGGACAGTCAGTACATCGGTCGCATCGATATCTTCGATGATTACAGCACCGTTGACCTTCCGGAAGGCATGCCTCGCAATATCTTCCGGGCATTGAAAAATGTCTGGGTCTCCGGACAACAGTTGCGTATCTCCCGACTGGATCAGACGGAATCCGGTGTCCCGAAACGGAAGCGTTTCAAAGCAAAGGGAAAACCGAGACAGCAGAAAGCTTAATCGGACTGCTGTCTGAAAAAGAGTAGAACAGCTGTAAACAAAATAAACCGCGGTTGCCAGACAGCAACCGCGGTTTTTATTTTATTTCCGACCTGAATCAGACAGGGTTTATTTGCTGTTTCCAAAGGCTTTGGATGTCTGACCGGAAGAAGTCTGCTGTTTCAGACGCTTGCTGCGAGTGAAAACCTGGGAGACGGTTCCTGAAGAAACGTCATTCACGCCAGTTACTTTTGCCCCCTGTTTAATGGGAGATTTTACTCCGGAACCAGGTACAAACAGACGTCGCTGAGGCTTGTAACCGATGTAGCTCAGGAAGTCGTTGATTCCGATCACACGGACGGCTTTCAGACGGGCTTCTTCACGAATCTCTTTCATCTTGGCCAGCAGTTCCTGCATCTTATCGCGTTGTTCGTCTGTCTTTGCCGCTTCGACATCAGGCGATTCACCAATAACCAGGAACTTCGTATGCACGGTTAAACCGTCACCAATACGTTCTCCATTCTCAGTAACCTGATTATCAATTTTGGCATTGGCATTCTCAATCACACGTCGCAGCAGGTCCATATCCGATTTACCGTCGCCATCCAGATCAATGATTCCTGAAATAGCAAACGATTCAGGACGTCCTACGCTCCACAGTGGAGTATAAATTGGATCGCCAGGGCTGATAGGCTGATAAATATCATCGCCTACAATGCGGGCTTCAGACAGATGAGGTCCCAGAATTTTGGTGACTTCGATGGCACCAATAATATCTTCTTCGCCTCGACCAATTCCCTGATGTGCTTTCCGGTAGACGCTGAAAGTCATCCGTTTAGGCAGGCGGTCTGCTTCTCCCAGATTGATCCAGACCACCCCGGTACTGTTATCAACAGTACGAACCACACCATCGGGCTGTTCAAAGCTGAACTTCTGAACCTGATCCAGACGGCTGCGGAGAGTATCGATCAGGCTGGCATAAGTATTGCTTTTATCTTCCAGATCCTTGATCGTCTTAGCGTTGGTTTCACGCAACTGATCCAGCTCGATCAGAATTTCCTCATTTTCTTTCTGCAGGGCGGCAATCTGCTGATCTTTCGCTTCAACTTCCTCTTCTTTGACTTTCTGGGTATCAGCCAGGTCTTTTTCAGAACCTTCACGAGCTTTGCGATGCTCGTCAATCTTTGTATCCATATTGCCTTTCAACTGCTGAAAGGCTGTTTCCAGTTCATTTTTTGCTTTCTGCTCTGCGGCCAGTTCCGTTTTCGTCTGATTCAACTGTGCAGAGAGCTTGATCAACGTATTCTTGATTGTGGACTCGGCCAGAACATCAGCGTGTGTTTTGATATCCAGTTCGGTGGCACCGATCACTGTATTGGGAGTCTTGTTATCCAACCCAATGTCTTCCTGTTCGTTACCGATCAGTTTTTTCAGTGCCTGAATTTCTTCATCCAGCTTTCGAACGGCGACACCGTCACGCTGGGAATCTTTCTGGGCCTGGTCCAGTTTGGCATTCGCTTCTGCCAGATCGGAATAAAACAGATATGCAGCCACAGACCCCATCAGGGTGGTCATCACAAAAAAGATCAGTGAAAAGTGAACAGCAGTTGGTTTACTGGCAGCCATGTTTTTAAACCTTAAGGATTTTCAAGTGACAGTCAGGTGCGGTTCCGCACGCGGACGGGTCAAATATGAGGTGTAGTATTGTTTCCAGCGATCATTTCGCATCAACTCTGAGGAATCTCAGTGAGCCTCGAAACTTCGATTCTGAAAACTCGAAAGACCAGCATCCTGCTTTACTTTATTCTAAATGCAGAAAAACCAGTGTCAAGCAGCATTCTGATTCTATGTAGTTAGCTGACAATTGGTTCTCCTCACTCTGCTCTGGTCTGAAATCTGCAATAAACTACACATAAAAACAGTACCCCGGAGTTCTCCGGCAACAGGATAAAAAGATTTGATTGAGTTTCGACTTCAGACGGTCTGTTGATGGCCATCGGAAGCACACTCCCCAATAATGAGACGGAAAGCAGTTCCACGGCGTTTTACATTTCACAGACCGCTTTTTACCTTAGATGCAACATCTGCATGTTTCCAGTTTCGGCTATCTCATTTTAAAATTTCAGGTAAAGCTAAATCTTTATGAAAGAAACACTTTACATCATTGATACGTTTTCTCTGGTATTTCAGGTTTTTCATGCTGTACCGGCTATGACCGGTCCGACGGGACAACCCACTAATGCCATATTCGGCATCACCCGTGATATCCTGAACATTATTAAAACACACTCTCCTGACTATCTGATCTTCGCCATGGACTCCAGCGGACCGGGCACGCGAAACGATCTTTATCCGGAATATAAGGCCAATCGCACGGCAATGCCCGAAGATCTCGTGCCGCAAATCCCCCATATCATGGACGTGGTGAAAGGCTTTCAGGTCCCCGTCATCGAATGCCCCGGCTGGGAAGCAGACGACGTATTTGCGACCATTGCCCGGCTGGCAAAAGAAAAAGGGATCGAAACGACCATCGTCACCAATGATAAAGACGCCCGACAACTGATCAACGATGCCGTTCGGCTGTACAATATCCGCAAAAATCAGTTTATGGACGCAGAAGCAGTCCAGGCTGACTGGGGCATCCGACCTGATCAGGTCATTGATTTTCAATCGCTGGTCGGTGACAGCGTGGATAACATTCCCGGGGTTCCCCTGGTTGGCCCCAAAAAGGCCCAGACCCTGATTGAACAGTTCGGAACTCTGGAAGAGGTTCTGGCCAATGCAGACAAAGCCAAAGGGCCCAAATTACAGCAAAATCTGAAAGAATTCGCCGATCAGGCCCGCATGTCGCGCGAGCTGGTGACTTTAAATCAGTCACTGGACCTCGACATCGACTGGGAAGCCTCAAAACTGACACACCCCGATCGCGAACGTTTACATCAGCTGTTTGTCGAATTTGGATTTCGCCGCTTCGCTGAGGAAATGAAGGAAGTCCTGACCACAGAGGAACCCGCCGAACCGGTAGAACGGGTTCGCGAAACCATTGACACGAAGTCAGCCTTCGAAACGTTCCTGGCGCTCCTTAAGGAACAGGATGAATTCTGCGTTGATCTGGAGACCACAGGCCTGAAGCCGGCAGAAGCGGAAATTGTAGGCTGGGCCATCAGCTGGGAAAAACACCGCGGATTCTATATTCCCGTCGAAGGTCCTTCAGGCCAGTCTGCCCTGGATCCACAATATGTCCTCGAACATCTGAAACCGATTCTGGAAGACCCGGAAATCCTGATTACCAATCAGAATATCAAATACGATATGGTCGTCCTGATGCGCGTGGGTGTGTTCCTGCAGGGAGTCAGCATTGACCCCATGGTTGCCAGTTATCTGATCAGTGCCGGCGAACGGGGTCACAGCCTCGACAAACTGGCAGAGCGGTATCTGCAGCATACGATGATTCCCATCTCCGATCTGATCGGCTCCGGTAAACAACAGAAGAAAATGTTTGAAGTCGACGTTGATAAGGTCGCGGAATACGCGGTCGAAGATGCAGAAATCGCCTGGCAGCTCTCGCGGATCCTGCAGGAGGAACTCAAACACGCTGGATTATGGGAGCTCTACTGGGATCTCGAACGGCCTCTCATTTCCATCCTCGCCGAAATGGAATTTACGGGAATCAAAGTTGATACCACAGAACTCAAGCAGCAGAGCCAGCAACTTGAAAAACGGTTAACGACCCTGATCAATGAAATCCACGAGATGGCCGGGCATGAATTTAACATCGCTTCTCCCCTGCAGCTCCGCACAGTGTTATTCGATGAACTGGATTTACCCGTATTCAAAAAAACCAAAACAGGTCCCAGCACGGATCAGAGCGTACTGGAAAAACTGGCCCCGCTGCACCCCCTGCCCGCCAAGATCACAGAACATCGACATCTCTCCAAACTGAAGAGCACCTACCTGGATGCATTGCCCGATCTGGTCAATCCGGAAACAGGACGGATTCACGCCAGCTTTAACCAGGTCGTTGCTGCGACAGGTCGACTCAGTTCGAGTGACCCCAATCTGCAGAACATCCCGATCAGAACGGAAGAAGGACGGCAGATTCGCAAAGCATTTATCCCCCAGGATGAAAGCTGGAGGCTGCTCTGTGCCGATTACTCACAGATCGAACTCAGAGTCCTGGCCCATCTGAGTCAAGATGTCGCACTGAGTCAGGCGTTCCGCGAAGGTGCTGACATTCACACCGCCGTCGCCTCGGATATCTTTCAGGTTCCCCACGATCAGGTTGACAGCAACATGCGTCGCACGGCCAAAGCGGTCAACTTCGGCGTCATTTATGGCCAGAGCCCGTTTGGACTGTCAGAAGCGATCGGCATTCCTCAATCGGAAGCAGCCGGCTTCATCGAAGACTATTTTGCCCGGTATCAGGGGGTCCGGGAATTCCTGGATCAGATCCTCGAAGATTGTGCGAAACAGAACTTTGTCACCACAATCTGTGGCAGAAAACGAGAGATCCAGGGAGTGCGGGGTGGTGTGCAGAAACAGCTCAACATGCCGGAAAGAACCGCCATCAATACTGTTATTCAAGGGTCTGCAGCCGATCTGATTAAGCAGGCCATGTTGAATCTCAGCGAGCGACTCAAACAGGAGGAGCATCCAGGACGACTGCTCATGCAGATTCATGACGAACTGGTGTTCGAAGTTCCGCTGACCGGTCTGGACTCTCTGGGATTGATTGTTCGAGAAGAGATGGAATCCGCCATGGACCTCGATGTTCCCCTGATTGTGGATATCTCAAGTGGGCTCAACTGGCTGGAACAGAGCACTCTGGAAATTCCACACAAGTAAAAAGTAAGGAATTTGCGTCCAGAATCGACTGGGGCACACGCTGAATCAGGGAGTCCTGACGGGATATTTGAGACCTGTCTGGCACCAAATATAAAATTTAAGCGTAAAATAGCGATCTTTCCTTTTTTTTGTTGACAACCTGTACGCCATCGGTAACGATATTAATGCACGCCTATGTGTCTCATCTGCTTGTTGCTAAGGATTCAGCAATCAAAAACCTCCTGTGTGGTAAGTTTCTGTTGCGAAGGAATGTGTAAACAAACCATTTTCCACCATTGCAAGTTGTCACAATCATCTTGTGTCTCGTCATACATTCATTCCCACGATAGCCCTGATTGGAGGGATCGGATCAGGCAAAAGTGCGGTTGCCAACAAAGTCAAATCGTTTCGACCTGTAATCATCATTGATGCAGACCGAATCGGACATGAGGTACTTGATTTTGCCGAGATTCAGGAAAAAATTCGAGAGCAGTTTGGATCTGCCGTGTTCAATGATCAGGGAAACGTGGATCGATCTGAACTGGCCAGGCTTGTTTTTGGAGAATCAAAACTACAACAGACATCATTAAAACAACTCGAATCCATCGTGCACCCGGTAATCCATCGCAGGCTGGAACAGGAAATTGAATCAGCCCGGTCTCTCAACCAGGTCGATGCCATTCTGGTAGATGCCGCTGTGATTGTTGAAGCGGGATGGAAAGAGTTATGCGATCAAATCGTGTATATAGACTGTCCCTTCGAGCAACGCCAGAAACGGGTGACTCAAAACCGGGGTTGGTCAGAAACAGAATTAACGAAACGGGAGAAACATCAACTGCCTCTCTCAGAAAAACGTAAACTGGCAGATGGTGTGATCCAGAATGATCAGGACCTGGAATCAGCAGGCCTGGAACTTTCGAAGTTCATCGATTCAATTCGGATACAAAAAAACACAAATTAACAGACTATTTGACGAACTCAGGGTGTCTCATCTGCATCTTAAGTCAGTGATACTTTTTAAAATAAGAAGCTCTTCTTTGATGAATTCAAAGTTAACCCGCTGATGCTGATTCAGTCAGAGAACCTTTCCAGAGGTTAATTTATCTTCGCGTTCAACACTTCTAAATTGACTCCATAAACTCCACACGACTTCATCTCACTAAATTTTGTAATTCGGAAAGCATTCACTATGGCCAAATCCATTAAACTTCAGACATCTGAAAATGACGGAACTGTGGCTTCAAAAGATATCAGCGAGTTAGATCAGAACTCCAAACGGGAAAAACCCGTGACCCGCAACCAGCGCGAATCGGCCATCACCAGAGCCGCTGATGAACGGTACGAAAAAATCAAGCAGAGTGAAATTCATATTGCCGACCTGCAGAAGCTGACGATGAAAGATCTGATGCAGCTGGCCAAGGATGAAAACCTCACTGAATATACGGGACTCAAAAAACAGGATCTGATCTTCAAGATTCTGAAAGAGCGTACGAAAGTAAACGGTCTGATGTTCGGAGAGGGGACGCTGGAAATCCTGCCGGACGGTTTCGGCTTCCTGCGCAGCCCCGATTATCACTACCTGCCCTGCCCTGACGATATTTATGTTTCCCCCAGCCAGATTCGCCGTTTCGGCCTGCGGACGGGAGCCATCGTCGCCGGACAGATTCGTCCTCCGAAAGAAAATGAACGCTACTTCGCCCTGCTGCGTGTAGAGGCCGTCAATGGTTGTGACCCCGAGATCCTGACCACCAAGGTCTTCTTCGACGATCTGACGCCGCTGCATCCGAAGGAACGCCTCCGCCTCTCCTCACCAGCCGGTAATCTGAGTACGAGAATCGTCGATCTGATTGCCCCTGTGGGGATGGGACAACGTGGATTGATTGTATCGCCTCCCCGTGCCGGTAAAACCGTGATGCTGCAGGAAATGGCAAAGTGTGTACTCGCCAGTCATCCCGATGCCTATGTCTTCATTCTTCTGATTGACGAGCGACCTGAAGAAGTTACCGACATGGAACGACAGGTCGGCGGTGACCGCTGTGAAGTCGTCAGCAGTACTTTTGACGAACCGCCGAGCCGCCACATCCAGGTCTCGGAAATGGTGATTGAAAAAGCCAAACGCATGGTGGAATATGGTGAAGATGTTGTAATCTTCCTCGACTCCATCACCCGTCTTGCCCGTGCCTGGAATACCGAAGTGCCTCACTCCGGAAAAATTCTCTCTGGTGGTGTCGATGCCAATGCATTACAGCATCCCAAACGATTTTTCGGTGCAGCCCGTAATGTGGAAGAAGGGGGCAGCCTGACCATTGTTGCTACCGCTCTGGTAGATACAGGCAGCCGCATGGACGAAGTCATCTTTGAAGAGTTCAAAGGAACTGGTAACACGGAATTACACCTGGACCGCAGAATGGTTGAAAAACGAATCTGGCCTGCCATTGATGTTAATAAATCGGGAACACGCCGCGAAGAACTGCTGATGGATGAGGAAGAACTACGCAGAGTCTGGATTCTCAGACGCGTGCTGAACGACATGAATCCGGTCGATGCAATGGAACTGCTTACCAACCGCATGCGACGTTCCAAGACAAATGAAGAATTTTTATTGAGTATGAATCTGGGTTGATCTCCTGACGGCAGATCCATCTCGGTTAATATTCGAAACGACGTTATCTCAGTCAGAATTGAAACAGGGAATCATCCGCTTTCCCGTTTAAAATGCTGACCCCCTGTTGTGATTAAACATTGCCATTTTTGAAGATTGATAAGTTACCACCTCGATGAAGCACACACTGATTGAAGGCGATTTACTGGTTCGTGATGCGAGTTTCGCGATTGTCGTTTCCCGCTGGAATGAACTGATTACACGCAGACTGCTGGAAGGCGCCCTGGAGACGTTTCGTCGTCATGGTGGTTCCGAGGAAAATATCACAGTGCTCTGGGTTCCCGGATCATTCGAACTGCCTCTCGTTGCAGATCGACTGGCCAAAAGTGGTAAATATCAGGCGGTCTGCTGCCTGGGCGCTGTGATTCAGGGAAGTACGATGCACCATGATTATATTAATCATCAGGTCGCAGCCGGTATTATGCGGAGCAGCCAGGAAAGTGGCGTGCCCGTCCTGTTTGGTGTCCTGACATGTGAAACAATGGAACAGGCGATGGATCGTGCTGGCGGAAAAGTTGGCAACAAAGGCGGAGAAGCCGCCCTGGCTGCCATCGAAATGGTTAATCTTTTACAATCGATTGACCAGAATCAGGCGTAAGACAATCACTGCAGACGCCGCAATGTCGTCTCCGACGACATGACTTTTATTACATCCTCTTTCTATACTAGCGATAACCCCATGTCTCTGCGAAAACAGGCACGTACTTTAGTTGTTCAAATGCTCTATCAGGTCGATCTGAATCCGGATATTTCCATTAATCAGATTCGCGAAATGATCGAGGAGCATGGGCGTAATAAAACAGCCCGCACTTTTGCCTGGGAACTCTTTTCCGGAGTGATGGAATTTAAACAGCAACTGGATCAGCATATCGTCAGAGTTGCCGAAAACTGGACACTCAAACGCATGGCGGTCACCGACCGCAATATTCTGAGACTGGGTACTTATGAGCTGCTGCATACAGACACACCGCCTGCAGTCGTCATCGATGAAGCAGTAGAGCTGGCACGCGAATTTGGCAGCGCACACTCCTCACAGTTCGTGAACGGCATCCTGGATAAAGTGGTTCAGCGTAAAGATGAACCACTGCCTCCACCAGCTCAGGCGGAAGCAGTTCAACCGGAAGAAACTCAAACTCCGGAACCTGAGCCCAAACCGAAACCGCGTATGAATAACCCCTGGGCTACCTGACCTCAAAGCGGTGCGGCGTTCGGTCGTTCCAGCTGAAGTTCATATCGATGGCTGCCTGCGACAGACGCGTTAACAGTTCGCGATCAATGTGCGGACAAGGCAGATGCGGAGCCGCAGTCTGAGTATTCGTACTGTCAAAAACAGGATCATCCCGCCAGTATGAATTATAAACGCGGATATGATCGTAGAAGAGTCGTTCTGCTTCGGTAGGATCATCCAGTTCGACTCCCGCGCCGGCGAACTCTGAGCCATAGAAATTACAGGTCGCCTCCAGAACATCATGCACGAGTCGAGACTGAACCGGATGCAGTGGCGTCAGGTGATATGTCTTCTCGTGATGTTTAGGGTGAGTAATAATGTATGACATCACTGCCGAGACCCAGTCCACAGGAATCAGGTTCTTGGACTCATCTCCATTCAATGTAAAACGGGATTTCGCGTAATAACGTCCGGTTTCATCAGGAGTCTGCATCTGGGTTAATGTATGCCCCAGTTGCAGGGCGGCGTAAAAACCATGAAACGTATTGGTAAAACCGGTCTTGGAATCACCAATAATGATGGCTGGACGGAAGACAGTCAGAGATTCAATATGCTCTGCGCTCCGCACCATCAGTTCTGCTTCGAGCTTGCTTCGCTCATAATCATTCCCGGACTCCTGCCCCACATCAACGTCCGTTTCCATAATCCTGCCGGATCGTAAACCGCAGACATATGCCGTAGAGACATGATCAAATTTTTTGATGTTGGCGGTCTTACAGAAATCAAGAACCTTCTTGACCCCGCCAACATTGGAACGCCAGGGTTCACTTTCATGGCTGGTACTGTAAAAGGAGAGGCTCGCAGCGGAATGAATAATGCGATCGACATTCTCCGTTGCCCATGCCAGCTGCTCGGCACTCAATCCGAGGTTTTCCTCATTGATATTTCCTTCCAGTACCATCGGGCGAGGCAGTTCCCGTCCCAGGTGTTCATCCCAGAAGGCCATGATCATATCAATACGCTGATCGACGGTCATGCGTCGTGTAGGACGAACCAGTACAGCCAGCGGAACCCCTGCGGAAGCCAGATCTCGAATTAAATATCTTCCCAGTAATCCTGTAGCACCTGTAATCAGATGATATCCCATGTTGTATTCCGCTGTGATCTGAAAGTTAGAGTAAGTCGTGTTGTAATAACCGGTGTCTGCAATGCTTCTGTGCTTACGAATTCGTTGATCGGTTCAGGAAAAACGAGGTTGAAGGGACCTGCTGGTCTCCAGAAGCGGACCCGCTACGGGTCGGGGAGTCTCAATGATAATGAACTGGCTTCATATATCAATCTAGGGGTCAGGAAAAGCCATCAGATTACCCCAGCAATTGCATCTGCAGCAGAAAAAGAATTACGCAACTGCTTTCCCAGACTGATCTTGTGTTCCTCGCTGCTTCTGTTTGAGGAAATGGGGAGCGTGCTGCTGATCTTCAGACGACTGATCTCTGTCTGTCTGATCAGTACCCTGCTGATCCTCAGATTTTTCCGGTCGCAAAGCCAGCAGACAGGGAAGTAATACAAGGTCCCCCACCAAAGCTGCCACCAGGAGCGACGTCATCATATAGCCGAATCGTGCCGTCGGGACAAAATTGCTCAACGTCAGCGCCAGCATGCCCGCACCGGTAATGACGGCTGCGGTAAAGATCGGTTCGCCCGTCATCAGCAGAGAATTCCGTGACGCCTGAGCCGAATTCCGTGTCAGACGATACTGGCTCTGGTAACGTACGAGAAAGTGGAATGTGCCATCAACGGCGATCCCCAGTGCAATACTGGCGGTCATCATGATGCCGATATCGATGGGAATCTGATACCAGCCCAGGATACCGAACACAATACAAATCGGAGTCAGGTTCGGTACCATCGCAACCAGGCCAGCTTTGATGGACCTGAGAGAAACGATCATCACCACAGTAATGATCACAAAGGCCATCGAGAAGCTCTCCCAGAATCCGGTAAAGATCTGGTTCTGAGCCCGTCTTAACAGGGGAGCCACTCCCGTCAAAATCACGTTTGGATCATCGATCATGGCTGTGAGCTCATCGTACACCTGATCCTGCGGAAGATCGGCATCACTGCTGATGCGTGCGGAAATCCGCCAGAGTCGTTCTCCATCTGAAGTAAAATCGTTATCTCCGTGAGCCGACTGTGCATGGGATAACAGACGGGCAGTCTCGAACGGGCTCTCAGGAAACTGCTTGGGAAAGAAACTGGCGAGAGACATTGTATGCCGCACAGCGGGATGCTGCTTGATAACTGCTTCCAGCTTGCGAATATGTTCCACTTTTTTGATGAAAGGAATTTCCTTGTCACCGAAGTCCACAATGGCTTCGATGGAATCGAGTTCCGTCAGATCGTTTTGAACCGCACGTACATCCTGAATCACTCGTCCTTGTGTGGGAAGAAAATCGAGAGGATCAATTTTGGTTCGCAGATTGAACAGCCCCACCCCCGTAATCATCACCAGGATGATCGTGGCAATGGAAACGCGTCCGGAATGATCAATCAGCCAGTTGGCACAACGTTGAAAATCCCAGCGTTTTTCCCCGGAATGAACGGTTTTCGGGTCGATAGGCCAGATTGTTAAGACAGCGGGGGTCAGTCCCAGACCGGTAATCAGAGACACGAATGTTCCAACAGAGGCTGCATACCCGAACTGGATGACAGGCCCGATCTCACTGACAGTCAGGGAAAACAGACCGATGGTTGTCGTCAGCGTGGCCAGTACGCAAGGCTTCCATGCAATTTTCAATGCTGCCGCTAACGGGTCAGGCTCGTCAATACAGCTGGCAACATAGTGATGCACATGGATTGAAATCGCCAGGGTGAAGACCATGACCATCACTGACAGGGCCCCCAGGATGAAATTCATTTCTCCACCACCCAGATAAATCATGGCCGTGGTGAGATTGATGGCCCAGATCGTCAGCCCCAGGGTAGCCAGTGTTTTCTTCCACTCCCGGAAAGAATAATACAGCAGTCCCAGGCTGATCAGTAACGTGATAATAAAAAACTTTTTGTTGTTTTTCTGGCTGCCCAGGCGGTCCAGTTCTGCAATCACAACGGGAGCTCCCGCCAGCTGAACTTCGTTGCCGGTCAACTGATTGTATTCCAGCTTTTCACGAATCCCCTGTACCGTCCCGGCCCGGTTTTTGATACCCGTGTCAGACAGCAGCACCAGTACGCCTGCCACATTCTTCTCGGAATTCATCAACAGCCCGTTCAGCCGATTGTCGACTTCTGCTGGCTCTACTTTGAACTCATGCAGTATCGATTTAAGCCGCTGGGGAGTCCAGCATTGTCTGACCGTCGGTAAAGACTCGATCCGGCTGGCGGTCGCTTCCACAAGCGAAGGTTGATCCAGCCCGCCCTGAACGGCGACGAGTACAACTTCCTCCGCTCCGAACTCTGCTTTAAATCGATCGTAGACGATTCGTACATCGGAATCTTTTGGCAACCAGGTTTCGATATCGTTATTAGAAGGCAGTAACTCTGCCAGAAATGTCAGAATCGGCAGCGTGCAAAAGACGCCCCAGATTAGTTGCCTGCTGTACTTATTGTAGAAGGAAGAGATCATCATAAGTTTTGGTAGATCAATCTGCTTTCTCTTGCTTGAGCCAGTTCAAGTACTCAAGTCAGAGTAATCAATAGTCAGCGCACGCTCTTACATCACTGAAAGCAACGCAAAAAGCAAACGCCTGAAGGAGAACTATTTCTTACTGCGACCATCCCAGTTTGATATCGAACCACCAGTGAATACAGCGTCATTCGGAATTTCTAATCCTCAGACGTTATAGCAGAATCAGCCGATGCCTTTGGAATGACTGCTACAACTAGCACCTTCACAGGGTGGATAATCATTACAATGCGTAAGCATTTCTATCTCTGAACAGTTTCGCCTGACGTTATAACTGTCAGAATTTAGCTATCACAACCACCGGATCTGGACGAATCCCCACACCTTTCAACAGCGACCACTGCGAATCGAATTCCATCGGTAATCTGAAACTAAGAAAGTCCTCAATTATTTTTGTAGTCTATATTTCAATATCAGATTCGAATCAGAATACGAATCAACAGTTGAAAATTGACTTCATAGCAGGAGTAGATTCAATGGAAGAAACCCCTTGGAGCCGTCCCACGATGGACGACTTGAAACATGTGCTGGAAAGTTTTGGCAAGAATGACGCCGTCAATATTCGTGATGTCGATCGACTGGAACTCTCAGTACCAGCAGAAGTCAAGACCGCGCGCGGCAATACCATTTCAGCAATGACGCGGGAAATCAGCCGTCAGGGACTGGGGCTGTTGCACAAAGGGATGCTGAATCCCGGTGAAGTCAATGTAAAGCTGGCCAGCGAAACCCGCGAATTTGAATATCGCGTGCAGATCATGTGGTGTACGCCCTGCGAGAACGGAATGTTCATCAGCGGTGGTGAATTTGTCACTAAGCCGGAAAATTAACCAGACGCGCTGCTGCAGCTCAGCTGGTTTTTGCTCCGCGTTTAAGTAGGACAGCAATGATCGACAGCAGCAGTAAAATGATCACTCCTCCTGCAATCATCAGCAGAGTGGGAAGTCCCCACCATCCCCCTGCACGACTCGTCTGCTTTTGTTCATCGAGATCCCACTCGATCTCCTCTAATGTCAGGCTGGTCTGAGCCAGAGGTTTCTCGGCATTGGAAACTTGCTGTGGGAGTTTCTCAAGTGTCTCTTCCTGGGGAGCCCCTTTCATTTTCGAACGAAAAGTGACAGGAGCGGCACTGGTATCGCGTCCGGGCTTGGCTTGGGAAGTTAAGTCTCCAGGCACGGATGGCAGCTTGGGGAGCATCAATTGTGGACCTGCCCCTGCAGATTTCTTCTCCTCGACCACTGGCTTTTCAGGCATCGCTTCAGGGCCACTCAGTCTGATTTTGGCAGGCTGTTCCTCGGGAACTTCTTCCAGTTCCAGCTTCAAAGCAGGTGCAGAGGGAGCGGTTTCAGTAACTTTCTTCTCAATTTTCCCAGGGACTGGTACTCGGGTTTCGACTTCCGGCTGAGAATCGAAAGTGGGTGGTTCCAGGGAAATGCCGCCCGATTCAGGTGTTTTCTGCCTGATGACAGATTGACGAGGTTGAATCTGAATCTTCTGTGGCTGGGTTCCCAGATTTCGAGGCACAATCAAAGGAAGTTCATCACTGCCTCCCGCTTTGACTTTCGGTTGAACTTCACGGATTTCAGGTTGCTCAACAGCCCGGCGTTTCAAAGGATGGACACGCGAGGGCGTAAACTGAAAATTGGGAACCGACTGACCACTATTGGATTTGGCATCCGGTTCTGCATGCTGAACACGTTGGACCTCTTTCGGAGGGAGTGTGCTGACCTCCTTCCTGATTTTATCCAGCAGCATTTGAGGTGATTCTTCCTCCAGACCGAAGGCAACATGCCCTCGATAGCTGGACTCTAATGCCTGTGCCGCCAGAAATTCTGCATACTCATAGTTTTTCAGAGTCACTTCTCGGCGGGCGCGATCCATAATCGAATTAATCTGCAATCTCCGCATTTCCAGATTTACATCTTCAAAAACAGGAGCAGTCTGATCCAGATCCTGATGCAGATCTTTTGCTAATTCGGTTAGTTCTGCTCTTACGTTCTGCTGATTGGACTCTGCCAGCAGACGGTCGACTTCTTCAGGATTCTGAAGTGAATTCTCAATATTCGCTTGATCGTCTGACTTCTGTGTTTTGGTTGTATCCTGGTCCTCTCCCTCCGCTGAATTCACAGGTGTATTATTCGCGATATGCTGAATGCCGGAAGAGATTTCCTGTGAAAGCGAACTGGATGCCTGCTTGATCCGTTCTGTGTTCTGATCAAGTTTTTTCGCAATTTGCGTCGGATATCGTTTCGCTGACGCAATTAAAGATTTCGATCGCCAGCTTTCCGTCAGTCCGATGGCTGGTTTGGTAACCGGTGCCTGCAATTCCTGCTTAGCTGGTTTCCGTTCAACCTGTGGCTTTTGTAATGCAGGTGTTGTGTGAGATGAGAGTTCTATCCGGGAGGAGTTTTGTAATTCATCAACCGGGAAAGTACCGCTGATTTTAACCTTTGCCGGCGCTTCTTCTTTTGATTTATCAGCTTTTTGAGAAAAATAATTAAAGCTGCTGCTGGATTTCGATGCGACCAGCGGTCCGGTTGGCTTCTCGTTTTTCTGTGAAATCATCTCAGCAGATTGGCTCAGACAACCTGCAGTAATACAGCTCAACAGTACCAGAGATAAATAAACTGTTGGCAGATTTCGTTTTAGTAGACCGAACTTCACAACGACAAATCCTGTCATCTGCTTGCAGAGATCTGGACGGGAACCGATCTTCTGCGTGGGTCGCGGGTAGTAACCTCAATGGGGAGTTGAGGTTCAAGCAAGCTGATTCATCGAGCGCGCAACAGCTCTCGATTCATTGCCTGTTACCCTATATCGACTGGGCGATTTTAATCGCATGAGAGGGTATTTTGGATTTTATCAGTCTTTTCAGAAATCAATCAGCGCTTACAGAGTGAACGCAGCGTCTGCATGTTGATCTGATCCAGAGGCACCCCATCCTCTTCCTCTTTAGGGGTTTCCAGATACATCGGACGGTCCTGAAACACGGGATCATTTAACAGATGACGGAACGGCTCCAGTCCCAGACAGCCCCGACCAATATTCTCGTGACGGTCCTTGCGACTTCCAAACTCACACTTACTGTCATTCAAATGGAAGGCCCGGATACGATCAAAGCCTATAACCTCGTCCAGTTCGGACATGGTCGCCTTGTATTCCGATTTCTTGATCAACGGATATCCGGCAGCAAAGATATGACAGGTATCTACACAAATTCCCAGTCGCTCCCCTTCCTGAACCTGATTCAGCATGTAAGCCAGTTGTTCAAAGCGAAACCCCAGATTGGATCCCTGGCCGGCAGTGGTCTCCAGCCAGATTTGCGTTTGAAATCCTTCCGTCTCCTGATGAATCCGATCAATGGCCGCCACGATTCGATCGAGGCCCTCTTCCTCACTGGAAGTCACGAAACTGCCTGGATGCATCACTGCACCTTCCAGTCCCAGCGCTTCGGCACGCTGCAGTTCTACCACAACGGCATCGATCGATTTATTCCACAGCTCCTCTTTCGGACTGGCCAGATTGATCAGATAGCTCATATGAGAACAAGGGCGCCCGACTCCCGTGGATTCCAGGTGTTCGCGAAACAGCTTGACGTCCTTGTCAGTCAGCGGCTTGGCACGCCATTGATTGTTATTCTTGGTAAAGATCTGGACACAGTCCATCTCAAACTCGGCTGCAATATCAACGGCTTTATAGTATCCACCAGCGATTGACTGATGCGCTCCCAGTAACGGCATATTTCAGTTCCAGTATAGACTTCGTTCGTTTCTAATTGTGATCACAGAGTTGTGCTGAATTCAATCCAGTATAGGCTCTCCTGCCACACCACTCCAGTCCCAGACAGGAACGCCCCTCTTCACCAGAATTGGTTCCTGTCGAATCAATTAAATTTGATGGGAAATATTCTTTTGCCATATTACAATCGAACATCGGAAGCTCTGCTTCTCTTTCACAACATACCTACTCATATATATTGTTCAATCAGCGCTGGAACAACGATGAAAACACTCTCCCTGCTCGCCCTCTCCCTCGGACTGATATTTTCATTGAACAACTTAGTGCCGGCAGCCGAACAGCCCAATATCATCGTGTTGCTGGCTGATGACCTCGGTTATGGCGAACTGGGCTGCCAGGGAAACCCACAGATTCCGACTCCTCATATCGATTCCCTCGCCAGTAACGGAATTCGTTTCACACAGGCCTATGTAACTGCTCCGAACTGCAGCCCGTCACGCGCGGGATTTTTAACAGGAAGAATCCCCACTCGATTTGGCTATGAGTTCAACCCCATCGGTGCCCGCAATGAAGATCCGGGAACGGGTCTCCCCCCAGAAGAACAGACCATCGCAGAACGACTTCACGATCAGGGCTATACTACGGGACTGATCGGGAAATGGCATCTCGGAGGTACAGCCGACTATCATCCGTACCGACATGGCTTTGACGAATTTTTTGGGTTTATGCATGAAGGTCATTACTTTGTCCCTCCTCCTTATCCGGGAGTGACAACCATGCTGCGCCGTAAAGCGCTTCCCGGAGCTGAGAAAGGACGCTGGCTCAGTGAGAACCTGATTTATTCGACCCACATGGGATACGACGAACCAGACTATGACGCCAATAACCCTATCATTCGAGGCGGACAGCCTGTGGATGAAACAGAATATCTGACCGACGCTTTCACTCGTGAAGCCATCAGTTTTATCAACCGTCACCAAGATAAACCTTTTTTCCTGTATCTGGCCTACAATGCCGTCCATAGCCCGCTGCAGGGGAAAAAGGAAGACATGCAGCAGTTCTCTGAAATCGAAGACATCCATCGACGCATATTTGCATCGATGCTCTCTTCCATGGATCAAAGCGTAGGCAAGATTCTCAACCAGATACATGAGTCCGGGCTGGATGAGAAAACACTCATCGTCTTCTTCAGTGATAATGGTGGTCCCACTCGCGAGCTGACATCCAGTAATCTCCCGCTGCGCGGTGAAAAGGGAAGCATGTACGAAGGGGGCTTACGCGTCCCCTTTCTAATGCGCTGGACAGGCACACTCGCGCCAAAACAGATCATCGATGTCCCAGTCAGCAGTCTGGATCTGTTCCCTACTTTCGCAGCACTTGCTGGCGCACCTCGCGCTCCAAAACTGGATGGCCGCAATTTAATCCCCTTTCTGTTGAAACAGTACACAGAGTTACCAGAAACGGAGTTTTTCTGGCGTCAGGGACGCCGAGCGGCACTGCGCAGTGGTGACTGGAAGATCGTCCAGATGCGGGGTACGCGCGAGAAACCAGTCTGGGAGCTGTACAATCTCGCCAATGATCAGAGTGAAACGAAAGATCTCGCTACAGAGCAGACGGAAAAGCGAATCGAACTGCAAACGCGCTGGAACGAACTGAATTCTCAGATGAAGCAACCTCTGTTCAAATAAGCTTCCTGCTACCGAGAAATAGATGATACCTGAAGCCATCCCATAACGATGCGGGTTCAGTTCAGACTCTGATACCAGTCTAAGAATAATTCAGGCCATTTCGCGGGAGGAAATCCCCGTTTGACGCGTTGCGGTATCAGATTGCCCACTCCATGTGCCCCTTGCTCAAATATTGCCATTTTCACCGGCACTCCCAGTTTCTGCAGATCAGCAGTGATTTCTTTGGGAAGTTCAATCGGTGCGCCCCCTTTGATCCCGTCGTTCGTTGCATGTACCAGAAATACAGGTGGGCTGTCTTTGCGAAAGGTAAACGGCGATTTCTTCTGACGCCAATGCCAGGTCGCCAGGCCAATTGCAAAATCGGGGCGACTGCTTTCACGTTCAACCGGGTCGGCTGATTTGGGATCACCACTGTCAAAATTCGCAGCCAGGTTCATTGCCAGATTTCCTCCCGCCGAATAGCCGGCGATCCCGATTTGATGTGGATCCAGACCCCATTGTTTCGCGCGATGCCTCACCAGCCGAACGGCACGTTTGGCATCCAGCAGCGTCAACGCCTGAATCTGCTCATTCGAACCGCGAAAAGGAGGCCGGGTGCGATACTTGAGCCCGATCACAGCGACCCCCATGGGATTAAAGACATCCGCGGCATAGATCACATGCGTTTTCCAGTCCAGCGATCCATACCCCCCTCCTGCGCAAACGATGAGGGCCATTCCCGTACCAGTCCCTTCCGGCGGTAGAAATAGACTGATCGCAGGTTTGGTCACATTCGAAATCGCCCCTCTTTCATTAGTCGTCTCCGCAGGAGCTTCTTTCTGAAACTGAGGGGGAGTTCCATCCTACAAAAAAATGGGTTCGGAAACTTTCTGTTGGGCAGACTTCGTCTCGCTGATTGCCGCTGAGGGCAATGCCAGAACAGGAACCAGGAAGGTCATAAGAAGTACATAAAATCGGATCGTTGGTTTTACGAAATTCATGTATTCTAATCCTTAAGCAATCAGACTTACTTCAAGATCAATGATTTTTATCAGTGCTTCTGATCCACAGGCTGGATTCCAGGACGACTCCCCCCCTGTTTTATGATCTCGTCCAGACGACGTTGCAGTCGCTCAGTCACTTCTGGAAATTTAGCGGCAACATCTGTCTTTTCTGCAGGATCCTTTTCCAGATCGAACAGTTGGAACCGAGGCACGATCGTGTTCTCCAGTTCCTGTTCCACCACCACATTTCTCGCGGTCTTCTTGTCATATCGGTGCAACTTCCAGTTTCCAGCGCGGATCGCATAGGTTCCGTTATTACCATTATTCTGCTGCACGAGTTCAGCGCGCCCCCGGGAGTCCGTCTTTCCCAGGAGAGCCCCCAGAAGATTGAAACTGTCCCGACAACTCCCTGCCGGCAGTTCCTGGTCTGTTAACGCAGCCAGACTCGCCGGCAAATCAATCGTACAGACCAGTTCCTGACTCACGCCTGGCTTGATGCGGTTTTTCCAGCGCGTAATGAACGGAGTCCGGGTTCCTCCTTCATAGACACTGTATTTGCCTCCTGAAAAAGTTCCCGCGGCACGATGAGAGCCGATCTTTTCGATCGCTCCGTCTTTGTATCCATCGTCGAGAACCGGACCATTGTCGGAACAGAAGACAATCAGCGTGTTTTCCGCCAGTTTCAATCGATCCAGTGTTTTCATTAATTCCCCTACACACCAGTCAAGCTGGATGATGGAATCGCCGCGGAATCCAAGACTGGTCTTTCCCTGAAATCGTTCATGAGGCATACGTGGCACGTGAATGTCGTGCGAGGCAAAAAACAGAAAGAACGGATGGTCTTTGTTCTGTTCGATAAATTCGACTGATTTCTCGACCCACTTGTCAGCCAGATCTTCGTCCCGAAACCGGGCAGCGTGGCCGCCAGTATAAAAACCAATGCGACTGATGCCGTTGTGAATGGTCGAGTTATGCCCATGCGACCAGTCCATCTTCAGTGTCTCTCGATGTGTCAGTCCGGTAGGATGATCGGGGTTCGGTTTTTTGTTCCCGACCCATAAGGGGTCAGCAGGATCCAGGTTGAGCACTCGATGATCTTTGACATAAACCTGAGGCACCCGATCATTCGTCGTTGGCAGTAGAAAGCAGGTATCAAAACCGATTTCCAGAGGCCCCGGTTTCAACTGACCATTCCAGTCCGGTCCCGATTCGTCTCCCAGCCCCAGATGCCATTTACCAATCACAGCGGTGGCATAACCCGCACGTTTGAGGATGGACGCTATCGTTTCGGTTCCCGGTTGAATAATCGCAGGTGCATTGGGAGGCGCGATCCCGGTACGTTTCCCACGAAAAGCATAAGTGCCCGTCAAAAAAGAATAGCGTGTCGGAGTGCAGGTCGAAGCAGAGCAATAGCCGCTGGTAAACCGCAGCCCCTCTTGCGCCAGTCGATCGATGTGAGGCGTCGAAAGCGCAGTAGCACCATAACAGGTAACATCACCATACCCCAGGTCATCCGCCATAATCACAATGACATTTGGTGACTTGGCACGAGCTTCCCTGTTCACCAGGTTTAACGGTACTGCAATGAACAGGAGCAAAATCAGTCGTAACATGATGTTTCTCTCAGTCTTTCTCATTTAATACGATGAGTTCGTTTTTTCAACATGACCCATGTCTCTCTGAAACAGAATCAACGCGGTCAATTCAGCTTCAATGGAAACAGATTCAGGTGAAATAATCAATTATCAACTGGTGAAATCGCAGTTGCATTTCTAGTGAAGGCAATCGCACGCGGTCCGGAAGCACCAATCATCACTGTTTCAATCAGTGGTTGATTCACCCCCTCATCTGCAGTCCAGTTAACCAGGAAGTTAGCCCCGGATCCACCGGTACTATCCTTCTCTTCCACCAGGAATTCGATGGTCTGGAAGGGAGTAAGCCTGATGGGCTGCTCGAGGTAGGATTTCACCAGTTTTCCGTCGGTATCAAAATATTCGATCGATGTAATGAAGACCGGTTGATCACGATTGATGTTACGAATGCTCAAAGTCGTTTCGAGCAAAAGCGGCGATCCGCCGTGATAATAGATGTGTGAATAACAGGGAACATACAGGGACTGGCTGCGAGTCAGTTTTTCCAGATCTGCTTTGTCAGCCTGATACTTCTTAAGGTCCGGGGGCTGATAACTGCGTGGCGCTACATACGCGAGCTGGTTCTGGACCTGCGCAAATCGATTATCCAGATAAACGGCACCGCCAATAAAAACCAGAGTCAGCGCTCCAAGCAGAAAGAACAGAACATACCACTTCTCCCACAACCACAGAAACCAGTCGGGGTATTCCTGTTTGCCTTGCATGGTGCACTCGCTTTCTAATTCACACAGCTGTCACAATCTGGTCTTTGATGTCTCACAGTGGAAGCGCAGTAGACACCTCTGTATTAAACTAAAACAACTCTGAAAGTGCCAGTATTCTTACTCATGCTGCAGGCAGATACTTTTTCAATTCTTCAAGCCTGGAATTACAGTTCTCGACCAGAGACTTCAATTCAGAATCAGACTGGCCTGCTGCTTCGATCATCGAATGATAATACTGTATGATTTCTTCAGGACTGGCTCCAAAATGACCCCAGAATTTCTGTCGGTCTTCGGTCTGCAGATCAAACAGCATCGCTTCCAGATTATGAAGTTTATCCGCCAGTTCAATCGCCCTCGTCCCCAGTGCTGCCTGCTGCATCACTTCAATGTGAGTTCGCTTACGATCCGGCCAACTTCGTTTCTCTCCCTCTTGGGTCTCTTTCTCTTCCGTCATTTCCTGAACGTAGCGCACAACGTCTTCAGAAAAATGCGTTTCCAGATCTTCGATCGACAAGTCCGTGTCTTCAACCACATCGTGCAGAACCGCTGCTGCGAGAATCGATTCATCATCGAATCCCGCCTTCATCAGGATCAGACAGACACTCATGGGATGCGCGATATAAGGAATGCCGGAAGACTTTCGCTTTTGAGACTTGTGAGCCACCGCAGCCAGCCGAATCGCATGTTCGACCACAGGTGAATGAAGCATATCCATATCTAATCTGATTCTTTGATTCAACGTTCGTTCGAAGTTTCCTGAGTATGCCTGAACTGATTGAAACGCGTGTATTCCCAGTGCCGATAGAGAGCCGATTTTTTTAACAGATTCGGTTGACTGTCAACCGCTTCCACCTTGCCTTCGTTAATCAGAACTACCTGATCGACGCGCCGCAAGGTCATAATTCGCGAAGGAATGATCAGCACGGTACGATTCTGGAAAATTCGAGAATAAGCATCTTCGAGAAGAGTTTTGGTATCTTCATCCAGTATCTCCTCAGGTTCTTCGATGATGAGTAAAGCAGGCTTTCGCAATAATGCCCGTGCCAGTCCCAGACGAAAACTTTCGCCGACAGTCAATTCTTCACCATGCTGTCCCAGCGCGGTCTCATACCCCTGAGATAAGTTCTGAATAAACTGATGCGCGTGTGCCTCCTTAGAAGCAGCAATTACTTCCTGTAGCGAATAACGCTCGTCACCGCACTGGATATTCTCTTTGACGGTTCCGGTCAGGCAAGGATCATTCCCGCTCACATAGATCGCTTCGGCTCTCAACGACTCCAGAGTCACCCAGGCAGTATCTTCGCCGTCCATCAATACCCGCCCTGCCTGAGGTTCAATAAACCGCGGTATCAGATAACTCACTGCGCGCGGAGCCAGTTTTTCCAGGGATACCAGGGCCGTACTTGTACCCGCGGGAATTTTCAAATCAAATCCTTTGAGTAAGGGCGGGCTGTTGGCATTAAGTTGAAAGCTGACATTTTCAAACTGCAGTGCCTGTGACAGAGGCTCGAGAAATTTGGCTCCCACGGCCTGCCCTACCGCCGGGATCAGATTGAGATACCGATAGATTGAACTGGCTGCAATGTTTGCCTCATCGCGTGTCTGAATCAGCTCATACAATCCGTTTACCGGCAGATAGAAAAAGGCGAAGATCCCCGTCATCAGAACCGCCGCTGAAAGAGGCAGGCTATCGGGACTCACCAGCACCTTATACCCGACCAGGAACAGCACCATACAGGAACAGAATACGGCCAGCCCTCGTGCCACCCGATGCCCCCATCCCTCAACGCGTTTGAGCGTGGCGATGTTATCAGTATATTTCTGCAGATGTTTCTGAAACTGATCATGCTCTGCTGTTTCCATTCCGAAACCACGTACCAGTCGGGTACTGCGCAGATTTTCTGCCAGTAAAGACAACTCCGTCTCGATTGCAACCAGTGTTTTCGCCTGCTCCTGTTCATAGTTCTTGCGATGCTGCAACAGAAAGTACCAGGCAGCCACCAGCGGAATCATACACTGCAGCGTCAGCCTCCAGTCTATTGAAATCGTAAACAGCAGAAGAATCAGCAGAGTGACCGGATGTCGCGACTGGCCATAGACCCATTGAAACACCCCCTGCTGTACGGTACCCACATCCCGGATAAACAGCTGAAAAGCCTGTTCTGTCTCTTTACCAGACAGATCCCCCGGCCCCAGACGCAGCGCCTGTCGGTGAATCATATTCCGCAAAGTCATGGAAACATGATGCGAAATTTTCAAACTCTTCTGTCGGGATCTCCAGCGAATCAATACTCGAATACTGGCAACCACCAGAGCAAAAAAGATCAATGTAAAAAGAGCCGTCTGGTTTTCCTGCAGCAGTGGAACCCGCTGATACAATTTTGGCAACAAACCGATTTGATATTTGGAATACGTCCACCAGACCGAGGGCAAAATACCGGAGTCCGAAAGACTCACCATTTCCAGTCGGGGTGCCTCATCCGTCTGAGGCGATTTTGTTTCAGGAGCGTCACCGGGTACGGTGGACTTAGCATCTGCCTGACCTTTCTCAGGCTCAGAATCCGGTTCTTCCGGTTCACTTTCATCTTCAACAGGCAAAGCTACAGGAGCAGTCCTGAGTTCTTTCAACAACTGGACGTTCTGTTCTCCGTGGAGCGTGATGCGCCCCCGGTGGTCGAGCAGATCGATGATCAGAAATAAATCGACCAGTAACAGGATCAGCAGCAGGCCGTTGACGAGCGACCAGAACAGCACAGATCTGGCAGATCCACGAAAGAATTCCCGTGCAGGGAAAGCACGATGAAATGCGTTGGGCTGACGATTTGACACAAGACCCACCGAATCTGTTTTAAATCAGGAGTATAAGAAGTTCGCTCCCCCCTTTTCAGGCAAGGTCACGATCTTCAAAAAGGATAAAGGCAACCAGAATCGCAATTCCGGAATAGAGCAGACAGCTTAATGCCGAATGACCAATATAGACGGGTGGAACAACAGTTCCCGTTGCAACTGCCGGCGACATGTTAAAGTTATCCAGGTTAGGCAATATCGTAGCGATCAACTGCCCGGTGAATTTCACAAACTCCAGTCCCTCCGCCTTGGCCTGCACCAGATTGGGAGTGAGGTGCCCAATAATGTAGATCCCGAAGCAGATAATCATATTCACCATCATGGGAAGCCGGGTTGAAATGGCGACACTGATTGCAGCCAGAATCGCAACTTCCATATAAATCAACAGAATACCAGGTAGAATCAACCAGACTGCGGCCATTTTTTCGGCGTGAGAGGGAGCATCCCGGGAAGCTTCACGGGCGTCGTATCCGACCTTAAAGTAAACCAGCAGCAGGAAAGTGATCACCATCGGCAACATCAGCCAGACGACTGCTTTCAGAATCCCCAGGTATTTTCCAATGATAAACTGACGACGATTGATCGGTTTCGATAACAGCGTCATCGCAGTTTTGCCTTCGATTTCATCGGCGACGCTGGTACTGGCTGACCAGACTGCCAGCAGGAGACTGCAAATCAGAATTGTTGCCAGACCACAGTCCATCAACATCTTGACGTCATCTCCCATAGAGAAGAATGGCAGAAACGTATTCAACAGCAGCAACAGCAGCCCGATTGCCATCAGGAGCAGAAACACCGGCTGTCGAATCGCTTCTTTCGTAGTTGCTCGGGCAATCACTCCTGCTTGGGTGAATGACGCCACCCCAAACAACAGTACGAAGTAGAGCAATACACCTGCTCCGGTTAACCACCATTGAACCATCATATTAGTTGCATCAACAGTTTCTGCCGAAAAAACCAGGAGGCTTTCCATCGTTCATTCACCAATCAGTTAATAATGTAATGTATTGAAGCCACGAAAAAGAACCCGCAGTCCCAGGCGCAGATTCTCCCCTGTCATGTACGATTTCATTTACCAGGATGTTGGATTTATTTTTGAACTTATGTAATTACCAGTTATCCAACTGAAATCACTGCCAACAGCCCGTAACGTACTGATTACTTTACCGATAAGAGGTAGGGAAAGTAAAGAATACAGGGTCATTCGTGCCCTGATTTCCCTAATCTGGAAGGCATGTTCGCTATAATTTGCCAAATTGGCGTTACACCAACCTGAAACTGCTCAATTGCATAGCTGGAACGTGCATCACTCTGAACCAGGGAGTCTCTCACTCCATGAGACTAGGCCTGAACAGTCCAGCAACCCCTGCAGAAAAAACGGATGCAGTTTAATGCTGGATCTCAAACTGCTGAAAATGGGGTTCAGAGCCGATTTCTTCCACAGCAACATCTGTCACATTCGTCGCGAACGTGAGCATCATATCATCAAAAAACTGCTCCAGAACCGGCCGATCCTGCGTTTGCACGACCAGTTCCACAGTGCCATCAGCCAGATTTTTCACATAGCCCGTAACCGGATACTGCTGTGCAAGTCGCGCAGTACGGTAGCGGAACCCGACCCCCTGCACTCGACCATGATAGATCGCGCGCAGTGTAATGCGTGCTGATGAATCGGATTGCTCTGGTTCAGCAAACATGCCGACTACTTTTAAGAATGATGCGTAAAGTGATTAATGAACAACACAGTTCAGATCTGCAACGAATGTGCGACCACATGAGACGGAACGCCTCAAGAAAGGATGACGGACAGACAGAAAACCTAAGTTGAAGAGGTTTCTTCTGAAAACTGTTCTGTTTCCGGCAGGTCCGAAAAATCAATACACAATTCTTCGCGCACGATACTCATGCTGCGTGGAGCATCAATGCCTAATCTAACCGAATTAGGGCCGATTCGAACAATCGTCAAGGTTACATCATCGCCAATCCGAATTCGTTCACCGGGCTTTCGTGATAATACAAGCATTTCTTTTCGAATCCTTCGTTGTCTGGGCCCTCATACTTCCCTGTTACCTTACTAAGTAAGGTTGAAGCAACTTGCAGGATGAGGGTAGTTAAAGAGTACTCATCTAGACAATCTGCTGAAAAAAGCCTTCTCTTCCAACAAACTGCCATCACTACGATGTCGACATCAGTATGATAACACTTTTCAATTTCTGATGTCTAGCCCAGACTGAAAAATTACCCACCAGGCTCCACAACAGCCAAAACCTGCCCCTGAACCAGCCATTTAACCCAGATTAGTGCCCAATATTTACGCAAACGGCAACCTGCACAAATACCGGGCAGTAAAGCCGCGGTTCTAGCCGGCCAGCTTCGACACCTTCACTCTTGAAATCCAGGATACTGGAAACGGGCGATTGCTTTTTCTTCAACGAAATCAGAAATGCAGAAACAATCTTCCAATAAAAAATCTGCTTAAGGATCTGGAAAGATCAAAGTGAAAGATGGTCCAAGAAGTTGAAAACCGATTGTGAAAAGCTTGACGATTGCTGATATGGTCGTCAGTCTTTAGCAACAGTGTTAACTAACTCAGATTTTCGTCTACATGACCAGGGGAACAGCATGGTTCGTATTGGAATTATCGGCATCGGTTTTATGGGAATGGCTCATTTTGAAGGAGCCAGAAAACTCAAAGGAGCGAAGGTCACTGCCATATCAACCCGAGATTCCAAAAAACTGGCAGGAGACTGGAGTAGCATAGAAGGAAACTTTGGACCCCGCGGTTCCCAGGTCGATTTATCCAAGGTGAAGCAGTACAGCGATTACCATGACCTGCTGGCAGACCCCGATATTGACCTCGTTGACATCTGCCTGCCCACCCAGATGCATGAACAGGTAGCACTGGATTCTATCCAGGCTGGAAAACATACACTTGTTGAAAAACCAATCGCCATTGATCTGAAAGCGGCCAACAAAATGGTGAAAGCCGCGGAAAAAGCAGGGGTCAAGTTCATGGTTGCCCAGGTCCTGCCCTTTTTCCCTGAATTTCAATTTGCGGTAGAATGCGTCAGAAGCAATAAATATGGGAAACTGCTGGCAGCCCATTTCCGCCGCGTGATGGCTCCTCCTAAATGGTCCGAAAATATCGAAGATTTCCAGAAACTGGGTGGCTGGGGAATCGATCTGCACATTCATGATAACCACCTGATCAGCCTGATGTGTGGAGTGCCCACAAAAGTCACCTCACGCGGCATTGAAAACAAAGGATTCATTAACCACGTCCATACTGTCTACGATTACGACGATCCGAATCTGGCAGTCAGCTGTGTGAGTGGGGGAATCGCTACCAGAGGACTGGAATTTGCGCATGGATATGAACTCTATTTCGAAGACGCAACTGTCCTGTTTGGTGCCGGTACAATGGGAGTGGGCAAAAACAAAGAGTGGATTGTCAGCCAACCTCTGACCTTGATTACGAAAAATGGTCAACTCAAGCACCCGAAACTCAAAGGAGGCGATGCCTGGTGTGCGGCGTTTACCCTGGAATTACAGGCAGCCGTCGATGCACTTCAAAGTGGTGAAGAACCTGAGGCATTATCGGGGGCTCTTGCCCGAGATGCCCTGAAAATCTGCTACGCTGAGGCAAAAAGTATCCAGACAGGCCGATCCATTCCCGTCAAATAAGTGTCATCACTGCCTGTCAGATCAATATAACCGAGAACACACCGCCGAATCTCGAACCCTTTACGAATTCCGGCGGTGTATTTATTGGTATGCGGGTAGAATTGGGGTAATCTGACAGTCTTTCCATTTCTGAGTCTAAATTGACCAGATTAAACGCAGAATTACATCCCACTGAAAAACAATCAGAAAATCATCGCGATTTCGATCCGGTTTTCAGACCATTAAAATAGTTTTGAATTCACCAGTACGATTATGCTTGAAAATCTGCCACTGCAATCTGTGAAATATAAAGGCCTCACCATTGAGGGCTACTCACGGGCCGCCGTTCAAAGTTACTGGAGAATCCCTGAACTCAAACTGGGCTTTGACCTCGGTGGCAGTCCCTGGTCTTTCATGGGAACAGCCGTATTTTTCATTACGCATGCACACCTCGATCACATGGCGGCGCTTCCCGCTTTTGTCGCGCGTCGTCGGATGATGAAAATGAGCCCCCCCACGATCTACCTGCCCGAGGAAGTCAAAGACCCCGTCTGGAAAATGCTGAAAAGCTGGCAGAAACTGGATCGGGGCCGAATGGAATGCGAACTGATTGGCTTGACGGACGGCGAAGAAATACAGCTTTCAAGAGAACACGCAGTAACGGCATTCCAGACAAAACACACAGTCCCTTCGCTGGGGTTTCAGGTCTGGGACTGCCGAAAAAAGCTGAAACCTGAATTTCAGGGAAAACCGGAAACAGAGATTCGCGATGCCCGCGTCTCTGGTATTGAGGTCAGTGAAGAAATTCGTGTCCCACTGGTCTGCTACACGGGAGACACCGCCCCTGCCGGTCTGGACCATTTCGAAACCGCGTATGAATCCAAAGTTCTGATTACGGAGATGACATTTTATCGCCCCGAACACCGCCGCGAAAAAATTCACAAATTCGGGCACATGCACCTGGATGATATCGTCGAACGCGCGGAACGATTCCAGAATGAATTCATCATTCTGGCACATTTCAGTACGCGCTATCATGATAACCAGGTCATGAATGCGGTTAAAAAACGCTTACCCGAAGAGTTACAGTCTCGACTCCACCTCTGGATGTGAAACAACCAGAGCAGCACGATTCTGATCGTCGACGATCGGCAATAAAAATAGCCTGAAGGGTAACGAATCACCCTCCAGGCCGAGCGCTTTGTCTGCTGAATGACAACGATAGCCTACGCGTTGGTTTCGTAGCCTTTACGTTGCTCTCTGCTTTGCCACTGATTTGCTTCGTCATCACCAATAATCTGCTCTGTCTTGGGATCCCATTCCAGAGAACGATTCAGACGGATGGCAATATTAGCCAGGTGACAGGTTGTAATAGCACGATGATGGGTCATCACATCGGAAATAGGTTGTTCCCGCGCTTCAACGCATTCAAAGAAGTTGCGCATATGATCGCCAGGCTGACGACCTTTATAGAGTTTCTTAATGGTATCACTGGAAAGCGGATTATCCTTAAGGTCTTCAACAGGCTTTCCGGTCAGATCACCACGACTGACAAACATCCGCCCTTTCGTTCCCGTAAACAGGATTCCGTTTCGCCCATCGCTCTTGATTGTCATTTTGACATCGTTCGGGAAATTACACTGCACTTCAAACTTGGAAGCGACGTTATATTCATCGTCCCTGGTCGGCACCCCATCCTTCAATGGAATCGGATGCTCGGCTGAAATCGGAATGACCTGAGTCGGGCCGGAATGATCCATGCCAATGCCCCATTGTGCAATATCCACATGGTGAGCACCCCAGTCGGTCATTTTTCCTCCGGAATATTCATACCACCAGCGGAATTCATAATGACAACGGGTCTGGGGACGGCCTTTCTCCCCTTCACCAGCCTTCCAGCGATAATCGGTCATCGGAGCCTGTCCGAGCCATTTTTCCCAGTTCAAAGTCTTGGGCACTTCGGCCACAGGAATGGTACCGCTGGGAGTCACCCCGCCGATCACACACTCCACTTCAGTGATATCACCGAGACGACCTTCTTTAATAATCCCCAAAGCATTCAGGAACCGTTGCCCCATTTCACTACGCTGCTGCGTTCCCACCTGAAAGACGCGTCCCGTTTCTTTCAATGCTTTGATAATCTGCTTCCCTTCATCGATGGTCAGCGTCAAAGGTTTTTCGCAGTAAACATCTTTACCGGCTTTCATCGCTTCAATGGCGATCTTTGTATGCCAGTGGTCGGTTGTCACAATCGTGACAATATCAATGTCGGGATTATCGAGAATCTTCCGGTAATCTTCGAATACAGCAACTTCTTTGTTATTCCCCTTTTTACCCTGAATATCTTTCACTTTATCGTGAGCTTTACCGGCATGAGCGGAGTCGACATCACAAACGGCAATGACATCTCCGTACTTCATTGCATTCGGTCCGACGGCATTCCAGCGGCTGCCTGTTCCAATACAACCTACAACGGGACGATCATTGGCAGCTTTAAAGTTATAGGCACTAGCAGGGTCAATATGGAACCAGAAGGGAACGCTGCTACCGACGGCGGCAGCGGCGGAAGTTTTCAAAAAGTCGCGACGATTCTGTTTTTGATTACTCACGGAAGACTCCTTATTGACTAAGTATTGAAACAACAATTCACGACTGTGAATCGCGTTCAGGCAGGAACAGAACTGATCAACAGCAATTATAAGGCACAAGGAAACAGCTTTGCAAAGATCAAGCTGCGTTTATATCTGATTTGACTTTATTCTTTTTTGTACGTCTCACAGGAAATCCATGCTAAAATGAATCCTGGAAAATCAGTAGACCTGAAGCAGAAGATGACTGCGAAATCAGTCAAATATAGTAAAGCGGAATTGAACAGGACGCGACCTGTTAATAAGTGACATTAAGAAATAGAACAGCAGCGATTTCCCGTATGCGAACAATCCTTCATGTAGATATGGACGCGTTTTACGCATCGATCGAGGAGCGGGACCACCCCGAACTGCAGGGGCAGCCCATCATCGTCGGAGGCCAGGCCGAACACAGAGGCGTCGTTTCTGCTGCCAACTATCCGGCGCGCAAATTTGGTGTGCACAGCGCGATGCCAATGAAAACGGCCCGGCAACTCTGCCCACAGGCACATTTTTTTCCCGTTCGTATGAGTGATTATGCCGAGGTCTCACAATCGCTGCAGAAGATCTTTCGGAAATACACTCCACTGGTAGAACCACTCTCACTGGATGAAGCGTTTCTGGATGTCAGCGGCAGTCAGTTACTCTTTGGAAACGGGAGAGAAATCGCAACTTCAATCAAACAGGAAATCAAACAAAGTTTGCAGTTAATCGCTTCAGTCGGAGTCGCTCCCAATAAGTTCCTCGCCAAAATCGCCAGTGATGCAGATAAACCTGATGGGCTGGTGGTCGTCGAACCAGATCAAATCCAGGAGTTTCTCGACCCGCTACCTGTTTCCCGAGTCTGGGGAATTGGAAAAGTGGCGACGCAGCGTTTTAATCGACTGGGCATCCAGACCATTTCGCAATTGAGAGTATTAGAACTCCCGGTCTTGACGGAACTGTTCGGAGATCAGGGCTCTCACTTGTGGAATCTCGCTCAGGGACTGGATGATCGTGCCGTGGTCCCCGAAAGGCAGGCCAAATCAATCTCACGTGAAACTACATTTTCCAGTGACGTCAATGATCAGGAAATTCTGAGAACAGTCCTGATCAGCCTCGTGGAAGATGTCGCACGTCGATTGCGCAAAAACAGATTGCGCGGCAAAACCATCCAGTTGAAAATTCGCTACGATGATTTCTCGACATTTACAAGGTCCATCACTGTCTCTCAGCCAACGGACCTCACCAGAGAAATTGAAGAGTCTGCCTTACTGATGCTGGATCAGAAATTACCAGATCGCCCCCTGTCAATCAGGTTGATTGGCGTCGGCGTGACAGGATTTCAAAGCGGTTCGCGGCAACAGAAATCGTTATTTGATGAAGAAGATCAACAGAAACTCTCGCGTCTGGATCAGGTGAAGGATCAGATCGCAAATCGCTTCGGCAACGATTCTATCATCCGGGGCAATCGAATCAGGAACGAGGACTCGCAAGAGGAAACCTCGCCTTAACCGCATAGAATCGATCAGTCGTTCAATGCAGGCGCCCAGCGTTGTTTCTGTGTGATATCGAATCGAACCCGTGCATCATTGGCGGCTTTCTGCCCTGCCCGACTACTGCCCTGTTCGATTAAGTGTTTAAAATCAGCGGTCATCCGGCTGACGACTTCAGGATGTTTCGCAGCCAAGTCATGTGCTTCGCTGAGATCAGATTCCAGATGATAAAGCTCTGCAATCGTCGGTTTGCCGCGCGACTGCTCCAGATTTCGACCACTCATTTTAAAGACCAGTTTCCAGGGACCATCACGATAAGCAAATTCACCATGATTCGAATGGTTCACTAATGTCTGGCGAGCCTCATCCGTTTTTTTCCCAAGTAATGCAGGCAGAAAACTGATACTGTCTTCCGCTCCCTGCTGCGGAAGTTCCGCTCCTGTAATTTCGGCACAGGTTGCCAGCAGATCTGTCAGACAAACCAGTTGCGGACTACTGCTGCCTGCCTGAATCTGTTTTGGCCAGCGTACTACCAGAGGGACACGATGTCCGCCTTCCCAGATATCTCCTTTATGACCGCGGTAAGGACCGCTCGGTTGATGACCGGCCTCCACCAGATCATTCCAGCCGGTGTAGTGGGAGTGTCCATTATCTGCTGTGAAAATCACAATCGTGTTATCTTTAATCCCTGCCCGATCGATTGCCTGGATGACCTGCCCGGCAGACCAGTCCGTTTCCATGACAAAGTCTGCAATCGGCGCGATCCCGCTTTTCCCCTGGAATTTCGCTGAGGGAACCACTGGCTCATGCGGAGATGTCATGGAAAAATAGAGGAAGAACGGAGATTGTTTCTGCGACTTCTGATCGATGTACTTTACAGCACGCCTGGTAATTTCGGGCAAGATGTTCTGCATACGCCAGTCAGGCGCAGTCGGTGCGCCGACGAATCCCTTCGGCAGGACGATCCCTTCACTTTGATCGAGTTTAAATTCCGCCGTCGGTTGTACGAATACGTGGTCATTCTCAATGAAAGTGAACGGAGGCAGGTTGGGGAGGTCGACTCCAAAAAAATAATCGAATCCCCGCGCGACAGGTCCTCCCTTGATCGGTTTTGTAAAATCCCATTCATATTTCCACTGCGCGTTTTTCTGCTCCAGCATCTGACTGGCCTGTGGTCCCGGCCAGTTCCAGCCCAGATGCCACTTCCCGAAACATGCCGTCTGGTATCCACTTTTCTTAAGCAGCCCCGGCAGAGTCGGGCGATCTTCCGAAATAAGGGGAGGCTCATAAGCTGCGATCACCCATTCCTGCAAGCGGGTCCGCCAGCTGTACCGGCCGGTCAGTAAACCGTAGCGGGTAGGCGAACAGACTGCCGAACCGCTATGCGCGTCTGTAAAACTCATTCCGTCCTTAACCAGTTGATCCAGACACGGAGTCGGAATTTTATTCTCGGGAAAATGAGCCTGAATATCCCCCACACCGAAATCATCAGCGAGAATCACCACGATATTGGGTTGAGACTGCTGTGCAGCAAACAGAAATCCGGGAGTCAAACTCAACAGGAAGAAAAGGACACATTTTGAAGCCATTATTTCTCCAGTCCTGGAATGAATAAAAGATGCTTCTCAATCCTAAAAACATTCAGACTGGAAAGAAACTCAGATCTCAGTTTTTTTAACGGGCAACGAAATGCGAGGTCAGCTGGTAACCATCTCGGCAGCCGGCGTTTCAGTAGCAGGAATGGACGGTCTGCGATAACTGAGACGCACCAGCGCGAAGCCGATGACCACAACCAGAAGAGAACCCGCAAGCCAGCTGACAGGCAAATGCTTCTGATTCTCAATGTTGATTTCCCAATCCGCAAAGTAATTCTGATAACTGGCAATGGTAATCAGCAGGCCATTATGAATCATGTGCAACAGGATGCCGGGAATGACGCTGCGAGATCGTACATTCACGTATGCCAGACAGAGCCCCATAAAAAAGCTGGGGAAAAAGCGTTCGATAAACAGTGAATCACGGACAATGACATGAAATAACGCAAACAGGAGAGAAGAAGTCACGATCGCCCATAAACTGGAAAATCGATGCAGCAGTGAGCTTAACAGATACCCGCGGAAAAACAGTTCTTCGCAGACGGCCGGCATGACAGCCAGCGAGATCAGCTTGACCCATAATGGGACCGCAGCCAGTTCAATTTTCATCGATTCAAACAGACGGGAAAGCGTTTCAATTCTCGCATCGGTTAACGCCAGGATTTCTATTTCATAAGCGAATGGCCATAAGGTTAATCCTAGGAGTACTGCCCCCAGACAGGAAACCAGACGCGGTTTAAACCAGCGAAAACCGGTCTTCAGATTCACCCCACCCAGCCAGGCAAACAGCATCGGAATCAGCAGAAACAGGCAGAAAGTCAATGTTCCTGAAACCAGAAGTCGCTGAGAGATGGTCATCTCCCTGAGCCGTCCCACAAATGCAGCCGAGAGGATAAATGTCGGAAACATTACCGCCAGACAAAGCATGGCATTGTTCAAGGCAGGATATTGATGGGACTTGCGGGATCGTTTAAAGAAATCCGACCAGGAAGTTTCGCTCTGATAGAGAATGGTATCTGTACCAAAAATCCGGGCAGCAAGGCTGAGAGCGACAATGCCATAAAAGATCGTTGAGAATACCGATATAAAAAACAACACCGGTTCTGCTTCATGTAACAGAAAGTCACGGCTCAACAATACGATATTCGCCAGAGGGATCACGGCCCAGAGTGGGGTCATCTTCAAATCCGGTACCATCCCCAGAATCCCGGGAGCCATCGAAATCAGCATCAGGGGAATCAGATAGGCCTGTGCTTCTTTAAAGCTCCGGGCAAAACTTGTGATACATAGCAGTACAGCAGAGAAGAATGCGGCAAAAATCACCAGTAACAGTAAAATTTCCATCAATACAAACGGTGTCATGCCTTCACCGAAGAGCACCGTCTCCAGACCGTTGGCATAGGCGGTCGCGAGCATCGCCGTCATATTCACCAGCGCCGTCATCACGGCAACAACCAGCACCGAAATGAACTTGGCACATAAGATCCACATCCGGGGTAATGGTGCTGAGATAAGGGTTTCCAACGTGCCACGCTCCCGTTCCCCTGCAGTTAGATCGATGGCAGGATAGACGGCCCCCGTCATTGTCATCAGAATCAGGATCAGGGGAACGATGGTCACCAGCGAATAGGCTTGTACCATTTCAGACTTCACGGATGAAACGGAAGTCACAAACGGGACAGTCACACTCTCTCCCATATTCGTCAGCATCTGATCTCGGTAGTTCCAGCGAACGGCCTGCAGGCGTACTTCCACATATTCTGCAGCACGTCGACTGTGCGCAGATTGCGCCCCATAAATAATCTGAAACCGCCCACTGTGTTCTTTCTGTTTCGCCTTTGGATTTTCTACCTCAATGGGAAAGTAGCGAACCCCCACATCGACCACACCTTCACGAACCAGTTTCAAAATGTTGTGATCTTCACCGGCCGATTCGGCAATCATAAATTTGACAACAGGTTTGACTTCCTGGAATGCAGCCAGCGCATTGTCAGTCTGTTTTTCTTTCACCGGTTTCAGTTTGACAAAGGACTGATTCCGTTCTTCGAAGATTTTATCTCCCTTTTCAAACAGTGCTCGAAACATCTGTCCTTCTGACTCGTTGGGCAAAACGATCCGATATTCAATTTCATTGAGCTGAGATGTCTGGCTTAATAAAAACTTCTGCAGCATCAAACCCAGTAACGGGTAGACCAGCAAAGGCATCAGGATTAATGTAATGACAGTACGCCGATCCCGAAGAATTTCGCGTAATTCTTTTTGCAGCAGTCCAGAGAATCGGAACGATCTGGTGGGAGTATAAATGCGGTCGTCAGAATCCTGATCGTAGGGGGAAGCCATTAAATCAGTTCCCTTTGTACGGCGGGTATATTCTTTGCAGTCTCAACGGGCGCATCGAGTAACTGCAGAAAGATTTGTGTCAGGGTCTGACAGGACGTGCACTGCTGCAGTTCTGCGAGAGTGCCTTCGTAATTCTTTTTTCCATTATGCAACAGACCAAATCTGTCACAGAGTTGTTCGGCTTCATCCAGGCGATGTGTGCTGACAATCACAGCTTTTCCCTCATCGCGAAGCAGGTCGATATAATCAAAAATCACCTTGCTCCCGATCACATCCAGTCCGCGCGTCGGTTCATCCATCAGCATGACCGGTGGATCATGAATCAGCGAACGAGCCAGGTTCACGCGCTGTTTCTGCCCGGTGCTTAATGTGGCAGAACGACGATCCATGAAAGAAGAGAGGCCGAACAGGTGAGAGAGCTTTTCTACCTGGGCTGCTGCCTGCATGGCCGGCACACCATACACGTCCGCAAAAAACGTGAGAATCTCGCGGGGGGTCAGCCATTGATACAGACCGGCACTGGTTGAAACCAGTCCCACACGTCGTTTTATTTCATCGGGATGCGTGGATACCAGAAACCCTTCCACTTCCGCATCCCCACTGGTTGGTTTCAAAAGCCCCAGGATCATCCGCAGAGTGGTCGTTTTGCCTGCCCCATTCGGGCCCAGCAATCCATACACTTCACCTGGTTTGACTTGAAAAGAAACGTGATCGACGGCAAGAACATCCTGATTTCCGGCTTCGAATATCCGCGTAAGATCTCTGACAAAAATCATCCTGGCCCTCACTTCCGCTTACCGTAGACACAACGGGCGTATGAAACCCGCACTGAAATTCCTGTCAGGATTTTCAGATACCGTCACAACGTTTCTTCAGCTTTGAATGGATTGTTTTGCCTAATAAACGTTGATATCACAGGACTGTGATTTGAAATGCTGGCGCATACTCAACGCATCTAAGAACAGAAGCATTCTAACAAACTCAAAGTCAATCTGTCACGTACTAAATAAAAATGTTGCAGGGTAATGACAGATTGACTGCTCTGGCATTGAAATTGTACCACGCTGTCTTTTTTCAGGGAGACAAACGAAGATCGTTGAAACACCTTGCACCATGCCTTTATCGTGACCAAAATAAAAGACTCCTTTCAAAAGCTTCTCAGACACTGCAAATACTCCGCAAACCAAAGGCCAGATGATGTCTCCACTGATCTTCAAATTTTGTTTACTCTGTGTTCTCACAATCTGTCTGACAAGCCACTTTGCAGTCGCAGAAGATGACTGGCGCGTCTGGCGGGGCCCGAACGGAAATAACATCGCAGCCGAGGGGGAAACACCTCCCATCGAGTGGAGCGAATCGCAAAACATACTCTGGAAGGCGGCACTTCCCGGTCGAGGACATTCTTCGCCGATTGTGGTGAATGACCGTGTCCTGATTTCTACGGCAGAGGAAGCGAAACAGGTTCAATCTGTGGTCTGTTTTGATCGTACCACCGGACGACAGCTCTGGAAAACCGATGTCAGTCAGGGGGATTTTGCCCCGAAAATTCACCAGAAAAATACCCACGCATCGCCTACGCTGGCTTCGAATGGGGAAACGATCTTTGCAGTCTTTCCCCAGTTTGACCGGATTCAATTGACGGCCCTTGACCTGGAAGGCAAACAGAAATGGCAGATCAAAGCGGGTGGCTATCTGCCACTGGCATATCAGTTTGGCTATGCCCCTTCTCCTTTGCTGTATCAAGGGACCGTGATCATCACATCTGAATACGAGAAGGATGGTTTCATCGCCGCCTTTGATCAAAAAACGGGCAACGAAGTCTGGCGCATCAAGCGACCGGAAAAAATGAATTTCTCTACCCCTATCGTGACACGAATTGCAGGTCGCGACCAGATGCTGCTCAGTGGGAACGCGAAAGTTGCCAGCTTTGACCCGCGAACCGGAGGTGACCTCTGGTCCGCCCCGGCAATGTGGATTGTCAGTTGCGGGACCATGGTCTGGGACGGCGATCTCGTCTTTACCAGTGGCGGTTTCCCCCTGAAAGGGACGATGGCCGTCAAAGCCGACGGTTCAGAAAAAATTGCCTGGACAAATACAGTGAAATGTTACGAGCAATCGATGCTGGCGCACAACGGCTATCTCTACGCCATCGACGATAACGGCATCGCATACTGCTGGAACGCACAAACGGGAAAGGAACAATGGAAAAGTCGACTGGGTGGAAAAGTGTCCTCTTCACCAGTTCTGGCCAACGACAACATCTATCTGTCTAATGAACGAGGGAAGACTTTTGTCTTTCGCGCGAACCCGCAAAAGTTTGAACTACTCGCCGAGAATCAACTGGGCGACGAATGTTTTGCGACTCCCGCGCTCTGTGGTGACCAGATCTTCCACCGGGCCGCCAGCAGCAAGTCAGGAAAACGTCAGGAATTTCTATACTGCATTGGGAAATAAAACATCTCGCATGATCTCAATTTTGGAATCCTCTTCTGAATGTGATTTTTTTAACTTGAAATGAAAAGGCGATCCTTCCTGTATCAAAATAACAGTTAACCAGAACACATTACGTGAACATAGTCACAAACAACCAGCAAGTTCCTTAATAAATCACCATTTCTGTGCCTGCATTGATTCATTTGAGGATTCCGAGATAGTTCCACTTCCGTGATTGTCACTTCGGACTGCTTCCCTTAATATGACCTGCTTCTTCCGAGATTCACAACTTTCTCTGGCATCACGACACTGCATAATGAACCATGATCCAATCTGATTATCTCATTGTTGGTCAGGGCCTGGCGGGAACAGCCTTAGCCTGGACTCTGATCAAGAGAGGGTACCGCGTCCATATTCTGGATCGATGCGAACCGATCACTTCTTCTAAAATTGCTGCGGGCCTCATCACGCCCATTACCGGATTGCGGCTCGTTGTCTCCTGGAGACTCGATGAATTCCTGCCGTTTGCGACTCGCTTTTATCGGAGTGTGGAACAGCAGACCGATACACATTTTTTCGAACTGAAGCCGATGCTGCGTCTGTTTTCTTCCGAACAGGAGCAGGAACAATATCGAGCGCGCTCACAAACGCATTTCCCTGATTTGGTATCGGTTCCCGAACCACTGGCCGATCCCGAGACCTTCGAGATCTCCCGGGGAGGCTTTGAGATGATCGGCGGGCAACTGGATGTTCCTCTTTATCTGGATGCATCACGTCGTTATTTCGAATCCCGCTCCTGGTTTCAGCAGGCGGAAATAGACCCGGTTAATGACCTGGAATTTCAAGCAACCAATGTCCGGCTCCCCCGCTGGAATCTGCAGGCTGACAAGATTATTTTCTGCGAAGGCATTCGCAGCCAGCACAACCCCTGGTTCAGAACCATACCTTTCGAAGGTGCTAAAGGAGAAATACTCACTCTGAAAATCCCCGGGCTCAAGGAACGACGCGTGGTGCATCGTGGTATCTGGTTAGCGCACCGGAAAGAGGACCTTTACCGTGCCGGTTCGACTTATCATCGTGAGCAGCTTGACTGTGAACCCACTCCTGCTGGAAGGGAAGAAATCTGCTCTCGCCTGTCAGAATTTCTCAAACTCCCGGTAGAAGTCATCGATCATCGCGCCGCCGTTCGGCCTGTGATCCGAGGCAGATTACCCATCATGGGACTGCATCCCGAGCAGCCTCAAATTGGATTTTTCAACGGTTTTGCCTCGAAAGGAAGTTTGCAGACTCCCTGGATGGCAGATCATTTTTCAGATATTCTGGAAGGTAAAGTCCCGCTGGAAAAACAGCTGGACCTCAGCCGCAAACTGAATTTTTAAATATGACACGTTTAACCGACCAGGCACACGAACTGATCTCTACCGTACTCCGCCCGGGAGAAACGGCCATTGATGCCACCGCAGGAAACGGGCATGACTCCTGCTTTCTCTGCCAGACGGTGGGCTCCACGGGTCGGGTTTATGCGATCGACATCCAGGAAACTGCACTGAAACAGACGGCAGATCTGCTGGCTGAGGCGAACTGCTTTCAGTGTGAACTGATCTGTTGCGATCACAGTCAGCTCTACGAGATCATCCCCTCAGAATGCCTGAATGAAACTGGCGCAATCATGTTTAATCTGGGTTACCTGCCTGGAGGCGACCACAATCTGATTACACAACGGACATCAACCCTGACGGCTCTGGAAGCGGCAAAAAAGTTTTTGCGTCCCGGAGGAATGATGACAATTCTGGCTTATCCGGGACATCCTGGCGGTGACGAAGAAGCCGCCGCCATCGACCAGTGGCTGAAACAGTTATCAGCATCTGCCTATCAGACGGAAACCATTCTTGCCCGCTCGAATTCCGCAGCAGCCCCGTGCCTGTTTGTCGTCAGAAAGCTGGAACCCTGATATCGGTTATTCTTCTTCATCTGAATCTTCGTGAGACTCAGATGATTCACGAATTTCATCTATGATCTGCCGGGCACGATCAATGTTCGAGCTCATGACGTCAACTTTGATCTCAAAGATCCCGGTCAGGCCAGCCTGCAGCTCATTTTCGAGCAGACAGCGAATCCCTTCGCCTTCCAGTGTCATTTTAATAAATTCCGCTTCCATTGCATTCGTGGTCGAATACACTGTTTCCAGGCTTTCACTCATCATTAGTATCCTCAGACAAACCATCGAAGCAGTGTTAACCCCTGCATCGAGCGCTCAACAGTCAGTCACAAGTGAATCTTGTACCGATTCAAACTAACCAGAATCCGTTTTAACATCAATATCAATCCGGATTTTCACAGAAGTCGCTACACTAAAACGAAACACAAGCTTCAGCGGAAAAACGCTCAGATGGAAAAGTACACTGTGACTCTTCTGAACTACATTATGCGTATAATGGAAATTATCAATGAGAATCGACACAAAAAAATTGCAGCATTTCATTCCGGGTTTGCTTTTGGCACTGGTTTTTATGACTGCAGCCCAATCAACTCCGGCTGCCGAAAAGACAGTTCGCAAACCGGTCATCCTGACAGACCGCGCCAGACAGTTGCATCAGCAATGCCTGGTGATTGACGGACATAATGATCTCCCCTGGACCATGCGGGAAAAAGCAGCCTCAACTTTCAAGCAGGCTGATATCGCCAAACCTCAACCTCAGTTTCATACAGACATACCGCGTCTCAAACAGGGAAACGTCGGCGCACAATTCTGGTCAGCATACGTCCCCTCTGACACCCAAAAAGAGCGGAGATCCGCGCACTACACTCTGGAACAGATCGATCTGATCCACCGTATGATTAAACGCTACCCTGAAACGTTCGAGATGGCTGCGACGGCTGATGACATTGACCGGATTCATCAATCGGGCAAAATTGCCTCAATGATTGGTGTCGAGGGAGGCCATTCCATTGAGAACTCGTTGTCACTGCTGCGGGTTTTCTATGGTCTGGGTGTACGCTACATGACATTGACTCATTCCGATTCGCTCGACTGGGCAGATTCAGCCACAGACACCGCCATCAGCGACGGACTGTCTCCTTTTGGAGAAGAAGTGGTCCTGAGCATGAATCGGCTGGGAATGCTGGTCGATATTTCTCATGTCTCTCCGGCAACCATGGAAGATGTTCTGCGTGTGAGTAAAGCCCCGATCATAGCATCACACTCCTCCGCAAGAGCCATTGCCGATCATCCGCGCAATGTTCCCGATGAGATCCTGCTCAAAGTCAAACAGAATGGCGGGGTCGTCATGGTCAATTACTTCTCCGGTTTCGTCGTTCCCGAATCGGCAAAACAGATGATTGAAATGTTTCAGGTGCGACGGGAACTCAAACAGAAATACCCCAATGAAACGGATTACAATCGGGAATACAATCGCTGGCAAAACGACCACAAAATGAAGCCGGGAACGATCCACGATGTTGTTGATCATATCGACCACATAGTAAAAGTCGCCGGCGTGGAACACGTTGGTATCGGCTCTGATTTCGATGGCGTCTCCACCCTGCCTGCTCAACTCGAAGATGTCGCCACATATCCACTCATCACACAGGCGCTCCTGGATCGGGGATACACGGATCAGCAGATCAAGTTGATCATGGGGCAGAATCTGATGCGAGTTCTTCGTCAAGCAGAACAGGTTGCGAATGAACTCCAACAGACAGCAGAGTGATTCGTATGCCAATGAGCTCCGAGACACAAAAAAACGCCCCGTTGCCAGGGCGTTTTTTCATTAAAAGCTGAATTTCCAGATTGTGAATTACTGGACTGCTTGAACCGGTGCCAGTGGTTTCGGGGCCACCAGTACCGGAGGTGTTGACTCTGTTGGAGACAGCTGAGGAGGTGCAGGCAGTTTTTTCTGCACCGCCAGTGTCTGCTGTTCTTTCAGGCTTTTCACATAATCGGTCAGTAAATGATACGTATTCTGGAATTCCTGACGATTGGTAATCACCTGATACTTGGAATCAACCTGAATCTGCTGATAATTTTGTACAATCGGTTCCAGTTCTGCGAGAGAAGGATTTGGACCTGTTGCCGAGAAGTTTACCGGAAGAGCCAGATAATCCTTCCAGGCATCATCCAGATTCTGTTCCAGTTCCTGAAACGACGCCAACAGTTCATATTTCAAGTCATCGACCTGTAATTCCTGTTGCGCGAGCTTCGCAGTCTGCTCATCAATTCGCAGCATATCCCAGACTTCAGAAGTCCCACCGGTAAAATAGATGATCACGGTCGATTTATCTTTGGTCAGACTGTCCAGTCCGGTCTCCATGGTGATCGGATCTTCTTCGCCGATCTTCCAGGCGACCCGCTGTTTTGATTCATCGATGGCACCTTGAAGTGGTAAGGTGATATTTCCATCTTTATTGAAATAAGTACCGGCGACCGCACCGTTTTTACCCACGGCCAGTTGCACCGTCACATTCACCTCAGTTGTCCCCTGGGGAACAATGGCAAAGATCCCTACCGGCATCCAGTCAGCCGCATCATCTGGAGGAGACACGCTATCGATGATCTGATCAGCCTGACTCTGATAGTCTGTCACGGGAGCTACCTGCACTCCATTATTATAAATGTAACCATTGTTGAGTGAATAATTATAACCAACAGGATACAGATTATTATAACCAACCCAGGCTGTCAGACCGCCGAAAGTCGACCAGAGCCAGGGGCTGTAACCGTATCGGCGATAGTGGTAGTAAGGATAGTAGCCATATCCATAACCATAGCCTGAACCAAATCCAAAACCTAACGCATAGCGTGAACGATATCCAGACCAGTAACCGGGTCGATAATTGTATCTGTTGTTTCCATGCCGTGCGTGATTTCCACGATTTCGATTCACTCCTCCGGGTCGTAGCCCTGGCCCATGAGAAACTTGATGATCCCGGTTACCGTGGCGGCCCCCCTCTGATCTCAATCCCGGATTACCAGAGTGACGGTTCCCAAAACTCTGATGATATCTACTGGAACTCAAATCGGAGCTTCTATTGGTGTGAGCACTTCCGATACGGTTTTGGTTACCGGAACTAAACCGACTGCTTCCCGGGTTTAATCCCGGATTATTTCCGCGCCGAGAAGAACCACTGTTGAACCGATTATGAGATCCACTATTGAAATGTGAAAATCCAGAACTGCCTCGACTCCGGCTTCCAGGGCTGAGCCCGGGGTTACCGCTCACTCTTCCCTGACGGGATGTGATGGAACCAGAACGACGTGATGTACCGGACTGACTTCCTCTTGAGAAATCAAATGATTGTCCGGGCTTCATTGCCGATCTGGAAGTACGATTCGAGGATGAATTCAAAGATCGCGAGGAAGCACTCTGACGCGGTGCTGAAGAACCGCGTTGAGAAAATGAATGACTTCTGGAAGGTATCGAGCGTGAAGAACCTCCAATGTGCGAACTCCCTCTTGAAATGCTACCTCGGGAAGAACTTCCCCGTGACGCTCCCCTGTGATGACCGCCGCTCCCGCGAGACATTCCACCGCGGTGGCCACCGCCACCGTGTCCGCTACCTCCGCGGCCACCTCCACCCCGTTGCGCAAAACTATCAGCCTGATAGAAAGCCAGGATTGCCAGAAACGCCAATATCACACCCGTCTGCTTCATATATTTTTTCATCGCTAACACCTGTGTTCGATCATGAAACCAACTGCCTTCTGATCGACCTCATACACGGGATCTCATGGACACGGTAACTCATTCGCATCCGGGCGATCCCGTTTCTGGTTAAATAAAAACAATTCGACATTCACTGAAGAATTGTCAAATGAGTTTCAAACTTGGTACTACCAATACCAGTCTCTGATAATTAAGCATTGTCTTCTGCCAGTATAAAGGACTCATGTCCCGGCAAAGGCTAACAGCAGGACTTCCGAAAAAGCGAGAACGCGACCTACCAGGGAACTGTAAAAACGCTGTCAGAGATTGAGGCCCGATCAATCACAAGTTCATCTCGTGGAGAATCAGGATCGAACTGATATTGTTCGCGACTGAGTCTGTTAATCGTGAGAGATTTGGCGGCAGGCGAAAAAGAGACCAGCAGTTTCGAAAACTCAGACGTTTCAAATGATTTATACTCAACATCAACAGAGGACTTTAACGGTTCCCCTTTGTGATCAAAATCACTTGCTGAGTCTTCATGAACAATATTTGCTCGTTCCAGTAATCACGATAGGACTGTGAGATCGGAAAGTCAATATATATCATTTTGTTCCTGCGACTTAGCCCCTGTTCCTGCCGTGAATCTCAATCTCATCTGCCCACTTCAGCGAGAATTTGCTTAGAAGTGCAAGCTTTCGGAAAACTTTTTGGAAATTTCATATTTCCGGGGAATAAACCTGCAACAGCCGGCCTCTTATGTCTGACAGGGGGGCTTGTTTGAATAGTGAAAACCGGCCTGATGACAGGGTTTCCTTCAAAATAACACTGAATTAAACCCGATTTGTCAGATTCTCAGTCTGACAGATCAGATTACTAATCGAGAAATGGAGAACAGAGATGAAATTACTTTCGACACTCTTCACGTTGCTGGGACTGACATTATTCGCTGTTGGATGTGGTGATAAAGCTGCCCCAACTCCCGAACCCGCGCCTGCTGAAACACCCGCTGAAGATCCTGCAACACCAGCTGATGAAAAAGCAGCACCCGCAGAAGATCCAGCAACACCAGCTGAAGAAAAACCAGCTGCTGATGCTCCCAAAGAAGAAGCTAAACCAGCTGAGCCTAAACCAGAAGAATCAAAGCCAGCTGATCCTAAAGCTCCTTAATTGAGCCAGACTGCTACCTTACGTATCAGTCATGAATACAAGAAGCTCTCCCAAATCACGGGAGAGCTTCTTTGTTTTTCCGCTCTTGGAATCATTTCATAGAGCACATTTGTTGAAACTGCCTGTGTTCCTAAATACTTCCAGACTGTATTCGGGCTGCTGTCAGTGTATTCTTCAAAAGCATGGCAATCGTCATCGGCCCCACTCCACCTGGTACAGGAGTGATCGCAGACGCGACCTCTTTAACCCCCTCGAATTCCACATCCCCCACCAGCCGATCGTCGACTCGATTGATACCGACATCAATCACCACAGCTCCCGGCTTCACCATGTCAGCGGTCACAAACTCAGGTTTTCCAATTGCTGCGATCACAATGTCTGCCGTTCTGACGATCTCTTTCAGATTCTGTGTCCGGCTGTGACAGATAGTGACAGTGGCATCGGCCCCTAATCCCCTTTGAATCAGCAGCATGGCCATGGGTTTTCCGACGATTTCACTTCGCCCCAAAATCACAGCATGTTTACCAGTCGTTTCCATTTTCGTCGAGAGAATCATCTGCTGGATACCATAGGGAGTACAAGGCAGATAACGGGGGCGGCCCTGCACGATCAATCCGACATTCTCCGGATGAAACGCATCCACATCTTTTAACGGATGGACCACATCCAGTATCGCCGTTTCATTGACGTGCTTCGGAAGCGGAAGCTGGACCAGAATTCCATGAACTCCGGGATCGGCATTCAAGGCTTCGACGATCGAAATCAATTCAGCTTCAGTTGTTTCGGCTGGCAATCGTTTCAGAGTGCTCTGAATCCCCGCTTTTTCACAGGCTCTCTGTTTATTTCGAACATAGACGGCGCTGGCGGGATCATCCCCGACCAGGACAGCCGTTAAATGAGGGACGACATTCGATTCACTTTTAAACTGATTGACTTCCTCAGCGATCTGCTCACGAAATGCGGCAGCTAATGCTTTTCCATCGATAATCTCTGCAGACACTCTGACAAATCCTTCCAAATGTGGGAAATTCCTGATCAGATCACAAGATAACGCATCAGAATAAAATCTAAAACCACCCCAAAAGAATTAATGTCACGTAAAGGCAAATCGCGGCATAAATCGCGGCGACATAATCGTCAGACATGATTCCCCAGCCCCCATGGATCCGATCAAAATATCGAACCGGCCAGGGTTTCCAGATGTCAAACAGGCGGAACCAGAGAAATGCTATGACAGAAACCCAGAAAAAGTCAGCAGATAATGGCCTGTTCAAGACAGGAAGCATGACCACTGTAAATGCCCCGATCTCATCAATGACAATCTCACCTGGATCCTCTTTTTTCAGAAGACGCGCCCCCTGCTCACAGAGATAGACGCCGAGCAGGTAAATCAGCACAGAGACTATCAGATAGACGGACAGCGACAATTGCAGCCAAATCAGTCCCAAAACCAGAACAGGCCCCAGCAGACTTCCGCATGTTCCAGGGGCCTTGGGAGCCAGCCCTGTCCCCAGTCCCCTTGCGAGGAGCAAAATTGTAACTTTTTTTAAATTTCTCATTTATGGTAATTGACCAGGCAGTTGATTCTCTGTGTTGCGTAATCAGAAAAATGTCACTATTCAAGATAATCTAAAGCGTTTATACTTTATATTGAAGTGTTTTTTCCGGGGTAAATATAGACAGTCAACCTAAAGTCATGCGTTGACTGTCAAACGGGTGCATCTCGTAACTCGAAGGCAGCTCGTCATTTCCTGTATCAATCGTACCCTGACAGACGAAAATTTCCAGTAAGACTCAATGAAACCTACCCTGCCATTTTGAGTCACTTCTTGTGAAGAATAATTCAGGATGGCTCCTCGATTACATCAATCAGGATAAACCAATATGACATCCCCCGAAGGCCCCAAGCTTTCCAAGCTTGAATCACTCAAAGAAGGCAGCCACCAGCTGCGCGGAACTATTGCTGAAGAACTGCTAAACGAAAGCGACCAGTTTTCTGGCGATTCTCAGCAACTCCTGAAGCATCATGGTACCTACCAGCAGGACGACCGTGACCTGAGAAAAGCCAAGAATCCAGACGGAACCCCCAAAGGAAAGTCATTTAGTTGCATGATCCGAACCCGAGTCCCGGGTGGTAAAGTCACCGCTGATCAATTTCTGGCGGAACTGGATCTCTGTGATAAATACGGCGATGGAACCGTGCGACTGACCACTCGCCAGGGTTTCCAATTGCACGGCGTTATTAAAGGCAACCTGCGCGCCGCCATCAAGGGAATCAACGAGACCAAACTGACCACCCTGGCCGCATGTGGCGATGTAAATCGTAACGTGATGGCCTGCCCTGCACCATACAAGAACAACCTGGTCTTCGATGCAATGCAGAATATGGCATATGCCCTTGCTGAACACCTGCGACCCAAAACCACTGCCTACTTTGATCTGTGGGTTACTGACGAAAATGGCAATACAACCAACGAGGCGGATTTCCAGCCAGTTGAAGAACCGATTTATGGTAAGACCTATCTGCCGCGTAAGTTTAAAATCGGGATCGCACTGCCGGAAGACAACTGTGTGGACATCTTTACTCAGGATATCGGCCTGCTGGGAATTGTCGAAAGCGATGAAATCATCGGCTACAATTTCTACGTGGGTGGTAGTATGGGAGTCACACCGAGTAAGAAAGACACCTACCCCGCTCTGGGCAAACCACTTGGCTTTGTTCCCAACGATCAGGTTCTGGCAGTCGCGGAATCGGTCGTCAAAGTTCAACGTGATTTCGGGAACCGCGAAGATCGGAAACGGGCCCGTATGAAATATCTGGTGGATGATCTGGGGATTGAGAAATTCCGCGAAAAAGTTGCTGAGTACTTCGGTTCTGAAATTGCAGACCCACGCGACGTGCAAGTGACCGGCATAGACGATCATATGGGTTGGCATGAGCAGGGGGATGGTAAGTTGTTCCTCGGCGTCAACATCGAAAACGGACGCATCAAAGACGAAGGAAATCTCAGGATCAAAACTGGTCTGCGAAAAATTTTCGAAACATATAGACTGAATGCCCGGATCACTGCTAAGCAAAGTGTAATTTTCTGTGACGTTGATCCCGCAGACAAGAAAGGTATCGAACAGATCCTGTCAGATCACGGTATGAAACGAGCAGATGAACTGACACTCATTCGTCGCTTCTCCATGTCCTGCCCGGCACTTCCCATGTGTGGCTTATCAATTACAGAGTCCGAACGGGTCATGCCCGATCTGATTACAGAATTTGAAGAAGTACTCAACCGTCTGGACCTGCAAGATGAAAAGATCTCCGTCAACATGACTGGCTGCCCCAATGGCTGTGCCCGTCCATATATTCCGGATATCGGACTGGTTGGCAAAGCTGTTGGCAAATATACGGTTTTTCTGGGCGGTAGTTCGCTGGGAAACCGACTGGCCTTCATTTATGACGACCTCGTCCCTCTGGAAGAAGTCACGCCCCGCTTGTCACCGATTCTGGAGTTCTTCAAAGAAGAACGTCAGCCCGGCGAAGCCTTTGGTGACTTCTGTCATCGAATGGGAAAAGAAGCATTACAGGAAAAAGCTGGACTGGCTGCTAAATAATCAGAGAAATCCAGTTCCGGCGGAGTATTTTACTGAACCTCTGCCCGCCGGAGCTGTCTTTGATTTTGACAAATTCAATCGACAACGGGTTGACCATGGTCGATTGAGCAGGTAAATTGTCAGTGAAATCAGGCGGTCCAGACCGCCCCGTTCTATGCAGATGAAGAATCAAAAAGTAATGCAAGTACACAATCTACTAAACCTGAACCTGCTACGAAGCCTGCTTCTACGAGCCAGGTCTTAGGTTCTTTGTACGATTGTTAATCAAAAACAGCGAAACCCTGAGACCAGATCGGCCTCAGGGTTTTTTATTTTGCCTGCTGGTACTATTCTGGTCTCTCATTAGCCCCCTGATCGGGAGCGGAAATTGACTCACGGAGAAAACCAATGTCCAATGATACAGTAAAGATATTCGACACCACCTTGAGAGACGGTGAACAGTCGCCTGGCTGCAGTATGACCACCTCGGAAAAGATGAAAGTCGCCCGGGAACTCGTCAAGCTGGGGGTCGATATCATTGAGGCAGGCTTCCCGATTGCCTCTCCCGGCGATTTTGAAGCAGTTCAAAAAATTGCTAACGAGTTCGGCGATCAGACCACCATTTGTGCGCTCGCCCGCTGCCGTAAAGAGGATATTGACCGAGCCTGGGAAGCCTTGAGAGAAGCAAAACAATCGCGGATTCACGTCTTCCTCGCCACCAGTTCCATTCATCGTGAACACAAATTGAAAATGAATAAAGAACAGATCGTGGAGACAGCGGTCGAAATGGTCAAACGTGCCCGGGATTACTGCCCGGATATCGAATTTTCTCCGGAAGACGCCGCCCGCACCGAGAAAGACTTTCTCTGTGAAGTGGTGGAGCGGGCCATCGAAGCCGGAGCCACCACAGTCAATATACCCGACACAGTCGGCTATGCGACACCTGCCCATTTCCATGATGTGATCACCACACTCAAAAATAACGTTTCCAACATTGATCAGGCCATTATCAGCACCCACTGTCACAATGACCTGGGACTCGCCGTCGCCAACAGTCTGGCCGCTGTGGAAGCTGGAGCCCGTCAGGTTGAATGCACCATTAACGGCTTAGGCGAGCGGGCTGGAAACTGTGCATTGGAAGAAGTCGTAATGGCTTTAAAAACCCGTGCGGACTATTACAGCGTGCACACAAATATCAATACAAAACGCCTGTATCCGATCAGCCATCTGGTCTCGACGGTGACGGGGATGTCTGTCCAACGCAATAAAGCGATTGTCGGAAAAAACGCATTCGCTCACGAAGCCGGCATCCATCAGCATGGCGTCCTGCAGGAACGCACGACTTATGAAATCATGGCGCCGGAAGATGTTGGTTATGTTGGTACCAATCTGGTTCTCGGCAAACACAGTGGCCGTCATGCATTTCGCGATCGAATCCAGTCATTGGGACATACTCTGGACGATGAAACGTTCGAACGCATCTTCAATGAATTTATCGCACTCGCAGACAAGAAAAAGGAAATCTACGATTCTGACATCGTGGCTTTGATTGAAAATCAGGTCACCGATGCACCGGAGAAATGGAAAATCGCCCGCTTCCACACCTCCGCCGGGACGGGTACTATCGCAACGGCCACGATCGAACTGGCAGATGAAACAGGCAAAATCCACTGTGATGCTGCTACCGGCGATGGCCCCGTAGATGCTGTTTTCCGTGCTCTGGAACGTATTTCAGGTATCACTGCAGTACTGGATCAATACCATGTCGGCAGTGTTTCCAGCGGTAAGGACGCCCAGGGAGAAGTGCGTGTGGAAGTTCGCATTAACGGCGAATTATTCACCGGCCGCAGCGTCAGTACGGACATTATCGAATCCAGCGCGAAAGCCTATCTGCAGGCCATCAACAAAGCTGCAGCAAAACTGGAAAACTGAGTACGCTCTGTAATCAACTTAAGCTCCAAATGACCACTCACGATCCTGAATCAGTATCCCGAAACTTTAAAGGCAGAACCATCGTTCTCGGCCTGATCATCTTCGGTTTACTGATGTCAGGATCGTTGTATGTATTCCAGACGATCAATACTTATCAGTTCGCCGATACTCAAAATGCGCTGGCAAAAGCATTCCCCCACTCGCGCCCCCGTGTTGAGGGGGGACGACTCAAGGGAAAACAGGAAAATCCGCTGACCTTCCGCGTCACCATGGCGGTTTCTTTTAATCCACATCAACAGGATGAGGAAATTCAAAAGATGACCGAACGCATTCTGGAAATTGCTTCCGAGAACCTCACTCTGGAAGAATACGAGCAGGCAGAACTGCACTTCTATCAGGCGGTTCCCGAACAGAAAATCATCATGCGCGATGTGACGCTCGATATAAAATCCTGGATGAATCAGAACTAAGTCCCCTGTTCATGAAACAGACAGGTGTGTCGCATAATCCGACCTTGCTCAAGGGCAAAATCGCCTGTCGATTTCATTGAATCGGTTTTTCCAGCTGAAAAACAGCATTTTTTTGCGAAGCGAGATATTTCACACCTCTGGCACAAGCATTGCGTTATCGGGGGATGCCTGTCGAATTGAAACCTCAACGGAATTTCTTTCGAGACTCAATGCGAACTGATGCTTCCCTCCAGCCAGAGTGATGACGCCCGTCTTAAATTGGCTGGAGGGTAAGCCGTTTCAAACCAACTGCCCAGGCCCGATAGAAATTCTAAATTAACCAACGCCCCCTGCTGCGATCGCAGTACCCTTCCGTATCGATTCTGATCAGGATATCATCGAACTTTCAGATGTTTCAGGTATCCTGCTTATCTCAGTCTCCGGTCGGTTATGTTTCCCATACAGAAAAACTTAAAACGCCCGCCAGTCTTCTGGTCCGTGATCGGTTTTCTACTGTTATTTCAATTCTGCCTGGGACTGTACTCCGCAAGACAGCTGAGTGTCACTCATGATGAATACTGGCACCTGCCCGTCGGATTTCTGAGCCTGGAAACAGGCCGTTTCGACTATGATCGGCTCAATCCGCCGTTGATTCGCAGCTGGTCTGCACTTCCTTTACTGCTGACCGCTGCGAAGAGTGGATCGCCGGAACTTTCATCTGACCCGGCCGATTATGGCGATGCCTTTCTGGAAGCAAACCCGGAAAACTATCAGCATTACTATTTTCTTGGTCGCTGTATGATCCTGTTACTGGCTTGTGGATCTGGTCTGTTGCTGGCAGTCTGGACACGCGAGCTGTTTAATTCTCTGGCAGCCTGTTTCGCGGTTTTTCTGTGGGTGCTGAGCCCCAATATCCTGGCCAGTGCCGCGTTGGGAACTCAGGATCTGGCAATCACAGGTTTCTTTCTGGCCGTGCTCTACTGCGGCTGGAAGTTTGCGTATTCGCCCTCCGTGAAGTGGGCACTGGTGACAGGAGTCGTCTTAGGTCAGGCTCAACTCACCAAGTATACGGCGATTCTGTTAGTGCCCATACTACTCATCCAGTGGATTCTCGTGAGGTATCAAAATCCAGAAGTCCAGGATCGACCAGCCAGAAAAACAGTCGTACTCCGTTGGGGAATTCTCGTACTGTCCAGCCTGTTCATCCTGAATGCCGGTTATCTGTTCCATGCTACATTACAGCCTGTGAGCAGTTTTCAGTTTCAAAGTTCTGAATTAAAAGCACTGAGAGCACTACCTGAATTCCTGCAGATCATGCCACTGCCCATTCCCCGCGATTATCTGATGGGTTTTGATCTTCAGCGTTTTATCATGCAGCAATCACATCCTACTTTTCTGGACAATCAGTGGGAGGAACATGGCTTTCGCTCGTACTACCTCTATGTGATGCTTTACAAATTGCCCCACGGTTTTCAGTTTCTGATCGTGATTGCTATCTACAGTTGGTTCAGGCAGCCCCGCTTACTCGACCGACGCACTCTGGCCGTCCTGCTCACACCTGTTGTGCTTCTACTCTGCATTGCCAGTCTGTCCAACAATCAACTGGGCCTGCGATATGTTCTGCCAGTCTTCCCGTTCCTGATTCTGTTGTGTGCTCCCCTGATTGATCAGCTCGATTTCGATCAGCATAAAATACTTTCCTATCTGATCATCATTGCCATGCTTTCTCTGCCACTCTCTCTCCGGTATGCACCAGATCACCTGGCCTACTTTAATGAACTGGCAGGCGGACCCGAACTGGGAGATAGTCATCTTGTCGATTCGAACATCGACTGGGGTCAGGATCTGTATCGACTGCAAGACTACCTGAAACGGCATCCGGTTGATGACCTGAAGCTGGCTTATTTTGGCACAATTCATCCCGGTAAACTGGGCATCAAATACGAGTTACCTGCTGAGTTTCGCCCGGTCCCCGGGAAATATGCCCTTAGCGTCAGTATTCTGCAGGGGCGCCCGTATACACTCCGAAGACAGGATGGCAGCCGTTATAACCTGCAACACGATGCGCTGGGTTTTTTCAGGTTTTTTGAACCTAAAGCGCAACTCGGTTATTCGATCAACTTTTATGATCTCACTGCGGAGGATATCGACCGCTGGCAGACTGCTGTGAGGCAGGCCAATCGAGGAATGCTCGCCCCTTAATATATTCAATACAGAAACGGAAACGCAGGATTTTCACGCGTCAAAGGGAACACGGGTGGTTGCTTCCAGCCCGGAGTCGCGAAGTAATTCAAAATACTGTTCGCGGGTATTGATATTCCTTAGTCCTCGTAACTGGGGATCAATACGTTTCAACTCTTCCACATCCAGAAATGCACTGTTGGCACGCTCTGCCAGATCAATTGGACGTTGCAGACCAGCTTCCAGCATTTCTTCTATCATTCCTGCCAATGATGTCCGGTAGACAGCGGCAAGTGGATGATACCATTGACCTTCCCTGACCATGGCCAGATCATGCTCTGTCAGTTTTGAGAGAATGGCGTGGATCATGTCTTTTTGTATCAGAGGCGTATCGCAGGCAGACACAAAAGCAGCCTGACAATTGAGTTCCAGTTCACGCAGTCCCAGTGCAATTGCCGGAAGTGGCCCGGCTCCCGGCTTTTCATCAAAGACAACGCGAACCGAATCCGGGATGTCCGGCAATTCCTGGTCTCGGGAAGCCACGATGATAACAGGAGACACAACCTCAGACACGATTCGAATCACGCGCTGTAGCATCAGCTCTGGCCCTAACGGTAACAACGCTTTGGGATAATTCATTCGCAAGCTTTCGCCTCCACAAAGAATGACCCCGCCGACTTTGATCTGGTTGTTTGTATTTGACATACTCACCCGAGTCACTTACAAAATAAACATCTTAGACTGTGTCCATTATTTCTGGAGCGTGTCCAGGTCCATTTGGATCGAGTATATTGGATTGACAGACGCTATGGTTAAATGTGATGCGATCTAGTTACAGTTTAACAATTTAACGTGAAGTGAATTGAATAATGAGTGATCAAAATTCTGAACAGGAACCATGGTATCGTGATGGCCTTCACTTTTCCTGCACTCAATGTGGTAATTGTTGTACGGGAGCGCCTGGTGTTGTCTGGGTTGATGAGACGGAAATCAAGGCGATTGCAGAATTAACGGGAAAAACGACAGGAGAAATCCTGTTGATGCATACGCGTCTGTATGGCGGAAGACGTTCCTTAACTGAATATGCCAACGGTGATTGTACTTTCTTCGATCCGCAAAAGCGCTGCTGTACGATCTACGAAGCACGACCAGCTCAATGTAAAACCTGGCCCTTCTGGAATTCCAATCTGGAAAGCCGTGAGAGCTGGGAGGCACTTTCTCCGGACTGCCCGGGCGCAGGTAAGGGAAATTTTGTCAGCTTTGAAGAGATACAGACACAGGCTGCAAAAACAAACTTGTAACGCCCAGCATTAAATCACGTTACAGATCACAAATCCCTCAGGATGATTTTAGAATCACCCTCAACCGAATCGCACACTCAACTCCAAGTCAATTCTCAGGCACGCAATTTTCTTTCCGCCTCGCTATCAAATGCCGTTTATTAAGTATGTATTTTTAAAGAGTTTGGAACACTGAATCTCCATGGATCCGAAGTTTCAGCCCCTCTTTTTCCAAATTCATCTGAAGATTGTAAAAAAAAATCCATGTTATTATTTGGGAACAATAACAAGACTGCGAGTTTTCCAGAACCTCGCTCCGCCTCGACATGCAATTAATCGTAAGTCATTATATATAAATACTTACAACAATTATCCACCAACAGAATTCGGACAAAGTTCAATTTAAACTGCTGTTGTTGTTTTACCTCGTTTTAGTGAATTCTTGTCTAATACGACACCGTTTCAAAGCTGTGACCAAAGATCGGTCTTGACTTACTGTTCAATTGTGGGAAATAATCTATTGTGACACTAAGTCGTGTAACCCATTACAGTTGAGACGGCTCTAGAGTGCCCAGCGGAAGGGCGTAGCTGTCCGACGGCTTCTCAAAATTGGGAGAACCCAGTCGTGACGAAAAAAGAGATTGTCAAAGTGATTTCGGAAGAGATTGGTCTGACACAACTCAAAACAAAAGAGATTGTGCAAAAAACGTTCGATGCGATTGTTGATACACTTGTTACAGACAAGCGTATTGAACTCCGCAATTTTGGCGTCTTTGAAGTCAAAAAACGAGCAGCGCGGAAAGCCAGAAATCCTCGCACAGGTGATCGTGTGGACGTTGAAGAAAAATACGTCGTCACATTCAAACCTGGTAAGGAGATGGAGAAACGAGTTCGGAATCTGGAGGAAGAAGCAGCCCGCTTAAATGCTGCCGCTTCTCAACCTTCAGTGAGTCCCCCTGCAGCTTCGGCCCCACCTCCAGCTCCACCGAGCCCAGGTGCCACGCCAGGAGCACCTTCTATGGGAACTTATAACAACGGTTCCTACAGTTCAGGATCTCAACATACTCCTTAGATCTGCTCTCCCAAGACTTTATTGTTGAAAGAACTGGTATGAAATTCATCATAGCCGGTCTGTTTTGAGGTACACAAACAGACCGGCTTTTTTATTTCCGGGCTGACTTTCAAAAGTGAACAAGCGCCACCTGACACCAGCAAAAAACGGCTCTTTTGATAATTGAAACCACCAGCTTCATTCGGATTACCAAAATAATTGGAATAATCCGCATTTTTTACCAAAGTCACCTGATCTGAATGTCGATAAAACGACCTAGAGGAAATTAAAAGCGGCATTTATAATCCTGCCTCTCCAACCTCCTCTCTTCACAATTCAGCACTTTAACCCCTTCGATATCGGTTTGATGCCTTTCATTCAATGGTTTGAATTAAGGGATCGTTGCCTGGGATCAAGACCAGCAAATATGGCACGACCATATCATGGAGAAAAAAATGCGTAAGTTCCTATTGGCCAGCATGTTAATTGCAGTATCCCTCACTCAGGTTGGATGTGTGGTTCCTATCTACTCATCTTCACGAGATGATCGTGCTCGTCAATTGATTTTCCAATCAGAAAGTATGCGGCACATTCCTAAAATCTGGGAACGAATCTGGGGCCTCGACATGCCTGATGTGGCGACCCCTTACCGTACCCATGGTGGTGTTATTTAGCACTCAAAGCTCGGGGACATTATCGCAAGTCGTTTGACTGGATCGACTCCATTTAAACTGACTGACGCTTAAATACTCAGAAGCTGCCTGGAAATTGTTCCTGGCAGCTTTTCCTGCTATGGGGATCATTCTTTTCCTGTCCCACTTAACTGGTTCTCAACATCCGGTAACGCTAAGATGTGATTCAGCGGATTACCCGCCCTGACTTAATCGTGCCCTGGTTTGAGAACAGACCTCAGAAGAGCCTGACAGCTGATCTGGCTGACTTCGTTTTGATTAAACTGAATGATCACGTAGCCGCTGGCTACATGGACCTGACTGAATGAACGCCCCGACCCAAACGGACCCTCTGGCGATTACCCTGAACCGCCTGCATCTCAAAAATCCCATTCTCGTAGCCTCGGGAACATTTGGGTACGCCAAAGAAATGTCAGCCTTCCTGGATTTTTCCCGCCTGGGAGGCATTATCCCTAAAACGATCACCACCGAGCCACGCATCGGGAACCCTCCCCCCCGTACCGTGGAGACCAGTGCCGGCCTGCTTAATTCGATTGGTCTGGACAATGACGGAATTGATCTCTTTCTGGATAAACATCTGAATTACCTCTCCTCGCTTGAAACCGCCCTGATCGTCAATATTGCCGGACGCAGTATTGATGAAATGGCCGTCATGGCCTCCAGGCTGGATCAATTTAAGGATCAGATCGCCGCCCTCGAACTGAATATCTCCTGTCCGAATGTCAGCGGTGGCGTCGATTATGGCACCCAGCCGGAACTGACCGAAAAAATGCTCAAGCAGGTTACGGAAAGCTGCCAGTTACCGATCATCGCGAAGCTGACCCCCAACGTTACCAGCGTCGTTGAAATCGCACAGGCTGCTACTGCAGGTGGCGCAGATGCGGTCTCTCTGATCAATACCGTACAGGGAACCGCCATCGACTGGCGCCGTCGCAAACCGATATTGGGGGGCATTTTTGGAGGCCTCAGTGGCCCCGCGATCAAACCAGTCGCATTACGAGTTGTCTGTCAGGTAGCTCGTGCCGTTGACATTCCGATTATTGGAGTCGGTGGCATTGCCAACATTGATGATGTCATGGAATTCATCGTCGCTGGTGCATCAGCCGTTCAAATTGGGACCGCTAACTTTTACAATCCGGGCCTCGCGGCACAGCTGGTCAGCGAGCTGGAAGAGATTCTCGTTTCCGAAAAATGCTCTCATATCAGTGAACTTGTTGGCTCGCTGAAGTATCCAGAACGATAGCACAGCTTACTTTTCTGTTTAGATTCAGAACCGCCGATCAAAATACTCACAGTCAAATTACTTATAGTTTTAAAAACAATATAGAAAATCCTTTCATGCGAGTGCTATCTGGAATCCAACCGACGGGCCGTTTCCACTGGGGAAATTATTTTGGCGCGATCAAACAATACATTGATCTTCAGGATAATGAACAGGCTTTCTATTTCATCGCTGACCTGCACGCTCTGACCACGATCCGGGATGGCAAACGTTTACAACAAAACACTCAGGAAGCGGCCATTGATCTCCTGGCGCTTGGACTGGATCCTCAGAAAGCCACCCTGTTCCGCCAGTCAGACGTTCCCGAAGTGACCGATCTCACCTGGATCCTGATGACAATCACTCAGATGAGCCTGCTGGAGAAATGCCACGCCTACAAAGATAAGAAAGAAAAAGGGATCGCCGCGGATGCAGGGCTGTTTACTTACCCTGTATTGATGGCAGCCGATATTTTGTTGTATGACAGTGATCTGGTTCCTGTTGGACAGGATCAGATTCAACATGTCGAGGTCACACGCGACCTGGCACAGCGCTTCAATTCGCTGTTTGGTGAAACGCTGATCCTGCCCGAATCGCGCGTTCTGGATACGTCCGCCAAGGTGCCTGGCATTGATGGCGAGAAGATGTCCAAGAGTTATAAAAATGTGATTGAAATATTTGAGGATCCCAAAAAACAGCGCAAGAAAGTCATGTCGATCAAGACCGACTCAGCTGCTCTGGAAGATCCTAAAGATCCCGAGACCTGTGCTGTCTATGCCCTTTACAGACTCTTTGCCAGTGAAGAGCAGCAAGCGGAACTGGCTCAACGCTACCGTGCCGGGGGCATGGGGTATGGAGAAGCTAAACAGGCTGTGCAGGACGCTGCTCTGGAGTACTTCGGCCCGGCCAGAGAACGGAGAGAACAGCTTGCAGCAGACACCGATACCCTGAATGATATTCTGGCGGAAGGTGCCCGCAAGGCCAGGGAAAAAGGGAAACAGGTACTGGACCGGGTTCAGGCTGCCTGTGGTCTGGGTTCAAAACACTTAGCAAAATGAAACTGACAGTATGATGGATCAGTCAGCAGAATCCCAACCCGAGTCAACCAGTTCCAGATCCGGATTTATTCAATGGTTCTGTATCGGCCTGGTCTTGATCACGGCGCTGTCAATCCTGGCGGTCCATCTGCCAGAACGCCTGAAGTTATTGCTCGTCTTTTCCGTCGTTTATGGAATGATTGCCGGTGCCCTCCTGACGACACTGGCGTTCAAACTGGGGCTTTCCGTAAAGCGGTCTCTGCTCGTCGCAATTCTCTGCTTGACGGTCTTTGGCCAGTCGCTGGTCCTCTATCTGTCTCATCAGCGCTACAAAGAGGCAACGCTGCAGCAATTCAAAATGGACAAGACTTCATTGATGCTGGAGCACACGCTCGCAAAAGGCGAACCGCCTGCTGATCCCGCTTCTCGCAAACAACACGAAGAATTTCTCAAGCAGTTTGAAGCCGCCAAACAGGAACGAAGAGACAAAGAACAGCAATTACTGGCAATTTCATCGTACCTGCAACATCGCATCTCCTCGATTGCCCGTCTGGAGACTCCCTGGCCTCAACTGTTCTGGTTGATCGAACTGGTACTCTGCTGCGCGGCAGCTATCTGGGCCAGCTTCCAGGTACCTCGCCCAAAATTTCCCGATTCCCCGGAGCAAGCTTCCCCACTGGACGAGAGTTGAATCGGGCTGTCACACCTGATAGCCTGATATTCTGAGATACCGCTTTCTCAACTGCTATCACTCCTTCCAGATAAGGGTCTGGCTGAATGCACTGTCCTGCTTTGAGAGTATCCCTGCTGTTGATTCTGCTGATCGCTCTAAAGGGAGGAGCAGTCAGAGCCAGCGACTGGCCGATGTGGCGTCTCGACCCAGCCCGTTCCGCACACACAGAACAGAAACTGCCGGAGTCACTCCACCTGCAGTGGGTACATCGACTTCCGCAACTGGAACCGGCATTCAAAAATGAACGACTGCAGTTTGACGCCGGATATGAACCGATTGTCAAAGACGGCATTCTGTTTTACGGCTCTTCCCACACCGACAGTGTGACTGCCCTTGATCTCAAAACGGGAAAACAACTCTGGCAGTTCACGACAGATGGCCCCGTTCGCTTTGCCCCGGTCGCCTGGAAGGACTCTGTTTATTTTGGTTCCGATGACGGCTGTCTCTACGCAGTCTCTGCTCAGACCGGAGAACTGCAGTGGAAATTTCGAGGCGTTCCTTCGAGGCGGCTGATTCTGGGTAATCGACGGCTGATTTCTGTCTGGCCGGTTCGGGGAGGCCCCGTCATCGAAAATGACACGGTTTATTTTGCAGCAGGAGTCTGGCCTTTCGAAGGCGTATTTGTTTATGCCCTCGATACAGCAACCGGAAACGTCAAATGGGTGAATGATCGCCTGGGATTCCTGTATGGGCAACACCCCCATGCAGCAGAAGCTTTTGGAGGCGTGACACCACAGGGCTACCTTGTGATCTCCGACAACGAGTTGATTGTTCCCTGTGGTACCGCGTTCCCGGCTCGACTGAATAAACAGACGGGAAAACTGATTGAGTTTGAATTACCCAAACCGGGGCGCACACCAGGAGGCTGGTTTACAGCCGCCGGCAAGGCAGCGCGACGAGGCGAAACAGAGGTCACCACACCTGTCCTGCAATTCGACCGCGACGTCAATTCCGCCCGTCATGAAAATGGCCAGAACTACGGGCCCGATGGAAAACGTGGGCTCAGGCAGCAGATTCATCTCGGTGACCAGAACCTTAAGTATCAGACCCCCATCCCGGGAGTAGAAGGCACAATCCACTCTCTGCTCGTTGCTGCAGATTATCTGATCGCCGTCACTCTCGAAGGCAGTATTTATTGTCTGGGCCCGGAGAAAACGACTCCCGTCACTTATGAATCCACCATTCTGAAAGTAACCGCAGAACGATCCGAAAAGCCACAAAACGTTCCATTGCCGGCGATGTTTTCTGACCAGCTTCAGGCGGGTGGTTATGTCTTCATGGCAGGGATGCCTGATGCCAGTCTGCTCAACACACTACTGACACACTCACAGTTGCATGTGATTTTTCTTCAGAATCATAGCGGAATGATCAATTCCTTGCGTCAACTCTATCGCGAACGTGGGAACCCCAGTTCAAAACTGGCTTTTCTCTCTGATTCGCTGAATGAATTGGAACTCCCTGCTTACTTTGCTCAGACGATCATCGCTGCTGAGCCCGTTTATTCTGGTCACAAATCCTACTCAGACCTGGTCAACCAGCTTTATCCATCAGTTCGCCCCTACGGTGGCAGACTGATCGTAAAAAGTTCTGAAGCAGACCATCAAAAAATGGTCGCGGAGTTCAAGACGCTCTCTCAGGTGAAAATCTCACGGATTGACGATTATTCGATATTTGAAAAAGTCGGCGCCATCCCCGGATCATCCAATTATACCGGAGGCTGGTCCAGTCCGGATGAACTTGTGAAAGCGCCTGTCGGAGTGCTCTGGTATGACGACAGCGTGGGAAATTTTAAACGTGCTCCTCAACCATTGTTTTTTGACGGAGTCATGATTTCGCATTCAAAATACTGGCAGGGTTACCCCGCCGGAATTCGCCCCCCCTACAAATTACTCGCCCCCCAGTTCGCTGACGTCTATACGGGAAGAAAACTGGATGCCACCCAGGCGGAATTACTGACCACAGAACTACCAACGCTGGACCAGACCCAGAAACAACCCAGTCAGTATCGTCCCCCTTATCAGAAAAATGACTGGAGCCCGGCGCCTCCCGTCATCGGCGAACGCACCAACCCACTCACTGGCAAAACAGAACCACGGGCTTTCCCCAAGAGCTATGGCTGCGATGGTGGTGTCGACTACAGCTACCTCTACACCATGCGTTCCGGAACAGCAGCGTTTTACGACAAGCGCGTTGAAAGTGGAACGATTCATATCAGTGGTCCCCGCTCGGGCTGCACCAACAGCATCGTCCCCGCCAATGGACTACTTAACGTCCCTTATTATTTCCAGGGATGTACCTGCAGCTATCCCCTGCCGGTCGGACTCTCTTTGATTTCCATGCCCGAGACTCACGAGCAATGGATGGTCTGGGGGAAAAGTGAGGTACAGCAGATTCATCGCGTTGGTTTGAACTTTGGTGCGCCCGGCGATCGTATGACCGACAAAGGCACACTCTGGCTGGATACTCCGAGCGTAGGTGGCCCTTCTCCGGAACTTGATCTGAAACTCGCTCCTGAAACATTGAAAGCTTTCTATGAGCATTCTCTCTGGATTGAAGGAGGACAAGGCTGGCCGTGGGTCGGTGCCTCCGGTATCACCGGGGTCCGTGAGATCAGATTGAATCAAATCAAGAAGGGAAACTACACGGTACGGCTCTATTTCAGAGAACCTGAGTTTACGAAGGTCGGGCAGCGGGTCTTCGATATTTCGCTCAATGGAAAACCTCTGATCAGCCAGCTCGATATTTTTCAGGAAACACAATCCAGCCAGAAGGTACTGGTACGAGAGTTTTCACAAATCCAACTGGATCATGAATTCAACCTCATCTTAACCGCTCAGACGGGAGAGCCAGTGCTCTGCGGGCTGGAACTGATTGAAGAGGGCCTGCCAGTCGATTCCATTGTGGAACTCCCTTCCCGAAAACAGGAACTACTCACAAAACCCTGACGCAGGCACTTCAGGAATTAATAATCACGGAACGGACCTCGAGGTTCTGCATCGGCCATCTGTTTTTTCCAGTTCGCAAAATGGGCCTTCATTTCTTTCAGTTTTTCAGGATGCGTCTGCGAAAGATCGTGTTTCTCGCCGATATCCTGTGAGAGGTCAAACAGGCCATTCCCCTTTTCCGACTCAACCCATTTCCAGTCGCCAACTCGAGCCGCTTTATCTGCTCGGCGCTGCCAGTACATTTCGTTGCGGGGAGAAGCAGTTTTCCCCATCAGAACGGGCAGCATATCGTAGCCATCGATGACGATCTCTTCAGGCAGAGGAATCCCGGCTGCTTTGAGAAATGTGGGGACCAGTTCCAGAGAAGTCAGCAAATCATCATTCACTGTTCCCGGTTTAATTTTCGCCGGATAGCGCACCAGACAGGGGACGCGGATCCCCCCTTCGAACATCATCCCCTTCTTGCCTTTGAGCGGACTGTTATCCGCCCCGCCACTCCCCCCGTTGTCTGAAAAGAAGACGACGATGGTGTTGTCAGCGATCTGATATTCGTCAAGCAGCCCCAGGACTTCACCAATCGCATCGTCCATGCAGGTGATGGAGGCCACATACTCCAGTCGCCTTTTACTGGAGGAAACTCCCTGATTGATCACTGGTCCATCCGGAGTTTCCCGAAATTCGTAGCGTCCCGTTTTCTTCTTTGTCACCAGCGTATCCTTCAAGTGCGGATACATCTTTTTATATTTCTCAGGAGCCTGGGCACCGCCTCGAATCCGCGGATCCAGGCTGGAGGCACCATGCGGTGCATTGAAAGGAAGATAAAGAAAAAATGGTTTCTGATGATTCTCTTTGATGAAACGAACCGCTTCCCGTTGAAACAGGTACGTACAATATGTGCCTTTGTCTTCCTCCGTGGGCTGATTGTTACGATACATCGAGGGCACCCCGTATCTCTCATGAGTGAAGTAGTCGATGCCGGTATTCGTAAATCCATAAAAATCATCGAAACCTCGGGCGAGAGGCAGAAACCGTTTATGTATCCCCAGATCCCATTTCCCATAGATCGCACTGACATATCCTGCCGGCTTCAGTAATGCCGGAAGTAACTTTTCACGCACATCCATTCCGCCGATCCGCTCGAAGGAGACTTCGTAATCTGCCGGCTTATATTTGTGACCATAGTCTGGTGCTTCATTGCGAATCATGTCATAGATTCCGTTTCGCTGTGGATAGCGACCGGTTAACAGGCTGGCCCGACTGGGAGTGCAGGCAGGCCAGGTCACATAGAAGCTGGTTAATTTTGCCCCTTCTTTTGCCAGACGGTCCAGATGAGGTGTAATGATTTCCTCACTGCCAAAACTGCCCAGATCTTTGTACCCCTGGTCATCACTGACAATCATAATAATATTGGGAGGCGTTTTTTCAGCTGCATTGAGACTGATTGTCGTTGACAGACAAACCAGCAAAGCCAGACCGATAATTCTAAAAATAAAACGACGCTTGTGCTGGCACTGATTCTGACTCATGGCTGTTCTTCCGTACTATTTCAACAAAGGATACATTCGGTATAACTGATGGCTTATTTAGACTGTGTCCAGTTTTACTATAGCGTTTCCAGGGTTGTTTGGCCCGAGTAGATTAGATTGAGTGACGCTATACTTAAATGGGATGCGTTCTAGAATAACAGATGCTTTCGAGAAAATTCAAACAACCGCTACGGAAACAATCCCATGAATTTACGCTTGTCTCACAGACTGCTCTTTGTGCTCTGCCTTATTCTGTCGACGATCCAGCCCCTTTCCGCCAGTGAGCCAGATCGTTTCAAACCGACCGGATTTCAAATCTATTATGGAAGCGATCAGCAGGTATTAGACCAGTTGCAGCAGCAGATCCTACCGGGACAGGTAATTGTTGTTGAACTCCGCGGATTATCTACAGCACAGATTCAAAAGCTGGCTGCGCGAGCGCATGAGTTGAAAGCAATAGTGATCGCCTATCTCAGCGTGGGAGAACTGGGACAGATTGAACAACAGAAATTCCAACAGTATTTAAAGCAATCTGCTCCTCAGACAACTCTGGCAGATCTGACGCTCAGTAAAAACGAAACGTTCCAGTCCTGGCATATGGATGTCAGCCAACCAGCCTGGCGTGATTTTCTGAAGCAACGGATCAAGCAGATCTATCAACTGCCAGTCGACGGTCTGTTTCTGGATACCATCGATTCGGTTGATTTATATATTTCAAACAAAGAATGGAGTGTTCCACGAAGAGTTCAAAGTGTGACAGCGATGGTTTCCCTCATCCGTGAAATCAAAGCAGTGAATTCAGAAAAATTCATCATGCAAAACCGAGCACTGAATCTGATCGGCAAGACAGTCTTTGTCGGAGATGCGACGGGTGTCTTCGTTCCCGGGCTGAACCTGAAGCAGGCACACCCTCACAACCCGGACGGATTACTCTGGGAATCGGCTTACATGCATACCGGTGACTGGATCGAATCCAAAGAACGCGAGATGATCCAGATCCAGAAGCAGGGCTTCACATCCGTATTCACGCTTGGCTATACAGATACGAAGGCCGATCGAAAGCAGTTCTTCCAGAAAAGCCACGCCGCAGGTTTTATTCCCGCCTGGGGGAGTTCCACAACACGTTTACACCTGGAACCGACCGAATCTGAGTGACATCAATCAGATCATGAAATCGGTTTCACGTCCCAGAATTCGATCGACCAGATCCTGTGGCAGTTCAATCGAAGGAGCATGCTTACCGGCTACATCAGTCGGATTGATCCCGCAATATTGTGACCAGGGTCCCAGATGTCGCCAGCGGCCTGCCCGACCGGGTTCACTCTCCATCACCGGAGTCGTGCACCGGTTACAGCCGATCGTCGGGTACCCCTGCTTATGCAACGGGTTGGTAATGACCTGCTTCTCCTCAAGGTAAGCCTGAAACTCTTCCTTGGAGAGACTTGCCAGAATATTGACGCGCAGACAGTTCATCGCAGGATCAATCGCCAGAATGGGTACATTGGCGCGTTGACCGCCATCCGCACGACGCAGACTTCCAATCAGAGCATCGTACTGTTCGGCAACCTGGATCAGAGGCTGAGTTTTACGCAGATCGCAGCACTGCTCCTGCCCTTCGACAGAAAGATAAAGTATGCCCAGTTCCTCAGTCTGTTCCTGCATTGTTTTGGCAGGCTCGAGCGTGACGATGTTGACGCCATACTCTTGAACCAGACGATCTCTGGTATCAAGGGTTTCCTGAAACAAAACTCCGGTATCGACAAACAGAATGGGAATATCAGCCTTAATCTCACTCAACATATGGGCTACGACACACCCCGCCCGCTGCATCGACGATAATGCTGCGAGCCGTGTGCCAAACATTTCCTGTGCCCAGTGGATCAGTTCCAATGGAGTCCGTTCTTCAAAGGACTCATTCAGATCTGATAAATCTGCCTGTGTCAGACGTGCCATTCAAATATTCCTGCTGCTGATTTCGCTCGATGGAAAGAAATCAGCAGATCATCGAAGTTCCTGCAAAATCCTGAAAATAGAGTACGGAATCACGAAAGCGTGATAATTTCAGGAATTGTAGCGAACCACCAGAAATACCTCAATGCGCGCATGAACGGGTTCTGAACCAATCAGAGCGAATTTCCCCTTTCATCACCGAAGAAAGCGCCACGACAGTTGGATTTTCAGGCTAATAGCCGCTCCGCCTTATGAAATCGAGTCCTTTCATACTGAAAGAATTCATCATTATTCAGATCAGCAATACTGTCCACCACCAGATCAGGCTGATAAGCAAAATTGGCCAGATCGGACAGGGAAGTCCCCCCTGAGAGCACCAGCACCGAACGGTAGCCCATTTCAACCCCTCCCAGGATGTCGGTTTCCATTGTATCGCCGATCATCGTAGTCTGGGCAGAGGAAATACCGAGTTCCTGCCGGGCACTTCGCATCATAACCGGACTCGGCTTCCCAACACTGAAGGCCTGCTTCTTTGTCGCCGCTTCCAACATGGCAACAATCGCGCCACAGCCAGGTCTGGTTCCGTTCTGAGTCGGGCAGTTCGGGTCCATATTTGTGGCAATCAGTTTGGCACCATTTTCAATCATGCGAACAGCTGCTTCGATCATTTCGAAATTCATCAACCGGCCTTCGCCGACGACAACATAATCGGGATCGTGGTCTACAATCGAATAACCATTTCTATGCAATGCATGCAGCAGACCCCCTTCCCCAATCACATAAGCAGTCCCGTTCGGCTTACTTTGTGCCAGAAAGCGGGCAGTCGCCATCGCACAGGTAAAAATATGCTCTTCCCCTACGGTGATTCCCATCCGGGACAATTTTGTAACGACATCACGGCGGGTTCTCTGGCTGTTATTAGTTAAAAACATGAAAGGCAGATCACGTTTTTTTAACTCATTGATAAATCCGACTGCCCCGTCAATCAGGTCAGTCCCACGGTAAATCACACCATCCATGTCAATCAAAAATCCTGGTAACATCACGTTCAGTCCTTGAATTAATAAAATGAGTCGAGGCTCATGTGGGTGATCTTCAGATGCTGGAGCGCGCTCACTGAGAAATCAGTGTTTGAATCGGGTCTTGGAATGTTGCCTGCTATTCAGAGGCGAATTGAGTTTTTAGTTTTCAACTCCAATTTGACCATGAGAACAATTCATATCAGGTAGCATCTGCTGAAGAAATTTTGGCGCATTTCTAAGATAGTTAATTCAAGGACATCGCAATTGCCGTGCCGGAGTCCGGGCCGCCGAAGAAATGCCGATCACCCCACATTAACCTAAGCCCTTATTACTAAAGAACATTAAGCATGCACTATTTTGCAGGTTTGATTTGAAAACCACGAAATCTTTACAGGGATCTCACACTGAGCATCTGAGTGGGACTTAGCATTTAAGCGACGCTGCTCAGGAAATAGTCAGCTTCGGGAGGATTTATGGAACCAGATTATCTGGACTGCCAGATCCCGAATACCAATAAATAACCCTGGCCAACTTTGAGAAGCTGACCAGGGCAGAGCAACTAATAATATCATTCAAAATCAGAAACAGAATCAATTGTTATTCTGATTTTGTCAGATCATGAATCTCAATTTTTTTCGGCTGCATTTCCAGCTTTTTATCCAGTACGACCGTCAAAACACCAGAGTCCAAGGTCGCATTCACCGAGGACGGGTCGGCCCAGTCTGGTAACTGCACCACTCGTTTAAACTTGCCATAACGTCGTTCGTTATGCAGGAATTCCCGTTCTTCAACCGTTTTGCGTTCACCCGTGAGGATCAGGTGGCCATCCTGAATATCCAGTGACAGCTCTTCCTTTGTCATCCCTGGAACATCGAGAGCAATGTGATACTTGCTGTCTTCTTCCCAGACTGATAACGGCGAATAGGCCCCTTCCAAACCTGACAATGACTTTCCAAACATCTGGCTGAACGCATCATCTAATTCGTTACGAAGATTTGCTGAAAAGGGGAAACCTAATTTGTGAGTTCGTGTGCTTAACATGGCTTTTGCTCCTTAAATCCAGAAACAACATTGAATTAATTATATGAAGCCCGAAGGGCATACTTCATTAGTTGACAGTGACTACCATTTGCACAATCCATGCCATTTTAGACACACCAACAACACGAATTATCATAACTTGTTTTTCACAAAACACTTACACTAAATCACAAAAATAAAAACAGAACCAAAGTCAGCCGCCGCCACCACAAAATCATGCCTATATGGCAGCTTTCAAGATACACTCAAATCCGCCATTTTGGCACTAAGGCTTTCAAAACAAAAAAAACTCGCAGTAAATCAGACGACTTACTGCGAGTTAAATGATCCCCTTAAACTACAATCCAGTTCAGATCAGGCATTGTAGTAAAGGTCAAACTCGTAGGGATGAGGGCGTAAACGGATCGGATCCAACTCTTCGGTCCGTTTGAACTTGATGAAGGACTTAATCAAGTCTTCACTAAAGACATCGCCGGCGGTCAGGAAGTCGCTATCTTCTTCGAGAGCGATTAACGCTTCGTCGAGAGATTTAGGAGCGACATTGGTTTCAGCCAGTTCCTCAGGTGTCATGTCATAAATATCACGATCCAGTGGCTCACCAGGATCGATCTTATTCTGCACACCATCAATCATGGCCATCATCAAAGCGGTAAAGCTCAAATAGCCATTGGCTGTTGGATCCGGGCAACGAAACTCAACGCGTTTTGCTTTCGGACTACCGGAGTACATTGGAATACGGCAGGAAGCTGAACGGTTCCGCTGACTCATGGCCAACGTCACAGGAGCTTCGAAGCCAGGCACCAGACGATGGAAGCTGTTAGCAGTCGGATTCGACAGAGCGATCAGTGCCCGACCATGCTTCAGAATCCCGCCGATCGCATGCAGCGCCAGCTCGCTCATTCCGGCATAGCCTTCACCGGCCATCAATGTATTACCATCTTTCCAGAGTGAGATATGCGTGTGCATTCCAGAACCGTTGTCTTCAAACACAGGCTTGGGCATGAAGGTCACAGTTTTCCCGTTACGTTTAGCGACGTTCTTGATGATATACTTGTACCACATGAACTGGTCAGCCATCTGCAGCAGAGGTGAAAATTCCATATCGATTTCACACTGTCCTGCGGTAGCAACTTCATGGTGATGGGCTTCAACGACGATGCCGACTTTCTGAAGTTCCTCCACCATTTCCGCACGCAGGTCGCCATAAGAATCGCTGGGCGAAACAGGAAAGTATCCGCCTTTATAACCGACCTTATGTCCCAGGTTCCCCTCTTCAGAACGCCCTGTGTTCCAGGCAGCTTCTGAGGAATCGATTTCGTACATGGCACCTCTCTGGTTGGAAAGATATCGTACATCATCAAAAATGAAGAATTCCGGTTCGGGACCAATGAAACAGGTGTCGGCAATTCCTGTCTGCTGCAGGTAAGCCAGACCTTTCTTGGCAACATTCCGAGGATCTTTATTGTAATCCTCTTTGGTGATCGGATCGACAATGTCTGCCAGCACACTCACTGTAGGCTGCTTGAAGAACGGATCCAGCTTAACAGTTGCCGGGTCTGGCACTGCCAGCATGTCTGAGCTGTCGATTGTCTGCCAGCCACGAATGGAAGAGCCGTCAAAACCGACGCCATCTTCGAAAGTACCTTCATCCCAGGTGCTGATGGGGTAAGAACAGTGCTGCCAGGTACCAAAGATGTCGGTGAACTTCAAGTCGACCATCTTTGCGCCGTTTTTTTCTGCAAAGGCAAAAAAATCTTTGGGAGTCATCGTAATTTGCTCCTCTATATTTCTGAATAAACCAGCAGGTAAAGAGGTCCGCCATACCCTGTCCTGCGAAGAACCGATCATTTCCAAAATAAGTTCAAGCAAAGACCGCAGCCAGTAAAAAAGATTACCAGACTACGTGTAAGCAATTCATGTAAAACCAAAACGATTCAGATATTGGAACGCTTTTCTCTTTACTCGTTTTTGCCATGAGCATTGCTACAGACAACCTGTATCAGGCAGCAGCAACAAAACTCACCTTTTCCGGGTTACTTAAATTCATCATGAGTAGAAGTAGATCGGCTGGGAAAACAGCGATTGCAGGAATTCGCAACCATACCGAAACCCTCAGGCACAAAACACATCCACACTCGAAGCTGACGGATTCTATCGGGCGATGCGCTCTGCTAGTTTGATTTTCACCTTAACCAATCAAGCAGCAGAAATCTACTGTCAAACATTAAGTTCTCTGCCAAATCAGTCCCTGAAAAAAAAGACACGACTCAAGCTGCAGCATACAACTTTGAGGTTTCTGAGGGTTAGCAAAAACAGCGAAACAAGAGTACTCAGTAGAATTGATCAGAACTGTTATTTAAACGACATTTATTAACAAGCCCCTCGCAATAATCTGTGAACAGGAGTCCCTGGTGCAGCTCGACTCTGAAGTCAGATCGTGACTAGTGACTTCATTTCACGCACGGCCTGCTCCATTCCCACCAGTACAGCCCGGGAGATGATACTGTGGCCGATATTCAATTCACTGACATGAGGAATCGCTGCCACGGGGGTCACATTTCGATAGGTAAGACCGTGCCCCATGTGTAATTTCATTCCCTGCTCAACCGTGAACGCAGACGCTTTTTTCAGGATATTTAATTCCTGTTCCTGCTCTCCCGCAGAAGAGGCATCCGCATACCGACCGGTATGTAATTCAACCGCATGCACCCCCACTTTTCTGGACGCCGCGATCTGCGCCGGGTCGGGATCGATAAACAGACTGACTTCTATCCCGGCCTGCTGCAGCCTCTGGACACATTGTGCCACACGCTCTGCATTCGCAATGACATCCAGTCCCCCTTCTGTGGTCAACTCTTCTCTTTTCTCAGGAACCAGAGAAACCTGATCCGGGCGGACATCCAGGGCAATCTGAGTCATTTCTTCTTCAGCAGCCATCTCGAGATTCAGTTTGACCTGAACGGTCTTCTTCATTGTGTAGAGATCGTGATCCTGAATATGACGCCGGTCTTCTCTCAGGTGCAATGTGATTCCATCCGCCCCTCCCAGTTCCGCCAGGACAGCTGCCCACACTGGATCTGGTTCATATGTTAAACGTGCCTGACGTACAGTTGCGACATGATCAATGTTTACACCCAGAGCCGGCATGATTCACATTCTTTCTTAAGGGATCTCTGAAATACTGTTCTGACAGATTGAAATGAAACAGGTTCACAGCAATCGCGTGGTTAACAACTGCATCATATGGATTTTTATCAGATTATCCAGAATCGGAATCCCGTAATCTGGGACAAACTGACCTTTTCATTTCAAAAAAATAATATTTTTGTCGCAGATCAGACTGCGCTGTCGAATACCCGATAGTCCTCATCACTCATAAATCTTACATGCCGAAAGTCCGACCGACAGGCAATCCGAAAAAGCTTGGAAGCAGGCAACCCCGGGGGTAATTCTGGTCGGTGTAACAATTGCTGAAAGGCAGTCGTTCATCGACCAGAATCCTTCGGGAGTTTGCCGTTTCACGGAACTGCCGAGGAGACCTGATTTTTATTCAGGCTGAATTCATTCAGTTTGCGGTATGATATCGATCCGCGGGAATCGGGATTACTGCATCCAGAGAATCAGGCCTGGGGCCACCCAGATATTCAGTATCACCCAATCCAGCCAGTTTCCACATCATCAGAGTGGTGACTTCCTCAAGCACTTCTCGCGTCAGTCGTTTGCCATGGTATGCAGACAAATCGATGGGTTCTCCATAAACCAGCGAGGTATCGGCCCGTGAATAGAATGGTTCAATCATATTCCGGCCTTGAGGGGAGTTGTTGATATAGACCGGATACACGGGAGCCTTCGATCGCAGAGCCAGAAAGGCAATGCCGGAATTGGCATCGTAAATGGCTCGACCTTCCTGAATCCCGCCTTCCGGAAAAACTCCGATCAGCCCCCCGTCTTTTAAACGCCGCAAGGCTTCCCTTACCGGGACAACATCCTGACCATTCCGGTCAACAGGTATGGAATGCATGGCGCGTGAAATCCAACCTACCAGACCGGGGAGTTCATAGTACTCCCGGGCCATCAAGAAACTGATGCAGCGCATCTTCTTCTGAGGGTTTCCCAAGTGAGAATTATACCAGAGAACTATCGGATCTGTCGGACTGCGATGATTGGCAATCACGATACCAGAAGTATCTCCGGGGAAGGGACAACGCCGATTCCGTCGTAATCGCCAGAGACCAGGCGCATAGACCCGTGTAATCGCAAATAAGACCCAGGCACGCCAGCCATCCGGAAGATGTAAAGCCTGATAGACCAGCAAAGCTGAAGTAACCAGCAGGTAGAACAGCAGTGTCAGGATGGCGGCAGCTTCAGGGTTCATCATGATTCATAAAAATACGAACTACAGTGACAAGATCTCATCCGCAGAGGAGTGCATTATAATCCGATTAAAAAAATCATGGCAACCATTTCTCATCCTGTGAGGAATAACTTCACACAGGTTCAATGGATGCAACAATCTGATTTGTAATCCGGGAAAGATATCGTCCATGAGGTTCCTGTGGCTCCGTCGTCACAATAATCGCCGAAGCATCCAGTTCCGGATCGACCCAGAACACGGTTCCCGTCGCTCCCCCATGCCCAAAAGCAGAGCGGGAAAGCAGATCACCATAATAATCACTGTTGAATGCAGAGACGATCTGCCAGCCCAGCCCCCAGCCTTTCCCCTGTCTGGCGGCAAAAGATAATCCGGTGATCGAAGGTAACTGATCGCGTGTTGCTTCACGAATTGTCTGGGGGGACAGGATCTGCTGATCCTGATATCGGCCACCCGCTCGCAGCATTCCGGCAAACTTACTCAGATCCGCAGGAGTCGTCAGCAGCCCTCCCCACGGTGCCCCGAACTGTCGCCAGTAAGAACTGTTCCAGTCCCAATGTGGCTCCACATCCAGTTCAGCCGGAATTCGGATTTCTGCGATTCGATCTATACGAGGATTCTCTCCCCGCGTCCACTCATCAGGCAATCCCAACGCGGTATCACTCATCTGCAGAGGTTCAAACAGAGACTGCCGTAGATAGTCGGCACAAGACTGACCAGTAATCCGTGAAATGACTTCCCCCAGAATTGCAATCCCCGTACTCTGATATTGCACCATTCTGCCAGGTGGTTCATCGGGGGTAAGTTCGCAGATCTGTCTCACAAATTCAGAGAGTGGAGCGTTGGCAGCGCGTAGCTCCTGATTATCGGGGAGCATGTCCGGCAGTCCGGAAGTGTGCGTCATCAGATGCCGTAACGTGATTCCATGTTTTCCCGCACAACCGAATTCCGGAATAAACCGTTTAACGCGATCGCCGAGCAATAATTCGCCCTCTTCCAGCAGCTTCAATACTCCCGAGACGACGATTGGCTTGGTAATGGATGCGACCAGAAAGATGGTATCAGCAGTCAGCGTAGCAGACTGATCAGTGATTGCCCGGCGGCCACTGAAATAACTGCGTGACTCATCCCCTGCAACCACCCTCAATGCAATTGCGGGAACCTGATCGGTTTGACAGAACTCATCTATCAGTTTTTCGACTTTTTGCCAGTGATCAGAAATAAAACGAGACATCTTCCCAACCAGATTGAAACCAGGACAGAACCATGATGAGCCAGGAACCCAGATTACTCTCTGGTCGTGTTTTTGAAAAGGAGCCCCGCCGCGACTGCATAAAAAAAGCGAAAGCTGAGGAATGTCAGCTTTCGCTTTTCAGCATAATCTTCAGGATTTGTTTAATAAGGAATTTCTACATCATGCAACTGCATAAACTGATTCATTCCGGTGATCTCAAGTACTTCCCTGATATCTTCGGAAGGATTGTAGAGGTGAATTTCAATCCCAAGGTTCCTGATTGAGGACAACAATCCCAGCATTCCACTGGGAATCAGATTTACTCCTGTCAGATCCAGTGCCAGTGTTTCGCACTGCTGTACTTTAACCAGCTCCAGTAATTCATCCCGGATCCCTTTCACACTGAAAGTATCCAGAACATCTCTACCGCCGAAACCAGCCACACACAAAGGTCCTGAGTGATATACCTGGAGAATTCCTCCCTGTTGTTGCACCGTCATCGAATTTTATCCTTTTCAAAAAGAATACAGGACGCGAAGTCAGCGATAAAAAATGAGAAAAAGAACAACTGCGTTCCGCGTGAGACTTCGCATCTCATTGACAAATTCCAAGACAGATACTGGCAATTCATGTGCCACTGACAATGCCTATACATAATATTTACTGATCGAAGTGTCCGAACTAGCTCTCAGGCATTTAAGTAACTGTAAAATAAGATTTTATATCCAAATCTTAACACTACCTGATACACGGATCTCTGAGTCACGCCTGAAAGGCTGCAGTAAAACACCTCACCCTGTAGCATTTTGAAACACAGGCCAAAGACAGAACTGCTTTTTCTGAGAGCAGCACGGAATCGCTTGTGCAAAAAAAATGAGCCCGTCCTGCATGTTGCACGACGGGCTCAGGATTCGCGGGAATCCACAAAGTTGGTTCTATGAGGTAAAATTCATCGCTTGTTTCTGATTAGCGAACTCGTGCCTTGAAGGTGACGACGCCCCCCGTATGCCCCTTGACAGTTTCATCTACTTCAAAGGTCAGTATCAGGCTGCCTTCCTGGTTGTCTTCTACAACCAGTCGTCCTTTACGATCACAAGTGGCACTGTCTTCAATGTACTCCAGACGCGGTGTCAGGTTGTCAACAATCTTGATGCCTTCGACGTCGAAGTCACCCACGTTTTCGTATTTGATGGTGAAGGTGATGATATCACCTGGTTCCGCGTTTTTCCTGTCGGCCAGCTTAACCAGTTTCAGGTTACCTTCTGTTTTGCGTTTGTCTTCAATGCCCACATATTCTTCAGGCTTGACGGCACTCTTTGCAGCATGCGCGGATTGCTGACGGATGGCAATGACTGGAAACTGAGTTCGAGACCAGATCGCAGCTGCCTGAATCTGATAGGCTATGCGAGCTTCATCAGACTGATCAAACTGTCCGGTTGATTCGGTAGCTGTATCCTGAAACAGATTGTTGAGCTTGGTATGGGAACCGAGAATAGCAGTCTGGCCGACGGCCCCCTGCTGCTGTTCGGTTTCCACCCCACTGGCACGGGATCGCATGCGAATCCCTTCCAGCTGTTCACGCTGTTTGTGCTGTGTGATTACAGTTCGCGCATCTAAGCCCACACCATGAACAGTATCTTCTGTCGTGGCCAGTGTATCCACCGATGTTCCAGAGAGAGGCGAACTGGCGGAACGAATGGCAGCGAACCGGGGAGCGTAGACTGCGACACGATTCGATTTTCTGACTTCGTGATTGCCTTTATGTGTCTGGTATTCAACTACGGTGTCTTCCGTATCCAGGCCCAGACGACTGTAGTCGTCATAGTGAACCGGGTTCTCACGATCACCGCCATCAAAAAGATATTCATCGGGATACATTTTCACCATGGCAGGATCCGTGCCTGCCGGGAGTGTGTAATCCCGTTCTACAGCGGGAGAAAATTCACAATAAGGAGGTCGTTCACAGACAGGAGCAGGCTGATAGTAGGCAACCTGCTGCACAGCTGAAACGGGAGCCACTGGTTGAGCAGGAGCTGACAGAGTCACAGCTCCTTCACTGCTGTCAAAGTCGGCATGTTGAACCGCAGGAGCCTGTTCCTTTACCGGTTCTGTCAATGACTTATTCCAGGGCATGGAAACCGAAACGGGAGATAAACTGGAACACCCGCTGCTGACAGACATCAGCATGATCGCCGCCAGAGAGCAGACACGCTGCATTTGCGATTCTCCTCTTTGATTTCTAAACGACAATTTGAACACGGAATTTCCTTTGGTTAAACGAATCTTCAGTTTTTGACAGCAGGTGAATTTACTTCAACGACAGGTGCCCCGTTCCCGAAAAAGGCAGGATCTTCACCAACTGTAGAAGGCAGACGCCCCCCCATTCTGAGAATCAGCATCGGACGGCCGAGCAGATCAGCCTCGGCGATCAGGTTTTTCTGTGCGGTGATTGTTTGTGTTGGCTGTCGATCAAACTGAGCAGGTACGGCAGTTTGAGGCCGTTCCAGATAAACGACTTTTGTCACCATTCTTCCGGATAATACCAGCTCAATATCTTCCGCCGTAAAACTGACTGGTATTGGATATTGTTCAGCCAGACCGGCAGGTGGATGAAGACGATCAATCAACTCAATGGTCGGGTACAGTTCGACACCCGGAAATTCCGGCATACCGCTGATTTTAACGCGATACACATAACCAACTCCAAAACCGATGGAAGCTGGAGATGTTTTTGGAATCGCCTGATCAGGACCGCCTGCATAAAAGGTCAGATTTCCTTTGGAGGGCAGACTGAATTTCATCGGTTGAATATAACCGGGTTGAACCTGACCTGACATCGACGCCCACTGGCCGGCAACCCCGGGTGGAGTGCGCTGATTCAGAGGATGATAGAATTGATTCCCCGAATTGTACTGTCGTCCGCCGATCATCTGTTGAGACCAGGCAGCAGGGACATCCATGACAAAAACGATCAGGGTCATTAACAGTAACGTTAATAAGCGTGATCGATTTTGTCGTTTTGAATTCGTCATGACTAAGAGTTTCTACGATCAGTTGTCCTGAGGGATGACAGAAGAGAATTAGCCGTAAGAGATGAAACAGTAGAGCAGAAATGAAACTTAAAAAGACAAGGGGTGACACTCCTGGTATTCGTTTCCAGGAGTGTCACGTGGGTCCATAGTCTTTTACTCTTAATATCCAGGTCCTGGTGCCATGGTTCTTGGGTAAGATACCTGGCCAGGTGAATGTACTGGATGACTTTCCGAGTATTGAACATACTTAACAGGTTTAGGCAGGCTTGGTGCCGGATCCTGTTTGACGTCGACCAGGAAGTGATCGACTGGTTTTGGCAGATTGGTTTTCGATACATTCCGAATGGTGTGAGACTTCAGGCTGGCTGGTCCACCCAGTGGAATGTGAGGAGGACCTGGCAGTCCGATCGGAGTTCCTGTCATAGGCATACCCCAGGCAGGAGTTGGTCCCATTCCGGCGATTGGATTGTAAGCTGGCTGACCAGGAGCACCCATGCCGCCCATCATTGTGGGAACAGGCACACCAGATGCGACTCCAATCGTTTCACCGGGGATTGGCATGGGAGCCATGTGAGCTCCGGCGTCTCCATCATATGAAACCTGTGAAACAGTTTCGGCCCCACCATCACCGGATGGCATCTCCAGATCCATGTTACCCATTCGCAGGACAGCCATGATGGTACCACGACGATCTGCTTCTGCGACTGGATCTACACCGGGATCGAGACGGGTTGAAACCAGAGTTTCCACACCGGCAATGGCCAGTTCCTGGAACTTTTCATCTGGAAGATAGATGACTTTCGTCACAAAGTTGTTGCTTTCTACCTGATCCAGATCTTCTGGTGTAATTTCCAGAGGAATGCTGTTATGAGACAGGTAAGCGTCTGTCGTAGGATGTGACGGATAGACCTGCAATGAAGGATACAGAGCAGGAATCGATCGTCCCGGGATGTGTGACAGCTTTAACCGGTAGGTTGCTCCCTGGTTGAAGTTGTAACGCCCTGGAGCTGTGAGCTGGTTTTCTGCATAGCCTTCCGCGACTTGCCAGCCCACTTTCATACCCGCTGGTCCTACGAAGCGAACCTGTGAGGTTCGTGCTGCATAGGCACTCATGGGAGGCGGAGCCAGCATTGGCAATACGCCTGGCCCCGGTCCATCGACCATTGGCCCCGGTCGCTGCATCATCGCAGCTGGTGGAGCATGGTACTCACCCTTCTTAATTACCTGTTGCCCGTCGGCTGCACAGCCAACACAGACAACTACCAATGTTCCTAAAGCCAGGAAGTAGTACTTCATCATGACCCCTTGTTCGAATACCCACGACGAATAATGCGACTTGTTAAGTGAAGAACCGTCCATCGCAAACTAAGACGTCGATCCCTGGGAAATTGGAACGGTCGACGTTCGGTTCAAAAAAGACTCAGTTTTCAGGTCGACCCAAAGCCCGAAATATCGTTAAAATGCGATCAGTCCCAAATTTTAACGATCTCACACTGAGCTAAACGGTCTGCCGGTTGAAACACTCCAACCAGCTAGAGGCACATAGATGGCCTCATACATCTGTTTTCGGACTAATGTGGTCCGATTCTTTGATAAATTCGTTTTTTTCCGAACAATTAGAACATGTTACGCATTTTAACCCTGACTACAGGCCTCCTGCTCGTCGCAGTGCTGAATGATTTTTTCTCAATCTCTTCCTGGGCTCAATTGCCACAAAGACTGACCAGTCTAGAAGATACAGAGAATACCGATGAGCGTCTTCTTGCTCAGGCAGATCCCGGGGAGAAGCCGGCAGCCGAAAATGCGATTTCTGATGAGTCCGAGAAGAATTTGAAAAAAAATCCGGTTTATGCAGCGGCATTGCTGGAAAAAGCCAGGGAAAAACTTCTCTCATACAGTTCAATTCGAACTCACATTACCGAGAAAGTTGAAATTGGGCCCAAGCCTTTCATCATGACTGGGAATTATCTGCAATCAAAAGACCAGAGACAGGGCAAAGACTTGAAACTACGCCTTGAATTTCACGTACAGAGTCAGAATTCAGACGGTAAACCGGTGGGATCCGTGCTGGAAATCTGTGATGGTCAGGTATTGTGGACAGAGCACACGATTAAAGGGACATCCCGAGTAACCCGCAGAGATGTACAGGCGATCCTGCAACAGGCAGAAATCAATCCCCAGGCACAATCAAATATGCTTGTAGCACAACTGGGACTGGGAGGACTTCCCGGATTACTGGCATCCATTCAGAAAAATATGAATTTCGTCAGCGTGGCAGAAAGAACGATCAGCGGAAAGACGTTAACGGTCTTAAACGGGGTCTGGAAAGACGAATTTCTGGCACAATGGAAGGGGGGCGACCCTGCTGCCCCTGTTGAACTGCCTGCTTATGTCCCGGAGGTAGTTCGAATTTACCTCGATCAGGATACGCTCTTTCCCCGTCGTATCGCGTATCTGAAAAAAACGCAAGACTCTCTACAAAGTATGGTCACACTTAACTTTAGCAAAGTCACTCTGAACTCGCCCATTCCCGATACGGAATTTACCTACGAGCCACCAGACGGCGTTTTTCCAGTGGATGTTACCAAACAATACCTTCAACAGTTGAATAAGGAATAGCGTAAGAGAAGTACTAACACCTTCAGGAACTCCCGTCTGAACTGTGCACCGTCTATTCCAGAGCAAGCCACTTCTTTAGAATCCCGACTGTTCGAGAATTGATAATCCACTACAATATAGAGACTTAAGTTATCTTTACGGAATGAATTATTCAGCCATGGGTTTGAATTGATGCCAGCAGCATTTACTGAAATGGAACAACGCACCGCAAGATGGCAGACGAACTCTCCGCTGCTGGTTGTTCCGAGTTGGGCTGCATCTCTGGCCATCCACTCGCTCATCCTGCTGATCCTGATTTCCAGCCTCAACCACTGTGACAGTGGTCAGACAGGAGGCGATGAAGGAGGACTCCGCAGTGTGGGGATCTATGTCAAACAGTCCCCTGATGCTGAGAAGCCAGAGGATTCAGACCAGGAACCCCTGGAATCTGCAGAGAATCTACAGGTATCTCAGTCCCAGGAACAGATCAGCGAAGTCATGGACCAGCCTCCTGTGGCGCCCCAGCTTCCCGAGTTGAATTCGAAACTGCTTGGGGCAGGCCCGGCACAGGCTCCCAGTACTCCTACTGCCGACCTGACGACCGACCAGTTAATGTCACCCAGTACGGCGCTGGCCCCCCCCGTGATGGGCGCTGGTAATGTCAATTTTTTCGACGCCGTTGATTCAGGTAAGCGGTTTGTATTCGTACTCGACTGCTCAGGTAGTATGGCTGCTCCCCAGGGAGCTCCCATTCGCAAAGCGCGTTCAGAACTGATCTCCAGCCTGGCAGGTTTGAACCATCATCAGCAGTTCCAAATCATTTTTTACAACACCTCTACACGAGCCATGCAGCACCGGGGAAAGTCAGCGGAATTACTCTATGCGACTGACATCAATCGGACACTGGCCCGGCAATTCATTCAGAGTGTTGAACCCGATGGAGGTACCGACCATCTGCCGGCTTTAAAAAGAGCTTTAAGTTTTAACCCGGATGTCATATTCTTCCTGACAGATGCAAAACACCCGCAGCTATCCAGTGCTGACCTGAATGAGATCCGTGAGATCAATAGCGGAAAAGCAAAAATTCACTGTATTGAATTTGGTGAGGGTTATCCGGTCAAAGAAGGTAACTCCCTCGATAAACTGGCCCGCCAGAATAAAGGCAGCTATCGATACTATAATGTCCGCAAATTTATCAAGCATAACTAAACAACCGCGAATGCTGCCTGCGGATCACCATAAAACCAATTTACTCACTCAGAAAGCCATTGTTTAATGTCTTCGTCAGTTTCCAAAGCGACTCGCTATACAATGTTATTGGCCTGCCTGCTCTTCTGTGTCGGCTGCGACCAGTACACTAAAAAGATCGCCGTCGAAAAACTCAAATTTGAACCACCGGTGACTTATTTCAATAACACATTCCGCATGGAATATGCAGAGAATACAGGTGCCTTCCTCAGTGTTGGCAGCCGGCTGTCTAAACCGGTCCGTTTTTTCCTGCTGGTTGTTGCCAACGCTGCATTTTTGATTCTCGTATCGGGAATGCTGGTCTTTCGCTGGCAGATGCCTCTGATGCAATTTATCGCTCTCTCATTATTACTGGCAGGAGGCATCGGGAACTTAATTGATCGTGTCTTCCTGAATGGTATTGTCATCGACTTTCTCAACATCGGATTCGGGCCTTTGAGAACCGGAATTTTCAATGTGGCTGACATGGCGATTACGGGCGGAGCTCTGTTAATGCTCTTTTCCTGGTTTTTCACCAAGGATCCGGCTGACCAGAAAAATGAACCGCCTGTTTCAGAACCGACTACTCCAGCTCCGGCAGAGTAATAATTTTCCCTGTTGAAAGGTTTCCATGCGAACATTTCTGTTGATCAACCTGGTGCTTGTATTCTTATTTCAGAATACAGAGATTACCTGCGCTCAGGATAAGATCGAAGTTCGCCCGGATCACCATGTCGGTCAGGCGACGCTTCCGTGCACGATTCTGGATTTCACTCAGTCAGAGATCAAAGTGAAATTATTGCCCAGCGGAACCGTAAAAACTTATCCCAGTTCTGAAATCGTAAAGGTACATACACCGCAAACAGAACAGCACCAGCAGGGTCTGGAGCAGTTACAGAATGAAGAGTACGAAAAAGCCATTGATTCATTCAGTGAAGCCTTGAATATCGAAAACCGACTCTGGGTCCGCCGTGAAATCCTGGCCTTGATGACCAAAGCAGCCCTGGCAACCGGTGACAACCTGAAGGCGGCACTTCGATTTCAAATCATGGTGGAGAATGAACCTGATGCCCGTTCCTTTGATCTGATTCCGCTTGACTGGGGAATCAAAGAAACCTTGTCCCCCGCCCGAAATGCAGCGCAAAACTGGTTAACCGACCAGGATGAAGTGAAACAGCTGATCGGGGCCAGTATTCTGTTAACGTCTCCCGATTATCAGGCACAGGCAGAAGCAGCACTCCGCTCCCTGGCCACAAGCCCCCACATTAAAATCCAGCAACTGGCACGTACCCAACTCTGGCGTCTCCGGTTGCGTGCCGGCGATATCAGCCTGCTGGAACTGCAGCGCTGGGAACGCAATCTGAGACAGGTTCCCGAACACCTCAGAGCCGGCCCTCACTTCCTGCTGGGAACCGGATACGCTCTGCTGGAACGACACGGACAGGCAGCAGCTTCCTTTCTCTGGATCCCACTGGCTGAAAACTCAAACCCGCAGCTCTCTGCTGAAGCCAGCCTGAAAGCCGCCGATTCGATTCTGGCGATGGGACAGGCGAATAACGCATTGCGGCTTTATCAGGAAACCGCGGCACGCTATCCCAAATCACCTGCACGACAGATGGCACTGCAGATGATTGACCAGATCACCAAAGCGGGTTCACAACCAGCGACACAAAATAATTGAACAGCACGATTTTTTCTTGAAATGAATGATTTGATGGATCGAAGTAAATCACTGAGTAAAACACTCTGGGCCAGTCTCATCTGTGCCTGCCTCGCGCTGGCAACTCCCGCCTACTGCTTTGCCGCAGATGATTCGGGTGAAGGTACGGGGACTGACATTTCAAAAGTCGACTTCCGGCAACTCGTTGATGATGCGGGCACAATTGGAATTATCATCGCCGTTTTAAGTATCGCCATGGTCGCTTTAATCGTGGAACATGTCATCAGCATTCGCAGCAATGCGCTGATGCCTCCTGGCCTGGCAGAAGAAGTTCACGGTTTAATCTCGCAGCAACAGTATCGCAGTGCCGATTCCGTCTGTAAGTCGAATCCCAGTTTTCTGTCATATGTTCTGTCGGCCGGGCTGGCCGAAGTCCAGCTGGGCTATGGGGCTGTTGAAAAAGCCATGGAAGACGCCGCGATGCAGCAGTCGGCACGATTGAATCGTAAAATCGAATACCTGTCCGTCATCGGCACACTCTCTCCCATGCTGGGACTACTGGGGACTGTCTGGGGCATGATCCTAGCCTTTTCCGAATTCACAGCCAAAGCCAACCCCGATGTAGCAGAACTGGCTCCCGGGATTTCCAAAGCGCTCATCACAACGCTGTTTGGTCTCAGTGTTACCGTTCCCGCTCTTGCCAGTTTTGCTTTTTTCCGTAACAGGATTGATGAACTGGTTGCACAATCCTCGTTATTAGCCGAACACGTTTTTGCTGACTTCAAACGCAGTACTCCTGTTACAGCAAAACAGTCAGCAAAACCACAACGGAAACGGCCGGAAGAGGAACTGGCACAACGGCTCGCCGATCAACAGGGAACGCGTCCCTCATCACCTCCCGGAGGTTAACAGAGATGCGAGTCCCTACACGTCCCCGTCAGCCGGGAATTCGATTTAACATCACCCCTCTGATCGACATTGTCTTTCTGTTGATTGTCTTCTTTCTGGCTGCGACTCACCTGACTCAGAATGAGAAACTGGAAGCAGTCGAACTGCCCGAGGCTTCTCAAAACGAAAGCGAACCGGATGAAGCACCACGTCGGATGATTATCACGATCACCCTTGATGAGAAAATGCATCTGCGCGGCAGCGAAATCACCCCGGAAGAACTGGAAGCACAACTGCTTTCTCTTGATGAAAGTAAACGGCACGAAATGGAGATCCGAATCCGTGGCGACCGTCGAATTCCCTACCGAATTGTTGAACCCGTATTAATCAGTTGCGCCCGTGCAGGCATTTCCAACGTCAAATTTTTAGTCCTGAACGAGTAACTGCCTCTGTCATGAAAATCCCCTCTCATCATAACAGCCGATCTGACATTCAGGACCAGGCTACCATGACGCCGATGATTGACGTGGTATTCCTGCTGCTGATCTTCTTTATCAGTGCCTCGGCAAATCAGATTCGAGAATTTCTGCTGCCGACGGAACTCGCGACCGGCAGTATTGAATCGGTCGAATCGACTCCGCGAGAACAGCCTCTCGGCGAAGTCTGGTTAAAACTCAAACGGCAGGACAACCAGACCATTGTAGAATTAAACGAGCGCGAGTATGCTCAGTTCGATCAATTGAAGCAGACATTGACGCAACTGGCCGAGCTGGCACCAGAGATCCCTGTGATCCTCGACATCCAGGAAGAAGTTCCCTTGGGAGAAATGATCCGCACCTACGATACCTGCCTGGCAGCCGGCTTCCAGTCGATCAATTTTGCGACCGATGCGAACAAAGTCGCTCCCAAAAAGAAACTGTAAATTTCTAATATTGAAATCTGATTTTCCTCATGAAGTTATTTGATACTCACGCCCACCTGGATGAAGAAGCCTTTCACCCTGATCGCCCGGAAACCGTGCAAAACGCCATCGACGCCGGCGTGGAAACGATCCTGTCCATCGGCATCACCGCGGAAAGCAGCCAGCGTGCTGTTGACCTGGCGGCAACCTTCCCGAATGTTTACGCGGTGGTCGGAATCCAGCCTAACTATGTCGCACAAATGAAACCCAACGACTGGGAACTGATCGAGACACTCTCGACGGCAGACAAAGTCGTTGGCATTGGTGAAACAGGCCTGGATCGTTACTGGGACTATGCTCCGATTGAATTGCAGCAGGACTATTTCCGCAAACACATTCAACTGTCCCGTAAACTGGACATCCCTTTTGTTATCCACTGTCGTGAAGCGGAGGCGGATGTAGTCGAACTGCTGCAACAGGAAGCAAATGGCGCGCAGCTGAAAGGGCTCATGCATTCCTTTTGTGGCAGCCCCGAAACAGCGGCCGCCTGTCTGGACCTGGGGCTGCACATATCCTTTGCAGGCATGCTGACTTTCAAGAAAAATGATGAGTTGAGGGAGACGGCAAAACTGATCCCCCTGGATCGTCTGCTGGTTGAAACCGATTCCCCTTATCTGGCGCCGGTGCCCATGCGTGGCAAACGTAATGAGCCGGCGTTTGTGAAATATACCTGTGCCTGCCTGGCGGAAATCCATCAGAAGACTCCGGAAGAGATGGCTGAAATCACCACAGCCAACGCCAAAGCACTCTTCAAGATCGCTTGAGCCAGAGAACTGTTTCTTGAGGGATTTTAGAGATTCCCTAATTCTTTCAGATGGATACTTTCATTTTTATCCAATCCTGCTATTGTTAGACTTAGTTCAACGATGGAAATAACTTGCGTCAATTGAAACCACAACAGAATTACATAAATGCGTTCATCTAACTCTCGCAGCTCGCTGACAATTGCCCTGCAGTGAAAGCAGCTCCGGTAACGCTCCGTATATCTGGATACAGGCTAGGATGGTCATGATCAAAAAGTGGCTCGCGCACGCTTTTGCGGTAGAACGCCCTGAAGATTTTGCTCCCACAGTCGAGCAACAACAGATCGCAGATCGGATCTGCCGGGAAATCATCCGCCGGGACATGGTCACTCTGGCAATCCTCACACTCGAAACCTGTCGACCTTTGAATTACATCGGTTCACAGGCCATTCACTTCTTTACCCCCCTACTGTCGATTCTGGTAGATCCTCGTGCTCAGAAGATCTTTGCCGACTTTCTTGAGCAGCGCGGCTCCATTGAATGGCTCTGCCAGCGACTGGAATTCTTAAGCAAAACGAAACAGGAAGACCAGAGCTCAAGTACAGATGCTGCTCCAGCTCCGGTCTTGAAAAATGAAGATTCCTGACAAACGACATTAAGCCTGAACGATACTTCAACTGCTCTCAGATTGACACGGATGGTGAGTCAGACATGAACTCAACGACAGCAAAACAACTCGACCCTGATCAGATCAATGTCATCCTGGCAACCGATTGTGGCAGTACCACCACCAAGGCCATTTTGATTGAAAAAATCAATGGTGAGTACCGCCAGACCTTTCGCGGCGAAGCCCCCACGACTGTCGAAGAGCCCGCTGCGGATGTGACAGTAGGTGTCGTCAATGCCGTCACTGAAGTCGGTGAGCTGGCAGGTCGCAAACTGATCGACGACAAAGGCGAAATTATTCGACCGGCTCAGGGTGACACGGGATGTGATATCTATATTTCGACATCCAGCGCAGGGGGCGGCTTACAGATGATGGTGGCCGGCGTGGTGCGCGAAATGTCTGCTGCCAGTGCCAAGCGTGCCGCACTGGGAGCTGGCGCGATTGTCATGGATACGATTTGCTCGAACGACAAACGTCTGCCACACGAACAGATCCAGCGAATTCGTGAACTCCGCCCCGATATGATTCTGCTGGCGGGAGGCACAGATGGCGGAACCCAGAAGCACGTTGTGGAACTGGCGGAACTGATCGCCCCCGCCAAGCCGCAGCCCCGCTTTGGTGGCACCTACAAAATGCCGATCATCTACGCCGGCAATCAGGAAGCTGCTGAACTGGTAGCAGAAGCCTTCGATGACGATGTGAAACTGACAACGGTCGCCAATGTCCGCCCAATTCTGGAACAGGAGAATCTGGCACCGGCACGGGACGCCATTCACGACCTGTTCCTGGAACACGTGATGGCGCATGCCCCGGGTTATAACAAGCTGATTTCCTGGGCCGATGCCCCGATCATGCCAACTCCCGGTGCAGTCGGAAACATCCTGCAGACGATTGCCGAACAGCAGAATATCAATGCCCTCGGCGTCGACATTGGCGGCGCCACGACTGACGTCTTCAGTGTGTTTGATGGAACCTTTAACCGTACGGTGAGTGCCAACCTGGGGATGAGTTATTCGATCTCCAACGTGTGCGCCTCAGCGACCCTCCCCATGATCTTACGCTGGGTGCATCTGGAAATGGATCCACGTGAACTGCGGAATCATATCAAGAACAAAATGATCCGACCGACGACGATTCCACAAACCCGGGAAGCACTGGTCTTTGAACAGGCGGTCGCCCGCGAGGCATTGCGTCTTGCGTATGTACAACACAAAGAATTCGCGACAACATTGAAAGGTGTGCAACAACAGCGAACGGTGGGAGATACCTTCAGCCAGCAGACCAGTGGAGCCTCAATCGTCGATAACATGAAACTCAATCTGCTGGTCGCTTCGGGAGGCGTTCTGTCACACGCCCCCAACATGAATCAGACGGCTGCCATGATGATTGATGCCTTTGAACCGGAAGGCATGACCGTGCTGGCCAAAGACAGTATTTTCATGATGCCTCATCTGGGGGTACTGGCTCAGGTTCATCCTCGCGCAGCCCTGCAGGTATTTGAGCGTGACTGTCTGATCTACCTCGGTACCTGTATTGCGCCGCGTGGCGTGTATCGCGCCGGAAAATCCTGTTTTCGTTATCACATCCGCAGTCATTCCCTGGAAGAGACGGGGGAAATGTTTTGTGGCGAGATGAAGATGTTTCCCCTTGATGAAAACGAACAGGCGGTGGTCACTGTAGAACCGAGCCGCGGTTACGATTTTGGAAATGGTTCCGGCAAGCGGAAAGAGTTCGAAGCACGCGGCGGCAAGGTGGGACTGATTCTGGATGCACGCGGCAGACCACTGGTTGTTCCCACCAGCGAAAACAACCATTTATCCGAATTAAACAGCTGGATCGAAGAACTGCAGCTGTATCCTGAACCGGCTCTTACCGAAGTTTGATTCAACCAGCAGAGACAAAGCAATTATGGCGAAGGCATATTCCCCCGGCTTACAGATCAGTCAGCGCGTTCTGCACTCCAGCAAACGAATTCTCCCCATTCCGGGAGACGTACTCGTGAAGGAAGGCGATCGGGTCACCGCGGATCAGATCGTCGCCCAGACCTTCATGCCCGGCGATGTCACACCAATCAATATTGCCAATCAGATTTCCGTGGCCCCTTCCGAAGTCCCCCATTGCATGTTGATCGCGGAAGGGGATGAAGTCCACGTCGGAGATACCCTCGCACGCAGCAATGGGATCTTTGGTTTTTTCAAATCAGAAACCAAAGCCAAAACAGCGGGAACCATTGAATCGATCTCCCATGTCACCGGGCAGGTCATTTTAAGAGGTGCCCCCATGCCGATTCAGGTTTGTGCGTATCAGGCGGGAACTGTAAAAGAAGTCATTCCCAACCAGGGTGTGGTCATCGAATCGGAAATCACTTTTTTACAGGGAATTCTCGGGATCGGCGGGGAAGCCTTTGGAATCATTACGTTCGCCTGCCAAGACAAACAGCAATCATTAACAGATGATCTTCTGGACGAATCCATGCGTGGCAAAATCGTCATCGGCGGCGCCCGCATGACCGGCAAAGCAGTCAGGCGGGGAATTGAAATTGGTGTCGCCGCGATGATTTCAGGGGGAATCGATGATGAAGACCTCAAGGAAATCCTAGGCTACGATCTGGGTGTGGCCGTCACCGGCTCAGAACATATTGGCACGACGCTGATCATCACGGAAGGCTTCGGTGATATCGCAATGGCAGATCGCACGTTTAACCTGCTGAAAGAACGCGAAGGTGCCAAAGCCGCCGTCAACGGAACCACTCAAATCCGCGCCGGCGTACTGCGGCCGGAAATCGTGATCCCACTGGATAACAACTCTTCAACGAGCAACGAAACCAGTAAGAGTGTTTCGACAGGAATTCTGGAAACGGGTGTTCCGGTGCGAATCATCCGTGATCCTTATTTTGGACTGCTGGGCGAAGTTGGCGAGATGCCTACAGAACTGAGGACCCTCGAATCAGGTTCGCAGTCACGTGTACTGGAAGTCATTCTGGATTCTGGAGAGAACGTGATCGTTCCCCGTGCCAACGTGGAACTCATCGAAGGATAATCATTCATGCAATACCAGACCTTCAAATCTGCTCTGAGTTTACTCTTGCTGACAATAGTGGCAGCTTCAGAGTTTTCTGCGATTCAGGCAGCCGAACCACCCGCGTCTCCCTCTGATTTTCGTGCGGAAGATGTTCCCGGCGATGCGGGCACTGCCATCGATCTGTTCTGGACACTCTCCCCGGATGACCAACCCGATCTCAAACCTCGCAAGGTTTTACGATACGTCATCTATCGCAAAGAAGCAGACAACGCAGAGTCAAAGTTTGAAAACATCGGTGAACCAACATACCAGGTCAACACCTTTCGCGATTCGAACTGCAAAACCGGGACACCTTACCTCTACCAGATCGAAGCCGTCGGTCAGGAAGGCGTGACCTCTGCTCCGGTGGTCATAAAGGAACCTGTCATCGCCTCTCTGCAATGGTTCAATCAGCAGCGCGAATGGTTTGCCGTTTTTGTCGTCTTGATCTGTGGTTCAGTCATATTCTTCATCCGCCTGGCACGAAGCGGAAAAGAACTGAAGGTCCGGAAAATCGCGGGACTGGAAGCGATTAACGATGCCGTCGGCCGTGCAACGGAAATGGGACGCTCCTGCCTGTTTGTTCCCGGAATTCAGGACATCAATGATATCCAGACTGTCGCCGGTATCACTGTGCTCGCGCAGGTGGCAGAAACGACGGCAGACTACCGAGCCACACTGGAAGTTCCGACTTCCCGCTCGCTCGTGATGACAACTGCCCGCGATACGGTCGAAGCAGCCTATCTGGCAGCAGGCAGACCGGATGAATATAACGAAGACGATATCTACTATATTACTGACGAGCAGTTTGGGTACGTCGCCAGCGTGACGGGAAAGATGGTCCGCGACAAACCGGCGGCCTGCTTTTATATGGGTGCATTTTACGCCGAGTCACTGATTCTGGCAGAGACAGGTAACTCCGTCGGTGCGATTCAGGTGGCAGGTACCGCGATGCCGACCCAACTCCCCTTCTTCGTCGCCGCCTGTGACTTCACACTGATTGGTGAAGAGTTCTTTGCCGCATCAGCATACCTGTCCGGTGAACCTCAGCAGTTAGGCAGCCTCAAAGGACAGGACTTCGGAAAACTGATTGGTGGCCTGCTGCTGATTGCAGGCTGCCTCATCATGACCCTCTCCTCCATCCAGTCACGGGGAGCGACGCCCGAGAAGCAGCAACCGACCTATCTGCAGTCAGCTTCGAACTACATCATACAGAACATCCTCGGTAAAGGAGGTTTTAAATAATGAAGCGAACCGTTCCGCTGTTCATTTCAGCAATCACAGGGTTTGTCCTCATCGGGACGGCGTTTATCCCCAAATTCGTTGACTGGGGAAACGACGCGATGGCCTGGTTCAATCTGCTGGCCGCATTTGCTTTCATCCTTGGCGGAGGCAATCTGCTCAAGATGCAGTTACAGAAAATTTCTGCACAACAGCCAGGCTGGGGTTATGCTGCTGTCACTTTAATCGCATTCTTTGTCACACTGTTTGTCGGACTGGTAAAAGTCGGCGTGCACCCGAATGTAAAGTTCCCTGAATTTGCCTGGTCGGGAGATTATCTGCAGGAAGATGGCGCCTTCTGGTGGCTGTTCGAATATATTTTCACCCCACTTTCAGCCACCATGTTTGCTTTGCTGGCGTTTTATATTTCATCCGCTGCCTTTCGAGCCTTCCGTGCCAAAAATACCGAAGCCACAATTCTGCTGATCATTGCCGTCATCATTCTACTGGGACGAACTTACGCCAGTGTCTGGTTAACAGGCTGGTTACCAGATGAATTTATCCTCGGCGACAGCGGCATCAAATACAGCGATTTCAATCTGCAGAATTTATCCGAAGTCATCATGGAAAACTTTACAACTGCGGGGATGCGGGCCATCAAAATCGGAATTGCACTAGGGGTGGCTTCGACTTCGCTGAAAGTGTTATTAGGCGTTGATCGTTCTTACCTTGGTTCGGATCAGGAGGCGTAATCAATGCTGGATTTTCTACAACATCTGGATCGTCGCTGGATCTTTTTACTCATGTTTATCGCTGTTGCTGTCCCTCTAATCATGGGCACAACGTTTCCAGAAGTCCCCTCTGCTCAAGTGATGGCGGTTTTTGATGCAGTCGATAAACTGCCCGATGGTTCCAATGTCGTTATGGCTTTAGACTATGATCCTGCCAGCCAGGGAGAACTTCAGCCGATGGCCTCGGCCTTCACAAGACATTGTGCCATCAAAAAACACAACATCTACTTTATGACGCTCTGGCCCCAGGGAATCTCCATGATCCAGAATTCCATCGGCATCCTGCAGGATGAATACCCGGAGACATACAAAGGGAAATACGGAACGAAATACGTCAACCTTGGATTTCGAGCCGGTAACGAAGGCGTGATCAAACTGGTCGTCGAAGATCTGAAAAAATCCTACTCCACAGATATCCACGGAACCAATCTGGATAATATTCCCCTTACAAAGAACCTCAAAAACATTCAGCAGGTCGATCTGTTGTGTAATGTCAGCGCCGGATATCCAGGTTCGCAGGAATGGGTACTTTATGGCTCATCCCCGTTTGATATCCCCACCGTCGTTGGTTGCACCGGAGTTCAAGCCCCGATCATGTTGCCTTATATTCCGGATCAGCTGACGGGCATGCTTGCTGCAATCAAAGGAGCTGCCGAATACGAACAGGCCATCATCAATGCTTACCCGGAACTGGAGAGTAACCCCAACGCCAAGGAAGGCCTGGTTCGCATGGGGCCTCAACTGGTTGCACACCTGCTGCTCATCAGCCTGATCTTATTAGGTAACGTGATTTATATCTGGGAACGAAAACAGGGAATGCACCAATGAAGCAATCAACACTCATCTGGACAATCTTGATGATCGCCGGTGGTGGATTTCTACTGTTCCAGGCCAGCAAAGGCAACGGACGCGTCTATGTACGTGAAATCCCCGTAGAGGCCACAGCATCGCAGCCCGACTCTGAGCCCCAGGTTTATCAATGGACTAAAAACCAGCAGGTGCCTCAATCTGAGAAGGATGATCCCGGCGTCAGTTTCAGCCTGTCTCGCACCGTCGGTCTCTGGGTCGCCGCGTTCTGCACACTGGCAATCTTTTCATTTCTCTATGGTGACAATCCCCTGTATAAGTTTACGGAAGCGATCTTCGTCGGCGTCTCAGCTGGTTATGCCATGGTCGTCGCTTTCTGGACCGAAATTGCTACAAACCTTTACGCCAAGCTGCTTCCCGGCCTGGCACGCATCACCTTCTATCCTGACATTGATTCCACGACCAGACCGGAATTACTTTACCTGATCCCGCTTGTATTAAGTATTTTACTCTTATGGCGATTGTCTCCCAAAGGGAGCTGGATTGCCCGCTGGCCACTGGCATTCTTCATCGGCGCGACAGCCGGCATCCGCTTAATCAGTTACCTGGAAACGGACTTTATCGGGCAGTTGCAAAGCACCGTCATGCCATTCCTTGTATTTGCTTCCGATGGCTCTCTGCTGTGGGACAAATCGTTGAAGAACACCGTATTCATCGTGGGAGTACTCTCCTGCATGGTTTATTTCTTTTTCTCAATCGAGCATGAAGGCATGGTCAAATATGTCTCTCGTCTGGGAATCTGGGTTTTAATGGTCACCTTCGGAGCCAGCTTTGCTTACACGGTCATGGGGCGCATCGCGCTGCTCAGTGGTCGACTTGTATTCCTGTTTAATGACTGGCTGGGAATCTAAGATTCCACCTGCGTCGTTGCTCTCCTTCCTCATCAGACGGGAAATAATGCCTCATTTCCTCGATGTTCGATTCAACAAAACCTTAATTCCCAGTTCACTTAAGAATTACGGTCAATTGAGGATCTGATGAAGATCCGATTTTTGTGAAAAGCAATTCCATTCTACGCTACGCGTCCATTTCCTCATCTGCTATATTTGAATTCAGCCCACCGGTCGCCCGCCCCGGGTTGATACCTCAACTATTCCAGGCAAGAAAATAGATCGAAATGAATTCGCAGTCGACTGCTGACGCGGAGTTGAATGCAACCTCCCCCGAACTCTCAGTCCCCACTTACAAATTCTTTCCCGGTTGGACCATGATCGGGATCGCGGCAATGGCGCAGTTTTTATCAGCTCCCGGCCAGTCGTTTTCCGTAGCCGTGTTCAAAGATCCGATGCGGGCCTCATTGGGGTTAACCGAAACTCAGTACTCACTCGCTTACGGCTTCGCCACGATTGTCAGCGCCTGCCTGCTCCCTTTTGTCGGACGACTGCTGGACCGCTGGGGGGCAAGAATCATTCTGCCCATCATTGCCGTCGGTCTCGCAGCCGCCTGTTTTTTCATGTCGCGAATTCACTCACTGTCGGAACTCTATGTCGGATTCAGTCTCGTCCGCAGCCTGGGACAAGGTGCGCTCACATTGATCTCTGTCTGGATGGTGGGAGAATGGTTCGAGAAAAAACGGGGGCGTGCCACCGCACTCGCAGGATTCGGCAGCGCCTTTTCCGTCATGACGATTCCACTGCTTAACAGCTGGCTGATTGCCCATTATGGCTGGCAGACCGGCTGGGTATTTCATGCAGTCACTGTGGCGGTCTGCCTGATTCTGCCCGGCATCTTTATTGTCAGAAATCGACCGGAAGACCTGGGGCTGCATCCCGACGGAATCGGCCCTGCGGAAGAACTGGAAGTTGAAGAAGATTTCTCCGGCAGACAGAAGCGTCCGTTGATTACTGCGACCATCGAATCCTGGACTGTCCGTCAGGTTTTACGTGATCCGACTTTCTGGAAACTTCTGACCGTTATCACAACTCATGCCCTGGTGGGAACCGGTCTCGTATTTCACCAGATTGCATTGTTAGGCAGTCACGGTGTTCCCATGAACTGGGCCATTCGCATGATGTCCTTTCAGGCGATCTGTGCGACAGTGCTGATGTTCCCCGCCGGCTGGTTAACCGATCGTTTTCCCAGCCGTTACATCCTGTGTGGCTCAATGATCTGCCTGTCACTGGCGAATCTGATTGTACTCACCATGCCGGCTATTTGGATGGTTGTCGTCTATACCTTCCTGCTGGGCTTAACCGGCAGCGTATTTCGCAGTACGGCCACCGTGGTCTGGATCAATTATTACGGCCGAATGAACCAGGGAGCCGTCCGGGGAGTTGCCTGGTCGATGATGATTCTGGCCTCCGCATTAGGCCCGCTTCCGGTTGCCATGTCGATCGATTACTTCGGCTCCTATAACCCGGTGCTTTACTTATTCATGACAATTCCATTGATCTCCGCAGCAGCAGTCTGGTCAGCACATCCTCCGAAGCTGCTTAAACAGCAGGAAGAAACGGCAACAGAAACACCAGGTTAAGCCAGTCAGAGCCGGGCACCACAGAATTTGCAGAAGGTGGCATTGGAATCATGACCTTCCCGCATACATTCCGGACAGACCTGCGTCGTAATTTTGGTTTCCACAGATCCTTTTCCACCGTGTGCCAATTCAGCAGAGACGATTCCCGTAGGTACGATAATCAGGCTGTACCCCAATATCATAATGATTGCTGCCAGAAATTTACCCATTGGAGTCACCGGAGCAGCATCACCGTAGCCGACCGTGGTCATTGTCACGATCGCCCAGTACATACTTTCGGGAATCGAATCAAAGCCACTCCCCTTGTCTTCTTCAATCAGATGTAACGCCGCCCCTTCAATCACGACAGCAATCACAACCGTTGCCAGAAATACTGCAATCTTGGATCGGCTGGCCCAGATGGCCCGTCGCAACTCGGATGCTTCTGAGAGCATATGTCCCAGTTTGAATATCCGGAATGCCCGCAGCAGACGCAAGGCCCGTATCACTCCCAGACGCTGGGTCTCCACGGGTGCGATATTCATGATGTATGTAGGAAGAATCGAAAGCAGATCGACAATGCCATAAAAACTAAAAATATAACGCAGCGGTCGACGGGTACAAATAATTCGCGCCACATACTCAATCGTAAAGAGTATCGTGAAAAACCATTCGGCATAATGAAATTGATCGTTGTATTTCAGATCCAGTGAATTAACGCTTTCCAGCATGATCACCAGCACGCTCAATAAAATGGCGATCAGCAGAATCACATCAAATGCTTTACCGGCCCGGGTGTCTGCTTCGAAGATAATTTCGTACCAGCGATCACGCCAGTCTTGTGACTTTGGCTCCAGTGACTTCTTCGATTCAGACATTCAGATACTTTCGATCAATAACAAATTTGAGATGCGCCCCGGGAGAAGTGTGCAACCGATGAGCTAATTCGGCGACAACACCGGGAATTATAAGAGCTTGCCTGAATCAATCCCGAAACTGGTAAGAAAACAGGTCAGCATCTTCCAAACGAAACTTCAGACGAACCGGTTTCCCTGCCAGACTGCTGACATCGGATTTTTTATCCCAGGTCACCGTACGGTCAACGGTATCTCCAAACAGTTCATCACAGTCTTTGAAAGTAAAACCTGGAACAGGTTCGCCTGCAGCGGTCTGAATTTCCACAAACAGACTGCCGGCTGCCGAAGTGGAAAAATTGAGCGACAGCTCTTTCCCTGTAAAGGTGAGCGGTACCGTCAGCAACTCTCCCCCCTTCATCGAGGCATGCAACGAGGAAAAACCATCGAGACGCATTGAGTAACGTCGGAGAGAGCCTCCCTTCCCATGCCAGTAATCTTCCGCCGCATAAATGGAGAGTTCATCTGGCGCTCCTTCGAAACTCGATTTTGTCTGAGCCACATTTTCGGCGATGAACTGATGCCCGTACTGCCAGGTCCCCGGACGTTCGATGCCCGGCCGCAGGAATGCATCATTCCAGCGTTTGAAATGCACCCCATCCCGACTGGCCATTAACAGCCCTTCACTGATCGCCGTACCGTATCGCTCGACGGACGAAGCCCGCAGCTTACGACGTTCATAATCAGGCAGCGCCTTCATTGATTCTGACCAGCCCCGCTCGATATAACGTGCCGGGAAACCGATCCTGAAATGAGGTGCGCGAAAGTAAGGCTTTACCTGGTTCGTATAAAGCTCTTCGCTGGGCGAATCTTCGTAGACCAGATCAGCCACGTGATCCCATTTGATAAAGTCGGGAGAAGTCGCCGTCTGAATCGCGCGATCGCCTTCTGGCTTCCAGGTTTTGGAATCGGTAACTCCCGCGGTAAAGACCCGATAGTACGTTCGATACTGCTTTTGTTCCGAGTCCCAGAATGCCAGGTTCTGTGAATCGAAGGCCCCTTTCGTGATGACCGGTTCTTCCTGCATCAGCTTCCAGTGAATTCCATCCGCTGATTGAAAGGCGAACAGCCCCCCTTCTCCCTGTAAACCTCCGAGCGCCTTGAATTTTGCTTCCGGCGTGCAATCGGGGTTCTCATCCAGAAAAGGAGCGAAATTATGACAGCCCTTCCCTTCAAGAATGATATTATTCTTTTTCGATCCTTTGAATTCGACGATCCCCAGTTCCGGTCGCGTCCAGTGAATACCGTCTTTACTTTCTGCATAACAGTAATACGGCTTATGACTGCCTGTATTCAGTTTTCCCTCGGAGACGATGATATGTGATCCACGATAATAGAGTCGATACAAACCGTCATCCTGGATGATCGTATGATAGCCCGAACTGCTGCCTTCCCAGGGTTGATCAAATTTGAAGACCACTTCACGGGGAACCGGTTTCTGCAGACGAAGTTCTGCATCCCCTGTGATTTTATCGATCAAACCATGTTCGATAAACAGTTCTCGCCGATCACCGATATTCACCGGCGGTTCTGCAGAAACGGACTGCAGACAACTCAGCAGTAAAGTAAGGAGACAAACGAACTGAAAACGGAATGCGGAAGCCGGCATGGTGAGTTCTCCTGGCGGGTCAAAGATTTCTTTTTACGATACCAGAACCGCAGCAGAATATCAGCCAAAATAACCGGAAAACTGTCTTACTTATTCTACGAGTTTCAGATGCAATAAGGGATACGGATTACCAAATCCGTCTACATCAGATCGATGAGCTACCTCAAAACCCAGATGTTGATAAAAGCCCAGCGCCTGTGGGTTCTGCTCATTCACATCAACCAGTTCGGCTCCGAGTTTATTAACGGCATATTCAACCAGATGGCGTCCAAACCCCTGACCCATCCAGTCGGGATCAATAAACAGTGCTTCGATTTTTGGTGCTTCCACACCGATAAAACCAATCACAGATTGAGAGTCGTCTCGCACGCAATAGACAGGCATGGAACTTAAACAAGCCTGCTGTACCAGAGGTTTCAACGATTGAATCGCCTCTTCGTCCAGAAAATCATGCGTTGCACGTACGGATGCCTCCCAGACCTCCAACGCGCGTGGATGGTCTTCTGATGTGAGATTCGAAATCTGAAATGAATGAGTCATATCAAATAGAGAAAGAGATCGATCATTTAACCGGCGCGTTCGTTACGAAATCGAATGACCAGCTTACCCGGATTCATTGAATAAAAAAAGCCGCCCTGCTTCAGAGAAACAGGGCGGCTGAGAAATATTTCAACCAGCTTTTACAGAACGTTGGAAACGCCTGGAGTCGGAATCGGATAGAATCCATTTTCATCGGGAACGGTCACTGGAGTTGCTTCCCAGGAGAATTCTTTTGGCATCAGACTGACTTCAGAAGCCATCGCTTCATCCCAGGTGACAGGCTTACCACTGTAAGTTGCCAGACGTCCCAGAATTGAAGTCATGGTGGATTTTGCACCATACTCGGCTTCGTTGTAAGGTGTACCGTTATAAATGGCTGCGAACAGATCGTCATGTTCAACCTGGTAAGGATTCGTTTTCTTACCACGATATTTCCATTTGTATCCGCCAGTGGTTTCATACTTGGCACCACTGATATCGCAGGATCCCTTGGTTCCCTGAGCATGCTCGGTCACGCTGTTCCAGCAGTTACGGATGTGGCGGCACTGGCTGTACATCCGGGTGTCGTCAGCATAGACAAACTCGACGGCGAAGTGATCGTAGATCTCGCCATACTTTTTGTCGGTTCGAACCTGACGCCCGCCCATGCCGTAGGCTTTGACCGGGAAATCGTCTTTCAGCCAGTTACAGACATCGATATTGTGAATGTGCTGCTCGTTGATGTGGTCGCCACAGAGCCAGTTGTAGTAATACCAGTTTCGCATCTGGTATTCCATTTCTGATTTGGCATCTTCGCGAGCCAGACGAGGTTCCCAGACTCCACCACTGTTCCAGTAGCAACGCATGGAAGTAATATCGCCGATCGCACCATCTTTCAGACGTTGAATCGTTTCGATGTAAGGAGCCTGGTGATGTCGCTGCAGACCCACGCCGACAGCCAGGTTTTTCTCTTTGGCTTTTTTGGCCGCTTCGAGAACTTTCTTCACACCGGTGACATCAGTGGCAACCGGTTTTTCCATAAAGATGTGAACACCTTTATTGACGGCTGCTTCGAAATGAATCGGACGGAATCCCGGAGGAGTTGCCAGAATCACAACATCCACGCCGCTATCCAGAAGTTTCTGATAGGCATCGAACCCGACGAACATCTTGTCTTCCGCAACATCAACACGTTCAGGACGGCCGGAAAACTGTTTCTGCAGATTGTTCAAGCTGCTGTCCATGCGGTCTTTGAAAGCATCCGCCATCGCTTCCAGTTTGACGTTTCCTTTCGTAGACAACGCCTGGGAAGCAGCTCCGGTACCACGACCACCACAGCCGACCAGACCGACTTTAATCGTATCATCACCACTGGCATGAACATGAGCGGTAGAACCTAAAGTAGAAAGGATTCCGGTTCCCACCGCAGTGGCAGTTGTTACTTTCAAGAAGTCGCGCCTGGAAGTAGATTGGTTGTTAGATTGAGTCATCAGAAGCCTTTCCCTAATCTGCAGGATGATTTGGTAAGATAGAAATATTCCTAATACACATATGCATTTGCCGGTTCAACTGTTGATGAAATCCCGGCAAATGCAGCTGTTTCACAATAATATTTGATACAAAAAGAGCCGATCAGCGGCCTTCATCAGCCGGGATCACAGGATCAAGACCGTACTTTTTGCGTTCTTCGGCAGTAGGCACTTTCAGAGGACGAACCACCCGGAACCCGACCATAATCGCATCGGTATGGTACCAGATACTTTGTGGGATCTGTGGATCCTGAATCTTCCAGTCTGAGCTGGAAGCAATTCGGTTGGCACTGCGAAGCCCTTCCGGTTCGTCATCCCATGATCCGCCGCGAGCGACGCGAGGATAGAGAGTCTTAGGAACGTTGACGGGAAAATTGAGTGTTCCTTTACCGCTCCACTTTTTATAGGCGTCGGGAATGTATTGATCGAGTACCCACTCGGAAACATTGCCGTGCATGTCGTACAATCCCCAGGGGTTCGGTTTCTTCTGTCCGACTTTCTGGTAGGTGTCATTGCAGTTGGCATAATGCCAGGCATAGTCATCCAGATTCGCAGCATTATCTCCAAATGAATAAGCGGTCTTGGTCCCGGCCCGGCAGGCGTATTCCCATTCTGCTTCGGTGGGAAGACGATAATAATGCCCTGTTTTTTCACTTAACCATTTGCAGTAAGTTTTCGCTGCCAGCTGAGTCATGCAGATCGCGGGATAGCCATCGTGTCCCATATCGAATGTCATGTCGGTGTAAGGCTTGGTGGGACGGGTTACCGCATCAGCAGCTTTTTCTTTTTCGTCGAACTTGCCTCGCATCAGTTTTCGACGCTGGATATCCAGGTTGAAACTCCAGATGTCGTATTCGTTCCAGGTAACTTCATGCTTACCCATCCAGAACGGTTCGATTTTGACTTTGACCTGAGGACCTTCGTCCGGTTCACGATTTTTTTCACCATCAGGGCTCCCCATCAGAAATTCACCGCCGGGGATTGGAACCATGTCAAAACTGACATCGGTGTTCTCAATTTTTTGAGTGTAAGGTTTCATCTCTTTTTCTGTTTTAGCTTCCTGTGCGGAGGCCAGAGAAACAGAGAACAGCATTGCGGCAAGGAATGTGAATTTGCCTTGCATTAAGAGACTGTGACGACATACGCTAAGCATATTAGTTTACTCCGTAACGGTAATCTGCAATCGGACTTTGAATCGGGATTGATGATGTCATACATTTTTCAGGCATGCCTGCTGCTCTCCACATTGTCAGGCAATCAACAATGCACGGATAGCGAAATTCTGACTCGGTATGAATTTCAGGAAGTGCATATGGGAGTGCAATGGAGAATCGTATTATATGCTACCGACAAGGCAATCGCAAACAATGCTGCTCAAAATGCGTTCCAGCGTGTAAAGGAACTTAACAAACTGCTCAGCGATTATGACCCGGAAAGCGAGTTAAATAAGTTATGTCGATTATCGGGGCCTGGAAAACCGGTTCCCGTGAGTCCCCCCCTGTTTGAAGTACTGAAAAGAAGTCAAGCACTCTCACTGGAAACGGAAGGAGCATTTGACGTTACCATCAGTCCCGTGGTCCGTCTCTGGCGCAGAGCACGCCGACAAAACAAGATGCCGGACCCCGATCGTCTGGCTGAAGCCAGAGCCAAAGTCGGCTTCCAGTCTCTGAAACTGTCGGAACAGAATCGGACTGTCGAACTGTTAAAGGACGAGATGCGGCTCGATCTGGGAGGCATTGCCAAAGGATATGCCGCTGATGTCGCCTTGCAGGTTTTGAAAGAACATGGCATCCAGCGAGCCATGATCGATGCCAGCGGCGATCTTGTACTCGGCGATCCACCACCGGACAGTTGTGGCTGGAAAATCGGTATCTCATCCTCAGATGCTCCGCAGACAAAAATAGACCGCTTCCTGTATCTGCATAACATGGCGGTCGCTACCTCGGGTGATGCGCTGCAGCATGTTGTCATTGATGGAAAACGTTACTCCCATATTGTCGATCCTCGCACCGGGCTCGGGCTCACCGATCAGAGTCGCGTCACAGTGATCGCCCCCAATGGCACATCAGCAGACAGTCTCGCCTCCGCCATCAGCGTCCTGGGGCCTGAAGCAGGAATTAAACTTTTAAGTCAGAAAGCAGGTACCGCCTGCCTGATTTTGCGTCATGAAAACGGTAAGCTGAAGTCTTACGAATCTCCCTGCTTTTCGCGCTATGAGTTGAAACCGAATCAAGAATGAACTGGAGCCGACATGTCGCAGAATCTGGTGTATCTCAATGGTGATTACGTTCCCGCGGCAGAAGCTAAAATTTCGATCTTTGACGGCGCGATCAGCCTCGGCATGACTGTGACCGAATCGACGCGGACCTTTGCCCATCAGCCCTTTCGCTTGCGGGATCATCTGGAGCGTCTCTACCTCAGTCTGAAAGCGGCCCGCTTCGACGCCGGCATGACACTGGATGAAATGGAACAGCTCACCCTCGAAGTCTGGGAGAAAAACAGTCCGCATTACCCCGCGAACACCGATGCCTGGATCATTCACAACATCACCCCTGGCCAATGGGTCCCCTCCAGCGGACAGAAACCACCGGAATCCAAACCCACGGTCATGATCGTCACCCTGCCTCTCGACCTCTCTTACTGGGCTGATTTCTATCGAACAGGCTGCCACGCCGTCACTCCCTTCACCCGTGTGCAACCAGCGCAATCGCTCGATGCACGGATTAAAAACCGCAGTCGCTTCCTTTACACCATGGCCGAATCGGAAGTCAAACTGGTCGACCCGATGGCACAAAGTCTGATTCTTGATACCGACGGCTTCCTCTCCGAAAACAAGGGGGGTAACTTTTTTCTGGTCGCCAATGGCTGCATCAAAACCCCCAGTACGATCAACTGCCTGAACGGCATCAGCCGCCAGACCATCATGCAGTTGGCGCAACAACTGGAAATCCCCATCGAGGAATGCCGACTGCTCCCCTACGATGTCACTACGGCTGACGAAGCCTTTTTCACCAGCACTCCCTACTGCATCATGCCCGCTACAAAATTTAATGGCATTACCATCGGAAGCGGCGAAGTCGGTCCGATCACGAAGAAACTGATCGGCGCCTGGAGCCAGCTCGTCGGCGTCGACATCCAGGAACAGGCCCAGCAGTCGCTCTCCTGAATCTACAGAAGTTCGCTGCCCGGTCAAGGTATAAATATCTGTCGTTGTCTTTTACTTTCCAGCGTATTCGTGTGTTAGAGCAATGGTGTTCCCCCGCGAGCCTCTTTCACAATCATTTGAATAAAGTGCAGTTTGCGAAGCACGGTGCGGGACATGACAAACGGATAGAAATCCTGATGCCCCATGCTTCGCGCGAGTTCATTTAATACCGTAGTGAGTTGAACCCACGAATTGACCAGCAGGATCACGCGTTCTGCATCCGGGGCCTTCGGATCATAGAGATCGTTCACAGTAAAAGGTTCAACGGCCTGCTCGACATCTTCGCCACGCAACCCGAAACGCAAAGCAGTATCGAGACTGTCGACGACATGCAGATAATGCGCCCAGCACTCAGCCCAGTCTTCCCAGGGATGAATCGACGCGTAAGAACTGATATGTTTTTCAGCCCAGTTCGCAGGAGGTCCCTGCTCATAATTTCGTTTGAGCGCCGCCGCATAGTCTTCCCGCTCATCCCCGAACAGCTCACGATACTTCTCCAGCCAGGGCATGTCTAACACGAGTCGGTCCCAGTAGTAATGACCGATTTCATGGCGTAAATGCCCCAGGAGCGTGCGATAAGGTTCATTCATTTCCTTGCGGGCTTTTTCACGCGTAGAGTCGTCCGCTTCCTCAATATTCAGCGTGATCAAACCATCGGCGTGCCCAGTCAGAACACGTGGTTTCTGCCCGGTGGAGCGTAGAAAGTCGAACATGACGCCATGCTCGGTATCTTCACTCACTTTCGATTCAACCGGTAAACCGAGATTTAATAATTGGGCAACGAGGCGGCGTTTGGCATTTTCAGTTTTGCGCCACCACAGTCGATTATCAGGGTCATCCAGGTTGGGAATGGTGTGGTTCAGCCGACAGGATCGACAGAGGGTTGTCTCTTCATCCGCCTGTACGAGCCAGTTGCACCCTGCGGGAGAGTCGAAATTTTTGCAGCGTTTCCAGAGGGTTGCCTGTTCGGTTTTTTCATCTATCACCCAGGTACCCGCAGTGGGTCCTGCTGTCAGTGAACGCAGTTGTTGCAGTGAGGGAGAATATCCCAATGGCGACTGGCATCCCAGGCAGACACTATTTTGAAAATAGATCGGCCGCCCGCAACGACAACTGAATGAGCTTCTCAGTCCGGACGACTCATCCGACTTCCAGACTTCCACCAGACGTCTGGTAACCGATTCGAATATGTTGAGCATGTGATAACTTTCTTTACCCCGATGCTGTGTGCATCAACCTGATCAGAGTTTACAGCCAGCGTCTGGACGAAGAAATCCACTGTCATAGCGATGCGTGTCTACTTTACGCTGCTGAATCCCGAATTGTAAAGGATCAAATAGATTCGTGTTTCTCGCTGCACACTCTGATACCTCTTCCCTATTTTCACGCATGTCTGTTTCTTCCCTGACTGCTAAAATTCCCCTTGACTCCTGCCCGCCGTTCACCAGGATAAGCGTTTAACTGAGTCGCGCGCGATCCAGTATTTTTGCACTTGAAAACCATGAATCACTGATAACTTCCGCACTATAAAACCCGCTTGTTTCAGACCGATTTGATAAAAAGCTGCTCAAACATGCTCTGTGGGTCGCCGCCCATCGCAATGCATCGTCCGAGCACCGTCCCGGCATCGCATCAGATCGTTCACCTGTCAACCAGTATCGCCACCCGAGTCTGTTCATCACCCCTTGACCTCCCTGCGCCTTTCCAGAAAATAAGACTCGATTCAACAAGACAGCCTCCCTTAGATAGATAGACTCAGCCAGAGGAGAAACAATGTGCCCCGCCACCGGATCGGCCTGTGCGCTCTTCCGAATAAAGCTGCGTCCTGCAAATTCTAGGGCGCATCGCATGGAAACAAAGTTGCGCTCAATCGAATCTACTCGTCCCCATGGACCTGAAGACGCTCCAGTAATCTGGACACAGTGTAGCTGATCTCACCAGACCACACGCAGATGAACATTCAGCAGATGAACATTCAGAAGTGAGGGAAATGACCAGATCTCCTGATCGACACGCCCCTGTCCTTAATTGTCCGGATATTGGCTTTGGGGACACATCTACAGCGTTTGAACCAGTTTGAAAGACAACGGGATATAAGCTGTAAGGGTTCTACCGGTTACTACAGGCCCCTGATTCAGCAAGGGGGTGATTTGACAGGAAACACTCAGGTATATCGATCCGTACAACCGAACAAAACAGTGGTATCGACAGATTACGGAGAATCCGCCGATTCATCAATTCTGGACTGATTACGGGTGTTGAAGTCAAAATGGTACGGTCAAAAAACGATGGTTACAGGTTACAGGTTAAGAACTTAGGACTCGCATTTGTTGCCGGCTCAATGCTGGTAACAGGCTGTTCGATGAATCCATCCCTCACTCAAAACGAGAATGAGATCCAGAAACCTCCCGTATCTACCAGCAAAACTGAAACCGCTGCAAAAGACACAGAACAGGATGCGCTCGCAACCGTCAGCCATGACGCTCCTGCTGACAATGCTGAGAAATCAGAGTCTGTAAAGCTGGTCAATGCAGAAGAGCCGCTGACTCCCAAACCGCTGGAACCGGTTCAGGCTTCCGCTGTCTATGAGCAGTCTGCCCTGGGGGGGGGAATCTCTCTGCAGGAGCTCGAATCCATCGCCCTGGCCAATAACCCGGCCATCCAGGAACTCGCTGCTTCAACTCAGAAAGCAGCCGGATACCGCACGCAGGTAACCACACGACCGAATCCGATGATCGGCTATCAGGGACAGCAGCTGGCCGACCGCGGAACTGACCAGCACCTGGCGTTTGTCGAACGGGAATTCGTCACTGCGAACAAACTGGAGCTCAATAACCGCGTCCTGAACGCAACATTGTCTGCACAGCTGCAGGAACTGGAAGCACAGCGCTTCCGCGTCCGGACGGATATTCAAATTCGGTTTTATCAGGCGCTGGCGATGCAGAAACAGCTTGAACTGATTTCTGAATTCCTGGAAGTGGCTGAAAAAGGTGCCGATTTTGCGCAACAACGTCTGGAAGCCGGCGAAGGAACTCGCGTGGATGTCCTGCAGTCGAAGATTCTCTATAGCGAAGTCCAGCTGACACAACGCCAGACGAAAGCCAAACTCGCCGCAGTCTGGAGAGAGATTGCCGCCATTTCCGGGATTCCCGAAATGGAATATACGAAACTGCATGGTACACTGCCTACCAATACGGGTACGCAAGACTGGGATGTACTAGCGACAAAAATGGTCGTATCCAGTCCTGAATACAGTGCCGCGCACGATCGTATCTCCCGGGCCTATGCCGCGCTGGAACGACAGGAAGTGCAGGCCATTCCCAACATTACCGCCCAGCTGGGTGCGGGTGTGGACTATGGAACCAACTCAGGAATGCTGAATCTGCAGGTCGGCGTCCCCATCCCCGTAAGTAATAAAAACTATGGGAATATCGATGCGGCTCAGGCGGAAATCTGCCGAGCCCAGATGGAACTGCAGCGTATTAAAAACGATATTGAGGCGCGTCTGGCTGTCGTCTCCAAAGAGTATGACACCGCCACTGCAGCCATTGACGTCTATTCAAATAACATTCTCCCGAGTGCCGTGGAGTCCCTGGACCTCGCGAATCAAGCCTACAAAGCGGGTGAAGTCGGCTTCGTGCAGATCCTGATCGCACGCAAAACCTTCTTTGATACCAACCTGCAGTTTGTGAACGCTCAGTCTCAACTGGCTGCAGCCCAGGCTAAGATTGATGGCTTCATGCTGACTGGTGCACTCAACAGCGTGCGAGATGACAGCGGTGATGCCAGCCTGCGAGATCAGACCTTCAGCCAGCAGTAGGCTTTACGAATGCTCGCTGTTCAGGGATTTTTGTCTTCGCCGAACAGCTTGATAGCTGAATCTCTGGAAGTGGTATAAACCACCATGTTCTGTGAGGGCACTGTGGTTTTCCACGAGTCACCTGCTTCGTCAAAGAATTCATGGAATTCCTGATCGGGGGCAATGCTGTGTGAAACCACCACGTGCAGCAGGCGCCTTTCTTTACCATCCTGCAGCAGCACATTCTCAAAATCACGCGCTTCGAATCGGATCGTATCCACTTGAGCCGATCTGGGATCAAATGTGGTGATCACCCGGGTTTCATTTGCTTTCAATGGTTGCTGCAAAATCATCCGATCAGCATAAGCCGGACCTTTGACGTCATCCGGGAAGTCCCTGGTTACTGTCGCAACTCGCCCGTTTGCAGTTGTCTGAATCTGTAATTGACCATCAGACACTCGCCCCTGTTTGTCAGTCTTGACAAATGGGTGGTTCTGGACCCGGTATCGAAAAGCTAGTACTTTGCCATCGACGGTTTCTTCTGACTGAATCGTAATTCGGGAGCGGGAGTCGGAGCGAACCCCTTCCGTCCCTGGTCGCCGCGAAAGCAGAGCGTCAACGACAGAGGTCTGCGTATTCACCACAACCTGTTTCCCGTCCCGATTGACGGTTTCGACCACGTTGTGAACATATCCAATATTCGAGCCCCCCACAAAAATCATTCGCCATTGCTCACGCGATGCCGGCGGTTTTGCGGGATCCCCCTGCTGTGCAAAAGCGATGCAGGAAAAATGAGATACGGCCAATGTAACTACGAGTATCAAACATCGATGCATGACAGAATCTCCGAAATAGATTGATCAAAGCTGAATTGTAAGAACGCGTGTACCATTGGCAGTGGGCAGCCGTCTCAATGACAGCTCCCTGAGTGCATCATGGGATTAGCCATTCTGCGCAATCAACCAAAAGCAAACACCCTATTCCCATCATATACCCTATACCATTGTATCACAACCACCTCGTGATAATTATTTTACCACACCAGCTTTGTGAACCGGCTCAACTCTCTCAATCCCCAGTCACCAGAACTGACTAGATTTATTTGATGATCCGTTCTGCAAGCATCAGGACCTGACACCCAATAGGGACCAGGCAGCAAGCGGTACGAATGAGCTTCGGCAAATCACGACTGCCTCGTGTGTGAATGGTATCAGGAAACCGGGAACACCATGCAGCGAACCACAGACCAGGTCGATTTGTCTTCCCCGCATGACTGATCCCGAAGATCCGGAATATCTTGAATACCTCAGATCACTCAACCTGACAGAATTGCTTGCTCTCGAGCGCGATCGCCCGGATGACGTTGATCTGCTGATTCGAATTGGTGGAGCATTTATCAAATTACGTCAACTTGATAAGTGCATTGAATACTATGTCCGCGCACTGAAGATTGATCCGTTTAATGGCTGGACGCATCTCTATTTCGGCAGTTTGGGCTACGGATTGAAATGCTATGACGAAGCGATCAAGCATTTCGAATACGCGGCTGACTTTCTACCCGATTCCGCATATCCTCAGTGGTATCTCGGTGATACTTATCGTGTAAAAGGTAATTTCGCCCGCGCCGATTTCCACTATCAAAAAGCGGTCGAGAATGACCCTGCAGATCTCAAAGCCAGACAGAAACTGGAAGACTGGCTACATGCAAAACAAGGTGGCCGGGACTGACTTTATAATCCACTATAGTGAATATGATGTCACTACCTTTTCGAGCGCAGGATACCCGAGTATTGTCTCGAGAAGAGGCTTGAGACCTCCTGAAGGTTCGTTTAGAATCTGAACACTGTCTTTTCAGTGTTTTAAGAGCTCTGTAATTCGGATTATCACTTGCCAGTCACGCTTCAGCAGTTTATCGATCGACTTATCGAGAGTGGTATTGTTTTACAGAATGAGATCACGACCATTCTTGATTTACGGGACATGCCTCCAGAAGATGGCGAGCAGTTTGCCCGGATACTGATCAATCAGAAAAAGCTGACCATCTATCAGGCAGAGCGAATCACCCAGGGAAATTTTCAGGGCCTTTTACTGGGAAACTATCTGATTCTCAATCAGATCGGTGCCGGCGGCATGGGACAGGTGTTTCTGGCAGAGCACAAACGCATGGGCCGCAGGGTCGCACTGAAAACGCTCCCCCAGTCACTGGCAAATGATCCGACCATCGTCAGCCGTTTTGAACGGGAAGTGCTGGCGGCTGCCAAACTGTCGCACCCGAATATTGTTACCGCGCATGATGCAGATGAAGCCAACGGCATTCACTTCTTCGTCATGGAATACATTCATGGCGTTGATCTCTCGAAGCTGGTCAATCAACAGGGCCCCCTCAGTATAAACCTTGCCCTCAATCTCGTAATACAGACCGCTCAGGGGCTGCGTTATGCTCACGAACGGGGAATCATTCACCGGGATATCAAACCCGCCAATCTGCTGGTCACTCCCGAAGGCACGGTCAAAATTCTCGACATGGGACTGGCTCGACTCGAGAGCGACGATGAAAGTCATGCCACCTCTTTGACAACAGCCGGTTCGATGTTGGGCACGGTGAATTACATGTCCCCCGAGCAGGCACTGGATACGCATACCGCGGATGCCCGGAGCGATATCTACAGCCTGGGTTGTGTCCTGTATTTCCTCCTGACGGGAGATGCGGTATACGAAGGCAAAACGGCCATCCAGAAAATCCTCGCCCACCGGGAAGAGCCCATCCCCTCTCTGCAGGCAAAACTGCCGAACCTGCCGGAACAGCTCGATCGCAGCTTTCAAAAGATGCTGGCCAAGAATCCCGACGAACGCTACCAGACCATGAGTCAGGTGCTGGAAGAACTGGAAGCCTGCCAACCCGCCGACCTGACGGAAACGGAGACTTCACTGTTCAGCAACAGTCAGCCTGACGATGACTCTGAGCTGTATTACTTCTCCGAGGGTTCCGTCCAGGCCAGTAATCGCACGGTTGTTCAACCTCCGAGCAGTCAGGACACTTCCGCAGCCGATCGCCTTTCCGCAGCCAGACTGCAGGACACACTGATTGGCGATGTGGAAACCGAGCCATACACGCAATACGAGAGTACTACTCCCCCCCGCAAGCGACCTGTGCTGTGGCTGATCAGCAGTGGGTTACTCGCTGTCGCATTACTGGTAAGTGCTGCCTTTCTGATCTTACAAAACAAGTCAGGAATGGCGACCAGAGCAGGCATTCCCGAAGCGCCTCCGGTTGAGAACACTGGGATGGTCACAAGCGTGGAACACCGCCTCCCGGAAGAGCCAGAGAAACCATCAGTTCCCCCCGAAACAACGGAAACGCGGACTGAGGACTTTGCTCTGGCGTTCGATGGGGAGGACGACTACGTAGAGCTCCCGTTAACCACCAGTGATCTGGAATACCCGCTGACTGTCGAGGCCACCGTGCTCTGTCGCCAACAGAAGGCCGTCGGAGAAGTCCCCATCGTCAGTCTCTTTTTTCAGGATGGAATTCATCAACTGCTCGGCTATGACTTTGAAGATGGCAACTGGCTTGCCTTAAAAAAAAACAGTGGCCATATGTCGGAAAAGAAAAGCAGTTCACGACCGGGCCTGCTCCTGGAAAAAATCCAACTGGCAGCCGTGTTTGACAAAGAGACAATCCGTCTGTTCGTCAATGGCAAAGAGCAGAAACAGGGTTCTTCCAGAAGTACAGTCGCTGATGTGGACGCCACCCGCGATCATCCGGTGCATCTCGCCCGTTCTCTTTTGTTCTACGGAGAATGGAAAGACTGTTATCTGAACGGTTATCTTGATGAGGTCCGGATTTCGAATTCGGCGCGCTACTCCGCTGACTATCAACCTGAGCCGGTACTTAACTCAGACGAACACACGATTGCCCTGTATCATTTCAACGAAGGCACCGGAAAAATCCTGAAAGATGCTTCGGGCAAGGGACACGACGGCCTCATTCACGGCGCCACCTGGGCAGATCTCAAGGAAGTTCCCTACTGGTACATCAGTGAAAAACAGCAGTTCTATTCTGAACTCTCTCAGATGGAACCAGAGAAACAGATTGAAGCCTTTCGCCAGAAAATGATCGAACTCAATCCCGGTTACGATGGAAAATTGGAGTACCAGACTGAAAACGGCCAGATTCATCGCCTGATCATATACCATAATCGTCTGGTCAATATCTGGCCGATCAGCGCATTCAAGTCTCTGCAGGCTCTGCAATGCGGCGGAGATACGGAACAGGCTAAACTTTCTGACCTCACCCCGTTGAAAGGTTTGCCAATCAAGTTACTGGAGGTCAAACAGACCAGCGTGTCTGACCTGTCCCCCCTGCAGGGACTTCCATTGGAGTTCCTTGAAATCCCGTTCAACAAGGTCACAGATCTGTCTCCATTAGAGGGAATGCCTCTGAATCATTTAAACCTGAACGGGAATCAGGTATCTGATCTTTCACCTTTAAAAGGTTTACCACTGGATCATCTGGACCTGTTTAGCCAAAACGTGACCGATTTGACACCATTGACAGGCATGCCATTGAAGCTCCTGATCTTGTCCAACACGCCCACCTCAGATCTTACTCCGCTACTTGAAATGCCGCTGGAGTCACTCTACCTGGATCAAACCAGAGTGACTGATATTTCAGTTCTCCGAGATATGCCGCTTCGCAACTTACGCTTAACTGCAACAGAAGTATCAGACCTCTCCCCTTTACAGAACACAAAACTCGAAGATCTGCTGATCTCGGACACCAGTGTTTCTGATCTCACCCCACTCCGGGGATTGAACAAGCTGAAGTCAATCATCGCGGATCGAACCGAAATTTCAGATCTGACACCACTTGAGAATCTACCTGTCCAAAAGCTTTCCGTCATGGGCTGCCCTGTCTCGAGTCTCAATGGTTTAAGTTCAATACCACTCAAGCATCTCTGGGTTCCAGTTCGCTGGTTTGATCCTGCGGAAGAACAACTACTGCGTTCCCTGCCCCTGGAAACGCTCAACGGTTCCTGGGAGAGTGGAATGCCGGTCCAGATATTTTGGACGGAATTCACGACAGCACGTCAAGCAGCAACTGAATTTGCTGATGCCACTCGGCGACTCCCTGTTGAAAAGCAGACAGCTGCCGTCCTGACCAGGCTGCAGGCACTCAATCGAAATACGCAACTGCAAATCGAGAGCAGTCTGACTGGGGGGGAAGTGACTGCCGTGACAGTAACCATGAAAGAGAGAAACCGGGATCTCACCCCACTGCGAACATTCAGTCAATTGAAAGAACTGAACCTCATTACAATTAAAGATCCCCAGAGCATCGGCACCTTTTATTCGGTTGATCTCTCCCCCATTAATTACGCACCATTGGAAGTATTAACCTGCGACCGGAGACTTGTCCTGCGAAATCTACCCATTCTGAAAGACATGCCGACCCTGAAGACAATCAACGGTCAGCCCAGCGGAGATTACCTCAAAGCGGTCGCTGCAGATCCATGGCCTGCACAAGGACAAAACTGAAGAGGGATACCGATCAACGTCTTTCAGTTCACACCTTATCACCGAAGGAAATGCTGCGCTGAATGAAAAACAGCAGCGTCTGTGCTTCAAGGTCGATCAACCAGAAACCGATCCTGTCTGCCAGACAAACAGCAGATCAGGCGATCAGATTCTCCAGCACTTTGCCTTCGACGCCCGTCAGGCGATAGTCGAGGCCTTTGTGTTTGACGACCAGTTTTGTGTGGTCAAAGCCCAGTTGATGCAAAATGGTCGCGTGCAGATTGTGGATGTGCACTTCATCTTCCACCGGATAAAAGCCCAGTTCGTCGGTTTTGCCGATGACGGTTCCCGATTTCATTCCGCCGCCTGCCATCAGCATCGTAAAGCTGAAGGGATGGTGGTCGCGGCCCTCTTTCCCCGGATTGATTCCGCGGCGGACTTCGTTCATCGGCGTGCGTCCGAATTCTCCTCCCCAGATGACCAGCGTGTCATCCAGCAGACCACGCTGTTTAAGATCTTTGATCAACGCGGCACTGGGCTGGTCGGTCATACCACAGTTGGTTTTCAGATTCTCATTCAGATTGGAATGATCGTCCCAGGTAGAATGATAAAGCTGCACGAACCGCACGCCGCGTTCAATCATCCGCCGCGCAAGCAGTGCATTACTGCCAAACCAGTTGGTTTTCTCATCATTGATTCCATACATGTCGAGCGTTGCTTTGGACTCGTCTTTGAAATCCAGCAGTTCCGGCGCAGAAGTCTGCATGCGATAAGCCAGTTCGTACGAAGAGATCCGCGAGGCAATTTCCGGATCGCCGATCTGATCATAGCGCAAGCCGTTCAGATCACGAATGGCATCCAGCCGATTCCGCTGTGTGGTCTGGGTAATGCCGTCCGGATTCGACAGATACAGGATCGCCTCTCCGCGACTGCGAAACGTCACCCCCCGGTACGTCGAGGGGAGAATTCCATTGGTCCATAGCGAAGAACCGCCATCAACGCCTTTTCCGGAATTGGAAAGTAATACCACGTAACCCGGCAGATTCTTCGATTCGCTCCCCAGCCCGTACGTTACCCAGGCCCCCATACTGGGGCGATCGAACATCGTCGAGCCGCTGTTCATCAGCATCTGGGCCGGATGGTGGTTGCTGACATCGGTGTGCACTGTGCGAATCATACACAGGTCATCCGCACAACTTCCCAGGTGAGGCAGCAGATCCGAAAACTCCATCCCGGATTCACCATATTTTTTGAAAGTCCGGGGAGACGCCATGACCTGCGCCGTTGATTTAATCAGTGAATCGTTGATGCCTTTCAAAAACGATTCCGGCACCGGCTGACCATGCAGCTTCTGCAGTTTCGGTTTCGGATCGAACAGATCCATCTGGCTCGGACCGCCCGACATGAAAATGAAGATCACATTCTTCGCTCTGGGTTTGAAGTGAGGCGTTTTGACGGCCAGCGGATTGACAGCGTTCGCCGTCGACGTTTCAGCGACTGACTCTTCCGCCAGCAGTTGCTGCAGCGCAATCGAACCAAGGCCACAGGCAGAGGACTGTAAAAAATGGCGGCGTTTCAACTGTAGATACTGGCTTGATTCCCACATCGTTTTCAATCCCGTGTAATAAATTCATGCAGATTGAGTAACACACTCGCCACAACCGTCCAGGCCGCCTCTTCCTTCGAAATCTTTCCCTCGGTTGCTTCCGACTGATTCAGCTCCTGCTGATACAGTAACTTCAACCGTGCGACTTCCTGCTCCTGCGGCTCACGGGACAGACAGAGCCGGAAGGCATACTGCAGCTGATCCTCGAGATCTCCCTGCTGTTCTTTCAATACGCGCTGTGCCAGGTTTCGGGCGGCTTCAAAAAACACCGGATCATTCAACAGCGTCAAAGCCTGGAGAGGTGTATTCGACCGATCGCGACGGCTGCAGGTCTGACTGGGATTCGGCGCGTCAAAGATCACAGATTGAGCGTAAGGAGAAGTCCGCAGGATCAGGGTGTAAAGCCCACGCCGATAGCGATCGTCTCCCGTACTGACCTCCCAGGTATTGTAACCAAACGCCTCCATCACCACGCTGTCAGGTTGAGGGGGACGCACGCAGGGGCCACCCCGCTTTTCCGTCAACAGACCACTCACAGCTAGCGCCTGATCGCGGACGGTTTCCGCCGGCAGCCGCAGACTGACCTGATGACTGAGCAACCGGTTCGAGGGGTCTTTCTGATGGATGTCAGGCCGCATGCGAGACGACTGGCGATAAGTGGCGGATGTGACAATCATTCGATGCAGGTCTTTGACGTTCCAGCCTCGACTACGGAAGTGATACGCCAGCCAGTCCAGTAACTGCGGATGTGAAGGCTGATCGCCCTGCGTCCCAAAGTCATCTGAGGAGACAACAAGGCCCTGTCCGAAGTATTCCTGCCAGATGCGATTGACCGTCACCCGCGCCGTCAGTGGGTTGTCGTTCGAAACCAGCCACCGCGCCAGGTCCAGTCGGCTCTGATTCTTCTTTTGCAACGTGGGTAAAAATTCGGGAGTCGCTGGCTCAACAGGTATTCCGGGAGCTTGAAAAGAGCCTCTCAAATGCACAAACGCCTGGGGAGGAGCTTGCAATTCCCGCACCGCCGGTGCACGGGAGACGGCGGGATATTCTTTGCGTAGCTCACCCAGTTTCCTGGCAAGCTCTCCCAGTTTGAGTTCTTTGAATCTGTTACTATTAACCAGTTGACCGCGACCCAGGAAATAATCGAGCAGATCATCGCGTTGTCTCTGACTGCGCTGCTCCGGTTGCATTTTCAGGATTTCCAACCCTTCCTGCTGCCCTTCTCCCGTCCCTACTCCCCAGATCAGTCCCATCACTTCCCAGGCACGCGCCCAGTGATGATCTTCGGCAAGATGCGATGCCGCATGAAGCATTTTCTGCTCCCATTCCCGCTGCAGTTTCTCCAGCGGTTCGCGGAGGGGGTCGATCAGAGCCTGGCGTTTCTGCTGATATTCTGCCTGCTGCTCCAGACGCTTCTGCTCACCCGCTAACGGCGCATCAATATTGACTTCATAGGCAGAGTTAAAGAAGGCATAGAACTGATAGAACTCTTTCTGCGTGATCGGATCATATTTATGATTGTGACAGCGACAGCAGTCCAGGGTGAGCCCCAGCCAGATGGTTCCCATCAGTTTGGTACGATCGACGACCTTGTTCACGCGAAATTCTTCCAGGTCAGCTCCCCCTTCGCGATTGCTGAGAGTCTGCCTGAGAAAGCCGGTCCCCTCGTGTTGGGCAAACGTCGTTTCAGGCAGGAGATCGCCGGCCAGTTGCTCAATCGTAAACTGATCGAAGGGCTTGTTCTCATTTAATGAGTTCACCACCCAGTCGCGGTACCGCCAGGCATGCGGACGGACGGCATCGGTCAGATATCCATCACTGTCAGCATAATGACAGAGATCTAACCATTGCCGGGCCCACTTCTCACCAAAGCGGGGTGACGCCAGCAGACGATCCACCAGGCGCCCGTATGCCTCGGGACTGGAATCATTCAGAAACTGATCCACTTCTGCCGGCGTGGGAGGCAGGCCGGTCAGATCGAGCGTCACGCGTCGAATTAAAGTGGTTTTATCCGCGGCTGGCGAGGGGGAAATCTTTTCGTCTTCCAGCCGCTTAAGGATGAATCGATCAATTTCATTTTTACACCAGCGCTCATTTTGAACCGTCGGCAGTGCTGGATTCACGATCGGTTGAAACGCCCAGTGTTGCTCGCGCTCTCTGGTTTTTTCACCCAGAACCAGATTCTCCGGCCAGACGGCTCCTGCTTGAATCCATAAACGAATCGCCGCGATTTCTTTCTCGGAAAGCCGTTCGCCTTCGCCTTCAGGAGGCATCACAATTTCATCCTGATGCGTTCCGGATATCATCTGAATTAACGGGCTTTGCTTCGGTTTTCCGGGGACAATCGCTGTTCCATAATTCCCCCCCAGCAGAGCGGACTTTCGAGAACTCAGCGAGAAACTGCTTTCCGGCTTTTCCAGGCCATGACAGTTCAGGCAGTGTGCTTCCAGAATGGGCTGAATATCTCGTGCAAACGAGATCGAGTCCGCTTCTTTTTTTTGTGTGTCTCGTTTCTTTTCTGCTGATAGAAGCGTTAGGGATAGCAGCAGCACAAGACAGACCGGCAGACTGAAATTGAGAATTCTGAATCTGCGGGCAGCAAATCGATCTCGCATCAAAACTCCTCTTCTGCACGTACACGTTGAAGCAGGAACCGTTTGATTTCACTCGATTTAATATAACGAATTATTTATACGTTGAAAAGGATCAACTTCAAGGCTGAGACTTAAATGCAGACAGGCTGGGAGAAGCAGTTCTCACCAGCCTGTCAGTGATTTCATAACTTGAAATTATTTGGCACTGGTTAAATCAAAATCAAAGGACGTATTCTCTTTCGAGACACCCGCTTTTAAGGAAGTTTCTTCCCCCTGATACTCTTTAAGTGCCGGGTTGGGACCACCATTTGTCATACGATCCACCGTGATTTTATAATCCCGGGGCGCGTTGACAGACATGCTATAGCTGCCTTTATTGTCTGTAATCGTGAGAGCGGGACCCACCAGCGGATCGCCGTCAGCCGGAACAAAAGTGACTTCCGCAGAAGGCAGAGGCTTTCCATCCAGTGTGACGGTGCCGGTAATTTCTACAGATTCATTGGGATCGGCCATTTTCTGTTCAGAACACCCCACGCAGAGCAGACAGATCAGAGCAGGTAGAGTTAACATTATTTTTTGAATCGTTCTCATTGTCGTTTCACTTTTTCTATCACTATCAAACAACCGGGAGATCAATACACACCGAGAAGTTCTCAGTGTGTATTGAAAAGAAAATCAGAATAGGAAAAGGTAAGTCAAAGTCTAATCAGGGAACTTCAACAACTTCCCCTCCCATGGCTGAGCATAATGCCTGCCATTGACGGCCATCGATATTGTTACTGATGAAACGCACGGCCCCATCCATGAACCCGCAATGCACGCCTCCGGTATGAGCACTCCCAACAGTACCCCAGTTTATCGTGGTGCTGTAAGTCGGCACGGGGCTGTTAGGCGTCGATTGAGTTTTTGTCGAGAACCCGATATTCCCGTATCCCACAGCCGGGTCAAACCAGCTGCGCCCCATATTGTTCTTATGAGACGTAGGCAGGACGTAATCTAACCCTTTAGCGAATTCCGAAAAGGTGATGGTGTTACTGGTTCCGTCAGTGATATTCTGCATCCGCATCTGAGGATCAACAGTCGCTCCTGTGTCTGTGTTATAGATCCCCCAGGAAGAGGCAAAGATACCATTGGTCGTGCGGGAACCATGTCGTCCACACAATCCATAGCCGTGGTTGGCACTCGCAGTGGGATAATTATGCTGCGCATAATTCGCATCATCGATCACCATTGCGCTCGGACACATGAAGACGCTTACTTTAGTTCGCCTTACTTCAGCATTGACTGAGTTCTGCGGATCAACGGCAAAATTAACTTTGTTATAGAGATTCGTCTGATCCAGGTAAGGCAGCAGCATCGTGTAAATTGTATAGGCATAGTTTCCGTTGTCGGTCACACAGCAGCAGTCGGGAGTGTTGTAATGATTGACGGCTCGCGGAATAACCCCCCCGGTCGTATCGATATAATTGTGTAACGCCAGGCCCAGCTGTTTGAGATTATTCCGGCACTGGCTCCGGCGGGCGGCTTCACGGGCCTGTTGGACGGCCGGTAACAGCAAGGCAATCAGAATGGCAATGATCGCGATCACCACCAGCAATTCGATGAGAGTAAAACCACGTTTGCGTCTTGAAGATTGAGGCATAATAAAACTCCTGAATAAAGTACTGATTTAATATAGAAAGGTCAGTAAATAACTATTATTTCTCCAGTAGTTGTCGCATATTGAGCGGAATGCTCAGATTGGATATCACAATTACATCAGAATCTGCTTATAATTAGCAATGTTACTTTAAGTACTTTTTAATAATTTTAGTTAATTAACAATTTGGCCCGCATTTCTTAATTAACCTGCATTCTCGCTTTCGATCTGATATTGAGGCCCAGAGTTTCGGGGCGGGAAGTGACCAACGAGGCATAGACTGAATCTCAGAATCCACAGCAGATGCGATTAGAGATTTCGCAATAACTACACCCGCATCACTCCCGGGTGTAGTTATTACCTGTTCTCGCTGTAATGAAGTTATCGAGAAACAGGATCACGGTACCTGGACGACCTCTCCTCCCATGGGAGTACAGAGTGCCTGCCATTGACGGCCATCAATGTTGTTACTGATGAAACGCACGGCACCATCCATGAACCCGCAATGTACGCCTCCGGTATGGGCACTGCCTACAGTTCCCCAGTTAATGGTCGTACCATATGTCGCTTTGGGATTGTTAGGCGTCGCATCGGTGCGTGTTGAAAATCCAACGTTTCCATAGCCTGCTGTCGCGTCGTACCAACTGCGTCCCATATTATTCTTGTGGGATGTTGGAAGTACGTAATCCAGTCCCTTGGCAAATTCTGAGAAAGTGATCGTGTTGCTGGTTCCGTCAGTGATATTCTGCATGCGCATCTGAGGATCAACAACAGCACCAGAGACACTGTCTGCAATTCCCCAGCGTGATGCAAAGAGTCCATTTGTTGTACGAGAGCCATGCACTCCGCACAATCCGTATCCATGATTGGCACTGGCTGTTGGATAGTTATGCTGAGCATAAGTCGCATCATCAATCACAATTGCGCTCGGACACATAAAGACTGTGACTTTGGTGCGTCGTGCCTCCGCATTGGCAGCATTCTGAGGATCAACGGCGAAATCAATCGTATTATATAGATTGGTCTGGTCCAGATAAGGCAGCAACATCGTGTAAACGGTATGTGCATAGTTACCGTTATCATAGGTACAACAGCAGGCTGGAGAGTTGTAATGATTGACGCCACGTGGAATTACTCCTGCAGTGGTATCTACATAATTATGAAGTGCCAGCCCCAACTGTTTCAGGTTATTACGGCACTGACTGCGACGGGCTGCTTCTCGCGCCTGCTGTACAGCCGGCAATAGCAAAGCGATCAAAATCGCGATGATCGCAATCACGACCAGCAGTTCAATCAGCGTAAATCCTCTTTTTCGCCTCAAAGAAAGTGACATCGAAAACTCCTAAAAAAAATAATATAATCGCAATGAACTACTAAGAGCCCTCTCACATCTGCCTTTTGAACCTCCATAACTGCATGCTTTGTGCGCTGCAGTCAGCTCAAGAAATTGCTGATTTATGAGGTTTCAAAAGCCTGTCCTAATTACACGCAAAATCGATGCCACAAAGAAATTCCATACGTGTAAGTAGTATCACCTGTAGGAAGCATGTAAGGGTCAGTGAAGAATTGCGGGCCCCCAAGTTCACAAGACACGACAGAGTGACGTAGTCGGAACCTGCTTCCCGCTCGAAAGGAGATTTCCCGGAATGGATCTCTCAGTTCGGCACACAGACTGACAAAAGAGAGTGAGTTCCCTGCCCAGACAGGGAACTCACATGAATCGAATTATTTTGTTTTCAATTCAAACGGAAAATCTCCGCCTGCATCGGTCACACTGGCGGTCAGTTTCGAATCGGTGAAGCTGCTGTACATGGGAGGCAGGGCTTCATCGGCACCAAGATTTGCCGGTGCTTCCGAACCATCAACTTTAATCGGTGTCCCGTCTGCTTTCAGGAAGTAATTGATCACAACACGATACTCTCCTGGAGGCGCACCAGCGGCTCCCCGGATCTGCTGTAAAGTATACTTACCCGACTCATCGGTGACACCGACGCATTCCACTCCCTTCGTAGACCCCATGGGTACGAATGTGACAGTGGCAGACATGATCGGCTTTCCGTTCAAGGTAACCACTCCTGAAACAGGAGCAGTATCTGGTAAAGATTCCGCAACGGTCGTCCCACCACAGCCGGACATCCCAGCCGCAAAAACCATTAACAGAGAATAGAGACTCAAACGATAGTACATTGCTTTTTTCCTGTCTCTTCCGGAGTGATCTTTTCACGCTCAGAAAGATCAAATTGATCCGGATTTAATTTGAAGCATCCTTCTGTATCCCGCTCTTGAAAACTTCGACACAAAGGGAATGCCAGAATTGAATTTGTAAAATCCATCCCTGGACATCAGGCTTAAAATCAGAACTCACCCAAGACATTACCATCAGCCATGCGGGCCAGATTTTGACGGGTAGTCGTATCAATATTTTCGCTGATAAAGCGAACCGATCCATCTCCCAGAGTAAAGTGAGCACCACCGGTGTGCAGACTTCCTGCGTAAGCCCAGCTCCCCAGTTTTCCCTGAGGCTGCTGCTGAGGTGAAGCAGAGCTGTACCAGAACCGATTGATCGGGTAGGAAACAAGATTCAAACCAACCATCACGTGACCGCGATATCCCCAGGCATTGGTACCACCGTTGTATACATTACGAGTCGTTTCACCGACCATCAGGGTATTACTGGTACCGTCCTTTACATCATCCAATCGGCACTTGCTGTTATCACCAAACATACAACGGCTTGTTGGCGCAGTTCCTGCCCAGTTCTCACATGAATTGTAAGGGGTAATCGTAATGAAATCGTAGTTTGTTTTTGCACCACCGGTACCGGTATTGGTTGCAGAAATACCATAACTGCTTGTTGCTGCAGAAATAAATTCAGTCCCTGAATCACTTGGGCAGAGAAAGGCAACGACCAGGTTTTTGACGACTGCAGCATTACCATTTGTAGTAGGATCGCTCAGAGCAGCAGGAGCTCCCGTACTGGTGTGAGTCGTAGCAGCACCACTGTGATTATATTGATTATAAATGTTCGCTTGATCCATGTACGGCAGGATCATTGTCAGTCCCGTGGCATTCAACAAGGGAGTGGTACAACGTCCAATATGAGCCGGGGGCAGTACCGAAAATGTTTCATGATAGTTATGTAACGCCAGTCCCAGTTGCTTCAGATTGTTTTTACACTGAGAACGTCGGGCTGCTTCTCGCGCCTGTTGTACGGCTGGAAGTAAGAGTGCAATCAGAATCGCAATAATGGCAATAACCACCAGCAACTCAATCAAAGTGAAACCGCGTTTACGTTGAACAAACCGTGTCATCAGTATCTCCTGGAATTAGATTGAATAAACTTGAATAAATTGATTCACACCGTTCAGTCTGCCTGCTTAACTGCTTGTCGAATCCGCATGGATGCAACAATTTTGTGCTCTAGTCGAATCTGAAAACCGGCTTTTATCAACAACACTAAGTTATGCAAAATCAATGCCGGATCTTATTGATTGATGAATAAATTATTTTTGAGTCATCAAACTATTCCACACATGACATTCCGCCCTGTTATGACTTATGATGTACAAAGCCGTTAACCTAAACATTTCCATAGAAGGTCGGATGAACCATGAAAAATGTCGCGCTCGCAGTTCTGGCTCTCTCCTGTTTTTCTCTGAACTCTACCCACGCTAAACTGCCTGACCAGAAAACTGACCTCCTCATTGTCGGAGGAACAGAGTCCGGCTGGGCTGCTGCTATCCAGGCGGCACGACAGGGAGTGAAGTCCATCACGCTGGTCCTGGATGGAGACTGGCTGGGCGGTCAGTACACCGAACAGGCGCTGGCCTGCGTAGACGAAAACAAAGGCCCGGGGAAAGTTGGCTGGGGAGTCGACTGGCATCCCATGAAACGCTCCTTCCACCGCAGTGGGCTCTTCAAAGAACTGATGGACGGAATCGAAGCATTTAATACAGAAAAGTACGGCTCTCCCATGCCGGGTCGCCCCTTTCATGGCCCGTCCACATTTCGCCCTGCCGAAGCGGAAGCTGTCTTTCGAAAACTGCTGCAACCATATGTAGACAACGGACAGGTCACACTCATCACACGCCATTACCCCGTCAAAGCAGATCTCGAAACGTCGGGAACACGTCCTCAATTAACGGGACTCTGGTTTGCCCCCGTGGGTTCAGAACAACCTGACCTGCACATTCAGGCGCCGCTGACGATCGATGCTTCTGACTGGGGAGACGTGATTCAGGTCGCCGGTGCTGAGTTTGAAATCGGAGCCGATCCCCGCTCGCGGTATCACGAACCGAGCGCACCCCTGGATTTATCCGACTACCCTGCCAACGAAATGAATCCCATCACCTGGGCGATGATCGTGGCAGAATCGGACGGTGATACTCCGATTCCCCAACCAGGCCACTATGACGACCGGAATTTTGTCCGCACTTCCCGGTTGAGCCTCGCAGAAATGAAATCGTTAAAATGGGATCGCCCCGTCAGGCTTGGTTCGATCCCGCACTGGCCCGACAAAGGGAAAGCATCGCCACGCCAGCTTTCCATTTTCACCGTGCGCAGAATTGTGGATGGGGAGACCAGCAAAGATCACCGCACCAGTATCCTGCTGAATTACATGCTCGGTCAGGACTACCCACTGGAACGGTTACCGCAACATGTCGTCGATGCTCTGGAAGCGACCGAACCGGGAGCGTCAGAAAAAAACATCGTGTTAATGACACGACCGCAGCGACAGATCATTTTTGATGACGCCAAACGGCACTCGCTGAGTCTGTTGTATCACCTGCAGAATTTTGTGCATGAACGGGCTCCCGACAAGACCAACAGTTTCCGTCATTTTCATTTAAGCGACGAGTTCGGAACGGCAGACCGCCTGCCCCCCAAACCTTACATTCGTGAATCCCTGCGGTTGAAAGCCATGTACATGATGCGCGAACAGGACGGACGCAATCAGGATGGTCCTGATAAAAAATTCGCGCGCGAGCGTTTCTCTCAGGTCATGTATCCGGACGGGCTTTTCGCCTGGCAGTTTCATTATGACTTCCATCGCACCGGACGGGCCTACCTGACATCGGAAGGAAACAAGGGGCCCTGGATCGACTACGAAAAACCGGGACGCAACACCAGCCTGGTCAGCGACCGCAGCCTGTTTCCACTCCGTAGTCTGGTGCCTGTTAAAATGGACGGCTTACTGGGTGCCCAGAAAAATGTCGGATACAGCAGCATTGTCAGTGCGGCGATTCGCCTGCACGATCAATGCGTGGCCATCGGTCAGGCTGCTGGTGCGACTGCTGCAGTATCGTTACAAAACAATGTTGCACCGCGCGACATCCCTTACAATCGGGAACAACTGGAACAGGTCAGAACCGCGTTATGCAGCGAAACAGAAACAGGCGTTGCCTTACTGATCTGGCCTTACCGTGATCTCGCTCCATCACATCCCGCTTTTGTTGCCGTGAATCGACTGGCGGCCCGAGGCGTCTTGCCGATGGATGTGCGTGCCGTCGATTTTCACCCCGACGATCCTGCCAGTCCTGCATGGCGTCAGCAGGTTCAGCAACTCGCGGCGCAATCCGTTAAAGTATCGAACCTGCCTTTCACATTAAAAGACAGCATGACTCGCGGAGAATTCTGTCAACAGTTGTGGGCAGGGTTGAAAGAGTTGCCTCTGCGTCCCTACACCCGCCTGAAACCAGACGATGCAGACGCTGACGGCATCCTGGATGTAGATGATCCGACTCTCTTCACCCCCGGTGAACCAGTTCAATGGAAGATCAACCCCATCGTGAATTCACCAGATCAGGATGGACTGCTGGATCTCAAAAAAAACACGCAGGCACGCCGGATTAATTTTACGGGGAAAAAGACGCCGACTCTCACAGGCTTTGAAGCGGATCATGGAGCTGCTTTTGACCCGCAGCGCGGATTTGGCTGGCAGCGCGATCTGAGCCAGAATGTTCGTCAACGCAAACAGGTCCCCGAAGCCTATCGAGATACCTTCGTATTCACACGCGATCATGACCGCTGGGAATGTACGGTTCCCAATGGAACCTGGCAGGTCACAGTCTGTGTGGGCGATGCCGGCCATGACCAGACGGGACAGTGGGTGGCCGTCGAAGGCAATCAGATCATCAGTGAGCTTTCCACGACTGGCGGATCCTTTCAGGAAAAACAGACCCGGGTCGAAGTCAGAGATGGCCGACTGACCATTGAGATTGGAAAACCACAGGCGGGAACCAATACCTGTCTGAACTGGATTACCTTCGAACAGGTCACTGCCGAGGACTCATCCAGATAATCCTGTCCAGTAAATTTCAGCTCCGGTTTCGTGAATGATGATTAAGAAATCAGGCAGATCTCTGATTCAACCTTCAGAACTGGACTCACCTGCCCGGATTTGCCGTTATTTTCGACGAGCTGCAGAGAATCATATTGTACGCATCAAGACTTGACGATACATTAAACAAGCACAATAATAAACAAGATTAACAATATGGAAGTCATGTCGCTCAGACTTCACAATACCAACGGAACTGGAATCGAAATGAAGTTCGGTCCTCATTCGCGTACTCACACACAGCACGCTTTCACAGGGTTCAATCCGCTGGTCCCGGAAGGACTAGTACTTCAGAGTCGCCGTAATATGCTGAAAGCCTCTCTCGCAGGACTGGCCGGGCTCTCCGTCCCCGGTCTGCTCAAGGCTTCCGATCAACTCCAGCTGGCAGGTAAATCGACTCCCTCCAAGAAAAGTATCATCCTCCTCTGGATGACCGGCGGCCCCAGCCACATTGATACCTGGGATCCCAAACCGGACCGTCCCATTCAAAACCGCGGCCCGTTTGGCGTGACCCAGACTTCGGTCCCCGGGATCACCATCACAGACATGCTCCCCAAGCAGGCGGCGATGATGGACCGCTTCACGCTGATTCGCTCCGTCGATCCCAAAATGAGCAGCCATCAACCCAATCAGGTGATGCAGACCGCGAACCTGCTCGCAACTCCCCGTACCAATCGGAAAGGGGATCGCTACCCGGCGATGGCATCGATTGTTGCCAAACATCACGGCCCCAATCATCCCGCCATGCCCCCTTATGTCTCTTTCATGAAACACGATTCCCATATCGCCTGGGGCGGATATCTGGGGAAAGAATACGATCCGTTCATCGCTAACGATGCAGCAGACCTCCCCGTCTATGACATGGTGGGCAATGACACCGGGACAACCAGTGGCGGTAAAATGTTTCAGTTTGCGCCTGGTCTCTCTTTTGACCGCATGAAAGACCGGCGCGACCTGATGCTGCAGTTCGACAAAATGCGGAGCGGCATCGATCAGGCCGGTTCCATGCAGGCCCTCGACAGTTACAGCCGTCGCGCCTATGACATGGTGCTCGGTCAACGCGTGCAGGATGCGTTCGATCTGAGTAAGGAAACACCCGAAACCCGGGACCGTTATGGAAAACATCTCTGGTGTCAGCAGGCTCTGCTGGCGCGACGACTTGTGGAAGCAGGTACGTCCTTCGTCACGCTGGACCTGAGCTACCATACCGCCTCCGGAACGTGGGATAACCATGGCGACAACATTCCCCCTTATGGCGGAATTAAAAATGGTCTCGGTCCCCTGCTCCCCCTGTTTGACCATCTGTTGACGACGCTGGTTTCCGATCTGGAAGAGCGATCGTTGCTGGATGATACTCTCGTGATTGCGATGGGAGAATTCGGTCGCTCGCCCAATTCGGGTACGCAAGGCAGTACGGACGGCCGCGACCACTGGCCGGTCGTGATGTCGATGTGCCTGGCAGGTGGCGGTATGAATCACGGACAGGTGATTGGTGCCAGCGAACATGACGGCAGCGAGATCAAACATCGTCCCGTGCGCCCCGGAGATCTGGCCGCAACCATCTATAAATATATGGGTGTCCCCCTCGATACCCATTATATTGATGACAAAGGCCGTCCCATTTTTGCTGTGGAAAATGGCGAACCGATTCACGAACTCTTCTGATCGCATCGCATTTACCAGAGCATCTTCTCTAAAAATATCGAAAACCCTCCTGAAACGCAGCGATTCCCCGTTTGATTTTTCCGGAGCATGAGATAATCTGCATGCTGAGATCGTCGCCTGGTGCGCGAGCGTTCTCAATTTCACAGATGCCGTTGATATCAAACCAGCCCGCGCTCTTTCAGAAACCATTCCAGTTCCATGACCAGTTCCGCCGCCTCGCTTCCAGACACTTCTCTCAATGCCGCCGCGCAGGATTCCCGCCTGCGCTGGACCGTGTATCTGTTGCTGATCACTGTCGCCTGCGGACAAGGTCTGGCAGCCATCATGAACAGTGCGCCGCTGCAGAGTGCCAACGATCGTTCCCGCTGGTGTACGGTCTGGTCTCTAGTGGAAGAAGGGACTTACCAGATCGACACCATCAACGAGCGTCCCGGCTGGTCGAGCATCGACAAAGTCAGACACGATGGCCACTTCTATTCTTCCAAGCCTCCGCTATTTCCGACAATGGTCGCGGGGCTTTACTGGTTCATCAAAACCACAACGGGATTGAACCTGAACCGGAATCTCCATGATGTGGCGCATCTGATCCTGATCGCCGTCAACCTGATCCCGATGCTGATTGCACTGCTGCTGATCTGTAAAATCGTAGAACGATATTCCACACGTCTTTTCACGCGTTACTTTGTCGTGATTGCAGCCTGTTTCGCCACGCTGCTGACACCGTTTCTTTTAACGTTGAACAATCATTCGATTGCTGCCTCCAGTGCCATCTTCACGATCTATCCACTCATGCGGATTCTCATCGACGGCGAACAGCGCAAACGCTATTTTCTACTGGCCGGTTTCTTCGCCATGCTGACCTGCTGCAATGAACTGCCGGCGGCCCTGTTTGGCCTGATCGTCTTCGGGCTCTTGTTCAGAGCGAACCCCCGCCTGACCTTACTTGTTTTTTCACCCGCTGCACTGGTTCCCCTATTCGGTTTTTTCATCACCAACTATGCAGCAACGGGGGGCTGGAAACCGTTCTACATGTATTACGGAACCGAAAAATATTTATACGAACACAAAGGGGTGCCCAGCTACTGGAACAACCCTCAAGATCTTGACCGGAATCTCGACTCTCCCCTCGTCTACTTCTTTCATTGCACGCTCGGTCATCATGGTATTTTCTCACTGTCTCCCATCTATTTCCTGACACTCTTCGCCTGGCTGAGAATCAGTAAGTACAAAGCACATCTCCTGCGTCACCTGTTGTGGATCAGCCTGATTTTGAGCGTGATCGTGTTTGGTTTTTACCTGTCTCGAACGAACAATTATAACTACGGCGGTAACAGTTCCGCACTCCGCTGGATGCTCTGGCTGACCCCGTTCTGGCTCATCAGCATGATCCCATTACTCGATGAATTCGCAGAGAAACGCTGGCTGAAGGGGCTGGGCATCCTCTGTCTGCTGGGATCGGTTTTCTCGGCTTATCATCCGCTGCACAATCCCTGGCGGGCTCCCTGGATCTACTCCATGTTCGAGCAGGCCGGCTGGATCAACTATAAACAGCCCCCGGCTGCCCTGCAGCGCCCTTTGACAACCTGGCTGGCAGCACTTCCGGAACCGACGCAGGAAATCCCTGAACCCTTTGTCGAATTTTCCGGACCGGCCAACGATGGTCGTCTCGTCAAACTTCGCATCAGTCTGCAACCTTCGTCCGATGCTGCGGTACGGGTAATTCAGGTCACTCACACCCTCGGCAGCGAGACGCGCGATACCAGGCAATACACAATCAACATAGCAGATTTCAACGCCGGAAAATGGCCACAGGATTTTCTGCGCTGGCCAGACCAGGATGTCAGCCAGGCAGAGAAATATGCCGCCTATCGCTTCTTCTACGGCATGCCCCGTCCCCGCAAGTACAATCCCGGCAGAACACGGTACCTGTTCACACCGCTCCGTGAAGATGCCTTCGAATGCCAGCTGGCAGCATCACAGGTCGCCGTTACCATCGCTGCTAAAACGGCTGCAGAGCAGTCACTACGCTACCGCAAAGATCTCTGGCTCTGTGATCAGATTCCCTTTGGTGTCGCAAAACTGGAAACGTCGGTCTATGACTCGGAGAGCAATCTGCTTCTCAGCCGACAGACACTGGTGGTGACAGACTGCAGCAGTCAGACCAGCACCTCATCGGCTGAAGCTCCTTAACCGCATTATTCTTTGGGAGCAGCAGGACCTGCGACAGGTTGAACCCACGCACGCTCCACTTCACCGATCTCCGAAGGATTCGGATGCAGTTTGGAAGAGCGAATGACGGCTCTGACATAAATTTCTTTTCCTGTCAGATCATAACTCGCGGAAGTCCCTTTGACGGATTTCAGGGTGTCGCCGATTTTCTTACTATAGCGCTGGGTGGTAATGATTTCCTGCCCCTGTTTATCGAGAACAGGCATCCCCCGTTTGGGATAACCTTCCAGCGTACCAATAAAATCGGTCGTATAGCTCACCCCTTCTTCGGGATCGATTTCGATTTGAATTCCCTGATCGGAATAGGTCACCGACTTCAATTTCACTCCTGAAGAGGCATAGAAACGACCTGCTTCCAGCGCTTCAACCAGCGCTTCGGGTTCCAGCTTTTCTGAGAGAATCACAACCCAGCCTCGCCCTGGTTCGCTGGCCCGGCTCGGAATTTTGTGGTAATTGTGTCCGTCATCCGTTCCCAGTCCGTACATGATTGGGAGCTTTAATTCCGCCAGGCGCTTCGTCAGAATAATGTCCCAGATTTTCTCGGTGCTGGCATGCGCTTCATCTCCCGAATTATTCACGCCGGGATGTCCGTTATAGACTTCGAAGAAATTCTCGCCAACCACCTTCATCAGGTCTTCCGCTGTGACCCCGTAATGAAAATTGGGATGATTCAAATGGATGATCATTTTCTGCCCGGTTCGCTCACGCTGCGATACTAAGGCATTCGTGTTATTCTGCATCACTTCGTACACGCTCTTGCCACCTAAGGGAGTCAGCAGGGAATGCACGTTGGTGGCATTCATGTGCACGGGATAATTTTTGAAGCGATCCGTGACTTCCTCACTCTGGATCAGCAGATATTCTCCAGGCTCCCCCAGCTTTTCCGAAACTTCTTCGAAGGTGCGTAAGCGAACTTCAGTTTGTCCCTCTTCATTTTTTCGTTCTTCCACCCAGTCAGGGAACCGCTTTTTCAACTCTTCGTAAGCATGCAGTTTCCCTTTGTTTTTTTCTGGCACCGTCCAGCGTTCTGTATTGGACAGCACATTATGATCGGTGAACGACAGAAAATCGTAACCATGCGACTTGTACCAGTCCGCGATCATTTCCAGATAGTCATCGCCGTCACTCCAGAGAGAATGGGTATGCATATTACCCTTATACCATTTCTGATTTCCTGTCTCTTTTAACTCAATCGTGTCTGCAGCACCTGCCAGAGATCCTGTCAGACAGACAAAGCCAAGCATCAGCAGACAGACTGCCGGGAAACGAATGGAATGCCCGCAGGCAGTGTGATTTTGGAAACGATGCATGTTGAGAACTCCGAAGTAAAAGATCACTCGATTCAATAATATTTTTAGCTCAAAAATTCTGGGGGGCATTGGTAATCAGATCGGCCTGCAGCTCATGTTGCTTATAAACATCAGGTGCCGCCACAGGCTTTAAAACAAAACCGGCATTCACCAGGTTACGTAACGAGACCGGGGACGCGCCCCAGCGAACAATCACCTGTTTACCCGCTTCCGGCTTTTCCCCGTCTGGTTTTTCTGCTGTGATCGCCGTACTTTCATCCACCGGGAGATTCAGGTCCTGAGGGATCACCGCCCCTTGAACCTGTTTGTAGTCCACATTTCCCCAGAGATAGAAAATCAGAAACGTCAGTTCAAGCGGCGGTTCGCTTTTACTTACCAGCAGGCAGTGATCGACATTCTGAGTCAGTCTCAGTTGATGCTCAAACTGCAGCAGTCGCTCACCCGAGGGGTTTGGTTTGGGAACGGAATAGACTCCATAGACGACATGTAAAACGGACAGGGAAATAACCATCGCGATTTCCACAAGCCGATGGCCTTCCTCTTTTTTAAACCGATGGCTGTACCAGAGCACCATCACCAGTGATAATCCGAGAATGATTAGCTGTCGCAGAAAATGGGCTGAGATCCGGGGACTGAGCGAATCAGTATGCGAAGCGCTGATGAAGATCACTGCCAGAACTCCTACTGTAAATACAGCCAGGACCGTCGGGTAACTCACACGCCGCAGTGCAATCTGCTGAAATTCCCAGGCAACAATCGCCAGCATCGGGATGATAAAAAACAGCTTCCACATCGCACGGGTGCTGGTATTCATCTCAGGCAGATATTGCACACCCCACCAGAATAAAGCACCGCTCAAAGCCCACATCACAATCAGCCTGAGCCAGGCAATCTCCTGCATATTCCCTTGAGGATTGATGACACGCTTCAATCCGTGAAACAGTCCGAACACCGCAAAGCCCAGCAGGAAGCCCATCGAAGAAATGAGATCCCGTACAAAGTACGAAGGATAAAACTCCGTTTTCCAGTACAGGCTGATATTCGGCTGCCCCGGTCCGGCAAACCATTTCCCCCAGAATCCTTCAATTTGAGAGGCAGCCATCAGTTCCCACCAGCCACCGACGGCAAAACCTGTGAAAGCCAGTATGAAAAATGATTTCCAGATGCGGACGGCTTGTTTGAAGAGGGGCGGCTTTTTCTGTTCGATTCCTGAGCGGGATTTCGGCAACTCCTCCGGGTTCAATATATAAAGCCCCAGCATCACCAGTACAGCCAGTGCCAGAGCGCCTCCGGAAAGCAGGCACAGACCCAGCGAAATTCCGCCACACAACAGCTTGTAGGAAACGATGCCCGACTCGGAACGCAGATGGGTAATAAAGCCCCAGATCGTCATCAGGGCAAACAGAATCGGAAACGCCGGTGCTTCGATCAGTTGGACCTGTTTCAGAACCATCGGATGAAACGCCAGCAGAAAGCAGAATACCAGCGCATAGCGGGGATTACAGACTTTTCTGGTCAGACGATAGGCGAAATAGAGCATGCCCGCGGTGGAAAAGTAAGAGAACAGAACCAGGGACGAAGACCAGTGACCAATCACGGACAGCAGCCCGGTAAACATCCAGCGGATCAAAGGTGGCTGTGAGATCAGCGCATTCGTACTGTCTCCAATCAGTTCCGCTTTGCCCAGGCACTGCAGTCCAAACCAGGCTGAGAGTTCGTCGATCCGATAGGAATGAAAAGCCAGCAATCCCGGACCGAGAGCCAGCAACACGACCAGGGGAGACATCACAGCCGCACGCCGCATCACTGGAAACAGATCATGAGCAGGTGCCACCGATCGCTGCAACAGTTCCTGATCACTGATAATTACCAAGGGTTTTCCTTCCATGCATTCAGGACGGCAGGCGACCTGTCACCAGTCGGCTGATGCAAGAGCTCTCAAAATCTATTTCTATTGAAACAGCCTGTATTGTATCGCACGTCTAAACTCAGGAACACTCTTCTTACAGGAAAATCCCTCAGACAAGAGTCACCGGAGAGGGTTTAACCTCTATCACAGTAATAGGTTTCGCCACTGCAGAGATCAACTCCTGACAAATATTCTGATTGTAATCCCTGAACTCAACCAGAACTACGGAACCGGTCAAATCATCACATTTTTTCTGTTTTGACTCAAGACAGACTGTCGAAGTTATCAAAATACGCACCCGCAGACATTGCAGCATTTTTAATCTCAGGATGAGAAATATGTATAAGGATAGAATGAATTTTTAAGATCCTTCGAGTATTGGCTTTAATATGTCACCACACATCACAATAGATTCCGCCCATCAGCTGAGTGAACTCATCAAACAGGCTATTTCCTCTTCAGAGCTCTTCGCCAACCGAAGTGTTCAATATCACGTCGAACAGGAACAGGTTGTTCTTACTGGCATCGTCGGCAGTTATTATGCAAAACAGTTAGCCCAGGAATCAGTCAGCCGCATTCAGGGGGTCAGGCAGGTTCAGAATCGACTGACTGTCGCACAGGATCAGATGAGCCAGCCGATTCTCAGTACAAACTGAGGCGACGCTAAAAACGCTTCTCATAATGATTTAGGCGTTTGAACCTGCATTGACATGTTTTTATGTATAGAATTTGGCAAAAAACATGACAATACATCAGGTTGCGCAGGCTGACCGTTGTCAAATCCGTGTGAATCTTGTTAGAATCCCCGTTCCCCTGCGTTTCTGAGGGGGAAGCAGTCATTGTACGCACAGAGGATTCGGGGCGAACCCCCGTCACAATATAACCGTCATTCATACATACTAAGGGACACTGGAAGACAATGTCTTTACGAAGAGCTCAACTGGAACGTCAGTTACAAAACGCAGAAACCACAATTGCCGATTACAGCAAGGTCCTGGATGAGCAGAATGTGACTCCGGAACAGCGCAAAAAGCATCCCAAGTGGAAGCAGGTCAATGCACAACGCAATCAGATCAAAAACCGTCTGAAGTCGCTGAAAATCATCGAAGATCGCGAAGAAGCAATCAAACAGGGAGTGACTGCTTCCGAATCTTCCGAAGACTAATTCCCCGGTCTTCGCATTAGAGATACTGGCTCCGCAAATAGTTGATGGAGTCACCCCGGAGAGGTGGCAGAGTGGCCGATTGTGCAGCACTGGAAATGCTGTGTCTCGGAAACGGGACCGGGGGTTCGAATCCCCCTCTCTCCGCTTATTTGATTGCCGTTGAGTTATAACCCTATAACTCAGCGGCATTTGCTTTTTCTGGACCGCTCCAGAGCTTCCCATTTGTGGCACTTTTTGTGGCGTTTTGTGGCACGGGGGTTCTCTGAAAGGTTCTGCTGATGAAGCAATCATCAAAACAAAATCGGAAGACTTCGTTCCGAATCGGCAAAGTCCGCGGCGATCTCCGCGGGAAAATCTGGTACCTCACCTACCACGAAAATGGCAAGCGTTTGCGACCCAAAATTGGTCCGGACAAAGAACAGGCCCGGCAGATGGCCGCGCGTATCAATTCCCAGTTAGAGTCTCACACTCATTCTGTATTCAATTTTGAACCCGTTCAAATCGATGATTTGCAAACCAGATGGCTCAACCATCATGAACAAGTATTGCGGTCCTCATTACAGACCATCCGCCGCTACCGTGCTGCGACAACTCATCTGATTAACTTCATTGCGCAAAAAGGAGTTGCTTCGAAAACATCACTATTCCAGGTCGGACATGCAGAAGAGTTCGTGCATTATCTGCGTACGATCAAAGTCGCTCCCAATGGTCATGAGAATTCGCAGAAACGCCCCCTGCTCGACAAAGGCATCAAATACATCCTGCAATGTTGCCGAAGCATGTTTGGCTACGCGATAAAACGACGGCACCTTTCTCCGTATGCCGAAAACCCATTCTCCAGTCTCGATCTGGACCGCATCCCGATCGAAAATGCCAAAGCCATTTCCATTTTCAGCCCCGATCAGGAAAAGAAATTCCTGGAAGCCTGTGACGACTGGCAGTTCCCGATTTTTCTTACGCTCATGCTGACGGGGCTCCGACCGGGGGAACTTACGCACCTGCTGCTACCTGACGATCTCGATCTGAACGCGGGAATACTCTACGTCAGAAACAAACCTCATCTAGGCTGGCAGGTCAAAACACGCAATGAACGTGAAATCCCATTGATCGATGAACTGAGAGATGTTCTGAAAATCACAGTTGGTAAGAGAGCGACAGGCCCCGTCTTTTTGCAACGTCGTTACTCATTAGTCTCTGTACGGCCCGATCTAAATGGCCATACTGAAAACCAACTCGAAGCCACGCTCCAGCATCGAGTAGTTCAAGAAGAGACCACCTACGGCAAAGCTATCAATAGAAACCAGTGGATGAAAATCTCACGAACAATCTGGCGCGATAGCGGTGCTTTGAAAACCGATCGGATACGATCGGAATTCATCAAGCTGACAAAGCATATTACTCTACCTCAGTTTACGGCTCCAAAATCACTGAGACATCTCTTTGCGACCAATCTGCAAGATGGGGACGTGGACACATTAATCCGAAGTGAATTGATGGGGCATTCTACTTCGGCAACGAATGGAGCAGGTCATGGACTCGGAATGACTGCCACTTATACTCACTCACGTCCTGAAACTAAACGCAGACAATTACAAAAGGCATTGTTGATTCGGCCATCAATAATAATAGCTCGTAAGCGTTTTTTAGAGTTAACGAAGTCTGGACTTCCCTAGAAATAGTGGGCGCCGTGTTAAAGTTAGGTAGCCTATTCAATCTGTTCGGGGCTTTTATGTCCCAGACCGTGTGAGGCATCTCGCCTGTCGAGTGAAGCCAAGAGCCAACAAACGTCGGACAAAAGCGCTGGTCCTGCGTGAGGGGCGTTCGGCGATCCGGCGACAAGCCGGCCCCGTGTTGTTGGTTTCAATCCGCGCCCCTGCGTGAGGGGCGATAGTAGCCTACCTGATTACAGCGTTTGTGTGTGCGGGTTTCAATCCGCGCCCCTACGTGAGGGGCGATGCAACATAACCACGCCAGTCGTTGGTCAGGTTCCGGTTTCAATCCGCGCCCCTACGTGAGGGGCGATACACCACAGAGGGGATGCAGACAGACCGAATCCTGTTTCAATCCGCGCCCCTACGTGAGGGGCGATACTTGCTTCCGTGCTCCCCGACCGTTCGCAGCGTGTTTCAATCCGCGCCCCTACGTGAGGGGCGATCATCCTCCATCCAAAGACTTCGCCATTGCTGAAGCTGTTTCAATCCGCGCCCCTACGTGAGGGGCGATGTTCAGTTTCTGGATCTTGTCCGTCCGGGGTGCTGCTGTTTCAATCCGCGCCCCTACGTGAGGGGCGATTCCCGGGGAACGCCGTCGTTGGCGTTGACGTGTCGGTTTCAATCCGCGCCCCTACGTGAGGGGCGATAGTCCTTCGAAGACCGCAATCTGAATTCCGATCTGTTTCAATCCGCGCCCCTACGTGAGGGGCGATGCAGTTGCGGGGGCCGTGACTTCGGGGACGGTTTCGGTTTCAATCCGCGCCCCTACGTGAGGGGCGATTTAACGCACTGCGAAAACTCAAGGGAAGACGGGAGTTTCAATCCGCGCCCCTACGTGAGGGGCGATGCAGACGCGGCGGCGGGGGGATTCATCGCCCCGTTGTTTCAATCCGCGCCCCTACGTGAGGGGCGATCCAGGCGGCGAAGGCATGTACCAGCAATTTCTGAAGGTTTCAATCCGCGCCCCTACGTGAGGGGCGATAGGCCAGGTCGCCGGCCTTGATCTTTGTGCAGGGTTTCAATCCGCGCCCCTACGTGAGGGGCGATCTGACATGGTTCGATTGTAGAAAAGCCGCACGGGGGTTTCAATCCGCGCCCCTACGTGAGGGGCGATGACGATTGTTATCAGTGACCGCCTTACCAAACAGTTTCAATCCGCGCCCCTACGTGAGGGGCGATCAACAGTCAAGTCGGTCAATGAATACCAGTCGGAGTTTCAATCCGCGCCCCTACGTGAGGGGCGATCGTGGGGCGAGTGGTTGATTATTACCACCGTCTGTTTCAATCCGCGCCCCTACGTGAGGGGCGATGAGAGCTGGGGAGGCAGTACGATGCATCGTGCGTGTTTCAATCCGCGCCCCTACGTGAGGGGCGATAGTACGGCCGGCAGTGATCTTTCTGGAGAACGTCGAAGTTTCAATCCGCGCCCCTACGTGAGGGGCGATCGGCTAAGGAGTCAGAAGATCCTGTTGACATGATGTTTCAATCCGCGCCCCTACGTGAGGGGCGATAGAAACCAGATGGTTGCCTTACCTTTCCTCGTGGTTTCAATCCGCGCCCCTACGTGAGGGGCGATGGTGTAAACATGCCCGCATCGAATTACCTACAGGCGTTTCAATCCGCGCCCCTACGTGAGGGGCGATAGGCAAGCGAGAGGTCAAGGCTGACCGTGTTGTGTTTCAATCCGCGCCCCTACGTGAGGGGCGATTTTGAAACTGGAGATAACCGCGCTGGCCTGCCGCTTGGTTTCAATCCGCGCCCCTACGTGAGGGGCGATTTTTACATTCCAGATGTTTGCCCACTGTTCGACAGTGTTTCAATCCGCGCCCCTACGTGAGGGGCGATATGGTGATGTATGCAGCAACATTGGTTCTTTCAGTTTCAATCCGCGCCCCTACGTGAGGGGCGATACGTTGGAAAGCATTGTCCAGATACTCGACAATTGTTTCAATCCGCGCCCCTACGTGAGGGGCGATGTTTCAATATTACCATGCCTCATCATCTCCATAAGTTTCAATCCGCGCCCCTACGTGAGGGGCGATCTGATATGAGGGCCGAATTGTTTCAGTTGATCCGGTTTCAATCCGCGCCCCTACGTGAGGGGCGATAGCGATGTTGTAAATCATTAGCTGAGATGTGGCCAAGTTGATTGATCCGCGAAACAAGCGTTTTTTTGATTTGATTTACTCGTACGCTATAATTCAAAGTATCTAAACCTTTATTTAGAATCAAGTTAATAGAAGTGCGAACCTACAGGCTTCAATGAGCGCGCATCAGGTTCGCAATCAGAAACAATGATGCCAGGAACGTTTACATAATCAAGGGACCATCAATATTATAGGACGCTTTTGCCCCATGATGTTCTACTTTCCGTTCCCAGTTATTTCCCAGATTATAAAAGCGGACACTGTCCTGGGAAAGGTCAGCAATTTCTAAAAGCATTGCTTTATAAATAGTCCATTGGCCGGCATCGGCCTTGATTTCGAAAACCGAATTTTGGACGCGCTGACCAATATTCTCGCAAGCCTTGGCGATTCGACGCAGCCGTTTCTGGCCTTTGGGATCTGATGTGGAAATATCGTAGGTGACGAGGACATACACGAGAATACTGTCCTTTATTTCCAGAGGAAGGGAGGATAAAGATCCAGATCACCTCTGAGATGACGCGCGAGCAGACGGGCCTGGATGAGTGGCAGGATGCCGATCGTGATCTTTTCATTGATAAAGGGGTGGAAGATATCTTCACTTTTTCGCTGTTGCCAGGATGTGAGAATTGTGCGTCTTGCTTCCGGAGAGATGAGTACAGCACCGTTTTCCAGTGTCTGAAATGCAGAAACAGTGAGTTGCTGCCGATTGATTAATGAGAACACTAAACGGTCTGCGAGCCAGGGGCGAAATTCTTCCATCAGGTCGAGCGCCAGACCAGGCCTGCCGGGACGATCACGGTGCAGATAACCGACGGCAGCATCTAAACCAGTGGCTTCACACGCAGATCGTATATCATGTGTGAGCAGAGTATACACAAATGACATTAGTGAATTGATTGGATCAAGGGGAGGCCTTTTAGATCGCTTTTGGAATGCAAACCGTTCCTGAAACTGGGTTTGTAAAGAATTGAAAGCAGAGAAATATTGTGCGGCTGCTTCTCCTTCGATTCCACGTAGTTCACTGATGTCGGAAGAAGTCGTAGCTGCTTCAATGGCAATTTTCATCCGAGTGGCAGACTTTTCGATTGTCTGGACACGCGGTTCCAACTCGTTGGCATCGCGAATGGCTCTACGTAATACGGTTCGACAGTTGGCAAGTTTTCCCAATACAAAAGCGCGTGCCAGTTCAAACGTCCGGTTTTCGCTATCCGCGGCCCGATATTGTTCCCTGCGAAGTAATACATTACCTGATGTAAATCCCTGGATCAGAGCACGAAAACGTCCACGTTCGTCGAGGAGTGAAATTGAAATGCCGGACTGGCTGGCAGCTTGCATTAATTGTGGACTTAACCCGATCCGTCCAATACAAATAATGCTATCGAGATTATGAAAGGGAAGACGTGCCTGAGTTTTGTGATCCAAGCGGATTGAAACGGTATCGCCTTCCTTGGCTAAGTAAGATCCTTCCGTTGTGACAAAGAGCGTATTTAAATGGGTTTTCATAATCAACTCACTGTCATT
>NZ_JBLXHC010000016.1:0-165000 GCF_048260065.1 Gimesia sp. | reverse complement strand
TCTACCCCCATTACGTAGTGGCTCAAGGCTAGCCCTAAAGCTATTTCGGAGAGAACGAGCTATCTCCAGGTTTGATTAGACTTTTACTCCTCCCCACAAGTCATCCCCCCAGTTTTCAACCTAGGTGGGTTCGGTCCTCCACGCAGTCTTACCCGCGCTTCAACCTGCTCATGGGTAGTTCACCTGGTTTCGCGTCTACCGCCACTGACAAAACGCCCTATTCAGACTTGCTTTCGCTGAGACTTCGGCCCGGAAGGCCTTAATCGAGCCATTGACGGTAACTCGCCGGATCATTATGCAAAAGGCACGCCGTCACACTTACCCGAAGATAATAGTGCTCCGACAGCTTGTAAGCGTATGGTTTCAGGTTCTTTCCCTCCCCTAACAGGGGTTCTTTTCATCTTTCGGTCACCCTACTTTTCACTATCGGTCATCAGAGAATACTTAGCCTTAGGAGATGGACCTCCCAGATTCAGTCCGGATTCCACGTGGCCGGACCTACTCGGGTACTTGTCGGAAGTCTGATTACTTTCGAATACGGGACTGTCACCCTCTATGGTTTCGCTTTCCAACGAATTCTTCTAGCAAACAGTTTTGTAACTCCACAATGACAAGCCCCACAACCCCGTCATGCCGAAGCAAGACGGTTTAGGCTAGATTCGCTTTCGCTCGCCGCTACTAACGAAGTCGCTGTTGCTTTCCTTTCCTGCGGTTACTGAGATGTTTCAGTTCACCGCGTGTGCCTCATACACCTATGTATTCAGTGTATGATAATTCAGGAACCTCGGGATCAACGCTCGTTTGACAACTTCCCCAAGATTATCGCAGTCTTCCACGCCCTTCATCGCCATCTGATGCCAAGACATCCCCCATACGCCCTTAATAGCTTAGCCGTAATAATTTTTACCTCACACTCGACACTTTGTCTCGCGGGAGCCAAAAACATTACAACCCGATCTCAATTCACAAGGTCTTGCATAACAACCTTGCACTTGAGTCGATTTGCCTAAGAACAAAACCTCGGTAGCAATACAATTCCTAAGAATTGGTATTGCAACATGAGAACTCTATGTTTATAGATGCCACTTATTACTTTTACCAAATTGTCAAAGATCGTTGATCCTCAGGGTCATCCCCAGAGAAAAACAGCCAACCAAAATCAGCTGAATCAAAACCAGCAGTGCTGAATTTGATTCAATCGACTTAAGTCAGCTGAGAGAGTCATCTTATCGATTACTCTCAGCGAGTCAACCGTCCGGGAGAAGTTTTTTGAAAAAGATTTTCAATTCTCTTCGAACCGTTTTTGCCGCAAACCCTTTTGCGACAACCACTTGCAACCAACAACTTTTGTTAACTTCAAGTGAAGGAGCGGGATCTTAATCTTTTCAAAACTGCCCGTCAACTCAAGGAAACCTAAATTTCCAAAAAGTATTTCAAATCCCTCCGGACAGTTTTTGCCGCAAATCTCTTTGCAACAACCACTTACGCTTAACAGCCTTTGTTAAACCCAAGTGAAGGAGCGGGATCTTAACCATTCCGAAACCGCCCGTCAACTCACGGGAACCAAAATTCCCAGAAAGTGTTTTAGAATTTTTAAGACCCGTTTTTTAAAACCTCACCAGGCAAACGTGGTCCTCTAAAACACAAATGGAGACGACCGGGATCGAACCGGCAACCTCCGCCTTGCAAGGGCGGCGCTCTCCCAGTTGAGCTACGTCCCCTAATAGATGCCAACAATAACATTGCTGGCAAACTCCAGACATGCAACTTAAAAGCTGCAAAAACCGGAGTCCCTCTTAGAGAAGAAAAAAATGGGCGTACGTGGATTCGAACCACGGACCTCAGCTTTATCAGAGCTGCGCTCTAACCAACTGAGCTATACGCCCCAATAAGAGGACGCGTATTCTGTCTTCTTATGTTGTTGCTGTAAAGTCTCTTTCGACACTAGTTTCACAAAAAATCACATTTTCTTCACCGGAAAAAAGACACGCTCCCTGCGAACAGGTTCGCACCCTGCTTTTCCCGGTACAGAAACTGTTTTCCAACAGATCACAACCTGATGCCGTATTACCTTGTAGTCATCAGGGAATTTGTTGTTTCTACGGCTTCCCTGACTGCATTGGTTTTGTCGGAGCACAGCATATCATGTTCAATCTGCTACTTAAATCTGGTTTATCACTGGCATTACTGTCCAGTTTGACCATTTCCAGTAGCGGAAGTTGTACTGCAAATATGCAGCACGATAATTCAGCTTCGTTGACCGGCCCAGACTGCTGTCCTTCGCATGTATCTCCTGGCCATCACCCGGTCAAACCCGCTTCAAGCGATGACTGCCAGTGCCGTGTCATGCAGGTCGCTGCGACCTCTAAAAGTCGATTACCTGCACCAGAGACAGGAATTTCTACGCTACATGATCCCAGTCTGCCAATTCCATCTGGTCAGACTACATTCAAAGCCCCCACATATTCACAGGCAAATTCACGTCCGTTATATCTGTTGCACTGCGTCTGGATCTGCTGATTTTCTGAAACCACCCACTTGAGTTTCAGCGAATATCAGCTTTTTTAATACCGATCCATTCTTAAGGAGACGTCAGATGTTATCGAAAATGATTACTGCCACCATGTTGTCTGTCGGGCTGGGAATGACTGCTTCTGCTCATTCACAAACAAATCTATCCAACTGTTGTGATCTGAACCTGGCCTGCTGTGAACAGGGGCAGACCTGCTGCCATACTACCACCAGGGAAGACTGCTGCCTGAAAAACCTCCTCTGCTGTGAACAGGCAGAACAATGCTGCCTGAACGCGAAAACCAGCTGCGAGAAACAAATTGCCGAATGTGAAACCGGGGGCAACTGCTGTATTGAAAACCCCACAGCAAACAGCCCCCCACAATAGAACCTCCTGAAAAGATAGATTGTTTCTATCTTTGAAAATGGTCCCCTGCAGATCCTTTTATCTGCAGGGGATTTTTTTTGAAATACATTTTGAGATTCAGACAGCAGCCGTTTACGATCAGTTCAACAATCCACCCGGTCACTTTCCCCAGTGAGGCCTTCCATGAACTGGTGCTCCCTGTATCTCAACTCCCTTTTCTCATTGGTTTTCCTGTGCCAGCCTGCCCTGCTCTCAGCCGAATCCCCTGTTCCCAGAGAACTGCGGCCGTGGCTGACGACTCAAAACTGGGTACGTGATTCCGAAGGACCTGTGATCACGCTGGGAAAATCCGGGGAATTTGACGATACACATCTGTTTGCCCCCTGTGTCAGTTTTGAAGGCAACCGGTATTCCCTCTGGTATAGCGGCTCTCAAGGTTCGGTGAAAAACCGTGTATTTCAGCTGGGACTGGCAACGAGCAGTGATGGCATCCAGTTCCAGAAAACAGCTGCGAATCCTGTATTCCAATTGGGAGAGAATCGGCATTCCATTCTGACTCCCACTCTGTTGCGGTCTCCAAATGGACGGACATTACGGGAAAATGGACAACTGCGTATGTGGTTTTCCTATACAGATTTTCAGGACCAGACCGGTCTGCATGAACTAAATGAGTCAACCAGCATCGATGGGATCCACTGGACCCAGCCGGGAGACGCTGAATTGAAACACGTCTATGCACCTACCATCATTAAAACGGGTCGAACTTACCAGATGTGGTTTACCGACGTCTCTTCAGAACCCTGGCGATTCAAGCACGCCTCCAGTCTGGATGGAAAACGCTGGCGGGTCTCACCAGATCCTGTACTCGAAGTCGATCAGGACTGGGAATCCGGGCGGCTGTTTTATCCGACGGTTTTGAAGATTGATGATGTCTATCTGATGTGGTATGGCAGCTACTGGACCGGGAGAAAAAACACAACAGCCCTCGGATTTGCCGTGAGTATTGACGGACTGAAGTGGTACAAACATCCGGACAATCCGATCCTGAAGCCTGACCCGGAACGCGCCTGGGAATCGCATTATGTCACCAGTCAGTCGGTCATAAAACTTCCCGACAATCGCTTTCGGATCTGGTATGCCAGTCGCAAAAAACCTCCGTTTGTGAATAAATATTATGCGATCAACACTGCAGTCTGGGATGCGAAGCCGCTGGAGAAGGAGTCAGATCAACCAGTACCAACTCCAGCCGATTTTGCAGACTGGAAGTCAAAAACCCGGCAGAAACTACGTGACCAGTTGGGAATCCCAGAAAAGAAAGTGGCATTGAACAGTGAGAAGCGGGGCGAAATTGTTCTCGATGATATCGTGATGGAAAAATGGATCTTTACCAGCGAGCCTGGTTCCCGCATTCCCGCGATCGTTTATCGTCCCCTGAAAATCAAGAAACGTGCACCGGCGATCGTGCTGACCTATGGTCATGGCGGCAGTAAAAGCCAGTGGCAATATAATTATGCAGCGCAGGCGTACGCCAAAGCAGGACTCATCTGCCTGGCAATCGACCCCATCGGCGAAGAGGAACGCCATTTTCAAGGCAAACTCGGAACACGGGCGCATGACCCGAAGGCAATCCACGAACGCGCCTGGAATGCAGGTCGCCCCATTATGGGCAAACTCGTATTCGACACCATGCGAAGCATCGATTTCCTTGAGGAACGTGACGACGTTGATCATTCCCGAATCGGCGTGGCAGGGAATTCACTGGGAGGAGCCGTTGCCAGCTGGATGGCGGCACTCGAACGCCGCCTGAAAATGGCGATTGTCTCCGGCTGGGCATATGACAATGCGACGCTTCGGAGTAAATATTGCACGAAAGTTCCCAATCAGCTGCTGCGTGAATCCTGCACCTGGTCTGAATTCCTCGCTTTAGCCGCCCCTGACTGTGCTGTACTTGTCATGAACGGCGATGCAGACTGGATCATTGATTCTGATGATGATGGCACTGCCTGGCGAGGCACTAAGTCCGCAGTGAATGCAGCAGCTCAGATTTTTCAATCACAAGGCGGAGCAGGAAAAGTCAACTGCTGGTTTGAAGCGGGAGGAGGACACAGGCCTTATATGATTCATCCCACCGCCCTGCTCTGGATTCATCAGCAGTTAGGCACACCAGCCCTGACCGAACAGGAAATCAGGGAGCTGCCCACGATCAACTCCGGGATCTGGGGAGATGCCAACCAGATTCCCTTTGAGCGACTGTATGGCACAGACCTGCATCAACGGGGGGCGACGCTGGTTGATTTCCACATTCGACATATCGATCCGAAAAAACTGGCATGCCTCAAACCTGAAGAAAAGGGGGCCCCCGATTTCACGCTGGAAGGCTGGTTGAAGCAGATTGAGAAGCAGAACTGATGGCCTGATGTTTATTCTGTCACAGCCACTTTCTGCTTTGCCATCTCATGAAATTGTTTCCAGGTGATGACTTCAATCCCCAGATCCCTGATTTCTTTCATCACCTCCGGATCGGTGAAAACACGTCGATCTCCATCGCGGCGTGAGGAACTGTGGGTGATGTTCTGCAGTTCCTGATTATCAATCCCACAATGAATAATAATCTGCGTCACTCCCGGCTTGAGTGCCCGTAATTTTTCCAGATATGCCTGTTTTCGCTTATCGTAGTCGGGTTCGCCGTAAAACTGCACCAGTTCATCCAGCACGGGTAAGCCGTTTTTTTCCAGGACCGATTTGAGTTCTTTCCCCTTCTCTGCAATCAGGCCATATTTTTTCGGATCCAGATTATTTACAAACAGGACGGGAAGCTGGTATTCAATCCCCAGATTCACATACATCTCCAGCAGGTCAGGTCGACTGACGACAGCTCCCATATGAGTATCAAGATGACTCAATGGCACTCCAAATTTTTTGGCTCGCTCGATCTGGGCTCTCAGCTCTTTTTCCGCGTCCTTCACATTCACATGCTGCATCACCTGCCCGACGTTGTCCCAGAGATACTGTTCCCCGTCTAACAGGCTTGGTACCTGATCGCGCGAAGCAACCGGCCCCCAGCGATAATTTTTCCACTCCGAATTCAATGTCAGATGAATTCCAAAATCCTGATCCGGATGCTGTTTTGCATAGTCTGCAAATTCTTTGAACCAGGGACAGGGCACCATAATGCTCGCTGACGAGACTATTCCTTTCTGCATGCCTTCGATGGTCGCCTGGTTTACCGAATGCGACATCCCGGCATCGTCAGCGTGAATGATAACGTAACGCTTTTCCTCTGTTTTTTTGTTTTCCGCCTGAACAGACGCGATACTCACCAGAGCAATCACACAGAACCATGTCATCATCAATTGACGTTTCATAAATCACCTGATGGAGTTACGAGAAATGAAATACAGAATTTGATGTCGCGAATTGAAAGGGTTCGCTTGAATTCTGAAATCAATCAGATCAAGCTATAAGTGGATTTGGATCGTTACCACTTCTCTATTCTACTTATCCTGCAAGGAACTACAAATGAATTGTACCTCACTGAAACGACTTGCAGCCGCTTTGCTGATGCTGATCACCGTGAATGCATTGAATGTAAATCTGGCGCAAGCAGAAATCAAACTTCCCGCAATTATCGGTGACCACATGGTCCTGCAACAGGGGCAGAAAAACCCGTTATGGGGCTGGGCTGATCCGGGTGAGAAGATCACCGTCACCGTCAATGGACAGACCCATTCTGCAACTGCAGACGACAACGGGAAATGGAAAGTCACACTCGAACCACTCAAAGTGGGTGGCCCCTATGAAATCACCATCAAAGGAAAAGAGACCATCACACTGAAAGATGTTCTCTCCGGTGAAGTCTGGATCTGCTCGGGTCAGTCCAACATGGCCTGGACTGTCGGATCATCCAACGATGCCGATCTGGAAATCATGACTGCCAACTATCCCAAAATCCGATTGATATCGGTACCTCAGGTTGGTACTCAAGAACCCCAGGATAACTTCAATGGTCAATGGGAAGCCTGTACTCCCGAGACTGTCAGAAACTTTTCGGGGGTCGGCTACTTCTTTGGTCGTCAACTCTATCAGACGTTGAATGTCCCCATCGGCCTGATTGACAATGCCTGGGGTGGATCTTCTGCGGAAGCCTGGGTGAATCGTAAACGTCTGGAAGACGAACCCGCTTTCAAAGAGATGCTGGAAAAATGGAAAAAAACTGAAGAGACTTACAACCACGATCAAGCTGTCGCTGCTTACAACAAACGACTGGATCAGTGGAAAGAATCCGTTAAAAAAGCCAAAGCAGCTGGAAAAACCGCACCGCAGCGTCCACGGGCTCCTCGTAATCCGCTGACCGGTAATCATCGTCCGTCCAACATTTATAACGGCGTGCTCTATCCGACCATCGGCTACGGAATCAAAGGGGTCATCTGGTACCAGGGCGAGTCCAATGCCAGCCGCGCCTATCAGTATCGCAAACTGTTCCCCTACATGATCCAGAACTGGCGTGATGAATGGAAACAGGGCGATTTCCCCTTCTACTGGGTCCAACTGGCTGATTTCCGAAGTGAAAAACCGGAACCTGCTGACAGCGACTGGGCTGAACTGCGAGAAGCACAGACCATGACCATGGATGCGCTCCCTAACACAGGAGAAGCCGTCATTCTGAATCTGGGTGAAGCTTCCGACATTCATCCCAAAAACAAACAGGATGTCGCCATGCGTCTGGCCCGCTGGGCACTGGCAAAAGACTACGGCGTGAAAGTCGTACACCAGAGCCCCCGCTATAAGTCAATGGAAGTCAAAGGCAACAAAGCGATTCTGACCTTTGATCATGTTGGCGGTGGACTCGACACATTCGACGTGACAACTCCCATTGGTTTCACCATCGCCGGTGAAGACAAGAAGTTTGTCAAAGCCAATGCGAAAATCGTTGGCAGCGATAAAATCGAAGTCTGGAGTGATGCGGTTATGAATCCCGCTGCCGTTCGCTACGCCTGGGCTGATAACCCGATCTGTAATGTTCAGAATAAAGAGGGTCTGCCCGTGACTCCGTTCCGTACGGATGACTGGCCAGGAGTGACAATCAACAATCAGTAGTCAATATTGCTGATTCACTAATCGAAAACGCCTCAGAGATTCAGTTCTCTGAGGCGTTTTTTATTTTATCGGTCCCGCTTACAGCCATTTTTTCTTTTTGAAATAGATCAGCAGGATCACAGGCAGCGTAATAAAGATGACCCAGAGGATCGGATAAGACCATTTCCAGCGGAGCTCAGGCATATCTTCAAAATTCATACCATAAATCCCCGCGATAAACGTGAGGGGAATGAAGATCGAGGCAAAAACCGTCAGAATTTTCATCACCTCGTTCATCTTATTGCTGACACTCGAGACATAGATATCCAGCAGGCCTGCCAGCATATCGCGATAGGAATCGACCGATTCCGAAATCCTCAGGACATGATCGAATACATCGCGAAAGTAGATATGAGTTTTCTCGCCGATCAGTTCGTGGTCAGAGCGCAGGATCGACGACAGGAGTTCCCGCTGCGGTGATGTGGAACGGCGTATATCAATCAGCTCCCGCTTCAGCCGTTGAATGGATACCAGTGTGTCTGAAGTGGGTTCAGACAGTAATTCTGCTTCAATCGCATCGATCCGTTCATCCATCGAATCCAACAGCACAAAGTTCTGATCGACGATACTATCCAGAATCGCATATGTCAGGTAATCCGAACCCAGAGACCGGATGCGGCCGGTACTGGAACGAATCCGTTGAATCAGCGGAAGAAACAGTTCGTCCTTCCACTCTTTAAAAGTAAAGACAAAGTCATCGAATACCAGAATGCTGATCTGTTCGTAGTCGACATTAAACTCATCCGTCTCGCCCCCCTCCTCCCCCAGGGAAAGACCTTTCAGTACGATATACAGGTAGTGATCGTATTCTTCAAATTTGGGTCGCTGATGAGTATTGAGAATATCCTCCAGCACTAACGGATGAATATCAAAATATTTGCCGATCAACTCGGTGATTTCGACATTTTTCAAACCTTCCAGACAGACCCAGGTAATCGAATCCTTCTCCCGGAATTTGAGCAGGTCTTCCACCGTTTCCACGCTGGGCTCTTCGACATCAATGGGACCATAGTCGATCACAGAGATACGGGTATCTTCTTCATTGAAATCCGCGACATGGATCAGAGAACCGGGAGGCATTCCCACTTTTTTTGATGTATTACGATGGGCATCAAGCATGGTCACCTGCTCGCTGGAAAAGCTGTTATCACTCATTCGCACACCTGGATTTAATGGGGCGAGAAACAGTAACTCCACCTGCGCAAGGTTTCGCAGGCAGTCCGAGCCGGATTTTAGAAAATCATGGCTCGGACCGCGAGATCAGACTGAACTGCAGCAGGTTAAATCTCGAATGAGTTACCATCTTCCTGATAAACCACCCGGTAGAGTTCGGTTCGGCGGTCGTTCCAGTTCTGTACACTGCCCGATTCACGGTGACGCCTTAACAGTTCGAAATCGAGGTCATGAATGATCACGGTTTCGACGTTCGGATTACATTCCGCTGCGATCGCATCACTGGCAAATTCCATATCGGAAGGGGTAAAAATACCGGACTGGGCATAGTGGATGTCCGCATTTTCGACGAAAGGCAGGTTTCCCGTACAACCTGAGATGGCTACGTACAGGTGATTTTCAACGCAGCGGGCCTGGGCACAGTGTCTGACCCGCAGATAACCGTGCCTCGTATCGGTGTTGAATGGGACAAATACGATCTGGGCCCCTTTCTGTGCCGCGATTCTGGTCAGTTCCGGAAATTCGATGTCATAACAGATCTGGATAGCAATCGTGCCACAATCTGTTTCGAAGACTTCAACCCGGTTGCCTGAACTCACACCCCACCACTTGCGTTCACTGGGAGTGATATGAATCTTATCCTGCTTCCCAATGGTTCCGTCACGGCCGAACAGATAAGACGAATTAAACAACGTGCCATGCTCAACGACAAACTGTGAGCCCCCAATCACGTTGACATTGTATTTGACGGCCATTTCCGTAAAGAAATCGAGGTATTGAGGCGTAAATTCCGCCAGGCGACGGGCTGCCTGACCGGGCCTGGTCGCCTCCACGCAGGACAGTAACTGCGTGGTAAACAGCTCCGGAAACAGAATGAAGTCACATTTGTAATCGGAGGCGGTGTCGAGAAAGAACTCACACTGCTGTGCAAATTCGTCGAAATTTTTGATCGAGCGCATCTGGTACTGCACGACACAGATGCGGATTGGTTCGACCGGATGATGAAAGCGACGCTTGGCACCGCGCTTATAATCCAGATTCGTCCATTCCAGAAAAGTCGCGTAGCCACATGATTCAGTATCAGAGGGAAGATAATCAGGAATCAGCCCCTGGACAGAAAAACCGTTCGCCAGTTGAGCCGTCAAAACCTGATCGTAGACCGCTTTTTCCACAACCTGGTCAATATATTCTCGGGCCGACATTTTGTCAGAGTACTGATGATATCCCGGAATTCGGCCGGCGATGATCATCTGAGTCAGATTTTTCTGTCGGCAGAGTTCTTTCCGAGCATCATACAGTCGCCGGCTGAGTTTCATGCCTCGAAACTCGGGGTGGACCATGATTTCGATCCCGTACAGAGTATCTCCTTTGGGATTATGGTTGCGGATAAACCCGTCGTCGGCAACCGCTTTCCAGTTATGCCACTCCAGGCTGGGATCGAACGTCAGAATCAGACTGGACGAGGAAGCCGCCAGACGACCGTCGATTTCCACGCAGAGTTGCCCCTCGGGAAAATGCTTGAGTTGACTTTCAATGTGCTCCCGCCCCCAGGTCTGCATGCCGGGAAAACAAAGTTTCTCCATTTCCACCAGGGCATCAAAGTCATCCATCGTTAATGGGCGGACTTCAATTTTCCATTCAAAATCCTTCAGATCAAGCGGTTCCATCAGTTATCCTTAAGAGAATGAGTTGCAGGGACAGTGCACCATTCCATTATCGTTGACACGATTGATTTTGAACAGCCCCCGTAAATCCTTTTCTCTGCAGATGAAGCCAGGACCTCCTTCAGTAAGACATTTTTTCGTACCAGTTCATACTACAGGAGTTAAATCGATGAATAAAGATTTAGTATCCCGGGCTGTTAACACAAAGATAGCCCAGGCTCCCAGAGCCGTCCCCAAAGGGAAGATGAGACAGATTATCGCTGCGCCGACGAGACATGACCGATAACTGATTCGCTTCAGGAGACACACTCCTGTTAAAAAACAGACCAGTGTAAAGGTAAGAGATGCAATAAACATCCCGATCAGCATGCTGCTGAGTACCGAATCAAATTGATCACTGGTTTCATTTTTACTTCCATCGAGTGACTCCAGGTTTGCTATAGTTTCAGAATTCTCTTTGATCTGATCTTCCATATTTCTCAAAATTACAAGATTGAAAATTGAAATCAGACCCAGAACTAAAAACAGTGTACCGATCAGGTTAAGCTGGCTCGCTCTCTTATCTGTCATCAGGAGTATTTCCCGTTTGTAATGCTGAAGTTCGCAAGTCTTAGAAGACCAAAGATAAAAAGGTTAACCCAACCCTGACGGCGGTCCAGTTTATCTGCGGCCCCGTTTCTTCCTGAGTCGAGCTTGTTTTTGCTTTTTCGGGCCACCGAACAACAACTGGTCGATCTAAAATATTCCGATAACCGCACAGATCGGGTTCATCCCATTCCAGGGGATTGAATTCCACATGGGAGAAGAGATAAACGGCACTCTGATTACCTGATGGGTAAATATATTGCACCGCCTTTAATCTCCAGGGGCGTTTCTCCAGTCGCAGCTTGAATTCACGAAAATTGGCTGCGAACCTTCGATTTTTTGGCTTGCCGGCAATAATGATATGAGTGTCATTTTCCCCAACGACCTTCAGAAAAGATTCAGAAATAAACTCATCAAATTTCGCCTGATTAGGAACACCAGGCAGAATGGGTGCTATGTTATCGATTTCAAAGATGAACTCATACCATTTCGGCTCTGAATCAGATGGGGGGCAATTGTTAATTTTGTACTCGTCGTACGTTTTTTCCATGTGATCAATGTTTCTAACACAAGATTTCTGCCAGCGCCATTCATCATTGATAGCTTCTTTATACTCATAAGGACGCCCATCGTTGGTCTTTTTCAGAGAGTCCGGGTCAGGTTTTTGGGGTGCGGGTCTGACTTGAATGAAAGCATGCTGAGAGCTGAGATAGCCAAATGACCCCACTGAATGCTTTTCCTGCTCAAATACGTCATCGTAATCTATTCTAAGAAACTCACCTCGTACTCCTGTGAAGCTCAGGCATTCTTCACTCCATTCGCGCAGAACCTCCCGGGCCCGCTGCTCTGCTTCAGGGCCAGAAGGGGTGTTCGATTCCGCTTTGGCGGGAGATCCAGTCAGTCCGAGAACGATCAACGTCAGAAAAACACGGGCATCCATTCGAGTGTTCCTTTTAAGAATGAGTTGAAATCGATCAGATCGGGAGCGTTTCCGGGCAACACAAATCCTGGCGACTGTGCCATTCATGGGGAATGCCCCTCATCAGCAGGGCACAGTCAAATTCGACAGTCCCTGGCGGAAAACGCTCAGGATCATCAAAGAAACTGGATGCAATGGACTCGATTTGTAACGGTTCCGCCTTCCAGTCCCGGCAACTTAATTCCAGACCATCAAAGTGCCCTGCTCTGTTGCTGAGAGAGTAGCCCAGTGCCCCCTGTTCAAAAAAGTCAGACGCTTCCTGAACCGAAGCAAAGATGGACGAAGTCGGCAAATCATCCGCTACGGAACCTGTCACCTGGATCCGGGCCTGACCATCCCTGGCCTGCATTTCGACCGAGAAAAAATCAACAGTCTCTTCGACAGCAAACCGGGCGTGGTGATGAGTACCCGGAAAGATTCGACCTCCCGCCAGGGCATTCAGGCAGGAATCGGTATCCCGACGATTTACGTAGACCCCCTGATGCGTCTGACCATCCACTTCCCATTCGACGGCAAAGCGGTGGGCAGCGTTTTCGGAACGAATCCCCCAGGAAAAGGGGGCACACCGGGGCCGGACATTCGTTAGTCGGATCAGACAAACGCCACCAATGGCATATCCATGAATCAACTGGGGGCGAAAGGGGGCCGGCAGAACGCGGGCCATGGCATCCGGATCCACCCGGTAGTTTGCCAGAATACGACGGTCAATGATGCCTTCAATCACGGGAATTTTCATCGACAGCTCCAGGAGAATTGAGTTTGAGCTCCTCTACCAGTTCCAACAATACCCCATCTCCCCCCTTTCGTCAAAGATATTTTCAATGCGGAAACCAACGACGACCAGGTAACTTCTACCAACCCGGGACTGAAATTTTTTAAAAATTCTTTGCCATCCTAACTACATGCCAGATAAGGAAATGCATTTATTGACATTCCTGGTTACCAGTCTAAACGAAAAATTTCTCAATTTTTCTCCGTACCGATTTGAATTCTCGTGTGTTAAATGAGGCGTTCACTTGAATAAAGCAGCATCAACGGCCTTCTCTACACCCCTTAATCTCTGATACCCGACTCGCAATTCTTCTGCTGTTGATTCTTTTTCAAGTCACAAGTTTTGCGCTCTTATCACGAGATTAAATACCCGGCATTTCCTGTTAAGCCTCCTTATGAGGCGTGTCCTGATCCAACCCTGTCTGTCTCAATATTGCTGCGTATGCGACTGCTTTCTGATGCTCTGAAAGCCTGATAAGAATTCAAGATTCTGGTTTTTTCCTTTTCTTATTTCTTTTATGCTTTTCGGAGACGAAGATGAGACAGTTACATGGAAAACGGGGTTTTACGCTGATCGAACTCCTGGTGGTGATTGCGATCATCGCCATTTTAATTGCTTTACTATTACCAGCTGTGCAACAGGCGCGGGAAGCGGCACGCCGAAGTTCCTGTAAAAACAACTTGAAACAGCTCGGCCTGGCTCTACACAACTATCACGAAACACACCGCTGTTTCCCACAGATGCAGGTAGAAAGTGCCCGTACTCTGGCCGGTGATATCCCTACTGAAAGCTATATTGGCTATAGCGTGATGCTGCTGCCCTTTATGGATCAGACGAACATTTATAACCAGATCAATATGAACGCCCCCTGGCGTACCCAGGCAGGTGTGGTACTTCAGCCATCTGTAGTTAATCTGGTCATCCCGGCTTTTAACTGCCCTTCGGACCCGATGGAAGGGATCAATACGAATATCAACTCATATGGTAAATCTAATTATCCAGCCTTGTATTCACCTTCCCGCATCCTGACTGCGTCTACGACACAAGGATATTCATCAGCCTGGAATAACCATGCGGTTACCAGAATCCGGGATATTACAGATGGCGTCAGCAATGTACTGGTTATTGGTGAACGCACAACGGAAGACCGGGCATCAGGCGCAATCTGGATTGGTGGAGTACCTGTCAATACCGCCACAGCCGGTAATTACGCCGACTGGTACTGGCACACAGCGCTGGTTCGAAACTGGCAGGGTTCTTCGACGGCCCCCATTCCTTCCACAATTTACCTGATCAACGGTATTAATCAGACCGATGGTTTGAAGTATGCCTGGACGTTAAGCAGTTCGCATGCAGGTGGTTGCCACTTCCTGCTGGGTGATGGTCGTGTGCAATTTGTCAGCGAAAATATCGATGGCGAAACTCTGATTTATCTGACTGCCATCAATGACAAGAATGTGATCGGCGAATTCTAATCCCGAATACCGATGTTAATTCACCCCGGTTTCACCATCTCGGTGCAACCGGGTTCCAGATTTTTATGACCGGAAACTGACTTTAATGCAAACGGAAACCAAATTAACTCGACAATTGATGCCGACAGGCATCTCGATCAAGCTCACCACAGCTGCCTTACTGGTTTGCTGCCTGGGATGCTCAGGAGGGGGGGATGAAGTAAAACTGGCCCCCGTTTCAGGTGTGGTGACAATGGACGGCAAGCCTCTGGCAGACGTAGTCGTAATCTTTTCTCCGGACAAAGGAAATCCATCATCCGGACGAACAGATTCAGCGGGAAAATACACTTTAATTTTCAAAGAAAATGCCAAAGGCGCACTGCTTGGCCCTCATAGAATCAGCATCATCACCGGTGGACCTGTTCCCACCCAAAACAGTGATGACGACGGGGGCATCTCTCAGACTTTGCCGATCGAAACGTTTCGCGGTGAGAATGATGGCGTTGCAGCGATCAAATTACCCAAAGATACATTCAAAAAAGATGCCATCCCGGAACGCTATAACACGAAATCAGAACTCAAAAAAGAAGTCGTGGATGGGAAGAACAGTTTCGATTTCGCGTTAACCTCCAAGTAAACCTGACTAGACTGTGTCCAGTTTTACTGTAGCGTCTCCAGCTACATTTGGACCGAGTAGATTAGATTGACGGATGCTATAGTTAAATGTGATGCGCACTAGCATTATTTGAACGCGGACCTGGTCGAAATGCGATCGGCCATTGCTCCCATGCAGAAAGTCGGACTGCAGAGATCCAGGCAGATCTCTGCAGCAGACTTCTGAAGAAATCGGGATCAGATCTCCTGAATCTGGGATTTATTCAGCCGCTGATGGCTCTTCCGTTTCAGGCTGTGAGTCTGATTCACGCTGATGATGATGTTCAAAATGAAGCTGTGTTGCTTCATCGCTCGGTTCTACAACCACCAGGTTGGTAGACAGCTCTTCGACGACCTGGCCTTCGAGTCCGCCTTCCTCACGTCGAAATCGACGGATCTGCGATGGCTTGGTTCCCTCAGGCAACATTCCCAGGTTACAGATAGGCTCACCCGGACTGATCGCAGGCAGCGTGGTCATACCGATGACGACAGAATCAAAGGGAGCATACAGCATGCTGCGTTCTCGCCCCAGCAGAGTGGTATTGGTCGCCAGTGGCTGATCCTTTTCAATAATGTCACCAGGTTTGACATGGAATTTCAGGAAGCCGCCCCGCTCTGCACGAACCCACGTCGATTTATCGACGATGACCTGATAATCGGGTGATTCCGGCTCGCCATCCAGCATTTTCAGATCGCGCAGGACATTTCTGACCCCCCGTGCTGCGGACTCGACGATCCCCGGTTCGACTTTCCAGACTTCCCCCCCTTCCATGATGATTGTGGGACATCCGATGTTGCAGGCTTCACGACGAAATGCGCCTGCCGGCCCCTTCCCGTTCATAATGACTTCCGAGCCGAACGCCTTCGCCAGACGGCTCACTTCGGGATTACTCAGATCCCCGCGAACATTGGGGTAGTTCGTGCGGCGTACCGAGGCAGTGTGCAGATCGATGCCATAATCGCAGCGGGAGACAATTTCATCGAAGATGATTCTCGCCATACGACTGGCAAGACTCCCGTTTGACGACCCTGGAAAAGAACGATTCAAATCGCGACGGTCAGGAAGATAACGGGAGTGACGATCAAAAGCCAGAATATTGAGCACCGGAACCAGAATGACCGAGCCTCTCAGTAGATGAAAGTCGACATCCTGAATCAGCTCACGAATCGCCCCCGTACCATTGATCTCATCGCCGTGCAATGCAGCTGTTACAAATACTACCGGCCCGTCTTCCTCAGCACGTCGGATGTGAATGGGAATTTTGACATTCATACTGCTGTAGCTTTCGCTGACAGCCAGCTTGACGTCGCGCGACTGTCCAGCCGGAATAGATTCACCGTTCCATTGATCGATTGGCTTGCGTCGTCGCGGTTTTGTCATGTGTGTCGTCAATCCCTTCCCGACCGCGCTGATTCGGCGGTCTCCTTGACGGCGTCAGTCAGGACTTCGACAGCCACGGGCAAATCTGGCAGATCCTGAACTTTGGGACGACGTTTTCGGCGAGTTTTCGAAGGAACCAGATCGCGCATCAGTTCCAGCTTACCAAAACAGAGTAATCGATCGTGTGATTCCAGTTTCCGATCGGAACGGGGGTTGGGAATCACCGTTGTACCACGATAGAGGGTCAAAACGTTAATATCTTTGTCACGCAGTCCAGATTCATTAATGGCTTTCCCCACATATTCTGAACCTTCCGGAATATGGATTTCAGTCACCCCGTATCCGCGACTGACGGTAAGCCGCTGTCGGAGATCGATCTCAGGAAAGTCGACTTGAGCCGAAATGTAATCGACGATCGCACCGGCGATATCGAGCTGGGTGCATTTCTCAATTCCTTCCAAGCCAGGCGAAGAATTGACTTCCATGATCTGTGGCCCATTTTTCCCTTCCAGCATGTCAACGCCGGCAACCCGCAGACCCATAATCTGCGCTGCGCGAACCGCTGTTTTACAATAGGTTTCATCAAGGATGACTGGTTCCGTCAGGCCGCCACGATGCACATTGCTGCGGAACTCCTGCCCCTGCGCTACGCGCCGCATTGCTGCGACTACCCGGTCTCCGACGACGAAGGCGCGGATGTCCCGCCCCTTGCTTTCGGCGACAAATTTCTGAATCAAAACGTTCTGCTTCTGGTTTTGCAGGAGTTCGATAATGGCTTCCGCTGATTTTACAGATTCGGCCAGGAGCACTCCGATCCCCTGAGTCCCTTCCAGAAGTTTGATCACTACAGGTGCGCCTCCTACACGCTCAATGGCGGGCAAGACGTCTTTTTTATCACGGACAAACGTTGTTTGCGGAATCCCGATCTGATGCCGACTCAGAATTTGCAGACTGCGAAGTTTATCACGAGAATTGGTAATGCCGGAAGAAGAATTCGCGCAGAAAATATCCATCTGCTCGAACTGCCGGACCACGGCTGTACCAAAATAGGTAATGGAGGCTCCGATTCGAGGGAGGACTGCGTCATAATCAGAAATCGACTTCTGGCGGAAATAGAGATCTGGTTCCGCCTGTTTGAGGTCGATGGCAAATTTGAGTGTATTCAAAACTTTGATCTGAAAACCACGTTGCTCTGCCGCTTCCCGCAGACGCCGCGTGCTGTAACACCTGGGGCTGCATGAAAGAATTGCAAGTTTCATGAAATATCCTTTTGTCGCCTGAACGGTTATCGTTTAATTCATCTAAACCGGTTTTGGCCTTTTAATCTGTTGCGGCTTCCCACCATAGTAAGACTGTCCGGCGTCGACTAAAAAACGTCGACGAAATGCTTCACGACCGAGCAGCATTCGGAAGCCCATTTCATCTCGATTGGCGAGCGTTAATTCAACTGGCCAGCTGACTCCCAGCAATTCAATATTCGTGACGATGACGGGCCGCAGACTCGCCTTTCCACTGGAACTGCGCACAGAACGGAATTCAAAAATCGGTGCTTCAGCGACAATCACCTCGCGCGTTTTCCGTTGCACGGGATGGACCTTAAAACGAATCCATTTTTCATTGTCTCGCTCGAACTGATGTAAATCATAAGCATGCAGAGACGACGACCTCGCGCCAGTATCTACTTTTGCTTTAATACTCTCAATTCCCAGCCCCGGCAGACTGATCCACTCTCGCCAACCTATAACTGGCAGACCAGTTTTCCGTTTTTTTTCCTTCTGCAGTGCTCTTGTCACGTTTGCTGCATGGCCTCCTTTGCTCTCATTGAAGTCAGAGATTTCCAGTTTACATCAAAATAACGTGTTATTCCAGTTCTGCAACCTGATTTCACTGATTCTCTTACTGATTACAGCTCCTTATTCCTCACGATAGCCTGCTACGAATGGGATTCAGTTCATGGTTTCTCACGCAGATCACTTCAGATTGACATCATTAAGGCACGCCAGCATATTGCCTGTAAACTCCATAAAAAAACAGGCGACACCGTCATACGGTATCGCCTGTCTGGTAGAAAAATCTGAATGCTTGACTTCGCATTATTTCATCGGAGTCGTTCCGAAATCCATGGGGACCGATGGATCCAGTTTGGGAGCATATTCATAAGGAGCAGCGTATTGATACTGCAGTGGTGCTTTAGGATTGACGAGATATTCATCATCGTTTCCAAAATTAGCAGCGGAAGGATACTGAGGGGTAAACGTCCGTGGAGGATTCCCCTGAGCGGGAGCGTTGATCCGTTCTGACCAGCCCAGTGTGACATCAACGGTGCTGACGGCTCCCTGTTCTCCTACCTGGATGACAGAAAGCTTGACGTCCTGACCTGGTTGAGCTTTGGCTAACAGCGAATTCAACTGACGAACGGAAGCCAGACGATGACTGCCGAATGACAGAATAATGTCGTACTTCATTAAGCCTGCCTGATCTGCGGGAGATCCGGGAGCAACGTGCATAATCACAACTCCGTAGCCTGGATTTCCATCGAGATTGGTGCCAACACCGGTCCACCAGTCGGGTGCCCCGTTGGTCAAATGGGCAGCCAATGGCCCGGAAGCATCTGTGCAAACCACGCCCAGTGTGGCCTTATAGTACTTCGCATAATGCTGATCCAGACGGGCTTTGTGAGCATCACTCATCAAAGCAGCGTACTTCTGACGCGCAGTAGAAGCGGCTTGTTTTTTGGCAGGTGCTTCTTGAGCCTGAGATTCGTAATTCACCACCAAAAAGAGTGTGAGAAGACAAAGCAAGCCCTTGCTCGTTATAGACTTCTGCAGTTTCATCTTTGTAACCCTTTATCTCAAAATATGTACACGACACATGATATTTCTGGCTGCGGAGCTTCTCTTATCAAGGCAATCCAACAACTGCCGCACTCAACGCATTTACCCTATCCTAGCTTACGCATATATCTTGTCAAACACGGAAATCGAAATCTGATGATTATTTGCAACATCATCACAAACCCTTTCTCAGCCCAAAACAGGCTCAAATAGAAATCTGAGACTCCTTCTGGAACCAGCACTACAGAGCGTGTAAGCTGCATGATCAAACCGCAGTTCTGACAGAAAACGGGAACCCGGTAACACAAACTGCCCTGCTCTCATGACAGCCAGGCCTCACTGAAAAGAGAACACTTACTATGACACTTCCAGCGCTCCCCTCATTTCGTTTCTGGTTTCTCTGTTCCCTGTTCGCACTCATGAATTGCCTCTGCTGGTCTGAGCAAAGCTGGAGTGCCGAGCGGAAGCCTAATATCCTGCTGATTGTTGCCGACGATCTGGGTTACAGTGACCTGGGATGTTTCGGTGGTGAAATCAAAACGCCCCACCTGGATGCTCTGGCTGCCCGGGGTGTGCGACTGACTCAGTTTTATAATACGGGTCGCTGCTGTCCGTCGCGTGGAACGATCATGACCGGTCAGTATCCACATCGGATCGGGCTGGGACATATGACACGTAATCTGAACCAGCGCGGGTATCAGGGACACATCTCTGACGAGGCCATTACTGTCGCCCAGATCCTGCAACAGGGAGGCTATCGCACATTCCTCTCCGGGAAATGGCATCTGGGAACCGAAGATCCGACCAAGCTTGGTTTCGAACAATTCTACGGCACTCTGGTCAGCGCCAAAACGTTCTGGGACGTGAATCACTTCACCAGGCTCCCCGCTTCCCAGGCAACTCACACCTACCCCAGGGGTGAATTCTACGGCACTGATGCACTCGGCGATTATGCGATCGATTTTCTGCGTATGGGGAGACATAACCCGGAACAACCCTGGTTTCTATACCTTGCTTTCAACGCGCCCCATTTTCCTCTGCATGCCCCCAAAGAAGAAATTCGCAAGTACGCTGATCGCTACCATGTGGGCTGGGATCAAATCCGCGAAGAACGACTGGCACGTATGAAGAAAATGGGGATCGTGCCGCCGGAGACGAAGCTTTCTCCCCGTTCACGATACTGGGACTGGGGTGAAGCAGAAGCCCGTGTGAATCCTGCCTGGGATTCACTACCCACCGATCGCCGGGAAGATCTGGCGCGACGCATGGCAATTTTCGCCGCGATGGTGGATCGTATGGATCAGAATATCGGACGTGTCCTGACCAGCCTTAAGCAGAACAATGAGCTGGAGAATACGCTGATTATTTTCACTTCCGACAACGGTGCCTGTGCAGAATGGGATCCCTTCGGGTTTGATATCCGGTCCAGCCGAAATAATACCCTCTACTGGGGAGATCAACTTGAAAAGATGGGAGGCCCGGATACCCATCACAGTGTCGGTTCCGGCTGGGCGAACGCTTCGAATACTCCCTGGAGACTTTACAAGCACTATAACCACGAAGGGGGGATTGCTTCGCCTGGCATCGTACACTGGCCTGCACAGATCAAACAGCAGGGAGCCATTGTTTCCACGCCCGCCCATATTATCGATATTGTCCCCACCCTGCTGACGGCGGCGCAAATCATCTACCCTGCCGAGTGGAATGGCGTAAAAACACTTCCCCTGCCTGGACAGAGTCTCCTGATCCCCATCAATCATTTCCCCCAGCAGGAACGCACACTTTATTTTGAACACCAGGGGAACCGGGCCATCCGGGAAGGTCGCTGGAAACTCTCGGCGCTGCGCGGTGGTCCGTGGGAGTTGTATGATATTTCCGTGGATCGTACAGAACTGAATGATCTGGCAGCAAAGCATCCGGAGACCGTAAAGCAACTCGACCAGAAGTGGCAGACCTGGGCTGAAGCCAATTTTGTACTCCCCTTTCCGGAAGACTATCGCATTGATTACCTGGCACCTTTAAAAAAATAAAGTGGCCTGCAGAAACGAAAACAGAGCTGGCCAGAAATGACCAGCTCTGTGAAAGAGCACTCGTCAGGTTTTTAATTTCCACTGTGATTACTCACTGGCGGAAGTGCCTGATGATTTATCTTTATCCTTCTGAGTAATACGAACCATGAGCCATTGCTGGGTCTCATCTTTCCCGATATGCACCAGCAGTGGTGCTTCGTCTTTGGTCAGGTTATAGATGCCTGTGTCATAGACGGTATTTTTATCATCACCCACCGTCCAGGCCGCTCGTTGCGTTTTCTTATCGACGGAGCCTTCAATCTGCTGGGTTTTATTGGTTTTCGTATCAGTATAATTGCCTCGAATGATACCTTGGGCATCGACGGCCAGTTCCACAACGGAATCAGATTTTGTCTGCCCGCTCGGGGAGAGGGCGAACACGCCAAGAGGCATCCAGTTTTTCTGATCGCTGACATCAGCAGACGCGCCTTGCGAAGCCAGCTGACTGGCCTGCTGAGTGTATTCTTCTGAGGTACCAACATCCTGGTTGTTCACGTAGACGCTGTTATCCTGGTAGACCACATTATTACCGTAGTCATAATAGAGCGGCTGTGCATTGGCCAATGTCAGCCAGGCCATCATCGAGTCCCAGGTGCAGACACTCCAGGCATAACCAGCCGGCCAGCCGGGAACATACCAGACGCCTGGATGAGCAGCATACCAGCCGGGGTAGTACATCCCGTATCCAACAAATCCACCGCGAATCACGGCACCATGATAGTAACGGGTTGAAGGTGGAACGTGCACAAAGCCTGCAGCATAACCTCCATTCGGACCACGAATCACACCACCAGCGGTTCCTCCACCCCCGGGTCCGCGGACAACTCCACCGGCGGCCTTTCCACCATTGGGACCGACCACACGACCGCCGGCCGCACTGCCACCATCCGGGCCGACCACACGTCCTCCCGCTGCTGTTCCACCGTTGGGACCAACGGCTCTGCCACCAGCGGCTGATCCGCCATTCGGGCCAACAACGCGTCCCCCGGTCGCAGAACCGCCGTTCTTCCCGTCAATCGTGCCACCGGCTGCGTGGCCACCATCAGGACCAATGGCGCCACCACCGGTGATGGTATTTCCGCGAGGCCCCGTATAAGTACCACCGCCTGCGACCCCACCATTAGGACCATGATAAATATTTCCGGAACCGGATCCGGAGCTGATCGATCGGTTGATCGTATCGCGTCCGGTAAAATCCTGCACATAAGGATGAGAATTGGTCACCGCATTGTGCCCGGCGTCAGAAGGCAGACCCAGAAAATTACTGAGCCCCTGCTGAGTCGGACGATTATTGAAATTCATATCGCCAACATTCAGTGAGCCCGAATTCCGGAAGCCCCGGTCTCCATTGCCGCCTAACTGGTTCAAATTACCCCGGTCAAAATTATTTCCTCGAGATTGATCAAATGAACGTGCCTGGTTCATAAAATTGGAATCAAATCCACTCTTATCATTGAAGCGACTGGGAGTATCAAATCGACTGCCGTAATTGGCAAAGCGGCTCCCATCAAAACCACCTCTACCGCCCAGATTTCCGCCTGCACCATTCAGACCGTTACCGCCAAAATCGCGACCACCTCCATCAAGTCCACCGCCACCAGCACCGCGGAAACCGCCACCACCGTCGAAGCCTCCGCCGCCACCAAAACCACCTCCGCCGAAACCACCACCTCCGCCTCCGCGAAAGTTGCCTCCACCTCCGAAGCCACCGCCTCCTCCGAATCCGCCTCCACCACCGCGGAAACCACCTCCACCAAACCCGCCACGAGCCCAGGTTTGCGAAAGTTCAGGATTACAAAAGCAGACTGCTGTTACAGCGATCAATGTGATGAATAATCTCATATCTAATATCCCCAAATCCAGAATGATTTCTATTTTATTTTAACGAGCGTTCGTCCCTGGAAGCTAATCTCGTTTGGAGACGACTTCGAGTGCATCTGGTTGTTCAACACCATTGACAAACCGATTCACTGACTGCCAGCGACAACCATTTTTATCGATTTTGGTCACAATGTTATTAGCACTCGTGAGCATGCCGTTCGCCATGACACCGCGAGATTCAATTGCCCAGCCAGCTTCGACAGGCATCCAGATCCCAATGGCATGACTCCCATCAGTGTTGAAGGTCCATGACATGATATCGCCACTCAGTGGATCGATACCGATGATCTGAACCCCCAGCTGTTGCGTTTTTTTACCAGCACTGGCGCTAAACGTTCTTTCGATAAATTTCTTTCCCGGCAACCAGCGATAAACGGTCTTCAATGTGACGCCTTCATCTTCTGTGGTCCAGGTTCCAATCAACCATTCCAGATCCTTTAAGTTGATTTGAGAAACTGAAGGCGAGATCGCCGTCTCTTTGACACTGGCCACCTTCCACTTCCCATTCTGCTTCACATGAGTCGCGGTGTACTGGCTGAATGCAGGTGGAGCTTCGGGAACAGTCACAACCGTCCGTCCCTCTTCGATTGCCAGACTATCACCGATTTCGCGTACCGCGTCGACCGAGATCTGGATTTTCGCATCTTTGTTGTTTTTGAAGTATTCCGTATACATTTTCTGAATTTCAGGTCGGCCCACCAGACGTCTTCCGCCGCTTTCGATGTATTCTCCCTCGGGAGCCCAGAAACTGGCGATTTTCTCGGCATTCCCTGTATCAAAAGCCTGTTTAAACATCTCTGCCACTTTTTTGACAGCGGCTTCCGCTCCGGACTGAGTTGGCTTAGCCTGAGGTTCTGCTACCTCCGGTTCACCACTCGCAGTGAGTGGGGTCCTCTGAAACTGTGCCTGCAAAGCAGAGCTGTCCAACATAAAAAACAATGAGAAAGCAGATACGGTGAGACCAGATCGGGTCAATCGCTGTAAAAGATTCATTCAGACATCTTTCAGATATGGTGTGAAATTCGCTTGCGTTGTGAGAGAGTCGACAGACTGCTCCAGAAGCCACAGCCCGTGCTTTTATTCTATTCCTGTCTATTCAATATTGCACGTATAATTTATGATCTGTTTCAGAAAATTCATGAGCTGTTTAACCTAACGGAATCAACATTTAATCGACTACCTGATTCTCTAATGATTACCTGACGAATTCGAAACATTGTTGACGAATTTATTCCATGACTGTTCTCTTTCTCACTGATAACAGTCAGGATATCAATCCTGCAGACACCCATCAGTGAACCCGAATTTGTTACTTCAGAGCCTTCAGCACTTTTGTTATTAAGAATCATTGATGCTTCATCGTCTTAAACAACTTGCTCCCCTGGCTGTCATTGCAGTTTTCATGGGAGCAATCTGGCTGCTGTCGCGGGAATTGAAGCATTACAACATTCATGATATTCGTAATGCCATTTCCCATATCCCGGCCTGGCGACTCTGGGCGGCCGGCGGGCTGACGGTTCTGAATTACCTGGTTCTGATCGGATATGACTATCTCGCCGTCCGTGCGATACAGCATCCACTCCCCCTGGGAAAAATCTCGCTCGCTTCGTTTACCGGTTTTGTCACCAGCTATAACTTCGGTGCCGTTCTGGGAGGCACTTCGGTCCGCTATCGCCTCTATTCCGCCTGGGGACTATCCGCGGTTGAAATTCTGCAACTGGTCATCATGCTGGGTACCACCTACTGGATTGGTGTGTTTGCCTTAGCTGGAATCATCTTCATTTCTCACCCGTTTCCGATCCCTGCCTCTCTCCACTTTCCCTTTGATAACGTGCAGCCTGTTGGATATATCCTGCTGGTTGTGGCCGCCTGTTACACTTCGTTGACTTTGATTCGAACGAAACCGATCAACGTCAAAGGAATCGAACTAAAGCTTCCCGGCACGGGGATGACAGTACTGCAACTGGCAGTCTCTGCCATCGATCTGATTCTGGTTGCGTTCATTCTATACACGCTGCTGGCTCCCGATCTGACCATTGGTTACGGTGAGTTTCTGGGAATCTTCCTGATGGCCACCGTAACGGTCGTGCTGTCGCATGTCCCCGGGGGTGTGGGTGTTTTTGAACTGGTAATGCTGACGCTACTGGCATCCCCCGATTCGGGAAAAATTCTCGCCTGCCTGCTGGTCTTTCGAGTCATTTATTATCTGATCCCCCTGTTTGCTGCAGTCATCCTGCTCGGCCTGCATGAACTGTCTCTCAATCGAGGCCTGGCATCACGTGTGATCCAGGAAACGAGCCGCTGGTCGTCAGCCATTACCCCAATGATTCTCTCCGGATGCACCTTACTGGCGGGAGCCGTACTGCTGTTTTCCGGAGCAACACCAATCGTCACAGCCCGCATCGGGCACCTGCAGCAAACACTCCCCCTGCCACTGATTGAAGTTTCTCATTTTCTGGGAAGCTTAGCGGGCGCAGCTCTGCTCGTTCTGGCCCGGGGGCTGCAGCGCAGACTGGACTCAGCCTGGTGGCTGATTACCGGCTTCTTAAGCGTGGGCATCGTTGCCTCACTGATGAAAGGCTTTGATTTTGAAGAAGCAATTCTGTTGAGTGTGCTGCTGTTCGCGTTACTCATCAGTCGCAAACAGTATTATCGAAAGGGAGCTTTAATCCATGCCCGTTTCAGTCTGGGCTGGGCAGCGACCATTTTGACAATCGTAATCTGTTCTATCTGGCTGGGCATGTTTGCCTATCGACATGTCGAATACTCGAACGAACTCTGGTGGGCTTTTACGATCAAAGGGGATGCATCCCGTTTTCTAAGAGGCAGTGTCGGTGCGATTGCTGTCATCCTGCTGTTTGCATTATCCAGACTGGTTGCAGCTCACAAACCTCGTTCCCTGCCACCAACGCCCGCTGAAATGGAGTCAGTAAAACGACTGGTTGAAGCGTCACCCCAGACTTCAACTCAACTGGCATTACTGGGCGATAAATCTCTGCTGTTCAATGACCAGCAGACAGCCTGCATCATGTATGGCGTACAAAAACGATCCTGGATTTCGCTCGGCGATCCGATCGGGGCGGAAGCGGAACGGAGTGAACTGATCTGGCAGTTCCGCGAACTGGTTGACCGCTATGATGGTTGGCCCGTCTTTTATCAGGTTAAACCGGAGAATCTCTCGCTTTATCTGGATCAGGGACTGACGATCCTCAAGCTGGGAGAAGAAGCCCGCGTCCCCCTGAATTCGTTTGACCTGCAAGGCGGTAAGCGTCGCAAATTGAGACAGGGCATCAATCATTGTGAAGCGGCAGAGTGTGAGTTTTCCCTGGTTCCCCGGGAAGGTGTACCGGAAATACTGGGTGAGCTCAGACAGATCTCTGATGCCTGGCTCCAGGCGAAAGCGATCAGTGAAAAAGGCTTTTCGCTCGGTTATTTCGATGAAGCCTACCTGATGCAGTTCCCGATCGCCGTCGTCAGACAGCAGAAAAATATTATTGCGTTTGCCAATGTACTGGAGGGGGCAGGCAAAGACGAACTCTCAGCTGATCTAATGCGGCATATTCCCGACTCTCCTCCAGGGGTCATGGAATACCTGTTTGCAGAGTTACTTCTCTGGGGCCGGCAGGAAGGTTATCAGTGGTTTAATTTCGGAATGGCGCCCCTGTCCGGCATCGAAAATCGCCCCCTGTCCCCTGTCTGGAACCGGGCTGCCAATTTAATATTTCGTTATGGCGATCACTTCTATGGCTTTGAGGGCTTAAGAAGTTATAAAGAGAAATTTGATCCCGTCTGGACTCCCAAATACCTGGCATCACCGGGCGGAATGGCACTGCCTCAAATATTGTCTGATGTTGTAGCGATCATCGCAAAGAACCAGTCAAATTCAAATCGGACTTAAGACATGGACCACTGGGATAAAATTGAAGGTTCTCCTGTGCATTTAGGGGAGACCTGGGTTCCTTCTGAATACGCTTATAATTTTGCCATCTATTCCAAACATGCAGAGCAGGTCTCACTGCTCTTTTTTGCTGAAGACGATCTGTATCACCCGGTTCATGTTTTTCACTTTGATCCACACCGCAATAAAACGGCTGAAATCTGGCACTGTCGCATCCCGGCTGCGAAAATCCGACCTGCCAAATACTATGCTTACCAGATGGATGGTCCTTCTCCTGAAGGCCCGTATGACTGGCATGCCTTTGACCCGGAAAAGCTGCTGTTTGACCCTTACTCACGAAACATCTTCTTCCCACCCGACTTTGACAGACAGGCTGCCTGTCATCCAGGCAGTAATATGGGCCGGGCTCCTTTGTCGGTTCTGCAGTCCATCGAATGTGCGTTCAACTGGGACGATGATCAACCGGTTCACCATACCTCTAATTTGATTATCTACGAAATGCACGTGAGGGGATTTACCAAACGGGATAACTCCGGTGTGACGGAAAATGCCCGGGGAACCTTTGCAGGTGTCATCGAAAAAATCCCTTACCTGCAGGAACTGGGGATTACGGCCGTCGAACTGCTGCCCGTTTATCAGTTCGATACGCTTGACGGCAATTACTGGGGATACATGCCTCTCGGATTCTTTGCCCCTCACGATGGATACTGCAGGTCGGAAGAGACCTGTGAACGACATATTGAATTTTGCGAAATGGTCAAGGCACTGCATCAGGCAGGAATCGAGGTCATTATCGATGTCGTTTACAATCATACGGGTGAAGGCAACCAGTGTGGCCCCACCTACAGCTTCAAAGGCATCGATAATACGACTTACTACATTTTAACAGACAACCCCGAAGACCCCTTCGCGAATTATTCGGGCGCGGGCAATACACTGCATACAGCGAACCGGGCCGTCCGTAAAATGATCGTCGACAGTCTGCATTACTGGGTCAATGAAATGCACGTGGACGGATTTCGTTTTGACCTGGCCAGCGTGCTCACCAGAAAAGAAGACGGCAGCATTGAAGACTCGAACCCGACGACACTCGGGCAGATCGGTTCCGACTCTTCCCTGGCAGGCAAACGGTTCATTGCCGAACCCTGGGACGCAGGAGGAGCCTTTCAACTGGGATCACGTTTTCCCGGACACCGCTGGATGCAGTGGAATGCTGCCTACCGGGATACGCTGCAAAAATTTGTCAGGGGTGATGCGGGACAGGTGGCAGACCTGATGACGCGTCTGTACGGCAGTTGCGATCTCTTTCCAGATGACTGCCTGCATGCTCTCAGACCCTACCAGAGTATTAACTATATCAGCTCTCATGACGGATTCTCCCTGTATGATATGGTCTCATTCAACCAGAAGCGAAACTGGGAGAACGGCCAGCACAACGAGGATGGGACTCACGATTACAGCTGGAATTGTGGCTGGGAAGGAATTGACGCCCCCGAGGAAATTATCCAGTTGAGAAAACAGCAGGTTAAAAACTTTTTCACCCTCCTGATGGTTTCTAACGGCACACCCATGTTTCGCATGGGTGATGAATTTCTGCAGACCCAGGAAGGAAACAACAACCCCTATAATCAAGATAACGAAACCAGCTGGCTGGACTGGAGTCGCCTGGAAACCAACCAGGATATGTTTCGCTTTGTGAAACATTTGATTGCATTTCGCAAAGCTCATTCTTCCTTGTGCCGGTCTCATTTCTGGCGTGAGGAGATCAAATGGTACGGTGTCACGCGCTATGTAGACCTGCATCCCTCATCCAGAACACTGGCTTTCTGCCTGCACGGTAGTGCAGAACAGGACGCAGATATCTACGTTATGATCAATGCCGCTGCCAATACCTGCTGTTTTGGAATCCATGAAGGGACTCCGAGAGAATGGAAACGAGTCGTAGATACCGCACAGTCCAGTCCGGATGATATTCTGGAACCAGACAACCTGGGTTCCATTACGAAAGACACTTACGATGTCCAGGCACACTCAGTGGTAGTACTGATCAGACAAACCGGTTAAAATGAATAGTGTGCTGAATTCATCAGACGGGTCCTCTGTAATATAGACTGGAGGGAACACAATGGATGGAATCACTGGTGTCTTTGGAGGAGTCATGATCGTATTCGTCATCGTGATTTTTTCACACCGACTCCGAAAACCGAAATCCAATCCGGAAAAGAGCGAACAAACGGATTCATCTTGAAACATCATTTGAAGATTCCTATGCTGCGGAATCGCGCTCCCGATACTCAGATTCATCAACGTCAGTCTTACAGGAGGTAACACGCTGTGAGTGAATCCCGCCCCCCTCTCCACGGATCTCAAATTCGAACACGGTGCTGCATTGTCGGGGGTGGCCCTGCCGGCCTCTTTCTGGGTTACCTGCTGGCCCGGGCAGGCGTTGAAGTCATTGTGCTCGAAAAACACAAAGACTTTTTGCGTGATTTTCGTGGCGACACGATCCACCCGTCCACGCTGCAGTTATTATATGAACTGGGACTGTTAGATGAGTTTCTCAGTATCGCGGACAAACATTTTGACTCGCTGAATCTGAACTTTGAAGGTCAGCAGATCTCAGGCCCTTACTTCACTCATCTGCCTACCGAATGCAAATTCATTACATTTGCCCCCCAGTGGGACTTTCTGAATATGCTCGCCCGTCATGCGAGTGAATACCCTAACTTCCAGCTGCATCTGCAGGCCGAAGCCAAACATCTGATCTATGACGGATCGCATGTCATCGGCGTGAAGGTGAATGGACTGGATGGGGAATACGAAATCTTTTCCGATCTCGTTGTCGGTGCCGATGGTCGAGGCTCACAGATGCGCATTGACGCCGGAGTCGAAGTGATCGAAAAGGGAATTCCCATCGATGTTCTCTGGTTTCGCGTGGGAAAACAGGGAGACATTGATGACAACACCCTGGCGCGTATCAAAGACGGTCGTATGCTGATCACGATCGACCGCGGAGACTATTTCCAGGCAGGACTGATTATTCATAAAGGTTTCTTTGACGAAATCAAGCAGGAAGGTCTGGACGTGTTCCGCAAGCGAATTCTGGATATTCTCCCCGATCTGGGGGAAGGAGTGGCACAAATCGACAGCTGGGATAAAGTCCGACTCCTGACAGTCCAACTGAATCATATCAACAACTGGGCACAGCCAGGCCTGTTACTGATTGGCGATGCCGCCCATGCCATGTCGCCTGTCGGCGGCGTCGGGGTCAATCTGGCAGTACAGGATGCGGTCGCCACTGCGAATCTACTGGCAGATAAACTGTACGAGGGGGTGGTGACACTGGCTGATCTGCAAGAGGTTCAAAACCGCCGGGAACGCCCCGCATTGAAAACGCAACGTATGCAGGTCTTTGCGCACCAGCGACTGTTTGGTGGACACACGGCTCCTGGGAAACCGGTCTCCATTTCCTGGGTATTCAGAAAGTTTGCCAGCTTATTAGCTCCGATTCTTAAGCGGACCGCAGGTAAACTGATCGGTCTGGGCTTTCTGCCGGAACATATCCAGACCCCGGAACGGGCAGCGAAAAAAAGCACTCCCATCTCCCCTTGAGACTCAGAGACCGGTTCGTATTTTAAAAAAGAAAAGATTCTGCCCTTTTGATTCCCCTACTGTTAAAATGAATTCTGGTCTGGATCAGTTTTTTCCAGATCAGATTTATTGAAACACAGTACCAGGAAAAGCGGCATGGATAGAATCTGTTTCAGCTGTTCGATTCTGACTCTGGCATTGTGTGTCCCCATCTCATTACTGGCGGGTGAACAGGTTGAGCACACGGCTCAGGTCAGGAGTGCAATTCAGAAATCGATTCCCCTGATCGAAACAGCATCCGCGGGATCGGCACGCGAACGAAAATGCTTCACCTGCCACAATCAGGCCCTGGCAGTTCTGGTTCTGGATGAAGCCCGCCAGCGGGGATTCAAAATCGATCAGGCAAATTTTCAGCGACAGATAGATCATACCACAAAACATCTGAAACGCGGGCTGGAAAATTATCGCGCCGGTAAGGGACAGGGAGGCGGCCCCGATACGGCCAGCTATGCATTGTGGACACTCGAACTGGCAGGTCAAAAACCGGATGACGTGACGACTGCTGTCACAGGATATCTGCTGGAACGTGACAAGGGGCGCACACACTGGACCCGAAATTCCACAAGACCTCCTTCCATGTCTTCGGACACCAATACCAACTATTTCGTCATCAGGGCTCTACAGATATATGGCAGTGAAGCTCAACAGCCCGAAATCACAGCCCGCATCGCGAAAGCCAAACAGTGGCTGCTTGATCTGAAACCGGCTTCGACAGAAGAACGTGTCTTTCAGTTACGCTGTTTCCAGATCCTCGGTATCGACGAGCCGATTCAGCAAACTTCCGTAGACCAGTTATTGAAACTGCAAAACAGAGACGGCGGCTGGTCTCAACTGCCCGAGATGAAAAGTGATGCCTATGCAACGGGAACGGTCCTGGTTGCACTGTTACGATCTCACCTGATTGATGTCGACCAACCCGCGATCAGAAAAGGGATTCAATACCTGATCGACACTCAACAGGACGATGGTTCCTGGCATGTGATCAGCCATGCAAAACCGTTTCAAACTTATTTTGAAACCGGTTTTCCCTATGGAAAAGATCAGTTTATTTCGGTCACAGGCAGCAGTTGGGCCACAGTGGCTCTGTTACTCACCCTGCCTGAAGTAAACTAAAAACCACAATTCCCATTCCGTTAATGTCGGCCAATCTGATATAACCTCAACCAGCCTGCTGCCCGTTAAAAAAACGGAAGTGAATGGCGACTTAATCCCCTAATACTTCAGATTCATATCAGAAGGCTGACAGACCATGTTTGAACGGATTTCGAATGGCTGGGCGTTATCGAAACAGAGTTTTCGAGTGTTAATGCTGGACAAGGAACTGCTGCTGTTTCCCATTATGAGCGGTATTTCCTGCCTGCTGGTTTTAGCCAGCTTCACTCTGCCTCTCTGGAACAGTAAATACATCGATACCATTATGAACGACCAGCAGGCGCCCCAGGATCCTCTGGCGTACGTGCTTTTATTCGCCTTCTATTTTGTCAATTATTTTGTGATGATCTTTTTCAACTCAGCCCTGATGGCTTGCGCGATTATCCGCTTGAAAGGGGGGAACCCCACTGTCGGCGACGGATTCAATGCTGCCCTCAATCGACTACCTCAAATTGCAGGCTGGGCACTGGTCAGTGCAACGGTCGGCTTTATTCTGAAAATGATTGAATCCCGCTCGGAGCGAATCGGCCAAATCGTCGCCGGTCTTCTGGGAATGGCCTGGTCGATCACCACTTACTTTGTCATACCAGTGCTTGTTGTAGAAAAAAAGAATCCATTCGAAGCAATGAAACGTTCGGTAAGTGTGCTGCGCGAAACATGGGGAGAATCGCTGGTCGCTAATTTTGGAATCGGCGCCATCATGTTTCTGATCATGATTCCCGTATTTCTGATGATGGTCGGCGGCGGCATGCTGATTGCAACGGGAAATGCGGTGGCAGGCGGTGTCCTCATTGGCTGCGCCATTCTGTTTATTCTGTTGATCTCGCTGGTCTCCTCTGCCGTCAATGCGATTCTGATCGCCGCGATTTACCTGTTCGCTGCCGAAGGCGAAGCTCCAGAACAGTTTGACCGAGCACTGATCGCACACGCCTTCAATCAAAAATAAGCCCGTAGTGTCACCGTCTGTCAGAATTTCCTTGAAGTCAGTTCGTCTCAGTATCTATGATCGAGTGGATCTTTCGTTTCCACTGATTTCATACTGAGGGCTACTCGATGGCTTTGCGAATTCTCATAATAGTGTGCCTCTCCTATATACCTGTGACAGCGACTGCTGAAGAGCCTGAACTACAGCTGCAGTTAAACCCGGTAATCTATCAGCGACAAATCACACGTTGGGGAAAACTGGGTTTTACAGCGACTGATCTGAGTGTTTATGAAGGCCAGCGCGCAGAGCGATTTGCCGCTCTGGGAGTCAAAGAACCGAACCCCAAAGAGTGGAAAGCCTTTCATGGTCTGGATGGCAACCAGTTGGACGACCGATTAAAACAGCTGGCGACTGAAGAATTTTATCCGCAGGTGATCAGCGGCTATGAGAAACGGGGCGAACCGCGATTTGCCGTTATTTTTAATAAGGCGTCGCAAGCCGACACGCTACTCAAACACTCGCTTTCCAGCGATCAACTTGAGTCCACCCTGCAATCCTTAAAAGAGGAAGGCTACGCTCCCCTTCAACTGGACGGCTACATTGTCAACAACCAGGTTCTACACACAGGGATTTGGAAAAAACAAAAAGCAACCGCGTGGGAAGCCAGCTGTCAGATTCCGTTAAATCAGTTTCAGAAAACATTTGATGATTATACAGCGAAAGGTTTTCGACTCGTTGACCTGAGTGGCTATGTGGTGGATGGAGCGGTCTTCTACCATGCGATCTGGTCGAAAGCAGCCGGCCCTGAATGGATCTGTTACTTTCATCTCACGCCAGATGAGTTTCAGAAAACAAATCAGAAGAACTTCGCAGATAATTTTCAGCTGGTCAGTCTCGATGCCTATTCCATTAACAATCAGCCGTACTTTACTGGAATCTGGGAGAAGGTCGTGCCTGTACAACGGGTTGAGTTACCACTCTGGAAATCACCGGATGCCATCCCCATGACGGGTCTGAATCAGAAAGAAATGACCTCTCTGGATGATGCGATTAAAGATTTCATGATGCTGCATAACCCGCCGGGAATGGCTGTCGCCGTCAGTTATCGTGGTCGGCTCGTGTATGCCCGGGGCTTTGGATATGCAGACAAAGAAACAAAAACACCGGTACAACCCGACAGTCAGTTTCGGATCGCCAGTATTTCCAAACCGATCACCGCCGTCGCCATCCTGAAACTGGTGGAACAGGGAAAACTGAAGCTTGACGATCGTGTCTTTGAGATCTTAAAGCAGTATCGCCCTCTTCTTTCCCAGCAGAAAGTGGATCCGCGACTGAAAGACATTACCATCCAGCAACTGCTGAATCATACCGCTGGTTGGGATCGGGAGGCTTCATTTGATCCGATGTTTCGTTCGATTGATTTTGCAAAACAGCTGGGGAAACCCGCTCCGGCAGAGATCGATGATATTATCCGGATCATGCTGGAGCAGCCACTCGATTTCACACCTGGGGAGAGGTACGCTTACTCCAATTTCGGCTACTGTTTGCTGGGACGGGTCATTGAAGAAGTCAGCGGTCAGAGTTACGAAGACTATATCCAGCAGACAATCTGCAAACCACTCCACATGAATGAGACCCAACTGGGCAAAACCCTTCTCGAGGGTCGCAGCGAGAAAGAAGTCAAGTACCACAGTGCCCGGGAGGGGAGCTCTGTCTTTGCGGCCAATCTACGCAAGCAGGTCCCTGCTCCTTACGGTGCCTGGTACCTGGAAGCGATGGACTCCCATGGTGGCTGGATTTCTTCGGCACCAGACCTGTTGCGCTTTGCAACTGCTTTCAATATCCCGGACCGCTGTCCCATTTTGAAAGCCCCGACGATTTCTCTGATGCTGAAACGCCCGCCGGGGCGCGCCGGTTTCGATGAGAAAGGCAAACCCAAAGACGCCTACTATGCCTGCGGCTGGATGGTCCGCCCCATCGATACCGCCGGCAACTCCAATCAATGGCACACCGGCTCACTGGATGGAACGTCGACACTCCTGGTCAGAAGGCTCGATCGGATCAACTGGGCGATTCTCTTTAACGCGCGGAGTGGAATCGATGAAAAGAAACTGTCGGCTCTGATTGATGCGCCCATGCATACCTGGATAAATCGCATCGAACGCTGGCCCCGCAAAGATCAGTTCCAGTCAAACTGATCCTGTGCCGGTTCACTGCTTCAGATGCTGGTCAAAAAACTGGTAAGCCGTTTCGCGTGTTTCCGGGGGAAAATCATGTTTTGCTTCGGGATAGGCGGCTTTGAGATTTTCCGGCTGCCCAGATAACTGATAGACGGGCAATGCAATCTTTATCACATCTTTCACGCCGGACACCTCAAAATTGCTGTCGCTTACCGGCGCACATGCCAGAAACGCGCGGGGGGCGAAGCTGGCAACGATTTCAGTAAAATCGAACGGAACCAGATCGGGATTGTTCTGATACTCGCTGTTGATCAAAGGCATATAGCGATCGCTGGTCCAGCCTTTCAGTTTACCGCCATAATATTTATGAAAACGGGTAAACCCACAACTGGAAACCAGCGCTTTGATCCGGGGATCAAAGGCAGCCGTAAACATCGTATTGTGCCCTCCCAGTGAATGCCCGATGCAGCCGATGCGATCTCTTTGGACATAATTCAAACTCTGAAGCAGATCAATGGACCGCATATTGTCATAGATGGCTTTCATCGTGCCACTGCGGTATTCGGGATGTTCTTTGAAATCGTAGGGATATTCACCAAACGAAGGATAATCCGGCGCGAGTGTGACATAGCCCCGCTCTGCCAGTTCCAGCGCATACTTCAGATTCGGCAGGCCTTTTATCCCCGCCGGTTCCTGTTTTCCCGTACTGGAATTCGTCTGATGCAGACAGAGAATCGCAGGCTGTGGATGCGCCGCTGTTGCCATTTTCGGCACAAACAGATATGCGTGTACGCGCTGCTTTAAATCGTCGGTGTGATACGAGATCTTCAGCCGTTTGACAGAACCAACGGTCGTTTCTTCCAGCACCTGCATCTCCAGGGGAACCGGTTTCTCCGGACGGGGAACCTGGCCCATCACGGTTTGCATGTTCGCCAGAATATGACCGCGACGAATTTTCCAGTCATCCCAACTCTGAACCGGCTGCTTCTTCCCGGCGGAATCAAGATAATAGGAGAGATCCAGATGTTCCCGATAAACGGGAACCTTCTGATCTCGATTCTCTGAACCGTCTGCACTCCACAAAACCGGGTGACAGGTAATCAAACAGACAAAGAAACAGCAATATCTTAAAAACACGTCTGCACCTTTCTTAAACTGAAATCCGACTATTTTTCAGAAGATTTCGCCTCTGTTTTAACAGCTTCCGCAGGAGCGATCAGCGTATTTTTGATAAGGGAATCGGTCAGTTTTTCATGATCGGATTCGACGTCGATCAACAGATTATTCCCGAAGATCACATGTGACGTCGGCTCAATGACCTCCACTGCTTTGGGACGAACGGATGAGAACAGGTTTCCGGAAACAGTGACGCCACGAGTTTTATCGAGCGTCAGGCCGGCGGCCTTCAAATCATTTGTACGGCGTTTAACCTGCCCGTTCCCGATATAGCTGTTGGAGAAATTATTGCCTGTCACCGTAATCCGCCCCGACTTGGGTCCGATCCAGAGTGCATCCTCAGCCAGCAACGTAAATGTGTTAGCACTGACGGCACAGCCGTGGGCATCTTTCAGAATGATACCTTTGCCATTATGTGCGATCACGTTGGCAGACATGGTGATACCATAACATTCATTATCCAGAATGATGGCACTCCCCTGGCATTCTTCAATCATGTTGGCACAGACGATAGAGCCATAGGTATTTTCAATGATCACTCCATCCCGAAGATGGTCATCCAGGTTGTTGCCGCTCATGCACAGATTGAATCCATCGGCACATTTCAGCGCATCCAGGTTCTCTTCAAAATGATTCGCTGACACGACAATATCGTGACAGCCAACCGTATTCAGTCCCGTGGCTTTGTTATAAGTAATCAGGCAATCGGACACACGGGGATCTTCAAAGCAGAAATCCAGAAAGATTCCATCGCTGCCATGATAGCTGCAGGTGACGCCATGAATGTAAATTTCCTGAACCCATTTGGCATTGATTCCTTTACCACTTTTTTCCGTTCCCGTCACACGAAAGTTCTGTAACTGCACGCGCCAGATCCGCGGTTTGGGATCCTTTTTACCATCGGGAAGCTTCATATCTGCGGGTGGATGAATCTGGATCGCATCCTTACCCTCTTCATTCTTATTATGAATATGTGTTGCAGAACCAGAGCCCATCAGCAGCACATCCCCTTTGGTGATCACCAGCGGCTCATCAATCTCAAATTTGCCTGGAGGCAGCATGACGACTCCCCCTTCCGCAGGCACAGCATCCAGCGCCTGTTGAATGGATTCATAATTGATCGCATGAATCACAGGGCGCGCCCCTGCCAGTCTGGGTTTGCTCTGGCCGCCCTCTTTTTCCTGTCCCGCCAACACGGAAACTGAGCTGATCAAAAGTACGAAAGCCAATGACAATATCGAAACTCCGGCAGTAGTAAGAGAACGTTTCATAGCAGGCAGGACCTCTCTTCAAATCAGATCAGGGGGCGGGAAGGTAACCGTTTTGAAAACAGCTATTCACTCTTAATATGCAATTCCATCCGATGGACTTGCACCAGCTTAACTTTCTTTCGTAATTCAACCATCACAACCGAAATGGCTCAGATAGTCAAGCAGCATCGAGCGGGAGTCGGAAAAAGGAAGCGGTAAGAAAGCAGTCAATCACAGACAAAATCGGGCGATTGAGTTTCTCGATGCAGAGCGACTTGTATTTTACGCGTGGAATGCTAGAATCGCGTTCCGCAACAGTTGCATCTGTTTCATATTTTAGTAACATAAACAGTGGCAACAGGTTGCACCTGCAGTACACAGGCAGGCAACCGCAAAAATCAGGAACATTCCAATGATTGGGGGAACCTGAATTGCAACAGAATAGTCCATTATTCTGACAGGCACCCGTAGCTCAACTGGATAGAGCACCGGTCTTCGGAACCGGGGGTTAGGGGTTCGAATCCCTTCGGGTGTATTTTTTCAAGTCGATCAATCAAAAAGAGCCTTCTTCACAGCGAAGAAGGCTCTTTTTTTGGTCTCTCTGAAATCATTGCAGTTCGATGGAAATCTAAACGACCGCCCCCTGCTCCTGCAGTGTTTTTCGCAGTTGTTCGATATTCACATCGCGGGGTGTAACGTTTTGCTGAAGCGACAGGCTGGCGGCGGTCCCTGCGGCTTCGCCGGTCGCATAACAGGGTGGAATCACACGAGCGGAAGCGGCTCCTTCGTGATCTGCTGAAATAGGGCGGCCTGCTACCAGGAGATTGCTGACATTTCGTGGCACCAGACAGCGATAGGGAATCTCGTAATGATCGGCGTGAATCCCTTCCAGACGGCCGCGGGGGCCTTGCGGATCATGGATATCGATCGGATAGGAACACTGGGCGATTCCATCTTCGAACTTGCGTCCATCCAGAACATCCTGACCATTGAGCACATAGTCGCCTAGAATATGTCGCGTTTCTCTCACTCCAACCTGGCTGCCTGTGGCGAGCAGTTGTGCGTTTTCCAGACCGGGACAATGCGAACGGAAAAAACGAATCAGATCCCAGGCCTGACGTCTGCTTTCGACCTCAGCGCGAGACAGGTCATCGGGATTCGTCCCATCGATATTCTGAACACGGGTCGTATTCACCCGCCATTGCCCGGCTGTCGGCTCGCGATAGATGTTCAGAAACTCGCGTTCCAGAGTCCAGTCGCCGGTTTCGCGTGCCTGCTTGACAATACACTCAAACAGGCGTTCGCCCGGATGCAGTTTTTCATGCTCGCGCATCCAGGCAACAACGCGATCATCGTCCACATTGCCAATCGTCAGAAATAAGGTTACCGGCATCATCTTGCCGTCTTCGCGACGACCGACTTTGAAAGGCGCTCCCGCTTTCGCTGCAATGTCGCCATCTCCGGAAGTATCAATGACAACTTTGGGGCGCAACAGTCCCAGCCCCCCTTTATCCAGTATGACAATATCAGAAATACGATCGCCGTCCATGATGACATCGACGAACGAAGTATGAAATCGAATCTGCGCACCGGAATCGCAGACCATTTCCAGAGCTGCCATCTTAAGTGCTTCCACATGAAAGGGAGTCACATTAGCATGTCCCAGTTCAATAAAAGATCCCCACGCAGAACCGGCTTCAGTTGTGGAAGGATCGACGGCGCCTCCCATCGCTACCATGCGATCAATGACTTCCTGGAACAGACCGGCGACCAGCTGCCGCTTACCATCGGGTGTGTAGGACGTCATGAAGGGGCCTACCATCCCGGCCGTTGAAGTTCCTCCCAGAAAACCGTAGCGTTCGACCAGAATTGTCGAAGCCCCGTTACGGGCGGCTGCCGAAGCGGCAGCGACGCCGGCAGAGCCACCGCCAATCACAGCGACATCTACGCTGGCGCGCAGTGGTATATCCCAGCATTTATTAATAAACTCAGTCTCAATGGTCATGGTTGTTAATCCGGCAGGAGTGAATCGTGCTATAAGTGCACCCGTCAAAATAGCATTCACTCAAGCGGGTCGCAACATACCCACAGCGCGTTCTGAATACAGATCAACGTCTGAAAGATTAGAAGACTGGCTGATCAGCGAGCGCAAAGACTCTGTCTTCCGGCATTAGCTTAAGGAATGGTATTCCGAATCTCAGGCAGAGACCGGAGCAAGTTCGGGAATTGGTTCGCCAAAGGGAAGGATGGCGACGGGACGTCCCTGGAGATCGTGGAGGACGTGCTCGTAGTCGATTCCCAGATGACGATAGACGGTGGCCCACAGATCGTTGGGAGTCATCCGCCGTTCAACCGGGTATTCTCCTTTGGGATTGGTCGCACCAATCACCTGACCTGTTCGCATCCCGCCACCTGATACCAGAACCGACATGGCTTTGGGCCAATGATCACGGCCGGGCTGCATGACGCCAGTCTGTGTTCCACGTTGAACGGAAATTTTTGGCGTGCGTCCAAATTCACCGGTGACCACCAGTAAGACTCTGTGATCCAGACCACGCTGGTAGAGGTCTTCAATCAGAGCAGAAACCGCCTGATCATACGGAGGCAGGCGCCAGTCACAGTCTTTAAACAGGTGTGCGTTGACTGCATGGGAATCCCAGTTATAGGCGGCTGTCTTCGGCGTAGCTTTTCCAGGAAAAGGATGTTCCCAGACCATCGTCACAAACCGGACTCCTGATTCTACCAGTCGCCGTCCCAGAATGGCCCGCTGTCCGTAAGCATTCCAGCCATATCGGTCTCGCAGTTCTTTCGGTTCCTGTGACAGATCAAATGCAGCGCGAACTTTTTCGCTGGTCAGCATATCGATTGCCTGGCGATTGAAGCTGTCCATGGCTTTCATGGAGCCGCTCTTGTCAACATCGCGGCGGAAGTTATCAATGCCCTTTAACATGGCAATCCGGTCATCCAGTCGCGTTTCCATGGAGGACTTGACGCCGATGTTCTGGACTTTGAAATCCGGATCACTGGGATTGCCGGCGACCATGAAGGGAGTTGAAGAAGGTCCCAGATATGCGGGGCCCATGGCAAATGTATCGATGGAAGCTCGGGATGCATCGACTTCGGAAACACAAACCGGCATTTCGTTGCCGTTCTTCTCGAGCATCTTTTTGACGATGGTACTCACTGCGGGAGCATCATTAATGGTGCCGACAGGCGTGGCAGGAACCCGGCCTGTCATCAGGCGTTTGTGTCCGCCGCCATGATCCGCGAATTCATGATGAATGGAACGGATCAGATTGAACTTATCTGCAATTTTGGCGTGCTGCGGAAGCATTTCACAGACATCGAGACCGGGAACGTTCGTGTGAATCGGTCGGAATTCCCCACGATATTCAGCCGGCGCACCGGGCTTCATATCATAGGTTTCCATGTGTGGAGGACCGCCAGGAAGCCAGACGAAAATTACTGAGGTGTCTTCGAGTGAATCGCCCATTGATTTCGCCAGAGCCTGCTGTCGCAGCAGATCATTCATTCCAAGTCCCAGCAGGCTGGCCCCGCCGAACTCCAGGAATGTACGACGTTTCATCGGACCCGCACAGCGACCTGTTCCGGATTTCACACCCATTGCAATCATCCCAATCGGTAAAAAAACTCGATTCGCTTTGAAAACTAGTACACATCAACGTATTGTAATGTATCTTGCATCGTTTAGAATGGAAATACAAGTTCAATTTAATTCAGAAACTTCTGAAATTTGAACTGATTGAACAATAATGATCGATAAATCCGATTCAGCAGCCAGTTTAGCTCACTTTAAGTGCGGTTAGTCTCCTGAAACGAGGTTTTTCGAGACGGTTGAATTTACAGCCAAAAGTGATCCATCTGAGCCTGAAAATCCGGGAAGCTCTATGAAATCGATTTCTTTTATACTGTTGCAGGTTTTCTGTCTGACTACTGTCTACATTTCGTATCCAGGGTCTGCGGAAGCTGCGGAGCTGGTCGGATATCTCCCTCGCCAGGCAAAGACAATTGAACTGACTGATCCCGATGCCTGCCAGCAACTGCTGGTGACATTAAAAGATGATCAGACAGGAGCCCAGCGCGATGTCACCCGGGAGGTCAAATATGAACTGCTGCCGGCAGGGATTGTTAAAGTCAGCCCCACCGGTATTGTGACGCCGCTGTCTAACGGCAGCGCCACCATCACCGCCCGGTTGAATGAGCAACTGACGGTCAAATTTTCCGTTGAAGTTTCTTCTTTTGAAAAGCAGCGGCCTGTCAATTTTTACAATGACGTGATTCCTCAACTGACCCGCGGCGGCTGTAACAGTGGTGCCTGTCATGGTACTCCTTCCGGGAAGAACAACTTTCATCTTTCCCTGCTCGGTTTTGAACCTGCGAATGATTTTGAATATCTCACGAAAGAATCATTGGGACGTCGCGTTTCTCCCGCCGCTCCTGAAACAAGCTTGCTGCTCCGTAAAGCAACAGGGGAACTCCCTCACGGAGGGGGAAGCCGTTTTAAAAAGGGAGGCGCGGAGTACGAACTCATCAAGCGCTGGATTCAGGAAGGCATGCATTATGATCCTGAGACCAGCCCTACTGTCAAACACATTGAAATCTATCCCCAGAACCGAGTGCTCCCCTTACATTCCGAGCAGCAGTTAACGGTTACCGCGTACTTCTCTGATGGAACGACTCAGGACATCACCCGGGTTGCCGAGTATAAACCTAACCAGCCTAAGATGTCAGACGTGGATCATCATGGGCTGGTCACAATCAAAGACATGACCGGCACAACGTCAGTCATGGTGCGGTTCCAGGAACATGTTGCGGTTTTTATGGCAACGATTCCATTGGGAAAGCCTACTCCCGATCTGCCTGATCCCACGAATTTTATCGACAAGCATATCTTCGCCAAGTTGAAAGTCCTGGGACTGCCTCCCTCAGAAGCCTGTGACGATCCCACCTTCCTGCGACGTGTGACCCTCGACATGACGGGACGGATTCCAACTCTCGAACAGACCCGCGAGTTTCTTTCGGACAAGCGCCCCGATAAACGGGCACGAAAAATTGACGAGTTGTTAGACAGTACCGGCTACGCTGATCTGTTCGCTTCCAAGTGGGCGGGCATTCTGCGAAACAAAGCAGGCGGCAACCTGGAACAGGTAGCACGGGAAACGTTTGGTTTTCACTCCTGGATTCGCACCAGTCTCTCTGAAAACAAGCCTTATAATGAATTTGTCACGGAACTGGTGACTGCAAAAGGGAAACCGGGAACGAACCCCGCTGTCTCCTGGTACCGGGCTGTCAAAGATCCCAAAGATCAAATGTCTGACATCGCTCAGGTGTTTCTCGGCGTACGAATTCAGTGTGCCCAGTGCCATCATCACCCCTATGAAAAATGGAGCCAGGATGACTTCTATGGCTTCCAAGCCTTCTTCACCACACTGGGGCGCAAAGAAGTTTACAAGCTGCCTGAAGATGACACGGTTTATCACAAACGCATGGTTGCCGTCGCGAAGAACCCGAACACCAATCGCGAGTTGAAACCAACACCCCTCGATGGGGAAGCGTTGGACATCCCTGCCCGTCGCGATCCGCGAATTGATCTGGCAAGCTGGATTTCTTCCCCTGAGAACCCCTTCTTCGCCAAGATGCTGGTGAACCGTTACTGGAAACATTTCTTCGGCCGCGGACTGGTTGAACCGGAAGATGATATTCGAATTACCAACCCGGCAACACACCCGGAACTGCTGGATGAGCTGGCTGCGTCATTCGTGAAATCGAATTACGATCTGAAGCAGTTGTGCCGCGTGATCTGTAACAGCCGCACCTACCAGTTCAGTTCGTTTCCCAATCAATTTAACCAGGATGACGATCAGAACTATGCCCGATATTATCCACGGCGTTTGTCTGCGGAAATCATGCTGGACGCGATGAATGATGCCGCCGGTGCCAGAAATAACTTCAATCATCAGCCCGTGGGAGTACGAGCAGTAGCATTACCCGATGATTCCGCGAATGTGGAATCGTTCTTCCTGCGCGTCTTTGGTCGCCCCCAGATGGACACCGCCTGCGAATGTGAACGCACGGCAAACGCAGATCTGGCCCAAAGCCTGCATCTGATTAATTCCGATACGATCCAGAATATTCTCTCTGCTCCCAATGGCAGAGCCCTGGAACTGGCGCGCGATAAATCCAAGGATGATCGTACTCACATCACAGAACTATATCTGTTGACCATGTCGAGACAACCCACACAGGAAGAGCTCGACACCGCATTGGCGCATCTGGCCAAGAAACGTCAACAATCAACAGCCGATCCTACGAAACTTTCAGAAGAACAGGCTGTGAAAGAGGCATACGAAGACATTATCTGGGTGATCATCAACACCAAAGAATTTTTGTTTAACCATTAAATCACGATGAATGAATTAAATATGAAAACGTTCCATCGTTTGAGTTTAAACGTCTGTTTCTTTTCGCTGCTGTTTCTATCCTGTCAGCAGCCGGTGTCCGCACAACTACCGACTGCGGATCTCAGACAGATCAGACCGTTCGCAGCGCCTGCGGGAAAAACAGTCGAACTGTCAATCATCGGATCGAATCTGGATGATGCCAGCGAACTTCGATTTTCTCATCCGGGGATTACAGCGAAACCGGTCATGCTGCCTGCAGATGACATATACCCGGAACCGAGAATTCAAGGCTCACGGTTTGAAGTCAGTGTTGCGAATGATGTACCCCCAGGAATCTACGAAGTCCGAGCCGTCTCTTATTTCGGGTTGTCCACAGCGCGACCGTTTGTTGTTGCGCCTGCCAACAGTCGGGAAGTCGCTGAAACCGGTTCCCATGAAAGTCGGGAAACAGCTCAAGCGGTTGAAGTCAATTCAACGGTGACCGGCAGCGTTCCCTCACGAGGTATCGACTGGTATCGATTTACAGCAAAGGGGGGGCAACGCGTCCTTGTTGAATTGTTTGCAGAACGAGTCGATTCCCGCCTGGATGGCCAGGTTGTGGTCTACGATTCCGAAGGACGGGAAGTCACCCGCAACCGGGACTGGTATGGACGCGATCCATTTCTGGAACTCCAGCCGGAACAGGACCAGGAATATTTCCTCGCGGTTTCCGACATCCTGTACCGAGGCGGTTCTGAACACTTTTATCGACTGAGTATTTCCGATCGTCCACACATCGATTTTGTCTTCCCACCTGCGGGTGAGCCGGGCTCCCGGAATGTGTATACCGTCTACGGACGCAATTTACCAGGTGGCAGCCTGGGGAATGCCGTCTCAGTGAATGGACAGAAACTGGAATCGATCGAAGTGGAAATCCAGCTCCCCGAAGTCGCGACGCCGCCTGCCGGTTATCAGCCCTGGAAGCCGCGCCAGGGAATTCTGAACGGGCATGAATTCCAGTTGGAAAATTCAAACAGTATCAGTGTTGGATTTGCCACAGCCCCTGTTGTTCTGGAATCCGCTGAAAAGAAAATACAAAACGTTTCGGTTCCCGTTGAAATTGCCGGGCAGTTCAATGAACCCAATGAAGAGGATGTCTATCAGTTTCAAGCGACCAAAGGGAAAACTTATTTTCTCGAAGTCATCGCAGACCGCATGAAATCGAAGGTGGATCCATACATTGAAGTTTATCAGATCACAAAATCGACAGAGGGAACAGTCTCACGCAAGAAAGTCGCAGAGAACGATGATCTGGCTTCTTTTTTCAGTACCGACAATAAAGATGCGATCAATTTTGATACCGTGGACGCGTCAGCTTCATTTACAGCGGATGCGGATGGGCAATATGAAGTGGTCGTATTGAATCAGTTTGGGGGTGGCAGCCCGGCTCATATTTATCGGCTGGCAATCAGAGAGCCGACTCCTGATTTTCAGTTGCTCGCATCAACGGAAAGAACTCTGCCTACCAACCGCACCGGTTTCGCTGTCACGCCTCTGCTCAGGCGGGGTGCCAACTGGGGGGTGCGGATTGTTGCCCCGCGACAGGATGGTTTTACCGGCGATATCACTGTGACTGCAGAAGGACTGCCACCAGGCGTCACGGCAACGCCGCTTGTTCTGAGTGGGAAAACGGATCGAGGCCTGCTGGTCCTCTCTGCAGCTCCTGACGCGAAACGCTGGGCGGGTGAAATTAAGATCGTGGGAACAGCACTCATCAATAACAAACAGGAAGTCCGTGAAGCCAAATTCGCTTCGCTGATCTGGGGCCATGTTTTTTCGGATGCCATCCGGGTCCGTTCCCGTCTGACGACACGTATCCCGCTGGCCGTGAATGAAGATGAAGAGGCTCCCGTCATTATTACACCGAAAGAGGATAAAGTCTGGAATGTGGAGCTGAATCAGAAACTGGAAATCCCGATTCAGTTGGCTGGCAAAGGGACTCGTAAAGGAAACCTGACGATTGAACCGAGTGAGCTGTTTGGACTGTTACGCCGTCCTCCGACAGTGAATATTGCCGAGAAAGATTCAGAGGGAACGCTGGTCATCGAATTCAAACCCAACGGTAACTTTAAGATCGAACCTGGCCAGTATCAGTTTGCTTTAATGGGAGTCGGCGTTACCCAATACCAGCATAATGTTCCTGCGACCGAAGCGGCGGCTGCCGAGGTGAAACGTATCGAAGCATTGATTAAAACGTTCAAGTCGGACTTGGAAACCACCAAAACAAAAGCCGAGAAACTCAAAGCCACACTGGAACAGGTGAAGCAGAATGCAGATCAACTGAAACAGGCGCAGGCGGAGTATGATACCGCTTTGAAAGCAAATCGGTCTGCTGAAGATCGCCTGAAACGAGCAGAAACCGCCTTAACTCAGGCAACAAACAAAGCGAATTCAACCGCGAAAAAAGCGGCGGCTGCAGATAATAAATTCGCCGCCTGGTCAAAGCTGATCACCGTGAATGTGACTCAACCTGCAAAGAAATAACAGGATTGAGGTAACGTCTCTCCAGCTTCACAATAATTGTAGCTACCGTTATCTCGACTCTGATCACTTTTCCTTTTCTCTACAGTCGGTTTTCGATCCAATCCCGTTTTGAAAATCGGTGCTGCGCCCCCGTTTTCGCCTCAATAATCTGACACTGCGACAAATTGTCTTCAACAGACTCTTATATGTCGGTGTCGGGCTCCTGTTAAAAATCGGCTCAAAAAAATATAGGAGAGGAACGACTTCCTCTCCGGTAGTGTTTCCCCTTATTTTCAGGAGTTCCCGGTCCATAAGTATCAATTACGGTATCACTGAGGCCCGCTTAATCACCACATTTTTCACTTCAAGAATGACTACGAAAAAATATCGCATGTCTCGATTCTGCCCTGAATGACGCTACGGTGCAGGGACTTTTCTTGAGTAGCCAGTAGACAGAGAGAATTGGCCTGCTGATAATAACTCAACAAGTGGGGTTTATTTAACCTGAGTAGTCAACTCACTTTATTGTGTATCACAATCCTGCATTCGACTGTTCCTCCAGTCTGTCAGAGATGTGATTCAGGGCCGACAAATATCAAACCTTATCATTATTGGAACAACATTTACCTGAATGTGAGAAAGCGATGATGAAAGATTCGAATCGTGAAAAGCTGGTGCAGACAGGGAATCATGCATTAGATACTATTCTTGAAGGTGGTTTCACATCCGGCCGGGTCTATTTAGTCGAAGGTGACCCTGGCACAGGGAAAACAACCCTCGCCCTCCAGTTTCTGCTGGAAGGAGCTAAAAATGGTGAGACCGGATTATATGTAACTCTATCGGAAACAAAAGAAGAGCTGGAAGCAGTCGCCGCTTCCCACGGCTGGACTATGAAAGACATTGAAGTCTACGAGCTGGTTGACTCCAGTGAGCTGGTTGACTCCACTGCCTCACAGTATTCCATGTTCGAACCCTCTGAAGTGGAATTAAGTAAAACGATTCGCGGGGTTTTGGAACACGTGGAACGCAGCAAACCTACGCGCGTCGCTTTCGATTCACTTTCCGAAATGAGGCTGCTGGCACAAAGTCCCCTGCGTTATCGCCGCCAGATCCTGGCCCTCAAGCATTTTTTCACCGGGCGCAACTGTACGGTGCTCATGCTTGACGATAATACTGCCCATGATGCCGATCAGCAGTTACAAAGTATTGCGCATGGTGTGATCCGTCTGGAACACATGATGGGTGATTACGGGGGCGAACGCCGACGTCTGAGGGTCATCAAATATCGAGGCCAGAAATTTCAGGGAGGCAACCATGACTTCCAGTTGCTGACGGGAGGGCTCAACCTGTTTCCCCGTAAGGGACAGGAACAGCCGGTCGAAAGTACGAATTACCCACTCGTCTTAAGTGGTAACGCTTCCTTAGACCAGCTGGTAGGCGGGGGCCTCTCTCCCGGAACGAGTACTCTGCTCATGGGGCCGGCAGGTGTCGGTAAATCATCCACTGCCATGCTGTATGCAATTTCAGCGGCAAGTCGCGGCGAAAAAGCGGTCTTTTTTATCTTCGATGAAACGCGTGAAGTTCTCATGGAGCGGGCTGCCAGTTTAAACATGCCACTCCAGGAACATCTCGATTCGGGGAATATTGTCATTCATCAGCAGGATCCCGGTGAATTACTGCCAGGTGAGTTCGCCTGTCAGGTTCGCGAAGCCATCCGCCCCAGTAACGATGGCAAGCGGGTTTCTGTTGTGGTGATTGACAGTCTGAACGGGTATATGAACGCGATGCCTCACGAGCGTTTTCTGATTGTGCAGATGCACGAAATCCTGAAGACATTAGCCAAGCGGAAAATCCTGACCTTCCTCGTGGTCGCCCAGCATGGGATGCTCGGTCATATGGCGACCCCCGTCGATGCCAGTTACCTGGCAGATGCCGTTATCCTGTTTCGCTACTTTGAAGCGGTAGGAGAACTGCGGCAGGCCATTTCTGTGGTGAAGAAGCGAACGGGCTCCCATGAGCGGACGATACGAGAATTTCAAATGCGAGATGGTGTCATCAGGGTTGGTGCGCCTTTAGACGAATTTCAGGGGATTCTCAGTGGGACGCCTACTTACACAGGAAAAATCTCAAAACTGCTGGGGAGAGAGCATGAGTAAAGAATCAGTGACAGAGGATTCCGACAGTCTCTGTGTGCTGATTCTGGCTCCGACACCAAAAGATAATGAGTTTTGTGTGAAGGTCCTGGAAGATGCCAGGATCGAAACCCGGGTTTGCGCCAACCTGCAGGAACTCTGTAACCAGGTGAGCCAGGGAAATGCCGCCGTCGCATTGATTGCAGAAGAATATCTGAAAACAGACAAGAATCGTCTGATTCCAGAAATACTGTCCCGTCAACCGGCGTGGTCCGATCTTCCCATCGTGGTCTTACTCATCTCGGGAGAACATACTTCACCTTCCCTCAATCAGTTACAGGAACTGGGGAATGTCACCCTGATTCGACGACCGGTTCGGATCGCAGTCTTTATTAATACTATCCGGGCAAACCTGCGAGACCGGGAGCGCCAATACAGTGTGCGCAACCTGCTGAAAGAACGAAACGAAGTCAATCAGAATCTGGAGATTCAGCAGAGACGGTTTTCGCTGGCACTAAAAGCAGGAGGCATGGCAGCGTGGGAGCTGCAGAACGACAACCTGTACTGGTCTGATGCCATTTATGGTCTACTCGGGTTGCCTTCTGGACAACCTGTTTCGCTGGAACGATTTTATTCTGCGATCCATCCCGATGATTTACCAGCACTCAAAAAAGTCTGGGAAACTTCCGTCCGAAAAAAGAAGCCATTCGAGAAGGAATTTCGCATCCTGTACGCTGGCAACGAACAGAGGTGGATGGAATTGATGGGTGAATCTGTTGAATCGGAAATGGGAAACCCCGGACATTTCGCCGGTCTGTTCTGGGATATCACAGCGGAAAAAATTCAGGAAAAACGCGAACAGCGCGCTGCTGAAATCGAACGGTTCCTGAGTGAAGCAACCATGACGCTTGCTGCTTCGCTGGATTTTGAAACGACGCTGGAAAATGTGACTTCACTGTGTGTTCCGACCTTAGCCGACTGGGCCATCCTGGAACTGATCGGCGATGATCATAACATCCGGCGTATGAAGATTGCGCATGCGGAACCGGGCGCATCGATGCTGGCAGAGCAGCTGATGCAGGCCGATACAGACTCTCAAATGAAAGAACTGCCTGCCAATCCTCATCTGTTCGGGAACGAAACCGTTTTTATTGAGAATCTGACAGATGAGTTACTGAGTGATGTCGTCCCTACCCCAGAGCATCTGCCTCTGCTGCGTGAATTGCGCGCGGAATCATTAATTGTCGTTGCGCTGGGCATACGCGACCAGCAGTTTGGTGTCTTAACATTGATTCGGACCGATGCGGCGTTTCGTCACAAACTCAGCGATTTCAAAACAGCCGAAGAACTGGCACGCCGGGCATCGATTGCCATCGACAATGCGCGACTGTTTAAAATCGGTCAACAGGCGAGTGCTGCCAAAAGCGAATTTGTTGCCAACATGAGCCACGAAATACGTACTCCCATGACGGCAGTTCTCGGCTACGCTGATTTACTTGCCGAATCAGAAAATGATCCCGATAAATTACGTCATCTGCGAATGATTCAGAAAAACGGAAGTTTCCTGCTGGACATCATCAATGACATCCTGGACCTTTCCAAAATTGAAGCAGGAAAAATGGAATGCGTGTCAGAACGTTTCGCCGCGGATGAGTTGATCGCTGATGTGTACTCCATGATGCAGGTTCGTGCTTTGGAAAAACAGCTCGACTTCAGTGTTGAATATGCGACGACCATTCCAGCCCTGATCGAAAGCGACCCGAAACGACTGCGTCAGATCTTAGTGAACCTGATTGGGAACGCGGTCAAATTCACGTCTGATGGTTCGATTCGACTTGTCATCTCGTATGATGCATCGGGTGAGCTTCCTGTCATTCAGTTTGAAGTCATCGACACCGGCATTGGCATCACCGACACACAGCTTTCCCAGCTCTTTCAGGAATTTTCTCAAGGCGATACTTCCGTAACCCGCTCTTTCGGCGGAACCGGACTGGGGCTGGCGATCAGTTCGCGACTGGCTCACATACTCGGCGGAAAGATCGAGGTTTCCAGCCAACCCGGGAAGGGAACAGTTTTCACCTGTAAAATCCACGCCGGGCTGGTCGACTCTGCTCCGTTGATTCACCCTGAGAAAAAACAGAATCTGACTTTCGTCGCATCAAAATCACAGGAAGAGCAGCCGATTTTGTCATGTAATGTGCTGGTCGTCGATGACCGTCGTGATATCCGTTATCTCGTGAAGCAGTTTCTCGTGAAATCCGGAGCAGATGTCGAATCGGCCAATGACGGTCTGGAAGCAATCGAACGGGTTGAACAGGATCAGCATTCGTTTGATATGATTCTGCTGGACATGCAGATGCCTCGACTGGACGGATATCAGACTGCAGAACGACTGCGCCGCCTCGGCTATAACCGACCGATCATTGCACTCACTGCAGATGCGATGCACGGCGATATGACCCGCTGCCTGGCCAGTGGCTGTGATGCTTTTCTCAGCAAACCGATTAATATCAAAGAACTGATTGAGATTGTCGCACGCTATACTCAATAGTTTGTATTCAGAATTACGGATACAATCCCCGAGCCAGTTTGGCCTGGGCAACACGTTCCACCCCTTCAATCATGGCAGCGGTCCGCATATCAAACTGATTCTTTTGCGCGCGATTCAGCGTTCGTTGAAATGCGTCTTTGAGAATTGAATGCAAGCGTTCGTTTACTTCATCAAGCGTCCACATATAGTTCTGCGTATCCTGAACCCATTCAAAGTACGAAACGGTCACGCCACCAGCGTTCGCCAGAATATCAGGCAGGATAAAAACTCCTTTTTCATTAAGCACTTCATCCGCTTCCAGAGTCGTCGGACCATTGGCTCCCTCCGCCAGCAGTTTACATTGGATGCGGTCGGCGTTCTCTGCAGTAATCTGATTCTGCAGCGCTGCCGGAACCAGAATATCGCACTTCAGTTCCAGTAGTTCTTCATTGCTGATGTGATCTCCTTCGGGATAACCTTCCAGAAACCGGTTTTCCGCCACATATTCCAAAAGTGAAGGCATCGATAGTCCGTGTCGATTATAAATCCCCGTGGTGGCATCACTCACCCCAATGAGCTTCACTCCCAGTTCGCTCAGAAACTGAGCGGCGTGACTGCCGACATTCCCGAAACCCTGCACCACTGCCGTGCATTCACTCAGGTTCAGTTTCAGGTGTTTTGCCGCTTCCTGAATCAGGTAAACCACGCCACGTCCCGTCGCTTCATTCCTGCCGCGGGCTCCCCCCAGTACCAGCGGTTTTCCGGTGACAACCGCAGGCACGGTATAACCGACTTCCTGGCTGTAAGTGTCCATAATCCAGGCCATGACTCTTTCGTTAGTCCCCATATCGGGTGCCGGGATATCTTTATCAGGTCCAATAATCGGGCTGATTTCTGTCGCAAAGCGTCTCGTTAACCGTTGCAGTTCGTGGCTGCTCAAACCAGTCGGATCAATCCGCACTCCCCCCTTTGCTCCTCCAAATGGAAGATGCACCAGCGCACACTTCCAGCTCATCCACATCGCCAGTGCAGAGACTTCACCCAGACTGACATCCTGGTGATAGCGTATCCCCCCTTTGGTCGGGCCCATGGTCAGAATATGCTGAACGCGATAGCCAAACACTGTTTCGACCTCGGTGTAATGATCCCGCCGAAAAGGTAACGTCACCGCCAGCGTTCGCTGCGGGAACAACAGGCGCTGCCTGATATTATCGTCCAGTCCCATAAACTGCGCTGCTTTCAGAAACTGTCGCTGGGCCAGACGAAACATGGGAGAATCCCATTCAGCGTCTCTTACCCTGGTCCGCTCGATCGCATATCGTATCGACCGAATCAGCGAAGTCCTGCTGAGTTGCGTCTTCACCAGGTAATCCTGAGCTCCCGCTTCAACCGCCTTGGCTGCCAGTTTGACATCATCCAGACTGGTCACAATGACAATCGGTATCGCCGGGGCAAAGGAACGAACTCTGATAAATGTATCCAGGTCTTCGCTGTCAGGCAGAGTCAGATCGAGGAGCACGACATCCACCGACGCCGCATCCAGTTGGTTCAGACCTGCCTGGAGAGTGCCGGCATACTGAAGTTGAAATATGGGAGATTTTGATTCTGCCAGCAGGGTTTTCACCAGACCAATGTGAATCGGATTATCTTCAATCAGAAGTACTTTTACTGTATTCCCAGATGCCGTATTCATCGTTTATTCCTTTTCTGAAGTAGTTGACTCAATGTGGTCGGCAACCGCCGGGAGTAATCGATCGAATTCCCGGTCCAGATTCTCCAGTGCCTCCCTGGCTTCGCTCAGCTTTTTCTCTTTCCCCATTATTTCCAGCTTATACGCGGCTTCCGCAGCGGGATGCGCTTCAAACAGAGCAGCCGAACTTTTCAATGTGTGGGCGGCGCGTCTGAGTGACTGTGCGTCATTATCTTTCAATGCCTCTCTGATTTCTGACAATAATTTTGGCGCTTCGGTCAGAAAGATCTGTCCAAGTTCATTGAGCGCTTCTGCGGGGATTTCAGACTTATCCATCGCCTGTTGCCAGTCGATAATGTTCTCTGTATCAGGATCATCAGACTCTTCTGATTGACTCGATGTGGAATTGTGATCTGCAGCATTCACAGCCTCCCCCTCCTCGTTCAAATCCAGAATCGGTATTTCTTCCGTGAGTGCTTCTGCCGAATTGAGATGCAGGCAGTCTTCAATGGTCGTATACAGCTCTCTGACACGAACCGGTTTAGAAACGTAACCATCCATGCCGGCTTCCAGACAGCGTTCGCGGTCTCCCTTCATCGCATGCGCGGTCATCGCGATAATGGGAACGTGCTCTCCCGTTTCCTGTTCGTATTCTCGAATCTGTCGCGTGGCTTCGAGCCCATCCATTTCAGGCATCTGCACATCCATGAGAATCAGATCGAAATCGCGGGCCTTCCTCTCTTTAACGGCGTCTCTGCCATTGAGGACAACTGAGATATCATGTCCATGAGGTTCTAACAGAGCGAGCGCCAGCTTCTGGTTGACCAGGCTGTCTTCTGCCAGCAGGATCGTCAGAGGGGGAATCCGTCGTGCCAGTTCAGCGGTTGCCGTTCGAACCTCATGCTGAGGTGCCCCGTTCATTCCCAGTGTTTCTGCGATCGAATTGAACAACTCCGATTGCTTTAACGGTTTAATCAGATGGGCGGCGATCCCCAGTTCTTTGCAACGGGATATTTCTCCCTGACGGTCGCTGGAAGTAATCATCATGATGACGGCACTGCCCAGTGTGGTATCCTGCTTGATGGCTTTTGCGACAGAAAAACCGTCCATGACAGGCATATTGGCATCAACCAGCACCAGGTCAAACGGGTGCTTCGCCTGCTGGCTGGCGTGCATGACATCCAAAGCATCACTGCCTCGATTGATGGATTGCGTCTGCATGTTCCAGCTTCTCAGCATCTCTTCGAGAATCTGGCAATTGGTCTGATTGTCATCAACAATCAACACCCGCAATCCGTCCAGCTCCGCTTTCAATAAAGGTTCGTTGGCGGGAACCTCTTCTTCTGTTAATTCGAAACGTGCCGTAAAATGAAATTCACTCCCCTTGCCGACTTCGCTGTTGACCCAGATCTTTCCCCCCATCATTTCAATCAGACGAGAGGCGATTGCCAGTCCCAGCCCCGTACCACTGAACCGGCGGGCCATCGATTCATCGACCTGTTCGAACGCCTGGAAGATCTGCTGCTGTTTGTCCTCAGGAATTCCGATTCCCGTATCACGCACAACAAAATGCAGCTGCACCTGATTCTTTGACTGAAAGTCATAATTCACATCCAGAACAATCTCGCCCTCTTCTGTAAATTTAATGGCATTCCCGACCAGGTTGACAATGATCTGCCTTAAACGGAAGCGGTCACCGACAATCGTATCCGGGACATCCGAATCGAGATGGAATGCCAGCTCCAGATGCTTGTGATGCGCACGGACCGCGAGAGACTTCATCGTATCTCCCAGGTTTTCCCGCAGATGGAATGGCGCTTTATCAAGATCGAATCGCCCCGCTTCGATCTTCGAGAAATCCAGAATATCGTTAATCACCGAAAGTAACGATTCCCCCGATTCCTGCACCATCGTCAGGTATTCGTGTTGAGTGGAATTCAGTTCGGTATCGAGCAGCAGCTCTGTCATCCCGATCACAGCATTCATCGGCGTGCGAATTTCGTGACTCATGGTTGCCAGAAATGCACTTTTCGCACGACTGGCCGCTTCGGCGGCTTCTTTTGCCTGTCGTAATTCTTCCTCTGCCCGTTTCTCTTCGGTGATATCATGGATAAAAGCGGCAAACAGAAATCCATTTCCCTGGGGAACCGGCGTGATGGTTAATTCCACGGGAAATTCGTGACCATCGCGGTGCAGCGCAGAGAGTTCCAGCCGTTTGTTGAGTAATGGCCCTTCGCCGGATCGCAGATAATGCTCAACACCATGCGTATGCTGTACCCAGTAACGTTCCGGTATAATCGTCTCTTCCAGAGAACGTCCTATCGCCTCCTCATGCGACCAGCCAAAGGTTACTTCTGCCTGTTCGTTCCATTCACAAATGATGCTCTTCTCGTTGATGGCAATATAAGATTCATGTGTCGTCGCCAGAATTGCCCGGTTCTTTTCATCTCTTGACTGAAGTTCCTCCTGGTTGGCGCGGGACTCGGTGATATCCCGCATCACAATGACGCCGCCTCGTAACTCACCACGATCATTCCTGAGCGGACGGGCGGTCACACTGATCCAGGTCCCTTCCGGGATATCCGGATTCTCCAGATACAACACAACTTCATCCAGCGACTCTCCCCGCATCGCACGCGCCAGAGGCAGATCTCTCGAGGGACACATGGTTTTCCCATCCGCCAGATAGCATCCATAAATCTGAGACCATTTTTCAGGATCCACATTCTGCGGACCAATGCCAACAATCTGCTCTGCGGCCGGATTCCAGAATACGGAATTTCCATCCTTATCTGCGACGATCACACCATCGCCCATACTGTCCAGAATGGACTGCAGAATCTGCGACTGCCGCCGGAACTGTTTCTGTGAAGCTTTTAATTCAGCCGTCCGTTGTTCGATCCGGTCTTCCAGTTCCTCTCGGGAAGCCGACAGTTCCTCTGCCATATGATTAAAGGCCGACCCCAGCATGCCCACTTCGTCTGACGAATTGATGGGAACCCGGACATCCAGATTTCCCTGCGCAATTTTTGAGGCGGAAGTCGCCAGGCCTAATACGGGCCGCGTAAAGCGTCGTGCCACCAGAAACGAAACGACCATCCCGAAAACGACCAGCCCCATCTGCAGCAACAGCAGCAGCCTGCGCAAATAAGTCACCGGTGCGTAGGCTTCTTCCAGGCTGATTTTGGCAATCATTCCCCAGGGGGCTTCCAGATCCGGCTGATAATTCACGGGGCGATAAGAGACAAGCACCCGATCGCCGTCGTAATCCATCACCTCTGATCCACTTTCGTCCTCCAGTGCCTTGGCCATTGCCGGCACATCAGCGATGGGGACAGACCATTCATCGCTGTCACGGGGTTGAAACAGGTAGCGAACATGATCTCCCTGCTTGGTCGCAACCAGTAAATCCCCCGTCTTCTCCAGGCCAACGCGATTCGTCAGTATTTCTTTCAGCGGGGTCACATCCAGCCAGACCATGAGGACGCCCAGCAGGTTTCCCGTCTCATCATTCATCGGTGCAACCAGATAAGTGAGATAGCGACCATTGACTTCCTGGGGTAGATCCAGGCGTGGATGCTCTTTGCCTTCCAGAAATCCGGGATCACCCGCGTAGGTCTTACTCAAATAATCATCATTGGTCGCGGTGATGACGGTTCCCTGCGGATTGACGATCCACAGATCACGAAAGCCGGATGAGCTTCCAAATTTTGTGTCTTCCAGAATTCGCTCCGATTGCTCACGGAACGAGTCCAGATCGATTTCGCCGTCATTGAATTCATGGATCAATTCATGGAGGCTGGTGCGATTCGTCACCAGAGCAGCGCGTTCGAGTTGCTGCTTTACATATTCTTCGAACAGTGCAGCCCGGTCTGTGACAACCAGCTGCAGACGGAGGTGAATATTGTCATGAATAATCTCGCGTGCAGCGACATAAGCCAGGTGCCCGAGAATCCCGCCGCTTAAAACAACGACGGCTGCGACGAACAGAGTATTCTTTAACAACAGTGAGCGCCAGAAGGAAGGGGGCTCATTGGTAAACGTATGCTGTTTTGCTGCGGGAGCAACCTGTTCTCGATCGATGGAAGCGCACATGGAGCTGATCCTTCCTGACACATACGATGCCTGCATCAGGAAAAAACGGCTGTGCCTCAGCCCCCTTTCCGGCGCGGCATTTTCATTGCAATCGTCAGTCGACTGCAATCTGCAATTTGTTGCATCGTATGCGTTTACATGTATTCTATGCAGGAAACAGCGCTTTGGAAACAGGTTGTTTAAAACTTCGGAAAGATCTCCTGGACTTTCATCCGGAAATGATCGATTTTAAGGAATCACCTGATGCCCCACACATTGAAAACAGGTGGATACAGATGCTGCCTCCCCTCAGTATTTCAGCCAGAGCACGACAATGCCGCTTCCATAAAACCCGGCATAAGTGATCAGCTTTAAGATCAGGGAAAAACAGATCCCACTGAACTTTTCTTTCGAAAGCTGTGCTTCCAGTAACCCCAGCGGAAGCGCCCCGATTGGACCGGCGAGAAAGGCCCATTCGAAAACAAGACTAAGACGTCGACATAAAAGAAAATAGCAAATCGAAATACCTGCAAAGACAAACAGAGGCAGATAATCGCGCCAGAGAGAACGCTGCTGCGATCTGCGAAACTGGACGACAGCCAGAACAGGATCGAAGGCAATATACAGACAGAGCGGCCAGGTAAAAACAAAATCCCGGGTCCAGGCACTGATCCAGGTGGTCCCCAGTGCACCACCTAAAAACGCGAGCGTTCGATAACAGATTACCCAAGTGAATAAACGACGTTCAACGCGAACCAGACTGGCAGGGACCAGCGCGATCAACAGACTGGCCAGCAGCAAACCCGAGGACCAGAAAAACCAGTTCCAGAGCCAGCTCTGAGAAGGCAGGTCAAAGGCATACTCCGGTTCAATCGAAAGTATCTGCCCTGCCCAGTCCACATACTGTTCCTGCGGTATCTCATCCACACGCAATGTCTGTTGCTGTGTTGGCAGGAATTCAGGCTCCCCCACATAAATACAGGCCGCCCGTGACTGGTTGCGCAGATAAACACAACCACGATGCAGAATCGGTGGCGTCCAGGTCAGTTCGCCGGCCAGCACAGAACACCGCGCCAGAATTTCACATTCTTCCGGATTGATTTTCAGCAAAATCAGTTCGCCCCGTTCGTTGAGTAATATTAACTTACCATCGGCAACGATGATCCCGGCCTGACCGATCTCGTCCGATGTATCGTTATTTGAACGTTCCGGTCTGCCTGAGCCCTGCTCCCATAATTCGTTTCCTGTGAGAAAGTCGATGCAGCGGAATTTTCCCCGCGAAGGACGTTGCGTTTTTGACTGTTGATCAAAAATATCGAAACCGTAGATATGTCCCTCCACCAGAACACTCGAAAGGACGTCATTCGACATGGTCCGTGAGCGCCAGATATTTTTGAGCGTCGTCCCTTTTTCAAATTCCGAGGGGATTTCATACAGTTGAGATCCGGCCCTGAAGGGAGCGGCAATCCACAAATAAGGCTCCCGGTAAAGTGGCCAGGAGGAATGTTCGTCGTACCCTTCTGACAGTTCATGCTCCAGCAGTAATTCCCCCGTTTTCAAATCGTGGAGAACCAGTGCATTTTCCAGGTACCCCACAATCAGTTTTCGCCCCTCGCGGGTAATGGGCATGGCGGGGGTATAGCTGGCTGGTTGACTCCCCGCCTGCCAGGCCGTTTTTCCATCCTTCAGATGCAACGCGACCAGGCTTGCCCCGGGACCGCCGACAGGCATGATGACCAGTTGATCAACGACTGTCGGCGAACAGGCGTAACCAAAGCCGGTTCCCCCATCACCCTTGAAGTCTGTTACCAGATTTCGTGACCAGATTAGTTTTCCATTCTCCGCATCCAGGCAGCCAAGCAGCCCACTCGGTCCGGCAAATAACAGACGTCCTGCTGCCAGCGTGGGTGTGGCCCGCGGTCCCGGATAGACTCCCGCCAATTCATAAGGCCAGTCATACCAGTACTTCCAGATCTCTTTTCCGGAACGGGCATCCAGACAATACACATATTGTCCCTGCAGGTTCTGCCCCAGCGTATAGACACGATTGCCCTCTGCCACAAAAGCAGAATACCCCTGTCCCAGTTCTTTCACCCACAAAACCGGAGGCCCTGCGGAAGGCCAGTTATCGGCGATGTGGATTTCAGGGGAATGTGCGTCAAAATGCAGGCCCCTGACGGAAGGCCAGCCGACCTCTTTGACATCCGCCGGTAGAAACGGATTGGCAGCGTCTGACTGCGCAAATAAAGATCCCGAGCAGGTCAGCAGCGAAAGCAACAACAGCAGCCAGACTGCCTGACGCAGTTGAACGATAATCCCTCGCGCAGGGGGTACTGGTTCAAATGTCACTGGCTGCTCATTCAAATAATGAAAACGGATCTGAATTGAAAGTCAGAAGGGTCAGGAGTCGACTTTGGAAAATTTAGAGAGTGCCTCAAGTGCCTGAATCGGTACGTGCATTGACGAATCCAGTGATTTCATTGCCTGAATCACGGGAGTCAATTTATCTCGCAAATCCTCATTATCAGAGGCCAGATGATGCAACACAAAACAGGCGCCATCTCTGAACACCGCGGGATCTTTGATTAACGCGTGTAAAATTTCCGGCACGGCCTTTTCGTTTAAGGCAATCAACGCATCGCCGGCCACCCATTTCACACTGGTGTCATCGGTCAATGCTTCTACTAAAGCAGGTATCGCTGCCGGATCGCAGATGGTTTCAAGTGCCTTGGCAGCTTCCCAGCGGCGCATTTCGGAATCATCTGCCAATGCTTCCGCTAATGCAGGGACTGCTGGTTTACCAAGTTTTGTCAGACCTTTCCGTGCGGCCTGACGCAACTCACTGTCAGTGCTGTCGAGCTGACTGATCCATTCAGAAATCTGTGGCTGGGTTGAACGCTCGTCGGTCATTCACATCTCTCCTGTTGTGCGGGACGGTCATTGCTGCTCTCTATAAACTGCTTCAATTATAACATTCCGCAAATCAAAAGACACCAGTCTTTCCCGTGTGGAACTGCAAATCCGATTTATGCCGGTACAAGCACAAACAGGCAGTTTGCCAAGATTGCTGAATTCCATTTAAAACATTACAATCAGGTCTCCGGTCTCTTAACAGCAAATGAACCTCCAGGAATTATTGAAACTGGAAATGGCATGCGGCATCGATTCGGTAGACTTCTGCTTTTCCCACTCCTGCTTATTGTGGTCAGTCTTCCCTTACGCTGGGGACACAGCCATGAAGGGATGACGGGGCAGCAGTTATCTCTACACCTGCAGCAGTTCCATCCGCCTTTACAAAATCAGTCACTCCCCGCTGGCTGGCACTCACACCCGCTCTTCCCCGGCATTGTCCAGGAAAAATGTTCCCATCCATTTGTCCTCGATATTCTGCCTGAAAACAGAGTTCAAATCTCTGTTGAGAAGGAACAGTCTGACCTGGAGACTGTGGATTCGGGAATCCTTGAAAGGGAGGCCTCGAACCGGCAGTTTTCATGTTTTTTTCATGAAGTCAGAATACACGCTGATCAACACGCGCAGATTTATCTGCAGCTTCAGGTTCTGCTGATTTAACCATGAACCCCTTGCATGCAGATCTTGAAAAATACTCATTCGATCTTCCCGATACTTCACCTTATAAGGAATTCCCTGTAATGAACCTGTCTATAAAAATGATCTTACCTGTCTGTTTTACTCTGTTTTTTGGTCTGATGCTGACATTCCATTCCGCTTCCACTGTGCAGGCGGAATCAGCAAATGAAAAGATGAGTGCCGGCGAACCGGTTGAACCTGATATGCACGAATTTATGGAATACGTGTTCCAGCCAACCTACAAACGACTCAAACAGGCAATGGCGACAGAACCAGCTGACCGCAGTGCCTGGAAAACGATCAAAGCCGACTCGCTGATTCTTGCAGAAGGGGGCAACCTTTTACTTCTGCATGATCCCGGAAAAGACCGCAAAGAGTGGGACGCGCACAGTATCGAAGTCCGCAAAGCAGGCGGTCAGCTTTATAAAGCAGCGAAAGCCAAAGATTTTAAAGCAGCACAGCTGCACTACCAGTCGATGCTGAAAAACTGTAACGCCTGTCATCAGCAGTTTGCCGGCGGCAAGCACCAGTTGAAACCCTGATTTCAAAACCGTCTCAGATAACTTATCACCGCCTGCCTTCTCCGGACAGCAGGCGGTGATTTATTTTAACGACAGCTCCATACAGGCTGCATTCGCCAGCTGATGCGGTTTACTCAGGCTTCTCTTTTTTCGGATGGGTCGCTTTACTGATCAGCTGCTTTAACTTTGATTGGGGACTGACCAGTTTTTTCGCCAGGATATCCTGCTCAGTAAACTTTGCCAGCAAGATTTCGCCATCCGTGGATCGATTCCGATCATACGAAATGTAAATCGAACCATCCGGTGCCTGAAAGCCATCGGGATAAGAGATCCCTTTTCGCTCATCAATCACCAGCCCCCCCTGCCAGGTCATGCCATCATCGTCCGACAGCCAGGCACTTAACTGCACACGTCCCTGATGCTTGTCTATCTGGTCTCCATGTTTCACGAGGAGCAGCCGTCCCGAAGCCAGTCGTCGGATATGAAAACGCGCGTTAGGCTGACGGATTTGCGGAGGCAATGAAGGAGTTGCCCAGGTTCGCCCGCCATCTGTGGATGTGGTCTGCATGATCCCTTTGGCAGTTCGCGCCAGCATCCAGAGTGAACCATCCCTGCGTTCGACAATCATATGTTCGTGCCAGTCTGGGTTGGGAAAGGTCGCGGCACCGCGGCGTTGCCAGGTGGCTCCCCGATCGGTCGAAACGAAGACATTCGCACCACGCAGGGAATCTAACTCCTTAAAACAACCTTTAAACGGGCCAAAACCGCTGCGCTGATCCAGAGAGATTGGCAGCATCCATTCACCACTGGAGAGGACCGTTGGTTTATTCAAGGTCACGCCATGCCAGATGCGCCGTGGTTCGGACCATTGGGGATGGTCGGCATCGGGATTTTCACAAACTGTCGCCCAGACCCCCGCTCTTCCATCAAACATATGCAGCGACTGATCAAAGATCAGCCAGAGCCGTCCGAGGGGATCGGTCCAGAGATTACCCACCAGAATACTGCGGTCGATGGGATGTTCCGGCGAATGGGAATCCAGGACGACACGCGGCCGCGACCAGTGCGCCCCATCATCGTCACTGGAAGCGAGCACGAAAAATGCTTTCGGACTGTCACCTCCCGCAACCCAACAGGCCCAGAGTCGTCCGCCCGGAGTTCTTTCAATTCCAATCGTCATACCGTAGTCGAGTTTGTCATAATCGTATTCTGGTAACGGTGAAGTATTCACAACAGGTGGAACCAGCGCCAGATCAGCCAGACGTTCCATATTCTTAATTTCTGCCTGCTGCTCGGATTTGGACACGGGGGTCGCTGCTGTCACTGTCACGCGCGTCCCCTGCCCCATTACGAGCAACACCAGTTTCTTAAATCGCAGATGTTCCCCTGCCTTGACCTGTTTCTGCCAGGTGGTCACACGGTTGATCTCTCCCGGGAAGAGTGGAAATTCCGGGAGATCGACTTTTTCAAACCCCTGTCGGATCAGATCAAGTTCCCGGGTCGCTGCTCCGGGTCGTCTGGCAGGAGTCAACGCGTAGAGTGTACCCGCATCTTTACAGACCGCTTCATATCCTTCGATCGTTGTTTTCAGGAATGAGCGCCCTTTTAACAGATCGGGGACTTCCTGGAGTGTGTATTGGCGATCGGTAAAGAGTTCGACGCCCGGTTGCAGAACTGCAGGTTGAACGACCGCTTTGGGTTTCGGCTTTCGTTGCAGCCCGGTTTGAGATGCGAAGGCGCCTGTTTCTTCCAGTTTACCAAACATGATTCGTTCTTTGCGGCTGGGTGAAGTATCTCCCTGTGTGACGCAGAGCCAGATGGCCCCTTCATATTCTGCAAAAGCCGGGTATTGAAATGAGTGAGGCGTTTCAAACCGATACTTACGCTGCCACGTCTTTCCGTCCCGGGATACGTCAATGTTGAAGACACTGCGATTCACGCCATCAATGCGAGTCGCTTCCTGCCAGCCCATGTAATAGACATCACCAAATTTATCGAAGGTCGGTTTCGAGTTGGTCCCATTGGGAACTGCCGCGACTGGTGTGCCCTGTGTCCAGTTGATGCCATCCGGACTGGTAGTAAAATAGTAATTGCGATCGCCGCCATCATTGCGGCAGATGGCCATCCAGGTCCCGTCTGGCAGACGATTGACGGCCGATTCACTCAGTTGTGCGGACTGTGGTTCGTTATAGTGCCCGAGTACTTCGACGGTATCATGTTTGTCATTCATACGGGCGAGTGCGTTCTGTTTTCCGGCGAAATTATTGATGGCGATATAAGTCTGATCTCCCCAGTTCTTGAAGGAATCAAACAGATAGAATCCGAAATCTTTGATCGGTTTCCTGAATCCGCTCGCAACAGCATCAGCATGAAAATACTGTGGCTGCATGTCAAAGGTACCGGCAGCGGTTTTCAGTTTGACTTTATGGATTTTGTTTTCGAAAGCACGGGCCGGAATATCAATATCGATATACCAGGTTTGAGCCTGTCGCTTGCCGGGCTGCTCACTGGCAAAAAAACAACGCAGGGTATTTTCATCATGTTTCAGAATCCGGGGCACAAAACAGGCACCAACGGGTAATGTTTCATTTTCATATTTCTGACCGCTGCGCGCGAAAGGAATGACGGCTTCGACTTTTAACGTCTTGAGGTTCACAATGGATAGTGCACAGTAGATTTCAGGCCAGCCGGCACTTTCCCCGGCACGGGTATCGTTGACCTCTGCTACGATAAAAGCACGGTCATTCAACAGGACCATTTCCGCATCGTGGGCCCCCTTCACCTGTTTGCCTGTAACAGGAATCAACCGTTCCAGAACCTGATCGCCGGCGAGCGCAGCATCCCAGCCAGGGGGAACAAGCGGTTCAGCAGCAGTGGTCAGCGAAACAACCAGAAACAGGGGAAGGCATAATGTGAGCGCAAATTTCATAGGAGTTGTACTTTTCTTTAGTTTTCAATGATTTGCTGAATGGTCTCTGTTATAACGTTATTGATTATGCGCAATCGAACCCTTTCCGAACAGTCAGTCCGTCCGAGAACAACAACTTTGTCAGGCCTGTAGAGAAAAGTAATACGTGATGAGCACGAATTCAAATCAGGAGTCAGAACCAACCACCAGCGGAAAACTGCCACCGTGGACGACCGGTGATCTGCCTGCACCGCCCCCTTTTACGATTCGCAATTTATTTCGCACGATTGGACCCGGAGCGATTTTGCTGGCGGGTTCCATCGGGGGAGGCGAATGGCTGGTCGGCCCGACGATCACCGTCAAATACGGTCTGGGGATTCTGTGGATTGCTACGGTCGCGATTGTGCTGCAGCTGCTGTTCAACCTGGAAGCGATTCGTTACACACTTTACACAGGCGAACCGATTCTGGTCGGCATCATGCGATTGCGGCCCGGTTCCCGTTTCTGGGCCAGTGGCTACATCTTCGCTGCGATCGCTCAACTGGGGGTCCCTGCTCTGGCGGCAGGTTGTGCTTCCGTCCTCTTCGCTGCGTTTGCCGGTCATCTCGCCGGTGAAGGCGATGCCACGTACCTCAGTTATTTAACTTATGTCGTGATTCTGGTAACGGTCGGAATTCTGCTTTCCGGCAAGACGATTGAACGCATGCTGGAATATTTTTCCTGGGTCATGATCGCGTTCATTTTTTCATTCCTGATCGTCGTGAATGTACTCTTCGTTCCGCTTGAGCACTGGCTGAAAACGCTGAGTGGTTTCTTTCAGTTTGGAAACCTCCCCGCAGATATTGACATCTTATTACTGGCCGCTTTTGCTGCGACTGCGGGTTCGGGAGGCATCGGTAACCTGGTGATCACGAACTGGTACCGCGATAAAGGTTTCGGCATGGGCGGCAGGGTTGGCTCGATCTCGAGTGCGTTCAGTCACAGCGAAGTACAGCTGTCCGCAACGGGGCAGGTGTTTCCCATTACGGAGGAGAATCTCAAAAACTGGCGATCCTGGTGGAAGTATGTGTCAGCAGATCAGATCTGGCTCTGGGGCATGGGCTGCCTGATCGGGATGTTTTTGAATGTCAATCTGGCGACAGCTGTCATCCCTGAGAATACGGAGATGGACCATATGGCTTCAGGCGCTTTCCAGGCCCGTTACATGGCAGAACATCTCTGGTCAGGATTCTGGTGGCTGGCACTGTTGAACGGGTTCTGGGTGCTGATGTCGACCCACTTGAGCAATACCGACGTTCTGATTCGTACGGTGACCGATATCGTCTGGGTGGCCAGCCCGCAGGTACGCGAACGTCGTCGAATGAGCATCAGCAGGCTGTATTACTTCTTCCTGACACTTGCCACGATCTGGGGACTGCTGGCGGTGAACTGGGGCCATGCATTATCTCTGTTCAAGATTCTCGGAGCCGTCGCCGGTCCGGTACTGGCAATCGCTGCGGTGCAGATCCTGATCGTCAACTCAACACTGCTGCCCAACGAACTACGACCTCGTCTCTGGCGGCGCGGGGCACTGATTTTGTGTGCGATCTGTTATGGATGTCTGTCTCTGGCGATGCTATGGGACTTGTATTTATCGCTGAAATGAGGCAGACTATAGTGTACAACGAGAGTGCTCATTCGATCATGGAGACTCCCCCCTGTGAAGCCCCTTGCATCATTCCGAGAACGCCGCACACTTTTTATTCAGCGAACGATTTTAATCGCGATCCTGTTCTGCGCTGCGATTCCCTCACTCTCTGCCGCTGCTGAAAATCCCGCTGCACAAACACCGGTGGTTTATGAAAGCCGGATTCAAAAAGTCTTCGAGCAGAAATGCCTCAGCTGCCATAATGCAAAAACCAGAAAAGCAGGTCTGGATCTGAGTTCCCCCGAAAGCATTCTGAAAGGGAGCGAGTCGGGCCGCATCATCCAGGCGGGAGACGCGGACGCCAGCCTGTTGTTTCAGATGATCGACGCGGGTGAGATGCCGCCCGATGAGAAAAATCACCTGAGCACAGAGGAACTGCAATCGCTGCGAGACTGGCTGAATGCGGGTGCCCACTTTCGCACGGCGGTTAAAACAGTACCTGCTGTCACACAGCATGATATTATTCCCCTGCTGCATTTACGGTGTGTTGTCTGCCATGGGGGGCGTCGCAAGGAAGCTGGTCTGGACCTGCGAACGAAAGCATCTATTCTCAAAGGGGGCAAATCCGGTCCCGCAGTCATACCGGGCAATGCGTCAGACAGCCTGTTGCTCAAACGGATTCATGCAGGTGAAATGCCACCCCCGCGCAGGCTGGTCTCTGCCAGTGTTAAACCGATGCAGGACAATGAACGGGAACTTCTTTCGCAGTGGATTGCGTTGAAATTACCTGAAGTCGAATTATCGCAAAATGAGAACGAAGAACTCGTAACGGAAGCAGACCGCGGTTTCTGGTCATTTCAACCTCCGCAGCAGCCAACGGTACCGGTGGTCAAAGGGCAGGATCGAGTCCGGAATCCGATCGACGCTTTTGTTTTACAGCGACTGGAACAAAAAGGGTTGAGCCTGTCTCCTGCCGCCAGCAAACGAACTTTAATTCGACGACTTTATTTCGACCTGACCGGCCTGCCGCCGCAGCCTGAGGAAATCGAACAGTTTCTCAACGATACCGATCCGCGGGCCTATGATAAACTGGTGGACCAGCTACTCGCCTCCCGTCGCTATGGGGAACGCTGGGCGAGGCACTGGCTGGATGCCGCCGGCTATGCCGATTCGGAAGGCGCACAGAATGAAGACAAACTGCGGCCTCACATGTACCGCTATCGCGATTATGTCATTCGGTCTCTGAATGAAGACAAGCCATACTCCCGTTTTCTGACAGAGCAGATTGCCGGCGATGAACTGGTCGATTATCAGTCGGGAAAAATCACGCCGGAGGTGTACGACTGCCTGGTCGCGACAGGCTTTCTGCGAACCGCGCCCGATCGTACGTTTGCGGACATCACGAATTTTGTCCCCGATCGTCTGGAAGTCATTGCTGATGAGATGGACATCCTCGGCTCCGCTGTGCTGGGCTTAACCATCAAATGCGCCCGCTGCCATTCCCATAAGTTTGATCCGATTCCGCAACGCGATTATTATCGCCTGACTGCGATCTTCAAAGAAGCCTATGACGAACACGACTGGCTCAAATCGCAGGGACCGCGGACGCTGTCCTCTATACCGAAGGAAGAGCGCGATAAATATCAGCAGCGCGAACAGGAACTGTCTGCCAAAGTTCAGGACCTCAAGCAGGAAATCGCTGCACTGACAGCTCAGACCCAGCAACTGCAGATGGAGAAGCAGGCCAAATCACTGGAAGCAGCCGACCCGCAATACAAACAGAAATGCGATCAGCTGCAGCAGAAGATCAAAGCATTAGAAGCCCGACGGCAGCCCCAACCGCGGATTCGTGCCCTCTGGTCCCGGGGAACCCCTTCCCCCAGTTATATTCTCATGCGCGGCAACTACCTCACACCTGGTCGTCCTGTCGAACCGGGTGTGCCTGCTGTCCTCTCCGGCAAAGAAAATCCGTTAGAGGTGATTTCCAGGCCCGTTCAACAGGAAAATAAGGGAGGCAGACGACTGGCGTTTGCCCGCTGGCTGACTCAGCCGGATCATCCGTTGACTGCGCGGGTCATGGTCAATCGCATCTGGATGCATCATTTTGGCAGAGGGATCGTCAAGACCCCCGAGAACTTTGGTCGGGCAGGAGAACGCCCTTCTCATCCGGAACTGCTCGACTGGCTGGCAACCGAATTTGTCCTGCAGAACTGGAGCCTGAAAGCCCTGCATCGGTTGATGGTGACATCAGAAACTTATCGGCAGACTTCAGCAGTGTCGGATGAAGCGTTGCGAAAGGATCCGGATGGCAGTCTGCTCTCGCGGATGCCTTTGAAGCGGATGGAAGGGGAAGTCCTGCGGGATACGCTGCTCTACCTGTCGGGGCAGCTGGATGAAACTCCGTTTGGACCGGCTGATCCGGTTGATGTACGTCGCGATGGACTGGTGACCTCTAAAGCTTCCGATCAGGGCTGGCGCAGAAGCATCTATGTGCTGCAGCGACGAACACAGATTCCCACGCTGTTGGAAAACTTTGATTATCCGCAGATGGGACCAAACTGCGTTCGACGTGGTGAATCCCTGGTTGCCCCCCAGGCGCTACACTTACTCAACGATCAGATGATTCATCGACTGGCGACCGAATTCGCTGTGAACCTCCGCAATCAGGCTGGCAACAGTCCGAGTGATCAGGTGAAACTGATCTACCGGCTGGCATTTGGCCGCGAGGCATCTGAGGAAGAAATTACCATTGGAATCGAGACGATGAACGCATTGAATCAGGAGTGGTTGAAAGCAAACCCGAAAACCACTGCAGAGGAAGCAGCTCAAAAATCACTGACAAACTTTTGTCATGCGATCTTTAATCTGGCCGAATTTCAATACATCGATTGATTGAGTCTGTTGATCAATCCTACTGCAGCAGAAAGTTGAGTCGAATGAATCCGGAAACCTCTGTTCAAAGCGAAATTCCTCGACGCAGTTTTTTTCAGCAGGTCTCCACGGGTCTGCAGGGAGCGGCTTTGACCTGGTTACTGCAACGGGATCTGTACGCCGAGGAAAAACCGAAACCGGCTCACCAGACTCCCCTGTTCGGCCCCCATCACCGGCCGCGTGCCAAATCCGTCATTCATCTCTTCATGAATGGCGGTCCCAGTCAGATGGACCTGTTTGATCCCAAGCCTTATCTGGACAAACATCATGGCCAAGATTACTTTCAAAAAATCGCCGGTGAAGTCGAATTTCCTGCCCAGGCGGGTGCCATCATGCGCAGCCCGTTTCAATTTGCACAGCATGGTGAATCGGGGATGTGGGTCTCGGATATCATGCCACACCTGGCAAAGCAGGTCGATGAAATCACGATGATCCGGTCGATGTACACGACCAATCTCACCCATGAACCGGCGCTCTATAAAATTCAATCGGGCAGCGAATTCACGGGGCACCCCAGCCTGGGCGCATGGGTCTCCTATGGGCTGGGAAGTGAGAACCAGAACCTGCCTGCTTATGTTGTGCTGGATGATCCGCTGGGACTGCCTGTGAACGGGATTGAAAACTGGCAAGCCGGTTTTCTGCCGGCACAACATCAGGGAACCCGATTTCGCGCCACCGGTTCTCCTGTTTTAAATCTCAAACCCGATTACGAACAACCCGCTGCAGTCACACAACTGGAACGCGATCTGATCACCCGCCTGGATCGAATCCATCAGCGAAAACGGTCACACCATCATCAGCTGGAAGCGCGGCTTTCCTCTTACGCTTTGGCCGCCCGCATGCAGATCGCTGCTTCCGATGCGCTCGATCTCTCGCAGGAAACGGAGGAGACTCAGAAACGGTATGGCATCGATCAGTCTGTGACGGAATCTTATGGTCGCCGCTGTCTGATTGCACGGCGTCTGGTTGAGCGCGGCGTGCGGTTCGTCCAGCTCTTCATCAACAGCCAGATCTGGGATACGCACAGCTCCATCGCCTCCACCCTGAAGAAAGCTTGCCAGCGGACTGACCAGCCTGTGGCCGCTTTGCTTCAAGACCTGAAACAGCGCGGCTTACTGGACGACACACTGGTCATGTGGGGAGGCGAGATGGGACGCCTGCCGATTGCCCAACTGGCTGCGAATAAAGATGCCAGAAAATCTGGTCGCGATCATAACAAGAACGCCTTGTGTACCTGGATGGCGGGGGGCGGGGTGAAAAAAGGGCTGGTCTGGGGTGCCACCGATGAACTGGGCTTTGCAGCCGTCGAGAACCGCGTCAGCGTACCTGACTGGCATACGACGATGCTGCATTTACTGGGTCTAAACCACGAAGAACTGTTTATTGAACGCAATGGATTGAAAGAACGCCTGACCGGAGTCGGCAATGATCCCCGGGTCATACAGGAAATTCTGGCCTGAGCAGATCTACTTCTTCCCAGCAATTCCTGACAAAAACACTTGTCTGAAAAGAGTTTACATCTTTACAGCCAAGGGAATCCCCTCCTGCTGAATTGAGACGAAATGTCTTCTTAAACAAATGTGAAAATCTTTTCACAATTAATTAGCAATCCTAATTCAAAACGCTAGGATCATAGGAAACCCTCTCTGCCTGATTCTTTCCGAGTCAGGCCAAGCGTCTATATTTCATGTAAAAGTCCCGGTTCGGGAAAATCAAAACCATTTAAAAGTATCAGAAAAAAAGCAGGCAGTTTTAAAAACAATTCATTCGAAACCGGCAGGAGGCATCATGTTTAAACGTGTTACTTCGTGGTTGAATTCTCTACTGCTCAATCCAGCTGTCTTGTGTATTATTCTCGTTTCGTTTTTTTCAGGTTCTCTGCTGCTTTGTAACCACCTGATCCATGTGGATGCAGAGGGAAGACCGTTAAATCCTAAACGCACCGTGTTTGAAAATCACCCGGTCACCCAGGAGTTAATCGAAGCCACGAGTGAATTAAACTGGCAAGATGATCCGGTGCTGGTATCGAAGGTTGACAAATTGTGCGAGACCCTGGCCCAGATGAAACGGGAGCGGGAACAGAATCTCGTATCGAATGCCAGCCTTGATCATGCAGCTGATCAGCAAGACTGGTATGTTGATATCTCGGTCCCCGTCAGACAGGCCTCCATGGAATCAATTCGAGAGTCAGAGATGTAACACGTACCGGGCCCGAAGTGAAATCATCAGAACAGAGCTGAGCCGTTTAATGCAAGCCGTAACGGCTCATTTTATAATGCAGCGTCCGCACACTGACACCTAACAGTTTGGCTGTCTTTTCGCGATGATAATCACAGGAAGCCAATGCTGCCGTGATTGCCGCCTTCTCTGCTTCTTCGGTCACTTCGACCAGCGTTTTAACGGGAACGGATGTGGACGATACTTCGGGATTCAATTCAACGGGCAGATCTGACGCGTGAATCACTTCGCCCGGTAATGTTACCACCAGTCGCTCGATGACATTACGAAGCTGTCGAACATTTCCAGGCCAGCGTGCTGTGACAAACTTCTGCATTGCCTCGGGGGAAACCTGCTTCAACGGGCGGTTATGCCTCTGACAGAAGTGCGTCAGAAAATGTTCAATCAGCAGGGGAATATCATCTCTGCGTTCGCGCAGTGCCGGAATATGAATGGGAATGACATTCAAGCGGTAGAACAGGTCCTCACGAAACGAACCTTCTTCAATCAATGGCTCTACTGATTTGTTGGTGGCAGAAATAATACGGGCATCACTGGTAAAGACTTCTTCGCCCCCCACCCGCATGAACTGCTGCGTTTCCAGGACGCGAAGCAGATCGACCTGACTTTTGGCAGGCATTTCTGTTACTTCATCCAGAAACAGCGACCCTCCCTGGGCCTGCTCGAAGCAGCCCGGCTTCTGTCGGGTCGCACCGCTGAACGATCCTTTTTCATGTCCGAACAGCTCACTCTCCAGCAGTGTTTCAGGCATCGCACCGAGATTCACGGCAATAAAAGGACCACTACAACGATTGCTTAAATCATGCACGGCCCGGGCAATCAGTTCCTTACCCGTGCCACTTTCACCTTGAATCAGAATCGTCGCATCGGTCGCTGCCACCTGACGAATCTGCTGAAACACATCGTTCATCGCGGCGCAGTTCCCAATGATATTGGAAACCTCGCCGGCATTCACGAGTCGATTGCGTAATTCCAGGTTCTCAATCTGTAACCGATGATGCTCTCGCGCCTTGCGTACCTGGTGCCGAATCAGATCCAGATCGAGAGGCTTTGTGATAAAATCAAAGGCCCCCAGTCGCATGGATTTGACTGCTGTTTCCACGGTTCCATGCGCAGTGATGACAATTGCCGTTGTTTGTGGTCGGATCCGCAAAGTCTGATCAATCAGTTCCAGTCCGTCCATCTCCCCCGGTAAGCGAACATCGGCAATGACCAGTTGAAAGAACCCTTCGCGGAATTTGGCCAGCCCTTCTTCCGCGCTCGATGCCGTCTCCACGACATCGGCTTCGCGAGCTAAACCTTTTGCCAGCCCCGAACGAATGTTGGGTTCATCATCAATGATCAGTATTCCGAATCCCTCAGAGCTCATAGTTTCTCGTTTATTGGCAATATCACTGAAAAAGTTGTTCCACCAGCACCAGTCTTCAAATCAATGGTACCATCATGTTGTCTTACAATCTTTTCACATAGTGCAAGTCCCATGCCGGTTCCGTCATTACGGGTTGTAAAGTAAGGGTCAAAGATTCGATCTCGATATTCCACCGGAATCCCCTTCCCGGTATCGGTCACCTTAATCCGCAGCCATTCCCCTTCCTGTTGTAAACCAATCGTAAGAGTGCCTCCGTCAGGCATTGCCTGTATGGCATTTAACGCCAGATTCAGGAGTACCTGGTCCATGTGAACCGAGTCTGCTTTGATCGTGGGGAGAGGTCCTTCTGCAAGATTCACCTCCACCTTCACCTGTTGCTGTTCCGCCTGTGGTCGAATGAACCGCGCCAGCTTTTTGATCAGGACTGACAAATCAACGTCCGAACGTCCTGGCTCAGACATGGAGGCGTAGTCCCGAAATCCTTCCAGCACGGCAGTCAACCGAATAATTTCTGTATGGATCACCCCCAGCATTTCATTGACTTCCGGGCTGGTGGTCTGCCCCACCAGCGCTTCATCCAGAAGCTGAACATGCAGTGAGAGCGCGCTCAGCGGATTTTTAATTTCGTGTTGCAGCCCCGTGGCCAGTGACCCCAGACCTGCATAACGTTCCATTCTTCGCAGTCGCTGTTCCATCAAAGCACGCTCAGTAACATCGCGAACATGGATGACGGTCCCCAGTTCTTCCTGTTGCTCGTTCCTCAGTAAACTGCAGCCTGCTCTGAGAGTCTGCTCATGTCCCTGCGTTGTTATCGTATAATCACAGTCTCTGACGGGAGAATGATGTGCATTGACATGACTGCAGATCACTGAAAGCAGCGTGTGCTCAATCCCCACTACGGACAAAGGCTGATCGACTACGTTGCCATGCAGACCGAGCAACTCCATGCCGCGCGGATTGATGCTGGTGATGACTTCTTCCCGGTCCGTTGTCAGGACTCCCTGATCCATACTCGCGAGAACATCACTTGCCAGAACTTTGACCTCGCGCAAAGAGCGTTCACTATTCAGATAGGCTCGAACCAGCAAAGCCAGGGCAACCGCAGTCACACAGATATTTAATACGAGCAGGATCGATAACTGTGACTGAAATCGTAATTCCCCGGCCAGCTCCCGTGCGACCGCCAGATCGCTGTCAGGCAGATCTCGGATGATTCGTGCCACAATTTCCTGTTCATGCTGGAAATCCGCCAGAATCCAAAGCGTCACAATCAAACCAGTCAGACTCAGTATCGTCAGACCAGCGATAGCCAGTTGAAATCCGCGACTGACACGCGTCTCATAGACATGAAACATCTATCGAATCCCTGCCCTCCCTACATTCACATTCAATCGTTGCTTTATGCGTACACTTCAAACTGCCTGGAGGACCACTTAACGGCTGAAATCGATCTGACGCAAACCTTTTGCATACAAAATATTATAACCTCAAACTGTAATTTCTCAATATTTTAAAAATCACGCTCCCCTCTGAATAATTTACCTGCAGAATTTTGCAGGTACCGTGCAGTTGTTTGCACAAACCTTTAATCAAAATCTTCCGATTTGGAATTTTCGACTGAAATAATCACGAGATTTAACGGTTATTCCGATACCGAGTATCAGGTAAGTAAGCCGGGCACGTTGATAAAAAATCCTTGTTTATAGCTTGTGCTCAACCCGGTTTTCTCTGCGATCTCAAACGGAGAGATGGTCGCCTGAACAATAACTGAAAATGATCGAATTGGGAAAAAATTTAATGCATCAGAAACATACTTTTGGAAAACGACGATCTGTTCTGAATCCAAAGTATCAAAACGTGCGCCAACCGTTGAGAACTTTTAGAAATCGTTCGTTCGTGGTTATGACCCTGCTCTGGTTATTCACTTTTCAGTTGTCCGGTGCCGGAGCTCAGCTTCCGGAGATTGATCAGGATGAAAGAGGAATTCAAGCGCAACTGCAGATCCTGCAGCAGCAAATAGATGAGTTGAAATCGCAGCAGGTAAAACCAGCTCAATTCACGAGTCAAATCCCTCCTGCCCCCGCTGCATCAATGGGGGAAGACGAATATGACTCTGATTTACCTGAGTACATGTTTGGAGATTCCAGCGACAGTAATAAGTTTCCCACGGCACGTCTGACAGGTTTTTTCCAGACAGATGCGGTCGGGTTTATCCAGGATGCCGCGAATATCCAGGCGGTCGGTGACGTCCAGAATGGTGCCGACTTTCGTCGTGCGCGACTGGCTGCGACAGGTGATGCCTGGGAAAATGTCGGTTACATGCTGGAAATGGACTTTGCTTTTCCGGGTCGTCCCAGTTTCATGGATGTCTGGCTGGAAGTTCGCGACGTGCTGGGTGGCAACAACGTGAGAGTCGGCCAGTATCGACAACCATTCGGCATGGATGGTCTGACCAGCGTCAAGGAACTGACATTCCTGGAACGGGCGTTGCCTTTTGCCTTTCTCCCCTTCCGACAAATCGGAGCCATGTATTTTGGCAATACAGAAGATGAACAGTCGACATATGCCGTGTCCGGCTTTCGTTTTCCCACCGGCCCTTACGGAGGCAATATTGGTGACAGTGGCGGCTTTGGTCTCGCCACCCGCCTGACTCACCTGTTGATTGATAATGGCGATGGGAATGGATTGCTGCACATCGGTGGTGGATTCACATTCGCTAACCCGGCAAACAATCTTGTGCAATATCGTAATCAGCCGGAAATTTTCGTCTCGGAGACAGGGGGAGCAGCTCAGGTTCCCGTCGGTGTCCCCTTAGCCGTGCCCCCCTTTGTAGATACCGGGCTGATTCCTACCCAGAACTTCAGTATGTTTAATGCCGAACTGGCATATGCCGTCGGTTCATTTTATGCCCAATCTGAAGTCATCTATACGGTCGTCAAAGAACGGAATGGGCCTACCAATAACTTCTCTGGTGCTTATGCTCAATTCGGATACTTTCTGACAGGTGAATCCAGAGCCTATAATCGCAAGGGGGGGGTTTTTGGCCGCGTGGTTCCCCTCGACCCAGTCGGTAAAGATTGTGGCTGCGGTGCCTGGGAACTGGCAGGTCGCTGGTCTTATATCGACCTGAACGACAAGAATATTCAGGGGGGCCGATTGACTGACCTGACGCTGGGAGTGAACTGGTATCTGAATCAATTCACCAAGTTCCAGTTTAACTACATTCATGCTTTCCTGAACAGCAGCTCTAATGTGAATGGTCCCGTGATTGATAACAGTAATGCCGATATCCTGGCGGTACGTGCTCAGGTTGATTTCTAGAGCGCATCACATAGAACGGAAGTGACAATCGTTCAAAGGTTCCCTTCCACAAGATACTGCCAGAGTTCATTTGAATGAAATTTGAAACCTTCAACCTGACTTCGGGTTGAAGGTTATTTTTTCAGGCTGACCGATGCTTCGAGTAAAGTTCCCCATCAGAATCCCGGCTGATCGAAATAACGGTCACTCAGGGCAGATGCATGACCATGCAGCAGGTTTCAACTGCGAACTCTGCTGAAACAGAACCCAAAACCAACCTGCACAATCAGTCACACGTCCAGATCTTCATCAGTGCTTTTTCCATTTCCCGAAACTTTATGTGGCAGTGTATGCTGCCTTCAATTAGCCTGATAGACAGAGATTGAAGTCCCCTGTTTCAAGTCGGGATCTGCCTGGCCTACCTCCAGATTGACGGAAGTATCATCAAAGCCGTTCAGACGGAGGGCAGAATGGAAGAGACTCGGGAGATGTGGCTGGCTCTGAGATTTGCTTACCAGTGGATAAAGCAGGTAACCTGAGTCCAAGACGATCCCTGCTTATAGCAGATGCAGGGAAAAAAATGAGCGATGGCCCGATTGACTGTTGTCGAGAAAAGAGAAACGTGTCCGCCGTGAAGCTCAGAAGCTTTGATAGAAATTACGTAGTTGCCAGTCACCCATCATGCTAGCTACCCGCCAAAGTAAGCACATGAAGGTGACTGGCAAACTACGTTAACTCCTGTCGAGAAATAAACTGAACTTCCCATTCGCATGGGCAAAGGTCATGCGCAACTGATTAATCTCAGGAAACCGGCACGACGGAACACGACTCCTCATTTGTGTGACCAGATTCGCTTTTAGACGACCATTACCCAAAAGTGAATTGATCACAAAATGAATCCTTCACGAAAATCATTTGATACCCAGCTTAAGAAAACTGGATTACATTTCCTGCTCAAAAAGAGCTTCTGTTATCTTAATCACGATTGCCAACTCTGTTGTTGTTGACGTCCTATCACTGATCCCTGTGAGCACAGGCTCCACCGGGATGTATCATTAAAATGAATGATTGGATTGTCAAACTGAATGCAATGGAGAGGCATCACTTTTCAACCCACTCATTCACTGGTGAAGTTTGCTGGTATTCTCTCTACCTGTTCTGCTTTTGTGAGTAGCTACAGCCGGTTCTTTTCGACCGGAAAGACTCTCCCACACTTTCTCTGTTTTCTGATTCAGACCATTACTTGCAAATCGGGCTGCATCAAACGTATTCATCTTTTTCAAATAGAGCGACAGACATTTTGCCACATCACTCAAATCAATCACTCCAGGGGCATTCCCCAGACCAAACAATAAAGAACCGTCCCGATGTTCCAGATCAACATGCAATATACGACAGGAGGCGAGGTCATAAATTCCGTAGCAGACTGGAACCTGTCGTGATAATCGCTTTACAAATTCCTGTATTTTCCAGGCCATCGCGGCTGTATTTACAAAAATTGAAGTATCGATCAATCGAGTCCGGTCCAGTGATTCACGTAGAAAACGCCCCTGTAATAAGTCCGGGTTAGAGGACAAAGCCGATGCTGAAATTTCAACGGAAGGTGTGATGGAATTGATCAGGGAACGAATTGTGTTGTCAGCCGGAGTTGTATCCGGCCTGGGGTTCAGATACTGATCTACGGCAGTTGTAACGACATCGCAGCCGGTATGCCCCAGAACAACGACCCCCTCAATAGAGGGAAGATGTTCTACTGCATAGGAAATACTTCCCAGACACTCGGTGGAAGCAACATTTCCAGCTAACTGTACTTCAAATATCTGGTTCGGCTGTTGCTGAAACAGGTCCAGTACAGAGACGCGTGCATCAGAGCAGGTCAGCACTGCAGCCTTGGGAGTTTGTGGTGAAACCTCTCCCGGGTACCCCAGTTGTTCAAGATAACTTTTTGAAATTCGTATCCCCGATTGATTTTCAGAATCCGTATCTGTTGTTGAAACCTGTTTCTGCTGATATTCACTCCTTAACAGTTCCACGAATTCCATATTGCCATGATTCAAAGATTCTTTCATACATTGACATTTATATTTTATATGTGAAGGAACCATCAGTATCTCCTTGTCTCAGGTTTCTACTACATCCAAATCAGGAGTAATCACAAGTTTTAAAACATGCTCTGGCTGGATATCAGGACGTTCCAGCCAGAGCGATCCGGGTCATGCCACTGGAATAGTTTTCATGACCACCTGTGCAACCAACATGTAGACGGGAATACCGATGGTAACATTGTAAGTAAACGTGAGCCTGAGTGATGTTACACCAGGCAGGGGTGAAAATGATTTTCAATATTGCAACGAGGCCAGACACATTAAGTCGTCAGCCTGAGCGAAAGATTTGCCTTGCTGACTATCTGGATTTCGAAAATGAACAAACAATTTTCCCTAATGCAATCAGCATACCGGCTGATCTAAATTATCGACATTGATGACTCCGGATGAATTATATGCCTTGATATGTAGTGGTTTTCGAATTGAAAATTTTTCTGTTCGTATCCGTTCTCAAATCAATTTATGGATCAGCAATCCGATCCTGCGAGAAATCACATGCAAGATATTGCACCCCGGACGCAATAATATGCAGGACGCGAGAGTAAATGATCTGCAACTTCGGCTCCTGAAAAAAAGCGTCATCTGTCTTTGCCTGCCGGAAGTACTTCAGGATTTTCACATCTAAGGCTACGGGTGAAATCTGGTAGGATCTGTCTTCCAGAAATCTCTGCCTGATGAATGGTTATTGCAAACAGGTGCCCCATATTTTCTCCGGGAAAACGGACTGACTTGACGAAAGAACTCTTCAGACTTCTGCTGCAGTGAACATTTTTTACAAGGATGAAATTGATGTTGAATGGATTTACTTTATGCCTGACTGTTACCTGGTTGGAATGTTTATTCCGCCCTGCTCTCTACTTGTGGTGGCGATTTTGTCGAAGTGCACCATTGAGTCAAGCGGAGCTGAACTACAAAACCTGGCGATACCTGCTGATATGCTACCGATATTGGAGTGACACCGGATCATACCGGGGCGAAACCGGGGCGAAACCGGGGCGTTGTGTGTCGATCCACAGAGTGCGTTTGAGCAGGCTTTGGTTTAAATCGTGCTGTAATGAGAGACTTTTATAGTGCTGATCTCATTACAGGTTCGTGCTGTTTACCTGCTCAAATACTGGACCACGCGCGCGACTCACTTAGACGCTTATCCTGGTAAACCGCTCGGCGAGGTCAAGAGGAATTTATTCAGTGGAAGATGATCGAATGCAGACCAATAGAATCAGATTAAATCTGAGAGACCTGTTCACTTCGTTGCTGTTCATCGACTGCTTTATGGTGTTCCCAGTTACCGGCGGCACCGGACCGCCGCTCATCCAGATTTCTCAACACACTGGCTTTTCCATAAAGCAGGACGCGATCGTCAATCTCCAGACGCGTCTCCCCCCGCGGAGCGCCGACATAGCTGCTATCCGGTTTTTCAATCCCCAGCACCAGGATCCCTTCTGTGTCCAGCTTGAGCTCAGTCAGTTTTTTTTCTGCCAGCCAGTCATCCGGATTTACATTCAACTCCACTACAATGTAGTCTCCCGTCAAATGCAGGAGTCCGGCATAATCTCGAATTTCAAGATCAGTCCAACGTTGCAGAGCCGATTGAATGATGCGGGAGATGTGCTGGTCAATCCATTCACTATACACGAGCGACCAGAGTAATGATAAACCACCGGCCAGAAGCACAATACGTAACCAGAGACCAGAACTGGAATCTGCACCAACAAAGGAGATGATGAGAGAAGAAATCGCAGTTACGATTCCCGCGTTGCCGAGAATCATCAACATCATAATGATCCGACGACGAACAGGGTGTCGCATGACCTTTTCTGTCTCACTGGATGTAAAACCGGTGCTGGTAAAAGCAGACCGTGCCTGGAATCGTGCCAGTGGAGTAGAAAGTCCTGTCAGCGTTAATGCCACTGTCGCCACTCGGACCACAATAATCGATATGACGATAATCACTATCAGTGAAATAATCGCATACATGACTTATTTCAGTTCAGAGATTGATTGTTGATTGAACTTCATGCGATTCCATTATTTTTTCGCAATGACCCAGACGGCATGCACCAGCCCGGGAATATAACCACACAGCGTTAAGACGATGTTCAACCAGAAATGCATTCCCAGTCCGACCTGCATCAGTACTCCCACTGGCGGCAAAATGATTGCCAGGATAATTCTGATCACATCCATGAAAGTAGAAGACTGTGGCTGAACATGTTGAGGGTATTGAGTTGACATTGTCTATTTCCTTTCTGAATTGCTTAATGCAATCTGTTATAATGCCATTTGAAACGGATACTGATTTCTCAATAGTTCTGTAAACGATCCGAATTCGTTTCCGGATCAAACATTTCAAATTGACTCAGGAATATAGAAAGCACATCCCATACCAAAGCCTCAATCATGTGAACACAATCTGTACACCCTGAAAAACAGGGGTTATATGCCGTAAATTCAGGAGAGAAAACGGGAAATTCAATGCGATCCTGGCAGCAGTGCGACCAGTTTGAATGCGGAGCCATCAGTCCAGGAAGACTCTGGCGAGACACTTCTGGCCCGAAAAATTCAACCAGACTCTTTAGATCAGGAATTCTCAGACTTCCAAACACAGAGCTGTTCATTAAGTCGAGTGAATTCCGACTCAAGTTCGGGAATCGCTGCAGGTACTTCCCTCAACTTTCCCTCGCGTCCATACTCTTCAATTTTTTTAGCTGCTTCCACAGCTGGATAAGCATTAAAGTTGGCACAGAGCCCTTTCAAACTGTGAGCTGCCCGCATCAGTTCTTCCGCATCTCCGGCAACGGACTGTGCATTGATTTCTTTCAGAAGACCGGGGGCATCTTCAAAAAAGAAGTCGACCATATCGTTGAGAATATTAACATCATCACCGACTCGTTTGAGCGCGGCTCGCATATCCATGACTGGACTGTGATTTACAGATGAATGATTCGATGCGGATGTTTTCTGTAACGCTTCATTTGCTGATTCTTGAGGGGAGAGTTTTGAACCTGCAGGACTATTCCCGGGTAAGTTGTTCTTTTGATGACGCATTGCCAGTCGCTCCAGTATCAGAATCAGTTTTTGAGCATCGATGGGTTTAGAGATATAGCTATCCATGCCAGCAGCAATACATTTATCACGATCCCCGCGCATTGCATATGCCGTCATGGCAATAATGGGAGTGTGCTCACCCGATCCATATTCGTTCTCGCGGATTATAGTAGTTGCCTGCAGACCATCCATCGTAGGCATCTGCACGTCCATCAGTACGACATCAAATGACTCATTTCGCAGATAATCAACCGCTTCACGACCATTATCGGCGATGACACACTGATGTCCCCGCTTCTTCAGAATTGCAGTAATCACTTTCTGGTTCGCAGGAGTATCTTCAGCCACCAGGACCCTTAAAGACTGTTTTGATTCTCTGATCTGGGACACACTGGAACGTTCCAGTTGTGGTCCTTTCAAGGCAGTCATGATGGCATCCAGCAGATCAGATTGTGACACAGGTTTTTCCAGAAATGCAGAAATATCAAGCCCCTGGCATCGCTCGCTGAAAATCTGATGATCGGCGGAAGACAGCATTAGAATCGTCGCCGAATCGAGCAGCCCTTCTTCCCGCGCCTGTTCCAGCAGCATGAAGCCATCTGTTTCCGGCATGAGGGCATCCACAATCACCAGTGGATAAGATTTTTCTTTATCGCTACTTGCAGAGAGTTGATTTAGTGCTTCCTGCGCAGAGTCAACGGGTGTGGGAGACATGGACCAGTTTGACAGCATTTCTTCAAGAATCACCCGATTCGTCTGATTATCATCTACGACCAGCACGGGTAGATCTCGTAATTCAGACACAGACGATTCGTCGCCATTCATGTCAGATTCCTCTGGTTCGACTACCGGCAGGCTGACACGAAATGAGAAGAGGCTCCCTTTTCCCGGTTCACTCGACAGGTGCATTTCCCCTTCCATTAAGCCAATCAGCTCGTGGCATATCGCCAGTCCCAGCCCCGTGCCAGAATAGTGCCGCGTTGTCGATGCATCCGCTTGTGCAAAAGGAGCAAAGATGCGTTTCTGATCTTCCGCAGCGATTCCAATCCCTGTATCAGAAACGCTGAATTCCAGCAGGGGTATTTCTCCCGGTTGAAGCCTGGGAAGTGGCTTGTCAGATCGTTGTTCCTCGGAGCCTCCGTTTTGTTCGACAGAAGGCTCAATCACTTTGACATCAACAACCACTTCCCCCTGCTCTGTGAATTTAATCGCATTACCGGCCAGATTTGTCAGAATCTGACGCAGGCGAACCGGGTCACCCAGAACCTGCATCGGCACTCTTTTATCGATGCGGCAGATTAATTCCAGACCTTTCTCACAGGCGCGCAGCGAAAGTGTTTTCACAGCTTCGTCGAGCATGACCCGTAAGTTGAATGGAACCGGTTCCAGTTCAAAACGCCCTGCTTCCAATCGGGAAAAATCAAGAATATCATTGACCAGCAAAAGAAGGGAGTCTGCCGAATCTTTTGCTGTCTGTAGATAATCCCGTTTGAGCGCTGACAGATCTTCCTGTAATGTCAATTCCAGCATCCCCAGAATCGCATTCATAGGGGTGCGGAGTTCGTGGCTGACATTAGCCAGAAATTCGCCTTGGGTGCGAGTAGCCTGTTCGGCTTCGTCCTTGGCTTTGCTGAGTTCCTCTTCGCGACGTCGACGGGCAGTGATATCTCTTTCAATACTTGATGACCCAACAACCTGATGATCCATCCCGCGAATGGGAGAAACAGTAATGGCCACATCGATGATGGTTCCATCTTTTCGCATACGCCTCGTTTGAAACTGATCCAGCCTGCGTCCCGTTTTCATCGCTTCCAATATTTCAGATTCTTCACGGGCCATCCCCGGAGGCAGCAGAATCGATACGGTCTCTCCGATAACTTCTTCTTCCAGCCAACCGTATATCACTTCGGCTCCGTTATTCCAGGAAGTGATCGTACCATCGGGTGCTTTTCCTATAATCGCATCCCCTGAAGAATCAACAATGGCCGCCAGTCTGGTACGTTCTTCCTGCCATTGAACCCGTTCGATGACATGCCTGATAAGATTACTCACCCCGCGTGATAACGCCAGTAGATTCAGATCCGGAGAAATGAGCCTGGTATTCAAGAATTCAACCACAGCAATCACATTCCCATCAAGTTTAACTGGAAATGCAAAAGCAGATCTCACACCAAAGGCTGCAAAATCTCTTTTCTGATTAATGGTCTCTTCATTTTCAAAGTCCGTGACCCAGACAGGTTCGCCTCGACTCCAGACATAACCGGGAAGATCTTCACCACGCACGAATGTCTGCTTCTCGGATTCATCGCGTAAATCCAGAAAGTGGTCTCGATTCGCCAGATGCCAGATTCGCGAAGAGACCAGACGATTTCCTCCCTGGTTCAGCAGGTAAGCATGACCAACGGGCCAACCTGAAATGTCTCCCAGATTGGCTACACAGATTCGCAATGCATCTTCGAGCGCGTCGCTGGTAGACGATGAAAAACTCGCCTGTTGTAATAATGCGGCCTCAAGTTTCTCACGGGCAATCAGCTGTTCGGCTTCTTTCCTGTCAGAAACGTCTCGAACAAAAGCATTGAAAATATCCTGCCCTTGCCATTCAATTTGTGTGATGATCATTTCGATCGGGAACTCATGACCGTTCCTGCGGAGTGCCGTCAACTCTACTTTATTATTGATCAACCGTCCTTCCCCGGTAGCTTTGAACTGCCGAAGTCCATCTTGATGCTGATTGAGGTATTGAGGAGGGATGATTAATTCTGAGACGGAACTTCCAGTGGCTTCATCTCTGGACCAGCCAAATATTTCTTCGGCTCGCCGATTCCAGTCCAGTACATAACCATCAATGTTCATGGTTATGATTGCATCCATCGCGGAATCGACAATTGTCTGCAACCGGTCATCGGATGCCCATAAGGCATTGCTCGGGAATTCTGGATTAGAAGGGAGTCCCATTCGTTTTCGTGCCCGACTGGAAAAAGATTAGAAAAACTTAGTGATAACGCTGAAGGGGGAATGACAGTAACTTAACAGAATGGAATTGATTTTACCACGACTACCGGATGAGAGCAGGAACTCTGTAGAGGGGATAGTGTTACTAATATCGCTATGAAATGGAAGGAATCCCAGCATCGCACATCTCGGACACAACTTCAAAACACTTGTTTCATCATCACACAGGTTACATTATCTGGGAGTTTCTAAAACTTCTGATTGTTCAGGCTCGAACTCTACTTCTTTCTCAGCAGGTTCACCAGAATCTACAGCATCCTCAGTATTGTCGATCAACTTTTTACCTTCTCTGGCTGCATCTTTGACTAACTCTTCTCCTTTTTTGACAGCCTCCTCTGTATCCTTTTTCACTTCACTTTTATGGATCGTCATGGTTGCACTGTCGTCCATGTCTGCAAACGAAATCCAACCACCTAATACCATAGCGATAATTGCTACTATGATCAGAATGACAATAGTTACGTTTTGCATCGGTCTTCTCCACTAAAATGCCTCTTTACTGCGAAGATATGATAAATCGGACCGACGACGCCCATTTGAGCGCCGTCGGTCGATCATCCCAGCAGTTTTGAATCAAGTACATGTGACTTTATTCAAAGGCTTATTCTGTAGGGACTCTTTTTCCAGTCAGCAGACTGATGACTGCTAAAACGAGGAAGATAAAAAAGCAGATCTTCGCTGCGCCATAGGCCATACCGCCGACCAGGCCAAAACCAAAGAGTCCTGCTACCAGTGCAATTACTAAAAACATTAATGCCCAACTCAACATTGTGCTACCCTTTCAATAAGCGGGATGGAAATCCCTGGGATACCGGGTTTTCAATTCCGATCCGGCTGGGAGTATTGAGTTTCAATTCAACCAGCCGACCAGGAATGCCCCCTGGCTCATTCGATTTGCATGTTTCAATTTCAATCACATTGCTGCGATGATTACTAACATCGCAATCGCTGTGCCAAGTTGAAACGCCAGCCCAACAGATTGACATAAGGCTTTATAAGAAAGGATGTTGGAACTTTGACAAAATCCGTACATGAATCATATTTCACTGAGATAGTGTGAAAGATCGATTGCTGATCGCTCGCTGGGAAGTTCGTTTGCGCGTTAAGCGACCGCTTGTCACCCTGGCCTGGAACAGGATTTCTGGCTCACAGCTGTATCAGAAAATACAGAAAAGATGGGGACTACCACTTTAGAAGAGTAATCGCAGTGTCTGCTTGACGGCAAATGTGTTTTTAAGAATGACTAAGGCGAGTCATCTTCAATACTGACCGTTTTTTCAAGAGAAATGCCAAACTGTGCAATGCGATCTCGGATCTTGCCTCGTGTGATGCCGAGAATTTCTGCAGCGCGAGTCTGATTACCCCCTGTTTCATTCAAGACCCGTGTCAACAGATAGCGTTCCATGGCTTCCAGCGTTTCGCTGTACAAATCTGTTGATTGTTCCGCGAGACGTTGATCCACAAACAAACGTAGATCGGATAAAGGAAAATCATCATCACCTGAAATATCATTTTCTGGTTCCAGGGAGACCGCCTGCGTATTGAACCTTCTGGATAACTCATCTGGTAAAAATGAAGGAACAATGATCGGAGAAGTGCTCTTTAACAAAGACTGCCGAACCACGCTTTGAAGTTCCCTGACATTTCCTGGCCAGGGATATTGAATCAGCAACTCCAGAGCTTCAGAAGAGACACCTTCCGTTTCAGTACGCCCCATTTCATAACAGGCTTCATTCAGATAATGCTCGACCAGTAATGCGATGTCATCACCACGTTCACGTAAAGGAGGCAGCGAAATGGTCATCCCGTTGAGTCGGTAGAATAAATCTTCACGGAATGAACCAGCTTTAACCATCTCTTCCAGGTTGCGGTTCGTAGCGGCGATAATACGGACGTCGGTTTCAATCGTCTTGTTTCCACCAACCCGTTCAAACCTCTGTTCCTGCAGCAGACGCAAGACTTTTCCCTGCGTCAATTGAGACATATCGCCTACTTCATCAAGAAAGATTGTCCCGCCATTACATTGTTCAAATTTTCCGATTCGCTGTCGGTCGGCACCAGTAAATGCCCCCTTTTCATAGCCAAACAGTTCGCTTTCCAGCAGCGTTTCCGTGAGAGCAGCACAGTTGACAGCCATAAAACTGTCTTTGGAGCGGGGACTATGCTGGTAAATGGCCCGGGCAACAAGTTCTTTACCAGTACCACTTTCTCCACGGATAAGTACATTGACATTTTCCGCAGCAACCCGTCCGATCGACTTGAACACCTCAAGCATTTGTGGACTACGACCTACAAACTGATCACCTTTACTGGATTTTGTATCACCTACCGGCAAAGCAACCGGGATATTCATCAGCCGCCGTGTCTCAATAGCTTTCTGGACCAGTTGGTTCAATTTTGGCAGATCCAGTGGCTTGGCAAGGTAATCAAACGCCCCCAGCTGCATGGCTTCAATCGCAAGGTTACTTTCGCTGGATGACGTGATAAACACGACTGGTAAGCGTCGGTCCAGTTGATGGATTTCCCGAAAAACATCTAAACCGGAAACTGAAGGAAGCATAATATCCAGTAATACAACTTCGGGAGCCTTCTCACGAATGGCTTCCAGCGCCTCTTCGGCGGTACCCGCAGTGATGACGTCGACGTTCACTTTTTCCAGTGATCGACGTACCATTTCGAGTACCGTACGATCATCATCCACCACTAATGCCTGAGACATAATTTAATCCGAACTGATTTTAAATATGAAAGGATCTCTTTCAGAGAATTGCGCTATTCTAGCAAGCTGATTTCTGCATTACAAAGAGTCTGAAAAGAAATCCCTGACAATTCAACTGCCTTCCCGAACCGTGACAATAATCGGTTCAGACGAAAAGGTTCTCTCGTTGTAGATAAAAAACACCAGGTAATCAATGGGCATTATAACGTCAAAGAAGCTTGTTCAAGAGGTTTTCTCAATCTGTGATTACAATCGGAAATCGGCTCTATCGGGTCGACTCAGCCAGTCGAGAACGGGTTCCATTCTCTGTAAATGAAGCAATATAAATCGATTTCCGGCTTGTGGATGATTGACTGTGTACAGGCCTTCGTTACACTTTAAGTATCCACGCCCTGCTCCCGGAGCAGGGTCATCAGCAGGCCTATGACAGCCCTGCGGCGAACAACCATGTACGCCGCAGGGCTTTTTTTATTTCCTGGCTGTGTATCGACTAAATGCTGACTGATTGTCAAGCATACCGGTTTCTCAGCGGTCGATCAGAACCTTTAATAAATGAGATTTCGAACGCAGCAATGAGATCTGAGAATAATTTGAAATCAGACAGTAGTCATTAAAATAAAGAACCTTGTGCATGGAAAACAATGAAATCCCAGCTAAATCAATGGAAAATCCACGGAATGGCACACGATCTGCATTTCGTCTCCAGACAGAACCAGGAAAGGAGACAGATATGTTTCGGAGCACGAATGAACTTAGAGGATACAAGGTTCTGGCTACCGATGGAGATTGTGGAACCGTTCAGGATTTTCTCTTTGACGATGATACCAACATTGTGAGGTATCTCGTGGTAGATACTGGAGACTGGCTGACAGATCGCCAGGTTCTGGTATCTCCCGTTGCAATTGAACAACCGGATCTGGATAGTCTAGAACTACCAACAGTACTTTCAAAAGCCAACATTGAAGCAGCACCACTGGTTGAGACTGATCAACCAGTTTCCCGACAATACGAATCAGCGCTAACTACATTCTATAACTGGCCCGTTTACTGGGGGAACTCACCTGCGCCCATACTGAATCACTCCACAACAACCGTTGAACTCAAAGAACGGGTGGCTGCCGGGAAAGGTGACCCCCATCTACGAAGTGTCAGCGAAGTCACAGGTTACAATATCCAGTGTATGGAAGATACGCTCGGACATGTGGAAGACATTATCGTGGATACAGAAAGCTGGAGCTTACGGTATCTGGTAATAGATACTCGTAACTGGCTACCCGGTAAGAAAGTGATCATCGCATTCGACTGGATCACTCATTTTACCTGGGAAAATCAAAAAGCACATGTAGATTTAACACGAGAACAGGTTGAAAATGCTCCGCTGTACGATCCGCGTCTGCCAGTGAATCGCGCTTATGAAACACAACTCTATGATTTCTACGGACGCCCTACCTACTGGTAGAGCAGCCAGTTTTCTCTGATAACACCTCTGATTTGACAGAGCCATTCAACATGAGTTTTTAACGGGCTCCCGGTGCGCATACAGCGAGCCAGGTAAGTTTTAGCAAAAAGGAAACCGTTATGAAAAACAACATCATCAATTCATGCTTTTTATCGATAGCCCTGCTGCTGATGTCAGCTACTGCTTTCACCCTGGCGGGCTGTGAAGAAAAAGAAAAAGTACTCGATATTGAAACCCCAGGCGGTGAACTTGAAGTAGAACGCGACAAAAGTGATGGCAACATCGGTGTTGACATCAAGAAAAAAGAGTAATCAAAAATGAGTTGTTTGCTGATTTCCAGTCTGTAATCAGCAGTTAAGAATAGTTTTTAGACGAATATTCCAATACAGGAGAAGAGTGATGAATTCAGACCAATTTGCAGGTAAATGGAAACAGATCAAAGGTCAGGCTAAACAGAAATGGGGAGAATTGACCGATGATGAATTCGACCAGATCGACGGTAAACGAGACGAACTGGTTGGCAAGGTTCAGGAACGATATGGCATCGCGAAGGAAGAAGCAGAAAAGCAGGTGGCTCAGTTTGAAAGCTCATGCCACTGCTGAAACTGATTTCCAGCGATGAATCAGCACTATCATCAGCTGATAATAATATCTGAGGATAATCCAGGACTGCCAGCGACTTTTCGCTTTAACGGTATAGCACCACTCAATGAGGGCCAGTCAACTGCATTGTCTTAAATGAACTATTATCAGCTGTGATAGTTAATTACTTCTGGTCACATCTAAATCAAATTCTTTGATACCCGAGGAGAACTGAAATGAAACGTTATACTGCACTCGCAAGTATTCTTGCGTTTAGTGTCACTGCTTTATGCCTGGCCGGAAGCGCTCATGCTTTTGACAATCCCAATGAAGAGAAAGTGGAATCGCCAGATGTTTCGAAGACTTCAAAGGCAGATAAAAAAGCATCCAAGGCTGAAAGAAAACATATGAAAAAAGCGGGAATGGTGACCCGCGCCAGTAAATTAATTGGTATGAACATCGAAAACCCTCAAGGACAGAGTCTGGGCGAAATCAATGACCTTGTCATGGATACGTCAACAGGGGAAATTCGATATGCAGCTGTTACCTACGGTGGTTTCCTCGGCGTAGGAAATAAAATGTTCGCTGTCCCCTTTGAAGCATTCAATATGAAACAAAAAGCAGATTCACCCGATGAACTGACATTGGTTTTGAAGGTCTCTCAGAAACAGCTCGAGGGTGCGTCTGGTTTTGATAAAGATCACTGGCCCGACTTTGCGGATACGAACTACATTACCGACCTCAACAAACGTTATGAAGTCAAACATAAAAAAATGAGCAAAGAGGAAAAACGTTCAAATAAAGCAAGTAAATTAGATCCTAAAACTTCAGGATCAAATGTACGAATCAGCCAGTTGAATGGCATGAATATTCAGAACTCACAGGGAAAAAGTGTTGGTGAAATCAAAGATATTGTCATCAACGTATCACACGGAAATGTGCAATATGCAGCTGTTACCTACGGAGGATTCCTCGGTGTTGGTAATAAAATGTTCGCCGTGCCGTTTAAAGCTTTTGAACTGAAACAGAATCCCGAGGATCCTGAAGAACAGATTCTGGTTTTGAATGTGACTCAGCAACAGCTGGAAGGAGCCCAGGGCTTCGATGAAGATAACTGGCCTGATTTCGCAGACCCGGACTTCTCGAAAGAACTTCACAAACGTTATCGGATAGACATCGAGCATAAAGACCGTGATGTAAAATTGAAACTCGATACCTGAGTCGGTACGGCAAATAAATAATGCTCCAGAGTTAAATAAGCTGTGAGGAGTAAATTACTACTGCTCACGGCTTTTTTTGTATCATTCTTAGACAGATCAGTGCCATAATTGAAGACAGTCAGCAGCAGCAATCCTGCATTCCAGTAAGACAACCTTAGAGAAACAACGAAATACGAGGAGTAGACCTGCAGTATGAGAGCACGACTTGAGAATCTCTGGGATTCTTTTCGCACCAGTTTCTGGTTTGTCCCGTCCATTATGGCATTCATGGCGATTTTGCTGGCATTTGGAACAAATCAACTGGATGGCCTGCTGGATTCATCTGACCGTAAACTCGGCTGGCTTTCAACAACTGCCTCTGCCGCCCGTTCTACCCTTTCCTCTGTAGCGGGAGCCACGATTGCCCTGGCAGGAGTCGTATTTTCGATCACCATCGTGACTTTATCCATTGCATCTTCGCAGTATGGTTCCCGACTGGTTCGAAATGTGATGGGTGCCAGCATCGCCGATCTGGTAATCGGTCAGTATATCGGAACGAGTCTGTATTGCATGCTGGTTCTGCAGAAGGTGCGAGAGGCACATGGAGACTTCCCCGCATTTACTCCACAGGTGGGAACGGCCGTTGGTCTGATTCTCGGAGTAATCAGTATGGGTATGCTGATCTGGTTTATTCATCATGTGGCTACCGCCATTCAGGCACCGACCATTATTTCAGAGGTTTCCCGGGATCTGGACGAAGCCATTAACCGACTCTTTCCTGAATTGATCGGAGACGCAGCGGAAAAAGCAACTGATGAAGAAGAACTTGAACAACAGAACTATCAATCATTTGACGAAATTTTAGCTGGTGTTGGAAAACATAATATTACAGTTCCCTCGGAACTGGAGGGTTATATCGAAGGCATTGACGGGGAAAGCCTGGTCTCGCTGGGACAGGAATTGAACGGAGTAGTAGAACTGAAGTGCAAGCCCGGAGATTACATCACAAAAGAACAACTGCTGGTACGCGTCTGGTTCCAGGATCAAACGGAAACAGAAGAAGATTCTGAAGAACAGATAAAAAAGGTCGTCAATACGATAAATCGAGTCATCATTATCGGCCTGCGTCGCACTCCCCGCCAGGATGTCAGCTATGCAGCCCGAGAACTGGTTGAAATCGCTGTACGGGCCCTGTCCCCGGGAATCAACGATCCCTTTACTGCCATGAGTTGTGTGGATCGACTGGGAGGCTCTCTGGGTAGACTTGTAGAACGATCCAATCCCAGCCAGATTCGGCGAGACAGCGAATCGGTACCTCGTGTATTAGTGACAACAGCCGACGGCTTTGCAGAAGTACTGACACGTTCATTCGGCATGATTCGTGAATATGGTTCCAGCAACACCGCCGTTTCACTGAAACTGCTGGAGGCACTGGCAGGAATCGCCAGCCATGCTTCTCGCTCGGAAGATATTGAAGTCATCCAACAGGAAGCAGAAGCATTACAGACCGCGTTTGAAGAGCAGCATAATATCCAGGCAGACCGAAATACTTTTCATCAGGCTTTCGGTCAGCTAAACGACTTGCTGGAGTCCAGTCTGCAGACCAACTGAAACATCAAACTGGCGTAGATCTGCTACGAACCAGTATTCAGATAATCAGAATTTTTACTACGAGAGAGGACACTGTTATGGGAATCTTTCAATTTTTATTATTACTGTTAGTCGCTGCTATTTGTGGTGGTATTGCCCAGTCATTGGCAGGTTATTCTCGTGGAGGCTGCCTGACTTCGATCGCACTGGGATTCATCGGTGCCCTGCTGGGAACCTGGATTTCGGGCAAGCTGGGGCTCCCCGAATTACTGACGATTCAATTTGGCGATCAACCATTTCCCATTCTGTGGTCGATTATCGGGGCTGCCCTGTTTGTGGCACTACTCAGTCTGATTTCATTTCGGAAGAAATAAACGAACTCAGTTTTCCTGGACCAGATCGAAGGCACCTTCAGCGGTAATGATTGCCTGTGCAATTTCAATCAGTTTCATGCGTTTACGACTGGCGAGTTTTTGAAGCTGACGGAACGCTGTCCCTTCATCAAGACCTGCTGTTTTCATCAGAATTCCCTTGGCCTTCTCAATGGTCTTTCGATCGTTCAGTGCAACACGAAGATCCTGATTTTCTTGTCGAAGCTCAGCAAATTCTGCAGCACGTCGATGTACCAGAAGAATGGTAGGACCAAGATCAACCATACGAATCGGTTCAACCAGCCAGGCCATAATATGATCAAGGGCAGCCGTCTCCACCAGTTCAAGATCAGACTTGGGAGTCACAATTATTCCCGGTATGGGAGTCTCTTTCCCAATCAGGGTCAAGGCTCGAATCCCATCCATGTCAGGCATACGAACACCACTGATGACGAGATCCGGAAGGTGAGCGCTGCAAACCTCGATCATAGCCTCTCCGGTTTGAACCGCATCAATAATCTGGTGCCCTAATTTACACGCTGCCTTTTGAATGAGTTTCAGAGTCTCACTATTATTATGTGCAATCAGAATCTTAAGAGATTCCATTTCCATCATCGAAGATTCCTGGTCCGCTTTTTTTTACAGAACTGGCGCTAAAAGATACAATCTGGTCCTATTAGATCAAATTAACGCTTCTCTCACCATATTCCGGGTTTCATTTTTTTGAAATGGCAGTCTGATGAATTCTACGAATATTCATCCCCGAAATATTGAACTCGGAAAGCAAGTTCTGTTGAGAACGTATTTATTAGGAAGGCACATCGTCACACGAATTGTTCTTTTTAAACTGAAATGGTAATCTGATGATTCCACTTATTTTATTACTGGCCAGATCTCACACACTCTGATTGAGTTCTGGCCGGGAGCGATAAAACACAAATGAAAAAAGTCATATTAGTCATTATTGATGCTCTGGCTTCCCGAGTCGTGCAACCTGCATTGCAAAAAGGTTTATTGCCGAATTTTCAGCAGTTAATCGAACGCGGAGTTTTACGCAGGGAATGTACATCCATTTTCCCCTCGATTACGCCGGCAGCAACATGCGCGCTGGCGACGGGTGCTTATCCTTTCGAACATGGTATCTCTGGTGCCTACTGGTACGATCGAGGCGAGAATGAAGTCGCTTATTTTGGTTCCGATCTGCCGGCGATCATGAATGAAGGCATGGAACGATATGTCAATGATTTTCAAATCAAACTGAATATGGACCGCCTCCAGGTCCCTACGATTTTCGAACGAATCGAGCAACACGGAACGCTGGCCGATGCAGTCGTCAACTTTATGTGGTATCGGGGGACCGTGGCACACGAAACCAGCACTCCTTTACTCCTCAATCTGGCTCCGGGAGTAACCCTGGCAGAATCAATGATCGGGCCGCATACGATGTTTCTGGGAGAGTTTGTTTCGACCCCCCTTTATGGAAATACGCTTTCGGTACGAGGGGGTGTAACGCGACGTTTTGGTTTCCATGACGATACAACAGCCGACTACCTTTTGGGAATGGCAGAACAGGATTGTCTTCCTGATTTTACTCTGGCTTATTTTCCCAATAATGATTTTGACAGCCACTCAGAAGGTCCTGAAAACGCAGTGACAACCCTGCAGAATGTCGACAGCCACCTGGGTAAACTGATTGAAGTTCTCGGCGGAATCGATCAGTTTCTGGAGAAGCATGTAATCCTGATGACAGGTGATCATTCTCAGAGTGATCTGGATGAGAATTCGGGAATTGATTTAAACGAAGTACTCAAACAGTTCAAAGTCGTAGATGCAGGGAAACCCTGGAACAGCTCAGAAGATTTAATGGTCTGTCCGAATATGCGGTCAGCACAAATCTATATGCAACCGGAATTATGGGATCGTCGCACTGAAGTCATTGAGTGCCTTTTAAACTACCCGGAAATCGATCAGGTGATGTGGTGCGATCATAACAGCGGATTGAACGGTACCGACCGGCCGGCTTTCTACGTTCATACACGAGATCGGGGACATCTGGTTTTCAAACCGGCCCCGGACTCAACAGGTAATGGCCTCGATATCTACGGAACCGCCTGGATCTGGGACGGTGACTTAAGTGCCGTCGATGCAAAGGTCACATCTGACAATCAGCTGGAATTCGGTGACTATCCAAACGCCTTTGAACGTATCGCAACAGGCTTTTCCGAAAAGACGGGAAACATCTGGGTGACAGCCCGACTGGGTAAGGAATTCTGTCTGCCGGCAATGAAGTGTAATCCAGCCGGTTCGCATGGTTCACTGCATAAGCTAGATTCCACCGCGCCGCTGATCGCAGCGGGACTGCCCGACAATTTTGAATTGCCTGATAATCCTCGTATTATCGACATGACACCAATCTGTCTGCAGTTACTGGGACTGGAAACGCCACGTCTGCCTGGTGAAAGCGCGATCAACAATCCGCAGAATCAGAAAGACTAAGAGAGTAAATCGGCTGTACGCGGATACTCTTTCCTGAGTGCCAGATCACCCCGACAGAATACGTGCGACTGGCTGCAGAGATTCAAAATGGTCACAAGAGATTTTGACCATCCCGATCAGGGGAACAGCCAGTAAAATACCGCCAACTCCCCAGGCCCAGCCCCAGAAGATGATGCAGATAAAAACCAGTGCAGGGTTGAGCTTCATCGAACGCCCTAAAATCATTGGCGTAATGACATTCCCCTCCAGTGTGTTAATCACAATATACATCAATGGGCCAATAACAGCTTCTGCAGGCGTATTCAGGTAAACAATTCCGATCAAAAAAGTAACGGCTGCACCAATAAATGCGCCCACAAACGGAATGAAATTGAGAGTGGCAGCCATGATTCCCAGAAGGACAGGATCGGGGAGTCCCAGGAACCACATCACAGTTCCAATAATAATCCCCAGCCCGATATTAATCGCAGTAATGGTCACCAGATATTGGGAGATGCCATGCTCAACACTACGAATCATCGTCACAAGACCACGCTTGTCTGTAAGAGTCGGCATCAACTCGACGACTGAATTCAAAGTCCGATGCCCCATCGCCAGCAGCAGATAAACCAGTACCACCGTGATGGTCACACCAGCCAGAAAATTAACGGTTGAACTTAACAGGTAGCTGGTCACTGGTGGCTGTTGAATGGAGACCTTGACGACATCGTCTTTCTCTTTTCCTGCAGCGATGTCAGAAACCTGGGACGAAGCCTGATCGATTTTATCGACCGGGTCAATGATGAAACGCAGCTTCTGTTCGGCTTTCCTGAATGTGGCAGGAGCGCTCGAAAGCCAGTCCGAAATCGGTACTGCCAGGAAATAGCTGGCCAGACCGATAGTAAACGTAAGAGAGAGTACGACAATCGCAGCGGAGAGCGACTCGGGAATCGGACAGACACGTGACAGAAACCGCACCACAGGCGCCAAAAGAAAGAATAAAACAATCGCCAGCGCGATGGGTATAAATATCGCCCGGGCAAAATACAACGCATGAACGACACCCAGAGTCGCAAGAATAGCCAATGAAATGCGGCCAAAGGGTTGAATCTCAACTTTGTCTTTCAAAACAGTCGCTGAGACTGCCTGCTCTTCCCTCAATTGCTCTTGAGTACTGGAAGAAGAGTCAGCGTCCGGATCATCACCGCTTCGAACTTCTTGACTGCGGTGCTGGCAATCGGATTCTATCGATGATGATGTGAGGGACACGGACCTTCTCCTTATCGGTAAATATCAAAGCAGAGAGAGCGTCTCCCTGTCATGCTGATGCTTTCTTACCAGGGCTTCAGTTTCCAACCAACGATGAATCCGATTCCAAAGCACCATAAGGCTGCAGTCCCAGGGTTCTGTCGTGCATAAGTAGAAACATAATCGACGAAATCATCAACCGGTTGCAACTGGTCGCAATTCTCTACGCGAGCCGCATTCGCTGCTGTTTCTCGATCCATTGTCTGGGCATTTTGAGAAGAGGTGGTATACATATTCATGATTGATTTCCTTTCAAATTCATTTTTTTCAAGATCGATCTTATTTCCTCTGATAAGGACTCTGACGGTTACGGTGCTTATCAGAAATAATAGTTTTAATCCAATCGATATTACTGCGTAATTCTGTTCCCGAACGCTGTAATGTACGTAAGCTTTTCTTAAAACCTTTCCAGGCAAAGTAAAGAAAACCACTGGCAAGAAACAGACCTGAAACGGAGACCGTCAGCATGCTCGAAGCCAGGGTTAATTCAAATGCATTGCTCATCCACCAGGCACATGCTAACAGCAATACAGGAAATGCTCCTGCACACAGCCCGAGTCCCAGAGCCAGAAAAATTGTCGGAGAAAAAGATTCTCGGATCGCATCGCGTGTGTCCACAGACAGAAGCTCAACCTGAAGCTCACTCAGAGCCAGTAAATCTGCACCGAGGTCACCCAGGTCACCTCGCATATCAGGTTTATATTCCGACTGCACAGTTCCGTTCTGACCAATCATCGTTTCACCCACCATCCGGCAAAGATACCAGTAATCAGACTGATTTTCAGAGCCTCAGCCGGATGCTCACAGATCTGCTCACGCAAGCGTTCTTTCACATCCGCTAGAATTACTGCAGGGCCTGCGACATTTTTCAGTCCCTCAGCCTGTGACCTGCTTTCGCTCAACGGTCGTGTTTTGTGTTTAAACTGCATTTGATAGGGACTCATTAGCTTAAAATCTCCGATCGAAATGTTTCGTATAAGGACTGGGAGCAGCTGGAGCAGATGCCTCTGTCTGATCGGAAGCACCAGCATGATTCCTGCTCCCCTGGTCCTGATTTAAAATCGAAGTCAGATGTTGAGCAACCTGTGCTACGGCAGCTCGCATGGCCAGTCCGGATATAAATGTAAACGCGGTTTTTACAACCCCTGCTTTTACTTCATCATCATCGTCTGCTTTATTGATGACCAGACGCTTCTTCTTAGCCAGCTTCAATAATTCGTCCGTATAAGGATTACTCACCTTCAATTTTCTGGGGACAATCAAAAAACCAAACGCTGCTGCTGCGCCAACACACGCCCAGGGATAATGTCTGATGTAGTATTGCCAGTCCGTCAGGGTCGATGCAGATTGCTTAATCTGGCTGACATCGTCATCCAGTTCACAGCGGATTTCATGCATCGCACGACGTATCTCATTTGCTCGTTTGTCTTCAGGCTGACTGGCCACGATTCAGGCTCCTGTCTGAAACTTTATATTGTCCCGGTTTTACTTCTCCAAAAATGGAAACTGTTCCCGATACCTGTTTCTCTGCTCCGACATCAGGAACGAAAATGCTTCTTCATAGAAGCGGGAACAATCTCAGACAGTGACTCCCGAATACTGCATCCTACCCGGTCCATAAAAGCCTGATCCCGTGAAAAGTGTTTGACTGAACCACGGAACATAGAACCCAGTAACAACCCTGCCCCAATGCCGACTCCCAGACTGATCATAACGGATTTGACCGGTTGCTCATCGACATAGTGACATACCTGTGAAGATTTTGAGGCAACCTGTTGTTCCACCTGATCGTGTGAGACAGGCACAATATTCTTTTCCAGGTCTTCGTATTGATGAATCATTTTTAACTCCCTGTTAGATTCGGTCTTAAGATTGAGCATTCGATTCAGTACTATCGACGCCACGCCAGACTGACAATCACACCGGCGATCAAACCTGTACCAAAGGCAACAGCAACTGACTCAGCGGGATGCTTACGTACTGTCCGTTCCGCCTCGCGATATCCTTTCTGAACCGACTGATTCACCTGCTCATATTGTTCGCGGGCGGCTTCTGATGCATGGGCAAACTGCTCTCTCGAATTTTTTACTGCTTCATTGAAAGTGTCACCCACTTTACCCGCCATTGTGGAGGCTGAATGAGAAAAGCTCTCAACGATCGCATCCAGTTCTTTCTGGATATCACGGCTGGTTTCACCCGTCTTTTGCTGAATTTTTCCGACTAGTTGATCTGTCTTGCCTTCCAGCCCATCTAGATCACTCGAATTAAGCTGGCTCCATCGTTCTTCAATGCGTCCCCGAATTTCATTCCAGTGACCGCGAAGTTCTTCTCGAGTGGTCATTATTCTCTCCTTACCTTAAATGTTGGGTTGATTAATCTCATTTGAAACGCTGAACGTTATGAAACGTAAAAAGCAACTAGCATGCCACTTCGCATATTCACTCTCTGCCCCTTGAATTAATCAGTTTGAGATCACAGAAAAACCCTTAAAATGCAGTCTGAAATGCCGATTTCCATCATTTGCTGGTGATACGACACGCCAGCAGAATGGATTTCGTAATGCGATTCTGGAACGGTCGCCAGTGTGCCAAACTGACTCCCTTTCGATCAATTTTCTCTGTTTGCACGAGAGAGTCACAATCATCGATTGATTAGGGGATGACAGGTGAACGATTGATTCACCAGAGAAAGATTCGTGCCAACAATATGCCTGACGGATTGAAATAACTTCAGAAATGAACAGATTTTCCGGCTCAATTCGTCCGGCTGTCTTTCATCGTTCGAGCATTATGGACATGATAGCTGTGGCATTGCAGACAGCTTTGTGTAGCGGTCTGTCTGTTGTGGCACGTAGCACACATTTCGCGACTGACAGATCGAAATCCACTGCTGCAGGATTCCTGACTGTTTCGATTAATTTCCCAGGCAAGCGATTTCGCATCGCGGACAAAATACTCACTCTTCCAGATCCCCTTCAATCCGGTTTCCTGCGGTTCAAACGAATGACAGGACTCACATTTCTGTAGCTGTCCCATCGACAAATGCGGCGCGTGCGAGAAATGTGTTAGGGGTTCAGACGCCTCTTGACCGGAAAAGGCACGCCAGTTCACTTTCGCTTTTCCCGTTTCTGCATTCTGGTCAACGGAGTGACACATCAGACAGCGCCCGGAAGCCATGGCTCCTGACACATCTTCGCTACCGGAACCGCTCGGATTGGAAAGAATCTGCCAGAGAGAATCCTGAGCCAGTCCTTCGAATGATTTTTGAACCGCTTGATCCAGCCAGCCTCTGATCAAAGGATCTGCATGCCCCACCGGGCGATAGCGGATCGTAAAATCAGAATGATTCAGAGACCAGCCATTACTGACATTGACTTCAAGAAAACCATTTCGATCCTTTACTCTTCGAAAGTTCAGACTGGTTACCGTACCATTTTCCGGCTGATTTCTGATTTCTTTTACAGAATTGGAAAACCAGAGCTTCTGTGCCTGTCCCATGCTGGGAACGATGGACGGTTTCAACTGCAGATAGGCGGGACCGGAATTCCCCAGACGCTGTTTGACGGCAGCTTCGCCGTGATGCGAAATATCGTAAAACATTCGGGTGATTGCCGCTGCTATTTCAGCAACCGCAGGATATTGATCCGGTTTGATTTCGCTTAATCTGCGAAAATCAAGTGTACCCAACTCCGCAAGTGCGTTTTGGTAACCTGGATCCGATTCTAATAACAATTCCATGAAACGAGGTAAACGGCTTGATGAAAATGTACCTTTAGTGCGCGGCCAGATCTGTTCCGTCCCTAGCATTGACTGGGGAATGACCGGCAGAGTAACAAAGGGGATTCCCGGGAATTCAACATCTTTAATCTGTGGTTCATGGCAGCTGGCACAATTTTTCTCAAAAGTCCCCGTTAACATCAATCGACCTGCTGCATCCGGGGTATGACACTCACTGCAGGATTCTGCCCCGCGTCCGTCAGGCATGGTGCGTTTGAATTCTCCTTTTACAAAGTATCGATTGAGATGAGCATTGTGATCAAAGTTGATCCGAGCCCTGCGTTGATAGGGATAATCGCCGAGCGCAGGATGTCCATGCTCAAAACTCTCAAACTGTTGGGTGTGGCAGGTCTGACACTGCAGATCTGTCAAATGTTTGAGATCCGCTTTACGACCATGATGTTCCCGATGACAGGTTGCGCACGTCAGCTTCTGGTTCTCAGCACGTGGATCGGTCAGAGCTGTCAGTTGCAAAGCGAATGGTTTGCGCGCATCTCCCGTTTGAGCCTGTTTTGTCAAAGCCATTAATTCTTTTTGTGACAGACCATGCGCGAATAATGCATTCGTCCCCAGATCAGCATGGCATTTCAGACATAATGCAGAATCCCGATTCGCAGTCTGAGAATCAAAGGCGGTATGTAACCAGGAATTCATTCCCCCTTCCGCAGCAGAATGACAGGCACTGCAGTCCGCTTCGATTGTGGCATGGGAAGCAATTACTTCACCGGGAGAAAGCAGCCGCGACGGGGTATTGCCATGAAACAGGAACAGTCCGATACAGATAGAGGCTGCAGCGATACTGACTCCGAGTAACCGACGTCTGGCTGGAAGACTGCGACGAGGTCGACAGCTGGTATCTGACTGACAACAGGTTCCGTCAGAAGCAGGATCGGATTTACATTTTCCTCCATGCATCGCAGAACGTGTGCAATGGTATTTGCCCCCCTTCTCCTGCGGTTCGCATTGACTTACGACCTGACAGGCACCTTTTTCACTCGGCCCCAGACGACAGGGAACTCCCAGTTCGCACATTTTCCCACAAACCCAGTCATTAGCGGGTCGCTCGTAATTACTGTTTTTCCAGTCGAATGACTGTAGTGGTTCGGTCATCCGTTCGTACTCGCAAATGCGCAGACGGCAAGGGTATGGAACAGGGCAAATACAATCAGAGAATAGGTAAACGGAACATGCACGAAGAGCCACAATTTCAGTGTTCCCTGAAGTGCATATTGATAATCCAGGTCATCTTTTATCTGAATCTGGTGTTCAATCTGCTGCAGCACAACACGCTCCTGCTCATTGAGAAAAGGACGCAGTGCAGCGATCCTTTGTGAGAGCTGATGCCGGTGTCTTCGAGAATGCAGGATATGACGAAACTGATTTCGTGGACCTGACAGGAACGTTCTCAGATACTTCTCATAGAAATCAGGTAAAGCGGGTCCCCGGGAAGTATCCTGATTATCAAAGACCAGTGCTTCGACAGAGTCTCTGATTTTCCTGCGATGCATGGGAATCCGTTCAAAGATCACCTCCTGTCCCCGGGAAAGCAGACGATAGGGAATGACTCGCGACAGACACCAACCGATCAGACCACTCAGGAATACGATCCAGTACGTCAGATAGAGCATACTCTCGAGCAATCCATGAGGGATCTGGAGTTTCACATGCATCAAAAACAGTAGAAAAGAAAGAAAGGCAATAAAGATATGAAAATGCAGCCAGGCTGTCGCACTTCCCATCGACAGGAATGATAATTTTTTCCGAAGCTGATAGCCGGCAAGAAAAATAATACAGAACAGCAACAGCGTACCTGAAGCAAACGAGGTTTTAGCAAGCGAAATAGAAAAAAGATATTCCCCGGCCAGCAATCCCGCAGCGATCACCCCAAAAATGGAACAGTTCCTGATAGTTTGCGTGGGATACAGTTTCATCGCGAGAAGACCTCCTGCACGTTGGCCGATTCCTGCATATTCACCCGAAACAGAGCATCATGCGGGCAGGCTCGTTCACAGGCAGGCCCCCCCCGCTGATCAATGCAGAGATCGCATTTCGTCGCCTGAGTCAGAGGCGCGAGTGTTTTTGAATCGACGATCAGTTCTCCTGCAGAGTCGCGTATATCAACCATCCGAATCGCATCGAAGGGACAATTACTCGCACATTGAGCACAACCGATGCAAGTCTGCTCGTTGATGACAATATCACCATTACCATGATCACGAAATATTGCCCCTGTAGGGCATTCAATCATGCATACCGGGTCCACACAATGCAGGCAGGCATTCGGAACCATATATTGATTTAGAATCGGCCCATGTCGAATAAAACGCGGGTTATTGTCATGCGCAGTCGCACAGGCACGCACACAATCATCACATCGCGTACAGCGTTCGAGATCGATCACCATCAGTGAAGTCCCCTGCACAAAATCCTGGTCAATCAATTGACTCAGCAGAGCATCGTCTTTGATTTTGACAGACTGCCTGCTGTCTTGAGAAAGGGACGTGTGTGACGGAACCGCAGACTTCTGATGCGCTCCCTGGTTCTGCAGTAAAAGTGCTTCCACCAGAGGAACGGGGACGACGACGGCATTCAAATGCCCGATTGCACTCAATTGTGCACGATAGGGAACGGGGGAGTCAGCATGAAGCGCATCGCGAACTTCATTCAGTCCAAAAATCTGGCCTGGGGATAAATAACCAATCGTACGCCGTCCGTTATAATACTGTTGACTGATACGCGCTAAGCCACTGCGGATCATGACAATTCCATGAGGAATCGCTCCCTCTTCCACGATGACTGGTTCTCCAGCCGCTGACGAACTCTGATTCCCCTGAACCATGTCCTTAAATGGTCTGGAAGCGTCATAATTTCCGAAGGTCTGGAATTCGACCTGCGCAACAATACGTTCCATCAGTTCCTGTGGACAGTCCTGAAATAACGAGTCTGTTCTTAAGAATGCTGCCAGTGCCCGTTCTCGGAATACGTTTTCGATGTATGCTTTCAATCCACCATTCTGGTCATATCTGAGAATATCACGAATCCCCTGCCAGCGGATTTCCAGTAACTGCGAGACACCTTCAGAAAAAACCGTCGCGACCCGGCTGGTTCTTCCCAATGCAGCCAGTTCGCCGAACCAGTGTCCCTCTTTCAGTTGAGCAGTACGATACTTATCCAGAACCGCAGACACTTCCTGCAGGTAGATGCGTGTGCCACCGCTGGTCGTGCGGGTGCTTTGTAAAGACTGGCTGTCCCGTAACACAGCTACCTCGCGAACTTCCGGAACGCGATGATTGCCCCAGAGTTGAGAAAGACTCTGCCAAAACGATTTTGACTGACTGCGACGACGCCCAAGAATTTCATCCGGTAAGGAAGACTCCCCCCCTTCCAGTTCGACGCGCACATTTCCCGCCAGCACAAAGAAAGCCGAATTCCCCCAGTCTCCCCGACGAACAATAATATCGCCATCGTCAAATCCCACGATGCGGGCATCATTGCGGAGGATATCATGCAGGGGTATCGAACGCTTAAATCCTGAAGCATCAATCTCCGAAAAAGGTTTCTTACAGAGAAGGGCTTCCACTTCGACATCTGTCATTTCTGCTTCACTGCCCGCTTCGAGCGAGAAAGGTTTATCCCAGCGACGCGGACGTGAGATGGATGGCTCAGACATGTATGTTCTACTCAAATCGATCTGGAAACAGGCTATGGTTCAGTTCTTCAGATATTTTTCCTGATACTGCTGAGAGTAGTGTGGTGGGAGACGGTTAATCATGGAATCCAGACTGGAAAACTGCTCCCCATTATGATTCTGTGAGAACTGTTTTGCCTGTTCGGCAACTTTATCTGCAGCGGTGCTGTAGGTTTCCCTGTCAGTTGGGAGCGGGGCAAACAATGTCCCAAACATGGGAGTAATCAGAGCCGTCACCGCCTGGACTTCCGGCGTTGGCGCGAGAGCATTAATCTGAGTCAATTGACCATTGGCTGCAGCGATGACGCCGCTTAATTGTGGAATCACGGCTGGATTCGTTGCATCAGCTCTTAATCGCAGCGCAGTCTCCAGTTGAACCAGTGTTCCCACCACATACTTCATCCGTCTGCGGTTCTCGGCGGTTCCCCCTGTGCGTTCCATCCACAGTGAGGGGGCTGCGGCATTGGTTGTTTTATCAACCAGGAAATTATGTTTCAGCTCGCCTCCGGTCCAGGATACAAAATCAAAGGCACTCGCTGCCTTATGTCCGGCTGCGATCAGTTTTTCATTTCCAACCAGGTGACATTGAAAACAGGCTTTGGATAAACCATAAAGGTTAGCCGAACGATTCATGCCGGCTTTATCACAATAATCCAGGCGCGCTTCCCGATGCGCGGCCGTCTCGTCAGCACGGGGAACCGGCATCGAAGCATGATAGGACTGATGGCGATTTAACCAGCCTTCTTCCCCTCCCGAGGCACCATGGCATTTTTCACAGGAGACACCAGAGATCACTTTCACCTGCCCGTCACGGATTGCTTTCGTCCCATGACAGTCAGCACAGAGCGAATCCCCCAGAAGCTCTGCGCTCGTCAATCCCATCGCAGTGGCATATTTTTTTGTATTACCCTCAAACTTATAAAGCCGAATATCCGGAGACTGGAAATGAACAGTCTTCATCCAGGAAGCCACTTCAGAAGGATGGCATTTCTTACAATCGGCGGCTGTCACCCCCATGATCCTGTTTGTCTGATCCGCTGGATTCTTTGAATCAGTGGTAACAAACATGGATTGAGGCGCATCTTCAGTTGCATACATTTCAGAAGAAATGAACAAGCCTGAAAGCGTCAGCAGGAAGCCAGTCAGCAGTAACAAGTACTTATAATTCACCAGTTTAAACGAGCGGACTCTGCAGTAGTCGAAATGCATTCCGAGATTCTTTCTTCTACATGTGACAGGAGACGGGACGGCGCTTCTCTTCGCGTAGCAGGTCAATCTTTCCTCAAGAATTCTCAGAAAGACGGCCCTGAATGCTCACGCGAAATCAACAAAGCACTTAGAGAAATAACGGGCTGCTGTAGCAGATCACTACTCATAATTTATTTGGATTCAGATTTTTCCAGAAGGATTAGTGAATTTACGGTTACCATTCCCGGAAATTCCCGTTTAAACACCAGATGACATGATCGCATCTATCAGTCAATTTTCAGTCTGTCTTATTCAGCTCACGATTTTTAGAAAATACCGTATCAGGACCAGTCGATGATACATCTGATCGCTCAGGGCCCCCGCCCCGGTGAAAAAATTGAATGGCACATTCCGGAAGCCAAAAAAATGCTATTGGGACGCAGTGCTGAAAATGACTGCGCTGTCCCCTGGGATTCCACGATTTCACGTATGCATGCTGAATTTCAACATCAGCAGGATCAGTTTAAAATTCGCTGTTTTCCTAGCGTGCTCAATCAGATCAAGTTTGGAGAACAGTTTCATAGTGAGCTCGTATTATCCGTAGGAGATACATTCCAGATTGGCGAGACACAATTCCTCTCGATTGAGAGAAATGCCAATAATGGTGTCCTTCAAATTATGGATGACCTGGATACCGACTCTGGAATCCTGACAGAAGCCAGTTTACGTGTCACAGATTTTCGCATCGAAATTGTCTCCAAAGCGGTTCCCAGTTTGTGGCTTTCCAAAGATGAAATGAATCTCGCCAAACAGGCTGCCCTGTTGCTTAAAGATGTGATGAATCATGCTGATGTCGTCGCTGTGATTCAGAGTGATGAACCCAAAAAATGGAGCGTCGCACAGTGGGAACAACCCGTTCCCGGCTTCAGACGTGTTTCGATCGTGCGCTCTCTGGTACGCGACGCATTACGAAATGGCGAAACCGCCATTGAAGTAGAAAACAGTCGAAAAGGGGAACCACTGGCTAATGGCCGCTGGGCCTTCTGCACACCGGTGAAAACAGAAGGGAACCATAAATGGTGTCTTTACGTCTGTGGACGGTTTGGCGAAGAGTCGCCTTCACAGGCTTATCTTTCCACGCTAGACCTGCAGGATGATATGAATCTGGTGGAACTGCTGGCGCATATGCTGTCTGCCATCCGCCGGGTTCGTAAACTGGAAGATCGCTTCTCCGGCATTGAACAGTTTTTCTCCCCTGCGATTATCAGAGTCGTATCTGAAGAAAACGCGAAACACACACTCGAACCAACGGAAACCGAAACAGCCGTCCTGTTCTGTGATCTGCGCCGTTTTTCACACATGACGGAGCAGGCAGGAAAGAACCTTCAGCAGTTTCTGAATCGTTTGAAAAATGCACTGGGAGTGATGACCCAGAGTATTATCAATCAAAATGGAGTCATCGCTGATTTTCAGGGTGACAGCGCACTGGGTTTCTGGGGCTGGCCTTTACCATTAACAAAAGGTTCACTGCCAGCCTGCAAGGCAGCATTACGAATTCAGCAGATGTTCAAGATCTCTAACAGCACAGACCTGAATGAACTGAGCGGTTTTGAAGTCGGCATCGGAATTACTCGTGGGAATGCAATCGCGGGTAAGATCGGAACGAGGGAACAGGCTAAGGTGGGCGTGTTTGGACCTGTCGTGAATCTGGCTTCCAGACTGGAAAACATGACGAAACTGATAGGGGTCCCCATATTAATTGACGAAGAAACGGCAGCCGATGTTCGTGATTTCATGCCGGAGTCGGAAGGCCGTTGTCGTCACATTGGATTATTTCGCCCTGCCGGATTTGAGGCACCATTTTCCGTGTACGAACTGCTTCCCTCAGAGGGAAAAAGCACGATCTCAAATCAGAACATCCAGGACTTCGAAGCTGCGGTTGATGCTTTTATTGATGGCGACTGGGATAGTGCCCTTGATCTGCTCGGCTATCTCCCCCCCAAAGATCGAGCGAAGGATTTTCTGCTGCTGCAAATCGCCAGCAAAAATTACAAAGCGCCGGAAAACTGGGACGGTGTTGTGAATTTGAATAAATAGATCCCCAATGTGGAACGGGATACACGTCTGAACTCTCTCCACACCGTTTTATGCTCCGCAGACATTAATTCCCCTAAGCCCATTAAGTGATTTGATTTATACGAAATCAATTTAGAAAGATTTCAATAACATTTTCTAATTGGATATAGAACTATTTATTACCTCAACAGATATATCGATTATTCCGATTATGACTATTAAGGCAACTTACAGGCGCAGTGCGCCTTAACCTCTTCAGGCTTGACTGTCTGACCTGAAATCGATTGAACCTGGGAGCGCAGGAATGGAATCCTCTCCTCAAAAAAATAAAATCACAGTTTATCACCAGTTGACGCTGGGACTGCTGTTTTGCGGATTCATACTGCCTCTGATTTACGAGCAATGTGTTCAAGCAGAGAACAAGGGATACGCCAAACTCTCTTCCGCTTCTTCTCCTCATCAGACGGAACCAGCCAAAACTGAACCAGCAGGCAAGCTGGATGAGGTGATGCAGCTTGCCGTCGATCGTGCACACGCGGAATGCTATGAAAATGATCCTTTTCCTTCCGCTGCCAAGTGCGCAAAATGTCATCCGGATCACTATCGGGAATGGTCCGTCTCACCGCATGCCTACGCTCAGTTGAGCCCGGTTTTTAATGCGATGTCCAACAAGTTGATCAAACTGAATAATGGCACGCTGGGTGATTTTTGCATCCGCTGTCATACACCAGTGGGAATGGCGCTTTCAGAGCCGATCAATATGAGTAATCTCGATCGTCCCCCTTCCTCTCGTGAAGGTGTGACCTGCGTCTCATGCCATCGAATTAATCAGGCCTGGGGAAAAGGAGCAGGACGCCAGGCTCTGGTCAGCGGCGACATCAATCAGGTCGTTTACGGCCCGATGGGAGGAGAAAATCTGGCCAAGGTTTTGGCAAATCCAGATAAGTATGGTGTGCTTAAAACCAATGACGACCCAGCCATTCGTGGACGGGAGATTCATGCAGAAGCCTATCAGTTCTTCCAGTTGATCACACCCGGTTTTTGTGGCAGTTGCCATGACGTATTTGCTCCCAACGGATTTCGACTCGAAGATGCCTTCAGTGAATTCAAACATTCGCCTGCTGCTAAAAAGTGTAAAGAGAACTGCCAGGACTGTCACATGGGAGCCGTCCCCGGTGAAGCGCTGGGCTATACCTACTCTCCCGCAGCAGTCGTTGGTAATGTCAAAACTCCCGTGCGGAAACATACAAACCATATGATGATTGGCCCGGATTACCCGATCATTCACCGCGGTCTGTTCCCTCACAATCCTGCTGCAGTGCGCGAGGAAGATACGCCTCCTTCTCCCGATACGGGCCTGGCAACGATGCGGGAATGGCTCTGCTTTGACGATGCTGCCGGCTGGGGAACACCCGAATTTGAAAAACATGTAACAGACACAGATTACTTCCCGCCTCCCTGGGGAGACCAGATCATGCGGATAAAAGCCAGACAAATATTGAACGATCAATATGAACTGCTGGGAGAAGCAGCCACTCAACGTCTGCAGATTTTACGAGCGGGGTATCACCTGGGGGAAATCGAGGTTGAGAAAGCGAAATGGTACGACCTGAAATTTTCGGTCCCTGTTTCCAACATCACGCTCGGACATGGAGTCCCAACTGGTTTTGATGCAGAACGGGTTGTCTTTTTGCGTACCATGGTCTGGGATCAAAACGGACGACTGGTATTTCAATCTGGCGATCTCGACCCGAACGGCGATATACGCGATTCGCATTCACTCTACGTCCATAATGGAGAAATCCCATTGGATCGTCAGCTGTTTACTCTGCAGTCCCGGTTTATCACGCGTAATGTTCGCGGGGGAGAACGAGAGCAGGTCTTAAATGTTCCTTACTCTCTGGATCCCTTACCCTACTTTCGGCCGGCAACCCGTCCGTTCACAGTACTGGGACGCCCCATTGGAGCACGAAAGCAGAAGCAGAATATCGAAGCCAAAGGCAGTCGACTGGCAAACTATCATGTTTCGAGAAGACAGTTAACCGGACCGGGAAATTATACGATACGCGTTCAATTGATCGCAGGTATGGTGCCGGTCAATCTGGTACATGAAATCTCTGATGTGGGATTTGACTATGGCATGTCTGCCCGTGATATCGCAGATGGTGTCGTTGATGGCCACATGGTGTTATATGAAAAAGTCGAGACGGTTTGTATTCCCTGAAATTAAATGACGCAGATGAAATCTAACGCACGGTATTTTCTGTTGATGATCGTCACGGGCGCACTGCTTTTGTGTCCGCTGACTGCCATTGCGCAAGATCCCGAAGAACCGGGCCGCGTCAGCCTCCCGCCTTCTCCGGAAGCAGCGTTAGAGTTTCAGGAGATGACGGAAAATGATGAATTCGACAGCTATTATATCAACCCCTATGCGGACCGGGTTGAATATGACCCTTATGTCAATCACGACCACGCTCCCCTCCCCTGGAAGCTGGGAGAGCTGGCATTAGAAGCGTTGTCATCTCCCGCTAAGCCGCTGGCGCACCTGGGAGAATGGCTGCTCTGTTCGGAACATTACAGTCCGGAAACACCACTGGACGATCATGCGATCGGCCTGCAACCCATCCCGGCACGACCTGACTTATTGATCGAAACCAATGAGAAGTTTCTGGATGTCGGATTCCTGAACCAAGGGATCGTGCTGCCGACAGGTGCTGTCTGGCGTCCGTCGTTCTGGGTCTTTGGAACATACCGTACATCCCTCGATTATTTTAATAATCGTACTGGAACCAATGTCACTGAGTGGGCCAACCGGCTCGATCTGTTCGGACAACTGAATCTCTCCGGGACAGAACGACTGGTCGTCGGTCTGAGATCGCTGGACAAGGAATTGACGGCGTCTCGTTTATTCACCAGCTACGAATTCCACGATGGACAGTGGCTGGATGGTCTGAACGCAAATATTCAGACGCTGTTCTTCGAAGGAGATTTCGGCGAAATCTTTCCGAATCTGGACCCCTATGATGTCCATCGCTACGACATAGGGTTCTCTGTGGGACGACAACCGATGTCATTTCAACAGGGGCTTTTGATCAACGAAGACATGGTCGATGCCGTGACTGTCACGCGTAACACAGTGAATGGCGGAGGCATTCTGAATATGCGTATCACTGGTGTGTATGTAGAGAGTGATATCAACCGCAACAATAATGAACGAGACCCGGATGCCCGCTTGTATGGTATTTTCACAGAAACAGATCTGGCTGTCAGTACGATTAACGCGGATATTGCTACCGTCTATTCCAGTAATCAGCAGTTCGGCAGCAATACGGCATTTGGACTGAGTGCGATCCAGCGTCTGCATGGATTCCACAATACCTACAACTCATCGCTCCAGGTACTTGCCTCGTTTCCTCACGAAGGAGCAACGGCTGTTTCCGGTCAGGGAGAACTGCTATTCAGTCAGCTCTCTTTGACGCCTCATCATTCAAATGACCTGGTCTATTTCAATGCGTTCTGGGCAATTGACCAGTTTACTTCTCCTGCACGTGGCACACTGGCGGGGGGTCCCCTGGGACAGGTCGGAATTTTGTTCGCCTCACCCGGGCTGGGACAATATGGTGCCCCCCTGAGCAATCAGGCCACCGATGCCGCGGGAGCCAGCCTGGGCTATCAGCTGTTTTATGATAAAACCCGGCAACAGTTGATTTTCGAAATAGGTGGTCGCAAAAACACACAGGGAATTAACGATGGCGCGATGGCGGGTGCAATTCGCTACCAGAAAGCCATCGGACAACATTGGATTATGCTCCTCGACAGTTTTGTGGGCAAACAGGAGTCGAGGGGAGTCGGCTCGGGGGCTCGGCTCGAATTTCTCGCGAAATTTTAAAGTAGATCCGTCATCAGCAGCTGCATCCACGTATTGAAATCCAGTCCTCTCATTTACCAATAACCGATAACTGTGATCAGTCGGGCGGTTTTCTCGCAGAAAACACGCATGATCGGCACGACTTGTCGATATTGCTGGCAATCGGGTACAATCTCCTCATTATTCTCCGGCCAAGCCCGGATGCCTGATACGATTCATGAAATCGATACTGTACTGACTGGGAGATTTGTTGGTTGTTTGATGAGCACGAAGACCCTGAGATCTTTCTCAACCGGTTACGAGAGAATCCGGAAGGGGTGCTTGCGGACGAATATAACCGTTATCGGGACCGTTTATGGCGTATTGTCAACTTTCGACTGGATTCACGACTGCTCGGTCGCGTTGATGCGGATGACATACTGCAGGAAGCATATCTTGATGCTGCCACTCGGATTGAACATTTTCTGAACGACCCGGCAACTTCCTTTTTTATCTGGTTGCGAACGATCGTTGGACAGACACTGATTGACGTACACCGTCGACACCTGGGGGCACAAAAACGAGATGTGCGTCGAGAAGTAAAAGCCAAGCGTCGCGTTTTTTCAGCGTCGACATCCTTTCAGATTGCGAACGTACTTCTGGGTGATATGACTTCCCCCAGTCAGGCGGCCCTCAAGGAAGAACTGGCTATTCAGCTGCGTGAAGCTTTGGAGTCACTCAATGAGATTGATCGGGAAATTCTGGTCCTGAGGCATTTTGAAGAACTGTCAAACCTTGAGGCGTCAGAAGTTCTGGAAATTGAACCCAAAACAGCCAGCATGCGATATTTTCGTGCTCTGACCAGATTACGCTCCATTCTGGTTCAGATACCCGGTATTATAGAGTAAACAGACTTTTTCGAAGCGTGTTTCTTCACAGATTGAAATCGTCAGGACAACAGTTAATGTTATCACCCGATTCACCTCAATCAATCAAGAATCTGACTCCGCCAGGAACCATCGATCTGGATCAGCTCGCAGACGAATTCATTGCTAAAATTCGTCAGGGTGATAAACCAGAAATTTCTGACTATGCAGACCGCTATCCGGAACTGGCAGGTGAAATCGAAGAAATCTTTCCCGCAATCGTTGCCCTGGAAGGCGGAAAGCATGCAGCTCAAGCCCAGGGTAAAGTCTCCCTGGGTGCCAGTGCACCGGAACAACTGGGGGATTTTAAAATTGTCCGGGAAATCGGCCGTGGTGGCATGGGTGTCGTCTACGAAGCCATCCAGGAATCACTCAATCGCCGTGTCGCCTTAAAACTGTTGCCACGTCATTCGCTGCTTGATGACAAACAATTGAAACGATTCCGCAGAGAAGCGGAACTGACTGCTTCCCTGCATCACACGAATATCGTCCCGGTTTTCGGTGTCGGTGAAAACGGAAATTTTCATTACTACGTCATGCAGCTGATTGAAGGCGTCGGACTGGATGAACTGACACAGAAAATTGTCGCTACCGCTGAGGATACGGAATTCAAAGGCCAGGCAGTCAAACCTGGATCTGAAACTCAGACCGGCACTGACATTTCCACTGCTCTGGATGAAACGATTGAGTTTCAACCTCTGGAGCGTTCGGATCTCGAAAGACCGAATTCAGCGGACTTTGCAAAGTTTGTTGCTACGCCTGCCAATATTGCGCAACTGGGAATTCAGGCAGCAAATGCCCTGCAATATGCACACGACCGGGGAATCCTGCATCGCGACATCAAGCCAGGAAATCTGCTCCTCGATCGTGACGGCTTATTATGCATCACCGATTTTGGACTGGCACGGGCCGCCGAGCAGAGCGACCTCAGTAAGTCGACAGACATCGTGGGAACACTGGGATACATGGCTCCGGAAATGTTTCGGGGAGATACCTGCCGCCAGAGTGATATCTACGGACTGGGAATCACACTTTATGAACTATTAACGAAACGCTTTGCAATAGAGAGAACCAGCCGACATGCCATGATTGAACAGATCACACATGGCACGATCACCTCACTAAGGCGGATCAATCCACGCATCCCACGGGATCTGGAAACCATCATTCTCAAAGCGATCGCCACCGATACGAAGCATCGATATCAGTCGGCCAGTGAACTGGCTGAAGACCTTAAACGGTTTCTGGAAAATCGCCCCATTCGGGCAAAGCGGGTTTCACCAATCGAGTATCTGTGGCGCTGGAGCTGCCGTAACCCTGCAGTCGCCTCACTTTCCGGACTAGCTTTACTGTTGATGCTCGCTTTGGGCATTTCCATGGCAGTGGGATTTGAAAGGGAACGTCGGGAACGTAAGAAAGCAGAAGCATCGGCTCAACTGGCAACTAATGCGCTGGACCGTGTCTTTGATCGCTTTGTCCCTGCACGGCTGCATTCCACTGAAGTATCCGGAGGCGGGGATGGTTATGGGGAGCCTGTTCTGTCACGTGAATCGGCAGACCTGCTGGCAGGCATGGTCCAGTTTTATGAGCAGCTGGCCGATTCAACAGGCGAACAGGAAGAGTTCCAGAATAAGGCGGCGAACGCACAGCGTAAAATCGGAGATATCCATCGTCGCCTGGGGGACTTTCATTCGGCCCTGATTTCATACCAGAAATCCCTCAATCTGTACCAACAGAACACTGGCGAATCGAACGCGCTGATCATTGCTAATTTATGCAACGAAATCGGCCGTACATTCCGTTATCTGGGTCAACAGAACGAAGCCACTGAAGCACATGAGCGTGCTGAGAAACTGTTGCGGTCAACGATTACCGCCCATCCCGATCAGGAAGACCTGCAGTTTGAACTTGCACGGACTTACTTTCTGAAAGCCATCCAGTTCCATCCTGACCAGTTGGGAAATGCAATGCCGGAAATGGATCTGAGTTCACCACCTGAGGGATCCAGACCATCCGAAAATGATCAGCTCAATGTCCAACAGGCAATAGAAATTCTTGAAAAGCTGATTAAATCAGACCAGACCAATCCAGAGTACCGTTACCTGCTCGCATTATGTCTCCAGGAGCAGATTCCCGCCGATTATGCACGAACTTCGCAGGACCTGAAAAAGCAGGCCCGTGCTCTGGAGATTCTGGAAACCCTGGTACAAGAGCACCCACATGTCGCTGATTACCGTCAGGCAGTGGTCAAATCTTATGAACGAATCGATATCCGCCGTGTGAAACCCGAGGAGATTGACCAAAGCGTCATTCAACGGCTGGAGAAAGCGATTCAGCATGCCAGTCGTCTGGTCTCTGATTACCCTACCATTCCGGAATATAAAATTTCTCTGATCCATGCGCATAACAAGCTCGCGCATGGACTCAATAAAATGACCACTCGGCCAGGGGACTCCGATGAAATCCGTACCAGGCACGATACTGCCGAACTCTCACTCAGGACGGCCGTCCGACTACAGAAAGAACTGATCATCCAGTTTCCAGATACTCCGGATCACCGTATCTGGCTGGCTAAATTTCAATCAGAACTGGCTGAAGTCCTGAATAAAAAAGGGAGTGAAAACGAAGCGATCAGCCTTCTGCAAAGTTCGATCAAAATTCTGCAACCTGAATTGCAAGCCGATCCGAACTCACAACGTGTTTACACCGATCTGATACACTCGCTGGAAGAACTTGCCAGAACCTACCATCATGCCGGCAACGAAGTTGAAAGCTGGCTGATGTGGGATCAACACGATCAACTCATGGAAGAATTTAGGAAAAAGTTCCCCAATGCAGTTTACCACATGTCAAATGGACATCCTCATTCACCACATGACGGTCCTCGTCGTGGTGAGCATGGGAACCGACCTCCCCGGGGACCAAACAGACCGGGGCCACCTCGCTTTTGAAAACCGATGATTCGATACGAGACCGTCGAATATGCGAGAGCGCATCACATGTAACCATAGCGTCTCTCAATCTAATCTACTCGGCCCAAGTTGCGCTGGAAACGCGACAATAAAACTGGACACAGTCTAGCCGATATTATTTTTACCGAAGCCTGACCATCGTTTTCGTCCATTCGATTCCGAACGCATGCGAGACTTAACCGCTCGACCGTTAATAAAACGTACCAGAGCAACACTCAGTTCATCAGCCGACTGAAATCGATCCTGCTTTGATCTGGCGAGGCAGCCAGTAATGATACTTTCCAGAGTGGCTGGAATCTCGCTGTTGATTTCACGCGGACGTGTGTATCTCCCACTGAGAATCTGCTCGATCAAAGCACTGGAACTCCTGGCCTGAAAAACCGGCGAGAGTGTCGCGAGTTCATACAGTACACAACCCAGCGAATAGAGATCGCTGCGTTCGTCGACTTCCCCCTGGATACGTTCTGGAGGCTGATATAACAGAGACTGAACCCGCTGCTGCTTGAGCGTGCCCTCCGGTTGTTGTGTCAGGCAGAAACCGGTCAGCCAGCAGTGTCCCTCCCGATTCAGAATGAAATTACCCGGCTTCAAATCACAATGTAACGTTCCACGACTATGAGCAAATCGCAGAGCATTTGCTGCCTGTAATCCCAGAGTAGCAATCAACCGCCAGTAATTCTGCATGAAAACTTGTACTACCTGAGGGAGTTGTTCTTCAAACAGGTAACCGGCCTGTGGTACTGACTGCTCATGGTATCGGGTCCCTGTCTGCTGCTGCATCAGACCATGTAAAATCTGATCCAGACTGATTCCTGCAATCAGCTGCATGACAGCATAAGAATATCCCTGATCCTGCTCGGCACTGTCGACTGAAATAATATTGGGATGCCTGAGTCGTAAAACCAGACGGGCTTCACGAAGAAATCGATCCCGCAGGCGAGAGGAACAGTCAGACTTCCAGGGCAATAGCCTGACAGCAACCCTTCTTTTCTGTGGACCTTGCGCAGCGGCATAGATAATCGAAGTCCGAGTTCGGCAGATTTCTTTTTGCAGGCAACAGTTTCCCAACTGGGTGATCTTAAAATCAGCTGGAATCTGTCTCCGCAACCTGGTCAATTCCTGATCCGTTTTCCACTCTTCCATGGCGATCAGGACAGGGAAACTTTCACGAATTTCGTCGGCATACTCCGGACAGGAATTCGCATAAGCATCGATAGAAGGATTCAGCCAGCGGCGATACTCTTCAACAAATCGTGATGCTAGAACCTCTAATGTAATCCGCTCGGAAACGGTTTCCGGTCGTTCAATGATTCCAGATGATGATTCAGAATTCATGTTGACCCCTCAAGGAATTCTGAAGTCAGCTGGTATTTGCCCGGTTCACCATTGTGAAATCGACTTGCTTCCCGTTTCAACAGGCCTGTAGTGCAGTCGTTTTCATTGACGACAACTTCCTCAGGGAAAGCCGCCATCAGATCAATCTGATAAAATTGGAACAAATGCGAATAACAACAGTTTCAGCAGATCGGATAAAATAGATACCTGAACTGACTTCAAGCGGAACCATCTGGTTTCATCAGCAAGACTTACGATCTACATTCGATGGAAGGCAGGTAAGAATCAAATGGGCCCGCAATTCTATAACGAACACCATTTCAGGTCAGCTACCGACAATTTCATAGTTTTTTAATAAAGCAGAATATAGCACAATTTTAACTCAAGCCACCAGATTGTAATCCAGTCAGGCAGCCTTTATTGCATATCCAGTTCATTGTACTGTGCTTTATTATTGAGAATTGTACCCCAGACTCGGTTGGAAGCCTGATGGCGCGAGGGGCCGAAGTTAATGATCGGACCGATCCCCAGATCCAGACCATTAATCTGTTCCAGAGCATTGATCAGATTTTCTGTAGTCAGCGGTTTGCCGGCTTTTTCCAGTCCTTTCAAGCCTTCCACCAGACATTCTGCCGCAATGAACCCTTCCAGCGAAACAAATCCCGGCTTGGAGAGAGGGTAGAACTTTTTCATAGCATTCCGGTACCGTAATACACCGGTGGCACTGGAAAGATAGTAGGGAACCACCTGAGTTACAATCACCCCATCTGCATATTGCGGTCCCATTTCTTTAAACTGCTGGGCCAGCAGTTCGCTACCCACAAAGGAAACCGCGGCAGTATAAATATTCAGATTACGATCTTTGAGATTCTGCACCATTAACGCGGCAGGTTTATAAGTTGCCACCATGATCAATGCTTCGATACGCCCCTGGTTCTGCTCAATCTGTTTCACCGCATCCGTAATTTGTGTAGTATTACGTTCATAGCCAACCCTGAAAATATTTTCCGGTTGGATTTTGTATTTTTCCAGAGCTTTCGCCACTCCGGCAAAACCATCATCACCAAAGGAATCATTTTGTGCAAACACAGCAATTTTTTCCGGTGCGATCTTTTTCTTCTCAACAAAATAGTTCACCATCGCCGCTGTTTCATCAGCGTAGCTGGCGCGGAGATTGAATACATAGCGGTCGGGAGGATCGCGTCGCAGGCTTTGTGCTCCGGTGAAAGGTGCAAAGAATAAATACTGGTTCTCATTGGCATAAGGAACAGTCACCTGGGCAGTCGGAGTACCGACATTCCCGATCACTGCGAACACCTTATCCTTTTCAAACAGGGTGTGCATGTTATTCAGAGCCTGGTCCGGTTCATACCCGTCATCTTTCACAACGAGTTCGATCTGACGACCACCGATTCCACCTGCCTCGTTGATCGATTTAAAACAGGCCTGCATTCCCATGACCATATTCGTTCCCAGTTCCTTATTGGCACCGGTCATGGCAGTGGAAGTTGCCAGGATGATTTTATCGCTGGTGACTCCCTGGGAAGCAGGTCCCGCTGGTTGTTTCGCAACAGCCGGCTCAGTCACTTTTTGAGGATGACTGTTATTCCAGTAATAGTAAGGAACCAGCGTCAACAACAGAAAAGTCACGAGAAAAATAACTGTATTAAACACCGTACTGCGCCAGGGTGCTGTTTTCGAAGCAGGAGCTGTTGCAGGATATCCTTCCAGCTCTTCCTGGCTCAGTATTTTTGTATCATCATACTTTTCTGCACTCGCTGTAATGGCCTTTAGATCCAGCAGCATTTCTTTGGCAGACTGGTAACGGTCTTCCGGCTTTTTGGCCATCGACTTACTGATGATAGCAGCGCATTTATCGGGAATGCTGGAATTTACATCACGGGGATCAAGAATATCTGCATGGCAATGGGCATACATGATCTGCACGATGCTGCCGGCATCTTCATAGGGATGATCTCCCGTCAACAGGGTGTAATACGTTGCTCCCAGAGAATAAATATCACTCCGCATGTCGACCGGTTTGGACTCGCACTGTTCGGGGCTCATGAAGTAAGGCGTCCCGATCAACTGACCATCCTGGGTGAGTTGCATCGATTGCTGGATGATTCGTTTTGCGAGTCCAAAGTCAGCAACCTTGATCGTCCCGTGGGCTGACTGCAGCAGATTTCCCGGTTTAATATCGCGATGCACCAGGCCGGAAGCATGAGCCACCATCAATCCTTCACAGGCATCTGCAATAATTCGCGATGCTTCCAGTGGAGAATAAGGCCCGATCGACTCCAGATGGTCGTCCGTACTGCCACCTGACATCAGCTCCATCACGATGTAATGGATGTCACCTTCCTGGTTGATTTCGTGTATGGAAACAACATGCGGGTGGGTTAAGCGACCTGCGGCTTTGGCTTCTGCCAGGAACCGATCCAGCATCATTTTATCGGAAGCCAGCTCGGCTGGCAGCAGTTTAATGGCAACGTCACGTTCGATCGTTGTATCGTGCGCCTTGTAAACGACCCCCATCCCCCCCTGTCCCAAGAGGCCGGAAATGGTGTATTTCCCCAGCTTCTTCCCAATCCAGGCGGCCGCTTTTTCAGCAGATGGCCCTTCCGGATGAAACGACGACTTACCGGTGACACTGTCACCGCCAATCATCGTCTTGTCGATCTCTTTGATGTTGATCGGCGGAATTTCATCGACCGTTTCTTCCTGCGCAGGGTCGACGGGCGGAAATTCATCGACGGTTTCTTCACCATCTATGGGATCTTGATAACCTTTGTCCGACACGGGTCAGTTCCCAGAAATACGATCGTCTCAAACGAGGTTTGTTTACGCCCCGGAATGCAGGTTTCCAGTCAGGCGTCTAAGTAGTTTAGAGAAATATCGATTCACCTCAAAGCCACAGTGTCCCCTTGAACACTTTCACAGCGCGTTGAGATTGAATAGTGAGGCTTTTACAGATATACAAAATCATCGTTCATAAAAATATTTACGCAATCGATTTTTTCCAAACTCGATAGAATATTCATGAAAAATCAACGAGAACAGGGAATGTACACACTCGCTGTACCTATCTACCTCCAATAACGGCAGAACGTTGGAGTTGACACCTGTTTTTCACCAATTATTTCCAGAAGGTGCAGAGTTTTCTCTGCACCGAAAACAGGGATTTCGGAGATAGCAGAATCAGAATAACCGGCATAATGAAGTAGATATCGGCTCCGTTGCTGGCCAGGTTGACACGTCCAGCCAGTCTAACTGCTAAAGAGATTCGGTCAATATTTATTGACTGGCAACACGCAGACGGACTGTTTTGAGATCCAGCAATGCTTTGTTGATTTTTCCATCACTGCGGACCGTCAATTTCGTCTGGCCACCGGGAACGGAGATCGTACCGACTTTGCGACTCTGATAAACGTCCCAGCTTCCCGTCGCGGCAACGGGCCAGGTCAGACGTTGACCTGTCACTTCCAGCTGCATCAGATTACCGGCAACTCCCGGTGGGCAGGCATATTCCAGGTACACGTCATATTTCCCGGACTTCGGAACATCCATGATCCAGACGGCCCGGTCATTTTCACTCTGCCAGTACCCCAGGTTTTTATATTTATTCTCGAACTTCAACGTCTGGCCATAAATTTCAGCAAGTTGTGGAGTCAAAAAGTAATCTCCTCTGAGTGCCTCTGCCTGCACAACAGCAGGTTCATTTCCCTCGAATGTTTTGCGGGGGAGTTCCGTTGCATTCAGATAAGCAATCACATCAGCCAGATCCTGAGGAGACATATCTTTCTCCAATCCTTCCGGCATCAGTGATTTCCCCGTGCTGATCAGTTCCTCCAGATCATTCCGCAACAGAGTTTTAGATTTACCATCAGTTTGAACCAATGTGATACTTTCCCCGCTCTCCGAGGCAAGCAGCCCGTTAAATGTCAGACCGTTGACCGTGACTGCCAGATAGCTCACATATTTATTTTCAATCGCCCGGTTCGGATCCAGTATCGCTGTGATGAGTGCCTGAGTTGATTTATCAGTTAACGCTGATAAATCCGGGCCGATTGGTTTCCCTTCCTGATTCAGCTGATGACAGACCGAACAGCGTTTCACAAAGATCTGATGTCCCGACTCCGCATTTCCCTTGAGTTCCAGTACTTTGGAATACTCTTCCACAACTTTCATTCGATCCGAGTTCGCGGTTGAAGCCAGCAGCTGTTCTGCCCGCTTGCGAATGTTTTTGTCTTTACTGCTTAACAGAAGCTGGCGACTGGAAGCGTCGATCTCAGCCGGGAGAATGGTTTTCTGCTCCAGAGCCGTTAAAACAGACTGGCTCCAGGCACTGCGACTCAATAAAGCTTTCAACACTTCAGCACGCAGGTCGGGACCGAAACTTTTCCAGCGTTCAAGTAATATTTCCGGTGTCTTTTGAGTTCCGAATTGTGACAGTTCCGCAACCGCGGCGCTTTGCAGTTCACGCGAGTTGCGGGGAGAAAGCAGATCAGCCAGCAGATTCAGATCTTCATCACGCTGTGCAAAACCACGTCCAAGCAAAGCAATCACATCTCGACGCTGTTGCACAGCAGCAGTTTCATCCGCAACGATAGTCCGTGCTGCTGCAAACAGGGGTTTCAGCTGATCAAGTACCGCCTGTAATTGTGGATCAGATTTCTGATAGAACTGTGCAAGAGTCTGATTCCGTCTCCCCAGAGATTGAAGCAGAGTCGCAACAGCACGGAACTGCCACGGTTCGTATGGTTTCCCGGCTGTTTGCTTCCCGACAACCTGATAGATCTGCTGCAATGTGACCTGATCTTTGCTCGCAACCACCATCGCCACCAACGCGTTAAAGCTCTCTGCGGGAGGCTGTTTCCCCTTAAGTTCCTGAAATAACGCGGTTGTAAAGGAATCCAGATGGGAACCAGTCGAACTCAAAATCGCAGTACGCAGGTAAACGTCCCGATCATGCTTTAATACCAGCCGCGCTAACGCAGCTCCCGCTTCCGGTGAGTTCCATTCCCCCAGTGAGTAAGCCAGCTGCATCTGCACCTGCGGATCAGTGTCATTCACCAGGTTCAAATACTTTGAACCGATCGCCGGTGACTCATTCACGAAGTTTTCACCAATCCGGATCGCATGGCGGCGTACCCCCGGATGCGAATCTGACAAAGCAGAGAGCACTTCTTCCGCGGTAACCTTACTTAATCCATCCAAAATACACAGGGCATGCAAACGGGCTGTTGCTGCTTTGCCCATTGCTACCATGCGTTTCAAATCTGGTACTGTCGAAAGCAGTTTCCGACTGACGATCCACTGATGAACCATATCACGCTGAGTCCCGTTCGGACTTTCCAGCACCTGTACCAGTTCCGAATCTGACAACTGATCCAGCCGGGGAACCGAACGCAGCGGAGTCTCATCTTTGACAATTCGATAGATTCTCCCCTGCTCTTTCCCGGCACGCAGATCCAGTTTTTCCTGCATCTCCTGCGGAATCCATTGCGGATGCTCAATTACATGACGATACATGTCCGCCACCCAGATCGCGCCATCAGGACCGGTGCGAGCCATTGTGGGTCGAAACCAGTTATCCGTCGAAGCCATGAACTCGGAATCCTGTTCATTCTCTGCCCGCTGGCTGGTGAACGTGGTCCCTTTGGGAGCGACAATCTCTCGATGCACCAGATTATGGACCGGTTCGCAGATAAACGAATTACCCACGTATTCGCTTCCCAGTAATTCATCTCGATAGAAACAGAGGCCGCAGGCGGACGTAATACGATTCACCTTATTGAAATCGTTAAAACGAACCTGCGTCTTGCTGACAGGAAATATCGTGGCAGCGCCGGGTCGAATGGAAACCTGGACTTTCGCATCCGGGGCAATCAGACTTTGGTTACGGCGGAGATAGTGATCTGCCAATGCATAATGAAACGCGGGGTTACTGTTGTTGCTGCCAAACCAGTTCCCCCAGTCATCCCGTTCCCGACCAAACTGAGTCTGCCCGGACTGCGGGTCCATTAATCCGGAGTCCGGCCTGATGCGCAGATCCCGCCGCCCAAACGTCAGCTTCTCTCCCGTTTTGACAGACAACAGATCGCCACCGGAATCACCGTTGGCCAGATAAATCCAGTTATCCAGCCCCCACCGCAGGCCATTGACGCGATGCTGCTGGTTCCCTTCACCAAAGCCGGTATAAAGTGATTCCCGTAGGTCCGCTTTCCCATCGCCGTCGGTATCTTCTGCATAAAAGACTTCGGGCGCGGTTGTCACAATCGCCCCCTTCCGCCACGACATGACACCGGTAGGATATCCCAGCCCCTCTAAAAACAGAGTCGACTTGTCATACTTGCCGTCGCCATCAGTATCTTCCAGATAACGAACCCGCCCGGCGAATTTACCGCTTTCATCCACTCCCAGTGGATAGTCCGCCATTTCTGTCACCCAGAGTTTTCCATCAGGTCCCCAGTCGAAGGCGACCGGATCCTGTACCAGCGGTTCAGCGGTAACTAGTTCCACATGAAATCCGGGTTTGACTTGAATGCTTTCAAGTGCAGCAGAAGGAGACCTGGGTTGCGGTCCCTGTAACTGCATTAATTCTTCAAATGACTTGCCGGCGACAAGATGTTTCAGTTTGGCAGTATCTTCATTTTGAACCCAGAGGTGTTTCGAGTGGAACCAGGCACCGTTATTCGTGCCATTACGTGAAATCGCAGGGACTTCGCCAGCATCGTTTCTCTGTTTATCAAACAGTTGCTGCCAGCCTTCCTCAATCGATTTAAACAGATGCAGCGAATAGCGGCTCTCATTGGAAAAGAGTGCATCCTCAAAGCCATCTTCATTAATATCTACAAACCGCAGACCGTCATCACGGCCCTTTGCATCGACAAGAAACGCCTCTTCGGGAAGCGACCAGGGAAGCTGCTGCCATCTTGAATCTTCCACAGACCACTTGAAAACAGCCTGTTGAGCGGGATTCGAAACGATCAGCTCGCATTGACCATCGTGGTTCAAATCACGCAGACGAAGTCCCTGATCGATGCCTGCTTTGAGAATGAACAATGACTCCTCGCCTGTAGGTAAACCGGCCAGAAGTCTTTTGTCTTCAATCCAGTTTTTGCCATCAAAACGCCAGGAGTTCGATTCATCGGGAGTCAGTGTGAACAACACCACCTGACCATTCAAGATACCAAAGCGACTGCGAATTGACTGGGTCCCGTCGGCAGCAGACTTTGAAACCAGCTGAGTCGGAAAGGCACTTTCGCTCCAGCTTTGCTGATCCGGGTTCCAGATTCGTGTCTTCTGCACGCTCTGATTGCCGATCACGACGTCCATGAAACCGTCACCGTTCAAGTCCAGCAGCCGAACTCCATTATCAGCCCCCTGCTGATTTCGCAAAGGTTGACCCGCCAGCAGATGCTGATTCATCCGGTCGAGAACTTCCCGAAACGAAAGAAACTGCACCGCGGCTCCATGCTTGACAGTCGCATGATCGATCAGTTTGATGACCTGCTCATTACTGATCCAGCCATGCGGATGGAAGACCAGATTAAACGTTCCCTGTTTGACAACCGTCGCATCCAGCACCGCGGTCCAGTCGCGAACCGTGAGCGGATTCATCGGTTTCTGGCGATGCTGGGCGGACCAGTCACTGGGCGTCACACAAGAAAACTCCCAGCACAAGCGTGAAATCGGGTACGGATAGGGATAGTCGAAGATGGTATTCACAAAACCCCGATCCACGGGAACATACTTCTCGATCCGTCCCTGACCGTCCGGATCGACAACATACTCTCTCGGCAGTTCCGGATCTTTGTCGGTGAAAACATGGAAGACCGAAGTATCAATCTGCAGAAAATTTCCCTGGGAAGACCGGCTGTTGAAAATCTCAGTAAAGAACCGGGGACTTACTGTATTCAGGGAATCGCAACAGGGCATGCGATAGGCCACCGGCTGACTGTGAGGGATTTCGTTCAGCAGATCGACGCAGCGATCTACCGTCCCTTTGGCTTTTTCGAAATCCCGATCCTTCAACAGGGGACAGGGATGATCATAGGTGTGTACCTCAATACTGACTCCCTCTTGAATCCATTTCTGCAGATGAGAGTCTACCGGATCTACGCGGCAGGTCATGATGCTGACGCCCGCGTTGCCGTTGATTTCTTTGAGTCGCTCCAGAATGGGGCGCAGATAGGTTTCGTACTTCTGAACATCCCGCATGTCGTCAATCGCGAGCACACAGACTGCTTTGACGGCTGGATCTCCATACCACTGCGGCGTCGTCAGCTTGGGGAAATGCTGCGAAACATAGTATGGATCATCCTGATCGAGATAGACCAGGCGGTTTCCTGTTTCGACATTCTTCTCAGCAGCCCCAAGGATGCCAGGCAGAAAAACAAAACTCAATATCAGAACCGCGAGACCTCGAAACCGATTGGAACAGGCGGATTGAAAAACATCTGTGACTGACAGAAGCATCTGGAATTCTCCAACTCGTAGAAGCCTGGCACACAGACTTAAAAGCCTGGTAACCGACGATTTTCAGGAAACGCTCTTCCTAAGAGTCTGGCTGCCCGCTGGTGGTATGTCAACCAAACAAAGCATTAATTGTATACAATCTCTGCAACACTGCCAAAATCCAGAAACCTGTCCCCGTTTTCTTAAAAACACGAAACAATGAACATTTTCCAGCTGTTTTCATAAATCCTGCAATCGCTACCAATCAGTAATCCCAAAATAAGAATTGCAATATTGTTCACAATTACCCAGAATAGTAAACCCCTAATCAACCCAGACCTGTACCACAAATCAACCAGGAAACAGCATGTCCCAGATCGAGTCAGCCGCGAATCAGAGCCAGGACATCGTCGAACAGTTACGGATGGAAATCATCACCGGACGATTTGAAGAAGGCATGCCCTTAAGAGAAGTCAGCCTGGCGGAACGCTTCCAGGTCAGTCGGGCCCCCATTCGCGAGGCTCTCAAGCAGCTCGCTCATGAAGGCATGGTCGAATCCAAACCAAACTGTGGCATGCGCGTGGCTCCTGCTTCTTCTGAATCCATGCAGGAACTGGTTATCCCTCTCCGACAAACGGTCGAATCCTTTGCCTTGAAGTCGATCTTTGCTGATCTGTCTGAAGCCGACTTTCAGGAATGGGATGAGCTGCTCGACGAAATGAAAGCCGCCTGCGAAAGCCGGGATTATATGCAGCTTACCGAACTCGACATCAAGTTCCATCAGTCGATTGTCGCCAAATCTCCCGAGCAGGGCCTGATGTCCATCTGGGTCACTCTCGTCTCCCGACTCCGCCGTCACTTCCTGGCAGGTTTCCAGAAACCGAACGACCCGATGAAAATCTACTACGAACACGTCGCCATCGTGGCCATGTTTCGCACAGGTAAACTGGAACCATCCCTGCAGGCACTCATTTCCAATATCGATTAAAAAACTCCCGCAGCCACCAGACATAAAGTGACTACGGGAGCGAATGATTTCAGGATATCATTTTACAAAGAAGAGAGTTCTGTATAAGCATGATCCAGGGCCGTTCTCAATCGCCAGGCCTGTTGTGAGACACAATTCATCTGCTGCGATTCATTCAGAGCATGTTTCATGTTCATGCGAATGCTTGCAGGCATACTGTCCGTAGTTTTAAGGACGTCCTGCATCGTCTTCTGATAGAGCTGAGCTGTTGCGTGATAATCACCACAGTTATAGAGATTCGCTCCCCGTGCTACCGCATGCTTGATTTTTTCTCGAGCTTCGGTTGCGCTGAACTTCTTATCTTCCGGTGGTATGATCACTGTATCGATCACATGAATGACACCGTTAGAAGCATCGAGGTCGGTCATAAGCAGCCTGGCATTGTTGACTTTTGCAACGCCGTCTTCCACTTTGATCATCACGGGCTTACCCTGCAAGGTTTTCGCTTTCCCTGCTTTCAAGGCATCTTCTGAATAGACCCGTCCTGCGACAACATGATACTTCAGGATCGCAGCCAGCTTGTCTTTATTCTCAGGCTTCAACAGTGAAGCAACAGTCCCTTCCGGCAGTTTCGCGAAGGCATCATCCGTTGGGGCAAATACCGTGAAAGGTCCCTGTTCAGACAGCACATCCGCCAGACCAGCAGCCTTGGCAGCAGTGATCAGAGTCTTAAATTTCTCTGCATCGACAGCGGTTGTGACAATGCTCTTCTCACTGGGTAGTATCACTTCGTCAATCACATGGATAATGCCGTTAGAGCACATGATGTCAGTGGCCTCGACGGTAGCACCATCAACTTTCACTTTTCCGTCTTTAGCCATGATATCCACGCGTTGTCCATTCAGTGTTTTCGCTCCTTTGAGCTTTGTCACCTTGCTGGCAGGAACTTTACCTGAAATGACGTGATACTTGAGAATGGCTATCAACTGATCTTTGTTTTCCGGCTTCAATAATGATTCTACTGTGCCAGCGGGTAACTTCTGAAAAGCGGCATCAGTGGGAGCCAGTACCGTGAACGGGCCATCCCCCTGTAATGCTCCGACCAGGTCAGCAGCCCCTAGTGCAGCTGCCAGTGTTTTAAACGATCCTGCCTCAACCGCAGTTTCTACAATGTTTTTCTTTTCAGCGGCATGGATCAGCGTGGCTGACAATGTGACAGCAAAAGCGGTGGCCACAGCCGCTGACTGCTTAAGTAAGCGATTCATCAATCAGACTCCTTGGGTGATGAGATATAGTTGACTCGGTTTCTAAGTAACTTAAGAGAAACGTAAGTGGCCACTACTGTTTCCAAGCTATTAATACCTTAGATCGACAAGGCTGATTGACAACCAGCAGTTTGAGAAGATTCCAGAAATTCCTGACTGCTCCTTTCCAAAAAGTGATAGCAATATCTGATTAAGAACCGGTTAAGAGAACAGGCACGGCAGATCAGAAGATGCCTGAAACAATTCAGTTACCAACTGCTGCTGGAGAGTCAACCTGCAAAGACTTCACCGGCAGAATCGACAGACCACAATCCTCTTTCCCGATTGAATACACAACATACAGTTTCCCGTCATGCTCATGTGCATAAGGGTACGACCACTGCTTGCCTTTCGCGAACCCGGTAAACCGCGGCGGTCCTGACTTTCCCTGTCGAATGGTCCACATGCGACTGAACGTCGATTCGCCGGGCCTGCTGACGGAAATCACCAGTGTATCCCTGTTCTTTAAATTAGAAACCAGATACTGCTGCCCCGTACTCAACATCCCCAGGTACGCCTTGGCTCGTGGCATGGGCAGATTGGCAGGCCGGGCGACCGACCAGCTGCGACCGTTATCCTGACTGGTCGAAACCCACGCCGTCCCCCCTCCTCCACGAATGATCGCGCGGACATTCTTTCCATCAAGACCAACCGTAGTCTCAGCAAAAGAGGGAGCCAGTTCAGGCGGATATGGAATCAGTACCGTATCCCAATGCAGCAGATCATCCCCATGACTGATGGCGACGACCGGCAGTCCGTCCTGATCCTGGCCGCCGGTAATCAGATTCCCATCGGGCATGCGAACCGGTTCATCATAAGGCCAGCAGTTCTGCATCACGTTGCCCTTTGACTCCCACTGATCCGTCTTCTCATTTAACACAAACGCTTCGCCTGTTAAACCGGGAAATCGCCTGGCTGATTTACCCACGCCAAACCGACTGCAGATCGTCCACAATTTTCCCTGGTGTTCCAGCAGGACGCCATGACTGTGTCGCTCAGGACCCTCGAAACCGGGGCCGATCATTTCCAGTTCTGTCCAGGTTTTTCCGCCATCAAGAGAACGCCTGCCTTGCAAAGTTTCATGTGGTCCATTCTCATTTTCCGGGCTGTTCGCCCAGTTCGCATACAGAATCCCATTATGATCAATAATGGCAGCGCCATGCAGAAACTTGTATCCCTCCTTCTCAGCCCGATGAATGGTCTGATGCGTCATGCCGGGGACAGCAGGAATCGTTTCGACATCCGCGGGGATCGGCGGCCCCGTCCAGAGCGTCACGGGTTCCGGCAATGGTTCCACTTTGCCCGGACTCGGCAGTTGTGCCCCTGCTTTAATTTGCAGATCGTCAATCAGATACCACGCCTTCTCTGCAAGCCGTGTCCCCGAGACGACCGCAAACCCCGCCAGATCCAGGTCACTGCGATAAACGTGCAGAGTCCTCGTGGGAGAATCCGGCAACGTATCCTCTCCCGGTTTCGATAACCAGAAATCAATGCCAGACTGCTGCGCATCAACCAGAATCCGCAGTCGATGCCAAACTGGCTCCGCCGGGTCCTTCGAAGGTTTAACATCACTGGAAATCAATCGCCACGATCGTGTGCGACCGTCATACTGTTGCAGCCTGCCATTCTGAATACAGAGATTCAACTGGCTCGCATCAGTCCCCTCCGGTTCGAACGACCACAGATTTAACGATCGCCCCGCACCCGTTGAAAAGGCAAATGAAAGTTCAATCAACACTCTCTGTTGAGGCTCTGAAAACCGCTGCGTGATGGCTGTCAAACCGCCTGAGGAGGATCGCACGCTCTTCAAAGCATGTTTTGACCCACCAGCCCCCTGCGCGATAACTTTCACATCCGGTGTCGTCCCGGGAAGAAAAACTGACCAGCCTGCAGGTACGGTTCCCACCTGATCGGTTTCAAATCCACTCTGATAAATCAGATCATCCGCGGCGTTCAATACAGCGGGAAACAGCAAACAGACAGACAACAGCAGCACAGTTTTCATAAGTTGACCTTTCAGCGCAGAAAGTCGATTTTCGGTTTTTCTATATCTTATCCAAAACCGGACCGACTTTCAGCCATTCGTGCCAAACGGAAACCGTCCGCAGCTATTTGATCGAATTCAAATAGGCGAGCAGATCCGCCATTTCCTGTTTGTTGATCTGCTTTTCCAGTCCTTCCGGCATGAATGACAGACGCGAGCTGATCAGCTCATCAATGTCGATCCGCAGCACCGTATCGCTCGTGCCATCCGCCCGGGCAATCGTGATACTGTTGGCATTCTCTTCCTTGATCAGACCGGTGATTGTCCTCCCCTGCGTCGTCACCAGCAGATACGTGACATATTGTGGCTTCACCTCGCGGTTGGGATCGAGAATATTCAGCAGCACCGCTTCCGTTCCCCGGTCCTTAATCGCTTTCAGGTCGGCTCCCAGTTGGATGCCCACATTTTCCAGACGATGGCAGGCCGAGCAGGATTTCTTGAAGACCTCTTTCCCGCTGGCGGCATTCCCCTTGAGTTTCAATGCAGACTGATACTCTTTGATCACATCAGAACGTCCGGTGAGACGTTCATTATGAAACAGCGATTCCGCCAGCTTTTTGACGGCTGGATCCTGATTCGTTTTCAGCAACTGCACCCGCTCCGGACCAATATCACCGGGATTGATGTCTCCCGCTTTCACCGCATCCAGCAGACTGACCAGCCAGGGTTTACGGGAAAACAGCGTCTCAACGGCACTCATCCGCAATTGCGGACTCAACCCAGGCCAGGCTTCAATCAGCAGTTCCGCGACACGGTCATCGTTGACCAGACCCAGCGCCGTGATCGCTTTCTGGCGAACCGGCAGAGGCTGCTGCACCGACAGCAATTCTTCAAACACCTCCTGCGTTTCATCGAAGGGTCCAATACTCAATGTCGGAATCGCCTCCACACGTGCTTTCACCGCAGCCTTGTCATTCGTCGCCTGGGCAATCGCTGTCTGCATCATCCCTGTCAGCAGCTTCTTGATTTGATCACTCTCAGATTTCGCCACGACCTGCTTGGTCTCATTGGAAGCACGAGACAGCAGATTGCGAAACAGAACCTCCGCCAGCTTCTGATCGGAAGTCGGCAGTGATGCGAGTGAAGTCAGCACCCGTTTCACATTCCCCGCTTCCTGCTGGGCTCCAATCTGCACGGCTAATGCGACGAGAAACTGCTCAATCTGTTTCTCTTTCAATGCCTCTGCATCTTTAATCAGAATTTCGAAGACTTCGCCGGCCCCCTGATCCAGCGAACTCTGCACCGCCATCCGCATCCACTGATTGGAGGCGCGTCGCTCCAGCAGATCCGCCAGCGCCTGATTGCGCGCCAACGATTCAAATGCTCCCAGCGAGAATGCCGCCTGATACTGTACTTCCAGCGAAGGATCTTTCGCCAATGCAATCATCTGCTGCTGAATCGCTTTCGCGTCCGCATACTGTTCGGCGATTTTCAATGACTGCTTGCGAACCTGGAAACTTTCATCCTGCAGCCCTTTCAGCAACATCGCAGCATCGAGCGATTTCAAAGCCTGCAGCGACCAGAGTGCCGTCGCCCGGGTGATTGGTTTTGAAGAACCTGCCGCCAACTGCTTCAGTTCGCTGGCAACCGAAGTATCCTGACGCTCGTACAACAGTCGCTGCGCGGTATCGCGTGTCCAGCCGTTATCACTTTCGAGTAACGCTACCAGTTCCTGTGAACTCAATTTTGTCAGTTCGGCCAATTCAGGCTGCTGAAATCCTTTGGGAACGATGCGATAAATCCGCCCTTTGTCCTGTCCGCCAACTGGATCCAGATGCTTGATCACTTCTTCCGGAATGAACGGCGCCCCTTCGATTAATTCGCGATACATGTCTAATACATACAGAGCACCTTCCGGCCCATTTTCAAATTGAACCGGTCGGAACCAGACATCCGTCGAAGCCAGAAACTCCGCATCCTGGTCAGCACGCGGCGCCACCAGCGACAGTCCGTCCGGCTTGGGAGCAGCACGATACACAAGATTATTTGCCGGCTCGCCGACAAATAGATTCCCCTGATATTCTGCAGGCCAGGCACCGCCACGATAAACGGTAATCCCCGTCGCTGCAGTGAAGAAACCGGAAGGCTGACCCTTTTCGTAATCCCCCCGCTCACTCGCTGCACGAATGCGAGACCGCAGCACGCGCCACGGTTCAACCTGACTGATGCGCAACAGCTTCGTGAATTTTCCACCGGGGGCAATCGAAACCGGAGCAGCCGGCGGAGCCAGGTAAGGATTGCGGGCGATATACCGGTCATCGTACATCAGCACCTGCATCGGGATACTGTTGGCGCAGACAAACTCACGATTCCAGTTCCCCAGGCTCATGCCATGCTGTCCGCCTCCGGTCGTCAGTTCAATCGTGCGCGTTTCCGGATCCAGAATCACGCCGCGCCCTTTGGTGTTGTAAACCTTCTTCTCTTTGTCGGCGGCGAGCGTCACATTCCCGCCATCGATGCCTGTGGAGAAATGAATTTTGTTATCCAGCCCCCAGCGGAAGGAATTGATCATTCCTTCATCGCCTTTGTCGCGACCAAATCCGGTCATCACCACTTCGCGAACATCAGCAATCCGATCTCCGTCGGTGTCTTTACAGTAATACACGTAAGGCGGTGCCCCGACAAAGACGCCCCCCTTATAACTGAAGACAGCGGTCGGCAGTGTCATGTCAGACAGAAACGGATAACTCTTGTCGAACTGACCATCGCCGTCAGTATCTTCCAGCAGTTTGACCGAGCTGTAACCTTCCTTGTTCGCATCGTTGTATTCCGGCATTTCGACTACATACGCACGACCGCGGGCATCAAAGCACATCGCGACGGGATCGCGAACCAGAGGCTCTGCCGCCACCAGTTGAATCTCAAAATCAGGATGGATCTTGAACGACTTCAACGCCTCTTCCGGAGTGCGTGGCAGAATCCGAGGCATCTCAGCTGAATAATCGACCTTGGGTTTGCTCTCCGTTTTATCAGCCGACTGCACGGTCAGCGTCAGCCCGGTCAGCAAAACCGATATGAGAACGAAGGCGAACACAGAAATACGAAATCGTGAGGCAGGTACATAAGAAGGCATGAATCAATCCTGTTGAAGGCTCAGGAGGCGGGGAACGGGATAATATTAAACATCCCTAAATAATATATTTTCTGCATTATAAAGCAGGAATCACAGCAAGTTGAAGCATCCGATCCCGATTCTGATCCATTTTCTTTAAATCAGTATCCGCTGATGCAAGTACCTGTCTGCAACGCGTGAACGTTCAGTCCTGCATCAGTTGTTTCAGCTCTGCCTGCATCTTTTTGATAGTCTCTTTCTCAGCCGGATCGTTGATCAGGTTCTTCATTTCATAAGGATCATGCTGCACATCGTAGAGTTCGTCCATCCCCTCCAGTTCGTTGTATTGAATGTATTTCCAGCGTGGCGTGCGTACCGCCGTGTATCCCATTTTGACCAGTCGCGGAAACACGGTGTCACTGTTGTACTCCACCAGAAACGACTGCCGCCAGTCCGCCGGATGTTCTCCTTTGAGCAAAGGCACCAGGCTGCGACCATCATACTTCTGATCGGTTTTGACATGCGCCAGATCCAGCATCGTGGGTGCCAGGTCCACACTCACAGCAAATTCATCAATCACAGTCCCCGCTTTGATAACAGGGGGATAACGCACCAGCAGAGGCACCCGAATCCCCTCTTCGTAAGGCAGCCGTCGCTCCACACTCAAACCATGTTCGCCGTACCAGTAACCATGATCGCTGGTGAAGACAATGACCGTGTCGTCAAGTTTTCCCTGCGACTCTAACAGATCACACAACGAACCCAGCCCTTCATCAATGCCGGCCAGCATCCGCAGACGATCACGGATCACTTCATCATCGGTCCCCGTCTTCTGACTCAACGGCGGCAGTCCCGGCACACTTCGTTTCAACGCCCGTTTTCCTTCGAGCGTATCCACCACGTTCAGACGACGCGGAATCGCATCATCGCTGTATAGTTTTTCGTGTCGTTTAGCCGGCATGAACTTCGCTGCGGACGGATCGGTAATACTCCCATCGTCGCGCTGCGTCAGTTCCGGATGCAGCGCCTTGTGCGCGATGTAAATACAGAACGGCTTCTCTTTCTGTGCTGCGACGAACTCATTCACCTTCTGATTCAAAGCATCCGTCGTATGCCCGGTAAACTGAATCCGCTCGCCGTTAACGTTCAACGTTGGATCAAACGAAGTCCCCTGCCCCTTCATACTCACCCAGTAATCGAAACCGGGGCGGGCGGTATCGTCATTCCCCATATGCCATTTTCCGACATACGCAGTCGCGTAACCTGCTTTTTGAAGTTCCTGTGGAAACGTCTTCAGCGTATGGCTGTGTTCGCTGCGGTTGATGTTATCGAAAATTCCATGATTGTGCGTGTAGCGTCCCGTCAGCAGACAGGCCCGCACGGGAGAACAGAGAGGCGTGGAACAGAAGGCATTGCGGAACCGGGCCCCTTCGCGGGAGATCCGATCGATGTGTGGCGTCCGCACAAACGGATGTCCCATGCAGCCCAGTTCGTCCCAGCGCAGATCGTCTACCAGCACCACAACGATGTTAGGCTGCGCGGGAGCGGCTTTCACAGAGACCGCATTCAGACAGAGACAGACGACCAGACAACACCAGACCAGAGTCTGCACCATGACGAACCGGGGAAAACGTTTCACGAAAACTGCTCCTGGTTGAGATTCATAAATCATCGTCTGAGCACGCGGACGAATTGGTTGAGACTTCACTGTACCAGACTGCCCGGTTGAATCAAGTAAGCTGGCAGTTTTGGCAGGACCGGAACCAGACTTCCGACCTGCTTCACAAATCGCAGTACTGCTGCTCTGTCTCCCTTTCATCTGTTTCTTCCTGCATAAACTCATCTTGACTCCACCGAGCCAGCAGAGATAAACGCTAAAACGTGTCGCGCGCGTGACCAGTTTACAGTGCACTGAAACACGCGTCGCTTGTTCCGCTTCTTCACTATAAAACAGCCCGTTTTTTCCAGATTTGCACTGCCTGTAACCACAGAGGTTCCGAAAGTGCTCGTGTGGGTCGCCGCACATCGCAGTCCCCTCGCCCCGGCACCGCTTCAACATCGCAATCCATCGTCCCCGGATCAACCTGTATCGCCACATCGTTCCGAATTTCCACTTGCTCCCCCCGCGCCCTTGCATAAGATTCATCCTCGAACGGGAAACCCAATTTCCGATCACCGATTCAAAACGAAATACAAAACCAGCCAGATAAGAAACCCCGCATGTCCCGATCATCCAGGCGAAAGCATTATTGAAAAGTGACCCACGACACCCAGAACCTGACATCCAACTCATTCCTTTTTCGCGAAGTTTCGTATTTTTCGTGGTAGAAAATAATCAGCCATCGAGTGGCACTGTTGGCTTGATCGGGTGGCACTGTTGGCTCGCCCAACAGTGACTGTCACAACCAGCTCATTTCAGAGTACAAAGGTCATTATAAAAGAAGCACCCCCACCCCCGCAGATGAAATTCCCGAACCACTGAAGAAGAAACAGCCGGCTTAGTAAGTTCTACACAATTCACAATAGAACAGATTAGCCGCAGGGCATCAGCCCCGGTTGTGTTACGAACTTGTCATCAACCGAACCGACCTCTGTATGGCTGAAGCCAGAAAAGGAACTACCACGAAAAACACGAAACCACACGAAAGTAATAAAAGGGTGAGCCCGGATGCACATCCGGACCAGGCAAAGTGAGCAGAAAGCTGTCAGTGAAAGCTCACTGAATGTTAAATCAGTTTCAAATTTGGAAAGCTATGCAGAACCAGAAACCATCAATGTAGTAAGATTAGGAAAAAGGTGATTGAAACAATTATTCACTTGATCCAGGAGGGGATTCGATTCGTTGATTCAAATACCGGGTGAGACTGGTTTAAACTGACGGTTTTGCAGATGTTTTTTCTTAATACAAACAGGTGCTTGAGATGCTCAGCGCATTATTTATTACTTTATTCTGTGTGATGTCCGGTGCGATCTGGCTATTTATGGCGTACCGAAATTCGCGGTTACGACTCAAAGGTGAAATATTATTTATTGCATTGCTCTCCTGGCTCTCGAGTGTGTTGCTCATTTTAAGTGTTTTTGGATTGGACCTCATAATAATTCACATCTGGCCTGATCTGTCTCATCTGTGGGAACGTTTAGAATTTGTCGTGATTTTCTTATTCTTTTGTATTCTGCTTTCTTCTTTGATATTCATTCTGTTTTCTTTTCGAGTGGAATGGTTTTCTAAAAAAATAATAGCAAGTTTCTCACCGCGTGATGAAACCGATCAAATGAAATAAAGATTGCGAAGAGCAGCATTATTAACCGAAAACATTCATCATTAGCCCCGGTTGTACTACGAAATTGTCATCAACCACACCTGCCTCTTGACGACTGAAGCAAGAAAATTAGCTACCACGAAAAACACGAAACCACACGAAAGAAAAAAAGAAGTAAGCCAGGAATCATATCCGGAGCCCCCATTTGTTTTCAATTCGCATAGTTTCGTTGGTATCAATTAATCTGCATGAACTGCGTTAAACGACTCATGCGGCTCACGTTCAATCACGTATTGCCAGCCTCACAAACGCCGGGCCTTCCAGAAACGAAGCCACGAGTTCAAGCTTTCGACGACTCTTCACCGTCAGTCCCCGGTTCATATATCAGGATTTTCAACCGACGATCACTGGCACTCGAACGACCACAGTGATCGCCGGCCGACCGATCCTGCCAGCAAAACATCTTCACCTGGGGAGCAATCAGCCATCGCCCCACGAATCCCGCTCGGGTGGAACGATATTCGCATCATGTTGAAGTGAAACTCCACAAGGCCGCATGGGCGGCCCCGTTCATAGCAACTGCAGGGGATTTACAGATGACTGATTCCGAAACACATACCAGCCATGCAACGCGAACTCTCGCCTATGAATGCCCCCACTGTGGAGCGGCCAATACAGTCGATCCCACTGCGATTGGCGAGCTCGTCACCTGTGTGAATGACAATTGTGGTCAGGTCTTCAAGATTGATGCCCCCGCCGGTCACCTGCTTCGCGACGACGATCCAAAGGTGGTCGCGGCGCGGGCCCATCATCGGGATACCTCGGTGTCTCAGGCTGAGCAGGAACTCTTCACCGTGCACCCGGCGATATTCGGTAATCATCCGTTCTCGTTTCTTGGGTGTCTGCTGGTTATCATCGGGGGTATTGTCGGGGCAGTGATGGGTCGCGACGAGTTGATCCAGTTGTATTCCGGATTGATTCTCGCCTTAGCAGGGGGCTTAATTCTGTCGTACTGGTGGCTTCAGACCCGGTTCCGATCCGTGACCGTGACTTCAAAACGAACAATCTACACTCAGGGCATCTTTTCCAAACAAACGAGCGAAGTGCAGCACGATGACGTTCGCAACATGCAGGTGGATCAGAGTTTCTTCGATCGCCTGGTTGGCGTCGGACACATAGCAATCTCCAGCTCCGGCCAGGATGACATGGAGATCGACGTTCGCGGACTGAAGTCACCGCAGCGGGTGATCGACATCATTCGCGAATATCAGTAGGATTAATCACTTGAACGCCGCCGCCCACGCGCGGACCGCTTTTCTGATCGACTTCTCATCAAAAGCCGCGAAGCCCAGGATCAGCCCGCGGGCCTGTTTCGGTTCCCGGGCATAGATGTGCACCGGATGAAATTCCACACCGGCCCGCTGTGCCGCGTCCATCAGGGCCCGGTCCTGTTTCGCCGTCTTCCCCTGCACGACCAGATGCATGCCCGATTCGGGCAGTTCCAGGTCAAGCTGATCCCCAAACTCGCTCTTTAATGCGTCATACAGGCAGGTCTGACGCGTATGGTACAACGATCGCATCTGGCGAATGTGTTTCAGGAACTGACCCGATTCGATAAATCGATGCAGCACCATCTGCATCAACGGTGGAGAGAACCGATCGTTCAGCCAGCGGGCGTACGCAAAAGCACCTGCGATCTGTTCAGGCACAATCAGGAACCCCAGCCGGATCGCCGGAAACAGCAGCTTGCTGAAAGAGCCCATATAAATCGTTCTGCCGCGCTGATCCAGACTGCTTAGCGCTGGATGCGGGCGCCCCATGTACCGGAACTCGCCATTATAGTCATCCTCGATAATCCAGCTCTGCTGCCGTTCCGCTTCCGCCAGCAATTCCAGCCTGCGATTCAGGCTCATCGTCATCGCCATTGGCCACTGTCCGCCCGGCGTCACATACATCAGCTTCGGAGACTTCTTCCGCGCGGGCACCCGTGCCAGGTCGATCCCTTCCCGGTCCACGGGCACCGGAGTGATGTTAAATCCCAGCAGTTCCAGTAACTGGTTGGCGGGCGCGTTGCCCGGTTCCTCCACCCAGATCTCATCCCGTGGCTCCAGCAGTACCTGCGTCACCAGGTGCAATCCCTGCTGCGCTCCCGATGTGATGATCACCTGCTCTTTGCTGCAGGAAACACCCCGCGAGACTCCCATGTACTCAGCAACCGCGGACCGCAACGGTTCATACCCCTGGGCATCACACTGTTCCAGATGCCGCATCGACCAGCGGGCCTGTTCATTCGCCAGACGATTCCACGCTGCCCGCGGGAACTCTTTCACCGCAGGCAGATGCGGTCGGAACGGCTCCGCCTGGGCAGCAAATTCCGGCATCCAGCTGGCGTACTCATCGAGCAGTTTTCCCGATGCCGACAAAGACGCTTTGAAATTATTCTCCGACGTTTGCGTCCGTTTTGCATTGCCAAACTCAAACGCCTCAGGCGGAAACTGCACGACCCGCGTTCCCGAACCGGTTTCCGATTCCAGGTAACCTTCCGAAATCAACTGCTCATACGCGGCGAGCACCGTATTCCGCGAAATCCCCAGCATCTGCGATAACTTGCGACTGGAGGGGACCCGCGAGCCTGGCGTCAGCATCCCGCTGGAAATCCCTTCGCGAATCTGATCCTCTAACTGCTGATACTGACTCTGATTCGCCGATTTCTCAATAAAAATCGCTTCAAATTCGAATCGTTCTTTAGCACGTCGGCTCATGAAAAGTGGCCCCAACTGATTAACCCAAAGTGGTTCTTTAACGGGTCCATCGTACTGGTATAATCAGAGCATCACAAGCAGCTCATTCCCACACATTTGCAGATAAGGAGACAATGAAATGTCCGGAACCCGCGTCAATTATTACAAACATGTCGGCAAAGCCGCCCAGCACCTGATGGCCATCGAAGAACTGCTCGAGCAGACCACGCTCGGCCCGAAACTCCTGGAACTGATCCGCCTGCGGATCTCACAGATCAACGGCTGCTCCTTCTGTGTGAACTATCACACCCAGGTCCTCGGCCTGCTGGAAGAAACTCCCGAACGCATCAACCAGGCCGCCGTCTGGGAAGAAGCCCCCTGTTTCACCGCACAGGAAAAAGCCGCCTTTCGCTGGGCCGAAACCCTGACCAAAATCTCCGACACCCGCTACGTCAACGATGATCTGTACCAGGCCACACTCGACGCCTGGGGCGAAGCCGGCATCAGTGAACTCACACTTGCCGTCGGCATGATCAACACCTGGAATCGACTGGGCATTGCCTTCCACACCGATCACGGCTTCATAGACCAGCTCCTCCGCGCCAAGCGCAACGAACTGGCTCATGCCTGAAATTCTGTCAGAAAAAATTTACGGATACTAGCCTGGGAATTCTACTGTGAAATTAAACAGCGTCTCATCAGCTACCCTGTTCTTCATCAGCGTCTGCTGCCTTGCTGCATTCACGTTTGCAGCAGGCGCAGCAGAACCGAAAGTCCACGTCAAAGTGCTGCGTGCGGATGAACTCAAACTGCAACAGAACGGCAAAAGTATGACGGCCACGATGCTGGAAGTCACCCTCGATCCTCTCGCAGGCAGCCCGCCGCATCGGCACCCCGGTTCCGTCTCCGGCTACATCATCGAAGGCACGTTCGAATTTCAGGTCGGCGATGGTCCTCTGCAGACCTTCAAAGCCGGCGACACGTTTTTCGAACCCGCCATGATCCTGCACCGCATCGGCCGCAACCCCGATCCTGAAAAACGAACCCGCTTCATCGTCACCATGGTGCATCCCTCCGATGCAAAACAACTGGTGATCCCTGAACCCAAATAAAAAAGCGTCATAAATTAAACCGTCGCACACACTCATTAGCCGCAGGGCCTTTGCCCCGGTTGTGCTACGAAGTCGCTATCAACTAAGCCAATCTCTTGATGGCTGATGTCAGGAAATGAACTACCACGAAAAACACGAAACTTGTGATTGATCTACAGAAAGCAACACCGTGAATCCCCCTTCCACGCGTCCTGAACGTCTCACCCGTATTGCCCTCTATTTTGTCCGCCTGGCTCTGGCAGCCTCGTTCCTTTCCGCCGTCGCCGATCGCTTTGGCTTGTGGGGCGCAGCCGGCACCGGGGAAGTTTCCTGGGGCAGCTTTTCCCCGTTCGTCGACTTTACCGGCCTGCTGCTCTGGTTCCTGCCCGAACCACTGGTCCTGCCGTTTGCCTGGGCCGCTACCATCCTGGAAGTCCTGCTGGCCATCGGTCTGCTGATCGGCTTTCAGTTACGCTACGTTGCCTTCGCCAGCAGTCTGTTACTTTTGACATTCGCCTTGTGCATGACCTTCGGCACCGGACCCGAAGGCCCCCTCTCCTTCTCCGTCTGGACCGCCTCCGCCGCCGCCTTTTTGCTGGCCACACATCCGCAGCTGCAACGAAAGCCTGCTGAAAACTAAGTCTCTCTCACATTTGAATTGTTGAATAGAACCGTATCACACCGTTTCAATCACTGCCCGGTTCATTGCTGATCAACATAAAGCGCGTAGATGTGTGCGCTGCTGTCGTTGTCGAGTGTAACCCGAATTGAGAATGGTTCGGTGACCGCAATATCGTCGCTGTTTGTGGCCGGCCAGACGATCGCCTGACGCGTGCCGTTGTGAGTGAGCCTGGCAGCGTCCTTGCCGGAATAACCGGCGATGGATTTGCCCCGGTTATCAATCAGCTCAACGCGCGGCGGGGATCCGATATTGGCCTGGTCAATATTCGCGATCAGTCGGACGCCGTTCTGCTGTGGGTGAATGGTCATCGTGTCAAATACCGCAGCGGCACTTTCGTCGATTCGCGACAGATAACCGAAGCCGTCACGTCGCATCGTGACCACTCCCACGCCGCCACGTGGCGGAAACTTCGGGGCTACCGTCAGATCCCAGGCACCGTAGTAAATATAGGTCTCGTCGCCGACATGAGCGAAGCCCTGTCCCTGGAGCAGGCCGCCTACGTCCCACTCGCCAACTTGACCGGCTTTAATCAGCACGTAGTCGCGGATCGGTTCGCGGAAGTGAATGCCATCGTTGCTGATATTGAGGCCAAGATCGATGATGCGATCTTTCCACTCGGCAGCGCCCCGCCAGATCCCGTAAACGCCGAGCAGCACATTGTTGCGATGCCACACCGATGAAGGTAAATGTGCTTCCTCATCTTCAGCGGGCTTGCCGGGAATGCCAATTGCGGTGCCGCGCATGAAACCGAATGCGGGCGCTTCCTGCCAGTGAATCAGATCCGGCGAGCGATACGTCGTCATCACCCGCCCCGCCACTTTGCCATCGGCCTGATACACCCAGGGAGTAATCTGTTGACCGGCGAGGTGGTACATACCCTTCCAGCGAAACAGCCCACCCTGTTCGAAATGCACGGGCGGCAGTGTGCGGTATTCATCTTTGATCTGGCCGTTCTCGAACTCCATCTTGGTGGCAGCCCGCCAGCGCAGTCCGTCTGCACTGAAAAAAGCGACCGAGGTCGCGACGTTTTTCTTCCGTGCGGCCAGACGGGTCTGCACATTCATCATCATCTTGAAGCGACGCGTGGGATCGGGCTCGTCCGCTTCGTGGAGCACGATCATGTGGATCGTGCAGGCTTCCGGAGGATCGACGGCGACCAGATTATTGTTGGTATTGCCTCGATATTCGACCAGCCCGAGATTCGGTTTGGTCCAGTGAATGCCATCGTCACTCTCTGCATAGGCGACACGCAGGCCTTGGTACGCCCGCTTGAATACGGTATCGTCCAGAGCAACGTACCAGAGTTTATATTTTCCCTCGTGTTCAATCATCGAACCGTAAAACTGAACGCCCCCTGCATCGCAGGCTCCCTTTTTACCGATGGGGATCAGCGGATTGTCCGGATGCTTCTTCGGCGGCGTCATCGTCAACTTGAGGTTCGACTTCCACGGGATGCTCTGGTCGTCAAAAGCGAACAGGCTGACATCGTATTCCGTCGAATCTTCCGCTTGAACCGCAGTGGTCAGTACAAACACAATCGCAAACAGTAGCAGACGAATCATGAAATGCTCCTGGCTTTAATTGAATGGCACTACCGATTAAGGCAATGACGATGGGCGTAATTTTAAAGCAGTGTAGCGGTTTCCGCTGTGCGAATCCAATAATAATCGTCACGTATTAAACGCAGACGTGGTGCGAATCAAGATCGATGACACCGCATGCGGCAAACTGATATTTCTATTTTCATCCACTTTTTTCTTCGCTGATCGATCCGAGCGTGACTATAATGGAGGTCGCTGTTCCAGAATGACTGTTTACTCGAACAACCATAGAGGAGAATACCAATGAGAGACCTTGGATTGAAAGTCTTCACCATCGCAGCGGCGCTGGCTATCAGCCCCCTGCTCCTGTCCGCAGCGGAACAGGATTCTAAAGCCAGTGACACCATCCAGCTGGATCCCATCGTCCGTGAAGGGACCGCTCATCTGAATTACGACGACGCGACCCGGGCGCGTTACCACTTCCACGACGGTCACTGGATGTTTGAGACCGAAGAGGGTCAATGGTTGATCCATCAGAACGGCGCCTGGAAACGCTCCAGACCAATGAAAGAGATTACGCCGACACTGCAGATGAGTTCCTACACCTCACAGGTTCCCGCGGAGCCTGGGCTGGAGCCTGTTCCGGAAACACCGCCTATGATTGAGTCTCTTCCTGACGGCGGCGTCATCTTCCGACCACCCCCAGGAGGCAACGCACTCGCTCCTTATTTCGATCAGTTCATCCCCAGCTACGCCAGCACAGGGCGCGGCGGTTACGGGGGATACTATGGTGGCGGCTGTTACGGTTCGTTCCGCCGCTGGTAAAGAAAGCAAAAGAGTCACCTGGATACTAGGTCCATAAGATTAATATGAACTGAAAGCAACTCGTGGCAGGTCCATAAAAATTTGGACCTGCCACTTTTTTTTGAAATCCTCAGATTCCTACCATAGGCATGGGTATCACTTCTCTCTTAGAACATATCTATCACCCACAATTTCAAACAAATAGTAGTAATCATTTAGATTGCTTTACCGTGATAGTAAGTTGGAAAAAAACAGATCCAAAGTCAAATAAGAGTTTGGTTTCAATAGATACTAATCAGTGATGTAATTCCTGTCTTTGTTTCATCTTCAAAAGACTACAACCTCTAATTCTTCTGATAACTTCGTTTTTACAAATATTATCTTTGTGGATAGTTTGCTTGTATTTTAATACAGACAACACTAGCATGACCTTATGTCAACTGAACACATCAATAACACCGCGAATGATCTGTGAATATTGAATTACTCAATAATTAAGAATTAAGCTGCAACCATTAGGAAAAATCATTTTGGCTCGAAATTCTTCATATTATAAGGCAGAAAAAAAGATTGCCGATGCCCGGTATACAAAGTCGAATCACCTCGACTTAAGTTATCCGAGCTATGAACTGGGCCAAGGAAAACTCAATGAATTACCCGTATCTCTTCTCAAACTTCCAAAGTTACAAGAATTAAATTTATCATTCAATGACTTTAAGCAGCTTCCAAAATGGCTAATGCAGCTAAAAAAACTGGAAGTACTAAATCTCGCCCAAAACAACTTCAAATCCTTGCCGAAATGGTTAGATCAATTAAACGAACTAAGAGAACTTGATATTTCCGGAAATATCTTGACCTCGTTTCCCAAATGTTTGAGAAAACTTACAAAATTAGAGTCCATTAATCTCAATGAGAACCAACTAAAAGAAATCCCAGATTGGATTGGAGAGCTAACAAATTTACGGAGAATTTATCTAAAGAAAAACGAACTAAAAGATCTCCCAGATTCGATAGTACAGATTAATAAGAAGTTATTGACTCTAGAGCTTAGTGATAATCCGCTAAATAACGAATTAGGTGCAGCACAAAAGGTTGGATTCTCGGCTATCCAAGAATACTTAGAGGCAAAAGCCGAAGAAAAAATAACCCTAAATGAAGCCAAATTGATTCTCATCGGCGAAGGAGAAGTGGGTAAAACAAGCCTACTCGGTGCCCTACGGGGAGACCCTTGGATTGAAAAAAGAAAGACTACTCATGGTGTTGAGGTAGATATCAAGACACTTACTCTCACAGATGATGAGAGTGGAAAGAAAATAACTTTTAATGGTTGGGATTTTGGTGGTCAGAATATCTACAGACATACGCATCAGCTATTTTTCACTACACCAGCGATTTATCTGGCAGTTTGGAACCCACGTCGCGGTCCTGAGCAATGCTGTGTAGATGAGTGGATTAAGATGGTCAAACATCGAGCTTATGACGAAAGTCGACAGGAAGAACGCCCTAGGATTTTTGTTGTTGCTACCCACGGAGGTCCTAAGGAACGATTAGCTCACATTGACGAGCAATCACTCCGTGATGAATTTGGAGACTTAATTGTGAGTTTCCATCATGTTGATAGCCACAAAAAAAATGGATTAGAAGAACTTAAAAAAGCTATTGCAAAAACAGCTGCAGAAATCCCTTCTGTTGGACGGACTGTTCCAGCCAACTGGAAGAATGTTCTGGATAGCCTCAGAGAAATGAGTGAAGCACAACCCTACATCACTTTCAAACAATTCCAATCAACTTGTAACCAACTTAAAGTTACAAATAAACTCGCAAACACTTATGCAGCAATTCTGAATGAGTTGGGACACCTCATACACTATGATGGCGATGCTGAATTACGAAATACTGTTATTTTAAAACCAGAATGGTTGAGCAAAGCCATTAGTTATGTTTTAGAGGATAAGCAAGTAAAGGAACAGAATGGTTTAGTACGACATGATCGATTAAAGGAAATCTGGAATGCTTCCGATCGGCCTGTTCGAGAACGATATCCTGACGAATTGCACCCAGTCTTCTTAAAACTTATGGAACGATTCGACCTTTCTTATCGAGTTGTAATCCCCGAAGAACATGCGCCCAAATGCAGTCTTGTTGCACAACTGGTTCCTGGACGAAGGAGTGAAGGCTGGGAGCAGGAATGGCCAAAAGAGTCAGAACCAGGTGACACCGAAAGGACACAAGTCTGTCGTCTAGTAGATGCAGAGACTGGAAGAACCGTCAGAGTAGAAGGTTTGATGTATCGTCTAATAGTACGACTTCATCGGTACTCACTTGGCCGGAATAATTTCTTTAATAGTCGTCACTGGAAGACAGGGATGATCCTTGATGATGGTCCAAATGGTCGAGCTTTTATCGAGGAAGTTGGAGGTGATATCTATATTAAGGTACGAGCCGCTTATCCTGAACGCTTTCTCCATTTACTCTGCGAAGAAGTTCGTTGGCTCGTTGAGCCTTTTTGGATAGGTTTGAATTGTCAATTTGCAGTTCCCTGTGAACCATCCTGTAAAGGGCTCTTAAAACTCGATGAAATGATCGATTATATCAAAGAAGGGATAGATAAAGTTCGATGTCCAGTGTGTGCAAAATTTCATTTAATTAACGATAAACTTACAACTACTGCTCCGAGACCAGATTTTTTCCATGCTGTTAAAGAGCTAAAACAGGGGCAGGAAGAAATTAAACTTGGCATGGAAACAGGATTTAAAACAGTAGGTACAAGCTTGCGACGACTGATCAGCCAAGCTGATGAACAGTTTGCAGCATTGATGATGACTTTGACAGATCCTGCTAAAGAAGGACCGCGCTTATTTAGTTTCGAACCAGTTGATCCTAATTTCCTAGACAAACCAAAATGGATTGCTGATAAATTTCGTTTAACATTGTGGTGCGAACATTCAAGGTTACCATTACCAGTTTTGACAGGCGATCAACGCCTTGGTGTTTACGAAATTCAAATATCTCGAGAATGGGTAAGACAGTCTGCCCCTTATCTAAAAGTACTTTCAGCAACTTTAAGCCTTGTACTTCCGATCGCTAGTTCAACTACAAAATACGTAATGAATGAAACAGACGATAAGACGTTTGCGAAACAGTTGGATTTTGTCAAAACTTTTGCTGAAAGTTTTCTTGATGTTGGAACTCATGTAAGTGATTGGCTAGTTAATAATAATGACACTAATCTAGAACCTGCTCGCGAAATATATGCTCAAGGAGAGTTATTACGAAAACTTCATGCCATTTTAAAAGACAAAGATCCTTATAACAGTTTTGGTGGTCTCGTATGTGTGCAGGACAAACAATACAACTATTTCTGGGTTCATAAGCAGTTTGCAGATAAATATGATCTACGTGTTTCGTTAAATCATGAAAGATAATACTGATCAATTTCAATGCGATATATTTGATATAGATGCAAATACACTTTCTAAAGCCTTTGATGTTCAATAATACTTTACTTCTTTTTACACTGACATTCATGTGTCGACGTCTGAGAACACTATCTTCAGTGAAACTAAACACACTCCGAGTAGATAATTAGAGTTTCAACTTTTCTTCTCACGGTCCTATAATTCATCTGCGTCTCACGCCATGCCCGTCTCTACTGAAATACAGGTTCGTGTTGCCCATGCGGATGTGATGATGGATATGGCATTCTCTTATTCGCTGGAATACTGGCAGCAGCGGGGCGCGAAAGCATCCAATCCCTGGCTGCAGCGGACGGGTGACTCGGGTGCCATTTTTCTTGAAGAGAAACAGGCCGTCATCATCGAAGGGGACTGTCTGCATAAAGTCTCGGCTCCGGAAGGAGGCACGATTATTGTCTGCGGCAATCTGTACTCCACTCTGGACGTGAACGGCTTCTCAGAAATCATTATCACCGGCGATGTCAGGCCGGACGGGTATATCAGAGCAGATAACTTCTGCCATGCATTTATAGGTGGCCGCCTCGAAGGCACGCTGCAGTCAGCCGGTTCGACCAAAGCCTGGATCGAGTCTGATTTATCAGGTGTACTGAAAACCGGATTCTCTTCCACACGCATCCACGTCGGCGGTGATTATACCGGGCGCATCATCCCCCATGAACAATCATCCACATTATTTCTGACCGTCGCTGGCTTCGCTGCGAATGAATCACTCCATAAAATCATGGAATACTACCCCAACCGTTTCAACGCCTCTATTGCCGTCAGCGATGTCCCACCGGGCCTGTATCCGCAGGCGGACTCTCATCGAAGAAGCGAACGTGGTAACACCTTTGCCCGCTGGTCGGTTGAACAACAGCGCTAATCAGCATTGAATTGATTCATCCCAGCCAGTGTTTGAGCGTAACAATTCATTTTTACGAAGATGAACGAAATTTTATCTTCGCTTCAGCGTCTGTTTAATCCTCTCTGCGATACTTCTCTCCATGCCGGCACTCCGCTGGTAAGTTTCACACTACGAATTCGCTGGAGAGAGAAAATGACGAGCCTTGTATTTGCTGTAATGTATTCCGCTTTGGTTACCGCCGCTGTGATCCTGCTAGCCTGCCTGGCGGGAACTATTCGTTATTCAAAAGCCCCGTGAAAAGTCACTTTTTTTCCGCCACGCTTCAGGTAGGACAAGACTCCCCCCGAATCGACTGATATACTGAGACAGAAAGAAAGCCGGTTCGCTGACAAAACGTCGCGCCCCCTTAAATCCTGCACTCGATTTCAAGGACCACTGAAGATGTACCGCTTGAGTCTGCTGCTGTTTGCTTTGTTCTGTGCCGCTCCCGTTTCTGCTGCGGAGCGTCCTAACGTCCTGTTTATCGCCGTTGATGATCTACGACCCGAACTGGCCTGTTATGGCAAGCAGCACATTCATTCGCCTCATATCGACAAGCTGGCCGAGAGCAGCGTGCTGTTCGAACGGGCCTTCTGCATGGTGCCGACCTGTGGTGCTTCGCGGGCCAGTCTGATGACCGGCATCCGTCCCGCGCGGAATCGCTTTGTCAATTTTCTCACCTGGGCCGAACGCGATGCGCCGAATGTTACAACCATGAATACCCAGTTCAAACAGAACGGTTATTACACGGCGTCGCTGGGAAAGATTTTCCATCACCCCGCTGACAACAAGCAGGGCTGGTCGGAACCGGCGTGGCGACCAACCGGAGTCCAGTGGTATCAGCGACCGGAAAACCAGAAAAAGCACGCCGCACAACAGAAGCTGGGCAACAAGAAAAAAGGCCCTGCCTGGGAATCTGCCGACGTCCCCGATAACGCGTACATGGATGGCGTACTGGCAGAAAAAGCCATCGAGAAACTCCAGCAGTTGAACAGACAGGATCAGCCTTTCTTCCTGGCGGTCGGATTCTTCAAGCCGCACCTCCCCTTCATTGCGCCACAGAAATACTGGGATCTGTACGACCACGACAAGATCCAGCTGCCAGACAATTATAAAGTTCCCCAGGATGCGCCTCAGGAATCGATTCACTCGTTCGGCGAACTGCGTGCGTACGCCGACATTCCCGCAAAGGGCCCGGTCTCTGAAGAAACCGCCCGCAATCTGATTCACGGCTATTACGCCTGCGTCAGCTACACCGACGCACAAATCGGTAAGCTGCTGGCGGAACTCGATCGTCTGAAACTGAGCGACAACACCATCGTCGTTCTCTGGGGCGATCATGGCTGGAACCTCGGTGACCACACGCTCTGGTGCAAACACAGCTGCTACGAAAGTTCGCTGCACATTCCTCTCATCGTACGGGCACCGGGCATCAAAGGGGGAGAACGCCGCACACCGCTGATTGAATCCATTGACATCTACCCCACACTCTGCGATCTGGCTGGTATTCCGCAGCCAAAACATCTGAAAGGGCAGAGCTTTGTCGGCCTGATGAAAGACTCAAAAGCAGAATGGAAGCAGGCCGCCGTCAGCCGCTTCAAAAACGGCGATACCATTCGCACCGATCAGTTCCGTTACACCGAGTACTCACTCCCCAAAGGCAAGCAGGTCTCACAAATGCTCTATGATCACAGCACCGACCCGCTCGAAAACGTCAACGTTTCTGCACAGCAGGCCGACGCCGTCAAAGCGCTGTCCGTGCAGTTGGACCAGCTCAAGGGACGTAACCGAAAGCCTGGCAAAAACAAGCAGAAGCAAGCCCCCTGATCTCTTGTTTTCAGGCACACTTTAAATGTGCCCCAGCAGAACCAGGATCAGGATGATTATCAGCACCAGTCCCAGGCCACCGCTGGGTCCGTAGCCCCAGTTGCGACTGTATCCCCAGGTGGGTAATGCTCCGAGTAGAAACAGAATCAGAATGACCAGTAAAATGGTTCCCAGCATGGCTTCGCTCCTTAGATGTAGACTTCATTGATTCCGCTTTGAAACGCCGCGACGGAACAGACACTTCTTTGTCTCTCTCATTGAAATGCAGTTTGTGTGCCGCCAAATCTTAACCTGGTCTATTTTCCTCAGATTTGATTGAGAACCCTGTTTTTACAGGGTTTATTTCGTTTCAAGATTCTGTCCCCAACGTCGATGATAAACTGGTTTATTCGGTAAAACGCGCGATCTGAAACCACGCTGGCAGACAAGCAGACGAGCGATCTACCGCGCATAAAAGAACCCGGAAAACAGTTCGTAGTGTCTGCTTCCCGGGTCTGAACAGAAGGCCCCAGCCAGCGGAACGAATGTGTTCAGATTCGTTCCGGCCATTTCCGTTATAAGCACTTCAGAAAGGCAACCAGGGCCTGCTTTTCCTGCTCCGTCAGATCGGTCTGCAGCACCAGATTATAGAACTCAACGGTATCCGCCAGCGTCAACAGTCGACCGTCATGATGATACGGGGGTGAATCTTTAATCCCACGCAGTGTGAATGTTTTAATCGGCCCATCGGGCATATTGTACTGGTCGTTGATCATTTCGGTTTTATAGAACCGTTCCAGATGCAGGTCGTGCATTTTGTCATCCAGGTAGAACGGTGCAGGATGGCATTCGGCACAACGACCTTTCCCGAAGAAGACTTTCTGACCCTGCATTTCCAGTTCGCTCGCTTTTTCCGGAATCAATTTTCCGAAGACATCCAGTTTGGGAGCCGGGGGAAAATCAAACATGTTCTGCATCTGGGCCATCATGGCGACGGCGTCGCTGCGATCAGGAAGATGCACGCCTTTCTTGGCGGCGATTACATGGTCACCATCAAAATAGGCGGTTCGTTGTTCGAACTCACTGAAATCTTCGACGCTCCGCAACGATCGCTTTGACCCATGTATCTGTTGATTGAACATGCCGCGCAGACTGACTGTATCCAGGCGAAAACGTGCTGCCTGCGGTCGGGTATCAGGATTCAAATGAAAGGCCGCATTCGTATGACCGTTCACATGACAGTCCAGACAGGTCACTCCCAGACTCGCCTCTTTCACTTTGCGGTCTTCCGTCTGGTTAAACTGTTGCTGCGGAAACGGAGTCAGCAGTAACCGCATCCCTTCCATCTGCACGGGAGTCACTTTCCCTTTCAGCAGTTTGTAATAATTCTTGATAGAGAGCACCTGCCCCTGCGAAACATCACCCAGGTCAGGACGGCCGGAAAGAAAAATAGGAGGCGGAAATTCCGGTGTCAGATGATCGGGCAGATCAAAGTCCACATCGAACCGCGAGAGATCGCGGCTTTCCAGCTTCTGCATGGCGTCAATCTGCTGCTTGGGAAATACCTGTCCTCCCACCGGATGTTTGGTATGAGGCAAAGGTCGGAATCCATACGGAAACGTATTCGTCTCTTTAATTCGTTCGGGAGTCGCTGCCGAGAGTTGCTCCCAGGTCACGCCTTCCGGCAGCTTCACGCGTACGCCATCCTGAACCGCTTTACGACCGGCAGACATCTTCGCTTCAGAAGGTTGATCGCTCATGTCGTACCGCTGTTCATACAGGTCCGCCTGCTTCTGCATCACTTCAGGTTTCGCCGCCACGTCTGCCTGCATGACTTCCTCAAATGGTTTGTCCGGTACGACAGGCATGTAAGTCTGCGCGGGCAATTTTGGTTTTACCTGCTCTGCTTCCTGTGATTTCAAAGCGGGTGCAAAAGACGTGCAAAGAACGCCGGTCACTAAACCGAGCATCGTGATTCTGTTCCACCGTGAGCGTTGCATGAGACTGTCCCTTTTCCAAAGCGGTTCATCTGATTTGATTCCTCTACAATCAACGTCTGCCGTTCCGAATGGAGAACCCGACGGTTGTAGAGCCGACTGACCTGAAACACCTGATTGAGGTGACGGTTTGAATGATTCGGCAAATCAGTGAAAGAGCAGATACTATGCCAATGCAGCAACCGTCTCAAAATGACGACTTCGTCAAATCGCTTTAGAACGGGTAATTATGCACATTACAGAATCAGGTTGATGCGGTATTAATCTGAAAGGAATTGTCAAACAACCGATGGGTGGTTGTTTTTCGATCAGCGTGGCTTATGGGAAGTCAGCACGAACAGAGACTATCCACAGTTCAATTGCTGAAAACAGACAGACAAGATGTCCTGCCTGTCGTCGTCATCGCCCGTTACGAGGAGAGGAAATCACTTTCTGATGCCCGCAGGTTCATTCAGAGGCACAATCTGAATGGCATTGAACATTGAGTAACCGGTGGGACCGCGATGGCTGATGATTGTTACATCTTCGCCCACCTTCTTCTTAAAGTTGAAACTGACGTACTGCAGACCTTCACGGTAAGGTTGTGTGCGATAATCCCAGGTCCCGTCATTGGCGGTCGCTTTTTTACCAATCACCCGCGCGCCGACCTTCAGTTCGATCTCCGCATTCTGGTCAGGGGCATCACCGTGGGCAAAGACGTAAATTTTGTACTTGCCCGCCGGCAGGTCGAGGACTTTTGTTTCCAGATCCACACAGCGACAGTTGTGATAAATATAACCCTGGAAAATTCCGCTCTGCCCCTTGATTCCCCACTCACCGTCATGTCGGGTCACCCGCAGCCGGGCCGTACTCGAAGTGGCGTCGCTGTACCGCATATAGTCGACAGCCGTCGTGCCAATATCGACCGAATTCCAGACATCAGTAGGACGACCAACGATGCCGTCGTAATTTCCGATCCCCGGATCATGGGCGAATACCACATTCAGCGACCGTACCGGCGGCCGTTCCAGCGCCTGAACCAGATCGGGACGACTCCCATTCTTGAAAGGTGCCTGCGTGGGAGCGACGGGAATCGACTGTAATTTGTTCTGCTTAGTTGAGGGAAGCAGTGGCTCCTGTCGGGACTGTCGCTGTTGGGGAACCTGTGCCTGCACAGGTAAGACCGAATTTGGCTTCACCGTAATAGAGAGTTCGTCTTTTTTCGTCGGCGGTTGAGGCTGTGATGACTGTCTGAGCGACGCCGCCTGGGACTGCTGTTTACCCTCTTGAGTCGTTTCAACCTGTTGCGCATGGGCTGTCCCGCTGAATGCCACCGGTAAGATTCCCAGCAGACCAGTCAACCCGACAAAGGCAACCGCCAGAGCCATTGTCGTTCGCAAGCCGACCGGCCGTCGATCCTGAGTCTCCTGCAGAATCGCCTGCAAGCGTTCTGCAAAGCCGTTGCGAGACGCCATCGAGACCGCCAGATATTTCATCCTGCGCCCCGACTGGAAACGCGAGACTACCTGCAGCAGCTGGTCGGCGTAGTCAGAAGCCCGTGTCCCATTTCGTAAGACAATATCATCGCAGGCACGTTCGCGTTCGAAATGCACTGAGCGGGCCGCCAGCCAGACCAGCGGATTAAACCAGTAAATCGCACACGTCAGTTGCACAAACAGCTGCAGCAGACAATCGCGACGTACGACATGCGCCAGTTCATGCAGCAGCGCACCACGGACTTCCTGATCCGACCACTGTTCTGCTTCGCGAGGCAGCAGGATCGAGGCACGCAGCATGCCCCAGGTCATCGGCATCGTCCATTCCTCTTTCACCAGTAAGGTAACAGGCTGCGTACAACCCATTGTTTCGCGACAGGTCTGCAGCATGTCAAACAGGCGTCCTTCTGAAACCACTTCACACTGCCGACCAATCGATTGAAGTCGAACCGACATCACCGCCAGTCGCAGAAACATCAGCACCACTCCAGTCAACCAGCAGACGCTCAACCACTGCATTGCCTTGGAAAGAAAAGCAGACGCTGCGACGGATTCGCTGCGTTGAAGCAGTTCCTGATCTGCAATCGCGGCTGGAGCCGATATCTGTGGCTGGCTGATCACACTGTTTGCAGGGACAGACGGGATCGCTTTCTTAACAGGCAACTCTGCGGATGCAGTTTGAATCGGATTGGAAATATTTGTCTGTGACAGGGAAAATGCCCCCATTGTCCATTTCGGCAGACTGGCATTGATTACAGGCAACGCCAGAACCGCCAGGAGCGCAACGCCCCAGACCGAATGCCGCATGGAGGCGCTCGCCTGTCGTAACAGCCGCGTCATGAGAAAAGCTGTAATCAGAATCGCAGTCGACTTGATCACCAGGTCCAGCAGGAAATCGGGCTGCCCGATGAACGCAATGAGCTTCCAGTGTATATCCATCGCTTAATTCCCCTTTTCTCGAGCTGCTTTGATTAATTTGACCATCTCACGCAATTCGTCGTCGGTCAGCGTTTCATCGCCACTGGTCAGTTGGGCCGCTAACGCCTGTTTGAACGAACCATCAAAAAAGGTCTGAATCACATGCTTTAACGCTTTCGTCCCTTCAGGTCGCCGTGGCGACGTAGGTGCATACACAAACTCGCGCCCCTGCTTGTGCCTGCGCACGATGGTCTTTTCCATCAGAATGCGAAGCATGGTCCGGATCGCGGTCGGAGTTGGTGCGTTCGGCAGATCACTCTGGATCTCCAGCACCGTCGCTTCGCCGCGCGAATAAATCGAATCCATTATCTGACGTTCCCGCCGACTGAGTTCGATGTGCTGTGACATTTCCCGATCCCTAAATTCTCTTTAAAACTGATACGCTAAATTATTAGCGTTTACGCAAGGCGTGTCAATACGAAAAGCTAATTTATTAGCGTTTTAGAAATGTAAGCATACAAGCATACGATGATCAAAAAAATCAGTCCTGCGTCTCTGTCACGTGCAAATTCGCCTGACGGGGAACTACGGCCCCATCCGGAGTACGAGATTTCCGATAAAGCCCCCTGGCCTGCATCACTTCCTGATTCGGCAGATGTGAACCACAACGCTCACACTGTGACCGGTACTGAGGAAAGTGAAACTCACATCGGGGACAAATATACCACAACCAGTCAGCTCGCGTGCGTTCGGGATTGGTTTCCGCAGCTGCGATCGCAGCCAGTAACATCTCTGCTGTCGACTCTACGCCATATGTATAAGTTGTGACGGTTGCCTCAGAATAATCCTGCTGTCCCTGCTTCAAATTGAACCAGGGACAGAATTCCTGAGGCATCGGATATTCCAGCAGATACCAGCCTGGTTCACGCGATGCGTGTATCCACGCCAGAGAAGGCACATGATCGGAGGGGTCTTCCGCATCCCGGGCATTGAAATTCATCATCGAATGTGAAGTACCAACCCAGAGATCCGGCCCTTCTATCGTTTCGAGATATCTGAGTAATTGATAGTTTGGAAAATCGTATTCCCGATAGACATTGTATGATTCCGGATCGGGCCCCCACCGTTCCAGAAGTCGATCCCCCCACTGATGCTTGATTCCTGTAATTTTCATAGACTCTTATTTCTCATATTTATCGATAATCTACCGACAACCTGGCGAACAGAAATTTGCCTGTTCTCGTTCCTGATCAATCCGTTTCAGGTGCGATAATGCCGTCAGGAGCGGATACTGTCCGATACAGGCCTTTTGATTTCATCTCATTTTCTGGAGGAAAAGAAAAACGACAACGCTCACAGTGCACCATGTAATGGGGAGAGTGCAAGTCACAGACCGGGCAGATATACCACATCCAGTGGGCACGCGTTCGACTCGGATTCGTATCCGAAGCGGCAATCGCATTTAATAACTGGGTTGCCGCCATCTCTTCACCACTGGCTGTTAAAGTAACCCAGGCACTTGACCAGAGATTATTATTCCCATGCCGCCTTTTAACTCTGGGAATGACATCACGTGGTACCGTCTGAGCCCCCTCCTCCACAATTTGCGCGGACGCTGGAACCCAGGGACGTGCTTCGCGTGGCAAAGGATATTCAATCTTGTAAAAGACAGGTGAGGAATTGAAATGGTAACTGTTAAACCCGGAGATTTTGACGAACGCCAATGGTGGTACACGATCATTTTCATGTTGGGAATCACGAGCGTAGAAACTGAAAAGTGAGCTATTTCTGGAATACCACAAGCTCGGCCCTTCAACCGTTTCCAGGAACGTTAAGAATTGCTGGACAGCAAGATCAAGGGCAGCATAATATTCAGGATCACTAGCTCGAGAGGGAAAGGAGGAAACAAATTGTGTTTCTTCCTGTTCGAATGCCATACTCATTAGTTTCATTCAGTTTAATCCCTTTTGGGGCGTATCAGAGAGATTAACTTGATTTGAGATAATGAATCCAGGAGATGAGTCCCTCTGATTCGATTTTGATCACCCACTACCTACACCAGTCCAGGTAACCTCCCCTAAATGACTAACTGTCTTCATCTACATAGTCACAGTAAAAGCAGGTCTCTTCCGGAATCGAAACCGTCTGCTGTAATTTCGGTTGCTTCTGTTTGCGGCGCACCAAGAGATCACTACCTTCTATGAGAATTCAGGCATACCACTTCATCATGTTATCAGTGAGAGAATCGAGAAAAAAATGAGCCCCCTTTCAGGGATCTGCTTTTTCTTCTTTGCGTTCCGTGACGGTTCCCTCTTCTTTGATATAAACCCGAGTTCCTGCTGGGAAATCAAGATTCGAAAAAACAGTTTCAGACAGTTGCTGCAGATCAAGCGAGATGCTGGTGACATGGAATTTTTCCCGCCACGAAAGCTGCTGTTTCCCTTCCCGTTTGATCACGAACGAATCGTATCGGTCGGTGTGAAACCTCACAGGTATCCAGACACCGGGTTGGACTTCTCGCCATTCATCGACCGTCGATTCCGCAATGGGCATCTCTGTTGACCAGCGGTACGTGTAACTCAAATTCCGCACAGGCAGCAGGTTTCGATCCACAGCCAGCCAGAGTTCCCAGCCGTTATGACGGGTTCCGTTGGAGAGAATGACATCAATGAGCACCCTCTTGCATTTGTGCCCCTGAAATTCACGATCTGCTAAGAGTTGAGTTTCAATTTTCGAACCGGGAGCAACATAAGAAGGGTTCGGGTACGCCAATACTGCTGGCGCCCCTTTCATATACGTGGAGAGAGGAACCTTCGGGGCTCCACTGCTGAGCAGATACATATGCGGCCGGGCCAGGTTCGTCAGGCTCGGGTACTCATCCGAAACCTGACCTTGACGCTGGGAGTGAGTTTGCTCGGCGTTCTCTGGAGTCTCGATGAGTAACTTCCGCAAACTGCGAAAGGTGGTTCCATCAAAAACCTGAATTGATTCCGACTCACTGTATCTGCTTTTAGGACCGTTCTTCGGGACTTTCACTGCCCCGATATATCCCACTTTTAAACGCCCTTTGGATTTCTCTTCCAGTCGAAATTTCTGTCCCTGTAGCGTGAGTGAATAGTCCCACTGTTTTCGAATCTGCTGATCCGGGTCTGCCGCTTTGGGAAATTTTTCGTAAACTCGTGTCAGTTTGAGCCGCTGGTCTGCATAGAACTTCTCATTGCGTTCAATCTCACGAATCAGATCCTGCAGCGTTTCGATCTGCTGTTCCCCGGATGCAGGTTCCTTCGACTCAGCCTGCGCCCGGGGTTTATCTGGTTCCGCTCCAGTAGCAGAGACAGAGAATACATGGACTGGCATCAGAATCAGTAGAGAGATATATAAAGCATTTCCCATCAGTTTTATCTGTAACAGCACGTTGATTCTCCTGGTGACTCAATGAGAAACGAAGTCCAGCTTCTTCAATTCAACATTCTTCAATCGTTCGCGTCCTGTTCCGGAATGATCTTCAGCTTGGCCAGCCATTCCATTGACTGCTTCTGCCAGGCGTCCCACATCGGGCCTTTATAGCCATTCAGTCCATGACCGCCGGAAGGAAGTTCCAGCAGTTTGGAAGGAATCTTCTTCGCCTGCAGAGCCGCATACAGATCCTGGCTGTTTTTGATGGGCACCGGTTTGTCATCAACGGCATGCGCCAGGAAAATGGGAGGTGTCTCTGCGGTCACCTGTTTTTCGTTGGAAAACAGTTTTACCATCTCCGGAGTCGGATTGTCGCCCAGCAGGTTTTTACGCGAGCCCCCATGCGTACTTTCGCCCATCGTCACGACGGGATAGACCAGGATGGCAAAATCGGGACGGCAGCTTTCGCGATCAACGAGTTCTTTGGCCTGGGGATTTCCTTTATCAAAGTGTGTCGCCGCAGTCGAAGCCAGATGGCCGCCGGCTGAAAAGCCCATGATGCCGATCCGATTGGGATCGATGTCCCAGCGTTTGGCATTCGCCCGCACCAGACGGATCGCCCGTTGGGCATCCATTAAAGGCACATACGTACGACCGTGGGGCATCCGGTATTCCAGTACGATCCCGGCAATCCCATGCTGATTGAGCCACTTCGCAATGCCGTGCCCTTCTCCGCCGGTTACGAGACGCTGATAGCCGCCACCCGGGCAGATCACAATCGCGGCCCCGTTCCCTTTTGCCGGACGATGCACGGTAATTTTCGTATCTTCATTTTTGAAATGTTCCTTATCGATCGGTGCGTGACCGTTCCACAGCATCAACTCTTCGGGAGCAGGACTCTCTGCTGCTGTTGAAACAGTGACCGTTGGTGGAACGAGCAAGGCTGACAGAACCTGCGCATAAACACGATGACCGAAATCATTGGGATGATTGACGCCGTTACCGGTCAGATCCCAGTCCTGTTTCTGTTTGAGGAATTCGGTCCAGATAGAAGTCATGTCCGCCAGCGCAATTCCTGCACCACAGAGCTCTGCCAAAGCATCGCGATACTGGGGAAACAGCTCATGTTTGAGTCGCACCCAGTCCCGGTTGCCCAGCATTGGGGCGACCAGAATGAATTCGGTTTCCGGCAGTTTCTTTCGTACCTCTTCCATCAGGGCTTTCGTGTTGGTCTGATATTCTTTGGCAGAGCGACCGGCGGAATCGTTCATGCCAAACGCGATGATCACCAGATCGGGTTGCGGCGCCACCACCTGATCGACTTCTGTCAGAGCCCAGCGCGTGTCTTTGCCTCCGACTGAAGGATTGGTGACTTTGACCTTCGTCTGATACTGATGTTCCAGATGCTGCTGCAGCAGTTCGAGAAACGCCGGCTGATACGGCGCTTCACCCGCCCAGCCCGAGGCATTACAGCCCGTGGAGATACTGTCTCCCATCAACACGATGGAAACCGGCTTCTGCTCGCGCAGTTTCTGAATCGTCCGAGGCAGTGTTTTCTTATCAAAAACGGGTACAGTCCCCTGCCAGTTCACCGGCTCGTGAGTGTAGGTAATGCAGGTCTGCATATTATGGTATTCAAGTTTCCCGCCAAAAAAGATTTCGCCATTCCCGTCGCGATGTGTCAGTTTATGTCGCTGTGAGCCATCGGGACGACGCAGGTCAGCAGGCGTCTGCGAATTGATTCTCGAATTCGCAGTCAGAATGATTTCGTGCGTACCCGGTTTCCAGCGGTAGTCGCGGCCCTCTTCATATGTCTCCGTCCCTGCGGAATTACTCACTTTCAAAACTTTGTCGATCGGAAACAGAACCGATGCATGTGATTCCCCTGTTTGGGGATCTTTAATAAACAGAACCGATTCCCCGCGGACCGTATCCCCCTGCCAGAACGGTTCCAGCAACTCCGGTTGATACTTCCACTGTGCCTTCTCATCGGGATCAGCGGCAAAAGTGAATCCCGACAGTAACAGCATTCCCGCTGTCAGAGCAGTAGCCAGTCGCCAGGATCTGTTGAGATTGAATTGAGAGAGGAAAAACCCGGCGTGAATTGGATTAGGACTGTTCACAAAAAACCTCCGATTGAGCTGCCTGGACGAGGATATCACAGTTACAATAAAACGGACCTGCATTGTAACGCGTTCAATTTCGTTTGTCTGCTAAATTGAGAGAATTCCCGACAATCTGAAACCATCAGTCAGATCGGAGACAAGTATGCGCAATTCATTTTTGATTACAGTTGCTACGCTATCGATCTTGCTGATTTCGACAACAACGCTCACTGCACGCGTCGGCGAGAAACCGGAATTGAAACAGCCCGAACCCGCTCTCGATAATTCTGATGTCAGATTTGAAGGGGGTTTCTTTGGCATGTTTCCCCGCATTTCCCGCCGCGCAGATCAGTTTGCGAGAAAGCTGTCAGCCAATGACATCAAATGGTTGGTGAAAAACCTGAAACACAAGGATCGTTTCGCCCTCTGCCATGTCATCCTGTTGATGCACTGGGGGCTCCCTGCTTCAGAAGATAAAGCGGAACGGTCTTTGGGTGCCTGGTATGGACTGACGGTAGAAATTCCAGCCATCGGTAATGTAAGGTATCAACTTTCGGAACGCGACAGATTGCATGCACTCTGGACCGAGGCACTGGCCGATCCCAAATCTCAATTCAAATACGGCAAAGCAGAACCGATCGACCCACCCTTTAAGAGAAAGAAGAAAAAGAAGAAGCAGGATTAGATGACCCTGGTGAATTTACTGGGCTCCTCAGAATCCGGAAACTCAGAACTTTCCAAGTGTCTGATCCTTCATCTGGAAAACCACTGATACGTTCTGATAAAGAATTCCGAAGTCGCTCTGAAAGCGATGACCCGCATCCTATCTTCAGGAGTGCCGATGCTCTCAACAGACGACATCAGAAAATAACGGTTGTATCGACGGAGTCCTGCAAAATCGTGCCGATTTTAATAAATCGACTGATCCCCCGGCTCTGATCACCTGCAATCATTTGCAGCCTGTTTCGTGTCGCGATTCTTCAGACTGGCTGCTGCTGGTCCTGCTGTGTTTCCAACACAGGAATCAGCGGCGAAAAGAGACCGAAAAAAGCCCTGTCACCAGTTACATTTTGTACCCTTATCTAAGCAGATAATCCTGTCGGTTAAGATAAAATTAATCTGCTTTGCATTAGTTTTTCCTGATCTGTTTTGTATAGAATATTGAATACAGGTCCAGACGCTAATCTGAATAAGGGTCTGGCGTTCTGTCATCTCTGAACAATTCAAGGAACGACTCTGGGAGTTATTGCATGTCAGGAAAACAAATCGGTCGCCGCTCTGTGCTCGCGCGGCACTGGAAGCTAAGCAGTTGTTGTGTTGCCGTCTTTGCCGTCATCGTCTTCTCCAGCCTGCCCGACACCGAGGCAGCACCACGACGAAAACCAGTCGCCAAGAAAGCAGCTCCGAAAAAAGAAGAACCGCTCCCGCCACGATTCATGGTCAAATCCAAACCGGTCAGTACGACCAAACTTTCTTCAGCGATCAAATCAGCAGAAGAGATCGACAAGCTCGTTGAAGCGAACTATCGCAAATACAAAGTGGAACCCAACCCGATGACGACCGACGAACAGTTTCTGCGTCGCGTCTATCTCGACGTTACCGGCGCGATTCCGACCTACCGGGAAACAAAATACTTTCTGGCATCACGCCATCCCGACAAACGCAAGATGCTGATCGATCGCCTGTTGAACAGCGATGGTTACGCCAGCCACTTCTACAACTACTGGGCCGACGTCCTGCGTTACACCGACCGTCTGAATAACAACGTTGACGGCTCTCCTTATCGTCAGTGGATTAAACAGTCACTGGCAGAGAACAAGCCCTGGGACAAAATGGTCAGCGAAATGATCACCGCAGAAGGCCTGATCTGGGAGAACCCCGCCACAGGTTACATGCAGCGTGATTCCGGCATGCCGCTGGACAACATGAATAATACCGTGCGGATTTTCCTCGGAACCCGCATCGGCTGTGCCCAGTGCCACGATCATCCTTTCGATCGCTGGAAACAGAAAGAGTTCTACGAAATGGCTGCGTTCACGTTTGGTTCTTCCACACGTGCGAATGGTCGTGACAAACGGTTCTATACCGGCGAAGATCCCAACAGCCGTCTGCGCAAAGAATACGCGGAACTCGATCAGGAAGAAAAAGACCGTCGTCGCAATCAGGGTCGGTTCAACCGTATGATCCGTGTGAACATGATGGTCGTTAATGACAGTAACCGGAAAATCCAACTGCCTCACGACTACGCCTATACCGATGCGAAGCCGAAGTCAGTTGTGGAACCCAAAACCATCTTTGGTAAGCCGGCTGATATCCGCAAAGGGGAAACTCCGCGTCAGGCATTCGCCCGCTGGATGGTTTCAGAAGACAATCCCCGCTTTGCTCTGACCATTGCTAACCGGCTCTGGACACAGATCTTCGGTCGGGGACAGATCGAACCCGTCGACGATATGATGGACGACACTGTCGCAGAAAACCCCGAATTGATGAAATTTCTCGAATCAGAAATGAAGCGTTTGAATTTCGATATGAAGGAATATCTGCGAATTCTGTTAAACACAAAAACCTATCAGCGACAGGCCTCCACCAAGGATGTCCCGCTGAGCGAACTCTATCACTTTCCGGGTCCGGTTCTGCGTCGCATGACAGCCGAACAGGCCTGGGATTCCTTCCTGACGATTGCCGTTGTCGATCCCGAAGAATACCGGGAACTGCCTGCAGAAATGGAAACGGAAATCATTGCCGTCGACCTGAATAAAGCTACCGCCCAGGAAGTCCTGGACGCAGACAACAAGAAACGGGAAGAAATCGACCGGAACCGTTACAAACGGGAAAAGAAATACCGGTACAAAGGCCAGCTGCTGGCCCGGGCTTCAGAACTCCCTTCACCGGTTTCGCCCAGCCACTTCCTGCGTACTTTCGGTCAGTCCGATCGTGAGTTGATTTCCGCATCATCCGACACAGGCTCCGTGCCTCAGGTGCTGTTCATGTTTAACGGCCCTGTCACTCACATGATGCTGGAAAAAGGTTCTACGATCTATAACAACGTGATCGAGCAGAAAACCATTAAAGATGGCGTCGATGTCATCTTCATGACGATCCTCAACCGTCGTCCCGACGACTCTGAGGCAAAAATTGCCATGGAAGAAATCGAAACCAATGGTCCCGCAGGTTACGGAAATGTGATCTGGTCACTCGTCAATACACGCGAGTTCCTGTTTATTCAATAAAACCAACCCGACTCCCCTCGTTCGAACGGCGGGAGTCGGCTTTGCAAATAACAAACAAACCAAATCAATATATAAGGCAAACAGATGAGAGAAATTTATAAAAAACTCGATGGAGTGGGTCGTCGTCAGTTTCTGGAATACGCTGCCAAATCCGCTCTGGGTGTCAGCGTTCTGCCCGTCTTCAACAACATGCTGGAAGCTGCTCCGGCAAAAAGTAAAGGTGCCAAAGGCGCACCAGTCGCCGGAAAAGCTAAACGCCTGATTTACCTGTATATGGCAGGCGCCATGACCCACCTGGATACCTTCGACCTGAAACCGGGTCATAAAAACCAGGGGGACACCAAAGGCATCAAAACGAACGTGCCCGGTGCTCAAATCAGTGAATTTCTTCCTACACTGGCAGAAGAATTCGACAAGATGGCCGTCATCAATTCCATGTATACCGAAACCGGCGCCCATGGTCCGGGTGAATACCTGATGCGGACCAGCTACAAGGAAATTGCTTCGACCCGGCACCCCTCCATGGGACCGTGGATTCAGCGTTTCCGCGGACGTCAGAATAAAAATCTGCCCGATACCGTTCTCATCAGTGCGCCCGCCCGACACCCGAGTTCAGGGTTTCTGGACCCTTCTTACAGCCCACTGCCGATTGGTGACCCCAATCGCGGGCTGGAGAACACAGATACTCCTGCCTACCTTTCTGAAAACACATTTGAAAAACGCATTGATCTGATCAATAAGTTCGACAAAAAGTTTCAGACCAAGTTCAAGAATCAAAACGTCCTGGCTTACACGGACTTTTATTCTCAGGCCACCAGCCTGCTCTCCAGCGATGAACTGAAAGCCTTCGACCTGAATGAAGAAAAAGCGGAAGACCGTGACAAATACGGCCGCAACTCATTCGGTCAGGGATGTATGCTGGCACGCCGCCTGGTCGAGAACAACGTTCGCTGCGTCGAAGTCACCTTTGGTGGCTGGGACATGCACCGTGATATTTACGACGACGGGATTCTTCCCAGCCGTGCAGGCGTCATGGACAAAGCCGTCGGCAATCTGCTGAAGGATCTGTCTGAACGCGGACTGCTCGATGAAACACTGGTCGTGCTCACCACAGAATTCGGTCGTACTCCTGTGATCAACCAGAACGCAGGCCGCGACCATCATCCCGGCGTCTTCTCTGCTGCCTTAATGGGTGGCGGTATCAAGGGAGGCCAGTTCTACGGCAAATCAGATAAAGGTGGACAGAGCGTTGATGCTGACGGCGTACTGCCGGCTGACTTCAACGCGACCATCGCATCAGCTTTGAATCTGCCGCTGGACAAGGAAATCTTCTCACCTGACGGTCGCCCCTTCAAAGTGGCCCACGATGGCGAAGCCGTTACCAAGCTTCTCTAAACCGAGCACGATTTCAGAATTGAATCGAAAACGGCTCCCCCTTCCGGGAGCCGTTTTTTTATTATTAGCAACCTTAAAAAATATTCGCTGATCTCAATGAATTACCCGGAAAATGGTGGACTCTTAAATTTGAGGCGTCTATGATCAATATGTGAATTCATTGATATGAGGTTTGAAAGTCCTTCCCCACAACCACGATGATCCACAATTAATTATGAGTATCCGACCTTGAGTCCCGCCAGTTTTTCCTCAAAACCGCAGTCTGGAAAGACGATGATGATACGATCCCGCCACTGCTTTTGTTGGTTTCAGATTTGCCTGATACTGACTCTCTGCTGTTCCTTGACGCAAGCCGCAGAAAACTGGCTGCAGCTGAAAGGAGACAGCCAGCGTTCGGGGAATGCCGCTGAACTCTCAATTCAAACGCCTCTCTCACTGGCAGCCGCCGTCCCCTTAACCGATGGCATTTATACTTCACCCGTTGTCAGCCAGGGTAACGTCTATGTGATTGATGGCGCAGGCGTCGTCTTCGCGATCAATGGGCAGACCGGCAACATCCTCTGGAAACATGCCACCAAAGGGGGACCGGGAAACTGTAATAATGTCGCTTCACCTGCCATCATCGACAACTATCTGCACGTCGGCACCGCCGCCGGCTATTATTACGTATTCGATCTCAAAACCGGCGCCGTTATCAAAGAGCTGGATTGCCGGGAACCGATCTTCTCTGCCCCGGTCGTCAATCAGGGCCGCGTCTATTTCGCGACCCTGGGTGCACAGGTTTATGCCGTGGAACCCGAAGGCAAAGTCGTCTGGACCTGGGACTTCGTCAAAGAAGTCGTCGACTTTGATGGCAATCGCTGGAGTGGTGCAGACTGGTTGAAACATCGTAAAGATCGTGTCACCTGGCGGGATCACTTTGTCTGCTCCCGCGATATCTGTCTGGCCGGCGATTCTCTGGTGATCCCCGCCGGCGGTCGTACAGTCTTTCTGAAAGACACAGGCACTGCCCCTCAGCTACAGGTCGTGGGAGAAATCCCCAAGTACGCCGGTGCGGAATTCCCCGCCACCTTTGGTCAAAGCGCAGATGCCGCCGGTAACGTTTTCGTACAATGGCATCGTCGCGACAACGCAGGCCGCGTCGAAGTCATGCGGCTGGACGGCGACAAAATCCAGGCCGACTATCTTAAAGGCACGCAAACTTCCATCCGCGATCCCGGCCTGCTCGGCTTTGCCTCGGTCAGTATTCGCGGCAACAATGTCTATCGCGTTCGCCCCGAAGCCGGCCTCGGACTGGTCCGTCACACACTCGATTCTGAAACCACAGACGTGCTCTGTGAAGCACCTTCGGTCTGCCCGCCGGTGATCACAGACAAACACATTGTCTACGGCGGTCTGGATGGCGTTTTGTATGTTGTCTCTCTCTCAGATAAGAACACAACGAAATTCAAAACCGCCTTCAACGCGCCGATTACGGCTCCCGTCGCCATTGCCGACCAGAAAATCTATGTCCCCTGTGAAGATGGTTACCTGTATATTCTCAACGCCGACGGTACAACACCTGAAACAAATGTCGCATTGCCAACGCAGGATCTGGAACTCTGGAAAATCCGCAACCCCATTACCGGGCCTCTCGCCAAACCCGAATTCGACTGGTACACCAACTACGGCGATTTTGGTGGCACCAATGCGAATGCCCAGGGCTTAAAACCACCACTGCGGATGCGGTGGGCGCGTCGCCTGGAAGGCACCGTCAAACACCTGCCCGTCTGTGGCGGCGGTCGCCTTTATACTCATACCGCCGAAGGACAGATCATTGCCGTCGAACAGGATACCGGCCGTATGCTCTGGCGACGCTATTGGCCCGACGTTTATCTCTCGTTTACTTCGCCACTTTACATCGATGGTAAACTGCTGATTCCACAGGCCGGAATGAAGAAGTCGGTCATGCGGTGCCTGGATGCCGCCACCGGAGATCTGCTCTGGGAAGCCCCCTTCACCGGTTCTCCCAGTTGGAGCCGACAGTTTCCCCCCGTCGTAGCCGGTAACATCGCCATCTACGCTTCCGGGTCTGGTGAATATGCGGCCCAGGGAACAGAGAAAGCCTTCACCTTTGGCGGCAAACCAGCGGTTACAGAAGATGGCCGCGAAGTCATGAGCTGGATTTATTCGAACGACAATCCCTACTACCCCCGCGATCATCGACCGCGCATCTGGGCCTGGGATCTCGATACCGGCAAAGTCGTCTGGGAGAAAGATTTCTCCGAGTACGGTCGCGGCGGCAACGATTGTGGCATCGCCATTCTGGACGGGAAGCTGTTTTACTCCACCTTTTTCGGCTACGCCAGCAGTCAGCGAAAACGTCGTGGCTTACCCGTCGAAAACAATGGTATCACCGCCTGTATCGATCCCCAGACAGGGGACGTCATCTGGCTGACCAATAAATATTATGTCACCTCCAAATGCACACTCAGTGCCCGCGACGGACGCATTTACATAGGTGGATACAACCGTGCGAATGAAGACACACAGGACCGGTTTGTCTGGTGCCTGGATGCAACAGACGGCTCCCTGGTCTGGCAGTCCGATGCGGTCACTTCCGCTTTGAATGTGGTTACGGTCGGCAAGGATTACATCTTTTCCAATGCGCTCCGCGGTAAAGGCAATGTATTTGACCACCAGACAGGTAAAGTCGTGAACAGTATCGGCCATAACTATGCCTGCTGCCGGTTCACGCTTTCCGAACCTTATGTACTGGGTGCCAATATGGATATGATCGATTTATCAGACGACGGCAAGCTGGTTTCCACCGGCCCCGCGATTGACTCGCGCGAGTGTCTGGGAGCCGTCGTTTCCAACGGACGGATTTTTTATACATCCCAGGCCAGTGGCTTTATTGTCTCTCAGACCTATGGAGAAGCTTCGAAAAAACTGCCCGCCGTCTGGGAACGCCCCTGATGAAAAAAGTTTCCAAATCGCAAGTTGACTATTTGCAGGGTTAAGAAACAATGAAGAGACGTCGCCGTGCATCCCGAGATTTTCAGCCCACAGGTTTGCACTGCAGTTTCACACAATTTAAAATTCACCGATACGTTAGAGCGCGTCACATTTTAGTCTAGCGCGAATGCGGTAAGTCTGGTAGACTGGTGAAGTCTCATTTCATGGAGGAT
>NZ_JBLXHC010000015.1:0-206750 GCF_048260065.1 Gimesia sp. | reverse complement strand
AATGAAGTCACATAACAGTTTACATGAGTGTTACCCATGTGTCCGAACGTGTGTTACCTATGTGTCCGGTCTTTACACTTGCCCAACAGTGATGTGATACAGCGTCCCACACCAAATTATTTCGTTTTTTTCGTGGTAGCAACAAATCTCACCCACGCTGCTTCCACCGCTGCCGTGCCGCGTCCAGCAGGACTGCGATGATAATCACCGCGCCGGTGATCACACGTTTGATCGGATCGGTTGCCCCGATCTGTGCCAGTCCCGTCTGCAGCACCGCGATGATCAGTACGCCGAAAAACGTATTGATCACCGAACCCCGGCCGCCCATCAGGCTTGTTCCGCCAATCACACAGGCTGCGATGGCTGACAGTTCCAGTCCCACTGCCGCGTTCGGGTCGGCACTGGAGAGCCGCGAGGTCTGCATCACCCCCGCCAGCCCGCAGAGCAGACCGCTGATGGTAAATACCGCAACCGAGCAGGGGGCCGTACGTATCCCCGACATCCGCACCGCCTCCGCGTTTGTCCCGATCGCCACACAGTAGCGACCAAACACCGTCCGCGTCAGCAGGTACTGTCCCGCCGCCACAATTACCAGCGCCAGCAGAAACGCGGGTGAAAAGACAAATCCTTTCAAAGGCACGCCGATCCATTCAATCGATGAGCCGATGTATTTTGTCTGGGAATCCGTGATCAGATACGCGCTTCCCCGCGCCATCTCCAGCATGCCCAGTGTCACGATGAACGACGGAATGCCCGCCTTCACACTGATCACCCCATTCAGCATGCCACACACAGCCCCCACACCCAGACAGACCGGTACCGCTGACCAGAGCGGCGCGCCCCAGTCGACCATGCACACCCCCAGCATGGCTGATGACAGCGCCAGCAGCGAACCAACCGACAGATCAATTCCGCCGATAATCAATACCAGCGTCATCCCCACCGAAATCACCAGCAGGTCCGGAATGTTATTCGCGACCGTCACCAGTGTCTGCTGTGACAGGAAATTCTGGCTCATCAGGCCGAAGATCATCACGAGCAGCAGCAGCACTCCCAGCAGACCCGCATATTGATATACAGAATACCTCACACCACTCATCAGCGAGGATCGCTGATCCGCGTTTTTATCCATAACAGGGGAAGGGGAGTCGCTCATTGATTTAATCCTGAAACAGTCTCTTTCGCTTGATTTGAGTATCCGGAAAAGCAGTCCTGCATGATGGCATCGTACGACCAGTCTTCCCGCGTGTATTCTGCCACCAGTCGTCCTGCCGACATCACACCAATCCGGTCACAGGTCTCAAACAGTTCTTCGAGATCACTGCTGACAATTACCAGAGCCTTCCCGTTCGCAGCCAGTTGATCGAACAGCTGATGAATATTCCGCCGCGCCGCCACATCGATACCCCGCGTCGGCTCATCGAACAGAAACACCTCTGCATCCTGCAGCAGCCACTTCGCGACCGCGACCTTCTGCTGATTGCCTCCACTCAAAGTGCCCACGCTCTGTTCGATATCGCGCGCATGAATCTGCAAACGCCGGCGTTCGGCTTCTACCAGCGCGACTTCCCGCCGACGATCGATCACGCCCGCAGTTCCCGTCAGTAGTTCCAGACTGGCCAGTGTCATATTCACGCGAATCGACTGTGACAGCAGCAACCCGTTCTGTTTTCGATCTTCGGTCACCATCGCCAGTCCCGCTTCCACCGCTTCGCCTGGATGCCCGAATCGACGGGACTGACTCTCGCCCCGCAGGAAAACGTTTCCCCGCGTCGCGCGATCCGCTCCGAAGATCAGCCGCAGCAGTTCGGTCCGTCCCGCTCCTACGAGCCCTGCGATACCATATCGTTCGCCAGCCTGAACGGAAAAGCTGACATCGCGCACCGGCCCGCCGGTCATCCCGTCCACACGTAATACCGTTTTTCCCGTCGCGTGATTGCTATGTTCCTGCAGCGCGTGTTGTAGCGCCTGCGTCTCCCCCGTCATCAGGTCCACAACCCGTTCGATGGGCTGAAACTCACTCACGGCATGCGTGCTGACATACTTTCCGTCTTTCAGTACGGTCAGTCGGTCCGCAATCCGCGCAATTTCATCCAGGCGATGGCTGATATAAATGATCCCCACACCTCGCGCACGCAGTTCATCCAGCCGCGCAAACAGTCGCTCCGTTTCCCCCGCACTTAACGCCGCCGTTGGCTCATCCAGAATAAGCAGCTCACACTTCCGGTCCAGCGCTGCCGCGATCTCCAGCATCTGCTGCTGACCCACTCCCAGACTCCCGGCATTTTGCGCTGTGTCGATCTCCTGCAGGCCGAACCGGTCCATCGCAACCCGCGCCTGCTGATGTAATCTTTTCCGGCTGATTATCCCCCACGTCTGCGGATAGCGTCCCAGCAGCAGATTCTCAGCGACCGTGAGCGTCGGGATCAGATTCAGTTCCTGCTGCACGATCTGCACACCCAGCAATTCCGCAAATCGTTTATCGACGGGAGAGTAGGGGACCCCGTTCAACAACATACTGCCCGCTGTTGCGGGAGTCAGTCCTGCGATAATTTTACACAGTGTACTTTTCCCGGCTCCGTTCGCGCCCAGCAGCGCATGGATCTCCCCCGGGCGCAGTTCCAGCTGCGCTTCATTGAGGACCCGCACCACATAGTCCTTACAGATGCCGCGGGCCTCGAACAGCAGCGACCGTGAGTCGCCCGTCATTTCAGAACCTCAGCCGTGATCAGATCAACGGGAGTCTCGCGGTCTTCGACTTTGGCTTCCGGATCAGCAATCAGCCGCAACGCATGCTCAATCCCGAACACCGCCAGTTCGCCGCCATGCTGATCCGCGGTCGCCAGAATCTGCCCTTCTTTAATCGCCTGCTGCACCGCGGGAATGTTATCAAAGCCGACAATCGCGACCTCACCCGCTTTGCCGCTGTTCCTGAGTGCCGCGAGAGCTCCCAGTGCCATACTGTCATTCGCCGCCAGGATTGCTTTCACATTCGGATGCTCGCTGAGCATTGAGGAAGCCAGCGTGTTCGCCATACTCATTTCCCACTGAGCCGACTGACTGTCCGCAATCTTGATGTCGGCTGCTTTCATTGCCGCTTCGAAACCAAGCCGCCGCTGTGTGCCGTTGAAGGAAGTTCGTATCCCTTCCAGCACAATCACTTCATCCCCGGCTTTCAGTTTTGTCGCCAGATAATCGCCGACTTTCTTTGCACCTGCCTGATTGTCCGGCCCGACAAACGGAATAGAAATCTTTTCGGCCTGCAGGATTTCTTCATCCAGTTTATTATCAATATTGATGACCACCACACCCGCTTCCCGCGCCCGTCGTAAAGCCGGCACCAAAGCTTTCGAATCCGCAGGAGCAATCACAATCGCATCCACGCCACTCGAGACCATCTCTTCGACCAACGCCACCTGGCGGCTCAGATCGCGTTCATCCTTGATCCCGTTGACGACCAGTTCATATTCATCGCTATGTGCCTGCTGATGCGATTCGGCTCCCTTCGCCATCGAAGAGAAGAAATCATTGGCCAGCGATTTCATGATCAGCGCAACTTTCGGCTTTTCATTGTCTGTCTTCTTTTCAGTCGTCTGCTCTGACGGTCCTGTCTGTGACGTACAGCCTGCGATCAGCCCGCAAAGCAGCAGACCGGGAATCAATCGTTTTCTCAACTCGTACATGGAAGCGCTCCTGTTATTGTTTTGTGATCAGTGTTTCAATCTGTTCGCGGTCGGGCATCGCGGTCTGGGCACCGGCCCCCGAGGCGGCAATCGCACCGGCTGCAGAAGCGAAGAGAGCTGCTTCCCGCAGTGTCGCCTGTTCTGACAGCTTCACCGCCAGCCCCGCAGCAAAGGCATCGCCGGCGGCTGTGGAGTCGACAGCCTGTATCTGAAATGGCGGAATGATCTCGACCGACGCTCCATCAAACAGGACCGCCCCCTGATCGGCCATCGTCACCAGGATCTGTCGCGGCCCCTGTTCCGCCAGAGCGGGAATCGCCGCGATGACATCTTCGAGAGCTGCCAGTGGTTTTCGTGTGAGAGCGGCCGCTTCGCTCTGATTGGGACAGATCAGATCGACGTCCAGTAGTTCCGCAGGGAAGTGAGCCGGAGCAGGGGCCGGGTCCAGAATGACCGGCACTCCCGCTTCACGCACGATGGCCGCTGCTGCGATGACCGTCTCGACAGGTACTTCCAGCTGCATCAACAAAACATCGCTGTCACAGATCACCTGCCTCGCCTGTTCCAGTTCCGCCGAACCCACCAGACCGTTGGCTCCCGGGACGACCAGAATCGCATTCTCGCCACTCGATTCCACCATCACCACAGCAATGCCGCTGGTCGTATTCGTTTTACGTGTCACGAACCTGGTATCAATGCCTTCTGCTGTCAGATTCTGTAACAGCTGGTCGGCGAAACTGTCATCTCCGACGCAGCCGATCATCGTCACTTCCGCTCCCATCCTCGCAGCAGCGACCGCCTGGTTCGCGCCTTTGCCGCCTGGATTCTCGACTTTGGTCTCTGCAATCACCGTCTCGCCCGGCAGAGGCAGCTTCGCCGAACGGATCATCAGATCCATGTTAATCGATCCCAGGACGGCAATTTTAGCGCGTCGTTTCTCGTCCATCACCGCCTCCGTTCTATTTCTGTGGAGGCTGACTGGAAAGTTGCACCAGCGCTTCAATCACGCGGATCCGCTGCTCGGGAGTCAGTTTCAGATAGCGCTGCTTTCCGTCCGCTGATTTTTGAAAAGTCGTCAGACCATCTTTCTCAACAGTCACGGTGCCTGCATCAGACAGATCGAAATACCCCCGATGTGGAAAGACGCCGTACAATACGCTGGTCAGATCCCAGGTAGGCCGATCGTGGGGCGGCGGATTGTACAAAATGTAAGCCTCCGCCAGCGGATGATGATCCACATAGTTATAATCCTCTTCGATACTCTCATGCGGATAAGCGACATTGAGCCCGATTTCAAACCCGCTCCACACAATCGGCGTCGGCCAGTCCTGCGCCAGCTTCTGCGCCGCCGGAATGTCTTTGATAATGTTATATTCACGATGATCGACAATTTTCCCTTTATGCGGAATTTTTTCAAACGCCCCCGCCATCATCGACAGCAGCTTCACTTTCTGTTTGACCAGTTCCTCACCGGTCAGGGGACTGATTTTATCTCCCGGCGATTTCAGCAGGTTCGCCAGATTGGTCGAGAACCCGACCTGCGCGATAACGACCGAATGATCTTCCGCCCCCGCCAGAGCCTTCCGTAAAACAGTCACGGCATCGGGTATCTGTTTCGGATCTTTGAGATCGTGTGGATAGCGCAGCTTGCCGTTGTCCATCTTTGCCGCCAGCACATTGAACTTGCCCGGCTGAGGAGTGACGCCGCTCCTGCAGATCCCGATCGGAATATCCCCTTTACCATAAAACGTATTCACAGCATCCGTGAACGAGGCAGCCAGCGGATTGTCTTTGGTAATCGTCACCGCCAGCAGTTTGCAGTCGCCGCGTGTCTCGAGTGCGTGAAGCATTCCTAAAGCGAGCACATCGTCCACGTCGTTGCCGATATCTGTATCAAAGATGATGGGCACCGGTCGTTCCGGTTCGGCAGCAGTAATCCGGTTCAGCGGCAGCACACAGACGAGGCTGAGCACCGCTGCCGTCAGGGCGAGCATCTGAGGGAATCGTTTCATTGCAGGATGTCCTTCTTCTGGTTGATAAATCGTCCCGCTTCAACCGCGCTGCGTGATCGAAGATCGGCGGATGAGCTGGACGGGAATCTGATACTGTTTCTGTTCGGGTGGTGCGCCGGTCCGGATCTGTTCCAGCAGCAATCGGGCGGCGACGCGCCCCAGCTGGTTCACATCCTGGCTGACCGACGAGAGCGGCGCTGCCAGATAAGCGGCGAACGGATGATCGTCGAATGCAATCAACGACAGATCACCGGGAATCGCACGTCCCAGTTCGCTGGCCGCCCGCAAAGCTCCCAGCGCATTCTGGTTACTGAAAGCAAACAGCGCCGTGATCTCGGGACGTTCCGTGAGCAGTGTTTTCGCGGCTGCATACCCGGAGGCTTCATCAAAATTGTGACCGGCTATAAGAGTCGTATCGTACTCCAGTCCCTGATATTCCAATGCAGCCTGCACTCCCGCCAGTCGTTCCCGATTAGGCAGGGTCTGGGGCAATCCCTGTAACACGCCGATTGTTTCGTGTCCCGCGTTTAACAGTAGTTGCATCCCCTCCCGGGCACCCGCCCGATGATCGGAGGTCACACTGACCAGCGCGGGATCGTCAAAGCCACGATCGACCAGCACCAGGGGCAGCTTCTGTTTCGCCAGCGATTTCAAATGGCGGTTCTCGATCCCCACCGGGCAGACCACCAGCCCTTCAATCTGTCGGGCCTGCAACTGATCCACCAGCCGGGCCTCGGTCTCACTGTTCTCCTGGCTGTCCGTCAGCAACACGGAATAGCCCTGTTCTTCCGCTGCCAGCGTAATCTCCCGCGCAATCGCCGCAAAGAACGGGTTCGCCACATTAGGCAGCACGACTCCCAGCAGCTTCGTCTGTTGTGATCTCAGGGACCGGGCCAGCAGGGAAGGGGAGAACTGCAGTTTTTTCGCTGCATCGCGCACGGACTGCTCGGTCGCACTGCTGATGCGATAGGCTTCCGCTTTGCCCGACAACGCACGGGACGCGGTCGAGACACTCACCCCGGCCGCCTCGGCGACTTCTTTCAACGTAATCGACTTGTTAGCAGACTTGCCCATAAAACCCCTTTGCACAATCGATTGTGCATATTACCAGATCCGAAGCGAAGATCAAGCCTGAACAGAAAAGTGAGCCCGGCGTACTGCTGTGCGTCCATAAAAAAAGCGGAACTGAATCGGATTCAGTCCCGCTTAACAAATTGAAAAAAGTTCACGCCAGGTTAACCAACTCTATTTCTCACCCACACAAATCAGTTTACCGCGGGTGCGGATAAAGAGCCGTCCGTCAGCGATCGCCGGGGTCCCCAGTATCGAATCCCCCATGTCGTTCTTGGCGATGATCTTCTGCTCGGGGCCGTCTTCCAGCACCACGATTTTTCCGTTCTCGCCAGCGACATAAATTTTCCCGTCGCCATAAATCGGGGAGGCGAAGTATTCGCATTCGTTCTGAATCCGTTTGGGTCCCCAGACCTTTTTCCCTTTTTCCACTTCAAAGCAGGTCGAGATTCCGCCCCCTTTGACGAGGAACATCCGATCTGCGGTCACCAGGGGAGAAACAATATGGTCGGTGTGTTTCGTGGGATGTTTCCAGAGCAGATGGCTTTTGGTCACATCGCCGCGACCGCCCCCTTTGACGGCGAGAATAAATTCCTGGGCAGGTTCTTCACCAAACTTGGCGCCCGCTTCATTACCGGGAGGCAAGAAGGCGATATCCAGTTCTTTGCCTTCGAGGGCTCCATCTTTATTCAGGTCGCCTCGATCAAACGTCTTTTTGTAGAAGGCTTCGGGCACTTTGGTCTTGCCGACAAACGCCTGAATCTCTTCTTTGGTCACTTTCCCGTCGCTGTTGCCGGTCTCCCAGCGGTCGATGGAGGCCAGCCACTGATTGGCAATTCCGCCACTCTGCAGTGCCACATAAATGATTCCGTCGCGACTGACAGGTGTCGTCTTGATATTTCGCAGCAGTGTCTGGGCCGTCCATAAACGCTTGCCGGTTTCAGGATCGTAACCAATCAGCTTGCCGGTTCCGGCAACGACGATTTCATCCCCTTTGTCGGTTTCACAGATGACTGGATGCGAATAGTTCACCGCCTGGTCGCTGCGATCATCTTTCCAGACGATCTTTCCGGTCTTTTTATCGAACGCATAAAAGGCGGGTGCCAGGTCATCATCCTGACAGAACAACACCAGATCTTTATACAGAGTGGGAGACATCCCCGCACCCCACTTGAACACGAAGTAAGGGATCGGCAGTTCCTGTTTCCAGACATCGGCACCCGTTTCTGCATCGACGGCCAGCATGCCCAGCGTGCTGAAGTAGAAGTAAACCCGTTCGTCATCCGCAGCAGGCGTCGTCGCAGCGAAACTGTTCGTTTTATGAATCTCGAGCAGATCACCGGTTTTCCAGACGCGTTCCCAGAGCTTCTTTCCGGTCTCAGCATCAAAGGCATATAGACCGACCTTATCCTTGCCGACCATGCCGGATGTAAAGACTCGTCCCCCCGCTACCACCGGACAGCCGATGCCATCACCCAGTTCTGCTGACCAGATCACATTTTTCTGATCATCGAACTCTGCAGGCAAGGACTTGTTGCCAGTAGAAACCCCCGAGCAGTTCGGCCCCCGGAACTGAGGCCAGTCTTCTGCCTGCACCACCTCACTTTGACTCAGGAGACTGAATCCACCAGTCACAACAGCAAGTAAAACAGCCAGTTTTCGCGTCCAAAGCATCAGTCAAATCTCCTGAAAATCATAGAAGCCAATCGAATCCGCGCTGAAGTAAACCCTGGTTTGCGCAAGAGGGTCTGGTTCCACTCTACTTAATCTTTTGCGTAATACCACCTCATCTGACCGATTTTTAACAACCTTTAAAAACATATAAAAAAAACCGCATATCATAGGGACAGACTGTCGATCAATTGTTAGAATCGCACACTTGAACACCCCGCGACTCCTGCCCGATGTGCTCAGAAGTAATTCCAGAATGATGGTGTCCCGCCTGACTGAAGCGAGTGAAAGGAAAGTTCCATGTTCTCGATTCTGAATCACCCCCAGCGAACTCCTGGAAAGATGTCACGCCGCGAACTGTTGACGACCGGCGGTGCCGGGCTGCTGGGACTCTCGCTCCCCCAGATGCTCAAGGCGGAACAGCAGCAGATCGTGAATCCCTTCCAGGGAGGGAAAGCGAAGTCGGTCATCTTCCTGTTTCTGTTTGGCGGCCCCAGCCAATTGGAAACGTTCGACCTGAAACCGGAAGCCCCCAGTGAAATCCGCGGACCGTTTCAGCCCATCGCCTGTCGTACTCCCGGATTGCAGATCAGCGAACACCTGCCTCACCTGGCTGAAGTATCCGACAAGTATTCCGTCATCCGCAGTATGACGCATACCTTCAATGATCACAGTGGCGGTGGTCACTACATTCAAACCGGTAAACGCTGGCATGTTCCCGTCGGTGCCGGGTTCGACGCCACTCCCAAAGACTGGCCCTCCATGGGGTCGGTCGTGGAATACCTGACACAACATTCTCCCGGGGGACTCGAACGCGATCTGCCTAATTACTCGGTCGTTCCGAATCGACTGGGTCGTCTGCAGGCAGGGGGACGTTATATTCGACCCGGTGAATACGCGGGCTGGCTGGGACGGGCTTACAACCCGTTGTCGACCACCGTAGACAGCCGCGATTCCACCGACAACCCCTACTGGCGTGACTGCACCGATGAAGAACTCAATTTTGAAATCGAAGGGCTGGCCCCCGAAGTTCCGTTAAAGACGATCCGCCGTCGCGTGGCGCTGCTCGAACACTTCGATGGCATGAAACGGAATTTCGATAAAGCCGATTCCCAGGTCTTCGACCGTTTCCGCCAGCGGGCACTGGCTCTGTTAACTTCCAACAACACCCGTAATGCCCTGAACATTAAAGACGAACCCGCGTCGCTCCGCGACAAGTATGGTCGGCACCTGTTTGGTCAGTCCTGCCTGATGGCCCGTCGTCTCGTCGAAGCCGGCGTTCGCTTTGTCACCGTGCACTATGATTGTGTTGATGGCTACAGCTGGGATTCACACCGCAACAGTGACGATGTCAAAAACAATCTGCTGCCCACCTTCGATCAAGGCTGTGCCGCTCTGCTGGCCGACCTTGATCAGCGGGGTATGCTCGACGACACACTCGTCATCGCCATGGGCGAAATGGGCCGCACTCCCAAACCCAACAGCAACTGGGGGCGCGGCCACTGGAGCCAGCTCTTCCCCGCATTACTGGCAGGTGCCGGCATTCAGGGAGGCACCACCTACGGCAGTTCTGACCGTCTCGCTTCCCGACCAGCCGAACACCCTGTCAGTCCCGAAGACCTGGCGGCCACCATCTACTGGGCACTAGGCATTGATCCTGGTCTGATGCTCCCCGATGCGCTGGACCGGCCGATTCCCATCATCGATGGTGGAGAACCGCTGAAGCAGTTGTTTGGCTGAATCTGTTCAACAACAGGCTTTTCTAATAACACTCTCACTTCATTCGTTTTCATCCACTGACAGTTTCCTGCTCGCTGCGCTCGGACCGAATTACATCTGTCCCACCCTTTTTTACTTTTTATATCTTTACGTCTGCAGGTCACTGACAGAGTAACAGTTCGACTCAGAACCAGACGACAAACCGGTTCATTCCTTGCATTCCGGCTGCCGATCGGCTCCAATCATAATAGTATTCTCAACTCTGAACTGTTCTCTTTTCTGTTAGACAGGTTCTCCCATGATGCGCCTCATTTTTGCCGTCTGCCTCTGTTCGACATCGGTCTGTTTTGCCGATGATGCAACACCGAATTTCAAACCGCAAACGATCGACAGTACGGTCGAAATCGGATATGGAACCGCGATTGGCGATGTTGACGGTGACGGCAAACCGGATATTCTGCTCGCTGACAAGAATGAATTTGTCTGGTATCAGAACCCGACATGGAAGCGACACGTCATCGCGGAAAACCTGACGGAACGGGACAACGTCTGTATCGCCGCTCGCGATATTGACGGCGACGGGAAAGTCGAAGTCGCCGTGGGGGCCCAATGGAATCCGGGAGACACCCTGACTTCGGGAGCCGTCTTCTATCTCGATCCCCCCGCAGATCGGACACAGCTCTGGAAAGCGATCCCGCTGCCGAACCAGCCGGTTATTCATCGTATGCGGTGGGTCAAACTGGACAATAACAAATTCGCTCTCGTTGTTTCCCCGCTGCATGGAAAAGGAAACAAAAAAGGAGAAGGGGCCGGCGTCAAACTGATCGCCTATGAAAAGCCGGCCAATCCGGAAAGTGAATGGAAGCAGACGGTCATCGAAGACACGCTGCACGTCACCCACAACCTCGATCCGGCACAGTGGAATCCAGAGACCCCCGCGGAAGAAATTCTGTACGCCGGCCGCGAAGGGGCCATGCTGCTTTCTTACTCCGACGGCCAGTGGAAGAAAACAAAGTTTCCACTCATCGAAGGGAGTGGCGAAATCCGCATGGGGCAACTCAGTCCCACCAGCCAGTTCATTACCACCATTGAACCACTGCACGGCGATAAACTGGTTTTATATCAGTCGGATGACGCGAACAAGGGGATCAGCAAACGTCAGATTCTGGACGACAACATCAAAGCCGGCCATGCCATCGCAACCGCGAACCTGTTTGGCGACGCGCGGCAGGAAATTGTCGCAGGCTGGCGGACTCCTAACAAAGACAATCAGGTCGGAGTCAAAGTCTACTGGACGACCGATGATGCGGGTAAAGTCTGGAAATCCGCCTGGATCGATGAGAATGGTATGGCTTGCGAAGACCTGCGACTGGGTGATCTGAATGGCGACGGGCGGATCGACATCGTCGCCGCCGGCCGCGATTCACACAACTTGAAAATTTACTGGAACCAGCCCGAGTAAATCGGCTTTACATGGTCCTGCCTCCATCCACGACCAGCAACTGACCGGTTGACAGGGTAGTGCCCAGTGCCAGGTACAATACGGTATCGGCGATATCATCGGGCAGTGCAGGGCGGGGGATCGGGAAACCGGCCGTCCGCTCTGCCAGTTCCTCGTCAGTCATCACCTGCTTGAGCCAGCGACTGTCAATCGGACCGGGGCAGACCGAATTCACACGAATTTCGGGTGCCAGTGCCCGTGCCAGTGATTTGGTCATGGTATTCAGTCCCCCTTTACTTGCGCAGTAGGCAACACTGGAACCCTGGCCGGTAATGCCGGCGGTCGAACTGACATTCACGACCGCACCAAATTCGCTCTCCCGCAGCAGAGGAGCAGCAGCGCGAATGCAGAAGAAGGGCCCCTTCAGATTCACGCTGATAATACGGTCCCAGGTCTCTTCACTGAGTGCATCCAGATCTTTGTGTTCGATGAATTCGGTTGTGCCCGCATTATTCACCAGCACATCCAGTCGCCCCCACTCAGCTTCAATTTCGGAAATCATCTTTTTCACGGCAGCGTCATCACTGACATCACATTGAATGAGCAGGACCTTCACTCCCTCTTCTTCCACCATGGCTTTCGTCTCTTCCGCTTCGGCCTGGCTGCGTGAATAATTTACGACGATATCAAAGCCTTCCTCTGCCAGCCGCAGCGCACAGGCGCGACCGACTCCCGTTGCAGATCCTGTAACCAGCGCGACATTGTTTTCGTTCATCTGAAGTATGTTCCATTTAAGAAATTGAAAGGTAAGGAAACGTAACGGTTTGAGCTTCGATCTCGATCAGTCGGCAGCATTCGCTTCGACCACGCTCCAGTCGACTTCGATCCCCAGTCCGGGGGTATCGGGAATCGTAATCACAGGGCCTTCGATCTTCAGCGGATTTTTGACAACAGAAATCTCATGGTATTCGGGGCCAAGAATATCGCCCGGATATTGTTCGATGTTCATATTCGGACACCCGACCACGGCATGGCACATCGCAGCTGAAGCGATATCCAGCTCCAGGTTCGAACCGATACTGCAGGGAATGCCATGTTCGGCAGCGTAGGAAACAATCGCAGCCGTCTTGCTGATGCCTCCATTTTTTCCCGGATACACGTTGATCACATCACAGGCCTCATTGCGAATGCATTCTTTCGCATCGGCCAGATCGAAACAGGTATCGTCGGCCATGATCTCCGGTTGAATGGCCCGTCGGACTTCTGCGAGAGCAGCAAAATCACCGCGGTGTGTCGGCTGTTCAAACAACGCGACATTATAATCATTCATGCGTTCCATAGCAGCGATGGCGGTCGCAGCATCCCAGCCTGCATTGGCGTCAATCGTCAGTTCCAGATCAGGGCCCATCGTCTCGCGGACCATTTTCACACGGGCCACATCTTCGTCAGGATTCGTCCCCACCTTGACTTTGATCGTTGTGAACCCCGCTGCCACCAGTTCCTGCGTTCGACGTTCGGCCCGTTCCAGCGAATAGGCGCCCATGGAAAAGCGACATTTAATCGACCGGCTGCGGGCAGCGCCTCCCAGCAGATCGTAGACCGGCTTACCCGCTTCTTTGCCTTTGATATCCCAGCAGGCCATTTCAATCGCGGATTTGGCAAACCAGTTTCCCTGCGAAGTGCGGTCGAGGGTGTGATTGATCGTTTCAATGTCACAGGGATCCTGGCCAATCAATAATGGCGTAAAGACGCGATCGACAATCGCCTGGGCCCCCCAGACGGTTTCACCACTCCAGCGACAGAGCACCGTCGCTTCACCGGCTCCTTCAATCCCGGCATCGGTTTCGATCCGCAGCACAAGATAGTTCGAGACTTCGTGTTTTCCCAACGCGGAAATCATCCGCCGTTCCGGCTTCAGGGGGATGCGGACCGGGTAAGTTTTGATTGCTGTAATTTTCATGGTGTGCCTCTTGCTTTACTTCACATTGAGCGGGTACTCAAACATCCACCGGCGCTGGTTGCAGATCATCTGCTTCATGATATCAGAACCGGTTATCTTCAGGAATCAACAGCCGCGCTGAGAACTGAAAATACTCTGCACCGGGCAACAGGAGGTCGCAGCTTACACATTGTATGGTGAGAAAACGTGACTCACTCGATCTGCGATAAATCATCGAAAATGCGAACTTCATTCGAAAGTTCCCACAGCAACCTCCTGTTCGCTCCGCTCGGCCCGAATGTACATTCGGGCCACCCACTATAGGAAAGAATTGATTGAGAACCTCAGTTGAATTACCGGCTTCATTCCGCTAAAAGCAAAGCTTGAGCTCTTTTCATTTTCTTATTTTATGCGAGTCGATTGTGTCCTCACTCACCGAACGTCTGCCTTTGACCTGTCAGTTGATCCAGGAAGGCATTGAAAACGAACTGCATACAGGAGTGCAGCTTTATATTTCTCAGCAGGGTGAAGTGCTGGCTGACGGCGGCATCGGCGAAGCCCGCCCCGGTGTCCCGATGACTGCTGACACCATCAATCTCTGGCTCTCCGCGGGTAAACCTCTGACAGCCATGGCCATTGCCCGCTTGTGGGAGCAGGGAGACCTGCAGATTGATGATCGCGTTTCCCGCTTCATTCCCGAGTTCGGTTCACACGGGAAAGAACCAATCACGATTCTGCATCTGCTCAATCACACCGCCGGCTTTCGTCCCGTCGATACAGGCTGGCCCGATGTCAGCTGGGAAGAATCGATTCGGCGGATCTGCGAGGCACCGCTGGAAGAGAACTGGCAGATTGGAAAAACCGCCGGTTACCATGTCAGTTCCAGCTGGTTCATTCTCGGTGAAATTCTGCAGCGCATCACAGGTCAGTTGTATCCACAGCTGATGCGCGAACTGATTCTGGAACCGTTGGGAATGATACACAGCTGGCTCGGTATGCCTGCAGACATTTACGAACGCGAGCAGGATCAGATCGCGTATATCTATCAGCGCGACAAAGGGGAAATGCAGTTAACGAACCTGCATGATGCGTCCCACTGCATCACGCCTTCACCGGGCGGCAATGCGCGGGGACCGATTCGTGAACTGGGCCGGTTTTATGAATGCCTGCTCAACCAGGGCACACCACTGTTTGATCCGCAGACCGTGGACACAATGATTGAGCGTCATCGGGAAGGGGAGTTTGATCTCACGCTGCAACACAAAGTCGATTATGGTCTGGGGTTCATTGTGAATTCCAACCGCTACGGCGCAGGAACAGTCCCCTATGGATTCGGCAAGTACGCTTCCGAAACATCATTTGGGCACGGCGGCTCACAGTCTTCGATTGCTTTCGCTGACCCGGAGCGTGAACTGGTAGTTGCCGTCGTTGCCAATGGCAGACCTGGGGAACCGCGACATCAACGCCGCGCCAGAGAGATCAACGAAGCCATCTACGAAGATCTGCGTCTGGCGTAACTGAGATCTACTTGGATTAAGGAGCCACCGCTCCGATAAACGGCTTCATCCCGCCGGGAGTTCCCGCTGCTTTCGCGGCTGGATTATCGGAAGCCGGCGCCAGAAACTTTTCGTCCCCGGGTGTCGTGGAGACAAAGTTATTGAAATTCGCATCCCCCTGTTTGCCTTTATTTTTGAACAGATCGAGTTCATCCGCGGGCAGGGGACTGGGAGCGGCGCGGGAAGAATCATTTTCTGACGCGATCAACGCTTTGGCCCAGAATTTAGCATCGTTACCTTGCTCTACTTTTGCAGGAGGACCTTCGATGGTCGCAAACAGATTCCGTGAAATCTGAATTGCCTCACTGTTGGCATTCGGCATTGCCGTGAAGACAATCCCGGAGTTGACGATGAAGAAGGTATTGTTCGTTAATTTAAGATGACTGACTTCCTCTCCCTGACAGTCAATCCGAATCCCAGTGACGGTCTCCGAGAAGATTGACTCTTTGACCTGCGTTTCCCTGACAGCAGAGGCAAACTGCAGACCGACCTGCATGGCATTCAGGCAACGAACCTTCGTCAGCCTGATATCACTGTTGGTATCGCCGGTAAAATCCAGACCCACTGCGGCAGGATTTGCTGCTTTCAGATTGAGGTTTTCGAGTTGAAACGGTTCGCTTGAGAGCCCTGACACACTGGTGGCAGAGACGCCTGATTTTTGAAAATCATTGATCTTCAGGTTTTTCAACTGTGTCCCCACCAGATACCCCGACAGTTGGATCGCTGTTTTTTTCCCCTGGGCTTTGATCAGAAATCCATCAATCGTGAGTCCTTCAATGCCCTGCAGTTGAATGACCGGTTCGGGACCATCGGGAGCCAGGATTACCGGTTTACCACTTTCTGCGACGATCGAAATTCCTTTGGGGTAATTAAAATCGGAGTTATCAATTACGATCCGCTCTTTCAACTCCTGGTCGGCGGCGACTTTAACGGTGTAATGCTTATTGCCCGTGCCAATAGTTTTCCCATGAACAATCTGGATATCCTTGAGCACAGCCGTGATCGTTTTATAAGTTTCGTTCGGACCAACTTTGATTTCATCAGGCAGTGATTCCACTTCAACCGGTTTTTGAACCACGGGCGCCGGTTTGACGGGTGCCGGCTTTTCAGGTTCTTCACCCGGTAAAACGAACATCACGACCAATACGATCAGCAATAAACCGATCCCACCACCGGCGACTGCCGGGATAAACCATTTCTGGCTGGTAAGGGAGCTTCCGGCGGGCGCTGCTTCTTCGACGACTTCTGCTTCAATTTCATCCGGCTCCGCTTCCATCACTGCCGAGTCACCAGGTAACGCTTGCGCTACAGGTGCCGGCTTTCTCACAGGTCGTTTGGCAACCGGCTTCGCTACGGGCTTGGCAACAGGTTTGGCCACGGGCCTGGCAACCGGTTTGGCTGTGGGAGCCGGGACCTTGGGTTCTGCTTTTTTGAGTGTGTCGGAAGTACTCCCGATTCGCGTGGAAGCGGTACTGATTTTGTCCTGCTTTAAGACAGAGGAATCATGCACATCAGAAGAAGGTTTCGCTGCCGGCTCCGGACGGGGACTGCTTTTCTTTTCATTCGCTTCAGGAGCGCTGGTACTTTTCTGAATTCCAGATTCCTCTTTCAGATTCGAAAGAAAGGCCGCCAGTTCAGGATTCTGATTCTGTGGCTGCGCTCCTGAGCCTGTCTGCGCCAACTCGACACCGGAGCCCAGCCCACTGCTGACATTGTGGCTGCGCCACTCTTCGTCGGTGTTGTTCTGCAGCCATTCATACAAGGCTTCGGCTGTCTCATCCATGGTCTGAAACCGATTTTCCCGGTCCTTCTCCATCATCTTATTTAGAATCTGGACCACTTCGGGAGGCGTATCGGGACGATCATCGGTCACGGGAGGCGGGTCTTTGTGCTGATGCGCCATCAGCCGCTGTGTGAGAGAACCTTCGGTGAAGGGGGGGTGCCCCGTTAAGAGAAAGTACAGAGTACAGCCCAGACTGTAGATGTCCGCGCGAGAGTCCACCTGATGACTGTCGATTGCCTGTTCGGGTGCCAGATAATCTGCCGTTCCCAGAACCTTTTCGTCGTGAGCAATCGTCAGGGACTTGTCTTCCCCTTCATGAAAGAACCGGGCCAGTCCCAGGTCAAGAATTTTGACAACCCCCTTGGAATCCACCAGCAGGTTGCCCGGCTTGACGTCACGGTGCACCATGTCTGCTTCATGGGCATGGGCCAGGCCTTTGGCTGCCTGGCGGATATAGTTGACCGCATCGCGAATATCGAGGGGACCGTTTTTGGTGACGATTTCCTGTAAATCCTGTCCGTCCACATATTCCATGACCAGAAAATGAATTTCCGTATCATTCTCTTTTTCATGGTCCACATCATAGGCGCGTACGATGTTAATGTGATCCAGAGACGCCACCGCCTGTGCTTCTCGATGGAAGCGCGCGAGATAAGAGGCGTCATTCACCCGTTTCGAGGGGAGCACCTTGATGGCACAGCGGCGGCGCATCAGCACGTGCTCGGCCAGGTAAACCGAACTCATGCCCCCTTTGCCGACCAGGTCCAGCAGACGGTATTTTCCCAGGAAAAAACCTTTGTGTTTGCCTTGCAGCAGCTTGTTGGCCTGCCAGCGTGTCAGCAATGATCGAGAAATGAGTTCCTCGGCAACCTCAGCAGGTTCTCCCAGCTTCACCCCTTTTTCCTGATATTCGGAAAGCAGCTTCTTCAGCTGATCGACCGAAACCAAACCGCTCTGTTTTACCAGGTTTAAAAAAGCCTCGGCCGTTAGTTTGCCTGCCATTTTTTACCAATTCGCTCAACATGTCCTGCGATGAATCTCTATATTCCGTAAGGTAATAGTAACACTCTAGCATCAGTTTTAACGACTGACCAGTATTGGTTTAAGGATTCTACCGAATCATCGGAAAGGTCATTCCTCCTGCGACCGCTCACAGGCTCCCTGCCTGGCCTGTATTTTTTGAACACTATTTCAGATTCCGGAGTGGAAGACTCTCGCCTGTCTGGATATTTTGATAAAACCGGTAAGAGATTCAAAAAGCCCGGCAATTGACTATAATATTCACGGTCAATATTCGATTAATAAAGTATCGACCAGGGACCGGGAACTTACTTGGATAACAAGTGACAGATGCGAGCAGGATCTTGATATGAGCACAATGACACAGAAAGAAGAGCTACCCCACGGATTACCATTCTTAGGTAACTCGATGTTATTCCTAGGCTTAGGAATAATGGCTCTTTCACTGACCGGTACCGAATGGCTGCCATTTAATATGCCCCGTTCCTGGTACCAGAGCCCATCGATCTGGAATCTGCTGGCATTCTGCATGACCTGTGGCGGCATTGCTGTCCTGAAACAGGTTTCCAGCACAGAAATGAAAAACAGCGAACGAAATCGCCAGATTCCCCAAAAAGAGGACTGGATGCCCGAAGAACCGGGCCAGCGTTTCGAAACACTGATTGTTTATACGAAAGAAAGCTGCCCACTCTGCGAAGAAGCTGCGGAAATTCTGGAAGACTACGCCGCCTATCTGCCCGAAATCGAATTTGTCGACATCTACAGCGATCCCGGGCTGGTCGAACAGTTCGGAACCTGTGTCCCCGTCGTGGCCATCGATGGGAAAATCCGCTTTCGTGGCCGGATCAACGAAGTACTGCTGCGGCGTCTGATTGTGGCTTCCCCCGTAACGATCGCCCCTGCCGCCTCATCAGGGTGTGGCTGCAATAAGCAGAGTTGTGGCTGTAAACGCCAGAAATCGAGTCAAGATTCCCACTCTGAATCGACCAGCGCGTCAACGGGCTGTGGTGGTCAGTGCAAATGTGCCTGACCGCATTTTGAACCGATTCCAGAGGAAAACGGTGCATAGCCAGTAAAAAACGGTTTATCGGTTATTGTGATTCCGCCTTAAATGAGATAAATTACTTCCAGCAGGCACGATTCCCGAAACGAATTCAACTACAACGTGTCCGAATTTTAATTTCACGAAAGCTTTAGGCATAAGACCATGTCGTCTGAAATCTCTTTGAAGAATTCAAAAATACTCATCGCAGATGACAATCATCAGAACTGCGAACTGCTGGACGCGTATCTGCTGGACGAAGGTTATGAAACGTTTATGGCCTACGATGGGAAAGAGACACTGGAAAAGGTGGCTGAAATCGATCCCGACCTGATCCTGCTGGATATCATGATGCCGAAACTGAGCGGATACGAAGTGTGTGCCCAGTTGAAGCAGAGTGATGAAACAAAAGATATTCCGATCCTCGTGATCACCGCGCTGAACGAAATGGGCGATATCGAGAAGTCGGTTCAGGCCGGCTGCGATGACTTTCTGACCAAGCCCGTCAATCGAATCGAATTAACGACCCGCGTCCGCTCTCTGTTACGTGTCCGACACCTGACACACGAGCGCGATCGTCTGCTGGCTTATCTCGCTGAAGTAGAAGGCACGACCCGTTCTACTTCCAGCGAATCATAAATACAGTAGCAAACCACTTTCCCTCAGGAAAGAATTCCGGTCTGCACTAATTTCATAATCCTGCTCAGTCCCGGCACCGTCTGCCTCTGAGTCTCGCTGTACTTGTTTGCCGGACACTGACGCTCCTGCGACCCTTTGATTAGAAAACTCTTATGAGTGACTCACAACCCTCGGTCTCCGACGATCACGTCGCCACCGATACCAGACCAGTTCCTCGCGTGACATTGAAACCACGACGCGCGCTCCCCTTCTTTGGACGACATCCCTGGGTGTTTGCCGGTGCCATCTCACGGATTGAAGGCAATCCCAATGTCGGTGAGGAAGTGATTCTGCTTTCCGACAAAAATGAATTTATCGCCCGTGGTCTGTACAACCCCAACAGTAATATTCGCGTCCGCCTGTACTCCTGGAATGAATCGGAAGTCCTGGACGATGCGTTCTGGACCAGTCGACTTGAGCAGGCCGTGTCATTACGGGAACAGGTCGGGCTGCTCGAAAACTATGAGACTTCCGGCTGCCGTCTGGTCTTCAGTGAATCCGATCAGCTTTCGGGGCTGACTATCGATCGTTACGGTGCCTGGTTCCTGGTCCAGTTTTCCAGTCTGGCGCTGTCGCAGAAACAGGACCTGATCATTCAATTCCTCAAAGAACGTTTTCCGGCAAAGGGTATCTGGCTCAGAACCGAAAAAGGGATGCGGGAGGCCGAAGGACTGGAAATTTCCGATCAGCTTCTGGATGGCGAAGAGCCGCCGGCCCACTTCTTCCTGGAAGAAAACGGAATTCGTTACGGGATGAGCATGGTCACCGGTCAGAAGACCGGATTTTACCTGGACCAGCGGGAAAACCGTCTCGCCGCGGCCCGCTATCTGAAAAATCATCGGACACTGGAACTGCATTGTTACACCGGCGCGTTCGGTCTGAATGCCGTCATCCACGGACAGACACAATCGGTCCTGTCTTACGACTCATCACAGTCGGCCATCGATCAGGCGACTGCGAATGCAGAGTTGAACGGCGTGGGCAATCGCATCCGCTTTCAGACCGGTAAAGCGTATGCGGTTCTGGAACAGTTTAAAGCGGAAGGGGAGCAGTTCGATTCCATCATTCTCGATCCCCCTAAAATGGCCCGGCACCGTAGCGGCGTCAAACAGGCGCTGAAAGGTTATTTCAGCCTCAACCGTCTGGCATTCGATGTCCTGAAGCCGGGAGGCATTCTGATTACCTGCAGCTGCTCCGGTTTGATCAGCGTGGTCGAATTTCAGCAGATGCTCGCATCGGTTTCACAACACACCGGACGGCACATGCAGATTCTGGAACAGCGCAGTCAGCCGGCTGACCATCCGATCTCTCCAAGTTGTCCCGAAAATCAATACTTGAAATGTTTTATCTGCCGCGTGCTGTAATTGCGGCGTCCACTGATCAGGTACTACATCACAGATACTGTTCTGAAAATTGAAACATCATGTCGCGTAAGTCGAAAAAAAAACAACGCCTGAAAAAACAGGCACCTCCGCCGGAACAGATGCTGCTGGATTTCCTGCCTGCAGACTGGCACTCTACACAGACGCTCTGCTTCCAGTCCAATCTGTATCCCCTGACGACCGCATTAATGAAGCGTGTCACAGAAACGGATCAGGTCGACTGTTTCAGCTTCGATAAAACGATCGCGCAGCGAATTGGTCACAAATGCAGTCTCCTGCAGGAAGAGCAGGGGGGGGCACCGGCCTTTAACACGATCTGCGACAGTGAACTGCCTGCAAACGAATACGAAGCAGTACTGCTGCCGCTCTCAGAACAGTTCTCCGATGAACTGGCACGTGAACTGACACTCTCCGCCGCCTACGCGCTGCAGACAGGCGGTACGCTGACGATTGCTTCTTCGCGCACCAAAGACTACGAGTACCATAAATTTCTGCAGACGCTGTTCAACAAAGTCACACGCATCTCCTCTGATGTCGGCATCGCCTACCAGGGGAAGCGACAGCAGCCACTGCCGGAGAAAAAATGTCTGCAGGATGAGTCCGCCATGCGGGAAGGTGAAAAACTGCTTTATGCCTACACGCTGCCGGGTGTCTTCAGTCACCGGCGTCCCAACCAGAGCGCCCGCGCCCTGATTAATCTGATGGAACTCTCCGACGAATCATCGATCCTCAACCTGGAGTGTGGTTCCGGTATCGTCTCGTTTGTGGCGGCCAACCGCTGTCCCGGTGCTCAGATTCATGCCATCGACAGTAATGCCCGGGCAGTCAAATGCACAGAGCAGGGGATCGAGAAGAATCAACTCACGAACGTCTCCGTGAAGCTGGCGGCGATTGACGAAGGGATCATGCCTGAAAGCTATGATTACCTGTTGACCAATAAATCTTATTTCAACAGCGAAGAGCAGGGCGAAGCCTTTCTGCAAATGTGCCTGCGTGCATTGAAGCCCGGAGGGCTGCTGCAGTTCTCCACCAAGCAGTATCAGTGGTATGCCCATCGCCTGCTTGATCTGTTCACTGATGTGGCCATTGACGGCGCCGTCCATCACTTCATGCTCTCGGCCCGAAAACCGGAATAAGACGTCGCACCGCAGCCTGTACAGACCATCGTTCCTTCACTGGAGAGACACACTTCACACCAAAAATTTGTTGATTTTACAGAGTCTCACCGACTGCAAAATCGCCGGTAGACGTATCAGCGGCTTCTGATTTTATGGTTCAGAATCCATTTTTTCTGATCTTTTCCCAAGAAATCCTCGTTGACAGCGAAGAACTGATGTGAAAATATCGTTTATGGCTTCGGAAGGACTTGAAAACAGCCTGCTGGAGCTGTGAATCAGATTGCTCTTTTCAGAAGGAGGCTGTTATGTCATTATTCCTGTCAATTGCGGTCCTCGCAGCGACACCACAGGACACCCAAAGGAATGAACAGCCAGTCGAGGCTGCAATACCACAGATGACAACTAACTTTTCTACGTTCGACCAGCTGGCCGATTCCCTCTCATCCCGCGTACAAACGGGAACCCTGCTGTTCAGTAAAGGCGATTGCCTTGCCGTTCGCATTTATACCCAAAGCGCTTACACTCATGTTGCCATGATTGTGATGCGAAATGGCGAACCGCTGGTCTACGACAGTATGAACGGGGTCGGTGCCCGCTGTCTCACGTTGAAAAACTATCTGAATACACAACGTCCGGCTACCATCCATGTGTTTCAACCTAATACTGCATTCAATCCGACGATGACAGAGCAGTATGAACGCTACCTGGATCAGAAGCTGGGAACTCCTTATTCAATCCGGCATCACCTGACCGGCGCACGCGCCCGGGGAATTCATTGTGCGGAATATGCGATTGATGCACTTTCCGCCTGTCATCTGATGAAAGCACAGGCACCTGCCAAAGTTTCTCCGGCTTCCCTGGTGACTGGCATCGTGCAGGCAAATCGCTATTCACCTTCAATCACCTTTGAACTGGAACGTCCTCCACTGGTGGCGGAAAAACCGCGGAACTGGTGTCATCAACTTTGGGTGGATACCAAAAACTGCACCTCCGCCTGCTGCGTGAAACTGCGTGGCTGGGTTCTTTGCCAGTAAACGACAGTCATCTGTCGCAAAGCTGGTTCTTCACATCTTCTGTGAAATCCGGGAAAGATCGGCAAACACTGCTTGAAACTGCGCAACCGGTCAGCGAGAATCTGAGAAGGAATTCTTCTTAAGTGTGACCCGTTTCGTATTTGAAAGCGCCAGTATGACCAATACCTTTCAGAACCAGCAAACGAATTTTCAGCAGTTGATTTTGAATCGATCTGTATTTGGATTACTGCTGCTCACATTCGGAATCCCGGCAACGGCATTCTCTCAGGAGAAGTCAGGCGAACCGCAAACCGTTTCCATTCAGCGTGAAGCAATCACTCTCAGGCATCCGCGGGATTACTACGTTCCTCTTAATCTGAAGCCACTGCGTTCGCTGACCATTGCTGCCCCCATTGATGGCATCGTACACACTGTCGAAGTCAAATCCGGAGACAAGCTGACGGCCAAATCAGTCGTGGTTCGGCTCGATTCTTCGATCCCGCAGGCAGAGCTGGATCGTGCGGAAGCCGCGCTGGAAGTGGCCCGGGAAGAACAGAAAAATGCCACGGGAAAAGCCGCTGCAGTCGCAAAAGCAAATGTTGCGCTGGCAGAAGCAGATCTGAAGCTGGCCAACATTCGTATGGAGCAGACCATCGTTCGTGCACCGTTCGAAGGTGAAGTCTTTCGAATCTTTTCGGCACCGGGTGAATTCGTCAGAGCAGGGGAGCCACTGCTCGAACTGGGGGACACCTCAAAACTGCAGGTGGAGGTCCCCCTGTCGCGCGAACAGGCTCAAAAGGGGTCCAGCATCAATCTGAATGTGGAAGAACAGGCGACCCAGGCGACCGTGGATCAGGTTCTGCCTTTAGCACCGCAGTTCGAAAAACTCCGCGACCTGGCAAAGTCGATCACTTCGGCCGTGGTCATTCTGGATAACAAAAATGCACAATTCAAACCGGGTCAGTCCGTCAGCGTGGAGTTAATTCCACGTTATCCGATTGCAGAAGTTCCCACGGTTTCAGTCGCTAACACACCCGAAGGAACGCGAAAAATTCAAATCGTGCGTGAAAATGTGATCAGAGACCTTACGCCACAGATCCTGGGACAGATCGGCCCGGAACGCCTGTTTGTTTCGGCCCCCTTCAACAAAGATGATGAAATCATCGTCAGCACGTCACAGCCTCTGACGGACGGAACACAGGTACAACCTCGGCTCACTGTGGGAAAAACTCAGACCACACCAGCGGCCACGCCAGGTAGCCAGCCTGCAAAACCACCTGAAAAAAAGGTCAGCTTTTAGAATCCATTGTTTCGCTGGGTAACTGAGCTCGTTACACTATAATGTGCGAAGCAAAGTCACGTCCGATTCCATCGATTCCTGGACCGATTTCAGACTTCTGACAGAAATCGGGTTAGGGCAGATCATTGTCATAGGCTACAATGATATTCGACGGATCTTCGTCGAATCACTTAACAGCAAGAGGTTGCACAGTGGCTGAAACAGAAACCACAGAAACAGATAATATAGTCGATGAATACGAGTTGGTGAATCTCATCGTAGATGGGACTACGACTCAAATCTGGGAAGTGAAAGAACAGGGGGGCGCCAACACTTTCGTCATGAAAAAGCTGCTCCCCGAGCCCATGAAGCAGCCGGAAATCGTTGCGACCATGAAACTGGAAGCAAAGGTGGCAGCGGCACTCGATCACCCCAATATCATCCAGCTGCATAAGTTTGTTAAGAACAAAAAAAACATCTATCTGCTGATGGAGTACTTCAAAGCTCCCAACTTGCGCTCACAGATTTCATCGGATCGTCAGAGCGTTCAGGCCCGACTCCGCAAGTTGATTGAATCAACGGCAATGGCACTGGGGCACATGCATGAAAAGGGCTGGGTTCATAAAGATATCAAACCGGAAAACATTCTGATCAGCAAAAGTTCGGAAGTCAAAATCATCGACTTTGGACTGGCCGTTCCGGTTGCCAAAGGGCTGGGAAAGCTGTTCGGAAAACCCAAAACAGTACAGGGGACCCGCTCCTATATCGCTCCGGAAACAATTAAAAAGGAGCCTCTGGGGCCCGGGGCAGATATCTACAGTCTGGGAATCACGATCTTCGAAATCCTGACGGGCAGAACCCCGTTCCATGGAGAGAATCCCAAGGAAGTTCTGTTAAAACATATCTCAGAAAAGCCCGCGTACCCGTCCAGTTTCAATTCAAACGTCACACCGGAAATGGATGAGTTTATTCTGAAGATGCTGGCCAAGAAACCGGAGAACCGGTTTGCCTCCATGGAAGAGGTAGTCTCGACCATTCGAAACCTGAAAATGTTCAAATTGGAAATATCTGAGATCATCGCGCAGGAAAAGGCGGATGCAGAACAGGCTGAAAAAGAGTCCATGAAGGAGAAACGTCTCGACAGTCGCGCCGATGCGCGGCTCTCTGAAATGGTTAAAGAGAATCCGGAACTCGCAAAACAGTTGATGGCCGAGCGGAAAGCCAACGCGAAACCCAAGCCCAAACCGGAACCGCCACCAGAGAAAAAACCACAGCCGCAGCAGCCACCACAACCACAGTATCCGCCACAGTACCAGCAGCCGATGTATCCGCCGCAATTCCAGCAGCCGATGTACCCGCCGCAGTACCAGGGGCAACCCATGCCGCCCGGAGGTTATCCGCCGCCACAGGGATATCCACAGCAGCCGTATCCACCACAGCAGTACCCGCAACAACCTTATCCGCCTCAACCACAGTATCCGGGTCAGCAGCCGCCTCCGCAACAGCAGCAACCATCGGCTCCACAGCAGCCTGCCCAGCAACCGCCGGCTGCCAATGCGCCTCCACAGCAGTCACAGGCACCGCAACAACCGGCAAAACCACCTCAAAATCAGCCGGAACCTCCCAAAAATGAAGAGAAAGAGCAAAAAACCAGAAATGATGACGATCTTCCCTTCATGGATGAATTGCCGGATGTGATCTGAAAACATAAAATCTTCCAGGAATTGCCTGTATCTGGTAAACTTGCCGGCATCATTATCTCTATACATTTTTATTTAATACGTGGTCTCAAAAACTATGTCTGCGATCAATCAGCTTCCATTCGAACGTCCCATCTACGAACTGGAAGAACAGCTCAAAAAAATCGAGCAGGAACCAAACCCCACTCCGAATACAAAAGATGCCATTCGCAATATGCGACTGGAAATCACGCGTATGAAACGCGAGATCTTTGAGAATCTGGATGCCTGGGATACGGTTAAAGTCGCCCGCCATGCGGAACGACCTCAGACACTCGATTACCTCGAACTGGTATTTGATGAATTCGTCGAACTGCATGGCGATAAAGCCATCGGCGACGATCGTGCCATCCTGACCGGCCTGGCAAAACTGGACGGGCAGAAGGTCATGTTTGTCGGACAGCAGAAAGGTCGCACGTTAAAAGAGCGCACCGAATGCTATTACGGCTGTGCTCATCCGGAAGGTTATCGCAAAGCACTTTCCAAAATGAAGATGGCGGAAAAATTCGGCATCCCCATCATCTGTCTGATCGACACTCCCGGCGCCTACCCGGGCATCAAAGCGGAAGAACAAGGCATCTCCTACAACATCGCCATCAACCTCAGAGAAATGTCGCTCCTTAAGACACCCATTGTCTGCGTCGTGATTGGCGAAGGGGGATCCGGGGGAGCCATCGGGATCGGCGTGGGAGATCACATCTCCGTACTGCAGTATGCGTACTATTCGGTGATCACTCCCGAAGGCTGTGCCGGCATCTTATGGAAGGATGTCAAATACGCCAACGAAGCTGCCAACGCATTGAAGTTCACCAGCCAGAATCTGCTCGACCTGGGGATCATCGACGAAGTCATCCCGGAACCACTGGGGGGAGCCCATCGCGACCATCGCCAGATGGCAACCGCACTGAAAGCGTCTCTCTCTGCCAATCTGAAACAGCTGATGAACATCCCCCTGGATCAACTCGTCGATCAACGCTACGAAAAGTTCCGCAAGATCGGCAAGTTCCACGAAACACTGGAAGTGGAAACCGCGTAAAACGACTCCGGCCTCCACAACGCCACTAAAGACATTCAGACATACGCCCGTTGTTATTCCCGCAAGGAACTTTCAACGGGCGTATTTTTTTTGATAAGCATACCTGCTCTGTAAAACCACCCGAACAAAGTTCTTCCATTCTCTCAACGTCAGAGGCTGGTTCGGATGCTATGCTTCGAGTAGATGTTTCCCGATCGCGAAAGTGATTGAGGATGGCGTCTCTGTTTTCATTCAACGCTGTTGAAAATACGTTTTTGCGCGCTGAAAGAAGCGAGCCTCTCAGAGGCCCGTCAGTGAGCTGAAAAGGAAAACGCGATGCAAGTGTCACAAATCCGAATCGAGGCCCTCAGCGACGCATTTCTGCGCGAGGAGTTCCGGGAACCCGCTCTCCCTGAAGTCGATGTCACCGGCAACGAATTCACGATCGCAATCGCCGACCAGTCGCGTCAGATACCTGGGGAAACGGAGACGCGAAAATCGCAGTTCAGACCCGGCCAGAGAACTCTAATCGGGGCATGGAAATGGACCGGTTTCAAGACGCGATTTCGACGTCCGTTTCAGCATAATCAGGGCGAGAAACAGCAGCATAAATCCATGCCAGGATCGGCTCGTCTCGAGCGAGTTGAAGTGTGGCTGCTGACGGAGATCAGGTCTGCTATAAAGCGGACCTTTGCAAGAGAGCAGCGGCCCCGATTCACTTACCGTTATTAAGCACGCGATTCAAAGCATGAGAGTTGAGACAACACAGGGAAACCCCCAGAATGTACCCCACCACGAACGTCCGATAATGTCCGTTATGTTAAGTTCGGCGTGAATTTTAGCCTGTTTTTACAGGGTTTGCAATTCCCCTGATTCTGCTCTCTCACTTAACACACACTCTGTATCAGACTTTGAATTGACACTCAAAGCCTCTCAGCTTTCAGCGTTAGAATGATACTGAAAGCTGACTCGAATCCCACTTCCATTAATCATCTGCGCTGTGCTTCACGCATCCGATCCTGCAACGCAGATCCCAGTGAATTCAAAGGCACCTTTTGCAGTTCCAGCTGACGCAGAATTCGTGTATCCAACGGTGTCGTCACATCCGTTTTTGGATCGGGGTCTCCCCCGTTCAATAACAGGTCTGCCCGCCAGTCCTTGAGAGCTGCCAGGACCACCTGATCTGGCAGTCCTGTCAGAGTGAATTCAAACTCTTCGATCAACGAGTTCTGTGCTTCCGGGTAATCGGAATAGACGGCGGCAATATCACGCAGGAGCCGGGTTCGCTCCTGAGCGATCCCCTGCATCTCAGCAGTCGGCTGTCCCCCGTTCGTTCCAAACAGAGAACTGTCAGCTGGAAGCGATGCCTGGGGCTGGCCGTTCTGCCATTCGTTGGTCACATTTCTCAACACACCGGGAATCCGCGACTGCAGCTCTCTCGCGAACTGTTCCCGATCCTCGGGAGCGGTCGCGTTATAGGCTTCAATGACTTTGTCCTCAAGTTCGCTTTTCAGATAGCTGGGAATACTTTTCAGGATCTGCTTGAGTAATGAATCCTGCTTCGTGGTTCTGATGTCTGGACTACCGCTCCCTGGTTTTTCAAAGAAGGGATTCGGGAGATCATTCGAACCGGGTGGAAATGGATTGTGATCTCCGGAATGATCGTGGTCGTGATCGTCGCCAAACAGTTCATCGTCATGATGATCGTGCATTTCGATTCCGGGATAATCCAGTTTCGCCAGACACGAATCCAGGATATTATGCAACTCTTCCGGCATCACGGGTGCCATTTCATTCAGGATTACTGCTGCCGCATATCCGCTCCGCGACTCCAGTACGGTAGCCCGCGCCGTTTCGGAAATGGTAATCAGAAAGAACGTCAGGAATAATGAGAACAGAATTCCTTTCAGCAGCCCCAACACAGCGCCCAGATGGCGATCGAACTCATTGAATTTCAACGAATCGATGGCGGTCTTCAAACTGCGCGCCAACGTAAATGAGATGAATGAGAAGACAATGTAGATCACGAGCATCGCGATCCAGCGATTGAGTGGCGGTTTCACATTGATCAACGGAGCCAGTTGCAGCGACAGTGATTCGGCAAACGCAAAGCAGAGCACCAGCGCTGCAATTGCGGCCAACTGCCAGACGACGCCTTTCGAGGCACCTTTCCAGACAGCATAAATCAATATTCCAACTATCAGCAAATCAAACCACATCGCGACATCCTGTCTATTTCGGGTCATCCATGAGAAGTTTTCGGGGTTGGCCCTCTCCCCTGCTCACACTCCCCCGATTTTTCATGAATTCAAGGGAAGGGGATTATAGGCCAAAATTGAGCGTAACGGAAAGACCAGAATTTTGACCGGAAATTTCGGACATCAAGCGAATTGAGGCCAAATTTTCAAAATAGAAAAGCAGGGCGTCTCTGCCAGAAAGTTGCCATCACGGATTTGAAGCTAAAACTGCTTCTTACTGTCTAACAGCAGCGTAATCGGGCCATCGTTGACCAGTTCCACATCCATGTGCTCCTGAAAGCGTCCCGTTTCGACCGGGATCCCTTGACCGCGAACTTCCGCCACGAAACTCTGATACAATTCATTCGCCTGTTCGGGCCGCGCTGCATTCACAAAACTGGGACGACGCCCCTTGCGACAGTCTCCCAGCAGAGTGAACTGACTCACGACCAGCATTTTCCCATTCACATCGGACAGTGACAGATTCATTTTTCCGTCCGCATCTTCAAACACACGCAGACCAGCGACCTTAGGAGCGAGATAAATGACATCATCCTGCGTATCCCCCTGTTCTACACCCAGCAATACCAGAAACCCCTGCTCGATTTCTCCCGTAATTTCACCGTCCACCGTCACACTCGCGCGGGATACTCTTTGCACAACAGCTCTCAAGGGGATCTCTCCTGGTGGAAGATAACTTAATCGAATTGAATGCCGCGACGGCAGGAAAACGGTTCCAGTGAGATCGACAATTCTTCTTCACAGATCAATTGCCGAATCAACTTTGCCGTGATCGGCGAAAGCTGTAAGCCGTCCCGGTAATGCCCGGCGGCCATGATCAGGTTCTGGTAACCATCAACGCGTCCCAGGTACGGCAGGCTGTCAATCGACTTGGGTCGTAAGCCTGCCCAGGCGCGTTCGAATGTTGCCTCCTTCAAGCCCGGCACGACAGACTGTGCAAATGCAATTAAACCTGCGACTCCCTCCGCCGTATTCTGTTTATTAAAGCCGACATGTTTTTCAGTGGAGCCGATTAGTATTTTTCCATCACTGCGTGGCACAAGATAGCGGCGCCCTGATTCAATCACCTGGCGGAATGGAAGACGCGTCATCGAAAGTAAAACGATCTGTCCCTGCACGGGGACCAGCTCACACTGAATTCCCAGTCGACTGAGCACTTCAGGAGACCAGGCGCCTCCTGCAATTACGGTTTGCCCTGCCTGATACACTCCGGAAGGTGTCTGGACTCCCGTGATGCGCTCCCCTGCCTTTTGAAATCCGATAACAGGACTCCCTGTATGCAGTAAGACTCCTCGCTGAGCACATGCTGACAGCAGCGCTTTCATATGTCGCGGATTTCGAACCTGGCCCATTTCAGGCAGATAGAATCCCGCCTCGATCTGCTCATTTAAAAATGGAGCCCGTTCGCGCAAAGCAACCGAATCCAGTTCTTCAACAACGGTCCCGGTGTTGCGCCAGTCCTCAACATAACTCTGCCAGTCAGTCACATCTTCAGACAGAGCGACATGCAGACCACCACAATTCAGATAGCCGTTGTCAATGCCCGATTCCTCTTGCAGTCGACGCGACCAGTCAGGCCACAAAGGCTGGCTGGCGGCCCGCAGTTGTCCTCCGGGAGTGGTGGCACATTCGAGTTTCGCGGGAGGCAGCATGCCGGCACCGGCCCACGAAGCTTCCTGGCCGAACTGCTGACGATCAAAGACGGCAACCTGCAGGCCCTGCTTTGCCAGTTCATAAGCGATCGAAAGCCCGATCACTCCGCCGCCAATAATATTTACATCCATCATGGGTTTAACGAGCCCTGGTCACACTCTTCAATACGAGACACTCAAGGCCGTTGATTATAGCGGACTGGCCGCAGAATCACAGGGCTGCTACTCATTTCCAAAATCAGGAAACGAGCCCCCCTGCTTTTCTGCCTGATTCCGATTCACAGGAATCCTAATTCAACTTACCGGGTCGGAGAGTCCTGGCATAAGCGGTTGCCAGTGCCCGCAGATTGGTGCCATAAACTTTCTGCAATGCGGCAGGAGCTGCGGTTCCCGCTTTGAACTCCTTCAACAGCAGCGCCATTTTTTGTGGCCCCCCATTGTTGATCAGAAATTCGACTAGAGTGAACCCGACCGCCGTCGTTTCGGAAGGTGAAAAGGTTCCTTCCATCACCAGTTGTTCGGGCCGTGTCACTTTGGGAGCCGCATTGAGTGCTTCCTGTCGTAATGACTCGAAGTACTTTTGGCCGGATGAACCATTTGCCGCCAGCAGCATTCCGAGACCGCGAGACAACCACATCGGCACTTCCCCTTCTCCACGCTGGATTGCTGCATTCGTCACTCCTGCAACAACGTTGGTCTGCAAACCCGGTGAGTCTACGGTCGCTTCATCGCCGACATCCTGCAGAACCAGATAGGCATCCAGATAGGTTGGTGTCACTTTGGAATGCCAGGTGGTAGCGGCGTCTACCTGACGGTCTTCAATGGTCTGATTGAACTCGGAGTAACCAAATCGATCTTTGACTACAAAAACTGCCAGCTTACCGCGCCAGAGCGGTTTCTGTTTTTCATTGAACAGTTTTCGTAAACTGTCTGCCTGAGTTTCTGCCCAGCCACTGATCTGCTTCAGACGATCCGTGCTGACATTACCGTAGAAAATAAAATCATCGGTCTCGAGCAGTTCCGGTTTCTCATTGTTGAGTGCGCGTTTCCAGGTCGGTTCCAGTGTTTCCCGACGCAGATCTGCAAATTTTTCCGGTGAAAGATTCGCGAGTTCTGCCATCCGTTTCTCATCTTCGGTCGGCACCATTTCCCGCAAGTTGCCTTTGGCATTCTTCCCATCGAACTTGGCCCCTTCCTCGATCCAGGTTTTGAGATCGTTGGCATTTTTTCGTTTCAGTAATGCCTGTCCCTGAGGCATTTTGATTGGATCCTGCAGACCGACCAGATGCCACAGACGACTTTCATCCGGCTTCCCGGGTACAATCACTTCACCGGTATCACCGCCGCGCAGAATATCTTCAAAGGTCACGACTGAGAATCCGCTGGATGGATTATTGCCGCTGTGACACCGCATACAGAAGTCGAGCATCCAGGGAGCGATGTCTTCCATGAACGAGACTTTTTCGTTTCCTGTCGCCATCTCGACTTTCACAGGGTTCTTTTTCGCTTTCGCTGAAGCACCGATGGGATCGGTCTCTTTCTCACCGTCAAAACGGGCCCCCTCCTGAATCCATTTGGCGATCAATTCAATCTGATCCCGTTCCAGAGCCGATGCATTTTTCGGCATCCGCTGATTGTCCGGCGCGATCAACTTGAGAGCCATCAGACTGGCTTTCGGATTCCCCGGCACTAACAGCAGGCCACTGCGCCCCCCTTTTCGCATATCGGCAAATGTGTCTAATTTCAAATTGGCACTCGCACGCTGAGATCCGTGACAGTTCACGCATTTCTCATTCAGTATCGGCGCGACCTGAGATTCAAAACTGATTCCTTTATTCGCCCCCGGGGTCCCCCCTCCCCCGCCCATGGCTTTTTCGAGTACGGAGCGGCGGGCACTAATCAATTTTTTTGTACTGACCATGACGGGATCGGTTTCCGGAATCATCGCGTCCTGAGCCAGCTTGTCGAGTTTGGCTTCCTCTTCATCGGTCAGTGTTTTGGCTTCATCATATTTTTTCTGACGAATCAGCGTTGCCACTTTAGTCAAGTTCCGTTTAATCGAAGCCAACTCTTTGCGTTGCTCTGCAGTCAGCTTCGCCGCCTGAGAGGTGGCCGTGAGTATTCCGGAGAACAGAATCAGAGCCAGGAGGAATCGAGTAATCTGAACGGACCGATATGACATAACTTTCCTCTTAGTTTTGAAACAGGGTGGATTGCGTAATTCAACGCGGCTCCCCTGCTCCGCCACATACGGGAGAACGCAGGAGAAACATTTCTGACTGAATGAGACATTCTTCAATCAGACAGCTCTATCTTAATTGTCAGCATCAACCCGATTTAATCAGATTGAGGCTGCACTCCGTTTTCACTGGTTTCAGTATAATGGTCGCGGGTATGAGAAAAAAGCTCTGAATGCCATGAATCACAGATCCCGAGGCAGTCGATACCCATCCCTTATTAACTGAACCTCCCTTCTCTACCCCGAATTCGTTCCTTTTTGGCTGTCTTGATGGGGAATCACATATTTTTCGCCTGAAGTTCCAAGACAATGACTCCCCGGGTTGTCTATAATACAGTCAAATCGCATGAATTTCTGATAACCTCTTTCATATACTTCACTTTTTGACCATGCCTCTGACCGCAGAATTATCCCGGAAATCCACACGCCTGCATGAGATTCTGGCGAGTATGGACCGGATTATCGTCGCTTTTTCTGCCGGGGTAGACAGTACCGTCGTCGCAAAAGCGGCGTACCTGGCACGCGGCCATCACGCACAGGCGGCGACTGCTGTCAGTCCCAGTCTGGCCTCCGGCGAAAAAGAGGAAGCAATCCAGCTGGCTGAACTGATCGGTCTTCCGCATCGCCTGGTTTCCACCTCGGAATTCGCAACCGCGGAGTACCGGGCCAACGCTCCGAACCGCTGCTTTTTCTGTAAAACAGAACTGTATCAGATCCTCAGCCAATCCATCGCGGGTACAGAGTGGGAATCCGCCACCCTGGTCAACGGTGCCAATCTGGATGACCGCGGCGACCATCGTCCCGGAATGCAGGCGGCGAGCAATTACCATGTTCGCAGTCCGTTGATCGAAGCGGAATTCACAAAAGAAGACGTTCGCGCCCTGGCGCATCACTGGGAACTCCCGATCTGGGATAAACCGGCTCACCCCTGCCTGTCCAGTCGCATCGCCTATGGAGTGGAAGTTACGGAAGAACGGGTCCAGAGAATCGATCAAGGCGAACAGTTTCTCCGTAATCAGTTCGAAATCCGGGAACTCCGCGTTCGCCTGGAACCCAATGAACTGGCCCGCATTGAAGTTCCCCTGAACGAGATCCCCAAACTGACCACTCCCTCGGCGCTCACACAGATTTCAGATCATTTCCTGCAGCTCGGGTTTCGGAATGTCACACTCGACCTCCAGGGCTTTCGCTCAGGCAGCCTCAACAGTTTTCTTTCCATCAATGACCTGCAGATAGCCGCTCCCAAAACCTGAACTCAGGAGAGATCATTTTCCGTTCGCTTCTGAAATACAGCACTCAATACAGCACAACAGCAACGAATGACAAGGAAACCAGCCGTGGATTCAGACAGTTCGTCTTTCATCGATCTTCGCAGTGATACCAAAACCAGACCAACCCCCGAGATGCTGCAGGCCATGATTTCTGCAGAGCTGGGCGATGACATGAATGGAGAAGATCCGACCGTCAATCGGCTCGAAGCCATGATCTGCGACATGCTGGGCAAGGAAGCCGCCGTCTTTGCCTGCTCGGGAACGCAGTCGAACCAGATGGGGCTGCGGGCGCACTGCCTTCCCGGTGATGAACTGCTGATTCATGAACTCGGTCATATCGCCATCTTCGAAGGGGGCGCTCCCGCGATTCTAAGCGGCGTCAGCTGTCGCACATTGACCGGTGAGAGAGGCATGCTGACTGTAGAAGGGCTTCGCGGTAAGATTCGTGCCAATGATCAGCACCTGGCCCGCACTCGACTTTTATGCGTGGAAAACACGACCAATGCAGGAGGCGGGCACTACTACCCTCTCGATCAGCTCACGGACATCTGCAACTGGGCACACGAGAACGGCCTGAAAACTCACATGGATGGCGCACGGATCTTTAACGCCACTGTTGCCGGCGGCTATTCAATCAAAGAGATCTGTGCCCCTCTGGATACGATTTCCATCTGCTTCTCGAAAGGTCTGGGCTGCCCGATGGGGTCGATTCTGGTCGGTTCTCAGGAAGCAATCACCCATGCCCGCCGTTCCCGCAAGATCTTCGGCGGTGCATTACGACAGGCGGGCATTGTCGCAGCAGCCTGTATTTATGCTCTAGAAAACAATATCGAACGTCTACAGGAAGATCACGACAACGCCCGTTTCCTCGCCGAACAACTGGCGGAGATTGAAGGAGTTTCCATCAATCCTGCGAATACGGAGACCAACCTGGTCTTCTTTGACGTCCATCCGGAGCTGGGAAATGCGATGCAGCTGGCAGCGGCCCTCAAAAAAGAAGGGGTCGGAATCGGAGCGATGGGGAATTCCACCCTGCGGGCCTGCACGCATCTGGATATCAGCCGTGCCCAGATCGAACGGGTTGCCCCTGCAGTCCGCGCCGCGTTACAGACGGGACTGGAGCAGTACCAGGGGATTGCCACCGGCCCTTATGCCCGGGGATAGGCGATCAGCTGAAACTCTTTCTACCAAAAGACTTAACCAGAAAAAGTGTTATCTGAGACACAGACCGTTTTTTCCTGCGCCGCATAATCGGCATAATTGATACCAGCGGTTGAGTCCTGTCAGGTTCAAATGATTTCCGGGTCAGAAGTTAAACTTTTGCTATCTGGTCAGTCGATGGAATTAAGGTTCAGACTCCCCTCAACGATTGAGGCCGTAAAGACATAGGAACATGTCTTACATATAAGCCTAATACTCGTTTTAACTCCATTGAGCTGGAGGATGTGCAGGAAGCCATTCTACATTCAATATTGATGACTATCTGAAAACAGGTGTTCTTTTGCTTCATTAAGTGGCAAAAACACTGGAAATTCAGTGAATTCAATGAAAGAATTGGCCATGACTGCAGACTACCAGTTGAATCGATCCCCCGTCTTACGATATCATGAACCTCATACAGTAACTAACAGTCGGGAGAATTCTATCCCGACAGGTTCAGGACCACGTGACAGGGGGAATGCCGCCATGGATGTTAACGGCACCAGTTCTATTTCCGGATCTCTGCCTATCAGTAAGCAGATCGGTCCGAGCAATACCAACTTCAAACAGACACCTGCTTCGAAGCCGATCTCTTCTCCTCAGGATGAACTTGAGATTTCTTCTGCAGGTCGAATGCTGGACGAAATGACGAACAACTCTGATATGCGTGCAGAACGGTTAGCACAAATCAAGGCGGCGATTGACGATGGAACTTATGATACGGATGAAAAGCTGGATGCAGCTTTGAGCCGTCTGCTGGATCAGATTTCTGATTCGGAATAAACCACGTTAATGTCGTAGTAGAGAAATTAGATGAGAAAGAGATAGACCGTGCTCAATTTTGAAAGCCTGGAAATCGCTGTTTCTCCTACTGAGAAATTCAGGGAGTACCTGGCCACCAAGGGAATGAGACTGACACAGGAGCGAGAGTTAATCGTTGCTGAAGTTTTCTCGTCCCATGAACACTTCGATGCAGACCAGCTGGTTGAGCGCATGAAACTGCAGAAAACCGGACGTCGCGTGAGCCGCTCTACCGTCTATCGGACATTGAGCTCTCTCGAAGACGCGGGTCTGCTGCGTAAAGTCGCACGAACCAACGACAGGGACGTCTACGAGCACGATTACGGCTATCCTCAACACGACCATTTTATCTGCAAAAGCTGCGGCGAACTTTTTGAATTCCATAATGAAGAGATCGCCGAGATCCTGGAAAAGCTCGCAGATCAGATTAACTTCCGTATGAACGAGCACCGCCTCGAAGTCTACGGAATCTGCGATGAATGTTCGCGTCCTCCTCAACGCCGCCATAAGAAGCTGGATCTGATCTGATCCCGGGGCTGCTTTTTTGCAAGCCCCCTGCCCTGCTTCACTTTGATTTAACGGCGTTTGACGGGAATGGCTCTGTAGATTCTCAGTAGTACCAGTAACAGGATCAACGCGCCTAATGCGATCCCGCCGATCATCACCAGCCCCAGGCCATCGCCGTACAATTTCCGAATGGAAAATTCCGGTGCTGTCTCGGGAAGACTGGACGGCCATTCCGCCAGCCAGAACCATTTCCAGCCCATGAGCACAATCAACGTCGCGGCGCACAGATAAGGGCCGTAAGGCAGATAGGTTTTTCCCGTCATCACCCGCGTGAGAAAGCCGATCAAAATTCCACACAATGGAGCCAGCAGCAGAATTGGCAGAATGGCCTGCCAGCCCAGAAAGCTGCCCACCATTGCCATCAGCGTGACATCCCCCAGACCCAGCGCTTCCTGCCCCAGCAATACCGATGACACCAGTCGCAGTCCCCAGGTCAGTCCGCCTCCGACAATCAATCCCGCCAGACTCCAGCTCAGTCCATGCCAGTGTGAATGGTCTTTGATCCATTCCGGAATGTAAGGTCCCGTGAGACCGGGAACCGCCTGATTCCAGTCCACCCACAAATGGATGATCTGCAGATGACCGGCGATGGTCGCCCCCAGCACACCAATCAACATACCAGGCAGGGTGATCTGATCCGGAATCAGATATTCGCGGAAATCGATCGAAGTCGCAGCCACCAGCAGAGTGAGTAAGACGTATAAATACAGCAGTCGCCACTGAAGCATTTCACCGGATGGACGGACCGAAGGAACTTCGAGACAGCGTAACTGCACCGCCATAAAATAGAACAGCACAAACAGCACACCGGTGGCGATTTCCAGCAGCACCTCGGAACGTGGCAAACGCGCGGAACATTCACGGCACCGGTTCTGAATTGGCAGCCAGCGGAGAACGGGGACCAGCTTCCAGAACCGGACACGCGCACCACAGGCCTCGCAGCGCGTCAGAGGTCGGACAACGGGCTTGAGGGTCATCAGACGCACCCAGGCATTCACCAGCAGACCAACAACTGCCCCTGCTAAAAACAAGATTCCAGGTAATAAAGTACTATTCAATTGTCCTATTCTCACTCTCGTCAGATCTTAACCATTCCTGAACAAAACCCGTTGTTTCTCGGGTGATTTTGCAGCAGGGCTTTGGTAGACTGACGCGTTAACTGATTTGATCGTAAGATCATGCTGGATGAGGATATGGTGAAGTCTGTCTCATTCAATCGCAATTGCGGTTCGATGAAAAAATCAATTTAGATGAAACTGCTTGCTCGCACAATCATCTGAAACGATTCATCCACTTGGCAGATCGTTCGATCAATTCAGGGACCCAAAGCGCTCGCTCACTGCTTTGAACAATTTTTCGCGCTCGGAAAGGCCTTCATGATGAGGAGAGTCTACAGACAGATTACGTACTGTACATTTTTAACATTTCTATTAAGTTTCTCCGGAGTAGGACAGCTGTTCGCTGATGAAACTGCTCCTCCCCACGCACTTGGTTCTGATGCTGAAGCACCGGCTCAGGAAGAAGCGGCACCTGAATTCAACAGTGCCGACATCGCCTGGATGATGGTTGCCTCAGCTCTGGTGCTGATGATGACTGCCCCTGGACTGGCGCTGTTTTATGGCGGTCTGGTTCGCAAGAAGAACATTCTGGGAGTGATGATGCAATGTGTGTTCCTGATGGGGCTCATGTCCGTCATCTGGGCACTCTGGGGCTATAGTCTGGCATTCGGTACAGATATTCTGGGTGGATTTGTCGGCGGTTTTGACCATCTGCTCCTGAAAGATGTCATCCCCTCCTGGAAAGATGGCGCGGTTGTCATTCCCGCGAATGGATCCATTCCGAAATCCCTGTTTATGGTTTTCCAGATGATGTTCTTCATCATCACCCCTGCTCTGATCTGCGGCGCCTTCGCTGAACGCATGAAATTCAGCTCAATGGTCGTCTTCTCAATTCTCTGGGGCACTTTTATCTATTGTCCGATTGCCCACTGGGTCTGGTCAGATACAGGCTGGTTGTGTGAATGGAACGAGAATGCACTCTACCCCGCTTTTGATTTTGCCGGCGGGACAGTCGTACATATCAGCTCCGGTTTCTCTGCCCTGGTTTGTGCGATCCTGCTGGGCAAACGCCTGGGATACGGCCAGGAACCGATGCCACCTCATAACCTCACATACACCTTCATTGGTGCCACGATGCTCTGGGTCGGCTGGTTTGGCTTTAATGCGGGAAGTGCCGTCGGCTCTAATCCTGCTGCTGTCAACGCTTTTGTCGCGACCCATCTGGCTGCAGCAGCCGGTGTTCTGGCCTGGGCAGGCGCTGAATGGTATTTCAACAAAAAGCCGAGTATTCTGGGTGCCTGTTCGGGGGCCGTCGCCGGTCTGGTCTGTATTACGCCCGCCTGTGGCACGGTCACTCCCCTGTCGGGAATCATTTTGGGGCTGATTGCTGGTTTTGCCTGTTATTTTGCCTGTACAACTCTCAAATCCAAGTTTAAATATGATGATACGCTGGATGCATTTGGTGTACACGGCGTGGGAGGAACCGTGGGAGCGATTCTCACGGGTGTATTCGCCTCCAAATCCATTACCGGGAATGCGGCTGGTTCAGGTTTACTGGAAGGGAATTCCCAGCAGTTGATCAACCAGTTTGTCAGCGTAGGAGCTGCCATCGCTATTTCCGTCGTGGGAACGATTATCATTCTGAAGCTGATCGATCTGACCATGGGTCTGAGAGTCAGTAAAGATGGTGAAATTCAAGGACTCGACTTGAGTCAACATGGTGAAGAAGGATATATCTTCCTGTAAAATCGGGAGTCGGGAGTCGGCTTCAGGCCGACTCTCATTCTCATTTTCAGGAATTTCGGTCCGAAAGGCCTGTCAGGACAATAGTTCTGATTGTTTTTTCAGGGAAATCAATTTGCGGTATCGAGATTTCCCGACAATTGCGATATAATATCTAAGTGTGATAGTCGTCTGGGTTTCTGAAAGCGCTGGAAGAAAACCGGACATTTTTCTGGGAGTATGATTCCGATGAAAAAAGTGGAAGCTGTCATCAGACATTTCAAACTGGAAGAAGTTAAAGATGCTCTGACAGAAATTGGTGTACAGGGCATGACAGTGTCTGAAGTACGTGGTTTTGGTCGCCAGAAAGGCCACAAAGAACAGTACCGTGGTGCAGAATACACCGTGGATTTTCTACCAAAGGCTAAAATGGAAGTCATCGTTCCCGATGATCAAGTCAAAGCCGTTGTTGATACAATCCTGGAATCAGCACGCACCGGCCAGATCGGCGATGGTAAAATCTTCGTTTTACCTATCGAAGATATTATCCGGATCCGCACAGGTGAAGCCGGAGATACTGCGCTTTAACAAACGACGGTAAAGCGAGGGGCGGGCTTTTGCCCCTTTTGCTTTACGTCAGACCGGCTGACTGAAATTACGGTTTTCGAGAGAACTTTCAATGAAAAAGATTCAGGCAATCATTCGCCATTATAAACTTGAAGAAGTCAAAAATGCGATTTCTGAAATTGGCATTAGTGGAATGACTGTCAGTGAAGTCCGTGGTTTTGGTCGCCAACGTGGCCACAAAGAGACTTATCGAGGCAATGAATACATCGTTGACTTTCTTCCGAAAGTGAAACTCGAGATTGTGGTCCAGGACGATTTGGTGCCCCAGACCGTTGAAACGATCACTCAGGTTGCACGTACCGGGCAGATTGGTGACGGAAAAATTTTCATTACCAGTCTCGATGAAGTCATTCGAATCCGTACGGGAGAAACTGGTCCGGAAGCGGTCTGATCCATTGGCAGATTTCCTGCAAGATACTCTGTCCTGAATCCGGGCTCCTTTTGTTCGCGTTCGTTTCAGCCTGGAATTGATGATGTCACACACGTCGACCTCCTGCAGTGCACAACAATTTGTTGTCTATCGCACGAAGGTAGAGCAAGCCCGGCAACGCGGCCAGGAACTCTTGCGCAATGGCGCCAGCGGTTTGCAGATCGCCACAGCGATCGCCGAGTCTATTGAACAGCTGCTGCTGCAGATTATTCAGGATCAGTTTCAGCAGCTCCCGGAACAGCGTCAGAAATTACTGATTCCCAACTGCTCAATTCTCGTCATAGGCGGTTCTGGTCGCGGGTTGATGGCCCCCTACTCCGACGTAGACCTGTTGTTTCTGTACCGGAATCAGGTTGAGGAAGAATTTGCAGGATTTGTGGGAGACGTCGTTCGCAACTGCTGGGATGCAGGCTTGAAACTGGGACACAGCCTCAGAACCATTTCCGACTCGGTCAAAATGGCGCGTACCGAACCCGAATTTGCCACAGCGATGATTGAAGCCCGTGCCATCTGGGGGGATGAACATCTGGCCGAACAGCTGATTCGGTCATTCTATCGACACGTCATTTTATTTCGCAGACGGGTTTTCTTCGAACAGTGTGTTGAGGCACGCTGGCAGGAACGCAAACAGCATGGCGGCGCAGTCATGCAGTTGGAACCCGATATCAAGCGTTCTCCCGGCGGTCTGCGCGACATTCATCTCCTGCGCTGGACCGGCTTTGCCCGCTATGGAACCGCGAATCTTGACATGCTGCGACTCGACGGGAGAATCAACAGTCGCGATGTCAGAACATTGAAAAATGCCCGCGACTACCTGCTCAAAGTACGCATTCAACTGCATTACGAAGCGGGGCGTCAGCAGGACCTGTTTACCAAAGACACGCAACTCTGGATGGCCGAACAACGCAAAATTGAAGGCACCAACGGCCAGCGCCCCGTAGAACTGCTGATGCAGGAATATTTCCGGCACAGTAAAGCGGTGGCAGAAATCACTGAGCGTTTCATCAAAGCGCATCGGCCTCAGCCACTGCTGTCGCGGATCTACGATTTTCTGATGACACATCGCTCAGACTCCATTCTCAAAATTGCACCGGACCATGTGGACGTGATCCCCCGCTATCGGGCTCAGGTCTGTAACAGTCTCGAAGAGATATTGAAACTGTTTGATACCGCTTCACTATATGGCATTTCAATCGCTCCGGATCTGCTGGACGCCATCCGTGAATCGGCGCTCACTCTGCCTCCCGCGATTTCGAATCGAGCCATTGATCTGTTTCGTGCCATTCTGGCTCGCAGCACCAATCTTGGCCCGACACTCAGAATCATGTCCGAAACCGGGATCTTGAATTTACTGATCCCCTATATGAAGCACGCTTACTGCCTGCTGCAATTCAATCAGTACCACAGTTATACGGTAGACGAACACACATTTCGTGCCATCGAAGCTGCAGAAACCTTTGCCAGCGATGACTCCAGTCTCGGCAGTTCTTATCGACACATTGAAAAGAAAGATATCCTCAATCTGGCGATTCTGCTGCATGATATTGGCAAAGGCTACGGTGAAGACCATTGCAAAATGGGCGCGATGATCGCGACGGACACTTCAGTTCGACTGGGGTTGAAAGAAGAAGAACAGAAACTGCTGGTCTTCCTGGTATTCGAACATCTTAATATGGCGCATCTGGCTTTCAGACGTGATATTTCTGACCCGGACATTCTGTTCGCATTCAGCCAGAAGGTCGGCAGCCCGGAAAAACTGCGGATGCTGTATGTGCTCACTGCAGCGGATATCACAGCCGTGGGTCCCGGAGTCTTCACAGACTGGAAATCAGAACTGCTGGCAGACCTTTACGAGCGAACCATGCTCCTGCTGGGGGGAAAACATTCCCGTTACAATCGCGACCAGCGACTCTCACGTGTCAAACAACAGGTGCGCAGCTTCCTGAATCTTCCCATACTGCTTGAAGTCGAAGCAGAACAGGAAGAAAGCTGGTTTACAGAACTGTTCCAGTCATTCTCTCCCCATTACCTGCTCGTCACTCCTCCGGAACGGATTGCTGCTGATATTGAGATCCTGAGGGACCTCCCCTCGGACCAGATTGTGGTCGAAGGAGAATTCGAACCGGATACAGGAACGGTTAATTATCATGTGATTGCTTCTGCCTTGTATTCGCAATCCTGTTTTCATCGCATGGTCAGTGTATTTACTTCGCGTCGAATGGAAATCATTTCCGCACAGATCACCACGAGCGCTTCCGGCGGAGTGGTCGACAGTTTCCGTGTGATCGATCATGATTTCGCCGGCGAAGTACCTCGTTCGCGTGTGCAGGCGATTGAAACGGAAATCCGCAAAGCCGTGATTGGCGAGAGTGACGCTAAAACCATGTTTTTAAACAATCGACGTTTTCAGGAATCAGCCAGCCTGAGTGGTGAACTTGATCTGGGCCGGGTGGAAATTGACAACCAGTCTTCCCGACGCTGTACGATCATTGATGTGATCGCCCATGACCGTACCGGGCTGCTGTATATCGTCTCGCGTGCCATCAGCCGCATGGGACTCTCCGTCGTGATGGCAAAAATTTCCACGCACCTCGATCAGGTTGTCGATGTATTTTACGTCATTGATGAGCACGAACGTAAAATCGAAGATGGTGACCGGTTACAGGAAGTAAAAGAACAACTGGAACGCACCCTGCACGACTTTGAACTGGAAGGTTATAAACGCTATCAGCGCGTCTGACAGACCCCGCTGTTCTGCTTTGTCTCAGGCAGGGATCACTTCCAGAACAGTCACAGGCGTCTCTACATGGATTTGACAATCCGAGGCGGCTGCAGGCACCAGCAGCGTTTTCCCCTGAAACAGTTCATACGTTTCGGCACTGCAATCCAGTTGCCCGGAACCTTCCAGGACAATCAGAATCTGCGCCTGATTCAACGATGTCAGTTGAAATGATTCATGCGCGACATGCCGACGAATCGAAAAATGTTCGCACGATAATAAATCTTCAATCTGATGGTTTTCTCGAAACTGCTTTTCGGGTTCCAGCAGATCAACGGGCCCCAGATCAAAATCAATACAGGAAATGGCCTGCTCGACATGTACGGGACGGGGGCTCCCGGACTGATCCAGACGATGCCAGTCGAATAACCGATAGGTCACATCGCTGGTCTGCTGCACTTCAGCCAGTAATATTCCCTCACCGATCGCATGCAGAGTACCGGCGGGAATATAAACACTGTCCCCCTTGCGGACAGGATAGCTGTGCAGACATTCTTCAACAGTTCCCTGCTCCAGGTGGTGCCGGAGCTGATCGGGACCAATCCCCTGCTTCAGGCCGGCATAGATGCAACTCTCAGGTAATGCATCCAGAATGACCCAGGCTTCAGATTTTCCTGACTTCATGGCATCAAATCGGGGTAGATGACCTGCATCCGGGTGAACCTGCAGCGAAAGTCGGTCCGTGGCATCAATAAATTTGATGAGTATCGGGAATAGCGGATAACTCTTTCCCTCCCCAAACAATGCTTTGGGGTTCTTCTCAATTAATTCTGTCAGGGTCTTTCCTGCAAATTCTCCACTGGCAATCAGAGTCGGGGCTCCGGGATAGTCAGAGAGTTCCCAGCTTTCTCCATAATCCTGTTCCATTCCAATCATTTTATGTAATACCGTGCCCAGACGCTCCCCGCCCCATCTGGCACGCTTCAGGATTGGCGTGAACTCCAGAGGTAATAAGGTGGCAGTAGATTGGACTTCTTGTAATGACATAATTCGTTGAAAAGTAATACCAGATAACAAGATAGAAAGACTGGAAAAGATAGATGCTTCTATCATCGTAATTAAGGAAACCCCTCAATTGCAACTATAATCCTTACGAATTATGAGATCGGGGATCTCCTGCTTTATTTTATCATTTTCTTAGAACTAACGTTCTTAAAAGGTTTCAATTGCCATAAACGGGAACTCCTGCTAATCTCTCCCCCCTTGAAGCCATCGACAACACAAATAGAACACGCGCACACCATTTGTTCGCAGTTTGCCTCAGTTGTCTGGTGAATTACCGCTGTTAATCGATGAAAGGCTCATAAGTGGCAGATCTGACATCTCAAAGTTTAGAAGTTGAACTTTCCATTGGTGACACAATACAGATCGGAGAACAGTTTTTAACAGTAATCGATATCGAAGATAACGAAATCCTGTTTCAAGTCGATACAGACAATCCCACCGGACCTGCTGCAGACGCGATCAAAGATTCCTGCTCTTTTCTCTGAGAGTCCGCTTTAACATCGTTTTCCATTCATCTAGCGCTGTTTTCCTGTTTCAGAGGATCAGCAGGAAACAGTAGCCACTGGGAAATTTTTGGCTTTTGTATCTCCCCCCGTTGGGAACGCGCTATCGTCGTCCGGAACCGGGGAATATCTTTCAACCAGAGCGTTGCCTGATCATCTTCATAAATCAGCGACCAGTCCTTTCTCTGCTTCAAATACCCATTCGTCTGCTGAGCCTGAGGCAGAAGAATGATATCCGTGGGATACCGATCCAGTAGTGGCGTCGAAGCACTGGATTCCTGATTCAGCTTTTGAAACGCCACAAACTCCTCTTCCAGTTGCGCTGAATACACCGTGCGATAACGTCCATCAAAGGCCACACGTGATTCCGGAAAAGTCTGCCAGATGATATATTGCGCCCACCCGTAATCGGTCAGAATGTTCCCTGCCAGTTGCTCCTTCTGCATGACTTCAATGACGGCAACAGGCATTCCAGGAGCTCTGCTTCGAGTTTCCACTCCAATCTCCCAGGGCGGAACTCCTTCTTCCTGCAGATGGATCACCGTGTGAGCTCCCAGTCCCAGGATCACCAGTGTCATCATTGTAATCAGAACGGATCGCAAGCCCCGTCTCGATGCTCCCGACCACTGTTGATTGATCAAGGGAAACAGATTTCGCAGCGCGTCTGTGATTGGCCGTGGCAGCAGAATCATGACGGCAATTGCCAGCAATGCCACATGCCTGATATGACTGACTGCCTGCCAGGCAACCACGCCAATCAGTAACAGATCAATCCACTCCCATTTCTTCGAACGGAAAAAAGCCAGTCCGATCAGTAAAAACGGGATGTAATACAGCAGTGCCTGCCTTGCCTGCCAGAGTGGCTGCCATTCTCGAACAATCTGTGTTGTAATCAGATGATCCCAGAGCATCAGATGCAGATGAACCCCGTAGGGATTGATCAGCGTCACCAGCCAGCTCACAGTGACAGCCACCAGCAGTCTGAAAAAATCGCGTCTCTGGTAGAGGCCTTGAAAACAGCCCCATCCCACCCACAGGACAACCACCGCCTCAACACCAACTCCCGCCAGAAAGCCTCCATGAGAGTTCGACCAGAAGAGCATGACAACCGGCAGATACCAGACTCCCTTAGCCTGAGGACGATCAACATAATCCCGCAATAGTAACAGAGTCCAGGCGAAGCAACCAAAAGTCACCAGTTGCGGGCGAACAAAAACTACAAACTGCGCCAGACAGAACGCACCATACACCAGTAACAGGACCGCAGCGGCGAGACTTGCCTGCGACTTTCTCAATGCCATCCAGGCGGGAATCAGAATCATGCCTACCCAGAAATTACGCCAGAGCCACAACCCGGTATTTCCGATTTGACTCCAGAGCCAGCCAAAGGACAATTCGGAAAACCACTCATGGTTAATCCAGATGGCGCCCGGTTCCGTGTAACAGAATGGATCAGTCCGTTCTACCAGAACATGCTGTTCCAGCGCTCGTAATCCGTAGAGTGTATGCCCCCATAAATCGGGATCCGCAATGGTCACAGTGCCTGTTAAAAACAGACATGCGAGCCAGATACTCCCCGATGAAATCAACCATTCGCGAGAGCTCATATCCCATTCGGCATGACCGGATTCAAACTCAGATACTGACACAACGATTCTCCCGGTAGATTCCCTTCAGGAACCATGCTGCCATCAGCAGTTTGTCATCAAGCTGAAAAGAAAAAAAGACCTGCACTCAATAGTACAGATCTTTTTATATTTTTCTGAATTCTGTTCTCTACTGCATAGCTCACAATGGTGTGAACTATTTGGCCTTCAGAATATCTTCCAGGCTGGGAAGAGAATTATGAAGAGGTTCCAGCGTCGGAACGCCATCACCGTCTGCAGGGAATTCTTCGTACGCTTTCATGTCGATCTGCTCGTAGATTCGATCAAACATTTTGTGAGCGTAAGGAGCTTTCGGATTTCCGCCGAGAGCAATAATCTCACCTTTTTGACGAAGAATATTTGTGTAATTGTAAGGTCGGAAGTAATAGTATCCGTGATAGACAGGCGGGTAAGGATAGTGGGGGTACATATCACCCGTCGTTTTCCAACACAACCAGCTCCGCTTTTTCAACTTGCAACCATTGTCGCTGTAACAGCTGCCCCACATACCCCAGTGACCGAAGAGTCCCCCAGGCTGACATAGATCACCTGTCGAACAACCTGGTGTGCAAGCATCAGATGTAACGCAGGTATTTTGACATGATGCCATTGAGATTGTTGCGGGAGCACTGACGGTGCTGACAGGTACAACTTCTCCATCGTACTGCCAGACACTTAAACCGATGAGCAATGCAAAACTCGCATTCATGAGACCACCTTTTATTTTTACGTTGTATCAACAACACTATTTGTTAGGCATTATGGTGGACATTAAATTGATAGACACTCTGGAATCAGAGCACAAATTCTCCCACCATATCTCGTTTTCGTCCTGAAACAGACCAAATGTAAAGTAAAAATAGAGGAAATCAACAAAATCTTTAAATATACATAAATTGGGAAACACCTCAAAATTTATATCAACCTTCCGTACAGTTCTAACCGATATGATTGATGCTATGGGTTTTGCCTGTAAAGAGCAAACTCGTATTACAAACCAGTAATCAGGTAATTTTAAACATTACAATTCACTGGGACTGCGACAGCTAGCAGACAACATCAGACAGACACCACTGGACTAAGATTATACAAAGTTCTGTTAAACGTAGTTTTAATCGAACTTCAATTGATTCAACAAATCACTTACTCCAATTTCTCAAATTGACGACCAAAGGATTGGGAGACAAGTATGTCTATAAATGCCTCATGGAAAAGACGCACAATGCTGGCAGTTGCCTGCGGTGTCGCTATCACAGCATCGCCACTTTCTGCGCAGGTTCCACCAGCTCCTCCTGTCCCGGGAAAGTTGAAAACCAATAATTACATGCCTGGTAAAAAGCAGAAAAATGCACCAGTCATCAGCACCAAAACAAAAGAAAAAGTTCATCAGCTCGTTGATCAGATTTATGAATCTGAAGTAGAACTCAGTGTTCAACAACGACATTCAAAAATCTTGAAAATGAAGATGGACGTGTTCCGGGTGGCCATTGCAGACCCTTCAAAAATTGAAGTGGTTGCATTCGGATCACAGGAAGTAGAAGTAATCGGGAAAGACACCGGTACCACCACCATGACGCTCTGGCTGGGAGAAGAAGCAAATCCCCAGATCCTGAGCGTGCAGGTCAAAGTGGAAGGTGACAACTCCATCGAAGATCTTCGCCGCATGGAATACGGCGAATTTCAGAAAATGATTAACGAGTTCTTCCCGAACAGCAAAGTACAACTCATCCCGTTTGCAGACAAACTGATTGTTCGCGGACAGGCCCGGGATGAACAGGAAGCAGTACAGATTATTACCATTATCCGTGCCCACTCTGGTTCAGGTGGCGGTGGACAGGGTGGTGGAATGGGTGGCGGTTCTCTGTTTGCCAGTGGAACAGCTGCTGATCCATTCCCGGATGGTGCAAGGCTTCCAGAAGCAACAGTCGTCGACATGTTGAAAGTACCTGGTGAAAAGCAAATCATGCTTAAGGTACGCATCGCTCAAATCGATCGGTCTGCTGCCCGAACTGCGAGTACTGATCTGTTTGTCCAATCAGGTGATTTTGGCTGGAGTCAGTTATTCACCGGAGTGGCACAGCAGTTAGGAAACGGTGGAAGTGGTATTGTGACTGCTTCCTTCACAAGCAGCGATGTCGATCTGTTTATCTCAGCTCTGGCACAAAATGGTTATGCCAAAATTTTAGCAGAACCGAACCTGGTCACAATCAGTGGACGTACCGCCAACTTTATCTCTGGTGGTGAATTCGCTGTGCCGACCGTTGTCGGAGTTGGCGGTGCACAGGCAGCAACAACCACCTTCAAAGGATTTGGTACGCAGTTAACCTTCCTGCCGACGGTTCTTGATAAAGACCGGATTCGGTTACAGGTAACACCAACTTTCAGTACCGTCAACCCGGCTTTAACCTCAGGTGGAGTTCTGGGGCTCGATACACAATCTGTGAGTACGACCGTCGATATGCGGGAAGGACAGGTTCTGGCAATCGCCGGTTTGATCCAGGAACAACAGCGTGGTGACTTGAACCGCGTCCCGTTCATTGGAGACATTCCACTGGTGGGAACACTGTTCTCTAACAAAGCAGTTTCCCGTGATGAAACAGAACTGATCATTCTGATCAGCCCTGAACTGGTACATCCGATGGAGCCGGAAGATGCTCCCACCGTATTACCGGGAATGGAAGTAACCGAACCAGGCGACGTGGATTTCTTCTTTATGAATAATATCGAAGGCAAACCTGATGTGCATCATCGAAGCACTGTCTGGTACATGCAGAAAAAACGAATTCACCAACAACAGAAAGATTTCATTCACCAGAGTAAGTGTGATAAATATTACATCAATGGTGACTACGGATTCTCTGAATAATTATAACTGATTATTTCTTTGCCAAATGATACCTATAAAATTCCAATCACATTTATTGAAATGAATGTGAGAGAAATACAAGGAAGTAAGCGATGTCTATACAACCCAAAATTGCAAGTTTGCCTGCTATTGCATTAGCAGCAATGCTGATCAGTGGTTGCCAACATAAACAACATCACGCAGAAATTCCCTACGACTCTGTAGCACCCCTGGGAACCATCAGTGATGACATTTGGCAAAAGCAGGAAGAAAACGGAGAAGCTTCTGACTTTGTGATCGTCGAAAGTGAATTCGTTGGTGCGACTGCTAAACTGAATGCCGCTGGCGAAGACCACATTAAACAGATCGCTGTTCGCATGGGGTCAACACCATTCCCGGTTGTTGTCCAGCCCAGTTCAATGACTGTCAGAGAATCATCGGAATACAAATTTCCGATACATGGCAATGACGACCTGGACATGCATCGTCGCGATGTCATTGTGAAAATGCTGCAGGCAATGAACGTTCAGGATGCGGATGAAAGAGTTGTTGTTTCACCTGCCTTCACACCTGGCTTCGAAGGATTTGAAGCTTACAGAGCTTATTCCAACGGATTCATGAATCGCGGAAATAACGGCGGTGGTGGATTCGGCGGTGGCTTCGGTGGATTCGGCGGCGGAGCCGGCGTCTTCTAATCCCGATCGAATGATTTGAATTGACATGAGGTGGACGGATTCAAGTGAATCCGTCCACTTTTTAATAAAAATCAAACCGCTCACACCTCACCTCACACAAGTAAAACAGTTCAACCATTTCAATAGATGATTTTTTTACTGTGACAGCCTGGAATTCCCTGTGAATTCCTCACCATTTAAGTCGATTTACGTCAGGACAGAGTCATGAACGACAAAGGATTGTTTTGTTCAGCTGTAATCCTCATCATTTCACTTCAGGGTTGCGCCCAGTTGGGAACTCAGGTTGCCAAAGTGAAATCAGCCTTACCGGGAAAACATCAAGCACAAGACGTACTCACTGCAGCTCGTAGTGCCGAGCACAAAAAAGAGTGGTTGGCTGCGCGAAAGCAGTACGAAACCTATCTCAAAAAAAATCCTCGCAGTGTTGTTGCCTGTCATCGGCTGGGGATTGTCTGTTCTCATCTGGGTGATTCTGTTGCTGCCACACGCTACTTCACCCAGGCAAAACAACTCGACCCTCATAATTCAGAAGTACTGAATGACTTCGGTTACGCCCTCTATAAACGTGGTCAATATGATGCCGCAGAAAAAGTTCTGACAACGGCATTGCAGAATGATGCGAATAATAAACGTGTCATGAACAACCTGGCATTAACTGTTGGTCACCAGGGTCGTTTCAAAGAAAGCTACACGATCTTCCGCAACATTATGTCGGAAGCGGAAGCACACGCAAATGTGGCATACATTCATACGCAGCGTGGTGAAGGAGAGATGGCTCTTAAAGAATATGATCTGGCGTTAACTGCTGACCCGACTCTGGAAACAGCTGGCCGCGCAGCAGCAGAACTGGCTGAAATGAAAAACGTCTATCTGGTTCGTCAGGAAAAAGAATCGCAGGCTCAACCGGAAACACAACTTGCTTCCAACCAGACAAAGCCTGTTCAGTCTGCACCTGAGAAAAAAGCAGTCGAGAACCCGTTCATCGAAAAAACGATCACCAGAGAATCTGTCGCCAGTCGTTCAGAACCCGAGCCTGAATTCCGCAACATTCCAGAACAGCAGAAAACACAACTGGTCAGTGCAAAACAGACGACGAATGTTGTCGCAAGACCGACTCTCGATTCTCCAAAGAAGAAACTGGTCACACAGGCTGATCTCAAAAAAGAACTGCTTCCCCCCCGGACAGAAAAACCTGCACCAGTTGCTAAAATCGAGCCACCGGTACAGCAGCAGGAGGAAGAATTTCTGGAGCCGCTGGAAATCAACTCTTTCCGTACGCTTGATGAAATTTCCCAGGAAGAAGAACCTGCGATCATCCGTATTTCAAACGAGACTCCAGCGGAAGAACCCATGTTCCGTTCACCTGGTGAGCTGACCAGCCCGTAACACGGCTGGCAGGACTCAGTTCACCCTCGCTTCAATCGCTTTCACGGTAGATGCCGCCTGGAAACGGAAATTGTTATTCGTAGTAGTACGATTGACTTCTTCAATTTTCTTGAGGCTCTTCTCTGTGCCGATCTCTTTCAGTACTCGAAAGACATTGACCAGCACAACAAACTGATCCGGATCCATCTGTTCCAATACAGCATCTTCCGCACCACTTCCATACTCAATCAACTTCTTGGAAGCATTATGGGCTTTGATCGGCTCTTTCAGAAGTTCGGCCACTGCCGTTACTCCTTCTGGGGTCTCATGTTTCAGAATTGCTTCCATAACGCTTTCCTGCCCCAGGATATTCACTTCTTTTAAAACGCTGATCATCTCAGGGATATCTTCTTTGGTTGACCAGACAGCAAGTGCACGTGAAGCATCCTGTACGACAGTGATATCTTTACTTTCCAGGATGCCGATCAGGATCCCGGAGATTTCCCGATTCTCCTGCTTCGGCTTTGCCTGACTTAACTTCTGCAATGCTGCTTTGCGTTTGAGAACATTATTCGTTCCCAGATCGGTCAGGATCGATTTCATTTCCTCGTCAATATTTTCCGGAATCTCAAACCGGGCTGCTTCCTCACGTTTTTTCTTCTCAGCAGCATGCTTTGCCATTGCTGCTTTCTGGTCTGCCTGCAGTTTAGCCAGTTCTTCTGCATTCAACAAAGTAGAGGCAAGCGTAATCGGGATTTTCTGTGTGCTGTTTTCCGAACGCTGAATCAGTTTATAACTGAGAGACAGTTCCTTCACACAACCCTGTTTCTGATCAAACAGAATGGTACCGTTCCCCGTCAGCTCGACTTCCGGGCCACTGTCGTCAATCGTCGATACCGTGCGATAGGAATAGCTGGCTTCGATTGTAACCAGGTCCCCTTCCTGCCCCGTGATTTTATATTCCGCTGTTTTTTTCGCTCCCATCGTCTTTTCAATATCAGGACCTCGCAATGGTGAGGAAATTCGATTTGATGAAGAGATGACAGAGATACTGCTCTTCTCCGACTCAGACCAGGTACGCTCTCCCTTCGGAGAAAGCGGTATCAGGTTGATCTGCGAAAGGTGGCCGAGCAGGTAAGGCAGCAGTGACGACCCTTTGACCGTATCGACTTCACCATAACGGTTCAGTTCAAGCGTATGTTGTTCGAAAGCACCGGCAATACTACCCGACAGCCCGGCGAAAGGACTCCGATGACGATGCATTCGCATCGGTGGCAAAAACGGTCGCCGGCTTTTACTTTTTGTTACCGAATTCAAATTTCCGGAGCAACGCAGGGAGAAAGAATTGTCATCGGCGGCTGTCACATCGTACTGCTCAACACCACTCAATGTCTCTTCGAAGTTCTCCATACTGACTTCAATCTTCACTTGATACGCATATTGCTGGCCTTTTTCCCACTTGTACTTCAAGGGCAGTGGTTCTGCAGCCAGACTGGATGCCGGCGCAGCCACCATCAGCAGTACACAACAGACACAGCTTAACAGCAGAAAAAACGGGTCAGTCAAACGGCGTGAAACCGACTCTGATTGAGAGAAGTTGCGAGCAAACATGGGAGACTCCCTGGAAAGGATTTAGCCAGAAGTGCTCTAACGAGACATCAGAACACATATTCCACAACAGTATAAACAGATCCAACAGGAATGCATCAATAATTTCTGTTTTTTACATCCTGAGGCAACTCCTGAATATTATTCCTGCAAGAGCCAGCTGGCGGCAGTGGATTCCCGATCTCCCTTTTCGTGATACAAAGCCACCCGATTTAACTGGCCAGCGGCATTGTAGGTCGCCTGAATCAACTCAGGAATCGAACTTGATTTTCCCGCAAGCCAGAGAGACGCCGGCTGGCAGAGAGACAGCAAGCCTTCGACATCCCCGTACTTGACGGCACCAGGCCACAAACGCAGATCACGAATATTGGTGATTTCCGCAAAGTGAAATCCGCCCGTATCAACCGCCAGCTTCTTAACGATATCGGAAGAATGTGCACAGGCTGCTGCTGCCAGCACTCCCGAAAATCCAAATCCAGCCAGTGCGATTGATTGCGGCTGACTATCGTGATGCCTGGAAAAGGCAAGCACATTCAGAATGTCATGCACCTGCTTCGAGAAGACAGGATGATTATAGCCCAGTGTGTACCCGAGAAATTCCCGGGGATTCTTAACGACAGGCATTGAAGTGGGCGCTTCCTGCAGTCGATTGAATTCCCCCTGATATAACACATCAAGGCCCGCAACAGCAGTCCCGGAATCAACCAGTTTCTGAATGGGGGATTTGAGGCTGCCATCCGCTTTCAACAGACCTGCTTTGCCCTGGTCATCCAGCCAGATCACCACTTTCTGGTTCCACTGATCGGGCAGAAAGAACAGAGTAGGAGTCACTTCTCCATACCGCTTGTTTTTAATCAAAGTATGATACTGACGATAACCTGATTTGGATTCTTCAGATAGCTGCTCCGGTTCCAGATCATCTTTGCCAGGCAGCGATCGACCGATCATCACTTCAATTGCTCCGCCGACAACCCGGCGGTATTCTTCCAGACTCTTCTGATCGCGTGGCGTCAATCTTCCAATCTGCTCCGCATTGTTCTTCGCCAGCGTATGCAATATCTTGATTTCTGACTCTTCATCTCCCGGAGGCGCCGGGTATTCTTTGCTCCAGACGGTTAATTCTTCCCGGGAAAGCGGTTTGAAATCCGCTTCGACGATGGGTGAAGTCAGTCCCAGCTGAAAATGCTGATTGAAGAACTCATACATCATTGCCCGACTGACATAATTATAATTATGTGGGAACGGATAATATTTCCCGATCACATTCTCAGGCACTCCCAGCATTTTGAAATGCTGTTTTAGCTCCGGTAGTCCTTTGCTTTCGATTTCTTTCGTCCAGTCATCGGCAGCCGTCATGCCCAGCGGACGGGGTGCCACCAATGCTGCAAATTCGATATTTCCCGTATCGACGCGCAGATAAGTCGCGTTCTCACAGGTACAGCCCCCCTGCATGGCTGTCGAAACCATCACTGCGGGAAACGCTGCGGTAATACGCTGATCGATGGCGGCCAGAATAAATGTCTGTGTCCCTCCCCCACTGGCTCCGGTAATCCCGATCCGTTTCTGATCGACTTCCGGCAGTGAGCAGACCCAGTCCAGGGCACGAATCGAGTTCAAAGTCTGTAATCCCAGTGCACTGATCAGCCGCAGTTCTGATTGCGCGCTGAACAAGCCCCAGTTCTTCTGACTCGACATCTCAGGTCGCTGTTTTGCAAAGCGATGGATCAGATCATAGCTCAGACAGAATCCGTCAGCGTATCCCAGCATGTCATAATGAAAGACCATGCAGCCCATGCGTGCCAGTTCGACGCAGCGTGCCTGTAAGGGATAACGTCCGCCGACTTCATGTTTTTCAGCGCCTGCTTTAATATCAGCCTGTACTTTCTGCGCTCCACTGTCATAGAACCGGCCTTCTGCGAAATGTCCATGAGGTGAGAGCACCATTGGGAACGGTCCCGATTTCCCTTTTGGACGATACAGGTTGCCGGTCACATACAGCCCCGGAGAACTCTCAAAAAAGACTTTCTCTACGGTGTATTCATCCCGATCAACTTTCCCATGGATGGTCGCATTGATTTTCGTATTCTCAGGTTCCGGCCAGACTCCGGCGGCCACCTGGATCTGTCGTCTGACATATTCAGCCCGCTTTTCCCAGGCTTCAGGCGACTCGGCAGGAGTAAAAGGAAAGTAACCATTCAGATCTTTCAATGCGCCCAGCCGGCTGTCTTTGAATGCCGGGTCTTCGTCCGCTGCCAGAACGGCTTCCAGTCCCATGGGAGAACCAATGACTCCTGCGGAGAGTAAAGCCATTCCGATATTCTGCAAAGCTGTTCTGCGGTCCATGGAAAACTGGTCGTCATTCTGAATCATCGTTGCCCTGCTTTCTTCTATGATGCGATCCGAGAGGTAATTCCAGCTGGAATCCAGATTGAATTTTGTCTATTCAGTCTAACCGGAATTACTTGATCGTTGCCAGCCCGAGCGTGTTTTTTTACTGCCGTGCAGCGTCCCCGCTTCAGGGGAACAGGCGTGCTTCAGGCTCTTTTTCGGATCAGGTAGACGGCAAGCAGAATACATAGCAACACGATCCCCGCAACCAGACTCCAGATCAGTGACAGGGAATGAGGTTGTGGCGCAGTCTGATAGGTGGGAACATGCTGGCGTTCCCCCAACGCCAGCGTGTCAGGATGATTGGGAAACGCTTCTGCGGTAATCGACAACTCTTTCCATAACACCTGAACGGGAGTCTTCAAATCACTCTGTTGCGCCCCCAGTCTCAACAGATCGACATCGGCAGTTCCCAGTTCCACCTCCCGCAGTTCGCGAAACTCGGCATCGGGCCCATCAGCGACCAGAAACTTCAACTGGCTCCCGGTGCGAATCAGTTTCAGTTTTCCTGAGTTCTGTTTGGCCTCTTCCAGCTTCACGTCAAATGTTCGTTTGCCTTCCAGGGTCGTCGACACACTGCTACTGAAAACCTGCTTGTTACCCGGTCGTAACAGTCGCGCAATCATCGCAGCCGATTCCTCTGCGTCATGCATCCTTAAATAGAGGCTCGGCCCCAACCCGTAACCTGACTCCGGATTTTTCCAGGCAGGCACTTCGTACGAAGCAGTGATTTCAAAATCACCGCTGATCTGAAACCGGGGGCTGATGCCGACTGAAGAGACCTGATACCCGGCCGGCAGATTCAAGGAGAGACCATCCCTGCGCGGTTTGATCAATCTGAGCATGCCTCTCCCCAGTGGAACCAGTTGCTCATTATCAAACTGTTCCCCCAGAAAACTGAATTTCAACTCACGTCCTCCCTGCTCTGCCTGGACCGGACCGGTCATCAACAAAAGCAGGCAGGCGATCCCCCCATGTATCACCGCAGTACGGAATGGAGACTTCATAGTTCTGCCCCTGTCACAGGTTCTTCACCGGAAATCGTTCCCAGTGCCTGCCAGATCTCGCTATTGATGTTTTCATTGACGAACTTGACATTCCCATCTCCCATCAACACATTCACCCCCTGTCGATGCCAGCTGGATGCATTCAGGATCACCCCATCCCAGGTAAATCCGTTCTTACAGCTGGTCCGGTTGGGTGTTCGCACGTGATTGTAGCGGGTCCAGTTCATATTTCCTTCCAGCCAGGTCTGTCCTGATTCCACATCATACTGGTAGGCCCCGGCAGACTGCGGCGTCAATCCTCCGCAAGCGTCAGAAAATTGACTTTCAGTCCAGACCCCCTGCAGGTTATATAAATCGGACAGGGGATCGATGACGGTATCATCCCAACTCCCTTTGACATGCTCGCTGAACATCGCAGTCTGCGAAAGGCCATCTTTGACATCCCGCATGCGGACGCTGCTGTTCTGCCCGAACATCCCGTTCCCCGCCCTGCCCGACCAGGAACTTCCGTTACAGGATCGATAGTTATTGGGCCCCCAGCGACTCTTCAGGCGATCCAGATCAGTAGGGCAGATAAAAACATTGAGTCTGGCCTGAGCTGCTGGTCCGTTGATGACTTCGTCAAACCGCGTTTCCAGCTCGGCCTGGTCGTCATTCGCCGCATTTACAAATGGATGAAAGGGAGCCACATTGAAGTTCAACTGATTATAGACCACAGCCTGATCCAGATAAGGCAGTAACATCGCGTGTGCAGAATAGCGACGATCCGCCAGGGTTCCCAGAGAGGAGATCGGCCCATCCTGATCATCACCCACTCCAAACGGGAGCACATCATGCGATTCATGGTAAGCATGTAAAGCGATGCCAATCTGATGCAGATTATTGGCGCACTGCATTTTCCGGGCTGACTCCCGAACCGCTTGCACCGCGGGTAGCAGCAACGCAATCAGCAGACTGATAATTGTGATCGATACCAGCAGTTCAATCAGAGTGAATCCTCGGCGGATCGGCTGTTCTACTTTCCTGTTTTTCTGCTCAGTATGATGCATTTTCAATCCTCCAAAGTCGCCCCATTCAGACAACCTCTGACCCACCTCGATAATTTTTACATTAAATTCTCTGAAATTTCTCAGTTTTCTGCATTAAGAAATGCTGCTCACTATACAACTAACTACTGAAGTCCATCTTGAGCAGGCTTTCATAGATAAACGCGCATATTTCGTAGATATACGCGCATTTAATACTCAAATTCACTGATTTTTTGATAATTGGTATTTCAAACCACTTTTTAAAACAGGAAACCTACCTAGAGTGTTACAGTAACTTCTTATGAACATTCAAACAAATATTCAGAAAAACATCTCAGACTTAATAAACAAGTTTAACCAATTGCAACCCCTTGTATTTTTTAATCTTATATTTCATGGCAACCAGTCATTTAAAATCAATCACGAGTTGAGACTTTAATAAATCAAGCATGTTTTTAATCGCCATGCTTGCCGTGTAGACGATAGTATACTAGAATAAGGGGCACATGCAAAAATCAGAAATCTATGTGATTATCACAAGAAGACACCCTCAACCCTTCTTTTCTGATTCCGCATTTTTTGAGTGATCCCAAGACAATTCAATTTTGGGATCAGATATTTTTTTCTTCCTGATTGTTTCAGGATCTATGATTTGTTCACACTACTTTTAAGAAATGGGGTACTTTGTTATGGCAGGCACCAAAGCAAACCTTACACAGCGACAGCAGGAAATTTATGATTTTCTGAAAGACAAGATCATTAACCGCGGCTACGGCCCAACCGTCCGGGAAATCGGTGCTAATTTTGGCATTCGCTCTCCCAATGGCGTGATGTGCCATCTGAAAGCCCTCGAAAAGAAAGGGCTGATTACCCGCGAATCCCACATGTCACGTGCGATTCAGCTGTGTGATCACTCACAGAAACGCACACGTCTTCCACTGGCTGGTCAGATTGCCGCAGGAAGCCCTGTTCTGGCTGTCCAGGATGACGAACACATTGACTTCGGCTCTCTCTTCGATCCCGATGATCAGTTCTGCCTGAAAGTCAAAGGCGTTTCCATGATTGAAGATCAGATCGCCGATGGAGACTATGTCATCGTTCACAAGCAGAACACCTGTAAAGAAGGCGACATCGTTGTCGCGCTGGTAGACGGTCAGGAAGCAACTTTAAAACGCTACTATTCCGAAGGCGATCGCATTCGCCTTGAACCAGCGAACTCGAGCATGCAGCCCATCTATTCCAAGAATGTTGACATCCTCGGAGTGGTAACAGGCGTCATTCGCAAATATTAGATCAATCTGGTCTCGCTGATTCAGCGGAAGCAGATGAGATCATTTTCTGACTGATTAAAAAATTAATGCTCTGGCAGCTTCTGCCAGAGCATTTTTTTATGTTTAAGAATCAGGAGTGGCTGTCCGTTTTTAACCGGCGGCCCGGGTCTGATACTGATTCAGTTTGTTATACAGCGTTTTCAACGCGATTCCCAACTCAGCCGCACATTTGGGTTTATCACCATCGTGCTTATCGAGCACATGGTAAATCACTTCCATTTCGATGTCCCGCAGTGTCTTCCCTTCCATGCCCTCGGTCCAGTTGACAGCAGTAGAACCAGAAGACATCGGAATCGAAGAGTGCCGGCTCAGATTCGATGGCAAATCACCGGGCTGAATCTGGACACCATCCCATAGAATCACGGCATGTTCCAGAGCATTGGCCAGTTCCCGAACATTGCCTTTCCAGTCATATTCCTGCAGGATTTCAATCGTCTCCTGCGAGAGAATATCCTGGGGAATAGAATCCTTTTTCAGATGCCGTTTCAACAGAACCCGTGAGATTTCCGGAATATCCCCTTTGCGTTCCCGCAGAGGAGGCAGATTGATTTCAAACGTATTCACACGGAAATAAAGATCCTCGCGGAATGTGCCTTCCGTCACCATATCCTTCAAGTCACGGTTCGTCGCACAGACAATCCGCACATCGACATGAAATGTTTCACTGTCACCGACACGACGGACTTCACCTGATTCCAGGAAACGCAGCAGTTTCACCTGCATGGTCTTGTCCAGTTCTCCCAGTTCGTCCAGGAAGAGTGTACCGCCATTGGCAATTTCGATCAGTCCCTTGCGTGGTGTATCGGCACCGGTAAAGGCCCCTTTACGATGACCAAACAGTTCGCTTTCCACCAGGTTTTCCGGCAGAGCACCGCAGTTAACAGGTACAAAAGGCATCGAAGCTCGCGCGCTCAAGTCATGAACTCTGCGTGCGACCAGTTCTTTACCGGTTCCCGTTTCTCCGAGAATCAACGCGGTGGAATCGGTGGGAGCAATCTTTTCGATCAGCTTTTTTACCCGCATCATCGGGGGAGTTTCGCCGACAATCTGGCAGGGCCCTTCCACACTTTTCAGGCGGGATTCCAGGGCATAATTCTTGTTTTGCAGAGACCGTTTATCAGCCACTTTCTGTAATACGGTGGCAATATCGATCAGTTTGCATGGTTTCGGCAGAAAATCGTAGGCACCGCGTCGGATCGCCTGGATGGCTTCGTCGATACTGCCATGCCCGGTGCTGATGATCACTTCGGTCTCGGGGGAGACTTTATTAATGTGATCGACGACATCCCAGCCACTCAAGCCAGGCATGCGTAAATCAACAATCGCTGCATCAAATGTGATTTTATCCAATGCAGTTAATGCCGACTGACCATCTTCACAAATGGTGACATCATGTCCCATACGTGGCAGTTCAATTCGCATGACTTCCCGAATTGCCGCTTCGTCGTCGACAAACAGGACCCGTAATTTATTGACCGAATTACTCAAGTTGTGCTCCTTCTTCCTGCTCCGACATCCTGTCAAAGAGAAAGCCATTTAACAAATTTCATAACCGAATGGTATTCAGGAAGGATATTGGGAAAGGCTCTGGAGAAAGCCGGCTCGCAAGGAACTGACTCATCCTGTTCTCCAGTTTCGATACTCAAAGTGGCAGCCCCGGAACCGGGACTCCATACAGGACCTTTCTCTGCACAAACTGTGTCAAATCAGGAAGGGAAATACTGAGACTTGCCTGCAGTACAGAGAACATCCATTTTCTCCTGTATCGTTAACTTTATGTGAATCATTTGTGGGGAGAGACGTGTAATATCAGATTTTGAAAATCGTGGCAATCGGAGAATCACAGAAAATCCAAGAGTCACAAACATACCTAAACCATTAAGCAGCAGCATTTTGCAGCTTAGACTTTTTGGGCAGTTCAACAAAAATTGTACTCCCCAGTCCGGGACCGGCGCTTTCCACTTCAATCTCGCCACCATGATCTTTCACAATCCGGTGTGTGATCGACATCCCCAGTCCAGTCCCTGTTCCATCGGCCCTTTGTGTGAAGAAGGGGTCAAACAGGCTCTCTTTGACTTCCTGGGTCATCCCCCGTCCGTCATCCCGGAAAATCAGGGTCACGGAATCGACGTGTTCATGGACCTCAATCTCCAGATTCCCGCCGACTTCCATCGATTCCAGGGCATTGGTCATGATATTGAGAACCACCTGCTTGATTTCAGCAGGGTTAAATTCAGCGTTACAGGGATTATGAACAGTAAAATGGATGTTTCTGCCTTTGAGCCTTTTGATCAGATTGACCATCGAGCAGACTTCATTGATGACACCGACGAGATCGTTCTGACTGCGAACCGAATTCTGACCTCGGGAAAAATCAAGCAGTTTTGAGGTAATCTCGCGGCAACGCATCGATTCCCGCTGAATCAGGCTCAGATACTGTTCGACGACTTCATAATCCCCATCATTACAATGCGGTTTCAAGTCAACCAGCCGCCCCTGCAATGATTCTGATGCCATCGAAATGGCAGAGAGCGGATTATTGATTTCATGTGCCACACCAGCTGCCAGCACACCGATTCCTGCCAGACGCTCTGAGCGTACCAGCTGTTTACTCCGCTCGTCCACTTTATGATTCAGTTCGTCCCGTTTCTCTTTGAACCGCATCGTCATTTTGTTGAATGCTTCCGCGAGCTCTGCCATTTCATCGTCAGATTTGATTTCAAAATGGTGGTCATAATGTCCCTGGGCCACGATGCGTGCCCCCTCATGTAACGCCTGAATCGGTGCAAGAACGGTGCGATAGCCATACCAGATCAGACAGCCAAATGCGATGAACACGACCACACAGGTTACCGTGACCAGATTAAAGCGGGAACGATAAACCGAAGAAGCACGGGCCAGCACTGCTTTCGTACCAGAGGGAACATCACGTACTTCCAGAATCAGCGTTTCCAGGTGGGCTACTTCCAGAATCATCTGTTCGGCCACTTCCAGACGTTGCTGGGGGGTTTCCAACTGGACCTTCATCAACTCCAGTTTATTCAGAATCGCCACACAGGCACTGTATTCGCTTAACTGGGATTCAACAAATCCTTTCCACCTTTTGAAGGCTGGATCCGCAGGTAACCGATCCACTTTTTGCAGAAAGCCCTGAATTTCCATGCGTACTTCCTGCAGTTGTTTATCAAACTCCTGCTGATAGTGTGCGCTGGCTGCCGGTTTGGAATGACGAATTCTCTGCAGGGGCTCATTGAGCGCGACCACAGAAACGATCAGGCGGTCACGGTCAGGCAGGTTATCCAGAGAATTCTTAAACTCATATACCGTATTGTGGTAAGACAGTAAACCGGATACCGCACCATAGGCCAGTAGAATGAGCATGAAGAAGATAATCCCCAGCCCCAGTCCCAGCTTGCGCCTGATTGTTTGAGTAAAGAACACACTGACCTCCGTGTCACAAGTCCTTCAGATTCCCTGAATAAGGGACGGATCATATCGGAAACCCGGCAAGAATCCAATGTTAAAATTACAAAGATCCGGGAGTGTACAAAAGCCTGTCATTTCTGCAGGCTTCGGGACCATCAGCCGAACAGTTATTCTTCCTGAGAAGCGGACGGCGGACCTTTTTTCCAGCGTGCCTGATGCACCATTTCTTTGCGGTAAGAATGCAGGCCTGTCATCAGGATATCGATGGCTCGGGAAAAATCGCGAAAGGCATGCAGGTATTTCTTCTGTTCCAGCTCTTCTTTGGCATCGTAATAGATCTTATTGTGTTCGGACCATTCGATCGTCCACTCCTCTTCCATCGCGGCCCGTTGTAATTCGGACTCCATGGTAGTCAGATACTGCAGAAAATCCGTATTGAACTTCAGCTTTTCAGACCGGTAAGGTTTCCACTCGATCGTTTTGCTTTTATCCAGATACTCTTCCCGTTTACTGGATTCCCGTTGTGCAAAAACCTTGCGGACCAGCAGCATCACCAGCAGCGACATGCCCCCAAAAGTCAGAAACTCGCCCCGGTCAAACCGGGTCAGAATCCACATGATAATTCCGGCCGCTACCATCAGAGAGGCCACCCAGACACCAGCCAGCCACAACCATTCACCATAATCGCGTTCGAGTTCCAGTTCCGGCTCTTCTTCCGGCGCTTTTTCCTGAGGCAGATTCACATCGGGCAACTCACCCACTCGCACAACAATCACCGAGATGTTATCTGAACCGCCACGTAAGTTCGCCAGATTGATCATCAGGCGACAGGCATCACCGGGCTCCAGGTATCTGGCGATCATGCCGATCTCTTCATCTTTGAGATGACAGGTCAAACCGTCACTGCATAAGATGTAACGATCCCCTTCCAGGACTGTGTAGGGTCCTTCAATGTCAACTTTGACAACCGGTTCCGGTCCCAGCGAGCGTGTGATGACATTGCGAGGTTCATTCATGTAAACCTCTTCTGGTTTCATCCGTCCCTGCCGAATCAGTTCCCATTGCAGGCTGTGATCAAACGTCAGTTGATCGATTCGGTTTTCACGCACACGGTAAACGCGGCTGTCCCCGACATGACCGATGACAGCGCCTTCCGGGCAGAGGCATAAAGAACTACAGGTTGTTCCCATACGCATGAATTCACGATTGGCCATCCCCCGCTCATTGATCACCTGGTTCGCCACTTCAATCGCTGATTTCAATGATTTCGAAACAGGTCCCGGCTTATTCTTGAAGAAGGTATGGGGAACTGTTTCGGAGGCAATCTTACTTGCCAGCTCACCTACGGCATGGCCTCCCATACCATCGGCAACCAGAAAGAAATGACCGTGGTCGCGCCAGCTTTCCTGATCTTTGCAGATTCGAACCGAAATGGAGTCTTCGTTATTCCTGCGCCGAAAGCCAACATCACTCTGCGATGCGAACTGAACCGGATGTTCCCAACGCATTCAACCACCTCACAAACTTCAGTAACGTAAATCCAGTACCTGCTTCCACTTCAATATCTTGGTGAGTATTAAACGTAAACACCAGTGTATACTGCTGGAAAACCCGTTTTTGTTGCTGAAAAGTAATGATCCTCTACTGCCACCTGAACCATTGAAAGCTCATTTGCCGGCAGAACACGCCGACAAATTGTCGCAGCTCATTCGCAGACTAATTAACGTTGCCCCGGCATGGTTTTCCCTGTCAGACTGTAAACGTAGGCCATGATTTCGACGAAGACCTCATATAACTCAAAGGGAATCTCCTGACCGGTCTTGACATCACGGTACATCTGACGAGCCAGAGCTTTCCGCTCGATAATGGGAATTCCGTGTTCGTTGGCAATCTTACGAATCTGAAATGCGATCTCCCCTGCCCCTTTCGCCACCACCACCGGTGCCGGCATTGATTCCGGATCATATTTGATCGCAATCGAAATATGTGTCGGGTTAGTAATCACGACATCTGCTGTCGCGACTTTGGAGATTTCCTGCGACATCGCCAGCTTGCGATGCGCTTCCCGACGGCGTTGTCGAATCAGGGGATCTCCATCCATCGATTTCATCTCTTCACGGATTTCCTGCTTACTCATCATCAGGTCTTTTTCATGCTTCCACTTCTGAAAGGCATAATCCAGACCGCCCAAAATGATCAGCGCAAGTGCCAGCAGCAGTCCCAGTTCGATGGTGGAATTAAAAATGTCTCGTAGAATCGTTTCGGGAGGTGCGCCCATTAATCCCAGAAAACTGGGAAATACCAGGTAGCTGAACCAGACTGCAATCAGCACCAGCAGACAGATTTTGCCGAGACTTACTCCCAGCTTGACCAGTCCGCGGATCGAAATAATCCGCTTGGCCCCCTCAATCGGATTCAGCCGCTCCCACTTGAGCTGGAGCACATCCGGGGTCATCATGAATCCCACCTGGACGATATTCAGGAAGACAGCGGCGACAAACAGCACCACCATCATCACAACCGTCCCTTCCAGGAACAGTTTAATAATGGCTTCACAACGTTCGATGAGCAAAGGGGGATCGACCTGCAGCCAGACAGGAGTCGTCAGTGAAACTTCCATGAAGTTTTTCATTTCGCTACTGAGACTGACGGCAAAGAAATATAGAACAGCCGCCGTTGCCAGCATCATACCGGCGGCATTCAGGTCGGTACTTTTCGCAATGTTCCCCTTCTCGCGGGCCTCATTGCGCCGGCGATCTGTGGGTTGCTCTGTTTTTTCTCCGGTATCGTTCTCAGCCATAACGAAACGTTTTCAATTCAATTTATAAAACAGCACTGCGGCTTAACTGATCAATGGCAGAGGGAATGGATTCCACAACAATGTCCGCGGCGCCCGACAGGGTGAATACCAGTACGATCAGACTGATCATCGCTCGAATCGGAAAACCGATCACCAGCACATTGATCTGGGGAACCGTATGCCCGAGATAACCCATGGAAATCGAGATTAAGGCACTGATTGCCAGCAGCGGCGCGGCGACCTTGATTGAGAGCACCAGAGACTGATGCATCAGATTCTGGAGCAGATCCAGTGTATTCGTGGAGACGATTCCTTCCCCGACCGGAAAGACCTGAAACGTATCAATCAGGGACGACAGCATTAACAGATGACCATTCACCGGTTCCATCAGCAGGAAGACAGTGATCCCGATAAAATACAGATACTGTCCGCTGAGCGAAGCATTCATATCGAAGCCGGGATTGAAGACTTCGCCGAGCGCCATCCCGGCCTGCTGATCGATCATCTGACCTGCCATCTGCAGACTGAGCAGAATGATATAAACCCCCAGCCCCAGCGAAAAACCCAACGTCAATTCCCCCAGAACGGACCAGGCATAATCCAGCAGGGAATTCGGCATCCGCGTCACAAACCGGTAATCGTTGACCGTCAGTTCTCGAGTTGCCTGGCGACCTGCAGTAATAATCAGATCTTCAAACCGGTCCTGTAGATGTTCTGGAACTTCATCCTGACTGAGCCGCTGATCCTGGTTGATGTCCAGTTGATAAAACCCGACGGTCGTCTGGTCATGCAAGGTGGGGGTAATGAGCAGCGAGAGACTCAGAATCAGCAGAATTCGGATATTCGTGGGAAAAATCGGCTGCCCGAATACAGGTCCAATAATCATCAGTCCGCTGATCCGTACAAGAACCAGTGTAAACGCATAAAACTGCAGCATCGCCCACTGCAACAGCTGTCCCGGAGCCAGCTGCAGGATCGGATTCATCACATATTGATCGAGAAGTTCGCTCACGGGGCTCGCAGTTTCTCAGGTTCATTCAAAACCGGCAGTTAAAGACGTGTGGGAATATTGGTAATCAGATTTGTACTGTATTCCACCATCAATGAAGTAATCCAGGGGAGCGTATACAGGATCGCCAGTACCATCATGATGATTTTAGGAACGAAGCTGATGGTCTGATCCTGAATCTGCGTGACGGCCTGTCCGATGCTGATCACCAGACCGACCACCACAGCCGTCAGCATGACCGGGCCGCTGACCTCCAGCATGATCAGCAATCCTTCACGTCCCAGATCGAGAACAGTGGATGTATCCATAACATTTACCTGAAATTAAGTAAGATCCGGGCGCAATCTGAGCGCCCGAAATCAACCGACGGCCCTGATGCTTTCCAGTAACATTCCAACCGTCAGTAACCAGCCATCAATCAACACAAACAACAGAATTTTAAAGGGTAAAGAAATCAAAACAGGAGGCAGCATCATCATCCCCATACTGATGAGAATGGAACTGATCACCATATCGATCACAATAAAAGGCAGATACAGCTGAAAACCGATCAGAAACGCCGTCTTCACTTCGCTCAACATATATGCGGGCAACAAAACCGTCAGCGGTACTTCGTCATAATCCTTGGGAGCCTGATAGGTGTCCGCTCCGGGAGAACCTGGCAGAGGCTGCTGATAATCCAGAAACATCCAGACCGTATCGCTGTTGCCGGTTAACTCAATCTGATCGCTCATGAATTTCCGCAGAGGCGCGACCGTTTTCTGAAAGGCCACTTCGAGTGACACCGGTGACTGTTGCGTCTGATTCGTGTAAGGCACAATGCCTTCTTCATAGGCTTTTTCCCAGATCGGCGCCATGACCATGATTGTCAGAAACAGACTTAAACTTGTCAGTACCTGGTTGGGAGGCAGCTGCTGGGTGCCCAGTGCCTGTCGCAGTAACCCGAACACGATCACAAAACGAATAAAACTCGTCGTCATGATCAGAATCGAAGGTGCCAGGCTCAACACCGTCAGCAGCAGAAACAGCTTCAAGGTAGAATTCAGTCCCTGAGGTGATGTCATCTGTTCGACATCCAGCATCTGAGGTACGCCTGCCCCTCCCTGCTGGTTATCTTGAGGCATGAATACTGGTTGAACCGGCGTTTGAGTCGGGTTCTGACTGGTGACTCCCTGATTGGATAAGGCCTGATTCGAAGCAGGCGGCTGTGCCTGAACTCCCTGCGCAGCGAAACCCAGCCACAGCATGACCAGCAGAAATCGTACTGCTGATTCAGTCATCTTCGCTGTGATTCGTTCTGGAACGCCCCCCCGGCTATGCATGATCTGACTCCGCACGCTCATTCAGGGACTGGCGAGGTGAATGCAACAGTTTCTGCTGTAAACGACTCACAGCTGAGTCGTAATCTGCAAAAGGCTCCTGCTCTGTACGTCGAACCGGTTCTGGCTCCTCCGAGTCGTGATGCGATTCCGGTTCAGATCGTCTGAAACGTGGCTCCTCTTTTTTCTGCACGCTCTGGAACAGGTTAAGAAATGAATTCGCCGATCGAGCCGACTCAGCACCTTCCCGACACATGCCCGTGATCAGGTCGACTTCAACCGGGTCAACCACTTCACTGAGCATTTCCAGTCCCGCAGGAGAAGAACCCAGAATCAGAATCCGGGAACCACACCGCACGAAGTGAATCGTCTGCCGGGCATCAAGTGGCTTCTTACCCAGCACTTCCATTACTTCACGAGGCAGGCCCGCTGATCCGAGCGGATGATGTTTCTTGAATAACTTTGCCCCTACCAGAATGATCGAAATCACAACCAGTAACGCACCGAAAGTCCCCCAGATGGAGGGAGCCCGTTTACTGACAGGTTGACCTGCAGATCCCGTAGCGGTCTGCTTCGGACGCTCCAGGGGAGTGATGGGATTGGACTCGGATTTCCGCACATCAGCGCCGCTCCGCTGAGTCAATGTTTGAGTCCTCGCATTGTTGACTGCTTTCGAATCCGATACCAGATTCGTGCGGCCTGTTTGAGCTGCTGGTCGTGGTATTCCGCTTCTGACTGGCTGCTGGTATTTTTGCTGGAACTGCCCTGTAGAATTACCCTGGTTGCGAAATTCCGAGGGCTGCGTAAAGACAGGATTATCCGCTGAATGTACGGGGTGCGTACCAATCAGAGAACACAGCAATGCCAGCAGTAATAGTTTACAAAGAGGATTCATCGCATCCTTTACGTCGTCAGACTTTTCGATACACACGGGCATCGTTTTCCAGCAGGCTGTTACAGCTCCGGAGAAATGATCTCTGCGACACGGACGCAGAAATTATCGTTCAGAACCAGCACTTCCCCTCGTGCGATGATCCGACCATTCACCAGAATATCAACCGGATCGCCCGCCAGTTTGTCCAGGGGCACCACGACCCCCTCTTTCATTTTTAAAACTTCTTCAATCAGCAGTTCTGTTCTGCCTAACTCAATACACAGGTCCAGCTCGACATTCTGCAGCGATGACAGTTTCATCGCTTCTTCCGGATTACTGGCCATTGACTCAAAATTGGGGAACTCAAACGCTTTTGTTCCCCCCAGATCATGCGGAATCCCGTTTCCAGGACCCAGATTCGGTGAAATGGCAGCAGCCAGATTCGCTTCCGCCTGATTTAATAAGGCTTCGGTCTCTTCGCGCGTAGAAAACGGCATTCCCGACTGGTCGTCTGCGGCAGAAGAATGCTGATTAAACAGAGCATCGATATCGTCGTTGTTGACGACTTTCCCTGAACTGCTGCCGGCATCTGCAGCCCCCTGTAGTAATTTTTCAATATCAGCTGGATCGAGAAGACTATCCGATTCTCCCCCGGCAGGAGGTGGATCCGCAGGCGCACCCTGACCCTGAGAATTCAGCAGTTTTTCAATTTCAGAGGGATCCAGAAGATCGTCATTCTCTTCAGCCACATTACCATCCTGTTATGCTGTTCAAGCATTATTGTGTCATAGTGCGATATTCGCTGATCACAGTTTCGATGACATAACTTTTCTTGAGAACCTTGTTAATGGACTCTTTCATCATGCGTTTCACCGTACTCAGCTGCGGGTCATTCAGGTCACTCAGGCTTGACTTTCGCACAACCTCAATGACGGCCTGCTTAACGCGCGCTTTACTCTGCTCTTTGATTAAAGAGTCAAAATCAGCAGCTGCTCCCTGCTCGACCAGTGCCACCAGATTGAATGTGACATGAATCGTCGCGCCCGGTTCAGCGATATTATTGGTCACGCTGAAGTTATCAACCGTCACTTCGGCGGTGGTTACCTGCAGATTTTCACTTCCCTTCGAAAGGGAATCTTCTGCCAGTTCAGCGGGTTGAGCCGGTGGAGTCAGCAGCCAGTAGGAAATGCCGATCTGCAGGAAGATGACCAGGAGTAACAAGCCTCCAATCTTCAGCAGTTTACCTTTCGATTGCCCCTGGGATGTTCCTTCAGTTGAAGCAACCGCCTCCGTTTCGACACCAGGCTCTTGCGTTTCGGTGTCTGTTGCCACGAGTCTCCTCCTTGAACTCTCGCATCCTGATCGCGCAAAGACAAATCCATCGTCTTTTAAATACGCTCCGCTCCAGGCGGATGTGTTGGTTACAGGCTTAGCGAAATATAACCGAGTGAATCTGAAAAACGCTCGATCAGGTCAAATCAATCGTCCAAGTCTAACGATTGCCTGTCTTAGGAGAGACTATATACGCATCAATTAAAAATACGTCAACCCGACGATTTAAGTATTGCTCTTCGGGGTTCCGCGTGATGGTCCTGGGCTCGGCATCACCCACTGAACTGACAATCAGTCTTTCGGGTTCAATCCCCTTGGCCTCCAGGTACTCCGCGACATTCTTCGCCCGATAAAAAGACAACTCCTGTGAATCCAGGAACTTTGAGTCTTTTGGCAAAGGTTCTGGTGAGGCATGTCCACGGACGATCAGCCGATTGGGCGTTGGTAAAAGAATTTCGGCGATGATGTCGAGTTTTCGTTTTATTTCCGGAGTCAGTTCCGCCGAGAACCTCTCGAAACAGGCTGCTCCCCCCAGAGTCACTTCAGTACCTGTATTAATACGTTCGACGGTTTTATTCGGACCGCCTCCGCCGCTGGATTTTTCTTTTCCCGTTTTGGTACCGCCGTCAGAGCTGGAGCCTTTTGAAGCAGGCTTACTCTGGTTACTGGTGGGATCCAGAGATTTCCCGGGGACCGCAGCCGTCCCCTGATGGGTACCAAACCGTTCGCGCAACGAATCCAGCATGGCGCGAACGCTACCTTCGTCGTTCCGGATTTCACTCATCGACACGAGCATGATGAAGAATGTCAGCAATAATGACATCATATCACCATAGGTGACCACCCATTCCGGAACGCCAGGAGGTCCATCTTCTTCCGGCATCGCCATCTGAGAACACTCCTTTGTGGTCTATGAATTTCAAGAACAATACGATGCTGGAATGAAATGGGAATCCGGGAATATTCGACAGAATCAGGCTGCCTGACTGTCTTTGCCCACCCGCTGATCCTGTGGTAAAAAGGTATTCAGTTTCTGTTCGATCACGCGCGGATTGTCACCTTCCTGGATGGCAATCAGACCTTTGATGATCACTTCACGGACCTGAAACTCCTGCTTGCTGTAAAATGCCAGCTTATCGGCAAACGGAAGAAAGAACAGGTTCGACACCAGCGCGCCGTACAATGTGGTAATCAACGCCACCGCCATACCCGGGCCGATCGCCTCAGGGTCATCCATGTTCCCCAACATGATGATCAGCCCCATCAGCGTCCCGATCATCCCAAACGCCGGGGCATAACGCCCGACTGTATCCATCAGCGATTTTCCGTTTTTATGCCTGCCGGCAACCGCTTCCATTTCCGTTCGCAGGATCTGTTCCATGAGTTCCACATCGGTACCATCCACGGCCATCTGGACCCCCAGGAGAATAAACGGGTCCTCGATTTCTTCGGTTTTGGCTTCTAATGCAAGAATCCCATCGCGGCGGGCAATCTCTGCGAACTCCACGATTTGAGTAATGACGGGAGCCAGTTCCTGCTGTTTGGGGAAGAAGACTTTCTTGAGCACCTTGGGGAACAGCATCATCGCTGCACCGGGAAACGCGATGAAGCAGGCGGCGATCGCTCCCCCGACAACCACGGCAGCAGACGGAATATCAATGAATGCAGCAAAACTGGAACCGGGCGCAATCGCAATCGCCAGCAGCAGCAGAATGATCCCTGATATTAATCCACCAGCGGTTGCCTTATCCATTTCTGCCAACGTTCCTGAGATCGTGGCCTGTCAGCCACTGTAAATTCAAATCACACTGCCTGATGGCGCTCACCAGCCGCGTTTCGAGGTTATAAACCGGGGACCAGACGAATCGCCCGCGAATAAGCAATCGAACGTTTCACCACTTCTTCAACACTTTCGCGGACAATCAGTCGATCATCTGATGTCAGCGTAATAAAGGTATCGGGACGACTTTCAATGCATTGAATCAATGCCGCATTGACGACGAACTCTTCACCATTCAACCGGGTCAATTTGATCATATCGCCAACCTCCCTGGCAAAACGATTTCCGTCCTGCGCTCATGAAACTTCATGCGAGTCTCACTATCGTCCCAGGACCAGCAGTTCATCCACCAGCTGCTGCACAGAACTGATCACCCGCGCGTTACCACGATAGTTCGTGGACGCGACGATCAGGTCAACCAGGTTACGACCGACATCGGTATTTGATAATTCAATCGAACCGGCACGAATCGTTCCCGCTCCGAAGTTACCCGGCGTCACCAGGAACGGAGGTCCTGAACTGACCCCTTCCTGAAATGTCGAGTTACCGGATTCCAGTAACCCCTGGGGGTTCGCGAAGCGAGCCAGGGTCACCTGTCCCAGAGTACGAATAATACCGTTATCAAAAACCCCGTTGATAATCCCGGTTTCGTCGATCACGAAGCTGGACAGCGTTCCCGGATCGGAACCATCCTGCAGAGTCAGTTTCAATGTACTACCGGCACTCGCTGAAGAAATACCGGAAATATTTGACAGATCGAGTGTCACGTCCATTTCATCGGCAGCCGTATTAACGCGACTGATTCCAAATGTATTAGGCGTATAGTTGGTCACATTACCGTTACTGTCAAAGGTAATGGTTCCGTTAGAGACGGCGACGTCTCCATCGTTATCATCAGCACTTTCCAGGAAGTAACGGAAAACCGTATTGTTAGACGATTGCGATTCCAGCACACTGGTCATCTTCATCGTCACAGGCTCACCTAGTGAGTCAAAAATGACGAAGTCAGTGATGGCACTTTCACCGTTGGAGGTTTGCGACTTGGTAAATGGCAGAGAAACCGTTGCCCCATTGGAAGTGATGTTACCAATTGTGACAGCGATGTCATTCACCGTGCCTGTATTACCGACGATTTGAAATCCACCCGTTCCCGTAATGGTAACCCCAGGCTGCGTTCCCGTCGTTGCATCATTCGGTATACCGTTACCATTCTGAATGCCCAGTGTCCGATCCAGAAAGTCGGCAAAGTCGGCTGCTGTCGTGGTGGCAGTCACCAGCAGTGTCATTGGATCGAGTGAACGACCTCCCTTGTTGGGTGTAAATTCCAGTGTTTCACCCACAGTAAACAAAGGCGTTCCAATGGTCGCTTCGACATCGGTCAACAGTGTCGTCCCGGTAATGGCAGCGTTTGCATTTCCTGCATCCGTCAGGTTAGCTGTTGTCAGTACTGATCCCTGCGTTCCGATGACCCCCGTTGGCAACAAGGCACCACCAATCTGCACGTTCTGTGTGGCCTGAGCGACGTTCAAATCCCCCAGGGGAATTTCAATGTCCGTCAAAGTCGTGGTAACCAGATTAAAGTCTTCGTCGACGCCGTATCCCTGAACTTTAAAACCGCTCTGGTTGGTCAGCAGGCTCTGGCTGTTCAACTCGAAGTTACCATTACGAGAGAAAACCTGGCCGTCCGGTCCATCGAGAATAAAAAAACCATCCCCCTGGATCGCGAGGTCGGAAGGACTGGTACTGTTGGTCACACTTCCCTGTGTAAAGTCTTTGCGGATTGAAGCACTCAACGCCCCCAGACCGACCTGACGGGGGTTGGTACCACCATTACTGGTCGTCGGGCGGGAACCCACACTTAAGGTACGGGCCAGCTGAGTGGTGAACAGCACGTTGGAAGCTTTAAAGCCGTTCGTACCTGCGTTGGCAATATTGTTACCCAGTACATCGATACTGGTTTCATTCAGTGTTAAACCACCCAACGATGTATTTAATGCAGATGTCAATCCCATGACTACTCCTCGGTTGAATCAACCAGGTAAAACCTAATCCATTGGTTCCAGAGCGCAGCTTCAGTCCTGCTGGAGCTGCCCCCTGTTCTGAATATCGTCTAAACGGAAACAATTCATACGATTTTTTTTAAGAATGACTCCGTAACAGAGTGGCGACTCACAACTCAATAACCGTAAACACATAATTACTCTACACTTGCAGCTTCCTGCACACTACTGATGGCGGACACCGGTAATTCAAAGGCCCCGATGCCGACATACGACTTTCCATCACGGACAAATGCCCGGTCCACAATCCCCGCAACCGGGTTTTGCTCACCATCCTGTCCTTCGACTTCTTTTCCAATCAAAGCAGCAGCCTGTGTCAGCGACTGTCCTGTCGTGATTTCTTTCAGGGTATCTGATAACTCAATATTCGACTGCAGTTCCCGCATGCTGGAAATCTGTCCCAGCAACTCTTCGTTCCCCAGGGGTTCAGTCGGGTCCTGGTTTTGCAATTCGGTAATCAGGAGTTTCATAAATGATTCGGCGGTTAAACCATTGAAGCCAACTTTATCCGGATCAACAACATTGACCTCTGTCGTACCGCCTGTACTGCTGCTTCCACCAACTCCATCAACGGCCATAATGGCACTCCTTCATCCCTGAATAATGGATTTAAATCTGGACGTCTATTTCTTCGACATTCTCTGTCACAATCCCCTGCGAACGAACGACCTGCGGACGATCCTGTTCTGCAGGTTCATCCTGCTTCACAGCCTCATCGACAAATGACTGGTCACCCGAGCGTTGTTCGCTGTCCTGCTGGCTCTCTGAGAATTGCTGAGAATTAAAATCATTTCCTGAGTTTGACTGCGTCCCTGAATGCGAGGAACGCTGGTCTTCACTGGCATCCGTATTGATGTGTACGTCAATACGATCCAGCGAGACTCCCGTTTTGGTTAATGCTTCTTTTAACTGGGCAATATTATCGTTAATTACTTTTTGAGCGTGACGGTTCTGTACTTCCAGCTTGGCCGTGTATTCACCATTTTTCAACGAGACCTCAATCTGTAAAGTCCCCAGTTCGGGAGGACTCAAACGAATTTTCAATTGCTGTCCGGTAGAATGCGATTGTTTGACGGCGGTAGAAATACGCTCGACCAGCTGATCGACCTGTTTGACATCAATCACCGGTCCCGCGGGTGCCGCAGGAGCGACTTCATTTGTTACCGGCGTAGCCTGGTTGCCGTTGATCGCCTGGAGACTGGATTGATCGGTCTGCTGGCTGGCAGTCGTTTCGTGACCCTGCGGAGTAGCTTTGGCTGTCTCAGTTAGCAGGGGATTCGCAGAATCGGAGGCAGTTTTCAATAGCGGATGTGCCGGATTAAATGTGACATCATCGGTCGCACCCTCAACGGACTCAGTTTTCGCATCTGCTTTTTCGTCTACGACTTCAGTCTTTGTATCGGGAGTGGCTTCCACAGGCTGCTGCAACTGTTCAATCACCGTTCGAGATACTTCTTCTACCGTAGTATTCTCTGCCGATGGTGCCCCCTGATTATTTTCGTCCGTAGAGGAATCGGACTGATTTTCATTATCCGAATTCAGATATCGCTGTTGGATGATTGCCTGAATATCGACTTCCGAATCTGCTGTCTCCCCGTTTGCGTCATCGGAGTTTTTCGCCTTGAATTCTTCAATCGCCTGCTTCAATTCCTCTGTGATTTTGATCTCCGGGAGCCCCAACGACTGCAGCGGGGAAACGGACTCTTCTACAGAATCACCGGTTGCCTGTGCAGTGAGCGCTTCTGCTGCCTGATTCTGCTGCTGATCCGCCGGAACAAGTTCACTCGGCGTTTCGATGGAAGTCGATTCGGTAGAAGAAACGGCTTCACTCTGATTCTTCAGTAAAGCGGCCAGTCCTTCTGGAATCGGGTAAGCACCTTCCGGGTTTGTTTCCGTCACTTCGGTCGGAAGTTTGACCAGCGTCTGATTTTCCGAAAACTGAAAACTGGCGGGAGGTTGAATTTCCCCATCAGTTGCAGTCACTTCCTGAAGTGACTGCTGACTGGAATCACTGACGGCGGAATCGTTGAACAGTGAATAAACCGACTCTTTCTGTTTGACAGGCTGTTGTACTTCGGCAGCCAGTGGGTTGATTGAGTCTGATCCGTTTTCTGCCTGACTGGTGTCGCTGTCTGAAACGGGCTCACTGGAAACGTCCGTTTTTTCTACATCGCTGCTGACAACGTCCGTCTGATTCTGTCCTTCAGTCGCGTCATTCTTCGAATCATCGCGCTGCAGGCTGTCTGCTGATTCCGTAGACTTCTGGCTCGGAGTGGGAGCCTGTGGTTCAGGACTCGTTTTTTCTGCCGGTGTACGTTTTGAATTCAAATCCCGTGTTCGGGTATCGACTTCCGGTTTTTGATCAACGGAATTTCCCGACTGTTTTCTGGCAAGGGACTCACTTAACTGTCTGCGATAAGTTGAGTCGGGATTACGGGTTGCTCCCTGATTCAGATCAAGTTTCTGCTTTGCATATTTACTGAGATCCAGCGATTGTAGATCCAGCAGAGAAAACTTGTGAGAATCTGACATTTCTCATTACCTTCCAGAGGGTTAAGTACCGAGGACAGCCTCCCTGCAGGTCACCTGGGAACCGCGCAGTGGTATCCACATCGGGAATTGACTGTTTCACCACTATCTTATTCGTCAGAATCATCACCCGGACATCACGTAAGAATACACAAAATAAATCAATTTTAGCGAAAAGTCACATTAGACGGAGTCCCGTGATCACGGAGCGTCTCCAGATCCATGCAGACCGGGTTTCCTGGATGAAGAGATTCGCTGCTGGAACGCGATCCTCCCCCATCTCAATTGAAAACGGGGTTGATGAGAGCTGAAGCCTGGTCAGTTACGACCCGAGCGAGAACTGCGGCTGTCACCGTAGAGAGTCAGCGGTGGGCCCTCAATTGTTCTGGGACAATTTGTCTAAGGCACCGTCAGCGAAGCTGCGAAACGGTTCATCCTGAGAAATCTCTTTGAAAATTTCTTTCCCCCGTTTAATGACCAGCGGATCAGGGGCGACCAGGAATTCCTTGAGAAGCTTGGCGATGAACTTGCCGTCCATCCCTTTGATCAGTTCAATATTTTCTTCTATGGACAGCTGCATGAGATACTGAACCGCATCTCCCGAAGGTAACGCAACCAGCACCGACTGGGTTTTCTTTGTCGCGATGCTTTGACTCTGTTCTTTCAGAGTTTTTAATTCTTCTTCGAAGTTCTTTTTGGCCTGCTCAAAGACGAGACGCTCTTTTTTGAGAATATCCGAGGATTCCGTAATCGAACTCTTCAGCATCTCAATTTCATCTTCGCGCGAAGCTAATTCCAGAATCCGCATCGCCCGTGTTTCTGCGACTTCGTCACGTGAAGGCAAACTGGTTTCTTCCTCAACTAATTCCACATCATCCAGTGACTGTCCCGTTACAATCATGCGGATATCTTTGATGGAATCCGCATTCAAATTCCCGCGAAACCATAAAAAGCTGAGCCCCAAAATTTCCGAGATGATCGTCGCCACACAAAACACACTGATAATCACAATCAGAGGACGAATCATTGATAACCTCCCGTCTGCTGTGTTGCCGACCAGGTTTCTTCCAGCTCAATCATCTCTTTCTGGTTTTGTGCATACAGGAATGCGTCGCGGTATTTATCAGACAGTTTTTCCATCGCTTTGACTTCCTGCTCGGCTTTGGCGAGGGTCTGTCTGCAAAGAGCAATCTGTTTTCCGATGACGTTCCGGCTGGCAATAACCGACTGAATCTGTGCCTGTAACTGACCCGCGTAATACCGCAAACTGGTTGTCCCGTCGATATCGACCAGTCCCTCAGACTGACGGGCTCGAATCTCCTGTAACTGTTCTGTGCGATGCTGTTTCAACTGCTCGGCCTGATCAATCAGTCGCTGATCTGCCTGGAGCATCTCCCCCAGCAGCTGACGACACATACTGCGTTTATGCCGTCGCATTTTGAGCACTGATTCAAATTGAAAATGAAATTTTTTCATCTCACTCAGGTTCACACAGGATTAAAACGTTTGATTGCATCTTATAATATTTTATCAGCGGGCCGCTTCTGCTGCCTGGTCTGCTGCAGCGATCTTACCTGCTTCCGCACTGTTCATGGGTTTGAGTTGCTGCATCCTGGCAATCAGATTTGCGAGACCCTGGGAAGCGGCATGAAAGTCTGAGTTTTCGGTATTTCCCTGCTTCAGATATTCATTCCAGAGAGGCCTCATTTTAATCGCCAGATCGACTTCCGGATTGGAACCCGCCTGATAAGCGCCAATGGAAATCAGATCTTCTGACTGCTGATAGGCGGCCATCAGTTTCTTGATCTGAGCCACAGCCTGCTGGTGTTCGACCGATGTAATATCATTCATCGAACGGCTGATGCTATGCAGCACATCAATGGCAGGCCAGTGTGATTCATGTGCCAGTTTTCGTGAAAGCATGATATGCCCGTCCAGAATTCCCCGCACCGTATCAGAAATCGGCTCGTTCGCATCATCGGCTTCAACCAGAACCGTATAGAACCCGGTGATACTGCCAGATTCAGTCCGGCCACTCCGTTCAAGCAGCTTAGGCAGGAGGGAAAATACGCTGGGGGGATAACCTCGCGTGGCCGGAGGCTCTCCTGCTGCCAGACCAATTTCCCGCTGCGCCAGAGCATAACGGGTCACGCTGTCCATCATCAGCAGCACATCATTACCACAGTCACGAAAGAATTCCGAAACCGCGGTCGCCAGATGAGCTGCCCGCAAACGAATCAACGCAGGTTCATCACTGGTAGCCACAATCACCACACTGCGTTCCAGCCCTTCCGGTCCTAAATCACGATCCAGAAACTCGCGTACTTCACGGCCCCGTTCCCCCACCAGGCAAACGACATTCACGTCAGCAGAACTCTGACGCGCCATTTGCCCCATCAGGGTACTTTTTCCAACACCGCTCCCGGCAAAAATACCGAGTCGCTGACCTTTGCCACACGTCAGCAGTCCGTCGATCGTGCGGATGCCGGTACTCAGGGGGGAATCGATACGAGGACGATTGAGGGGAGAAATCGGTTTGGCTTTCAGATTCGCACGATGCGAAAGCATCGCCTGGTTTTTACCGTCAATACAACGGCCGCGTCCATCCAGTACTCTTCCCAGAATCCCCTGCCCCACTGCCACGGCAGGTACGGATTGAATCAGACTGACACGGTCTCCACGCCGGATTCCCGCCAGATCTTCATAAGGGAGCAACAATGTTTCTTCATTCTGGAAACCAACGACTTCGGCTTCGACAGCTGCACCATTTTCCCGATCAATGGCACAGACCGATCCCAAAGGCGCTGGAAAACCGGAAACGGAGGCCGTCAACCCAACCACGCGTGTGACTCTCCCTGTCAGGCGAAAGGGTAAAATCTGTTTTATCTGCTGAGAAACATCGAACATGAAATGCGGCTAGTCCTGAGTCTGGATAATCAGCTCCTGGAAAATGCGATCCAGTTGCGTTTCGATTCTGGCGTCGATTGTTCCATGCTGTGTTTCGATAATGCATCCCCCGGGGGAGATCGATTCATCTTCAATAATTTCACAGGTCTGACAGCCCGTCAGATTAGTGATAAAACTCTGTGTATTCGTTCCCAGATGCACGACATCGGTCGGATTCAACTGGAACCGGACATGCTGAGTTCCTGATGCCAGCTTGAGCGCTTCACTCATCATTGGTTTTACGGTTTCGGGATGAGTCTTGATCTCATGCCGGACCATTTTTTCGGCAATCACCAGGCACATTTTGACGGCAGTCGTATCCCACGTCTGTCTCCAGTTAACCTGTTCCTGCTGTAAACCTGCAACGGCTGCCTGCATCGCGGGAAAAACGGTCCCCAGTTTTTCTTCCACGATCTGATTTGCCAGGGTTTCAGACCGGGACTGGACCTGGGCTTCGATCTCGCGTGATCCATCTGCCAGCCCCTGTTGTTTGCCTGCCTGATATGCTTCCTGCTTGATCTGTTCTGCTTCTGCCTGCGCATCGATGATCATCTGACGCGTCTGATTGCGCACGTTTAAGATATACTCTTCACAGCGTTTCTCAATGTCATTGAAGTTATAGGCGATTTTCGAACCCAGCGCTCGAAACGCATCCGCCTTTAACAATTTTGCTGTTTCCAGTTCTGCCATATCTTTGACTTTATCTATCCCGTGATGACTGGTTCCATAAAAGTTTCAGGACGCAACCCGACATGCCCATCATCAGGTAATGTACTGTTCGCTCTCATTCCCGGCAGCGACTTCAATTTCACCGGCATCTTCCAGACGTCTGACACTATCCACAATCTGCTGCTGAACGGCTTCCACGTCGCTAACTTTGATCGGACCAAGATATTCCATTTCTTCCCGCAGCATGTCGGCGGCACGTTGAGACAGGTTGCCAAGCACTTTCTGCTTGATCTCTTCCGAAGCCCCTTTCAAGGCCACCGCCCACTGATTGGTATCCACTTCCTTCAGCAGAGCCTGAATCGCTTTATTGTCCAGTTTCACCAGATCGTCAAAGACAAACATCAGACGGCGGATTTCATCAGCCAGATCGGGAGTTTCCTGATCCATATTTTCCAGGATTCCTTTGTTGGTCATACGATCCGTCACGTTCAGAATCTCGGCAACCAGTTCGACTCCCCCTGCTTTCTCCGTGCCCTGACTGAAAGTATTTTTCATACGATGCTCAAGGCTTTTCTCGACATCCTTGATCACTTCGGGACTGGTCTGCTCCATGTTGGCGATGCGTTTGATGACATCCATCTGCTTATTGGAAGGCAGTCCTGCCAGAACTTCCGCAGCCATATTACTGGGCAGATGCGACATGATCATGGCGATCGTCTGCGGATGTTCTTCAATGATAAACGTCAACAGGTTGTTTGCGCCGGATTTCTGCAGGAACCCGAACGGCACGGAATTCATCGTCTGGTTAATGCTGTCCAGAATCGAGCCGGCGCCTTCTTTCCCGAGTGACTGCTCGAGCAGTTCGTTGACCGCATCCAGACCGCCGCGCTCCATTGTGGTCTGTTCGCCGCGCAGGTTGGTAAATTCCGTCAGAACGCTGGCCTGCTGTTCCTTGGAAACATCCTGCATCCGGGCAATCATCATCGTTACTTTTTCGACATCCTCTTTGGACATCAGACTCAGAACTTCAGCGGCAAGCGCTTTATCCAGGCTCAGTAACAAGATCGCGGCTTTTTGTAGTTCATCCATTTTTCAGCCTGCAAAACAAGAATTTTACTAACTTCGAATCCAAATCCGTCTTAAGATTTTGAGTGGATCCATTTGCTTAATACCATCGCAGCCACTTCCGGGTTGTCACGAACCAGCAGTTGAACCTCATCGCGCTGTGTCGGTTCTTTCTTGGGTTTTTCCGATTCTTCATCCGGAACTGTAGCGGCTGCCCGTTTCTGTGGCATATCGAGTTCTTCTGTATTGACCTCTTCCATTTGAGGCATACTCTTATTCAGCATCCATAATGCCCAGATCGCAAATAAACCCAGACCGATCGTACTGCCCCACTGGCTGACAAACTCGCCGACACTTTCCGTGATCGGCAAAGCAACTTCAGGCACTTCTGCATCCACGCGTACATAGGAAGCCACACTGACGGCATCAGTTGCAGACTGCGAAGGAATCAGCTTCTGGACATGCTTTTGAATACTGGTTTCGACTTCGGTCTGAATCGCAGCGGTGGCCTGTTTGAAAGCAGCGAGATCCGCTTCTGCTTCCCCTTTTTTGATGCCCCGTTTCAGAGCAACTGCAGCATAATAATCTTCAGGGATCGAAACAGAAACCTGCACCGTACTGGGCATGGCGGCCACAAACTCTTTTTCCGTCCAGGTAAATGAGGGGGCCGTGGTGGCCTCATTATTCGTCTCTGTCACCTTCTCATTTTTTTCGTTCCCCCGCGCCACTGACAGGGAGTTAGGCTGATTGGATCGTGCGCCGGGTTCGGCCCGGGTTGGCTTTTCTGTCAGGCTGCGTTCGGTAGACTGCTCCTTCGACTGCAGTGTCACTGAGCCGTCCGTGCTGATTTCCTGCTTGCGTTCGACATACCGTTTCAGATTTTCGACGTCGACATTCACATTCACGATCACATCCGGAATATAGGAAAGTGAATCGAGAATTTTATCCTGGTAGTTTTTCGTGTGCTTATTGACCCAGCTGATGAATTTACTGTCAAAGGCGTCGTTTTTATCATCCGTGGTATAAGAAGTTCCCGTGGATTGATCGAATACCGTGACCGAATCAGCGGTCAGGTCGGGGACCATCGTCGAAACGGCCGCTCTCAGGCTGGTTACCAGTACGGGAGTCAGGTCCCGTCCGGGACGGGGTTTGACCATCACGGTCGCCGTCACTTCAGGAGTGGTATTATTCCAGCGTAAGCGTTTTTTAGAACGTGCCCACATCACGCTCGCATCTTCAATGGCCGGGATGGCACGAATCATCCGTCGCAACTGGTTTCCCAGTGCAATATCCCGCATGACTTGCAGCTGGTCTTTACTGACAAACATGCTCGATTTTTCAAACTGCTCCTGCCATTCCGAAGCCCAGTCTGTCGGAAGCCCGCCCCCTTCAATGAGGGCTGCGTTATAGCGGGGTACTTCATTCTGAGGGACCATAATCCGTTGTCCCTTTCGCGAGAAATCGGTCAGCCCGGCCCGCAGCAGAACTTCCTCGGCATGGATGACCTCTTCGGTCGTAAAATCTTTACCCAGCGAAAGTGAAACATAACTCGACTTGCTGTCTCGGAAAAACAGAAAACCAAACGCCAGCATCATCAGCAAAGGGACGGACAGCAAAATGGCGCGCTGGCTGCCAGTCATTGTTTGAAACAGGTTTGAGAACTGCTGATATATTTTTTTTATCGTATCCATACCGGGGAACCAATCGACGAATCCGTGTCAAAATGGTGAAAGTACTGCCTGACGTGCTTGCGCGTTACATTTGCATCTTCTGAATCTCGTTGTAAGCCTCCAGAAGTTTATTTCGCATTTGAACCATCATTCTCAGAGCCAGATCTGCCTTCTTGATCGAGGAAAACACTTCTGTCTGAGTGATATCGTCTCCCAAAAGTCCTGCCTGGATCGCCTGCTCGGATTGCAGCTGTAACTGATTGGCGCTGTTCAGAGACTCCAGCATCATATTTTGAAATGAAGGAGCACCGGCCGGGGAACCTGCGCCTGCGTCCTTGAGTCCCGCCGGCGAAAGACCGGGGAGTAATGAATTACCGATATGACTGATGGAACTGGTCATACTGTTCCCTTCCCTGAGATCAGATGATTCTTAAATCTTTATATATTTATAGTTTATGCCAATATCCGCAGCGACGTATTGAACATTTCCTTTGTGATATCCAGAGCCGAAATATTGGCTTCATAAGCCCGTCCTGCCTCCAGAGCATTCACGAACTCGGTCACCAGATCAATGTTAGGATAGGTGACATTCCCATCCTGATCCGCATGGCGATGACCGGGATCATAGGTTTTTCTCAGCGGTGTGTCTGTATCAATTTCAACATGATATTTTACCCCGGTTCCGGAGCTGTTCTGATCCAGACTTTCCGTATCTGCCTGGAAGGTGACGATACGGCGATAAAAGGGCTCTTCCCCACTGGCAGGATCGTGAGACACATTGACGGCAGCAATATTTCCTGCAATCGTGTTCATCCGTTGCCTCTGGGCGACCAGTGCACTGGTACTGATATCAATTCCTTTTAACATCCGTTACTCCTTTCAAATTATCTGATGGGTTCTGATCTCTCAGGTTGAACCTCAGGCACGCTCCGAAACGACCGTCAACAACTGATTCAACTGCGCCATCATGACCTCGACGGCAAACTGCTGCATCATTGAGTTTTTGGTCATCTGCATCATTTGCGATTCCACACTCCGATTATTGGCATCCTGAAACGTCAGGTTCTGAGGAGTCGCTTCCCGTGCCTGAAACAGGCTGCGTGGAAACAGCTCCTGCAGTTGAGCATCAACCGATTTCGCCTGCTGCAGAGTGACAGGCATCGCCAGAGACTGCCGGGAGACGGGATCAGACAGGTTTTCCTGCAACTGCACCGCATCACGCAAAGCCTGCTGGAACTCCTGAACGGGAAGATCGCGCATCTTGTATGAGGGGGTGTCGATGTTCGCAATATTACCTGCCAGAACATCTTGTCGCCGTTCAGAGAACGCCGCCATTTTTTCCAGCAATGGTAATGCTTTTGAATTTAAAACCTGATCTAACATAATCTCACCTGCCTGAATAAATACAGAAAACCCGCGGTCAGGCCGCACGCCTGACCGAAAAAGCCCGCTTGGAATCTGGGCCTCCCCGAGGCGGATACCCATAAGATCTGAGTTTGCCGGAAAGCGTTCTCAAACCGATATCCAGCATTTGAGCCGTACTTTCCCGGTTCCCTCCGCAACGTGCAAACGTACTCTCAATCAGCTTCTGCTCCATTTCACGCAGCGTCATCCCGGTCAGGGAATCCGCATTAGCAATGGAATCGGAGCCAATCCACGGCAATAAACTGGCCGCATCCAGTCGCGGACCATTATCCACACGGTTCACGTGTTGAATCAGATTTCGCAACTCCTGGATATCTCCGCTCCAGTCATGTTTCTTCAACAGTTCCAGGCCATCCAGTGTCAACAGTTTTGGCACGGTACCTTCCGCGATCGCCACTTCGCTCAACAGGTTTTCTGTCAGCAGCGCGAGATCTTCTTTCCGATCATTCAAACGCGGAACCGACAGACTCGACGCAGACAGAATACCAGCCAGTTTTCGTTTGAACTGATTCTGGGCCGACAGTTCCTGCAGCGAAATATGACTCAGAGCGATAACGCGGCAGTTTAATTTTTTCTGCTGGCTGTCTTCCGGCGAGCGATATTCACCGCTTTCCAGAATTTTCAATAGAGCCGCCTGAACGGGTAATGATGTCAGATGAACCTGATCCAGAACCAGAGTACCACCGGCAGCCTGTTCGAGCTGACCGGGATTCCAGACGGGTTCATCTGAATAACTGCTTGTTTCATTTGAAAAATAACCGATCAGTTCCCGTTCGACATTTTCAATCGTCAAGGTACTGCAGTTAACCCTGATCAACGGATGATAGTTCAGGAACATGGAATCATGAATAATTTCTGCCACCACGGACAGTTCCGTTCCGATGCCTCCCTGAACCAGCACGGGAGTTCGTAAATGCACCAGATCGGCAATCCGGTCTCTTAATGTCTGAATGGCCTGACTGTAACCGATCAGTCGGCGGCTGGAACGCAGGTTCAATTCAGAGATCAACTCGGTACATTCACGTGACAGCCGGGAGTATTTAATCGCAGAATCCAGCAGACGACTGATGTGATCCAGCGAATCGTTCGAACGCAGTTCCGCAAACGGCACCATTGTTTCATGCGATGCAGTTCGTGAAGGCTTCAGACAGGCCTGCTGAACCTCATGAGTCATCATCGGATAATACAATACCGGGATCAGACTCTGCTCGGCTACCGATTCGACAGCGAACGTAAACTCCGTAATCGACCGCTGATCCAGGAGCACACAGATATCGGCGTCCGGACGTTGCGATGTGGGAGTGAACGTCATTTCCGTCAAAGGAATGACCGTATATCCCAGGTTCGAGAACTGCGTGCAGACTTCCAGTCTGCGGATGCGGTCTTCAGAAACAATCTGAATCAGACCGCGTGATGTTGAGCTGTGTAACAAACTATGATTCATTATTTAAAACCCGCTTTAAACAAAGGGAATACTTCTCTTCTTTATCAGTAATCTAAAACTTTTATTGATCTATATTCAGGTGCCGATGCGTCGCAGGTGCCAGGCTGTCGCGATAGGCTTCCCCGACTTTTCCTCCCTGATTTAACGACTGGATCTGCTGCTTCGTCCGATCCCGTCGAACGACCATGGACTGTGTACTGCTATCCTCATTCTTCAATAGCTGTGCCAGCACTGCTTCGGAATCATTCAATATCTGCTCACAGGTGGCACGTTGCTCGGCTGGTAACTGGTCCCGATCCTGCTGCCACTGCTCCCAGAGCCGGGGTAACTGTTTCGTATATTGATCCAGCTGGCCCAGCAGTCTCTGTTTCTTTCCCAACACGTCCAGCAGACTGGAATAATCATCTTCATTGATCAGTTCCTGCTGTTGAAGTGACAGCGTCAACAGGGCCCGGGAGTACTCCAGGCGTACTGCAAACAGTTTGGGATAATCAATCGTGTTTGTCGAAGTCATATCAACTACTTCATTCTTCAGGTTTCATAATGAGGAACAGATTTCGTCCTCAGGTCATTTTCTGTTTCAGGCACCATTCACTGCCGGCAGAGCACTGGTTCGACTGTCGGAATCGCGAAACTCGCGCGACCAGTCCAGCCAGCGATTCCATTCTTCGCGTCCCAGGTTTGTTCCCCCGGACTCGAATACACTGTCAGGCATCTGTTTCAAAATTATCTTGGCTTGTTCCAGCATACTTTTGGCTTCATTTTTTTTACCGAGTGCTTCGTAGCAGCCGGACATTTTCATATACGCAATCAACACTTCCGTACATTGCGGATACCGGTTTACGGCATCATGGTACGATTTGATTGCGTCGGCATACTCTTCGGTCAGATACAAAATATGAGCTTTCCCGAAGCAGCTCGACTTCAGTAACTGCTTGCCCAGAGCATCGAGCCGGTCTCGGCTTTCCAGTTGACGCAAATCCCGATTCAGAAATTGAAGCTGTGCCAGAGCCTGGTTCAAATAGCCAAACTGCTTACGTTTTAATTCCTGTCGGGCGTTTTCTGTCCGGGCTTCCTTCATCTCCCTGAGTGGCTGTTCTGACAGATTCTGTAACGACCGTGCCAGCAGATAACGCGCTTCTGAAATTTTGTCTGACTCAGGATAGCGGTTGACATATTCGGTCAAACGTCGTGTTGCCTCTTCATAGAAACGATTCTGGCTGGAAACGGGAATCTGATCTGCTGCTGTCTCCTTTGCCGTCTCGCTCTGCGTTTCCGCCTCGACAATCTTGCCCTGGTGAAAATTCAGCTTCCCCAGTGAAAACAATGCATCTCCCCACTGCTTTGCCTTGGGGTTCAATTTGCTCGACTCCAGAATTTCTTTCCAGACAGTTTGAGCCTGATCAAGTTCATTTTTTTCCAGAAAAGCAATTCCCAGTAGATACTGCGCTTCAAAGGCAGAGACGTCAGTCGGGTAATTTGTCATCACCCGTTCGAAGTGGTTAATCGCTTCATCGAGCCGATCCAGCTCCAGTAAAATTTCGCCTCGCTGAACCAAGGCCTGTGGCATCTGCTTATCCGGATTCGTATTGATGAACCGTGTGACCACTTTCAGTGCGGTCTCGAAGTCCAGACCTTTCTGAAAATGATTGGCAGAGATAGCAAGGATATCTGCATAACGATCAGAAGTCGTCAATCGGCGGGCGAGTTCAAAGTAGGCCCGTCCACTCTGTTTCCAGTGCTCATTCAATTCGCTTCTGAGCGACTCCTGTTCCGTAAAGGTTGATTCTTCATAGCGGCGTTGCAGATATTCCGCCCAGCGACGATTGGCATTCGCAGCCAGTTCCTTCGCCTGAACTTCCGGCAACAGCGGAGGCAGATAATCAGACAGCTGAATTGCCGCATTGAAGTAGGTTACATCATTTTTGATCCGCTCTTCGTCAACCCAGTCGTTCCAGGCATTCAGAACATAAGTCCTCACGCCCTGCAGACTGATCCAGCGATTACGAAATTCGTCCGGACTTGTGATTGATTTGAGAGCCGTCCGATAGGCGATCAAAGCTTCTTCGGTACGTCCATTTTTTCGCAACAGTTCGGCCAGATGCAGAAACGCAGCCAGCCCTTCCTGTGTTCCTGCATATCGGTGTGTTGTCTGCTCGAAAAAATCAATGGCTCCATCTGCATTACCAAGCGACTCTGCACAGACTCCCATCAGATAGGACGCCTGTCGTGAAAACTTGCGTTCCAACCCCAGATTGTCCTTCACCGGCGCCAGAATCGTTAATGCTTCCTGGTAGTTTCCTTCTGCCATCAGGGTCTGTGCCTGAAACACCACCGTCACCTGATTCACAGATTCCTGCTGCTTGACCTGGTCCAGAACCTCCTGTGCCAGGTTAGTCTTGCCTTGCGCCAGAAAAATCTGGGCACGCTGTAAATACAATCGATCCTGCGCTTCCTGATCCAGATCTTTCAACTGCAGACATTGAGAATTCAAATCGAATGCCTGCTTTAACTCAGACGCCTCTTTATGATCGAGATAAATATCCGTCAGCGACATCGAAGCATTGAGCTGACCTTCCGCAAACGTCTTGACCGCTTCTTCCAGCAGGGGGCGTGACTTCTGAATGGAGCCCGTCATGTAGAGACTTGTGCCCAGTGCATAGGACCACTCCGGACGATGCTCGTGATCAACGGCCCTGCGTTCTGCCTCTTTCAGATAACGACTGGCGATCAGGTACTGGTGATCCTGAGCTTCGCCCGACAACTCTTCCGCATTCCGAAAAGCCACAATTCCGAAGATGAAGTACAATGCTCCGGGAAAATCCGGATCCATATATTCCTGTTTTTTTAACGCATAAGCCAGTTCAAGCACTTCGTTTCGTTTTTTGATATCCGTCGCGGATTCCAGGATCAGCAGTGCCTCAGCCAGTGTTTCCCCGGGAGTCTTTTCCGGTTCCCCAGAGAGCGAGAACAGGTATCCTCCCAACAACAAAAGCACCGGCACAACACCCGCCAGGATTTTCCAACGCGATTTGACAAAACCAGTTAAACGTTCGCGCAACCCAATCGAATCGGAAACAGCAGATTCGACCTCTGCGTCTCCCGACGATTTTTCAGGTGGATCTTGAACGGCTACGTTCGCTGACTCATCTGATTCTGGTTGTGCGCTTGTTTCTTTGGCCATGACTGAGCTGCCTGTGACAAAATCGGCTCGTCCCCATCAAGGATTCGAAACCTGATTTGTAATCAGCAGGTAATTTCTGGAATGGAAAACAGGAGTGATCAGCAGAATTGCTGGGTTGACTTGTTGTATTCCGCGATGGGAAGAAACCCGTTTCGCAGAATGCGATGTGAGAGTGTCGTAATTGTTCAGGAATTGAATAGGAGAGAGGTAAAACTTGAGCATTAATACAAAAAAAAGCGAATTTTTGTCAATATTGATTCAAGTCTGCCCCAGTCAGCAGAGAGAAGCACTGCTCCTGCATGCCGCAAATCACAAAACAGGTAAACTGAACAACTCAGCGAAGTGCATTTCGAAATCGTTGCGCCGTCCGTTCCGGAGGCATCTGACTGGAATGATCAAAGGGAACCCGTTGATACATTAATGTCTGCTTCAGGATTTCTGCAGCAGGTGGACCGGCAATGGTTCCCCCATAATGGTTCTCTCCCACGGAAGGCTCATTCACCACAACCAGCACGAGCACACGGGGATCATGCGCCGGGGCACCACAAATGAAGGAACTGACATGGAGCTCGGAGGAATACTTGCCCGTTTTCGGATCGGGTTTCTGGGCGGTTCCGGTCTTCCCAAACACCACATACTCTTCAAGCTGGGCTTTTCGCCCCGTCCCTCGTTTGACCGTCTCTACCATGGGGACCTGAACCAGCCAGTCAGCCACTTCAGGAGAAACAATGGGTGTCGAAACCAGCGGACGCACCTGGGCTGACTCTTCTTCAGAACGGGGAAAGTAATTGTGGTCGATCTGATCGCGGATCAATCGTGGATTCAACAACTTCCCCTGATTTGCCAGAGCCACATGCCCGGTAATCAGCTGGACCGGAGTGACGGCAATTTCCTGTCCCATCGGCACGGAACCTGTCGAATAGATATTCCAGTCTTTTAAAGGCCTGACAATCCCCCCCAGTTCACCGGGCAGTTGGATACCGGTTTTCTGCCCGAAGCCGAAGGCCGTCACTGCTTCATACAGTCCGGGATTCGTCAGCTTCTCGCCAATTTTTGCCATGCCGATATTGCTCGACTTCACCAGGACATCAGTCACACTCAACATCCCATAACTGTGGTGGTCGTGCAACAGTCGCTTTCCCATGCGGTATTCGCCATTCTCGCAATCAAACTCTGCGTCAGTTTGAATCAATCCCTTTTCGAGTGCCGCGGCAACGATAAACGGCTTGAGTGTGGAACCAGGTTCATAGATCGATGCAATGGCGGTATTTTTCCAGGCGGATTCATTAATCCCTTCCGGATGATTCAAATCGAATGTCGGCACCGATGCCATCGCCAGGACTTCACAGGTTTTGACATCCATCACGATCGCACAGGCGCTTTTAGGCTTCCATTCTTCGACAATCGACTGCAGTTGCCGCTCCGTGTAGAGCTGAATGATGGAATCCAGAGTCACTACCAGCGTTTCGCCGTTTCTTGCAGCGACTCGCGAGTCATTGCGAACTTCAATCACGCGACCATGCGCATCGCGGATCAGAAAACGATATCCATCCTGCCCGCAGATCAAATGATCGAACGCTTCTTCCAGCCCCCCCTGACCCTTTCCATCAATGTCCCGCAGTCCCAGCGCGTGCGCCGCTAATGCGCCCTGTGGATACTGCCTGCGGTATTCCTGTCGAAATCCCCAGGCGTCATCGGAAAGATTTAATGCCCGGATTCCGGACAGTTCCTGATCAGAAAGGCGGCGTTTCACCCACAGGAAGAGTTTGTCCTGGTTTTCGTGCAACCGCTTCCGGAAGGCAGTCTGATCGAGCTGCAGAATCTCACAGATTCGACCGATCTGCTTCTGCTCTCCCAGCCTCTGGGGAACGACATACAGACTGTTGCTGACAATCGTGGTTGCCAGCAGTCGACCATTCCGGTCGAGAATATCCCCCGGTCGGGCGGGTATTTTTTCTTTATAGACCTGCTGTCGTGCCACAACCCGGGCAAACTGACGATGCCCGATGTACTGCAGGTAGATCAGACGCCCCGAGATTACCAGCCAGGCCAGTACCACAATCAAAACCAGGCTCCAGGTACGCCAGCTGTTTCGCAGATTCGATGGTACGAATTTCAAGAGTTGCTTCTCCCGGAGATATGGTCTCTACTGAACCTCACCTGACAGGCAGAACCCAGCATTATTTCTCTGCCTGGTTCTTCTGGGGATTCAAATGCCATTGCAGCAAAGGCATCTCGCGACGATTGCTGAGCGCAGGCTGCTGATTCGATTCGACATCCAGTTCACCGCGTTCGATCGAATTCAATACCTGACGGGGAGAACCCGCGCGTTGCGTTGCCAGCTTCATCTTGGCATGAGCATTCACCAGAACATCCAGCTGATAATGCTGCCGACTGACCAGTCGTTTCAGCTTCAGGCTCTCTTTTTCCAGTGCAATTCCAATCAGAGAGACGGCAACCGCCAGTAAGATTGCACTACTGAAACGGAATAACATCCAACCGACCTTCCTCACCAGCGAGAACGCCAGAGCGGTTCACATTTCACCAGAGCGTCTGGCAATCCAGTCTTCCCGGTCCATATGGACCTGGAGACGCTGCAGTAAAACGGGACACAGTCTATTGGAAAGTTCGCCGCCGGCTAAGTTGATAATGAAACAGGACGCACCATTGCGCCTGTATTCACTATCGGCTGGATGAGTCACCAGGAACAAGACTGACTCGGCTGGCATCATAAGGCAGCTGCAATTCTGTTCCAATTTGAAGCTTGTTCGGGTTTTGCAGTCTCTGCCGGTTAATCTGATAAATCTGATACCAGCGGGAAGAGCGCCCCAGATGCTTCTGTGAAATATCAGTCAGCGTGTCATTGCTGCCCACACGATACATGGGACGTCCATCGGTGCTGATAAAGAATCCGGCTGGCTTACCTGGCTTGCGGACAGTTGTACTCCCGGCAAATTCACTGACAGTAGTTTGAGGCACCTTATGGCTGGCCTGGTATCGGGCTTCAATCGCTGCCTGATCGGGGGCAATCAGTTTCAAACCGGGTTTCATTTTCCGAGGATCACTTACGCGGCTCTTGTTGATCTGCGCCAGCAGTTGAAAATAACGACCGGTCCCATAAAGCTTTTTGGAGATCGTCCAGAAATTCTCACCATTCTGCACGACATACTCCCCGCCCACTGCGGTTGCCGTCTGCTGACTGAACGATTCTTCCTGGAAGGCTCCAAACTCTTCGGTGGAAACTTCCTTGACAGGAGCAGGACCATCAAACAGTCCCTGTGCCTCTGGCTGATTTTCTGCGGTCATTTCGTCTGCACGGAAGGTGTTCGAATCAATGGCAGCAGCAGGCCGCTTCACGGTCGTCACACTTTCCGCCTGTTGTGCTGAAAACTCTTCCGCGCGAAACTCACCAAAACGCTCTTCACTCTGCGCAACTTCTGTATCACTGAATTCCGAGACCGCAGGGCGTTCAAACTCCTGATTAGACATGGCGGAATTGGCTGGCTCAAATGAATTCTCCGCTGCTGCTGCGGGAGCCTGAGGCTGTTCCTGGGCAAAACCGGAATCACTAAATTCATCGAAGCCCTTTGAATTGGAAATCTCCGTGATATTGACTTTGGCAGTTTTCTCAGGCATGCGATCAAATTTCTGAACCGGGACAGAATTTTTCTGTTCCGCCAGACCGAAGTCGTCAAACTCACTGGCAGCAGGCTGTTGAGGCTGCATCGACTGAGCCGGCTGTGGTTCTGCTCCAAAGGGATCTTCCTCAACCTGAACGGTGTCAGATTTCATTTCCGCGGCAGGAGCAAATTCATTTGCGGCAGGCTGTTCCATCAATCCTGACGAATCACCTGCAGCCGGTTGAGAAAAACCGGACGCTGGTTCGTTACCAAATTCATTTCCAAATTCGTTTGCTGGTGGTGTTGCCGCTGGTTGCTGCGCAAACTGGTCCGACTCGCCAAAGGGATCTTTTTGTGGTTTATCAAAGGCCGCTGGTTCTGACTGATTCTGCATTCCTCCCTGAAATTCATTCGCGGCAGGATTCGAAAACTCATTCGCTGGTTGTGCCGGACGATCAAACTGTTCAAATCCGTTGTCCGCCTGAGTGGCTGCCATTTCCACAGGTTGCGCAGGCTCACTCTGTGAATTGAAGGAATTATGATCGAACTGATTTGTGCCCGTTGATGCAGTTTGCTCCGTCGCAAACGGGTTCTCTTCCGCTGACTGCTCGGTAGGAGTCGAAAAGCCTGCTGTTTCAGCCGGAGGATTAAAATCATTGGACTGATCGGCGACCAGCCCCGTTGATTCACTATTCTCGCTGCCAGGAGCGAAAGGATCCTCTTTGCCGGATGTTTCTTTATCCAGAACTTCTTCCTCAGGACCATTAATGGCAACAGACTCCTGCGGACGATTGATTTTCTGATAAACAACCAGACCAAAGGCACTGAGCAGGATACAGATCAGACAGAGTCCTACTTTGGTTTCAATGGCGATACCCGACTTGGGTTTTTCGATTCCCCAGTCTTCTTCGGTGGTCTGTTCTGCTTTTTTTTCTTCAGTCATGGCTCTGAACCATTTCTCGTCTAAACGAAATAAGTCTTATTCAGACAAACAGAAAACTGCCTGTCTCCCTGTTCTGATTAATACTCACATTTATGTTTTCACAGCGACACGCAGCTTGGCTGTGCGGCACCGTGGATTGACTCTCTGTTCCGCCTGCGTCGCCACGATCGGCTTGGCAGTCAGATTTTTCCAGACCTTCTGGTTTTTAAATGCCTGCTTGACCATACGGTCTTCCAGAGAATGAAAGCTGATAATCGCAGCTCTCCCTCCGGGCCTGAGTACCTGCGGCAACACGGTCTCCAGCATGGTTTCCAGTTGTTCCAGTTCCTGATTTGCCGCAATACGCAATGCCTGAAAGACCCGCGTAGCCGGATTTTTTCGGGCAGCTGCCAGCGCTTTGCCGGGAATCGCCTGCTGCACGACTTTGATTAAATCAGCGGCCGTCCTGACAGGAACGGCTTTCCTCTGTTTCACAATCTGACTGGCAATCCGCTGGCTGAAACGTTCCTCGCCATACACTTCCAGAATCTCGCATAACTCTGATTCTGAAAGGCTTTCCAGCAACTGCCAGGCAGGAACTCCGGTCCGCGTATCAAAACGCAGATCCAGTTCACCCGCCGATTCAAAACCGAATCCCCGTTCGTCATCTCCCAGCTGATCGGAAGATAACCCCAGGTCCAGCAGCACACGATCCACAGTCTCGATCTGTAACTCTTCCATTACAGCGGGTAGCTCTGCGTAACTGCTCTGTCGCAGGTAACATCGACCTGCAGGCAGTGACTCCGGTTTTAATTTTTGCGTGGCAAAACCCAGCATCATGTCGTCGCGATCCAGACCGATTAAGGTCCCCTCATTATTAATTTTTTGCAGTATATGCTCACTATGACCACCTGCACCGACTGTGCCATCAACGACAATCAGCCCGGGAGACAAATCGAGTTGTGTTATTACTTCACGTAACAGGACCGGTAAGTGGACAGGCCTTTTCTGATCACCGGGCTTACCTGACATGTAACTGAAAACGATTCTAAATAATGGAACAATAGACTGGTTAACTGACTCCGACAGCATGATGCCATCAGAACCATTAAAAAAACGAATTGATTTTTTCGGGAGGGGTAGAGACTTGAGAAGTGAAACTCAGAGAGATGATTGACCTGATTCGTGGACTTTAGAACAAATCCGATCCTCAAGCGCAGGAAGTTTAGAAAAAACCTGTTTTTTTGGCAAGATCAGTTAAAGATTTTTGGAAATCGGAATTTAATAGCTGTAAGTGACTGATTTAAAACCGATTGAAAGCACTTTGAGTCCGGGAGAACGACGCCAGAGGAGAAAACTCAACTCTGTTTCAGCACACGCTTCTCCTGTTCAAGGAGGGAACCCTGAAGCCATCCGTCTCAAGCAGCATCCATTCTACCTGTCCTCGGAGACGAACGACCGGTGGCCCAACCCAATATCATGAGCACACACAGGTGACATCCATTTCACCTTCAATCCGCAAAGCCCGGTAGCCAGCGGAAGAGTTCCGATTTGTCCTCCTTGAACAATACTTTGATTCGAATTGTATTAACCACCTGGTGAAGTCTGCTGAAATGTTCCACATTCCCTCAAAGGTTACCAGGGCATTTGACCAAAGGCCTGAGAGGCCATTTCATCAAAATTTGGTCCATGATCATTAAGATAGGTATTCCATCGTTCCGCACTCCAGATTTCCGCATGGTCCTGAACTCCAATCAGAACCACTTCCTGTTTTGGTTCCAGACTGGCCAGTTCTGCTAAACGCTCAGGAATACAAACCCGTCCCTGAGAATCAACTTCCACTTTCTCTGCTCTGGCATAATACAGACGCAGATATCGGGCAGCTTCTGGACCATTTCTGGAAAAGTCCGCTAATCGTTGTGCCTGCTGTTCAAATCCCTTTTCTGAGTAAACCAACAATACGGACGCGGTGCCTGGAGCGATATAAATCTGGGAATTCTTTTCCTCAACGAGCTCTTCCTTGAGACGTTTGGGAATCGCCAATCGACGTTTACTATCCAGAATCTTATTGAAAGTTCCCGTTAACGCCATTGGTCCCCACTCATCACCACCAATCACCACAGAGTGAGAATTTACCACCCAAAATCGAATCGTCAAGCATGATTGAAAGCTGGGTTAGAGCTCGGCGAACCTGAATCGACCTAGATACTTATCACAACAGGAATTGTGACTTTGCTGATTTTTAAATTTTGTTACAGGAAGTCGAAATTCAGGCCCGAATTTCGTCCCAAATCAGTCATCCAGAGAGAGCAGATTCGTATAAATCCCGTCGTATTTCTCAGCAATTGAGTCCCATGTAAACTCATTCTTCACAAGAGCTTGCGCACTCTTCGCCATTTTGGTAAACCTGGCAGGCTGGGTGTTCAGATCCTGGAGGGCCTGCTGGATCTCGTCAGGACTTCCCGTCGCCACCAGAGTCCCCTGCTCCCCATTTTGAATCAGCTCAGAAACACCATCAACGCGGGTTGAAATGACGGGTAATCCGGAAGCCATCGCTTCCAGAACCACGTTGGGCATTCCCTCCCACAAGGAAGGCAACACAAGACAGGTGGCAGCCCGCATGAGTTGAGGAACCTGGGCCTGCCAGCCACAAAAATGAATCCGATCTGCACAGGATAGAGAATTCGCTTTCTGCTGCAGATCTGCTTTCAACGGTCCCTCCCCTGCAAACAGCAGATGAAAACCAGCCGCCTTCGGGGCGAAGTGCTCAAACGCTGTTAACAGATCATCGGGTGCTTTCTGGGGATCCAGTCTGCCGGCAAACAACACGACTTTCGCGCCACTGGGAATTCCCCAGGGACTTAAATCCAGTGGTTCCGCCTGATCAAATAATTCAAACTCAACGCCATTGGGAATCACCATGACCTTGGAAGCAGGCAGTTTCCCCTGCTGAATCGAGAAATCAGCCACCGACTGGCTGACACAGATATTCAGCTCTACCAGGCGATTGGTGAGTCGATCCAGTAGCAGGTGTCCATTTTTCCGTTTCTCTGAAACGCGAATTCCGGACACGATATGCGGGATTCCTGCCAGCTTCCCTGCCAGTCGACCAGCCAGATTCGCGTGAAACAAAAAAGTCTGCAGCAATAGCGGCTTCTGGACTTTCAGTTTCTGTGCCAGTTTCCTGATGATGCGCACATCCCAGGCTGACCGAACCTGCAGGATTTCCGTGGGAATCCCGGCTTCTTCCAGTCGCTCCACCAGGGGACCGGTCCCTGACAGAGAGTAGACCACCGGTGCCCAGCGCTCCCGATTCAATCGCGTGACGATCTGTACCAGCGCACGTTCCGCGCCGCCGGGCTGCAGGCCGGTAATACAAAACGCGATCGGAATGGGTCTGGTTGGATCAGCCAAACATCATCTCTCTGAGCACATCACTGATTTTATCAGAATGCGGGAAGCATCCCGTTTCATAACTGTCTCGTTATCAGTATGATATTCCCGCTTCGGAACAGGAAGTCGAGACGTTTTCTCTTGTTCACTGACTGTCTATTGTTCGCAGGTCCCAATGCGCGACAAGCTTAGATCTGGATTTAGTATTCATTGAATCCGGAGAAAATGAAAACCTCCGTTAAAATCCATCATTTTCCGCCGTCTGGCCGACGAAATGATCGATGATCCCTGTTCATGCTGACAGAAGCAGACTCTGACCTTCACCCTCTGAATAAGCGATAGATTACTTGAAAACCAGCTGGAACTTTGCTGAATGACCGATTTAAACGACTTTGATTATGAACTGCCTCCCGAATTGATCGCGACCGAGCCGACTCAGCAGCGGGATCAGTCGCGCCTGTTGATCCTCGACCGCAAGTCCCAGTCCATCACACATGGTTCGATTTCTGATCTGCCTGAATATTTAAAGCCGGAGGACTGTCTGGTTTTGAACAATACCCGCGTTCTCTCGGCACGATTATTCGGCACGCGCCAGTCTACGGGGGGAAAATGGGAAGGCCTCTACCTGGGTTCCAATTCCCTGGGCGAGTGGAAATTGATGAGCAAGACCCGGGGAAAGTTGAATCCGGGCGAAATCATTGAATTGCGTCCCGCGCATCAACGGTCACTCGAGAAACAGGTCACGTTGAAATTATTGTCAAAGGATGCGGAAGGTTACTGGACTGCTCTGGTAAGATCCGATGAAGATCACCACAGCCTGCTGGCGCATTTTGGCACGATGCCTCTGCCCCCCTATATGAAACGGGAACTCGCGACCGAGGAAGACTGGGAACGATACCAGACCGTGTATGCGGCTCAACCAGGCGCGGTGGCTGCTCCGACTGCGGGATTGCATTTCACGCCGGAGCTGCTCGAACGCTGTACGCAACGGGGAACCAGCATTGCCAACGTGACGCTGCATGTCGGCATTGGAACCTTTAAACCCATCTCTGTTGAGACGCTCGAAGCGCACAAAATGCATACGGAGTGGTGTGAGTTACCTGCCTCCTCCGCAGATCTGCTCAATCAGACACGCCAGCAGGGAGGCCGAATTGTCTGTGTCGGCACTACCAGTGTTCGCACACTGGAATCCGTCGCACAACAGGGACCACTGCAGGCCTGGCAGGGAGAGACGGATATTTTCATTTATCCCCCCTACCAGTTTCAGGCCGTCGATTGTCTGCTGACGAATTTCCATCTTCCCAAGTCGACGTTGCTGGTGCTGGTGAGCGCTTTTGCCGGCTCGGAATTTATCCGCGAAGCCTACAAAAAAGCTGTAGAAGCAGAATACCGCTTCTACAGCTATGGTGATGCCATGCTGATCTTATAGGCTCAGCTTTACTGAGGTTTGGCGATCTCTTTGGGAACCTGTCCCCCCAGATAACGCCAGTTTTTGATGAAGGAAATCAAGTCAGCCATCTGCTGTGGATCAATTGATTTCTCCAGACCGACTGGCATCAGTGAGACACCGTTCGATTTCATCTCGTCGATTTCATCCTTCAGAATCGTAATCGTCTTTCCTTCCGGCTGTGTCAGGGTAATGGAGGCCCCGCTGTCGGAGGAAATGATCCCGGTGTGAACCACACCATCAATCGTGATGATCGTGTAGCTGAAGAAATTCGCGTCGATGGCCCGGTTCGGGTCCAGAATATTGGTCAGCAGATATTCCGGGGTTTTGGTCCGCGAGTCCCCGATGTCCGGAGCCACGTTGACTCCCATGTCGCCAATCTTGTGGCAGGTCACACAGTTCTTGGCGAACACCAGTTTGCCCTGCAGAGGATCGGCTTTCAGTTTGAGTGATTTCTGATAGTCGGCCAGTACTTTCTGGCGATCCGCGGGAATTGCTGCAGCAAACAGAGCAGCGGCCCGCTTTTTGATTTCAGGATTACGATGTCGCTGCAGACTGCTGGAACGTGATGGACCGAGTTCCGAAATCTTGATCTGATCTTTCTCGATCGCATCCAGCAACAGACCAGTACGATCCTGATTTGCCAGCATCGCATCCAGAATCGCACGTCGCATGCCGGGAGTCTGAGTGGCAAAACCATCCATTAGAATTTCACCGATCCGAGGATCCGAATAAGGGCTGATCGCTTCAATGGCGGCAATTTTGACGGCTTGCGAATTGCCATCCTGAATCAGGGTCAGCAGCGTTTCGCCACCTGTTTCAAAACCAACGAACCGTAAAATACTGATGGCATTCAAACGCTGCCCTGTAGGGGTTTTGGGATTCGCGGCTGTATCCACAATCTTCTGATAGAATTTTTTCAGATTCTGCTGATCTGCATCAGACAGTTTGGACTGGTATTCTGTAATCGACTTACCACGTCGTCTGAGACTGTTACCCAGTCCTTCAAAACCTGAAATCTGCAACGGCAGGAGTGCATTGGAATTCAATACGCCGATCAAGGCGAGCGTTTCCTGAATTTCCTCAGGTTTCAACCGGGGACCGATGACGGCAGCCATTTCGCCGACGGCATCTGTGATTCCCGCCTGATCCGATGTTTTCACATCACCGGACTGCAGCTGCTTTAAGAACGATTTGAAAATTTCCACAGTCTGTTCGGGAGCAGAAGACAATACAGCCGCACGCGTAAAGGGATCACTGGCCCCTTCCAGCATCAGGCTGGCTAACTCATCCACAGTAGAAGAACCGCCTTTTGCTTCCCCCAGACTGATCGCCAGTTGAAATCGCAGCGGGCCTTCCGCCGACTTCACCAGTGACAGGACTTCTGCTTTCAGCTGGTCATTCTGCGACAAGCGGGGTTCGCTCAATTTGACTGCTTGAGCCACCACCCGCTGGGACTGATCTTTCAATGCTTTCGCAATCAACTCATCACTCAGTTTCCCCAGTCCTTCCAGTGCCCACAGGGCATGAACTCGTGACTGTTCGGATTTGCCGCTGGAAACCAGTTGTTCCAGTTGAGGTTGAATTGAGGCATCCTGGCGTTCGAAGATCAGGCGGGAAGCGGTTTCCCGCTGCCAGGCATTTTCTGAAGACAATGCGGCTACCAGCTGTTTTGGTGTCGCATCTTTCAGAGAGGTATAGACATTTTTGTCGATCTTCGCTCCCTTGGGAATAATGCGATAGATCCGGCCACGATCGATTCCATCATTCAGGTCGGAACGTTCTTTCAATTCGACAGGCATAAACTGGGGATGCTCAATCACGGCACGATACATGTCACACAGATACAAAGCACCGTCAGGACCATTGGCCAGGTTGACAGGGCGGAACCATTCATCGCGGCTGGCGATGAACTCCACCTGATCGCGTCCGTATTTGGAATCGTAAGTCGCCCCCATCGGAGTCAGCACATCCCGGTGCACCAGATTCGCAGTTGGCTCACAAGTGAAGCTGTTGCCATAAAATGAGTGTGGAAACAACCCGCCCCGATAAATGGTGACGCCACAGGCAGCGGTAAACTGACCGGCGTGCAGAGTCGAAGTGGTCCAGGTACGGCTGATCGCGTACACGCGGGAATCTTCGCCGTCGGGAGAGACATCATGATAAACCGACTTCACAGCCAGGTAAGGATTCCGCTTGAGATACCGATTTTCCAGCACGATATGTTTATTGGGATTCCGGTTGGAACAGACGAAGCGGTTTCCGTAATCATCAAAGGTCAAACCGAACTGCCCGATTCCGGAGATCGATTCATACTTTCCCGTCAGTGGCTGAAAACGAAAATCCAGTCCGTTGATGGGAACCTGCTCTGCCTTCTTTTTCCATTCGGGATGTGTGGCAATCACCGAACCGCCGCGTAAACCGTTGGCGATATAAACATGATTGTCCAGACCGAGTGTCGGGTGATTGGCCCGCAACTGAGAGTTCTCTTCTTTAAATCCGGTGAACCAGGTTTCGACGAGGTCCGCTTTGTCGTCTCCATCGGTATCTTTCATGTATTGCACTTTCCCCGCCAGGGTGACAATCAGTCCCCCTTTCCAGGGTTGGATACCAGTCGCAAACAGAAGTTTGTCAGCGAAGACAGTGGCAGTCTCATAAAAGCCATCCTGATCTTTATCCCGTAACAGTTTGATCCGGCTCTTTGGGTCTTCGCCCGGCTTGGGACCATGCGGATAATCTGTCATTTCCACGGCCCAGAGCACGCCCGATTCATCAAAGGCAACTGCCACCGGATTGATGACATTGGGTTCAGCAGCCACCACCTGCATTTCAAAATCAGGATGCACAACCGTCTGTTTCAGGCTTTCTTCCGGAGTCAAAGGAGATTTGGGGACCTCTTTTTTCTCAGGAGCGGCAGCGAAAGAGAACTTCAGACAGACTGCAGCCACCAGAGCCAGTGAGCCCCAGCGGAAAGTCTTCCGGAAAAATCGCGGGATCGAATGGCTGCCTGCACCGGCGGGCTGTTTAAACGCTTGAAAAGTAGCTGATTTCATGTTGGATCACCGTAACAATACAGAGGGAGTTCTGGTGTCTTATCAGACCTGGAATGGCACGCTGGTCGAAATGGTCCGCACGCTCGCTGGCGTGCTCGCCTGACATCGACCACCTGTCAAAACAGGACTGATGGACCAATAGTTTAAATCACAAAAAATTACTTACTTCGAAACTATCCTAACCGACAGGGTAACGACTCTCTATCTTACTTGAACCTGCTTTTTGATAATTTATAAACAATATTAACGTTTAGCGAAACCTATTGCACGCCTGGAGCGAGACTCTCCTGTTTTTTCGTTATGACTGCCCGCTATTTTGGGGATTCAGTCACTCGGGAACTCAATTGGCTTTTCACTCCCCTCGGAAATCGTTTACCCTGATACGAAGTGAATAGTGAAGCAGAAAATGATCGCAACCGGAATGAAACTCCTTTTGAAACATACGTGAACGATGCAGTCAACAAGCCTGGTGTTAATCCGTTTCTGTCTGTCGGCCTGGGTCGGTGCCGCCGTGATCTTTGTGATCAATGGCGTACAGGATGTCACCTTTCAGCCGTTTGACTCCTTAACCAGAGACCAGCTGATAACCCTGCATTTCCCCGTTTACTATACGATCGCCTGGGTGCTCTTAACGGGTTCTTTTCTAAGTTCGCTGGTACTCCGAACGAAAAAACTGTGGTCCCGGAAAAAAGCGAACCTGATCACGATTCTGATCATGCTGAGTCTGACCATCAGTCTGGTCGACTATTTCTGGATCTACACGCCGCTGGAATCGATGATCACTCCGGCCGGCAGCCCGCGCCCCGCGCAGTTCCATCACTACCATCAGGCCTCGAAGTACATCAACAGCATCAACATTCTTCTGGCGTTGATCGCAGCCATTCTTGTGAACGGCCCCCTGCTCCCTCAGAAATCAGAGAACAGCGGCACAGCCACTTCAGTCGCGGATGTGAAATAACTGTTTGAGTGCGTCGAGCAGACCATGCGGCGTTCCTTCCCGCGCTTCCTGTCTCAGCACTTCCAATGGCGGATGCAGCAGCTTGTTGACGATCTGTTCAATCGAGCGTTTGATTAACTCCTGATCTTTTTCATCAAGATGCGAAAGCTTGCTGAACAGTTTTTCGACTTCCTGTTCGCGCACATCGTGCCATTGTTCGCGGAGCTGTTTGATGATCGGCCCCGTCGCGCGGTGATAGATGCCGTGCATGAAACGCTCGGTTTCTTCGTCGATAATCGCGAGAGCTTTCTCGACTTCTTTCTGGCGTGCCCGACGATTCTTCTCGCAGGTCGCTTCCAGATCATCGATATCATACAGGAAGATATTGTCGTTGATCTGGCCGATCCCCGGCTCAAAATCGCGCGGTGCTCCCAGATCCAGGATAAAGAATGTTTTGTTGCCGGACTTCTTCAGTACCCGTTCAAAACAGGCAATATCGACAATCGGCCGTGATGCCCCTGTGGTACTCACGATCACATCGGCGGCGGCCAGACAATCTTCCAGTTCCTCATAAGGCCGGGCTTCCCCACCCCACCTGCCTGCCAGTTTCTGAGCGTTTTCCAGGCTGCGGTTCACGACCACAATCTTCTTGACCCCCTCATCTCTGAGATACGTCAACGTCTCTTCCGCCATTTCGCCGGCACCGATAATCAACACGGTCTTATCATCGAACCGTTCAAAAATCCCTTTGCCGAATGTCCCCACCGCCACGCTGGCGATAGAAACCCTGCCTTCCGCCAGCTGGGTTTCAGTTCGCACCCGGGCAGAGACCCGGATCGCCTGTTGAAACAGCGCATGCGTCAATGGTCCGCATAACGCATTGTCGGTCGCACGCTGGTAGGCTTCTTTGACCTGATTCACAATCTGGGGTTCGCCGAGCACCATGCTGTCGAGACTGGAGGCGACCTGAAACAGATGCCGGACTGCATCGGGGCCCGTGCGTTCCAGAAAATCCTCGAAGAAATCGCTGACCGGGACCTGATGGAATTCAGAGAAGAACCGGGCCAGATCCTGATGCGAAGGACCGAGCTCGGCATCCTGTGTAGCGGTATACAGTTCTACCCGGTTACAGGTGGAGATCACCACGATTTCGGTATCGGGATACGATTGCTTTAAAACGGAATACGCCTGGTCCAGTTGCTCCTTGGAAGAGAACGCCAGCTTTTCTCGAATATCCAGCCCCGCTGTCTGATGATTACAATACACGACCTGCAGATTCACGACACAACCCTTTCAACAGTCGAGTCATGAATTTTAATGACGGGAGCGCTATATTGTGAATGCCACGAGTCAAATTTCAGGATGCGTACATTCGACAGGATCTGAATGCCAATCACCGTCAGCAGTATCAGGCCTCCGGTCCAGATTGTCAGCTGGGCAATATGTTTCTGATTAGGCTGTCTGGTCCGCAGGATCAGAATGACGCTCAACATCATTCCCACCCAGACCACTTCATACACAATGATCACCGGATCAAAAAACGAAATGGCATGCGCGCCCTTGCGAACGTAAACTCCCAGCCCGATGCCGATGCCCATGCCGATGGTCATCAACGGTGCAGAAATCATGAGCGCCCAGCGATTCAGGCGCGACAGTTTTGCCAGACTGGGAAGATTGAATCCCGTCGAAAAATTCTGTTTCTGCTTCAGGCGCCGATGCTGAATCAGATACATCAGACTCAGGACAAAACTGAGTACGATTCCCACGCCCCCCAGCACGAGTAAGGAAGCGTGCAGCATCGCCCAGGAACGAATGGAAGGTTCCATCAATGCGTTGGTGGCGTTATCTACAAAATAGGAGGAAATCACCAGCGCCAGTACCAGCGGAATCAGAAACAGTCCGATCGATAATTCTTCATCAATCAGATTGATAAACAGAAAGATGGCCACCAGCACCCAGGAAAACACAATCAGCCAGTCCTGCGAGGAACTGAGCAACGGAGGCAACTGGGTTTCACGGGCGCGATTCAGCAGATACGCGGTCTGAGCGACCAGACCAGCGAGCGAAAACAGAAAAATCAGCGGTCGCAGGAAGCCGTTTTTTTTTCGCAGAAATCGAGTGACCTCCAGTCCGAAGGCAACCAGATAGCTGGCCAGAAAACAGAAAACGGTCACTTTCGACAACATGCCTGATACTTTGTCTGGTAGAGAGGAAATAAAGTGGTGGGCTTTTTACATCGCTGATGGGACACCAGCGGCCTCTCTATTATAGGGCTGTACAGCAGGTTGAGGGCAAGTCATCTTGCTTCGGATTCTAATTCGTACTCCGAGATTTTTTTATGCAGCGTGTTCCGGTTGATCCCCAGACGGGTTGCTGTCTTGGTCTGGACCCCCTGACATGACCTTAAAACCTGCAGAATCACTTCTTTTTCCACAAGTGATACAATCTGAGTATGGACATCGGTAGACGACTCTCCCACTCGCTGCAGTTCCATATTCACCAGATCACGACACATCGTCTCCGGATCCTGTGCTTTTGACGGGAGTGAACGGGCAATCGATTTGCCGGTGACATGTCCGGGCAACAGGTCCAGTGAAGGACCATCCAGCCCCGAAAGCACGATCAGACGCTCCACATAGTTCTGCAGTTCGCGAACATTTCCCGGCCAGGAGTAATTCTTGAAAGTCGATAACACTTCTTCAGAGAATTCCGGCAGCGGGATTTTCTCTTCTGCAGAAAACTGTTTGGCAAAAAAGTGAACCAGCTCGGGAATGTCTTCCGCACGCTCCCGCAGCGGAGGCAGGTTAATCGGAATCACGTTCAGGCGGTAATATAAGTCCTCTCGAAACCGTTCTGCTTCGATTTCATCCAGCAGATCGCGGTTCGTGGCAGCGACAATGCGACAGTCGACCTGAATGGATCGCGTATCACCGACGCGTTCAAATTCGTGTTCCTGTAAAACCCGTAACAACTTCACCTGCAGGGTAAAACTGACCGAATTGATTTCGTCCAGGAAAATCGTTCCCCCGTGAGCCGCTTCAAATCGGCCCGTACGATTTTCGACGGCACTGGTAAATGCCCCTTTGATGTGCCCGAACAGTTCGCTTTCGAGCAGACTTTCACTGAGTGCGCCACAGTTCACACGAATAAACGGACCGGTGGCGCGCGGACTGAGTTCATGAATCGCGCGGGCAATTAATTCTTTACCAGTCCCCGTTTCTCCTGTTAATAACACAGTAGATGACGTGGCTGCAGCGCGGCGGGTCAATCGATAGATATTCCTCATGGCCGGACTTAAACCGACCATATCTTCTAAAATGGGGCGATCGTCTTCCATTCTTTCTTTTGGAAAATCCTATTCATTCACAGGGAAAAAGTATCAAAGAGGCAACTCAGTAAGGTATTGGAATCGCAAAGCTTTCGGATGACTGGCTTTCCGAAAGAACTCGAACTCCCTGTTAACCAGCATGAAAAGATTGCAACCACATGCTCAAAAAGATGGCGAACGCAGCGATATGATATTCTGATGCGTAAGAAGAGGAAAGAGGTAGACCTGTATTTTTTATAAATCAACAGTATTTGATCGGACCAGATCGCCACAACCCTCGTGACTGCACTTTTTTTAAGCACAGTGCACGCAATAGTCGCACATTATTCCGGACTTGAGATGGCAGCGACTTCCGGAGTGACCTGAGCGTTCTGCGAATCGACGAGCACAACTTTCGGCTGGTGCTGGCGTGCTTCTTTCTCTTTATACTCAGCATAACTGGCGATGATCACCAGATCCTGAGGTTTGACCAGGTGGGCGGCGGCACCGTTGATACAGATCACGCCTGAGCCGGGCTCGCCAATGATGGCGTAAGTCGTCAATCGAGTCCCGGAAGTGATATTGTAAATCTGCACCTGCTCGTATTCGACGATATCTGCAGCATCCATGAGTTCCCGGTCAATGGTCACACTGCCGTTGTAAGCCAGATTCGCTTCAGTAACCGTTGCCCGGTGTATTTTTGATTTCAATAAAACGCGCTTCATCATTCTTAACCTGAAAGAAGTCAGACTTCTTTTTAACGGGATACAGACTCAAAGGATCGGCGTATAGTAACCATTCGCCTTAATGATTATCAAGAATATATCCATTTGATCACAAGATCGTATTTTCAAGTCTGGATGTGTACTGGACCTGAAACCGGATCCTCACTTCTATTATAGGCAGCCCCCTCTTCGTTTCCATCACTATTACGGATCCAGGGTTCATCTGCCTGGGCTCCCAGTGCACGGGCATAGAGATAGTAATAGGTGGGAATCAGGAACAGCACCAGCACGGTCGCCAGCATCAGACCAAAAATCAGGCTGGCAGCCATCGGAATAATAATCTGTGCCTGAAAGGAAGTCTCTTTCAGAATGGGTGCTAACCCGACGATTGTCGTCATGGAAGTCAGCAGCACAGGCCGAAAGCGACGACGGCCTGCGTCGATCAAGGCTTCGCGTAACGGGAGGCCGTCTGCGACACGATGGTTGATAAAATCGATCAGAACAATCGAATCATTGACCACGACACCTGTCAAAGCGACCAGACCGAACAGCGAAAACAGCGTCAATTCCATTCCCAGAATTGCATGGCCAAATACGGCACCGATAATCCCCAGGGGAATAATGCCCAGAATGATCAACGGCTGCACGTAAGAGCGAAATTCCACAGTCAGCAGCGCGAACATGGATGCCAGAGCGATCATCAGCCCCACAATCAGACTGTTGACCGATTCATCCGTCTGTTCCTGCTGCCCTTCCCAGCGGACATTGACATTCGGGTACTCTGCGAGTAACTGATCCATAAAGCCTCCCGACTTTTTCAGAGACTTGACGATCTCGCGTGCATTCCCCTCTTTTTCATTCAAATCGGAAGAGACGGTAATCGATCGCTGCTGATCAATTCGATTGATTTCTGAGTAGCCGCGTTTCACCGTCACATCTGCCAGTTCTGTCAGGGGACGTTCTGCTCCGTCGCCGGTGCGAATGCGAATGTCATCGAAACTCGATAATGATTTTCGCTCCTCTTCCGGATAACGCACCATCAGCTTGACTTCGTGACGTCCCCGCTGCAGACGCATGACCTCTTCACCGTAGTAGGTGGCACGCACTGTCTCTGCGACATCGGCCAGGGGAATTCCCATCGCCCGCGCTTTATCTTTAATCTTGATTTGAAATTCCCATTTACCAGGACTGGAATCGTCGTTGACATCTTTCACACCCGGATAGGTTTCCAGTTCCCGTTTACAGGCTTCGACTGCCGCCTCCAGCTCTGAAATATGTTTTCCATCCGCCAGCAGTTTGAATTCGATCGGCTTGCCTCCCGGCCCCATGGAAGGTGAATTGAAAGTCAGTCGGTCGACCCCCGGGATTTTCCCGACACGCTCTCTCCACATATCGAGGATCTCTTCACTGCCCAGCGTGCGTTCCTCGGCTTCTACGATCTCGACACTGACTTTTCCGACATGGCTCCCCTCGACAGATCCTCCCAAATTGGCTCCCGATTCATCACGCGTTCCGAAACCAACGTTCCGCCTCACAAGCTTGATCAGGGAATTGCCATACTCCTGCTGATATTCTCGATCCAGAGCTTCAAATTCTTCCTGTATTCTCCGGGTCATCTCTCCGGTAATTGACTGCGGCGTTCCGTCCGGATATTCAACCGTGGCTTCAATCATGCGGAAATCGGTCTTGGGAAAAATATTGAACGGCGCGAACCCGCCCATAATTAACCCTGCAGACAACAGCATCAAAGCCCCGGCGACTGCCAGAGCCGACGAAGGATAATTCAACGCCGCCTTGAGGACAGGCAGGTAGCAGCGGTCAATAAACCATTCCAGTTTGCGACTGACGAATCCGGCTTCCTGTTTCTGAACTTCCCCGTCCTTCGGCTGTCTCGCATGAGCCAGGTGGCAGGGAAGAATAAACGTACTCTCCATCAAAGAAATCAACAGCATGGCAATCACCGCGATCGGCATCACCGCGATGAATTTTCCCATAATCCCGGAGACGAACAGCAGAGGCATGAACGCGATCACTGTCGTAGAAACCGAGGCACAGACTGACGGCAATACTTCGGAGGCACCATCAATGGCAGCAGTCACGAATGACTTCCCCATCTGTCGATGTTCGTAAATGTTCTCACCCACCACGATCGCATCGTCGACAACAATCCCCAGCGCCATCAGGAAGGCAAACATCGAAAGCATATTCAATGTCTGTCCGGTGTAGTACAGAACAATACAGGCACCAAACATCGAAATCGGAATCCCCAGCGCCACCCAGAATGCCAGCCGGAATTCCAGAAAAATCGCCAGCGTGATGAATACCAGGATCAGTCCCTGAAAACCGTTCCGGGTCAACAGGTCCATACGGTCCTTCACATCGACAGACTGATCTTTCCATAGTTTCAGTGAATATCCGGGAGGTAACTTCTCAGTCTCAACAAATGCCCTGACTTCTTCTACGATAGCCAGCAGATCCTCCTGACTGGTGCGTTCCACGGCGACCGACAAAGCCGGCTTGCCGTTGATTTCGCTGATCATCGTCGTGTCAGCAAATTCGTCGTGAACGTGCCCCAGGTCGCCTACGGTCAGTACGACTCCCCCTGGTTCCGTCACGAGGGGGATCTTCTCAATTTCCCGGCCAGTCAGGTGTTTATTTTTGCCGCGTACTAATACGACCTCGGAAGCGGTATTCAGCTTTCCACCGGGCAGTTCCAGATTTTCTCTGCGTACGGTTCGCGCCACATCCTGTAAGGTCAGCCCATATTTTCGCAGGGTCGCTTCCGGAATCTCGATATCAATCTGATAATCACGTGCCCCGGCAATATTGGCCTGCGAAACCGATTTCAGCATCATCAGGCGATCGCGAATATTTTCTGCCACATTGCGCAATTCCAGCGCACTGTTTTCGTTTCGAACCTCCGGTCCGATCACCGCAACTTCGATCGCCACCTGTCGAAACGTGATCTGCTGAATCTCCGGATCTTCCGCCAGCTCCGGAAAACTGGGAATGCGATCGATTTCGGAACGCACCTCGTTCAGAATTTTCTGCACATCGGGAACATCCGCCCGTAATTCCAGAACAATCGACCCCGAGCCTTCATTGGCAATCGATGTCATTTTTTTGATGCCATCAATCGCGCGAACGGCCTCTTCCATTTTCTGGCAGATGCCTTCTTCGACTTCATCGGGACTGGCACCAGGGTATGGGACTGAGACCAGAATGATTTCCAGTTCAAATTCCGGAAAGACTTCACGCCGCATCATCATCAGTGAAACCAGGCCGACCCCCAGCACGGTCACCATCAAAGTATTCATGGCCGGGGAGTTATTGATGGCCCATTTGATGATTGACCTCATTCTGAGTCTCCCTCAGTCACCGGCATGCCTTCATTTGCTGTACTGAGGGGCGAGATCACAACCCGGTCTCCCGGTTTCAACCCCGATGCGCCCTGTTCAACCAGCATCTGATCGCCGCTGATGTCGACCACGCGGACTTTCTCGGAATGCAGCTTGCCATCGCGGACGACCCAGACCAGATTTCCCGGACGAATAGCCATCTCGGGAATTTCAAACAGGGAGACATTTCCCTTGAGGGGAATGTCAATCACGACAAACATTCCGCGTGTCAGCGGAGGCGCTCCGACAACCTGGCTGGTTGGCTGACCATTCACCAGGATGGCAGAAGGCCTCGGGTCAGAGACCACAATCCGACAGGGGACCGTTCTCGTTTTTTCATCCAGTCCGATCCCGTCGAACCGGGACAGTTCACCATCCCAGACAAACTTGCGTCCGCCCAGTTCGTAAGACACTTTGACGGGCAGTTGTGGCAGTTGATATCCCAGATCATGTCGATTGGGCTGATCCGGGAGTTTTTTATTCCCCTGAGCTGATTGAGCCGCATGCTGCCAGAGCAGATAGAGTTCTTCCATCCGCAGATCGATGCTCACTTCGACAGCAGAAGTATCTTCAATGGTCACCAGCGGGTCACCAACTTTGACATAACCATCTTTCTCGACGGAGTCCTCAACGATGACCCCATTAATCGGTGAATAGATCCGGGTGCGGCTGAGATCCAGTTTGGCACGAGACAGTTGCACGCCTACCAGATCGCGGGCATGCATCATACGCTGCCGTTTGGATCGCAGCAGATCGGCTTCATTGGTGATTTTCTGCAGCGCATTGCGCGCCGCCAGCTCACTCCGTTTGGCTTCCTCAAATTCGGTATCGGAAACCACATTTCTGGCTCTTAGTTTTTCCACCCGGTCCAGGTGCGTTTTCTGCAGACGTACTTCTTCGTGTGCCAGATCAATCATCGCTTTGGAGTTATCGATCTCGACTTCCAGTTCGTCGATGGCATCCTGGGCTTGAGCATGCTCCTGAGTCAGTCGCTTGACCTCGAGTTCGTAGTTCTCGGGATCAATCTGGATTAACAGATTTTCTGTCCCCTCTGCCGCTCGCTCCTTGTCAGTTGCTTTACGAACCAGGTTGCCGACCTTACATCCATCGCGAGTCAGGATCACCCTGCCTGCGACTTCCGCCGCCAGCTTCACTTCGCGGGAAGGAACCACCGATCCATCCACAGTCACGGAGAACCCGGAATCTGTCAGCGTCACAGGCTGGGTTAAAACCAGCGGTGCATTCTGGGACAAAAGTTTCTGACTCTGTTCCGGCTCTTTTTTCATCGCCATCAAGACGACCAGGCTGCCGCCGCCTGCGGCTAAAATGATCACCGGAAGCATGAAATGCTTCAGCTTCTTATAAAAGCTGCCTGATTTCTTAGTTTTGAAGTCTGACATGATTATTTTCTATCGTGAATTGCATCACAAATGAAATTGACAGTGAAACGCGTAAAGCCAATTCCAGTCGCCTGGCATTAATACTTTGATTCAGAGAGTTCCGTTTTAAATTCGACTCAGTTTTATTACAAGTTTTCCGATTGTGCATCGGATCGGTTCAGATCTGGTTAAGTGATGAAGAAGATTCCATTTCTGAAGAGAGGTATTCGTGTTTCAGATTTTTGATTGCTGACAGAGAAAACTGCAGAATATGTTCAATAATTTGTTCGGTATTGTAATGCGCTTTCTGTTCTTCCTCTCCAAGCATCAAAGTCACCAGACTGCCTGACACACGATAGAACTGACATTGAGCGGCAATACTGAAGATACACTGCATCCGTCGGTAGTCAGGTACGTCATCTCCCAGAATCTCCAGCAGGATTTTGTCGGCAATGTTCACAAACGGTCGGAACAGTTCCTGAACCAGATGCTCACAGGCCCGTGTCGGCCTGAGTACTTCGCGCATAATCAGATGATTGCTCCAGGAAAGTTCTCCCGTTCCCAACATGCGTCTCACCAGTGTTATGACCCAATCCTCTAATTTTTGTTCAGGGGGAGTATGCTCATTCCATTCCGGTAAAGGTGCCCGGGAAACGCCCATCTGCTTTGCCAGACAGATGACTTCCAGGTAAAGCTGCTCTTTATCGCCAAAATAATAATTGACACTCGCCACATTGACATCCGCTTTCTGACAGATTTCACGAACCGTTGCTTTCTCAAAACCTTTCTCTGAGAAAACAGGCCCTGCCACCTCCAGCAGTTTTTCACGGACATTAATGGTAGACATGAGTGGTGATGTTCCAGTTCTTTGTAGCGCTGACAGGTCAATCTGACAATCGAGTGATTTGAGACTGGCTGGTAGAATCGTTAAACCCGCCGTTTAAAACAATTGTATTAAACACGTGTTTAAATTCAAATAGTATTTTTGAAAATGAAATAACAGCTGCTTAAACTATTATTTTTAAAATACTTATAAAACAATGCTGCAATTAGAGTGTGTCCGCGACTTTTGAGTGGAATTCGCTTCTCAGCGGCAGATCCTGGCCGAATTCAGCACTTCAGATCCTGGTTCGATCAAAAGGCGGTTCGATCAACTGGCAAAGCGTTCGGGACCTTCTTCGCGGATATCAAACCGCTCAAACCCGGATTCATCAAGCCGCTGCCTGAGAAGTTCTCTCCATAGATGCTGCGGAAGTCCGTTCAAAATCCCGTACAGGACCATCCCGATCGTGAGACTGGCAACTTCGACGACGCGCATCGGCAGCGAAAATTGCCTTAAATCAGCGAAGATCTCCTCGGCACTGCAATATTCACCAAACTTCTGATCATGGTACATAAATTCCACGCCAGAGAAATCTTTGCTCCATTCATAGTCGAACGGACCAAATTCTCTTCTACGATGGAGAACCCAGAAGCGGGTTCCCTCAAAACGTATTCCGTGGGTACCTTCCAAAAGTAATGTTCCTGAAAAAGACTGGTACTCGTGAGTGCCATGAGTGTGTGAGACCTCTCATCAACCAGATGGAAACAAAATGGACTATTAAATCATACGAAATGAACCCACTTTTGCGAAGTCCGTTTTTGAACCTGAGCGGCGGCTTTACTGTCCATTTAACTCATTCACAGTCCAGCATTTCAGGTCGACTCTCTGGAAAGTCCTAAAAAACAAGTACCATAAGTCGATATCTGAACAGAACTTGCTATCATCGTTCCATATAAGTACTTTTTCTGAATCCCATTGAATCCCCTGGCTCCATGAAACACACAGATCCGTATATTACCGCAGTTGAAGTCGTCCGCAGATTACGAGACGCCGGCTTCCAGGCCTTATGGGCAGGCGGCTGTGTACGTGATCTTCTGCTACAGAAAGAACCCAAAGATTTCGACGTCGCCACAAATGCGCTCCCGGAGGAAGTGCGCACCCTGTTTGGTAAACGTCACACACTGGCAGTCGGTGCCAGCTTTGGAGTCATCATCGTTCGCGGACATCAGCCGGACTGTGATGTGGAAGTGGCCACGTTCCGCAGTGAAGGCCCTTACCTGGATGGCAGGCGCCCCGAACATGTGAAATTCACGACAGCGGAAGAAGATGCCCAGCGCCGGGATTTCACCATCAACGGCATGTTTTACGATCCCATCAATGACTCGATCTTCGATTATGTGGGAGGGAAAGCGGATCTCAACCAGCACATCATCCGTGCGATCGGTAATCCTCTGGAACGGATGCAGGAAGATAAACTCCGCCTGCTCCGCGCTATTCGGTTTGCAGCCACGCTCCACTTTCAACTGGAAGAAACGACGCGCCAGGCAGTTCAAACGATGTCAGATCAGCTCAATGTCGTCAGCCCCGAAAGAATTGCCGATGAGCTGCGCAAGATGCTGGTTCACCCCACTCGCAGCCAGGCGATTGCCCTGGTTCACGAAACCGGTCTGCTCAAACAGATTCTGCCAGAACTGGCTCCCCTCTGGGAATCCGCAGAAAACCAGAACCTCTGGCCGCTGACACTCGACCGATTGAAACGGGTCAACGCACACAGCTTTGAAACCGCTTTCGCGACGCTGCTGCTGGATTTACCCGCTGCCGGCCCCGCTGAGCGACTGGAGGAACTCTATGAGATCTGTAAACGTCTGCGATTTTCCAACCAGTCCCTGAATCTGGTCCACTGGCTGGTTCAGCAGCGAAACAGCCTGGAAAAGGCCCCGAACATGAAGCTGTCTCAGCTCAAACGCCTGCTGGCACACGAGGATTGTCCGCATCTATTTGAACTGGTTGCCGCCGATTTACGTTCTCGAAATCTACCACTGGACGACCTTGAATTTTGCCGTCAGTATCGTGATCATACTCCCAGAGAGGTCTTGAATCCCCCTCCTCTGATCTCAGGAAATGATCTGATTGACCTGGGCATCAAAACGGGTCCTCAATTCAAAAAGCTGCTGACGCAGGTTCAGGATGCCCAGTTGGAAGAACAGATTCACACACAGGAAGAAGCATTGGCGCTGTTAAGCCAGCTCCTTCAGAAATAAATATCGTATTCCAAATTTCATTCACAGTCGTTCGTTAAGGTTTTCTCATGTCTGATTTAGTTCGTATCGGAATCATTGGAGCAGGCGCCGTATCCGATTACCATCATGTTCCCGGCATCAATTTAGATCCCCGCGCGGAACTGGTTTCCATCTGCGATCCGAACTCAGAACTGCTGGCGCAACGTCAGACCGACTGGGGAAAAACCAAAGTTTCGACACGTTTTGAAGACATGGCAGAAGACCCTGATGTGGATGCCGTGATCATTGCGACCCCGAATTTCACTCATCACGAAATCGCGTTAGCCTGCATCAAAGGGGGCAAACATGTGATGTGTGAAAAGCCACTGGGCCTGAATTACACGGAATCGGCTGAAATGTACCGGGCTGCCCGGGATGCCAACCTGCGTCACATGACGGCTTTCACTTATCGCTTCGCTCCCTCGATGCGGTATGTGAAACACCTGGTTGAATCTGGTGCCCTGGGTGTCCCCCGTCATTTTCGCAGCCAGCGTTTTCTCGACTGGCCTGAATCCAGTTGGGGCTGGCGACAGAGTAAAAAACTGGCCGGTGCCGGTGACCTGTTTGACATGACGATTCACCGCATCGACTTCGCACAGGACCTGCTGGGGCCGATCAAAAGCATCTGCGGTGCTGTCGCCCAGTTTGTTCCCCGGGATAAAACCGCGGACGGGCAGCCTTGCGAACCGTCTGAAGTGGATGACTGGTCATCCCTGATTGGTCAGTTCGAAAACGGAGCTGTGGGAGTCTGGGAAGGCAGCACCCTGATGAAAGGCTACCACAACGATGGCTTCGGTTACGAATGGGCCGAGGTCAACGGTTCCGAAGGTTCCGCCGCCTATCAGTTGACCGATCCCAACAATATTCTGATCGGCAAACCGGGGCAAACCATGGAAAAACTGCCTGTCCCCGAAGAATTCCTGGTCATTGAAGGCAGCCCGCGTAAGCCTCACGAAGGGGTCCCCAGCACCGTCTTCCGTTACGACCTGGTCTATGAATTCGTCTCTGCGATTGTGGAAGAACGGGATGCGATTCCCGGTTTTGATCACGGTGCTTCGGCTCAGCTCGTTGCTGACTCCGTACTTGAATCGTTCGACAAACGGACCTGGATCGACATCAACTGCGACCTGTAAGCATCAGAAGGTCAGCTGGTAACGCACCATCCCGGTCGGCGAAATATCGTAATTGCCGATGTCGGATTTGTATTCCAACTTTCGATCGAAGACGAATCCGACTTCGAACTTGCTGATCATTCCGCCGGTGTGTTTCGTTTCGAGACCGCCGATTAAACGCAGATCGCTGTAGGTGGCGATGTCATCAATTCCCGATGGACCACGCCGAATACCCCACGAACCACCGCCAAACTCACCAGCAACATAGGCCCACCGCTCAAGTGTGTCTGTTTTTTCGATACGATACGTGAATTTCGGTTTGGGGAAGATCAGTTCGAGGCGTGATCCTTCGCTGAACCACATGATCATCCCCGCTGCAGGCAGCATTTTGATGTTTTCACGATCCAGATACACAACCCCCATGACGAACTGCTTGGAGCGGGAATGCACATAATAGGCGAGCCCCCTACCAGTAATTCGCAGAGAATCGGATGTCACATTTTTGAAATCGCTGTAAACCCCGGGAGCGACTTCCAGCTCATAGGACCATTTTTCGTTATGTTTTTTAAACCAGCGAAAGGCCACCGAGGTATCGTAAACTCGCGCTGGTAAATCCGTCTGTACCGGACCATCCAGATAATGCACGCCGAAATAAGGCGTCACCGAGAAACCTTCAAACCGCGGAAAATCGATCGTTTCAGACAAATTGATACTGAAAATCCCCAGGTCATTATCGGTCCCCGGCAACCATGTCACTCCCGCATCCCCCTGCTTATGAGAGATGAGGGGCACAATCGCATCACAGTCGACACAGTCATCGTCCGGATCAGCCCAAACCTGATCGTCTTCCAGCAACTGCGGGGGAATTCCTAATGCTTCGCGCGACTCCGCGTCCAGTACATTGGGAACCTGCGGAGACTGACTCACCTGTTCGATTTCGACATCGCGCGGCATGAAAATCGTTTGATGCTGCAGTGTCTGCGATCTGTCTGCAACCAGTTTACTCCGCGATTGAACAGACGAACCCTGAGCCCATGCCGTACCATCGGCACTCCCCATGCTGAACGCACACAGGGCGACAACCAGAAACACAGCCTGGCGGGACTGATACAACATGACTGATTTTCCCAAATTGACGATTTTATCTGGAAATCATTCTCTCAGCCCGGATAAGGGGACCAGAGTCAGATAGATAAGAGGTGGAAAGGGGAGAAATTTTGAGAGAGGTAGTAGTGAGTACCGGGTGAAATATCAGGGATTGAATTTAAGGTCAAGCCGAATCCCGATTGTATGGATCTCTGATTTCTCTGCAAAAATGCCCTGTCCTGATCGTTGCCCCTTACCAGATTAGATGTTAGAATCAGGTTCCTAGCACAGAATATATACATTCGAACATAGCAATTTTCTTTAATCAGGAACTAATGAGAAATGGGACGTGTTGAAAAAGGGCGTGAACTGGCCCAACGTCGAGTCCGCAAACACAAGCTGAAACAGCTCCGGGCTAAGTTTGCTAAAGCGAAAGATCCTTCGGAAAAAGAAGCGATCCAGGAAAAAGTTCGCAAAATCAGCCCTTTCACTGTTCTGGAAGAATCTGCATAAGCAGCTCCAGCAGTCGATTGATGAAACATGACGCTGACTCAACTGAAGTGAGCGTCGTTTTTTCATGCGCGATGGGAATCTGCCAATGGGTGAATTGAATTCGAAAATCAATCGGGCGGTCTGGATTGATATCCCAGTCGCTAACCTGGAACGCGCTGCTGCGTTCTATGAAGCAGTGCTTAACACCAAAGTTCACATCGAACAATTCAACGAACTGCAGTTTGGTGTGCTGGACCACGAACAGGGAAACGGCGGCTGCCTGATTCTCAACGCAGCAGCGATTTCATCCAGCCAGGGAATCCTGGTTTATATGAACGTCGATCAGCGCATTCGCGATGCCGTCACCCAGGTTGAATCTCAAGGCGGAAAAATCATCGAACCGATCCATTCGATCGGCCCGCATGGATTTCGAGCGATCATTCTCGACAGCGAAGGCAATCGCCTCGCCTTGCACTCCAATTCCGACACCTGAAATAAATGAGTCAACGCAGCTGCAGACATCTCGTCCGAAGCTGCGCTCAACTCAAAAATCCCAACGCCTGTAGAGCGTCGCTTATCTGCCGGAGAACAGAAACAGCCCTTCATGCGCATCCACATGAATCGTGGCCCCTTCCTCAAAATCTCCCGAGAGCAGCTTGTTGGCCAGCTCATTCTGGATATTCTGCTGAATGGTCCGTTTCAAAGGACGTGCCCCATACACCGGATCATAGCCTTCCTCTGCAAGTAGATCCTTGGCAGCAGTTGTGACTTCCAGAGTGTAACCATTGGCCTCCACCAGCCGAGACAGATTCTGCAACTGCAGCTCCACAATCTGGCGGATCTCTTCCTGTCCCAATGGATGGAATACAATCACTTCATCAATCCGGTTCAGGAACTCCGGCAGAAACTCATGCTGCAAGGCATCCATCACACGGTTGTGAATCAGCGCCTCATCTTCTTTCCCAGACAGATCCATAATCGTCTGGCTGCCGATATTCGAGGTCATCACCACAATCGTATTGGAGAAATCAACAGTTCGCCCGTGGCTGTCTGTCAGGCGTCCGTCATCCAGCAGCTGCAACAGGATATTAAACACATCCCGATGTGCTTTTTCGACTTCGTCCAACAGAACAACCGAGTAAGGCTGCCTTCGTACGGCTTCTGTCAGGCGTCCCCCCTCTTCGTAACCCACGTACCCGGGAGGGGCACCAATCAGCCGCGCGACCGAATGTTTCTCCATGAACTCGCTCATATCGATGCGAATCATGCTGCGTTCATCATCAAACAGAAATCCAGCCAGCGCTTTACACAGTTCCGTCTTACCAACACCGGTCGGCCCGAGAAACATGAACGAGCCAATCGGTCGATTCTGGTCCTGCAGACCAGACCGTGAACGGCGCACCGCGTTGGAGACCGCCTGCACGGCTTCATTCTGATTGATCATCCGTTTGTGGATTTCGTCTTCCATCCGCAGCAGTTTTTCGCGTTCACCCTGCAGCATTTTCGAAATCGGGATCCCGGTCCACATGCTGATCACCTTGGCGATATCTTCCGAGGTCACTTCTTCGCGCAACAGTCGCTCACCACTCACATCGCCGAGCTCGGTTACTTTCTGCTCCATCTCGGACAGTCGCTGACGTGCTGCGTTCAATTCCTGTTCTGCATTGTAGGCCTGAGAATAATCCTCATTGGAATTCGTCTGCTGTGCGCGATGAAACGCCTGCTCGTAAGCTGTATTCAGCCGATCGATCTCTTCTTTCAAGGGCTGCAGGCCAGACAGAGCCTCTTTTTCGGTTTCCCAGCGCGTCTTCAACGCATTGACACTCTCTTCGCGATCCGCAATCTGCTTGCGCAGTTCTTTCAACCGCTCCTGACTGTCGTGCGTCGTTTCCGTCGCCAGCGCAGCAGCCTCGATCTGCATCCGGGTTAACTGCCGGGTTGCCTCATCGATTTCCGCAGGCATGGAATCCATCTCCATCCGCAACTGACTGGCGGCCTCATCGACCAGGTCGATCGCTTTGTCAGGCAGAAACCGATCATTGATATACCGATCCGATAGAGTGGCCGCATTGATCAACGCATCGTCGGTGATCCGCACGCCATGATGTGTTTCATAACGTTCTTTCAAACCCCGCAGGATGGAAATCGTATCTTCCACCGTCGGTTCACTCACCATGACCGGCTGAAAACGTCGTTCCAGCGCAGGATCTTTTTCGATGTATTTGCGATACTCGTCCAGCGTGGTGGCCCCGACGCAATGCAGTTCCCCACGGGCCAGAGCGGGCTTCAGCAGATTCGAAGCATCAGCGCCCCCTTCGGCAGCCCCTGCCCCCACCACGGTATGTAATTCGTCGATGAACAGAATGATCTGCCCTTTCGCCGACTCAATCTCTTTCAGAACGGCCTTCAGGCGATCTTCAAATTCCCCTCGATATTTGGTCCCTGCAATCAACGCCCCCATATCCAGGGCAATCACCCGTTTGTTTTTCAGGTTCTGAGGCACATCGCCCATGACGATTCGATGTGCGAGACCTTCCACAATCGCCGTTTTCCCGACACCGGCTTCACCGATGAGCACCGGGTTATTTTTCCGACGTCGCGACAGAATCTGAACAACGCGGCGGATCTCCTGATCGCGACCGATGACCGGATCAATTTTCCCCTGCCGGGCCAGTTCGACGAGATCTTTACCATACTGTTCCAGCGACTGGTACTTCTCTTCCGGACTCTGATCGGTGACACGCTGCCCGCCACGCACGGCCTGCAATGCAGAAAGTACGTCGTCTTCTTCAATGCCGTTCAGCTCCAGGATCCGCTTCGGCTGATCGTCGACTGTGGTAAATGCCAGCAGCAGGTGTTCTGTCGAAACAAAATTATCCTGCATCTGATCTGCCCGATCCTGAGCTGCCTGCAGAACTTTAAGCAGTGCCTGACCGACGCCGACCTGCATCGTTGCCCCGGACACCTTCGGCAGCCGACTGATTTCATCATCGACCATTTTCTGCAGTTGAGGCAGGTTGGCTCCGATCTTCTGAATCAGCGGCTTCACCACCCCCTGCTCTTCATCCAGCAACGCTTTGAGCAGATGCAGCGGTTTGATTTCCTGCTGACCAAAATCTTCAGCCGTCTGTTGAGCACGCTGGACGGCTTCCTGGGCCTTTACAGTCAACTTTTCAAATCGAAATGCCATAACACTCCTCCGTTCTATTGTTAACCTGCGCAGCAACTCAACAGCCTGAATTATCATATCAGATAACTGGTCGGTAAGCAGTGCCCGTATATTAAATTTTAAGTGAATCAGACCCGGGGAAGGGAGAGTCTTTTGAGTCTGATCAATGGTATGAAACTGAAAAAACAGTCTTCCAGAAATGGATTTTAAGGCAGGAGTCCGGGGCTCAAGACGATCCTTGAGCCCCGTTCCTTATCTCACAGAACTGCTTCAGTCCTTTTTCTCAAACTCGGCATCAATCACATCCTCTTCATCGGAGGCAGCACCCGCTTCCGGAGCAGCACCTTCAGCACCACCAGCTTCCTGGCTTTGCTTATACATCTGCTCGGTGAAGGCATGTGTGGCCTGCTGCAAAGACTCACAGGCTGAATTGATGGCGGCAACGTCTTCCGTTTCCAGAGCATCGTTGACTTTCTTGACCGATGCTTCGATCGCAGATTTTGAGGACTCATCAATTTTTTCAGCATGTTCTTTCAACAGTTTTTCCACGTCATAAACGATGCGCGAACCATTGTTCTTGGCTTCAGCCAGCTCTTTTTTCTTCTTGTCTTCATCAGCGTGTGCTTCCGCCTGTTTCTTCATGTCTTCAATTTCTGCTTCAGACAGACCACTCGACTGCTCGATTTTGACCGAAGTCTCTTTGCCTGTCGCAACGTCCTTAGCTGATACATTCAGGATGCCGTTCACGTCGATATCGAATACCACCTTAATCTGGGGAACCCCACGCGGTGCCGGCGGAATTTCTTCCAGGTTGAACTGCCCCAGCAACCGGTTGTCGTTGGCCATCTGTCGTTCTCCCTGGAACACACGGACGGTCACAGCAGTCTGATTGTCGGCAGCAGTCGAGAAGACCTGATCTTTGGTCACAGGAATCGTCGTGTTACGCTCAACCAGTTTGGTCATCACGCCACCTTCGGTTTCAATCCCCAGAGAGAGCGGTGTCACGTCAAGCAGCACCACATCCTGAACATCACCAGAGATAATCCCCCCTTGAATCGCAGCTCCGATGGAAACCACTTCGTCCGGGTTCACCCCTTTGTGAGGCTCTTTACCGAAGATCTTCTTCACAAATTCCTGAACCTTGGGAACACGTGTTGAACCACCGACCAGCACGACTTCATCAATTTCGCTCGCACTGAGGCCGGCATCTTTCATGGCCTGCTCAACCGGTTTCCGGCAGCGTTCTACCAGAGGATCGATCAGCTTCTCAAACTCAGCGCGGGTAATCGCCATCTGCAAGTGCTTTGCACCACTGCTGTCAGCGGTAATAAAGGGCAGATTGATATCGGTTGTCTGCGAAGAGGACAGTTCTTTTTTGGCTTTTTCAGCGGCTTCTCTCAGACGCTGCAACGCCATCGCATCGCTCCGCAGATCAATCCCCTGCTCTTTCTTGAAAGACTCTGCAATGTGATTGATCAGTTCTTCGTCAAAATCGTCACCCCCCAGGTGACCATCGCCGTTCGTGCTCAAAGTTTCAATGACTTCATCACCCACTTCGAGAACTGAAACGTCGAACGTACCGCCACCAAAGTCGAAGACCACGATCTTTTCGTCGCTCTTCTTTTCCAGACCGTAAGCCAATGCGGCTGCGGTTGGCTCGTTGATGATACGAGAGACTTCCAGACCGGAAATCTGACCGGCGTCTTTCGTCGCCTGCCGTTGCGCATCATTGAAGTACGCAGGAACCGTCACAACGGCTTTGTTGACCTTGTGCCCCAGATAGCTTTCGGCAGCTTCTTTCAATTTGCGTAAAATGGAAGCCGAGATTTCAGGTGGCGTATAAGTTTTGCCACCCGCTTCAATTTTGACGTAATCTTCCGGCCCGCCGATAATTCCGTAAGGAACAATCTTTTCTTCGCTCTGGACTTCATTATGACGACGTCCCATAAAGCGTTTGACTGAGTAAACGGTATTCTTCGGGTTGGTCACCGCCTGACGTTTGGCAGGTTCACCGACAAGAGTCTCCCCTTTATCAGTGAAGGCGACCACACTGGGAGTGATACGATTCCCTTCCAGGTTGGGGATCACTTTTGCTTCCCCACCTTCCATGATTGAGACCACTGAGTTGGTTGTCCCCAAATCAATACCGATGATTTTTTCGCCTGACGACATGTGAGTTTCCCCTCTTTCTTTATTCGTATTTCAGATCTGTACAAAGCTCAGACAACGAGAAAACTCTCATAGCCTCATACATCTCTCTCTTGTGTTTCAATGCTTCGTTCAATTTTGCCTGAATTCACAGGCTGCCGGGCTTAACTGCAATGAGTGTGCCAAGCTGAACACCGTCGCCGCAAATTACGCATATGTCGTTTAATAACAACCACTTACAACCCCAGGTAGTTTTTACTTAAATTATTCTACCAACCAGCCACTGCCAAATTGACACCACAGCTGACCGATCCTGCCCCAGAGACAAAATGACATAATGGCAGTCAATTCATCCTGACCGCTGGAATAAAGGCTAAACAGTTCACAGGTCAGGCCTAACCGCTTGACAGTCCCCAAACGCGGCGGTACAAACTAGAACAATTGATAATCAGGTCCAAACTGGCATTCACCAGCCGTTTATGTCGTGAGAGAGCCTGTATTTCAAACGCCTCTAAATGATTATTTTATAATATTTTAAGCGAAATATTCAAGAATACGATTCAGGAGAAATCCGAAGTTAATCAATTCTTAAGGGATTGTAATCCAAACTTATGAAGTAATCCAATTTTGTGAAACTGGCAGTAAGCAACGAAACACAACCACGGAAGGCGTGTGATCTGGCTGCGGTTAATTTTCTGAGAGACAGAAACGAGACTCACATCCTGAAAGATTCCGATGGCCAAGAAAAAAGCGGTTAACAAACGAACTTCCGTCAGCAAACCGAAGTCGCCAACCAAGAAAAAAGTGGTCCGCGCCAGCACAAAACGAACCCCCGTATCGCTTCAGACCGAACTAAAAAAAATTGACCGCGAGATTGTCAAACTGGTCAATAAACGCTGTTCCATGACCGTCAAACAGATCAAGTCCGATCCCGAGCCCCGCAAGGCCATGTTTGACCCGAAATCAGATGAAGAACTGCGTGAAACCATCGAAAAACTGAACGGTTCCGGCCCGCTGACCAACAACGCCATCCGGGGAATCTTTCGTCAGATCCTGAGTTCTGCCCGCCGACAGATCCACCCGCAACGCGTCGCCTATCTGGGCCCCGCTTACAGCTATACACACCTGGCAGCTCTGGAACGATTTGGTGAAGGAGCCGACATGGTTCCCGTGAACACCATCGGATCCGTCTTCGAAGAAGTCAATCGAGGCAATACCGAATTTGGTGTCGTTCCCATCGAAAACAGTACAGATGGACGTGTCGTCGACACACTCGATATGTTCACCCGGCTGCCACTGCGAATTTGTGGCGAAGTACTGATCGCCGTACACCACAACCTGCTGGCCCGCTGTGAACGGAGCGAAATCACCGAAATCTACAGTAAACCGCAGGCACTCTCACAGTGCCGCGAGTGGCTCTCCCGCAACATGCCTCAGGCACACCTGCATGAAGTCACCAGCACTTCGACCGCCGCTCAGCTGGCAGCGACCAAACCAGGTGCTGCTGCAGTAGCCAGCCACCAGGCTTCTGTAGAATACGACCTGCAGATTATCGTGGAAGGCATTGAAGACAATGCCAACAACGTCACCCGTTTTGCCGTGATTGGCGAAGAGGTCTGCGATCCGACCGGTAAAGATCGTACCGCGATCCTGGTTCAAATCGCCCACAAAGCCGGCTCCCTGGCTGACACACTGCAGATCTTCAAGAAAAACAAGGTTAACCTGACCTGGATTGAGTCTTTCCCGTTGCGGGGAGAAGAGCCGGGATACCTGTTTTTCATCGATTTTGAAGGCCATGTCCAGGAAGCCCATATCAAACGCACTCTGAGCGAACTGGAAAAACGCGTCGTTCGCCTGGAAACCATGGGCTCCTACCCCAGAAGCGGGATTCTGGAGTAACTGAAACCGGGAATCGAGTCACCCAGGTCACCCGATTCCGGTTAATTCTGTGAAAACAGGGGTCATTTCAGGATTTTCAGCTCAAATCCTTGAATCATTACGTTTGACTCAATAACTTATGCAGCAGCTCCGATTGCTGCTGATAGCGGCATCCGTCACCTTCTGGCGATCGCGGACCGTTTTTGCTTTTGTTTCGCCCCCTGAATTCCCGGCGAAATCATTTTCTGTACAGTCAATACTCACATTCACCTTAACTTGAACCACGGGATTTATTATGCGTCGCTTCCTCGTAGCCGGTAACTGGAAAATGAACACCACCAAAGAATCCGGTGCACAGCTGGCTCAGGCACTGGCAGCTGAGGTGCCCTCTGAAAATCCCGCCGTTGAAGTTCTGGTTTGCCCTCCGTTTCCCTACCTGACCACGATTGGCGATATCGTTTCTGGATCAGGCGTCGGATTTGGCGCACAAAACTGCTACCACGAAGCACCAGGTGCTTTTACCGGTGAAACTTCAACCGAAATGCTGACCGACGTCGGTTGCCGTTCCGTTATCCTGGGACACAGCGAACGCCGCCACGTTCTGAATGAAACAGACGCAGATATCAATCTCAAGGTCAAAAAGGCCCTCGAAGCGGGTCTGCAGGTCGTGCTCTGTGTTGGTGAACTGCAGAGCGAACGTGAATCAGACCAGACAGAAGCCGTCCTCAACACCCAGATGACAGGTGGCCTGGCAGACGTCGATGCTGCTGCATTCGGGCAGATCGTGATCGCTTACGAGCCAGTCTGGGCCATTGGAACCGGTTTAACAGCGAGCCCCGAACAGGCAGAAGCAGCTCACCTCTACCTGAGAAACTGGTTAAAAGACCAGTATTCCGCAGAAATCGCTGATTCCACCCGGATTCTGTACGGCGGTAGCGTCAAACCAGACAATGCCAAAGAACTGCTTTCACAGGAAAACGTGGACGGTGCCCTGGTCGGGGGAGCGAGCCTCAAAGCAGAGCTGTTTATCCCCATCATTCAGGCTGCTGTTGAGTTATCTGCAGAATAGTCCTGAGTTTCTGCCATTTAGAGGACACTCTGAATCCAGAATCGATTTACAGATCGTATGTCATTACAGTATGATACCAGCGATCTGACTTCAGCATTTTGCGAGTGATTATATCAACTCGTTCAGAAGATATTTTAAGCCATTTAGGATGACACAATGATTTTTGCGACGTTCCTGGAAGCCATTACAGACCCTGCTACCATATTGATGACATTCCTGATGTTCTTCGGGGTCCTGCTGATTATCATCATCCTGCTGCAAAAAGGTCGTGGTGGTGGACTGGCCGGAGCTTTCGGTGGTGCCGGTGGTCAAAGCGCACTGGGAACGAAGGCCGGCGATGTCTTCACAAAAATCACGATCGTCATGGCTGTGATCTGGGTCATCCTGGCTGGTGTCTCCGGCATCACCACGCGAGCCAGTTCCGGCAAATACAGTGGTGGTAGTGCCGTTTCTGAAGAGACCTCTGTTTCTTCGGACGACAAAGACAAAGAAGAAGAGAAACCAGCTACCGAAGAAAAACCAGCAGGCGGTCCGGAGTTCACACCTCCCAAAGATCTCAATGCAAAAGAGACCAAACCTGCTGAAGAGAAAAAGCCTGCCGCAACAGACGAGAAAGCAGGCAAGCCGGCTGAGCCAGCAGATAAAGACGCTGCTCCCAAGGCTGCCGCTCCGGAATCGAAACCAGAAGACAAAAAACAGGAAACTCCTGCGAAACCTGAGAAAACCGAATCTCAACCCAAGTCAGAATAGTCAACTTAGTTGAGCCCTGCGTTCGGCAAAGTTTTGATGGTTCTTTAAACCTCAAATCGTTCCTGTTATTTCAGAAAAGAGTGTGTTGTGCTGCTGGGCATGACTGGTTTTGGAAGTGCGACTGCTGAAGATGACCGACTTTCGGTCCATGCAGAGTTACGTACCGTCAACAATCGCTACCTGAAAGTTTCGTCCCGTTATCCGGACTTCTACGCCAAACTGGGCAGCCAGATTGAGAAACTGATTCGCGGTTCCATCTCACGCGGGACTGTGAACCTCACACTGCGAATCGACAGCCTGGATCGCACCAGCGATTACCTGCTGGACGAAAAAGTCATTAAACAATACTGGGAACAGCTCAAGCACCTGTCTGAAATCTGTCATACTCCGCTGCCCGATCACGTCGACAGCCTGTTGACATTACCCGGTGCAGCAATCGACAATTATTCGCGTTCTCACACTCCCGAATCGGACTGGCCTTTAATTGAACAGGCGATTTGCGGCGCGTTAAAAGAACTCACTGAGTTCCGCAAGAAAGAAGGCGAATCGGCCCAGGCAGATCTGGAAAGCAGTAACCAGGTCATTCGCCAGCAACTGGAAGTCGTCAAAGAGAAGGCACCACGGGTCGTCACAACTTATCGCGATCGTCTGCATCAGCGACTGACAGATCTGCTGAAAGACCAGGAGGTCGAACTGGACCCTGACAGCCTGATTCGTGAAGTCAGCATGTTTGCCGATCGCTGTGACATCAACGAAGAAATCAGTCGACTCAGCTGCCATTTAGAGCAATTTGACTCAATCCTCTCAGCGAAAACGTCTCAGGGTAAAAAGCTGGAATTTCTGGTACAGGAGATGTTTCGCGAAATCAATACCATCGGCTCGAAAGCCAACGATGTTGAGATTTCTCATGCCGTGATCGAAATGAAACTGGCTGTTGAGAAAATCAGGGAAAACGTCCAGAACGTTGAATAGAATAGTAGTACTGATCTCCTGCGGATAAATAGAGAGACCACCCGACGATTACTCTGGAGCTTTGCCAAGTGCCTGAATCCCAAGCCAGTATCCCACCGGACATTCCGATTGTTGTGCTTTCCGGCCCGACGGCCAGTGGAAAAACAACCATCGTCAATCGTCTGATGCAGGAGACACCGGTCAAGCTGATCAAAGCGATCTCGGCCACGACCCGCCCTCGTCGGAAGGGGGAAGTGGATGGGGAAGATTATTATTTTCTGACAAAAGAAGAGTTTGAAAAACGGCAGGAAAATAACGAATTCCTTGAATGTGAACAGGTTCATGGGTTGGGATACTGGTATGGAACGTTAAAATCAGAGGTGGGCCGGGCCGCGGAAGAAGGGGGCTGGCCATTTCTGGAGATCGATGTTCAGGGAACTTTGAAGCTCAAAGAACAGTTCCCCCAGACCATTACGCTCTTTGTCAGAACATCCTCCGATGAAGAATATGAAAAACGAATCCGCAATCGGGGAACCGAATCGGAAGAAGTAATCGAAAAACGGCTGACGACAATTCGCAAAGAACTGGAGCAGGCCCAATATTATAGTCATGTCATTATCAATGACGATCTGGAACGTGCTGTCACAGAAATCGGCACCATCCTGAAACAACGGGAGCAAGAAATTAATGCTGGAAGAATTTAAAGAAGAAGAAATCGTCAACAAAGTCGGCGGCCGTTTCAAACTGTCTTCACTCATTCAAAAGCGCATCGTCGCTTTGAACCGGGGTGCACGACCACTGGTTGAACTGCAGACCAAAAACCACATGGAAATCGTGGTTCAGGAAATCATGGAAGACAAAATCTACCTCGACCAGTCTGGCGAAGTAGCCATCACAGACGATGCAGGTCCGCTGGATGCCATCGAATATGACGATGCCGGTCCGAGCCTGGAAGATCTGGTCTAACAGACTAGCGCAGAACCATGAACACCGGAAACCTACCCATGCAGGGGCGTGAAATTCTATTAGGTGTTTCTGGAGGTATTGCCGCATACAAGACGGCTGACCTGGCCAGCAAACTGGTCCAGAAAGGGGCAGCCGTCAGTGTGGTGATGACACAGGCCGCGCAGAAATTCATTGGCGCGACCACATTTGAAGCCCTCACCGGCCGCCCGGTCTACCAGGATGGATTTTCCCCCAGGGAACATTTTCAGGGGGAGCACATCGGCCTGGTCAGAAGGGCCGAACTGTTCGTCATTGCCCCCGCGACGGCCAACGTGATGGCACAGATGGCGCATGGCTTCGCGGAAGATCTGCTTTCCACGTTGACGCTGACCTGCACCGCTCCGATCCTGCTGGCACCAGCCATGAATGCCGACATGTGGGCCAAAGCCTCGGTTCAGCGCAATCTGGAACAGATCAAGGCAGACGGAATTCAGATCGTCGAACCGGGGGAAGGCTGGTTGAGTTGTGGTGTGATCGGGAAGGGACGGATGGCAGAACCGGCAGAGATTATAACCCGAATTGAAGAACTACTGGGGTAATTCGAAACTGCTCTGCCCTGCTTCGCTCCCCTCCATCGAATGATCCTCACATGCGAATTCTGATCACAGCCGGCCCGACGCGAGAATACCTGGATGATGTCCGTTACCTGTCCAATGCGAGCAGCGGACAGATGGGTTACGCTTTAGCCCGCTCTGCGATTGCCGCTGGTCATGAAGTCGCGCTGGTATCAGGCCCGGTCACGATCCCTCCCCCGGCCGGCTGCGAGCTGTACCAGGTCGAAACCACCGATGAGATGTTCGCACAATGCGAAAAACTGTTTTCTAACTGCGACGGTGTGATTGGAACCGCCGCCGTCTGTGACTACCGGATCAAAACCCGCAAACCCGGTAAAATCGCTAAAACCGGCGAAGCGATCACCCTGGAACTGGTGGAAACGATCGACGTTCTGGCAGAACTCGGGTCCCAGAAAGGGGATCGCTGGGTGATGGGCTTCGCGCTCGAATCTCAGGATGCCCGTTTTAACGCCGTTCGCAAACTCTACAGCAAAAAATGCGATGCCATCGTGCTCAACAGCGTGAGTGCCATCGGTTCCTCCGAAAACTTTGTCGAAGTGATCGACCAGACTCAGGAGACCGTCGCGACTTACTCGGGAGAAAAGACCCGGGTGGCGGATTCTCTGATCGAATGGATCCAGCAGCATCTGGCAGGCTGATCGCCAACCCCCCTTTCTCTTGCTGCTGAAATACGGAACTCAGGCTAAAACCTGCCGAATCGGTTTAACCGTTACGACCGTCACGATGTGCTCCTGATAACTTCCGCTGACTGCTCTAACCCGAACCGCGCTGCCGCGTGTGGTAAAAACACCACATCGTTTGATGAGTTTTTTCCACCCACCCTCCGTTTGTGTGCTAGGTTTGAGTGTTAAGGAAATCAACATCTTATTATGAATCCATACTTTTGTTTGGTACGTCTCAATGCCCCCCATTGAGACACTGGTCGTGAAAATATTCCCGTCTGTTGATGTTCTTGGGTTTTCATCGCAGACGGGAACTATTTTTCACTCGGACAAAATTTCTGGTTAATCCCCACAAAAAAAGAAGCCATCTTTTTGCGTCCGCTTTGCGCGCCGTTGATCCTCCTTTGAATAAACAACCCGAACGTTATTACATAGATTTGCAGGTTGGTCAGCATGATCGACATTCAACGGTTCAAAACAGATTTAATCGCGCTGGGATTACTGGCAGCGACAGTCTTTCTTGGACTGAGTCTGTTCAGCTATGACCCCGCAGATCCCCCTGCTCAGCTCGTCTATCCCGTCCGTGATGTCGCACAGAACCTGTGTGGCGACTCCGGCGCTCAGATTGCCCACTACCTGCGAACCGGTTTCGGTCTTGGTGCCTGGGGAATCTTCCTTGCATTAATCGTCGTCGATATGCGGATGTTCTCGCGGCAGGAAACGTCGGGCGTTCTGGTGGAACTCATTGGCTTAAGTCTGATTCTGGTTTCTATCTGCATCGTCAGTCAGATGATGCTGGGACAGAACAGTGCCACCCCGCTGATTGGCAGTGGTGGCTATATTGGTGCGCTCGGCTTTTCACTGCTGGAAACCCGGTTTTCCGTCGCTGGTTCTTTGATCCTGCTGACCTCCATGTTTCTGGCCGGCCTGTTACTGACTGCCGATACGCTTCCCGTTCGTCTCTTTTTTTCCTGTCTCACCTTTCCCTTCAAAGCCTTGAGCCGTGAATCGGCTGAAGTGGATGAAGAAGAAGAGACAGAGGAAGAGGAGTATGAAGAGGAAGAAGAAATCGTCGCAGAAGAAGAGGAAGACGAGTACGAAGAAGAAGAAGTCGTCGCTCCTAAAGCAAAAGTGAAACCAAAGAAGCGCAAGCCCATCAAAGTCAATCCGCCGGCGGGAATTCGCCTGGCGCGACAGACACAGCCCATCGAGCAAAAAAAAAACAGCTCGTATAAGCTGCCCGGGTTAGAACTGCTCGAAGACGCCGAAGACTTCCCGTTCGAGATGCTGGCGAAAAAAGCCGAAGAGGCGGCGGAAGTTCTGGAAAACACCTTCGCTGACTTCGGTCTCGATATCCAGGTTTCTGAAATCGATACCGGTCCAGTCTTAACCCTGTTCGAACTGGATCTGAAACCAGGTCTGCGTGTTGCCAAAGTCACCGCGCTGGCTCACGATCTGGCCGTCGCTTTACGTGTGCCTTCCGTGCGAGTGGTACCTTCCATTCCCGGGAAAAACACGGTTGGCGTGGAAGTTCCCAACGACAAACAGGTCATGGTCCGTTTGAAAGAGCTGATCGAATCCTGCTCAGATGAAACAGAAAAAAGCCGGATTCCCCTCTTCATGGGGAAAGACGTCAGCGGCCATCCTCTGACTGCCGACCTGGCCAAACTGCCTCACCTGCTGATCGCAGGTCGAACCGGTACCGGTAAGAGTGTCTGTCTCAACACACTGATTCTGTCGCTGTTGATGACACGCACACCCAATGAAGTCAAAATGCTGATGATCGATCCGAAGATGGTGGAATTGAGCGGCTACAAACGCATTCCGCATCTGATGCATCCCGTGATCACAGACATGAAAAAAGCGGAAGCCGTGCTGGCGTGGGCCGTCGACAAGATGGAAGAACGCTACGACCTGCTTGCCCGTTGCGGTTCGCGTAACATCGAAAGCTTCAACAAACTGGGTAAGGACAAAGTGCTGGAACTGGCCGGCATTGATCCTGACTCGGAAGAAGCCCTGCAGATGCCGGAAAAAATGCCTTCGATCGTGATCGTCGCGGACGAAATTGCCGACATGATGATGACTTCCGGTAAAGACGTGGAAGCACACATTATCCGTCTGGCTCAGAAATCGCGTGCGGTCGGAATTCACCTGGTTCTGGCAACTCAGAAACCAACCGTCGACGTGATTACCGGTCTGATCAAATCCAACCTGCCTGCCCGCGTTTCGTTCCAGGTAGCCAGCCGTGGCGACAGCCGTGTGGTTCTGGATGAAAACGGAGCAGACGCCCTGCTCGGTAATGGTGACATGCTCTACCTGGCTCCGGGAACCAGTAAACTGACCCGTGCCCAGGGTGCCTATGTCAGTGACGAAGAAATCGAACGCGTGATCGACTTCTTCAGTGATATGGAACCGGAATACAGTCCGGAACTGGCACAGATTACGTCTGCCAACTCCAAGAAGAACAACGGTGGCGAATCCGACCGTAAAGAAGACAGCCTGTATAACGAAGCCGTCGAAGTCGTGATCCGTGAAGGTCGCGGTTCTGTTTCCCTGCTGCAGCGAGCATTGGGAGTTGGTTACGGTCGTGGTGCCCGCTTGATTGACTACATGGCTGAAGATGGCATCGTCGGTGAGTATAACGGCTCACAGGCACGTGAAGTCTTGTACACAATCGATGAGTGGGAAGCGATGAAGTCCAACCAGTTTGAAGACGATTACGGCGAAGAGGAATACGAAGAAGAGTTCGTTTGAGCATCCGTCCCCTGCCCGTTCGGGAATCTGACCTGAAAACAGGGCGAAATCGGCTTTTCGTTTGACTCATCCCCCCGTGCTGCTTATGATCTTTCCATCGACTGTTTGTTATCGATTCCTATCAAGAGGAAGGCTCTCTGGTCTATGTTGTCTGTCTCAAATATGGTTCGCATCTGCGACATTATTATTATTTGTGAAATTCCAGACTCCCTATGACTTGAGGATCATTACCAATTTAACAGATTTTCATAACCTCAGGTCACAACCTGAGGTTTTTTTGTTATGGGGACCAGGACAGATCAAGCATTGCCCTGTGAACGCCTGAAAAGAATAAGAATATCAGCAGACACTGAAACCAGAGTGATCTCACACGTTTAATCAATAAGAAAGCTCCAACGATGGCCCGAATTCAGATGTATGACACCACTTTGCGGGATGGCAGTCAGGGAGAAGGCGTCAACTTCTCACTGGAAGACAAGCTGCAGATTACCGCAAAGCTCGATGAGATGGGTTTCGATTACATTGAAGGCGGCTATCCCCTCTCCAATCCGAAAGATACGGAATATTTCCAGCGTGTCGCGGAAATGGATCTGAAGCACGCCAAAGTCACCGCCTTCGGCATGACCCGCCGCAAAGAGATTGAGGCCAAAGACGATGTCGGCATGCAGGCCTTGCGTGATTCACAGGCCCCCGTGGTCACCATTGTCGGTAAAACCTGGGATCTGCATGTGACGGAAGTGCTGCGGGTCTCGCTCGAAGAAAATCTGGCGATGATCGCCGATTCGGTTGGCTTCATCAAATCCTGCGGACGCGAAGTCATCTATGACGCAGAGCACTTCTTTGACGGCTTTCGTGCCAACCCTGAATATGCACTCAAAACCATCAAGGCGGCAGCCGACGCGGGCGCAGACATCGTCATTCCCTGCGACACCAATGGTGGCAGTCTGCCTGAAGTGATTGCCAAGTACGTTGACCTGGTCCGTTCCGAAGTGAATGTCCCCCTGGGAATTCACTGCCATAACGACTGCGATCTGGCGACTGCAAATTCACTGACGGCCGTCGAACACGGTGCCATCCAGGTTCAGGGAACCATTAACGGTATCGGAGAACGTTGCGGCAATGCCGACCTGATCAGCGTGATTGCCAATCTGGTGACGAAAAAAGAAGGCTACTCGGTACTCCTCGACAACAACCTGCATAACCTGACGGAACTCTCACGCTACGTTTACGAACTGGCCAACATGAATTTCCGTTCCGGCCAGCCTTTTGTCGGCAGCAGTGCCTTTGCCCATAAAGGGGGCATGCACGTGCACGCGGTCAATCGCATCGCACGCAGTTATGAACATATCGAACCGGAAGTCGTCGGCAACGAACGCAAGGTGCTGGTCAGCGAGTTATCGGGACGATCCAACATCGTCGCGAAAACCACCAAGCTGCAACTGGATAACGATCCGGAACTGCTCACGCGGATCCTTGAAAAAGTTCAGGACCTCGAAAACGAAGGTTACCAGTTTGAAGCCGCGGAAGCGTCGTTTGATCTGCTCGTCAAAAAAGTCGCTGGAACTTTCAAACCGCATTTCGAAAAGATCCACTACCGCGTGAATGTGGAATCGGATAATTCGCATGAGCCGCTCACCGAAGCCACAATCAAACTACTCGTCAACGGACAGCAGGAACATGTGGTCGGCGAAGGGGACGGTCCGGTGAATGCCCTGGATACGGCGCTCAGAAAGGCCCTCTGCCCTGCCTACCCGGCGCTCGAGAAAATGCATCTGGTAGACTACAAAGTCCGCGTGATCAACTCTGCAGAAGGGACCGCCGCCAGTGTGCGTGTGGTGATCGAAAGCCGTGATGAACACAAGGTCTGGAGCAGTATCGGCGTCAGTGAAAATGTGATCGAAGCCAGCTGGCTGGCACTGGCAGACAGCGTCGAATACAAGCTCTACAAGGACGAGGGAACAATTTTAACCTGACCCGTGTCCCCTGAGACGGAATCCTCAACCGAAATCTGTTCCGGAATTCAAATCCCAGACCGTCAACAATGCCCGTCCTGCCTGTTTTTGCGATATCGGAACTGGTATAGTTCGTTTCAGTAACAGAAAAACACCTATTTCGTGGCAGAGCGATTTCTCCACTTTAACCATATCTTCAAGCACAAGACCCCATTCGAAATCATGACCGAATCGTTAGAGAAACAATATAATCCTGAAAGTGCACAACAGAAGTGGTACCAGTTCTGGGAAGAGAACGGCTATTTTCACGCCGAGCCCGACCCGGAAAAAGAACAGCACACGATCATGATTCCGCTCCCCAACGTCACCGGTGCCCTGCACATGGGACACGCGCTCAACGGCACGCTGCAGGACCTGATCACCCGCTGGCGACGCATGCAGGGCTACGAAGCGCTCTGGATGCCCGGAACCGATCATGCCGGCATCGCCACCCAGGCTGTTGTTGAACGCCGCATGAAGGAAGAGGAAAACCTGACGCGGCACGACATTGGTCGCGAAGCACTGGTGGAACGAATCTGGGAATGGAAAGACCAGTACGAAAAACGTATCCTGAATCAGCTGAGAAAGCTGGGCGCCAGCTGCGACTGGCAGCGCACCCGCTTTACCCTGGACGACATGTGCTCCAAAGCGGTTCGCCGTACCTTTCTGAAGCTGTTTTCCGACGGGCTGATTTATCGCGGCAAACGTCTGGTCAACTGGGACCCGTTCCTGCAGACCGCTGTTGCCGATGATGAAGTCTTTTCTGAAGACATTGCCGGCCAGTTCTGGACCTTCCAGTATCCGGTTGTCGGCAGTGACGAACGGATTTCCTTCTCGACCACGCGCCCCGAAACCATGCTCGGCGATACCGCGGTTTGCGTGCATCCTTCCGATGAACGCTATACGAATCTGGTCGGTAAACTGGTTCGCATCCCTTTAAACGGACGCGAAATCCCGATCATTGCCGATGCTTTACTGGCAGACAAAGATCTCGGAACCGGGGCCGTCAAAGTGACGCCCGCGCACGATCCCAACGACTATGCCTGTGGATTGCGAAATGATCTGGAACAGATCAACATTCTGAATCCGGACGGCACCATGAACGACGCGACCGGCGAGTATGAAGGCCTGGATCGTTATGCGGCCCGTAAAAAAGTGGTCGAAGACATGGACAAGCTCGGTTTCTTTGTTGAAGTCGAAGACCGGCAGATCCCCGTTAAACACAGCGACCGTTCCAAAACTCCGATCGAACCCTATCTGTCCGATCAATGGTTCGTCAAGATGGACACGCTCGCGCAGTCCGCCATTGATGCCGTTGACGACGGCCGTGTGCGTTTCTTCCCCAGCCGCTATTCCAAAACCTATCTGGACTGGCTCAAAGAGAAGCGGGACTGGTGCATCAGCCGTCAACTCTGGTGGGGCCATCGCATTCCCATCTGGTACTGTGACACCTGTTCTGAAGACGATTTGAAACAGGCGTTCGGCGATCGATACGATGTAAGTTTCCGTCGGGATGATGAAGACACCTGCTGGCTGATCTGCAGTGAAACCGATCTGACCGGTGATGAACTGGGAGTCGCGCACAAACTGATCCAGGATGAAGACGTTCTGGATACCTGGTTCAGCAGTGCCCTCTGGCCGCATGCGACTTTAGGCTGGCCCGACAAGAACCCGGACCTCGATTATTTCTATCCGGGCAGTGTCCTGGTCACCAGCCGCGATATCATCACCCTCTGGGTGGCCCGCATGGTGCTGACCGGCCTGTACAACATGGGCGACATTCCCTTCAAACATGTCTGCATCCATCCGAAAATCCTGGATGGTTTCGGACAGACCATGTCCAAATCCAAAGGGAACGGCGTCGATCCCATGGATCTGATCGATAAATACGGCGTCGATGCGGTCCGGTTTACGATCGCTTCATTCGCCGGTGAAACACAGGACGTCCGTCTGCCCGTGGGTTATGAAGATCCGGAAACGGGCGAAGTCGTGCCTCAAACTCTGGAACATCAGACAACGATTCCCGCCGGCGGCGAAAAACCGCGGATCAAATTCCCCAAGAGTGGAAAATCATATCAGTACACGAGTCCCTGGTTCGACCCGGATCCCGGCGAAAAGGTGGCACGCATCGTCAGTGAGCGATTCGAGTACGGCAGAAACTTCTGCAACAAACTCTGGAACGCCAGTCGTTTTGCCATGCTGAACCTGGAAGGGTACACCCCTGCTCCACTGTCGGAATCAGATCTGACGATGGAAGACCGCTGGATTCTCAGTCGGCTCTCCACGGTTGCCGAAGAGATGTCCACCGTCTTAAGTCGCTACCAGTTCGATGTCGCGACGCGTGCGATTCGCGACTTCACCTGGAATGAATTCTGCGACTGGTACCTGGAAATGATCAAGCCCCGCCTGTGGGATGAAGAACAGAAGCCGGCGGCACAGCGCGTTCTGGTGGGAGTCCTCGATACCCTGCTCCGACTGCTGCAGCCTTTCGTCCCCTTCATTACCGAAGAACTCTGGCAGCGACTCAACGAAATCGCTCCCGAACGGGGTCTCTTCACGCCGGAACCCGGGGCAGAAAGCATCATGATTGCCGCCTGGCCCGAACCACCGAAGGAGTGGCAGGATCCTCAGCTGGAAAAACGGTTTGAGCGTCTGCAGGAAATGATTGTCGCCGTACGAAATATTCGTGCCGTCTATAAAATTTCCCCGTCAGTGCCGCTGCAGCTCTTCCTGCGATGTGAATCCAGCGTGGCAGATGACATGCAGAATGTCGCGGGACAGTTTGACAACCTGGCGAAAACATTACTGGAATCCGCGGGCGCGGATGTCCAACGTCCCAGCGGATCAGCGACGTTTTCGCTCAACGATGTCGACGGTTTCATCGCGCTGGAAGGAATCATCGATCTGGAAGCCGAGCTGGTACGTCTGCGAGGCGAAGCAGAAAAACTCGAGAAACATATCGAAGCCAGCGAGAAGAAACTGGCCAATAAAAACTTTGTCGATCGTGCCCCCGCCGATGTGGTGGCAGGGGTTCAGGAGACGCTGGCAGGAAATCAGAAACAGTTGCAAAGTGTTCTGAAAACCATCGACGAACTCGAAGGAAAATAGGCTGAGCTTCCTGGCTGCGAATTCAGACAGGATCTGTTGCCCTGCCCGGAATCGGTGTATAATAACTTTGCGACCACAGGTATTTCAGTTTTAAATTCGTCACATAGAATCTGGTTTGCAGTGAATTCCCTGCCTGACCTGAGGAGGCTCTCTTGTTAGTGGAAATGGAGTTATCTCGCATTATTATCAGCGAGATCGGCGATCAGCAGGTGATTTATCTGCGCGAAGTGGAAGGCGAGCGTGTCTTCCCGATCCTGATTGGAATCTTTGAAGCCACCACGATTGACCGCCGCGTCAATCAGGAGTTTTCTCCTCAGCGACCGCTGACGCACGACCTGTTGAAAAACACGATCGAATCCCTGGGAGGCACCTTAAAAGATATCGTGATCACGCATCTGGAAGATCACACCTACTATGCCGTCCTGCGGGTAGAACAGGATGGCGAGCTGATCGAGATCGACAGCCGCCCCAGTGATGCCATCGCGCTATCGATTCATTACGATCCGCCTCTGCCAATTTATGTCCATGAATCGGTGCTGGAGCAAACAGCCGGTTAAGCGTTCTCAGCGACACGACAATGAAAATAATAAAGGCAGCTCGAAATCAGTATTCGAGCTGCCTTTTGTGTTGGTTTTGAGTCGTTTAGTTACATTCGGCAACCAGTGGTCCGGCCAGTTCATCCAGAATGATGAGTCGACCCGGCTGAGTCGTCATGTAAGTGGAAGGAATCCAACTGGTGGGCTCATGTCGCAGAGTCATCCAGACACTCATTCCCTGCCACTGCATGCCACGCGAGAAGATACCGTCACAACCGCCGATAATCTTGTCGGCCTGCAGGAAGCAGCCTGGTCCAATTGTGTTGGCATACGCGGGGACCAGAGTCGTGCGGCTCTTGAAGCTGGTGATGGCGTTCTGCTCGATGGTCAGAGGATGCAGCCTGGCACCGATGCGGTGAGTCTGTGCTTTCCATTCTTCTTCGGAATTAAATTCACCGGCAAAATGCGGTTCCCAGAACGCGATATGACAGACACGGCCGATACCGAAGATAACCCCCAGTTTCGCACCCGCGGATTTCAATTCGCCGATTTTTTCTGCATAAGAAGGGAGTACGTCTTTTGTGGCAAAGTGACGTTGATTTTCGGGAACTGTTAATTCACCCAGCGGACCGTAAAAGGCTTCCTGCATGGCGTACTGGAACGCACCGGGGTTAGTGGGAGGCAGAGTATTGCCTTCTGCGTCACTCCATTCATCCATGTTGAAACCATAAACATGGTCGCAGGAGACGCCCCATTCCTTGAGGAAGTAGACAGCCCAGCGATACATGCCCATCGGTCCCACAGGCAGGATCAATGCCAGCTTTTCACCAGCATCGCGAGACTGCTTAATCGTTAAAGCGATCTCATGTCCCAGCATCGTATCAAAGTCAGTGACGCTCCCGCACATCACAGGCTCAAAGCCTGCATGCCACCAGGACTGGCGGTCTGTAATGGTCGTCGGATCGGCACTCATGCACTGGTCGATTTTGGCCAGGTCCCATCCTGCTGGAAAATACCCTTCCATCATGGAACCGGCAATTGTACTCATTAAATCCATCGTTTTTCCCTTCTCAAAGCGATTTCACAGGTTGGACAAACTGTGCTGACTGTCAAAAACAGATAATTTCTTATCATTGTTGCAAAATTCAGAAACTGGAGTGGATTTTAGCATAGAAATGGCATAAGAACAGGAAAGAGCAGCCTGCGATTTGACAAACAAAAGAATATTTAAACAAAGCCATTGAGAACGACAAACATCTTGAAATCTCTTACCGATATAGTTCTAATAGATGAGCTGAGTCGGCATCTTAAATGATTTGTCGATCCTGCCTTAGCTTACCTGCCTTAAACAACCAGAAGTTTATCTTTAAACGATAACCGACAACCTGCCCGATTGCACAACGGAGTCCCTCTGTTGTCATACATCAAGCGTCTAATGCAAACCGATTTTCACTGAACTCAGGTTCTGCCAGCCAGAATTCTCGATCAGTAAACTATTTGTTTGGCTACTGACACTTGCTGCGGTTCACACAACCGGAGAAACGAAAAGATGAAAGTACTGATTGCCCCAGCATGTACGGCCGTTGCAATGATTGCAGGCTGGCTGGTCTACGAGCACTCCCTGAACAATACAGAAACTGCCCCCAAGAAAATCCTGACTGAACCGATCGCGGTACAAGTCACCCGCTCCACGGAAAAAACTCTCGAGAAACGCATCACCCTGGTGGGTAACCTGGAAGCGGGCTCCCAGGTCGAAATCCGCTCCAAATACAGCGGCTATATCAAAAACATCCCCTTCGACGTCGGTGAGCAGATCAAAGCCGGCGATGTGATTCTGGAACTGAATGACACAGAACTCCAGGAAATGGTCAGCAAAGCAGATGCATCTCTGACCGTTGCCAAGGCACAACTGAAAGCGCAGCTCACCGCTCAGGATCTGGCCCTCAAAGCGTATGAACGCCTGCTGGTCCTGCAGAAATCGGGGGTCAGCACGCAGCAGGAGATGGAAGAAGCGTTGGCCAACAAGGCGATTCAGGAAGCGCAGACCGAACTTGAAGAAGCCCGGGTGGAACAGGCCAAATCGGATCTGGAACAGAGCCGCCTGCGTCTGAGAGAAAATAAAGTGCTGGCACCGACGAATGGCTTTCTGGCAGAACGGATGGTTGATGTCGGCGATCTGGCAAAACCGGATGTCCCCTTAATGAAAATTGTGAATCTGGATCATGTCCGGACCGTCGTGCATATCGTGGAAAAAGATTATGAAGACGTCAAACTCGGACAGAAGGCACTGATCTCCGTTGATACCTTCCCGGGTCGCACGTTTTCCGGTCATGTGAAACGGAAAGCACCGGTGCTCGATCCACAGACCCGCACCGCCGCCGTACATATCGAAATCCCAAATGCCGACTTCTCGCTGAAACCGGGCATGCATGCCCGCGTGCAGATTGTCTTTGAACATCGCCACAAAACCAGCGTCCTGCCGATTGCATCACTCACCCGCAGAAAAGATGGCCCTGGTTTAGCCGTCTTCATCATTGGTGGCAATCCCCCGATGACCGAACGACGCAACATTGAAACCGGCATTAATAACGGAGAACTCGTCGAAATTCTGTCCGGACTTAAACCGGAAGACCTGGTCATTACTCTGGGGAACCGGATGGTCGATGAAGGACAGACCGTTACCCCCGTGGAAGTCCCCATGGATCAGGTGATTCAGGCCCCGCCTCCGTTACCGCAGAAAACTAATTTGTGATCAGGATGATCATTTGGTTCAACAGTAGATCATAAATTCCTGAGAAATCCATTATGTCCCTGACCCGACTGGCAGTCCAGCGTCCGATTACAACCCTGATGTCCTCACTGGTGCTGGTCATGCTGGGCGGGGTTTCTTTGTCGCAGCTGGCCGTGGATCTGATGCCTGACATTCAGAATCCCAGCGTCAGCGTGATCACAATTTATGAAGGCGCAGGTCCTGACGAGGCGGAAAAACAGATTACCCGCCCGATCGAACAGAACCTGAGTTCTGTCTCGGGCATCGAGAACATCCTCAGCAGCAGCATGGAAGGGAGCAGTACCGTCCGTCTGCAGTTCCAGTGGGGCACCGATCTCAATCTGGCAATCAACGAAGTCCGCGACTCGCTGAACAAGCTGAGAAACAAGCTGCCTGATGGCGCAGAAGATCCTTATATCCGCCATTTTGATGTCGCGGACCGCCCCATTCTGTACCTGGGGTTGAACAGTGATCTGGACCCGATCACGCTCACCCGCCTGACGGAAAATCAGATCATCCCCCAGTTCGAACAGCTGGAAGGGGTTGCCCGGGTCCGCATGCGGGGCGCAATTGAACGCGAGATCCAGATCAACCTGGATCGCAGCAAGCTCGAGTCGCTCAATATGGGCGTCAACGAAGTCATCAATGCGCTGAAGCAGGAGAATATCAACCAGCCCGCCGGTAATTACGAGGAAGGCAATTTAAACCTGCATATCCGCAGCCAGGGGGAATTTACCAGCCTGGATCAGATCGAGAATACGGTCGTTCGTGAACAGGCAGGTGCCACCGTTCATGTCAGAGATATCGCTGAAGTCGTCGATGGGGAAAAGGAACGGACAGAACTGACCCGGATGAACGGGCAGCCCGGCATTCTGCTTTACGTATATAAGCAATCGGGTGCGAATACAATCAGCGTGAGCGATCAGGTGCACAAACAGGTCGAACGGGCTAATAAATCGATCCCGGACGTGAATCTCACAATTCGCGTGGACAACTCGGAATACATTCGTCAGTCGATTGCCAACATCCAGGAAGCCGCCCTGTACGGAATGGGGCTGGCGATTCTGGTTCTGATTGTGTTCCTGCGCAGCTTCCGCAGCATGCTGGTGATTGGCGTCTGTATGCCCCTCTCTGTCCTGGCGACATTCACCCTGATTTATTTTCAGGGCTTCACATTGAATATCATCTCTTTCGGCGGACTGGCACTGGGCGTCGGTATGCTGGTTGATAATTCGATCGTGGTGCTGGAAAGTATCTTCCGCAAACGGGAAGAAGGGCTCGACCCCAAGACAGCGGCCATTGAAGGAACGGAAGAAGTCTCCTCCGCCATCATTGCCAGTACGATGACCACACTGATTATCTTCCTGCCTTTGATCTTTATTCATGGCACAACCGGGATTCTGCTGCATCAGCTGGCCTGGGTGGTCGGTTTTTCGTTGATCTGCTCGCTGGTCGCCAGCCTGACTCTGACACCGGTCATGAGTGCCTACTGGATTCCGGACCAGACCCCGCAAGCACATTCGCGCTGGTCGCGTCCCTGGTTCGCGTTAATTGACGGCTTCCATAACATGAACCATCGCATGCTGCTGGTACTGGAGTGGATCTATGAACGCATCTTAAAATTCAGCCTCAAGCACGCCACCATAACCGGTTTTCTCCTGCTGCTCTGTTTCACGACCACACTGGGATTGATCCCCCATATCAAAACAGAGTTTTTGCCGAAAACAGACGAAGCCGCGATCAATGTCTTTTCGCGAATGGCTGCCGGAATTCAACTGCGAAAACTGGATCAGCAGACGCGGATTCTGGAACAGGCAACCATTGAAGCAGTGCCCGAAGCAATCGCCATCGCCTCCTTTATTGGTGATGGTGCGGACGACGCGGATCAGTGGAACCGCACCACGTTACGAATCCAGCTGCTCCCCCGCGGCGAACGCGAACGGGGAATCGAAGAAATCCGCAAGGCACTCGACGATGCGATCGGCCCGATTCCCGGCATGAAAGTCCAGGTGAAAGCTCAAACGGAAATGATGCTGATGCGGATGATCGGGAGACGGGGTGGCGGAGATCTCGTGGTCCAGGTCGCCGGCCACAATCTGTTGGCCGCGCAACAGATTGTCGACCAGGTCGTCTCCGTCATGAAGCAAACCCCCGGTCTGATCAATGTCGAAGCGGAAGTTTCGGATAAACGGCCTGAACTGACCGCATCCATCGATCGGGAAAAAGCGGGGCTGCTCAAAATCAGTGTGCAGGATATCGCACAGACTCTGGAAACGACCATTCGGGGAACCGAAGCCACACTCTATCGCGAAGAAGGAGACGAATTTCCCGTCGTTGTCCGTTTGCGGGCGGAAGACCGCGATCAGATGGATGACGTGCAACAGGTCGGTGTGACGACGGCAACCGGCCGTACGATTCCTTTGAAGAATATGCTCACCTTTCAAGCCAACGAAGCCCCCGTGGTCATTGAACGCCAGAACCAGCAGCGAATCCTGAGAGTCTTTGCCGATGTCGAAGGACGGGACCTGGGGAGTATTGTGCCTGAGCTGGAGGACAACCTGAGTGCCATCCAGATTCCCTCCGGATTTTCGGTCAGTGTGGCAGGCGACTGGGAAGAACAGCAGAAGAGTTTCACAGCGCTGAAACAGGGATTCATCCTGGCGATTCTTCTGATGTATATGATTATGGCTTCGCAGTATGAATCATTGAGCGATCCGTTTTACATCCTGTTTGCGGTTCCGCTGGGGATGATTGGCGTCATCTGGGTCTTTGTGTTCACAGACACGACTTTGAACGTGCAGTCTTTCATCGGCATCGTCGTTCTGTCGGGAATTGTGGTCAACAATGCCATCGTGCTCGTCGATTACATCAACCAGCTCCGGCGGCGCTACCCGGAACGACCGGTCAACGAGTTGATCATTCAGGCCGCCACACGTCGTTTCCGACCGATTCTGATGACCACGCTCACAACCGTTCTTGCCATGATCCCGATTGCACTGGGCTGGGGCGAAGGGGGCGAACTGCAGGCTCCCATGGCGCGTGTTGTGGTCAGCGGCCTGATTGCCGGAACCACGATCACCCTGCTGGCGATTCCATTGATCTACCAGACCTGTACTGTTCCTGCTGCGAATAGAACAGCGCAAAACAGGGAAGTTCCCGTACCGGAACCGCTCCTCGGCGAACCGGTAAAATCCAGCTGAAATGACGGGGAATTCCGGTCTACGATAGCATCAACTCCGCCGGTCTGTCTATAATACGCGTCACGTGTCTTATCAGACCTGGAATGGTACGCTGGTCGAAATGGTCCGCACGCTCGCTGGCGTGCTCGCCTGACATTGACCTCCTGTCAGTACAGGATTGATGGACCACTGGTTTGTATTCGTCTGCACGAGTCTGTTCGGGTTTTGCCATCTGAGATCAGATTAACAGCAATTCCTGCACGATTTCAGTCTGAATACGAACTGAGGGATTGACGGTCTTTCTGTTACGGATTTTGCAATACAGGATGTTGTCAATCGGGCATCTCTCTCATCTCTGGGCATCTGGATATACACTCTGACGATGATGAATCAAAAACCGGCACTGATTACCGAACCAATTCCTTATAAAACTCTGTTTCCCTGGCTGAACCTGTTTCGGGTATTTCGGCTGGCTGTTGATTTCCAGAAAATTCTGCTGGCCATTGCAGCCATTCTGCTGCTGATGCTGGGCAATCAGCTATTTAATCAGCTCCCGTTTGCACCCGGGCAACCGGTGACCACCCGTTCGTCACTCGTACATCAGAGAATCGTATTCCCTCCCCGGAATTCCGACCTGTTTTTACATTCTCCACAACAGGGGCTGACCCCGATTCCGGAACAGTCTCCAGGACTGGTCGATTACATTCAGGGGGCCACCCTGCTGGAACCGATGTCCTATTTCACCAGGCCGGTTCTGACCCTGTTTGAAACCGGCGCCAGCTGGAGTTCGCTGGCGTATGCGACCACACAGCTGTTGTGGGCAATTATTATCTGGGCGGTATTTGGAGGTGCCATCACCCGAATTGCCGCCATTCAGTTTGCGCAGGATGATCACATCGGCATCCGGGCGTCGCTGGGCTTTTCACTGAAACGAATCCTGTCGCTGGTCAGTGCCCCCCTGCTCCCGTTTGCGGGCATGGGTTTCTTCTGGGTCCTCTGCCTGCTGATCGGACTGCTGGGTAATATTCCCAGTGCCGGCGGAGTCATTGTCAGCCTGTTCTGGGGACTGGCTTTTCTGTTTGCGTTCGTCATGAGCCTGATCCTGCTGGTCACACTGGCCGGCTGGCCTCTGATGATGACCACCATCAGCGTAGAAGACAGCGATGGCTTCGATGGCTTAAGCCGCATCTTCAGCTATATTTTCGGACGGATCTGGTATTTTCTGTGGCTGGTCTTTGTCACACTCTGTTACGGAACCGCCTGCCTGTTCCTGGTCGAACTCTTGATGCAACTGGTCTCCCACCTGGCATTCTGGGGCGTCAGCTGGGGCATGGGCAGCGAACAGGCATTTGATCTGTTCAACCAGGGGCAGACCAATCTGGCCACTTCCATTTCCAAAGGCTGGGGCTCCCTGCTCAATATCACGTTTTCCGGTTTTGTGATCAGCTTCTTCTGGTCGGCCAATACTGTCATTTATTTCCTGTTGAGGAAATGTGATGACGGCACGCCCATCGATCACGTCTACTATGCGGAAGAAGACCCTGACGCAGCAAATGAGCTGCCGCTGGCAGGGGTTGCCAAAGCAGGTGAACCTGTAATTGAACGGCCTGTGACTCCAGACACGACGGGTGACGACGAACAGCAGGAGTCGAAAGAGCCAAGCGACCCGGAGTAAGCCGGCACGGGAAGACTGAGCGTACTCTGACAGTCAGAGCACGCGCGGCATTCACTGAGAATCAATCGACAAAGCGAGGATCTACCAGCGGAACAGACCTGTTCCCCAGGCGAGTCCGGCACCGAAACCACTCAGGAGAATGGTATCGCCGCGATTGATCCGCCCTGACTGGAACGCTTCGTCCAGCACAATTGGAATCGATCCCGCAGAGGTATTTCCATAGCGATCCAGATTATTAAAGACCTTCTCGCGAGGAATTCCCAGCTGTTCACAGGCAGAATCGATGATTCTGATATTGGCCTGATGCATCAGGAACAGGTCGACTTCATGCACACTCATGCCGGTTTTGGTCAGCATCAGATCAATCGAATCGGCAACCGTTCGCACAGCCCACTTGAAGACACTGCGGCCATCCATATTCAGGTAATGACGCCCGGCAGCGATATCATCGGCAGTGGCAGGATTACGGGTTCCGCCGGAGGGTCGGTCCAGCAGAGAACAACCACTGCCGTCAGATCCCGTCTGATAGCAGGTCAGTCCCTGATGAGGATCACCCTTTGAGAGCAGAACAGCACCGGCACCATCACCAAACAGGGGAGCCACCCGGCGGTCTTCCGGATTCACGATGCGGCTGTTGCAGTCGCCGCCAATCACCAGAGCCAGCTTACTGTTTCCCGTCGCGACATACTGGGCAGCAGTCACCAGGGCATACATGAAACCGGCACAGGCAGCCTGCAGATCAATGGCAGGAGCATCCAGTCCCAGGCGATCCTGCACCAGGCAGGCCACGGAAGGACATTGAAAGTCCGGTGTGAAGGTGCCGACAATCAGCAGATCGATGTCTTCCGGATTAACGCGGGCGGCACGGATTGCTTTCTGTGCTGCTTCGTAGCATAAATCACTGGTTGCCATTTCTGGTGGGGCATGCCGACGTTCCAGAATCCCCGTGCGTTGTTCAATCCATTCCGGGTCAAATCCAAAACGCTCCTGCAGATCGTGATTTGTAACGACGTTGTCTGGTACATACGATCCACTCGAAACAATTTGTACTCCCAACAATGAATTAGTTCGTTGACTAATCACCTGGCGACCACGCTTGCTCTCTATTTTTTTTGTCTCAGGTGCCTGATCCTGTTGTTGATTTAACAACCCGGACGCATCCAGAACTGATTCCAGATCTGTTGAATCGACCTGATTATTTGATTGAAATTTCAAAGACATCTTGTGCATAATCCTGACATCCTTATTCAGTTTGAGTCAAACCTGTCGAACAGACAGAGCTCGACCTCCTTTCAACACGAGTCCGATCGTGATGCAGCACAATTCCATTGAAGATTGAACTCAGGATGAGATTCGGCTTCAAATGTCGATGCACTAACTGATTACCAAAACGATTTCGCGTCAGTAACCAAAAGCTATAAAGACTGGCAGCAAGACGGGTAATAACAAATCTCACTGACTGCTGACGACTGCCGTTCAGACCTGATTCGTCAACAATGTTCGCAAAGTATAGCGTTTCATAAAATTGGAAACTAGCGAAATATAGAAAATTCCAGCTAACGTATAATATAGGCAAGATTCGGTGTCCTGCAAATAAACTTAAAAGCCTATTTTGACACATTTTAGACTTAATTCAATTTCGGTTCTCGATAAGTTTTGGAATTCGGCAGATATCCCAAACTCCCCTGATGATCAAAAGGAAACCAGTTTCAGGCCACATCCTCATTGCACGACTGATTGGTCACCCAATATTGCATGACTGCCTGAAACTCCTGGTCCAGATCAGCAGACCGTTTGACCTCTACACTGACGCCGTAACCCCGCGTTTCCAGCACCCGGGTCCGGACAGATAACCCTGAGTCAAACTCGCAATTGACAGAGAGTTTTCCCTTGAGCGGAGGAGAAATCCCGAGATGCACGACCCGGGTTTTCTGCTGAGGTTCAAACTGCACCAGGATTCCGCCTTCAATGAATTCAAAACCTGCTTCATCAGCATTGCGATTCATCCATTGTGAGCAGCCAGCGTGTTCCTGATCTTCAGAAAGCGATTCCAGATCAGACTGGTTTTCTGCTAATAACGCCTCAAATCGCTGTTCGCGATCTGCATCGATCTCAGCGTGATCTGATGCCTCAAAATCAGCAGCGGCAGACGAAGATTCTACTGGAACGGTCTCAGAAAACTCCTGTTCGTGACTGTTGAACGGCTCCTCTTCAGCACGCTCAACCGCTTCCCGGTCAAGCCATTCCAGCACTCCGGCAAACGCCATGAAATAAGTCAGACAGAAAAACAGGATGCCTATCAGGTTGAGACCATTTTCGGGTAAGACCGCCAGCATACTGGCCAGCACTGGTAAGACAAGCGCCAGTGTGAGGCCGCTCTTTTGACTGCTTGTGAGCTTGAGCATGCGGAATTGACGCAGCAATAACAGATTCCCTGCGACAAGACAGGACATCAGGCTGCCTACGGTCAGCGTGGGGAGATAAGTGTCTTCCACCTGGATCGAACCGACGGCGCGTAAGAGCAGCAGCCCTCCCCCGCCGGCAATGATCACGCCTGTAAAAAACAGAGGGGAAAGCCCTCTCATAAGAGACAGCTTTCCCCGTGTTGATTCACTTTCCAGGCAATAAAGATTCTGCTTGGAGTGTTTCATATTGAGCATCTTCCCTTCTGCTCTGCCAATATCCGAGTCATCGGGATTGCTCAGGACATGGCAAATTGTGTCTCGGGTACTTCGTTCCCCAATCCGGCAGCGTCTCTTAATTCGGCTGCTTTGTCGGTGGCTTCCCAAGTGAAATCGGGATCGTTCCGACCAAAGTGACCGCCCCAGGTTGTCTTTCTGAAGACAGGGCGACGCAGCTGCAGATGGTTAATAATTCCCTGTGGGCTCAGAGGGAAGATTTCTGCAACCAGTTCGGAAATTTTCTCTTCCGGAATCACAGATGACCCTTTGGTATCCACGTAAATGCTGGTTGGTTCCACAACACCAATCGCATAGGAAAGCTGAACTTCGCACTCGGCAGCCAGCCCGGCAGCGACAATGTTCTTGGCAATATAGCGTGCCATGTAAGCAGCAGACCGGTCTACCTTGGTAGAGTCTTTCCCGCTGAATGCACCGCCGCCATGACGACCCCAGCCACCGTAGGTGTCGACGATAATTTTACGTCCGGTCAGTCCGGTATCACCGTGAGGACCACCGATCACAAAACGACCTGTAGGATTGATGTGGTACTTTGTTTTGTCACTCAAGAAGTCGGCGGGAATCACTTCCTTGATGACTTTTTCAATCACAAAACTATGAATTTCTTCCTGCGACACATCTTCTGTGTGCTGGGTGGAAACAACGACTGCTGAAACGCTGACAGGCTTTCCGTCTTCATAATCAACGGTGACCTGGCTTTTGCTGTCGGGCAGCAGCCAGTTGACTTCACCATTCTGGCGAATCTCTGTGAGCTTATTCAAAATCCGGTGTGAGAGGGCAATCGGAACCGGCATGTATTCTTCAGTCTGATTGCAGGCATAGCCAAACATCAGCCCCTGGTCTCCGGCACCTTCTGCATCAACGCCCTGGGCAATATCTGCACTCTGCTGATGCAGTTTTACCAGTACTTCGCAGGTATCGGCATTAAAGCCGATGTCGTTACTGGTGTAACCAATATCGCGGATGACGTCGCGTGCGACTTTTTCATAATCGACTTTGGCATTACTTGTAATTTCACCAGCCAGCACGACAAAGTCCGTGGTACACAGTGTTTCACAAGCAACACGTGAATAAGGATCTTGAGCAAGCAATGCATCCAGAATACCGTCGGAAACCTGATCGGAGACCTTATCCGGATGTCCCATACTGACGGATTCACTTGTGAACGAAAAATTAGCCATGCGTTACTCCACCTAAATACTTTGCCATGATGAGCAAACCCGGATCCAGGTATTTACCTGGAACCTGATCCATTACCTCAAATGATGAAACGACCTGTCTGCAAGGACACTTCTACACTCACTGTGCGTTTCATACAAAAATAATTCTGCCTAATTGTAGAAATCCAGAGTAAAGTCAACAAGAGCTTCTCTCGCTCTGCTTTCCGTTTTAGAAAATGTTTCTGGTATTTTTTACTGTAGAAAAAAGTCTTCTCAGACAGCGAAAAACGGCTTGAATCAGGCAGCTCTGCCTTGCCAGTCTGCCTCTTTCTGTACAATAAATGGTAAGATCAGCGACAGAGTTCGTTTTGTGGCTCCCCGTTGATCTAAAACAAAGCGCTGCGCCCGTATTCCCTGTTCTTCAGCCAGTTGCGGGGCTTTCAGCCATTGAATCAATGTCTCGTGAAATGCAGACTGATCCTGGACAATCGTGACAGCCTGATGCTGCAGCAGGGCGTCGACCACATCCTTGAAATTCCAGGTATTCGGCCCCAGCATCAGGGCAGTCCCGTAGCCGGCTGGTTCGATCATATTTTGTCCACCACGCTTTGTCAGACTTCCCCCGACAAACGCGATATCAGCCAGTCCCCAGCAGGATTTCAATTCTCCCAGTGTATCGAGCAGGCCGATCGCAGGGGTTTGATTCTTCGTAAACGGCAACACAGCTCCTGCTTCTTCCGGCTCCTGCTCGCTGCGGCGAATCAGCGGGAGCCCCTTTCGCTGCACCAGCTCGGCAACTTCCTCGAACCGCTCCTGATGACGGGGTACCAGAATCAGACGCAGCCGCGGAAACCGCTGCCGGGCCGACTGGTAAACCTCTAACGCCATCTCCTCTTCCGGTGACTGCGTACTGCCGGCGATCAGAACCGTATCATCTGAATTCAACCGAAAAATACTCCGTAATTCCGCCGTCAGCGGATTCGTCCGGTCCACCTCGATGCCGTCAAATTTAATCGAGCCGGTCACTGCAATCCGGTCTGCACTGCCTGTCAGCGCCTGAAAGCGTTCCGCGTAGGCTTCGGTCTGAACCGCAATCAATTCCAGACGGTTCAACAGCGGCCCGATCAGCCAGCGCAGCTTTCGGTATCCTCGAAAACTCTTTTCGCTTAACCGACCATTGATAATGGAGACCGGAATTCCCGCTTGATCAGCTGCCAACACGAAATTCGGCCAGAATTCCATCTCCACCAGAATCACCGCTGTCGGCCTGATGCGATGCAGCGCCCGTTTTACTGCCCAGGAAAAATCCAGGGGGAAATAACAGACGGTAAAGTCAGGAAATTTATCTTTTGCCACCGCATACCCGGTATGCGTTGTGGTTGAGATCACGAGTTCGACCTCAGGATGCTGTTGTTTCAGTTCTTCGAGCAGAGGAGGCAGTTGCAACACTTCCCCCACGCTGACAGCATGAAACCAGAGACAAGGCGCATTGCTGGCTCGCTCCGGCAACTGACCCAGAAACTTCTGCGCCAGACCACTTCGATATTTCTTCTGGACCAGTACCCGGTACAGAATGACTGGCGAAGCACAGGCCAGTAACAGACCGTAAACGAGATTCAACAGATAAGCATAGATTTGCACGGGATTCCATTCCCCAACCGGACTTCAATACCGGACTATATTAAGCTACAGATTCTTTCCGCAGCACTTTTTAAATTTCTTCCCGCTGCCACACGGACAGGGATCATTTCGACCAACCTTGGGTTGCTGATTGACAATCGGATCGATTGCCTGCTGAGCAGGTTCCGAGGAATTGGTGTCCCCTTCACTCTCCTCATCGTAATCGTAATCATCGGTGACTTCTTCATGGATCGTATCAGTCACACGCCATAATGAACCGACAAAATCAGGGCTCTGCTTTTCCAGGCGGAAAATGGCGGAAGTGACCTGCTGACCAATGCGGCCCCACATGGCGTCAAAGGCCTTCATCCCTTCACGCCGATATTCGACTTTAGGATCTTTCTGGGCATAACCAACCAGACCAATGCCGGACCGCAAATGATCCATATAATACAGGTGGTCTTTCCAGGAAGTATCCAGGACTTCCAGGATCAGCGAGCGTTCTGCCTGACTGAGTTCAGGGCGATAACGTTTATTGTAAGCCTGATACAGGCGAATTCTCACTTCATCGTCTGAGAGCGGTTCCAGTTCTTCCGTCGTCAGATTCAGTTCCAGCTCCTCGTTGGCCCAGCTGGCAAGTTCTCCCAGAGCGGCTTTATTCTGTACTGAATGACCACCCTGTCCGTGAGAAACTTTCTCGTGGCCTGCATAGGCTTTCGTCAGGTACTGTTCAATCTGCTTAGAGGCTTCGCCGTTGACAAAGACCTTTTCACTTTCCGCAGACAGGATATTCTGAATCTCGTTGATCTGCTTTCCTTTTAAGGCTTCCAGATCGAGGTTGGAGTGAAATCTTGAATTGGCCCACTTCACCAGGCCGACGCGGCTGTTCGCTTCGTTCCCAGGCTGTTGATTACCCAGGAAATTGTACATGCCCACGGTCACCGGGAAGGTGACTTCTTTTTCCCGATACAGCTCTTTGACTTTTTCCAGTACTTTGGCTTTCGCTTCCGGAATACTCAACGACTTGAAATCTTGCGGATCGGCTTCAATCCCGAACTGATAGTTCAGATATCCTGCCAGCGAACGGGAGCCCCACTCTTCATCCAGAAATGACTTCAAGGGGGTGAAATCAATGCGTTCGATGGCTTTCTGAGCCTGTTCAAACAGCGTTTCATGCAACCCGTCGCGACCGATTTTCTTGAGTTCGCGTTCATTCAGATTCAGATTGAAATAAGCGTTCGCCCACTTGGTCAACGCCTGCCAGTTCCAGTCGTCTTCATACTCTTCCGGAAGATTTTCATTGATCTGCTCGGCGATGATATCATCCGCCTGCATGCCGGCTTCGTCTTTCAGATAGCTGACCAGCTGGTCGTAATCCATATCGCGAATATTAGCGGCCTCGACTTCGATATGTGCTTCCTGACCACACCAGGCAGCGATCGTATCCCAGCTGTAATTTTTATCGAGCAGTCGCTCTGTCTCTTCGTCGACCTGTCGTTCGATCATCTCCAGAATCAGATCGCGACAGTTGCAGCCATCCAGAATCCGCTGACGATAGCCGTAAACCGTTTTTCGCTGTTCGTCCATGACTTCGTCATATTCGAGCAGATGTTTACGCTGCTCGAAGTGCGTTTCTTCACGTTTCTTCTGTGCCCCTTCCACACGCTTGGAAACCATTCGGCTTTCGATGGCTTCCCCTTCTTCCATACCCAGGCGAGACAGAATATTTTTCACCCATTCGCCGGCGAAGACCCGCATCAGTTTGTCTTCCAGTGAGAGGAAGAAACGGCTGGAACCGGGGTCTCCCTGTCGTCCCGAACGACCGCGAAGCTGTAAATCGATACGACGGGAATCGTGCCGTTCAGAACCGATCACATGCAGGCCGCCCAGCTGCATGACTTCCTCGGCTTCGACATCCATGCCTTCCCGTTTTTCAATCTCTTTGACCAGTTTGTCCCACTCCACCTTGGGAACCTCAATACGGGACGCGTATTTCTGACTCAACTCTTCCCAAGCCAGATGCTCTGCACTTCCCCCGAGAATAATGTCGGTACCGCGACCGGCCATGTTCGTGGCAATCGTGACGGCGCCTTTACGACCAGCCTGTGCGATGATTTCCGCTTCACGCTCATGATGTTTGGCGTTCAGAACGTTGTGGGGAATGCCGTATTTACTCAGTTTGTGACTGACAATTTCCGACTGTTCGATGGAAACCGTTCCGACCAGAATCGGACGTCCCTCTTTATGAATTTCGCGGACTTCGTCAGCAATGGCAGTCCATTTTTCTTTTTCGGTCTGATAAATCACATCGGGGTGATTGATGCGCTGCATCGGACGGTTAGTGGGAATACTGACCACGTCCAGCTGGTAAATCTTCCAGAACTCTTCTGCTTCCGTCATCGCCGTACCGGTCATCCCGGAGAGCTTGTCGTATAACTTGAAAAAGTTCTGCAGGGTAATGGTCGCCAGAGTCTGAGACTCTTCTTTGATCCGCACCCCTTCTTTCGCTTCCACCGCCTGATGCAGGCCATCGCCCCACTGACGCCCGGGCATCAGTCGTCCGGTGTGATCGTCCACGATAATTACTTCGCCCTGCTGGACAACGTAATTCACATCCCGTTTGTAGAGGTGATGCGCTTTCAGCGAGTTATCGATCAGGTGCGGCCATTCCATGTTGCCGGCGGTATAAAAGCTTTCCACACCGGCCAGCTCTTCCGCGTGCTTGACTCCTGCATCGGTCAGGTGACAGGTATGCTCTTTTTCTTTGACTTCAAAATCGGTGCCTGGAATCAGCTTGAGCGCTACGGAATTGGCTTTGGAATATTTAGTCAGATCATCCTGGGCCGGACCCGAAATAATCAGCGGCGTACGTGCTTCGTCGATCAGAATGTTATCAATTTCGTCCACGACGGCATAATTTAAAGGTCCCTGCACCTGCAGTTCCTTCACCGGCTTCATGTTATCCCGCAGATAATCGAAACCGAACTCATTGTTCGTACCGTAGGTGATATCGCAGGCATAATGCTTCTGGCGTTCTTCCGGTCCCATTTTGGACTGGATCGCACCGACGGTCAGCCCCAGCGCAATATGAATGGGGCCCATCCATTCCATGTCGCGCAGTGCCAGGTAATCGTTCACCGTGACGACGTGCACTTTTCCAACCAGTGCATTCAGATAAGCGGGTAATGACGATACCAGGGTTTTTCCTTCCCCGGTGACCATTTCCGCAATCATACCTTTATGGAGAAAGTAGCCCCCGATCATCTGCACGGGGTAATGTCGCATATTCAGATTGCGGCGTGCCGACTCACGGACGGCTGCAAATGCATAGGTGAGAATATCATCCAGAGTCTCCCCCGCCGCCAGTCGCGCGCGAAGTTTTTCGGTCGTCTGTTTCAGTTCGTCATCGGACAGTTTCATTAATTCCGGTTCAAAACTGTCGATTTCTGCCAGCATGGAACCGGGTACGATCTGATCCTTCCCGTCCTTGTCTCTGACGAAACCCAGTTTGCGAATCTGGCGTTCATTCGATGAACCGAACAATCCGGTCAGGAACCGTTCGAACCATGCCGTTACTGTCGTTAACCATTCACCCAGCTTGTCAAGGAATTCCATTTTTTAACCCGAACTCGAATTCTCGAAAAATTATCTTCTATATTTATTCCGGTCGATCACAATCAGACTGTCATACTGGCAGGAACAAGTAACCGTTCCCTGATGACTGAAGTATTCGCCTTCGCCAGCACATCCTTGCCCGGAATACATTTAATTTCTGTAAGTTCTTCTCTTTCCGAAGTTTATTTATTTTGAAAAATATGGTCAATGGCGGTATTCTGCCCGACCCTGACCTGAACTTCAGAAGATTGGAAGGCTCACTCATACAGAAATGCAACCAATGTGCCAAGTCTGGGGCATTTGTAATATCTTCCTCTGGATAATTTAGCCGAAATTCCTATATTTCAGAGGGGAAGCCGTTCGTTTCTCAGCAACTTAAACCACTGTGGAGCCTACAGATGTATAATAATGTTGATTCCGACAAATATCAGAGTGGTGCTCCCCCGCTTCCACCGGAAAATGATGCCGAAATCATCATCAGTGCCGACACACGTCGGCAGGAGCGGATTCCCGCCGGTCAGTCTCGAACGCGAAAATGGCCGGTACTCCACGCCACCACGGTTCCCGCGGTCAATCTCGACACCTGGAAACTGGAGATTGGCGGCCTGGTAGAGAATCCTCTCACATTCACCTGGGACGAATTCCAGCAGCTCCCGCGGACCCGGGTCTTCGCCGATTTCCATTGCGTCACGCGCTGGTCCCGCCTGGGAAATCTCTGGGAAGGGGTCTCCGCACAGGAGATCATGCGACGCGCCGGCGTTCACCCCGATGCCCGCTACGTGGTTGCGACCGGCTATGATGGCGACTGGACGACCAATCTTCCTCTGAAAGACTTTCAGTCAGACGACGTTCTGCTCTGCGATCTGCACGACGGTCAACCGCTGATACCGGATCACGGGGGCCCGGTACGACTGATCGTGCCTCTGCTGTATGCCTGGAAAAGTGCCAAGTGGCTCAAACGGATCGACTTCCTCGCCAATGATGCGCCAGGCTACTGGGAACGCTGCGGATACCATCACCATGGCGATCCCTGGGTGGTCGATAAAAATAACCCCGACGGTGAACGTTTCGAAGACCCGGATCAGATCCCACCCGGCTTTTATGACTAATCGGGCATTCTGCTCAAATCGAATCTAGAGCGATCACTACTCTGCTGGAGCCAGACAGCGATGCAGCGCCTGGAGTGCGAACGTAGTGGCGATCAGAGGATCGTCTTCCATCATCCAGGGAAGCGGGTTTTCCCAGTGGCCGTCTGCCTGCTGCCGCGCAATGAGTGTCCGCAGAATCTCGTGACAGCGTGCATTCAGATACGAATTTTCCACTCCTCTTTCTTTCAGCTGTTTCCAGACTCGGGTTGTCGCTGCCGCTTCGTAAAAAAAGAGGGCATCCAGCTTCTGATACGCAGGTAAGGACTCTGCAGAGAGCGGGAGCACAGCAAGACGTGCATGCGTTAATTGAGGTAGAACATGAATCGCAGTTTGAACCCTGCGATCGTCAGCGGGCACATCGCAGGCCAGCAGCGCGGAAATTCCATCACAGGTCGCCGAGAGATAAGGGACGCCATACCGCTTCCCGGACGGGCTGCGTTGGGAACCTGCTTTATTCAGAGGATGATCAGACAGGAACGTAAACACAAAACCACCCGCGCCCGCAGCGTCAGCGGGTACCTGACAGTGCTGAAGATAGTCCAATGCCGCAAAACGGCTCTTGAGTGGTAATCTTTGTGCCCCGGAGAGTGCCGCGAGTGCAAAGTAAGTGACAGAGATGTTCGCGGGATTGGCTGCAGCTCCCTGATAGAACGAATCACTGCCCGGCCCCCAGCCCCCCGCCACATCACCTTCCGAGACGCGCCCCGAGTGCATGATTCGCTGTCGGCGTAACAACTCCCGGCTCAGCGCGTCCCGTAGTTCCCGATTAGCAGTGGTTTCCGGCTGAAACTGATTCAGCGTCGCCAACATCAGGCTGATTGAATACAGGGGATAATTTGATTCCGCTTCGACCGACTGCCCGATCTCTCCCTGGTTGATTTTCGATTTGAGAAATAGCAGCCCGCGATTAATCGTTTCCTTTTGTTCGACTCCTGCCGATGTGGGTTCCACCAGCGTGGACATCACCAGCGCACTGGTGGCGACTCTGCTCTCAAGACTGGCGTAAGATTTTGACTGCCAGCCGCCAGAGTGTTCCTGCTGCTGTTCCAGCCAGCGTCTGCCTTTCAGCAGCGCATGGTGCCCCTGCTGCTTTCGAGACTGGAAATGTTCCTGCTCAACCTGGATTTCCGCCGGCGGGTCTTGCGCGATCAGTCGGCCTGGTAAAAGCAGGACGATTCCGAGTATTGGAATCCAGTGGTGAACGCAGTGAGGAAACATCCGACTTACAGATCTGAAGTGGGAAGACTGAAATTAGGGGATAACAAGGTCAGCAGCACGCCAGCCGTACAGAAAGTCCGGTCGGTAATACAATGATGTCCTTTCCAGCTGCCATCCTGGTTTTGAGTTCGTAATACACCGTCGCGCACCTGGGGATACCAGTATATCCAGTGATCTTCCTGTCCCTTCAGCATGCATTCGGTAATAAAATAGAAGGCCAGATATTCTTCTCCCCCGGCGAAACGAAAAATCCGCGGTTCCGTTTTCACGGTCTCCAGAATCGTCTTCACACACTCCTGGAATTCGGGAGTATCGCGGTATCCCATGGAATACAGTACGCGAACTCCTGCCGCCTCTTTATAAAACTGATGCATCCAGTTCCTTCTGTCATCAGGCTGTTCCCGCAAATGTTTCATCAGCGCCTGCCCGACCAGTTGTTCGGAAGCTTCAATCCGCAAACCCGCCGAACTGGCAGCGCGCAGACATTCCCAGCCTAAAATCGTTCCCAGTACGGGAGCCCAGCTGTCGTTTCCCCAGGTGCCATCCTTCCCCTGTGTCAGACAAATATGATGCACCAGCTTGTCCAGGGCAGCGCGAATCGCTTTCTCTTCCCCCGGCGCATCGTAGTAAATCTGACTCAGATAAAGTGTCGCCAGAAACAGATCGGCATTCAGTCCGATCTTTCTCTGCACCAGGGTGATGTTATCTTTCGATCGATTTAACGGGCGCGCTGCGACCAGATCCAGGACCCCATACAAAACCAGTCTGCTCTGCTTCTGATACTTTCCGGCACGCGGCGTACTCCCTTCTGAAAGGAGCACAAGCCCGGTGATTGCAGTACAACTGAGATCCGGCATATGGTATCGGTCCGGCCCCACCGTTCCATCCCTGTGAATGGCCGAGATCAACCAGTCCATCCCCCGTTCGATCGCCTGTCTGGTTTTGGGATCATTTCGAACCGGATTGCCTGCCTGCACCGTGGAAGTCACCAGTCTGAAATCAGAACAGGGCGCCGGAATGAAACTCAGGCAATAAATCAGGGTGCAGACACTTAACAGCTTCTTCGATAAGTATGGACGTTTCATCCGACACAATCCCTTGAACAAAGCAACTCTCAAATCGTTCAAAGGAAAACTACTGCATAAATCAGTCCATTTTCGCACATTATTTTATCGTGCAGAAAACCAGCGGGGAAAGGCTTTCTTATGTTGCATGGAGCTGAAAGAGACGACGCCTGAAATCCTTGAGTAGATTTCACCGACCGTGATGTCGAAAAATACGACAGACGCATTGGGAAGGGACCACTGTGAAATGCAATTCCAGAGAGCGCTATTCGTCATTGACGACGCGGTCTCGATAATCGCTCCAGTCACCAAATCCGCCACTTAAAATCTGCAGGAGTTCTGCGGGGGAAGAGACGACAACGGTATCGGACCACCGGGAAAGCACGCGTTCGGCATTTTCAGCGGAGGTCACCAGCGGTCTCATCTCATCCATGGCGGGCAGGATCACCAGATTCCCCTGGTCTGCCACTGCAAACAAAAATGAGACAATGTTCGTCGTTAAGGATCGGAGTGCCGCCATCCCTCCATTGAAATCAGGATTGTCTGCCAGTCCACTAAAAAATAATTCAATCCCCGTCCCATCCTCAAATTCGATCAGATAACAGCCAAAATCATCCGGTTCCGCAGCCCCCTGTTGTGCAAACAGTTCCTGCAGCCTGCTCCGCTCTTCCGCATTAATACGTTCCCCCACCGGTTTTTGAACTGTCTCCCCGGTAAAGGGATTTACTGCTTCTTCCGTTTTATCACTGATGTGAGCAGTTTGAAAAAAGACATCGAAGCTCATGTCTGACTCTTTCTAAAATCGGGATTGATCGGAATCTCAGTAAATCCGGCTCACGGATCATACAGAATGATTGAAGCCAACTGCAACCAGGAAAACGGAGTCCTGGCACTCCGCCCTGCCTGCACTCGACTGTGTCCCGTTTTACTGTAGCGTCTCCAGAACCATTTGGACGGAGTATAACGGAGTATATTAGATTGACAGACACTATGGTTAAATGTGATGCGCACCAGTTCCGGATTTCCATCTGAGGCAATCGGATGCATTTCGATACACTGCTTCCTGGTTAGCATTGAGAAATGGTCTCACCCTTCCCAGTCGTGAATGTAGTCTGCAGCAACTGGCACGATCAGCCTGCAACAGGTAACGAGGTCGGCAGGTCTTTTCTCCACGAATTTGATGATTGTTATTGTTGAGGAGATCGATTCTATGGAGAGTCATACAGGCGTCAACAGGGATCTGAATAAAAGCAGGTGGCGATACAGGTTGATACCGGGGCGACCTGCTGCGATGCCAAGGGCATTCCGTGCCGACGATGTGCGAAGTGCGGCGACCCGCAGGCATACACGAAACACTGATGAAATTATTGGCAGTGAAAATGTGGAAAAAAACAGCTCAAACAGAGTGAACTCCCGGAACAAGTGGTGCGTGTTTCGGTGATCGGAAAACTGAGCACGCGCGCGACCCGAAACAACGCTTATCTCCAGCGGCGCGCCGGAGTCAAGTGCAGTCCGGGCAGTAGTGGTGATTCGTTTTCACCTCTGAAGGTTTTAGCATAGGCACTTTGAAGGCGCTGGCTATAATGAAACTCTCAATGCAGGTCGGATCTATTATCCTGAATGGTTCGAATTCCCTGACAGTTGCCTGGTGTCTGCGACAACCCCGAATTGCATTCGGGGCTACCCGGTTCCTCACAGAAACTGTTCGTCGGATAGATCCTGTGAACTTATATTTGATAAACAGACCAGGTCACCTTGGTCTCTGAGAAAAAACGCGATTCTGAGAAAGTTCATCCATGTTGATTCCATTGCATTCCATTCGTTTCTGTTCTCTCAGTTTCCTGATCGTGTTCTCGTCCTGTTTCAATCCCTGTCAGGCTGCTCCTGACGGCAATGCGATCATCCGAGGTAAAGCAGGTCATTCAGAAATCGTGATCACCACCACCAATCGTCTGGCAGGCGCGATTCATTCTCTGACCTGGAACGGCAGGGAATTCATTGACAGTTTTGATCATGGCAGACAACTGCAGTCCGCGGCCAGCTTTGACTGTGGAAGACCGGGAGCATTCTGGGCGGAATGCTTTAACCCGACTGAAGCGGGCTCGCGTTCGGATGGCGCGGGAGCCACTTCAACCAGCAGACTCCTGCGTCTCCAGGCACGCGGAAATGAATTAAGTACAAAAACTCAGATGGCGTACTGGCTGGCGCCCGGACAGAAATCCGCCGGCAGGCCGGCTCTTAATACCAGTGTTCTTTCCGATCATCAGATTAGTAAACAGGTTCGCATCGGCTATCAGGACCTGAATCAGGTGCTCGATTATCGCGTCACGTTCACGATCCCGAAAGGAGAGCGGCATAACTATGCCCAGTTTGAGGCACTGACGGGCTACATGCCTGCGGAGTTTGAACAGTTCTGGAAACTGAATCCGCAAACAGGCCAGCTGCAGCCTCTGGACGACGGGCCGGGCGAACAGAAAGACCCGGTAATCCTCAGTACAAAGGACGGCGCGTATGCCATGGGAGTCTTTTCTCCCGATCAACCCTCCCCCGGCTTTGAACAGGCGGGCTACGGTCGGTTTCGCTTCCCGGCTGCGAAAGTAGTGAAATGGAACTGTGTCTTTCGCGTCAGGAATCCGGAAGGAGTGGCCGCCGGCGATTATTCGTTCCAGATGCTCGTCGCCATCGGTACGCGGGATGATGTGAAGCAGAATCTGCTCACACTGATGAAATTAAAAGCAGATTAACCGATTGCGGTCACGCTGAGAAACCAGCTTTTTAAAACGATGCTACAGTTAAAATTATCTTATTAATCAGAGGAGAATCGGAAAATTGCATCTGGCCATGGACGTGCATTACCGCGATGACAACTCTGCCTGCGTCGCGGGGATTTTATTTCGCGAATGGAATTCAGAAGCGGAAGAATCGACTCTGGTCTGTCAGATCGACCAGGTGGCGGAGTACGAACCCGGAAACTTTTATAAAAGAGAACTCCCCTGCCTGCAGACACTGCTGGCAACAGTTACCTGTCCCTTACAAACAATCATCATTGACGGTTTTGTCACTCTGGGAGCCACCGGGCGGCCCGGTCTCGGCTCCCATCTGTATGAACAACTGACCGAAAAAACCCACGTCATCGGTGTCGCCAAAAACAAATTTGTCGACACGAGTGATGAAACCAGAATCTATCGCGGCAACAGCGGAAACCCACTCTACATCACAGCCAGGGGATTACCATTGGAAACCGCCAGACAACGAATTATGTCGATGCATGGTGATTTCCGAATCCCGACTCTTCTGAGAAAAGTTGACCAGCTCTGTCGAGCGGGTGGTTAAATCCGGGGCGCTGCAGCCAGAACTTCTTCTGAAACGCCAGAAGCATATTTCATAAAGTTGTCGTTGAAAGCGGTCGCCAGTTTGACCGCAGTTGCTTTGTATGCAGCATGATCGGCCCAGGAAGAATGCGGAACGAGAATATGATCATCCACGCCGGGACATTTCGTAATGGTGGCGGTTCCAAAGATCGGATCGACTTCGGTCGGGGCATGAATCAGAGTACCGGAATGAATGGCATCGATAATCGCCCGCGTGTCTTTCAGGCTGATGCGTTTCCCTGCGCCATAAGCACCACCATTCCAGCCGGTATTGACCAGCCAGACGTTGGCGTTGTACTTCCGGATTTTCTCAGCCAGCAGGTCGGCGTATTTCCCCGGATGCCAGACCAGGAACGGCCCGCCAAAACAGGGAGAAAAGGTGGCTTCCGGCTCATCGACACCCATTTCGGTTCCAGCAACTTTCGCCGTGTAACCGCTGATAAAGTGATACATGGCCTGTTCGGGGGTCAGACGACTGACCGGAGGCAGAACGCCAAACGCATCACAGGTCAGAAAGATCACATCGTTGGGATGATCTGCCAGGCAGGGAATCTGAGCACTGGGCATGAATTCAATCGGGTACGCGCCGCGGGTATTCTGAGTGAAACTGGTATCATCGAAATCGACATGATGCCGGGCTTCATCGTAAACCACATTTTCCAGAACGGCTCCGTAACGCAGAGCCTGGAAGATTTCCGGCTCGTTTTCCCGCGAGAGATAAATGGCCTTGGCGTAACAGCCCCCTTCGATATTGAAAATTCCATTATCGGTCCAGCAGTGCTCGTCATCACCAATCAGGAAACGTTTGGGATCTGCAGAGAGCGTGGTTTTCCCCGTTCCGGAGAGACCAAACAAGACGGAGGAGCGACCTGTCTGGCGATCCGCGGTCGCAGAACAGTGCATCGACAGGATTCCCCGTTTCGGCATCAGGTAGTTCATGACCGTGAAGATGCCTTTCTTCATTTCGCCCGCGTATTCGGTTCCCAGGATCACGATCTCACCATCTTCGATGCTGAGGTCGACGCTGGTTTTGGAAGTCATGCCGGTGGTGAATCGATTCGCAGGAAAAGTACCCGCGTTGTAAATCACATAATCCGGCTTGCCGAAGTTTTCGAGTTGCTCTTCGGTCGGTCGAATCAGCATGTTATGCATGAACAGTGCATGATAAGGACGCGAACAGATCACCCGTACTTTAATCTGATATTCAGGATCCCAGCCGGCAAAAGCGTCAATCACATACAGGTGCGGGCAGATATTCAGATAATCGGTGGCCCGTTCCCGGTTACAGAAGAACGCATGCTGCTCGAGGGGATAATTCACATCACCCCACCAGATATCATCAGCAGAATTTTTATGTTTGACGACCCGTTTATCTTTGGGAGAGCGGCCTGTCTTCTCACCGGAGTAGGCAATCAATGCACCGGTATCCGAAATCGAAGCACCTGGTTCATAGCGAATGGCTTCTTCGTACAACATAGATGGATCCGGATTGCGCATCACCCAGTTCACATTGATTCCATGCTCTGTCAGATCGAACGACTCCATTTTCTACTCCATTCACTTGATTTGAATTTGAAGACCTTACTGATCCCCTGTTTCAGCAGGATCGCAAGCAGCCTTTTCGCACCATTGTTTGTCGCAAGTTTAATCTCTCTCCGGAGTTTCACCAAGAGAGATTCGCACCTTTGTATCCAATTACCTGCAGGATTCAGTCGGACTCTGACAGAACTACTGTGCAGCCAGTCGCTGCAGTTCAGGCTTCATCCGCCGCATCGCTTCTTCAAAACTGACAGGAGGCTGATACCCGAAATCAAGTCGCGCGCGACTGATATCATAATAATGAGAACTGCTGAGTTGAGAAGCCAGAAAGCGGGTCATCGGCGGTTCGCCTGGCAGATGCAGAACACGGAAGATGACCTCCAGAACGCTGCCGATTCGTTTCGCCGCTTTCGTGGAGATCTGTTTTTTGACAGGCTGCAGCCCCGCATCAACGAGCAGTTGATTGATCCATTCCCACATCATGACAGGCTCGGGTTCATTAATAAAATACGCCTGACCGCCGACAGGAGAATCGGGAAAGAGTCGCGCGGCGGCTTGCAGATGGGCCGCCGCCGCATTCTCTACGTAGCTCATCGAAATCAGATTGGTCCCTTGCCCGACCTGCCGCAGGCGACCAGATCTGGCACGCTGAATCAGTCTCGGGATCAGATGGTTATCGCGAGGCCCCCAGATCAGATGTGGCCTGAGAGCAACCGTAGCCAGTCCGTTTTCACCGTTGGCTTCCAGCACGGCACGCTCGGCCAGCATTTTGGTATGCGGGTAGTGACAGAGATAATGCTCGCTGTACGGCAGGGCTTCGGTGGCATTTTCATGAGCAGAACCGTCATAGACAACACTGGGGGAGCTGGTATAGACCAGTCGCGTCACGCCCTGCGACTTGCAGGATTCAATGACGTTCAGAGTCCCTTGAGTATTGATGCTGTAAAAATAATCCCAGGGCCCCCAGATGCCGGAAACAGCGGCGGTATGATAAACAGTATCGATTCCCACGCAGGCCTGCTTGACAATCGCTGCGTCTCGAATGTCTCCCTGAACGGTTTCCACGCCCAGCTCTTTCAGCCGCTGGTATTCACCACGACAGAGCACGCGCACCGTTTCGCCGGCCGCCACCAGTTGCTCGACAATATACAATCCAAGGAAGCCCCCTCCCCCGGTCACCAGCGTATTCATTTGACCTGCTTCTCTGCCCAGGGAGTTAATTTCTCACGAAAGATTTTGACATTATGACGGATATCAACTGGCAACGAATGATGAAACAGGATTGTCTCGATCGATTCGGTTAACGCGTTCGCTTTTCCTAATTCCAGCAGTTCCTGTGTGAAGCGATCCCGGTCAGCCTGGTTTTCGGGAAAGTCCCCCTGCTCCGGCTCGACGATGATGACCGGTTTCTGATTTGGTTTTGAACCGACCCCGACCAGCGCACTGCGATAGACACGAGGATGCTGGTTGAAAATCGCTTCACAACAGATTGTGAACATGGCCCCCCGACTGGTTTCCAGCATGTGTGCCTTGCGTCCGCAGAACCAGAGTTTTCCTTCCGCATCCCGATAACCGACATCACCCATTCGATGCCAGAACCGATCGCCGTCTGGGATTTTCGCCAGCTGTGTTGCTTCCGGTCGTTTGAAATATTCACGGGTCGCCATCGGGCCCTGCACGATGATTTCGCCAATCTCTCCAGCAGGCATCTCAACCGCCTGCTCAATCGTTTTGATGGGTTCGTTATGAATCTGAATGATTCTCACCTGGACTCCAGGAAACGGCGTTCCGACACAGGTGCCAGCTCCGGACTGGGTCTGTTCCGATGTTTTTTCCAGCACATCGCGACCGCAGATCGAAGCCACCGGCAACGATTCTGTTGCCCCGTAAGGGGTATTGATGTCTGTTTCGGAATTCGTAAATGTCTGCCGCATCCGCTGAATCACATGCACGGGAACCGGAGCTCCTGCAGACAACACACGATTGAGAGAAGGGAGTTGAATCTGATGCTGTTCACAGTAGCGGCCAATCCGATTCCACATGGCGGGTGAACCGAAAGCCTGGGTGACTCCCTGGTCGTTAATCTGCCGGATAATTTTCTTGGGATCGACTTGTGCCGGCCTGGTGGGATCCATGTCAGGCACGACCGTCGTGACTCCCATCGCCGAATTGAACAATGCAAACAACGGGAACCCCGGCAGATCCACTTCACCAGGTTGAATCTGGTAATAGTCACGGAGCAGATCCACCTGCGACCAGAACATGCCATGCTCGTAAGCAACACCTTTGGGCGGACCGGTGCTGCCACTGGTAAAGATCACAGCAGCCGGATCGGTGGCGGTTCGCTGGACCATTTCGAAAGGCTCCCATTCTCCTCCCAGCAGCCACTTATAATCGATCCCGGAAGTCAGCACCGGGTCGCCGACAGTCACATTCAGACGAGCTTTGGGAAAAGTACGGTGTTTCAGTTTACGGATCAACTGCGCCAGCGGGATCGCGACGAAACCTTCAGGTTCGACTTCCGCCAGACAGCGCATGATATTTTTTCGGCCCATGCCCGGATCAATCAGAATGATGACCGCACCCGCTTTGAATAAAGCAAAGGTCAACGCGATAAATTCCAGACTGGGGCGTACCATCAAAGCCATACGGGTACCAGGCTGCACCCCGAGTCGAATCAACCCCCGCGCCAGTCGGTCGCTTTCCTGGTCCAGCTGCTGAAAAGTGAGACTGCTGTAGGTATAACGTCCCTGCCTGTCCCGACCTGCAGGAAAGACCACCGCCTTTTGAAATGGCCAGGCTTGTGCGGACTGTTTTAAACGGTCGGCGATATTACGTTGTGAAGTAGACATGATCAGAAGGAACGCAGACTGTCAAAAGAGTGGAAACTTTTCACTGGCGGACCAGAACTTCTCCCTTGCCAAGTGTCAGAAAGTCTCCACAGTATCGGCGATATTCCGCGTTCAGACAATCTTCCGGAACCGGAAATCCAACGGAACTTAATTCGCGTAAGAAGAAGGACAACCAGTCGGGTCGATACTGGCAGGAATATTTGAACGTCGGAAGTAATTCAGGTTCTGTGGAGGCATTCAATGCTGCAATTGTTCCCCGACGCATGCCGGCACCGGGACAGGCACCAATTTTTCCAAATGAAAATATGGAACCGGCGATCATATCAAACCCGGCTGCATCACCAAGATCGCCTCCCACGACAATCGTGCCCCGCCGCATACGATGACCGGCTTCTCTGCCGGCGTTACCACGAATCAGGATTGTCCCGCCATTCATGCCCCGTTTGCTGCCCGGCCAGGCAGCTCCGACCAGATCACCGGCGTTTCCCGCGACATGGATTTCACCACCTCGCATTCCTGTGGCCATATGATCCGCAACGTCGCCCTGCACCTGAATCTGCCCCCCGGACATCTCTCTGCCCAGATGCATGCCCGCATTCCCTTCAATGCGAATGAAACCTGAATTCAGACCGGCTCCGATGGCTTTCACTCGGGAACAATCCCCCACCCAGACCATCAGATCGTCTTCAGCGGAAGAATATTTTATATCGAAGAAGTCAGCGACAGCAGCGCGTCGATTCCCCTGGAGGACTGGCAGTGCACGTACCTCATCTGCCGACAGTCGCTGGACCGCTGCATGATTGACTGAATCAACTTCAATCGGGATCGTGAGCGCATGCTTGAGAGTAAAAGTGAAGGCCATGCGGTGGAAATTCTATATCAACCTGTTCGAGAGGTTTTCCCCATATTGATGAGACCTTCAATGAATCCGCGTGCAGCAAGATAATCGTTAGGCAGCATCGTCTTAATCTGGCCACGCAGAATGTTCTTCATCTTCGTCGCTTCGTCATTGATCTCCTGCGACAGGCTGGAGGTAATGCCGGTGGAGTTCTTCAAGGAATAAAGTTCCTGAAGTTTTTCACGCGATTCGGCATATTCCGGTCCCATCAGAGATTCAGGCCAGGAGATTTCACCCGTCGCTGGATTCAGCTGACTGGCGTTTAAAGTCTCGTTATCCTGCGAACTGGATGCATTGTAGTAAGGGCTCAAACCGGATTCCTTCAGCTTGAGATTTTTTTCCTTCTGTGCATCGATCGCGTCCTGTTTCTGCTGAGCAAGTTCTTTATCAATTTCAGCCTGCAGATGAATCGCCTCGCGTTGTGCTTTTTGGCGTTCAACATAAGTTTCGGCAAGCTTCTTCTGGTTGTCGATGTATTTGCTGTTGGCTTCCTGATAATTGATCATGGCTTTGGAGCGATCGACCTGGGCCTGCCCCTGAGCGCGAATCAGAGAAGAGCCATCATTATAGTATCCGCCATAGTAACCTGGATAATATCCACCATAGTAGCCACCACCATAAATTCCCCGGTAACCATAAAATGCAGTGGGGCTGTAACCGCCACCAAAATTATAGACCGTTTGTCTCGGGAAGAAGGGACCAGCCGCCTGAACCATGTTGCTGGCTGACAACAAAGTCATTAAACATAAACCGGACAGGGTCATCTTGCGTATCACTGGTTTCATCTCATACCCCTGAGCATAATTGGTCGTGGACCTGATCCTGACGCGAACTTTACTTTCGCATCAGGCAGGCTTCTATGATTTCCTGATGAATCTGATCAGAATTACTTGATTTTTGAACTCGGATCATGATATCTATTAAGTAACAGTTTAATGTTCTCCTTTCTATTTCGCCAGTCTTTCTTCTGAAGGTAATATGAATTCTTTACTTTCAGGGAATCTGGTTTTCGCAACGATGATTAGCAGGAACCTGACTTATGCGTCTACTACTCACGACAGTACTTATTCTGGGCGTCAGTTTACTCACTTCAGGCATCGTTTCTGCTCAAGCCCCTGATATCGCTCCGCTGATTAAGCAGTTGAGCAGCGATAATGAAGAGCAGCAGGCTCTGGCCGCTCATCAACTGGGAGAACTGGGGCCTTTATCCAAATCAGCAGTCCCGGCATTGATTCAGGTGGTGAAAGAAGCTCCTGTCGCTGCACGGAGTGAAGCAATCATCGCTCTCGGAAAAATCGGACCTGCTGCCTCAGCAGCGGTGCCCGAACTTGCAAAAATCCTGCGAGGCTACTCCATCATCCTGAAATACAATACCTTACAGGCACTGCGGGGGATCGGGCCTGCTTCGAAATCCGCAGCCAAACAGATTCTGCCCCTGCTGGAAAGCAATAATTCCTATCTGAAAATCGCAGCTGCCCGCACACTCTGGGCGGTTGATCCGGGGAATAAAGAGAATCTGCAACCGATCATCAAAGTTCTCGTTGACAGCCTGCATGTACCGATCAACGAAGTTCATTCCAGCGCTGCGATAGCTCTTTCTGAAATCGGTGCCCCTGCCGTTGAACCACTTCTGGAACAGCTGAAAACAGAGTACAAGGAAAATCACACCGAACAATGCAAACAGATCTGCGATGTTTTCGCTCATATGGGAGTCCAGGGCGAAGCAGCGATCCCAACATTGATTAAATCGTTGAAGGTCGAAAACCCCGACCTGGTCTGGCATGCAGCCCACGCATTAGGCATGATTTCTTCCAGGCCGGATGAAGTCGTACCCGCTTTAATTCCTCTGTTAAAAAATTCTTCACCACAAGTACGAGCCCAGGCCGCTATTGCTTTAGGAAATTTCGGCGGTGCTGCCAAAGCTGCTGTTCCCGAATTAATCAAACTGCTGTCTGATTCGGAACTGAATGTCAAACTGGATGCCGCAGCAGCATTGGGTTCAATTGGTCCCGATGCTGCTTCTGCAGTCCCAGCATTGGCAAAAGCGATGCAGGACGGTCCAACCGCCTTAACCCTCACCAGCGCCTCTGCCCTGGCCTCTATCGGAAAAGCTGCTGTTCCAGAAGTAACGAAACTATTGAATGAAGACTCTTCGCTGAAACTCCTGGCAATTCACATTCTGGGTGAAATCGGCACCGAGTCGGAAGCATCGATTCCAGAATTACTGAAACTGACAAAATCAGAAGATACCGACATCCGTGAGACCGCCATCGTCAGCCTGGGCGAAATTGGTCCCAAGGCAATCAAAGCGGAATCTGATCTGATTAAGATTATGGAAAACAGTACGGGAACCACCAGAAACAAAGCCGTTTATGCCCTTTCAAAAATTGGCAGCAAAAAAGCTTTACCACTTATTAAAAAATACGCAGAATCTGATACTGATGACGAGCGGTTCCGGCTCGTGTGTGCCTGGGCACTTTTGAGAGAAGACCCCACCGATACAGAAGCAGTCAACGCTGCATTACCAGGTCTGATCAAAGCACTCTCCGATGAAAACGCACTGCTTCGTAGAGAAGCAGCCAGTGCAATTGCTCTCTCAGGCCCACTGGCAAAATCAGCCGCCCCCAGCCTGAAAGAAGCCCTTGAAGTAGAAAAAGACCAGAGCGTCATTGTGGAAATCATTACTGCTTTAGCCGAGATCGGGCCTCCCGCAGCAGCTGCGATCCCCCTCATTAAACCTTACGTGAATTCTGACGACCTGGTTCTGCGTACCGTGGCGACCTATGCTCTGGCACGTTTTGGTAAACTCTCCGCTTCAGCAGTCCCGCTACTGGAGAGAGAACTCAAACTGCACAACGAAAGCGATAATGCTGTCACTTTATGGGCATTAACGAAAATTGACCCGAGTCCAGAACGAGCCAAGGCAGCAATCCCCGTTTTAACGGATCTGATCACAAAGCATCCTAATCCGGATGCACGAGTCGAAGCAGCGATCAGCCTGGGAGAGTTCGGAATCAAAACACCGGAAATCAAACAGGCTCTGGAGGCAGCGGCTCAAGATAAAGATCCACGCGTTAAAAAAGCAGCTGCAGCAGCTTTGAAAAAACTCAGCAGCTGAATCTCGGCTGTCGGATCATGTTGTCTTTCTGCCACCTGAATGGTTGCAGTGTTGCTTTAAATCAACACATGATTTTCAAGTGTCAGCAGCAGAGAGCCAGTTTATTTCCGCGTTGTCCCGGTGGAAATCATCGGAAAGCCCATCGATGTCAGCACGTTACATCATGGGCTTTCACAGCCTTGCACCATTCACTCTGAAACGGATCTCTGCCCCCTGATCATTCCCCGCTCTGGCATGATTGTTGCATTTTAGTGCATTTACTGATGTACTTGAATTGTCCCTGTCGTTTCCAGAACTGGAGTAGCCATGATCACAGTCGCCGAAATCAACGATATTGATCGCCTGGATCATTTTCGACTGGCGTGGCGTGCTTTGCTGGGCAAAACCAAAGGAGCCACGTTTGCTCATTCACCAGAATGGCTGGAACATTACTGGAATCATTTTGGACACGATCAGAAGCTGCGGATTCTGTTTGTTACACTGGGTAATAAAATTATCGGCATCGTCCCCCTGGTCGTGAAACCAGTGGCGACGAAAGTCGGCACCATGCGTGTCCTGACTTACCCACTGGATGGCTGGGGAACCTTCTACGGACAGATTGGCTCAAACCCCGCTGCCACCATGGTCACTGCCATGAGGCACATTCATGCTTCCCGACGCGACTGGGATCTGATCGATTTGAGGTATATCGACCAGGACGGACACGATCATCGGCGCACCATGAACTCTTTCAAATCTGTCGGATTCCAAAGCAATCAGAGTGTCTGGCAGAAGCTTCCTCTAATCAACACTAGTGATACGAACTGGGAAGATTATCTGGCTTCACGTACCGTTAAAACGCAACAGCAGATTTCCAGTGCAGAGCAGCTGACCCGTAAACAGGGACCTGTTGCTTTTTACCGTTCCCGACTCGAAGACCCGCTCGCACCAGGCTGGAATCCGCGCTGGGACCTCTGGGCGGAATTCCAGCATATGAATTTCCGGGACGGGAATCAGTTGAATATTGCGGGGGGAGATTTCTCTCAGGATCAAAAACTTTCCTTCCTGCACGACATTCATGGTCCGGCAGTTCGCGCGGGGATGGCCAGAATTGATGCACTGTTTGTCAATCACTCACTGGTTGCCTGTGCCTACGGTCTGCAACACGGCTCTGGAACAGATTACCTTGCAGCAGGACGACGCAATGATGCCTCCCGGGAAGTAATCACCACACTGATTGCACGAATGGTACAACAGTCTATTCAGGACGGAGAACCAGCGCTCAACCTGGGTTTACTGGGGAACAGTCTGACTGAAATGTGGAGCAACCAGGAGCAGGCCAGCTATCGCTGTTCTCATTTTCCGATTCTGGCACCACGTTCCCAACTGTTGAGAATGAATCGCTGGATTCAAAAAGCCGATCCACAACCGGTAGGAAAGAAAAAATCGAATGCAGATTCAGGAACCAGTAACACTGCTACATCAGAATCTTTGCAGTCGTCAAAGCCGGATTCCTGTATCGAAATCACTGACGACGCCCCACAGGACTGGTCTCTTAATCAGGAGAGACGCGGAGGTTCTACGGAGGACCGCCCCCGATTTCGTATCGTGGGTTAATCTAGACTGAACCGCAGCAAATCAGTCTGTATTACGGGCAAATTTCACAACCATTAAGGTTCTGTCATCGCCATCATTTCCGCCTTCCAGGTGCTTCTGGAGCTTGGTCCAGATCCCCTGCATTACTTCTTCCGCAGTGTCTTCGATGTGATTTTCCAGGACTTTCATAATTCCATCCGAGCGGAACATCTTGCGCTCACTGCTCATCGCTTCGCTGATGCCATCACTGAATCCCACAATAATATCATTGGTACAGATTGGGATCACAGAATAGTCATAGTCGTTTGACTCAGTCACACCCAGCAACATTCCATGCGATGTCAGGCTGGTGATCTTCCCTTTATGCACCCAGAACGGTGCAGGATGCCCGGCGTTGGTATAAGTGAAAGTCCGGTTTTTCGTATCGATCACGCCGTACAACATACTCATGAACTGATGCGGGAGTGAAGTATGATACAAAGCGGTATTAATTCGACTGATGACAAAGCGGGTGTCTTTTGCCTGCTCGATCGGCCCCTCTGTTAATGTTCTGAGGGCTCCCCTGACCGAGGCCATCACCACTGCTGCAGGAATGCTGTCCCCTGAAGCATCTCCCAGAGCAAAACAGGTGATGTGTGGTGCCAGGGTAATGAATTCGCATAAATCCCCCCCCACTTCATGGTGGCTGATCGTCTGCACGGCCGCCTGAAAATCCCGCTCTCGATGGGATTCCAGAGCCAGTTCGGCCGGAAACGATTCCGAAATCACCTTCAACTCTTTTTTCAATCGGAGCTGATTCTGACTTTCCTTCATTAACACAGCACGCTCTAAAATCGTACTGACCTGGGCACCGATTGATTTCAGGATATGGATATCCCGGTCTTTCAAATGCCGGGCACGACGATCAAAGGCCCACAATGTTCCAAACGGGCCGGATTCCGACTGCACGGAAACGCAGACACCTGTCAGGCACCCTTCAGGTAACCAGCGCGATAATTCAGGGTTTTCCTGCCGGTTGATAATCAAAGCATCTTCAGCAAACGCCTCCAGATCGGGCGGCGATTCATCCAGTTTGCGGCGATGGAAGGGAATTTCAAAAGCCGTCAAACAATATTGTACGCGGAGGGACAGCTGGTTTGACTCAGAGTTTAATAGAAAAAAACCGGCAGCGCGAAACCCGGTCAGCTGCAATGCTGCTTCCAGTAGTTTCTGCAAGGCGTCCTGCAGTCCTTCCTGCCTGGTGACAGACAGTCCCACATCGACCAGGGTCGTTACATCTCTGGTTTTCAGTTCCAGGGAAGAACTCATGGTTTCGATGCGAGAGATTAATCCCCCCACCAGTTCGGCAAACTTGATCGCGGTTACGAACAGATGGTCGTTTGCCGATTCATCGGGCAGCGACAGGTAAAGATATCCCAGGGTCCGTTTGCCATCTTCGATAGATTCATACCAGCAGTATTTCTCACTTTGACATAACTCGGCTTCCAGGGATTTTCGTTCACCAGGTTTAGCAGGAGTGAATCGTAACGGCCAACCGGTAATTTCCTTAAACTGGTCACAGATACTGTGAATCCATTCCAGAGGTTGGGTGATTACCTGTTCCATTTCACCTGATCCAAGTCGCCGAAGAAGAAAAAAGCGGAGTTGCAGGCGGTTTGCCCTGTTATCTCCTATCGGCAGGCAGGCATCAGCAGATCAGGCATGAGTCAGTTTGTAACGATTGTGAGGGATACACATCTGCAATCAGGAGAGAACCCGGGAATCTGACAGCTTCGATTGAACTTCGAGGCCCTATCCTTAAGCTTAGCGATAACGCTCAATGACGGCACACCCACAGGAATCACTCCAGACATTAACGGATGTACGGCACATATCCAGAATACGGTCGACGGCAATAATCACCCCTTGCGCCTCAAGCGGGAGGCCAACGGCCTGTAGTACAATCGCCATCATCACCAGACCGGCATGAGGAATCCCGGCTGCGCCAATGCTGGCCAGTAACGCGGTCACTGCAACCAGAATCTGCTGCTCTAAAGGCATGACCACGCCGGTATAAGCCTGTGCGATGAACATCACGGCGACCGCTTCATACAGCGCCGTACCGTCCATGTTAATCGTCGCTCCCAGCGGCAGCACAAAGGAACTGACTTCATTCGAGATCCCCGCATTCTCTTCAACACAGCTCATTGTCAACGGCAGCGTACCATTGGAAGAAGCCGTCGAGAACGCCGTCATCAGCGCCGGGCTCATCGCGCGGGCAAATTCCAGAGGGGAGCGCCGCGCCACGAACTTGATCAGACAGGGTAAGATGATCACGGCGTGGATCAATAATGCCAGAAAGACAGCAATCATGTACCAGGCCAGTGTCTTAAAGATCTCGATCCCCTGTGAAGAAACCGCATACACCATAAACGCCAGTACGCCAATCGGGGCCAGGCTGATCACGAACATCGTCATTCGCATCATAACTTCAAAGCCTGCCTGAAAGAAATCCGTCAGTACTTTGGCATGCTTGCCTCCGACGATAATGATAAAGATACCAGTCAGCATACTGAACGAGATGATCGAGAGAAATTCGCCTTCGCCCAGTGAATGAATGATGTTGGTCGGTATAAGTCGATCAACCATATCCAGAAAAATAGACCCAACCGATTCGGTACCGGACGAAAGTGATCCACTCCCGCCAGGCAGATCTGCGCCAATCCCCGGTCGAATCAGGTTAACCACAAAAATGCCGGTAAAGATTGCCAGCAGACTGGTACAAAAATAATACAACAGCGTTCGGGAGAACATCGCCCCAAAACGGGTTGCATTTCCCAGACTGGCGATCCCCGTAATCAGGGAAGTGACAATCAATGGAATCGTGACCATCTTCAATAAGCGCAGGAACAGATCACCCAGCCATTTGGAAACAGCCATTACTTTTTGCGAGATGCCCGTTCCATATTGATTGTAGTCTGCTTTCCACTCCGGATACTGTTTCGTCAGATCTTCACCACTATCCGCAGAGATCGATGTAACTGTTTTTTTCTGATCCACATTCCGACTGTAAGTGAGAGTAATTTTCCGGGCTGCATCCACGATCTGAATCAGCCGCCCGGTCACTTTCACAGAGACCGTTTTTTCCGGATCGCCGTCAGCAAACACGCTTTTCAGCTCCGGAAATCGCTTGAGAAGCTGCTCCCGGTTCGTGAAGTCGTATTCCTGCGGGTCCTGCTCTCCTGTCTTCTGAACAACTTCAAAACCACCGGCAACCGGACTGACGGTTAAGGTCTGATCCTTGAGCGAGATCTCTCCCGGGTTAAATATGATCCCCAGAATGGTTCCAGCGATGAGAGCAATCAGAATCTGATAATGCAGAGGAATTTTCTTCATGAAACACCTGTTTCCCGCGTCTCGTTATCGATTTGTCAATGAAATCGCGACGTACGTTCCCTTACCAGGATAGCGATCTCCAGCAGGCGCGCATCCTGCCATCAACTCCCGTTTCCCAAATCAGCTCAATTCAGACTGTCAGAATTTTTCCGATTAACTACGGGCACAGTCGCACTGGAATGGTAACCAGGCCCCGTTTTCCTGACTGCTGGCGACAGACTGTTGAATGAAAAACATCCCTTCCACGCCGTCATAGACATTGGGATAAATTGTGTTCTTCGGTTCAAAAGGCTGACCGGTAATACGATTAATCATCGCATCAAAGGCAGATCGGTAGATATTGGCAAATGCTTCGAAAAATGCTTCGGGGTGTCCCGCTGGTAAACGACAGGCAGCCGCTCCCGATTCGTTCATGAAGGGAGCATTCGGATCACGAGTATAAATCGAATGTGGCTGGCCATTGCGGCGAACAATCATCTGGTTGGGTTCTTCCTGACGCCAGGCCAATGCCCCTTTCGTGCCATCCACTTCGATGAACAGGTCATTTTCACGACCATGCGAGATCTGGCTGGCAGTGACAGTTCCCATTGCACCATTTTGAAAACGAATCACAGCATGACCATAATCATCCAGCTGACGACCGGGTGCAAAGATTTTCAAATTGCAGGAAATTTCAGCAGGCAGCAGTCCTGTCATGTAACGTCCCAGGTTGTAGGCGTGCGTCGCGATATCACCAAAGGCGCCCGCTGCACCTGACTTCGCAGGATCGGTTCGCCACGCCGCCTGTTTCTGATCTTCCTGTTCCAGGCGAGAGCGCAACCAGCCTTGAATATAATTTGAACGGACAGCCTGGATCTCGCCGAAATCTCCATTCAGAATCATTTCGCGGGCCATCCGTACGAGCGGATACCCGGTATAGTTATGGCTGACCGCAAAGACAACGCCCGATTTTTCCACGAGTGCTTTCAGCTCTTCCGCCTGTGCCAGATCAAATGTCATCGGCTTATCACAGATGACATTAAACCCAGCTTCGACAGCAGTTTTGGCGATCGGAAAATGAGTAAAATTTGGAGTCGCAATGCTGATAAAGTCAATGCGCTGATCTTCAGGGAGTGCGGATTCTTTTTCAACGAGTTCTTCAATCGAACCATAGGCGCGATCAGGTTTGATGTCATACGCAGGTGCAGATGCTTTTGCTTTCTCAGGATTGGAAGAAAGTGCTCCGGCAACCAGTTCCGCACGGTTATCCAGACAGGCAGCAATGGAATGGACACGACCGATAAACGAACCTTGTCCACCACCTACCAGCGCCATCCGCAATTTACGATTCAATTGACCGTTCGTTGTATCCATAGTTGCTTCTTTCCTCTCGTTGATTCATTCCAGACCCGTGCCAAAAGACGAGTTAGAGTTGAGCTGCGACATGTTGAATCCGATCTGCCGGGATGGCAGTCACTTAAAAGCAGCATACTTTCGCTGGATCGGAATTACAACCAATGGGTATTTCAAGCGATGATCCGGTAAACCCAGTCAATTGGTCCTCCCCAGTCTTTCCCGGAAATCAATTTAATCAAGTCTGGCAGGGATTTGAGATCTTGGTTACAATACGCATGTCAGCCACGGTCCATTCGGGTCGTTTCAATCAATTGACCAGGTTTGTACCATACATCTGGTACAGATTTCAGGCTGTGAATCAAAACACTCGTATTCTGATTAAATGTAACACTGGGAGGCATTTGTGGTGAAAAATCAAAATGGAGAACGCCGGTTTCTGTGGCTGACCGTCGGTGTAATCTGCGGTATGTGTTTATCCTATTTCTGGCCGCACGAACCAGCCTACGCGGTAGCGACAGACCGTGATGGTGATCGTTTTGCGATTACGACGGTGCCGACTCGCAGTGGAAACGCTGAAGGCGTATTTGTACTCGACTTCCTCACCGGACGTCTGCAGGGCGCCGTCCTGAACTCACGGACGGGCAAATTTACCTATGCCTATTTCCGTAACCTCGCTGCTGACTTCGGCGTTGATCCGACAGCAAAGCCGCATTATGTGATTGTATCCGGTGATGTCAGTCTGCCGGCACAGGGACGAGCCCAGTTTGCTGAAGGTGGGTTGTATGTCGGAGAAATGTCATCCGGCATGGTGATCTGCTATGCCTTCTCGTTCGTGTTTAACAATGCACCGGCTGCACCTCAGCAGTTAATTCCTGTCGACCGATTCCAGTTCCGACAGGCACAATAATCCGACCGGTTGATTGCCAGAGCGCATCACATTTAACTAGAGCGTCTGTCAATTTAATCTACTCGATCCAAATGGACCTGGAGACGCTACAGTAAAACTGGACACAGTCTAGAATCATCAATATACAGAAAACGGGATCCTGATCGGGATCCCGTTTTTTTATTAGTTCTGTGTCAGAATTTGAAACTGGAGCAGCCGCTTATTCCCGTTCACAAATCAGAGCACGAGACTTGCCCTGCAGACGGGCGATGATCAACACACCAGCCTCGTCCCCTTTCAGAGACAGTTTTCGGCGGAGTGCTTCAATGCCAACCGGTATCCGCCGACACTTGATTTCGAGCTGACCAAAATTGGCGTTTCGAAAATACTTCCGAATTTCACGGTCATTATTAGGCAACTCTTCCAGAACCCGAAATCGTCTGAAGAATGGTGAATCCACGGCATCAGTCGAGGTCAGATATTCTTCTTCCGGATCCAGGCGATTCAGTCCTGCCTGAGCAGCGGCAACGTCCAGTAAACCGGAACGAACCACAGCCGGATCCGGATCGTAGACATAGCCCTCGGGATCAGTAATCTCAACGAAGGCATCCATGGGGTGACCGGAAATGCTGTCTACCTGACCGGTTCTGGAAATTGTGGTCGCCCGAAATTCGTGTTCCCCTGCCAGATCGCCAAACCAGATCGTCGCTTCCTTACATTCTCCATTCAGACTGATCAGCTCAGCCTCGGTTCCGGGAAACTTACCGGCGAAATTACTGGCGGGACTGAGTTTGATTGCACCGCCTTGAAACTGGGAAATCAATTCCTGAAGCGTCTCCAGTCCTGGCAGATAGTCTTCGATTCGAATGACTTTCCCGCCGGAATGAGGTCGACGATCGGGATCGATATGCAGCTGCCCCTGTCGATCCTGGATCTCTTCCAGTCGCTGATTCAACAGGCTGACGGAACTGGAAACCCCATAAACTTCACTGTTCCAGGCGGCGAACTGGCAGAGCACTGCTGAAATATCAACGCCAGTGACACGCGCCTGCTTTCCCAGCGCAATCAGGTCACCGCCCATGCCGCAACAGAAATCATAGACTGTCCCGGAGAACCGGGCAGCCTTGTGTTGAGAGACCAGTTCGGGTGTTGCCTGTTCCAGACTTTTCCGATCAAACCACATCTGGTCGGCACGGGAAAATTTGACATGCCCCCGTTTGCGTAATTCCGACAGTGTCAGCGCAGCGCGAACAGCGTCTTCAGAATAGTCTTTGCGTAACAGTTTCTGCAGATGAAACTCCGAACCGGAATGTTCGCGAATGATCTCAAATATTTCGGGATGCTGATACAACTGATGAAAACAATCAAGATCAGCAGGAGACTCACTGGACATGGAACTGGTTAATAACTTTCTGCCGACACGAGAGATTGGTTGACATGGGATACCGCCTGGGAAATGCGGTCTGAAATCTGAGCAAGTCGACTCGTATCAAACTTTATTTCCACGAATCGGACAGAATCGTGTACGACCGCCAGACCGACAGAGTCAGGCAGGCCTCCGATCAGTTGTTCAATCGCCAGTGTATAGACTCCCAACTGAAATTCATACTCTGAGATCAGTTCTTCATCCGTTAATTGCGCCAGGCGGGCCCCTGTTTTGTAGTCAAGGACGACCCAGCGATGATCGTCCGTCTGATAAACGGCATCGATCATTCCCGTCACAGTCACGGCAGACTCACTATCAGCCGTAGCAGGCATCCGCAGGAGGAAATCCAGTTCCCGATAATGAACGCGTGCTGCTTTCTGTGCATTGCAGACCCCTGACTCGTACCAGGCGGAGATCTGCTGCTGAATCAGTGGTTTCAGTTTTTCTCGAACCGGCTGAGTTTGATCGAACAGGACGAGTTCCACGATCCGATCTGACTGTTCAGGCTTCAATGGATCCAGTCGCTCAATTACCGAGTGGGTTAGCGTTCCCAGTTGAGTTGCCTCATCAGCGTTCAACAGATCTTCTGTCGGCAGCATCTGGTACTGTGGTTCCGGCAGTGATTGCAATAACGCATCAACCACTTCCAGATGAGAAACGCTGAAATGGGCTTGCGCATTTTTTTGCGGGCGGAAGAGTTTAAAGGTCTTGGGGTAACCTCCGGGTGTTCCCTGTTCGAGAGCGGTCCAGAACTGACTGGGCTTCAGTTCTTTGAATTTCTTTGCGGGCTTCGTTGCAGTCTGAGGTTGATTCAGATGGACACGAATCTCCGGAATCTGATCTGCTGGGACATTTCCCAGCCTAAACTGTCCGAGATAAGGATCTAAAGTCGGGAGCCCCGTCGAGAGATCAAAGTGACGTGCCAGCAGTTTCATCCACGGTGACTGAACGCGGCGATCATAGGGCAAACCAGCCGAGAGAATCAGATAATCTGCCGCGCGGGTTACCGCCACATACAACAGTCTGACGGTCTCATCTTCGTCAGCATCCTGCTCGATCGCGCGATGCATTTTAAATGCGAAGTTTTCCGGGGTTACCCCCCGCTCTGCAGGCAGGTTCAGCAGCGCCCCCCACTGCGGATGCAGGAACGGATGCTTTGGCGCGCCGGGAGATTTGCGATCCATGTCGGCAACAATCACTACAGGAAATTCCAGCCCCTTGGATTGATGGATGGTCATCAGGCGAATCACATCGCTGGTTTCAGGGAGCGTCGCCGCCAGTTCTTCCTTACTCTCTTCCAGAATCGAATCCCGAATCCGTTGTACAAAATCTTTCAGAGTAAACAGGCCGGACGCTTCAAAGTTGCGCGCCAGTTCAATCAGTTTTCGCAGGTTGGCCAGTTTGCGGTCGCCCAGGAATTCATTGAGCAGAGCCGCATCATACCCGGTTCGTTCCAAAGCCAGATTCAGCAACTCGACCAGAGACAACCGGTCTTTTTTTGCCCGTAGCTCTTTCAGAATTGACTGAGCGTAGAGTACCTGACGTTTCTGCTCGGGTCGTAGATTCTCAGGCGGGGGAACCAGCATCGCCGCAGTCAGATTTTCCGCATGGCGGGTAATCGTATAGATCGTATCATCAGACAGACTGAAGAAAGGGGAACGCAGCAGCCCCAGCAGACTCAACTCATCATCGCTGCTGTCCAGATACTGACACAGGTTACTCAGATCATAAATTTCCTGCTGGGCATAAAAAGCACGCCCGCCTACCAGGTAATAGTCCAGATCCCGTTGCTGCAGGGCCTTTTCATACAAGGCAACACTCGACAGGGAACGAAACAGAATGCAGATATCGCCGGGTTCGACACGCCTTAATTCACGCGCGCCCGTTTGCGGATTTTTGGACCAGATGCGGGGTGTTTCATCTTCCAGCAACTGACGAATTCGAGCCGCAATCCAGTCTGCTTCAGTTTCGCGGAGCGCATCGGCCAGCTTGATATCCGGATCATCAGGCGAAGCAAACAAAAATTCGATTCCCGGCGTGGGAGAGTGCTGCTGCTGATCAAAAGGGGTCAGCGATTCGTAATAATGCTCCATCGCGGAAGCAAACAGACAGTTCGTAAAATTCAGAATTGCCGGCTGACTCCGGAAATTGGTGCTCAAGGGGAGCCGGCCCTTTTCGGGAATCTCCATTCTTAACTGGTGAAACACTTCCGGGTCGGCCCGTCGGAACCGATAGATCGACTGCTTGGCGTCCCCCACCAGAAACAGCTTCCCGGTTAACAGTTCTTTCCCACACAACGCACGGACAATTTCACTCTGTACGGGGTCGGTATCCTGAAACTCGTCCACCATCAGGTAATGAATGCCAGCAGCCGCCCTCTGTCGCGCATGCGGATCGCGGCGGAACAGATCTCGAGTCTGCAGCAGCAGGTCATCAAAGTCTAACAGACCTTTTTCTGCTTTACTCTCCTGATAGCATTTCGCAGCAAATTCGGTCACTCTTAACACGAGCAGACTGAATTCCGCCGCCATTAGAAAGCCGGCAGGATCGGGAGACAGTGACTCAAAAACCGGTTTTAGTGTGTCACGTAAATCTTTGAATCCATCTCGGATCTGTTCATAAACGTTGACGTCATCCCAGTCTTTTTTTGTACCGGCCCCCTGCACTTTCGCATGATCCATCAATGTCGCCAGCAGATCACCACGCAACCGGGGAGCACCATTTTTCAATTCGGGAATACGCGATTTGAGCACCTGAAACCGCTCACGCATTTTCGGATGGGTCGGCTCGTGTGCATTCATCAGTCTTAATAAATGCCGTGTCGCGTCTGATTCAGCAATCTCCGCAAGTTGCATGGGAATATAAGACTCTTCCCAGTAGTCGCGCATCCGTCCCGCGAGCTGTTCCGGAGTCAGATCACGGAACTCGTCGAACTCAATCCGAAACTGCTGAGGAACCAGGGAAATCAACAACTCATAGGTTTTCTCCAGACCAAAGCGATACACCATCTGGATGCAATCCGCGTTTTCCTGTTTCAACAGTTCGTGTACCGCTTCATGAACGACTTTCCTCAAAAAAGTGTCACTGGTCCCCTGCTCCAGGAGGCCAAAATGAGGATCGAGCCGGGCACTGACGGCGTGACTCCGCAGAATGGAAGTACAAAACGAATGGATCGTACTGATCCGGGCCGAGTCCAGTCCACGAATGACAGCCTGCCAGTGAGATACTTCTGCCGGCGGACAGTTCTTCAACTGATCCAGACAGGTTTCACGAATCCGGTCCCGCATTTCCCGTGCGGCACGCTCTGTAAAGGTAATCGCAACAATATGGCTGAGTCGATCGGGGGGAGTTCCCGGTTCAATCAGTTTTAAAAACCGTTGGGTCAATACAAACGTCTTCCCACAACCAGCGCCAGCTGACAGCGCAATGGAGGCATCGCGCGTCTCGATGGCCGCGGCCTGCTGATCGGTATAAGTGGGTTGATGTGACATACGTTCTCGTTATCTGTTTTGTGATGGTTCGGTAGCGGAATCCGGTTCTGTTTCAGTGAACTGCAGCAGATCAATCTGTTTGCCCAGGCTGTCACGATAACTCTCCACCTGGGAAGCACGACAGACCGATTGAAATGCCTGATCGAGATGTGCGATTTTTTCATCCACCTGCACGGGAAAAAATCCGCTGCGAATCAATGCTGCCAGATGTGGAACGAGTCCTTCCAGCGTGACTTCCAGAATTTCAAGATCTTCCGACGAGATCGGCTCCACCACTTTCTTGCGTGCAGAATGCAAAGGCATGACAAAGCCGGACTCCTGTATCTTCCAGTAGCCCAGATGAAAGGGTTCTGCATCAGCGTCAATCATTCCCAGTCGACGGGCCGCAATCAGATACAATGCCAGCTGCAGTTTTTTCCCCGATCGTATTTCCGTAGATGAGGGCACACTACGCCCCGTTTTGTAATCGATAATGTTGAAATACTTCTGTCCGTTAACTGTTCCCACGTCAATCCGGTCAATCTGTCCTCGAACTCGTGTTTCACGCGGACCGGTTCCCAGTGTCAGATGCTGATACTGTTTTTGAGACGGATCTTGTTCTCCAGGTACTTCTCCAAAAGGAACCTCCCGACCCGCAATCGCTGGAACGGAATCCCACAGTTCCTCAAACAGTTGACCATAAGTTTCTGACTGTTCGGCAAAAAAGCCTCCCCAGTCCTCCAGAATCTGTTTTTCGATCGACAATAAAACCTGTTGCAGTTTGGATTCAACATCAGAATCCGAGACTCGCTTTTCCAGTAATTCCAGAAACAGCGGTTCGATCTGATTCGCATCGTACAGCTGCGTACTGGTGTCTTCTAAACTGATCCGTTCATACAGACGTGTCAGAATACTGTGAACGTGAATCCCCCGCTGCAGGAAGTTAGTTCTTAACTCCGGGGGTTCCGGAACCTCGATCCCTAAAACACTCTGTGCGAAAAACTGAAAGGGACAGGCCAGATACAGTTCCAGTTGCGTCGTGCTGAATTCGTAGTCCTGCGGAAAACGGGCAGAGATTGCCTGCCGGGATGCAGCAGAGACCATGATCCCTTCATATTCGGTAAAGCCTTCCTGCTCAAACCGTGCGACTGCCATTTCTGAAGCGGCCAGAATATTCCGGGCCGTGGCTTGCAATTCCGGTTCATCCAGAATTTGCAGAAACAATCCTGGTTGATGCCGTTTCAATTCGTCAATTGCCAGGATGCGCAGGTCGCGTGACGACATCGCCTGCTCTCGTCGTGGCAGTGGATTCAATTCCCCCACCTGTTGAACCGTGAGTGCCCCCGGTTCAAACAGATCAATCAATGCCGTCAGATAAGGACTGGCGAATAAGGGCTGGCCCGTAGAACTGATGGCGGGATAACTCAAAATCAGCTGCTGCGAAAATCGCGTCATTACCTCATAAAACAACAACATTTCTTCCTGCTGCTGATTCGCATGCCGTTTCAGCGAGAGTCCATACTCATTCAACTCCCCCCGGTCTTTTTCGCTGTAAAGACAATCCTCTCGATGGCTGCGGGGAAAACTGGCTTCACTGAGCCCCCCCACCAGCAGATAGGGAACACTCAGATTTCTCAACTGGGACGCATCCAGAACCTGAACCCGTCCTGTTTCCTCCGTCTGTAATGCGAGAGTCTGCTGTTCCAGCAAATCGAGCAGCAAACTTCGAAAGGAGAGTAAATCCAGAGGAGTCGCTTCGCGTTGATGAAACTGCTCAATCTGATCCACTTCAGAGACTGCATGAAACAGAAGTTTCTGAAACCGATCCCAGACCAGTTGGTCTCGTTGATCGAGAGACTCTGTGCCGGCGTCTCCGTTTGCCCAGGCTTTCTGCAAGCCAAATTCATTCGCCAGAGAGGTCAGAATTTCAATCCAGGTGACAAAGAGTTCTTTGCCTCGCAACTTTTGAGTTTCACTGGCAAGTCGCTTCGCGAGCTGATATGCAGACTCGACTTCCTGCAGTATCGCCTGTCGTTTCGGTTGATCCGGATAACGGGCACAAAGCTCGTTTGCTTTCCGGCATTCTTTTTCCAGCGCGTTCAAGATATCGGTTTTACCGGAGTCGATCTTCAATTGCCGCAATATTCGGGACAGACAGCGCACGGCAGTCCCCGACCTGTATTCAGGCCAGTCGGGTGAAAAATAATTTGAATCCAGAATGGACATCAGACTGTCAAACGACCAGTTATCCAGTTCCATCTGCAGAAAGGCGAAGATCGCCCGAATCACGGGAAACCGGGAAAACTCCTGCTCCTGGCCCAGGAAGTAGGGAATCCCGGCTGCGGACAAGGTCTCATGGATCAGGTCGCCGTATTCGAGTGTCGAACGAAATACCAGCGAAATCTCTTCCGGATTGACTCCCTGCAGCAGTAACCGCTTGATTTCGACCGCCAGAACTTCCAGTTCGTTCCGTTGACCGGCAACCGCCAGAACCCTGATTTGCTCTGCAGACTTTGACGGTTTTATTTCACGAGGATTATCGAACAAAGCTTCACAGATCTGCGACCGGGATGAAGCTGATTCCTCACGCGTGCAGGCAACACAACGAATCGTTCCCGGCAATCTGTTTTCAAGAACCTGCCGGGCGACTAAAGATTTGGCAAATAAGTCCTCCCGCCGTAATTCATTTTCCAGGGGAAGCGAAATCAACAGTCTGCTGGTTCTGGCCGCCAGCAGTTCCAGAATCTCGTACTGCGTGTGAGTGAAATCAGCAAAACCATCGAGCACGATCAGATCAAACTGCCCGAAAGTCCCCCACAGGCCCTCCTGCAGCGCTGTCCGGGCAGACCAGAATCTCCCCTCAGCATCGTAACGTCGCATTTCTTGAAGCGCGACTTGATACCGATCATAGATTAAAGCCAGTTCCTGATCTTTCTGTCGGGAATCCGTTTTCAATCGGGCACATGCCTCGGAAAACTGCTCCGGCCAGATCTCTTCCCGTTTCAATTCGGAAATGAAATGTGAAATCAGATCCAGAAATCCGGATGTTCCCGCAATCGAACTGAAGTAATGAATCTGACCTGCAGCAATCAGGTCATCCACAATGCTCCTGAGCAGATAACGTTTGGAGATTTCAGGCAGGGTCTGAACGGGCTGATCGAGAGACTGTAAAATTGTCTCGGCAAAGGCCTCAAAAGTATAGACATGAGGGGCAAAACAGACTGGCATTTCCGGGCTGAGTAATTGATCCAGAACCTGTCTGCGTGAACGGACGGTAGGAGAAATCCAGAGAGTTTTCCCGGGAGCATGCCGCTTCAGGCCCTCCTGCAGAGCACGGCGATATTCAACCAGCAGGCGGTCCGTTTTACCGGAACCGGCTATACCAGTCAAAATTTGAATTTCAGGCTGCATGCTGGGAGTTACCCGGTCTTAAAGTAAAAATATAAATCTCGTGATTGGTGGAACGCCTCATTTTGACCATAGTGTCCTGATTCCTCAGATCAGCCAGGCCTGAAATGACAGGCAGAGTTACAAAAACAGCCCCCGTGCAATGTATCCGGCCGGACCCCAGAATTCAATTTCAGAATGAATTCCAGAAGAAACTGGTTTTAAAGCCTGAGTTTAGAGAGCAAATCTTGCCACTGCTTTACAGATCGCCTACACTTATAGAAAAGGAAAGGAAGCTCTCGCGAGTTTCGACACCAGACAAAATACATTCCGGCTGTGGGGAACATTCAGTTTCATGAGGTTGGAATCGTGTTCTGTATATCTCATAAGGAATCGTCCATGCAAAAATTCCGCTTGATCAGCTCGTTCTCTCTCATCACCCTGATCCTCTTCTCAACTGTGGCACAACTCAGTTATGCGGACGAGAAAGAAAAAGAGAAAGACGATGACTATTACCAGATGATGAAACTGTTCGCAGATACTTACGAGCAGATCGAACGAAATTATGTGAAAGATATCGACCGTCGTATTCTGGTAGAGGCGGCAATCCGGGGGATGGTTCAGGAACTGGACCAGTACTCTAATTATATCAGCCCCCGAGATCTGTCCCGCTTTAACCAGGTTGTGGAACAGGAATTCGGCGGTATCGGAATTCAGGTTCATATCGACGAAAATAACGGCAGACTGACTGTGATGACTCCCCTGCCAGGGACTCCTGCTTACAAAGCGGGAATTCGCGCTGGTGATGTAATCGATTCTATCGAGGGGAAAACAACGAAAGGTTTTACTCTTCCCGAGGCAATCAAAATTTTAAAAGGTCGCGCGGGTGAATCGGTCAGCATGTCTGTCATCCACAGGGGAACCAAAGAAGTGATCCCCTTAACTGTCACACGCGAGTTAATCCATGTCGCTACCGTTCTGGGAGACACCTACAAATCAGATGATTCCTGGGATTACATGCTCGATAAGAAAAACAAGATCGGATATATCCGACTTACCCATTTCAGCCGTCATAGTGCAGAAGAATTACATGCCGCGATTGAAGACCTGCAGAAACAGGGAATGAAAGCGCTGATTCTGGACTTGAGATTCAACCCTGGCGGATTGCTTTCTCAGGCAACTGAAATCTCAGACATGTTCATCAAATCCGGCAAGATTGTAAGTACTGAGGGACGCAACAGCCGTAACCGTAAATGGGAAGCGACAGCCGAAGGAACTTATGACGGATTCCCCATGGCGATTCTCGTCAACCGTTATTCCGCTTCTGCCAGTGAGATCGTTTCAGCCTGCCTGCAGGATCACAAACGGGCGGTGATTGTCGGTGAAAGAACCTGGGGTAAAGGAAGCGTTCAAAATGTGATCGAACTGGAAGATGGCGACAGTGCCCTCAAGCTGACCACCGCCAGTTATCACCGCCCCAGTGGTAAAAATATTCATCGTTTCCCGGGAGCGAAAGATTCCGATGTCTGGGGAGTCACTCCCGACGACAAATATCGTCTGAGGCTGACTGATGAAGAACTGGAAGCGTTCACCGAATACCGCCGCAAACGCGATATTCTGGATCATAACGCCAAACTGGATAATGAATTCAAAGACAAACAGCTTGATCTGGCTCTGGATTACATCAAATCAGCCTTGAAGGATGAATCAAAACCAGAAGCTAAGGAAGAAACGGAAAAAGCAGAGAAAAAGCCTGCCGAAAAAGAAGCAAAACCAGCCAAGAAAGCAGCCGCGCTTCCACAACCGGCAAAAGCGCCTCTGGTATTTCAGACGACCTGATGAATCCTTGATCTCAGGAACCATGAACAATAGGGACTGACAACCAGAGTTTGACAGTGTGATGTCAGACAGTTCAAAAATATGAAAGCGACTTTCGGGAATCTGTCTGGTCCCGAGGGTCGCTTTTTTATTGGAAATACCGTAACTTTCCTCTATGAATCAATCTGAAGAATATCTCCTGGCCATTGAATCTTCCTGTGACGAAACCGCCGCCGCGGTGATCACTCGCGATATGCGGATTCTCTCAAATGTCGTTTCTTCTCAGACCCGACTGCATGAAAAGTTTGGAGGGGTGGTCCCTGAAATTGCTTCGCGTGCACACCTGGAACGCATCCTGCCAGTCATTGATGATGCCTTAAAAGAGGCCGAGATCACGCTGGATCAATTGACTGCGGTTGCAGTCGCGACAGAACCGGGCCTGGTGGGCTCGCTGCTGATCGGCTTGACGGCAGCTAAAACCCTGGCACTGACACTCGATATTCCTTTAATTGCCGTCAATCATATTGAAGGCCATCTGTTTGCCTGCCAGATGCAGGAAGAGCGCCCCCTGTTTCCGGCGATTGGTCTGGTTGTCAGTGGAGGTCACACGAACCTGTATCACTGTTCGGAAACTCTACAGTTTGACCTGATCGGTGCCACCATTGATGATGCAGCGGGTGAAGCGTTCGATAAGGTCGCCAAGATTCTCGGTCTTTCGTATCCCGGTGGTCCCTCCATTCAGAAAGCCGCGCTTAATGGGAACTCCAGGGCATTTCCGTTTCCGCGAACATTTATCAAAGATCCGGAACTGCGGTTCAGCTTCAGTGGTTTGAAGACCGCCGTATTGTATGAAGCGTTAGGAAATCCGGGTGCTAAAAAACAGCCACCGGCACTCACGGAAGAACGCATTGCCGATCTAGCAGCCAGCTTTCAGGCTACCGTAGTGGATGTTCTGGTCGCTAAATGCCAGCAGGCCTTATCGCAGTATGGCTACTCCACTCTTTGTGTGGGAGGAGGGGTCGCCGCGAATGCTTTATTGCGAGAGCGGCTGGAAGAGGTGACGAAGCAGGCGGGAATTCACTTAAGCATCGCCCCTCCCGATTTGTGTACCGATAATGCCGCGATGGCTGCGATTGCCTGGCATCACCTGGATCAGGGACGGATCGCATCGCTGGATCTGGATGTGAAACCGGGGCTTGTCCGCTGATCAACTGAAACGGAATCAGGGGTTCATAAAACTGAAGGTAAAAATCTCAGTGACATTCGTGAACTGAGGCGACAAAGACAGCCTGACATACCTGCGGTCCGGCGAAACAACGGCTGCCCCCGTGAGACTGATCCCCTCAGGAACGACTGTAATCACGGGCTGATTGGCGATACCTCCGGTATTTTGTACTCCTGTCACAAAGGGAGTTTGACGACCTGTCGAAATCCCAGTCTGTCTGGAAACCCGGAAGCTGTTATATGACTCCTGGGAGCGCTTCGAAAGTTGTCCTGCTGGAAGCGTCAGATTACGATTCTGTAAACGACTGGTTTTTTGTGGCTCTCTGGATTCTTCGGGGACCTCTGTTTTTTTATCGCGTCTGCCTTTTGCCAGATTAATCCGAATCAGCTGATCTTCTTTTGCCAGAGGGACGATCCTGGTTTCAACAATCGGTTGCGCCGAACCTGCATAGCGGGTGATTTTCAGTTTAGCTCTCTGTCCGACAATATTCCCGGAGACATAGCGAACTCGGACGGTATAGTTTCCCGGGAATCCGCTCGCACAGAGATACTCTTCCTTACAGTTCTCCTGCTTCGGCCCATAACCGTCATTCAGCAGAACGCCTCCCCCTGCGGTCAAGGGAGACTCAAAAGAGCAAACCGTTCCTTTGGGTTCCTCTACGATCAGATCCAGATCTCCATCTCCGTTCCAGGTGAGTTCCAGTTTCAAATCTCGTTCCAAGGCAGTTTTTCTGGCTGAACGGACTCGCTCTGCTTCCGCTTTTCGCCCTGCCTTGACAAAGGACTGTTCCAGATCAGCCAATGCATTTAATGCCTTTTCGTGCCACTGCTGATGGTCTTTAATCCAGACGTTGGTCAGGATCCCCGTAGCCGCCCACTCGATGGCTTCCGCATCTTTCAGTTTTGTCGCCAGACGTAAGCCCATGATATAAGGCTCGGGACGGGAGGGTTGCAGTTTTGCCGCCTGCTCATAGAGCTTCAAAGCCTGCTCATCTGCCTCGAACCGGGAAAGATACGCGGCTGAATAAACCATGCTGGGTACATCGGTGGCTGAGAAATCAATGCGGGAAAGTAAGGCACGTTGAATTTCCTGCTGAGGCCGCCCGACAATTTCCATCGATAATGCCAGCACATCATACATCCAGGGCTGTGACTGGCCATTGATCAACGCGGCATTGATAGCAGCAATCACGTGCTCATGCTTGCCGGTCTGATGGAGATTGAAAATCAGGTCATTTACCAGATCGGGAGCTGGCTTACGCTTGGAAAAATAATCATTCCAGAACGCCTGAGGATCTTTCACATTGGCAAGTAATGGCGCTTTGAATTCGTTCTTTTTTTCCGGCTCGCCTTTAACAGAAACGGAGCCTTTCCCCTGGGAACGGCTCCGTGCTGTTAATTTAGATTGATCAGTGACTACAGGTGGTTTCTGTTTCCTGTCTACCTGGCGATCACTGGTTTTTTTTTGAGTTGTTCAATCGTGCTGTTATCAAATCGAAAGGGTTTGTCTTCGACCTGAAATTGCGCCTGAGATGCTTTCGATTCTTTCTCTCCCAGAATGTTATTCAGAATGGCTTTCATCTCTGCATCTTGAATTGACTTCAATTCTGGTTTGACAGCCTTATCTTTAGCCTTGGGCACAGACTGCTGCTTTGCGGTTTGCTTAGGCTGACTATTCATCATCAGCATTTCTGGTGCAACGTTGAATAGACCCTGACCACCGCCACCACCGCCGAAGCCGCCGCCACCGAAGCCGCCGCCACCACCGCCGAAGCCGCCACCCTGCTGGCCACCCAGACCACCCTGTTGTCCACCAAAACCACCCTGGCTTGATCCAACAGATGACTGTTGTGTGGAGACCGAGATCACCAGGTCAGCAACCGGATAAACCCGAGTGCTTAAGATTTCCTCAGCCTTGATGCTGGTTGTGATTTTCATCACTTCATCTTCAACCAGATAAGTCAGGCCGATTGGCTTCAAGATGATATTTAAAGCACTTTTCAGTTTGATACCGCTGAGAGCCACATTGACGGGTTCATCAACAGTCAAACCCTCTTCACCAAGATCGTTGGAATTGATCAGAATCGTAATATTGTGCAGTTCAGCGAAGTAAGTCATCACTTCTGACAGTGGAATGTCAGGAAAGTTTGCTTCCGTCTCTTTTTGCAGTTCTTCAAAAATACGCTGTTCCGCTGGGCTGTTACGATGCAGGTCCACATTAGACCATTTCTTACGCCGTTCGGTTAAAGCGGTCCAGACTGGAGCAGATGGCCAGCGAATGGGAGGTTCATCAGGGAAGGGAACATGAGAGAGTTCCACCTGATACAGAGTTTCCAGAAAACGGTCTGCACGAAGCGAACGCATCTGGAAGACTTTAGCCAACTGCCCTGCTGCTTCTGAAGTAAACAAAGCTGCGGTCGCAGGACCATTTCCAGGTTCCATATCAACGGCAACACGGGCAACCGCTTCCGCTTCTTCATAAGCATCAAAGTTACCATGCTTACCATCCTGGATCAGAGATCGAACACGGTCGATCAACTGTTCCATTTTTTCATCTTCCAGCAGAATCTGGTCGACCAGGCGTTTTTGCTGTTCCAGTTGAGCAAGTTGCTGCTGTTGACGAATCCGTCGAGTTTCAGCGACTTCCATCTGGCTGCGAACATCAACCATCATGTTGCTCAAACGACTTTCAAGTTGCTGACGCAAATCAATATCGATATCGGAAGTGGATTTCAGGAAATTCAAAGTTCGTTTCAAAACACCCAAGGCACCTTCTGGATTCTCAGCAGATTCCTGACGGGCTTCTTCGATCGCGTTCTGAACTTCGATCTTCATCTGAGCACCTTTAATCTGACGCAGCTGTTCTACTTTGCTGATAGCGTCATCAATCGGTGGCTTCGGATCTGCTTTAGGAGCAGGTTCAGCAGCCCCACCCGTTGCAGGCTGTTTTGTATCAGCTTGAGCCAGTTGGCCTTTCTGATAAGAATCTGTCATTTTCAACAATGATTCAGCCCGGGAATTACCGGGATCCATCTGCTGCAGCAGGTTTCCAAATTTGGCAGCCTGCTCGAAGTTACCACTGCGAATGGCATTGGTTCCAGCAAATTCAAGTTGAGCCATATTCTCTTCATGACCGGTGCGTGCCAGGTTCATCATTCGCTGACCGGCAAAAGCAACTGCCAGTTCCTGTCCCGGCTTATAATTGTTCCACGGCACTGCCAGGAAGCTGTTTACCGATTGAGCGACAGGAACTTTAAACTTCCAGACACCGTCCAGATTTCTGTTTTTCAGTTCTACTGTAAATCCGGTTGCGACATCTCCTTTTGCGAGATAGATAGTCTCTCGGTCAGTTCTGACGGGTAAGGCACGGGTTGTATTCAATTCTAACTGTTTGTCTGAGACACGGATTGATTCAGGATAAAATACGGGAGCCTGAATCGCTTTCACGAGCTCTTTGCCAACGATGGCTGGTAAATCCTGCTTGCCTGTCGCTTCATCAGAAAGAACCACTCCACCGGTGTAAACGCCGAGCGTTCCCAGCAATTGCAGGTCTTTTTTGGGACCGACGGCATAGCTGTGAACGGGAATATGCTGTTGAGCCAGTTTGCCGGTCAATGCTGCCATTTCAGGAAGTGAAATCAGCTTGGCAGAACTCATTCCATCACCGATATACACGATCGAACGAGCCTGTTCGTTCTCCAGCCCCTGCAGGACTGTATTCAGTGCGGCAGAAAGATTCGTCGCGCCAAGCGGTGCACGAGCAGCCAGCGATGCAACAGCCAGTTGAGCCTGACGGCTTTTAGGAGCGACATATTCACTTACAAACGGGGTGCATTGCACGTCAACCGCGTAAACGGCAACACTTGCATTGTTGGGGAGTTCATCCAGCAGAGATCTGAGGACATCCAGAGCCTGAGTCCGGTGCTCGCCTACCTGGCTGGCGGATGTATCAAACAGAATCGCAATCTGCTCTCCGGCATGGGCGGGAGCTGGCAGACGATCCGCTTTGAACTGCAGGGCGTAAAAATTTTCGCCTTCACTATTCTGATAACTGAGGATCTGGCCAATGTTTGAGATTTCTGGAACCTGCTGTTCAGCAAAACTTTGAGGCGTACTCAACATCATTGTTGAGGCAGCCAGAACAAACATTGAAATTCCAAATCTGGATAGTGACATGATTTCTCTCTCCCGAGTAACTTTAGGCAAGAATGCTTGAACTTAAGCCTATATGGTCGATTGCCAAATTGCGCATTCTCCTCAACTGTGCATTGTATATACAGTCTCGGACACCATTGAAGGAAATTCCCCCGATTTTCTCTTAATTCTCCAAATTTGATGCGAGATGAAAAGGGTTTGTCGGCACGGACTGAAGTATCCGCGTAATTTGCAGTCCGATTATGGGGAAAGTATGGATCAAAGCCCACTTATCGAAATCAGCGATTTCTCCAAACGAAGCTGATAAAACAGTTTCGATCTACTCAATTGTTCATATCAGGCATCTCAACTCAGTTCTATTTTCATATTTAAGATATTCGGATTGTGTTGATTCTACTCAATGAGTCACCGTGATTTTGTCGATCTTTCTTAGTGTCTCACCCTGTTAATTGGGCGCCTGAATCAACTGATTTCTGTCGAACCGGAAGTAGACACGCGAATACTCTTCGCAAGTCAGGCTCCATCAAATCCGGACACTGATTCCAGGCATGCTCTCTCGACCCTATATCACAATAACGTGTTTGATCACGTTGATCGGTTTGATCATTGGGTGGGAACTCCATTCTTCAAAATCCGATCCCGTGGCTGCTACGCCTGTAAACCGCCGTGCAGAAGTAAAACGGGTCAAAGTCAATAAACCGGTCCCGCAACTGAGTCAGCCTGTGGACTGGAACCGCCCCGTCAATATTACCTGTCTGGAAACGCAGCTGGGATTTCCGCTCTCATTTTCCCCCGGAGATGAGTATGTACTCATCGTCAACAACCTGGATCGTTCCCCTCGACGCACAAAAACAATCAGCCTGTCGCTTCAGGAAACAGCGGGGGATCAACCAGAAAACTGCTATTTCGAAAATACACAGGCCCCCGATGCAACGCCACAGGCAAGCAGCCTGCTCAATGCTTCAATCCCACAGCGTTCTTCTGACACTGGTCCTCTGGTGAATGAAGCAGAGTCTGACGAGGCACCGCTTGAATCTGTCAGATATTTCTATCTGTTCGTGACAGAAGGAGACCTGTCAGACAAAAAACAATACACGCGACTCAAGGCACGGTTGATTCAACAAAGTCCCCGGGTTGCGATTTATCTCGATGATCAGCAAAAACCTGAAGAACTGGCATCCGGACTAGTCAACGACCTGATTGCCCAGCTTGAAAATCAGGTACTGGATAAGATCGAGAGGGAGTGTGGTCCTCTACGAGACGTCGATGGAAATGGTCGCTTCACCATTTTCCTCACCCCCTGGTTAAGTAAACTGCAGGGAGGAAAAACAACAATCAATGGATTCGTCCGACCCAGCGATTTTCGAGATAATATAATGGAACCGTTCAGCAATCACTGCGATATGCTGTATCTCAATTCTGCGTTGAAACCAGGTCCACAGCTACTCGACCTATTGAGCCATGAAGTGACCCATGCAGCGGTTTCCAGCATCCGCACAACCGGAACTCATTCTCTTCCGGATGAAGAAGACTGGCTGAATGAAGGCATTGCCCATCTGATGGAACCGGGTTTTACAAATCGAGACTACCGCATCAGCGAATTTTTTCGGTCACCGGAATCCTATCCACTGGTTGTCTCCGATTATTATCGCGCACAACTCTGGCGCAACCATGGATGTCGAGGGGCTGTGAACCTGTTTCTGAACTGGTGTAATCAGCTCAAGTCGGACAGTCAATTTGCCAATCAAATTACTCGTCACCGTTTGACCGGCACTGCTAAGATCGAACAGTTGACTTCCACTCCTTTTCCGGAGCTCTTTCGTCTCTGGTCTCTGGATCTGGCCAGGCAGTCACAGGCTTATAACTCTCTGAATTCGACTGGGAATACACCTGAACCTCTCATCCACTGCGGCAGATTCGTACTGGCTGGCCCTGCCATTCACGATTGGAATTTGTCAGATCAAAACCACACGAGCCTGAAAATTGCTTCGACGGCTTCCGGTTTTGTACGACTCAAATCGAAGAGTCAACTGCCGGAAAAATGGATAATCAAGGTCCAGGGATTTCAATCAATGCAGATGACGCTATTGAAAATTGAACAAGCATCGCAGCTGGTTGCTTTAGAGGCTGAATACGCTTCTTCAGAAAACCCCATGGATTCAAACTCCCAATTTGTGGAAGTCCATCTGCGTTGCGGTCACCCCATCAATTCAAAAGTCGAAAAGATCTGCCTGGAATTCAATGGAGCCTATCTTTCGCAACTCGCCCGGCAACCACAAAAACGGGATGCCACGGCTCTCGACGATTCCGACTCGATTGAGCCGAGATCCGGTCTGCGTCTTGCTCTGTTGAATTCCGAAACTCAACAGAATAGACAGGTGACTGAATTCAATGCATTAATCCCACGAACCAGTTTCGAGGGAAAAACGAACATCGAAAGCCTCAGTTGGAAAGCCATCGTCATTTCAGAAACTCAACAACGAGGAGTCGCCCAGGTCGAAATGGCGTTCCCCTCGTTACCACCTCACAGAATCGCAAAAAAAATCCTCGAAGCTGCAAAATGAAATTCATTAAAAACTGTCGGCGTCGTCCTGGTTTTCACCCAGATATTTCAACCGGGTCGCATACATTTTTTTCAGACGAGAGACCGGATACATACGAACGATCTTGTTTTTATAGGTAATTCTACCCTGATCGTCCCGTCCCAGCTGCGCTGCAATATCTGGTTTGGCCATTCCTGCATACAGACCGGCGAATGTTTCCGGATCAACACCATTCCCTGCTTCAAGGTCATCCAGAGCATTCACTCCGCCACAGGAGACAGCAAATGCATTCAACCCTTTTGTGGCAGGTCGCATGAAATTTTCCTGCTCGAGCGATGACTGTGCTTCGGCCAGTTGCTTCACCCCGCGTTTGATTTTATCTTCGGTCTCTTCAGTGGGAGTACCGGAAGCCTGCTGTGCATGCAACACTGTGCTTTGAAAACTTTGTGACGCGCCTAAAACATAACCGACGGTAATCAGCAGTAAACCGACAGCGACCTGGCTAACCTTGGACATGAAAGACTCCCTGAGAATGCAACATGAATGTTTTGTGATTTCTATTCGAGGTCAGCAACCGTGAAGCCCATTATAGCCCCCGGTCTGCTGGCTTAAAATATTGAAATTGCATGACGTGCAGTAGCGTTTGATGATCATTTTTACTAATAATTAACGGCTCAGGTCAATAAGAACCCTGAAAATTAGCGGCTGAAACTATGATCCTCTGTATTTAGACCGGTATTCATCCCGATCAATACTTTTCCTGGCCGAACTCAAAGTGAACACCCAGAGCCAGAGATTCAAGAAATGACCATTGAAGAATTTCAACAGGAACTGTCACAGATTGTCACCCAGTTCCAGAGAGCCGATTACGATGCGAGACATCTGCTCCTGGATCTTTCTGAAAAAATTCAGAAACTAAAGGAGCAGATCCCCGAGTCCGTGCCTGCAAATCTGAAATCCGAGTGGAAATCGATCTGCAGCGAAGTAGATGCAGTCCAGCCGGCCTTTAAAAGCCATCGTAAAACATCGATTCTTTTTGACCGGCAGGGAATGGGACTTCCGGGAGTTCAAACTGCAAAAGCACTGATCACTCGCATCGTCGCACTCTCAAAACTGATCAATCGACTGACTGCGTAAATTTAGATTTGATCCGAAATCAGACGACAATCCGATTCAGATGATGTAACAACAGCTCTTTCTGGTGAGCGATTTCGATCCGATCTTCCGATTTACAGGCTTCTTCCAGATGAGAAGAAAGATCGGAGAGTTCATTAAATCCATAGCCGGCTCCGGCGCCTTTGAGCTGATGCGCCAGTGTTTTAAGTTGATCGATCTGGTCAGAAGTCACGGTCTGACTCAAAAACTGTTTCTTTTCTTCGATTCCATCGACGAACATTTCGATCAGCTCATGGAAATCTTCATCATCACAAAATGCCGATCGAACCGGGGTGTCTTCTAAGGCATCTAACATATTAAGGTACTCCAATCCAACTCAGGGTCCCAAAATGATCTTATTTCAATTATTAGATTTGCGTTTCAGAACTTCTTTCAGCGGGCGACGACATCAGTTCTAACTTGCTACACATTCTATTAATAGTTTGGGGGATTTCGCGTGCTGTAAAAAAGGTTCATTTATCCGATTTACGAGCGAAGTAATTCCGGCAGGAGAAATGAATGTACTGATTAAGCCAGATTTGCCGATACGAGTTCTATCCAAACTAACGTAATACACAGGATTTACAGAGCGCTTCACAATAAACACAAGAACACGTATCCACCGTCTGATATTGACTCAATCCGGCTTCTTGTCTTATACACCTTCGGTGATTTTCAATATTCTCGACAAAGGGCATCGTGTTGATTCCCGAGTCGGCATTACCGGAACCAAAATGGATTCACGCCCCAATTCAGACTGAAATCAGTTTGAACTAAATCCTTTAATTCTTTCTCTTTAGATCTAGATTAACATATCCCTGCCATGCGATTGTTACAGCGCTACGTTCTCTTCGAATTACTGCGCGTTTTTACACTCATGATTACAGTACTGACCGTCCTGCTGGTATTTGTTGGCGCGTTCCAGCAGGCAACCAGCCAGGGTCTGGGTGTGATTCTGGTTTTAAAGATCCTGCCGTTCATCGTTCCCAGTATGCTCCCCTTTACGATTCCTGCGACTCTCCTGCTCACAGTCTGTGTGGTTTATGGTCGCATCGCCGGAGACCAGGAAATTACTGCCGCCAAGGCTGCGGGGATCAATGTGCTCTCACTCCTCTGGCCTTCTTTTATTCTGGGAGGCTTCCTGAGTCTGGGCTCGCTGATTTTGAGTGACCAGATCATTCCCTGGGCGGAAAAAAATATCGAGAACACCATCGCCTGCGAACTCGAAACCATCTTCCTGGAAAAACTGCGTTCACAAAACCAGATCCATGACCCGACCAGTGGGATCTCCATCACTGTCATGGGCGTGCGCGAGAAAACCCTGCTCGTCCCCACATTTCGCTACTCGCCTCCCAACAAAAAGCCCGTCCATCTGCAGGCGGAAGAAGCAACCCTGGAATTTGATCTCACCAATCAGCAGGTCATTCTGCACATTTCCAAAGGGCATATCGACTTCCCGGGAAAGCCGCGTTTCTTTGTCGAAAAAGATACGTTTCCCTTCCCGCTTCCCAGTCAGACCACCATGGCCAAACCGAGGCACATGAGTGTGAAATCCATCAAATCTGAGCTCAATGAGCTCGAAGAGATGAAAAACGATTTCGAATTTCAGCGTGATATTGAAGTGGCCATGCTGTTAGCGCTGGGAGATTTTGAGCGTTTTCAGTCACCAGAAGTCAACACGGATCTCCCCCAGAATCAGCTCCAGGAAAAACGCCAGAACAAACTCAAGACGGCTCTCTCCAGCCGTTTCGCTTTAAGCTGCAGCTGCTTCTTCTTTGTACTGGTGGGCTGCCCCTTCTCCATTGCCCAGGCACGCCGACAGTTCCTCACCAGCTTCTTTCTGGTGTTCCTGCCGATTCTACTTTTTTATTACCCCATCGTCCTGCTGGCAATCAACCTCGCCAAGCTGGGCAAAATTGAACCAACCTGGTCACTCTGGGTCGGCAATGCAGGACTGCTGATCATCGCCATTCACATGTTGCGAAAAGTGCTGCGAAACTAAGAACCGGTCGAGTCGGCACTTCGCTTCTGGCGATCCCAGTCTGAGAAAAAGGTCGTCAGGCGACGCGTTTCTCCAAAGATATACAACGCCGCCGAGATATGTCCCGCATCCAGCCAGACCAGTTCCGGCTTCTTACCCATCGATTCCCATAATGCCACCGCGCTTTTCGGGGGAAGAATCTCATCATGCTTCGCAGCCACCATCAAAACATCACGATCCTGCAGCAGTTTGCCATACGTATGCGGATCGACGGGGGACATGATTTTCAGAAATGATTCATAAGTGCCCCCGTTTTCCAGCCAGTGTTGACGAAACCGTTTGGCATCCGGATGCGGATTTTCCCAGATCCCCAGCGCCAGATTGCCACCACCCAGATAGATGGCGACTTTCTTGAAGCGCGGCTCCGCTTCAGCCGACAACGCCGACATGATGCCCCCCAGGCTGATGCCGGTCACTCCCAGTCGCTCTGCATCCACTTCCTGACGGCTCGCCAGCCATGCCGCCGCCCGTCGGATATCCAGCACAGCCTGGGTCATCCCCTCCGCCGTATGCTCGGGCACAAAAGAAATCATCCTCCGCCGACTCTGTGCTCCTGTGCCGCGTCGTTCTGCATAATAAGGCATTTTGATGGTCAGCGCCGCAATCCCCTGGCGCGCCAGTGAATTCGCTGACATCTCAGACAGTTCAAAACCCCCACCCAGAATATGCAGGCACACACAGGCTGGAAACGGTCCGGGACCTTCCGGCTGATAATAATGCCCGTGCACCGTATTGTTTTCTCCCACTGCCGTCTTCACAGGGGAGGGAAATGTGACATCATACACCTTCACCGGCCCACTCATCCGTTTAAATTCACAGGTAAACGGAAACGTGTGAGACTCCAGATGGAAGCGTGCAGGTACCTTATCTTCGTCCTGCGTGGTCTCGAAGTGAACCTCCCCCTGCTCTGGAATGTCTACGAACAGAGAATCGGCAGTCTTCGATTCGGCCCAACCCACGCCTGGCAGACTGACCAGGCAGAGCAAAACACAACCAGTAACCCAGAGACGTCGTTTCAGTGACAGGTGAAGCAGACAATCCATAACCAATAAACTTCCCGTTGAGTTGTGAGATAAAAACAGCCACTGTTTCCTGTCAGTGACACGCTGTATGACTCGACCTATTTTAGAAGAATGACACCGGGGAATGTAGACCGATTTCAAAGAGATTTTTCGGTTGAAGAGAAAAGATTGCAAACAGGGAAACCTATTCAAAACCGGACCAGGATTCAGAAGAAGATGACTTCTGCTCCGACTTCCCGGCGTTGAGGACCCGTTCAATTTCTTCAGCTGACATCCCGGCGGCCAGCAGATGATGCTTCAGATTCACATCTTCCTGATGGCACACCGTTTTAGACCAGTAATGGCTGACGACCGCAGTCATCCCGATTACCAGAGGCAGACCTGCCAGACAAACAACAGTGAATATACCAGTGACATCAATGTCTCCCATGGGGCTCTCCTGAGCAAAATAACCGGTCATTGTCATCTGCCCGGTCTTCGCTGTCGGGTGTCAAATCTTGAAATTTTGCCGGTATTTCTGACTGACGCCGGAATCCGGAAAATGCAGTAAAAACAGAGAGTTGAGACAATAAATTGTTCTGTGATCAGAATTTCGGTAAACAGAGTAAATTGACTCCGGCTGACCTGCTGATAATAATAGGACAGGAGCAGATTTTCTTTCAATTAGATTGATCATTCTGTTCCCCAATGACGTATTAAAAGAAACGTACTACTTGAAACACGGGGGCGATCGGATTCGACTGGTTCACCGTATGTTAGGGTGGCGTGCCGTGGTTGATCAGTTGGCCACGTAAAAAGCTGATCACAACATAATTGCAAACAAGCAATTTTCAATGGCTGCTTAATATAGCAACCCCGGCTTAGGAATCCCTGTCTGAGGAGTCCGACTGCTGGTCACAAAATCAGGCTGGTATCAGATCAATGTCCGCTCCGTCTGATACGAGATCCGTGGTGGACTGGTTTCCCAAAGGCTCTGTTTATCGTGCCCAAAGAAACGAGACACAAACGATAAAATATGCACGTAGAGGCTTTAGCTGAGGGTTCACAGGACGCGGGTTCAATTCCCGCCGCCTCCATCACAAACAGCCACTTGCGATTTTCGCAAGTGGCTGTTTCTATTGGTGGTTACGGACATTTCTGGCTAACATTTCCAGCCTGAAAACGCCGAAACCACGCCGGTTTTGTTGATTTCTGAGGGGTGCTTTGTTGATTTTGGGCTTCCGCCATTCTCCCAATAAGGGTATGGTAGGCTCGAAATCAACAACACGACTCCATCAGAGACGGCACGATGACGACCATCTACGACACCGAACTCAAACAAGCCAAAGACGGAACTTTTTACCGATGGGTTGGTGAGGATGAGAAAGGGACGAAACAGAACTTCCGCCTCGGACGTGACAAGGCGGAAGCGAAACGACGACTCAGGTTGATCCTCGCACTTTTCGAGACCCAAGCCCAAGCCGCAGAGTTCTACGGCGGTTCGTGGGTCGCAGAGTTTCTTTCAGCCGCAAAGAAGATCGCAAAGGGCAAGAAAGCCGTCCTGCCTCGGTTGTCACTTCGAGTGAATGAGACCGATGCCGTTCAGGAGTCCTCAGAGACCTACGCTAAGACGCTGGCGTATCTCAACATGGATGGCGAACTCTTTCAGCCAGAAGCCTCCGAAGACTTCACAGACGCTCTCAGGGCGGTTGAAGCCGACCAGCGACGAAACCGGCTCATAAGGTCGAAGCTCACCGGCTCGAACCCAGATAATGACCCAACAGGTCAGACCGTTGGTCAAGCCGTCGATGCTTTCATGGAGTCTCTGAAATCAGATGCCATGCTTCCTGATGGAAGTCTCTCCACATGGGGTCGGACGCAGTTCAACCAAGTGAAATCATGGCGACGGTATATGTCGGTTGCCAAAGGAGTGAAGAACGGAGAACAGGTTTCATTGAGACTACTTGAAACCGATCTTGCCGACCTGACTGTCGCCAAAGCTCAACAGATGGTCGATGCCACACGGAAGCGACCCCTCACGTTTGAGAGCAAGCTAACCAGAAGGATGACAACCAAGTCGGCAGGGAGCATCAACAAAAAGATCAAGCACTTTTTTGACTGGCTTGACCTGTCCGATGATTGGAGTTGGTTTGAGCCGCCACGTTTTCGGAAAGTCGCATACAAGGTGTCACCGCTGACGGCAGAAGAAAAGCATCAACAGAAGCTCAAAAAGGAAAAGTGGCGTATCACAGATGATGAAATACAAATTTTGTATCGGTATGCCACCCCTGCCGAACGTGTCCTCATTTTGCTCGGTCTCAACTGTGCGTTCGGTGCAGGTGAAATCGGCAACCTTCGCATTCCTTATGTGAAGTTTGAGACCCAAGAAATTGACGGCATTCGGTTCAAGACCGGCAACGATACTCGCCATCATCTATGGGAAGAAACTATCGAAGGCTTGCAGTGGGAACTCAGCCGACGTGAACAACTCCCCAAGACCGACCAAAGCAAGGACATTGTTTTTCTCGCCGAGAAGGGAGGTAATCCATTATGGTCTCGGACGAAAACCGGCAACTACAACAATGGCATCACAAAGAGATGGAATGACCTGAAGGGGCGAGTGAAAAAAGACCATCCCGACTTCCATGATTACAGTTTTGGGAAGTTGCGTAAGACGGCGGCAATTCGAGTCATCGAAATGGCAGATGCGGAAGCCGCCAGCATGATCCTAGCTCACGGCATTCCATCGGAAGACAAGGTGTTATCTGCCTATGTGAACATTCCGTGGCAGAAGCTGTATGAGGCTCAGAAAGCGTATGGGGAAACCATCCGTCCGCTACTCCAAACGGAAGGCAACGCTTTTGAGCAACCACCGAAGGACTACATCGGCAAGAACCGAGCATTACAAATTTTGGAATTGTTCAAGTCGGATGTCCCTGTCGCCCAGATTGCTCGAAAAACCAAAGTCTCTGTGATGACGGTCTATCGCCATGTGGATCGGGCAGGACTTCGGGATGCTGAACCTTTCTCCGACGAAGAACGGGCTACCTAATAGTAATAGGGAACAACACGACAACAGGAAGAAAGAAAAAGAAACATCGTCACTACCATAGAAAGAGCCGTGATGCCAGATAACACCACGGCTCAGAAATCAGTTTGCCGACCAGTTGAGACCAGACGACGATGAAGACACCTTCACAGTATTGTAGTGATGATGATGGAAAATTATTCCAGACGAACCCCACATATCACAAGCCGAGCCAATATCCAGCGAAGGGCTGGACGGAGACTGTTGAGGGCTACATCAATGAAGCCAAACAATGGGCAATGTGCATCAACCGCAACAGGAAGTTGATGAAACGCCCCTACACTTGGGTTGTCCATCTGAACCTCAACGAAGAAGTCTCGCCAGAATATGTCGCTCCGATGTGGAACAAGGTCACTCGGAAGCTGAAAAGAAAAGGCGTCGTTTGCCTATGGGTTCGTGAAGTTAATCGACTGAACAAAATCCACTATCACATCATCGTCAAGAACCGTATATCATCGGACGATCTCAAAGCCGCTATTGAAGACTCCATGCCTCCCCGAAGCGAAGTGGTGTGGCGAAAGCGAGTCGAGGAAATCAAGTCTCAATGGCACTTGGCATACTACGTTGTGAAGGCGAAAATTAGAGGAACGACCAAAGCAGGAAAGGTTGTCAAAGACCTGTATCGACGTAAGCGACTCTTGTTCAAGCCGCATCTTGGCTTTCGCAAGGCTGGCACGATTGGAAATTTTTGGGAACAGGGAAAAAGCAAGACGAAGATGTGGGCGGATATTAAAGCCATTGAAGCAAAGATCGCAGAGGGACTAGAAAATACCGATGTGGTGAAGCTGGTCGATCATGTTGCGGACATGCTGGGAGATGGCGTTCCACGATCCAGAATTGAACGATCCTTCGGGTATTGGTCTGATGCTCCATCGGTTCAAGACTGGATCGAGCGGCTAATAGCCGTTGATTGGGACGACGACCCGTGGCTAATAACGCCAAACGCTGGTTCGCCGTAACTACTTACCACTCATCAGGTTACTACTTCTTGCTGGAGGTCTGTTGTTGTGTTTCAGCAGGGCTACCCTAGTCCGTCTGTGTTACAAAAATTGTATTGGAACAACTCCCTGCAAATCCCCTCCATTTCAGTTCCGATCATCGTTCTTCACTATCGGCTACGTCGGTTCTTTTTTTTATTGAACCCATGATCGTAAATACTTCCATGCGGTTCACATCATTCATCGAATACATTCAATACCGAGAAGGCTCACTCGCACCCGACAAGCCCCGCTGGGTTGGAATGCCACGCATCAACACGACTCCAATGACGAACCAGCAAAGGCGGAAGCTGTATCCCCCAAAGCCTCTAATGCCAAAGCCGTTCAAGCCAACGATTGCAAATGTGGCGAAGCCTCCCAAGCCGAGCATTCCAGCGACAAAGAAAACAGCACCCTAATCGGACTCATCTACCGCACTTGAAAACCCTGCGGCTTTGATCGTGGTGAGGATTTTGTCAGTCGGGAAAGCACAACACGATGGGGTGGACACAATCGCCTTCTTACTTTTGAAGTCCACTTTTACTTCTGCGACTTCTGGCAACCCTGCAAGCCTCTCTTGAAGTGCAGTCGCACAATGTTCGCACGTCATGCCTTCAATGGTCAGAGCCGTGTGGCGAAGTTCTGTGACTTCATCCTGTTGGGACGGCTCATTTCCATTTGTCGTGTCTGACGGAATAACATCAGGTGAAGTCTCAGAGTCTACAAGTTCCCCCTTGTATCCTGCCTTCGTGAGAGCGTCTTCGATGGCACTACTTTGGACAGGGGCATTTGTGCCGACGACTGCTTGCTTTTGTTCGTAGCTGACATCAACTGCTAGAACACCGGAAACTTGGCTGATAGCTTGTGAAACTGTTGTCGCACAACCATCGCAGGTCATGCCTTCAATCTTGAACACCGACCTGTGCATGTTCTCGGTTACTGTGGCTTGTCCTCCCGTGCCAAACAGAGTCCCGACGTAATTGGGGAAGAGCAGGAATGCTATTGCTGCCACGGTGACGCCCCACAGCATGATCTTGTTCATGGACATCATGTTGAGCCGACCAGTGTTGTTCGTGGCACAGCAGTCTTCCCCCTCGGTCGTGGCACAGCAACTTTGTCCCGATGCCGACTTCTTGGGACGGTAGGTGAGGTAGAATGCCGCACCCAGAAACCCGAAGGTGACAACCATGAAAATGGGACGATAGGCTTCCAGCGTGGCGGCAATCCCCGCACCGGAGACGCCCACAGCCAGTAGAACCAATGGCAACCAGCAACAAGCGGACGCCATGATTGCCGAGAGAACTGTTCCAACTTTTGTAACGGTCTCAGCCCTGCTTGACGACGATCTGTTTGACAATTTGGCGGGGAGTTCACTCTTGGCGGTTTCAACCCCCTTTGCGACAGCACCCAAACAACACGAACCTGACGGATTTGTCACTTCGCATGAACATCCGACGTTCTTCATCTTTGCTCGAATGTCTTCCAGTGCTTCGGATGAACCTCGTGCTTGAAGTTCTTCCTTGATGCTGGCGACTGAATGACTAAAGCAGTAGCAAAGCGGACGCTCACCCGTGGTTTCTTTCACACCGACTTCGACAGTGAGTTGATCTTTGGTGAACGTGATCCCGTTTTGCTCGCCAAAGTAGACCACATCACAACCAGTCGAAGCACAGAACCGCCAGCCTGTATTACCCTTTGAGGGTCGGCATCCAACCTCACAATCGTCATGTTCTTCCGCCGCAACCTCCAAAGCATATTGCTCCTTGAGCAACGCCCGAAGTGTGACAGGCTTGACGGTCTTTCCCGCCGTGCCGCAGTTGGGGCATTCAGTCTTGGTGGCAGTTGTGGTTTTCATGTGTTCGTTTCCTTTGTTGATCTTTTGGGTCGTCTTTCCAAAGCGTCCAAAATCGGACACTCAGAAGTCTTCACGTTTTCCCCACATGCTTTGGTCAGTCGAACAAGTGCCTTCTTCATTCTCTGCAACGACCGAATTTTCCCGTCGATGTCCGCAACCTTCGCATCTGCTTTGTTCTTCACATCAGCACAGGACGTTGTGGGATCGACTCGCAGGTCAAACAATTCTTTGATCTCTCCAAGTGTGAACCCCAGTTCCTTCGCCCTCTGGATGAAGTGCAGTCGGTCGATTGTCGTCTCATCGAACTGCCGATAGCCCGATGCTGAACGGTCAGGCTTGGGGATCAAACCTTCTCGTTCGTAGAAACGCACGGTTTCGATACCGACGCCCGACTCCTTTGAGACCTGTCCGATAGTCATTGGCTTCATGGGATTTCCTCTCTGTCATGTATTATCGACCCTGTAGCATACTACAGAGTCAAGCCCGTCCCAGTGAATTTCTACTGCCAAAAAGGGTCGGAGCGAGTTTCGATGAAAAAACGCCTGCTTTCAGGTCGTTTCTCATCGACAAAGGCATGTCATTATGCCTTTACCCTACTTGACAGTGCCGACATCGGCGATACAATCATGGTGAACCTACTTGGAGACCACCATGACCATTGCCGCCTACGTTCGAGTTTCCAGCCATCGCCAGAAGGATGACAGCCAGCGTGCCGAAATCCAGAAGTGGATGGACGCCAACGGCATCGACCCTGAACAGGTTGAGTGGTATGCCGACAAGGAGTCTGGACGCACTACAAAGCGACCAGCGTTCGACCGCCTTCAAGGAGACATCTTCTCGGGGAAGGTCAAGACGGTCGTTCTGTGGAAGCTGGATCGGCTCTCACGTCGTCTCCAAGACGGTGTGACCATTCTGGCGGATTGGGCAGACCGTGGCTTGAAGATCGTCGTCGTGACCCAACAGCTTGAGTTCAACGGTGCTATCGGTCGCACCCTTGCCGCCCTGCTTTTGGGATTGGCGGAAATCGAATGGGAGTATCGAAAGGAACGCCAAGCTGCCGGTATCGAAGTCGCAAAGAAGAAAGGCGTCTACAAGGGACGCCAGAAGGGAACAACGAAGGGGAAACCCAAGAGGGCAAGGGAGCTTCGGGACAAGGGAATGACCGCCCCTGAAATCGCCAATGCACTCGACGTGAGTGAACGCACAGTCTTTCGGTATCTTGGTAGCGAACCGGCGAAGGTGTAACATTCCTCACCGACGAACATGGGGTCGGGAAGTGTTGATTTTCGCCCCCTGAAAATGTTGATCTGAGGGGTCGAAATGTTGATTTTCAGCCTACACCCCAAACGGTCAAAACCCCGAAACCACGCTGGTTTCAGCACTTACGACACACGCTAAAATCACTACCAAAGACCCGCCGCCTCCACTTTAAAGGCTGCTTACCATTTCCGGTAAGTAGCCTTTTTCATTTGGGTTACAGAATTCAGCTGTCCCAATACTGCTGTCCCAAACCCCCATTTTTGAGCAAATGTCCGACTCAGTGTCCGATTAATTGTCCGATAAGGGGCTTTTCCGGGTCCGATTTCACGCCTATTCTTGCTTATCGGACACTGCCTCCATTTTCAAGTGGGACAAAAAAGGAACGCCATGGCTACCAGAACAGGCCGTCTGACCAGACCGGATCGCTCGGGACAATACGCACGCCAGCTGGGCTGGCGTTCAGAAACGATCTCAGCTCCCAAAGTATTACGAACGTAAGTCACAGCCTGACATCGCTTGACCTGGCTCAAAAGTTTCCCGAGGCGGCTTCCTTCAAGATCGCCTTATCCAGTTCCGCATCTGCCAGCAGCCGCTTTAAGCGTGCATTTTCCTTTTCCAGGTCTTTGAGTCGTTTGGCTTGGTCGGTACGGATACCACCGTATTCCTTACGCCAGCGGTAGTAAGTCTGATCGGTGATTCCAAGTTGTTTGCAGACCAGGCTAATCGTCTTGCCATGAGCCAGTTCGACCTCCGCTTCACGAAGCTTCTGAATAATCTGCTCAACAGTAAATCGTTTTCTCGGCATCTCTCATTCTCCCTAAACTATGTCCAAGACTGTGACCTTCCCCCCGTTTCTTGATCCATGCGGAATGCGAGAGAATTTGTTATCTTGTATTCAGGAAAAGGATCAGATCTATGAAACGAAAACGCTACACAGAAGAACAAATCGCCTTTGCTTTACGTCAG
>NZ_JBLXHC010000014.1:0-219835 GCF_048260065.1 Gimesia sp. | reverse complement strand
GGCGGCTACCTGGAACGTACCGAATGTTTCCCAGTCCACACCAGCGGCTGTAGTATCGTTGGCCGCAAAACGCTGATCCAGGGTGACCGTGATATCGCCCCCCTCGATTCCGGAAATCACATACTGAGCATTGGAAGCCAGACCGCTGTGGGCAGCCCAGTGAGCAGAGACCGTGTAGCTGCCTGCTGCCAGATTGGTGAATTCCCAGCTGGCCGTATTCGTACCGGGCTGATCTCCGCCGTAGAGCTCATCCTGATCATTTTCGTAGTAATCGTAGATCGTCGTCGCAGATCGTGTAAGCCAGTCACCACTGGTAGTGTAACCCAGATCGCCATTGTCGATAATCATGGACCCCGCTGCCGAACCGGAAACGGTAAAGTTGAACGGATTCGCATCGGCAGAATCGACGCCGAAGGAGACCATCCCGCTGAAGCTGGCTTCGGAACCGGCATTCATCTGCAGCGTAAAGGTCGTGGAGGCCCCTGGTGGCAGGTTCGTTGATCCAAATCCACTGACGACACTGAATCCGGAAGGAACATTGATCGTCGGGCTCAGGGCCATGTTTCGTTCACCGTAATTGGTCACAGTGAATGTTTTAATGACGGGAGCACCCACGATCGTATCATCAAAGTTGACAGTCCCGCCATCTTCCACCGTGCCGCCGTCCACCTCGACTTTGACCACAGGGTCCACAACGCGATAGATGCGGACTTCATCAGCGTAAATGATCCCATTTGCCAGATCAGATAACTGCACGGTCAGTGTTGTATTGGGGTCTGAGACCACATAGGGATCGCCAATGTATTCCCAGAAGAGTCCATCATCCAGGAAATCATTGGAACTGATCGATTGATTGATCAGGACCGTGACTGGAGAAACTCCGTCTGAGATGACATAGGGAGCGTTGGTGGCGGCACCCTTCCCGTTCACGGTGATGTCGGGATTGACATCCCAGTGAGCGACAACCTGATAGCGGCCCGGTTCTACATCAAAAGTCCAGGTCGCGGCGTTCGCACCGGTTCCGGTCTGGAACAATTCACCGGTATGCAGGAACAGAGGGTCGCCCACATTCCCTGGAGTATAGCCTTCCCAGGTTCCGGTTGTGGAGAAATTGGTAGCATCGTTCACTCCCACAGTCGCCGGTCCCGCTTCTCCACGAACCGTGAAGTTATACGGGTTCTCATCAGCATCACCGGTCGTAAAGGAGACTTTACCAAATGCGGTGCCGTTGGTTCCTCCGTCAAACTGAATACTGAAGGTAATACTGTCACCCACGCTGCCGTTGGGGGCCAGGACGTGTGTCGACGTATCCGTACCAAAGTCTGAACCGGGCAGGATACTGAATCCTGGTGGGAATTCCACCAGTCCCGTCACACTGACCGTTTCCGTTGTCGACAGGTTGGTAATCGTAAATGTTTTGATCACAGGGATGCCCGGCAGTGTGCTGCCGAAGTCCACCACGCCGGTGTCGTCATCGACGACCGTGCCACCATCAACGGTAATTTCAATATCCGGTTCCGGCAGATATTCGATGCGAATGGCATCTGCAATCACACCGTTTGACAGTGAGAAGTGATCGCGAATGAAGTTGCTGGCTTCGTTAGTCAACGTGACCACAAGCTGGCCGGAACCATCGACGGCGAACGAGGTGCTCAGATCAAACCAGGCCGTTCCATCTTCGATGAAGCTGGAAGGGGCGACACTCTGATCGACGACAACGTCAAACGGGCCCCCTCCGCCGTCCAGCGAGTAAGGAGCATCCGTCACGCGATTGTAAAACTGAGACCAGGTCGTCGAGACACGGTAGTTTCCTGCTGCCAGGCCGGTAAAGGTCCAGGTTGCCGAACCCGCTCCCGGTGGGGTCGTACTGCCGGGAGCATTGGGAATCCCTGCTGTGATATCACCTTCGTAACCGAGTGAACCCCCATTGACCGGGTCGGAGAAGCTCACAAAACTGCCTGTGGCAATAAATTCTCCGACGTCCCCATCGTCAATGATGACGACATTGGAAACCTGACCGTCCAGCAGAATATTGAAGGTCGCTTCATCCACATCGTCCGTATCGAATGAGAGAATACCGGACCGGTCACCAAAGGTATCAGAGCCCATGGTAATCGTAAATGTGGCAGAACTGTTCGCGGCGACAGAAGCGGGGAAACCCGACACGATATAGCCAGTGGGAACCACCAGATTACTGAGAGTCAGTGAATCCGTTAAGCTGGTATTTCTGATCTCAAACGTACGCACCACATCGGTCTTCAGTTCCGTTGGTCCGAACTGAATTCCGTCGGGATCACCGTCTACGATCTGTGCCGGAGGAGCCAGGGCGTCCGTTATATCCACCAGTTCAACCTCAGGGCCCACAGAAACGCGTTCAATCCGGATCGCGTCGGCGGTAATCACTCCGTCGGCCAGGTTTGTCAGCATTACGGTCAGCGTTCTACTGCTCACATTGAAGGTACCCAGGATCTCCCAGGTGGCGCCGTCGGCTGAATAATCATCCGGCTCCAGCTGCTGATTCACATCAAAGGTTCCCAGATCAGCGGCTGTGGTACCGATATCGTTTCGCGAGCCATCATAGACGGTATACGGAGCATCCGTTGCCGCATGCTGCACGCCTGACGGATTCGTAAAGACGGGCCAGGTAACGGAAACCCGATACGCGCCCGGAGTCAGTCCATAGAATTCCCAGAAGGCCTGAGCAGGACCGGTCGTATATTGAGACAGCTGGTTCACACTGTAGAAGTCGTCTTCATAGCCTGCACCGGTAGTCAGATAAAGGTTGCTGAGCGTATAGTAAGGCCAGTCGCCTGTGAAAGTGAATCCGGGATCACCGTTGTCCACGATGAAGGCAGGATTGTCTTCGAAAGGCGTCACATTTTCGAAATTCAGATACTGGACCGTTCCCACGCCGTCTGCCGTCAGGGAGAAACCGGTATCGATGACTTCCTGTCCCTTGGAGTCGAAGTCCAGGAAGTCTGTGCCCCCCAGACCATCGGCTGAACGCAGTACGGGAGGTCCGTCGATCGGGTAGTTCCCATCCTGGGACAGCGGATCAATGTAGATATAGTCGTCGTACTGGCTGCCGACCACATTTTCCATGAAGCTGGGGTTCGTAGAAGGCTGCTCGGGCTGAATCTGTCGCAGTTCGACCGTGCTCGTGCCGAAGACAGTCTGTGCTGCGTTGATGATATCCACGTCAAACGTGACACCGGCACCGGCAAAGCGGAAGTCGATGGTATCATTACCGTGAATGTCGGTAATCACATCGGCACTGCCGGCATTTCCGGGTTCGATCAGGAACACGTCGTTGCCGCCGTTACCGGAACCACCAGCTCCGCTACCACCGCCTGCACCAAATCCACCCCCATCCAGGTTATCACTGCCGAAACCGTCACCCAGGATGTTGTTGTCATTGTCGCCGGTGATGTTGTCATTCCCGTTACCGCCGAAGACGTTCTCGATGCTGTTATCATCGTCGACACCACCGGTGCCGACCACCAGACCGCCAATATTGGTCGCTGTTCCCTGGAACAGGTTGACGGTCACACCTGTCGTGTAGTCCCGGTAATCCAGGCTGTCATTCCCCAAACCGCCGTCCAGAGTGCCCGTCAGGCCTGCTCCGTCCGACAGATCGAAGCGATCATCCTGCGAACCACCAATCAGGTTCTGGAAGTCAGTGAAATCCAGACGCTGTTCGGGAGGTGTTGCCACCCCATCCTGGAACGGACCAGAGACGATCGTCGGACGACCACTGTTCAGATTGACCCGGTCGGCAATGATCAGGCCTTCATTGGTGGAAGTGATGCCCCAGTAGTTCCTCAGATCGGGGCCTTCCAGGATATCATCATCACTGAGAGTACCCACCAGATTGTCGATATTATCGAATCCCGTGGCCAGCAGTGTCTCCAGAATACTCGTGGCTTCGGTTCCCCGGAAACCGTCATCCGTACCCAGGGCATTTAAGACGACATGAACCGGCACGGCATAGCCACTGTAATCAATCGTGTCGTAATCCAGGCCACCGTCGATGACCCCCGTCAGCACGCTGCCGGGCGAGAAGATGAAATGATCCAGCCCCGCATTACCATTCAGGCGGGTATCAACGCCCGCTGGCGTACTGTTCTGCAGATTGAAGATATCATCTCCACCCGCACCATTGATGGTGACCTCATTCAGATCTTCCTGTGCGCCCAGATTCACGTTGATGGTGTCATTGCCGCCAGACGCCGTTACGATCAGCTCATCAATGTCCGTAAACGTCACATCGACAACAGGACTGCTGGTGGTATCTTCAATGGTCGTGGATGTCACTTCATAAGTATGACCACCGACAAGATCACCCGAGTCAATGAACGTCAAAGTATCAACGTCTGTGTCACCGAAGCCTTCACCGAAGACCTGTATCGCGGCGTTAATATTATCCACGGTATTACCGGCATCATAAATCTGGAAGAAATCATTGCCGGCTCCGCCCAGTAATGTGACATTGGCCACAGTTCCCGCAGGTGTGGACCGCACGCGAATCGTATCGCTGGCGGTATCCGTACCATTCACATCATTGGCATTCAGTTCCACATCGGTCAGGCTGGTGGTCGTGTCCAGACCGATCAGATCCAGCAGTTCTCCCCCCGTTCCGGAAACGACCTGTAGTTCATTAAACCCTCTGAACAGCATGTCGGTAAACTGCATGTTACCGTCGATCAGTGAAACCCCGTCGTTATTGGGTCCGACGTCGCTGATCGAGATATTGTTAGTGAGTGGAGTAGAAGAGGCATCCACGCGTAATCCACCGCCGGTCGTCGTACCATTGATCCCCACCCCTTCCAGGTGAACGAACGACAGCCCCAGATCGATGTCAGCCCCCGCGGTAGTCGCTGCGAAAATATTACCACTCCCCTGTTGACCAGCATTGACGTCGGCAAAATAACCCGCATCATGATCGGTCGAGAAATTCACGTTGACTCTATCGGATCCCAGACCGCCATCAAAGTGCATCGTGACGTCGTCAACGGTAAACGGAGCCGCTGGTGCGACATATTTACCATCCAGGAATGTCTTGGCGGATGCATTCAGGTGCGAACCGTTGGAACCAGCGATGCTCGCGGGCGCGGCTAACTGGAAGAACGGCAAAAAACCGTTCGCATTCTCGTTGATGTTCAGCGTGTCCGCATCTTCGGAACCGAGTACCGTGAAGGACAGGATGTCGGCTACCGCTCCGGTAAAGAAGTTGTTTCCATTGATGTCCAGCAGCAGATCGGTGTTTGTGGCATTATCGACTGAAGCGTCGATTGTATCGGCACTCCCGTCCTGGAACCCGGATGTGAGCATGTTGAGCACCAGGTGATAAGCGCCGGTGCTGGTATTGACGTTTTCGATCCCCGTGTAATCGACAGACTGTTCGCTATCAGAAGGGAAGTCAAACGTTCCCGAGCCGGGAGCTGCTCCCAGTGTCAGCAGGGGATTTGTGATGGCGTTGAAATCCATGTTCAACACATCACCAGGCCCCGGGAATGTGGGAAGACCACCGTTCACGGTAATCGGCGAATCATCTGTCGGCAGAATGTTGAACGTGTCAGCATCGGAACCACCATTGATGGTTGTCTGCGTCGCATCCACATTCCCCAGCAGGTCGACGGTAGCCCCGGCTCCATCGGTAATCGGATCAACGTTGATGGTAATCGTTGTAGCTGCGATCACTTCGCCCGTCAGTGCGAGCAGGAAGTCATCACCGGAGTTCAGCACGACGTCCGCGCCGGTTGACTCGACGGTCACACCCGCGTTGATCGTCAGGTTGTCCCCGGGACCGGCAGCGTCCGTTGAGGTCAGCGTCACATTACCAGCACCGGTCACATTACTGGCGACCGTCAACGGACTGGCAGTGGTCACAAGCACCCGGTCTCCGGCATCAAGGCCGACTAGACCATTCACCGTGCCCAGTTCCAAGGCTCCTGTGTTAATGAGGACGATATTGCCAGTGGCAGCTACTGCTGCAATTCGACTGACTGCCAGATCGATGTCATTTGCACCTCCGCTGACTCCAGTACCAATGTTCGTGTCTGCACGCAGTTCGACTTCAGTACCCGCACCACCACTAATCAATGCTGCCTCACTAGCCGTGTTGTCGAGGATCCCCTGACTGGAAGAAGTCACGCGAATCGTACCGCCGGCACTTCTCAGGTCGGCAAGCCGCACATTGCCAGTAGCCGTCACATTCAGAGCACCACTCTGGGCATTGACCAGCGAACCTTCTGTTTGTGTGAAAGAACCACCGCCGCTGGTGTCACTGTCGGCTGTCAACGTCACCACTGCTGCAATGGTAGTATCGATGAGAGAAGTCGCCCCCAGATTCAGGTCATTATCAGCCAGCAGGTCGATGGCTCCGCCATTGGAGATCACACTGTCATTCACATTGATATCGACTGACGAATCAATCAGCACCGTAGCGGCGGCTCCCGTCGCTTCGACTTTGTCATTGATCGTCACAGTACCGCCGGTCACCACGGAAATATTTCCGGATGCTGTAATACCTTCGAGGAGATTAACCGTGCCTACCGCAAACCCGGCAGCACTTTCAAGGAAAATAGTACCGGCCGTTGTGACTGCGGACACTGTTCCGACCGCCAGATCGAGGTCATTACCAGATTCACCAATGTGGCCAGCCGCACTCAGAGCCACAGTGTCAGCGGTGATGACTGCCGCCTCACTAAGAAAGGTATTGTCATCAATCTGACCACCGGCTGCTGTAACCTGGACTTCCCCACCTGTATTCACATTCGTGAGCAGAATATGGACGGCCGCATCGAGGTCAATCGTACCGTTACCACTGCTGGTAATCTGGGTGCCAGTATCGGTCATGACAATCAAACCAGCGGAATTGATCTGAATCAGATTACTTCCATTGTTTGAAATGATAGCTCCAAAACCGACGTCGAAATTGCCAGCCGCATTGGACAGCTGCAATGTCCCGCCGGTGACAGCGAGGTTTTCATTCACAACGAAACCACCGCCTGACGCAATCGTAGTATTGCCGCTGACTGTGAGCCCGTTGATGACGCTGACATCCCCAATGATAATCCCATTAAGCTCAGCCAGTTCCAGGCCGCCGCTGATATTTCCTTCGAGATTTGAAATAGCCGTTTCCAGCGCATCCCCTACTCCGGCACCAGTGCCTGCAGTCAGGATCGCGCTGGCCGCGGTAATGTTATTCCCGGTAACGGTATCCCCGGCATTCGCATCGCTGATCGCACCCGCAGTCGCGGTGACCGTAACGCTGCCAGACGTGGTGATCTGTCCCAACTGGATATTGTTCCCGGCAGTCAGATCGATGGTATTCGCAGTTGCATCGATGACACCTGCTGCTGCAAACGTAATCTGGTTGCTGGCATCGACGTCGACTGAGCCAGTCGTCGTAAAGGTACCATTCACGTTGATCTGGCCTGCATTCAGGTTCAGAGCTCCCGATCCGATATCTACGGTTCCCGTGTTGATCGTATCATCGGCACCGGCGATCACTGTCAGATTTGCTGTAAAGCCAGCATCGACGCCTACAAGGTTAATGGTATCTGCACCAGTCCCCAGCGGTAACACAGCCGGATTTTCCGTATGAATCGTAACGGTTCCCGAGGGATTAACAAAATTGACTGATTCTCCCAGTGTCGAACTGATCAATGTTTCACCGGGAGTAGCATAATTGGAAAGCGTGATAACCTCATCGGCTCCTGTGAAACTGAAGATACGATCTGTGGCAGAAATCTGATCATCAATAGGCTCCAGGCCGGTATAGGTGATCGTTGCTGTTGCTTCCCCATCCAGGAAAATACTGCCATCACTGGCGTTGGTGAAAACGTGTTCTACCGAGTTGATAGTTCCCGAGCGTTCCAGAATGAGTGTGTCATTTCCGCCGGCTCCGCCTCGGAACTCGATCTGAATGTCCGTAGTATGATCGATAGTGTCCAGATCAATGGTCAGTGTATCGTCTTCACCATCTTCGCCGATAATTACCAGCGGACCGTTTATGGCAGCTACGGGAAATGTCGAGATGATCGTGCCCGAAACGGTTTCGCTCAGAACAAAATTCCCTCCGACAATACTCAGCGTATACTGGTCTGCCACGTTATTGTCAGGTACTGTGATTTCCGGCGTGGAGTCGACCATATGAATGACAACATCGTTGCCGTCCCCCCCCACGTAGGTGAGGTAGGCATTTAACCCGCTACCCAGGAAATTTGTGAACTCATGACCTTCAGGGTAGCCAATGAACTCTCCTGTGATTCCGTCGGCAGCGTCATTGTCGATCAATGTGAACTTATCACCATCGACTGGAGTATAAGTATTGGTCAGATTCAGAGCGGCATCGTTCAACACAACAGCTCCGTTGACGATAAACTGATCGTAACCGGAACCAACAGTTTGCCCGTTAATTTCGAAATCAAAAGTATCATCACTATTTAAAATCAGATCGCCGTTAATCACGACCTGACCGGGACTGTTGCCAGTAGCCAGGGTTACACTCTTATCGATGCCCGTGGCTGTTGTATTCACATTTTCGTTATAGGTTCCGCTGTTGATTTTGACTGTACCACCGGGAGTGACGGCTGCAAGGGCTTCAGCGATTCGGTCAGGAGAACCAGTCTGGGCCCCCAGTGCAGTCACATGCAGTATCGAAAAATCTCCCTGAAAGCCCGCGGTGATTCCATCTGTGTCTGTGCCATTATCCAGGTAGAAAGTGAAGTCGACTGCCCCAGCACCAGCACCATCCAGTTTGAGAACTACAGCGTCATCGTCATACGTGGCCCACCAGTTGCCGCTGAAGTCGACAACTTCTCCGGACGTCTCATTATTAAACACGGCAACAGTACTGCCGAAGCTGTTGTTGAAAAATGTGTTCGTCGAAATTGTGCCGTCAAACTGGTCGTCCAGACGCACATCCCCATACCCGGCAGCAGACGTTCCCGCACCATTGTTGAGGAATATATTTTCTTCGACGATATTGCCTTGCGCGCCGCGGGTTGCGTCACCAGTACCGCCAAATCCGGTGAACCGCAGTCCGGCACGGTCATTGGTATCGAATGTGTTCATTGTGATCAATGAATTCTGAATACCGCCCTGCAGGCCATCGAAGTCATTATTGCTGAAGACGTTGTTCTGGACGACGGCATTTTCGACACCGAAGCGGCCGAAGTTCGCACCGGCACCGTTCCCATCGAACAGGTTGTCTTCAAACAGCGGGTCTCGGCTGGCACTACTGCTGACGTTCCGCGTCCCGTCGACGAAAAACCCTGTGGCACCATTGAGTACCCAGTTGGAGGTAAAGTGGAAACCGTCGAACGTATCCTGGTCAAGGTGGAAGATACCGCCACTGCCAGTCTGGCTCATGCCGTCGATCACGTTTTGGTGCACGGTGATATCGTCACCAGAGTTATCTAAAAAGACCCCGGAACTGGTAAAGCCGACGAACTGGTTGTTCAAAATCTGCAGGTCATCGATCGATCCGGATGTGGAGACAATTCCTGTCGTTCCGCCTGAAAAAGTGAACCCATCGATCGTAGTTCCCGCTGAACCGCTCTGTAAATCCAATGCTGTACCAGCAGCGGGGGCGATGATTGACGAGAGCGCATCGTCCAATGTGCCGCCACGACCACGCGCGTCGACTCCGGACTGAGCTCCCAGCAGATCAACCTGCTTGGAAAGCGTGATATTTTCCGCATACGTGCCAGCCGCAACATTAATAGTTGCCCCTGAGGCAGCCAGATCAATGGCGTCCTGAATCTCGGCGCCACCGGCAGAACCTGTGATATTCACAGTTGCCGCCGTTCCTGTAATCGCATCTGCAGTCACGTCACCCGTCAACTCGACAACTTCCGCGTTAAACTGGATCGTCTTTCCTGCAGCCAGAGAAACGGAAGAGTTTACGTTTATCGTATCAGTTTCATCATCGCCGTTGATGATAATGTCGGCGGTGTAGCCGGCAGCGAGCGAATTGATATTAATCGTATCTGCACCAGTCCCGGCATTGATGGTCAGTGTTCCCGTCGGGTTGAGAAAGTCAGTCATTTCTCCGAGAGAAGAATTAACACGGGTCTGTCCGCCACCCAGATCGGAGATATTGATGATCTCAGCGCCCCCGGTGAAGGTCAGCGTCACGTTGGTGACGTTAACAGTGGATGTAACCGGCTCCAGACCGGTATAGGAAATGAAATCTGAGCCTGAGCCATTCAGCCTGATGCTTCCGGTACTGGGATCCACATAGCGAAACTCCATGGAATTCAGGTTACCATTGACCAGTTCTAAAGTATCATGTCCACCAGCCCCGCCATTAAAGATTATCTGGAGATCAGTCGTTTCATCGATGCCGGTCATGTCGATCGTCAGTTGATCGTCCACACCAGCCTCGCCATTGATAACCAGTGGGCCTTCCAAAGCAGCAAGGTGATAAGTGGAAATTACATTTCCTGAACCCACTTCAGTAATAACGACGTTACTGCCTATGATCTGGAGGGTATATTCATCCGCAGCACCATCATTGGGGATTGTCACAACAGGATTGGGGACCTCAGTATAAATCGCAACATCATTACCATCTCCGCCTGAATAAGTCAGAAAAGCAGAAAGCCCGCCAACTCCCAGGAAATCTGTAAATTCGTGTCCTTCAGGATATCCATTAAAGGTTCCAGTAACAGGATTAGGCCCATCATTTTTGATCAGGATATACGACTCTGCAACATCTGGGGTATGACCATCAATCAGGTTCAGCATCGCACCACCCAGTGCCAAATCTCCGTTGACGATAAACTGGTCGTATTCTGTTCCGGCAATAGTTCCATTGACTTCAATATCAACAATGTCGTTGCCGTCCAGTTTCAGATCACCATCAATCACCACCTGCCCCGGGCTGCTGCCGGGGGCCAGCCTCACATTTTTATCAATTCCCGTTGCTGTGGCATCAACGTTACCTGCATAGGTTCCACTGGCAATATTAATCGTTCCGCCGGGATTTACAGCCTCAACCGCTTCCTGAATCCGACTCAAAGGCCCGGTCTGTGCTCCCCAAGCAGTTACATTCACGATATTGAAATCACCTTGAAATCCAGCGGTTCCACCGTCTGTATCTGTGCCGTCACTCAAGAATGAAGTGAAGTCAACCTTCGAAGCGTTGCCATCAAAACCGTCGCTCTTCATGGAATTGGCAATTTGTGTTTCGTCCGTGATGCCCCACCAGTTGCCGGAAGCGTCGACAGTATCTCCACCGTAATGAGCGATGAGGTTAGTGATCGTTAAGGAGTCAAAAGAGTTGTCATGAGCGGCTACATCGGGCGTGCCATCGGAAATGTTATTGAAGACGCCGATACCTTCCAATGAGTTGCTGAAGGCGTTGCCTACGATACTGACATCAGTAACGAAATCATTGGCGACGCCTGCGACCACGTCATGGATGTTGTTGCCGAAAATGTTTACATTCGTGTTGCCCTGGTTATGAATACCGGCGGCCCAATAGGAAATTTCGTTGTTCTGGATCGTGATGTTGTCGTTATTTCCATTAAATGTGGAGAGCACACCACGACTTGCGACTCCCGTTCCCGGGCCTTCCAGAATATTGTTCTCGATCGTATGCCCCGTGGTGTTGGCGGCCATAAAGACGGCAGATTTATCGCCAATGCCGGCCGGACCGGCCCCATCGACGATCTTGAATCCGTCAATCACGACATCGTTCGCAAAGAGACGGAACCCGCCGGTCAGTTCACTTTCCGAGCCGCGGACACCAGAGCCAACCCCCGCAGCAATCCCGGCATTGGCACCCTGAAGAATCACGGAAGTATTCACGATCACATCTTCGGCATAAGTTCCTGCGGCCACGTTGATAGTTGCCCCTGATGTTGCCAGATTAATCGCTTCCTGAATTCGCCCCACAGGTCCGGTCTGCGCTCCCAGAGCAGTAACATTTACTATTGAGAAATCACCCTGAAAACCTGCGGTTCCACCGTCTGTATCTGTATCGCTATTGAGGTAAGAAGAAAAGTCAACCCCCCCGGTCATCAGAGCAGCGACATCCCCCTCATCAAAGCTCCCCCACCAGTTGCCGGAAGCATTTACGATTTCTCCTGTACCGCTGGTGACACCTGCTGCGTTACCTGCCAGCGAATTATTTGTGACATTCACTTGAGCGCCAGTAGTCAACCCGCCTGGAGTGGATGCCTGCAAATCATAGAGACCGATGGCAGCGTCGAAGCCAGAGATGAAATTGTTTGAGATATTAATAACGGCTGTCGGTGAGATGGCACCCGAATATGCATTGTCTGTGGCGATGAATATTCCTGTTGTTTCATAACCGACAAGGGTCGTGTTGTCTGTCAGCGTATTCCCACTTATCGTGATTGCATCCGAACCACCCGAAAGCGAAATGGCAGAGGTACCTGTCGATCCAGCACTCGCGCTGCCGGTGAAAGTGATGGAGTTGTTATTAATTGTAACCGGTGCATGGGAGTAACTCGAATTCAGGTTCACATCAATTCGAGTCCACGAATATGTCAGCGTTCCAATATCACTGTCGAATGTGTTATCGCTGATTGTAACGGCGCCTGTTATTGCTTCTGCTCTGCTGTCTAGTTGAATCGCTGGTCTGTCGGAATTTGAGAATGAGTTATTGGTGATCTGAATGTTGCCGAAAGCCATGCCATTGGCGGAATACTTGTTATTCAATACGATGTCACGTTCAGAATCACCCGCCGGGTTTCCAAAAAAATCATTGCCGCTGATGTTGGAATCGCGCATGTCTTCTGCATAGATACTGACATCACTGATATTCTGGAATGTCGAATTAGTGACCTGTAGATCGCGAAGATGGCCGCCTGTCACAGTATTATTGCTGGCCTCATTGATGGCATTCTTCATCCCATCAAACTCAGTATTATTGACATGAATGCCATCAGCGACCGCAGTCGACGCCATTCTAATCCCAGTGCCACCGGTACCTGAGAAGAAACTATTAGCAACACTCAGATTCGTTAATACAGCATTATTATGGATCTCAATACCATAGGTACCGGATACAATGCCCTCGAAACTGACATTATCAACCTGCAAATTGTCTACAACAGAATTGACCCGAATCCCCTGGGTTGCATTCTCTAGAGTCATATCTTGAAAACGGACATCATCGGCAGCCACGGTAAACAGAATTCCGCTTCCAGTGACAGTAGTAACGGCTGTCCCTGCACCAATAAATTCGATTGATGTCCCAACGGTGACATTCTCATTGTATGTACCGTCTGCAATATAAATGATGTCACTCAAATCGCCACTGGATGCAGCAGCAGTAACCGCGTCCTGAATAGTCGCGAATGCATGAGTTCCAAAAACTCCTTCTTGATCTCCGACCGTTACAGGATCAATGTCCGCAATGGTAGCCCCATTAGTCAGTCCAGAAAAGTTGTCATCCACAAGGAACGTTGTCAGCAGCGTGCGGTCTTCGAGCGCTTCTGTTGTGGAGATCTGATTCTTGACGATTGACTGCCAGCGTCTGCGGATGTCGCGGCGGTCGCGGGAACGAAATACTTGGCGTTTGCGGATACGGGAAGTGAGTGTGTTGAGCCAGTTCGTCAGTAGCATCCTGTCATTCCTTCGTAAGTGAATCAATTGTCGCTGGGGATGAGCCTAATTCGTCTCAGTCACGCTTCGTTGCTGAATGTCCAATTCACACAGGTCAACCTGGCATTTTGAACAATCAAACCAGTCAGATATAACTCAGTTCAAACCTTAATTTCCTCTAACTGCGCATTTGTTGCAAATTCGCACCAGTTTTCGGATTTCATGTGAACATAAACAACTTAGATAAAGATTTCCAATACATAATGGATTAATTATACAAGTTTTATCAATTTAGGCATTTTTGCCAATCTAACGAATTTGTGGAATATTCGCCACACCTGCTCATCAAGACCGTGATTAAACCGAGAGTAGTCCAGGCCGAAAGTGTCATGAAAATAAACACGCACTTCCTCACTGGCGCGAGATGGGGATCAAGCATTTCATTAAAAGCTGAGCCAGGTAAATCCAAAACAGAAATCGTCTGGTTTTGTCAGCTCATCCTGGAAATCGATTCCTGGAACTTCATGTTCTTTGCTGAGAACGATTTAACGCCCTGATCTGGTGCTGCTTGAACCTGGCTGGATTCAGCAAATGAGATGTAGAAAAAAGCTATATTTGAAAATCACGGTTACCGGTAATCTTCCCAGAGGTCGGCGTTTTCATAACTGTCGCGAATCCGCCATTCGCGGAGGATCGCCAGAAGTTCCTCCTTCTGTTCGGCGTATTCGGGTGCATCCCAGAGGTTGTTGACTTCCAGAGGATCGGCTGTGAGATCAAACAGTTGTCCCCACGGTTCGTCCAGAAAATGAACCAGTTTCCAATCATGTGTCCGCACCATGGTCATAAACTTGCTGGTCGTCAGAATACCGTCTTTGGCCTGCTCCGCGAACACAACGTCACGTAAACAGGCTGCAGCTTCAGCGTCTGATTCAAGTAACGGCAACAGGCTGCGGGCCGCCATTGGTTCTGGAATGGGGATGTCAGCCAGGTCCATCAAGGTGGGCCCCAGATCCATCTGCTGCACCAGACCGTCAATCGCACGCGCTGCTCCAAAACGGTTGGGAGCCCACATGATCATCGGCACTCGGGTAATGATGTCATACATGGTCCATTTCTGGCTGTGCCCATGATCTGTCAGGCAGTCGCCATGATCGGACGTGAAGATCACTATCGAGTTGTCCAGCAGCCCCTTCTCTTCCAGCGCCGTCATGATCTCTCCCACCTTTTCGTCAATCATTGTGACGTTCGCCAGATAATAGGCGCGCTGCCGGTGTCGCTGTGCTTCCGTGGGTTCCAGCAGATGCACGACCGAATCGTGATCGACCTCGTTATTATGAATGCGCATCGCCTTTAACGGTTCCGGCTGGTTTGCCAGATCACTTTCGAGCACGGGAGCGATGTTGAGATCTTTCTTCAGATACGACTCGGTATACCGGGGAATTGGATCATAGGGAGGATGCGGGCCGGGAAAACCAATTTCCAGAAACAGAGGTTCGCTGACGGGGTAGTTCCGGATCCAGTCGACCGCCATGTTCCCCACAAACATGTCGGGATGCATGTCTTCATCCAGCAGCCATTCAAAGGCGCCCAGGCTTTCTTTGTAATCGGGTAACTGGCGGTAGAGTTCCCGCTGCTGTTTGACCAGGCCGCGCGCACGTAATGCTTTATCCCACTCATCGTAAAAGTAGCGCCCTTCCAGGTAGCGATCTTTGTTCTCCACCACGTACCGTTGATCGAAGCCCAGCGGAGTCGTGTAAGGCCAGCTGTGCATCTTGCCGATATTGACGGTCTGATATCCACCGTCATGCAGATTTTCGATCCAGCCATGCTTCCACGTATCGGCATTTTTCAGAATCCCCGTCGTATGCGGATAATGACCTGTAAAGAGGGATGCTCTGGCCGGCGCACAGGAGGCGGCTGTGATGAAACAGTTGTTGAAAACTATTCCCTCACGATGCAAACGATCCAGGTGTGGCGTTTCCATGTAATCATAGCCGGCCGCATGAATCGTATCGAAACGCTGCTGATCGGTGATAATGAGAATGATGTTGGGTCGTTGATCTGTCATTGGAATGCCCTGCGCCCTGCTCCATGATTGTTATCTGTATTCAGTTGAAGACGTTCATTATCTCACCTCGGTATTATTTATCTACCAGATCAACGCCGACAGAAGCAAGTACGACACTGGGATGGGGCAGGTATCACACGGAAATTCGTTGTGATCACTGTGTGTTCAGCCCGCAATCTGATTTTGAGAACTCCTTTAAAAGAACTCCCTTAAAATCTGAGGAATGACAGACCGTAATAGACACAGTGGGGGTGATTGAGTTAATATATAAACGACAGATTATACATACAGCGATCTCTGACTCACCCCGCCCATTGTAGAACACAGGTAAGAATCCACTTTGATCTCCCGATTCTGGTACATCATCGGTTTTGCGGCTGTCTGTCTGACTCCCCTGTTGAGTCCGGGAACTGAGCGTACGCCCGCTTCGCAGGCAGATGTTTTCTCAACCGTCATCCTGCCCGTCTTTCAACAGAATTGTGTGAAGTGTCACGGCAAGCAGGAAAAGGTGGCCGGTGAACTCAATCTGCTCCAACTGGAAAATGCCGATCAGCTGCTCAGCACTCCGGAAACGTTGAAAAATATGATCGAAGCGGTCGACTCAGGTTACATGCCCCCCGAGAGCGAAACGCCACTTTCTGAAAAAACGCGCCAGCAACTGGTCGCCAGTCTGCAGGTGTATCTGAAGAAATCAATTGCATCAGCGAAATCCTTGCCGGCGACGCCGATTCGTAGAATGAATCGCTTTCAATACAACAATGCCGTTCAGGATCTGTTCCAGCTGAAAGTGGAAGTCTTTTCGCTTCCCGAGCGGATGATGCGGGAGCACGACAATTACTTTCAGCCACAAACCGGAAAAATGCCTCAGCAGGTAACCGTCGGCAGTCGTCCGCTGGGCAAGTCCCAGTTGATTGAAAAACGACTGGGCGGAGTCGCTGCCTTCCCCCAGGACCTGCGTGCCGAGAACGGGTTCGACAATCGAGCCGATCACCTTTCACTTTCCCCGTTACTGCTGGAATCATTTCTCAGACTGAGTCGTTCCATTGTCACCAGTTCAGACTTCAACAAAAAAACCTGTGGGATCTGGAAGGAGTTTTTTGCGTCTCCGTCAAAAGGAACAACGAAAGCAGAAACGCAGGCGATCGTTGCAGCTCGCTTAAGAAAATTTCTGACACGCGCCTTTCGACGTCCCGCCAGCGACGAACTGGTAGAACGCTACACCGCCTACGTCATGCAGCAGATTCAACAACAAAGGCCGTTTACGGAAAGTATGCAGGACGCGGCAGCCGCGGCACTCGCTTCGCCTCAGTTTTTCTATCTGTATGACCAGTCAGCTGACAGTGAGATTCCACACAGCAATGGCATTGATGATTTCGCTCTGGCTTCGCGGCTTTCCTTTTTCCTCTGGGGAAGTATTCCTGACGAGACACTCCTCGATCTGGCGGCAGCCGGAAAACTGCATGAGCCAGACGTTTTAACCGAGCAGGTTTCCCGCATGCTGCATGACGATCGTCTCAAGCGATTCTGCGACAGCTTCCCTGTCCAATGGCTGCAACTGGAACGGATCATCTCTTCCACTCCGGATCGTCAGCGGTATCCGCAATTCTACTTTTCCAAGTACCGTGCCAGCATGCATATGATGCTGGAGCCGTTACTCCTGTTTGAGACGTTGCTGATTGAAGATCAGTCCGTGCTGAAGTTGATTGATTCCGATTTCAGTTATCGAAGTGATCTGCTGGAGGCCTGGTATCGCGATGGTAAGCAAGGCAATGCAGGCTCTCCTGTAACCGTGAACTTTCGCCGCGTGCCAGTGGAAGACCGGCGACAAGGTGGCGTGATCACCAATGCTGCGGTCATGACGATGACCTCCAATGCGACCCGGACGCAGCCGATTACGCGCGGTGCCTGGATCGCAGGCGTCATTCTGAATGATCCTCCCAAGCCGCCCCCTGCTGATGTCCCCGTACTCGAAGACAAACCGAAGGCCGGCGAAGAAAACCTGACGTTGCGTGAGCGGTTCGCTGCCCATAGAGAGCATGCCAGTTGTGCAGGCTGTCACCAGCGAATTGATCCCTTAGGGTTTGCGTTGGAAAATTATGATGCCGCAGGCCTGTGGCGTGAAACCTACCCCAACGGGCGAACCGTCGACGCGAGTGGCAAGCTGTTCAGCAAACATGAATTCGCGAATATTGTCGAATTCAAAGATGTATTACTGGTTGAAAAGGACCGGTTTACCCGTGCCTTTGCAGCGCATCTGCTTTCATTCGCTTTGGGACGCGAAATGGGAGTTGCAGATTCACTGGCGCTGGAAAAGATTGTGGAAGAAACAGCAGCGGCAGATTACCGGTTCCAGTCGCTCATCAAAGAAATTGTGTTGAGCCCCCCTTTTTTACAGAGCAGAGTCAGACAGGAAAACGAATCCGTTACTGAAACCTCAAACGCGACCTCAAAATAAATCCATAACACGTCAGCTTGGAATGGCAGAATGATGATTGAAATCAATCGGCGATCTTTTCTCCGTGGAGCAGCAGGAGCAACACTGGCATTGCCCTGGATGGAAAGTCTCGCGAACTCGGAAGTCCCTCCGCAACCGGCACAGCGCATGGCGATCTTTTATGTGCCCATTGGTGTGGTGCGTCGCGGTTTCTTTCCGGGTGAACAGAATGCAGAGATCCCCAAATTCACCAGCAGCCAGAAAGAGATTACCCGGGAAACCGGTCTGAAAGTCGGGATGCGGCCTCTGGAACAACTGACGCCCACTCAGCAACCTCTCGAAAAAGTAAAACAGAAAGTCACGCTGATCACCGGCATGGACCGGTTCTACAAACATGGAAGTGACGTTCATGCGCAATGTGCCTCCTGCTTTTTAAGCAGCGCCACTGCCCACGCAGTCAAGTCGTCGGTCTACCCTCTGGCCCGGACGCTCGATCATATCATTGCCGACCACGTCGGAGAGAAAACGCCGTTCCGCACTCTGGAACTGAGTTGTAACAGCCATCGGGACAACAAAGAGTCAATCTATTTCGACAATATCTCCTGGTACGGAACGGGACATGTGGCCCCCTCGATGCGTGACCCGCGTAAAGTCTATCGCCGCATGTTTGGCACTCAGGAGAATCAGGAATTTCGCGAGATCACGGGACTGGTTCTTGAAGATGCACGTTCATTAAACAGACGACTCGGCCGTGCAGACCGTGAGAAATTTGCAGAGTACTTCGATGGCATCAGGACAATCGAAGAACAGATGGACAAGCTCGATCTGATCAAAAATGAAATTGGCAAAGCCTCAGTCAAAGAACCAGATAACTCACAACTTCCCCGCGGCCAATATATTCGACTGATGGGAGATCTGATGGTCGCCGCACTTCACGTCGGTCTGACCAATGTCGCCACGTTGATGATTGGCCCCGAACGCTGGGACACCCCCATGCGTTACGAATCGCTGTTCGACAAACCGATGAGCCATCATCAGATGTCACATAATCAAAATAAGTTTATGAAAGAACTGCTGCAGGTGGATCGATTCCATATGGAACAGTTTGTTTATCTCGTACAAAAGATGGATGCGATTCGCGAAGCAGACGGAACCACATTACTCGATCACACCATCTTCACTTACGGCTCCGGACTGGGGGATGGTGCCACGCATCAATATACCGACCTGCCCATTGTCGTCGCCGGTTCGGGAGGAGGACGCTTAAAAACGGGGCAACATCTGCACTGCTCAGACGGCACCGCTCTGGCAAACCTCTGGCTCACCCACGCACAAGCCATGGGAATCAGGCTCGATCGATTCGCCGACAGCACCGGCCCCGTGCAGCAACTGTTGACCTGATACCATCGCCAGCTTGTTCGATCGATGGGAGAAGTTTGCCCCCCTGTTTGACATCATATTTAGAGCGGAAAATCCCCACCCCGGCAGATCCATCCTTCCCTGCCCCTTATTTACACTGACACAGGCAGAAACTATAATACGTTAGTATATGAATTGCTGTCAGAGGAGTTTTTGAATGTCTATTACAGAGACGCGTTTTATACGCGCCGCGATTACCATACTGCTGTGGTGCGTCCTGTTAATCAGCCCGAATATTGGTATCGCTGCGTCAAAAGAGAGCGATACCCAGGCTGTTCAAAAAGCCGAAGCGGAGAAGTTTTTCAAAAAACGGGTCACCCCCTTCATCAAAAAATACTGTATCGACTGCCACCAGAACCGACGACCGACAGAAGCCGGGCTCAGCTTTGACCCGGCACTGCAGACTCCTGGTCATGCGGCTTTCAGTGAGAAGTGGAAGAAATCAGCCGCCCGGGTGAAAGCACACGACATGCCGCCGGACGGACTGGACCAGCCGACCGATGAAGAACGTCAGATGTTCGCAGAATGGCTGGAGAAGGTGAAATATCTCAGCCCGAAAGATCCGGGCACCTTTGTCATTCGGCGGTTGACCAAAACGGAATATGGCAACACGCTGCACGATCTGTTAGGCGTCGATCCCAACATCGTCGCCAGCCTGCCCGACGAAGTCAGCGGCGAAGGATATCTCAATTCGCTCTCTCCGCTGCAACTCGAACAGTATCTGTCAATCTCCCAGCAGGCGCTGGATCAGGCGCTGGCGCCGGAAGGCAAGCCCCCCACGAAAATTCAAAAGCAACTGTTTGGTGAACCGCCGGCCTCCGGAACTGATATCCAGGCAACCGCACGCAAGATGGCCGGGACACTGGCGCGGAAAGCCTATCGACGACCTCCCTCCGCTGCGGAACTGGAAGTCCTGCTGAACGTGTTTGATCTGGGGCAACAGAACGACCTCAGCTACTTCGCCTCCAGTCGCCTGATGCTCAAAGCGATTCTGGTCTCTCCCCAGTTCCTCTTTATCACTCCGGCGAAGGAGATCAAGTCGGAGAAAGGGATTGTACCGCTCGATGATTATCAGCTCGCCTCGCGCCTGTCATACCTGCTGTGGGCGACCATGCCCGATGCTGAGTTGATGGCGTTGGCTGATCAGGGAAAACTCCACGAGCCTCCAGTCCTCAAAGCACAGGTCACGCGCATGCTGCAGGATCCCCGATCGCGAGCCCTGTTTGATGGTTTTGGTGCGCAGTGGCTGAAGCTGGGCAATCTGCACGAGCGCACTTTTGATCTTGAGAAATTCCCACAGATGACTGACGACATGCGGACGGCGATGTACGACGAAGCCCGCCTCTTTTTCGAAAGTATCGTGCGTGAGAACCGCAGCGTTGCCGGCTTTATCGACAGCGACTACACCTTCCTCAACGGAGACCTGGCTACGCTTTATGGTCTGGAAAAAACGGTCACCGGCCCCGAGATGCGTAAAGTCAAACTGACGAATGGCAATCGAGGCGGGATCCTGGGAATGCCTGGCGTGCTCGCTGCAACCTCCTTCCCCAACCGTACCAGTCCTGTCAATCGAGGCGTCTGGGTTCTGGAACAGGTACTCGGAGACGAAGTGCCAGCGGCTCCGCCTAATGTTCCGGCATTGGAGAAACAGGACCAGAAGCAGGTCAAAAATCTATCGCTCCGCGAACGCACGGAACTGCACCGCGCCGATCCTGTCTGTGCCAACTGTCATCGCTTGCTCGACCCGATCGGGTTCGGCCTGGAGAACTTCGATGCGATTGGACGCTGGCGTGACAAGGACGATAACGGTCAGGCCATCGACGCCTCCGGCGAGCTTCCGGGGGGCAAGCATTTTACCAACCCGCAGGAATTAAAAAATATTATCGCCGGGCACAACGCAGAGTTTTCTCGCAATCTGGTCGAACGCCTGTTAGCCTATGCATTATGCCGACGCCTGGAAGGTTATGACGAAATTGTGGTAGATCAGTTGATGCAGAAGATTGCCCAGGATGGCTACCGCATGCAGACCCTCATCACTGAGGTCGTTACCAGTTATCCCTTTACACATAGACGAATCGAGTAACACACGAACAAAATATTTTACGATTATGCATGACGGAATTGCAGCCCGTCCTGCCTCCCACTTACTTTCCTCTGCAACCCACCCAAAGGCCCACCCATGACCAAATACACAACAATCAATCGTCGTACCTGTCTGAAAGGATTAGGAGCCGCACTGGCTCTCCCCCTGCTGGATGTCATGGGCTGGGCAGAAGCCAGCGAGAAAAAAGAGTTCAAGCCACCGGTCCGGCTCGGGTTCATGTACATGCCTCACGGCGTGATCATGGATCAGTTCTGGCCTAAAGATGCGGAGAGCTTCCTGACTTCGCCTCCCCCGGCTCTTGAGTCACTGCGGCCCGTGCTCGATCAGTGTCTGCTGATGAAGGGCATCGCCGGCGTTTCCAACGGCCCCTATCGGGGCGCACCGCACGCCCTCGAACTCTCAACGTGGCTCACCGCCGCTTTGCCCGACCCGGACAAACGGGATAAGATCAGCATCTCGATCTCCGCCGATCAGATTGCCGCGAATTCTCTGGGAGCGTTCACCGCATTGCCCTCACTGGAACTCGCCACGATGCCCCAAACGTGGAAGGAAAACCAGGCCGGGCTCAACGAAGCCTACTATTCGCACTGCAGCTTTCGTTCTCCCACCCAGGCGGTTCCTGCCGAGACCAATCCCCGCAACGTGCTGAATCGCCTGTTCAACAAAAAGGAACAGGAGGACGGACTGACATCAAACGGGATGAGCGGCTTAGACCGCAGCATGCTGGACCTGGTGATCGGCGGTGCCCGCGATCTCAGACGCACCCTCTCGCAGACTGACCAGAAGAAACTGGATCAGTACCTGGACAGTGTTCGCTCGGTGGAACGCCGGATTGCCGCCATTGAAATGCGCCAGAAAGATGCGGCTCTGGAAAAAGCGGGAGTCCGCCCCAGCCGCAGTCACAAGACTGCTCCGCCCATCGAAATCAAGATTCCGGAAGGTGACAAACGCAGCGAGTACATGCAGGTGATGTGTGACCTCAACGTGCTGGCCTTCCAGACCGACACGACCCGCGTCTGCACCTACATTGGTTCGACCCCGAACGGCGTCTCCTATCCGGAACTCGGATTCAAAGACCAGCATCATTCCCAGACCCACCATAACGGCGAGAAGAAGAAGGTCGACAAAGTCGCCGCGATCACGAAATTCAATATCGACCAGTTCGCCTACATGGTCAACAAAATGCACAGCCTGCAGGAAGGGGACGGCACGCTGCTGGATAACTGTATCATGATGTGGGGCTCCGGCCTGGAAGACGGCGACAGGCACACCCGTGCCAACCTGCCCTTCATTCTTGCGGGTAGCGGAGGTGGTGCCATCAACACGGGACGTTTCCTGCCCGATGTCAAAGGCAACCAGGGGGACCTGCTCACCACCCTGCTGACATGCGTCGGCATTCCACTCGACCGCCCCGTCGGGATCGCCACAAAACAGATCAAAGAGATTCCCGCCCGATCCTGAAACAGGGTCTGGATTCATCCTTCTCAGTAATTCATTCGGCTGCTGACACCTGCGTGAGCAGCCGCTTTGATTTAACTCTCCTGCGCCCTTCGTCAAAATCGCTGTGTATCCCGCATGCTACAGCATGAAGACTCTGTGAATACCACACGTGAAAGTCAGGTCCTGATTTGCTCAAAAGCAAGATCTTCGGTACCGTATTAAGAACGCAAACGCTCACCAGACACTGCAGCAGAGATCTCGATCAGCAGCTTATCAATATAAAGGTCATCCCAATGCGACTTCATTCTGTGTTTGTCATAGTAGCCTGCCTGACCACCATTCAGTCAGCGTTGGTTTGTGCATTCGAAAACGAAACTGCCTCCCCCAAAACGACCGGCAAACTGGAACAGATCATTGCCCATCGGGGTGCCAGCAGCGACCGGCCCGAGAACACACTCTCTGCATTCAGGCAGGCGATTCAACTGCAAGCGACCGCCGTCGAAATCGATGTGCGTACCAGTAAAGATGGTGAGCTCTTTCTGCTGCACGATGCGAAACTCGATCGGACAACGAATGGAAAAGGGGTCGCCTCAGAGCTGACCATGTCTCAATTAAAACAGCTCGACGCCGGCTCCCGCTTCAGGGAAGAGTACCGTGGCGAACGAATCCCCACGCTCAGCGAAGCCCTGGAAGTCTGTCGGGGGAAAATTGACGTCCTGCTGGACCTTAAGGAACAGGGCACTACTTACGCAGAGGCAGTCGCAAAGACGGTTCGCGAGCATGGTGACCGGCTGCACACAATCGTCGGCGTCAGAACGGTAGAACAGGCGCGTCTGTTTCGGAAACTGCTGCCTCAGTCGCCTCAACTGGGCTTCATTCCCAGTCCCGAAACAATCGATGCCTTTGCCAAAGCGGGCGTGGAAACCATCCGTCTCTGGCCCCGCTGGCTCGTTGATAAATCACTCGTCCCCAAAATCAGGAATCTGGGTCTCAAACTGCATCTGAACGGCTCCACGGGAACGCCCCAGGAAATCTTACCCTTGCTGCAGCACAACCCCGACTGGCTGCTGGTAGATGACGTCGCCACATTAATGACCACTCTGCAGGAACATCAGCACAACGGGAAGATCTCTACGAAACTGGACCAGTTGATTGACAAGACAGCTGGTCCGGCCCTGGTTCCGGGCATCAGCCGCCCGGATGCTGTCACGTTTCTGAATCGTGATTACAGGATGCTGGAATTACCAAAAGAACTGGAGGGGCAGCCCCGATATCTGTTTGATGGCGGCAGCGGGAATCAAGTCGAGATCACATTCAAAAAACCGGCAGTGATCTTTGCGGCGTTCGAATACAACAATACGGGCGCCTGGTCTTTCCCTCAGGGACGCTCCCCCGTGGATCATGGCTGGCAACTCCTCAGCAAAAACGCCTATCGTGGTTCGAGCAATGACAGGCAGAAAGACAAACCGCATTTCGCTTCGATCTATTTCTGTGAGTTCCAGGCCGGGCAAAAACTCTCCGGGCTTCCCCCCTGGTGGGTGTGCCTGGCGATCACCGATCCGGATTCTGCTACACAGATCCCCGGTTTCAAAGTGGGAACCTCAGGGCAGGTCCATTTCCCGCCCACTTTCTCATACGAAGCAGAAGCCACACGCGCCCGACCGCTGCAGGTTCCTGAATTCAAAAATGCACAGCAATGGAGCGATTGGCAGGCGGAACAACGCCGCACATTTCAAGAGCAGCTTGTCTTTCCTTATCAAGGGAAGATCGAGATCACACCAGTGGGCGCAGCCGTAGATCGGGAAACGTTCCAGCAGCGCGAATTTGCCGTGACCAATGATGGCCAGAGAATTTTCCGTTTCTTTCGGCTGACTCCCCGGTTGGCTCCTCCCGAAAAAGTTTTGCCGACCATTGTCTGTTTCATGGGCCATGGGAAAGTCCGTCAGATCCTCGAAGATCGCAACAGCTATCAGCATGCCTGTGCCGCCCGCTTCGCTGAGCAGGGATACCTGGTCTATGCGATGGAAAACGTCGGCATGGAACCGGGCAGTGACCGGCATCATGAGCTGGACCATCTATTGCGTTTAGATGGATATAGCTGGTACGGCCTGCTGTTTGCCCATCAGCAAATCCTGCTGCAGCACGTTTTTGCAGATCCACAGGTGAACACAAAAAAAGTGGGCGTCACCGGTGTCTCCACCGGAGGTTTACTTGCCCTTTCGGCGGCTGCCTTTGAACCACGCATCGCTGCCACTTCCGTGCAGGGAATTTTCGGGAGCATGCGTGTCTCCTTCATTCGCGACCGTCACCGACACTGTCATTGTGGTGCCATCCCTGGCCTGCTACCTCAGTTCGATCTGCCCGAGATGGCGCTGCTGGTCACACCCCGCAACATGCATATTTCGAATGCCGTCTCTGATGGTTTCAGTCCTGCCGAAGCCAAACGCTGCATCAATCTCATCGCCCCCATTTACGAACAGGCGGGGGGAGAGACTCCCGAGTTCAGTGAACCGCCGGGCAACCATGAGTACGCCTTCGAAGCAGCGTTGAAGTTTTTCACGAAGACGATCGGAAAGCCCGATTAACCGGTCACCAGTTTCTGGAGAAATTCGCCTTCATTGACAGTGGGACGTTCGGGGCGGCCGTTGTATTCGTACGTGAGTTTCATCCGATCCAGGCCCAGCAGATGCAGAATCGAGGCGTGCAGATCGTGAACGTGCATCCGGTCTTCAATCGCCCGCAGCCCCAGTTCATCGGTGGCCCCGATGGTTTGTCCCCCTTTGATCCCACCGCCGGCCATCCACATGGTGAACCCGGTCGGGTTGTGATCGCGTCCGTCTCCTTTTTCCGACATGGGCGTCCGGCCGAACTCGCCTCCCCACACCACGAGCGTCTCATCCAGCAATCCCCGTTGTTTCAAATCCCTGATCAGTCCGGCTACGGGCAAATCCATCGCCTTACAGTGCTGGGTGTGATTCTTCTCAATCCCCGAATGCGCATCCCACTTACTGCCGGCGCCATGATACAGCTGCACGAAACGGACGCCCCGCTCCACCAGTCGGCGTGACATCAGACAGAGTCGACCGAAAGACGATGTTTCCTGCTGATCCATCCCGTACAGCTGGCGGGTGGCAGCGGTCTCCTGGCTCAGGTCGACCGCCTCGGGTGCTTCGGACTGCATCCGAAAGGCGAGTTCGTAACTGGCGATGCGTGCGTCGAGCTCTGTCTGCCGGGCATGCTGACGGGCATACCCCTGGTTCAACGATTTCAAGAATGACAGTTTTTCGCGCTGCCGGGCTTCTGTTACACCTTCCGGATTATTCAGGTTCGGAATCGGCTGTTTTCCCTCCTGCAAGCGAATTCCCTGGTACACCGCCGGCATGAATCCGGTCCCCCAGTTCCGCGGACCATTTGTAACCGAGGAGCGGTTATCCTGCATGACCACGAACGAGGGGAGGTTCCTGTTTTCCGAACCGAGCCCGTACGTCACCCAGCTCCCCAGCGAAGGCCGCCCGCCGATCAGCGAGCACGTATTCATCTGGCAGACACTGGAGGAATGATTCAGCCCATCCGCCCAGCAGGAGCGAATGACGGCAATATCGTCGACGCAGGTCGCAATTTCGGGCAACCAGTCCGAGACCCAGGTTCCCGCTTCGCCATGCTGTTTCCACTTCCGCTTCGAGATCAGCAAGGGAGACCGGGATTCCCCGGCGGCGGTCAGAATCTCACCGAAGCTGTCGGGCAGAGTCTGTCCTGCCAGCTTGTTCAACAGCGGCTTGGGATCGAACAGATCGATGTGGCTCGGTCCCCCCTCCATGAACAGGAAGATGATATTCTTCGCCGTCGGCTTGTGGTGGGGCACCGGCCCTGCAGTGGTCGCAGGCCGACTGGCTGCAGATGCCGCGTCCGCCTGCGCCAGCAGACTGGCCAAGGCAACGGAACCAAAGCCAAGCCCACTGCGTTCCAGAAACTCGCGTCGGGTACGTGGTGTTTCAATATGTGGTGTAGAGAACATGGAGCGCCTCAATCAACGTATAAAAATTCATTCGAGTTCAACAGAATGTGACAAAGATCAGCAAACGCCGCACGACGGGGATCACTGGCTGCTGTCGGCCGGTCATCCCGCGTGATGTCATACTGATGGGACGAACTGTCCTCAAACATGCCCGGTACGGGATCGAACCTCCAGTACCCCAGCGTCTGCTCAGTAATGGATTCCTGCGTATACAGAAGGGACGGAACATCCAGAGCCGCCGATGACAGGCGGACCTCGTCAATCAACCCGTCAAACAGGCTGTTCTTATTCTGGACCATGCGGCCGATGGCCAGCGCCAGACGATTGTCGTGCACCTCGACAGTCTGGTGTTGTTTCGTAATCTTCCCCAGCTGCTCATCGTCATTCGAGAGGTCCTTCAGGAAGAAGTCGATCGAGCCGGCCCGTTCGCCCGTCACATGAAAACTGACTGCGGCATAATAGGGCGTATTGAATTCAATATGCTGATCTGAAAAGACAATCTCATCGCCCAGCTTTCCGTTCCGCTTTTTACCGTAAGTCCGAAAGACCAGCGTTTGCGGCTTGCGGCGCGAACCACGGCCCGTCACGCCGAACAGCCAGCCCGGCTCAGAGACCTTACCGCTCCACTTCGAAACGATCGTCCGCACCGCCCCGGAGTCATAGATCGACTTAATCTGGAAGTAGGCTTCAATGGTAAAATCATGCGGCGTCAGCTGCTTATTATCGGCGACGTAGAACGAAGAAGGCTTATCGGCGTGAAACACTACCGACTGCCCATTGCGGTAAGGCATCGTCGCGGTTTCGAACTGCTGCAGATCGACGGTCGGTTTCTGTTCCGCCAGCAGTCTGGATTCACGATCGAGAAACTCCCGGGCCTGTGACAGTTCACCGGAGGTCACCGGTCTCCCGAAGGCGATTTGCCACGCGCGCCTCAGAGCCAACTCTTCCTGATCGGCTGAGGGAACTGTGGCCGCTTCCTGTTCGGCTCGTTGCGCGAGTTGATCGGCGAACCGCAGCATCTGCTGGCTGTTGAACAGCTGCAGTGACTGCACGGGAGAGGTTGTCGTATCGCGGGCCGACACGCTGGTGAAGAACCGGGGCAGGTCGAACACCTGCAGTAATGGATCACGGCTGTTGCGCATCATCCGCAAATAGATGGAGCGGCGGGGGACGCTGGGAGTCACACCGGGACCGCCCGCCTTGAGATCCAGTTGGCCGGTCACCGCCAGGATCGAATCGCGAATCTGTTCCGCATCCAGGCGGCGTGTCTCTGCACACCAGTATAATTTGTTGGCAGGATCGAGGGCGAACATCGACGCTTCCTGAGGATGCTGAGTCGACTGTCGATAGGTGGCTGAAGTGACGATCAGACGATGCAGACTCTTGAACCGCCAGCCTCCATCCAGAAACTGCTGTGTCAGCCAGTCCAGTAATTCGGGATGCGAAGGTGGGCCACCCAGTCGACCTAAATCGCTGCTGTGTGGCGCCAGCCCTTTGCCAAAGTGATATTGCCAGATCCGATTGACGATCACCCGCGTCGACAGCGGATTACTGTCCTGCGTGAGCCAGCGGGCTAACGCGGTTCTGCGACTGGTGGTCCCCTGTTGTGGCGAACCATAATAATCGTCCGCCGGTGTCTCCAGAATCGTCAGGAAACCAGGGTCGCATTCGGTCCGTTTCTTAGGGATCCTGGTCTGTGGTGCCTGCGCCCCGACATCCCGGACCTGCTGTGCCAGCGGCAGCGGTTCCGGCTTCAGTTGATCGAACTTCGCCAGCTTACGCCTCAATGCCAGAATCTTTTCTTTCGTTTCTCCCTTCAACTGTTTGTCGAGATTCCGGTAGTTGTGCTCTACCTGCCGCCATGCCAGTTCGACAAGTTGCTGTTCCCGCGGAGTCCGTTTCTCTTCCGGTTTGTGAATCATCGCCTGGATGTCAGGCGGAAAGGAGATGATGACAGCCCGGGCTTTCTTCCGATACGGGGCTTCCAGCTCCGCAAGCTCCTCGCGAATCGCTTTGGTCGCCTGCTCCCAGGCACTCAGTTCACTATGGTATTGTTCCAGTTGCTCCGGCGTCCCCACTTCCTGGGCAGTCTCAATCAGAATTGGTTCAAAGAACGCACGTAACTGGAAATAGTCCTTCTGCAGGACGGGATCAAACTTGTGATCGTGACAACGGGCACATTGCATCCCCACGCCGAGGAAGACATCGCCGACCGTGTCCGTCAATTCATTCAACATAATATCCCACTGACCGGCGACATCACGGCTGTTCCACTCATAAATCCCGTGCGTCAGAAAGCCGGTTGCAATCTGGGCGTCGACGTCACCAGGAAACAGCTCGTCTCCCGCCAGCTGTTCCTGCACGAACTGACTGTAAGGCTTATCCTCATTCAGCGACCGGATTACATAATCGCGATAGCGCCAGGCATTCGAACGATAGCCATCAGCCCGGTAACCGTCGGAATCCGCATAGCGGACCACATCGAGCCAGTGCCGGGCCCAGCGTTCGCCATAACGGGGACTGGCCAGCAGACGATCGACCAGCCGCTCATAAGCATCGGGACGCTGATCCTGCACAAACTCCTGCACTTCCTGTGGCGTGGGAGGCAGGCCGTGCAGATCGAAATAGACCCGCCGGATTAACGACTCCCGATCTGCCTCCGGTGCCGGCGTTAACCCCTGCTGTTTTAAACGAGCGAGGATAAACCGGTCGATTTCGTTTTTGCTCCAATCGCCGGTCGCGGCAGGGACCGTCACAGACTGCAGAGGCTGAATCGCCCACCAGGCACGGTCTTCTGCGGTAAACCGGGGGCCCTGCTCTTTGCGGAGCGGAACCGTATCGTCGGCACCAGGCCAGGGCGCACCCAGCGCAACCCATTTTTCGAGGATCTTGATCTGCTGCTCGGGCAGTCTTCCCGCGGGCGGCATCTCGTACGATTCATAACGCACGGCCTCAATCAGCAGACTTTTCTCCGGCTTACCCAGAACCATAGAAGTGCCCGACTCGCCTCCCAGCAGAATGTGGCCGCGTGTATCGAGCCGCAGGTCGCCCTTTTGTTCCTTCTCTCCATGGCAGGACCAGCAATGTTCCGCCAGCAGTGGACGGACTTCGTTCTCGAAGAACTTCATCATTTCCGGCGAGATATCAGCAGCGTTCGCCGCAGACATCGTCAGCAGAGTCATGAGAAGCCAGCATACGGTTGTTGTGAATCGATGAAGCATAATATTCCAGGGTGAAAATTATTTAATGGGAGGAAGTCCAACAATGACCACCGGGTCAATCCGGTCGGCGTCGTCCTGGGCATCCTGCAGGAACAGTCCGGTAATCGATTCGCCCGGCGGAATCTGCATGTCATCCAGATCAATCCCGACGGCAAACAGCCGCGAAGGAACCTGATGCACCAGCTGCGAACGCGCCACGATCGGCAGCGGCGTTCCATCGTCGGCGAAATCGGGACTCAACTGGGTCAAACGGCAGCCGGTCATAATCTGTGCCTGCTCGGAATGACCGTCGATGTCATATGTCCGGACCGTCATCGGCCGGGCAGTCGGGTGATCGGTCTGCGGGTACAAATGGAACACGTCCCCCTCCAGCGAGTGGGCGATCGACTGGGCATCGAAAATAATCAGGTCAGGGCCAGGTCCGTTCACCACCGGTTGTTCGAAAACCAGGTTCATGCCGGGAGTGCCGTTGCGTCCCAGTTGAAATTCGCCCTGGTGCACTGCTTTTTCTCCGCCCGGGTTGATGAAACCCGAAGCAAACAACAGATTCATCGGACCGAAGCGGTTCAATTCCTCAGCGGGCGCCTCGGCGGGAACGACCCCGAACGCATGGGAGCCGGGCCGATAATGATTCACGACAGGCAGAATGAAATCGTCAGCCTGATAAATGCGTTGTGCTCCCGCCCGCTGCACGGAGACAGACGCCAGCGACTTCGCCCGCCCCTGTTCGTCCGGAATCGATTCATAAGCAATCAGATGGTCGGGGATGGCGTCGATATAGTCTTGAGTCGACTGATCGCGGTCTCCATCCATTACATTCAGGTCGGTGCCCACATAAGCGGTCTCCCCTTTGAGCAGACGCTTTTTGCGGGGATCACTCAGTGAGGAGACTTCCGCCTCCCCATCCACGACGGCCACATTCGAGGCACCGTCTTCCGCAACCGTCACGGAAAAACGCGTCCCCAGGTCAACCACATTACTGGTCGGCGTGCTGACTTTAAAACCTTCTGCTCCGTCGGGTGCATAGACCGAGCATTTGCCGAGGTTCACCACCAGTTCCTCTTCTTGTGCCACCTGGAACAGTGCGGGTGCCTGGAGAATCACTTCCGCTCCCGAGGCAAACCGGATTTTGACCATGCCGTCCTGCAGCATATAGTTCTCAGCGAACCGCAGGCGACTGCCCGTCAGCGTGGGAGAACGTGTTCCCCGAAAGACCGCCCGGTGTCCTGCGATCAATGTCGCTTTAGAAAACTGTTCCTGTGGCGATTGATTGTTCGCGGTCTGATTTTTTTCTTCCTGTACTGCCGGGGCTTTCTGTTGTACTACCAGCTGCCGTTCATTACCCGTAGAAACAAAGAGGACTGCCGCCACGACCAGGCAGGCCACAGCACAGACTGTCAGCATCCACACGCCCCAGGGAACCGATTTCTTCTCTTGCGGGTGACTGATGTGATAGTCGGGAACACTTCTGCTGATTTCCCCCAGTTCCATCAGGGATGCATCGAGACACATCAGTACCAGGTACTGTGTCTGCCGTTCCGGCTGATCCAGCAGCAACGACTCCAACTGCTCTGTTTCCGTCTGATCGAGCGGACCATCGGCGAGCCGGTGTAACAGCCGCTGAAATTCCGCGTCGTCCCGTTGATCTTTTTCAGGCATGTTCCACCTCCGACACACGTCGCAGCACACAGTCTCTCAATTGACCGCGGATGCGGCCCACCCGGTCATAGAGGGCGTTGATTTTCATTCCCATCTCCTCCGCCACAGACGCACATTTTCGTCGTTCCCAGTAAACCTGCTGCACCAGCCACAGATCTTTCTGACGCAGAGACTTTAAACATTTCTCCAGCGATGAGAGTTGCACATTGGGAGCACTGCTGCCCTGCATCCGCTCAAAGAGCTGGTTGAGCAACTGTTCGGAGAAATGGTGCCGATCACGGGACGAGACGCGCAGGAAGTTTTTCACTTCATAATAGGCGATGCCCATGGCCCAGGGCAGAAAATCGCATTCCGCGTCAAATTGATCGAACTTGTCCCACAGGATCATGCTGCAGCGCTGGTAGACATCTTCCGCGTCCGTATGGTCGGTCAGCAGCGAGTAAATAAACGCATACAACTGACGACGATGAGCCGTCAGCAATGTTGTGAACTGCAGTTCCTGTTTTTTCTGTTCCATGAATTATGTCAACGATCATTCGAGGCAAGCCAACTCGCGATGTTTCGGTTCTATAAGTAATCGTACACTCAATGTGGATTTCAGGTCGCGTTTTGAAAAGAATCTGCAGATTTCTTCGCAATTACCTTAGACTGTGTCCAGTATTACTGCAGCGTCTCCAGTTCCATTTGGATCGAGTATACCAGATTGACAGAGGCGATGATTAAATGTGATGCGCTCTGGAATCGACGTGCCCGCACTTTAAAAAGCCCATATCCCATTCCCAGGATACAACTTACAGCAAACAGCACTACCGCGTGACGGTTTGGAGAAAGACCTGAGTTCACTTCATCCTCAACTGGTCCAGAATCCGGATAAATATCAATTTCTGGATGAGGTTCAGCGACAGGTCGAAGATGATTGAAATGTCGTTTTTCGCAGTGATACAAAAAACTCACTCGCAATTACTGTAGAATACGACCTCAGAAAGAGAGTAGTTCGGTATCTTCCTGCAATGAGGCAAAAAATCCATCTGCATCCTCACTCCAGTCAGCCAACTTGCGTTCGCCTGGATCCAGAACGTCTTCCATCAACCCAGAGTCTGCATGTTCGTACCCCAGCAGATGCCCCAGTTCATGGTTGATCACCGTCCATAGATCGACCAGCCCTTCAGCCTCACTGCCTGGCAATGCGATGAGACTTAACTCGCTGTTGTACTGAAATTCGCTGAAATCAAGGGGTGTCTCATCGATGAACCAACCAAAGCCAGCAGCATTCACATCCAGATAGATCGTGCCAACAGCAGCCCTGCCCAGTGTCGCACCTGCCAAATCAACGACTTTGACTTTGACATTTGCCAGCAATTCACTCTGCTCAGATGTAAGCTGCTCACCAATCTGACTGACTGCTGTCTCTAAAACCTCATCTGCCACATCCTGTGTGAGCTTACCGGGGCGTGGTTCAGATTGCGGCTGGGTAGAAACCTGCAGTAAATTGCCCCAGGAATCAGGATAACTGGCGGGATAATTCACATTCGGATCAGTTGTTTTATTTTTACCGTAATTCGAAACAAATGCGATTAAATCCCGATAATTGACCAGATCATCCTGATTCAGGTCAGCAGCCCAGGCATAGTTTGAATCTGACTGACTCGGAATCACTCCGTAAACGCTGACCAGAAGAATCAGATCTCGATAATTCAATAAGCCATCATCGTTCAGATCCAAAGGATTGGCATAAATACCGGTGCTCTCGGGTGGATTGAGTACCGTACTGACCAGGTTATCAGAAACTGCATCTGCCAGTGGTGAGCTGACTGAAAGCCCCAGATCATAGGGACCGATTTGTTCATTTACCTTATCGATATCAACTTCATCTCCGGTTTTTGACTCGAATTTGATGCGAGCGAAAAGGAGATAGTCGGAGATGCCCAGACCAGTTGTATTCGTTTCTGCATAAAGGTTCTCCACAACTCCGGTAGAGTCTTGAATCGTGCCTGCCTGATTGAGAGAAAACGCGGCACCATATTGAATTGCCGTTGCAGAGGTATATTGCGTCAGATAATTCAGATCCAGACTGACTGAAGAAATCCCCTGGCTGGAAGTGCTGTCAGTAGTGACCCAGAGTTCCACCCAGTAAGTGGCCCATTCTGAAACCCAGTCCTGATGATCAGCTAACTGAGAAACTTCTCCATTCGAATCAGGAACCGTAGGATTATTTACAACCCGCATCTCGATATCGACCCGAGTACTGACCGTCACAGTAAATGTTCGCTGGATGATGTCATTGTCTTCTGTGGTATCCAGATCACCGTCAAGCCCACCTCCTTCAATTGTCACCGTAATCGTGGCAATGCCGGTCAGGTCTGCCACCGGAGTAAATGTCAAGCTTCCGGTAGAACCCGGTGATGTATAGGACACGACTGGATCAGGAATTAAATCGGTATTACTACTTGTCGCTGTCACACGCAGTGGAACAACCTCTTCGTAATCAGCGCTGATCCCGGTCAGGCTAACCGTTTGCTCTGCAGCGTTCTCATAGAGAGCGAGATTACTTAAATGATCAATATGTAAGAGAGGTAATTCTGCACTGTCCGAGAAGACCCGAACCGATTCCTCATTCCGAAATACGACCAGAACCTGACTGTTAATTTCATCATGGATGATATCGTGAATATTGGCAGGACCTGTTACCCCGGTGACACTGTTATAAAATGAAACACGTCCGCTGACACCGTTGTCTCCATCTCCGATCGTGACTGCCCCGGCATCGGCAGCCGTACCATTATCCCAGGCAGAACTGATTACCAGATAGTTCCCGTTGGACAGCAATCTGATCCCATCAATGCCGAGATTGTCATACCTGGTAATCCCAATCAGGCTGTTCGTTTCAGTTATAATGCCAGTGATTCCTGTAGTCCCGTCTCCAAACGTGACAGCGCCAGCATCTAAAACGCTGCCGTTGTCCCAGTAAGAACTGGTCACGACGTAATTCCCATTCGAGAGAGGAGTCACTCCCTGAAAACCCAGATTGTCATAGGGAGATGATCCAACCAGGCTGTTAGAAGCTGAAATCACACCCACTACACCTGAAGTCCCGTCTCCGAACGTGACCGCACCAGCGTCTTCTATCGCACCATTATCCCAGTAAAAAGAAGTGACAACGTAGTTCCCGTTAGCAAGCGCAGTCACAGCGGACGTACCAAATTCACTGGTCCCCAGATTGTCATCTATCGTTTCTCCTACAAGACTGTTGGCCGCCGACACAACCCCGGTCACTCCGGTCGTACCATTTCCAAATGTCACTGCACCGGCGTTGTATGCATATCCATTTATCCATCTGGAGCTGCTGACCACATAATTACCGTTGGTAAGAGCTACCACACCATCGGAACCAATCTGGTCAAAAGAGGACAATCCAATAAGGCTGTTCGTTTCTGTCACAGCACCGGTTACACCGCTGGTACCGCTTCCCCATGTCACAGCCCCCGCTTCAATTATCGTGCCATTATCCCAACCAGCACTGATGACAACATAGTTTCCGTTCGAGAGTTCTGTAATACCTCCATAACCGACCTGATCGTAGTAGGATGTCCCGACAAGACTGTTGGAAGAGGACACCTCCCCTGTCACTCCGGTCGTGCCATTTCCAAAAGTCACAGCTCCGGCATCAGAGATTGTGTTATTGTCCCAGTTGGAACTGTTAACCACATAGTTTCCGTTAGCGAGTGCTGTAACTCCAGAGGCACCGTAAGCAGTATACCCCAGGGAGTCGCCGCTGGATGATCCCACCAGACTGTTCGCAGTGGAGATGACTCCTGTCACACCAGTAGTACCGTTACCAAATGTCACTGCTCCAGCATCTTCTACAGAGCCGTTATCCCAGACAGGACTGCTCACTACATAGTTGCCGTTTGTGAGTTCCGTCACACCAGAAACACCGACAAAGTCTCCAATACTGGGATCATAGATTTCCTTATACCCCACGCGGTCATAGTCGGATGAACCAACGAGACTGTTGGTTTCTGAAATCACACCAGTCACCCCGGAGTCACCATCACCAAACGTCACTGCCCCCGCATTGATCATAGAGCCATTGTCCCATTGCGCACTGGTAACCAGATAATTCCCATTCGCGAGCGCCGTGATACCAGAAGAGGTACTATCCGTATCGAGCAACCCTAACTGGTCATAGAAGGATGATCCGACGAGACTGTTCGTCGACGAAATGACTCCACTCACTCCAGTGGTACCATCTCCGAACGTCACTGCCCCGGCATCTATGATTCCACCATTGTCCCAGTAAAAACTGGTGACGACATAGTTGCCGTTGGCGAGCGCGGTCACTGCTGAATAACCGTAATCATTGAAACCGACATAATCGTCGGTGGTTTCTCCAATCAGACTGTTGGCCGCGGAAACAACTCCAGTGACACCGGTAGTGCCATTTCCGAATGTCACAGCCCCGGCTTCCGTCTCCGAACCGTTATTCCATTCAGAACTGCTCACTACGTAGTTCCCGTTGGTAAGGATCGTCACACCGTCAACACCGACATAATCGAAGTTTGATGATCCCACGAGACTGTTCGTTTCGGACACCACACCGCTGACGCCAACAGAACCGTCTCCAAACGTGACCGCTCCGGCGTCGATGATCGAACCGTTGTTCCAGTCAGAACTGATTACCAGATAATTACCGTTAGGGAGCGCTGTAATACCAGAGACGATGCTGTGATCATACTCTTCTCTTAAGCCCAGATTATCACTGTCGCTTGATCCAACGAGACTGTTAGATGCCGAGATCACCCCGCTCACACCAACAGAACCGTCTCCGAATGTGACTGCACCCGCGTCAACGATTGAACCGTTATCCCAGTCTGGACTGCTCACAACATAGTTGCCATTGGAGAGTGCGGTGACACCAGAGACACCGTAATCACTGGTGCCCACATAGTCACCGCTCTTTGATCCGACGAGACTGTTGGCCGCGGAAACAACACCACTCACACCGGTGATTCCATTCCCAAACGTCACTGCCCCGGCTTCGGTAGCCGCACCGTTATTCCACTCGGAACTGCTCACCACGAAGTTGCCGTTAGAGAGTGCGGTCACGCCATCCATCCCCACGTGGTCATAATCCGTGGAACCGGTAAGGGTGCTAATCAATTCTCCCGTGACACCGTTAAAGAGATACACTGCCCCGGTATCAGTACCGCCAATGTCGGCATAAGGAGAAGTGATCACAACATTGCCGGTACTCAGCAGTACAACGGTATCACCAAATCCATTTCCGGCACTTTCATGCGGATCAACAAATCCCGGGAATCCTGCAGGAAGTAAAGTCTGATTGTCCTCTACCAGTGGATAGACAGTCACCTCAAACGTGCGCTGGATGGTGTTGTTGTCTCCTGTTGTAGCAAGGTTACCATCCAGACCACCATCTTCCACGGTGACTGTAATAGTGGCGACACCGGTCTGGTTTGCCACAGGAGTGAATGTCAGGCTGCCGGTGCTGTCCGGCGAAGAATAGGACACGACCGGATCAGGGATCAGACTGGTATTACTGCTCGTAGCAGTCACCTGCAGTTCGTTGGGCACAAGGCCACTGGCGGAAATACCAGTCAGATTCACAGTTTGCACTGATGCGTTCTCATTCAAGCCGAGATCACTGATCTCTGCGAGAGTGACGGAAGGGCTGGGATTGCCTTGTGAGAAGACGTGGACTTTTCCCTCATCTGAAAAAACAACAAAAAAGGTGTTATTGACATCATCTGGAATGAGGTCAGGAAAAATGGTCGATGCCATCTGCCCGAGTTCGCTGTTCGTTTCAGAAATAACTCCTGTCACTCCAACAAAGCCATCCCCTAACGTCACTGCTCCCGCGTCGTAGATTAAATCGTTATCCCAATACGGACTGACCACCACATAGTTACCGTTGGAGAGTGTAAGAATCGCAGAAGATTCATAATAACCCGACCCCACATTGTCAAATTCACTCCCACCGATCAGGCTGTTGAGTTCCGACACGATCCCTGTAATGCCGATGGTACCATTTCCGTAGGTCACGGCACCGGCATCATATGTCATACCATTATCCCAATAAGGAGTATTGACAATATAATTCCCATTGGAGAGCGCCACCACTCCAGGGGTACCACCGCCGTAATTTCCGGAACCCACATTGTCATATTCAGAGTTTCCGATGAGGCTGTTAATCGCCGAGACAAAACCGGTCACACCAGTCATACCATTTCCAAACGTGACTGCACCGACATTATATTTCGTACCGATACTCCACTGAGGACTGCTCACGACATAGTTGCCGTTGGAGAGCGCGATCACACCTCCGTCACCAATCACATCACCCTGGGAGCCCCCGACCAGACTGTTGGCAGCAGAAATGTAACCACTCACTCCGGTAGTCCCGTTTGCGAATGTAACAGCTCCAGCACTTTCTATTGAGCCGTTGCTCCAGAAAGGAGTAGAAACCACATAATTGCCGTTGGAGAGCGCCACCACAGCAGGGGTACCAGCGTTATAACTGGCGTAGCCCAGATTGTCATAGGTAGATGAACCGACAAGACTGTTCGCAGCAGACACGGCCCCAGTTACTCCTGTGGTACCATTTCCGAACGTCACCGCACCCGCTTCAGCGATATTGTTATTATCCCATTGCGAACTGCTCACCACATAGTTTCCGTTCGTCAGTGCGATCACACCATCACTGCCCACAGAGTCGTAATAGTTTGACCCGACAAGACTATTGGCAGTCGACACTTCCCCTGTGATACCTGTCGTTCCATTCCCAAACGTCACTGCTCCTGCGGAATCGATATCACCATTCTTCCATTGCGAACTGATCACCACATAGTTGCCATTGGAAAGCGCAGTGACACCATCATATCCCACATAGTCAGATTCCTGTGTCCCGACAAGACTGTTTCCAGCCGATACTTCCCCTGTGACGCCTGTCGTACCATTCCCAAATGTCACTGCACCTGCGGAATAGAAATCACCATTCATCCACTGCGAACTACTCACCACGTAGTTGCCATTGGAAAGCGCAGTGACACCATCACTGCCAATAGAGTCATATTGCTTCGCCCCCACAAGACTGTTGGCAGCCGACACTTCCCCTGTCACACCTGTCGTTCCGTTTCCAAACGTCACCGCACCTGCGGAATATAAACCACCATTCCTCCATTGCGAAGTGACTACCACATAATTGCCATTAGAGAGCGCAGTGACACCACCATATCCCACGAAGTCATAATCCTGAGACCCGACAAGACTGTTGCCTGAAGAGATACTGCCAGTGATTCCTGAACTTCCATTTCCAAACGTAACTGCGCCTGCATCAGTTACATCTGCTTTGTCCCAAGAGGGACTGATTACCACGTAGTTCCCATTGGTAAGTGCCGTAACACCATTCACACCTACGAGGTCATGCTCGGTTTCTCCGACGAGACTGTTCGTCGACGAAATGACTCCACTCACACCAGTGGTGCCATCTCCGAATGTCACTGCCCCGGCGTCAGTTAAAGAACCATTATCCCAGTACGCACTGTTCACGACATAATTGCCGTTAGTAAGCGCTGTAACTGCGGAGTATCCATAATCGCTGGCCCCTACATAGTCGCTACTGGTCGATCCGACGAGGCTGTTCGCTGCTGAAACAACGCCGCTTACGCCAGTAATCCCGCTTCCGAATGTGACAGCTCCCGCTTCCGATTCTGAACCGTTGCTCCATTCAGAACTGCTCACCACGAAATTGCCATTGGAGAGGGCTGTCACTCCATCGATGCCTACATAATCATAATCCGATGAACCGGTAAGGGTGCTGATCAAGTCTCCTGTAGCACCGTTAAAGAGGTACACTGCCCCGGTATCAGTACCACCGATATCAGCATAAGGAGAAGTGATCACAACATTGCCTGTGCTCAGTACGACTACAGTCTCACCAAAACCATTGTAATCGCTCTGATTCGGATCGACGAATTCCGAAAATGCAGCTGTCAGCAGCGTCCGATCCTCAAGCAGTTCGATCTGATTTGCTACAGGCCACGTTCGATGTTTTACAGCCGGAGAAGGATAACATCGCCACAATTGGAAAAACTTATCTTGAATGCTTCGAGAGAAACAGAAAACACGCTCTTCCAACCGCTCTTTGATTCGCATTTGACCTGGCCCTGAATGGAAACATCGAAACAGAATAAGATATTCACATCAGTCTAGCGGTATCATACTTGAGTTCAAAGAAACAAAGATATCCAATTTAGAGAATAAAATTAATCTATGACAATGCGGTATTTTTGGTTGATATTTCGATTCTGACTTGCTCTGACGAAATTCAAAGCAGGCAATAGCGCTGTGTATGACAGGTCTTTGCGCCCCATGAATTCTGCTTTGACAGGCACCTGGAATTCAATGTGAAGAGCCAGAACACGCTTATTTTGATTCAATAAACGCGGCTCAATTTCTGGTGCGGTAGAGAAATGCATCCGAGGTCAGCAGCGAAACGAGCAGCGCATTCATGCTGCCGCCGTTGTCTTTGTAGGCGCGATAGGCATCCTGAAGAACGGGGGCATCGTTGAGCGTTTCATTGCGGCCCATCCAGAATCGGAACGCATGACGGACGAAAACCTGTTCGGACCGCTGGCTCTCTGCGAGCTTTTCGATCATTTCGATTGCGTTGGCAACTTTGCCATCCAGAGTGGGGTCACCAGAATCAATGATCTCGCCCGTGGTATCAACGGGCTTCTCAAGTTCCAGTTCGCGATACAGGCCGGCATGATTAAACATTTCAAAAGGCAGTCCCAGCGGATCCATTTTCTTGTGACAGGTCCAGCAATATTCCTGCCTGGTAACCCGCATCCGTTCGCGGAGCGTATTTTGCGGCTCGTCCGGCAGCATGGCATCCACGGTGATCGGCACATCGGGAATGCCGCCTCCCAATAATCGCTCCCGAATCCAGCGTCCGCGGCGGATCGCGTGATTATCCATGGCATCGGAATGCGAAACGAGCCAGCTGGGATGCGTTAGAATTCCCAGTCGTTCCCCTGCGGGTACCGTCGCGAGAATACGCTCCGGCTCCATCGATCCGGTACCGAAGCTGCGACGACTCACGCGGGCATAAACTTCGGGGCCAGACAGTTCCGCCGGGGTGACACTGTGATTCACTTTATCCTGATTTCTTTTGGCAGGCTTATCAGGCTTCTTACCAGACTTTTCCGCCTCTTTACGGGCAAGTTCCTCAGCGGCTTTGCGGGCGGCCACTTCTTCCGCACGGGAGCGTCGCTTGCCAAAATAGATCTTATCGGCTTCCGTGGCGACAACACGATCCGTTGTCAGTAACTGCTTTAATACATCCCGATCTTCTTTCAGAATCTGCTCGATCAACCTGTCCGTACTCGCCGTTGAGTCGAACATCGCCCGATAATGAGACTGCCCCCGATTACTCACACCGGTTTGTGCCAATGCCCGGGCGTCTTTGCAGATGTAACCGCCCAGGTCATAATCAAAGTAATCGCGGAAGAAACGCAGCACACGAGGTTTACGGATACTGTCGTCCGCCAGCATGCGTTCCACTTCCCGTTTCACATCGGCCCGGGTCCGCATCCGCCCTTCGACAATCGCTGTGCGTAATTCATCATCGGGCTTAATGTAGCGCAGTGCATGATTGACGGCCAGCCCCAGTTCCCAGTCCTGCAGCATGACACGCCCATCCTGATCGGGTTGTCCGGCTTCTGCCAGTTCGGGTCTGAAGAGGGCATCGCGTTCGAGAAAAATGGACGACAATCCAAGAACCACACCATCTTCTTTACCGAGCTTCTCGATAGACTGTTTCACGATCGCCGTGTAGTCGTTCGACTCTTTTTGACTCGGCGGACGGAACGTCAGCATTTCAAACAGATAATTGACGGCCGCCTGCAAATCCTGATCGGTATATTCTTCCTGCCGCATGAGTTCATAGACCGGCGTCAGGGGGCGCACAACTTTTGTGCTGTAAACGATACTCGTAGGCAATCCGCGAATGTCGCCTTTCATTTTGTCAGCGATGGATCTGGGATTATCCGTGATCTGATAAGGCTTGGCAATGCTCAATGGACCATACGCCATATAGCGCAGAATGTCTTCGGAAATCCCCAGGATCTGCGTCGCTTCTGCACTGTTGACTGAGTAGAAATCGGGATAGTTTTCCAGACCATGAGTCCGGGACGATGAGAGCACAGCGGGAACACTCTTGACCGCCGTCGCATAAGCCACGGTCCCCCCCTGCCACTTGATGATCCGATCCGTGCCGAAATAAAGCTTGAGTTCGCCGCCGTGGTTTGTAGGAACGTCGTCACCATGCGTTCGCAGGCCAGGCTTTGCCGGATCGTACTTCGGCTCTGTGTTGATCAGTTCATTCAGACGTGTGATGTGTTCCTGTGGCGTCAATCGCCAGAGGCGGGCCGGCGATGAGGTTGGCTTGAGCTTGATGTTCTCCGGCAATCGACCGAACAGCAGCTCATGGTCAACATAGTTCCCTTTATTCGGATCAAGATGATCATGAAAGCCCCCCTTGTCGTGCATCACGCGTGTCAGTTCACCGACAATCAGATCAGAGAACTGCAGACGTTCTACCACGTCAGGCTGATCCATGTCCCGGGGAGGCATCTCTTTCAGAGTAACCTGAGCCCAGACACTTCGCCAGGTGGCGGCATTCACTTCATCTACGGGTCCCAGATCATGCAGCGAAAGATTGCCTTCCGGGTCTGTCTCACCGTGACAGTCGATGCAATGTGTCTTCAAAAACGTCTTGGCAAAGCTTTTAAAGTCTTTGGAGACAGTATGCCCGGGCGTGTATGTCTCCCCCCTTGCTGCAGAGAGCAAGCTGCCGAACAAGGTGAGAACCAGAAGGAATCTACAGCAGGTCATACCAGCAGATCCTGCAGAGGGCCTGTGCCGGAATCGAACTTCCTGGCGAGCTTCTCATTCATATTAAAGTGATCGCAGGGGACTCCTGCGATCTCCAGGAGCGTTGCATAGAGCGAGTTGATGGGGCGTTTCCCGTCCAGTTGCGTAAAGCAACCCGTTTTGATTGCCCCATCGAAATTCCCCAGCAGCATCACCGGCCAGTTGGCACCGCTGGTGTGCTGCTTGTCGGCATTGTTGCTGGTGTAAACGATCAGGGTGTGATCCATCATTGTACCACTCCCTTCCGGGACGCTTTCCAGTGTTTCCATGATTCTCACCAGCATGCGGCTGTTGTACTGACGAATCTTGATCCAGATGGGATTTCCAGGCTGCGCCATGTGTCCCAGGTTGTGCCCCTGTTGATCGATGCCCAGTCCCTTCCAGGCACCAAAGATTTCGCCGCGCCCCGAACCAATGGTCAGCGTATTGGTGATGCCCGAGGTGAGGGATGAAATTCCCAGATCAAGCAGAACATCATGCCAGTCTGTTTCGAACTCGGGGCTGGTATAGCGCGCGTCTACTTTGGGAGCGAATTTCCGCAGGTGATCTGCAACCGAATCAAGACGATCGCGCAGGCCATTGACTTCTTTGAAACCATCAACGAATTGACCGTAGCGCTGCTGATCGGCCTGAGGAAGTGCTTGCCCTTTTGAGGCAGCCAGTTTTTCAATCTGATTCAGCACATTGGAACGGGCTTCATGCTGCTGACGAATCTCTCCGGTTGAAATACCGCCATACAGCATCTGGTAGAGATGATTCGGATTGGAATGCATAAAGATTGGCTGACCGGCACCGCTGGCTGACAGTGTTGCAATCGTGGGTTTGGTCCGCATGTTCTCAATCGAGTCCATGCCGATACACAAGTGAGGCAACAGTGTTTGAGGCAGAACCTTACTCAACTCGTAATCGATGGTTGAGGCGCTGGGGGGCACTCCGTCACTGCCACGATAGCCCCCCAGAGCACCGAAGAAAGCGCTATGCGACGGACTGGTGTGGATACCATGCAGACCATTGATGATGTGCAGTCTATCCTTATAAGGTTCCAGCGGACTGATTGGCTCGGGGAGCTTAACTTTCGCCAGAGAGCCACTCCGTTTCATGCCTTCCGGAATACAGGTCGCCGGATCGAAACCCTGGTTCTGCATAAAGAAAATGATACGCTTAGGCGTCTCTTTAACAGCAGGCATTGCCAGCAGTCGTTCGGGATTCAGCGAGAGGCCGAATGCGGCTCCAGCGCCGGCGGCTAAACCTTGAAGCATTTCTCTACGGTTAAGCATGATCGTTCTTTCAGTGAATGAAATTAACTGTGGTTCACGAATCAGGCGGGATTGATTCCATCCGTCATGGCGAGCAGCGAACTCTGTGTCACAGGTATGGTGGTTGTGGCAGGTAACCTCGCACCAAAACCGGGTGGTATCATGAGCTAAGATCGCTTAATGATGCGCTTGAGGATATTGATCTATTTTAACTGATTTTGGAGAGACCGCAAGCGAATTTCAGGCAGGCAGGCCACAATTGACTGGTCCTACCCAATGGAAATGGAACGATCAGTGTAAGGGAACTGGATTGTTAAAATGGGAACACAGGTAGATTCATCCCCGTTATACGAATCAGACAAACGCGTTGAGCTTCTCCATCCAGCGTTGTACCTGCATCGCATCTGTATAGGTCGCTCCCACAGGGACCGCTTCCAGGTTCCGCACAACCCGACAGAAGCAACGTAACTCCTCAGCCATCATGCCACTGGGCGGATTCGCACGCACTTCCAATGCCAGCGGCCAGGAAGCGGCATCCTCCCAGACCGAGATCGGTCGCGGGTTCGGTTCAATCCGGGCCGACCAGCCCTCACCAAACACTTCAGTTCTGTCAAAACCACGTGGCGGCATTCCTGCGGGCGTTAAATACGAGGCAGCAAACGATGCCAGCGGACCACCGTTCCACTGCAATTGTGCCACAGCCAGATCAATGGCGCCTGAGGCAGTCCGATGAAACTGGGCACTGAAATGATCCGGCTCCGCACAGTCAAGCAATACCTGTGTCGAGTACAGGTCATGCACCATGGCAGCATGGAGCGGGTTCTCACCAGGAAAGTCCTGCACGATGCTCGCCGGTCGATGTCGTACACAATCAATAAAGGAAATCGGACCGCGTGCACGGGCCACCTCCCGCAGCTCCTGAAACTCGCTGTTAAACAGCAGGATGTGTCCCAGCATCAGGTTACTGGAATCCGGCTTCACCAGGGGCGCCAGGCTTTCCGCCTCCGTGAGACTCTCCGCGATCGGCTTTTCCAACAGCACTGCTTTGTCCCGTGCGAGCAGTTCTCGCGCGACGGCCACATGCGACTCTGTCGTACAGGCGACAACCCACGCTTCTGCGCCAGACCCCTCAATCGCCTGAGTCAGATTCGTCCAGCCTGGGACATCGGGAAGTTCTTTGCTGAGGGCAGCAAGACTCTCCTGACGGCGCGCCACCACTCCCACCAGTTCTGCTTCGGCCAGGCGAGATAACGTCAAAGCATGCAATCGCCCGAACCGCCCCAGGCCAATGACGCCTGTTTTCACGGGCTTATAACTCTTCGCAGTCATCGGTTTTCCTTAAGTATCTCTGATAGTTTCTCCGCAGCGCGCCGCAGGTTTTGTGGAAAGATCCATCATAGCGAAACCTTGATTTCACCAGCAAGGCTTAAAGAGACTGACCAGGATCATGAAAACAGCGCGTCAGAAATTGCCAGAAATATCGCGAGGCACTGGACGCAGAGGGGGGGAACGATGTTACGATAGGATTCTGGTGATGCCTGATGTGGTTTCAGGATCAACCCGAATGGGAATACCCGACTAGTACCAGAAGAAGTACCCCGTGCAAAACATGAACTCTCCCCGCCTGTTGAACCGTTTCTCTCTCCTCATTCTGCTGCTTCTGTCGTCATTGCCTGCAACTGCTGCAGAGAAAACAGAAGCTCTGGAACTGACATTGCCGCCTACCTTTTATGCAGTGCCCGGCGTGGAGATAAATATCTACTTTGACAACATCGTTTTGACAGAAACACCTGAAAAATATCAGTTTGAAGTCAGTTGCAAACTTGGTAAGACAGAACAGAATCGCTGGACACTCACACCGTCAGCATCCGATGCAGGCGAACATCCGCTAGCGGTCAAAGTGACTGACGCCAACGGTAAGATGCTGGGGAAAGCAAAAACCACACTGCATGTATCAGCGGCGAATGCAGGTTCTGAGCGTAACACCGTCTGTCGACTCTTAATTATCGGCGACAGCTTAACCAACGCGACGACATACTCTAACGAAATTGCCCGGCTCCTCTCCGCTCCCGGCAATCCAGACTGGCAAATGCTGGGAACTCATAAGCCGAAGTCAGCCGCTGAGGGTGTCGCCCATGAAGGTTACGGCGGCTGGACCTGGCAACGGTTCGTTTCGCAGTATGAACCGGAACCCGATGGCACCAATCGCAAACGCAGCAGCCCGTTCGTTTATCTCGGTGAGGATGGCAAGCCGGCACTCGATTTACCTCGCTATTTCAAGAAAGAATGCAACGGTAAGACACCCGACTTTGTGATCATTATGCTGGGCATTAACGATTGTTTCTCAGCGAAGCAGGACGCCATTGATGAAAAGATCGACGGCATGTTTACTCAGGCTGATATTCTGATTAAAGCCCTGCAGGCAGCTGCACCGCATGCCGAAATCGGAATCTGTCTGACTACCCCCGGAAATTCGCGTCAGGAAGCATTTTATGCCAACTACAAAGACCGTTACAGCCGCTGGGGATGGAAGAAAATTCAACACCGTCTTGTACAACGGCAGATTGAAAAATTCACAGACCGCGAAAAGCAGAACCTGTTTATCATTCCGACTGAGTTAAATCTCGACATCGTGGACGGCTACCCTGTCAACAACGGAGTTCACCCGAATAAGGTCGGCTACGATCAAATCGGAGCGAGTATTTATTCGTGGTTGAAGTACCGGTTGGAGAATTGAAATCAGGTACTCTCCCCCGGTACAAGTACCTGTCACCCCAGTTATTGATTGATTCAATCTGACTCAGAACTTTTATTTGCTGAATTTAACTGTCAGGCAGGAAGCGATCTGTTCAAGATGGCACATTCAGCTCGCGTTCCACAGACCAGAATTCATCTATCGACTGGATTGGTTGAGTCTCGTATTTTCCAGGCAGCAGAATCACTTCCCGACCAGAGTGCTTCGAGACTATCTGGCTGATTTCTCCAGGAGAAATATGATCCGCTGCTATTGGAACGGATTTCAGCTTTGCGTTCCGATATTTTTGTTCCGCTTTACCATACTCCTGTGGCGGCAGATAAATTGTGCCGTTGATAAAATCAACAGCAAATGCGATCACTCCCGGTACAAAGAAAAATAACAGACCGATTGAATTCAGGCCAACAACTCTCCAGTCAAGATCCCCTGCAGGCTGTCCTCTGCGCTCAGGGTACATGATTGTTCCGCAGCCAGTCAAAGAACCAGTCAGCACACTGTTGATCCCATAAAATAGTAAACGACGCCGAGATATCCTAAGCAATGTTTAAGGCCTCCAAATACATCACTGCCGCTCGGCCCGATAAAAGCAGACAGCGCATATCTTCGGTAAAGATGAGGGGGAAATAAAATGATGTGAAAGGAAGATTCAGGTAGGAGGCAATAAACTACTGGATTCAGCGATTGAGGAAAAGATTGATTTTTTTCATCGACGTGACTTTCTGTCTCGTATAGTTCTCAATTAGTTAAGAGCTGACCTGCTCCAGTTGAATTGCAGCTGCCGGCTAACGGCAAATGTCCAGCACGAACGAACCTGGACTGCCTGCTGAAGCGAATGATTATTCTCCAGGCTAAGCCGGGACAGAAGTAAATGTCTACTATTTTTCAGACAGGTGAATACCAGAGATAACCCGGAAGATCGCTTCAGAATTCTCTGATTCAATCTCCCCTGCTCTCAGCCCGGACAACAGCTTCGTGCCAGCAATTCCATTTGATCTATTGAAGCATTTCAACGCGAGCGGAAGATCCGGGAGGTCAAAACTTCGATCACGATAGTCTGCAGGCCGTTGTCTTCAGCTTTGACACGCTGCTGGATGTCTTCGATCTCGTACTGGTCGGACCGTTCCATCTGACGTCCCGTTGAGTAGGTGAGCAGCTTTTCAATCAGACAGTGCGTGAACTTATCAAGGCGGCTTTCGAGCAGTACATGCTTAAAGCTGTCGAAATCTTTGAATGTTTCACCAGAAGGGAGTTTGCCTGTCGGATCGACCTTCGGGCCGCTCCCTTTTCCTTTCGGATGCGGATACTTTTCCCTCCAGCGGCCGATCGGGTCAAATGATTCCAGCGCGTGACCGTGTGGATCGATGTTGCGATGACATACGTAACAGGTCTGGTCTGTGCTGTGTTTTAACAGTTTCTCACGAATGGTGGTTGCTCCACTGACGTCCGCTTCGATGGCAGGCACTTCGTCAGGCGGAGGCGGTGGTGGAGTGCCGAGCAGATTTTCAAGAACGTACACACCGCGTGTAACCGGCGATGTATCAACGCCATTGGCGCTGACGGTCAGTACGCCGGCCATGCCTAACAACCCGCCGCGCCGTTTCGTGCCAGAGAGCTTGACTCGCTGAAAACCATCCTTCAGACGCAACTTGTCTTTTTCGGGCAGGTCGTAGAGATGGGCCAGTTTCTTGTCGACGAAGGTAAAGTCAGCGTCCAGAAAATTCTCGACCGATCCATTCTCATCCAGCAGGGAACGGAAAAACAGACGTGCTTCCTGCTTCATCGATTCCGGCAGATTCTGTGCATAGTATTCCCATGCCGCTTTTCGCGGTGGTGGCAGATCCCCCATGGCACGCAGATTCAGCCAGCTGTCAAGAAAACCGTTGACGAATTCATCCGAACGCGGATCTTTCAACAATCGTCGAATCTGCTTCTGTAATTCCTCTTTTTTCGTCAGTTGACCGGAAGCAGCCGCAGCGAACAATTCTGCATCAGGCGGCGCGGTCCAGAGGGCATAGGAAAGTCGTGACGCCAGATCGTACGGGTGTAATTCGAGTTTATCCTCGGGAGTGATTTCGCTGAGGTATAAAAACGAGGGAGAGCAAATAATCATCTTCACGGCATCGAGAGCTGCCTGGCGTGGCGTCGCCTGCTCAGACAATCGCTGTTCGTAAAGCGTTTTAATCCGACGCTGGTCAGCTTCGTTCAACGGACGCCGATAGGCTTTTTTCGCAAAGTCAAACAGCTGTACCAGAGCCCGGTCTTTCTGAAAACCCTCTTTCCCAAAGACAGCAAGTTCTTCTTTACTGCCGCCAGGCTCTGCAATCGGACCATGGATTTTGATTTCACTGATCCTGATGTGAGGCAGCTCTCCTTCGCGAAGCAGCGCACTACGTCTGACTCCCGTCTCCGGTTTTTTAAATTCGTCTTTGTAGCGTTTATTCAGCGTGATGACGGACGCCCGTGACTCATAAGGCCCGTTAGGAAAAATAAAGCGGGGTGTCTGCCCGGCTTCCAGCCAGACGCGAAACTTGAGCCACTCTGGTTTGTCATCCGGAACAACGGTGCTCGCCAGAATCGGTTCGATCGCCTGCGGATAATGGATATGGCCTTTGGTCACATCGCCGGGCACAACCGCCAGTTGAAATGGTTCGGAAAAGTCGATACGGAATATCTTCGGATCATAGTGCGTGTCGCGATGCAGCGCCTGGGCCTGCACCTGAATGTCATACAGCCCTGAGACCGGCACACCTGCCAGAAAATCTTCAATGTGTCCATAACCACCCTGTCGCGTGTCAGTATTAGGCTGTTCGTAGAGACAGAGATACCGATATTTGAACACACTTTTATGAGCCCCAGAGAGTTCTTCGTACTGTTTGAAATTGTCTTTAAAGTGCCACGACTTTGGTTTCATCTCAGGTTTACCCAGACGGGCTTCTACCAGTCGGGAGGCTGCCTGGAAATACTGATCCAGCAGAAACCCGGATGTCACCAGCGACTCACCGATATTGTCCATATGCTGGCTGGTCTCTTCCTTCGGGAAGTCCGCCGTCAAACCCAATGTATCGACACGACGGTCAAACAGGGTGGCCAGGGTGTTTTCATACTCCCGATTAGAAAGGCGACGCATGATGGTGCGCGACCCGGTACTTTCAAACTGGCTCCGCGCTTCCTGAATACTGTCGCGCAAGGCACCGATTAAAGCGAGTCGCTCTTTGTCGGTCGGCTGCTCCGAGTCTTCGGGTGGCATTTTCCGCAGTGTCATCTGGTCGATGATCCCATCAGCGGTGATCAGCTGCTGCTCCGATTTGAGCGGCAGTGAAAATGTTTCAAACTCACGTTCACCATCAGCGGTCGCCACGTCATGGCAATCCAGACAGTATTTTTTCAACAGCCTGGTGACTGTGGGAGCGTGTTTGTGCTGCGGCTCCGCTGCAGCACAAGGCAGCAGCAGTGAAGTACAGAGAGCGATTCCACAGACGGTGCGAAATGCACGCCTGCTGAGAGTCTTGATGGGCCGCGTATTCATCTTCAGGAGAACCTTCCGGTGCTCGTTCCGAATGCTTCCTTCTCCACACCCATCTTCTGAGCGATATCCAGGAAGAGATTACACAACGGGACCTTGCCCGGGCCTTTTGAGGGAGCCTTTCGGAATTCACCAGTCGCATATCCACCACCAGCCATGATAATGGGTAAGTCAGAGTTGGTGTGTGAATTGGCATTTCCCATACCGCTCCCGAACAGGACAGCGGTTGAATCGAGCAGTGTCTGCTCGCCGTCAGGAATCCCAGCGAGTCGGGTCAGGAATTTTCCAAACTGCTCGATCTGATATTTCTCCAGAGTGACCAGATACCCGATCGTTTCTTCATTATTACCGTGATGTGACAGACCATGATAGGACTTATCGATACCCAGATGTTGCGGCAAAAAGCTGCCGCCAATTTCCAGCGTGGCAATCCGTGTGGAATCGGTCTGCAACGCCAACGCGATCAATTCGTAGAGCATAGGCAGGTCTTCCACAGTGTTCTTATCGGCCGGCTTGTCGAATGGTGCTTTCGGCTTGGGCTGATCAGACCAGACCTGGCGGAGCTTCAGACGTTTTTCGACATCGCGAATCGAGCTGAAATACTCATCGAGTTTTGCCTTGTCTTCACTGTTGACTCGTTTCGAAAGCGAACGGGCTTCATCGTGAATCGAATCCAGAATCGATGCCTGCAGCGAGTTCTCTTTTACTTTCCGTGCCTGTAGCTGTTTCGAGTCTGCGACGAAGAGACGGTCAAACAGTTCGGCAGGCCCCGTAATCGGCGGAACGCGAACACCCGACTTCGTCCATGAGAGTTGACAGCCACCATGGATGCCCCCTTCCGAACCGACCGTGAGTGACGGAAATCGCGTCTGATTGCCGATTTCATCAGCGATGAATTGATCGATGGTGACGTTGCCGTCTGTACGGTTTTTAGATTCGTGATGCAGTAGACCTGACAGGAATGTATGCACGGCAAAGTGACCGCCACGCAGTCCGTGATCGAGACCACGATAGACTGTCATCTGCTTGCGATTCGCGGCGAGAGGTTTGAGCAGTGTTGTTTCTTCAAACTCTTTACCGGTTTTCTCAGGGAAAAAATGCTTCAGCTGAAACCCGAGTAAGTTACCCACTGCGACAAACCGTTGAGCGCCTGCTCCTGCCCCGCGAGACTCGGCAATCGCTGAATTCCCTGCAAGAGCGCCAGCCATCAGAGAGGGCAGCCCGGGCAAAGCCAGCGATCCGGCAACGGAACGAAGAATGAATCGGCGACGATTAATTTTATTATTCATGCTAACAGTCTGTTCAATAACAAAGGGAAACTGACAGTCCTCTTGAAAATCACTTCTTGACGCGATTAGAAGTATTTTTCAATATGTGTGGAGCCTGATCAAGAGACAGAACCTCACTATCCGATTTTACCCGAAACGGTGACTCAACGCCATGTATCTTTGTAACAGGACACTTAATATTTATCGGTGATCCTGGTTGTCAATCCGTCACATTTTTCGACTTTCACTGCTCAAAACGAATATTCAAGATCTCCAGATGCAGCAAGTTCTCTTCTTTCGACTTCAGAACGCGACAATAGAAAGAACAGTAACGCCTGATGAAATTGCAATCGTTTTACCTTCTCAGATCCAGAATCTGAATCGGGATCGTTCATTCGGGGGTCCGTTCAAAACGCGCTCACGCTCCCTCAATAAAACATCGCATTCCATTGAACTGATTCAATTCTCGATCCATGTTGACCGAGGAGTATCAGGCATATGCCACCCAGCCACGAAAAGCAAACCCAGCGTAAAACAAACTGACATGAGAGAACCCTGCTTCACGCAAAATCGCTTCGTCCTGCTCGGGTGTGAGTATTTTCAGGTGTGAATTGATTGCGGCGCGGGCAGCATCCGCATTATGGGCTTCCACACCGGAACTGACGGCAAACGCAGCGTATCGCGACAGCCATCTGTCCCGCTCTCCTTCATGCTGAGGAAAACTCAAGTGGACGACAACTAAGGGTGAGCCAGGCCGCAAGCGACGGTGAATCTCCGCCGCTATGCGTTGACGCTCTTCCTGATCTATGAAGTGCATGGTCAGAAGACAAGTTGCTGCATCGAACGGTCCCTGCGGGGCAACGTCAATTTCTCCCTCGTACAACTGGACGCGCGAATTGAGTGATCCTAATGTCTGCTCTGCAAGCCGGATCATTTCCGCGGCCGGGTCAACGCCATCAAAGGTCCAGCCAGATTGAGCCTCTGCGAACGTCTTCAACTCCAATCCACCCCCTGCTCCAACAACGAGCACGCGTCCTGTTTCGGGAACACACTCCGTCAGTAGAAGAGTCGTCATGCGTTGCATGTCATAGAACCCGGGAACAATGCGCGGTGGTCCCTCTGCATAGCGCGCGACGACACCGGCATCCGTAAAGGGAGAAGGAGGTTCGACAGGGTTCTGAGTCATTCACTCACTCCGCGACTGGCAGGGGAACTGTCACGAGCGATGAGCCGGGCATGATAGTCGGCGCTCAATATAGACAGTGTAATTTCGCCAAAACGAGTAAGCAGAAGTTCCTCTGCATCATCAAATGCCTGCTGCAGGGTCGCATTCACGGCCTGTTCCACCAGACAGCCCGGCGCTTCAGTCCGATTGCCGATCGCCAGCAGCGCAGGACTGTCGAGCGCAACATAAACATCCCGTAATGTCACCTTTGACAGGTCACACGACAGTATCCAGCCGCCGCCATGTCCCTTGACCGATTTCACGTACCCACGCTGCCTGAGGCCTGCCATGATTCGCCGAATCACAACCGGATTGGTATCCATCATTCTGGACAGGTCTGCAGAAGTAACGAACCCATCCCGCTCTGCCATATGGAGCAGGATGTGAAGAACTCCAGATAATTTACTGTCGCGTCTCATGCAACTTATAATATTACATGATAGTAATACAGTCAAGCATCACGGTAAAAGTAACGCATTACAGATATCTCTGAGATTAAACGACCCCTTCCACTGCTAGAAAGCCAAGACGGCCAGCGGCTGCCAGTTATATGTGTTCAAGATATTCAGGGAGAGCTGATGCCGAGATTTTTCATCAGCAGAATGGTGTCCATGGAATGCGTATGCTGTTTTGCGAAGTCACGCTTTCGAAACATTTCCAGCATGCGATAGTTATCGGGGGCCGTTTCAGCCACGATCCGTTGCACTCCCCAGATACGACAGACATCCAGACAGTAATCCGTCAGAATTGATCCCAGCCCCTGTCCCTGCCAGCGATCTCCCACCAGTACAGCATACTCGGCTTCCTGATGATCCGCGTCCGCCACCATGCGTCCTACTCCAATCAGTTGCCCAGTGGGATCTTCCACTCTCTCTGCGACAATGGCAATTTCACGGTCGTAGTCAATAAAACAGAAGCGGGTTGCCATGTCATGTGTCGTCCCTTGAAATGAAAACCGGAACCGGGCGCGAATTGATTCGGGAGAACAGCCTCGCAGCAGTTCGTGCCATTTATCTTCATCCTCCGGTTGAATCGGACGCAGTCGCGCCAGGGTGCCATCCTTGAGTGTCACGGTTTTTGAATACTCTTCCGGAACAGGTCGGATCGCCAGATGCGAATAAGGGCGCGACGATTTCTGACTCTGTGCCCGGTCAACCACAATCCGTGCATCCAGGGCAATGGAATAAGCGGGTGTTACCATGAGAGGATTGATATCCAGCTCGACGATTTCCGGCATATCGGCAACGAAGTAGGACAACCGGATTAACACTTCGATCAACTGATCCTGGTTCACAACGGGATGCCCACGATAACCGTTCAACAAAGGCCAGGAACGCAGCGACTCCAGCGCGTGCCGCGCCAGTCGTTCATTTAAAGGTGGCAATTCCAGCGCACGATCCTGATAGAGTTCGGCGGAGGTTCCTCCCGCTCCCACCAGCAGAACCATCCCAAACACCGGGTCCCGTTTGACACCCAAAATCAGTTCGTGGCCTTCCGGCTCGGAAACCATCTTCTGAACAGTCACTCCTTCCAGATGCGCATCCGGTCGCGCCGCTTTCACGCGCTGCATGATGCGGTCATACGCTTCGCTGATTTCATGCTCATCGTACAAATCCAGTTCGACTCCCCCCACATCTGTTTTGTGAGTAATCTGTTCTGAGAATACTTTAAGCACGACCGGCAGCCCCATTTCGTGAGACAACTTCACAGCTTCTTCGGCACTGCGGGCAATTTCTGTTCGATTGACTGGTATCCCATACGCTTCCAGAAGCCGTTTCGAAGTAGATTCAGAGAGAATGTCACGCCCCTCCTGCAACGCAGCTTCAGCCAGTTCCCGCAGGTGGCCGCGATCGAGCGAATACTGAACCGGCATCGCCCGCGGCATTTCATACAGAAACTGACGATTCCGGGCATAGGTCACCAGGTACATAAAAGCCCGCACGGCCTGTTCGGGAGTATTATAAGTCGGAATGCCGGCGCTGTTCAGCTTCCTTGTTCCCTCCAGGACTTTACTCCCCCCCATCCAGGAAGTGAGTACGGGTTTCGATGTGGACTTCGCGGCTTTGATCACCGCATCTGCAGCCCCAGTTGGATCGGTCATTGCCTGTGGCGACAATACCACGAGCACCCCATCCACGTGTGAATCAGCGAGCACAATCTCCAGCGCGTCCCCGAATCGTTCCGGCGGCGCATCTCCCAGAACATCCAGCGGATTCCCATGAGACCACGCAGACGGTAACACACCATTCAGCCGTTCAATGGTGTCTTCCGAAAGCGTTGCCAGAACTCCCTGTCGCTCCAGCAGCGCATCGGTGGCCATGACACCCGGACCGCCGGCGTTGGTGACAATCGCCAGACGATCTCCCCGCGGCGTACGTTGTCGTGCGAGCAATTCAGCACAGTCAAACAGATCATCGAGTTCAAAAACGCGGACAATCCCTGCGCGGGCAAACGCCGCTTCATAGACAGCATCCACGCCGGCCATCGCCCCCGTATGAGATGCCGCCGCTTTGGCAGATTCCTGAAAACGTCCCGCTTTATACGCAATGATCGGTTTATTTTTGGTAAACGCCCGCGCCGCCGACATGAACTGACGCGCTTCGGTAATCGACTCAACATACAGAATGATCGACTTCGTCTGCTGATCCAAAGCAAAATAATCAATCAGGTCCGCCATACCGACATCCAGCATGTTCCCCACAGAGACGAAGTGAGAAAAACCAACCTTTTCCTGTAACGCCCAGTCCAGTACAGCAGTGCAGAGCGCACCAGACTGCGATATGAAAGCGACATTTCCCTTGAGAGGCATATCGGTGGCAAAACTGGCATTCAGATTGAAGTAGGGAGCCATGATCCCCAGACAGTTCGGTCCGATAATTCGCATGCCCGAGAACTGTCGGGCTATATTCAGAACCTGTTGTTCCAATTCTTTTCCTGCGGCACCTGTTTCACGAAAACCGGCGGACAGAATCACAATGCCCCGGATCCCCGCTGTCCCACACTGCTGGATCACTTCAGGAATCGTTTGTGCCGGAGTGCAGATGACCGCCAGATCGACAGGTTCAGGCAGTTCCAGTACCGATTGATAACAGCGATGTTCGCCTAACTGTGTATGCCGGGAATTCACCGGATAGATTTCTCCAGCAAATTCTCCCGCCAGCAGGTTCTGAAACACCGTCTGTCCGACACTCAGCGGACGTTGGCTGGCTCCCACCACAGCAATCCGGCGGGGACGAAATATTTTCTCAAGGTTCCGAATCGGCATAAGAAATTGTCTTTGCTTTTTACTTTTTATATTTGATCTGCCTGAACTGCATTAACCTCTGATCAGACAGACGCCAGTTCCAGTAAATGATGTTCGATACATTCTGCCAGTGCGCCGGGATTGTACCCCCCTTCCAATACGCTCACGACGCGACCATTGGCATGCACGTCTGCGACTTCAAGTACGATCCGCGTGAGCCTGGCAAAATCTTCACTCTCCAGCCCCAACGATCCCACCGGATCGTATTTATGCGCATCGAAGCCGGCACTGATCAGCACGAGTTGCGGTCTGATGCGAGCGGCCAGTTGTTCCACAGTCGAAGTAAACATTTCACAGTATTGTTCCCGCGACGTTCCCTCTTCTACCGGAACGTTGCAGTTTGTCCCCAGTCCCTTCCCGGCTCCTGTCTCGGCAGCAGTTCCTGTATTCTGGTAAAAGGAGGCACGATGAATCGACAGAAATCCGACCTGTCCATCTTCCCAGAAGATTTCCTGCGTGCCATCACCGTGATGCACGTCCCAGTCAATAATCAGAACCCGGTCCAGGCCCAGTTTCTCAATCGCCAGACGCGCACCGACGGCAACATTGTTGAACAGACAAAACCCGAGCGCCGATTCCGGTGCCGCATGATGCCCGGGAGGCCTCACGAGACAGAATGCCCGCTCTGCTTTGTTTTGAACGATCTGCTCCACCGCATCACAGACAGCGCCTACAGCCATTCGTGCTACTTTGTATGATTCGGGGCAGACAACGGTATCTTCCGAAATAGCCCCTCCCCCCTGTGCACAGAAGTCTTGCACATAGCGAATGTACTCACGCGAATGCACGCGTTCCAATACAGCATCTGAAACTTCGGTCCACGACCGTTGACGGTAATGTGCATGCATGGCAATCTGGCTGGCGCGTCTCATCGCAGGAATGATCCGTGCCGCATTTTCCGGAAGATCTCCGGTTTCATGTTTCAGAAATACAGGGTCTGAATAAAGCAAGCTCATAAAATTACTTTTCCGTATCCTGTCTGAATCATCATCCAGTCGCGGCACGATGCGACAAAGTTGGCAGTACAATTCAAAGAGGTTTTTCGTGATGGAATGGTATGAGCATACTATAGAAACCAGGGTGAGGAAAAGTCCCGCGCACTTCATATATACCGGACTTTGACGGCGGTAGTGTGATTACTGCGAAATGTCAGCCTGCCCTACGCAGTTCAGTCAGCACCGGGTTCTTCATGATGACTGGTCGGGGGAGGAATTTTCAAACGCTTCACGGACACGTTGAATTTCCTCGTTTTCATTGTTGCGGAGCTCATCCAGCAGTCCCTGCAGTTCCTGTAAGGCTTCATTCCAGTTCTGAAAGGGGGGCTCTGACTGCTTCAAGCGTGTACTGAAATCATCAATCCGTGTCAGAAATTCCTTATGTTTTTTCTGAAAATCCGGCACCATGATACAGAAGCCCGGCGATTCATCCATGAGCGGTTTAAAATAGCCCTCCTGCTCCTCATCACAGAAATGCTTTGAGAGCAGCTTTTTTAATCCTTCCATGCGGGTTCCCATTTCTCCATATTTGGGCATACCTCGTTCATCCAGTTCTTTCCACCAGTCATTCAGTTGCCTGATGTGCTCCAGGATCTCTTCGTGGCTATCCAGCAGAAACTGTAAATGCTCGTGTGACTTTTTTTTCGCATCTCCCTCAGGATTCATTCGATCTCGATGTTTCATATCAGTTTGTCACTTTCTATGGCTCAATCAGATTAACACGATGCCAGGTCGGATTCGACTTCCGCGATACGCGTTACCGTCTTCACGACGGCGTCCGGATTCAGTGAGATACTGTCAATCCCCTGCTTCACCAGAAATTCCGCGATTTCCGGGTAGTCACTGGGTGCCTGGCCACAAATACCGATCTTTTTACCGGCTGCTTTCACACGTTGAATAGCACTCGCGAGCGATTCCATCACAGCCGGGTCCCGTTCATCAAAGATTGACGCGACGACTTCAGAATCGCGGTCCACTCCGAGCGTCAACTGGGTCAGATCGTTGGAACCGATCGAAAATCCATCGAAGATTTCTGCGAACGCTTCCGCCTGAATGACATTACTGGGAATTTCGCACATGATATAAATTTCCAGTCCGTCATCCCCCCGATGTAAGCCATGGCGTGCCATTTCCTCCAGCACTTTTCTACCTTCCGCTACGGTACGACAGAAGGGAATCATCAGCTTCATATTTGTCAGGCCCATCGTCTCGCGCACCTTGCGCATCGCCTGACACTCCAGACCAAATGCGTCCCGGTAACGGGGATGATAATAACGCGATGCCCCCCGGAACCCGATCATCGGATTCTCTTCGTCAGGCTCGTATTGCGCCCCTCCGATCAGGTTGGCATATTCATTCGTCTTGAAGTCACTCATCCGCACGATTACTTCGCGTGGATAAAAGGCGGCGGCAATCATACCTACGCCCTGCGCCAGTGTATCCACAAAAAATGCGGGTTTATCAGAGTAGCCGGGTGTCAGGCGCTCAATCTCTGATTTCAAAATGGGATCTTTCAACTGATCATATTCCAGCAACGCCATCGGATGGATCCGAATAAACGAATTGATAATAAATTCCATCCGCGCCAGACCCACGCCATCACTGGGCAACAGGGAAAGCCGAAATGCTTCATTCGGATTCCCGACAATCATTTTCACACTGGTTCTGGTTTCAGGTAAACGATCCAGGTTGACTTCCTGAATCTCGTAATCCAGTTGTCCTTCATACACATGGCCGGTATCCCCTTCCGCACAACAGACCGTCACCATCTGCCCCGATTGAATCGCTGTGGTCGCTGTTTCTGCGCCGACAATCGCCGGTACTCCCAGTTCACGGCTGATAATGGCTGCATGGCAGGTTCGTCCCCCGCGATTGGTAATAATCGCGGATGCGATTTTCATCACCGGTTCCCAGTCCGGATCAGTACGGTCTGTGACCAGCACATCACCCGGTTGTACTTCATTCAGGTTTTTCGCGCTCTCAATCACCCGGGCAATACCATGGCCGATGCGTTCTCCCACACTGTGACCGGAAATCAACACACGCCCGCGTTCTTTCAGATGATACGTCTTGAGCGTCTGCGACTGCGGATTCCCGTGAATAGTCTCCGGTCGGGCCTGTACGATGAACAGTTCTCCGGTCTTCCCATCCTTCGCCCATTCGATATCCATGGGACAGTAGCGCCCCTGCACCGACGAATAATGTTCTTCAATCCGGGTGGCCCAGCGGCTGAGCGTGAGAATCTCTTCCTCTGTGATCGCAAATCGTTTCCTGTCGACCGGGTCCACGGGTACGTTGCGTGTCATCTTGCCGCCCCCCGCATCGTAGATCAGTTTGAACTCTTTGGAGCCCAGCGTTTTTTTCAAAATCGGTTTGAACCCCTGCTTCAACGTCGGTTTGAAAACGTAAAATTCATCCGGGTTCACACTCCCCTGGACAATGTTTTCCCCCAGTCCGTAGGCAGCATTGATCAGCACGGCATCCTTAAAACCGGTCTCCGTATCAATGGAAAACATGACTCCCGAAGCCGCCAGATCCGAACGCACCATCCGCTGAATTCCAATGGAAAGCGCGATGTCAAAATGATCGAACCCCTTCTCGGTTCGATAGGAGATGGCCCGATCCGTAAACAGCGAAGCAAAGCAGCGACGACAGGTTTCCAGCAGAGAAGCTGCTCCACGTACATTCAGGTACGATTCCTGCTGTCCGGCAAAACTGGCATCCGGCAGATCTTCCGCAGTCGCACTGCTGCGGACAGCAACATCGATTCCTCCGGGCAACGCTTCACTCAACTTCTCATACGCCTGCAGGATCTCAGTCTGCAACGCTGCCGGCATCTCAGCCGAGAGAATCGCGTGCCTGACTGCCAGGCCGTGCTGTTGCAGATTGGAAATATCAGTTGTGTCCAGATCCTTCAGAATCTCTCTGATCTGCTGATCCAGACCGGTTTCTGCCAGAAAAAAGCGATAAGCAGCAGCCGTCGTGGCGAAGCCATTGGGAACGGCAATCCCTTCCGAATTTAAGTGACAGTACATTTCTCCCAGTGAAGCGTTCTTCCCCCCCACCGAAGGGACGTCAGCAATACCGATATCATCAAACCACAGAATCAGCGGCTCCTGCAACGCCATGCTCTCACTCCCCGTTTTTATCTTCCGTCTGTAAATAAAATATAGATCGACTGAAACTGCGCAACACCTTTTGAGGTGAGAGTCATACCGGACTCACTCCTTTGTATGGATAAAGTACTTTACCAGAACCCAGCGGAAACCAATACGGGTAGAACCCGGTTCAGCTATAGGGGAATCCACCAGACTGAAGACAACAAAGCAAAAAATCCTGAAAAGCGAACTGATTGATTTTCCACACTCTTGAGTTCTCTCGCAAAATCAATCATTGTCAGAGATAATAACAAGGAATATGACAGCAACCATATGAGAATCCCTCCCGCTGGATTATTTTGAGAAACTCCGATTCGGGAGTAAGGATGCCTGATTTCATGCAGCAGTTGACCGAGACAGAGGAACTGAATTTCGGAACGGTACTCTCGATTCGGGGGAGCGTGGTCGATGTCTGTTTCCCACGGAATTTACCCCCCGTGCAAAGTGAACTGCATACCGGTGATCAGCAGGAAATCGTCATCGAAGTCCTGACTCAGTTAGACGACCAGACAGTCCGCGGAATCGCTTTGAATTCAACGCGCGGCCTGGCGCGCGGTGCCAGGGTTCTGAACACCGGACATCCGCTCAAAGTCCCTGTCGGCCCTCAACTTCTGGGAAGAATGCTGAATGTCTTCGGCCAGACCGTTGATACCGGCACCCAGTTGGACTGTGACGTCTGGCGGTCGATCCATCACCAGTCTCCCGCGCTGGTGGAGCGTCCTCCCCGTTCAGAAATATTCAGCACGGGAATCAAAGCCATCGATCTGCTTTCGCCTCTGGAACGAGGAGGAAAAGCGGGCCTGTTTGGTGGAGCCGGTGTCGGCAAAACCGTTTTAATCACAGAACTGATCCACAACGTGGTCGGGGCTCATAAAGGGGTCAGCCTCTTCTGCGGGATCGGCGAACGTTGTCGCGAAGCGGAAGAACTCTACCGCGAAATGCAGGACGCGGGAGTCCTCGACAATACGGTCATGGTTTTCGGCCAGATGAATGAACCGCCGGGCGCCCGCTATCGCGTCGGGCATGCAGCACTCACGATGGCAGAATATTTCCGCGACGATCAGCGACAGGATGTCCTGCTGCTGATTGATAATATCTTTCGATTTATACAGGCGGGAACCGAAGTATCCGGGCTCATGGGTGAACTTCCTTCGCGGGTAGGTTATCAACCGACCCTCGCTTCCGATCTGGCGGAACTGGAAGAACGCATCTGTACGACCACCAGCGGTTCGATTACCTCAGTACAGGCCGTCTACGTCCCGGCAGACGACTTTACCGACCCCTCTGCAGTTCATACGTTTGCACATCTTTCCACGTCAGTCGTGCTCTCACGCAGACGGGCCTCGGAAGGCCTGTACCCGGCAATCGACCTCTTGAATTCCAGCTCAAAAATGCTGATGCCCCCGATCGTGGGAGACCACCACTACCAGGTCGCGCAAGGGGTCCGTGAAACACTGGCGAACTACGAAGATCTGAAAGATATTATCGCCATGCTCGGGCTCGAAGAACTGTCACGCGAAGACCGCCGGATTGTGAATCGTGCCCGACGCCTGGAACGTTTCCTCACACAACCATTTTTCAGCACGGAACAATTCACCGGTTATCAGGGCAAGTTTGTGACGCTGGAGGAAACGTTAGACGGCTGTGAACGCATTTTGAATGACGAGTTCTTTGATGTGTCAGAGCGCGCCCTGTATATGATCGGTTCGATTGACGAAGTGAAAAAAGGCAGCCCCTCATGAACCTGAAAGTGCTGTTACCGACTGAAATACTGATTGACCAGCCCGTCAGCAAGGTCATTGCGGAAGCAGAAAACGGTTCGTTCTGTCTGCTGCCCCGGCACGTCGATTTCGTATCCGCCCTGCTCCCCGGTATCCTGACTTTTGTCGATGATCAGAACTGCGAAACCTATCTGGGCATCGGTGGAGGCATTCTCACAAAAACCGGTGCCGAAGTTCGTGTTTCCACAATCTATGCCGTCCAGGGAGAAGACCTGGGCACACTCCGTCAGAAAGTCGCTGATCAGTTTGAAGCACAGCACGAAAGAGAGCGTCTGGTACGTTCAGCCATTGCAAAACTGGAAGCCGATATCCTCAGGCACTTCGTGAAACAGGGGGTGGGCAGTGATAGTTGATAATCAAACCGATAACGGAGACGAATTTGACAATCACGAATTCCAGAGAGATTCACTGCCTCTGCATGAGCAGTCGCATATTGAAAAACGAATTGCTTCTCAGGAAGCACGGAAACTGAAAGCACAACGTGAAAAACACCATACCATCTGGTTTGGATTCGGAATGTTCGGACTGATCGGCTGGTCCGTCACCATACCGGCGGTACTGGGAGTGATGTTGGGAATGTGGATCGATTCCCGCTGGCCTGGTCCCTATTCCTGGACATTAATGTTGCTGATGGGAGGCATCACTCTGGGCTGTCTGAACGCCTGGAAGTGGATTCATAAAGAAGGAAATATCAAAAAATGAATTTGACACTGCTGTTACAACTGCTTGCGAGTCTGACCTGTGGCCTGATTCTAGGCGCGCTGTTTTTCGGCGGACTCTGGTGGACCATTCGCAATTTACAGAAGTCTTCGCATCCCGCATTCTTATTCCTTGCTTCGGCCCTGGTCCGAATTTGCCTGACCATTTCCGGGTTCTGGTTCATTGGCGTCTGGCTGGATGAATCTGCACGCTGGCAACGCCTGATGGTCTGCCTGGCTGGTTTTGTTCTGGCCCGGATGATCTGCACACGCATGATCAGAACAGATCAACCTGCTTTCACAGGAAAATCTGTGTAAATGAATATTTCCCCCGATGAACCACTCTGGCAGTGGGAATTTCTGATTCTGAACAAAACGATTCTGTTTACCTGGCTGGTGATGGGACTGTTAACCTGCGGCTCCTGGTTCATCACGCGCAGGCTGAGTTACAGCGCCCGCCTGACGCGGGGTCAGAACCTGCTGGAAGTCCTGGTATCAGGCTTACGGAGTCAAATTCAGGATGTCAGCCAGCAGGATCCCGGCCCCTTCCTCCCTTTTGTCGGAACGCTGTTTTTATTCATTGCCTTATCCAATATTCTCTCAATCGTCCCCGGATACGTAGCGCCCACCAGTTCGATTTCGACCACTGCAGCGCTGGCGACCTGCGTATTTGTTGCCGTCCCCATCTATGGGATTGCACGGCAGGGACTGGTCGCTTACCTGAAGCAGTATCTGCAACCCTCGTTCCTGATGTTGCCGTTCAATATCATCGGCGAACTGTCGCGAACGCTGGCACTGGCAGTGCGACTGTATGGAAACATCATGAGCGGTAGCGTCATCGGCGCGATTCTCCTTGGATTTGTCCCCCTGTTTGTTCCCATTCTGATGCAGGCCTTTGGACTGCTTACCGGGATCATTCAGGCTTATATTTTTTCGGTACTGGCGATGGTCTACATCGCATCAGCGACACAGGTATCGCATGCGTTAAACGAATCACCTCAACAAACAGACGAACATACAATACAGGATACATAAAGGAGCAGTTTATGGACTCAAATACTGTCATTGCCGCAGTTTCTATTTTTACAGCAGGAATTACCATCGCCGTCGGATCTATCGGTCCGGCTCTCGGAGAAGGGAGAGCCCTCGCCCAGGCATTAAGCGCCATCGCACAACAGCCCGATGAGGCCAGCACGATTACACGGACCCTGTTCGTGGGACTCGCAATGGTGGAATCGACGGCAATTTACTGTTTTGTGATTTCCATGATTCTGATCTTTGCCAACCCGTTCTGGAATCACTTTCTGCAGGCAACCGCCAAATAATCTTACTGACAGATTCAACAGGAAAACGGAATGTCCATCGACTGGTTTACTTTTACTGCTCAGATTCTCAACTTTCTGGTCCTCGTCTGGCTGTTGACACATTTCCTCTACAAGCCGGTGCTGAATGCGATGGCAGAACGGGAAAAACAGATCACGGCAGAACACGAAGCAGCCACCACTGCGCAACGTGAGGCAAAATCGGAACTGGCCCGGTATCAGCAACAGACCGAAGAACTCACTCATGCGCGAGAAGATTTACTGGCAGAGGCAGGAAAAGAAATTCAGGCCTGGAAAGAACAGCATCTGGAGCAGGCGCGAACCGAAATCGATCAGGAGAAATCAGAATGGTTTCGAGCTCTGCATCGGGAACGCGAATCTTTTTTACGAGAAGCCCGCTTGCGCATGGCAGTACACATCCATCAGATGAGCCACCAGATTCTCAAAGAACTGGCTGACACTGATCTGCAGGAACAGACGATTGCCGTCTTCATGAATCGGATCAGACAGATTGATGCCACACAGAAAAAGGAGTTTCTTGCCAGACTCGAATCGACTGATCCCAAAGTGCTGGTCGAAAGTGCTTTCGAACTGCCCCCCACCGATCGCAAAAATATCGAGGACCTGATCCACGAAGATCTCAGCCCGGATGTGGCGATTCATTTCCGGGTAAATCCGGATCTGATTTGTGGAATTGACCTCCATCTGGCTGGCTACAAAATCGCCTGGAACCTGCAGGAGTCGCTGGAGGAACTGGAAGAAGAGTTTATTCATTCACTCAGAGATGTCATTTCGATCGACTCGGAATCAAAAATCGAACCGCAAGCATAATTATCGTGATTTAAAAACCACTCAGGCAAATCCTATGAACGATCGTCCCGACATTCATTCTTTGATCGACAACACGTTTAATCACTTTGGCAATGTCTTAAATCAGCATGAATTCACACCGCGGCTGATCGAAGTCGGGAAAGTCACTTATGTCGGTCGCAGCCATGCCCGCATCAGCGGCTTACCGAACGTGCAGTCAGAAGAACTGTTGCAGTTCCCGCATCATATTCTCGGACTGGCGTTGAATCTGGATGAACATGAAGTCGGAGTCGTCTTGCTCGATCACGGCGAACAGCTCACTGCCGGAGACGAAGTCAGGCGCACGCACCGCTTACTTGATGTTCCTGTAGGCGAATCGTTAATTGGGCGTGTCATCGACCCGGTTGGACGTCCCCTGGATGGCCACGGTCCGATCACGGCTGCCGAACGCAGACCCTACGAACGCGATCCCGCCCCCATCATCAACCGGGCTCCTGTCACCGTTCCTCTGCAGACAGGTTTGAAAGTCATTGACGCCCTGATTCCCATCGGTCGCGGGCAGCGCGAACTGATTCTGGGAGATCGTCAGACAGGTAAGACTGCAATCGCCATTGACACAATCCTCAACCAGAAGAATAAGGATGTCATCTGTATCTACTGTGCGATCGGGCAGCGAAATACCGCGGTCGCCAAAGTGATTGACGACCTGCGGAATCAAGGCGCGCTCGAATACACAACAGTCGTCGTTGGTGAGAGCGACGCCCCCCCTGGTCTGCAGTTTGTTGCCCCCTATGCGGCGACCACCCTGGGAGAATATTTTATGGACCGAGGCCAGGATGTCCTCGTGATCTACGATGACCTGACGTCACACGCCCGCTCTTACCGGGAATTATCGCTGCTGCTGAGACGTCCTCCGGGACGCGAAGCATTCCCCGGGGACATCTTCTACCTGCATTCCAGGTTGCTCGAACGTTCGACCCATTTAGCAGACCGGCTCGGAGGAGGTTCGTTAACCGCGCTACCGATCGCCGAAACGGAAGCGCAGAACCTGTCTGCTTACATCCCGACGAATTTAATCTCGATCACCGACGGCCAGATCTACCTTTCGCCGCAGCTGTTTCAGAAAGGGATCCTGCCTGCTGTCGATGTCGGTCGCTCCGTCTCCCGCGTCGGCGGGAAAACACAACTCCGCGCTTACCGGACCGTCGCAGGCGATTTGAGGTTGTCTTACAGTCAATTTGAGGAACTGGAAGCCTTCTCCCGTTTCAGCAGCCGACTCGATTCCGAAACCCTCGCCACTCTCGAGCGTGGCAGGCGTGTACGTGAAATTTTTAAACAGCCCCAATATCAGCCTCTGTCCGTAACCGAGCAACTCTCTGTGTTAATCGGTATGGCGGGGGGCGCATTCGACAAAATCGACTTGCCACAAATCCATCAACTGGAAGATGCGGTACAACGCATACTCGACAATGACTTTCCCGAATTGAGCGAACAGATCCTCGCCGGTCAACCTATCACAGAGACTGAGCAGAAATCGGTTCTGCATGCTGTGACCGAATTAATTCAGCAATCCCAAAATCCACCTTCTGAGACCGACTGAACTGATGCAGGATTTCGAAACACTAAAACGAAATATTGAAAGCACCAGAGATCTGGAATCGGTCGTGCGCACAATGAAAACGCTGGCTGCCGTCAGTATCAGGCAGTACGAGCAGGCAGTCGATTCCCTGGAAGACTATTCCGATACTGTTTACTGCGGACTGGAAATGGTGCTCTCCAGGACACAACCTCGCTGGAATTTACCAGATGGTGCGGGTGCAGGCACAATCGGTGTGATTCTGTTTGGTTCCGATCAGGGAATGTGCGGTCAGTTCAACGAACAACTGGATTCCTATGCCGCAGACTATTTCGCTGATACCAGTTTCCAGACAAGAAATCGGGTCTGGATGGTCGTCGGGTCACGAATGCTGGGGAAAACTCTGGATTCAGGCCATGACGTTGATTTCGATTTCAACCTGCCTGGTTCTGCTACAGGAATTGCCCCCCTGGTCTCTGAAATGCTCGCTAAAATTGATCAATGGCGGCATGAGCGAAGACTGAGTGAAATCTTTATTTTTTATAACCAGCGCGAATCAGCTTCGACCTATAAACCGCATGTCGTGCAGTTACTGCCCGTTGACCCGACGAAGTTTCACCGCAAGCAGGAGAGCCAGAACACATCACGCTCACTCCCCCTCTACACCATGAATCGCACAACCTTACTGTCCCGACTGATTCAACAGTACCTGTTCGTATCACTGTTTCGTGCCTGCGCGGAATCGCTGGCGGGTGAAAATGCCAGCCGGATCGCTTCCATGCAGGCGGCAGAACGAAACATCAAAGAACGCCTGATCAATCTGCAGGCAGAATTTAATCAACGCAGACAGACGGCTATCACCGAGGAGCTGTTAGACGTCGTTACCGGATTTGAAGCTTTGAAAGACAAAGAATAAGTTTACCAAGATCCACTCAGATCAATAATCCAGGAGACAAATCCCATGAATGAGCAGCAGAAAACCCCATGCGCCGAGGATTTCATGAATCGGCATGTCGAAGTTGTGACCCAGGAGATGACGTTGACGGAAGTCATTCGTTTTCTTTTGAAACACAAGATATCAAATGCGCCTGTGGTCAATAAACAGGATCAGAAACATACTCTCATCGGCTTTGTATCCGAACGGGACTGTCTGGATGCCCTGTCAAATGAAATGTTCTTTGGCAACCCCAGCCCGAAACAGACGGTCCGCACCATCATGAGTTCACACCCCATCTGTATCAGCCCCGATACGGAACTGTTTTCGATCGTCTCCATCTTTATTAATCACCATCTGCGACATCTGCCTGTGGTTGAAGACGGAATTCTCCTGGGGATCGTCAGTCGGCGTGAGATTCTGGCAGCCATGGAGACATACTACGATCACTCACTCCATAATCAGGAACACGAGCGACAGTTACGCGATACCTCACAACCCATGAACCTGCGCTTTACAATTGACCGCAGTTAAACGGGAAGCGATAAACAGGTCAACAGATGCGTGGCAAAGGACTGCCCAGTGGATCGTGGAGCGGCTGCTCGGGACCCAGTGTCCGTTTTATCGTCACCGGAACAAGCCCCCGGGGCTTGACGGAACCGATCACCCGGGCATCCGCTGTCTCGGAGAGCGACTGTAAAACAGAGACAGCTTCCTGACCGGCCCCCTGTCGGACGGCAATCAGCATGGTCCCCTCATTGGCAATATGCAGGGGATCCAGCCCCAGCAGTTCACTCATCCCCCTCACTCCGGGTGTGACAGGAACAGCACGTTCATCGATACTCAGCGTCAAACCGCTGGTCTCCGCCCATTCCTGCAGCACCGCCGCCACTCCCCCCCGGGTCGCATCCCGCAGACAGCAGATTCGGCCCCCGATTCTCGTCCGCAACTTCTCAACACTATTCAACAGGGAACCGCAGTCGCTCTGAGGCACTGGATCAAACTGCAACTGTTCACGCGCTGCGAGCACAGCCATGCCATGCTGTCCGATCGGACCACTGACGACGAGTTCATCGCCCACTTTCAGAAACGCAGGGCCCGGCGGAACGGGTTCAATCAGTTCGCCTGCTCCTGCCGTATTGATAAACAGACCATCGACGGCCCCGCGGGGAACCACCTTCGTATCACCGGCCACAATCTTGACCGCCGTACTTCGCGCTGCTTCAGCCAGGCTGTGCAACACACGATCCAGCACAACCAGGGGAAACCCCTCTTCCAGAATCAACGACAGTGTGAGCCAGAGCGGACGCGCCCCGTTGACCGCCAGATCATTAACAGTTCCATAAATGGCCAGGCTGCCAATATCTCCTCCTGGAAAAAACAGGGGGGAAACCACAAAGCTGTCTGTCGTCAGAGCCAGCGGCCCCTCGATCTGAGGCAGTCGAGCGGCATCATCCGATGTTTCCAGAAACTCATTTTTCAGAGCAGAGATAATGCGTTCCTGAATTAGTTTGCGAGACAGCCGCCCACCCTCACCGTGTGCCAGCGTCACGCAATCCGTTTCGGCTGGAATCGAGACCGGACAATTCAGCTGCCAGCTGCTGGTCTTATTCTGATGCTGGTTTTCCATCCTGCTCCACATTCACTTTGGACGATTGATTTATTTCTTCAGACACCGGCATAACGAAAGTAAGCAGCACAGGCACCTTCTGAAGAGACCATGGGTGCTCCCAGAGGCGTCTCAGGTGTGCACTGCTTCCCAAAACGGGGACATTCCGGCGGCTTGATCTGGCCAGTCATCACCTCATAACTGCAACACTCAGAATTGGTAATGACCGGCAAACCACAATCCGGAAAACGCACGCGTGCATCAAACTGCAGCCACTTTTCCTGCAGTGAGAGCCCTCCGGACGGAATAAAACCGAATCCGCGCCAGCGACAGTCCGCGATCTGATAGACCTCCCGCACGAGATCCTGCGCGGACTGATTTCCGGCCAGTTGAACGGCGCGAGAATAACAGTTTTCCAGCCGTGCTTCACCTGCTTCCAGCTGTCTGACACCTGCCAGAATCCCTTCCAGTAAATCGAGCGGTTCGAATCCGGTCACGACAACAGGCAGTTGATAGCGTTCCACAAACCGATCATAGGATTCATATCCCATCACCGTGCAGACATGCCCGGCTGCCAGAAAAGCCTGTACCCGGTGTTCCGGTGACTCAACCAGCGACTCCATCGCAGGCTGCACGCGCACATGCGAAACAATCAGACTGAAATTAGCCAGCTGATCCTGCGCAGCCTGCATCACTGCCAGTGCCGTCGCGGGGGCCGTCGTCTCAAATCCGACGGCGAAAAACACCACCTGTTTTTCAGGATGTCTGCGTGCCAGCTCTACTGCATCCAGAGGCGAATACACAATCTTCACCTCTCCCCCCCTGGCCCGGGCCTCCAGCAAAGAACCCTGACTGCCGGGCACACGCAGCATGTCGCCGAAACTGGTCATGATCACGTCAGACCGTTTTGCCAGCTGGCAGGCAAAATCAATATCTGTCTGATCGGTCACACAGACCGGACACCCGGGACCGTGAATCAATTCCACGGTCCCTTCCAGTTCAGCGGCAATCCCATGACGTAACAGGCTGTGCGTCTGCCCGCCACAGACTTCCATCAAGGTCCAACAGCGAGTGGAAATTCGTCGAATTTCATCCAGTAACCGCACTGCGGCTGCTGGATCTCGATATTCATCCAGATACTTCATGGTCGCAGCTCTCCCCCATCAGGTAGAGTTCCATGCCAGCCCTCATCTTCCCCCCACTCAGCCAGTGTCTCAAAGATCCGCTGTGCCTCTCTCTCATCGATCCGGTTGATCGCAATCCCTGCATGTACCAGAATATAATCCCCCACTTCAGCCTCGGTCACACAGGCCATATGCACTACGCGGCGGACGCCATCGAATTCAATCTCCGCCTGCGAAAAGACGCCCTCCCGTTCGATCCACCGCACCAGTTGACCAGGAATTCCTAAACACATGCGTCTCCCCCTTCCTGTCTGAAGCGGGCAGTCGCCACCGCCAGTTGACCGGCGGCCAGCCCGCCATCGTTGGGAGGAATCCTGCCAGGTAACCCCACTGGTTGATCATTCTGCTGCAGCTCTTCCACCAGTAGTTCGACCAGGCAGCGGTTCTGAAACACGCCCCCTCCCAAAACGACAGGCAAATGAGCAAACTGCCGACACAACTGCGCCGTGCCTCGTGCCAGTCCTCGATGAAACCGCATGGCAATCACTCCTGGTGACACTCCCGCTTCCCGGTCTCGCAGAATCGCAGAGAGACAGAGGCGCCAGTCCAGCTGAATCGGCGTTCCCTGTAACAGAGGCATTTCATAACTGCCTGCTTCCGCTCGATCACAGCTCGCTTCCAGCAGCATCGCCGCCTGCCCTTCAAATTCAGAGTGGGTGATTCCCAGGACCAGGGATGCGACGCCATCAAACAACCGTCCCACACTGGAAGTGAGCGGAGAGAGACTTATTGAATTAACAATCTGCAAAATGGGTTTCGCCAGTTCCGCTTTAAACCCTGCGCGTAACGCAGCCTCCGGTCCCACTGCTTCTGCCAGTAAAGAGACAGCAATACGATACGGTTCTCTGACAGCCGCTTCTCCTCCTGGCAGACAGAACGGTCTGAAATGCCCGACTCTGGTATAGTGAGAGGCCGACGAAAATAAAAATTCGCCTCCCCAGATGGTCTGATCATCGCCCCAGCCTGTTCCGTCAAAAGCGACTCCCAACACCTGCCGATCCAGCCAGCCCTGCTCCAGCATACCCGCCACAATATGTGCATGATGATGCTGGACTCGCTCGACACGCGAGCCTGTTTGAGTTGCCCGGTTTGAAGTGTAATAATCAGGATGCGTATCACAGATGAAGTCTGACGTCGCGAATCCATACAGCTGCTTCAGGGATGCCAACTGCGCTTCGTATCGTTCACAGGCTGCCAGATTTCCCAGATCTCCGACATGAGGCGCCAACACAGCTTGAGCACCATTGTTCAACGCAATCGCGGCTTTCTGATGTCCCCCCAGCGCAATGGCTGGTCGAGGATGTTCCAGATCCAGAGCCAACGGAGCCAGCCCCCGCGCCAGCCGTATGGTCACCAGCTGTCCCGCCATCCAGCGAACCACACTGTCATCAATGGGTCGTTCAATGGGACGATCATGTTCCAGCCAGCAGTCCGCCAGCCCATTGAGTGCTTCTGATTGACCTCGATCCTGAAAGTACAACGGCTCCCCTTCCCGATTGGCACTGGTGACCACCAGGGGAAAATCACATTGCTGGAGCAATAACCAGTGTAACGGTGTCGTCGGCAGCATGACACCCAATGTGTTCAACCCCGGATTCACGTTACCGGCAATCGCTGAGTCATTCCGCGCCTGCAACAGCACGATCGGTCCCGCGGGGCTGGTCAGCGCTGCTGCTTCCGCATCATTCACTTCTGCCAGTTTTCGCGCTGCAGCAAGGTCCGTCACCATCACCGCCAGCGGTTTGCCCGGACGTTGCTTCCGAGTTCTTAACTGTTGAACAGCTGACTCACTGGTGGCATCAACCAGCAGCTGATAGCCGCCCAGTCCCTTCAGACCGGCAACCTCTCCCAGCTGCAGTGCACGGGCCGTATTCCGAATTGCCACTGTACCGAAACCCCTGATTTCTCCGGTAGCACTGGTACTCCAGACGCGGGGACCACAGTCCGGACAGGCGATGGTCTGGGCATGAAAACGGCGATCAATGGGGGACGTGTATTCGCTCTCACAGCGCGCACAAAGTTCAAATCTCGACATGCCCGTTTGATCGCGTTCATAAGGCAGCGAATGCAGCAGGGAATACCGGGGGCCACAATGCGTGCAACTGGTGAAAGCATAGTCAAATCGATGATTCGCGGGATCAGCAAGTTCCGCCAGACATTCCAGGCAGACAACAAGATCGGGGGGAACACGAGCCGCCAAGGGGCCACTGGTCTGTTTCTCGATGATGTCAAAACGCTTCAACCCGCGCAGTGCAGTCGTTTCAGTGATTTTCTGATCAATCACCGTTTCTTCAGGCAGGTATGTTTCCAGGTCGCGTTCAAAGTTGTGTACCACATTTTCGGGACCTTCAATCAGCAGTTCAATCCCCGCTGTTGTATTACAGATCGAACCTGCCAGTCGTAATTCACAGGCCCGCCGCGCGACTGCAGGACGCAAACCGATCCCCTGCACGCGACCACTCAAGGTGATTTTGATCGCGACATTCCGCTCCGTACTTTTAATGATTGTTCGCGGGTTCATGGCAGCCAGCCAGTTGAATTCGATATTGATCTTCCAGGAAATCACACCATTTCTGAATCCCGGCTCCTGTCAGAGAACAACAGGGAATCACCTTCAAAGCAGATTGAATCCTCTGGGCATCTGTAGAAACCGCTTCTACTGAAAAAGGAACGTGCGGCAATAAATCCAGTTTCGTGATTAACATCGCGTCGCTGGTGCGAAACATTTTCGGATATTTTCCCGGCTTATCGTCCCCTTCTGTCGTGCTGATGAGAACCACCCGCACGTGTTCTGCCAGATCATGCGAAGCCGGACAGACCAGGTTCCCCACATTCTCGATAAACAGAAAATCGACTTCAGGATCACCCAGCGCAGCCAGCCCCCGTTGCACCAGTGGCAGTTCCAGATGACAGGCACCCCCCGTTGTCAGCTGTGCGACAGGAACCAGAGGCGCCAGCCGCTGCGCATCGCGGTCTGTTTCCAGATCCCCCACCAGCACCGCCATCGACCGTCGGCCAGCGAAATGTCGCGCCGTCGCTTCCAGTAAACTGGTCTTCCCCGATCCTGGTGACGACAGCAGATTCACTACCAGTGTTCCGCGGCGGCCAAGACGCGCACGTTCTACTGCCGCATCGGCCTTTTGCTCTGACTGCAGATCACGTTTGACGATGATGGTTTGCTGACTCATGCTGACACTCCTTCATGGGAATCAATGGACTCCATCGTGATACTCATCAGTTGCAGGCCATCCCCCTGAATGACATCAACGGTTCCTGACTGACATTCAGGGCAGTGAAACTGGAAATCAACGACTTCAAACTGATGCTGACAGTGAGTACAAACAGCCGTGACGGAAACCAGATCCAGTTTCAATCGGCACTCCGCGGAAAACACATCCACGACCATCTCCTCAAATGCGGAGGCAAACAACAGCGGTTCGACCCCCGACATTTCACCTGCCTGGACACAGATTTCCGATACACGACCGCCCCCCTGATCGGCGACGATCTGCCTGACCTGTTTCAACAGATTCTGAACCAGAGAACGTTCATGCATGTTCCATCTCCCCCTGTCTGACAGAGTGATTCAAATTCTCGCAGATCGATTCGACAGCAGCGATCACTCCTGACTGCACAATGTCTGAAACCGTTTCTTCGGAATGATCTGACTGCAGTTCGATACCATAAATCTGCACATGCTCCGGGTGTTTTCCCAACTGTTCTGCCAGCGCGAGAACTCCTACGAGTGACATCTGATGCGTGCCCGACCAGCGAATCTCATGCAGTTGACCGCACGGCCACTCCCAGTGATGCACACTCCCCGCTGCACCGGCTCCCCGACAGGCATCACAAATCACGATATCCATACCGGTCTCAATCCAGTCCAGTAAATCAGCCGGCGTACGTGCCAGTTTCACACGAACGTGTGTCAACCCGCGCCGTTCAATCTGTCGGGCCACTTCCCAGCCCGCCTGATCGTCACCGTGCGGACTGCCAATTCCCGCAACCATGATTTGTGCCCCGTTGTTCATTCCCTCGTCCTTCCTGCCGACTCTTACCGTCGATCGACTGTGACTTTGAGAAAATGAGTCGAACAACTGATACAGGGGTCATAGGCTCTCACCAGATTTTCGCATTGTCGCGCCAGATCTGCTTCCTCTCGATCAATAAACTCAGATACCAGATGCTTCAGCTCGACTTCAATCTGGGCCTGATTCTGTGAAGTGGGCGGAACAATACAGGCCTCTACGATCTTGCCCTGATCATCAATTTCATAGCGATGATACAGCGTTCCCCGTGGTGCTTCCGTCGCTGACTTTCCAGTTCCCACCTGCGGCGCATATGATTCTCTCGGTTTACCAGTCGGATGCTGATCGCGCAGGATTGCTAACGCTTCCTCATAGGCGTGAACGAGTTCCAGCCCGCGTGCGATAATCGCTTTATGCGGATTTCGACAGACCGGTTCGAAACCGATTTCGTCTGCCAGCCTGCGCGCCTGTGGAAACAGTTGCTCCCGATTCAGGTTGATACGCGATAACGGCCCCAGCAGATAAGGACGCCCCGTCGACTTTCGGAAGGCCTGCAATGCGGTCGAGTGTGGCACCTGCCGCTCTTCGAATTCCGCTTCGTACTGTTCGACTTCAATCACATCTCCCCGACTGGATTTCATTTCGCCGGCATTCATTGGATATTCATCAGGATGCGACAGCGAGACAAATTCGCAATCAGATTCCATTTCCGGAAATTCAAAACCAGCCACCCAGCGTGTGGTCTCCAGCGCAGCGTTCAGGCCCCATTCAAAATCCGGGATCAGTTTCTGAAATTCATCCCGGCGGGGAAAACGATAGAAGCCCCCCACGCAGACATTCACCGGATGAATGGCCCTGCCTCCCAGCAGATCGACCAGCTGATTGCCATGTTTTTTGAGTCTCAATCCACGATTGACCTCGTCGGGAAACTGCTTCGCCATTTCCAGTCCGCTCTCGAAGCCCAGAAAATCGGGGGCATGCAGTAAATGCATATGCAGGCCATGACTTTCAATCCATTCGCCACAATAAAGCAGTCGACGCAAGCGGCGGATCTCCGGGGAAACAGTCACTTCCAATGCAGACTCCAGAGCATGCACACTGCTCATCTGGTACGCCACCGGACAGATGCCACAGATACGGGCTGTGATATCCGGCGCGTCTTCGAGCGGTCGTCCCCGTAGTAACGCTTCAAACAAACGGGGCGGTTCATAAATTTCCAGGCGGACTTCTTCAACCGTTTCACCACTCATGCGGATGAACAGCCCCCCTTCTCCCTCGACCCGGGTCAACGTTTCCACCTTGATCCTGCGGTCACTCATCAGTCTGGCTCCCCGTTCCGGTCCTGTCCTGTAAACGCCGGCTTTCCTCACGAAATGCGGGGGCATTATTGTTGAAATTCTGCAGGCTGTTTGAAATTTCCTGTTTCGTGGCCCCCTCCTGTTCCATCTGTGAAGTCAGGCTCACCAGATTGGCCTGCGAGGCTGGACCAAAACACCCGTAACACCCCCGGTTGTAACTCGGACAAAGCGCATTACACCCCGACTGCGTCACAGGTCCCAGACAGGCAATTCCCTGAGCCACCGTCACACACACGGTTCCGCGGCGTTTACAATCCAGGCAGACACTGTGCCCGGGAGTGCGCGGCGTCCGTCCGGCCAGCAATGATTGAATGACTTCAATCAGCTGATATTGATTGATTGGACAGCCTCGCAATTCAAAGTCAACAGGCACATGATCCGCGATGGGCGTTGATCGTTCTAATACCTGGATGTATTCAGGACTGGCATAAACAGCCTGCATGAACTCAGCAGAATCGGCACTGTTTCTCAAAGCCTGGATGCCTCCAGAAGTCGCACAGGCACCGATGGTCATCAGAAAGCGGGAGTCTCTACGAATCTGCTGGATCCGGTCTGCATCGTGAGGCGTCGTCACAGATCCCTCAATCAATGCAATATCATACGGCCCCGCTTCCATGCGACTGGTGGCTTCGGGAAAATAGACAATCTCCACTGCATCAGCGACGGACAACAGCTGATCCTCGGCATCCAGCAGAGAGAGCTGGCAACCATCACAGGAAGCAAATTTGAAAACGGCCAGTCTGGGTTTTCCCACGCTCAGAGTCCTTCCACTTTCAAATAGGGTGAAATCTGATCGTAGCGGAAGACCGGCCCATCCTTACAGATGAATTCCGGTCCCAGCTGACAATGACCACATAAACCAACCGCACACTGCATATTTCGTTCGGTCGAAACCCAGATCTGCTCGCTGGTCAATCCCCGCTGAAGTGCAACACGGGCCGTAAAACGCATCATCAGATCCGGACCACAGATCAATAGAATCGTCTGAGCAGGATCAAATCTGGAAAGCCGTTCCAGTAACTGAGGCACCACTCCCACATTTCCGCGCCAGCCGGGGCTCGAACGATCTACGGTTTCTCTGATGTCCAGCCCCCCCGCTTGCCAGCGTTCATACTCCCGCGTATAGACCCGCATCTCAGGCGTACGCGCGCCGTACAATAAATGCAGACTCCCATAATCGTCTCTCTGCGCCAGCAGTTGATAGATTAAGGGACGCAACGGAGGCAGTCCGATTCCACCGGCTACCAGAACAACATTTTTTCCCCGACAGTCTTCACGCGGCCAACTGGTACCAAAAGGCCCGCGCAGTCCCAGGGAATCTCCTGTTTTTAACGCAGCGATTCCACGCGTCACATTGCCAGCAACTCGAATCGTATGCAGCAGGGTCTCACAGTCAGCCGGATCTCCGCTCATGGAAATCGCCGATTCTCCCGCGCCGGGAAGATACAGCATGTTAAACTGACCGGGTTCAAAACGATACGACTGCGCAGCGACCGCATCGGTCAGCGACAGTCGGTACGTGGCGACCCCGCTGACTTCCGCAGTGATCTCACGGATGACCGCCGTTTTTGCGACCCAGAAGCTGGCTGGTTTCTCAGTCTGTTTTCCAACGATTGAATTCATGACTGCGATTCCCGTATCGCGTGCACTTCCTGTGTCAGATCGATACCGACAGGACACCACGTAATACAGCGCCCACAACCGACGCACCCTGATGTGCCGAACTGATCGATCCAGGTTGCCAGTTTATGTGTTAACCACTGCCGATAACGATTGCGAATCCGGTTACGAACCAGTCCTCCGTTCATGTAACTGAAATCCAGATTAAAACAGGAGTCCCATTGCCTCTGCCGTTCCACATGCTCGCCCGTCAGATCACTGACTTCTTCGACGGAACTGCAGAAACAGGTCGGACAGACCATCGTACAGTTCGTGCAGGATAGACAGCGTTCTGCCACATCATCCCACTGGGGATGCTCCAGGTTGGACAGCAGCAGATCCTTGAGATCCGTCGTATCAAACCTTCGCTCAATCTGGTCGACGGCCTGCTGCCGCGCTGCATCTGCCCGCGTTTCCTGTTCAGGCGAAATGTCTCCCGTATCCAGGTCCTGCAGAATCTCGGCACCGACTGCAGTTCCCACTTCCACCAGAAAGCCGTCAGATAATTCTGTGAGTGCCAGATCAAATCCTGTTTTACAGCGGGGACCGGTCTGCATCGAAGTGCAAAAACAGGTCGAAGCGGCCTGAGTACAATTCACGGCGATGACCAGTGCCTGCCTGCGACGCTGATCGTAGATCGAATCAGTATAGGGTCCCCCCGTGAAAACACGATCCTGGATCTTCATGGCAGCCAGTTCACAGGCACGAACCCCCAGGAATGCATAGCGGGGCGTTTCTTCTTCTACCTCCTGAAACTGCCAGCCTTCCTCGGTTCGGTCGGCGCGCGTCAGTGTGGCGACCGGTGGAAACAGTTGTTTCTTCCAGGAACTCGGACCAACTACGTAACCAAAGAATGCATTATCATCGCGTTTCACCAGTCGGTATCTGCCTGGCTCCTGCTGATCGGTCCAGCCACGCGGTAAATCATCAATCGATGACAGCGGACCGTAGACGATGGCTTCCTGGTCAATTGTCGGTCCGATCACTTCATAACCGCGGGAAATCAGCACTTCGAAGAGACGGGCAAATTCATCCAGCTTTAAAAAGCGTGTTTGAACGTCGCCTGTCTGCAGAGATTCACTCATTTGTGCCTCCCTGCTTCAGAGGATGTGCTTCTTCAGCAACAGCATATAGATCGAGCACCTGCAGACGACTGGCAACCAGTCGTTGAGATAACGCCAGCGCCACCCGTCGCATCATCTGGTAACCGATATCGTGGTCCTCATCGCATAAAGCGGCCAGGTCATCGGCGTCGATGGCAATCAGACGGGTCTCCTCCACTGCAACCACGGTCGCGGTCATCTCTCCCTGTTTGAGAAAGGAGGACCAGCCAACCAGATCCCCCTCTTCCAAAGTCAAAACAGGCAAACAGCCACGAGCGGGAATGGTCATGCAGATCTCAACGCGACCGCTGAGAATGATATAAAGATCCCGATGCGCGGTTCCTTCCGTAAAGATCGTCGCATTATGGGCATAAACCTGAAAACGGGAGATGGCAGCCAGCTGCTGCAGTTCCTCTGCCGACAAACCGGAAGTAAAACGAAGTTGTTGCAGATGTTCCTGAAGCTGTTGAATCTCCATTGCAGCCTCTCAGTCAGTTCGCAAAACATAATAGGACAAGACGCTTTGATTCTAACCTGCCTGTTGAGGATCGTCTAGCGACCAGAATTCTGGATTGATTCCCTGAATCCGGTTCCCGACTGACATCGGGAATTTCCCCATCTAAAAACACGACATCATCCCATCTCGGATCACCCTGCTCTCCTGATTGCAACATCGATTCACGGATATAAACTGAATCGCGCAGGCAGACTCTGTGAAGATCAGCCTGTTTAAAACGAAATTTCTGAAAATCCTCAACTGCGAATCAGGTTCACAAGAAATTAATCAACAAGGAGAGTTCGATGCAGACATTAACACTTGATGAGCTCAAAACCCTCACCGAATGGGAACAGGGCCCATGCGTTTCCCTATATCTCCCTCGACATCAGGCAGTCTCAGAACTGGGACAGGATTCCATTGAGTTGCGGAACATGTTAGATGATGCGGAAACAACGCTACAGCAAATGGGGCTCGGCACTGCGGAAGCGCATCAGTTTCTGAAACCGGCGCGTATGCTGCAAAATGATCCCGTCTTCTGGAAACAGGGGTCCGCACAGGGTCTTTGCCTGCTGATCGCTCCGGGAGTTTTTCATCAGTATGACCTCCCCTTTCAATGCCCTGAAATGATGTCCGTGGATAATACTTTTTATCTCAGCCCCTTATTCTATAAAGTCTTTGAAGACGATCGATTTCATCTGCTCGCGATCTGTCCGAAATCGATCCGGATGATCCGCCATCAGAATGGTGAATTCAAAGAAGTCGAATTACCTGAAAATATCCCCGCAAATCTGGAAGAGTTTACGCAGGGCATTGAGTTCGAAGAATCCTTGCAGTATCACAGCACAGCTTCCGCAGGCCCTGGTGGAGATTTCGCCGGGATGCAACACGGACATGGTCTGACGAAAGAACAGAATGAAAAAGTCCTGACAGATTACTATCAACTGCTCACCAGGCAACTGGAAAACTACCTGGAAAACAATGCGCCTCCTCTGGTTCTTGTCTGTGCGGAAAAACAGCAGAATCTGTTTCGCAAGCACTTCCATGGAAATCAACTGTTACCGGAAGGAATAGCCACTTCGCCGGACCAGCTCAGCGCACGCGAACTGGTAGAACTTGCATTGCCAGTCGTTGAGTCACACTTCAAGACTTCTCTGCATAAAGCTCGTGAGCGGTTTCAGAAACAGCTGGGAACCTCTCGCATTTCGCATCAACTGGAAGAAATCCTGCAGGCTGCTGAACAGGGGCGTGTCGAAACGCTGTTTACCCCCCTCGGATCAGAACTCTGGGGGCAACCACCTGGGGATGGTGAATTAATAAAAACACATGCCCAGCCGGAATCTGGCGATATCGCGCTACTCAACCGGGCCATCCGGAACACATACCGACACGGGGGAACTCCCTACGTGGTTCAACCGGACGACATGCCAGATCAACATCCGCTGCTTGCCAGTTTTCGCTGGTAAGCAGCGTGTCTCAGTGATGAGAAAACGGCTGTTTTGTTTCTCGTCCCCCTCTGCAAGCTTGCCTGGAAGCATTCGGCTTAGACAGCGTTATTTCCACAAAACAGGAATGCGCCGTATCACTAAACACGAATTAAACGGCCGACATGCCTGCCAGCCAGCGATTTACGATCTGAGGCACATGTTCGACCGCGGTCCCTTTGATCCAGTGGAATGCGACCGGCTCCGATTCCAGGTCCGGGCTGACAATCAGTTTTTCCGCGCTCGAACGTGCTTTGGTCAACAGACCGGCAGCCGGGTAAACCGAGAGCGAGGTGCCGACCACGAGCACTTTCCCAGCGTCACTCACATGTGCTGCTGCGACTTCATAGTTGTGAATCAATTCTCCAAACCAGACAATGTGCGGCCTTAACTGGGCTCCCTGTTCGCAGAGATCCCCGAGTTGAATATCCTTTCCACCAATTTCATAAATGAGAGCAGGATCTGCTGTGCTGCGGGCTCTTATCAGTTCCCCATGCACGTGGATCACATGGCTGGAACCTCCGCGCTCATGGAGATCATCCACATTCTGCGTAATCACGACGACCTCATATTGGCTCTCCAGTTCTGCCAGGGCCTGATGCGCCGCATTAGGTAAAGCCGCAACCGCTTTCCGTCTCCGTTCGTTATAGAAATCGAGCACCAGTTGCGGATTCGTTTCCCATGCCTGGGGTGAAGCCACTTCGGTAATTTCATACTGTTCCCAGAGACCTCCCATATCGCGAAACGTCGGTAATCCACTCTCGGCACTGATTCCCGCGCCGGTCAGTACGACGATTTTATGGGGATCGATGGGATCGGACATGTCTGTTCTCTCTCTGGTTTTCACTGGATTCATTTGGATTTCACCTGCACGATGTCAACCCTGACACACGGATCGAGCGGAAAGTTCAGTCTGTCTGTTACACATCCTGTTCGCCGCCATCGGCGTCATAAGCTTCTCGCTCAAACGGATTATCGCGATAAAACCGACGACCAGACAGCCACATATAGATGGACGAAAGATAATAAGCGGGCAGCATAAACGGCCCCCAGCGCTCATACTGTCGGACATGGACCAGTTCATGTGCTCGCGAAATCTCGAGGGACGCATCAGTCTGCCCGAGTATCGTATGCCCCAGCGTCAATGCGAGTGTAAACTGACCATGGGGCAATCGCTGAATGAACCACTTCGTGCCCCCCTCATAGAACTCAATTGCCCGTCCCTGAATCCGGGCCCGCCCGCCGAAGCACATTCCCACGCCGCCAATCATTAAACCAATGAGAGTATTGGGGGATGCCCACAATACCCGAATCAGAAATGAAATGCGGTTCATTGATTCCACTCACTGCGACAGTTCAAGATCATCGACCCAGATCTCAGCATCCTGGTCTCCCTGGCTGATAAAACCCAGCCAGTCGAGCGACTTCCACTCGGGATGAACACAGGTCAGGTTTTTGTAACGCCGTGGCCTCTGTCCCGGTAAAGTCACAGTCAGATCCCATTTGCCCGCCTGCTCTCCCAGCGGTGCCGTGATTTCCAGGTTCACCCACTGGTCGACCGGGAAGTTCAGCAAATCTTTCCTGTTTGCAGCGCTGAGCTTGCCTTTTTCAATCCAGAGTGTGGGTCCAATGCGATACGGGTTGGATTGATCGCGCCACTCATGTTGAAAGACGGCAGCGGAACTCAGTTTGACGGCAAACGCACAGCGACCGACGCCTTCACTATAATGCGGTGAAACCACGAACATCGGATGATAGCGATGCTTCTGTCCCGGAGTATCGAGCATTCTCAGAGCCTGAGAGCCGGACGGAGCCCCCTTCACTTCCCTGACTTCGACACCGCCGCGTTTTTCATCTTTACTGACGGATGTACTCGGCGGCAGTTCTCCTGCTTCGAAGTCTTCAACGAATGACAGCAAAGGCGTTGCCGGCGGATTTTTCATTTCCGGCAAGTCCAGTGAATCCGCGCGGGTTGTCCAGTCAGTGTCTCCATAGAGGCCTGCTTTTTCATAGTCGAATTGTTCGAATCCGATTTTGAATGCGGGGGAATCTTTCATCAGATGAAAATTGTCATTCGCCGGATCAATGAAACCGGGATCGGCAATGATCGAACCCTGGTCTTTCCCCATAGCCTTCCATTCAGCGAACGTCATTCCCTGAAAATCGATCGGCTTGCCATCCGTTCGCCAATACAGATTGTGATTCAGTTTCACATTCTTGTCTTTCCAGCTTCCATGAAACAGTTCACCGGAATCAAACACGACAATGTTCCGCTCGAACGTGAAAGAGAGATGCTCCTCCACCCGGCTGCGTTTCACCTGGTATTCGCGTGAGAAAGCAAAGATATTATTTCGGATCAGATTATTCCGACCGTAGTGCTGGTGATATCCACCCGACCGAGTGCGATAGACCAGGTTATTCTCCATCACAATGTCCGTGCTCCCTTCGTCATTGTAGAGCCCCCAGCCGCCGTAGCTCCAGGAGAGGATATCATGAATCACATTATTACTGACGGTCGTACCGGGTGAAGGTCCGAGGGTATAGACGCCTCCCATATCACTGAGCCAGCCCCAGCCCAGATGATGGATGTGATTAAATTCAACCTTGTTTCGCACAGCGAGGCTGTCACTGTAGCCCCAGCGCCAACCGACTGAGATGCCCGTATAATAGAAGTCTGCAATCTCATTATGTGTTACCGTGTTATCACCGGACTGACCAATCCACACACCAACGGCACAGGGAAAAAGGCGGCCTCCGTGCCGAATCAGGTTGTTATCAACCTTGATTTTGCCAGTCCGTTCGGCTTCTTTGGAAGCAATTCCGGTTTCGCCGACGCGCACGCCGCCGGCCCCCAGATCGTGCAGATCGCAGTGGGTGACAACACTGTCGCGACACCCCTTGCGAAACCAGAGTCCATAAGTGGCGACATGACCAATTTCACAATCTTCGAATTTCAGATCGCGTCCGCCATCAATCATCACTGCCGCTTCGATCGGAGATGCAGCCTGGGAAGGTTCGAACCCCTGGGGTGGCGTGCGCCAGTCTGTGTGGCGAAAACTGAGTCCGCGAAAGGTCAGATGTTCGACAAATTTTCCCGCAGCGGGATCTCCCTGCAGGACCAGTAATTTTTCAGCAACCGGCGCAAACGCCTCCGCTTTTTCAGGCGTCTCCCCTTCCCGGGGAACATAGTGCAGTTTGCCTCCCGGCGCCAGATACCATTCTCCGGGAGAATCGAGGGCAGCGCGATAATTCTCCAGGAAATATGCCGTATTTCGAGTCAGCGGATTCCACTGTTTCATCTGCCGACCAGACGTCAGAAGTTTCCCCGTTTTGACATCGAACCCGTCCAGATACTTTCGGGTATTATCCCACTTGTGAAAGAAGAGAGCCTGCACTCCCGCCCGCTCTGATTCCGGAACCTTCGCTAAAGAAGCCAGGTCCGCGGGATCTGCATACAACGTCTGTCGGGCAATCTTCCCTGGCTTGGGTCCGTCGGTGGTTCCCATTTTCTCCCGACCATTGCGGAGGTAGAAGAAAAACTCATCGGGCTCTCGCGCGCGAATTGCCCGCTTTCCATTGACCCAGAGTTGTTCGAACTTCCATTCAGGATCAACATTCACAGACCAGGTGCCATCAGATTCGAGTTTGAAACCAGTGATGGGTTTTCCACCTGAGATCACCGGGCGGCTTCCGGGAGCTGCCTCATATGTAATCGGTGCAGTCGCGGTGCCTGAATCTTCGGGAGTAAAAACGAGCGGCTCTGTAATGAAATAAGTTCCCGCCTGGATGACAACGCGCGTCGGTTCTTGCGGCTGCCGTTTGCGAAGTTCATCGCGGGCAGCAGACAGCGAGCGGACAGAACCTTCCGGCGAGACTTCCAGAATCAGTTCTGCATTGGCTTGCGAGCCGGTCAATGCAGAAATCGTGACAACAACAGCAAACAGGAATGTCTGAGACTTTTTCATTTGATATCCAGTCGATGCATCTCCGGGGTCAGCATCGGTAATTAAGATTGCATTTTGAGTTTTAACATCCTCCTGTCATATGATATTTTCGACCTGTTCTTCAAGAAATCAACGCCCCAAAATAATAGATACCTTACAACTTTTGATCATCCGCCTACTTCTGATCCATTTCTTCACCAACTTAATTAACAATACCTCGTGCGTGAGCCAGCTGTGTCGATCCAGGTACTACCAGGGATTTTCAAAGATAATCGCGTTGCCAACTATGCAAACAATACAGCGAGGCCATAGAAGACTCCGATGACTGCTCCCACACCTGATGCCGCCACCAGAACGACAAAACTGAGATAGAGCAGAGTCAGTGATAAATAAACGGTCAACTGCAGAAGCCCTGAGAAGATTCGAGGGGCAAACCAGCCGGTCCCAGTGACGAATAACAGTCCCCAGCCAGTGAATCCATAGTTTACACCACCTGTCAGAAACGCGAAAACGCAGAGCACCTTCAGTACCATCCCGACCCAGGAGGGAACCCATTTGAAAACCGATGCCACATAGTCAACGATGGTTTCAGTCCACTCAGACGCGAAGTCTCCGGCACTTTGAAATGCTTCATCCAGTATGCCTGGTCCGCTGGAACCTGGCGTGTATCTCATACTGAGGTTCTGATCGCGCTGTTTTTGTTCATAGCGGAAATGCTCTGCCCCCAGCGAACTGTAAACGCTCCCCGCGTACCCGGTTGCTTTCCCTAATAAATAGTCACCCAACTTATGATCGGTCGAATCGTAAACAGCCATCATTGTCTCCCCAAAAGCCCCTGTTAATTGCCCGTGTATCCGCTTCACAAGACTTGGCGTTGCCTGGCGGAGAAATGTGCAATGAGAAATCTTTTTTTCGAAAAAACAGGAAATGCGAAATTTCAGACCGACAACAGATATTGAAAATGTAAAGTTGCGTCAGCAGATAGACCTCCGTAAAATCATAACCGTCAGAGGGACATAGACTTCTGTGGAGGAGACCTGTTTCCGCTAGTCACTGATGCGATTCTGGAACAACGAACACATCACGATCGACAGGCAAGATAGATCATGGCATCTCGTGACAATGACCCAATCAGTTGGCATCAATCGATTTACGACCAGCTTCATGGACTGGCCGAGAAAGCGCTGAACCGGGAAACTCCAGGACATTCGCTGCAGCCAACATTGCTCGTGAATGACGCTTACATGCGTCTTCAAGACCAAAACAACCTCGATCCAGCCGACCGCTCACAGATGCTGGCAGCGGGTGCAACCATTATTCGTCGCCTGCTGGTCGATTATGCGCGTGAGAGAAAACGCCTGAAACGGGGAGGAAAAGCGGGACGTGGAATTCCGTTGCACATTTCTGTTGCAGATGACGCCAGAGAGTTAGACATCCTTGAATTGAACGATGCACTGGAGGCACTCGCTAAAGAGTTCCCCAGAGCAGCAGGGATTGTAGAACTTAAATTTTTTGGCGGCTTGACCGGCGAAGAAATCGCGGAACAACTGGATATTTCATTACGGACAGTCAATAACGACTGGAAGTTTGCCAAAGCCTGGTTGTATCGCGCACTTGGTCCGGGAACAGAAAGTGATGATGCAAATGAGTGACTCTCACGCGGAAAGAGTACAACAGGTTTTCCTGAGTGCGCTGGAGATTCCGTCTGAAAAACGGGATGAATGGCTGGCAAATGAGTGTGGCTCCAACATCGTACTGCTGGCGGAAGTTCAGTCGCTGCTCAAGCACGCAGATCCTTCTGTCGATCTGCTGGAACAGAACCTGGATGAAGTCGTCTCTAACCTCCCTCATCTGGACGAGCCACTTGAAGTACAGCAGCCACCAGAGCAAGAATTGCCGGATGATGTTGACTGCGATCACTTTCTCTCCAAACTCTCGGAAGTCGGGGTCCTTTCGCCGGATGAATTCGCATCCGTCAGCGACTCTGTAGCAACGGGAAATCCTTCAGCGGACGCGCGACAACTGGCATCACAACTCGTCACCGATGGTAAACTCACATCTTACCAGGCATCGGCGCTCCTCAAAGGAGAACCGGAACTGTTGATCGATAAATACCTCATTCTTGATCTGATTGATGTCGGCGGCATGGGAATGGTTTTCAAAGCCATTCATCGTACGATGAATCGTCTGGTGGCATTGAAGATGATTTCCCAGCAGATGCTGGCGTCGGAAGATCAGGTCAGACGCTTCAAACGGGAAGTCCGCGTTGCAGCAACACTGGAACATATCAATATTGTCCGTGCTTACGATGCCGACGAAGCGCGCGGCGTCAATTTCCTCGTCATGGAATACGTGCGGGGAGATAACCTCAGCAGAATCGTGCGCTCCTCGGGACCGCTGTCTCTGAGCCAGGCCGTTGACTGCATTCGACAGGCCGCCGCTGGTCTGCAACACGCCCACGAACGTGGTATCGTGCATCGGGACATCAAACCCGGAAATTTATTGCTGGACGATCAGGGAACGATCAAATTACTCGACCTGGGTCTGGCCCACATCGACGATTCCCTGAGACATACTCCTGCCGGCTCCGAAACGACCGATGATGAGAGTGGCCGACCGTTCGTCAGCAAGTCCGAACTGACGGCGGCGGGAGCGATTCTGGGTACTGCTTCCTTTATGGCACCGGAACAGTCACTGGATGCCCACCTGGTTGATTTCCGTTCCGATATCTACAGCCTGGGGTGCACGCTTTACTTCCTGCTGACGGGCGAAGCCCCCTATTCCGGAAACACGATCTTCAAGGTCTTTGTGCAGCATCGCGAAGCGAAAATCCCCTCTCTGCAGGAGCAGCGTCCTGATGTTCCCAATTCTGTGGCGGCTGTTTTTGAGAAAATGATCGCCAAGAAACCGGAGGACCGTTATCAGACTGCCCGGGAGCTGATCGTGGCTTTGGAGGACTGCCATATACCGCTTCCGGTCAAGGAATCGCCCCCACGTTCCTCACAACCATCTGACATCTCAAAAGATCCCGGACCGACGATCAGTGAACCAGGAACGGCGAAACCTGCTGACACAAACAGACCTGCTCAGAAACGATACCTGGTGGGAACGGCATGTGCGATCGTCCTGCTGGGAATCACAGCCCTCCTCTGGCCGCGCGATTCTGATCAGCCCGATGTTCTTCCGTCTCTGGAATCCTCGAGTGAACCCGCAACACCAGTTGCTGATCTCGTCGCAGCGCCTGACAAAAAAGAACAACATCTCAATCAACCCATCACTCCCCAAACCTCACTTGCCGATCTGCTGGCTTCGGGGGAATGGGAGTGGCAAGTGACAAAAAACATGGGGCCCCTGATTAACTCGCATGATTTTGAGTTCAGCGGCGATATGACCGCCGACAAATGCACTCTTGTTTTCTCGACAGCCCTCAAGAATCCGGAATTTGAACGTCGTAACTTATGGATCTCGACACGTCCTGCTAAAGATGCTGAATGGAGTGAACCGACCTTACTGCCTGCGGAGATTAACACCAATGGGAATGCAGAAGTCCCTCAGATTTCGGCAGACGGTCTGAGTCTTTCATTCCGAAGGGATGCACACTGGTATCTTTCGATTCGGAAAAGTCTGAATGATCCCTGGCAGGAAGCGATCCCCGATCCCATCGCCGTTGGTGACAGACGTGATTATCGGCTCACCCCTGATGGTCTGACCGGATTCCGCCCCCGCATCGTTTCTGCAGACAAGAAATCCCCCGGTCAGGAAAGCGGCCTGATGATCTGGCGACGTGATTCGCTGGACAGTCCTTTCGGAGAGCGATCCGAGCAAACACTTCCCGTTGACCAGTGGATCAGCAACGGTTCCCTGAGCGATGATGGCCGGTTCTACATGTTTTATCAGAAAGAGGATTGGGAAACCGATGCGGACGATGCTCTCAGCAAGCTCCACTACTCAACGCGATCCGACTGGAATTCGGACTGGTCAGAACCGGTACTCGTTTTTAAAGACGACCCAAATGCTTCGGGACGCGCCCGGTTATTACGGGATGGCAGAAGCTTTCTGTTCGTCGCGAAACGCCCGGGTGGTTACGGCGCCAGTGACATCTGGCTGGCAGAGCTGGTCAAAAAAAAGGATCAGAGCGAAGCAACCACTGCGAATGACAACTCATCCTCAGCAGAATAGTATTGATTTTTCAATTGAATCTGTCAGTTAACCGGTTCCAACTCAAACAGAGCCAACCTGTCAGTCAGTCTGACCTGCAGGAGAATCCATACTCTGTTTATCACCTCCAGCGACTCAGCAGCCTGAGCAGGAATTTTTGAATAAAACGGGAAACCGTTTAGTGCCTGTAATCGGTCTGAACCAGGGAATAGTTCTCATCCTCGCGCAGTTCATACAGCAACTTTCCATCGGCGTCATACTTAATTAGATAGATGCATTCGCCATGATCATATTCTCCGAGATCCAGCAGATTCCCTGCTTTGTCGTGCACAGTGTATCGACCATGCAATCTGCCATTCTGATCATATCTGCCGGTCGAGACATGCCCTGAAACCTGATTCACATGTTTGAATACGGGATAACCCTGCAGGGTGGGAATGACAGAAACAGAAATGATGATCAGCAAAAACAAGAACAATACATTCGCCCGCATGTGATTACCCTTTTACTGATTTTGAACGCAGCAAATCGTTGCGTCGCCAAAGTTTAAACTGAAATCTCCTGTCAGCTTTCATCACGGATGGATGGTCCCTGTTTGATTTCCGCCTGACATGAGAGTTGGATTTGCAAAATCTCCACTCTCTTCTTGCACTTAGAGTCATGCATGGGTAAAAACGTATATTAAAGGACGTATAAACGGCCCCGCCAAATATTCACCAAAACAGCCCTCTCATGAACAATTACCAGTCTTTTCAATTTCATTTGACGATTGTCCACATGGAATAGGTGTTGTTTCGAACTACCGTTGTGACAAAAAAATGACTCCCTCGAACATTTTCTTAAATAAATAACTCCAATTAGATCGCAGTACACGGGTTATGGATATTGATTCAATCTCGACCACTCTGATTCAGCGCGCTTCACTTGGAGATCCGACAGCGTCAAACAGGCTGATGGAGCTCTCGGCATGGCTGTTACGACGTATGACAAACCGGATCATCGAAAACAGGGAAGATGCGGAAGACGTTGTACAGGAAGCATTAACCGCTGTACTGGAAGTCATGAACAAAGAAAGTCTGCGACTGCAGCATGGCCGCCACAGCTATATCAGACTGCTTAAAATGTGCCTGCGGAACGTCTGTTCTAACCGCTTTCGCAAGAAACAGGTGATTGCCCCCGGGGGCACAGACAACCTCAACCACATCCAGAATCTGATTGATGACAATATTGAAACGGTGGAAGAAAAAAGAGATATCGCAGAAGGAGTGATTGAATTCGCTGGATTAAATGAGAGGGAAAAACAGGTTTTGAGATTGTTTTTCCTGTCCGGGATGCCCACCAGTCAAATTGCAGATGAATTACAGATGACCGCTGTCAATATCAGGCAGATTCAGTCCCGCGCACTCCGCAAGATTCGCGATTTACTGGGAGAGGACTTATAAAGTTTATTTTTCGGGAAATTTGTTGTCACATTTTCCGGTGAACCAACACATATACTGGTAAGCACGCGTTGGTACTATCGAACTTTCAGGACACATTTTCGTGGTTGACTCAACCTCTTCTACCTGCCCCAATCTTCTGGAGATCTCAGATTACAGTCTGGGCAAACTCGATTTTGACCAGATCGAGACCCTCTCTGAACATTTTAATATCTGTCCGCTTTGTCGAGAGAAGCTGGAAAGACTGGATGATGAACCTGATGAGCTGATCAACCAACTCAAAGTCCCCCCTCTCTCGATAGGCCAGATCTCGCTTGAATACGAGATTGGCTCTGGTGGCATGGGCCGCGTTTTTAAAGGCTACGATACAAAACTGATTCGACCGGTTGCAGTGAAGCTCATCAACACAGAGCGGCAAAAGGTATGGAAAGATCTGGCAGAACGATTTGAACGGGAAGTACAAATTCTTGCCAGGGTGGAATCCCCCTATGTAGTGAAAGCACTTTTCGCGGGTGAAGAAAACGGCTTTACCTATTTTGTGCAAGAGTACGTCGACGGAAAAAACCTGAAGGAAAAAATGGATGAGCTTCGCTTTTCCATGCCCGCACGTGCCTCGGCAACGATTGTGTATCAGGTCGCATCCGGACTCACAGCAGTCCACAAACTGGGGATCGTACATCGAGATATCCATCCGGGAAATATTCTGCTCAATAACAGGGGATTCGTACAGATCGCTGACTTCGGGCTGGCCTTTGAAGAAGGTCGCTCGGATGGTTCGGAACTGACTTCGATGCGCCAGGGTTTCGGGCAGGTCAATTATGTGGCCCCGGAGCAGTGGAGTTCAGCGCGAAATGCAACAACGAGTTCGGACATCTATTCTCTGGGGTGTGTCTGGTTCTTTCTGCTCACAGGACTCCCCATCAATCGGGACTCGAAAACACTTGAGATCATCCATCCTGCCAGCCAGTTTCAGATGGTCAATCGGGCGGATCGAAAACTGTTGAAGTCCATGCTGCATACAGACCCTCAGCAGAGACCTACAGCGGAACAGGTCGTAGCGGCATTAAAGAGCCGGGGGGAGGCTGTCAATTCGATTGAAGTGTTACTGAAAAAACAGACTGACCATGCTCCAGAAAAATGGAAACGTATTGCGTTCATTTCGGGAGTCAGTCTGCTCATCTTGTGTTCCTTTCTGTATCTAATGATCCCTCCTGCTGAGAGTAAACTCTCTGAAAAGGCCAATCCTGCTGCTCCTGTTGTACCAGTTCCTGAATCGACGGTGGTGAACCAGGATCAATATGCATTAAGGTTTGACGGCATTGATGACTTTGTGGAAACATCGTTTGTATACGGAAGCGGGGCTCCCATTACGTTCGAAGCCTGGATTACTCCCGACTGCCAGGAACGTCCCAGGACGATGGAGATCATCTCGAATGCGGAGACTGCGGGTATTATCGTCAGACTGAAAGACGGAAACCGGCCTGAATTTCTGTTTCACGAAGGAACCAGCTACGCTGCTCACACTCGTTCAAAGCAGATCGGTTGCGGTAAACTGGTGCACCTTGCTGCTGTCTACGATGGAATCAGTGTTGGCATGTATGTGAACGGAAAAAAGCAGGGGCTGAGTTTCCCCGTAAGGCGTTTACATCGGCACTCACCCATTCCCATTCACCTTGGTGCCAATCCGGACCCGGCCCTCATCGGACGCCCTGTTGCAGAAAAAAAAGACTGTTTTGCCGGTTTACTCCACCAGTGTCGCTTCTCAAGAGGAGTCATCTACCAGGAAGACTTTTCACCGGAAAAGCTGCTGTCCTCTTCTGATTCCACCCTCCTGCTGTACCACCTGAATGCAGACTCCGGCAAAATTGTGAAAGACAAAAGTGGTAATGGTCATGATGGAAAAATCGTCGGAGCGACCTGGGAAAAATATGATCCCCAGAACGTCCCTGAGAAAACGGAAATCTATCAATGGCCGGCCGACACTCCTGACCACATTTCCGTGAATGACAGTCCAGATCGTATCAGCCAGTTACAACAGGCATGGGCCGAGCATTTAAAACTCCCCGTACAAACCTCAGTTCCTCTGGGACAAAACATAAGTATCGATCTGGTACTGATTCCCCCGGGCGAATTTATGATGGGAACACTCGAAGAGTCTCTACAGGCACCTGATAGTTCTATCAAAGAGGACGATTCCTTACCTCGCAAAATTTCTGCTGACCTGCCTCAAAAGCTGGTCAGGATCACACACCCGTTCTATTTGAGCAGAACCGAGGTTTCACGAAAGCAGTTCCGCCAGTTTGTCAATCAGACTAAGTACAGGACAGACGCAGAGCTTGACGGTTCAGGTGGGACTGACTTTGAGTCCTCAGAGACAAACCCCAGGTTCACCTGGGCCAGTGATCTGAATGGCGCCATCAGTGAAGATCATCCCGTAGCGAACCTGAGCTGGTTTGATGCCAATAATTTCTGTGGCTGGTTAACCCGGAACCAGTCCCAATTTGTATTCAAGCTTCCCAGAGAAGCACAATGGGAATTCGCCTGCCGTGCGGGGACGTCCTCAGACTGGTTCACATCCGATGAATCAGAATTACCAAAGTATGCCTGGTTACAATCGACAACCACTCACCCCTGTGGAAAGCTACAACCCAATGCCCTGGGGCTCTTTGACATGCATGGCAATGTTGCCGAATGGTGTCAGGACTATTTCGCTGACAGAAACAGTTTTTCCAGCTCGGTCAATAATCCGTCAGGTCCCAGTTCAGGCAGTCATCGCGTTGTACGAGGCGGTTCAGCAATACAGAAAGCGTTGAACTGTCGGTCTGCATCGCGCGAAGGCCTTAAATCAGATTCACGAGATGCTCTCACCGGCTTTCGCGTATCTGCTGCGATCAATCCCCTGTCAGATGATATCGAAAAAAGTGACCAGTTTTCCCTGCACTTCAATGGCGTGGATGACTTTGCGGAAGTCGACTACGACTATCGAAAAGCATCGGCCCCCCTGTCTATTGAATGCTGGGTCGATATTCCGGAAGTAACTATCAACGACCACTTTGCCTCGTCGGTTATTTTTGATATGCATTCCCACCTGCGAGTATTTTATTGTGTACTTCGCAATCACCGCATCCACATGTATTATCACGAAGGTGAGTGGATCTGGCATGCCTTCTCTGCCGAGATTTCTCCCGGGAAACATCACATTGCCGGCGTGTTTGATGGAACCAGTCTCAATGCTTTCGTCGATGGCAGCATACCCGAAAAAGTAACGAAGAATCGGGCAGATCGTATGGCAAGGTTTTTAAGATCAATGTTTCGAATCGGTTCCGGTTCGACTTTAGAAAATTCGCAGCACCGGGGATTCCAGGGAAACATTTCACAGTTGAGAATCAGCGAGCAGACGGTCTATCAGGATGAATTCCAGCCTCCCCCCCTGCTCACCAGACACGCTTCCACTGTAGCGTTATATCGTTTTGAAGAAGGGAAAGGCAAAGTTTTGCACGATCTGAGCGGTATGTTCAATCATGCCAGAATTACGGGAGCCGAATGGTCGATTTCACTGCAACCAGACAAGGAACTTCTCAAACGAGGCCTCCAGTTTGACGGCGACGACTGGGTCGAATCCCGTTTTCCGGATCCCACTGCAGAACAATTCACAATCGAAGCCTGGGTCACTCCCGAAACGGACAGAAAACTGGCACATCAACTGGTATTTCAACTGGGTAGTCTCAGTCTGAAATACCATGTCAATCATGGCGAATACTGGACCTGGTCGCTACTGGACCCACAGTCTCAGGAAATCCCGGTCTCCACAGTTTCCAGCAAGGATGTTGCCCTGAATCATCCGGTACACATCGCCTGTCAGTGGAACGGAACCATCTGGAAGATGTTTTTAAATGGACTCCCCTGTCGTACTCTTCCCATGCGGGCCATTCAGCAGGAGCAACTGGCAGAGATCATCAGCTCAAGCCTGAATGAAAAACTACTCATCGGAGGTACTTCTACCACAGAAAATGCCCAATCGCATTGTTTTGAAGGTAAAATTCATGCCTTTAAAATCTCCAATGTGGGGCGCTACAAGAAATCATTCACACCACACTCCAATTTTGCAGTAGATGAAAATACGCTCCTGCTTTACCGCTTTGATGAAATGTCAGGAAATACCGTTCAAGACTCATCTGGCAGTAAGGCCCATGGAACTCTACATGGTGCAAAATGACTCAACCATAACTCACTACCTCACTAATCAAAACAGTAACATTTTTCCTGAAATGTTCTTCTGAACCGTGATTTCCTTATATATTTCATTACAGTACAACTAACAGAATCAAATTCGATTTTCTGAAGGCATCACTTTAAAAATCAGACTAGCGTCGATTTTTCAAGTCTTCTCAAGACGATGTTCAATCTGGATCCATTCATGGTAGATCAACTGGAAATTTTCAAAGTGGAGCTTTCTGCTCCTAACCTGATTGTCATCCCTCAGGGATCGACGCTGCATTTTCTCTACAGCAACGTTCAGATCGAATCGAACAAGGTCATTAAACTCTTCAGCAAGCCGGAATTAAAGAATGTAATTATTGATCTTCACCGGGTTGATCATCTGGATTCCATCATCATCAGTTCCATCATTCGCCTCCTGCAGCAGGCGAAACAGACTGGCGGGCAAGCCGTCTTCTGCAATGCCTGTGAAAACATGCAGGACCTGCTCAAGTGCGTCAAAATAGGATCCTATTGGCCTCTGTTCGACTCACGTGAAGCAGCACTTCAGGCTGTTAACTCTTCGTCCTGAAGCAGAATCCTCATCAAACGCAATTAATCAGTACTTTCAAGACGGATCCCAGAACTGACAATCTGGGTTTCAAAGACAGGGTTCTGTATCTCATACCCTGATCCTTCCCTGGAAAATGGAATTCGGGTACCTTGGTGATCAACAGAATCTCTGTGATTCCCAGTCCATTAACAACAGGAGTGACTACTGATGAAAGCGTTCTTTGTATTGACCCTTGGCGCGATGTGCCTGATGAGCAATATCGCTCTGGCTCAGAAGAAATCGTCTTCAAAACCGTTCCAGGCGGGACAACCGCTGGGAGCCGTCAACGAAGCCGGCAAGTTCGTTCCCCTCTCAGACAATGTGAAGGTGTATGGCAGTTTTCGTTTTGCTGAGAGCTGTGTTTACGACCCGACTCGCGATCTGATTGTTGTCATGAATGCCGGGGTTCCACAAACCCAGGAAGAAAATGACGGCTACGTCTCACTCTTGAACCCGGATGGATCGGTTCACACCACGAAATGGATCGGCGCGACGCGAGATGGCTTAACGCTCAACCATCCACTGGGCAGTGCCATTCAGAACGGCACCCTGTATACCGCTGACATCGACGTCGTCCGCACGTTCGATCTCGCGACAGGCAAACCGGGGAAAGCCTATCCTGTCGAAGGTTCCACATTCCTGAACGGGATCGCCGTCAATAAGGAAGGGACGATCTTTGTTTCCAATTCGCGTCCTGAGTTCCGCGTCTATAAAATCACCGCCGACGGTAAAGTTTCGCTCTTTGTAGATGGTGCCCCCCTCAACATTCCCAATGGCGTAGCAATTGACCAGGACGGAAACGTTGTCGTCGTCAATGTCGGTAACAACGATGTGATGACATTCGATCCTGCCAACGGAAAACTGATCCGCACCGAACATGCCGCCGAAGGGGGCAACGACGGACTGGTAATTCTCCCCGATGGAACGAAGTATGTCAGCAGTGTGCGCTTCGGAAGTGTCTCCAAAATCAGCCCCGGGAAACCCGCTCAAGTCATCGCCTCGGGAATCCCCAGTGCCGCATCCATGGGCTACGATTCAAAACACAAGCAGTTAATCATCCCCATGAACAACAACAACGCCGTGGCGTTTCTCAAACTGGAAGATTAAAACTTTCACAATCCGCGATTTTAAAAACAGCTGTCAGGTCTATTTATAAATGGGCCTGACAGCTTTTGTTCTATTCCAAAGTTGTCTGCTACTGACTTTGATAGATTTGAAGTTTTTATCGTATGCTGCTCCTGACTGAAATTCTACAAATTTCCATTATGGTAGTTCTCTCTGATTGTCAGTAATACGGCTTCGCTGGCCAAGTCCTGATGCCACCAGTGCCGACAATCTGGAACACATAATTCAGCACGGCGCTGATCAGCGATTTTGAACAGCGCAATTAATAAGCGAAAAAGTTTCTGATACTCTGTTGATGGAAGATGAAGTGCCTTCGAACTTGCGGTTCGTAGTTTCCCTGACTTTAACATGACACATGGTGTAAATGTCGGTTTCAGTCCTGCATCTAAAATGGCTAATGGAACGTCAGCCGTCATTGGTCCCGCTTGCATACTCATATAATTCAATGTACAGAGTACAGACTTTTGTTCTGTACCTTCGAGACCAGCAAACCATTCCAATCCATCCTCGCCTGTGATTACACCCTGGCGAATCTGGTTGAGTCTGATTTCACATTCTATACCGTTCGTAGTCGGCATTTCTAACTTCTCATTCATGCATTGAATAATAAAAGGATTCAGGTTTCTAAATAGTAATTACCTGGCATCCTTCTATTTCATACTTAAATCGCATACCGCTTGACGATCGCTTCATCCACCTCAATACCGAGCCCGGGACGGGTGGGGACGTCTACAAAACCATCCTTTAGCTGGAATGGTTCTTTGACGATCTCAGTCCGCCAGGGATTCTCCGACTGATCCAGTTCCAGCATGGGGGTGTCGGTGGGAAAGCCCCAGTGAGGATCAGGCATCAGAGACAGTGTCTGCACGGTGGCCGCGATGAGAATGGCTCCTCCCCAGCAATGTGGGATACAACGGATGCCTGACAGCGCCGCCATTTCAGTGATAAACAGGGTTTCGCCGATGCCGCCACACAGACTGACATCCGGCTGGATGATGTGCATGCACTGCCGGTCAATCAGTTCTTTAGCACTGCCCCGCGAGTCGACGCCTTCACCGGCGGCCAGAGGCAGAGGGAGCTTGCGTCTTAACTCTTCGTAACCGGCATAGTGGGGAGATTGCGGCAATGGCTCTTCAAAATATTCAAAATTGAGATCGTGCAGTACCTCTCCCATCTGCAGTGCTGACGAAAGCGTATAAGCGGCGTTCCCGTCCGCCATTAATTTGATATCAAGCCCGACTGCTTCACGAACCGCAGCAGCCACCGCTGCTTCGCGTACTACCGGATAACGACCGATGCGCATCTTCAGTGCCTTGAACCCCTGCTTTACCAGTTGTTCTGCTTCGCGGGGATACTGTTCCTCGGGCTGTTCATTTTCCACGTAATTCATCGCCGAGGCATACGCGGGAACGCGATCGCGAAGTCGGCCGCCAAATAATTCAGCCACCGACAGATTCAATGCCTGTCCGCGGATATCGTTGATCGCCATATCCAGCGCAGCCACTGCCAGTGCATTACCGAAATTCGGTCCCCACATCATTCGCCACAGTTTGCGTTGTTCCAGCGGATTCTGACCGATCAGCCGCGGTCCGATTTGATCGTCAATCGTTCCCCGGGCTCCACCGACCGGAGCCGTCTCCCCCCAGCCGGTCAATCCGGCGTCGGTCTCAATTTTGACTAACAACGTCTTCCGGAACTGATCAAGAGGAACTGAAACCGACACCCCGAACCGACGCTTCAGTTTATGTTGCAGGAGATACGTTTTGACGCCGGTTATCTTTATTTTTGCAGGGTCTGCCTGGTGTTCCGAGTCAGCCGCCTGCAAAACAGCAGGCCCTCCCGCCAGACAACCGGCCGCCAGCAGCGCCCCCTTCTGCAGTAACTCCCGCCGGTTCGTACGCGTTTCTGACATCAAAAAACTCCTTACTGACTGACATTCATAATAACTGATCTGCAGTGAAATCGACTGACATCAGCTGTTACCAGCGGACATGTATCTGGGAGCGATCAGAGACAAGTTCAGAATGCTATCCATTCTAACAGAGAGTCACCCACATAAGCCAGCACGGGTGATCGCAGTCTCAGGTCTCTCACATTACCAGTTCGATTGTCAGAGGCAACTTGTTTATGGACTGCCCACCGGACAGTTCAATCGAAAATTACGGATTGCCCTGCCCTGACATCTGCCAGAAGAAACGAACGATTCAATCTCCCGGATCGCTCTCAATGGATCTCCAATGGCAGTCTGAAACTACAAGGCGACAGCAAAATATAATTTCACAACAAACTTGTGGACAGGAAAACCCATGTGCTGTTTAATACACGTAACATGAGTATACACAACAAGACTGACACCTGTTACTTAAACCAGCTCGGTTCCTGCAGTCTCAAAATAAAACTCAGCACACTCTGAAACACCTTCTGCCAGAACACGAGTCCGCCTTCCCCAAGGGGAGAACCACTAAATCCAGGAGAATGTTCAGCATGGCAAAGTTCAATAAAGATGAATGGAAATTGATCCGCGATAAATTGAATTCAAATCCGCAGCGCTATGGTCTGCCAGCGCGCGTCTATGGATCAGCCGTGGTTGGTTCTGCGAATATCCGAAAACTGGGGGCGAAAGATAAACGAGATCCCGATACCTGGCAGTTTTTTGCCGACGTGTTCCGACACTTCGACCTGCTGGCGGTTCAGGAAGTGCTCGAAGATATGGGAGGGCTAAAGCATCTCAAAAATTTGATGGGTGATGATTTTGGGCTGGTCGCTTCCGATACCACTGGCTCGTTTCCCAATGAGGGGGGCTTATCCGAACGGCTCGCCTTTATTTTCAACTGGACCGTGGTAAACCGTAAAGAGATGGTCACCGATGTTACTTACGACCGCTCCAAAGTCCTGCAGATTCTGGGAGAAAATGCGGAGTCGATCGGCGAAGCTGTCAACAAAGCGATTGAGGACAAAAAGTACTTAAAAAAGCTGGATAAATATAATAAGGCACTGGCTGATTTTCAGGCAAACGGCGGACGTGAACCGCAGAAGCCAACGCTGCCCCTTAAGATGCCCGTCTTTTTATCTTTCATCCGCACCCCCTTCGCCGTGATGTTCGAAATTCATGGTCATCCGGGCGCCGAACGTTACACATTCATGGCTATCAATGCGCATTTATACTATGGGAATTATATCGATGATCGTCGCCAGGAATTTGATGCGCTGATGTCCTGGATCATGGGACGCGTTTCGGAAAAAGAAGCAGACCAGTCGTTCAATATTGTTCTGCTGGGAGACCTGAATCTGGACTTCGATCAGCCCGACAACGATCGGCCCCGGATTCTGAGACTGATTGAAAAATTGAATAAAACAGGGGGGAAAGAAGTCAACGTTTATTTCCCCTTCCTGAATGAACATCCCCAATGTCCTGACCAGCAGTTGCAGGTGGAAAACGGCATCCTGACGACCAATGCCAGGTTAAGTGAAACCTTCGATCAGATTGGCATCTTTTCGCGCGATCCGCGGTTAAAGAAATTCAAAAATCAGGATGCGGGCAAGCAGCCGTGTGGCCCGGACTTTGGCGTCTTTGATTTCGTCAATCTGTTCAGCGAGGCTTTACTGGGTAAGCAGTTTGGAAAGTTACCCCCAAAACAGGCTGCTGATTTTGTCAAGCGCTTCGAGCATAGCGTCAGCGACCATATGCCACTCTGGTACCGCATCCCCTTACCCAAAACAGACCATGCCAACGTAGTCACTGCGCCATAATCGACAAGCTCCACAGAGAGAAAAGAGTGTTTGAAGCAAGTCGTCCACACGAGTCTGCCGAGTTCGTTGAATCTTAAAGCAGCGGAAAACAATTCATCGTCAAAGTATTTATATTTCAGGAGAATGGGCCCATGGCTGAATCAAAAATGAATAAACTGGACGGAAAAACGCTTAATGTTCAGGAAGACGTTCCGGATTTCCGGGATCGCATGTATGAACCCTCCCTGCTGCAATTAAAGCCGCACATTTCGCCACCAGGAAATCTGACCATACTGAACCAGGGTCAGGAAGGGGCCTGCACCGGATTCGGTTTAGCAGCGGTGATCAACAAGCTCAACAGTGATCGAAATATCAATGTTCGCGTCAGTCCCAGAATGCTCTATGAGATGGCAAAGAAATTTGATATCTGGCCGGGAGAGGAATATTCAGGATCAAGCTGCCGGGGCGCCATCAAAGGCTGGTACAGCATGGGGGTCTGCGAAGAGAGCCTGTGGCCTTATAAAGTAAACAGTAAAGATAAGCACCTGACAGTAGAACGGGCTAAAGATGCGCGCCGGAACACAATCGGTGCCTATTACCGAGTGCGAAAAAACATTGTGGACATGCACGCCGCGATGAATGAAGTCGGAGCCATTTATGTCTCAGCAAGTGTGCATACAGGCTGGTCTAAAGAGGCCACGAAAAAAGGAGTCATCAAACAAAGCAAAGAACTGCTGGGAGGCCATGCCTTCGCAATCGTCGGCTACGATGCCACCGGTTTCTGGGTTCTCAATTCGTGGGGAGAGGACTGGGGCCGCTCCGGCATCGCTCACTGGAGTTACGAAGACTGGCAGGACAACGTGAAAGACGCCTGGGTCTTCCAGTTGGCTCTGCCTACGCCTCAACTGGGGGATCGCGAACATTCCGGGGTATCGGGAGCCACAGCCAGACAGACGTTTTTCTCCAGGGAACCCCGCAGGGAAGAAATTGCCGGTCACTTCGTCCATGTTGATGATGGCGAATTCCACGACGAAGGCAGGTACTGGAGCAATTTCCAGGACATCAAAGAGACTGCGAAGCTGATCGCCGACAGTAAGGACTACAAACACCTGCTCTTTTATGCCCACGGCGGATTGAACGACACCAAAGCCTCCGCAACCCGCATTGCCGCCATGAAGGAGACCTTCAAGAAAAATGGAATCTATCCCTATCATTTCATGTATGACACGGGGCTGATTGAAGAAATCAAAGACGTCATCATTGGCAAAAAAATTGATACAGAAGAAATTGTAGGCAGCTTTACCGACTGGTCGGATCTGCTCCTGGAACGGGCAACCCGCCGCCCGGGCCGAGCTCTCTGGAGAGAAATGAAATCCGATGCAGAAGCTTCGTTTCGCACGAAATCCAGACCAGGCAGTCTCACGATGAAAACCTTTCTGGATGCTTTAACGGCTCCCGATGCCGTCCCCAAAAAAATCCATATGATTGGTCACAGTACGGGCGCAATACTCCTCGCGCACCTGCTCCAGGCGCTCGCAAAGTCGAAAACCAAAACGCGCATCAGTTCTGTCAACCTGCTTGCACCAGCCGCCACAGTTGATTTATACCATTCTCATTATCTTCCGTTGCTGAAAGCGAACAGCAAAAACTTCGGGATCGACACAATGAAGATCTATAACCTGGAAGACAAACTTGAGCTCGAAGACAACGTTGCCCTTGTCTATCGCAAATCTCTCCTGTACCTGGTCTCGAATGCATTCGAAGAAGAGCTGGAAGCACCGCTGTTAGGAATGCAGAGATTTTCAGAGGACATTCGACATCAGCGTTTGTCGTTTATCTACAGCCACGGCAAAACAGATGCTCCTGCAAAATCCCAAAGTACCACGCACGGCGGTTTCGATAATGACCCGGATACCATGAATGACATTCTCAGAACAGTACTCAAAAGGAGCCCCCGAACCCCGTTTACGGAAGACAGTCTCAACTATTAACTCTTGCTGTTCCAAATTTGAATCATGTTCCGAAGGGCATGGAACGGATGACTGAATACGGATTCTGTGCGCATTCCTGCTGCCTCATTCGCAGACGAATGGAGAAAACGCATGCTTTAAAAACCAGATTAAAACGGAAGTAAGTCTGTATTGTCTTTGAGGGAGGCAAAAAACAGATCAGCTTCCTCGTCCCACTCTGCCAGTTTGCGTACTCCTGGAGACAGCGTTTCTTCCATCAGTCCTTCTGAAGCATGTCCGTATCCAGCCAGATGACCAAGTTCGTGCAGGATCACAGTCCAGAGATCAATCTGCCCGGCTGCGTCACTGTCGGGCAAAGCGATCAGTGAGAACTGACTCTCAAAGGCATATTCGCTGTTGTCAGTGGGAGTCTCGTCTATAAACCATCCGTAGCCGGCGGCATTCACATCCAGGTAAATGGTACCACCGGCAGCCCGACCTAATGTGCTCCCCTCCAGGTCCACCACCTTGACTTCTACGCCGGACAGCAGCTCACTCTGTTCAGAAGAAAGTTGCGGACTGATCTGAATGACTGCCTGCTCTACCAGTTGTTCTGCCGTCTCCTGTTTCAAACCAGTCGTAGTTGTCGTTTCAGACGGCGGAAGTGAGACCAGCAGTCTGTCAGCCCACGCTTCGGGATAATTGACGGGATAAACGATTTCGGACTGGTTGGCTTTTGATTTTCCGTAATTAGAAACCAGTGCGATCAGATCACGGTAATCGATGCGGTCACTCTGATCATAATCGGCAAACCAGGCGTACGCAGACTCCGATTCACTGGGACGTGTATTGTACATGCTGACCTGTTGAATCAAATCTCGATAATCGATCTTATCATCATCATTCAAATCAAAAGGGTTCGCCCAGATACTGGCTCCGCTGAAGGGTACGACGGTTAATGTTGTGGGAACTTCCGCCACAACATCAACCTGTGGTGAGACCAGCTCAAAGCCCAGATCATAAGGGCCAATACTCTGACCTGAAATATCCAGTGCCACCTGATCTGTGGACAGTGATTCAAATCGAATCCGGGCAAACAGCAGACGATCGTTGAGACCCAGTTCTGTCGCTGTTGTTTCCGCTGACAGGTTTTCAATCAGTCCTTCTGTATCATTGATGGTCCCCGACTGATTTTGTGTAAAACTTGCCCCGAATTCGATCTCAGTCGCCGACGTGTACTCGGTGTTATACTGGAAATCGAGATCGACGGCGGCGATGCCGTTGCTCGCCTGATTGGCAGAGCTGACCCAGATCTCTACCCAGCAGGAATCCCATTCGCTGATCCAGGTCTGACTCTGAGGCAGCGAAGCCGCTTCGCCGTTGGCATCGGTCGCCGTCGGTTCATAAACAACACGCAGGCTGACTGCTTCTGCTAAATCGCCATCGATCATCGCAATCCCCAGCTGCCCGTTCTCCAGCTTATAGGAAAAAGTGACTTCGCCGTTGTTGTTGATTCCATCCCCGTTCGCTGCCAGAAAGATCGCATCACTATTCCCGGCAAAATAGAGATGGGTGATGGTAGAGCCTTCAAAGGCCTGGCCTGTGCGGGCGATTTCCTTAAGACCATTGAGATCGTCATAATAGAACAACGCTTCCTGTCTGGTAAAAGAGTCGACGCCATCCCAGATCGTCGCTGAGATTGCCAGTTGTCCGGCATCATTCATCGTATACTTATTGATTCCATAGATAACCTGATCGCTGTCGGGAACCGCCTGTCCTTCACGCACGATCTGTTTGAGATCGCCTCGACTACTGCCGGCATCATACCGAAACAGCACTCTGTCATTAGATATGTCTCCTGTAAATGCTACATCTCCGCGATTATTCAGCACCAGATCGTTTTTTCCACTATGATCGTATATTTCTTCACTTGCAAGCTGGTCGTCCGTACGAACAATCTCTCGCAAATCACCATTTCCCGAGCGAATGAATACTCCCAGCACAATACCCGCTTCGCCAATATCGATATTGCTGCGAAAAGCCACGGCCCCTGACTCATTGATAACACTGTTGCTGATTTTACTGTTCCAGTGAAATTTGTCGCCGTCGGAATTAAAGACCTGTTCATTCTGCATCACAACGCGGAGTGGTGAACCATCTCCGTCACTCACATAAATGCCATCTGGTACGGAAGAATTTGATGTCTCTCCATAAAATGCGATTTGTCCGGCATTGTTGATCGATATCGAATAGAAACTGCTAAAGCGATGAACCTGAGAGCCGGGGATCAACTGCCCCTTTCGGGCAATCTCGATCAGGTTTCCATTGGCGTCGGTACTGAAGACAGTCTGGTTATCAGCGCTTCCATTATCGGTATTAGATAAATTCGCGATGAAAGCGATTCGCCCAGCATTGTTCACTGTCACATAGGTTCCCTCCAGTCCATCAAACTTTCCATTTGTACTTCCATTCGTCGCACCGGGTGCATCACTGCCTTCCTGAACCAGTAAGAGCGGTCCGTTGCCATTGCTGCCGAGAAAGATACCCGAGTCTTCCCAATAATTGACTCCATTGAAGCGATCAACAAACACTGCCTGGCCACTGTCGTTGAAGGGTAAGGGAATAGAGGATGCGGCTCCTGAGATCCCGTCGTAGAGTGTCCCATCTTGAATCGCCGGAACCGGTTGTTTTTGACGTGTGATATTTAAAATTGTGCCCGAAGTTGAAACTTGAAAGAGTCCCGAATTACTTGACGTGAGAGAGCCCGTGACATTTGCCTGAAATAAAACCAGCCCGGTCTCGTTGATAATCGGCTCCTCACTGAACTTACTGAAATTGCCATCGTTGTTTCCCGTGTCAAGATTGGGGGCATTATCACCCGAGCGAACGATTACATCGTCGGACGTCAACATGCCTGCCAGCAATTGACGTTCTTCCAGCAACTGCACCTGCCAGTTTCGGATGGGTGTGCGACATGATTTGCGTTTGTTGCGAGAGCTACAGACAGAAGAACTTGTTTTCGAAAGGTGTTTTAACAGGGAAAACATTGCGGTTCTTTCTATTATCTATCGAGACAAAGTTGAATTGCGGACCAGATTAAAATCGTCTCACAATAGAAAGATCACGGTTTGTGGAATCCCCCCGACGTGGAATGGGGAAAATTTTCAAAATGAAGGTAAGTATTAACGGACGGAGCTCAAGCCCGACATGACCACACAACCTAAACCATTATTAATTCTATGGTTCAGGAAATTCAATCGGAAATTTCATACCGGATTAAACCTGAAGGGATTCCGAATTCACCGTACGAAATGTCAGTGAAATCCGACGCGAACGGGGTATCCTGTTGCCGTCGACGTCATCGAAATTCTGCTTGGAAATCGAATGTTTCCAGTCATAGCGTGCTTCATCAGACATGACTATGATACTGCGTGGTTCCAGGTAAATTGAATGTCTGTTTGTTCCTGTCACTTCACTGAATTTCATAAAACAGCCAGAGCCCAGTGTGATTGAGGCGATTGAATTACCAAAACAGGGCTCGCAATCCACGTGGGGTGCAATCCCCTGTCCCGGCTCATATTCATTAACAATCATCTGATCGGGAAATTGTTCAAAGTATCCCTGCCCCACAATCGTTTCTGCCAGCGATAGTGCCCAGGTCGGCAAACGTCCCACCTGCATTGAAGTATCAATCGATTGAGAACGGTAATCATAACGATACCCGTAATGTTGGACTCGGCGTTTCAAATCGTTCAACCACGGAGTCTGATCGATCGTCTCAATCAGCTGCTGCTCGATCAGGGGATCGAGAAATTCTCTGTTATATGTCAGTCCCTTAATCATCTTCAGTTTATCTCCCGATCCAACTCGTTCCGCTGACAGATTTACATAACCGGTTCTCTTATCTCTGGCAGTCTTACTGTAATTTCGCCACCAGCATAATGAGTCCGGCGATGAAGCCGAATATTGCGATAAACAGAGTCAACTTAAGCAACGCGAGCATCACAGCCTGAACTTTCTCCACCACTCTGCCCGTCGCTTCTTCTGCCCACCAGATAAACTCTTCCAGTTTGCTTCCCAGATGGTAAGCCAGAGCCAGCAGATACACCGACACAGCATATGTAAAATATCGGCAAATCTTGAGTAGATAAAATCCAAGTACCGCAGCAGGAACCGCGAATACCAATCCCCCTCCCAGTTTCAGAACACCCCCAAAAGCGACGATGCCCAGCACGCTGGAGACCACTTTCCAGGTGACTGCCGGGATCAACCTGTTTACCAGGTTCTTAATCGGCGTCAGAACAGCTTGTACTTTTTTGATTCCGAATTGAATTTCTACCGACCTGTTAAGATTTGTTCCAAGCTTATCTTTTTCTGCTGTCGCTTTCTCAAGCAGTGAATTGAAAGCACACAGCATGATATAGATTGGACTAGTGATCCACAGAAAATGTAGCACCTTCTGTTTGCGACTCATACGGCTTAACACTTCCAGACGTTCTTTTTTTCGTTTTTCCTCGGCAAGACGAATAGCTTCCTGTTTCTTCAACCACGCTTTGTGGCGGGCTTCTTCTATTTTGCGCTGACGCTCTGCCTCAACCGGATCCACTTCAACTGGCTCGGGTATCCACACCGCACTGCTGGAGTTCGTATTCTGAGTAGCCGCTTCCCTTTTTTTCTGTCGCTCACCTGCACGCGCTAAACGTTCTTCATGTTGTTGGGCATACTGTCTGCGTTTAAATTCCTGATATCCGGCTGTATTTTCGACACTGCCTCCAGTGTAAACCCCCGTATACCCCAATCCGTAAGTCATGATCCCTGCCCCTTATTGATTTTTTCAACGATCTGATTTCTGGTTCTTGAATTAACTTCCTCGTCTATAGAAAGATCAAGAATCACTCTGTCATCCCGACAGCTCAGACAAAACTATTTCTAAAAAAACAAAAAAACGAGACGGGAACGCCCTCTACTCGTTCCCGCCTCGCAACGCCCCGCCTGAAACGGGTTTCACGTAAGCCACTATTTTATATAAAGTTCAGCAACTCAGTCCGCAGCCTGCTTTACATGCTGGGGGTAAGGAACCAGCTTCAGTTCGTGTGCCCGCTTTCCCGTTTGCTGATTGATCAACCATGCTGCTGTAACTTCGACATCAAACAGGGCGTACTTGCCGTGATCTTTTCGACTGAGTTTATCGCTATATTTTCCAGACAATTTCGGATCAAAAAGATCAGGAGGCGTCTCTTGTGATGTTGCCGATTTGACATCGAACTCCACTTCAACCTCCCATTTCCTGTTTCCCGGTTTGATCTGCAATCCTGTGGGGAGAACAATCTGGTGACTCATATTGAGTGTGGGGAAGATCGGTTCATAAATTTTCTGCAATCGCTCCTCTTCCAGACTTGATGTTCCATACGCCTGCAGATTTCCACGCAGGTTGGTCAAACCATATTGGTTTCCAATATCGCGCAGGATGAATACGGGAGGTGCGCTGCTGAGATACTGTTCGAGTCGGGTAAGTTCTTCGATCTCCTGCAGAATTTTTTTGTTCTTCTCACTGACTTGTACAGTCTGAGATGAATCAGTCGGCTGTTTTCCAAGCCCCAGGCTACCCCCGCTCCCTCCAAATCCCCCACCACCTGATTTGGGTCGTTCCGGGAAATTTTTTTCCATATACTTATTCGTTTCGATGCTGCGTTTGGCCCTCTTGATTTCCGAACCGATATGAAACATTATTTGCGAATATTGCATGGAACCGTCAAATTCCCTGACACTTACCAGAGCCTGTCGATAACCTTTCACCTCATCAGAAAGGTCCGCAAATTTGGTTTCAAACCGCAGTGAATAACGACTGCCCGGTAGACTTTCCGGTCGGTTCAACCATTGGACGAATGCCTTTCCTTCGACATTGAGCTGCTGAACTGTTGGCGCCGAAGTCTGCGAACGGAAATACAGACCACGATCCGGAACGATTCCATATTTTGACTGATCACGTTTTGACAGAAAATCCGTCTCCTGGCGCCAGCGGTTGAACATTAGCACGCCACTGTTTTCCCGCGTAAATTCAGGTAGATATCTGGCAATCAAGCGCAGGCTGGCTGCCGGTGTCCAGGCTTCGACTTTTTCTGATTTTGTTTGCTGCATTTCCTCTGCATCAGGTGCTGCTGTTTTACTTCGTAAAACCGAAACAGAGCCTGTTTTCGTTGAATCAGCAACTGGATTCAATTCCACTTCAAAAATCAACTCGCGATTATATTTCCGATCTGTAAACAGACGCAGCTGCTTGACCTCTGTTTCTAACAGCAGCCCTCCCCGTCGGTTTTCATCTGTATGGGGAAGCAGTGTGGTTTTTCCCACTGCCACCACCAGTTCCACCCGGGCTGTTCCATTCTGCTGATCAATGATCAAATCACGTATTTGATCAGGAACACGGTCAAGCACATCTTCCAGCGGTTGCGTCAGCTGCAGGCAGGGAGTATGAGATATCACCATATTTGAATCCTGATAATTCAAAACCACGAGATGGCTCGCGGGAACCCCTTCGTCGATCAGTGTTTTTGCAGGACTCCATGTATAAGGATTCGGAAGATTCTGACGCGATATCATCAGCTGCACATCGCGGAGCTGCTGATCCAGCTTGACTTCCGCATGCACAACAAAATGACGTTTTGTAGAATCGATACACTGTCTCATCCACTTCTGCCATTTCTCTCTCAGGACCGGAAACTGTCTTTCATCCAGATCACGTTGATCAATGGAAGCCGGGAAGAAGGAGGACTGTGGCTGCTGGAACAGCTGATTCACTTTCGCTTGAGCTTCTTTCCATTTCTGTATCGCCTGTTGCTTCTCTTCCGGTGTGCCTGCTGAATAACCATTGCGTACTGTGCCATATCTCGAATATTCCTCTTCTGCCCCTGTCAATTCCCTTAATGCATCGCTGACGGTGCTGGAATAACTTTTAGTATGATAGCGATAATCATCAAACAGTTTTTTCAGCTCATCTTCTTCCGCATTAATACCATCCGCTTCCTGTTTCAGAAAAAAGAGTGTACTCTGGTCGAGGGCCAGCGGTTGATCGGAGCCGGGCAGGATTTTGCCTTTCGCTTCACTTAAAACCGGAGGAGGAACCTGCTTGCTCTCCAGACTGGCAATATGCTGCTTGAGTTGCGGATCGCGGTAGAGTTCAAAAGACTCACGAGAGACTGATACGGGAGGGAGCTGCTCATCCTGATACTCTTCCAGTTGCAGTCGATCCCAGGTGACGACACGTGTGACATATGCGGGGAGGTCATATCCCTGCTGTACCCCACTGAACAGGGGACGTGCCTGCTCCGTCGTTAAAGGCAAAAATTCCTGTACAAAGCAGGGTCTGGTACGACGATCAATCTGTTCGGCCCGCAAATTAAAGGAACAGGTCGTCAGGCCGGGAAACCGACCATTCACCACTCGATGATCTATCAATACGCCACCCCGTTCGAAGTCGTAATTGCCATTTTTTCCCAAAACAACTTTCTGAATTTCGACAAATCGGATTGGCAGCTCAACCGCGTAGTGGCGTAATTTGTCCGCATAAGTCTGCTCGAACTTCTGCTGACTGGCCCGTTTGTCAAATTCGTTTTCTCCGAACCACTTTGCAGTACGAATCCCCCCCACGCGATTCGTACTGACTGTAATGAAACGCCCGATCGTTTCCGGGAAATGAGTGGCTATGAGTACCGGGCTCAAATGGTTCGGATCAAGTCCCAGCGCAACCCGATCCAGCAGTCTGGTGAATCGATCAGGATCACTCCCCACGATCGGACCATCCGAACTATACGGCAAGTCAACTCGAACTGCCGGATAGTCTCCCCATAATACCAGTTGATGTTCCTTAGCCAGACTTTGCATTTTTTGGACCAGGCCCTGTTCGTCGGCTTCAGGCTGCTCACCCGTGATTTCTACCGGCTTTTCCAGTTCCCATTTCTGAATCACCTGAGACGGTTTTGCGGCATTCACGAGAGAAAGTCCGACAATCTTCGCGTTCATGAGCAAATCGTTATATGATTCCAGAACGTCAGGATTCTGTTCATACCGGGGATACTTCAAAACCAGATCCGTCCGGAAGGCAAACTCTTTCCCCTCAATCGCTCGGGCGAACTCCCGCGCTTCTGCTGGCGTTTTTTTAATTCCCGTTGGAAGGTCCGGTGAATTCAGGTAAATCAATTTAAGGGAATTCTTACCGCCAATCTCAAGCGGGCGAATGCTCCCTCTGACATGCAATGGAAATTCACCAATCCCTTCGCGATAGTGATCCAGACTCGCTCCTGTGAACACAGCTACGGGAATCTCTTCCCCCTGATATTTAATTTGCTGAAAATCTTGATCGAACTTGCGAACCAGTTTAGAAATCTGAATCCCCTGATCGAAGTCGTTGACCCCGGAATGACGCAGATCGTAGTATTTCCTGTTCTCCTCTTTCGAGTAGAAGAGTTTGTAGAGCTTTCCAAACAGAGAATAACATTGTTCAATTCGCTCCCGGTCATCACCCGTGGTGGTATTAAATGCCCCCACTACCCCCTTCTCTTTCAGCTTCTGAGCCAGAAGTTCATAACCTTCGCGGTCTGCCAGGTAACACAGAATCGCTCCGATATAATCGGCAGAAATTTGCAGGTTCGCCTGCTGTTTACGGGAAATAAGTTGTGTCCGGGGACTGATGACGGCTGCTCCATCAATCAGCATTGGTTGAAACCGAGGCAGTATCTTTGAGACATGCTCCCACTTGAACCGCATGTCCTCTGGATCCTGTTTTTTCTCTGATGTTTTCTGTCCTTGCATTTCAGGCGATGCAGTTTTCGTCTCATTCGTGGTAGTCGACACTGCCGGTCTATTCTGATCCTCAGGAAAGATTTGGGGATACTTCTCCCGCACATAAGCCTGATCCGCTTCGCTCAACATGGAAAATGGGACGACGTGCAGAGTTCCATCCGACTGTTTCTTGAGAATAACTACTTTATCAGTCGTTCCCAGCAGTTCACCACGGACCTCGTTCTTGCCGTCGGCACTCGTCCAGGTACGCTGCTCCGCATAAACCAGACTTGGAATCAGACACAACAGCACGAGAAAAATTATCCGTATTGAGCCTCTGCATCGCAGTTGTTTTGGTCGTTGAGTGAGTTGTGCCCTGATCATTGTGTCTGCTCCTGTTCGAATGGAGTTTCGATTGTTACGACCGCAGGTTCCAAGTTGATATCGTGAGTTTTTGACTACCAAAATGTTGTGTGTCCCCTGCTCCTCAAGTACAATCGCGAAGGCAGTTTTTTTTCCGACGCAGAATCCCCCGATTTTTTTTGAATTGAGTCGTTTGTGCTGATAAACTGTCTGTAAGACCTTCTGAGAATTGACTTTGTAATCATTCAGACCAGTCAGCAATTCAGAAGGCGGACCCGCTACCCGCCTGATGAATTGAGTGCCTGACGAATCTGGATTCCTATTGAATAGATAACGGCAGCAGGCATGGATCATCAGGGCTCAGTCACCAACTGGCTGGATCAACTCAAACAGGGTGAAGCAGATGAATTGCAGCAGCAACTCTGGAATCGCTATTTCGAACAACTAGTGCAACTGGCCCGCTCCCATCTGCAGAAAGACCTCTGTCGGGTCGAAGATGAAGAAGATGCCGTCCTCAGCGCATTGAACAGCTTTTTCGTGCGACTGGAAGCAGGCAAGTTCCCCAATCTCAACGATCGGACCAGCCTCTGGCCTCTGCTTGTCAATATAACACTCTGTAAAACCCGGAACCTGTACCGCAGACAAAGCGCTCAGAAACGCGATGTCAGGCGCACGGTTTCCGGAACTTCGTCTGAAGAAGAAAACTGGCTGGATCAGCTGGCTCATCAGGCACCGAACCAGGAACTCGCAGTAGAAGCAGCCGAGGAAGCCAGTCGCCTTCTGGATTCACTGGGAAAAGAATCCCTCAAAGAGGTCGCCCAACTCAAGCTGGAAGGTTATACCAATGCGGAAATTGCCGCCAAAGTGGGAGTCATGGAACGCAGCATTGAACGCCGGCTTGTTCTGATTCGACAAACCTGGACAGAACAGATCGAAGCGGAACTAAATTGAAACCAGGCAATCATTTGGACGAATATCACATTCTTTCCCCAAATTTTTAAAAATCTGTGTCGGGGTTATCTGCTCCATTGCGATCTTGTACATAACTCGGGGTTCTCGAGTTTAGGATAAGACAAAATGAATCAACCATTTGAACTGGAAAATCTTCCAGCCGAACTACAAAGCCAGATTGAAGAACGCTGCGAAGACTTTGAACAGTCCTGGCAGAACGGGGAAAATCCGTCACTGGAAAAGACGCTCTTCGATTTTACCAATCCCTCACGCAGTATATTGCTGAAAGAACTGATCCTGATCGAACGCTACTACCGTTTGCGGGAAACAGGCAAGATCATCAGTGAGCAGGAACTGCTTGAGGCCCATCCCGAAATCGCCGGGGAACTTTCAAAACTGTTTTCCGACTCACATTCAGCCAGAACCCGCATTGCCGATCAGTCAGACTCCGGTTCCGCCGACAGTTCAGGCGGCCTGACGGTTCAGGAATCGCGCCTGCACTTCGAACAGTTTCCCGCCCGGTTTGGTCGCTACCAGATCCTCTCACGGCTGGGCGAAGGAGGTATGGGCTGCGTTTATCTGGCGCGGGATACACAACTCGAGCGCAAGGTGGCACTCAAGCTTCCGCAGATTAACTCGCACGCCGATACACAGTTCATTACCCGTTTCTACCGTGAGGCACGAGCGGCTGCCAATCTGAATCACCCGAATCTGTGTTCGGTTTATGATGTGGATCAGATCGACGATGTCCATTACATCACAATGGAATTCATCGAAGGGGAATCGCTGGCGGCGTTGATACAGGCCGGTCAGAAATTCAGCCAGACTGAAATCGCCCAACTGATTCAGCAGTTAGCACAGGCACTGGAACTGGCACATCAGCAGGGAATCGTACATCGGGATCTCAAACCCGCAAACATCATGATCCGACAGGATGGCACTCCGATCATCACTGACTTTGGACTGGCAACGATGAGCCAGAACGAAGAAGCGACCCAGCTCACACAGCATGGTCAGATCATGGGAAGCCCGTCTTACATGTCGCCCGAACAGGTGGAAGGAGACCTGGAAAAAATCGGACCAGCCAGCGATGTCTACTCGCTGGGGGTCATCATGTATGAACTGCTCGCCGGGCAACGCCCCTTCCAGGGAACGACGGCTTCCATTCTGTCTCAGATCATGACCAAAGATCCCAGACCGGTTCGAAATATTCAGCCTGATATCGATTCCAGACTGGATCAGATCTGCCGCAAAATGATGGCCCGCTCGACAGAGCTGCGCTATCACTCGATGCAGGAAGTCTCTCAGGTCCTGGCAGCCTGGCAAGAAACGACCCTGCCTGGCACATCTGGCAAACGACTCAGTCCGGGAAGAATTCTGGTGGGCATGGGGCTGGCAGCCGTTCTGTTACTGGGTATCTCGTTTCTGAGGCCCTCCAGCTCTCAGGGAACCCTACATGTCACCCTGAATGATCAACGGGCTCAAATTTTGCTTGACGGAAAGCCTCTGGATCTCACATCAGGAAGCTGGACCGGAACACAAAAGTCAGGCTCACACGAACTCAGTCTGCAAATCGGAGACCAGCGGCTCCCTTGGGGTGAGTTGACGACCGTCAAATCAGAGGGGAACGAACAACGTGTCCTGGCATCGGTGAATGGAGTTCCTCTGAAGAACGGACGTTTTGAAATCGTTGCTGACTCCAAAGAATCGGCCGAAATTAAATTAAACTGGCTCCCATCCCCGACACCGGGCAAATCAGCGAAAGCTACCAGTCCGGTTGCTGACCAGCCCGGGTCACCTGTACCACAGGTCGCTGATCCTGCCGAACCCTTTGCCCGGGAACGGGAAGTCACGGAGTGGCTGATCAAACGGGGAGGCATCGTGCGTTTCAACATGGCACATGACTTCAAATTTAACATCAAAGACATCAAGGAACTCCCTGATGAACCATTCCGACTGAAAGAAATCTATTTTGATCGATCCCGAAATAAACCATTGACGGATTTGAGCAGCCTCAGTCAGTTAATGACACTAGAGGAACTGAACCTGAATCAAGCAAAAGTATCCTCGGCTGCCCTCAAAGGGCTCGTATTGAAACAGGCATTTGAAACCTTACACATCCTGCAAGCGGAATTAAAAGTATCTGATTTGAAAGAGATTCAGGGCCTTGAATTCGTCGATACACTGGAACTGGGTGGTTCCCAGATTGATGACCACTTTGCCTTTCTGGAACAGATGCCGAACCTCAGAGCTCTGGAAATCGTTGATATCTTACCTGCCAAATTGAAAGAATTAAGCGAATCACCGCTGCTACGACAATCGAAATTGCGGTTTTTGAGACTGAGGCCCAACGGTCAGATTGATGACGCGCTCGTTCAACGTCTGCAATCCGCACAACCTGAAATGACAATTACTTCAAACGGTTCCGGCAGAGAAGAACAGTACCTTGGCAAACCGGTCGCTCAACTGGCGGCTGTCAGATTACTGGAGCTGGGTTGTACCATGGAAGGTCACGAACCAGGCCGAGGAAGCCAGACATTTTCCAGGGAGAACCTGCCATCGAAAGAGATCCCTTTCTCATTGAGTCGAGTCTCTCTCCCACCCAAGTTGAAACTGACCTCTGAAATTGTAGATGATCTGGCTGCCCTTCCCAGTTATTACCATTTAAATGCAACGGGAGTTCACAATGCTGACCTGCTGACCGGGATTCCCGGTTTAAGACGCGCCAGTGGTGTCGGATTAGAAAATTCGGACCTGACTGATGCTGCCTTTCGTAAACTGGTCGAACAGGATCCGGATGGATATTTCGATATCAAGGACACTCAGGTCACAAAGTCTCTCACTCAACAACTTGACGAGGATGCGCCTTATCTGGCATTCCATTCCAGGCATGGTACAGGACGGCGCTGGCTGGAAATTGTCTATGAAAAACTCAAATCAGCAAAACAGAATCGGGTTAAGCCAACTAAAAAAGAGACGTCCCCCCGCTTAGATGACGCACAACTGGCATTCGAACGGGAAACAGCAGAATGGGCCCTTAGACTGGGAGCCAGGGTCGTTGTCAAAACAACAAACAAAGATGATATTTGGGTATCCCAAATCGATCAACTACCGAAGGAACCATTTCGGATTTTGCAAATCCCCTTTGATCAATCGAGAGAGATAATCCAGCTTCCCAGCCTGTCGCGTTTAAGTCGCCTGTTATCACTCCACTCACTTAGTATCTCAAATTGTGGTTTGCGCCCCGGTGCCCTGAAAGGGTTGGAGTTCGGCAATGGTATGACTCATTTCCGCATGTCTCATAGTCTCGCAAAAGCGACACACCTCAGCAATGAGATCAAAGGCCTGGAAAACCTCGATACATTTGAAATCAGTACTGCCCAGGTGAATGATCACTTTCAGTTCCTCGACCTGATGCCGCGACTGAGAGATTTAAGGCTCTGGAACCCGAATACACAGCAGTTGCAGGATCTGGCCGACTCATCTGGATTCAAACAGGGGAACCTGCGTTTCCTCAATCTGTATGCCAACGGCCGCACTTTTGACTCTGATGCGATTCGCGCGTTACAGGCTGAAAAGCCGGGCATGTCTATCATTGTCAATGATAAGAAGGGGCACCAGCGCTACCTGGGAACCCCGGTCGCACGGGAAGCTGCGATAAAACTGCTGGAACTGGGCATTACAATTGTTGCCAGCGGTCCCAACCAGAGCGAGATCCTTTTTAACAAGTCAAACTCCCCGTCCGAGTCCGAACTGTTCAAACCTCTGGAAATCATTCTACCGAACAATCTGGAAATCACGCCGGAGATCGCTGAGATGTTTTCTCGCCTGCCTCCCTTCCCCAGGCTGGATTCGAAAGGACTGAAAAATGCAGACCTGCTGACTGCTGTCCCGGTGATGGCACTCTGCAGCGGAGTTCGACTCCCCGATTCCGACCTGACAGACAAAGGATTTGAATCATTTTATCAAAGCAATCCGGAAGTTTATATAAATCTGATAGGAACCCCAGTCACCGACGAGAAAGCGAAACAGGTCGATCAGGATTATCCGTTTGCAGCATTTCATTCAAGCAGTCATCATGGCATCAGCTGGCTGAAACTCAGAGCGAAAACCGATCCACAGCCCCCGCGTACTTCTCCACCAGAACGGAATGATTCAGCCATCCTGGCTTCCGAACGGGCGATCGCAGAATGGGTGATTAACCTGGGTGGTAAAGTCAGCTTCAAGAAGGCCAATGGAACTGAAAAATCAAAAAATCAGCTGAATCAACTCCCGGACGAGCCATTCCGGGTGATCGAAATTGTTTTCAGCAGGGCAGATCAAAAGATCACCATTACCAGTCTGTCTCGATTAAGCAGTCTGCTCACGCTGCATTCACTCAATATCATGAACTGTCACCTGGAACCCGGGGCACTGGAGGGGTTGCAGTTCAATGAAAACACGACCGATTTTCACATCTACAACACCCCGCTGAAAACATCAGAGCTGACTTCCAACATGGGACTGGAACACCTTGACACATTCAATGTTGGTGCCATTCAGATCGATGATCAATTTCGTTTTCTGGAATTGATGCCACGCTTGAGAAACCTGCATCTGTATAACCCCATCCCCCAGACCCTGGAAGATCTGGCGCGTTCACCCGGTTTTTCAAAATTGAAACTGCGGTTTTTGAACATCAATTCTTTCGGTCGAAAATATGATCCGGAACTGATAGCGGAACTGCAAAAAATTCAGCCAGGCATGACAGTCATCGATAACGATCTCAATGGGCACAATCGTTATCTGGGCACCCCTGTGGCCCGGCAGGCCGCGATCAAACTGCTCGATCTGGGAGTCACAATCAACGCGACGAATGGAAAAACGTATCAAAAGTCTGAGTATCCGCCAGACTCAGAACTGTTTTTTCCTGTACGAGTTATTTTACCACCTGCTCTGGAGATCACACCAGAAACTGTCGAGGCACTCTCACAACTGCCTCCCTTTTTTGGACTGGAAGCTTCCGGAGTCAGGAATGCTGACCTGCTGGCAAAAGTTCCCGTGTTAAAGCTGTGTGGAGGGATTCAGATTTCCGATACAGACCTCTCAGAACAGGGATTTGAGGCATTAATTCAGATTCATCCTGATGGTTATGTAAACGCCATGCGAACAAAGATCACTCGCGAAAAAGCCAGGCAAATCAATCGCGACTATCCTTACGCTGCATTTAATACTGATTATCACTCAGGAAAACGCTGGCTGAATGATCTGAAAAGCCAAAGTCCGCCCCCACAGAAACAACAGACACCAACCTCTCCAACAGGTAACGAGAAATCGTCGGATGGGTGATCGAACAGAGAAGTTATTTGAAGTGCACACAACAAAATACCCACACGCAATTTTTCCCGGAAACTGCCTGAAAATCCCTTCCGCGTGCTGATGGTTGATTTCGCGAGTATTCTCTCCTGTTGGACTCTCAAAATCCGAACTAATAGAGCAAAGCAGCAGCAAGACTGACTCACGTACCAGAGAACTGGATTCCGCTGAAATTGCTTGCTACTTGTTCTCAAGCTGTCTAAACTGAAATAAGTCAGCATTGATGTTTCGCTCCACATTATTACCAGCCTTGATTCCTCCAACGTTTAATCCGAAACGAGAACCATCACTCCTTCGACTCGGTCAGCTTCCCAAAACGTTCCTCATGATATGAAACCAGAGCCATGCACCAGATATTTCGAGTTGTCTGTATTGTCCTGCTGTTGAATTCCTGCCTGTTCTTAGAAACTTCTGCTGCCGAAAATCCGTCTGCTGTAAAATCGAATCTCAAAGCAGGCGTGGCCAAAGTGGACATCACTCCTGCCGAAGTCAAAGAGCTGGAAGTCGTCGGGCACCGTCGCAAAGTTACCGGCGTACGTGATCCCCTGCGGGCGGGTGTGCTGGTGCTGGATGATGGTCAGACCAAAGTGGCCATCGTGACGCTGGACCTGATCGGTGCCTACACGGAAATTGTGAAACCGGCCCGGGCACAAATCGAAAAAGAAACGGGGATCCCGGCGGCCAATATCATGGTGGCAGCCTCACACAATCACTCCGGCCCGGGATTCAATGCGGATTCGGCCTGGGGAAAAGAACTGATCGCCAAGCTCGGTACCGCTGCAAAACAGGCGGCTTCGAAAATGACACCGGTCACTGTCGGCTACGGTGAAGACAAAATCGGATTCAGTATCAATCGTCGCAAAGTAATCAACGGTCGGGCCGTGGTACGGCTCAATGAAGACGGTCCCAACGACCCCCGCGTCAAAGTCCTGCGATTCGACGATGGGAAATCGCTGACCCCAGTCGCGGTTCTGATGCACGCCGTCTGCCACCCCTGTTTTTTCACTTGGGGTGATAAAGGCTCGATGCCATACCCTAACGGTTTCCCGAAGATGAGTGCCGACTTTCCCGGCGAAGCCCAGACCTTTGTGGAAATGTGCTATGGAAATCAGACCAGTTCGCTGTTCCTGCAGGGTTGCGCAGGAGACATTCGCCCGAACCTGCCCGGCTATCCCTATCGTTGTGCAGATGAAGCCGACATCCAGTGGGCTGGTCGAGATCTGGGTAGCGCTGTCGTGCGAACCCTGGCCCATAGTATGACGCGGGAAGAGTTGGCTGAACGGGCTGAATACTATCCGATTCGCGTCGCCAACTCTGTGATTTCGCTCCCCGGCAAGGAAGGTCGAATTGAAGCTGAGCTGCAGGCCATGAAAATTGGTCCCTATCTGCTGCTGACGATGCCAGGGGAACCGATGGTCGAATACGGACTGAAGCTGGAAAATGACATTGCCGACCGCGCCATTCCCATCATCGTGGGATATGCCAACGGACACGTCGGCTACATTGCAACTACTGATTCCTACAGCGTAGGCGGCTACGAACCAAACACCTCAAAACTGCTGCCCGAAGCAGAGCCCATCATTCTCACAGAGTTGAGTCTGCTCGCGGACCGTGTCATCGGGGACGTCTTCGAATCGTTCTCCAAGCATCCCAAAGACATCAAAAAACGGGAACAGGCCGAGAAACTCCGGGCAGGAAAGAAGTAAGCGCTGTCTGCTCTGCAACTCAAAATGCCTCAAACAGTCTAAGTCCGACAATATGTCCGAATGAGCTGCTTTCAGGAATTTTTTTCAACCTGATTTAGTGCCTGCTACTACCTTTTCCTTTATGCTCATGTCTGTAACATCAGAATTCGTTCTATGATGTGTTGGCAGAGACTGTTCTCTCTGTTTTTGTAAAGGCGTTTTGTTATGATTATTTTCAGAACCAATTGACCACGATAGACTGATTGAAATAATCAGACTGACACCAGTCGGAAACTGGAATTCATTTTTGCAGACCCGCAGGCACAAAATTCTGAACGGGTAAAAAACACGGATGTAATCGATTAAAGTTTCCGCATGTCAGTAAACCGTCTGTCGGAGCCAAATCCCTAAGACAAGCTTCTCTCTCCCTGCCATCAGATTTTGCAGGAACAAAGGCGTTAGATGAATCAGAACCGTCAACAAAACAACAATCTACCGATTATTGTTGGCGTCGGCGCGTCTGCCGGTGGTCTGGATGCGTTCAGAAACCTGCTTGGCTCACTCGAAGAGGCACTGGGCTTGTCGCTGGTTTATATCCAGCATCTGGATCCGGACAGCAAACCGGTGCTGATGGAACTCCTGGTGAAGTCGACTTCATGGGAAGTGATTGAGCTGAATGAACGCACGAAGCTGGAAGCAGGCAGAATTTATATCTGTCCTCCCCAGAGACTGCTGGAAATCAAGAACGGCGTTGTCACACTGGCCGAAGCCGAAACGGGACCCCATCCATCCCTGAATATCGATCACTTTTTCCATTCACTTGCTGACGATCAAGGCAAGCGTGCTGTAGGAATCATTCTCTCTGGAGCAGGCACTGACGGCACACTGGGTCTGAAGGCCATCAGTGACAGTGGGGGACTGACATTTGCACAAGATCCGAATTCTGCCAGGTACGACAGCATGCCGCGGAGCGCTGCCACGACAGGTGTGGCAGACTATGTACTCCCGCCTGATGACATCGCACGCGAGTTGCAGCAATATGGACAGCATCTGCTCAATGTCAACACGTCAGAAACGCAGACCCAGATTCAGGATCAGATTGCAGAGGCGATACCTCAAATCACAGCGATCCTGTTGAAAAAGTCCGGGCATAATTTTCAACATTATAAAATCAGCACGCTTTCCCGGCGGATTCAACGGCGAATGCAGATCTTGAAATGCCGTGAAGCGAAAAGATACATCGATTATCTGCAAGAAAACGAAGAGGAAACCCAGGCATTATTTCGGGAACTGCTGATTGGCGTGACCGAGTTTTTTCGCGATCCGCAGGCGTTTGACCAACTCGCCAGGGATGTGCTTCCCCGATTGTTCGAGAACCGTTCGCCCGACGATTGTGTGCGTATCTGGGTCGCTGGTTGCGCCAATGGATCGGAAGCTTATACGCTGGCCATTCTCTGCAGCGAAGTCATGGATCAATTAAAATCACCGCCGCAACTGCAGATCTTTGCCACAGATATTGACGAACGCGCGCTCCAGGTGGGACGGGCTGGTATCTATCCGGTTGGTATCGAGGATCATGTTTCCCCCGAGCGATTGAAACGTTTTTTTATCAGACGGGGAAAACGATATGAGGTCACCCGAGAAATCCGGGAACTGGTCCTGTTTTCGGTTCACAATCTGATCAGCGATCCCCCCTTCTCGCGTCTGGACCTGATATCATGCCGGAATCTTCTGATTTACCTGGGACCTCATCTGCAGAAAAAACTCATTCCCCTGTTTCACTATGCGCTGCATCCCTCAGGCTATCTGTTTCTGGGTCCCAGTGAGAACATCACATCTCACGGTGAGTTATTTCGCACAATTGACAGTAAATTCCGTATCTCTCAACGAAAAGGAACAGCAGTTGACTCCGCTACGTCGCTCCCCTTCATTCAGGGAAAGTTACAACTCAAATCAAACCCGGAACGGGAAGCGGATGAAAAAGTGGATCTGAAATTAATCCGGCAACGTATTCTGCTCGACGAATTTTCCCCGAAATCGTGTGTGATCGATGAATCAGGACAGATTCTGAATGCGGACGCCGACATGGAGAAGTACCTGACAATTGGGGAGGGAGATTTCCAGAACAACATTGTAAGAATGGCGGCACGAGGGTTACGTGTCGGCCTGCGTTCCACCCTGAATGAAGCCATCAAAACACGGCGAAAAGTACAGCAGGAACATCTGACAATTCGCAAAGGTGATCAGATTCAACAGGTAATGATTACGGTCCAGCCCCTGCCGCGCCTGGGTGAAGATGAGGGCCTGTTCATGGTTGTGTTTCATGACGTCGGCCTGCCCATCAAAAATGGCACCGGTGAAGGCGCTTCCACAGAATCGGTCCCCCATGCAGATCTGATTATCGCGCAGCTGGAACACGAATTACAGAATACGCGAGACGAACTGGAAAAAACACTGCAGGAAAAAGATGTCGCTCATGAAGAGCTGAAGTCGTCGAACGAAGAACTGCTCTCGATGAACGAGGAGCTGCAGTCAGCCAACGAAGAACTGGAAACCTCCAAGGAAGAAATCACCGCTGTCAGCAATTCCGTGGCCCAGACTAACAGTGACCTGGAAAACCTGCTCCGCAGCACGCAGATCGCCACCGTTTTTCTCGACGATGAATTACTGATCCGAAACTTTACGCCTGCGATTACTGAAATCTATGGTCTCATCAGCACAGACATCGGTCGTCCGCTTGAACGCTTTGTTCCCCTGGTTGAGGAAATGCCTCCCCTGCCCGATCCGCGCAAGCTGCAGGAGGGCACTCCTGTAGAACATACCGTGATCTCTAACTCGGGAAAGGTCTATATCCGTCGGGTTTTGCCTTACCAGTCCCATTCCGGAAAGAACGAAGGGATCGTCGTTACCTTTATTGACGTCTCAGAGTTACATAACAGTCAGGAGCTCTTTCAGTTACTCATTGATGCCTCGGCTCAGATCGTCTGGATGACCGATGCGGAAGGCATGGTCGTTGAGGACTCCCCCAGCTGGCGTGCCTTCACCGGGCAGTCATTCGATGAATGGAAAGAGACAGGCTGGCTGGACGTGATCCACAAAGATGATCAACAGCCTACCATTCAAGCCTGGCATCAGGCGGTTGAGAACCTGGAAACGTTCTCGGTGGAATATCGACTCTGGCATCAACGGGGCGAATGGCGGTGGGTGCACGCCCGAGGCGTCCCCCAGAAGAACCGCGATGGATCAATCTTACGCTGGGTCGGTATGAATACTGATATCACAGAACAAAAAGAAGCCCAACAGGTGATACTGGAATCCCGCCGACAGTTGCAGCTGGGTGTAGAAATCGCCAACCTGGGACTGGGTCGTGTGAATTATGCCAATAACAGAATCACATTGACACCGGAAGCTGCTGCGATCTACGGTCTGGGTCATGAAGAAATCTCAATGACCCGGGAAGAAATGCTTCAACTCTACCACCCGGAAGATCGCCAACATGCGTCAAATCTGATTGAGGAATGCATTCGGACAGGCGGGGATGGCCGCTGCGATCTGGAACACCGACTGATTCTGCCTTCAGGAGAAATCCGCTGGATCAGTGCTCGCAAGCAGATTTATTTTGACCGCAGTGTCGAGCCGGCTGCCCCAGTGTACGCAACCCTGGTCGCTCAGGATATCACCATCAATAAACGCGAAGAATTGAACCTCGCTTTTCTGGCTGATCTACAGACACAGTTGATTCCCATTTCCAATATCAACGATCTGATGAAAGTTGCCACCAGACTAACAGCTAAGCATCTTGACCTGTCTCGCTGCCTGATTGTCGAATTCGATGAAAATGCGGACTATGCAGATATCCTGTGCGAATACCATGCTGACGCACTGCAGTCCATTGTAGGAAAACATCCGGTTCGTGATTTTCATACAGAAGGCGAAAGGCAGCGACTGCTCGCCGGTCAACAGTTTTACCTCTCAGATACACAGTACAATGAGCAGCCTGCTCCGATCGCAGAGAAATTCCGGTCGATTGGCGTTGGCGCCTACTGCAATTCTGCTTATGTGACCCCGCAGGGGATCAAATTTGTGATTTCTGCGCTCAAGCGCGACGCATATCAATGGCGGGCGGATGAATTAATCTTACTGCAGGAGATCACAAACCGACTCTGCATTCGCATTGAACGCGCCCGCGCCGAAGCAGAGTTGGCGGACCGCGAAGCGCATCTGCGGCGGGTGATCAATAATCAGCTGGGACTGGTCGGCGTCATTGACCGCGAGAGCAGACTCGTGGAAGTTGATGACGATTCCCTGAGGATCGCAGGATTAACGCGCGAAGATGTGATCGGTAAACATTTCGCCGAGTGTGCATGGTGGACATACGACGAAACGGTCTCACAGAAGATGCGCGAGTCAATGGAAAAAGCCTTTTCCGGTGAAGTCGTCCGCTACGATGTGCCGTTGTTTGCAGCTGGCCTGGGAGGATCGGAGCGAAGACTGATGATCGATTTCATGATCGCCCCGGTATTTGGTAAGAACGGTGATGTCGAATACCTGATTCCTTCCGGAGTTGATATCAGCGAACGAGTCGTTGTTGAAAATCTGCATAAAGAAACAGCGGCACGACTGGAATCGATGTTCAATTCTGCCGTAGATGGAATGATTACAATTGATGCCGCCGGAAACATGGGATCGATCAATCCGGCGGCCCTGGAACTTTTTGGCTATGAACGAGAAGAACTTCAAGGCCAGAACGTCAATATGTTAATGCCGGACCCCTGGCACAGCGAACATGATTCCTACCTCGATGCATATCTGACGACAGGTCAGGCAAAAATAATTGGAAGTAAACGAGAGGTCCAGGGGTTACGTAAAGACGGCAGTACCTTTGACATGGAACTGGCTGTCAGTGAAGCAATGATGCGCGGCGAAATCATGTTCGTGGGAACGGTACGCGACATCTCCGAGCGGAAACAGCGTGAATTGAATCTGTCTTTCATTGATGATCTGCAACAGCTGCAGGAAGCCAGCTTGAATACACAGGAAACCATGCAGCAGACCTGTGCCTGCATCGCAGAATTTCTGGACCTGTCACGTTGTCTGTTGATCGAGTTAGATACAGAAGCAGAAATCGCTAATATCGTCTACGAATACCATAAACCAGGCTTAACCAGTATCTCAGGCAGGCATACTATCACCAATTTTCTGGGAGAGGAGGAACGTGAGCCTTTCCTGGCAGGACAGTCGGTACTGATTGACGATACCCAGAATCAACACAGGAATTCAAAAACAGCAAAAAACTTTGCCGAGCTCCAGATTGGATCACTCCTCTCTACTCCTTTTGTCAGTGATAAACGTTTGAAATTTGTACTGACTGTCTGCAAACAGCAGCCTTACCACTGGCAGACTGGTGAGATTGATCTGTTACAGGAACTCGCGCCGCGTATCTTCGTCCGTCTGGAGCGTGCACGTGCGGAAGCTGCATTACGAGAAAGCGAAGCTCGTTTTCGTGACCTGGCCGATAACATGTCCCAGTTTGCCTGGATGGCAGACGAAAAAGGATTTATTTTCTGGTACAACCAACGCTGGTTTGAATATACCGGTACGACTTTGGAAGAGATGCAGGGCTGGGGTTGGAGGAAAGTGCATCACCCGGAACACGTCGATCGGGTGGTAAAACGTATCCAGCATTCCTGGGACACAGGCGAAATCTGGGAAGATACATTCCCCCTGCGCTCCAAAGAGGGAGAATACCGCTGGTTTCTTTCTCGTGCCATCCCCATTCGTGATGCCGCTGGTAATATTTTAAGGTGGTTTGGGACCAATACCGATATCACCAGCACCCGCGAACAGGAGCAGCGAGTCCGTGCCAGCGAAGCAAGACTGCGGCTGGCCATGCAGGCCGCAAATCTATCCTTGTGGCAGTGGGATATTGAAAGAGATCAATTTTTCTGGTCACATCACAGTCAGGAGTTTTCGAACAGAGAACCTGATCAATCTGAAGAGGGATTACAACAGTTTCTGGATCTGATCCACAAAAATGACCGCGAAAACATCGAACGCAGTCTTCGAAATTGTCTGTCCAGCGGAAAACCGTTTCGTGCGGAGTTTCGTACCAGACAAAAAGAGAATACCTATGCCTGGGTACTCTCAACCGCGTATCTGACGACAGACTCATCAGACAATTCCACGATCATGGTGGGAGTGAATCTGGATATTACAGAGCGTAAAAAATCGGAACTGGCGATCAGACTGAGTGAAGAACGATTAAGAAATGCAGCCGAATCTGCAGGCTTCGGTATGCTTCACATCGACCTGGTGGAAGAAACAACATCGTTCTCACCTGAAATGAAGCGAATGCTGGGGCTGCCTGCAGACGCTGATAAAAAACTGAAGTTCGGCGAAGTTCCCGAGTGGATTCATCCTGCAGACCGTAGCGCCTATCGCAGACATCTGCTGGAATCAGCAGCGCTTCCGGAAGGGAGCAACCAGAGTCTGGACCATCGCATTATTCACTCCAATGGACAGACCCGCTGGGTTCGTCTACATGCGAGACCCGTTTTCACAGGTAAAGGCGCGCGACGCAAGCCAACCCAGCTGATTGGCACACTGCTCGATATCACCAGTCAGCGAGAGTTTGAACAGTCATTGAAAGAAGCCCGCCTGATGGCCGAGGCAGCGAATGAATCCAAGAGTGCCTTCCTGGCAAACATGAGTCATGAAATACGCACGCCAATGACCGCCATCATGGGCTATATCGATCTGATTGATGAATTAATCGACCACAAAATCGCGACCGCTTATCTGGGTACGGTGCGCCGCAATGGAGAATTCCTGCTGGATATCATCAACGATATTCTGGATCTTTCAAAGATTGAGGCAGGAAAACTGGATATCATCCGCGAACGATTTTCACCACATCAGCTTCTGGAAGATGTCTGCTCCATCATGGACGTCCGGGCGGTTGAGAACCATCTGGAACTGGACATCTTTTATGACGGTAAAATCCCCGCAGAAATCGAATCTGATCCCAAGCGGCTCAAACAGATTCTGATCAACCTGGTTGGAAATGCCATTAAATTCACAATGAAGGGCAGTGTCAAAATCTTTGTTTCCTGCAGCGATCAACAGTTGCAGTTTGTCATTGTCGATACGGGAATTGGCATTACCACTCGCCAGCAGAAACGATTGTTCCGCCCTTTTTCACAGGGAGATCACACCGTCAACCGAGAGTTCGGCGGAACTGGTCTGGGACTGGCCATCAGCAAGCGTCTGGCAAATATGCTGGGGGGAGAAATCTACGTCGAAAGTGAGAAAGGTAAAGGGAGTAGATTCACCGTGACCATTGCTACGGGAGACATTTCCGGGGTAAAGATGATTCAACCTCTGGCCAGTACCGAAGCAAATGAAGAACCAAAACAGAAAGAAGAAATCGTACTCAATTGCCATGTCCTGGTGGTTGATGACCGCCGCGAGATTCGTTTTCTCAGTAAACGGTTTCTGACACTCGCTGGTGCGAAAGTGACTGAAGCTGTCGATGGAGAACAGGCCATAGCCATCGTAACTGAATCCATGCAGCAGGATCAGCCATTCGATCTGATCCTGCTCGACATGCAAATGCCAAAACTGGATGGATATGAAACAGCCAGACAACTTCGCAAACTCGGTTTTACCGCCCCCATCATTGCATTGACCGCCGATGCCATGCAGGGAGATATGAGCCGCTGCATCGCATGTGGCTGCAACGACTATTTAAGCAAACCGATCGACAAAAATCTTTTACTTCAGACGATCAAACGTTACATCGGTTCTGATGCTCCCCCTGCATAACCGTCTCAATTTCAATTCTCATTTAACCAGAACACGATTGAACCGATCTGCTGTCACTGACTGAAACGAATCAGTTCAGGCAAAGAGTTCCTGAACCGCTTCGCCCTTGGCATCCTTCGTTACATAAAAGGGGCGGCCTTCAATATCGAAACCGGTTTTCGGACTGATTCCCATCGCCGTCATAATCGTGGCATGCAGATTTTCAATCGAAACGGGATTTTCTATCGCCATCAGCGGTCGCTCGTCGGCTGTTTTTCCATAAACAAATCCCCGTTTCATTCCCCCGCCGAACATCACAACACTCGTCCCGCCGGTGAAATGTCGGTGCAGGCCATAATGCTTCATCTCGGATACTTCGTCCACTTTCTCGCGTGCCTGATCATTGGCATTAGAGCCCGGCTGTCCCTCCATCAACGCATCCCGACTGAACTCAGAGGCAATAATCACCAGCGTCCGGTCGAGCAGCCCCCGCTCTTCAAGATCGAGAATCAGTTGAGTCACCGGCGCATCAATTTCCTGATGCATCCGATCCACCGTAGTATGACCCTCGGCATGAGTATCCCAGTGCAGAAAGGGAACATATTCTGTGGTGACTTCTACGAACCGGGCTCCCGATTCCACCAGTCGCCTCGCCAGCAGACAGCCACGTCCGAATCGGCCGGTGTCATATTTCTGGCGTTTCTCTTCCGGCTCTAATGTAATGTCGAATGCATCCCGTTCCTTCGAACTGAGCAGCCGATAGGCTTTGTCCATCGAACGCAGCATGGATTCCTGATGATAGTCACTCATCAGGTCGCGCTGCGGACTCTGATCAATTAAACGACGATATAACTTATTACGGTTGACGAATCGTTGTCCCGTCATTCCCTGCGGAGGCCGAACCGAACGGGCGGCTTCTTCAGGATAAGGAAGATTCAAAGGTCCATATTCGCTGCCAAAGAAACCGGCAGTGGTAAACGCCTTGAGTTCTTCACTTTCACCGACTCCTTCCAACCGTTGACCAATATTGATGAAGGCCGGCATCACAGGATTACGGGGTCCAGCGACTCGCGCCATCCAGGCCCCCAGATGCGGGGTCGCTACGGTCTGCGGGGGCACATAACCGGTGTGCCAGTGATACTGATGTCGGGAATGCAGAATGCTGCCAAGATCGGGTTGCACTGCCGACCGGATCAAAGTCGCACGGTCCATCACCGAGGCAATGCCTTCCAGCCCTTCGCAGATCTGCAGACCATCAACGGCAGTCGGAATCGCGGGAAAAGTGCTCAGCATGTCGGCTACTTTGAGCCCCTTCTTGAACGGGAGATAGCGTTTGGGATCGAACGTATCCGGTGCCGCCATCCCTCCCCCCATCCAGAGCAGAATGCAGCTGTCCGCGGTCGCCTCTGGATGTTTCACTTTTCCAGCTTCACTGGCCTGCAGGAGACGCGGCGTCCCCGTCATTAAAGCAGCAGAACCAGCTGCAGCGAGCTTTCTGAGAAAATCACGTCGAACTATCTGTTCGGGAGCATCAGGATCGATTTCAAATGTCATCAGTCGTTCTCGCAGAGTTTTGAAAAATGTTCTCTGGTATTTTAATTATACATTCTAACACAAATCAGCGTATCAGGAAAAACTCGGGCAGCATGCAGACCGACCATAGCAGATCTTCCACTTCCGCAGGCTCTGGCGTCTCCCCCAGCATCTGACCAACCAGCTCCGATTCTGCCGGCGTTGGTGAGCGTGATAAAGCAAATTGAAACAGGTATTCGGTCAGCCGTTTCGGATCACCGTCTGACTGCTCAATCAGTCGTTTTGCCCCGTTTGAAAAAGCTTCCGCCAGCGAAGCTTCATTGGAAAGATCGATCGCTTCCAGAGTCGTCAACTGGCTGGGACGCATTGAGACAATCTGCTCGCGCATCGGTCGTCCCAGAGACTTCATCAAAGCCGTATTCTTCAGAAGCGAGGCCCGAATCATAGGCCGTTTCCCCTCTGCAGCAACAGCGAGTAAACTTTTAGCCTGTGCATCCACTGCTGCGGTCCAGCTGCCCACTGGCTTCACGATCGTCACCGGATTCCATTTGCCTTTAATGCCTCCCAGTCGCCCTTCGCGTGTGGCAGGTGCATGGGGGTTCCATTCCCACGTTTCATCAGAAGCGATAGAGATCTGCTCGCCGTTCTCCAGCTCCAGACGTGCTTCAAAAAAGAAGCCCGCCGGATTCGGACCCTTCCCACCATTTTTCACGATCGCAGTAATATCGTTTTTTCCCGGTTTTAATAACGTATGCAGCGGGAGAGTTCGAACCTGTGACCAGTTCTCACCCCGGTCAACTTCCCGCCGGTTGATAAACAGAATGTGTGAATTATCGCAGGTCAGAACGGCACCACCTCGATTTACCGCAGAGGGGAGTTCGATGATTTTCCTGACGACAATGGTCTCGTCGGAGGGAGGCGTTCCCTTCGCAGAGTCACCCCAGATCCATTGTGCTGTGAGATCCAGCTCCGGTCCCCCTCCCTGCTCGACTTTTGTTCGGAAGATCGGAGCATCGAACTTGTCAGGGGCAGCGCCGGTCAACTGCCAGACGCCATCCAGAAACTGCTCTGCTGTCAATCGACGGGAACGAGGTCCGCGGTAGACATAGTCAGAACTTTCGGTTCCTTCAACAATTTCTACTTGAGACTGATACGCCTCCGATGTGGCAATCAGTTCGAGTATCTGTTTCAAATCGTACTTGTGATCACTTAAAGCAACAGCCAGATAGTCCAGCAGATCTTCATTCCAGGGTTTGGTCTGCATCGCATCCAGCGGATGGACTATTCCCCGCCCCATCAGGCGATGCCAGAGTCGATTCACAATCGTCCGGGTAAAACGACCATTTTCAGGATGTGTCATCAGTGCCGCCAGTTGCTGCAGGCGGGCTTCACGTGGGGCGCTGGCATCGATCGTTCCAATCTCTGGAAACAACCAGCTTGCCTGCGCTGTCTTGCCGATCGGTTTATCGCAGCGGTGAATTTCCAGTTCGCGTTCCGAGTAGATCGCTGCCAGCCCATACGATTCATCCAGGGTCCAGCGGTCAATAAAACTGTCGTGGCAGGAAGCACATTTCAGATTGATTCCGAGAAACGCCTGCCCCAGACTTTGTGCAAATTGAATTTCAATCGTCTGACCGGCAGACACATTCCCCCGCCATTTGATCCCGTCAATAAAACCGCGACTCGCATCCGAAGGCGGCGCAATTAATTCCCGGGTCAACTGATCGAATGGTTTGTTATATAACAGCGATTCGTACAACCAGCCGGAAACCTGTTTTCGCCCGCCGGTAATGAAGCCGGTCCCACTGTAATCATTCCGCAACAGATCATTGAAAAACGACAACCAGTGATCGGCGTAAGCAGTATCATCCGCGAGTAACTCTCTGATTTTCAGCGTCCGTTTCTCGGGTGACTTGTCAGCCAGAAACATATTCAATTCTTCGGGAGTAGGGAGCAGGCCCACCAGATCGAGGTGCACCCGTCGCAGGAAAGTCGCATCATCAATCGGATCGGGCCGCGGGATTTTATGCGTAGACAGATATTGATCGATCAACCGGTCAATCGGATGATTGCGATTTCCTTCCGCCGGCGGAAGAACGGGACGACGCGGTTTTAAGGGTGGTTCGTAGGCGACAATTCCAAATGAAAATCCAGCTTCCCAGGGGAGATCTTCCGAGATCCACTGTTTGAGCGTCGCGACCTCTTTTGCTGAGAGACGCGGTTTACCTTTGGGGGGCATCTGCATTTCAGGATCGCTGGAGGTGACCAGTTCCAGGACATAAGAAGCGTTGACATCCTTGGGATCCACGAAGCCGGATTCCAGCCACAGTTCGCGAGTGTTAAGGGAAAACGACCCTTTCGCCTCACGGCCTCCATGACAGGCAGTACAGTGCTTCTTCAGAATCGGCACTACTTCATGAGCAAAGTCAATCGGGGCGGCCTGAACGGGTGAAGTAATGTCGACCAGAAAAACGACCAACATGTGTAACAGGTAGCGTGATTTCATCGGGCGAGTCTGTTTCGAGGTTATGAACAAGGTTATGCACAACTTTTCGGTGGGACATAAATGATATCACATATCAACCAGTAATCGCAATTTGCTTTTTCGAGTTCCTGACAGAGATTCAGGCTGATGTCAGACCAGCATGGTCGATCAGCGACCTCTCCCCTGGTCGCCTGCAATACAATGACCCGGATTTCCACTTCATATTGATTCAGGCACCAATGTCACAGCCTACAGAACATTGTACATGTGCAGACAAATTTTCGTCTCTTGTGGTTTGATGAACCTGATAATAATTCGCAGTGAATGCCTCAGATTTGGCACAGCAAATGCGAAACTGCGTGGTCTCGCCAATCTGATTTGCGTGTTCTTTTATCCCTCAACTTGATCCAGGACTATCCCATGCTGAAACTGCAAGAAGCGACGCTCCCAAATGATTTTATCAGCCGCCGTATCGAAAATTCCATTCATCAGATCGGCTATCCTCAGATGAAACAGGTGCGTTGCGAATCAAACGGTTCTACCCTGACCCTCAAGGGGGAGTTGAACTCCTATTATCAGATGCAACTGGCCCTGAAAATTGCAGTCAAAGAGCCCTGGATCGAAAGAGTCGATAATCACATCAGGATCGTCCCCGATTGCCGGGACTTGAACCTGGTTTACTGACCGCAGCGCGTCAGATTTTTTGAGACAGTTTTGAAATCCCAAACCAGGAAATCACTGGATTCTCACAGTCAACTGATACCTGTGAGAATCCAGCGATCAATCCGGCCGGAACGGGTCCGACAGGTCCTGCAGGTTACCCTGGAAGGGTTCACCAGCCAATGTCTGCCACTGCAGCATCTGTTCGGGCGTAAGTAACTTCAGAATCTGCTGGAGCTCTTCTTCATTCACTTCCTGTCCGGGCCCGCGAGGAGGTCGCATTGACCGCCGATTGTGGGGAGGCTCACCGCGTGGCCTGGATCGACCCGGGTCCCGATCTTTCACCGCATGCGGATCTGCATCACCGGGTTTCTCATCTGGTCTCAGGCGGCGTACTTTCTGATGAAGACGATACTCGGCTTCAATCGCCCGCATCGCCACACGTTGCTCATTCGTCAGATGTAATGACTGAATGATTTCGGTTTCATGTAAGGCTCGTGTTCCCTGAAATTGCAGGGAGAGCTGTTTCAGACGTTTCAGTTGTGATGCTGTTAAGATCTGTTCGACACCACGCTTCGTCGCCTTCGCATCTGCAAACATCCGATCACGAATGGCATAGGCGGCCTGTCCATTATACTGAGTCAGCTTATTCTCTAACTGTTTTACGCCCCCCTGCATCTGATTCTGACGCCAGTCGATCAATTCGGACAGTTTCTGTTTTTGATCAGCAGTCAGTCCCAGATCAGTCTGCACATCCGGCTGCAGCAGATATTGTGTTTCCCGATCGGACTGTAAGGCAATCAGATCTGACAGACTCTGTTCAATTCGATTTCGGGTTGCTTTCAGTTTTGACTGCGCTGCTGGATTTTCCTGCTGTTCTTCAATCATCGCTTCATAATGAGCCAGTGCCGACTCGAGCAGTTTCTTCCGCAGACTCTCGTCGAAGGGGTTATGCGACAATTCAATTTCCGCCAGCGCCAGCATGTCATCCGCTGCCCGCTGCGCGAGAGCCAGTCGTTCCTCCGCTTCCGTTGCCCGCTGCTGCTCCCTGTCCAGAGCGAGCCGCGTATTCTGTTCCTCACGGGAGATCGCCGCCATGGAAATAGAAAGTCCGATGATACCCAGCAACAGAATAATGAACGAAGAAACAATCACCGAAGGATGCCGTCGCAACCATTTACGCGCACGATCAACCAGAGTCGGTCGGCGTGCCAGAATCGGCCGTTCATCCAGAAAGCGATGCAGATCATCGGCCAGTTCCGCCGCTGACTGATAGCGTTCCCCTGGCGATTTTGACAATGCTTTCATCACAATCGTTTCCAGTTCCACTGGAATCAACCGGTTTATCTCACGCAACGGACGTGGCTCGTCGTACAGAATATTATGCAGCAGCTGTTGTCGATCACTGGCAGAATAAATGGGCTGCAGGCAGAGCAGTTCGTAGAGTGTCGCCCCCAGCGAATAGATATCGGTTCGCTGATCGATCAGAGTCCGCTTGCCGCTCAACTGTTCGGGGCTCATATACCGCAGCGTTCCAACCAGGTCACCCGTTCGGGTCACACTGGAACCGGCGGTCACCTGGGCCAGACCGAAATCGGTAATCCAGGCATTCCCTTTCACATCAACCAGCAGATTTGCCGGCTTGATATCCCGGTGAACGACTCCCGATTCATGAGCATAATCCAATGCTTCGGCAACCTGCGCAATGATCCGTGCAATCGTCTGATACCAGACGCGGGCTTTACGATGATCCGTATGCGTTACCGATTCTGTCACTGAAGACCGAACCTGGGAACCGGATTTCTCAGCAGAAAACTCTTCAGCCTGCTCCTCGACGGAGTGCGCAGTAAACTGATGCCCGCTCAGTTCCGCTCTCTGCCTCAAAATCCATTCCGATAGCGACTCTCCGTTGATCAGCTGCATGGCGTAATAATGCATGCCCCGCTCACAGCCCACCGCATGCACGGGTACAATATTCGTATGATGCAGATTCGCAGCGGCCTGCGATTCAATCTGAAACCGTTGCCGCTGACATTCATCCAGAGAAGCAGCAAAGGGGAGTACTTTCAATGCGACCCGTCTTCCCAGCGAAAGCTGAACCGCTTCATAAACGGTTGCCATCCCCCCGTGGCCAATTTCACGAATGATTTTAAAATCTCCCAGCGGTTGAGACATCATCTCGGAAATCCGGGGAGTCAGATGCTGTGACAGGGAATGTGCCAGATCAATTCCATCCAGACACTCTTCGACGACTTCAGATAACTCGGGGTAGCGTTCAATGTAACTCTGTTTGTCAGGTGTGCGTCCGGCTTCAAGCACCGCCAGATATTCACGCGAAATTTCGATCACCCGTGGGTCTTCGCTCTCATCCCTGCGAAATACAAAGGTGTTGACCAGACTGTCTTCATAATCAGACACTATTTCCCCTCCGAATCAGCACCCGTTTTGGCAAACTCTTTCTTGAGCCTGCTTAAGCCTCGTAACCACAGCTTCTCCACGGAATCCACCGTTTTTTCCATACGTTCTGCGATCTTGGGAAAGGTTAATCCTTCCAGATGTCGCAGGATCAACACACTCTGATAATCTTCGGGCAGACGCGCCAGGGCCTCTGAAACAAGGCGGGTCTGCTCCACGCGAACCACCTGCTGACTGGGTGATGTCCCCGGATCGACCAGCATGCCTCCCAGCGAAACCGCAGAGTGATCCAGGCTCGCAGCGACCTGTTGTTCCAGTCTCGGGTCTCGCGCCTGGGTACCAAAATACCGTCTGACGGTGTTGGCAATCGTATGTGACAGAATCGAGCGAATCCACTGATTGAATTGAGGCTCCAGCGTCCCCTGAAACTCGGGAAAACTTTTATGTGCTTCGAGAAAGACTTCCTGAATGATATCGGATACATCCAGCTTCGTCTGTAAACGCCGTCCCACTTCGACACGTGCCAGAACCTTCAGATAAGAACGCTGAAGCGACAGAATTTTTCCCAGCGCCTTCTCATCGCCGGCCCGGGCACGGGCAAGCAAATCCAGCATGGAGTTCGTACCGTGTTCATTATCTGGATCTGCAAGCATGTGGGAAGAGATCATTTTCTGAATACTTTGGTTACTCGGTTTGTTTGATCAGGTATCAGCTTGAACCGCCTCACTCTCTGTTATTAGTAACGCGGAAATCACAGAAACCGCCGCCTTTTTTGGTCAATCTGAAATAATTATACAAATTGAGCGGCGGTATTAAGGGATTTTTCGTTACTGAAACTCCAGGCAAACCCGATTTAAACTCTCTGACAGAGCATTGACGAGGATTTCATGCGACCGATTTTTCAACGAAATCTGTTCTATCTTATTACTTTCACGCTCCTTACAGCATCTGTATCTGCTCAGCCCCCCGGTTCGGGTCCGCCACAGCCAGGCGAAAATCCGGAGCGATCTCGAGACGTCCCTCCGTTCGGATCTGGTCCCGGCGGTCAGCGCGGAGGGCCCGGAGCCGAAGAACGGAAGCTGGTCAAACAGTTCGATCAGGATCAGGATGGCGTTTTGAATAATGCCGAACGTCAGACAGCACGCCAGTACCTCAAAGAGAATCCTGCCCAGCGCCGCGGTCCTGGTGGACCGGGAGGCCCGGGTGGTTTCGGCCCCCCTCCCGGCAGAGAATCCGACCGTCAGGGATCGCGTGATTCCGACAGAAGATCTCGCCGACGGGGCCCCTCGCAACATGATCGTCCGGCAGCCAGAGCGGGTAAGAAAATCTCTCCCGATGATGTCCCGGTAATCTCTGCAGACTTCTATGCTCCCTCCGTCCTGCGGACCATATTTATCGATTTTGAAAATAAAGACTGGGAAGAAGAACTCGAAGCCTTTCATGGCACCGATGTCGAAGTCCCAGCCACATTGACCGTTGACGGACAGAAATACCCGGGCTGCGGAATTCATTTTCGAGGCATGTCCAGCTACATGATGGTTCCGACCGGCTACAAACGCTCGCTGAATATCTCGCTCGATTTCATGAATGAAGATCAACGCCTGCAGGGATACAAAACTCTCAATCTTCTCAATAACAGCGGCGATGACTCTCTGCTCAGTACGGTGCTCTATTCTCACATCGCCCGCAAACATATGCCGGCTCCGAAAGCCAATCTGGTTCGCGTCGTCATCAACGGTGAGAACTGGGGCATTTACACCAACGCCCAGCAGTTCAATAAAGACTTCCTCCGCGAACATTATCCCTCCGCCAAAGGAACCCGCTGGAAAGTCAGTGGCTCCCCCCGCGGTGGTGGCGGACTTGACTATCGCGGCGAAGATCCCGAACGTTACGGGTACCCTTACGAAATGAAAGACGGCAAAGAGAAATCGCTCAAGAAACTGATTGAGCTCTGTCGCATTCTCGATGAAACGCCCCCCGCTCAACTGCAGGCTGCGTTGAAAGACAAAGTCGATCTCGATGAACTGCTCTGGTTCCTGGCACTCGATAATGCCCTCTGCAACTCTGACGGCTATTGGATCCGGGCCAGTGATTACAGCATTTTTCTGGATAAGCATGACCGTTTTCATTTCTTCCCCCATGATATGAATGAAGCCTTCCGCTTCGTTGGCAGAGGTCCCGGTATGGGGCCTCCCGGTCAGGGTCCACCAGGATTTGAGAATCGGGAAGCAGGCGCGGGTCCCCGGGGAGAGAATCCACCTGAAGGACCGGGACTCCCTTTTCCCGCAGGTGGACCTCCCCGGGGAGTTTTCCCGCCCCCCGGTTTCGATCCCCGTCGCGCGAATCAGAACGGTCCTGCTGCTGAACAGCTCGACCCGCTCATCGGCCTCGACGATCCTCAGAAACCACTTCGCAGCAAACTGCTGTCGGTTCCTGAAATCCAGGCAGAATATCTGAAGAAAGTTCGCATCATCGCCGGCGACCTCGACTGGAAAGAACTGGGCCCCGTCGTCAGTCAGTACCGCAAGCTGATTGCCCGCGAAGTCCGACAGGAGACTCGCAAGCTCGGCTCTTATGAAAACTTCATCAAACTGACCGACAGTCGTATCCCTGCTGAGACTTCTGCCGGACACGGTCCCGGCGGACATGGTGCGGTCAACCTGCATCAGTTCGCGAAACAGCGCAGCGAATACCTGCTCAAAGTCACTGCAGGAAAATAGTACGTTCCATAACGATATCATGGAGACACCACATTGGATTTGAAACTGTTCTTACCAGACTCTGACACCGAGAATGTCTATCACGCCCGAGACGAGCGGATCGAACTCAAATTCATCCTGACTCCCGAGCTCAAAGATCAGGTCGCCAGCTGGGCAAAGCAATACATGCGGACCGACCCTCACTGCACCGCCACCAGAGGGGACAGCTACGAAATCAATACCCTCTATCTGGATACCGCAGCGCAAGATATCTTTCACAAAACCCCTCCCCTGGGAAATACAAAATATCGCCTGCGCCGCTACGCCGCGGAACAGACCGTCTGGCTGGAAAGTAAATTCAAACAAAATAACCTCGTTCAGAAAAATCGTTCTGCCATTCCTCTCGCACAGCTGCATTGTGTCAAACATCCCCTCTCAGCAGGAGATCACTGGCCCGGCGAATGGTTTCGAAATCGTGTGTTTCAATATGATTTACAACCTTCAGCCCTGGTACATTACCAGCGGTTTGCCCGCACCTCCTGTTATCAGGACCAGATCATTCGACTCACCATCGACAGCAAAATCACAGGCCAGCAGACCTGCAACTGGGAGATCCCTCCCGGCTGCGATGCCTCCCCTTCACTGTTACCCGATGAGCAAGTTCTGGAACTGAAATTCCATCACAGCCTCCCTCCCCTGTTTAAAGGACTGCTGCTCGATGTCCCTCTGATTTCGACAGGCTTTTCCAAATACCGTACCGCTCTTTCCTCAGAAATCACCCAAACCGGTCTGCGGAACCGTGCCGACTCAATATGATCAACCAACATGACTGACTGGCTTTCGAATATCACAACTTCCGCAGAACCCGCTGCGACCATCATCATCCTGCACCTGCTGCTCTCCTGGATGACAGGTTGTGGCGTCGCGTATCTCGCCCGTAAACACCAACGATCCGTTGCCGACGAAACACTTTCTATCACTCTCGTGCTGATGTGCATCCTGATTGCCATGGCGACGCAGATCATTGGAGAAAACGTGGCCCGCGCGTTCTCGCTGGTCGGCGCTCTCTCCATCGTCCGCTTCCGCACCGCCATGCAGTCCACACAGGATGTCGCCTTTGTCCTGTTTTCCGTGGTGGAAGGCATGGCCATCGGTGCCGGGCAGTATTCTGTTGCTGCTCTGGGTTTCGTCGTTATCGGCGGTGCCACACATTTTCAACCTCACTGGTCGAACTTCCGCAGCAATGAAAGCCATCTCCCAGCCGACGTCATGCTGCTGCGGCTGCAGGTCGCTCTGGGAGCAGAAAACAGCTGGAACGAAATTCTGGCGGAACTCTGTGAATCGTTCGAAACCACCGGCGCCGAAACCATCCGCAAAGGCTCTGCCTTCGCACTCGAATACCGGGTCACCCTCCGCGAGTCCGTCACGGCTGACGAAGTCGTCCTCCGTCTCGGCCGACTCGAACAGATCGAATCCGTCCAGATCAAACTCAACCGCCGCTGAGACATGCCCGTTCTTCAGCTGTTGATTGCGCATCGGTCTCCTCTTTCACCTGTTGAGATTCGACTTGACCCCGCCGCGCCAACGGCGATAAGCGTTGTTCTGGGTCGCGCGCGTGCCCAGTTTACAGTGCACTGAAACACGCGACAGTGGTTCGCAATCATCACTGGAAAACAGCCCGATTTTTCCGGATCTTCACTGCCTGAATCAGCACCTGTTCGTAATGTATGCCTGCGGGTCGCCGCACATCGCAGCCCCTCACCCCGGCACCGCTCCAGCACCGCCCTGCATCGCGCCGGGATCAACCTGTATCGCCACCCGATTCCGTTCATCCCTCTTGACGCCCCCGTGCCCTTCTCCAGAATAAGCACCATGAGAGACATCATTACCAGACATTCATTCGCAGAATAAAACATGAAATCAAATTCCTTCAATGAACGTCCCTGCCAACCACCCACCCAAACAACACGCCGGGTGCCATCTGTCGGCTCGCCCGACAGTGCCGATTTACCAGCCTCCCCACACAAAAATGGGTAGGCCCGAATGCAATTCGGGCCGAGCGCAGCGAGCAGGAGGTCTCAGTGAAAGCAAACAAGCCACTCAAAAAGTTAGAATTCAGAACACCCCACGAAAGCAGGAAACAGCCAGTTCAACTCACAAAAAAGCACCCCGGAATCCTACCAGAAGCCCCGCTCCCACCCCCAAATGAACAGCCACCACAAAAGTGGTCATACACCCACATCCCATCAGGTTTCCCACTACAAAAAAGGGAAATCGAGCCTCATTTCATGCAGACATCCAGATATTTTGATTTATTTCCACATTAGACCGGTAAATGACTCATTTCGCATACGTTTACTAAATGATGGGTTAAACCCATTTACACATGAACATTAGAACGCTGCCCCTCTGATCGCGTTGGAATTGCGCCCGCAATTGCTCGCACAGCAGTCACGATACTGCTGCAGAGAACCGTTCGAATGGAGCCGTCTCACGGCGTGGCATGTGTGGTCACACAGTGGCCGCTCTTAATTAATTTCTTCCATACCTTTTCAACCTGTTTCATTTGTTTTATTAGAAAGTGTGAAAATCATGACAACCAGGTCGCGCTCACATCGTTCTCGGGGCTTCACCCTGATTGAACTGCTCGTCGTCATCGCCATTATTGCCATTCTGATTGCACTCCTGCTCCCGGCGGTCCAGCAGGCCCGCGAAGCAGCCCGTCGCAGCAGCTGTAAAAACAACCTCAAGCAGCTCGGCCTGGCCGTTCACAATTACAATTCCACGTTCGGCATGCTCCCCCCCGTCTATGTAATCGACCCCAACGTCGGCGACGACGAAGGACACTGGACCTGGTCCGCGTTCCTCGCTCCGTATGTTGAACTGGGTACGGTCTACGACAAATTTGATGTCGGCAACACCCCCGCCAGCTATGCCTTCGGTCGGAACATCTCCGCCATGCAACAGACCTACGCCGTCTTCCGCTGCCCCTCCGACACCGGCCCTCAGAAGCATACCGACGCCGGTTACACAATTGACTACTTCGATTCTTCAGGCAGCAGAACCTCCAACGTGGGTGTCGCCCTTACCAACTATGTCGCTTCCAATAACAATGCCTACCATCGCGCCAACAAAGCCAGCAACTATCTGGATGGCACCACCGGAGGCACCGGCGCTTTCTGGGGCAACAGCAACTGCCGCATTCGCGATATTACCGACGGACTGAGCAATACGATTCTCATGGGAGAACGGGCCTACCAGATCCCCGGCAATAAAATGATTGCCGGCATGCTGTTTACCGTCCGCGACAACCTGGGTCAGGGTCCCACCTGTGCCAACTGCACGGGCAATACCGCTTCAAACCAGGGACTGCTGAGCGTCGCGGGGACCACTCACTTTGGTATCAACCCCACCTCCACCTCAGACCAGGCGAACGGCGGTTACAGCAGCCTGCACACCGGGGGTGCCCAGTTCTTAATGGGCGACGGTCGCGTGCAGTTCATCAGCGAAAACATCGACAACAGCATCGCCTCGGGCGGCATCGTCGACAGTACGTTTGAGCGACTGGCCTCCATTCAGGACGGCGCCGTCATCGGCGAGTATTAACAGACGCCCGCCTCTCCCCGCAATTCCTTTCACACCGAATCGCGGCGGAGACCGGTTCTCTCCCCCATCCAGGCGAAACAGATCCGACTCTGTTTCGCCCTGTTCTCTAGCGACTCGAGAAAGCAGATCGATGAAACCCGTTTCTTTTTTTAATGCAACGCTCCTCAGCCTGTCATTAGTGCTCCTGTCAGCCTGCGGCGGAGGCAGCGACACCCCTCCGCTGGGCACCGTTACCGGCGTAGTGACTCTGGACGACAAACCCCTGGCCGACGCGGAAGTCACCTTCCAGCCGGAAAAGGGACGCCCTTCCCTGGGAAAAACCGACAGCGCAGGGAACTACACCCTGGTCTACACCGCCAGCGATAACGGCGCCCTGATCGGCCCGCACAGGGTCCTCATCACCACCGCCGTCGAAGCCTTCTCCGACGAATCCGGCGGCGGCCAGGATAGAGATGCCCGCCCCGAAATCCTCCCCCCCAAATACAACGCCCAGACCACCCTGACCGCACAAGTCAAACCAGGCGCGAACACAATTGACTTCCCGCTGAAGTCGAAAGAGTGAGAAAACAAAGAGCATCAAACCACAAACGCCTGAGTCCTCAATCAAGAGAACTCAGGCGTTTTTTTGTTTGATCAACTCTGGCGAGAACAAGAGTCATTGATCCTCGCTCTTTATCGTTTCTCGATTTATTTAATACCAGCGATCATTCTCTGTTCCCCTCAGATATGCGAGAGCGGAATACTTAACAAAAATGTCGCAATGAGATTTAAAATTAATATAATAACGCCAATACCATATTGGCTTCTCGAATATTCATACTGACTCATAATGAATGTGAAAAATGTTAAAAAAACAGGGTAGAGTAAAAGCGGGGAGGACTCTTTTTTCTTTCTAGACCAAATAAGGAAGTATTTAGATGAGAATCCTAATGCATCTGGAACTGTCATGCTTACAATCTACCATCCTGAAGGGAAGGTCCGTGTCGACGTTGTAGTGGTCATGTTAAACTGTTTATCGATAATTTCAGAGACAGGATTAAATTAGAATACGCATATTGATTATTTTATTAAAAACGCAAAGTGGAGTGCTTAAATGAGGCTCACGGAATGTGTAAAATCTGGTGATTTTGATTTAGTCAAATCCTATTTAGATGAAATAAAGTCAACCGATAGAGATGAATTAGCTTTGGCTTTATTACTTTCAACAAGCGGAAAGAGTACTCTATTTGAAAATTCAGAGCCAGAAGATACAAGGATTATCGAACTCCTACTTCAACATGGAGCCGAGCCAAATGACATCCTTAATAATAAACTCTCTCCTTTATTAGCTGCAATTGAATATTATCAACCTGAAAAGGTCAAGCTACTTATCTATTTTGGAGCAGATGTTAATCTTCCGGACAAAGATGGAAATCTTCCTCTAAAATACGCGGTTGGAAGTGAATACGAGTTTTCCGATCAGATGTGTGAGCCTATAAAAATGGATATCACGATAATTTTATTTGAAGCAGGCGCTGACCCAAATCTTAAAGATAGTGATGATCAATCTGCCTTAGAGTATGCTGTCGAGTTGGGATATGAATCTGCAATTGAGCTTTTTAAGAAAAAATAAGCTCAAGACAGAAAATGGAAGAGATAAAAGGGTCAGGACTGAATGGTACTGTCACCTTTTTCAGTTCCATGGTACATGTGAACCGAACCTGTATTCAAGCAGGATTGTTCATGCAGACATCTCTTCAGCCCGGTTTTGAAATTTTGGAAAAACGGTCAGTGTTGAGCGAAATTCAAAAACGGGAAATGCAATCGGAGCCAAGTCTGATAAAATCAGAAGCAGGCACCCCTGATGATTTCACGACGGCTCCTTTAAAATAATGAGGAAAGCCATGCGCGCCCGGCACTGCCCGACCAGCTTCATTCCCGTCCTGCTCAGTCTCACCGCAGTCTGTCTGCTGATGTCCCGCGGAGCACACTCAGCATTCGCCGTCGAAGCGAAAAAGCCGCGGCCCACCCTGGCCGACACAATCCAGCAGCAGGACCGGATCCCCCGCGAACAGTTTTACGGCGAAGTCAAGCTGATGCATGCCCCGAACCCGATGGACGTCCAGTTTTCGGAAGACGGATCGGTCCTGTTCTCCCAGGCGGAAACGATTCGCCTCTGGCGGAGCGACACGGGCGCCTACCTGGGCAGCATCGCCGGTCCCGCCCGCTTCCACAAGTTCTCACAGCTCAATCACTCCCACTGGCTGGTGACCGTGGATGATATCGAGGTAGACGATCAGCAAGGCTTGTTCTATAGTATGCCCCAGCTCATCCCCTGTCTGAGAGTCTGGGATGTCCACACGGGAAAATGCCTGGCTGTCCGCCGCCTGCCGATTCCCATCAACGTGGAACGTCTCTGGATTAATTCGATCGCCACATCAGCCGATTCAACGTGGGTGCTGTTTGAATCTAGTTTCGTCAAAGCAAAAGCAGAGCAGGAACCGAAGAGTATTCTGGATGGTTCCTCTACTGACTACTGTTTTCTGGCAGGTTTCCAGGGCCCCAACCTGACACCCACCTGCCATCTGGAATTCGACAAATTGTCCAATTACCGATCCCTGAACTATAACGCGCACAACGGGAAACTGCTGATCTGTGGAGAGACCGAATTAGCCTGCTTCGACCCGGACAGTCAGAAAATCATCTGGTCGACCAGCGGCTACCAACAGGATCTGAAACATGATGAAATCAAAGGCATCATCAATCTGGAACAGCCGTTTCAAATGGAATTGACAGAGTCCGGAAAGAAGAGAACCTTCACCCCCTTCATCGTCCAGTTTGAATCGAATTCGCGTTACAATGTTCCTCCCCAGGAGGTGGACTATTCCAAACTGACCCTGCTCAAATGGGGACTGATTGACCCCTCCAATGGCAAGTTACTCCATCATGATTTAGTGATGAGAGAGACGGGCCCGGGTAACTACAAAGCTCCCAAAGCTGAAAATCTCAAATTCCCAGGACCCAAGGATGCCAATAAGTTATATGCCTGGCTCTACGACAAACAGGAACAGGCAATCAAGGCCGTTGATCTGGTCGAAGCCTGGAGGGTAGCTTCCAAACCCCTACGGGACCGCACATTCACCATCAGAACAGCACGCATTGCTGCACTGGGAGAGAAATGGAACCTGGAACGCGACGACCTGCGAAATGAAGCCGAGATGCAAACCTGGAACAGCACTTCCGGGCGGATGTGCATCGTTACCGGCTTTACCCCGGAAATTAACCTGTATGATCTCTCGACCGGAAACACGATCGCTCAGCCGTCAGGGACAGTCAACGCCCTCTCCAGATTCACCTCCGGAAAACTGGCTGCCTCTCTGGACTGGAACGATGTCTCCGTGTTCGACTTGAAAGCAAAGGGATCACTCCAGCGGACATTCAATACCAAAGTGCTCCGGAACTCCTGTGTCGCACTCTCAGTAGATGCGTCCCAATTACTCGTGGGAGAGAATTCCGGAAATGCGGGCGTCTGGGATCTCTCCCGCCGCAGCAAAGTCTTTGCCCTGGAAGGGGGCACGGAAAAGCTGCTCCGGATAGCAGGTAACCCAACCCTCAACAGTCTCGCCGCCCTCGATCAGGACGGCACTCTCTGGCGCTGGCAGACTCCGAAAGTTCCCGCAAAGCCGGGTGAAATGCAACTGCTCCGCGCGCACTCACAGGAAAAACCCAAGCGACCGGAAGGATATTATAGTAAGGAATTTGATTATCGCATTCCCCACTCGTTATGCGACCTCTCTGCCAATACCGCACTCTACCTGGCTTTCCGGGCATACGCAATCGCAGAGGAAAATAACATTGGTGAACTCAACCTTGGTTTTCCCGGCACCAATCTCATCGCTAGAGTCTCTGATGGCCCGGGACGATTATACTATTTTGAACCCAGACACGGTGCTGTCATGGAACTGCGCGCGGGACAACCGCAGAAACAGATCACTCCGCCCGTCTATCACCAAAGCCAGCTGATGCAGATCAGATGCACTGCCGACGGTCGCTTTGCCATACTCGTGTTCGATACCGGACAGATTCTGATTCTGAATCTCGAGGCGGGAACCCTGGAGGCGATCATCCCCACCGGCCTGTCAGAAATCATGGACGTCAACTACCACCCGCAACAGCAGACGCTCCTGGTCGCCTGCTATCGGGGCACCATCACGGCCTGGAACTCCGATACGTTCCTGCGGACAGGCCTGCTGCAACTGAACGACGCCCGGCTGGAACACCTGGCATCCCAGCCAGCGAAAGACGGCTTCGACCTGGTTCTGGGCACCTGGGATACCGGCCTGATCGTCAAACAGGGTGTCTTTAAGAAAAAAGAGAAGATACCAACACGCTTTCCGGCACTCCCGTTTCCCGTAAAACTTCCCGGGGAATGAAATCATTCAGAAACCGTGTCTCACAAATCCTGTATTTTCCAGAATCATCCTGAAGGTCAATTCGAAATTGAAATATCAGTTTCGCCGCATATCTTTGCTTTGCCATGATCGTATTTCTCAGCATGAGACAGATTAATGAGGAACGCCTTTCATCACTCTGCTTCCACCTGACAGAGCCAATACACTTTAATACACAAATCACTTACATCATAGAATAATCCGGGGGTCCCTTACCTCTGGCGGTCGGCTTCGATGCATTCGCCTGCAGGCAGGGCGATTTTCGGAGGCCCCAGTTGGTAACACCGGAAAATGAGAAGAATGAGACAGAAATCCTGATCCTTTCGACTCCCGGAACGCTTATAATGATCGTAGAAGTGATCGCGTCTGATGCACCGCTTCCCGCGTAAAGTCGAATGGCGGAAGTGGAACATCGACAGACTGTTTTTCCGATCTCAATGGGGAGCGCATCATTGAACATGAATCGAACTGCCATGATCTGCATGCTGTTGTTGAGCTGGTTGAGCGCGAACGTCTCTGCAGACGAGCTCCGTAACGCAGTCCGGCATGACAACGTTGACCTTGTCAGAAAGCTTGTCGAAGCCGGCGCGAATGTCAATGAGACCTACGAAAATGAATTTACGCTGATTTATTTTGCCAGAGATCCCCGTATCGCTGAGATCCTGGTCAAACATGGTGCCAGACTGAATGAACGTAATGAATTGACTGGTCAGACTCCACTGGAAGCTGCTGCGGCTGAATACCAGTTTCGTCCTGAGGAACGCAAACGCTGGAAGCAGATCATTCAGCTATATCGAAAAGCGGGTGCCAGTTACACACTGGAGACTGCGATTTATTTAAACGATATTGCCTTTATTAAAGAGGCTTTGAAAAAAGATGATACCTGGGTCAATCAACCTGGAGCGGGCCGGTCCCTGCCGCTACGACTGGCGGCAGAAACAGGACATGCGGAAATCTGCAAATTACTGCTGGAACACAAGGCAGATCCTGACAAATTTGAAGAAGGTAACGGGTACCCCATCATGGTAAATGCGGTACCACATCCCGAGGTTGTAAAACTGTTGATCAAACACGGAGCGAATCTGAAACGTCGGATTAGCTGGATTGGTGGTGGATCCGGGTACTGGATTATCAATGATGAAAGCACGGCACTGCACCATGCGATTGGTTCTGAAAATCCTGAATCCGTGAAGCTGCTGCTTCAGGCAGGGCTGGACCCCAGTGCTGCCGATATTTCTGGCCAGACTCCCCTGCATGTAGCAATACATTGTGAGCATTTTCTTTCGAACGGTAACCGCAACGAGAAGGTGACTCAGACGTATCTTAAAATCATCAATACTTTACTTGATCATGATGCTTCATTGAGATTGACCACGAATGCGGGAAAAACGCCTATGGAACTGGCGGAAGAACTCAAGAGTCCCCAATCAATTCGAGACGCATTAGAAAAAAAAGCGAACGAGTGGTCTGATGCGCTCGACCGCGAGTGGTACAAAGATGAGACACAGGAACCAGACCCCAAACAGCCGAAAAAATAAGCCGGGCGGGAACAGGGTAGGCAAGGAATAAATGGTGTCAGCAAGACGAACTAAGCTTCCAGGGCGGCTTGTCAGCAGCCTCTAATGGAAAGTCCCCAAATGCATCCCCTTTTTCCTCTACCCCCTAAAAGAAAGACTGTGCTATTGGAAAGATGAAAGATAAAACACCTGTCGAGGCTGATAGAACAAACATATTTTTTGATACTGGTTCAAGTGCCTGAATTTTAGACACCAACTCTGGTGATTGATCGGATGCAAAACATGCTGTGAAATCATGCCAATGTTCAAATGATTTAATAATCGGAATCGTGATGACAATCCATATTAACAACCAGATTACGTGAATAGAGACGGCGGATGCAAAATATCTTGATTCACCTATTGCGAGAACAATTCTCCAGAAAAAGATAGTCCAAGGTAAGAATGCTAATATGAGAAGGAGTGAGTAAATCTGCCAAGCTTCAAACTTTCGTTTTACATCCCGAGAAAAAATGTAAGCTTGGTCAAGATTCATTCTTTTATCGTTTTCCTTAGATGGTAAAGGGATAATAAACAGGCATGTGATATAACCAGCTAAAATCATCAATCCGAATGCTTGTATTTCCTGGAAAATGAATCCTGGTGGAGAAACATCAAAATGTGCGTAGGAAAATAAACGCCGATCCTCATGCCCATAACTGGAATTCCGCAGCCAATTTGACCAATGAAAAAAGATATAGAATGTTACTCCTAACAAGATTGATTTTGTGTGAAAGTTCGTCATTTGCGTAATTTCATTTGTTGATCTCATGTTCCTGATTCGAAACAAAAGGCATACACTTAACGCAAGATAACTGACGAAATAATAGTGTCTTGTCTGGGAGTTAGCGTATTTAGCGAGACGAAGCCGCTTTGAATAGTTTTGAGCGAAATTCGAGAGGAGTTCATATTCTTCAATCAATGACTCCAATTCGGATGAGTCTGCCATTGAAATTTTTGTTTCCAGTTCACGAATTGCAGAGTTCAATCTGTTTTGTTCTTCGATATAAGTTTTCGCCGATTGATTAATTTTATATACACGATCTGTAATTTCATCTTGTGTCATTGTTTTGCTAACGATTGCTACCAACAACGGACACCAATAGGTCCATACGACAATAAGAAAGATCAGAGCAATTATTCGATAAAGCGTTCTTTCTTTCATTTATTTGTATCCACCTATTGCTTAACTTTCTCGATAATGTTGCCGATTGTGATTAAAATAAAAAAGAGTTTAAAAGAATTCAGGAACGGTTTCCACTTTTCGAAGTCTGTTCTGGAGTCGAATTGTGCTCCCCAGAGTAAGATTTTGGTCCTTTTTATCCTGCATTCAGCAATTTCCATTCGCAGCGGAAAAGCATAACACCTCAATGCCCCTGCTCTTTCGGGTCGGCTTGCGTTTGCTCCTTCATCTTTTCAAACATTGGTGCTACTCGTTCCTTCTGAATGTCGAGGATTCGTTCGCGGTCTTCAGGCAGCAGGTAGCCGGACTGTTCGTAGGTCTGGCATCGGGCGGAGAGTTGCTGGAGATACGTTTTCAGGGTGCCGTAGCGTTCTTCGAGTGAGGGGCGCGGGTCCCCCTTTTGTTCGCGTTCTGATTTCGTCAGAGGGAATGGAATCATCGAGCCGGAGAGGCTGTAAAGCTGGTTGGCGGCGGGGCCGTTTTCGTCGCGTAACCGCCAGCTGGTATAAGTGGCTACCGGAACCGCAACTTCGGGAGCCGACAGGCAGCCCAGTTCGTTACCGTCAGGACCGGAACGGGGAACGAGGACCCGGTAATCGCCGCGCGGCAGCGGGGGCTGAAGATCGACAATGCGTTCGGTCTGCCAGCGGGGACCGAAATCGAGGTAAGCGGGTTGCTGAATCACCGCCGGGTAACGAATGCCGGGAATGGGGGGAAAGCCGGTGGCGTTCTGCGTCCAGCTGACGAGCGTCCCCTCGCTGATCTTCGGATACACACTGGCAGGAGGCGCAGTCCCGTCTTTGGCCCACTGGTCGAGCGCGAGCAGCAGGGCACGCAGGAACGGTTTGTAGTCGGCCGGATTGGGCGCCGTCTGGCCATCCCCCTTCTCGGTCGTGTATCCACTCGGACCATGCTGCGTTCCACCGATAATATAGATCCGCACATTCTCAGGCAGCGCGACATCGGTCGTGCCGAGGGGATCGGTATGCGTGAGCGAACCGCTGCGGTTCCAGTACTCCGAAGAAGACTGCGTGTGCATCACCAGGGGCGCGGTGCCGCTGGCTGCGGCCCGGGTCAGAATGCCTTCCGTCAGCCCCGAGAGCGGGTCGGTCTGTGTGGAATAGGAAAAGGGGAAACGGTCGGGTGGGTAATCGTGATGATCGTGCTGCCCGGCGTGCCGTGTGGGCTGGGCGAAGCGATGATTGAACGATCCCATGCCGGAGCCGGAGACGTGGGGGATGACTCCTTCGAAGACCCGCCGACCCGCTTCGTCTTCATTGAAGCCCCAGTACAGCATCTCGCGCAGGAAACGCCCGCTTTGTGAAACGCCGAAGGAGTGGGCCCGCTGGATCACCGGTTTGCCGTCGACGAGCAACGGATTACCATCGCCGGTCCCCTGCTTCAATGCCGAGACCAGATCGCGGACCGCGGTGAAGCCGGTGCCCATCACGGTGGGATCCTGCGCTTCGTAAATCAGTTCGTAGATCTCCAGTTTCTTCAGCCCGGCGGGATATTCCAGTTCCACTTTCGGTAGTTGCGCGGGGGAACCGCCGTCGACTTCCGTGACGTGCAGTTTCCACTCCGAACGGGGAATCGGCACGCGGGGATGATCGGCCCGCAGCCGATGCGTCAGTGTTGCCTGCTCGAGCCCTTTGGCGGTGGGACGATAGGAACCATGGGCGGCCCAGTTGACGACAGTGCGTGTGGTATCCTTGCTCGGCACGATTTCACAACGGACTTTGCCGGTGATGGGTTGCTCAATGGTGGGGGGAACCAGGCTCAGGCGGCTGCTTCCCGGCAGCAGTTCGCCGTCCCAGCCACTGGAAACGAACGTAAAGCCGTGCTTCATCAGGAACCCGTCGCCCGCCTGTTTCAGTGTTTTCGGATCGTTGCCACTCGAGCCAAGATTGATCATCCGCAGGGCGGTCAGGTTGCCGCGGTTATTGACATCGTAGAGCAGTGCCCCGTTCCCTTTGCTCAAATCTTTCGGTGCCAGGATGAGCAGATCGGCCGAGAGTTCCACGCGGCCCCGTTGATTGCGCGGCGCGAGTTTCAGATCGACAACGTTCTGATTCTGAGGCAGATCGGGATCGAGTTCATAATAGACGCGACCTTTAATCCGTTCGTATTCCCCGACGTTGCCGAATTTGTGACCATCGGCAAAGGGTTCACGGTCAGTGATCTCAAAGCGTGTGAGCTCCGCCGACAGGGGAGCCGCAAGCAGCAGGTAGACAAGAGCGAGGTTAAAGATCTGCAGGAGACGATTCATGAAATTCTCAGCTGTTAAACACGTTGAAGACTCGTTAGACAAACCAGACCGCCGCGAAAAAAACAGCGACGACAGCCTGCACGGCTGCTTTCGAGTATATCGTGTTCACAACCCCCGAGGTAGCGTTGTTCGTTTAAATCAATAAAAGCGGGCAGCGGGTAATGGCACCTTTTTCTACTCTTTTGTCTGTGTATCCAAATCATCTATCAAAGCCGACCTCCCACTGCATCTCCAGCCAGATCGGTTTCATTTCCAATGAGCCGACTGGCGACATATTTGAAAACCGCTTCGTGCGCTGTCCCGGCATTCGCACCGGGGCCAGCTTCCATGAAGTGCCAGTTGTGGTTCGTGTCTCGTACAAAATCTGCAGCAATCAGTCGAGACCGGAACGGTTTGGCAACCAGCGCAGCCATCGACTTCAACTGCGACAGATCAGCCGGCGAGGGTGGAAAACCAACGGGATTCGGTACGGCATGAAGGTAGTGGAAACTCCAGGCAACCGGCTGACCATCAATGACCCAAGTGCGGATTTCCTGAGGTGCGTCTCCAAACATCCATTGCCCTGCGACGGCGATGTCCAGCCACTTACGGACAAGAATCGTTGTGTCCCAGCCAAAAGCACGTCGCAGCAGGTCCGACTCATCGGCGAGTTCGTTCAGATTACGGACTTTCGACTGATCTCCCCCACGCTTCCACGAGGACTTACGAGTGCGAACGAACAATGGAAATTCCAGGTCTCTGGGGAGTTCTTCATCAATCTCAAGCACCCATGTCTGGGGAGTTGGCACTTCTATCCCGTTGACAGCCAACACGCGAAGGACTTCGTCGAGATGGATCAATTCTTCCCTCTCCTCAGGACGGTCATGAATGCCGGGACGATCTCCGACTTGATTGATGAGATGCGAGTAAGAGTACTGATAACCGAATAGAAACCCGGTCGAATCTGGTTGTGATTCACCAAGATCGACAGCCCCGATGTCCTGTAACCAGTGGAATCGCTCATCCTTGAGTTTCCTGGCATTGGGAAAGTCGTTGTGGTCATAGAACAGTTGCAGCATGAACCGGAAGTATCCTTATGAATGTGTTTAGTAAATGTTCCTGAGATGAATGATACCTTTTTCTGTTCGGGGCAGAAAAGGTGCCCTAATTTGCTTTCACCTCCACCTGGAACTGCCGCACCTTGCGCAAGCCATCAATTTCAATCGTGAATACACACGGAACCATCAATCCTGCCACAGGGCCGCTCGATTGTGTATCCCAGGAAATGTGGAGAGCCCAATCGACCGACACGCTGCCCCCTTATTACCTTCCAAAACAGACCGCCGCCTAAAAAAACGACGACAGCCTGCACGGCTGTTTTTGAGTATATCGTGTTCACAACCCCCGAAGTAGCGTTGATCGTTCAAATAAATAAAAGCGGGCAGCAGGTAATAATTTCAAGAGCCCTGCCCCCTTTCAATTTCCAGAGTAAGTGCGGATGAAAGTCTCCGATCGACAATAAAAAAATTGATGATCGGCAAAAATCCTGTTAGAAATAAACATAGTCAAATCCTGTTGATTGCATTGTCCTTTGCTTGAGTCAGTTACATGCGACTTTTCATCTTCCTTACGACCCTGTTTCTCATGAATTCCTCTTATGCTCAGGTCAAAGAAGTCCTGGAGCACCGGACCGGAAACGAAGCGTATCTTGCAGAGTACAATAACAGTGATGGTTGCGCGTATTGGCACGACTCAAAACGTGGCCAGGACCCGCACGGTTCGGAACTGATGGTTCGCCGTTCCAATAGTCCCAGGTTGCGTGTTTCGACGAAACCACTATTCAAGATGCGCGGAGTAACGAAACTGATCCTGCATGGTTACGATTTCACCGACGCTGAGCTGGATGGCATTTCAGAAATGAAAGACTTACCTGCACTGCTGATCAACGGCAAGATTACCGACGATGGCTTACGGCACCTTGATGGTCTAAGCTCGTTGAAAAAGCTGTGGATTTATCAGACAGACATTCAGGGAACAGGGCTTCGCCACTTGAACAAACTCAATCAACTCGAATGTCTCTATATCGACTCCGATCTGAGTGACGAAGGTTTTGACAGACTCACTCAAATGAAACAGCTCAAGCGATTATCGGTTCCGGACTTGAAAGTCGATCAAGTCGAGAAGTTACGCCGGGTTCTACCCAATACTGTAATCGAAAACTAGACTGTGTCCAGTTTTACTGTAGCGTCTTCAGGTCCATTTGGACCGAGTATATTAGAGTAAAAGCGGGCAGGACTCTTTAAAGAAAGAGACCTTTTCCCTTTTCCTCACCTTACTTTTCAATTTGATGAGAGTGTTCAATGTCAACGGATTATCTTATTTTTTTGGATTCAGATCATACATCCGCAGAAAACGTATACAAACCCTTATTGGCAGTTCCCAGAATAGAATTTCGAGATGGTTTACAGATACCTGGACTCGTTGATGTTTCTTGTATACAACTTGATGATTTTTATCGTGATGTCATGCGGGAGGAATATGGTGATTATGGTTTAGATGTCAACTGGTTAATTAGTGGCACCTATGACAATGAGACCGACATCTTTGAAGTGATTAGATTACTTTATGAGTGCGCTGCACAACTGGTTAATGCAAATCCTGACAAATCCTTAAGTTTAATGCGAAATGGAGAGAGCATTTACTTATTTAACTCGCAAAATCTGTTGATCCTCTCGCCTATATACTTGGATTCGATCCCCGTCATAAAGTCCCTTTTTAAGAAGCCATTTATCATCAGAGAGGTCTTGGCATGGCCCCCTTAACTTGACATAAAATGGAGAAGAGGATCGAATAAACGGGGTCAGGACTCTTTATTTCAAGTGCCCTGATCCGCTTCTTGATTTCCCCCCAATCACCGACCCGCATCAATACAATACAGGTTGTCAACGGTGCGGATGAAGATGTTGCCGTCGGCGATGGCGGGGGTGCCCCAGGCCTGCTGGTCGAGTTTGTTGACGGCGACCACGTTCAGTTCGTCACCGGCGGCGATGACATGGGTGTTGCCATTGGAATCCAGCGCGAAGAGATGTTTGCCGTCGGTCCAGGGGGACGCCCAGAACGCGCGGGCTCCCGGAACGCGGCTTTCGTAGACCAGACGCCCCGTTTCCATATCGACACAACGAATGATGCCCCGGCGGCGTTCGAAGAAATACAGGTTGCCATCTAAATAAGTAGGCGACGCCATTTGAATGCCGGAACCGTCCATCCGCCACTCCACGAACGTCCCCTTTCTGATGTCACCCGGCAGAGAAATATCGCCCGCGCCACCCGGTTTGATAGAATAAAGCCGCCCGCCTCCGTCATCATCACCGCCACGATTGCGGAGTTCATTGCCGATGAACAGCCGATCGCCGACAGCAACGGGAGTCGCCGACGAACGTCCTTTATTCATATCCAGCGTCCAGAGTAACTTTCCGGTCGCCGGATCATAGGAACGATAGACCGTGCCCCCCACGATCAGTTCATTCCGCAGTGAATTCTTCCAGATCATGGGGCTGCTGTATTGCGACTTTTCATCGCGGTTGACTTTCCAGATTTCATTTCCGGTTTTCGTATCCAAAGCCACGAGAAACGACTGCTCCTGGTTATCCACCTGAATGAACAGCCGATCTTCGAACAGCACCGGTGAGCTCGACGTGCCCCAGCCGGCCCGCATCTCATACACGCCCAGGTCTTTCTGCCACAACACATCCCCTTTCAGGTCGAGACAATAAACGCCGTTCATGCCGAAGTACGCGAAAATGCGTTTCCCGTCTGTGACCGGCGTTTCCGTAGCGTAAGTGTTGGTGTTGTGCCGCTTCAACGGCGGCTTACCTTCTTTCACCGTCTTCTTCCAGATCGTCTCGCCCGTGGCCGCATCCAGACAGACAACCTGGTATTGATACAGCACGTTGACCAGATCGTTACGTTCGCGGCTGTAGTCACCGTTTCCGGATTCCGGCTTGGCGACGTTTTTCTTCGAGGGACTGGCAGGCACCGCAGCCGTCATGTAAATGCGATTGTCCCAGACAATCGGCTGCGACCAGCCTTCGCCTTCGAGAGGCTTCTTCCAGCGAATATTGGTTTGTTCTCCGGCCTCATCCGACCAGTTGACAGGCAGCGGCGTGGCAGAGACAGCATTGGAATTCGCGCCTCGGAACTGAGGATAGTTTTCAGCCAGGCAGGTTTGCCCCACAGCCAGCACGACGAACAGCACGGTAAGTTGAGAAGTAAAATGCATAAAACTCTTCCTGACATCCATAACACACAAAGATGCTATGAATCTATTGAGAACCATACGAGAAAAAATCTGACTCACTAATTGATAGTGTAAGGGCTGCGAACCAGAATGAAACAGCAATTCTATGTGAGAGAAAACAGGAGCAGCAGGTCTGGTTGCTGGCAGAAAGGAAGGGGATGTTTCGGGACTGGTTATTTCCATTTGATATGAAAAAAGAATGGCAGGGAACCGCCCAGAATCGCTCCCCCCAGTATGCCGACAGGAACGGTGATGTAAGCGAGCACCCAACCTGCCTGGGCGAAACCGTCTCCCATGAAGAGGCAGAAATAGAGGAGCCCATAAATACCCACGATGGCACCCAGAACAACGCCAATGCCTGCTGTGATGATGGCTGAGACGATGGTCAACATCCATTTCATGACTGAAGCGAATTCGTAGTCAATTCCATCCTGGATTTCATTTACTTTTGACATGCGGGCACCTCGGGGTTAAGTCTGATCAAACGGGGATGTCTCGTACAGTAATCAGGCGTGGGAACGAACCGGGTATCACGCGTGGAATGAAAAAAATACCGGAGTGAACTGAAAAAACAGGCAGAACTTTTTCCCTGCTCCCATTCCTGCCAATTTCTGAAGCGGCATTAATACTGAATGCATAACCACACCTCTCGCCCCCCTCTCCCCAACTTTAAGATATTTTGATCAAATTAAGAATTTATCGGTAAGTGGTCTCTTTTCTGTACGATTTATTTATGTAACCGGAGTGCTAAACTCCTGTCTTACATATACATATAGTCAAATAAATTTATTATTGAACGGCTCGTTGAGTGCCGCAGCGATTGATCGCCCTGTCTTGCTGGGAACAGCATCTAATTCAGGGCCAAGTCTGCCAGCCACCCAGGCCGCCATCAGGTTCCACTCTGCAATCTTGCATTTCCTGTTGGCTGGTTCGATCAGGTGGGGACGCCCCGTGTTGAAGTCGCCTGGGTTCCATTACATCAGCCGCTTAGAGCTTTGATGATTATTTCAAATTGATACCGCACTGGTAACACACATTTCCGGGGCACTTCATCCGTAAAGCCGATGATTCGCTCCTCTCTTTTTTACCCATTCTGAGCACAGATTGAGCACTTGGGTTGTGCTTTCAAACCTCTTTTTAAAGGAACGTGTACTTATTATGAGAATGACTCAACGGAACGAGAAACGCGGCTTTACTCTGATCGAACTTCTGGTTGTGATCGCCATTATTGCCATCCTTATCGCATTACTTCTTCCTGCCGTACAACAGGCGCGCGAAGCAGCCCGCCGCAGTACCTGCAAAAATAACATGAAACAGATCGGTCTGGCGCTGCATAACTACCACGATACGCACCGTGTCTTCCCGATGATGTACCAGGGTCTGTCCAGCGGTGCTCCTAACCTGGGCGCAACCAACGGACTGGGCATTGCCTGGGGAACCTACATTCTGCCCTTCATGGATCAGGCTAACCTGTACAATAATATTTCCACACGTATGTTCGGTGCCAGCGGCAACGGTGCCGGCATTCACTGGCTGGACGACACCACCGCCACCGTGGGAACCACTACCCTGGCCAAGAATATTCTGCCTGCATTCATCTGTCCTTCTGACCCGATGGGCGGCATCAACACCGACCGCGGTTCCTACGGTAAATCAAACTACCTGGCGGTAGTCGGTACCGACTGGGACGGCGACGGCCCGATCACCGGCACGACAACCCCAACCTACAAAGGTGCCTTCTACGGAAACTCCCGCAACAGTCTCCGTGATTTCACCGACGGTGCCAGCAACACGCTGCTCGCAGGAGAACGGACTACCGAAGGCGCTGCCAACGGCGGCATCTGGCTCGGTGCCCGGGGAACACGTTCCGACAATGGTCTGCGAACCTCCGCCAACGGTAACTTCCTGATCAACAATGCCGGCGCGACCGATGGTGCCGCCAGCAGTGCCCACGTCGGCGGTTGCCACTTCGTGTTCGGCGATGGACGCGTCAGCTTCCTGAGTGAAAACATCAGCTCACAAACTTATGAGTACCTCGGGCTGATCAATGACGGTAACGTCATCGGCGAATATTAAGACAGACAGGCATCCGGTTCATCGAACCTGATTCCCGCAAACTGCAAACGGCTGTTCGTATAGAGCAGCCGTTTTTTTATGCGCATAAAAAAAGTGCGCCAGCCCTGTTCAGACTGACGCACCTGAAGAATCTGATCCGGTTAAAATTCGGCCGTCACATTTCGGCTTCCATTTCCATCAGCGGTTCAGTAATCGCATGGAGCGGCTGACGTTTTTTGCCACGTTTTTTTGCCACCTGTCGTTTAAGGGTATGCGCGGCCCGCTTGATGGCGTGCGTAATCGCTGTGGAAATCCGCTCCTGGGTATCTTGAACAATCACGGGCGCACCCGATTGTGTATGGACGACGATTCGACACCGTTTACTGATCCCGCCTCGCGGGCCGTTGATGTCCGTTAGATAAATGCTGACAGTGCGAATCCAGTTATCAATCCGCTCGATTGCCTGGTCCCACTGAGTTTCGACAAATTCTTTCGTTTGAGCGCTGCAGTCAGTCTGCAGTGCGACACATTCGAAGTCATAGTTTCGCATCTAACTCTCCTCTGTGAAAAATAAAGTCACTCGGGTACTAGACTGCGCCTCAGTTCATTGTCGTGTCTCGGTCTTAAATAATCGGTTCCAAAAAACCGCGAGGTGCGACAGTCAAACTGGACACACTCGTAAGTCCATTTTATCTAACGCAGAATCGGGGACAATAAGATAATTAGAAATTATGAAGACGGGAAAATTCTTATAATTTTTCTGTTCACATGCCCGTTTTCTCAGATTTAAGACGGAAGAAATCAGACCAGAACAGAAGTTCTGCTATGCATCACAGAAAAAGATCAACAGATTATAATTCGTTGATTTATCACCACAAAATGTTCCCGCCAATCAACGAAACTGATTCAGTGAAACAGATCCAGTTGTCCGCAACAGACGTTTTTAATGAACCACGCGAAATGAATTGTTTTCCGTACATCAGCTGGACGTGCGGTTATTGCGGTCGTTCCATTTCGAATCGATCGGTGGTGCGGCAGTACCAGCTGGGCCGTGCCATTCTACCGATGAGGCGCAGTTCTTCGGAGCGAATGCGCATCGTGTCTGCTTCCCAGTACTGATCCTGAATATGCACGCGTTTGACCAGACCGATGACCAGCCGATTATCGCCGATCTCCAGCGTCCCCCATTCGGCACACTCCAGACTCGCCGGTGCCGCCGCCAGCCGGGGAGGTTTGACTGTGGAAGAAGGCAGCACTTCCATGCCCCCTGCTTCGACTTCGCTGACGCCGTAAGGCAGACTCGCTGCGGTCTGATTCATCTGCTCTGCCAGCGATTCATCCACCAGGTTGACTACGAACTCATGCAGCTTACGCACATTGAGGGCGGTATCTTTCGGCGTCCCATCGTCGCGATTCCCCGGACAGAACCCGACGATCGGCGGATGCGCGCCCAGCACGTTGAAAAAACTGAAAGGAGCCGCATTCACAACTCCCGCCTCATCCAGTGATGTCACCCACGCAATCGGACGGGGTGTCACCAGCGACGATAATACGGCATAAGCACGATCCAGATGCGCGCCTTCAAAATCAAGTTCCATGGCAATTCAGTTCTATTTATCAATGAGGGGAGGATGCAGCAACATCTGCTTAATAATCACTTTTCAATCTACTGCCGGCAAGAAACCTCAGGATGCTGAAATAAAATTTCGTACTTTTCGTGTTTTTCGTGGTAGAAAAAAAAACGATTTAGAGGGCAAGAAGAAACGTATCTCCCCGCTGTCGCCAGCAGTGACAGCGGGGAAGAAATCGATCGCAGGTTAGTCGTTTTCTGCCAGGTTCTTTTTGAAGAAGGCCACCGTCCGCTCCCAGGCTTTTTTCGCCGCGGCATCATCGTAGCGGGGAGTCGTATCATTGTGGAAGCCATGATTGGCCCCTTCGTACACAAAGGCCTCGAATGTTTTGCCATTCTTTTTCAGTGCCGCTTCAAACGGACCGGCTCCGGCCATGATGCGTTTGTCGAGCGACGCGTTCTGGATCATCAGCGGTGCCTTGATCTTCGTGACGTCTTCCAGCTCGGGCTGGCGACCGTAGAAAGGAACCCCCGCGTCGATCACATCGGGAATCTGAACCGCCAGCTGATACACCACACCGCCCCCATAGCAGAAACCGACCGCACCGACTTTGCCGGTCGACATTGGATGGGTGTCCAGGAATTTTGCCGCCGCGATGAAGTCTTCCGTCATCTGGTCTTTATCGCGCTTCGCCTGCATCGCGCGTCCGTCATCATCGTTGCCCGGATATCCGCCCAGCGGAGTTAAAGCATCGGGAGCAAATGCAAGGAATCCTTCCACTGCCAGCCGCCGCGCGACATCAGCAATGTACGGATTCAGACCGCGGTTCTCATGAATCACCAGCACGGCCGGAAACTTCTTTCCCTTAGCCGGATATGCGAGCAGGCCTTTCATTTCGCCGGCCCCCTTGGGCGACTTGTAGATCACCGTCTCGGTTTTGATGCGCGGATCATCAGGCTTGACCTGTTCGGCCCAGGAGTAGTTGGGGCTCAGACTCGCCATCAACGCTTCGGCCGTCATTCCTCCGACGGCGAACATCCCCAGTTTTTTAATATAATCACGGCGGTTGAGTCTTCCATGTGCATAGTCGTCATACAGATCCAGAACTTCCTGATCAAACTCTGCTGCTTCTTTACGTTCCATGAGTATTCGCTTTCCTGTTATGGTTGAATGTTACTGGTTCCCTTCCCGCAAAGCCCAGTGATTGACCAGTGATACCACTCGTCTCGATACACACGGCCCGGGAAGGAACGGCCTCTGAATGATGAGGACAACTGCTGAAGCGGGGTCCTCAGTATCTGAAAGCTGTCCGTGAGCAAGCGCTCCCCGTCCCATTGGCATGCATTATAAAAGTCCGATCTCAGACCTGAAACATTTTTTCACATAAAGCCTTCGCTTCTTTCCCACCCGGGAAGTCGTTCCAGCAGAACGACCTGTCAGGCAGCATGATTCTTCCCGCTCTCTGCGAAACGGTTCATCACAGCCCCCCATTCGGTTCTGATCTGTTACCTTGTAGACACCTTGTTCCTTTGATTACGTCGCATGGCGCTGATGCAGTTCCCTCCGAATTCTGGTGATTCGAAAGAATTCCGTAAAACGCCAAGTATATGTTTGCGTCCACATGTATTCACCCGTCACAATAATACTGTACCAATTTCGCATTGAGCTCAAGACAGTCAGGTGAACACACATGAAAGAGCGCACCGAGGGCCGACTGACTTTACCTGAAAAAGTCCGCAAAGTTGAACAGGAATATATCGATCAGCGCCGTAAAGCAGTGAAACTGCCCCGTAAAGAAGCCGGACAACCTGTCGGGCTGGCTTTGTCGGGAGGCGGAATTCGTTCAGCGACCTTTGCTCTGGGTGTGCTCCAGAAGCTGGCCCGCAAAAACAGCCTGCGTCTGGTCGACTACATGACGACGGTTTCCGGCGGCGGTTACATCGGCTCATGCCTCTCTTCGCTGATGTCATTTCCCGAACCTGACATTCCTCCCGCAGATGACAATGTCAGCATCGATCAGAAAGCTTTTACCAACTTCAATCTTTCCGATAACTTCCCCCTGTCGCGCGCGGACCAGATGCATCACTTACGAAAACATGGCAGCTTTCTCGTTCTGCGCGAGGGTCTGTTTCGTAAAGATGTGCTGCGTGCCATCGGTTTATTTCTGGTCGGCATCTTCTCCACATTTTTTTTGCTCACATTGCCTTTACTGATCGTTGTTGGACTTTCCATCGCTTATATCGCTCTGGTAGGCATTCCCGATTTGAGCGCAGACTGCTTAATCAAGATCGACTGGGACCCAGAAAAACTCTTTCTCCCTGCCAGCCCCTATGCTCTGGTCACAGGAATCGGTTTCCTGATTGGAATCGCACTCAGTTTCTGTATTCCCCTGTTACATTCCATCTGGAAAAAAACGGGAGGCAATCTCGGTGAAACGGAAGAAGATTATATGGAACGCACCTGTCTGACGACGGTGTTCACAGTCTTCTATCTGGTTGCTGTCGGAATTTTTATTGGCTATATGATCAAGAACCATACGCCAACGAATCCAAAATTCTTTACATTTTCCTCGTTTCTGATACCCGTTCTGTTCTGTCTGGGAAATTTCGCAGGGGCAGCTTTCTTTTATACATTCATCGTTGCGAAACGCAGCTCCATGTGGACGCTGAAGAGCCGTTCCCTCCTGGGTGCCTCGATCGCCGTCATGTTCAATTCCATCATTGTATTTCTGTTTCTGGCCATCGTGGCGTTCTGTATCTGGGCCGTTCTGGGCGAACACCTGGGTGAACTGGCACAGTGTCCTCCGAAAGATCTGAATCAGGATTGCGATACACCGCCGGGCATGTTCTTTCTGATCGTGAGTGGCATCTCTTTCATTCTGACCAGAATGTTTGCCCTCAAAGGCAATGCACCGAAATCTGACAGCGGGCTCATCGGAAAACTCACCGCGAAAATCCCGCTGCTCATTCTGCAGATCTCTGTCCCGCTGTTTATGTTCTCTGCTTATATGCTGTGCATGGAATGGAGTATTAAGCTGGGCGGGATCGACTCCTGGCAAAATGGTTTATTGCTGGCTGCAGGCAGCCTGATTACTCTGGTGGTCGGCGGATATCTGATTGACGTGAATCGACTCAGTATTCACTATTTCTATCGAGACCGTCTCGCGGAAACCTACCTGCAGACCGAACGCCATGAAGCCGGCGAACTGAAATTAATCCGTAATGACAGCTCGATGCGGATTGCCGATTTAAACTGCCAGGGAAACCACATCAATAACCCGTTCCCCTATCATATTATTCTCTGCTCGCTGAATCTGGCTGGTTCCCGGGATCTGGCGCGACGTACGCGAAAATCAGACCACTTCATTTTCTCACGAGAATACTGTGGATCGGGTTCCACGGGATACGTGCCCACCGAAAAGTATCGCAACGGAAACACCAAACTCTCCACAGCAATGACCATCTCCGGTGCCGCGGTCGGCAGTAATATGGGATTTCAAACCTCTTTTGCGCGGGCATTCGCCATGACCCTCTTTAATGTGCGACTGGGGTACTGGATTGTCAATCCCCGCGTTTACGATCAGGAACAGGCGGCCCGCCAGGAGATCATACAGTTCCCCACCGAAAAACAACCACGCGCAAAATGGCTGGAGGAAAACTGGAAACATAAGCTGTTCCCTTTCAGTCCCTACCTGCTGGAAAAGAATATCTGGTGGCCCTGGTTTCTCCGCGCGGAACTGATGGGAGATACGAACAGCCAGGGACGGCTGGTCAATTTATCAGACGGGGGACATACCGGCGACAATATCGGACTGTACCCCCTGTTTCAGAGACGCTGCCGACTGATTTTCGCCAGCGATGCAGAATGCGACCCCGGTTACAGTTTTGGCTCACTGATCAATGCGATCAACCAGATTTTCATTGACGAAAATGTCGTCGTGGAAATTGATGTCACTCAGCTGCGCCCCGATGAGGAAGGGGGCCCGGGCAAAGCGCATTATCTGATTGGTAAAATCAACTATCCCGCCGATCCCGACCGTAAAGGACAGGATGCCGAAGAGTCCACCGGCTGGCTGATCTACTTAAAGTCATCCCTGATTCACAACTATTACAAGGGGACACGCAACGAAGCGCACCATCAACGCCAGGATCTGAAACATGAACCTCCAGCTGTCCAGAGCTTTGCCATCCACAGTAAGGATTTTCCCCACGAAACCACCGCAGATCAGTTCTATGATGATGACCAGTTCGAAGCCTATCGCGCCCTGGGCTATCACGTCGCTTCGTCCATGTTTGACGCGTTTGATACCTGGTACAAACATCAGCCCACAGATAACGAAAAGAAGCCGAAAAAGCCCGGCGATCCGACCGTCGAAGACCTGATGGCCTGGTGCAAGTCCGTTTTTGAAAAAACAGAGGAAGAGAAAGAAGAGACTGAATAACGGTTGTTACCTGGTCGTAATTATTTTTCAGGAGAACCAGCGGGAACCAGCAGTTCTTCCGGCGCTAATGCCAGTACGGAAGGAATCCCCACGAGCAGGACGTAATGATCTTCAAAGCCTCCCTTAGTGGGACGCTCCAGCACCAGCCGCCAGATTTCGCCTGTCGCTGCTGGCCCGGGTGTGCCTGTAAACAACTTTGGCTCATTGATATTCTGCTCTGACCAGACCTGCTTCCCCGAGGGATCAAACAGTGTCGCGCTCACGCGTTCTCCTGCACCGCCTCCCAGGACGCCGATCGCCCATTTTTCTACTCCTGCAGGAACCCGGAAATAGAAATCGCCGGTCGCAGCCATCAGTCGAATCGGCCCCCTGTCTGAAGACAGGCACAAGGGATGCGATGATTGATCCACGGTGACAAAGTTGGCACCAGGATCGCAACTGATGCGATACACGCCCGTCTCCGGTGCCTGGAATTCACAGTTCGCGCTCTCTTTGAAGGGAACTGGATTCACGGGAATCACCTTACCGGAAGGTGCGTTCACCGTGACCGGCATCTTATCTCCCGTATAACGTGCCAGCTGATGATAGGTCAGTTGAACAACGACCCGGTCCCCCTGCTTCGCATACAGCAGATAATGAGTTAACGCGCGTTGTCTGACGATCCGTCGCGGCTTCGAACCGGATTCGGGTTTCACGTTCATAGGTTTGAGACGGCTGAGGTCCGTCTGCCAGGGAGTGATATCCCCGGCTTCACTCGCCGGCATCCATTTTTGAATCAGCTCTGGATTCAACCGATATCGCACCTTTAGATTATTGTGTTGAACCTGCAGATTACCTGTGACATTGGTCACCGCAGACAGGTAGGAAGCATCATAGAACGACATTACGGGATGGTCGGCTGACGTTTTCAGAACACAGTCTGTAAAGGTGACCCCGCCAATCTGCCCTACCACTCCCGGTCGCGCGATAAACTGGATCGCCGGTAGCGTCGCATCCTGGTTCTCAGGGCCAATGATGGTGCAGTTCTTAAACGTGATCGGGCAGACATCGGTCGGCTTATCCAGAATGGTGACCGGTACCTGATCGACACTTCGAAAGGTACAGTTCTCAAACTCAATCGATCCCGTCACGCTGCCGGGATTATTATTCCTGGTCGTACAAGAGAGCGCCCGACTCTCACCCATACTGCGACAGTTTTCAAAGCGTATGGAAACCGGTTTCGATTCCCGGGTCAGGTTAGGCAGATAAAGTAAATATCCCGGCCCCTTGTTATTTTCCGAGACACAGTTTCGCAGCACACAATTGACGAGACATTCATCGGCACGGTTCGGTTCAAAATCGACTCCCGCCATCGGCGCCGTGCCGGACGTCTCTTTAAATACAGAATCCTCTATCAACAGATCCTCGGCACTGATGATGCTGATCCCCTGACGATAGTTGCGTTCAAAGATCACATCCCTGATCGTAATCTTTTGATTCGTCACTCCACGTTTCGCTACCCCCAGGTAAATTCCATCACCGCCCGTCTCGCGTATCACTAACCCCGAGATCGTGACGTTACTGCAGCTTCGTACGCTGATCCCATTGCGCCACTCCGCTTTCTGGTATGGCGCAGCATCGTAGTCGGCACGCCGCATCTCCAGGACAGCCCCATTTCCGGTCAGCCGAATATTCTCTTTGAGGGCAGCCGTGAACAGTGATGCGGTGGGTGCTTTGAACTCACCCTTCTTCGCGCGAATGACGGCCCCTGCTTCGAAGACAATCTCCTGGTGACTGGCCAGCTGAAGGGGCGTCACAATCCAGGGCGCATCCATCTTCTCGACGATCACTTTTTTCGCACCCGAGTTGATCGCCGCCTGCAATGCTGCCGTCGAATCTTCCGGCTGGAATCCCCACCACGACGCATAGGCGATCTCCGTTTTCCCTGCCTGCAATTCGTCGATCGCCCGCTGATTGACGTCTGCTGCCCGGACCACACCAGATGCTGTCACGCTCAACAGACTGAAGCACACAACCAAAACACGAAGACCAGACAATAACATCTAAAAATCCTTTCACGAGCGGTTGAAATCCAGTCGGAAAACTGACTCACAGAGGAAAATCGGACCCGATTCACAGACCCGGCGGTAAAATAAAGGGAATAGTCTCAAAATAGGAGACAGGCAAAGACGATGCAAGGAGAACAGACGGCGATTCTATGACTTTCAAACCTGAAACAGACCGGGGCTGCTCTTCTTGCAGACATGACTGTTTTCCAGGATGAAAGTGCCTTCCATAATTCCCTTCCCGATTTAAAAGGTCGTGCTGGACTTAAATTAGAAACATTGTTAACATAAACAAAAGTAGATGTGACACGCGTTCTGTTAATGCTGCAAATGAAACACACGAGTCTGCCAGCAGACTCCTGATTCACGACAGAGGAACGAGATATGCAACGGCGGCAATTTCTGGTGGCATCGGGGCTCGGCTTTGCCGGCATGACGTTTGGAAAACCGACTCCCGTCAAATCTGCTCCTCAAAAACAGACAACCCCCGGGCGCAAAACCGCGAAATCCACCATTCTGTTTTTTCTGTGTGGCGGCGCTTCGCATCTCGATATGTGGGATATGAAGCCCCAGGCCCCCTCGAATTATCGGGGAATGTTTTCTCCCATTCAGACTTCCGCACCAGGCGTCCAGCTCTGCGAACATCTGCCTATGCTCGCGAAACAGGCGCATCATCTGGCACTCATCAATTCCGTCGGCGCGACCGTCAATACCAACGACCATCACGCCGGCTACTACTATAATCTGACCGGACACATTCCCGATCAGTCCTTCATCACACTCGGCAACAACCGGACACCGATGCCGGACGACTGGCCTTACATGGGCTCGGTTGTCGCTTCGCGTCGCCCCACACACAAGAGTCTGCCGAACGCGATCTCTCTGCCGCACATGCCCAGTCGTGCCCCTTACACCCGCCCGGGTCAGTTCGCCGCCCGCATCGGCGTCGAACACGACCCCATGTACATTCAGGGAACCCGTGAAGAACCGCTCAAACTGCGTGGCCCCGCGATGTCACTCGAAGGCGATGTCACCGCCGATCGACTGACCGAACGCATGTCCCTTCTGAAACAGCTCGACACGGCCCGACGTCACTATGACAGCTTCGCCGAAGTCACCACCATGAACCGGCATCAGGAACGCGCACTCTCACTGCTGCTTTCTTCCGACTCCACAGCTGCGTTCGACCTGGAACAGGAATCACAGGCCACCAAAGAACGATACGGAAAAACAATCAACGGGATGAGCCTGCTGGTCGCCCGGCGTCTGGTGGAAGCGGAAGTCCCCTTTATTACCGTCTTCTGGAAAGGGGACCTCAATAAACTGGGCAAAAAATGCAAGAGTGCCGGCAGCTGGGATACGCACGGCAACAACTTCAACTGCCTCAAAGAAAATCTGCTGCCCGAATTCGACCGCGCCTATTCCGCTTTGATCGAAGACCTCGCCGACCGTGGCCTGCTCGATGAAACACTGGTGATGGTCACGAGCGAAATGGGCCGCAAACCCAAAATCGGCGATCCCCGTTCCGGGGGACTTTCCGGTGCCGGACGCGATCACTGGACGCACTGCCTGACCGACGTCCTCGCCGGTGGCGGGATCAAAGGGGGACAGACCTTCGGAGCCAGCGACCGTTACGGCGAATACCCGCTCAACAGTCCGGTCACCCCCGCCGACGTGACTCATACCGTCTATCACGCCATGGGTATCGACGATCTCATCGCTTACGACAAACTGGAACGCCCCTATCACCTGCTCGATGATTCGAAGCCGCTGACGGAGCTGTTCTGATCAGCAGCAGAACCTGCGTGAAGTCATGATTCCCTCCGTTGACAGTTGGCAACCGCTTCCCGTATCAGAGATTCAATCCACTCTGGGCAACTTCACCAGCTGGGTCCTGTGTGGAGGATGTTCCCTCGACTGGCTGCTCAATCAAACAACCCGTGAGCACGCCGATACTGATCTCGGCCTCTTTCGATCAGACCTCACACACTGTCTGAAGTCCCTCGAACCAGCGCGTGTTTTTCTCTGTGACCCGCCCGGTCAACTGGTCCCCTGGAACGGTCTCGAAGTTCCGGCTCACGTCCACGATATCTGGATTGCCAGTGAAGACGGGACTCACTGGGTTCTGCAACTGATGGTCTACGATGACAACGCCGACACGGTCACCTATCGCCGCGATCCGCGCATCACCTGGCCTAAAAGTGAGCATGCCATTTCGATACGTGGTGTCAGCATCTTGAATCCGGTCGTGACGCTCCTGTTTAAACTGCATCGAAGGGAACTACAGGACAAGGATTGCCACGATGTTTTCACCCTGCTCAAAGCCGCTGCCCAATATATTCCAACACAATGAAATCGCCCCGATTTCCGATTTGCGTGAAGGAGAACGGGGATTCCGCAGTCATTTCCATTCTTCATTCGTGTACCACGAAATATCACTGACCTTGTTGACCTGATAGTATTCCCCTCCCAGGAGAGCAACCATTTTTTGCGCGATGCTTTCCGGGACTTGAACATCATCGATCTCATGTGCGATCAGAATCGAAATATCCTCTTTGGAAACAACAATGCGTATTTCAACATTGTCATAATTCATTCCCAGCAGAATTCCTTTTCCCCAAAGACGAACACGTCTCTCCGCCGATCGAAAAAAGGGGGTTTCCGAGACCTCCACCTCGGTCTTCCGCGCAAGCTTTTTTTCGATATAAGCAGCAATTTTCAGATGCAACTCGATATATTCAGTAAAGGGATCGTTTGGAAATCGCTGCACGTGATCAAACTCTTTCATCACTGCTTCAGCATTTTCTTCGACGGATTCCGCATGCAATCCGGAAACACCAAAAGCGGTCCTCCAGATCACTCCGTCTGAAAAATCCCAGATCATCATTCCATCACCTCATTCGTATCCATTCCGATGCAGAATAATTCAGACCGCCTGTGTCTCTACTTCAGGCTCCGGTTTCTTGCGAAAGTATTCATCCAGCTTTTGAAACACGACGTAGAACACGGGGATGAAAAAAATCGCCAGAATCGTCGATGCCAGCATGCCGCCGAAAACTGCAGTCCCTAATGCGCGCTGTCCCGCAGCCCCGGCTCCATTGGCGAGCACCAGGGGAACTACTCCCAGAATGAACGCGAAAGAGGTCATGATAATCGGCCGAAACCGCATTTCTGCCGCTGCAGCGGCGGCTTCCAGAATCGTTTTGCCTTCACTGCGTAAGTCACGCGCAAACTCGACAATCAGAATCGCATTTTTACTCGCCAGCGCGATGATCAGCACGATTCCAATCTGCGTATAGATATTGATATCCATCCCCCGGTACGCCACCGCAGCAACGGCACCCAAGAGTCCCAGAGGGACAACCAGAATCACCGCCACCGGCAGCAACCAGCTTTCATACTGGGCAGCCAGTACCAGGTAGACCAGCAGGATTGCCACGCCGAAGATGAAATACGATTCACTGCCGACGCGTTTCTCCTGGAACGCTGTCCCCGTCCATTCGTAACCGAGTGAATTCGAAAGATTCTCGTCTGCGATCTGCTCCATAATTCGCAGCGCATCTCCCGAACTGTAACCGGTCCGATAGCCGCCCGAGACCGTCGCCGCCGGATACAGATTGTACCGGTTGATCACCTGGGGACCGAACGATTTCTTGATGGTGATCAGAGACCGCAGCGGCAGCATTTTGCCCTCACTCGTACGGACTTCCAGTCGCTCAATGTCTTCCGGTTTGGCGCGGAATTCCTGATCCGCCTGCACGCGCACCTGGTAGGTTCGGCCAAACTTGTTAAAGTCATTTACATACGTCGATCCGAGATAAGCCTGCAACGTGGTGAAGATATTTCCCAGGGGAACATCCAGCGTCTTCGCTTTCTCGCGGTCGATCTCCAGGTAGAGCTGCGGTACGCCGGGACGAAACGAAGTCGTCACTCCCTGTAACGCGGACTGGCTGTTCGCGTCTGCGACAATCGCCTGGGCAGCTTCCTGCAGAACCTGTAATCCCGCGTCGGTACGATCTTCCACCTCCATCTCAAATCCGCCGCGCATCCCCAGCCCGCGAATGGGAGGGGGCGGAAAGGCGAAGACAACTGCTTCCTGAATCGGCGCCAGCTTCTGTTGCAGCGCTCCCAGGATTTTCTCCTGGGTGATCCCTTTGCTGACCCGTTCCTCAAACGGATCAAACGAGGCAAACACGGTCCCCGCATTCGAGGCACTGCTGTTATCGAGCAGCGAGAGCCCCCCGATTGTGATCCAGCTGGCTACCCCCTCAGTTTCCGCCAGGACCTGATCGATTTTTTTCATCACTTCCCGCGAGCGCTGCTGAGAAGCGGCGTCGGGTAACTGGACGGCCATCAGAATATAACCCTGGTCTTCCATCGGGATAAATCCGGTCGGCATCCGCAGATACCACCAGCCCGCCAGAGTCACCAGACCTGCAAACACGACAAAGACCGGGACCACCAGTCGCACCAGTCGTTTGATGATGCTGGTATAACTCCGCTCAAAAAAACCGTACACACTTTCAAACCAGCGATAGAAAAAGAATTTCTTCTTCCGGGAAACCGGTCTGAGCCAGAGCGCACACTGTGCCGGCTTCAAGGTGACGGCGTTGATCGCACTGATCAAAGCGGTCGCGGCGATCGTCAAAGCAAACTGACGATAAAGTTGTCCCGTGATCCCCCCCAGCAGAGAAGCAGGAATGAAGACTGCCAGTAACACCAGGGTAATTCCGATGATCGGCCCGAGCACTTCCGACATCGCTCGTATCGTCGCTTCTTTAGGCGGTTCGCCCCGTTCGATATGATGCACGGCGTTTTCCACCACCACAATCGCATCGTCGACCACAATCCCGATCGCGAGAATCAGACCAAACAACGTCAGCATGTTGATCGAAAAACCAAGTGCATACATGGCAGCGAACGCACCGATGATCGTCACCGGAACCGTCGTCGCCGGAATCAGCACTGCCCGCCAGTCCTGCAGAAAGACCAGAATCACAATCAGCACCAGCACGCCTGCTTCAAACAGCGTTTTATAGACTTCGTGAATCGAGGCATCGACGAACTCTGTCGTATTCAAAGGGATGCTGTATTCCACGCCTTCGGGAAACTTCTCGCTCATCTCCTTGACTGCTTTTTGCACATCCTCAGCCACCTGCAGCGCATTCGCACCGGGCAACTGATAGATGCCGATATTCGCGTTCGGCTGCCCTTCTTTTTCCGTGAACTGATCGTATGACTGTCCCCCCAGTTCCACGCGAGCCACATCTTTCAGATAAACCAGCCGCGTCCCTTCCCCGGTTTTGACGATGATATTTTCGAACTGCTTCGCATCGCTCAATCGTCCCATCGTTGTGACGGTGTATTGAAACTTCCGACCATCTTCAGTCGGAGGCTGACCGATCTGGCCGGCGGCGACCTGCACGTTCTGCTCAGCCAGCGCCTGCATTACATCCTGCACCGTCATTTTACGAGCCTTCAGTTCCTCCGGATCCAGCCAGATACGCATGCTGTAGTTCGCGGTACCAAACACGGTTACTTCACCCACGCCTGGCACCCGACTCAACCGGTCCCGCATCCGCAGGTTCGCGTAGTTCGAGAGAAAGAGCGTATCCATACTCGGATCGTCGCTGGTTAATGACAGCACCAGAATAATATTCGTCGACTGTTTCTTGACTGTCACTCCCTGACGCCGCACTTCTTCCGGCAACTGCGGCTCGGCAATCGCGACACGGTTCTGCACCAGCACCTGCGCATCATCCAGATCCGTCCCGATCTCAAACGTTACTGTCAGGGAATAGGAACCATCGCCGGAACACGTCGATTTCATATACAGCATATTCTCGGTGCCGTTCACCTGCTGCTCAATCGGAGAAGCAACCGTGTCGGACAGAATCGATGCATTCGCGCCGGGATAACTGGTGCTCACACGAATGGTCGGCGGCGTGATTTCCGGGTACTGTTCAATCGGTAAGACCCACATCGCGACCAGGCCAATCAAGACTGTAATGATGGCGATCACATTCGCAAAAATCGGGCGTTCAATAAAGAACTTCGAGAACATTTCACTTACCGTTCTGAAAAATAAAACTTCAACTGTTAACGCAATACATCATGCAGAGAGCCGGGAGTGGCGGGAGAGTTCCCGGTTTGAACGCAGACCAGCCATACCAGTCCGGCAGCTTGACAAAGATACCGACGCGTCAGCCGGCTGTTTTGTGAGCCTCTGTCTTTTTACCTGCCGAGACTTCCGGTTTCGATGCCTTATCCTGAGCGCCGTCGCCCGGATTGACTTCCCTGCCCGGTTGTGCCCGTTGCAGGCCTACTACCACCACGCGGTCATCCGGATTGAGGCCGCTCTCAATCACGCGTTTTCCATCTACCAGAATCCCGGTTTGCACAGCACGATGCTCAACGATATTTTTTTCATTCACGACCCGTAAAAAATCGCCACGCTGATCGGAGCCTAATGCTTCTTCGGGAACCAGCAGTTTTTTCGCAGGATCTCCTACTTTGGCCCGCACACGTACAAACAGTCCCGGAATCAGGCCCCCCTCCGCATTATCGAACACCGCACGACGCTCTGTCGTTCCCGTATCGGGGTCGACGCCAAACTCGCGGAAATCCAGTTTCCCTGCAAATTCAAATACATTGGAATCCCCCAGAGCCAGTTCAATTTGAATCGGATCGGCTTCACTGATCTTGATCTCACCCTTCTGCGCCATCTCCAGAAAACGGAGCAGATCCGCTTCACTCACTGTAAAATAAGCATAAATCGGATCCGTCGCTTCAATCTTCGCCAGTGTCGTTTCACCGATCTGCACCAGATTGCCGATATCCACCATGTGCTGACCAATCCGACCGGCAAACGGTGCCGTGATTTTCGTATAATCCAGGCTGAGTTTTGCTTCCTTCAATCTGGCTTCTGCTGCTCCCAGATCTGCCTTTGACGTTGCCACTTCGGCTTCCTGAATTTCCAGTTCATTGGCAGTCGCGACTTTTTTTGCTGCCAGTTCTTTCGTCCGTTTCAGAGTCTGCTCTGCCAGATGGAGCTGGGCACTTGCCTTTTCCTGAGCCGCCTTCGCAGATGCGACTTCGGCTTCATAAGGGGCCGGGTCAATCAGATACAGCAACTGACCTTTTTCCACCAGGTCGCCATCCTTGAAATGGATTTCCTGTAAATACCCGGAGACGCGTGCCCGTAATACGACTGTTTTGGAAGCGCGGGTCTGCCCCGTTGTTTCATAATATTCCTGTACTTCCTGCTCTACGGGCTGACTGACGGTCACCTCAGGCGGAGGAGGCGCTACAAACTGATTTGATTTCTGACATCCCGCCAGGGACAGCAGCCCCAGCAATACGATTACCTTGAACGGTTTCCCATAAACTCGCATGGGCCTGATACTCCGGGTTTTATGATTCTGATCTGCCGTCTTCATGAATGACGTGCAGACGGTATGGGTTTTTATTCGCATTTCAATGACGCTTCCGAGTAATGATCCAGGTTGGCATCGACGCGCTGCAGCATGCTTCTTAACGACTTCACTTCGGAGGAGGAGAGGCCGCGTTCCAGTTGATCTCGGACGGCACGGAAGCATTTCACAATTCGATTCCAGACCGGGATCGCCGACTTCGTGGGAGACACAATTCGTTTCCGCCGATCCTCCGGGTCCACCTGACGTTCGATCAATCCGTCACGCTCCATCCGATCCAGGACCACCACAATCGAAGGCGGCTGCACCCGCATCCGCTGCGCCAGTTCTCCCTGCGACAGGTTCCCCTCCAGCGCCAGTAACGCCAGAATCTGACACTGCCGATACGTAATCCCCTCGTTCTGCAGTTCCGCATTCACCGCGTTCTCCAGACGATGAGCCGTCATATGCACCCAGTAGCCGCAATCCTGTTTAAAATCATACTCCAACATCTATTTTATTAGCCCCCCTAATTGTTAGACATCTAATTATATGCGCGACAAAAAATCGGACAAGTGCCGAAATATGAGATCGTACGGGGACAGAACAGATAGAAAGCAGAGGCATTCACAGATGTTACTGAAAATCTGAACCTGAAACTGACTGAGACATTCTGTCAGACCTGCTCTGATTTAAAACAGAGAATGCAAAACAGCCCGAAATCAATCAGTCGTGTTGAACTTCAACCAGCTTCCGTTCTGAATCGACAGAAACCTTCGGTGTGCGCGGCGGATAGTACAAGCCGTAGCTCGCAGGGTTCTGATAATAGAGCAGTTGCTGTCGTCGCCACTGCTGCAAGAGTCCGGCAAGCTGCTGCGCAATTTCAGGCTGCTCCTGCAGTACGTTCGTTGTTTCACCTGGATCGTCGTTCAGATTGTACAGGCTGGTCGTCCCCTTCTCGCGATTGTGAATCAGTTTCCAGCCGGTTCCGCTGATCACCGCATCACTCTTCCCGATGCTTGACTGGCAATGCACGAACGCCAGCCGTTGATCTTCTTCAGGACGTTCCGAGGACAGCACATCAATTCCCTGAAAACAGGGATGTACGGGAATTCCCAGCAGACCGCAGATCGTGGGGACAATATCGATCGCCTGTGTGAGATAATCAATCGTTTGTGCAGCCTTTTTGTCCGGAGCGTCAATCACCAGGGCAGTCCGCAGCGTCGGCTCAAACGGGGGGCCAGCGTGTGTCGGAAAGCCGTTCTCATAGAACGCTTCCCCCTGATCGCCTGCCAGCACCAGAATCGTTTTCTCACGCAGATGATGCGCGTCCAGATAAGTGACCAGTTTGCCGATCTGCTCGTCGATATAATGCAGCGAATTATAATACGCGTTCTGCATGACCGGAATTTTGTCTTTCGGGTAAGAGACAAACGAAGCAGGAAAATCAATTGTCGCCGGCTGGAAGGGCCCGGCCTGACCGGGAGGCAGTTCATACGGAAAATGCGAACTCTGCAGATTCATACACAACACGAAAGGCTGCTGCTTCTTCTCCTGTTCCGAAATCCAGTCGATGGCCCGTTCCATGGTAATTGCATCATCCAGTTTGCCGGCGATATGCGCCTCGCGGGCATAGCGGGCAAAGCCGACATCTTTATCAGCCACCTGTGTCGCGCCCTCATAACTGCGCGAATCAAAGAAGACATCCAGGTCAGGGCTCTCCAGAATCGCATCCATGTGCCCCCAGGTTTCATTCTGTGACGAGTAAATGGCAGTCGCATAACCGTACTGTTTGAGCACATCGTACAACATGACTTTCGGCCACGGATCGGTGCGGGAATAATAATGGTGCCCGGTCGTTCGCAGCGGATAGAGCGAACTGAAGAGACAGGGGTCGGCGTAATTGGAATGGGTGCTCTGTGCATAACTGCGTGTGAAATTCATCCCCTGTCGCGCCAGCTGATTCAGGTGCGGCATGACTTCCTGCCCCTGATGTTCGAGTAACACAACATCATTTCGTAGCGCTTCGATGGCAATGAAGATCACCGAATACCGGTCTTTAGAATCCACCAGACTCTGCTTCACCTTGTAGACAGTGGAACGCGGCGGACCTGATTCCTCGACAGTCAGTTCTCCGTCCAGCTCGCCATTCTGCCAGACCTGCATTGCGGATTTCACCGTCAACGTCAGCACGGGATTCAACCGGGTCTGCAATTCGTAATCACAGTCGGGACCTGCGTGTTTCCACCATTCCACAGTCGCCCGCAGACTGTTTTGATTGAGGGAAGAAATCAGGACCAGCACAAACACCAGTTCCACAGTTAAAAAGACAGTCCGCCTGCCGATTTTGGCGCTCGACCAGTCCTGTGGAAGTGATTTGGGAACACGCTTGAACCGTTTGAAACCGTATACAGCCAGAAAAATCCCCGTCAGACAGACCAGCGCGGCCAGCACTAAAGAAATCTGTTCTGCCTGCCACAGATAATGGCTCATCATCAGTAGATTGCTGCCGCCAAAGATCAGCGATTCCCCGTCCAGGAACGCACCGGTGCGCCAGAAAAAGACCCAGCTGCAAACATAAAACAGCAGTCCGCCACTCAGACAAATCGCCAGCAGGCTGACCAGCATCACACTTCTGGTTTTTCCCCATGCCGCAGAACGACAGAGCGACAGCAGCCACCATAAAATCCAGCTGACGGAAGCCCACGTTAAAACGGACAGCACGACCAGTGTCAATGTTTCATACCACACCAGGCTGTGATTGTGCCAGAAGCTGTTGGGATGAAATGCTAACAGGATCAGTTCGCAGACAGCCAGACTCAGAAAGAACAGCGCAAACCAGGGATGAGGATAGATCTTCCCCAGGTTCGTCACACCCACTTTGATCATCGAAGCTACTTTTTTCACGCGTCTGTTACCTGCACACTGTTTTCATCTCTCGGGCGATCCCGCATCACACTATTAAAACGCGTCCCCCTCCCCTCACGATAGTTCAGATTTCTGCAGAAACAGGGATTTTGCTGAAACAGGCAGCGATTGCACAAACTTAATTCAGGATTTAACGGATAAAGCAGACAAACGGTTCTGTTGCGTTTTGAAATCATAGCAGGGTGCAGGTAAGCGATTTATGCAGAATCAGGCAGCAAACCAGAGCCAGTCCAATCCCGACGATCTTTTGATTTCTGCTGACAGAAACGTGCTCCGACCGTTCCGATCCGGTATCATGGATCTGTTTACGAGCCAGCATTTCGTCCTCTATTCAATAAAGCGCATCCATATGAAACAGTTATTCGCCCTGGGTCTGGTAGTCTGTCTTCTGACGGGCAACCTGTCAGCCGCAGAAAATAAAAAGACCCCTGAAAACAAATCCAACAGTAGAGCAGCGACAGCGACCACCACTCATCCCAACATCGTCATCTTCCTCGCCGACGATCAGGGCTGGGGAGATCTCAGCCATAACGGTAACACAAACCTGCACACACCCAACGTCGATTTACTGGCCAAAGAAGGGGTGAAGTTCAACCGCTTCTACGTAGGTGCCGTCTGCGCACCAACCCGCGCTGCATTCCTGACGGGACGCTACCACGCCCGCACGGGAACCACCGGGGTCTCCACCGGACAGGAACGCTTTAATTCTGACGAGTACACCATCGCCCAGGCCTTCAAAGCCGCCGGGTATGCCACCGGTGCCTTTGGGAAATGGCACAATGGAACACAATACCCCAACCACCCCAACGCGAAAGGCTTTGACGAGTATTACGGCTTCACTTCCGGTCACTGGGGACACTACTTCAGTCCCATGCTGGATCACAACGGCTCTTTTGTAAAAGGGAACGGTTACATCACCGATGACCTCACCGACAAAGCCATGGCGTTCATGGAACAGCAGGTCCAGGATCACAAACCGTTTTTCGCGTATCTCCCGTACTGCACACCCCACTCCCCCATGCAGGTGCCCGATCAATACTGGGATCGCTTCAAAGACAAACAGCTCAAAATGCACAATCGGGAACCCGACAAAGAACAGCCCGATCACCTCCGCGCTGCCCTCGCCATGTGTGAGAATGTGGACTGGAATGTGGGACGCGTCCTGAAAAAGCTCAACAGTCTCGGCATCACCAATGATACCATCGTGATCTATTTCTCCGATAACGGACCGAACGGGGTCCGCTGGAACGACGATATGAAAGGCAAAAAAGGTTCGCTCGATGAAGGGGGCGTTCGCTCTCCCTTCGTCATCCGCTGGCCCGGTCATCTGCCCGCCGGACAGCAGGTTAATCAGATCGCCGGAGCCATCGACCTGCTTCCCACATTGACCGATCTGGCCGGAATCCCCCGCCCCGAACCCAAGCCCATCGATGGCGTCAGCCTCAAACCGTTAATGATGAACTCAAAAGCGGACTGGCCGGAGCGGATGATCTTTTCCAGCCTGCGCAATCGCGTCAGCGTTCGCACTAATCAATATCGACTGTCTCACAAAGATGAGCTATATGATATGCACGCCGATCCCGGTCAGCGCAAAAATATCGCAAAGCAGAAACCCGAAATCACCGCGCAGCTCAAGCAGGCGGTAGCAGACTGGAAGCAGTCTGTCTGGCCCAACGGTTACCAGGCCGATAACCGTCCGTTTTTAATCGGCTATACTGGCGCACGCTCCACACAGCTGCCGGCCCGCGACGCTGTCTCGCATGGCGACATCAAACGCTCCTCCCGGCACCCCAACTGTTCCTATTTTTATCACTGGACCAACACCAGTGACAGCATCACCTGGAATGCAGAAGTCGACCAGGCCGGCGTCTATGAAGCAATCCTGTATTACACCTGCCCGCAGGCAGACATCGGTTCCACCGTAGAACTCAGTTTTAATGGCAGCAAATTAGAGGGAAAGATTAAGCACCCCCACGATCCACCCCTGGTAGGCGAAGCACAGGACCGCGCCGTTCGCTCCGAGTCGTTCGTCAAAGATTTCATCCCCATGACACTGGGCAAGATCACACTGCCCCAGGGAACCGGACCACTCACCCTGCAGGCACTGGAAGTTCCCGGTAGCCAGGTCATGGACTTTCGACTGCTGATTCTCAACCGGATCGAGTAAATCTCAGCTCGTCTGGACCGGGAAAGGTAACATTTGCTGCCCCTGATGATTCAGTACAGGCAGCGATTCCACAACAATAATTAACTCCCTTCACAAACCCGCTGAACAGACTGTGAACCGGCTGAAAACGTCCTGTTTTGACTGGTATCATCCCCACGGTCTGGTCATAATGGACTGTGATCATCGATTTTTTGCTTCTGTGATACTGTTCTCTTTCAGGAATGGTGTCATGCGTCTCACCGACACAATTAATGAAGAAGCACAGCGATGATCTACCCCACTATAGCCCTCGATTCCTGCATCGACTGGCAGGTCAATGATGTGAAATGTCAGTCACTTTTTTATTCCTGATAACCCGATGGATACGTTATGAAACGACTCTCTACACTCTCTGCGATCTGTCTCGCATTACTGGTAACTGCAACCTCATACGCCGAAGAGGAAAAAGGCTTCAAACCTCTCTTCAACGGCAAGAACCTCAATGGCTGGGTTCAGAAAGGTGGCAAAGCGGAATACAATATCGTTGACGGTACTATCGTAGGTACATCAGTCCCGAAAACGCCGAACAGTTTTCTCTGTACCAAGAAAATGTACGACGACTTCGAGCTGCAGGTGGACTTCAAAGTCGACCCGCTGTTGAACTCGGGAATCCAGATCCGCAGTAATGTCTACGATGAAGACAAAGTCCTCGAAACCAAAGACGCAGACGGCAAAGATAAGAAAATCAAAATTCCCGCCGGTCGCGTACACGGTTACCAGGTCGAAATTGATCCTTCCGATCGCGCCTGGTCGGGTGGTATTTACGATGAAGGTCGTCGCGGCTGGTTGAACAACCTCGCTGACAACAAAGCCGCTCAGAAAGCCTTCAAACAGAATGAGTGGAATCACTACCGCATCGTCTGTCGTGGCGACTCGATCAAAACCTGGATCAACGGTGTTCCCGCTGCCGACCTCAAAGATGACCTGACTCCCAAAGGTTTCATCGCTCTGCAGGTGCACGGCGTAGGCAATCATCCGGAAAAAGTCGGCAAACAGGTCAGCTGGCGCAACATCAAAATCAAAGAGCTGAATCCAAAAAAAAAAGTAAAGAACAAAAAGCCGGCTCCTAAAAAAGAAGTTGGAGCCGCCATTGGTGGCAACAAAGCCACCCCCATCGACCGCATTTCAGCCGCAAAAGGATTCAAAGTAGAACTGCTCTACTCTGTTCCCGGAGTGGATCAGGGTTCGTGGGTTAATCTCTGCACAGACGATAAAGGACGCCTGCTGGTCAGCGACCAGTACGGCGGACTCTATCGCGTCACCATCCCTCCTGCGGGAGAAGAAGTAAAAGCAGAAGACGTCGAAAAAGTTCCCGCTGGAATTCGTGGCGTCAATGGAATGCTCTGGTCCGACGGTGCACTCTATGTCGGCGTGAACGACTACGAGCGCAAAATCGCTTCAGGCCTGTATCGTATTTCCGACAGTAACGGCGACGATCAACTCGACCAGGTCGAACTGCTGCAGGAAGTCGAATCGCACAGCGATCACGGCGTGCATGCTTTAATGCCGACTCCCGATGGCGAAGCCTTTTACCTGGTGACCGGAAATAACACAATCCCCCCCACTCTGGCCGACAGTTCCCCCGTTCGACAGGTCTGGGGCGAAGATCACCTGCTGCCCAGCATGCCCGATGGCCGAGGCCACAACCGAGGCGTACTGGCTCCCGGCGGCATTATCTACCGTGTTTCTCCTGATGGACAGAAATTCGAAGCCTATGCTTCCGGGTTTCGTAACATCTTCGATGCTGCAGTCAACCGCGATGGCGAGTTGTTTACCTACGACGCCGATATGGAATACGATTTCAATACTCCCTGGTACCGCCCTACCCGTATCTGTCACGTCACCAGCGGAGCAGAATTCGGCTGGCGTAACGGAGCAGGTAAACGGCCTCCCTTTTATGAAGACAACCTGCCAGGCGTACTCGATATCGGACCGGGTTCACCGACCGGCATGACATTTGGCTACGGCGCGAAATTTCCTGCGAAGTACCAGAATGCCCTGTATGCACTCGACTGGAGCTGGGGCAAACTCTACGCCATCCACCTGAAGCCGGAAGGTTCCTCTTATACCGCTACCAAAGAAGAATTCGTAACCGGCGCCCCACTGCCGATTACCGATGCGATCATTCGTCCTCAGGATGGTGCCATGTACTTCACCATCGGCGGACGTCGCGTGCAGTCTGGTCTCTACCGGGTCACTTATGTTGGTGACGAATCGACTGAACCCGTGCAGGCGAAACCCACCGAAAATAAAGCACGCAAAACCCGACATACACTGGAAGCGTTTCACGGCAAACAGGATCCCCAGGCAATCGAAGTCGCCTGGCCTTACCTCGCCGACAAAGACCGCTTCATCCGCTTCGCTGCCCGCACCGCAGTTGAGCATCAGCCGACAGAAACATGGGCAGAAAAAGCACTCACCGAATCCGATCCTGCTAAACAGGTGGAAGCTTTACTGGCACTGGCCCGCGTGACCGGCGTCTGTCCGCAACATCGTAACGACCAGACTCCCGAAGTCGACACCGCCATGCGGGACAAACTGCTGTCTGCTGTCATTAACATTGATGACGCCAGTCTCGATCAGACTCAGAAGTTAACACTGCAACGTACCTTACAGATCATTCTGAACCGTTTCGGTCGTCCCGATGATGCAACGGTAACCGCATTGATTGAAAAATTTGATCCGCAGTTCCCTGCTGACACTCCCGAAATGAACTGGCTGCTCTGCGAAACACTCGCCTGGCTGCAGTCACCCACTGTCGCAGAAAAAGCGCTGGCGCTGATTCAAGCTGCTCCTACGCAGGAAGAACAGATGCAGTATGCCCGCTCGATCCGCATGTTAAAAGCCGGCTGGACTCCGGAACTTCACACTGCTTACTTCGAATGGTTCCTGAAAGCAGCCAACTATAAAGGGGGCGCGAGCTTCGATAAATTCATCGAGTTCGTACGGACCGACGCCGTCGATTCACTCAGTGAGGCAGAAAAAACCGAACTGGCAGAAATCCTCGCGAAAAAACCGGAAAAGAAATCCGCCCTCGAAAATCTGGGCGAAGTCTTCGCCGGTCGTCCCACAACCAAATGGACGCTCGAAGAACTTTCCGCAGCCGCCAGTAAGGAAATGAAGAAACGTAACTTCGTCAACGGACAGAAAATGTTCGCCGCGACGGGCTGTTACGCCTGCCATCGTTTTGGCAACCAGGGTGGTATGACCGGCCCCGATCTGACTTCCGCCGGACGTCGCTACTCTCCTCACGATCTTTTGGATCAGGTGATCAACCCCAGCAAAGTCATCAACGAACAGTTCTCCGCGATCTCGGTCGTAACGGAAGACGGCAAGGTCCATACCGGCGTGGTCGTGAACCTGAGTGGTGACAACATGACCCTCAATACGGATCTGACCGATCCCAACAAGCGGGTCAATATCGACCGCAAGACGATTGACGAGCTGGTGGTTTCCAAAACCTCTCCCATGCCCGCCGATCTGTTCGCCCGCATGACCAAAGACGAAATCCTCGACCTGATCGCCTACCTGATCAGTGCCGGCGATGCACAGCATCCCTTCTTCCAGGATTAAGTCTTAAAAAAAAATGAGATAATCATTCCCAGACAGGCTGCTTACTCACAACAGTAAGCAGCCTGTTTTTTAGTAACAAGATTAAGATACGCTGAGTTCTACTGATTCGATCTCTTTACTAAATCGAAACCTCTCAGCCTTGAATAAGATTTGGTCGATTCTTCTTTCAATTTTAATTGGAATTCACCCCCAAAAGCTGATAGCATCGATTTTAATGATATTGTTTTCGAATTAATCCATCTTTTCTGAATTCTCATATTTGATCTATTTCAAAATTATCAACTCTGACTAAAACTACATCGGGCCAGATTGTAATTTTCAGACCATCCAGGTCTGTCCGCCAATTCTGTTTCTGAGGAACCTCACATGAAAACCAGCCCGCTCAAACTCCCGGTATGCCTAATGCTGCTCGCATTATGCAGTACAACTAACCTGTCCGCTGCCGACAAGCCTAATATTCTTGTCATTTGGGGGGACGACATTGGCACCTGGAACATCAGCCACAACAATCGTGGCATGATGGGCTACCAGACCCCCAACATCGACCGGATTGCCCGGGAAGGAATCTCCTTCACTGATTACTACGGTCAACAGAGCTGTACCGCAGGACGCGCCGCCTTTATTGGAGGAAACGTTCCTGTTCGCACGGGGATGACAAAAGTCGGTCTGCCCGGTGCCAAAGAAGGCTGGCAGAAAACCGATGTCACAATGGCGACTGTCCTGAAAAGCAAAGGTTATGCCACCGGCCAGTTTGGTAAAAACCATCAGGGGGACCGCGACGAGCATCTCCCGACGATGCATGGCTTCGATGAATTCCTCGGGAATCTGTATCACCTGAATGCCGAAGAAGAACCCGAACACGAAGATTATCCGGGAGACTTTGTATTGCCCAACGGCAAAACATTCAAAGAACAGTATGGACCGCGAGGCGTCATCCATTCGTGGGCGCTGGAAGATGGAACCCAGAAAATTGAAGATACCGGCGCACTGACCAAAAAACGCATGGAAACCATCGACGAAGAAACCATCGCTGCTGCCAAGAAATTCATTACGGAGCAGAACGCCGCCGGCAAACCTTTCTTCTGCTGGTGGAACGGGACCCGTATGCACTTCCGCACGCACGTCAAAAAAGAACATCGCGGCCTGAGTGGCCCCAGTGGAGATGAATACCACGACGGCATGGTCGAACACGACATGCAGGTCGGCGAACTCCTGAAACTTCTGGATGATCTGGGAATCGCTGATAATACGCTGGTGATGTATTCCACCGATAATGGACCGCACTACAACACATGGCCCGATGCTGGAACCACACCGTTCCGAAATGAAAAGAACTCAAACTGGGAAGGCGCTTACCGTGTTCCCGCATTCGTTCGCTGGCCCGGTCATTTCCCTGCCGGTAAAACTCTGAACGGCGTCGTCTCACACGAAGACTGGTTGCCGACCTTCGCGGCAGTCGCCGGCGACACGAAAATCAAAGACAAACTGAAAGCAGGCGTCGAGCTCAACGGTCGAAAGTATCACAATTATATCGACGGCTATAATCAACTCGATTACCTCACGGGAAAAACGGAAGACGCACCGCGTAAAGAATTCATGTACGTCAACGACGACGGGCAGATCGTTGCGATCCGGGCCGGAGACTGGAAAGCCGTCTTCCTGGAAAATCGCGGGATGGCATTTGAAGTCTGGCGTGAACCTTTCGTTGAACTGCGCGTGCCTCTCCTGTTCCATCTCAGAAGAGATCCGTTTGAAAAAGCACAGCACAACGCGACTACATACAATGACTGGTTCCTGTCCCGGGTGTACGTCATCGTGCCGATGCAGCAGATTGCGGCGAATTTCCTGAAGACGATGCAGGAATATCCTCCGAGCCAGACACCAGGCTCATTCAACCTGGAAAAAATCAAAAAGACCATTGAGGATGCCGCCAGCGGCAAGTAACTCAGTCTGATTGAAATGAAACAGACAGACGGTTGAATGGGAAATCACATTCAACCGTCTGTTCTTTTTCCACAATCCCCAATACCCGGCAAAGGATTCCTATCATGCGACAGTTTCTTATCCTGCTGTTTCTGTCCATAAGCCACACCGTTTCCGCCGCGGACCCTCTCCCTTCCTGGAACGAGGGACCCACCAAAGATGCGATACTCAACTTCGTCAAATGCGCGACCAATGATGGCTGTCCACTGTATGTTTTGCCTGAGGATCGAATCGCCGTCTTCGACAATGACGGCACACTCTGGTCAGAACAGCCAGCTTACTTTCAGTTGCTGTTTGCCCTGGATCGAGTCAAAGCATTGGCCGATCAGCACCCGGAATGGAAAAATGAGCAGCCTTTCAAAGCCGTTCTGGAAAACGATCTCAAAGCAGTTGCGGCAAGCGGAAAAGAAGGTCTCCTCAAAATCATGGCAGTGACACACAGCGGGATGACCACTGACGAATTTGAGGAAATGGTTCGCTCGTGGATCAAAACCGCCCGCCATCCACAGAAAAAAGTTCCTTATACTCAACTGGTCTTTGAGCCGATGCAGGAAGTCTTAAACTATCTCCGCGCGAACGGATTTAAAACCTATATTGTCTCAGGCGGCGGTATCGATTTTATGCGCGTCTGGGCAGAAGACGTCTACGGCATTCCCCCCGAGCAGATCATTGGCAGCAGCGTCAAAGTGAAACTGGCAGAACGGGATGGTAAACCGGTACTCGAACGCATGGCTGAGATCGACTTCATCGACGACAAAGCAGGAAAACCGGTCGGCATTTATCGCTTTATCGGACGTGCACCAGTGATGGCATTCGGGAACTCGGATGGAGACCTGCAAATGCTGCAATGGACCGATCGTAAACCCAATACCTTCAAAGCCCTCGTCCACCACACCGATGCAAAACGGGAGTATGCCTACGATCGCAAGTCCCACTTCGGACAACTCGACAAAGCCCTCGATCAGGCAGGAGAGAAAGGCTGGACCGTGATTGATATGCAGAAAGACTGGAAACGCGTTTACCCCAAGTCTGAGTAGACCGAAATTCTTTCACTGACCGGCATAATCGTTAATTTCGAACCTCTACTGTTCTGATTATCACGATTGAATGGAAAATTCATCGAGTCGAGAGGAAGTCACGACGAAATGTACCGAAAGGACCATCTTTTTTTACAGGTTCCCTTTCGAGAAAAGCCATGCTCTCAGGTTTGATTCAACGCCGCCACGACCTGCGAACCAGTCTGATATTCAAATTAGTCTGTTACGTTATAGGTATTACGTACGTGACCTGTTCCCATCGTATCGCGACAGCTGACGACGCTCTACCTGAACCACTGGTAGAAGAGATCCAGTCAGCAGAGCCGATTGCTGATGCGGCCTGTTTCAGCTGTGCATGCAACCGTCCCGACATCTGGTCTCAGACGACACTGACCCAAAATCTGTTCGAGCAACACACCTGTCTGGCTGAGAATGGGATTACCCATGATTTTGACGTCACCCAGTTTTATTCGGGAGTGGCAACCGGAGGTAGTCAGCAGGAATTTCGTTACGCCGGTCATGGTGACTATGTAATCAATATCGATTCGGGCAAACTCGGCGGTCCCCAGGGACTGTTTGTGAAGCTCCGCGCAGAGCATCGTTTTGGCGAAAGCATCAACAGTGCCACGGGGGCACTCCTCCCCGCGAATATCCAGACAGATCTGCCGGTTGCAGACAGTACTGAACTCTATCTGACAAACGTTCTGTTTACGCAGATGTTTTCTGAGACATTCGGCGTCTTCGCAGGGAAAATGGATACACTCGATGGAGACATGAACGCCTTCGCACACGGTCGCGGTAAAACACAATTCTCAAATGCCGCCTTCGTCGCCACTCCTATCGGACTGCGTACGATTGTTTACTCTTCACTGGGTACAGGGTTTCTGATCCTGCGCGAAGGGGAACCAATCTTTACTTTTACGGTGATCAATTCGACTGACACATCAGGTACAAGCGGGTTTAGTGAACTGTTTGCAAACGGTGCTTCCGTCATCCCGGAACTGCGTCTTCCAACCAACCTCTTCGGTCGCCCCGGACACTTTCTGTTTGGTGCCAGTTGGAGTAGCCGCGATTACGCAGCGCTGGAGCAGGACCCTTATTTCGTACTGCCAACCATTCCCATCGACCGTAAAACTGATTCCTGGTCACTCTACTGGAACTTCGATCAATATCTCTTCGTTAACCCGGACAATCCCCAACAGGGCTGGGGGGTATTTGGGCGTGCCGGTATCGCTGATGCAGACACCAATCCGATTGAATGGTTCCTCAGCTTAGGTGTGGGAGGTAACAGTCCCATTGAAAATCGTGAAGCGGATACCTTTGGTGTTGGCTGGTATTACTCCGCCACCAGTGACCGACTGAACCCTTTCATCAATAGGATTCTGGGTGGCGTGGGAGACGGTTATGGCGTGGAAATGTTCTACAATATCGAAGTTACGAAATGGTTCCACCTGACAGCAGACATGCAGGTGATTCGACCGGCCCGTCAAACTGTAGACACCGCTCTCCTGGTCGGTCTGCGGGCCGTGATCGACTTATAGAAACGGTGATCCCCACCACTCAGTTTCAGGTCTTGATGATAATATCTTCCGTGATCGCCTTCGGCGCATTTTTGGAAACAGACTTGATCCCATTCTTCACTCCGGTCGTGGCGGCATAACCTTGACCGGTCCCGATGACCTGGGAATTTTTCGCCTTGAGCACAAAGTAATGTTCCCCGGCTTTATTCACCAGGGTTTCATAACGGCTGGGATCAGTGGCGTTGGTCTGTACCGAAACAATGCCCTTCTTCGCTGATGATTTGGAAGCATACATCTGACTGGCGAGGATAATCTCACCGTTATTCGCAAGCAGATGAAAGTAGTATTTGCCGTTTCGCGCCTGTTGTATCTGAAACCTGGCTGCCATACCTGTTCCTTTCTGAGAGCTGAGGAAACATCAGACCTGTTGATTTATGTTATGATTCCCACTCGTCGCATGCAAGACGATTTCTTACTGTTTTGATTTCGGCTTCTGATCGTCTTCCAGAATCCGATAGGCGGGCGTTTCCAGATCATCATACTGTCCCCGCGATACAGTCCAGACAAATCCAATCACGGCTGCCGCTGCCAAGATGATCGCCACGGGTAATGCGATGTAGAGCACACTCATGAACGGGGCTCCTCAAATGCGTGATTCACAAAAGAACAAATCAGAACCGTCAGAGAACTGACCGGCATCAGGACTGCCGCCAGCAGAGGATTGATCAGTCCCGCCAGAGCCAGACCTGCTGCGAATACATTATACATCAGAGAGAGCAGCAGATTGCGATAGATCACGCGATGCGTCAGCAGTGCTCCGTCGAGCAGTTCCTTGACTCCCGCAAGCCCGGGTCGATTCAAATAGACGGCGGCGGCCTGCAAACTCGCTTCTGCCCCACCATGCACGGCAATTCCCACCGTGGCCGCTGCCAGAGCGGCACTGTCATTGACACCATCCCCGACCATCACAGTCGTCCCCTGCCGAGTCGATTCCTGAATAATCGCCAGCTTTTCCTCCGGACGGACAGCAGCGTGAACCAGCTCTGAATCGATAACCAGCCGCCTGGCAATCCCGCAGACGATTTCGGGATGATCGCCTGACAGAATTCCCACGGTCCAGCCATCTGCTCTCAGCTGCTGGATCGTAGCGGAAGCATCAGGACGCAGGTCATCTCCGATCCCCCAGATCAGAACGGTCTCTCCCTCGACCACCGCCAGAACCGCCGTTAATCCCCGCTGATGGTACTCGGTGATCAGATCCTGAAATTCAGCCGGAATCGACACGTTCTGCTCGATCAGATAAGCTTCGCTGCCGACGGTAATCGAGCGACCGTCAATATCTCCTCTGATCCCCATGCCAGGTTGAGAAACCATGTTTCCAATCACCGGATGATCTGGTGCCTCAGATTCCGGCTGCTGCTCGATAAATCGGGTCAGAGCACTGGCGATGGGATGAACGACCTGTCGTTCCAGCGCAGCCACCAGCGGAAAATATCTGCGTTCACCGTGCCAGTCCTGAACCTGCATATTTCCACTGGTCAGTGTCCCCGTTTTATCCAGCCACAACATTCCAGGCTGCGCCAGACGTTCAATGACATCTCCCGATTGAATCAGGATGGAACGTTGCGCCGCTTTCCCCTGTGCTACAGCTAATGCCAGAGGAGTTGCCAGCCCCAGAGCACAAGGGCACGTCACAATCAGTAAGGCAATCGAATGGGAAACGGCCTGTCCAATACCGGTCGACCACCAGATTCCCATGCAGACCAGTGCCAGCAGAATCACCGTCATCACAAACAGACCTGCGATCCGGTTTGCCAGTTCAACGATGGGTTGCCGGGAGCTGATACCCAGCTCAACCAGATTCATCAATCGTCCGATGCGTGTATTTTCGCCGACACTGAGGACTCCGATTCGGAGTGGTGATGTCAGGTTGAGAGTCCCCGCTGTGACTGCCTCACCCGATGCAACCATCCGCGGACGCGATTCTCCTGTCAGAATTGATTCATCAACCGAAGAATCACCTTCACAGATCAGACCATCAGCCGGTATGAGGTCCCCCGCTCTGACTTCGACGACATCCCCCGATTTCAAAACCTCGATGGGAACGTTGAGAACTTCATCACCAGACACCAGACGCGCACTGCGCGGAGTCAGACTTCTTAACAATGAAAGGCGACTGAGCGCCCGATGCTGCTGCCGAAACTGGATATAGCGTCCCACGAGCAGTAAAAAGATCAGGACGGTTAATGAATCAAAATAAACTTCCCCTGCGCCGCGCAGGGAATTATACAGACCGGCACAACCGCCGATCGTAATCCCCAGCACAACAGGCAGATCGATATGCGGACTGCGTGTCCGGACTGCGGAGAGTGCCCCCCGAAAGAAAACCTGTCCAGGCCACAGGATCGAAACCAACGCTAACGCTGCACTTGCCCAGCGAAACAGGTTCAGATGCTCCGCGGACATCCCGGTAAACATACCTGCGTACAAGGCAAATGCGATCAACATCACATTCCCCGCACAGGCACCTGCGATACCCAGGCGAATCAGATACTTACGATTTTCCAGTCTGAAAATCCGTTCGGCGTCATTCGGTTGTGGCGGGTGAGGACGGTAGCCAAGTCGATCCAGCGTGCGCGCGATCTGAGACAGTGGAACCTGTTGAGTATCCCAGAGCAGATCCACACTGCTGTTCGTTAAATTGACACGGGCACTCAGCACTCCCGGCAGATAGTCAGGCAGTTTCTCGATGACAAATACACAAGAGGCACAATGCATCCCCTCCAGGTGGAAACGAATGCGAAAACAGCCCCGCTCGTCTGCTCGTGCATATAACCCGCGGAACCGGGTGTGATCCATTTCCTCATAGGACAGGTCAGAGTGACTACCCGGTTCAATCGCAACCAGATCTTCCCGAAAGCTGTCCTCCAGATCATTCAGAATCGTATATGCAACCTCACAACCAGCGCAGCAAAAACGGGAATCAAGGTCAGCCTGCCTCCCGGTCGGGACCGGCAGTTGGCAGTGGATACATTTGCATGGCTCCTGCCTCGTCATGGTCTCGCATGGTTCGGTTTGCTCAATCACCGGTTCGAAGCCTTCTGGAGATCGGGTTGGTTCTGCGATTCTTTTTGCTGACAACAGGGGAGAGGTTGATCGTGGATCGTTCCCAGCATCTCTGTTTGTGATCGGGAATCGACGTTCTGGCGAATTTGATCCAGATCCGCGTAAGCCCGCACGTTAATGGTAAAGATACCACTCACAATCAGCAGACTGGCAATCAGCGCGTTTCCTGCCAGATTCCATTTCTGAGGAAACAGACGACTGACGACCCCTGCCAGTGAGAGCGCTGGAACGGTTCCCAGCCAGAACGCCAGCATGACGAGGCTGCCTGCCAACGGTGTTCTACCCGCCACCGAGAGCAGCAGGAAAGCATAGAGCCAGCCACAGGGCAGACAGGCAGTGATCAGGCCGATACCCCATGGTCGGATGCCTGCAGGTAGTTGCTGATTTTTTTTGATCAACTTTGACAGGTATTTTCCCACTGCAGCCGTACCCAGATGAGGAATGCTCCCTTTCCGATAAATCGACAGCAGGGAAAAGCTCCCGAACAGAATCATTCCGCCCCCTGTCACGACTGCTGCCATCTGCTGAATCCCCGCGAGTTGGCCTCCGGAATCCAGCAACCAGCCCAGACTTCCGGCAACCAGTCCCAGTGCCACATACCCGATGAGTCTCCCCAGATGATATAACACATCAGGCAGCAGGGTCTTCGTATTTCCCGGCGACGTGCGATTGACTGCCAGCAGCATCAGCGGACCGCACATCCCGACGCAGTGCCCACTGCCGGCAATGCTGGCGATGAAAATTGTGAGCAGTAATGGGATTGTTGCATGCAAATCCTGCATTTCAGATCCTGACGATGTTGAAATTCATTTTTTGACTTTGGAAATCGAGTCGCTGACAGATTCTACTTTTTGAAATTCCCCCGAGTTTTTCAACAGAAACTGCTGTTTCTCCTGGAATGAGCCGGCAGTACCTGCAGCCACCAGAGAGAGCTCCCATAAGCCTGCCTGCTGAATCGGAACCAGTGCAGCGTAATGCCCTGGCCTGGTCTCTACAAAACGAACTTTGAAGACATCCCCGGCACGCGCATGATGAAACAACTCACCTTCCACCTGACAGGCAGTCACCGGTTGTCCGTTCGCATCCAGTAAGGCAATTTCCAGCCGTGACTTTTCCAGCAGTCCGGGTGACTTCTCAAAAGTCACCTGAGAATTCCATCCCAGTGAATCACTCTTTGCCTGTGTCAGTCGCTGTTCATCCCAGGAAAGTGCCTGTTCATAATAGCCTTCAACGATCACGTTTGACGGATCACTGGTTGCCAGAAAGACGGCAACACCCGAGATCAGAATCTGTACTCCCAGCAGAGAAAAGATCACCCCGCACCAGGTCCACCGGGCTAGCGTCTCTGCGGACTGTTCTGTATCACTCATTACGGCCCCAGCAGCTGACATGTGACTTTCCTCTCTTCGGCGTTCTCACGGGCATGAATCACAAGGTCCACCTCGCGCAGACCTCCGACAAACGAAGCACGGGGTGCAGAAACCAGTAACGGAATGGTCTTTGTCTCACGTGCCTGCAAACTGGTACCAGCCATCACTTCCATGTGAACGTCGTCACTCCCTTCAATCTTAAGCTGATACGTTTCGGGAGCATCCGTACGATTTACCAGTTTGATCTGGAGATTATTTTCTACCAGATCTTGATCAGTCACAATATACGGGTTCCCATAGTTCCGCATGACGGTGACATCAAATGATTTTTTATTGATCAGCGTAATGGTAAAGGCAGAAACGGACAACAACAGCAGCAGCGGATAAATCACCACACGTGGACGCAATTTGCGAACAGGCTGGCCTTCAATCTCATCCTGACTGGAATAACGGACCAGCCCCAGCGGACGATCCACTTTCACCATGATTTCATCACAGGCGTCCATACATTGGGTACAGTGAATACACTCCATCTGCAGACCGTCGCGAATGTCAATTCCGGTCGGACAGGCACGGACACACTGACCGCAATCAATGCAGTCTCCCCGGGATTCCGTCTCTGTTTTACTGATCTTGCCGCGGGGTTCACCACGCGATTGATCGTAACTCACAATCAAAGACCGGCGATCCAGCAGGACAGACTGGAACCGCCCGTAAGGACAGGCGATCGTACAGAGCTGCTCCCGAAAGAACGAGAAATTGAACATCATCAGCACCACAGTCGCCGTCATGACCAGAAATCCGGTCGGATGTGTAAACGGTGACTGTTGCACCCAGCGTTGCAGCTCACTGACACTGACAAAGTAGGCCAGAAACGTATGGGCCAGGACCATCGAAACGATCAGATAGACTCCATACATCATCAGTCGACGGATCAGGGGAACCGGTTGATGAGGTTTCCCGCCGTGCCCTTTCGTCCCACAGAACAGGCGTTCGATGGGGCGGTAAACAAATTCCAGGTAGATCGTCTGTGGACAGGCCCAACCGCACCAGACGCGACCGAACAGAGCCGTTAACAGGAATATCGACAGAAATACCGAGATCATGAAAAACGCCAGCAGCAAGGTATCCGTTGGCAGAAATTTGAATCCCAGAATCGTAAATTCCCGCCTGGTGATATTTAAGAAGATTGCCGGGCTGGAATTAATTTTCAGATGAGGCAGCGCGATAAACAGGATGATCAGAAAGTAACCGACCACGCGGCGCCGGTTCCAGTATTTTCCCTGAAACAGGCGTGGATAAATCCAGCGTCGGGAACCATCCTGCTCCAGTGTGGATAAAACATGCTCCTCTGGTTGTAATAATTGATCATTCATCAGTTGTTTCCCATCATCGAAAATGTCTCTCAGGAGGCAGGTTTCGGTTCTGGTGATTTTTCCTTGCTGTCCTTGTCTGCGTCAGGCGAACTGTTTTCCGTTTTTTCAGCTGCGCCTGCCGGAGCCTGCCAGGCTGGAATTTTTTTCGCATTCGGTTCCGGCGCTTTTCCACTGCCAGCTGGCAGAGAACCCCGCAGGCTTGCAACGTATGAGGCCACCAGTGCAACCTCATTGGGATGCAACCGGTTTCCCCAGGCAGGCATTGCCTGACCGTTGGCCCCCTTTTCGACAACTTTGGCAATATCGCCGATCTCCTTCACATGAATCCAGTAATCGTCCGTCAGATTCGGGCCGACTTTGCCTTCCCCCTTGGCTGCATGGCAGGCAACGCAATGCATCTCAAAGACGCTTTCTCCCACCTTAAGCCACTTGGGGTCATTCATGTACTGGTAGACGGTCGCGGAATCCAGTTTCAGTTCGCCGATTTCTTCAAACTGCAACCGCAGATTATCTGCAACAGCCTCGTTGTAATTGTCGTAAATCGTTCGTCCGGGAACTCCGGATTCGTAATAGATCCAGTAAGGCAATGCAAAAAAAATACATCCCCAGAAAAGCATCACCCACCAGCCCGGCATCGGATTATCATACTCCTGGATCCCGTCATAAACATGACTTCTTATCTGATCTTTCTCTGGCATTTTGTTCTCCGGCTCCTGCTTTAGTCGTCGGCAAGTGGAATTTCTGATTGATGTTTAATTTCTGACGGACTCGTTACCGCTGTTTTGATTCCCACCAGCGCGAAGGCAATCAGAAACAGAACGAGCGCGATCTCGGCACAGAAATCATAATTTAAAAGATGTAAAACTTGTTTAATCATGGAACACATCCTCGACAGTCGATTATTTTTGAGTTGTGCCTGCTGAATTCGGCTCTGATTTCGCGGTTTCCGTTTTGTCGGTTGCTGCGGGAGTTTTATAAATATCGGTCCCCAGCCGCTGCAGATAAGCAATCAGAGCCACCACCTGTTTATCTTCCAGGCCTGACGGGCCTTTCTGTTTTTCAATGTCGTCCGCAATGGCTTTGGCCTGCTCTTTCGCCATGGCAATCGAATCGTCCAGTGCCCGGGTATACGGAGCACCCAGGTAAGAAGCCGCCCAGACACGATCCGGAATTGTTTTGAAATTCAGCTTCTTCGTTTCCAGCCACGGATAGGCGGGCATGATCGAACCATTGGTCATTAACGCCGGGTTACGGAAATGAACCACATGCCAGAGATTGGAACGCTGCCCCCCTTCTCTGGCCAGATCGGGACCAATGCGTCTGGACCCCCACTGGAACGGATGGTCGTAAATAAATTCGCCTGGTTTGGAATATTCGCCATAGCGTTTGGTCTCTGACAGAATGGGGCGAATCATCTGCGAATGACAGTTATAACAGCCTTCCGCGACATACAGATCCCGCCCGGCCAGTTCCAGAGGCGTGTAAGGCGTCACCGTCGCGATCGTGGGAATGTTCGACCGGATCAGAAAAGTCGGAATGATCTCAAACAGCGATGCAGCCACCACGGCAATGATCACCCAGATCGTCATCAATCGAGGCAGGCGTTCCCATCTGCGGTGCCAGGAAAGTTTTTCGAACACATCAATTGATTTTGCAATTTCCAGCACGCCGGTCAAATCCGACTTCGGAGCGGGATCATCTTCATAATGCCGTTCCAGTGCCGGTGCCGCGTGTTCCACTTCTTCATAGACAGCCGGTCGCGTCTTCCAGGTTTGTAAAAAGTTATATCCCAGTAAAAGTGATCCCGACAGATAAACCAGTCCGCCTGCAACCCGAATCCAGTACAGGGGAATCAGCACGCGCACCGTCTCAACAAAGTTGGGATAAGCTAACTGCCCCGTATCCGTGATGGCACGCCACATTAATCCCTGCGTTAAACCGGCGACATAAATGGGAAAGATATACAACAGGATCCCGATCGTCCCCAGCCAGAAATGCAGATTTGCCAGTCTGGTACTCCAGAGCTGTGTCTGGAATAATCGGGGCAGCAACCAGTAAATCATCCCGAAGGTCATGAAACCATTCCAACCCAGCGCACCGGCATGCACATGCGCGATCGTCCAGTCGGTATAGTGTGACAAAGCATTCACAGACTTGATGGATAGCACCGGACCTTCAAAGGTGGACATCCCGTAAAAGGTAATCCCCACTACAAAAAACTTGAGCACCGGGTCAGACGTCACTTTCTGCCAGGCCCCTCTGAGAGTCAGCAGACCATTAATCATTCCCCCCCAGGAAGGCATCCACAACATGATGGAAAACAGCATGCCCAGTGTGGAAGCCCATTGAGGCAATGCGGTGTAATGCAGGTGATGCGGGCCGGCCCAGATATAGATAAATACCAGTGACCAGAAATGGAGAATACTCAGCTTATAAGAATAGATGGGCCGATTGGCTGCCTTGGGGAGAAAATAATACATTAAACCCAGAAAGGGAGTAGTCAGAAAGAATGCCACTGCATTATGGCCGTACCACCACTGCATGAACGCATCCTGCACCCCGGCATAGACGGAATAACTTTTAAACAGTCCGATCGGAATGACCAGGTTGTTGAAGACATGCAATAACGCCACGGTCACGATCGTCGCAATGTAAAACCAGAGTGTGACATACATATGTCGTTCGCGACGACGTGCCAGGGTCATAAAGAAGTTGACACCAAAGAACCCCACCCAGACGACCGCAATGGCAAGATCGATCGGCCATTCCAGTTCTGCATATTCCTTACTCTGTGTGATTCCGAACGGTAATGTCAGGGCAGCAGCCAGAATAATCAACTGCCAGCCCCAGAAGTGAAGTCGCGACAGCTTATCACTCCACATCCGCGCCCGACATAAGCGTTGTGTGGAATAATAAACGGCGGTGAAAATCGCGTTGCCCGCAAAGGCAAAAATCGCAGCATTCGTATGCAGGGGACGCAACCGACCAAAGGTAATCAGATCGAACCCCATATTGACGGCCGGAGCCGCCAGCTCGGTGGCGATCACGATGCCAACCAGAAAGGCAACGACTCCCCAGATCAGGGTTGCCAGTGCAAACATTCTTGCAATCTGGTCGTCATAAAAGAATTTCTCGAGATTCCCGCTGTTACTGACTGTTTCTAATGAAGGTTCAGCCGACACAATTGCTCCTCTGCTCCTGAACTCGAATCGAACGCTAAGAAATCAAAAACAAGTACTGATCTCAGGACGTGAACGAAAGACAGATTATTTCTGTCTCATAGTGAATCTGAACAGACTAACTTAGACAGGAAGCCGGCTCAGACCCAAATTCCAGTAATCTCCCCTCCCTGCTGAACTGACCAGTAGCAGGTTGCTCGCAAAGACAGACCGCCGCGCTTTCACTCTGTCTCTAATGGATAGACTGAATAGAAATAGTTTCGTCTTCACGCGCGTATTCTATGAGGAGTAAAATAATATTAAAAGATATAATTATCTGTTTTTAATACCGAGTCTCACTTAAAAGAACAGATTTTCCCGGGACAGGCGTTTTTTCTCATTTACAGTAAACGGGACTGAAAATCCCAGGAGCAAGCTTTGAAACCGAAACAAGGTATTCACCTCATCACGGTACGTAGCCTGAGCAGAACAGACCAGGATACCAGCTCCCTGAGAAGTAGCAGAGTCTGTATGATGTGCCTGTACAGAAGTGAAATCTGGAAGATCGCGATCAGTCTCGCGGAGCGCTGGCGTATATCTTCACATCATCCACGACCGCGTTTCGGGGAACAGCCAGCCGCAGCAGGCGCTTGGTCGGATGTGCCATCCCTGCGGAAGAAAATGAGCCAACCGTTTTGCCATCAATTTTGACGGTCAACTGGTCACCGCGAACTGTCACCAGCAGCGTGTACCATTTTCCGGTCTCCAGTTTGACGGGGAAGCGTTTCCGCTTGGTTTTCAGCTGTTCCTGCAATTCGGATGGCAGTTTTTTAGCGAGCCGCAACTCACGGGTTTTTAAATCCATGTTCCCGGTTTTGAGGTCGGTCAGCTCAACAAATTTCGGACTGACTTTGGCAACAAACAGATGGCCCGCATGTACTTTTTTATATTGCAGATCGGCAAAATTGAGTCCCAGGCTGTCCTTTTCATTCTCCAGCATGAACCGCAGTTCGACGGAACCATCCTGAAATTCCGCAGGATGCGTTACCGAGACAGCATGGTCTGCCACTTTATGAATGTAGATATACATGGCCCCGTTTTTCAGGTCGACCTGCTTATTCCCGGCAGCCCGCGACCGGCTGTTTGTGCCCCAGCCTTTGCCGATCTCATCCTTTGTTTCCTGCGATTCATTTCTTTCAAAGTCATCTTGGAAAATCAGTTTGCCAAGGTCTTCAGCAAATACAGAAGATGTTAAACAGAACAGCAGAACGCAGCTGGAGAGGACTGATTGTTTCACGGAGGAATACCTTAAAGAAGGGAGCGCAATACGTTTTACCGCAAATCGATTCACGGTACGTTGAACAGACTCTGGAATGTAACACATTTAACCTTAGCGTCTCTCAATCCATGATACCCGGTACAAATGGTCCGGGAAGCGCTACAGTAAAACTGAATACAGTCTAATGAATGACATTCTCTTTGTGCATCGTGTGAGCCTCTTTTTTTACGGGCTCAGGAAGAGCCTGCTCGTCGGCGTCTGTTTTTGGCCCCGTAAAGAAAGCGGACAGGTCATCAAAAAACGTGTACAGCACGGGAATTGCCAGCAGCGTCAACAGCAGTGACAGTGTCTGTCCACCGACGGCCAGCACGGCAATCGAGCGGCGTTCTTCGGCTCCGGGACCAGTGGCGATCAACAGCGGAATCAAACCCGCGACGAATGACAGTGTGGTCATCAGAATCGGACGCAGACGATCCCGGTTGGCCTGCAGAATGGCCTGATAGCGGGGAAAGCCCTGCAGCTGCAGTGCATTGGTATGGTCGATCTGCAGAATGGCAGCTTTCTTGACCACTCCGAATAAGACCAGAATCCCCAGTGCCGAATACAGGTTGAGTGTCTCTCCCCCCCAGTGCAGGCTTAATAAACCAAAGGGAACAGCCAGCGGCAATGAAAGCAGAATCACCAGCGGATGAACCAGATTCTCAAACTGTGCCGCCAGGACGATGTACATGAAAATAAAGGACAGCACCATCGTCCAGCCAAAGTCGCCCAGCGTCCGCTCCAGCTCACGACCGCCCCCCAGGACCAGTGTGTTATATCCTTCCGGAATACCAATCTCCTCGGCAGCGGCATTCATGGCTGCGATCCCGTCCCCCAGAGCGTAACCGGAAGCCATGTTCGCCCGCACGGCAATCATCCGCTGACGATTCAAACGGTCAATGCGTGACGCAGCAGTACTGAATTCAAAGTCCACAACGTTATCGATTCTCGCCAGTCCGTTTCCGGGTGTGGGAGAGGCGGAATCTGCAACAGCCTGCGGCGAAGTGCGAACGTACAATTGTGAAATGGATTGAACGTCGCCACGATCCAGGCCCACCAGTCGCAGTTCTACATCATAGGCATCATCTACGGTCCGGTCCCGGTAACGCGAAACCCGGTCATCGCCCCCCACCGCCACCCGTAGCGTGTCAGCGATTTCCTGCACATCAATTCCCAATGCCGCCGCCCGTTCGCGATCGATGAGCGCCAGCAACTCCGGATTATCAATCTGTAAAGTGGAATAGACGTCCACGATACCGGGAATCGTTTTGACTTTTTCACGCAGCTTATTACTGAAGTCCAGCAGGCCATCAATGTCCGGCCCCGTGATTGAGAAGTCGATATCAACGGGGGCCCCCTGACGCAGTGAGGTCAGATTACGCACGGAGATCCGCATATCCGGAATCGTTTTCAGCTTCTTTCTGACCTCAGCCATCTTTTCACGCTGGGTGAAGTTACCTCGAAACGCCGCATTGAAATCGCCGTGTAACAAACCGCTGAAAAATCGACCAAATGAAAAAGTACGTTGTTCGCTGTCTGTCAGACGTACAAAGATACTGGCCCGGTTCACATCAGCAAAACCACCCGAGCCGACGGTCAACAGTACCGTTTCGACTCCATCGGTATTAACCAGTTCCTCTTCAGCGCGGTCAATTACCTGATGCATTGACTGCAACGTAGCCCCCTGGCGGGCTTCGAGTCGAATTTCAAATTCTGACTCATCCACATTCAGCGGGATATAGTCCTGCTTCACCAGTTGATACAACGGGTAGTTACTCAGAATGACGCCGATCGAAATCAGTAACACCAGCCAGCGAAACCGGAGCGAGAGTCTCAGAATCCAGAGATAAGATAACTCAATAAAATGGTAAAATCCTGAACGAGAGCCTGGTCCATCAGGGCTGGGTGTTTCAGGACGCAGCAGTTTACTGCACATCATGGGGGTCAGCGTAAAACTGACCAGCATCGAAACCAGAATCGCCACGGTCGCCGTCAATCCAAACTGAAACAGCAGACGCCCGGTCACACTCGACAGAAACGAGACCGGCAGGAAGACGATCACCAGTGAGATCGTCGTTGCCAGAACAGCCAGTCCGATTTCCTTGGTCCCGATAATTGCGGCTTCACGCGGTGACAATCCCTTCTCTTCGATGCAGTGGAAGACATTTTCCAGTACCACAATCGCATCATCGATAACCACCCCCACCATCAGCACCAGAGCCAGCATGGTGACATTATTCAGAGTGAAACCGAAGAGTTTCATAAACGCGAAGGTGGAAATAATCGATGCGGGAATCGCCACGGAAGCGATCACGGTGGAACGCCACGAACGCATGAAGACCAGCACGGTAATACAGGCAAGAATACTGCCGGAGATCAAATGCTGCTCCAGTTCGTGCAGCGCGGTGACAATATAGCGCGACTGATCCTGAACGATACTGACCTGCACATCATCGGGCAGCAGTTCCTGACTGCGGGGCAGCATTTTCTTAATGCCTTCCACAACCGCGACCGTATTTTCGCCAGATTGTTTCTGAATTTCCAACACGACAGCTGGTTTCTGATTCAGCCGCGCAATCGTGCGAACTTCTTTCGTATCATCGATCACCGTCCCCAGATCTGCCAGCCGCACCGGCGTGCCATTGACGGTTTCCACGACCAGATCGGGAAACTGATCCGACTCGGCTACGCGGCCCATTGTTCGCAGTGATCGTTCACGGAACCCCTGATCCAGTCTCCCGCCCGGCACTTCCGTATTCTGTCTGACCAGTGCATCACGTACCTGTAAGATCGACATCTGATAGGCGGCCAGGCGCGCAGCGTCGATATCGACCTTCACCGCCCGGTCTGCTGCACCGGCAATCTGAACTTCACCCACTCCGGGTGACGACTCGATCACATTTTTGACATAGCGGTCTGCAAACAGATAGAGTTCGCGCGATGTACGCGGTCCGGAGACCGCCAGCGTCATGATCGGCGATGATTCCAGATCCCGCTTCTGCACAATGGGAGGATCGATATTCGGCGGGAGTAAATTCATGACTCCCGAGACGGCATCACGCACGTCCTGGGTGGCGGCATCCACATTACGATTCAAGTTGAATGTGATGATCACAAACGAACGGCCGTCGCGTGAAATGGAACGCAGTTCATCGATGCCGGCCACCGTCGCGACCGCATCTTCGATCACCGCGCTGACTTCTGATTCGACTTCCTGCGACGCGGCACCTGGATAATTGGTACGAATGTAAATCGAGGGCATATCCATGTTCGGAAACCGGTCGACTCCCAGTTCGGGAAATGCAACAACCCCCGCGACCACTAATGCCATGATCAGCATTAATGCGAAGACCGGCCTTTTAACACAGATTTCCGCTAACCAGTACAACGTCGATTCCCTTTATGCGAAAGCAGAATTCGATTATCAGAATGCGCTTAGATTTGTGTTTTCTGTACTTCACTCGGCAATGGTTTCGAATCAGCAAGCGTCCCCGGCCGCCCTTCCCGGGCATTGAGTAAAATCTGATCTCCGGGCTTCAATCCTTCTAAAATGCGAATTCGTTCTCCCCGCTGTTCGCCCAGCAGGACTTCCTGCATTTTTACTTTGCCATCTTCGACTTTCCAGACCTTCTCTGTTCCGGCAAACTGCACTACTGCGGACAGGGGAACCACCATCGCTTTCTGATCGGGATCGACAATGATCTGCCCTTCGGCAAACAGACCGGCCCGCAACGCATGCTGACTGTTATCGACGACGGCCTCAAACAGCAGGGCACGACTCATCTGATCCAGAAAGGGGCTGATGCGTGTCACTTTCGACTGCTTTGTCTCCAGTGATTCAATATCCAGTTCGACAGGCTGACCGACTTTGAGTTGCGTCGAAAGGCGTTCGGGAACCGTTCCCCGGTAACGCAATTGATCAATCCGCACCAGCACCAGCAGCGGGTCACCCATTTTGATATAACTGCCCGGGGCAACCAGACGCTTCTGCACGACTGCGGTGTAGGATGCTTTAAGGACCGTATTATCCAGGTCTTCCTGTGCCAGATCCAACTGTGCCTGCTGCACCGTGATATTTGCCATCTTTTCACGCACCCCATTGAGTGCAGAATCATAACGGGCGGCTGCGACTCGTTCGAGTGAAATGATCTGGTCGTATTCGGCCTGCCCCATGACCTTCTTATTAAACAGCACTTCGGCGCGTTCCAGATTGGCCTTCGCTTCATCCCATTCCGCCTGCTGTTCTTTGGCAGGAGGTGATTTTTCCGGAACCAGGTTTTCAACAGAATCGCCGGGCTTCAGACCGACTGCCGAACGGGCCTGGGCTAATTGAGCTTCTGCCTGTTTGACCCGCAGTTTGAAGTCATCCTGATAAACGGTGACCAGTGGATCACCAGGCTTGACCACATCTCCCAGGTCGACATGTACCTTGAAAACACGGCCTTCCACTTTAATACCCAGCGTCGCTTCTTCATCGGGATACAGACTTCCCTGACTCCGGATAATGCGCGGCCAGTTATCTTCTGCAACTGTTAACGTCTCCACATTCAAGACCGGTAGCGTCTCCCCTGCTTTGGAAACAGGAGCCGAATCACTACGTTCACATCCCGCAAAAATGAGAGTTAACAGGAGGCAGAACAGGCAAGAATAAGGAGGGCAATAACATTGACGGTTCATGATATGATTATATCTGCAGGTGAAGTAAAGTCGAGCAGTTTCCCTGTTCTATTTATCCAATAACAGGCTGACGAGTCCTCTGAAAATCAACCCTCGAGATCCTCTATTCGCTCCCCCGTGAGCACATAAGGCGTCCCCTGTAATACACCATATTCCGGATCCTGCTTTTCATGCTCAACACGTGCCTCCAGCACCGACTGCATCGGCATACTGCGAATATTCTGCAAACCTGCTGCTTCCATTACAACCCGAACCATTCCATCTGTATGATGACGAAACGGCAACTGATCCAGTGCCCTGCGATACGCTTCGTCCGGTTGCCAGCCGGGAGCAGGTCGATATTGACGTTTCAGCTTTTCGGGATCAGTGGGACTGTTCTCACCGATGAGCACCAGAGCGCCTCCTGGTTTGAGAAGACGCACCCAGCGCGCCACCGCATAACCGGGATGAGGCAGTGTGAACAACACGGCGCGACTGGAAACAACATCAAAGGTCTGCTCCGGAAAAGGAGCCGCCTCCACATCTGCTTCCACAAAATTTACACTCAGTCCCCGCTCTTTCGCAGCTTCGCGTCCCGCGGCAATCATCGTGGCAGAAAAGTCCACTCCTGTTACCTCGTGCCCCAGTTCTGCCCATAATTGCGTAATCGTTCCGGGCCCCGTCCCCATATCCAGAATCTGACAACGCACATCGGCGGGAACCGTTTGCCGCAGAACATCCAGCCAGGCAGAACGCGACGGAGCGAATCCGAATTCCCCCTTAATAAATCGTGTGACCCGATGCGAGACGACACTGGGATTGGTCCAGCCACTGTGAAAGATCTGCTTCAGTTCATCGTCCCGCATCATCGTTTTTCATTCTCTCAGATAAAGTCATTTTCAAGTTGTATCTTAAACAGAAAACCGACCAGCAATATTAACGCTGTCAACACCCAGACTGCCAGTAACCCGAACTGGTCAGCCGCCAGTCCGAACAGAGGCAACAGGACCGACACGGTCACTGCGCGACAGACACTTTCCAGTGATAGCACCGATGCCCGCTCTGTTTTCAGCATCTCGGTATTCAGGGTACTCACAAAAATGGGGCGTCGCAGATTTTGCAGGAGTGTCAACACCATCAACAGAGCCAGACCGGGCAGCAAACCCCACTTCAGATTCACAGCGCAACCAGCCAGAAACAGAACGGCAAGAAATCCTGCAACGTAAATTCGATTCAGGGCCCGGCTGCGGCTGCCCGCCTGCAGTTCAAATCCAGCACTGATTCGTGCGCCCACCGCTCCCAGGCTGTCGCGCAGAAACTCATTCAGTCCAACCCAGATAGCCCCTGTGCCGGCAAATCCACTCACACCCACAGGTGCAATAATGGGAATCCCGAACAGCGCCAGCCCGGTTTTGAGAAATGGCTGTGTAAAATATTTGAGAATCATTTTCAGCTGACTCTCAAACAGCACAGACTGAATAAACAGCCTGCGAAAGTTCGGACGCTGCCACATCACACGAAACGGCTTTCGCATCTCTGTATCTGATCTCGCCGACTTCGACTGGCGGGCACGAAAAGTATCTCCTTCCAAGGCGCGTGGATAAGTCAACAATAACAGAAATCCACAGACGGCTGCTCCCGCAGACAGATAAAACAGCAGACCAAAATCGCGCGACCACGCCAGCAGGACTCCGCCCGAGACAGCAGCGATCGCTGAAGTGAATTTCGATACCGAGCGCGTTCGCCCTATCAGTTGCGTCGCCAGTTCCGACTGATTCGTCGAATCCAGATAATCCAGCATGATTGCCTTATGCGAGCCGGTTCGCAGCGCTTCGCCCAGAGCAAATAATGCCAGACAGCCACTCAACCAGAAAATGACAGGCACTGCTGTAAACTGACCTGTCATACCAAACCCGCTGAATGACAGGCTGTAAAAAGCAAAACACAAAACGGTAGCGCGACGCCGTCCCCAGTGATCTGCAAACACACCGGAAGGAAATTCCAGCAGAACAGTCACCAGATGCTGCAGACCCAGCAACAGGCCGATTTCGGAATAGGAAAGGTCCAGTTCCAGAAAATACAGAATCAGAAACGGATCAGCGAACCGCAGATTCTTAAAAAAAGAATAGAGATAGAACCGCAGGATCATATGATTCACGTTAAACATCGTCACCTGCATCCTGCTCCCGTGGTGCCTGTGCGGAATCTGAAACAACTGGACCCAGCACGGTAATCAACGGCCTGCCCTCCTGACCGGGACTCACATGTGTCTCTACCCCATAGACGTCGGCAATCATCGCTTCCGTGAGTACGCTCTGCGGCTCTCCTCCACAACGCAGCCTGCCTTCCTGGATCACATACACCCAGTCCGCATACCGTGAAGCAAGATTCAGATCGTGTACTGCCAGCGCCGTACTGATTCCCCGCGAATCAGTCAGCCTGCGAATCAGGGTACAGACTTCATACTGCCGCCGCAGATCCAGATTCGAAGTAGGCTCATCCAGCAGTAACACCTCCGGTTCACGTGCCAGTGACTGGGCAATCGCCACCAGTTGACGTTGCCCACCACTTAATTCATTCAGAAACCGGTCGGCCACTTCAGCCAGTTTCATCTCTTCCAGTAACTGATCCACGATTCGGGTATCATCGTCGGAAACACGCCATCCCAGTTGATGCACGCGTCCCAGCAAAACTGCTTCATACACGGTAAGCACAGCAGTCGTACTGAAGTCCTGTGGCAGAAAACTTACCTGTCGCGTCAGTTGATCCTGTTTGAGATTTGACAGGGATACGCCGTCCAGTCGAACCTCCCCCTCGGGTCGCAGCAGTCCGCTCAGACACTTTAACAACGTCGATTTACCAGCGGCATTGGGACCAATGATCGCAGTCATGCCCGGCTGCAGTTGAAGAGTTAAATCTTCCAGCACCCGATTGGTACCGTAGCTGAAAGGAATCTCAGAGGCTTCCAGTATCACCAGTAAGACCTCCTTCTCCACAAAGCAATTGCCGCAAAACAGGGCGCGCCGATAGCCGCGGTGGCAATTCCGATCGGAAAGATTGTCCCCGGGATTAACAGCTTCGTAATCAACGCCGCGAAGGAGACGAGGAATGCACCACATAAAGCGGATAACGGGATGAAATAACGCTGATCCTCACCCACCAGCAGACGCGCCAGATGCGGAGCCAGTAGTCCGACAAATCCAATGGCGCCAGTAAAGCAGACTGCGGTCGCCGTCAGAATCGAGACCAGAATCAGCGTCTGTAAACGCAGACGTTCCGTATTGATTCCCAGGCTGCGGGCATGGTTCTCCCCCAGTCTCAATGCAGTCAACTCCCAGACGCGCAACATCAATAGACCTGTCGTAATAATCATCACAACAACGATGACAGCCAGCTGTTGCCAGTTCGCTCCCTGCAATGTACCGAAGATCCAGAACACAATCGCGGCCAATGTATCTTCCGCCGCCATGTACTGCAGAAATGCTACGCCGGAGCTGAAGATAAAATGCAGCGCCACTCCGCCAACAATGATGGTTTCCGTCGAAGCGCCTCTGATGCGACCAATCGCGTAAATCGCCAGGGAACAAAACATCGCAAACACAAAGGCACTCAGAGGCACAAACAGCGTTGTCGTCCAGGCCAGGACTCCGGATCCCAACACCAATGCCAGCGCAGCCCCAAAGCTGGCAGCAGCTGAAACGCCCAGTGTATACGGACTGGCGAGCGGATTATTCAATATCGTCTGCATCTCCGCACCAGCGATTCCCAGAGAAGCGCCAACGAATACCGCCATCAATGCAGTCGGCAGGCGAAACGTCCAGATTATCGTCCGATTTGCTTCGCTTACGACTCCCGGTTGAAACAGCGAAGCCAGAACTTCAGACAGCGACAACGAAGCGGGTCCCGTGATGACATCCAGAAACAATGAAATCAGAACCAGAACGACCAGCGACGCAATCACTGCCAGTCGACGTCGGCTCAGACGATAATACGCCTGACTAAGTTGACTTGCGCTCGCCTGCTGCATTACTCACCATCCAGGCTGACCATCCAGGTCCCACTCATCTCAACAGGCAGAAACTTCTGATGAAATTCCCGTAACCGTTCTTCCGGATTCAGATCTTGAAATTTCTCAGGATACAACCATTTTGCCAGTTGCTGTGCCGCAGCAAAACTCATGAGATGACTGCCAAACCGCGTATGAATTCCATGCACGCGCTGATTCTTGACTGCGGCCAGATCAGACCAGCCGGGCCGCGTTGTGAATGCTGCCAGCTGTTGTGTTGCCTGGGATCGATCGGTCGCATATCCCAACTGCAGACTGTCGGGAAATGCCGTCCAGTGTGCCCCTGTGATCACAATGACTTCCGGATCAGCGGTTAGCAGAAACTCCGGTCGAATCACCCCCATGCCATACAGGCCGGAGATCGCACCGGCGGCGATATTTTGACAACGCAACTGCGCCAGCACACTCCCCCAGTTGACCGTTTTCCCCTGCTGATTTTCGCCAAACGTATTGCCGTATTTTTCGGGTCCCTGAGTCCCCGCTTCCAGATAAATGGTGGGAACCTTTCCTTCAATGGTTTTGAGCTGACTGAGAACCGGCTGCAGTTCTGCATCAATCCAGTCTGCAGCCGCGTTCGCCCGCTCTGTTTTCCCCAGAACCTGACCGAGCAGCCGAATACTCTCCTGTGGATCACGAAAGGGATCTTCCGACCTCAGAAACAACAGGGGTACGCCCGCCTGTTCCAGTCGTTCGACGGTTTTCGAACCCCGATTCAGCATGTACGTATTCATGATGACCAGATCCGGCTTCAAAGCCAGCACCGCTTCGGCACTCACCGTATCTCGCAGGATATCTCCCAGAATCGTCACTTGGTCCAGACGGGGAAACCGCTCGATATATTTTTGCCAGGTGTCCAGATCACCGGTTTTCAGAGAAGAATCCCAGCCGACCAGCTTCTCTTCCACTTCGTCACCCAGAACCGCCGCCAGCTCGTATAAGCCCAGGCTGCGCATCAGAATGATTCGCTCGATCGGCTGCTGGAGTGTGACTTCCCTGCCCGCCAGATCAGTCACAGTGATCGTCGAATTTTTGTCTGCCGTTTCAGTTATTGTCTGCTTCTCCTGCTGACATCCAGCAGACATCAGGAACAGCAAACTGAGCAGGGGCACCGATAATTTCATTTTGTTTCCTGCAGTTCAAGTTGAACGGGCGTCTGTGATCTGTGTGTACGACGTCTCCGCCACCAGACCAGAAAACCTGTCACATATAATACCGCAGGCATGAGACCGGACACAAACACGATCCACCGACCGACCAGACCAAAGGCTTCCCCGTTATGCAGCGGAAACTGCCAGGCAAAAAAAGCGTCCGCCGCCGAACGCTGATTCGAATCGCGCACCGACAGCACTTCGCCGCTGTACTGATCGATCCAGACGCGGCTGTTACCCGAACTCTTTCTCACTTCCCCTGCCTGCCGCAGTCGCACTTCAAAAGCATCTTTTGGCTTCGACGGAAGTTTAACGCGTTTGAATTCTGCATCCGGAAAGACAGACTGGGCAACTGCAGTCGCCTGACTGACGTCAATCCGTTTGCCTCCACTCACTGGGTTCGAATTTTTATTTTCTGAACGCGGCTCACCATCATCCAGAACCGCCAGCACACAAGGCCTGACCCACTCTGGAAAAATCATATAGACGCCCGTAAAAGAAACGACGAGCAGCAGCAGAGCGGCGATGACGCCCGTGCTCTTATGCAGGTCATACTGAAAACGACGTCCGCTGCGAATGGCAAAGGCGGCCCGCCAGCTGTGTCGCCATAAAGGCCACCAGAGATAGACGCCGCTGGCTACCGACACCATCAGAATCAGGCCGCATAAGCCGACAATGATTTCCCCGGTTCTGCCTGACAACAGCTTGTAATGCAGGCTGTACATCCACGTCACAAAGTATTCACCCCAGACGCGCTGACCTGTGACTTCTGCTGAGGAAGGATCGACATAAACCTGTGTAAATCCAGCGGTTTTATCGCTCGTATTGCGAAACCAGACGGTCCAGACCCCCAGTTCGGTGCGCGGTGGTTCTGCAAAAAACAGCTGCAGATTCGCGTCGGTAAGACTCTGTTCTGCCGCCTGCAGTACTTCATCGACAGTTCGCGATGCTCCATTTCCCGCTGATACCAGAATTTGCGGATTAAGCCATTCATCAATGGTGCGATGAAACACCAGCAGGCTGCCTGTCAATCCGATGAGGACAAACAGCAGCCCTGCGGTTAATCCCAGCCAGCGGTGCGTGATGACCCAGAGCCTGCGCAGCCGTTGGTTCAGCATAAATCAAACTCCCGGGAACCCTCAGGTTCCATGACTCAGTTGAGAGAAGAGCCTTTCAGAATTTTGACATCCTTCAAAACGATCGGCTGCATTTCATTCGCTCCTTCGTCCACTTTCATGTGAATGTTCGATTTTTTGGGATCGGCATAAGCTCCCTGCAATCGATCAGGAGGGGGAGGCGGCATGCCACCGTTCGGCGGACGCCAGTTACGATCGGGCCATTCGATCGTAACAGTGTAACCGCCTGCAGGAGCCCCGTCGTCACCTTCATAGGTTGTCAGTTGGTAAACCCCTTCCTCATTCACCTTACCACTGGGAAGCAACGGATAGTCCGCTCCCGTCTGAGGTGAGTCCGGATGGAACCTGACGGTTGCCCCGGTTGCAGGTACGCCGTTAATCGTCACTTTACCCGTAACGGCGTTCGTTGAAATCTTATCGTACTCGGCACCACTGCATCCGCTGCACACAACAAGACATAATACAGCCAGTGGACCGGCCAGTCGCTGATACATTGAGAATTGTCTCCCTTAACGAACTCTAACTCGCTGACTGGGATTCAGTCAGCACTCTACAGAATGAATCACACGATTTAGAATTCGCCAACCACCTGGCCATCCTGCTTACCAACCAGAGAACGAAATGTCCCTTTGTCGATGTTGGCACTCAGAAATCGAACGGAACCATCTCCCAGGCTCGCATGCATGCCGCCGGTATGATAGGAAAACGCGCCGCCCCAGTCGTTCGTGCAGTTGATCACACAGGGACCGTAATACTGCAGACCGTCATAAGTCCAGCTGCGAATCCGGTCGTGTTGCGTCGAAGCCCACCAGCCCTGAAAGTTCGTATCGACAACGGAGGGATAAACATAATCGGCAGGATCCTTGGGAACACTCCCTTTTCGCAGAATGGTAGGAAAGTTACAGCGTTCGAAACAGAAAATGGTATTCGTCAAGCCATCCGTGATGCTGTTCATCCTGGAACCACACTGACTGAAATTCACACCGCCACTCAGGTCACCATTAAACAATGCACCGACAATCTCCTGGGGAGTAAAAGCGGGGTCCCGGAAACTGCGGGCAATAAAATAGTCTCCACTGCCTGCTCTCAGATTCGTATTGAAGCTGGAAGTATTGTCTTCCTCTTCGATCACGCCCTGGATCGGTCCACTTCGTGGAGTAGAGGGACAGTTAAAGACGGCCAGTTGCGTCTGAATCACCTGTTGATTTGACTGATCCGAAACACCATTCGGCGCATTCTGATTAAACAGATTGTATGCAGGTGCCTGATCCAGATACGGTAACAGCGAAATTCCCCAGCTGGTAGTCCAATGTGCTGATGTCGCGTAAGTAATACCAACGTCAGGAACCGGCAGCATATTGAATACATCATTATAATTATGCATCGCCAGTCCAAGTTGCTTCAGATTATTCTTACACTGAGAGCGACGGGCGGCTTCCCGGGCCTGCTGGACTGCGGGCAGCAGCAGGGCAATCAGGATCGCAATAATAGCGATCACAACCAGTAATTCAATCAGCGTGAATCCATTTCTGGACGCGCGGAGACTCTTAAACGACATGGGAAAATACTCCAGTTCAATCGGGCGGGAGGGATGCTGCTTTGAGGAATGCAAGCGGCGGCGAGCAGTGAGACTGGGTTTCAGTCTCTGCCCCTATAATAGTGAGAGACCGAGAGATTTCAACCCAGTACTCCTGATAATACAAGGCAAATAGCGAAGAGATCCGGGCATGATCCTCTCGATTCAGACAGATTACCGCCTGATTTCAGTAACACAAACCATTAACCTGGTCAGGACTTTACGGCATGACAGACACATGTTTTCAGTACACATGTGTGCGATGAAACATCAGTAAATCTGGATATCAGGCGATGATCTCGTGAATCAGCTCTCCCCCCAGATCGGTCAGGCGATAGTCGCGACCGTTAAAGCGGTAGGTCAGTTTCATATGATCGATCCCCATCAGATGCAGTAGCGTCGCATGCAGATCGTTCACGCCTACGCGATTATGGACGGCTTTGTAGCCAAAGTCATCGCTGGCACCATATTGCACGCCCCCTTTAATGCCTCCGCCTGCCATCCACATTGTGAAAGCATTCGGATTATGATCGCGGCCCTGACTTCCCTGCGAGTCAGAGGTCCTGCCGAACTCACCTCCCCAGACCACCAGTGTGGAATCGAGCAGTCCGCGGGCCTTCAGATCCGCCAGCAGCGCACCAATGGGTTGATCCACCGATTTTGCAGCGATGCGATGATTGAGACCAATATCACTGTGCCCGTCCCAGGGAACATCCGCGACTCCTCCGCCTCCCCCATTCGTACCCGCGTAGATTTGAATGAACCGTACCCCCCGCTCCACCATGCGTCGTGCGGTGATACACTGTCGCGCGACCAGTTCAGTTTCTTTCTGATCGACCCCATACAGTTTCTGAATCGTCTCCGATTCCTCTTTGACATCGAGCGCTTCGGGAGCTGCGGTCTGCATCCGGTAAGCCAGTTCGAACGATTCCAGCCGCGCCGCCAGATCCGCTTCATGGGGTCGCAGTTTCTGATGGCTGGCGTTCAACTCATTCAACAGATCCAGCTGAGTACGCTGCTGACGATCAGTCATGGACCCCAATCGCGACAGATTGGAAATCGGCTGCTGACTGCGCCCATCGATGGCGGTCGGCTGATAGACTTTAGGCAGAAACCCAGGCGCCCAGATCGGATTTCCGCCGCGCGGCATGGCACCATGCATCACCACAAACCCTGGCAGGTTCTGATTCTCCGTCCCCAGCCCATAAGTCACCCAGGATCCCATACAGGGACGCCCCTGCAGAAACGCGCCCGAGTTCATCTCCAGCATTGCCGGCGTATGATTGTTCGAACGGGAAAAACAGGAATAGAGAAACGACATATCGTCGACATGCTGAGAGATATGAGGAAAGATTTCCGAAACCCAGGCCCCCGATTCCCCATGTTGCTGAAACTTGAAAGGCGACTTCAGCAGTTTCCCGCTTGTTGTGAAGAAGCCTGTTTTGGGATCGGCGCCTTCAAGCTTTTCGCCGTCCTTTTTCTGCAGCATCGGTTTATAGTCAAATGTATCGACCTGCGAAGGGCTGCCTGGCATGAACAGCCAGATGATTGATTTTGCCTTGGGAACAAAGTGAGGCTGGCGCGCTTCCAGGCCATCCTCTTCCGCGCCTGCCGACTTCAGAATCCCCTGCTCTGACAACAGCCCTGTTAACGCCAGGCTGCCAAATCCGGAGCCGGCATTTTTCAGAAACGACCTGCGTGATTCATAATCAAAACCGTGTCCCGGCTGTAATCTGTTGCTTCGTCTCATAGCGTCTTATTTCCTGTGTATCGATTAATGGAAAATCATTCAGGATCAGTCAACAAAAATAAATTCATTCATGCAGAAAATCAGCTGACAGAAATCTGCCATCGCCAGTGCGCTCGCACGTGGATTTTCTCCATACGATTCGGTCTGGTAATGGATAAACTCCAGCATCTTCTGCTGTTCTTCCGGACGCGGTTTACGGGACAACGCAATCGCATAGACTTCGTCGACCATCTGCTCGAGTTTTTTCTGATCATCGGGCCGCACCCGTTTGGCAAACTCTTCAGCCAGCTTGCGGATAAAGGGAGAGTTCATCATCGCCAGCGCCTGCGGAGGCACTGTCGTCACATTGCGTTTGCCAATACTCTGAATCGCATCCGGTGCATCAAACAGTTGCAGAATCGGAATCAGTTTATCGCGTTTGACCGTCAGATAAATGCTCCGTCTTTTATCTTCCTGTTTCAGACTTCCCGCACCGAACATCTTTGCATCGAGTGTCCCGCTCACGGCCAGCAGGTGATCCCGAATCACTTCCGCATCCATCCGCAGCGCCGGTCGTCTCCACCACAGATGATTTTCGGGATCATGTTCCATCCCACTGGCATTGCTGGCCCCCGATTCGCGATAGACCGAGCTCAGCATGATCAGTTTATGAATCGGCTTCAGATTCCAGTTGTTTTCGATTAACTGAGTCGCCAGATAGTCCAGCAGTTCAGGATGCGTCGGTCGAAAACCCTGCGTACCAAAATCGCTGGGCGTCTCAACAATACCGCGTCCAAAATGATGATGCCACATCCGATTGACCATCACCCTCGCCAGCAGGTGCCCTGCTCCGTTGCTGGTATCAGTCAGCCAGTCGGCAAAAGCAATCCGCGGGTGTACTGGTTTCTCTTTCTGGGAATCCTCAAGCAACCACTGCTTTTCCTGTTGCTCTCCGGTCATCAACACCTGCAGAAAACCTGGTTCAGCCAGACCATCTTTGCGGTTTGAATTCCCTCTGACCAGGTAATACACCTTACGTGTATCTGGTCCAAAATTATAAGTCGCTCCCCCTTTGCGAGCGGCGAAGACAGGCATCAGATCCCGTTTAGGATGCTTCTCCATATTCTCCTGCTCGGCGTCTTTTAACTTCGCCCAGCCTTCATCATAGGGAGCAAACCACTTCAACAGTTCCTGCTGCTGTATTTCATTTCGATCAGTTGCTGGCAAAGCCAGAATTTTCTGAATGTTATCCGGAGGCGTGGTCTCCTTCGCTTTGAAATAAAAACCGGAAGCCCCTGCTGCATTCACAATCTTAACCAGCAACTCATTTTTACCCGCTTTCAGCGCCAGCTTGACCTGATCCTGATCCGCTGCGGCACCACCCATCACTTTTTTCGACAGGACCGACTTTCCATTCAGCCAGACCTGAATCGCATCGTCGCGACCAAGTGAAATATCCAGCGGGCCGGCCGCAGGCACGTCAATCGTACGAAACAGATAATTTGCAGAGTTGACCCCGGTGAGCGTGTTGTGAACGACACCGTCTTTCCATTCCGGTTGTGGAATCCACTTCAACTTTCCGTCTGCAAAGGTCTGCGTAAGATCCACTTTCTTTTCAGGTTCATTTTTCTTCCTGAAGGCCTGGTCAAAGTTCGCAGCCGGAAAGGGCCCCATCACATGCCAGTCACTGAGCACAGGCTGAATGATCTCCGTCGGTCGTTTCTCCAGCCACGCCGTCAGTTGGGCTGGCAAACTTTCTTTCTCGTATTTTATTCGCGCATCGATAAACGGCTTATGAGTAATATCGAAAGCCGCTTTCTCTTTCTGATATTTTTCCGGGTGCAGATCGTGCTGATAATCCTGAAACCCGGTTTCCGCAAAAGACGCAACCATCCGGTAATAGTCGTGGCTGGAAATCGGATCGAATTTATGATCGTGACACCGCGCACATCCCAGCGTTAATCCCAGTGTCGTCGTACCCACAGTATGGATGATGTCATCCAGCTGTTCGTAGCGGCTGCGTTCCCGTTCTTTTTGTGTCTGTTGTGAAGTGAACGGCCCCGCGGCCAGAAATCCAGTTGCCGCCTGTGACATATAATCGGTCGGCCCCAGTTGATCGCCGGCGATCTGCAGTCGGATAAACTGATCGTAAGGCATATCTTCATTCAACGCTTTGATCACAAAATCACGAAAGTGATACGCTGCCGGACGATCTCGGTCAAAGGCATAGCCGTTACTCTCAGCAAACCGGGCCAGATCCAGCCAGTGTCGCGCCCAGCGTTCTCCATAATGCGAACCGGCCAGCAGTCGATCAACCAGCTTAGAATAAGCTTCCGGATCAGGGTCGTTCACGAACGATTCCACATCCGCCGGTTCGGGAGGCAGGCCCCACAAATCGAAATAGACGCGGCGAACCAGTGTTTCACGACTGGCGATATCGTTGGGAGTAATCCCCACCGCTTCCTGCTTCGCCAGAATATACTGATCGATCGGATTCGTGCCCCAGGTTTTGTTTCGGGGAACCGGCGGGGGTGACTGATTCAGCGGTTGAAATGACCAGAACTGACGCGCCTTTTCGATATCAATCTTTTCGGCTTTTAATTCGGGAACCTTGCCGTCGCGGGGATCGGGAGCCCCCATCTGAATCCATTTCTCAAAGTCGGCAATTACCTGGTCTGATAATTTGTTTTTCGGAGGCATCTCAAACGACTCATGTCGAATCGCCGCCATCAAAAGACTCTTTTGTGGATCACCGGGCACGATCGTGGCGCCGGTGTCGCCCCCCTTCAACATCGCCGGACCGGAATCCAGCAGCAGTTCACCTTCCAGCTTGTTATTTTTCTTTGCGTCCAGGGAGTGACATTCGTAACACTCATTCACCAGCACCGGTCTGATTTTGGATTCAAAAAACTGAATCCCCTCCCGACTGGGCAGGACAGGTTTGGTGGCCTCAACTGCCAGCGCAGGTTGAGACAGAGTGATGATTCCCATAAGCGAGAGCAGACAAAAGCGAATCATTAATATCATCCCTAATCAGCAAGGCGGGAAAGCATGGAGAGAATTTCAGGCAGTATTTTTATATGAGCGGGTGGCCCCTTCATTGGTAGATGACAAACGCATAAAGCAATCTTTAATTGTACAAGGTTCCAGACTCTTCGCAAGGATTATCATGCATCACCACTGGACCATGACCAACGCTATGAAAGCGGACTTTCAACTCTGATAATGGCACATCCCGGTAGAGAAACCGATTTATCCGCACAACCGGAATGATTAACCTCTTCAGAATGTAATGACAGATCCCGTCCGGGCAGACTCGGTAGCCGCTGCCATCCAGGCAACAGCGGCTTGCGATTCCCGGGGAGTAATCCGCGCGGGACGTTCGCCAGACCGTACACAGTCGGCGAAATAGCGCAATTCCTCCTGCAACGTTCCCAGATAACGACCGAAAGTACGAGGCCAGTACATTGTGTCCGGCATCTTCACTCCTTCTGCATCATGGATGGTCAGCCCTGCTTCACCACAGTTGATATAAATCGCGCCTTTCGTACCGATGATTTCCATTCGTGCATCGATCGTAAAAGGCGTTGATTCCGGCAGATGCCAGACCGACTCCACTACCGCGACCGCACCATTATCGAGTCTGGCGATCGACCAGCCACCATCAGGATAGCGATTTTTTCCTGGATGTACTTCCTGTGCATAGACAGTCGAAACCTTTGCCCCACTGAACCAGAGCATCAGGTCGGCGTCATGAATTCCATCTCCCATTAAAGCAGAGATATCATCAAGCACTGTTTCACCGATGGTCTTTGACAGATTCCGTCGCGCATGCATGGAAATAATATCGCCTATGCGTCCTTCTTCAATCGCCTGTTTCGCCAGTGTCACACGTGGATCAAAACGACAGATATGCCCGACCATGAAGAACCCGGCAGCCTCTTGAGCCGCTTCCACTATTTTTTCACAGTCTTCCACCGTCGGTGCCATCGGCTTTTCCAGCAGGACATGCTTTCCACTGTGCAGTGCCTCAATGGCAATATCACGATGGTCGTTAATGTGAGTCGTAATGCTGACCACATCGACTTCAGGATCGGATAACAGTTCACGGTAATCCGTATACCGCCGCGTGACTGCCAGTCGATCCGCAATTTCATTGAGGCGTTCCGGTCGTCTGGTACACAGTGCAACCAGATCAACTCCAGTCATCTCAGACAGATTGTCAGCATGAACTTCGCCAAACCAACCCAGACCAATTACTCCCCAGCGAACTGTTTTTGACGGGCTCATCATTTGATCTTATTCCTCTCGAAGCGATGATTCTTACGAAGTAGTTGTACATACGCTTTCCAAACTACCGCAAACAACCGGTTTCGTCTATCGAGTCCGAATTTGAATGACCCCGAAAATTCTCCCAGATATCGTAATGTGAATCTCATCGCCGAACCCTTTCAGATCTCTCTTCCCGATGCTTTTTGTCTTGTATGGCCTGCCTTCATCGCTTACCATGGGGAGAACAACACCTGCGTTCCTCACCCCACCTTCCAGCGTTACCAATGATGCTCATACGAACGATAATTCCTCTGCTTGTTGTTGTTTTTGTTCCAGGCCTGGCCCGAACAATTCATGCCGCCGAAAAACCGCTCCAGTTCGAAGCGGATATCCAACCTGTTCTCGCCGCGAAATGTGGGAAATGCCATAGCGACAAGGTCCGCAAAGGAGGCCTCGATCTGTCGACTATCGCCGGCGTCCATCGGGGCGGGGAATCTGGCGAGTCTGCGATTGCAGAAAAAGTCGACGACAGTATGCTCTGGATCCTGATCGACGGAGGTGACATGCCACCGGAAGGTCAACCGCAACTGACAGATGCAGAACGCACATTGATCCATACGTGGCTTGCCACCGGAGCGAAATCGGCACAACCCCATCAGCCGGAAGAAAAACAGATCACACAACACGATGTCCTGCCTATCGTGCTGCTTCGCTGTACCGCCTGCCATGGTGCGCGACTGCAACGGGGAGGCCTGGATATGCGGACTCCCGCCAGCATGCTCAAAGGAGGTAAACAGGGCCCGGCTTTTATCGCAGGTAAACCAGATGAAAGCCGGATGATCAAACGCATCGAAAGCCACGCCTGCCCGCCTCAGGAACAGCTGTTAAAGTTTTTTGTGAAGCGGCCCCCCCAGTCAGAAGTCGACACACTGCGTGAATGGATCGCTACAAATGCTCCCATTGTCGATCCCGAACCGGAAGTCGTCGGTTTACAGCCCGATCCCCTCGTCACTGCAGAAGACCGCCAGCACTGGGCCTTTCAACCACCGCAGAAACAGCCTGAGATCAAATCCATCGATCAGCTGATTCTCAAAGAACTGCAGGCACACAAACTCGAATTCTCACCCGAAGCCAGCCGCGATACCCTCATCCGCCGGGTCTATCTGGATCTGACCGGCATTCCCCCGACACTCGCAGAGTGGAAACAGTGGCGGAATTCTGAAGATCCAGACTGGTACGCGCAAATGGTCGATCACCTGCTCGCTTCTCCCCGCTACGGCGAACGCTGGGGACGCTACTGGCTGGACCTCGCCGGTTACGCCGACTCTGAAGGGGGTGTCTCTTCCGATCCGCTACGTGCTGTCGCCTGGAAATATCGCGACTATGTCATCGATGCGTTCAATAAGGATAAACCTTACGATCGCTTTCTGCTGGAACAGATCGCCGGCGATGAACTGACGGACTATGAAAACGCACCAGTCATCACAGAAGAAATGGTCGAAAATCTGGTCGCTACCGGATTCCTCCGCATGGGGATCGACCAGACCGGTTCCCGCACGATGAATTTTGTGCCCGAACGCCTGGGCGTAGTCTACGATGCCATCAATGTCATGGGCTCCTCGGTCATGGGGTTAACACTCGAATGTGCCCGCTGTCATTCACACAAATACGACCCACTGCCCCATCGTGACTATTACCGCTTCAAAGCGATCTTCCAGGGAGCCCTTGATGAATACGACTGGCTCTCCTTCAAAAATCGTTCGCTGGAACTGGGCACTCCCGAACAGAAAAGCCGCGTCAAGCAAACCAACCCGCTGCTCAAAAAGGAACTCACCCAACTCGAAAAGCAGCATAAAAAAGCAATCGCTGCACAGCAGATCGCCATGCTTCGCCAGTTCTATCCCGATCAACCCGCGGAAGAACAACAGGAAACCCTGCAGGCTTTAAAAATTGCCGATAATACTCGCACGCAACGACAGCGAATTCTGGTCGAGAAATTAAGAATCGCGGAAACCATGCCCGAGTCGGATTTCTCAGATGAGGTGCAACAGGCATTGCAAAACGTATCATCGGTCGAAAAACAGATGAGCGAAGTGCAACAGCAGATGGAGCCCCCCCTCACAATCCGTGCCCTCTGGGATCGCGGCGAACCTTCTCCCACTTACATTCTGTTACGAGGCGAACACGATCAACCAGGTCATCAAGTCGGCCCCGGTGTCCCCTCCGTGCTCACTGACGGGCGTACTCCCTTCACGGTCAAACCACCGTTCCCTGAGGGAACTCCCAAAACCGGCAGACGCCTCGCATTAGCCCAATGGCTGACGCAGGACAATCATCCACTCACAGCACGCGTGATGGTCAATCGAATCTGGTACCACCATTTCGGCACGGGACTGGTCAAATCTCTCGAGAACTTCGGCGTCAAAGGGGAACGCCCTTCCCATCCGGAACTGCTCGACTGGCTGGCAGTCCAGTTTATGGAACAGGACTGGAGCATCAAAGAGATGCACCGCCTGATGCTGAATTCACGAACCTACAAACAGACCAGCCACATTTCCCCAGAGATCCAGGAACATGACCCGCAAAACCGGCTGCTCTCACATATGCCTCTTCGCAGAATGAACGCCGAAGCCCTGCGTGACTCAATCCTGTCTGTCTCAGGCAAACTCGATCCGACACCAGGTGGACCGCCCGATTCAGTCACCGTCGATCGTGACGGTCTCGTCAGCGCCAACATGACCGGCAAAGGGGGCTGGCGTCGTAGTGTCTATCTGCAGTATCGACGCACTCAGATTCCCACCATGCTGGATACCTTTGATTATCCGGAAATGGGCCCCAACTGTGTCTCCCGAACCGTATCTACTGTTTCGCCACAATCGTTGATGCTTTTAAATAACGAACGCGTACATACGCTTTCACATGCTTTCGCCAGCCGGGTACGCGATCTACTGCCCGACGATCAGAAACAGAACCAGGGTGCCCAGGTCGATCTGGTCTACCAGTTGGCCCTTAGTCGCTCCCCCAGCAAACAGGAACGCCAGTTGGGACAGGCAACGCTGCAGGAACTGGAAGCACTCTGGAAAGAAAACCCGGAAGCCGCTCTGGATACTTATTGCCACACGATTCTGAACTCAGCCGCGTTTTTATACATTGACTGAATGAATATGAACAGCCAGCCCGAACCACTTTCCACACGTCGAGATTTTTTTGCCCGCACCAGTGACGGCGTCATGGGTGCAGCTTTGACGCATCTGTTTTGCCAGGATTTTTTTGGTGGCACCGAGGCACTCGCCAATGAAGCGCCGCACGCACCACAACAGTTCGATCTCAAACCCAAACAGCCTCACCATCCCCCCAAAGCGACATCGGTCATCCATCTTTTTATGAATGGCGGACCGAGCCAGATGGATCTGTTCGACCCCAAACCGGTTCTGAACAAGATGGACGGCAAACCATATCCCGGTAATATTGAAGACCTGGGAAATTCGAACACCACAAGTATCGGCGAAATGCTGGGCGGGCAATACAAGTTCGCCCGCCACGGGGAATCAGGCATGTGGATGGCGGATATCCTTCCCGAAACAGCAAAGATGGCAGATGAGCTCTGCCTGATCAACTCCATGTGGACCGATCATCCCAATCACGATAATGCCCTGTATAAAATTCACAGCGGCCGTCTGTTTATGGGCTATCCCACGCTGGGCTCCTGGACCGTTTATGGACTGGGAACCGAAAACCAGAATCTGCCCGCGTATGTCGTCTTAACCGATCCACTGGGCGCACCTAAGAACGGCACACGCAACTGGACGTCCGGCTTCCTGCCACCAACTTACCAGGGAACTCGACTGCGTCCCACCGGTTCGCCAATCTTAAATCTCAAGCCGCAATACGATCAACCCTCGGCTGTAACGGAATCCGCACGCAAACTGCTCAATCAGCTCGATTCTATCCATCGCGAAAAACGCCCCCACTATCCCCTGCTCGATGCCCGGATCGAATCTTACAGCCTTGCCGCACGCATGCAGATGTCCGCCACGGAAGCCCTTGATTTATCGAGTGAATCAAAACACACCCTGGCAGATTACGGCATCGGAGAGCAGGAAACCGACTCATACGGCAAACGCTGCCTCCTCGCTCGCAGACTGGTTGAGCGAGGCGTCCGCTTCGTGCAGATCTTCCTCGAAGAGCAACCCTGGGACAGTCATGCCGACCTGGCCGCCAATCACCGCGCCATGTGCCAGCGAACCGACAAACCGGTTGCCGGCCTGCTGCGAGACCTCAAACAGCGGGGTCTGCTCGATTCCACACTGGTGATCTGGGGAGGCGAATTCGGTCGCACTCCCACCACACAGAAATCTGCAAACGGTTTCTCAGGACGCGACCATAACATGCAGGCCTTCACATCCTGGATGGCAGGCGGCGGTATCAAAGGAGGCACCACCTACGGCGTCACCGATGAATTCGGGCACAGCGTTGTGGAAAACCCCGTCAGTGTTCACGACTTCCACGCCACGATCCTTCACCAGTTAGGGCTCCACCATCAGGAACTTTACTATACCCGCAGCGGACTCGAAGAACGCCTGACCGGCGTCAATCCGCCCCGCGTGGTCAAGGAGATCATCAGTTGAACCACCCGCTGAGTGAATTCAACCGACGCCAGTTTCTGACGACTGCAACTGCAGTAGGACTCACTGCTTCACTGGGAATCAAATCCACCCGGTCTGCAGAGAACCAGCTTCCCGATATTCAAATCATCGATACCAACGTCAATCTGTTTCAGTGGCCCTTTCGACAGCTTCCGCTTGATGACACACAGACACTGGTTCAAAAGCTGCAGTCACTGGGAATCAAACAGGCCTGGGCAGGTAGTTATGAGGGGATTCTGCATCGTGATATCACCTCAGTGAATCAGCGGCTGACTGACCAATGCCGACGGTTTCCCCTTCTCATCCCCATCGGTTCCATCAACCCTACACTGCCAGGCTGGGAATCCGATCTGCAGCAGTGCCACCAGAAACATCAGATGCCCGGCATCCGCCTGCATCCCAACTACCACGGTTATACGCTCAAAGATCCTCGCCTGCTGACATTGTTACAACAGGCCACTACTGCCGGACTCTTCGTACAACTGGCCGTCTCTCACGAAGATGTTCGCACCCAGCATGAATCACTGCAGACTGCTGATGTCGACCTGACACCACTTCCGGATCTGGCTGCGAAAGTCCCGGGGCTCAGACTGCAGCTGTTAAACGCGAAACTCCGACCGGATCTGCTCAACAAACTCGGTCAGTCTCCAGGAATCTACTTTGATACAGCGCGAGTCGAAAGTACCGATGGCGTACCTGAACTGGTAAAGCATCTCCCTGCAGGTCGCGTCCTGTTTGGCTCACACGCCCCATTCCTGATTCCCGAAGCGGCATTAGTGCGGGTCTCTGAATCTTCAATCCTCGATACACCAGCACTGAAATCCGTACTGGCAGACAATGCAACCCGATTCTTTTCTGGCAGCAAAGCGAATCAGAAACAGCCTGCGAAGATCAACGTCAAAACAGGCGATTCAAAAAACTCAGCTCCTCCCCATCAGACCGCAGGTCTGCCTGCCAATGAAGTGCTGGAAGGCTATCGCATCTGGGACTCCTATTTCACACCTGCCCATTCTCATCCGGGCCGTGATGGCAGCAGTGCTCTCATTGCCGAAATTGAACGGGCGATGCCCGCCATCAAGGCGGGTAAGTTTGAAAAACTCTGCTACTTCCCACATGTGGGTATCGGGACAACCACAGACCGTGATCTGGAACAGCGACTGCAAACACACCCGGAACTGGTGGAACAACCACTGAAACGCTGGCCTGACCTGCTGCTGGGGATGATTCAACTCAATGCCAACAATGTACCCGCTTCGCTGGACGCACTCACTCGCTGGTTACAGGATGGCCCGATGCGCGGCGTCTATTTTCCGGGAGGCGGACCTGCGGCTCTCACTTGTACGCATCGCAATTTCGATCCCCTCATCGAACGAATATCAGACCTGAACGGCGTAATCATGCAGCATACGTGGTTCATCACGGGAGGCAAGAAGAGCCCGCGCATGTCAACTCCCTCCGAACTGGCAATGCTGGCGAAACGCTTCCCGCAACAGAAATTCATATGTGCGCATGCCGGCGGCGAGTGGGAACGCGGCATTCGTGCGGTACGCGACTCAGAAAACATCCTGATCGAAACCTCAGGCTTCGATCCGACCGCCGGCTTCATCGAAATGGCCGTCCGTGAACTGGGAGCCAGCCGCATTATTTTCGGCAGCCACCTGCCTTCCCGCTCTCTGGGAACCGAGCTGTGTAAAATCACCGCTGCACAGATTTCTGAAGCGGACAAACGCCTGATCCTCGGCACCAATTACCGCCAGCTGCTGAATCCCACTTCCGACTAGAACGCATCACATTTAACTATAGCGTCTTTCAATCTAATATACTCGGTCCAAATGGACCTGGAGACGCTACAGTAAAACT
>NZ_JBLXHC010000013.1:0-226126 GCF_048260065.1 Gimesia sp. | reverse complement strand
GTATAATCCTTCAGCGGTCGGCCTTCGATGAACGCCATGGTGATGTAGTGCTGACCATCGATTTCGCCGACATCATAAACGGGACAGATGTTGGGACTCCGTAGTGTTGCTGCTGCCCGGGCTTCGCGATAGAAGCGTGCGAGCAGTTCTTCTTCATCGACACCATTCCCGTCACCGAACTTGGGGATCTTCAGCGCCACATCACGATCCAGCTGCGTATCTTTCGCAAGATAAACGGCTCCCATCGCCCCCTGGCCGAGCACCTTTTGAATCGTGTAGCGACCAAAAGTCTCGGAGATCTCAACGCTGGTCGCTGAGCCATTTCCTGACTGATCATAAGCCTGGGTGAGTGATGATTCTGATTCACCTGTCCCCTGGATCATCGTGTGAGCCGTTGCATCTTCGAATGAGATTTTGCCAGGCGCGCTGGTTTCCGTTGACGATTCCTCAGTTTCCACTTTGTCAGACTGCGAGGGAGTTTCCGACTCTTTCCACTGTTTGAAATAGCGTGTCAGTTCAGCGGTATGTTCGGGATGTGCCTCGAGCAATTTCTCAAAGGAAAACTGTTCACCAGCGTCGGTGCGCACTTTGAAATCAGCGATCAACTGATCGATGTTCAAACTCTGCCCGTCAGCCTCTGAAGGTGGGTCGCTCATACCTGCAGCCTGATTTCCAATTCTTGATGGTGCTTAATAAAGCACTGATTAACAGTAAACAGGGAACTCACTGCGTTTACAGCCATCCAGTATGTTCCCCAGACTGACGGCGAAATCTCAACATCACCATCAAAAAATCAGTATTCGAATTACGCACGGTCTTTTATGAATTACATTCTGACCATGTCCACAACTGATCACAAGTCTAAAACAGTCCATAGAGGAGTAGTTACAGGTCAATCATCTAATACCAACTCACAAAGTAGACACTGATAGCGGTTTTTAACTGACTGTGATCTCCCGCTAATTTCTTCTGGAATATCTCTGCTCCACCTTCATTGATATTTTCCGTTCATTTCTCATCTCGTTGACAAATGAGACAAATCACTCTATATTAGGCATAAGATGTATTTATTATGCATATTTAAAAATACGGGACTCGATCATGCAGCTCACCATGCAAACCGATTATGCATTACGAACCCTGATGTATCTGGCATCACAGGATAATCGGGTCACGGTCACCGATGTAGCGGAACTATTTCAGATTTCTTCACACCATGTTGCCAAGGTCGTGAATCAGTTGTCGCGTCTGGGATATATTCGCAGCGTGCGTGGCATGGGAGGCGGCATTGAACTGGCGGTCCCCCTGGAGAAGATCCGCCTGGGAGATGTGATCGAACGCTTCGAGGGAAATTTGCATCTCCTGGAATGTGTCGGCACCGAAAACGTCTGCATCATCCAACCGTTCTGCAAGCTGAAAGGAGTCCTGGCAGAAGCTGAACGAGTTCAGCTGGAATATCTCAACAGTGTAACCCTGGCTGATGTGGCGCCTTCACATCGACAGCTGAAAAGTATCACTTAGTTCGCAGATACGAAAGCACCCCCTACACGCTGTATTATTTCAGAAAGGAATATCCATGTTCAAGACAGGATTCGTGACCAGCCTCGCTGTGACATTTCTGTTGATTTTCACTTTCATTTCGGCAGCTCAAAACCAGCAGCCAGAAAAATCCCCTCCGGCTAAATCGGATCAGCAGCCTACTCAGGCCGCCATCAAGCGCACGCGTGAAACGGTTCAAATGCTTGATGATATTTATAAACAGACAATCGTGCTGATCACGGACAAATACGTAAATAGCGAAGAAGATTTTCCTGCGGGGAGAGCCGCCGTTGAACTGTTCAAGAGGGTGGGTAAGACCGGCTTTCATCAGGTGCGAATTATTGATGCCACTGGCGAGCCCTACGAACCTGAAAATGTCCCAAAGTCTCCCTTCGAAAAAGAGGGGATCCAAAAGCTGAAGTCCGGTAAACCATATTATGAAAAAGTGGTCATTAAAGAGGGACAGGCTTATCTGCAGGCGATGACTCCTGTTCCTGTTGTGATGAAAAAATGTGTCATGTGCCACCCGCACTACAAAGATGTCAAAGCCGGACAGCCAATTGGAGCAATCAGCTATGAGCTACCAGTCAAGTGAGTCTCTGATTGGAGACATCCACCAGGAACTGCTCACGCTACAGTCCCTCATCAATGCGGTCGGAGATGCCATCATCTGCGTCGATCGAGAAGGGATGCTGGTGTTGTGGAACCCCGGCGCAGTGCGTCTGTTCGGCTTCTCAGCCGAGGAAGCAATTGGTGCATCACTCGACCTGATCATCCCTCCTGAATCACGCAAAGCACACTGGGAAGGTTTTTTTGCAGCGATGCAGCAGAATCATACCCGGTTGGGGTCCTCTGTGATCAGAGTCCCCATGCTGCGAAAGAATCAAAGCCAGTTCCCCGGTGCATTAACCGTCGGAATTGTGCGAGGTAAGGACAACAGGATTGAACGGATCGGTGCCATAATCCGGGAAGAGCTTGAGAAAAAAGCCGTCCCGGAGTAAGAAGATTATAGAAATCATACATAGAGCAAAACTAAGCCATCAGAAAAACAAACCGGAAAAGACGCCCGGATTTTAATATTCCTTTTTAAATCTTAACGGAAATACGAATACGAAAATGTTTCCATGTCTGAAGCAATATCAGGACCAGTTTCAGAGAGCCCCCGTATTGACAGTTCAATAACACGTCCGACATTTCAGGTGCGTTCCGTGCAGGAAGGTGATTTCTCCCCCGGCGAAAATCAAGTCTTCGTATGGGTTGAAAGTAATATTCCTTACGGATGTATCAAACAGGACCATTATTGGCTGCCGGAGTTGTACCCCGAAGCAGCGTTAGTCGAATGGTTTTCATTTCGGGAAGACAGATTGAATGAATTCGGACGTCGCTTTCGATCGAAACTTTCAGAACGGGGAAAAATTTGTGAAGAATTGAGACGCCTGGCACACCAAAGCCTGTTAACCCTCGTCTACCGACGGGGAACACCTGCCTGTAATATCGCGATTCTTATCGAAAAACACCTGATCCAGCTGGAATGCCAGTGTCGCTGGGAAGCAGGACTGATGATTGGCGGGTATACCACTCCTGTCAAAAGCGAAATCGAGGCACTGGGAGGGTTATGGTTTAACAATCACAAAACATGGATGATGCCGGACGAGAAAAGCTGGAGAGCAATTATAAACCTGCTCCCAGGCGAATTTTAATCAGACTATAACCACTTTTTAGTCTTTAGAAAAAACAGAACAATGGTTCCCAATATGAAAAAACTGATTGTGTTATTATGTGTTCTGCCTGGACTACTCTGGATCCGGGAAGCTCAACAGGATCGATTATCGAATCCCCTGCAGGCTGAACAGCCAGAGAAAAAAACTGAGCAACACGCTTCAAAATCGCTGCCTGCCACGGTCGATGAAGCCCGCATTCGCGCGAAAATATTACACGAAACGATCCATGGTTCACTGCAGGTCGTGCATCGTGATTTTTTTCTCGAGGATGAAAGTATCGCCATCCCCTCCCACTCGCTGGAAGACGTCTTTAAAGAACTGGATCGCGAGTACGAAATCAAGGTCCGTTGGCTGGCAGTCAACGCCAAGGCCATGAGTATTGATAATGAACCGGTAACGGACTTTGAGAAAGAGGCTGTGAAGGTATTGGCCACTGGGAAACCAGAGTATGAACAGGTTGCTGATAAGAAATTTCAGTTTGCCGGCTCCATTCGTCTGGCATCACAATGTCTGAAATGCCATCTGCCCCGACGGACAAGTAATCAAGACCGGGTGGCCGGGTTAGTCATCTCCATGCCGCTGAAAAAAGGGAACTGAAGCTGCGTCGTTAAACTGGATGCCATCTCACTTGAAAACAATATCTATCAGGTTCAGAAAATCAGACTGGGTCGGAAAGCAAAATGAAATCGTTTGCAATTGTCATGGCTACGGGAATCGTTTCTCTTGCCTGCAGCCAGTTACAACTGACGCTGATTTCACAGGGATTACTGGTCTGTAATCTTATGCTGTCAGGTTACCTGGTGATCTTTAATGGGATCCAGATGAAGAAATATCCACATCAGGTCATCTCCGATTTACTCGCCCCCGCGACCGGATTTGATTCGTTCACAATAGTGGCAGCCTGTTGTATTCTGGGCAACCAGTTTCTTCAGATTATTCATTTGCCGGCACTGGCACTGGCACTATGGTGCGTCAGCCTGGTTATCTGGCTCTTATTGAGTTATTCGCTTCTGACCCGGTTCATCGTCAGGCGGTCTCAATTGGATATTTCAAGAGACGTTCATGGTGGCTGGTTACTGCTTGTGGTAGCAACTCAGGCAGTCTCAGTGTTAGGAACTTCCCTGTCACGCGAATTCACTGTATTTCTAGAATCACTGGTGTTTCTTTCCTTGAGCCTGTGGCTGGTCGGCGGACTGTTATACTTCTGGGTGATTTCACTGATCCTGTATCGGACCATTTTTTTTACGATGAATTCCGCGTCTCTGGCTCCCCCCTACTGGATCAGCATGGGAGCAATGGCGATTTCCACACTCGCAGGAACCAGCCTGATTTCGATTTCCCAAGATTCAATAATCCTGTCTCAGGTTCTCTCTTTTGTAAAAGGGCTGACACTTCTCTGCTGGGTGACAGCAACCTGGTGGATTCCTCTGCTCGTCATCCTGGGAATCTGGCGCCATTTACTTCAGAGAGTCAGCTTTTCATACGACTCGCAATTCTGGAGTATCGTTTTTCCCCTGGGAATGTATTCCGTCAGTACGCATCATCTGGCAGTGAAACTGAATTATTCTCCTTTGATGCTGGGAGCAAACCTGATTGCTTACCTCGCTTTGGGAGCCTGGCTGATCACCATAATAAAGATGACCTATGCCAGATTGCTTGCCGGATCAGCCATGAAATAACCCCCTTTTCATACAGAGATCAGTTAGAGAACGTCATCTCGATCAAAATGGTAACATCAAATTCACCATGTAAACAATAATCAAGGAAAAGAACATGAAATCAAAGTTCCACTGTGCCGCGGCTATTCTGCTGAGTGTATTTTCATCCGTTGCCCTGTCTTTCGCTGAGCCAGCAGAAGAAGGGAACCAAAATAAGAAAACGCCTGCGCAGAAGCTGTCTGTGCCCCAGGCACGTGAACGTGCAACGCTGACCCATCAATTGTATTCTGCAACACTGGATGCCATGCACCAGAGCTATTTTATCAATGAGCGCGCAGCCGTGCCTGCCCGCGTGATGGAAAGCATGTTTACTGAAGTGGAACGTCGGGAAAACATAAAAGCCCGCTGGATTGCCGTTAACGCCAGGGCGATGAGTGTCGATCATGAGCCAAAAACGAATTTCGAAAAACAGGCTGCTGAAGAAATTGCCTCCGGTAAAGTAGCATACGAACGTGTGGAAAACGGCGTGTATCAGCGAGCCGGTTCGATCTCCTTAATGAACCATGGTTGCCTGACCTGTCATGTTGGATTCGGGAAAAAGAATACCAAAGATCGATTCGCAGGCTTAATTATTTCCATCCCGGTCAATGAAAAAAAGAAATGAGCAGTACTCTCGATGCCAGATCCGATTCAGAAGAACCGCCCATGGATCACCGTCCCGACACATCCAAGAATCCAGACTAAAGAAAATCCCCAGGTTACGGAATCGGTACAGGAATGCCTGTGATTTCCCGGAAATTTCGGACTGGCGGTTTTCTGTTGACGATTGGTAAAATAAGGGTGCACTTTCCACGTTTTCCAGAAGAGACCTCGCTGAGACGCCAACTGAAAACGCTGCTGAGAAAGTCAACAGATCAAGGCTCACCCTTTGGAGTACACAAGGTATGCAAGTCTTCCGTCTCAGTCTGATCGTCGAAATTGGTCTTCTCTCAAGTCTGATCATCGCAGGGTCCGGTTGTTCGAACGCGTCTCCCGCGAAAGCACCTCCTCAAACGGAAACTCAAAATAATTCTGACCAGGAAGCAGAGACAGCGGCTGCCTCAACGACTGAACCGGCGGCATCGCAACCTGCAGAACCAGCCGCTGCGAATACAGAAGTCAAAGTCCCCGCCAAACCAGTCACCCCGGCTACGGTAGCAGACGCAGAACAGGTTCTCGACCTGGAGACCTTCCCCTTACCGGCCGGCACGAAAATGCAGAGCCCGCGTCGAATGGCGGCACTCAGCTACTCGGTCGATGGCTCCCTCAAAGACATCCTCGATTTCAACGTGCAGGAACTGACGAAACGGGGCTGGAAAGAAGTGGCCGGCACCCGCCGCGAAGGACCATACACCGGCGCCGACTTCACAAACGGCGATTTCCATTTGAATCTGTCGGTCATGCAACCTGCTCCCAACATGCCGGTCAGTGTCACCTTTGCCCGTTACGGCAATGTGGCTCTGACTTCCCTGCCGGTCCCTGCAGGAGCAAAACAGCTCTATGCATTTCCGGCAACCATCATGTACACAACCGAAGCTCCCGTAGAGAAGACGGCAGCAGAGTGTCGGGAACTGATGTTGAAAGCGGGCTGGACACCTTACGGCAGCGCAGGTACCACGGCCTATTATCGGCAGAATGCGGTCCTGGTTCTGGCCAACGTTATGAGTGCGCCAGGTCAGGGAGGCAAAACGGCTATCACCTACACGAGCAATCTGCTGTCACTCGATCTACCCGCATTCCCGGAAGCCATCGACTTCCGCTACACCGACATGACGACCGAGATCTCATTCGACACGAATTCCACCCCTAAGGAGGTGACCGACTTTTATCGAAAGGAGCTGGCTTCTGCAGGCTGGAAAGCCACGACCGACGAACCGGTCGCCATCGACTGGAAAAAACTCACGATCTTCCGCAAACCGGACCAGGAAATGATCACCGTGACTACCAGCGATTTTGAAGGCCGCACACGCGTACGGATTGATTATCAGACAGCAGCGGAAGTGGCCGAAGAAGAACTGCGTGCCTACGTGGAAGCCGGTAGAAAAGCGACGTATCGCAAAGGAGAGAAACCGGAAGTCAGTATTGTCACCCCGGACAGTAAAACAGTGCAACAGGACCAGCCTTACAGCCTGCGAATGCCGGTCAAACAGGGGACAGCGAATGCAGTCGCGACAGCGGTGGTCGATGCACTCACTGCTGCAGGCTGGAGTGGCAAGACCCCCGCGAAAGCGCCGGTGTTTCGGACCTGGATGCTGCAAAAAGGGGAAGCACAAATCTGGGTGATTGCAACCGAACCGACCAAGGCTGATTCCTGGGTTGCCGTGACCGGTGCCGGTGTGACGTTCAAACCTTCACAGCCCTGAAAAAACAGTCAGAACACAGGGGATCAATCACCCTTTAGCCCCGGATGAGATCAGACATGAAAAGGCGTCACATTTTTATCATCCTCGGTCTGCTCACACTCTCACTGAGTTATGTCAGCGTCACATCCCTGCAGGAGACCCGGCAGGAAGTATTTATTTCGGTTGCCAAAAACAAGTTGAAGCAACTTTCCCTGGGATTTGATAACTACGAATCCCTGAAAGAAAATTCCGTTTTCACTGATGCGATCAACGACAACAGGAGCTGGCGGGTTCTGCTGTCAGAAACATTCCCCGATTTTTTTATGCAGGAAAAAACGAACGACATCCTCAACCAGCCGACACCGGTACCTTTGCGCGATCCGGAGATGTCAATCATCTTCAGAAAAGATGAGAGCGAGACCTCTACATTAACCAGCTTCCGCGCCATCCGGATGAAAACCAGCTACGAAGATGTGAAAGGCAAAACAAGCGACTGGGTGGTCGCTTTTTTACCAATGGACCGGGATGACTGGACCTCACAGGAAACGCTTTCCGAAGCGGACTTCCGAAAGATTCTCTCCAAAGGGGATCAGTCAAAGACTCCTGTCTACCTCGTGACGGAAGCAGGGAAAGTCATGAAAGCGGATTTGTTCTTGAAAGAGAATCAAACTCTGTAGTCAGGGTGAATTCATTGAGAGCAGGTCTGCACACGAGATACAGTCTCTTCCACTGCTTGATCACGACGAAGCCCAGCGAGCGGCGATGCTAACCCTTAGATACCGATTTCATTTCGTTTTCCTGAATGAGAGCGTTTGAACCGGCCTGGTTCTCTTTTTTCGGCTCTGAAACGTCCCAGGTCATGGCTCCCACAATCATAAAACTGATACAGCTGAGTATGGATAACACAACTTTTAAGTAGGTAGGGTAAGGATACAACGGGATCGTATAAGCCATTTCGCTTGCATCATAATATCTCAGATCAAGCGTCAGCAGCACTGCCAGATAAGCTGGTGGAAACACCAGCAGGGACAATAGAAACTTTTTTTTCTTACTCATCAATGAAACTCCTTACAGATAATGAGAGTAAACTTGTATTGATGAAGCTTCAATATAATCGCTGATTCAATTGACTGCGGACCTTAAGCCTAGTCTGCATGCATAATCAGTTCATTCGTCACATCAATCTCGTTATCGGCAATTAATATTTCCGGTATCTGTGATCCGTCAGGTATAAACGTAAACCGACTCCAGCATAAATCATCTGAGTAACCAGTCTCAAACACCAGTTGATAATGGCCCCCCGCTAAACCAACGACACGCCCTTCTGTAATGGTAGCGATCTCCAGATTTTTGCCGACTGGAACATGAAACGGGACTGTGATCGCCCTGATACCATCTGGAATCGGCAGCGTTTCTGATTTACGAACTTCCACAGACATCGGTCCCGCTTCGATCAGTGTTTTGAATGAAACGGATTCTTCACGCCAGCTGAACCCCTGAAGCACATGCTGGTCAGTCCAGTCGTTGAAGGGATTCTCCAATTCGCTGTTAAACACTGCAATCTGTGAATACGATACATCAATTATAAACTTTTCCATTCATCCCATTCCCTCAACTATTATTTTCAAGTCATCACATGGTTTCCATTCGGATTCGAGAATCGACTCTCTACGAAAACCAACGAGAGGTGACACTAATCCTTGTTTGCTGAATCAACTTTTTCGTCAGGTGTGGCCTGTTGTTCGAGTGCTTCGCGAAACTCACGGGCCCGCGGGTCGAGGGTCACCAGCAGGAACTGATACCAGACATTATTTTCCGGCTTGCCTTCAGCGATGCGACGATAACACCACTTCATCGGCATGAATTCCGGCTTGTCAATCTCGTCCGTAAACTGGAGCGTGACGATTTCCGTTTCCGGATCATACTTCCATTCACTCTTTTTGACGGACTTGATGACCTCTCCAATGTAAGCCCCCCACAGATTAGACCAGGCTACGGGAGCGAGAGAACGACGGTCGCGGGAATCCCGCAGATAATGTTCACGCTCCCTGGCGAGTATCTTCTCAACTTCCTGAACTGATTCCGGTGAGTAATCCAGCTCGACATCGAACTGATCATGAGCCAGTTGAACGGCCTGTTCTGCCTGTTTTTTCATGTGCCCGGACACCCCCAGCCTCTGAATTTCCGGCAGCCGAACGTAGTAATGACTCAACTGCACACAGCTGACCACTCCGAGGAGCACAAGCAGAATAGTCACATATATCTTGATATTACTTTTTTGGGGGGCTGCTGTCTCGTCAGTCATGTTCTCGACTTTGCTTCAACAAATCATGGATTTTAAAACTGTGAAGAGAGCCCCTTTTTCCCGAAACTGGCTCACTGCGAAAACCAGCGGGCGGCGACAATCGCTTCGCCGGCGATCAGCAGTTTGCGCCAGCGGGGGAGACCAAAACGGGTGGCGTAGACATTAAAGTCCATGCGTTCCATTTCAGAGAGAATACCGCCGTAAATACGATGCATGGCTTTCAGGATGCGTTGCCCTTCCGGAGAAAGATAATCAAACAGCCGCTCTGAACTCTGGTAATAGCTGCGGGCACGCTCGACTTCGAACTGCATCATTTCGCGAAAACGTTGATCGTAAACCTGTGCCTCGATGTCTGACCGGGTGTATTCAAAGCGGTTCAAATCTTCCTGGGGTAAATAGACACGGCCCATCTGAATGTCTTCTGCCAGATCGCGCAGAATGTTGGTCAGCTGGAACGCCAGACCACATTCGACCCCGGCTGCGAACGCCTGCTCATCGTGAAAGCCCCAGATATGAATACAGCATAAGCCGACCACTCCCGCTACGTGGTAACAGTATTCTTTCAACTGCTCAAAGGTCGTGAACGTGACCGGCTGCAGATCGGATTCAACGCCGGTAATCACCGCGAAAAAATACTCATGGGGGATCCGATAACGTTGAATCACATCCAGCAGCGCAGGGAAACAGGGATGGTAAGGCGGCGCAGCGGAAACACTCTCGTCTTCGAGGAGCAGGTGCAGCTCCCGTCGCCAGATTCGTAATGCATCTCCGCGATCAATCAGACTCAATTCTGACTGATCCCCCAGATCGTCCACCGTGCGCATGTAGGCGTATAAAACACACATCGCCTGGAACTGCTCTTTCCGCAAAGCCAGGAACGAATAATAGAAGTTCCCCGCATTCTGTTTTGCCAGTTGCTGGCAATAAGCATAGGAATCGGACAGGCGTGTATTCATCGAATCTCGGGGGTTCGTTTCTAACAGGGAACAGGTGATTACGGATTTCTATCTTAACTACAGAAACTATAATTGGAAATCCGCCTGCCCACTTCGCCGGTACATCCATTCATAAATATTTCACAATTCCGTCGCCCGGGTGCGGAAATATGCCTGTCTCGACTACAGACATCCGCATCAAACCTGCTCTCCCTGATTTACTTGACGGAATTTTCTTGCTTGAAATGACCCGAAACCCGCGAAAAACAGACAAATCTACTTCTGTTTCCGTTCTTTCCAGCAGTGCATTCAGGAACGGCGTATATTACTTATCCGGGCCGCCATGAATCGCAAACAGGGTTAGTTGCGCACACAATACTCTTTTGCAATTTACTTGCATTAGACATTGACTTCTGCAATTGTTATGTAACAATGATTGCATTGTCAATAATCGTTTAGATTTCTACCCGCCAGACCTGGAGTCGCGTGATGCAGAGTATCAAGCCGGCACGACGTGGATTTACCCTGATTGAACTTCTGGTTGTGATCGCCATTATTGCGATCCTGATTGCCTTACTGTTACCCGCAGTCCAGCAGGCACGGGAAGCCGCCCGTCGCAGCACCTGCAAAAACAATCTGAAACAGATCGGACTGGCCCTGCATAATTACCATGAGACCCACAGTTGCTTCCCTTCCGGCTGGATTGGTGTGCAGCCTGGTGTGGGTCCGAATGTGGAATACGGTAGCGGCTGGGGCTGGGGAACAATGATCCTCCCCTTCATGGACCAGAGCAATATCTACAATAAGATCAATTTCAATCTCGACATCAATGATGGTGCTCAGACTCCGGGCATGATTGATATCGTCCTGACTGCCTATGTCTGCCCTTCCGACCCCGGTCCCAACACATTCGAACTGGAAGAAGAAGGCAGTCCGGGAACCGTGCTGGCGAAACTGGCGCGAGCCAACTACATCGGCGTATTCGGCAGTGATGAACTGGACGATTGCGAATCCGTCTCTCCCGGCACCAACTGCCGCAGTACGGGGCTGTTTTACCAGAACAGCAATACCCGTTTTCGAGATATTACCGATGGCACATCACAGACCCTGTTTGTGGGAGAACGAAAAACCAATCCTGCGAATGGCTGGTATTCAACCTGGGTAGGTGCCGTTCCCGAAGGGGAAGAAACATTTGCCCGCATCCTCGGTGCTACCGACCATCCTCCGAATGATCCGGCTTCCCACTTCGATGATTTCAGCAGCCACCACACGGGGGGAGCTCAGTTCCTGTTTGGCGATGGACGCGTACGATTCATCACCGAAAACATTGACAAGACCGTTTACCAGTCACTCTCGAGTATCCGGGGGGGAGAACTGACCAGCTTCGAATAACCCCCTCTCATTTTTGGCAACGCGAACAGAAGGCGCCGCCAGCAACGACCAGTCAGATGATCAACTGACTGGTCGTTTTTTATTGCCGAAACATGAGATCGGGCTTTGCAGTCGTGCAGGCAACGGCTAACCTGAAGGAATCCGATTCATTCACCTGCGCTGACTGCTGCTGACAAGGTCGCCATGATGTATTTCAAGATCTCGCGTCGTTACCTCACCCGGACTATCCTGCTCTTAGCCTTGCTGGTCGGGTTTTCCAGCTCCCTCTCTACCATATCAGCGGATCTGGCTCTGTTGCAGGTCCCGGTGAAATCTGATTCTAAGCATCCGGAGAAGAAACAACCGGTGTGCAGACTCAAGCTGCGGCTGGTCGAGTTCCAACAGGGACAGGAACGTACAGTGCCCGGATTACTGCGAGTCGTGGATGCGACGGGGCAAACAATTCCTCTTTCTGATCTGCTGAATCGGGGAACCGGCATCAACCGCACGCCGGAATCAGAAGCGACGGGTATTCACAGCTGGTCTGTAATACCAGATGAAATCGAATTCACTGTCCCGCAGACTGAACTCACACTGGAAGCAATCTCGGGACTGGAAACCGAACTCTGTCGTCAGGCAGTCGATCTCAGGGGACAGTTTTCCCGCAAGATCACGCTCCAGCTCAAACCTTTTTCTCAGCTCGCTTCGCGGTATCAATCTGCGAACACGCACCTGCATCTGATGAAACTGACTCGCAAGGAATGTGACAACTATTTGACCCAGGTTCCTGCCGCCGACCGACTGGATCTGGTTTTTATTTCCCATCTGGAACGCGCGATTGCAGATAAAACTTATATCACCAACCGGTATACCAAATCGGACCTGGATTCCCTCTCAGAGAGTGCCGGCGTCCGGTTTGGCTGGGGCGAGGAGCATCGGCACAATAGTTCCGGCTTTGATGAAGGTTACGGCCACGTCATGCTGCTGGACATTCAGAAGCTGATCCAGCCGGTCAGCATCGGTCCGGGTATCATGAAACAGGGAACCGATGGCATTCCCCTGACGCGAGGCATCGATACCGCGGCACGCGATCATGCCACCATCATCTGGTGCCACAATGCCTGGGGGCTGGAGGCCACCCCGAATATCGTTCAGGGTAAAGTCCATGCGGTTAATATTTTTGATGGCGGTACCCGCAGTTCGTTCAAAGACAGTTACTACCAGTATCTGAACGCCGGATTTAAAATCCCCTTCTCAACCGGAACCGACTGGTTTCAATATGATTTCTCACGCGTCTATGCCAGACAAACGGGTCCGGTTACGACATCCTCCTGGTTAACCAGCCTGCGGGCAGGTCGCACATTCATTACAAATGGACCATTACTGGACCTGCGCGTGAATGATCAAATGCCAGGTGACCAGTTGAAACTGACGGCGGCACAGAATCAGATTCATATCCAGGCGGCAGGACGGGGACGGGTGGATTTCCAGAAAATCGAGCTGATCCACAACGGAAACATCATTCTGACTCAGCCCTCATCACCGGTGGGTAATCACTTCGAGGCGCACATTGATCAGCGCATTCCCATCAGTGGTCCCGGATGGATCGCCTTACGCACACCGTCCCCCTCCGTTCCCCCCGATCCGGAACGGCAGCAGAAAACTCCGCTCAACGAATTGGGCCGCGAACTTTTTTCTCATACCAGTCCTGTCTACCTGGAATGGGAGGGGCAGATTTTGCGTATTCGAAAACAGTCGCAGGCATTTCTGACAGAAATGACACAAAATCGAGAAAAAATTGCGAAACAGTTTCTGTTTGCCGATGAACAGGAACGGGCCCAGGTACTGGACGTTTACACTGATGCGATTGAAATACTCAGCCAACAACTGAATTCTGAGTAACCAGATCTCTGTTCGACTCTTGAGTCCCAGGCGTGATTTTCCTAGAATAACCGGCCGGGCAGTCAGCGTGATAAACTGCCATCTCTGTATTCAGAAAGAGTTTTGAAATGAACCGATTCAAACTGACACTGGTTATGTTGTTTACTCTCGCCCAGTGCCCACAGCTGTTTGCTCATCCGGGACACGGTACTCAGGAAGTTGCCAATCCCAATGGAATTCTGCATTATCTGACTGAGCCGGTTCACCTGATTCCGTTTATCGGCGTCGCTGCATTTGTTGGCCTGTTGTTTGCCGGTAAGAAATATCTGCAGCGATCACGCGACCAGCGTCAGAAAGTAACCGTTCGCGTAGAAAATCGTCGCAAGTAATCGGTTTCAATTCACTGCTGCTTCCGCGCGCTGCAGATACGTCTGAATGGCGCGCTGGTAAACCTGCTCTGCTGCCTGTCGTTCTGATTCTGCAATTTTCAGATGTCGATTTTTCCAGAGCAGCTTGATGGTCTCCGCGCACCACAGTGCGCTGTCGCGTGAAGCACGGATCGGCTGTTTCGCGATGATGACATTCACCGGGTTGGTATGCAGTTGAGGAAACTGCCGCAACGCAATCCAGCTGCTGGTCTCTACCGGCACATCAAACTGCAGCGAATGAATTTTTCCATCGGCGGGAACGGCCTGCTTCGCTACCACTTCTCCATTCACCACAATCTCCACGAGTCGTTTCCCGGCGGTGACATATTCGGAATTGCGCGGTGCATGCAGCACGCGCGTGTCTCCCGCTGCCCGGCGACCTTCGGGGGGATCGAGCAGGCCGTAGGCAACCGCCCGCGGCGTTTCAGGCGCGAATGCAACTTTCGCTGCGATCTTTACCCGGCTCGGCTGTTCCAGCTGAATCTCTTCAAAACCAGGCGCGACCTCATTGACCTGGAACTCCAGCGCATGCGCATAACCGTCGGAAACATAACTGCGTCCCTGCCGGATTCCCTGACACCACTGTGTGAAATCGACTTCCGTCTGCTGACCGAGTTGCACGTAAACGCGCCCCTGACCAACGCGCCGGCTGCTCATGCAGGGAAAATCGGTTTCGCCACTCACCTTCAATGGAAAACCGCAGTTTAAAATATGATACCAGGTATTCCATTCCGGGACGCGTTCGGTATCCATCGCACTGATGAAGTCACAAACCCCTTCCGCTGTACTGACACAAATCTCCATTGCACCACCCCCGTTCATTTCGGGAACCGCCAGGTTCGGCAGTTGATCCGCGGCCTCTTCCAGAGCCTGCGTTAATTCATCCAGAGACAACTGACTGTTTCCATCCGCATCAATTGTCGAAAAGGCAGCAGGCAGGAGTCCTGTTGCCGCTTCTTCCGAACTGAGTGTCTGCGACTGGTCCTGATCCCGTTCCTGAATTAATCGTTGCGCCGCGAGAGGAGGATTGACGCGTAATGCCGAATGAGGAAAACCGGTCACGCCCCCCTGCTCTTTACACCATCGCAGTACGGGTACCGTCCAGCTCGGCCAGCCGGTCGTAGTTCCCAGGGTGCCGGGATATGTCTGATTCTGCAGGTTCAACAGACAGACATGCCCCAACGCTGCCGAGCCGAAACCACTGATTTCCAGATCGTATTTGAGCAGAGTCAAAGGTTCGCTGACCCGATCAGCCGTCGAAGCGAAGAACTGCCGCTGGACATCAAAGCAGGGTCCCCAGGTCAGCACACAGCCGACATTCAATCCTTCCCCCTTGACCTGATTGAACATGTCCTGAGGCGTGACTCCCTTAGTGGGATTATCATAGTGGGCACAGCCGGCGGCATGAATGTGATGATCGCCGGAATAAAATCCGAACTCGCGGGGGTTCACCCAGCGTTTCAGATTCACTTCCAGAGTCTGCTCGGCTTCTGCAGAGACATTGACCTTTCGAGTCAGCCTCTGATATTCCGGACCGCGACTGAACTCCATCTCCAGTTCGCCGGCTGGCAGCATCACGGTATCACCATCCTGCCGATAAATCTGGGGTTGAAAAAAGAAATCGGGAGCCAGCCGTTTGGCCTGCAGTGGATAGACGCGTCCCTGCGCATCTCGAAACATCAGCCGCGCCGCGGTAGGTGCTCCGTCAAAGTCTTTGATGGCAAGTTTCACGGGAACCGCAGGGCGCACATCAAACAGCACCGGCACTTCGCCACGAAAGCCGATATCCTGCGTGCCCGCTCCAACATCAAAACCGAGTGTCGCTTCCCGTTTCCCCGATTCATGACAGTAAATCAGCGCGAGCACATATTCGACTTCCAGTCCACTCAGCTTGACGGTCATCGGACTCGCCTGAAACAGTTCGACCTCCAGAAAACGATCTGTGGCGCTGGCCTTGTTTTCGTTCCGGTTCAATTCCGGCTGGGCCTGCCGCTTGAGAGAATTCAAAGCGGCTCCCGAATACACGGGGCCTGCCTGGGGACTGGAGATCTGCAACTGCCTGGTCACCGTACTTTGATTGACTACCTTCACCACAAACGGCGTAAAGCCCCCCTGCTGCAAAACAGCGTCGGCAGGACCCCGGGCGACTTTTGTCCGTACTTCCGGGTTCAGTGAAACGAGGCACAGGACTTCCGCATCGAGTAATCGTTGAATCGCAGCAGCATCCCGTTGATCGCAGGCAGTGTTAAGTTTCTGAACCAGAGGCGCGGGTAACGGTGCTCCCAGGTAATCCAGCGCAGAAATGAGGCGTTTGACATTTGCCGCCAGCGGCTGTCCTTCCACTGCTTCCACCGGGAGAGACTCTGCCCGCAGATTCCCCGAAGTGAAGAACAAGAACAGGCAGACGATCATCCAGACCGCGCGTCCTGGTTTCGCATCAGCAGCAATACGTTCGGCGTTCATGACTGTTCCTCACCTGAGCCACAGCATGCCAGGCAATTGCTGTTTTACTCTACGGAAAATTTATGGATCGTGGTCTGTTCGTAAACCTGGCCCGGCTTGAGGATCGTGCTGGGAAACTCCGGCTGATTGGGGGAATTCGGAAAATGCTGTGCTTCCAGACAGAGCCCGCCATTTTTCGGATAACCGCCACTGGCCGGTGTACCATCCAGAAAGTTCCCCGTATAGAACTGCACGCCAGGTTCGGTTGTCAGAACTTCCATCACACGACCCGACGCAGGATCTTTGACCCGGGCACAAAAGGCGGGCTGCTTTTCGCTGGAATTGACCACCCAGCAATGATCATAGCCCCCTTCCACCTGACCGATCCGCTCACCAATTTTATGAGCTGACGTAAAATCCATCGGAGTCCCTTTGACGGGCTTCAGCTCCCCGGTCGGAATCGCTTCGTCAGTCACAGGCAGATACTGATCGCAGTTGAGAACCAGTTCATGATCCAGAACAGTCCCTGTACCGGCCAGATTCCAGTAACAGTGATTGGTGACGTTGATAGGCGTTTCCTGATCGCTGGTCGCGGTGTAATCGATTTTCAGTTCGTTATCGTTATTCAAAGAATAGACGACCTTCAAAGTCAGTTTGCCGGGATAGCCTTCTTCCCCATCGGGACTGACCAGACTCAACCGCACGCCGACTTCATCTTTCGTACTGAAACTTTCTGCCGCCCAGACTTTTTTATCAAAGCCCGATTCGCCGCCGTGCAGATGACTGGGAGGATTATTCTGAGCCAGTTGATATTCTTTACCGTTGAGAGAGAATTTTCCGTCCTTGATGCGGTTGGCATAACGTCCGCAGATGGCACCGAAATAAGGGCCTTTTTTCTCATAAGCGGCCAGCGAATCAAAACCCAGCGTGATATTTTCTGATTTCCCCTCTTTGTCGGGCAGGTAAACCGAGGTCACAATCGCGCCATAGTTAATCACGTTGACGCTGGTCCCTTTATTATTTGACAGCAGGAACTGAGTAATCTCCTGACCATCCGCGGTGGTTCCGTAAGGCTCTTCCTGAACGGTCAACTGAAAATCATTTCCGGTATTCATGTCTGCATCCTTCGCACTGGTTTGATCTGAAGCGTCTTTTCTGGAGTCGGGGGAGGGTGACTTTTCCTCTGAACAGCCTGTAAGCAGAATTAAAGCGCTGAAGATTCCACTCCAATATTTCCGTTGCATCATTAAAAGGTCCTCTCGCTACCGACGGGATGTAATTGACAGGCTCAGTTCAAAGGTCTCTCCAGACCAGAATAACAAATCCTACTGCAAATGTAATGCAGAAACGAATTCGTCAGCCGCTACGATTCCAGAGACAAAACATCGGGCTACGGAAATCGAATTTTAGGAGCGAAAACGGCTTCGATCAGCGATCCAGCAGCGCTGCAGCAAGACGAGAAGATCGGACGTTTTAGCCCAGCTGTAGTGAAACATGGAATTCTCACAGGTAGACCTGGGGAGAAAATTCTTCGTCACTGAAAAATCGCAGAAATATTTTTCACTCCCTTCACTCAGGAAATCAGGGGTACTCATGTATTCGCCCGGACACTAAATTTAGGTTAATATTTCAAGACATTGATGTTAACAAACACCACAAACACATAAAAATAAACAACTTACGCTATTATCAAACAGAATCGACGATTCCTCCCCAAAACAATTGAGAGGAAGTTATAATTAAAGACAGGCGAATTGATTTGGAGAATATGGGATTCTGTTCCAGAATCTTTACTAAATTCCCATCATTTCTCCTCTCTCTGGCGTAGTAATAAACAGAGCGTGTCAAATAACGCGGAGAGGGGAGGTAGACATGCAGTTAGAAATGGTCGATAAAAAAATTGAGGAACGAGACTCTTTGCCATCGGGGGGTGTCACCAGTGACGCTCGTCTGGTTGAAGCAGCTCGCAAGGGTGACGACAGCGCGTTTGGCGAATTGGTCCTGCGTTATGAGCGCAGATTAATTCGTGTGCTGATTCAGTTCGTCAAAAGCCCGGACCTGGCAGAAGATCTGGCTCAGGATACATTCCTGAAAAGCTATGAGCGTCTCGATCAGTTTGATACATCCAGGAGATTTGGTCCCTGGCTGTTCCGGATCGGTGTCAATCAGGCGCTGGACTACCTGCGAAAACAGAAGCGAAGAGGCTGGTGGCTGTTATTCAGTGACAGTCCCTCGGATACTCCTTTCGATCCCTCAGTGCCGGATCCAAGGAATAAAATTGATATCAATCAGGAAGTTCAGGCAATCCTTGAAGAAATTCCTGAGAAATATCGTACCGTGCTCGTATTGCGTGATCTGGAAAACTTTTCTACTTCGGAAATCGCTGCGATCCTGGACCGAAAAGAAGCAACCATTCGCTGGCGACTGGCAGAAGCAAGAAACCGTTTCCAGAAACTGTGGTCTAATCGTCAAAACGTAGAAAGCTCCATGTCGGGCAAGGAACAATAAGACATGTACTGCGCACAATGTAACGGTTTGAAATCGCGCGTCGCTCTGGCAGTCGGTAACGATCTCTCGGACGACGAACTCAAACTACTCGAAAAACAACTTAAAAACTGTGAGCAATGTCGCTCACAATATGATCAGCTGCAAAAAAGCTACGAAGCCCTGCAAAATCAGTTTGACAGTGCGCCTGTCCCCTCTCTGCAGGATAGTGTCTGGCCTCAGGTGTCTGCTAAAATTGCCGCCCGTCGCCGGAAAAACAGGCCGACGCGGTTTAATGTACTGCTGCCGACACTGACAACCATTGCCTGCTGTCTGGCGCTCATGCTGGTTACCAATAAACCTCGCTTGGAGCAACAGTCATTTGCCCCGGCTACGGAATCGATTCATCCGCTGAATCCGAACCTGAATCAAAATTTTTTGAATGCCGGCAGTACTCCGCTCCGCGATTTTTCCGATCAGGCGTGGGATTCGCCGTCAAAACAGTCGCTGGAACGTCAGACGAACCCTTATGGATACGAGTTGCCTCGTCTCCGCCATGATTCTCCGAGTTCCCATCAGTTGCATTCGGTAAAATTTTAAGTTCAACTCCTCATTCCTGAACTCAGGCTGGTCAATCGACCAGCCTTTTTTTTATGATATCAGCAAAGTCATATCCTCTCATCAATCGGGTGACATGAATCTGTCTCAGGAATTACACGCTGCTTATGTCGATCACCGTCTCACAAGCGTCACCGGAAGAGTGGCCTGAAGCATCCGCACTGATCTTCACTGATGCAGATGCAGTGGATCAGGACCTGCAGATCAGGGAATTTCTTGATTCCATCAAAGCGGATCAGAACGGTCGTAAGCAGCTGCTGGTTGCCCGGGAAAGGGGAGAGCTGCTGGGAGTGGGAGTCCTGATCTTTACCGATGCAGCGACGGCATTTATCTGGCCCCCCTTTACATCAAGGACCGATTGCGCGGCAGCGTTACTGCAGGAGATGGCGGCCCGCATCGATCAGTCTGAAGTCAGTATCGGCCAGGCGTTGCTTGAGCCCGGACAACTGAACCTGAGACGATTACTGACGCAAAATGGATTCCCTCACCTGACGAATCTTTTGTTCATGCGACATCCTCTGAACGATGTGCCAGCCCAGGGAATGCTGGCGTCGGAGCAGATCCAATGCGTCCCCTTTGATGAACAGACAAATCGCAATCGCTTCCTGGCCCTGCTGGATCTGTCCCATCAGTTTTCTTTTGACTGCCCGGCGCTGAATCACTGCCGGACAGCGGAAGAATCTCTGGAATCCCATCGCAGTTCGGGAGATTCTGACCAGCAGCACTGGTACCTGTTTCAGCGTGAAAACAACGATCTTGGAGTGCTTCTGTTATCCGAACATCGGAGCGAGAAACTCTGGGAAGTGGTCTACATGGGAGTCGCGCCGGAACACCGTGGGAAAGGCTATGGTGCCGCTTTTATCGAGTTTGGTTTACAACAGGCGCAGGCCCATCAGCAGTCTGCTCTGATGCTTGCCGTCGATCACAAAAATTCCTACGCGATAAAGATTTATGAAAAATCAGGTTTTATCAGACAGAACACATTGAGCGTGCACGCGCGACTGCGATCGCATTTCGCAGAAAAAAAACCGAAAATTCATTAACATGTTTTGAACACGCGAAAGATGAGTCCATTAAAATTTTTTTTGATGAAAACTCCAATTTTCTGCTGGTAAAACCGCTTTTGATTTCGGTCTGAAAATTCTGTAAAAAATCCGTCGCGTTTCTGTTTGACTCTCTGAGGATTCAAGCTAGTATCAGTCCCACTGAATGAGTAAACGCAGCGTCGTCCAAGACCAATGCCTTAAATCTTTTCGGCGCTGTAAACAATGGAGCTTTTTAGCGCATCATTTCTTAATATACCTCACAACCATGATCGATACGGAACGAGCAGGATTTCGCTCTTTCCTGTATTATGGGTGGGAATGTTGCGCGCGGGGGGAGGGTGCAAGATGCAACCCACGTCTTTGGCAGTGGAGGGTACGCTTTGTGCTGAATCAGCCGGGCGACCAACGGAAGCCAAGCTGGGGCCTGTTACAACCGAGTCAGACGAGCAAGCAGCCTTTCGATTGCTTGCGCAGCAAGTCGGTCAGCGCAGTTACCAGAACTGGTTCGCAGGAAAAGTCAGTCTCAAGCTGGACGCCAATCTCCTCATCATGGGAGTCGCCAGCCCGTTCTTACTGACCTGGATGCAGAAGAAGTTTTCCTCCGAGATCTATGCTACAGCGATTGCCTGCATCGGACCTGCAGCGGAATATCGCTTTGAAGTCGATCCGGTACTGGCACGCCAGGAGATGAGTTCGAAAGATCAGCCTGGCTCTGCGACAGTGACAGCAGAAACTTCCGCTGGCAAACCGCAGCCCCAGGCGGAACGGAAATCAGAACGCATCGATGAAGGACACAAACCGGCACAACCGTCCCCCTACAAAGGCAGACGCTTCGCCGATCTGTCGACCTTTGTCACAGGAAAATCGAATCAGCTTGCCTACATGGCAACGCTACAGGCGAGCGAACAACCGGGCGCATTGTATAACCCGCTGTTCATTCACGGCGGAGTCGGTCTGGGAAAGACCCATTTGCTGGAAGGATTTTATCGGAAGATTCGACAACAGTACCCTTCCCTGCAGGTCGTGTTTCTGACTGCAGAATCATTCGGAAATTACTTTTCGAAAGCCTTACAGGAACGGTCTCTGCCCAGCTTCCGTCAGCGGTTTCGCAACGTGGATGTGCTGATCATTGATGACATCGATTTTTTCGAATCCAAGCGCATCTTTCAGGAAGAACTGCTACACACGATCAAACACCTGGAAAGCCATGGCAGACAACTGATCTTTTCGTCCGACCGACATCCCCGTCTGTTAACGAAAATGAGTGAAGAACTCACCACCCGCTTTCTTTCGGGACTTGTCTGCCGGGTAGAATCGCCGGAAACAGAACTGCGGCTGCAGATCGCCCGTCAGCGCGCTTTGCAACTCAAAACACCCATTACCGAAGGTGCACTGGAATATGTTGCCAGACGGTTCTCACAAAATGTGCGGGAACTGGAAGGCGCGATGAACTGCCTTCAGACCTGGCATGTGATGACGAAACAGAAAATCACCACCACGATGGCGCGTCAGGTTCTGGCAGACCTCGAACGGGACTGTATCCGAATTGTCAAACTGGATGATATCAAACAGATCGTCTGCACAACGTTCGGAATTTCGGAAGCCGATCTGAATTCGTCTCGTCGTTCCCGCAATATCAGTCAGCCTCGCATGCTGGCGATGTTCCTTGCCCGGAAACTGACTCAGGCTGCCTACAGCGAAATCGGAGACTTTTTTGGCGGCCGCAATCACAGCACCGTGATGTTCGCCGAGAAAAAAGTGCGTCAGTGGCTCAAAAACCAGAATTCCATCCGGGTCGCGCTGCAGGACTGGTCCACCGAAGACATTATCGAATCGCTGGAGCAGCAACTGCTGGCCAGTTAATCAATTTCCTGCATCGCGGGTTGTAATTTAATATTGTCCCTGCGAAGTCGAGTACTGACCGGGAACCGGGACGGGCTGTGCTCCCCACTGAAACCGCGAGGGAGCGGACTGATTCGAATTCGGGTTCATGAGCAGCTGCCGATTCTGATCTGCTGTCTGTTGAACAGCCTGATAAGCTCCCTGTTGCGCGCTCTGCTGTAGCTCGGCACTGGTCGTCCGCATGTTCGCAGGCGCGAAAGCCGGATTCGTGGAATACATGGCTGATTGTGGAAGTTCCGAAGGCAACTGGGGAAAGCCTCCCGCATTCTGCACAGGCTGCATGCCCTGTCCCTGATAACCTTTCTGTCCGGCAGGTTGATTTGCGTATTCATAGCCGGCCTGACGAACGCCACCTGCCTGCTGCTGTTGATAGGCCGACGGATCATATTGCACCTGGCGAATATTCTGACCGCCCATTTGATAGACATTCTGCTGCGGAACCTGTGCGGATGCCGGGATCAATGTTCCTACCTGCATCTGAGAACTCATCAAAGTCGAATTCCCGTTTGTATTCTGTTGTACTTCCGCGACCGGGAACATCTGACCGGGGCCTGCGTTCATTCCCGCTCGCGCTGCTTCCTGAAGCTGTGCCTGATCTGTATTCTGCTGCAGGTTTTCCGAATACTGATTCTCCGTATTCAGATTCTGTTGAGTGGAATTGATGCGATAATCGGGAAACTGTCCCGGTACCTGATACTGATTGCCATACAGAGGCTGTCCGGCCTGAGGCATATTGACGGGCCTCGACTGCTGTGGCATTTGCTGTCCGGACATGTTCTGATACTGCCCCTGTTGTGCCTGGGGAAATCCCTGTCCTGGCTGGTTCTGATACTGTTGATTCTGATACTGATTCTGTGGTGCCTGCTGGACGGGTTGATTCTGCTGCTGTTCCTTCATGGCCCAGTAGTTGGAGGCATCGACGGCCTGACTGATTCCCGGATCTCCTGCCGGAGGCCACGCCTGAATCTGAGCGTCAGGATCGACATACTGCACAGGAGCAGGCTGAGGAGCATGCACCAGATGCTGTGGATTTTCCTGATACGGTAATGGGTTCTGTGGCGCACTGGCTGTCTGTGGCATCATGGATCGCTGTGGACTGATGGCCGGCAGTTCCTGAACGGCGCCGCGGGTCTGGACTGCTTTATCCCGCTCGCGTCGCATCATTTCTGCGATCTGCTGGGTAGGATTCAGGCCTGCAGGATTCATGGCAGGTGCTGCCGGTTGTGCCTGGTACTGCTCGATTCCGTTCTGTCCCGTCGCATATTGAATCGGCTGTTGCTGTTCGGTCTGAACCTGCTCTACCGGCTGAATGCCCGCTGACAGATTCGCAGGTGCAACCCGCTGTACGTTGTGTTGTGTCATCCCCGACTGCGCCAGGTTCATCTGACCCTGATTCATCTCCGGATTGACGCCTGGGAAGAGTTGTGCGAATTTCTGACGCGCCTGTGCTTCGCCGCTGGTCATGCGAAACAGAGCCAGCGCCTGATCGTATTGTCCCGTGCGACCATAGTACCAGCCCAGGTGATCGAGCGAGCGCGTATGATTGGGTTGATACTTGAGTGCTTCTCGCAGATATTTTTCACCGTAGTCATCCCGTCCCTGCAGCATATACGAATAGCCGATATCACTCAGCAGATTCGAATTGGCAGGATCCAGCTTCAATGCTTTCAGGTAATAAGCTTCTGCTGCAGGATAGTTTTTCTTTTTATCTTCAATGATCGCCAGACGATGCAGGGCTTCAAAATGATGGGGGTCCATCACCAGCACACGCTGATAATACCCCTGTGCTTTTTCGAGGTTCCCTGAGCGATCTGCATCGTAAGCCAGATTCAGTTCCTGTTGTACTGACGCATCATCAGCTTGCGCAAGTGAAGTTTGCGGAGCACTGATCGGCAGTGCCCTGGATTCTGTCTTGGCTGCAGAGGGATTTATTTTCTGATCCAGAATCGAAATCTCCGCCAGTTGTTCCGAGTCATCCTGCTGCTCATTTCGTGTGCGCCGGCTCTGTCGACCTTTTTTCCGCTCCTCTGCCATGGCAACTCTCAGTTTCTTCTGGATATCTGACTCGCTCTTTTTCTCTGCAGCGCTCGATGCCAGATCATCAGTCGACTTCATGCTTTGCGCAAAAGGACCGGACTGACAACCGTTGAACAGAAGAAAACAGCAGGACAGGACAGCAAGATATTGAAACATTCGAGCTTTCATCTGGTATCAACCTTGATTCAGCGAGGGAAGATCGCTCAGTTTAATTCGACTCAATTTGATATGGACTAAGTACCCTCAATCATGACCCGAATCGGCTACGGGAATTCCAGACTTCTGATCAGAAAACAATCAGATATTTTCTGACTGGAACACCAGTGGGCTCAGACTCTGCCATGCAATTGAAAGCGGAGATATGTGATATTGTGATTTGGTAGGAATAGATGTGAGAGAGAAAGGTATCAGGCGCGGATTCTATGTCGATCGGGAAATCATGTCGATACGAATTTCCGAAACGCCATCAAAACGGGCAGATCCAGGTAACCTCAGTAAGAACGGCCTGAACCACAAACAGCATAAACCACTACTATATAAACACTTAAAACGCCGCAGCCCAGCAGGAACTGCGACGTTTTTGTATTGTTCTTTCAATCAGCTTTCTTCACTGACGGGTGCGGACTTTAAATTTGATTAAAATCCAAAGCCACCACCACCGCCACCGAATCCACCGCCGCCGCCACCACCAAAACCGCCACCGCCCCCGAAACCACCACCCAGACTTCCTCTCGTCGAGATGAAGCGATAGTAGTCGATTTCTGCTTCGCGCGAATTCAGGGAACGCCCGTATGGAGTCGAGACAATCGTTCGCTGGTCGGCGTCCTGATTACCCAGATCGGTCAGAATGCGGGCAACCAGCTGGCGTCGATAGGCGTCCAGTTCCGGAGCGTAGTTGTTATCACTACGCTCGACGATTACAGGATAGGGAGCGCTTCGCATGCGGGCGCCGATTTCGAGAATATGATCTTTTCCGTTTGTCGTCAGCTCGGCACTATTATCAATAAATTCGTTGCGGTTGATAATAAAATCAACGGCTTCCGCATTGGATTCCATCGTATGGTAATGCGCGCGATTCACGCTGCCCAGAGGATAAACTTCGGGTATTGCATAAGAACGCTTGTGAACGCCCCAGTTGCCTCCCCCTCCCCAGCGGCAGCAACCGGCAACCAGCAAAATACAGCTGGTTGTCAGAACGAGTTTTTGAAAGATTGAAAAACGGACCATCATGTCCCTCAGTTGTTTTACGACAACGTAGTCACTGCCTGGATATTAAAAGTACGAGAGCGGCTTCGATCTGAAGCCGTGTCGTAGTTCGTTTCTAAAATTTAATTGATGTTTCAGCGCGTTGTGAACTTGCTGATCTCAGCCTGAAATCAGAGCTGAATTCTTACTCCCCGCCAAACAGGGAAAATCTGGATTGAGTCGTCTGCGGTTCCGCTGAGGCACGTCTCATTTTCGGATCGACGTAACCTGCAGGCTGGATAAACGAATTGTTCTGGCTGTCTGCCCCGTTATTCTGGAACCGGTTTTTAATCATTTGTGTAAATCTGCGGGGACGCTGTTGTGCCTGCGAATCCTGATATTGTCCCGGAGCATAAGCCTGTGGTCCGCTGGCGGCAGGCGCTGGTGGCGGAGGTAATGGCTGATGTTGATTCGAGTGGACCGGGCCGCGTGGATTCACTGGTTGCGTCGGTTGCGTCGGGAAAGAACCACGTGATTGAGGAACAGGCAGTGCCGCAGGTCCCTGCTGGTAGGTTCCCGTTGCCGCAGGCGGATAGTAAGGTGAAGCAGGAGCTGGATTGAACGGCTGATAACCGACTTCAATTCCCTGACCGGCACCGCGACCGTAAGGCTGCAACTGGTAAACGGCTGTGTCAGGAGCACCTTCCGTCATCGCATACTTGTACAATTCTTTATCGCCGGGCACCGTCACTTCAAATCCGGGATATGGAGGAACTTCATCCTCTTCCATCGGTCTCACGAGTTGAGGAGTCACGGTGATCAGCAGTTCGGACTCTCCCTGACTCGACTGTTTTGAACTGAACAGGTAGCTGCCCACCAGCGGAATTTCTCCCAGCCAGGGAATACGAGTGACCCCGGTTGAAGTATCATGTCCAAACAAACCAGCCAGAACAATAGTCTGCCCTTCGCGGAGTTCGACCGTGGTCTGGGCTCTGCGTGAATTCAATCCGGGAATCCCCTGTACCGAGTTACCATCATTGATCTGACTGTATTCCGGCACGATCCGCATGCGAATCAGATCTTTATCAATGACGATCGGCGTCACAACAATCGAGGTACCAAACCCGCGGAATGTTGTTGAAGTTCCCTGGGCACCACCGACGCCAACAATTGTCGGCACTGCAAACTCACCCCCGGCCAGGAAGCTGGCCGAGTGACCGCTCAGTACGGTTAGTGTCGGGCGGGCCATGATTTTGGTGGTACCATTCTGGGCCAGCGCGTTGATCAGAACATTGACTTCACCGGCTTCAAAGATACCCGTTAAGGTAGAGGGGACTCCCCCCATGGACGATCCGAGAAACTGTCGACCGCCGTCAAACAATACACTCAAATCCACACCCAGCTGCCTCATCATCGTACGGTTCATTTGCGCGATGGTCACATGGATCATCACCTGGAATTCTCCCGGGATCTCCAGCATGTTGACAATAAATGAGGACGCGTAGGCATTGTTTCCTAATCCATCCAGTAAACCTGCGCCTGCACCATAACCGCCCCCGTAAGCAGCACCGGCTCCATAAGCCTGTGGTCCTCCCAGGTTACCTTCGTAGTTGATCACTTCACCACGAACGACGGACAGAATATTCGCGGCTTCCGTCGCATCAGAGGCTTCACCTTTGACAATAATTTTTCGCGAGAGAGGAATCAGATAGACTTTACTGTTCGGAAAGAGGACTGCGATTTTTCGTTCCAGCTTTCCGTAATCAATCCGCCGCTGGCCTTCCAGACTGGGATCCTGAATCGTATGCACGAGATAAGTGATCGGAGTGTCGTCACCTTCAAACCACAATGTTAATGTCGTCGTTCCCAGTTCCAGACCTACGATGGAAATTTCCGTAGGTGAGTAGGTCACGAATTCAATAATCGAAGGATCAGCAATCGCGTAACGCCGAATGCGTGAATTCGTAATGATCAACTGACTGCGACGAATGATGATTTCCATCTCATCGAAAATACCAGGGGTCGACCGGATTTGGGTCGGCAGAGGTTTCCGGGTGATGCGCCCCGTATCCTGCACCATCTGGATTTTCGGTCCGTTCGACTGATCTCCCGCAGCCTGAATCGGAATCACCCCTTGCGGCGCAGAACCATATTGTACCTGGATTTGATTTTGGGGAAGATACTCGGGAGCAATCTGATGTTGAATCTGTGCAGGTGGTTGTGCGTACTGGCGTTGATTCCGGGAGGGTCGTGTTGCAGGAGGAGTGCCTCGTTGCAGGGAACGAGGTGGCATCTGCAGCATCGTGGGTCCCTGAGCGTGCGCATGGTGAGCAAACGACGATAAAGTCGCAATTGTGATTGCGATGATTTTTATGGCATTTTGAAAACGAATCGTTTCAAAATTTCGAATTGCCGATCCATGGCAGTTCTGCATGAACATCCGCTGTCGCTCCCCAATTGCCTGTATCCAGGAAAATGGTAATTTGGCGTTATACTAAAGCTCGTATTCAGGGCCGATCAGCGCCTGATTTTCTCAACGACATGATTTAGAATTAGTAATAACATGTATTTTCTCATAACAGGTTATCCTTAACCTGTCAGTCGCTTCTTATTTCATTGACGTATCAGATCACCACGTTCCGCTTAACAATCGAGGAAAAACACCGTTTTTTCTTAATCAACGAACGCAATTTGGGTAGATACACACCACATTGTATTGTTTGTATCGGCTAATCATGAAAATGGGATTAGAGCGGTTCAACTTATTTTTACTCTTTCACCCTTCAAGTTGAGGGAAAACCCTTACTTATGGCAAAAATAAAACCCAGGCACGGGGCCTGGGTTGGTCACTGAAATGTTTCACATCAGCGTCTGTTGATATTGTTTACGCGGTCTTAGTGTACTTACCAGCGGTAGTTCGTATCCCGGTTATAGGTCGGTGCACCAGGATTGTACCAGGGTCGTCTGTAACTGTAGGAAGGAAAGCGGTAATGGCCATACTCGTTCGAACGATAGAAACCGGGGCCAAAATGTTTAGTATAAGGATCTACCGTTAACGCTTGCGTCTGCATTCCGGTATTCGCTTCATTATAACCACCGTACCAGGTCTGCCCCGCCTGCATACCCACCTGAGGACCGGTCATCCCATAGGTGCCGCCTGCTCCCTGAGTCGCACTATAGTAATAAGGTGACCCGACCTGAGGTACGATATTATTAGGCAGCCAGTACTGGTTGCCACCTTGAACATAGCCTCCTCCCTGGTAACCGGGAACAGGTTGTGTCAGCGCATCCGGATTGGCAGCCCCGGGTTGCTGCTGCATCTGCTGTTGCATTTGAGACTGATAATTGGCAGCAGGATCCGGTTGGGGCGCCACCGAACTGGGAGGAGGGGGCAGTGTCCCTGATTTCCCCAGATCCGCTCCCGGGATGACGACATCATCCGCATACACGGCGACACAACCGATGGCCAGCAGCACCATCAGCTGAGTGAATTTTCTATAATTTCCCATTGCGCTCTCACACCTCATGTTAGTATTCAAAAACATCATCTCTGATGAAAAGCAAAAAAAGTTCCCCCAAAACGGAGTACGTCCGGAGCAGCTCTGTCAGATCTATATCAAACCGCAAATGCCCTCACCCCTTGAAATCTGAAGTCACTCGCGTTGTTACTTAAACCTACATCCTGTTTCAGGAGGGAGACTGAATTCCGCAAAAAACTTCATCCATCCAGCCGTCTTTCGGCAGATCCTGCCGGTTCATTTTGACTGGTTATACTAACCCGATTTGAAAATATGCAGGTTGTAGCGCGCTTATGTGATTTACATACTGCGAATTTTATGATGAACCTGAAGGAAAAGCAGTTTGATATTCCGATAATGATGATAGCGTGGAGACATCTCGCGCTGAGGACACAGAGGTAATAGAACGTTTATTCAATTCATGAAACAGATCAGCCATTCTGTTTTTTGAGCTAGAGGGATTTCGGAAATGTCATCAACTATTATTGCCATCGCAATCGCAGCTGCCGTCAGTGGAGATCCGACTTACACAGACGGGGCCTATGGTACCGAATCGATCCCTTACGAATACAGCCAGCCCATGACCAGTTCCGGCGTCACTGGTGGCATCTATGGAGACCCACGCTTTCCATTCGATTCACAACACCCCTGGCAGCATGGCTATTTCCAGGAAATTTCTCCGTACAGTGGATACCACTATTTCAAGCCCTATAACTACCGCCACGTACTCTCGCAGACACAGACTGCAAACGGCTGGGGAATTACTCCGCAGCTGGCCTATTCACAGCATTTCTGGAACCGCTATCACGAACAGGCCACCTGGAAAAATTACGCACTCCCTCCGCGGGAAGAAGATATCGAAGAAATTCAGCAGCGAAAACGGGATTTCCAGGAACGCCGGGAAGAACTGAAGTCTTCTTACTATCAGCCTCAGCAGGCGATGGTACCGGTCGACTATCAGCAGCAGTACCAGCAACCAGCACAACTGCAGCAGCCATACCAGCAACAGCAGTACCAGCAGCCTCAATATCAGCAACCACAATATCAGCAGCAGTATCAGCGACCACTGATGCAGAACAACTATCCTGATAACTCTGCTGGATATGAACAGACACCGGTTTATATTAACCGCTGAACGACGGTGCCGGCAGGTTAATCCGGTTCTGTTGAAAGCACGCGTGCGACTTCTTCGGTTGTGACAGGTTGAATCAGACCCCGCTCCGTAATGATGCCGGAAATATATTTCGCCGGCGTCACATCAAACGCGGGGTTATAAACATCCACACCTTGAGGGGCTGTCTGTTTTCCGAACCCATGGGTGATCTCGTCCGGCAGACGTTCTTCGATGGGAATCTGACTTCCACTGGCCAGACTCAGATCAAACGTGCTGGAGGGGGCGGCAATATAAAACGGAATCCCATGCAGACTCGCCAGCAGCGCCACAGAATACGTTCCGATTTTATTCGCTGAATCTCCATTGGCGGCAATCCGGTCTGCTCCCGTGACGACCGCCTGAATTTTCTGTTCCTGCATCACCCAGCCTGCCATCGAATCGGTGATCAGTGTGACCGGTATCTTGCGCTGCATCAGTTCCCATGTGGTCAGCCGCGCTCCCTGCAGGAGTGGTCGAGTTTCATCGGCGAAGACATGAATCTCTTTTCCCTGCCGTGCCGCTTCGAAGAAAACAGCCAGCGCAGTCCCCCCACCCGATGTCGCCAGGCCGCCGGCATTACAATGCGTGAGCACTCCGTCCCCTTTGGAGAGGAGCTCTGCACCCACTTCGCCGATCTTGTGGCACATCTCCAGATCTTCCTGTTCAATCAGTCGCGCTTCCTCCAGCAGTCGCGTATGCATGTCTGCATTGGAAAGTTCCGGCAGACTTGCTGTCAGTTTCTGCAATCGATCCAGCGCCCAGAACAGATTTACGGCGGTCGGTCTGCTTTCTGCCAGATAGGTGGCCGCTTCGGTCAGACGCTGATCAAAGTCGGGGCGCTCGGAACCGGTTCCGGTCTGTAATGCAATTACCACACCATAAGCAGCAGCAATTCCAATCGCCGGTGCACCGCGCACGCGCAGTTTTTTAATCGCCTCCCAGACCGTCTCCACATCACGACATTCGATTTCACGAAATTCGATCGGCAAGAGTGTCTGATCGATCATCTGCAGATATCCATCTGTTCCGCCGACCCAACGCATTGTGGCGACATCCGATTCTGTTCGATTCTGTAGATTCATATTCGATTCTCTTCCATCTGAGAGGCAGGAGTGATTCCGTTTAGTGAGCCGACTGTGATTCGAAAGCGCATCACATTGTAAGTAGCGCGTCTCTCAATCTAATATACTCGGGCCAGACAGCCCTGAAAACGCTACAGTCCATCTGGATACAGTCTAGTCGAAATCACCTCAAACAAAAAACCAAATGGTTTCACGGGGTTTTCCATTGATTCTGGTAAATGCTTCTTGGTATGCTCAATCGGCACGCCTTTTTAAAGATCCTTAAATATCACAGGATTTTCCTTCCTGATTAACTGTCAATTGCTGAATATCAAGGAATCAATGTTATGCTCCCAACAACTGCCCGGAAATTATTCTCGCTTGGTCTGATTGCTGTTCTCGGACTGGCAGCACCTCTGTTTGCTGAAGAACACTGCGACAGCGACTTCAAAAGCATCTTCAATGGTAAAAACCTGGATGGCTGGCAGGGCGCCACTGACGGTTACTATGCAGAAGACGGCATGCTGGTCAGCAAAAAAGACAGCGGCGGGAACCTCTTCACTGATAAGGAATACAAAAACTTCGTACTGCGATTCGATTTCAAACTCGAACCGGGCGCCAATAACGGCATCGGATTCCACGTGCCTCTGAAACCTAAAACCAGCCCTGCTTATGCCGGCAAAGAAATTCAGATCCTGGATGACACTGCAGAGAAATATGCCAAACTGCAGAAGTATCAGTATCATGGTTCACTCTACGGAACCGCTCCTGCAGAACGGGGCCACCTGAAACCTGTTGGTGAATGGAATACACAGGAAATTCTGGTCGATGGCAATAAAGTCAAAGTCACTCTGAATGGTGCAACCATCGTTGACTTCGACATGACAGACGCCAAGAAAAACGGCACCATCGACGGTAAAGATCATCCCGGTCTGAAACGGGAATCGGGTTACATCTGCCTGTGTGGTCATGGCGCCAAAATCGAGTTCAAAAATCTGCGAATTAAAGAACTCGAGTAAGTTGTTCCCACCAATTTTCAATCTGATAAAAACAGGATCAGACCGATGAGTTCAGATCAGAAACCGTCTTCTTCTGAAGTGACACGTAGAAGTTTCCTGCAGACCGGTAGCGCCTTTGCCGCCGGTCTCGCCTGGACTGCCCAGAGTTATGGGAGTATTCTGGGCGCCAACGACCGAATTCGTGTCGGCTTCATCGGCGCGGGCGGTATGGCCAACGCCCACATGAGTACGTACAACGCCATTCGGGAAAAGAATAACGTTGAAGCAATTGCTGTCGCCGACTGCTGGACAACCCGTGCAGAAGAAGGCAAAGCAAAAACCGGCGCGAAGCATGCATTTTCAGATTACCAGAAGGTTCTGGAAATCAAAGATATCGACTACGTGACGATTGCAACGCCGGAACACTGGCACGCACAAATGACGATCGATGCCCTCGACGCCGGCAAAGCGGTCTACTGTGAAAAACCAATGACGCACAGTATCCCCGAAGCGCAGGCTGTCATCAAAAAGCAGAAAGAGACAAAACTGCCGATTCAGGTCGGCGTGCAGGGCATGTCCGATGATTCCTATTCATCTGCGGCCAAAGCCATTGAAGAAGGCGTGCTCGGTCAGGTCGTACAGGCCCAGATCGAATATGTCCGTCGCTACGGAGACCAGGGCCCCTGGCGTCGTCCGGGACTGAAAGACGATGAAGCCAAACCGGCTGACCTCGACTGGAACGCCTGGCTCGGTCATGCTCCCAAAATCGACTGGAACCCGCATCACTATTTTGAGTGGCGGAACTACTCCCAGTACTCAGGAGGCATCTGCACCGACCTGTTCATTCATCGTATCACCCGCATCATGAAAGCCTGCAACCTGCTCTATCCCCGGCGCGTAGTCGGCATGGGTGGGATCTGGCAGTGGAACGATGGTCGCAATCTGCCTGACAACTTTGAAATGATCTGTGAGTATCCCCGAGGCATGACCGTTTATGTTCTGGGAACCATGAGTAATCGTGTTGGCATCGATCACCTGATTCGCGGCTATCGGGGCACGCTCTACTTCACCCGCGAAGGCTGGGTCGCCAAAGACAAAGATGGCAAAGTACTGGCCGAGCATAAGAAGTCGGGTGCCGAAGATACCAAACTGCACCACACTAACCTGCATAACCATCTCCGTAACGGTGAAGCGCTGAACTGCCCGACGGAACTGGGGCTGGCAGGTGTTGTTGCCGTCAACATGGCCAACGAATCGTGGCGCACCGGACAGATGATGGGATGGGATACCAAAAATGAAAAGATGGCTCCCGCCAATACTCTGGAATTGAGCCACTTCCCTGAAACCAGTTCCTGAGAGAGCACCTTCTGTTTCGGAACTGAATGACAAATACAAAACGCCCTGGAAACAGGGCGTTTTTTTATCTCGTTGATGAGTTTCTGATTCCCGCAGAACTTACAGTGCACCACTGCCGGTCAGAATCACGCGGATCGTTTTGAACAGAATCTTAATATCATTCCAGATGCAGCAGTTCTGTAGATACATCAAATCCAGTGAAACCTTGCGGCGGAAGCTTTCGACATTGTTGTCATAGCCATTCACAATCTGAGCCACTCCCGTCAATCCGGGCTTCAGCCCCAGGCGATTGATGTAATTGGGAATCTCTTTGCTCAAGCCTTCGATGAACTCCGGTCGTTCAGGACGGGGACCAACTAAAGTCATTTCCCCTTTCAGCACATTCCAGAGTTGAGGCAGTTCGTCCAGTCGCGTTTTTCGCATGAAACGTCCCAGCTTCGTGACCCGTGGATCTCCCTGGACGGCGAACTGAGCACCATTTTTTTCTGCATCCACAGTCATCGTTCGGAATTTATACAGCGTGAACGGCATTCCATAGCCCGATTCATCCCGGCGGTCGGAACCAGCCTGACGACGGTCCTTTGGTAAATCCAGATCAGCCAGATCCATTTGTGACTGGCGGCGGTCAGTCTTAGTCTGTTTTCTTAAGTTTAATCCCACTCGTGTCTGTTTGAAAATGGCGGGACCCGGTGAAGTGAGTTTCACCAGCACTACCAGAAACAGCAATAAAGGTGAGAGTAGAACCAGCATCGTAAAGGAAACGGCAATGTCCATCAGTCGCTTCATCAACCGCGTCCGTTCGGTAAGATTGCGGACATCCACCCGTGGTTCATCCAGATGCAGTCGCGTCAACCAGCCGGTGGAACGCCACAACTCCACATCCATGTATCCTTTTACCAGGTCCGACAACTCTCCTTGCGGTATCGTGGTTTTACTGGTCTTTCCTGCGATGACTGAACTCATGGCAAACGCTTTCTTCCATTACGTGTAATCAGATTGCGCCCGGATCGTCAGACGAGAGGCACAGTCTGAAGCGTCGGCGATACAGGGCTGCTTAATTTAAGTATTTCTACTGAAAGGCTAGCTCGGAAAAAGCGTCCATGTTTCCGTAAGTCAGCGAGAACTTCACACGTCAGTCGAGTCTCTGACTTTCTGATACCGGTTGTAAAAATAAAAACGGTTACAGGAGTCAGAACGAATCTGGTTCCTGTAACCGTCATAACGATTATCAGAATTAAGACAGCGGTGATCAGAGCCTACAGGGAGGAATCCCCTTTGATCTGGCTGGACAATCCACCAGCAGCGGGCAGATACATCTTCTCGGCGTAATCCATGACCATCCGGTCGGCGTTGAATCGCCAGCCCAGTGTGCGGATTCCGTTTTTCATACGGGCAATCCACTCCAGAGGCAGATCGTCATAGTTTCGACCGTAGTAGAGAGGAATGACTTCTTCCTTCAGAACCTTCATCAGGTTCAGACCGTCACGGTCATCCTGGATCTCCTGGTTCACGTGCGTCCGTCCTTCACCGATGGCAAACCCGTTGCTGCCGTCAAAGGCTTCTGCCCACCAGCCATCCAGGATGGAACAGTTCAAACCGCCGTTCAACACCACCTTCTGACCACTTGTACCGGACGCTTCCAGGGGGCGTCGGGGATTATTCAACCAGACATCCACACCCTGCACCAGATGACGACCGAGGTTGATGTCGTAATCTTCCAGAAGCACAATCTTGCCTCGGAACGGTGGCTCCTGAGTCAGTTTGAAAATCCGCTGGATGATCTGTTTACCCCGTTCATCCGCGGGATGTGCTTTCCCGGCAAAAATGAACTGTACTGGTCGATCTGCGTCTTCGATGATCTTCAGGAAGGTTTCCATGTCTTTCATCACCAGGTCGGCACGTTTGTAAGGTGCAAACCGGCGGGCAAAACCAATCAGCAGGGCATCCGGATTCAACGCGGATTTCAGGTGGCTGATTTCCGTATCCGAACTGCCGCGACGTTGTGCCTGTTTCACCAGCAGATCACGGGAGAAATGAATCAGACGGTTTTTAAGTGCCTGGTGTGTTTCCCACAGATCACCGGGTGTGATCTCTTCAATCCCCGCCCAGACATCAGCCTGACCGGTTTTGTAGTACCATTTGGTCGGCAGTACACGGTCATAAATCACACGCATCGGCGCTGCCAGCCAGGTCGGCATATGCACGCCGTTCGTAATGTGACCGATGGGAATTTCTTCTTCGCTCCGCCAGGGCCAGAGAGAAGCCCACATCCGACGGCTCACTACGCCATGCAGACTTGAAACCGCGTTTGCCAGGCGACTCAGCTTGAATGCCAGTACGGTCATACAGAAGGTTTCGCCTTCATTCTGCGGATCAACGCGTCCCAGGCTCATCAAAGCATGATGGTCCAGACCTAACTGGTCCCCCAGTGGCCCGACATGTTCTTCCACCAGCCCCGCATCAAACCGGTCATGACCGGCGGGCACGGGGGTGTGAGTGGTAAACACGCAGGACGCTGCGACTTCACGTAATGCGTCATCGAAAGAGAATCCGTCTTCGTGCATCCGGTTCCGCACACGTTCCAGGGGAGCAAATGCCGAGTGACCTTCATTCATGTGAATCACACTCGGTTCAATGCCAATCGCTTCCAGCGCTTTGACGCCACCGATTCCCAGCATGATTTCCTGGCGAATACGGGTGCGCTGATCGCCGCCGTACAACCGGGCGGTCAGGTTCCGATCTTCCTGGCTGTTTTCCGGCACATCGGTATCAAGCAGATACAGGGGAACGCGTCCCACATTGATCCGCCAGACCTTGGCAAAGATTTCTCCCGAGCGGGTCGCGACCGAAATCATGACCGGCTTTCCCTCGGGAGTGTACGCCGGAATGATCGGCAGATTTTCTGTCTTGGCTTCCGTATACGATTCCTGCTGCCAGCCTTCTTTGTCGATATGCTGCGAGAAATACCCTTCCCCGTAGAACAGGCCGACAGCCACCAGAGGCAGCCCCAGGTCTGAAGAACTTTTCAGATGGTCGCCCGCCAGCACACCCAGACCGCCAGAATAGATATGTAATGATTCGTGAATCCCGAATTCAGCCGAGAAATAGGCGGCACAGCGATGCCCCAGAATCGTCGCGTTGGTTGAACCCCAGGTATCAGAGCGATCCATGTATTCCAGCCAGCGACGATAAGCCACATTCACACGGGAGTGCAGGCTCAGACTGCTTAATTTATCATCGAGTTGTTCCGGCGAGTATTCTTTCAGCAGCAGAACCGGGTTATGATTCAGTTCAGACCATTTATCGGGATCGATCAGATGAAAAATTTGAGTGACATCAGGCTGCCAGCTCCACCAGAGATTGCCGGCCAGTTCACAAAGTTTCTCATAAACAGTTTTTTTCTTAGCCATTAAAGATCCATCCAATCCGTTGCAGTTGTTTATCGTTCGGTCAATCCTCAGCACCAGTCTGAGGGTGATACTGATGTCGCTCTAGAACACACATTTCCTCTGGTGTCTCTGAATCGATTATCCTCATTTCCCATAAATCTGGAGACGCGACAGTAAAACGGGATACCGTTTCGAATTCACTACCTGCCCGATCGTGCAGAATCAAAAGAGATGAGTTCCATATTAAACAAATCGATTTAAATACAGACATTTAAAGTATAATGAACTCAAAGATAACTTGGAGTCTTATCAGTCAAACTTTCAACAGGATAAATTGAACTTACAGAAAAGACACATTTTACCAGTCAACTTATTTGCCCCAGACTAACTTTCGTAAAGCCGTTTGAATTCAAAGTATGATCCCCGGTTTGAACAGAAACGCAGAAATTCGCAGTACACTATTTCCGGTCTGTAAAATCGTTTTCACATTTTAGTGATGTCGAATCAATTTGAAAGAATTTTTATCATGAATCTTCAACGTATCTCAAACCTGCCTCCGCTCCCCTCACGGCCCGTGGATTCTCATAAAGGGACGTTTGGAAAAGTTCTGGTGATTGCCGGCAGTTCGGGGATGAGTGGGGCCGCCTGTCTCTCAGGGATGGGAGCCCTCAGGGGAGGTGCGGGGCTCGTTTTTCTGGCCATCCCCCAGGAAATTCAATCCATCGTCGCTGCTGTGAATCCCTGTTACCTTACCCTGCCGCTGCACGTCGAACCGTCTGGTCAATTGACGGGCCCGTCAGCAAAGTTTCTGCTGCCTCAGATTTACGACTCAGCAGCCATCGCGATTGGTCCCGGACTCGGGAAACTTCCCTGGGTACAGATGCTGATCTGGAAACTCTACGCCGAATACGAACAACCCCTGGTCATCGATGCCGACGCATTAAATGCAATTGCAGTATCAGATCAAAGTCTGCCTGCAGCCGCCGGCCCGCGGATCTTCACCCCTCATCCCGGCGAGTTTGCGCGGCTCACGGGCAAAAGCATCACTGAAATCAGCGAAGACCGGGAAGCCGCCGCCGTGGAATATGCCCGGCAGCATCAGATTATTCTGCTCCTGAAAGGGGCCGACACGGTCATCACCGATGGTACCAGTATTGCCGTCAACACAACGGGCAACAGCGGCATGTCGACCGGCGGGACAGGTGATGTGCTCACCGGACTGTTGACCGCATTGTGTGGACAGGGAATTTCTCCTTTTGCCGCTGCGCAACTGGCAGCGCACCTGCATGGTCTTGCCGGCGATCTGGCGGCAGAAGATCTCTCACAGCCCGCGCTCATCGCTTCGGATCTGCTCGACTACCTGCCCGATGCCTGGCTGCAGTTACAAAGTGAAATGGAAAATGAATGACACAGGAAACGGAAGCCTATTCTGTTTTCTGAGAAACAGCCTGCCCTGTCGGCATCGGATAAACGGGGGCATTCGAATCCGGTTTGCGCTTCAACAGTTCCGATAACTGGAACCCGTAATACTTCTGGTTCGCAGCGGGTTTTCCATCCGAACTGGCATTCGCAACCCACAGCTTCGTTGATTTGGGTTCGAACAGCACGTTATGCAGATTGGATTTCATCGCCACCGGGCGGCTCATCAGTTCAATCGCGGTCTCAGCCGTGAACTCACCATAACCCTGCTTAACCCGGCGGGAGAGTTCCTGATAACGATCGCCGGCAGAGAGCAGCGCGGCATCTTTCACCGGGTTCGGAAGCAGAGGATGCGATTCGCCTGGTTGAATCAGTTCCATCTTTTCCCAGCTGGTCGCCATCCCGACAGAGCGGTTCGTTTTGCCATCGGCAATCACATAATAATATTCACAGGTGCGATAGTTATCCCGAAAGACCGCAATCGCTTCATCCAGATCTTTTGCCGTTTCCAGTACTTCGCGTACCAGGAACGCCATGGGGACTCCAGACCAGTGTCCCAGACCCCGGCCCCCCATTTCACCAATCGAAACGGACTGCATATTCATCCCGGTGACAGAGCCAATGAAACCGGCGTAGGAGACATTCACAAATGGAATTCCCCCTTTCGGTTCCGCTACGACCAGCACCGCATGATCCTGCAGACCCCAGTCACAGGCATAGTCCAGTACGCGACCATGATACAGGGTCCCGTCTTTCGTCGCAGAATTAGCAATCGAGAAACCGCTGCAGTGAAACATCTCCGGAATGAAGTTAGTCGCCCGCACATCTTCGTAGGCGATCTCAGCACCCGCTGCCAGCCCCTGCATCTCATCCACATATTTCTGTGGCGTGTATGGTTTTTGAATCTGCACAACCGTTTCGATCGCCTGACGCGGCTTCAGTTTCACCGCGCCCAGATCGACCAGGGTCATCTCCCCTTTTTCATTGAGCAGATTGTACATGTTCTTGCGAATGTCTGCTTTCAGTAAGACACCCTGCTGGTAACCCATCTCGTAATGAGTTCCCTTCAGATGCAACACATAATAGCCGTCAATCTTTTCCAGCCAGCCTTCCCCACAACGGGCGATCGTCTGAGCCGACGCGACGACCGGACTGAGACAGACAAATGTCAGCAGAAGCAAAAAACACAAACTGGAGAAACGGCGAGAAATACGAAGCATGAGAAGATCCTTTTCACTCATCAGATCGATTGAGAAACGGAGAAGTGTCAAGTTTTCCGATCAGATACACATTATGACAAATCCAATGTGAGATACAAAATTAATTTGGCGACAGTTGATTAAAAATGAACATAAAAACACTTTTCAGGTTCACATTGCAATTACAAGCCCCTTAGACTTGCATTCAGTCACTGGAATGTGTGAAGATTGACGGCGCGGAGACCTGAAGGTACTGTAGATACCTCACGCCTATAGATTCGGTTTCAAAGAACTGCTGTTGAAACTGGTTAGTGTCTCCCCAGATTGTATTTTACGCCTCTTCATTCGCTCTTTGTTAGCAATCTCTATGTTTCGAGTTTTAGGCAACACTGTAGTCCGTTACTGGCAAGTCATTCTTGTTTGCTGGGTTGTGGCAGTAGCAGGGATCTCTTACGTCGCACCGGAATGGTCTTCGGTGGTACAAAACGGCGAATTTGCATTTCTCCCCGCTGACTCTCCCAGCCTGCAAGGCGAGAAACTGTTCAAGCGCGCCTTCCCCGATGATCTGCTGGCCAGCAGCATTGTGATCGTCGTACGTCGTGAACACGGCGACCAGGGACTTCGCCCGCAAGACCTCAAATTTATTGAGGACACGCTCAAACCACAACTTGAAAATATTGTGGAAGAACAGGGAGGCTATGCCACCGAGAGCTTAGAACAGGGTGAAGTATCAAAAAAATCGAATATCTCACGCATTCGAACTTACACCGATAAATCGATCGGCGACCTGCTGCAGAGCGAAGATAACAAAGCCTCGCTGGTCATCGTAGAACTCTCGACAGAATTTCTGGATCAGAGTAATGCGAAAACCGTTGAGAGCATTGAAAATCTCCTCAAAAATGATGAATTCAAAAAGTCGATTCAGCCCGGCCTCGACATCACACTCAGCGGTATCGCCACTGTCGGCCGCGATATGATTCGGGCGGCAAACCAGAGTGCTGAAGCAACCGAACTCTGGACGGTACTGCTGGTGATCATGCTGCTGATCATCATTTATCGTGCTCCCATTCTGGCTTTGATTCCGCTGTTCACAGTCTTCGTCTCTGTCAAAATCGCACTCTCCGTGCTGGCAATTCTGGGGGACTGGGGCTGGGTCGGTCTGTTCTCCGGCATTGAAGTCTACGTCACCGTCATTCTCTACGGCGCGGGAGTCGACTACTGTCTGTTCCTGATCGCCCGCCACAGGGAGGAACTGGATAAGGAATGCACCTTCAAGGAAGCCATTTCCAACTCCATCGCCACTGTCGGTGCTGCCCTGGCAGCCAGTGCGGGGACCACGATGTGCGGTATCGGCATGATGGTCTTTGCAGAGTTCGGCAAATTCCAGCAGGCCGGCATTGCCATGGCCCTCAGCCTGTTCTTTGTACTGCTTGCTTCCCTCACACTTTCACCGGCACTGCTTTGTCTTGCCGGTCGTTTTGCCTACTGGCCACAAACATTCAATGAACGCGTCGCGATTTCCGCTGGTTGGCTGACCCCTTCCAGTGTCATGGCCCGCCTGATGCAGCGCAACTGGGCCGGTTCAGTCTGGGAATCGGTCTCGCTTGCCTTACTCAGAAAACCGGGAAAAATCTGGCTCACGACATTCCTGTTACTCTTCCCTTTCGCTTTGATCACTCTGGCCTGCTATGGAAATTTAAGTTACGGGCTCCTTTCCGAACTCCCCAGTGAAGACCCGAGCGTAGTAGGCACCAAAGCCGTCCAGGGACATTACCCGGCGGGAGCAACCGGACCTCTGACGCTGCTGTTCAGCAATCCCGATATCAACTTTTCCGATTCCAAAGGCCGCGAAGCCATCGAAAAGCTGACCGACGATCTCCTGAAAAATAAAGAGGAACTGGGCATCGCCGATATCCGCAATATGACCAAACCATTTGGTATCGGTGCTGCGGATGAAATGGAAAAAGCCAAGGACCTGCGCGGGCTGGCCAAATTACGCGCCATCAGTCGCATTAAAGTCATCAAAAATTATTATGTCAGCTCTGAGCCGGAACTGGAAAACCATGTCACCCGCATGGATCTGATCCTCGAAAAAGACCCGTTCTCCCACGACAGTATGATGCAGCTCGAGCGGGTCAAGAAAGCCGTCACCAAATCACTGCCCGTGAACCTGCGCGACAAAACAAAACTCTATTACATCGGCGCCACCGCCAGCATTACCGACCTCAAAAATGTCACCGATCAGGATCAGGCACGCATTGATGTCCTGGTACTGGGCAGCGTCTTCCTCATTCTGGTAATCCTGCTCCGCAGACCTGCGATCTCTGCCTATCTGATCCTGAGTGTCTTCTTCAGCTACCTGGTGACACTGGGGGTTACCTTTGCCGTCTTCTGGGCTCTTGACCCGCATAACTTTACCGGCCTCGACTGGAAAGTACCGATGTTCCTCTTCACCATCCTGATTGCCGTTGGCGAAGACTATAACATCTACCTGATTACCCGCATTGATGAAGAACAGAAAACCAGAGATCCCGTTGACGGCGTCATTTCCGCGCTGAAAAGTACCGGCGGCATCATCTCCAGTTGCGGGATTATCATGGCAGGCACCTTCTCCTCGCTGATGGCGGGGACCCTGGTTGGCATGCAGCAGCTCGGCTTTGCCCTGGCATTCGGCGTGCTGCTCGACACCTTCATCATCCGCCCCATCATCGTGCCCGCTTACCTGATCATGCTCTATCGCGGCTACTTCGGCTCCTGGGGAAAATACCTCGGTGCCGCCCAGTTCCTCGAAGCCAAACCGCAACCCGAACTCGATTCAAGCCACGCGAAATAACAAAAGCGTTCTTACGGATTCGTATGAATCACCAGTTCTGGCAGACTGGCGGAACGTGTGCCTGTGAGCGGCGGATTATCGGCAGGTCGAAACGTGAAGACCACCGAGAACTTGGCCTGGTCGGTAAAATTTCGGGTCGCTGCGTGAAACGTACGGCAGTGGAAAAACAGGACATCCCCCGGACGCAGTTCCGCAGACACACTGGTCTGAATCAACTCCTGGTTTTCCGGCAGATCGGGCCTTAGAAAAATCCGCTCGTCCAGGCGATGCGGTTCGAAATTCATGCGATGTGTACCCGGTATGACTTTCAGGCAGCCGTTATCGGTGTTCTCTTCGCCCAGCGCCACCCAGACACTGATCAGCTCTTTCCGCTCAAAAGACCAGAACCGGATATCCTGATGCCACATCGTGTCGCTGCTGAACTCAGGCTGCTTGGTCATGATGCAGTTATGATGTGCCAGCGGCATCACGTAATCGGAGCCCAGCAACTGTGATAACCGATTCACCAGCGCCGGATGATTCACCAGATGCGTAAAGCTCATCCCGCGACTGTGTGCCTGCAAGAGCCGCCGCACCGTCTCACCACCGGCGACGTTCCGCGAACTGGGGGAACCGGGATATTCCACGTCGGCTTCATACTCGACCGGCTCCACCACCCGTGACAACCCATCCTTGGTCGCCGCCAGCATCTCCTGCCGCAACGATTCGGGACAGAGATTACGTAAAATGAGGTATCCGTCCTGCTCGAATTTTTCCACTTCTTCGGCGGACAGCCGCTCCTGCGCCAGGGACTGTGATGGTGATGCCATATTTCCAACTCTGATCATAAAGACACATGCCGACAACAGAACTCAAAACGCAAGCCCCGCTTCGGCAGACACGCCTATCATACAATTCAGGTTCTGAAAATTAAAGTAGTGAAATTGTGTAATCTCAGCTTCTACCGCCCGTCTTTTGCCTTCAGCCTCTTAACCGCTGATATGATAACACGATCTCAATTCAGGCGATCAGAACTATCGGCAGTTTCGGCCACACTCCACTTCTTCAGGTAGCGATCATTCGATTTGATCAACAGAAAAACGGGCCCATAAAAGAACACGTAAAATCCCCATCCCAGGGTCAGCGTCAGTCCCGGCAGGATATTATCGACCTGATCAGGTTTTACCGTTGATTCTCCCCACAGAATTAATCCGCCCCAGAAAAATATCCCCCCGATGAGAAACCCGGCATCATGCCAGATCGCTGTGAAAATCACAGGGATCACCAGAAAAGCAATCAAAAACGGCAGACGTGCTTCGATCAGCAGCCAGAGGATGAAAGGCAAGACCACTGTCAGTACCAGCAGCCACAGTCCAGTACGCGTTGAAACCGGTTTTGAATACTCCCATTTCATAACGTTTTTACTCACATTACAGTGTTAAAGAAACGTTCCTCACGATTGCATCAACATCATGACAAAAACCACATTGGCAAGCAGCGACGCAACCAGCACAAAATTCATCCCCAGATCAAACATTCTGCCTTTCCAGGAGGGCTGGAAATGCTTCTGAATATAAGCATCCTGTGCTGACCGGTTCACAACCGTCTCGTGTTCTCCTTCTCCCCAGACAATCTCGCACTGCAATTCTGGAAACAACGTTATAAATTCATTCGCATGACGCTGTGCCTCAGGAAGCGTTGGAAACTCCAGCACTTCTGCAGCAGTCGAATGGTTACGACGCAGATTTCCGTACTGTGTATAGACTTGTCCCAGATGGTCTGAATGAATCAGCTGATACGACACTTCACAATCCCTCAAATAGTTTCACTCAACTCTAAATTTCGAAGTGATTTCACGCACCTGTTCCAGAAATATCCCATCGGCACCATTCAGCAGGAGTTCCTGATCCAGTGGAACCCAGTACAATTCGAACAGAATCGGTTGCGCACTGCCGTCAGCAGGCGTCTGCTCTGCATGTTGCCAGCGTGCTTGCCGTTCTCCATCATACTGCAGATGGTAAAACCAGGCATCAATAATTTCCTGTTTTCCGAACGGTTCCAGATCCATTTTCTGGCGGGCAATCAGAACTGGACTCGAAAACCCATTCAACCCCGTTTCTTCTCGCGCTTCCCGCAGCGCCGCGTCTTCCGGAGTCTCTCCCGGCTCAATCGTCCCGCCGGGGATCTGCGTTCCTGCCTCCGGAAAGTCGACATGGTCAAACACCAGCAGATGAGGTCCGTTTGTGATATACGTAAATACGCGATTGCGATATGCCATGCTTTGCCTGCTGCAACTCAACCGTTTTCCCGGTTCAAAATCAGTTCCAGTTCCGCTCGTGGATTGAGAATCCGCTCTTTGATCAATTCCGGCTTGAGTACCACGTCGCTCAGGTCCGACAGGGAAAACCAGTCGAACACTTCCAGCACATCCTCGACCGTCGCCGCGATCGCCGTTCCGTGCCAGGCGACCTCGTAAAATGTGCAGATCTCGTGAAACCGCCGGTTGTCCAGATCAAAGAAGTTTTCCACCACCGCCACCGGTCTCTGCACTGCAAAGCCCGGCCCGATCTCTTCTGTCAGTTCCCGCTGAACCGCAGTCAGCGAATCTTCATTCACCCTGACCCGTCCCCCTGGCAGAAACCACCAGTCCTCATCATCAGGCGGACGGCACAACAGCACTTCCTCCTCCCGCCGCACAATCGCCGCTACGCGCAGATTTACGCGATACTCATTCAAATCTATGCAGATGTCTGTCATGCAATCCGTCCTGATTTTTTCTCTCCATTTCATTGAGCCATCAAATTAATCGGACCACTCCGGGTTCCAGACAACCTCCCACAGATGACCATCCGGATCCCCTCTCCTAAAACTCAGGCAGCCTGGATCACGCGCTCGATCGCTTCCATGATGTTTTTTCTGTGAACATCAAAACAGATTAAAGGATGGAGCTGACGTCGAACAGCCACCATGAGCAACGGCTTTGCCTCTGCGTCTATCCGGCCCTCATCCAGCAACTGTCCCAGTCCACTCGCAATGATGGTTGTATCCAGGGTAAAGATGTCATAACTTTCCGCCAGGAATGCTTGCCCGGGATCATCAAGGTCTTGTTGAATCTGTTCATCGGTGTAAAGAGAAGGATTGTAGTCTGCCTCCCTTCCCTCCAGGATCCAGGACAGACAATCGCTGAGATTTCGAGTCGGGTGCTCTTCGCGCCAATCACGCCATTCATAATAGGCATCAAAGCCTTCATCACTTCCGAAGGGAGCAGACTCATCGACACAATCCCAGAAAAACTCTTCGGGCATTAACTCCCTGGCTATCGCGGATGCTGTCTCGGGCTCATTAAATGGATCGTGGTCGTCCACTGAAACTCCTTTTGTTTTCACCTCTCCCTGAGGAGATAACTCGATTGACTGAATATCTACGAATGCTTATTTAAACTGACGCGCAGGGAATCGCGACATCAAATAGACAGTGATCACTTTTCACATGAACCGGAAACGCTGATCCGAATCGTCATCGAGATGCGAAGTAAACGCATAAGGATCGGGGAGTTCCAGTTCACAGGCGAAACGAAATCCCAGCGGGATCACCCAGAAGGGGACATCATCGCTGAAAGGAGAATCTGGTTTCGACATATTGTAGAGTGTTTTGGCACAGATCTCTTCAAATTTATATTGAGCCGTCGCGCGCGGGTCGTTCTGTTTACTGGCGCTGACCGTTTTTTTTCTGATGCGTTCATACAGCGCGCCTGCTTCATCCCAGGGCTCCAGGCACTCACTCATTCTGAGCAGGATCTGCAATGTGATTTTATCATCACAGTAAGGCAGAAAATAAGCGATCATCTCGCGAATCGCGTCTGATGTTTCATAGTGTCTCATAATCAATCCTCCAGATTGTGAGAGCGCGCCCTGAAGTCAAGTTACAAACACTGCTGCTAATCAGTACAAAAAGGAATCATTCAAAATGTTCCTGCAACCGGGATTCTCCATAAACCACATCCGTTTTCGCCAGCATGTCATGCCAGCCGTGTTTCTGCCGGGAACTGGCGATCCAGAAAAAGCCCATGAAAAATGGTAGATAGGACGTAATTTTAGACAGGTTTCGAATAATCGAGCAGCCAAAAGAAATCCGGTTGCCCAGACGATCCACCACACGGATGCCCACCAGCTGTTTCCCCAGCGTTCCCTGAACAGGCGAACTTTCCATCAACGCGCAGTACACAAGCCAGACACCGAACGAACTTTCGCGGATCCAGTTCTGTTTTGACATGTACTGAACGCGCGCACTTTCGTTAGTACGATCCGCTTGATAGGTGATCCACGTCTGCCCGAAATCCGAATAATAATAAAAGATCGTCATCACGACGAGAACGATCGGAACGATATCAATCGCAAAAGCAACCGTCCGAACCCAGAACCCTGCATACTTCATCCCTGCTGACTCCCTGCTTCCTGTTCCCGGGTGAAATTTCGATGCTGTTTTTCAGATCTGCATCTGTTGAGAATACCCTGACTGTCACCACAACTTCAACTCGAATCTGGACTTATTCGTTTTTTTCAGTTGAAGACAGCAGCCAGGGAAGCGCGAGAGACAGCTCTTTGCGCCAGGGGGCAATCGCGTGGCCTCCCGCGTATTGGCGATATTTCACGGTCGCTCCCAGGCTCTGCAGTCGCGACGCCGCCCACTCGACGCCGGCGATCTGGGACACTTCCTGGAACAGTCCCAGCGGCGCATGCGTGACACCGGTCTCCGTCTCCTGATCTCCCACGCTCAACCAGAACTTCGCACTGGTTTTCGGCAGCGAACGTTCCTGCTGCGCCAGCCACCAGAACGAACCGGACTGACACAGCACATCCGGAAACCGTTCCGGGTAGAGTAATGCGATCAGCGCTCCCTCCAGTCCACTCAGACTCAACCCGCACATCACGTTGCCTGCAGTCTGTACGTTCGCCCGCTCGCTACACCAGGCGACGACATCTTCTGCAATGAACCGTGCATACCGCTCATTCCAGAGATAATCCTGCTGTCGCGCTGTGCCACTCACATGCGAAATAAACACACACGACACAGGCGGTATGAGACCCTTTTGTATCAACCCGGAAATGACAGGCAGGCAATCCATATCGCGCAGATAATGCTCGGCGTCGAGAAATACGCAGAGCCGATGCGGCTCGTCAGTCGGTGCGGTCATCAGCCAGACAGCGCGCGTATATTCGCCGGTAGCGTCGGAAATACGATGTTCGGTCAGCTGCATGGATATCTGGTTCTACTCTAATTTTATGGTTGTATTACAAAGATCAATTCGTCTCGTCATGCTCAGCTTGTGGATCAGTCGACTCCGGCTCGATCCATTGCCTGAGTTGTCTCCGGATTTTACGCTCATCCTGCAGGCTTGTCGTACTTCCGGACTGAAAATTGAGGTGCGTCACAACTTCTGTATGCACCCACACCTCATTTTCACAGGTCCCATAAGCTTCTACCAGACGATCACAACCACATCCATCTGCATAAATGAGAAACGTAGCAGGCAGTGTTTCCTCCCAATCCTGGTTCGAACCTGCTTGATTCGTACCTGAATCAGGAGTCAGTTCACTATCAGAAGCAACCGGAAATTTGATTCCCTGCTGCCAGGTAAGCTGAAAACAGGGTCCATCTTTCCCCTGCCAGTTTTTCAGTTCCCTCCCGCAGGCAGGACAATGGAGCGGCGGATCTGGTATGTAGTAATCGAACAGGCTCATCAGAAAAAGCTCTCCTGTAATTCGTCACTGCGAGAGGGCATCACATTTAATAATAATGTCTGTCAATCTAATAGACTCGGTCCCAATAGATCTGGAGACGCTACAGTAAAACGGGAGACAGTCTAAAACTGGATTTCCCGCAGCAGCAGACCTTCTTCCATCAACGGAACTTGCGCGACTACCGTGCCATCGGGGTCAATCAGCGCCGTCGGTCCATAAGCGATCTGTCCGTCGCGTCTCCCCGTCACATCCGCGGAGAGCAACCACAGTCCGGTTTCCCGCGTTCGTTCCGCCCGAATCGCATTATGGCGGTCCTTCCACAATTCGGCATTCTCGGGATGCAGCATATTGTAACAGGGGCAGACCATCAGCTGTGCCTGCTGCGAGGCAATCGCTGCGGCACATTCGGGGAAATTCAATTCATAACAGATATTCACACCAAACCGCAGTCCTGTAACTTCAAAGATCGGCGTTTCCGTTCCCGGTTCGTACAGTCGTTCCCACTCCGCCAGTCGGGTCTTGCGGTGACAGCCCAGCAGGATTCCCTGCCTGATGACAGCTGCAGAAATAAACAATCGCGTCCCTGCTTTCTCTATGAATCCGATCAGCAGTGTCGGCTGCAGCCTCTCGAGCCGTTTCAGGATCTCAGCAAACGTGGGAGAAGAAATATCAATGGCCCGCTGTCGCGCTGAAGATTCCTCTAAAATGTAGCCCTGCAGATACGATTCCGGAAAGCAGAGCAGTGCCGCTCCCTCGGCAGCAGCCCGCGTTGCGTATTCGCTGATCTGGCTCAGCGAATGTTCCAGATCATTTTGAACATCAAACAACTGGCAGGCCGCGACAGTGATTCTGTTTTCCATCAACTCAACACTCCTGCCTGCAGATCAGAGCGAACCTCAGTTTTACGCTACAGCGGTTCGAGCAGAAATCGTCCATACGGGTTGACGAAACATTCCTGACCCGCGTTGATCTCGTCCTCTTTCAGATGCAGGCGGAAGCGGGGCGCATCTGCTGCGATCGAGAAGGTCTGACCATCTTTAACCTGTGCCGCTTCGAAAATGCGGTAATGATTGAACTCGATCAGCAGTCGTGCCGCGTCCTGGTTTTCGATCGACGCAGGCACCGCCGCGTCAGGCAGACCGAAGATATGCATCCCCGTGCTGTAGAAGCAGTCTTCATTGCCGGCCAGCATCACATGCGACTGCAGCAGATCGAGATTATTTTCACAGAACCGCTTCTGCTGCCAGGAACTGAGACTGTGTGCCACTCCCGAGTTTTCAAACTTCACGCCCAGCCCGCCACATTCCAGCGTCACATCGATGAAGGTGTGCAACTGATGCAGTTCGGTCAGACCGGTTCGATCCGTAATCAGATACATCACCGAACGATGACCGGCAATCGCTGCGAGATCACTCTCGGAAATGGCCCCCTGCGCGCCCAGCTCAAACGCCAGCGTCATGTTGGGATCTGCCTCATGCAGCTCACACTTCACCGCGGCACTGTTTTCCGTCGACATGAGGATCTGACCAGCAAACAGAAACCGGTCTCGCGCTACAGACAACACCTGATCGCGAAACGCTTCATAACTGTCCAGAACAAGGGGGATACCGACAACTACTTCCACGGTGTGACTTTCTGACAGGTCCATTGAAATGCATCGAACCGGCACTCTGAAACGGGCTCGCAGGCCGATGGCGGTTTTCTCATCATGAAGCATGCACACCGTTTTTGCAACCAGGAACAGCTGATCACTCAATGCCCATTGAAAAAATCTTCTAATGTTTTTTTTTGCTCTCGACTCAATCGCACAAGTGGTCGCTGACTCTGAATAAACTGCAATGCTTCTTCCATACTAGATGCCTGTCCGATATACAGAAGCAGCGCTGCCGTAAACAAGCCAGTCCGCCCATGCCCTTCCGCGCAGTGAATCAGTAGCGGCCCCTCGAGTGCCGCAGTCTGTTCGATCCAGTTGCATAATGAATCGACCGAGGGAGCTGCACGATCCAACACTGGAAAACAATGATAACCACGTGAACGCAGTTCGAGTGGTTCGCTCATCTCACACGTCAGATCGATGACATGCACGATCTCCGTCGGCAGTTCGCGGGATAACAGACGCCGACTGATATACAGATTCTCGGTCAACTGGTGTAACGGTGGCTCCGGTCGCAACAGCCTCGACAAGTGCCAGATCCCATTCAGATACAGCAGGTAAGGCAATAGAAGACACTGATTGAGATATGGGACCAGCCCCTCTTCCGATTTATTGAAGATACGCGGACCCAGACCAAAATACCCCGCCGAAACCAGCGCAAAGCTGAAAGCCGGCCAAAGCAGCAGCCACCACCAACCCTGATGTATCCAGGCAGTCAGCACCAGCAGAAACGCTATCAACAGTAACAGGAGGCCTATTTTCATACAGAGTTTTATTGTTATTGAAATTGTGATTTACAGTAATTCATGAGATTCCAGAAATGTTTCTGACAAGTTTGAATGCACCAGGCCTCTGAGTTTTTTTCTTTGATGAATCGCTCCCAGAGCCCGTTCGCTTTAAGATATTCTGAAGCATGATCTGTCCCGTTCATTTCATCAATCCACATCAGGGCCGGCATAGCCCAGTTCTGGTCGTAATAGCAATCTAATTGTCGTAAATATCGGTCTAAATATTGTTTAAGAGCTGACACCGAAGCATCATTCGCAAAACAGGCCAGAGCAAAAACGTGTGATTGTCCCGCGTAACAGGTTTCTGAGGCAAGCAACCGCTTTGTGATCTGGGATTGACATTCAGTATATTTCTTAACACCAGCAAACCAGCTACCTGTGATCGCTTCCCGCCAATGTCCGGAAATAAGTGAACTGGCAATCTGCGGAGTCATCTCTGGTAAGACCTCAGACACTCGTTGATTAAACTGATTTCGCTCATCAACAGTTAAGATGTCTGAAACATAGTTCCCATGCAGGATCGCTAAGTAGAATGGCGATACCCACCGCTGAATCTCTAATTGATCCATTCACCTGCCCCTGCACTATAATTTGACTACGAAACTTCAGACAATCGCAACATCAGCATTTCGTTTCCCTGTTTCTGAAATTCGTAAGGCACATGCCTGATCTGCACATCATAACCCGCTGCAGAAAGTTCTGCCATCACCGGTTCCCGATGCCGTGATCTGGTTGACCCCAGTTCCAACAGCGGAAAAATGCGGACTTCCCGCGCCACACGACACAGCTCCCTGATCGACGCGACATGAAACTCCGCGGAAAAGTGCGCACTGTAGAGAAACAGAAAATGCGAACAGACCGCAAGATCGAATGTGCCCTCGGCGAACGGCAGCGTCGGCAGACTGGCGGTTCGATAGCGGCCTTCCTGTTTTCCTGCAGGATAGTCAGTCAGAAATTTCTGCATGGCGGCCCTGCGGATCTCCGCAAGTTCGTCTGGAGAGCGAATCTGTTCCCAGACGAATTCACTTTGATTGATCCGCGTCTGTTCCATGACGGTTTCGAAGGTCGCATCAATCCGCTGGCTGATCTCATCTGCAGTGAATTCATACAGGGGATCAACGGACACCACGCGTCCGCCCCGCCTGGTCAATTCCGCGTTAAAACATGCGGGACCATCTCCGCAGCCCAGAATCCGCTGCTGCAGATCGTCATCCGTCAGTGCAAACATCGCTTGATATTCTTCAAACGAACGCCCCCAGGGGACCACCTGCTCCAGAGTAAATGCCATCGTTTTTAGATTCACTAAAGATGACTGGAGTATAGACTACATAGGCTATGTTTAGGTTTATTCATTTTTTACTAACTCAAAAACAAGATGGTCGGCAGAATTGATTGCACAGTATAATTTGTTGTTTCCGGACTCACTTATATTTCCACACACAAGAATATAAGCGCCGGCAAAGTCTTCTAAATCTTTGATTTTGTACTTCTTGAAAACAGGATCGACTTTTGTTTTATCTAAACAGAAACTGAAACTACGCCAGTCACCACCACTATTAAACCAAATAGTTTTATTCTCTCCTTCATTTGCATCAGAAATCATTCCCCAACATCCTCTATATGTCCCTTTATCTTTTGGAGTAATCTCATTCAATTGGATAAAAAAATCACTAACACTACATCTTGCTTCATCATCTACAATAATGGTTTGCTGTGATGTTCTAAAATCAGGATTATGAATTAAATTGTGTAGTAATGTACTCAACCGACGATGTGTTTGGGCTTTAACACTTTTATCTGTCTTAAGATATTTACCCTTTCGATTAGAATTTGGTGGTAAATCAGAATTTGCTATAGGTTTTAATACTTCTTCTGTCTGAAGTATTAAGTCAACTACAATTTCATCACCTGGATTGATTTTTAGATTTTGATCGCTCCCCTCACCGTCTTCGAATGTTTCATGAGTCAAAGAAGCTAAAGCACAATCCGAAGAATGAGGCCTTGCACCAAAGCATGCTGCTTGGCCTGATATTGAAGCCTTTCGAAAATAAGCCGGACCTTTACAACTGATGCAAACTAGGCTTCGTCTTTTCTTTTCCAATTCTTCATTTACAAGTTTAGAAAAGTTTTCGGCTCCATAAATTTTGTCATCATCTAAACACAAGGCCGAATCCATGAACTGCATCCCTTACTAATTCTTAAAAAATTAGATATTTCAAAACTGAATTCAAATTTTGTTCTTACATTTCAAACCTTATAACCACATGCTTTCAGTTCTTTAATTACTTCATTTTTCCAACCACCAGCTTGATCTAAGCCAACATAAACCACTCCGCTGATATCATTTGGTGTTTCAATCTCTCCTTTTACCAACGCACAAACATTCCTTCGACCTAATTTGGCCATCAGGTAACCATGCTCAAAGACTACTTTCTGGCGGGCTCTATTCTTAGGATGAATTTTTGATTCATGAATACCTCGTCCCAAATCACATGCTGTATACAAAACAAGGGCATAATTCGATTCATCAGCATAGTGTTCGATTTTCTCAATTATTGTCATCCCGCCACTGGCTTGCTCGTGCAGGATAATAGTTCCAATTCCTAAGCTTTCTATAAATCTAGCTACTTCCTGTTTTGTTTCATTATCGCGACCATGAACGATAAATATTTTCTTATCTTGTACAGAAACAGTATTAGCATTCATGTTACTTTTGCTTTCTGATGAATTTGAATTAGCGAAGTCATTATCAAATTCCAGTGCATTCAATGCTCTAGAAAATTCCTCTGCTAAAAAAGTCCTTCTCTCTGCATAAGTTGCACAATTATTCTTAATAAACCCCCAAAAAGTAGTAAGAGTTCGATGAACCTTTAACCAATCAGGTAGAAGCGGGGCTAATTCTTGATTACTTAAGAGTTCATACCTTAAGGTTTCATACTCTTTTGTATTTACTGAATTTCCAGTCGCACACTCGGTGAGAAGATTGACTAAGTAGCTAACTTTGTCGTAATCACTTTCCAAAAATTCCATATTCATTTGCCGGAACTCTGTACCCAATTAAATTCACAATCAAATTATCGACACATGTAAACACTATAATGTCAAATACACTCAACCTTGGGCAACACTAAATAAAAACAGAATACAAATCTCACTGCCCCTGTTATATTCAACTGGGTCTTATCATCAATTGGTATTTCACTATCGCCTCACCGATGAATCGCAACCTACGACTGGCAATACTCAGAAGGTGAGTTTTTATTCCCGTTCCTCACACCGCAACCGGTCTAACTGCTCGATCACAGCAAACACAAACCGCGTTTTCTCATCATTAAAGGGAACGCGCTTACCAATCGTTCTCTCGGCCCAGCCTCGGGCGCTGCCTTCATCCTGGTTGAACTCCTGTGACATGGCCGTCCAGTCACAGACCATCTCGATCAGATCCACTTCGGTCATCTGATTAGGATCGTCATGAAACTCAGGATGATGACGATTGCTGGTGACATGATGCCTGATCGCAGACTGTACCCGTTCTTCCATTCCCGGCGGATAGGTAAACGGAATTTTTCGCCAGCGGCAGCGATGAAATTCAGTCAGCCAGATATAAGGAATACATTCCGCGGGGCCAAACTTGGACGCATCATGCACTTTCCCCCGCGCTAACAGCTCTGCCCCGCACTCCCGTTCCTCCGCCAGCAAAGTCAGATTCCGCCGCACCCGCTCAATATGTGCCTGCGTCCGGCGTTCATAAAAGGCAATCATTTCCGCCGTCGGTTCCTGCAATGTGCTTCCCTCGCACTGTAGTATCTTGAGTAGGTTTCGTTGTCGTTCACTACGATCATACTGGCTGACAGACATTCAGCAAACACGTAGATGTAAAAAATCGGTGCTCCTCACTTCCCCAGCAGTCGATCATGCCGCTTACGGATCTGTGACGTGCTGGCGGGAAACTGAAATCGATCCAGCAGGACATCCTCAATTGCAGCTCGCACCTGCTTTGCGCATCGCACGGGGGACATTCGCCCCACGCCGGTTGCCAGACCAGGTACCGTGATGCTTTTCACATACTCGCGCACCGGCTGCCCCGCATTCTCTCCGGAGGGGATGACGCCATCGCGAATTAACAGAAAGATCGCACGGGCGGCGAGGAACGCATTGATCGAATCTTCAACCGGCATCGGCACCCGCATCGTGGGCGCTGCGATCAGAAACGGGAATTCCGAATCTTCAATCTCAACCATCGTCGCTGCGCCGACCAGGAGTTCGCCCCCATGATCTTCTCTGATCTGATTTTGAACCCGATCCTGTAATGACGTTCCGAAGCGTTCCAGGTAGAGACGATCGATACCGCCATCCATGAATCCAAAACTGTTGGCCGGGCTGATGATCGCATCCGCCGACACATTGAAGATCGAATCATGGTGCACTTCCACAAACGGCAGATCGCCGCACCACCGCTGCCAGGCCTGGTAGAGCGGCTCATCGATGGCAGTCAGTCGGATTTGCAGCCGAAGTTTTTTCTGTAAAAGGTCGGATGACATGCGGGCGGTCCCTTTCGCTGAGCCTGTTGTGATCTGAACACCATGACTGGCAATTCAGACCTGACACCAACAGGACACTTCAGGTTCGAACTGGCCTCTTCCTGCTCAAATCCCTGAAACAGAGAGCGAATCGATCAAGCCCGCGTTTGATGATAGAAAACCCCCAGGTCATTCGGGTTATACCATTCCCAACTGGCATTCTCGTAGCGTACAAAAACCTCGCGCGCCTTCAGGATGTCCCACCAGGAATTCAACTGAGACAGAAAGCGTTCGATCTTAAAATCAGCTTGTAAGTCATCGGAAAAAAATGACAGTTCCACGGCACACTGCCCCTCTTCCGGCCAATCTAAAAACAGCTGTAATTTTTTGATGAGTGCCGTTTCCGATTCGAAATATCCGTAAATTGTTCCCGCTTCTTTTCCTAACAAACTGCAGACTGCCTTAGATTCAAACTCAACTTGCTCCCCACCGGGACCAAAGAATACACCCTGCTGATAGTCGTCAATCAGTAAGCTGATCAACAAACTGACATTTTCAAATGCCGCGGGAGTAAAGTTGATGTCTCTTGTACTGCCATCATTGTCTAAGAGACATTCCATGATTTCCTGATCATCCATTTCTGAACCTGTCCCGGCTTGCGCACGCGTCATCTTCCTGTTATTCAAAAATAATGACACACGAACGAGCTATGCGTCAAGCTGTTCCAGCCAGTTTGAGAACCACTCAGCGGGCAGCCGGACCTTCGAAAAGTCCAGCTTCTGCAGTTCTTCCCGGGTATACGTGTTGTCCAGATACATCTGCCACTGCAGGTGGAGATCAAGGGCGACGTCAGCAACGGTTTCGTCAACCGGATTCTCATAGTCGAACTGTGCCTGATGGAAATTTTCGGCCCACCAGGCGATCTCCTGATGGGTGTACTCCGCATTCCCGTCATCCAGAGCGCAACACAGGACCTGAATCAGAGATTCCCTGGTCAGCGGCAGTTCGATGACCTGACAGTTCGTTTCCGTCCAGAAGCCCGCGGGCTGATTGTGGCCCGGCTGTTCTGGATCGGGTTGAAACTCATTCTCTGTCATCCCGGAATCACCTCATCATTTCGCAGACCGTTGTCATTGACATAACAGGTAAGTAGACAGAACCACCCGCTTATGGCAGTTCTGTCGCTCCCATCAGGTAGCGGTCGCATTCGCGGGCGGCGCCGCGGCCTTCGTTGATCGCCCAGACAATCAGGCTCTGTCCACGTCGGCAGTCGCCAGCGGCGAAGACACCTTCCAGGCTGGTTGTGTACTGCTCATGCTCGGCTTTGAAGTTCGAGCGGCCGTCCAGTTCCAGGTTCAGCTGTTCGCTGATGATATGCTCGGGGCCTAAGAAGCCCAGTGCCAGGAAGACCAGATCGCATTCCAGTTCCTTTTCAGAACCGGCTACGATGCTGAATGGTGCTCCGTTGGCTTCCGGTTTGGACCAGTCCACTTCGCAGATTTTGATCCCTTTCAGGTTGCCGTCTTCGTCGCCGACAAATTCGACGGTCGACATCTGGAACATTCGGGGATCTTTACCGAACGCAGCTGCTGCTTCCTCGTGACCGTAATCGACGCGGAAGATTTTCGGCCATTGAGGCCAGGGATTATTGGCGGCGCGTTCGTTCGGTGGTTGAGGCACGATTTCCAGATTGATCAGGCTCTCGCACTTCTGCCGCATCGCGGTTCCCAGACAGTCATTCCCGGTATCACCACCACCAATCACGACGACTTTTTTGCCTTCGGCGTTGATGAAGTTTTCGACGGGAGAATTCTGGTAGTGCGTGCTTTCCAGCCCGGACTCCAGCAGGCTCTTGGTATTCTTCGACAGGTATTCCATCGCGAAGTGCACACCTTTGAGCTCGCGTCCGGGAATCGGCAGATCTCGGGGCTTGGTGGCACCCGTGCAGAGCACGACCGCGTCGAAGTCTTTCATCAGCTGGTCGGCAGTGATGTCGACGCCGATGGAGGTGTTTGTGACAAATTCCACCCCTTCGTCGGCCAGCAGATCAACGCGACGCTGCACGATCCATTTTTCCAGTTTCATGTTGGGAATACCGTACATCAGCAGACCGCCAATGCGATCATCGCGTTCGTAGACGGTCACACTGTGACCGGCGGTATTCAGCTGAGCGGCAGCAGCCAGACCGGCAGGACCGGAACCGACGACAGCAACCTTTTTCCCCGTACGGACAGCCGGAGGATTGGCGACGACCCAGCCTTTATCAAAGGCGTGGTCGATGATGGAATTCTCGATGTTTTTGATCGTGACCGGCGGTTCGTGAATCCCCAGCACGCAGGCACCTTCACAGGGAGCCGGGCAGACGCGACCGGTGAATTCCGGGAAGTTGTTTGTCTTGTGGAGACTGTCCAGCGCATCCTGCCAGCGACCGTGGTAGATGTGGTCGTTCCACTCGGGAATCAGGTTATTGATCGGACAGCCTGAAGCCATGCCGGCCAGTGTCTTCCCGGTGTGGCAGAAAGGGATTCCACAATCCATACAGCGGGCGCCCTGGTTGCCCAGTTCTTCGTCTGTCAGATGATCGTGAAATTCGTTCCAGTCCAGAATGCGTAATTCGGGTTTCCGGTCTGCACCCAGTTCTCGGGGAAATTCCATGAAGCCGGTTGGCTTGCCCATAGTTCTATCTCACTCTAAATAAATGTTAGCTCTGATATTCGCTGATGAAATGCTTGCATGCAGCGTTCCTCTCACCCGACTACTCAAAGTGCGAGGAACGCCCGACGATGCTTAAACGACGACCTCGGCTTCTTCAGCCGCCATTTCCTGCAATGCCCGTTTGTAATCGATGGGCATTACTTTCTTGAATGATTCCAGCTCCGATTCCCAGTGATCCAGGATCTTTTTGGCGACCGTCGAACCGGTAAATTTGCGGTGATTATCGATCAGAGTTTTCAGTTCTGCGATATCATCGGCTTCTTCCATCGGTTCCAGTTCAATCGTTTCCAGGTTGCTGTTCTGCAGCAGCAGTCCTTCGGGATCGTAGACATAAGCCACACCTCCGGACATCCCGGCGGCAAAGTTTCTACCGGTCTCGCCCAGAATGACGGCGCGACCGCCGGTCATGTATTCACAACCATGATCACCAATACCTTCGACCACAGCAGAAGCACCCGAGTTACGCACACAGAAGCGTTCAGCGGCCTGGCCGCGGATATAAACTTCACCCTGAGTCGCACCATACAGGTTCACGTTACCCACGATGATGTTGTTCTCGGGAGCGAATGTGGAATCTTCCGGCGGATAGATGATGATTCGACCGCCACTCAGACCTTTGCCGACATAGTCGTTGGCATCGCCTTCGTGCTCGATGGTAATCCCATGTGCCAGCCAGGCTCCCAGACTCTGTCCGGCAGAACCCTTACTGTTGATGTGGATGGTTTCATCGGGCAGTCCGTCTGCACCATGGGCTTTGGAAACTTCATGGCTCAACATCGTTCCGAAGGTACGGTCGGTGTTCTTGAGTTTGACGTCAATCGTCACCGGCTCACCTTTTTGAATCGCAGGCTGGGCTTCGCTGATCAGCAGATTGTCCAGCACCACTTCCAGACCATGCTGTTGATCCTGCGTGCAATAAGTGCCCACATTCGGATGCGGTTTTTCAGCCAGTCGCAGGATTGGAGTCAGATCCAGGTGCTTCGCTTTCCAGTGCGCGACGTTTTCGTCCAGCTGCAGCACATCGCTGCGTCCTACCATTTCGTCCATCGTGCGGAACCCGAGTTCGGCCATCAGTTCACGAGCCTCTTCTGCCAGCAGGAAGAAGTAGTTGACCACGTGTTCCGGCTGACCGGCGAACTTCTTGCGGAGTTCCGGATTCTGAGTCGCAATTCCGACCGGGCAGGTATTCAGGTGACACTTCCGCATCATGATACAGCCCATCGTGATCAGCGGGCCGGTAGAGAAACCGAATTCTTCGGCTCCCAGCAGGCTGGCGATTACGATATCGCGACCGGTTTTCAACTGACCGTCGGTCTGCAGACGCACGCGACTGCGGAGGTCGTTGAGCACCAGGGTCTGGTGAGTTTCGGAAATTCCGAGTTCCCAGGGAAGACCGGCGTGCTTGACGCTGGTCAGCGGGGAAGCCCCCGTACCGCCGGAAGCACCGGAGATCAGAATGTTGTCCGCATGACCTTTGGCCACACCGGAAGCAATCGTACCGACGCCGACTTCCGACACCAGCTTGACGCTGATGCGTGCTTTCGGGTTGGTATTCTTCAGGTCGTAGATCAGCTGCGACAGGTCTTCGATCGAATAAATATCATGGTGCGGCGGAGGACTGATGAGCCCCACACCCGGAGTCGAGTGACGTACCGAGGCGATGATCTTATTGACCTTATGCCCGGGCAGTTCGCCCCCTTCTCCCGGTTTTGCACCTTGAGAAATCTTGATCTGCAGTTCGTCGGCATTCGTCAGATACCAGCTGGTCACACCAAATCGACCAGAGGCAATCTGCTTGATCGCCGAACGCTTGGAATCGCCGTTTTCCATAGGCTTGAAGCGGGCGGAATCTTCGCCCCCTTCGCCGGTATTACTTTTTCCGCCCAGGCGGTTCATGGCAATCGCCAGTGCTTCGTGTGATTCGGCAGAGATCGAGCCGTAGCTCATTGCTCCCGTGCAGAATCGCTTGACGATTTCCGTGACCGGCTCGACTTCTTCCAGCGGAATGGAATCCCGCTTTTTAAAGGTCAGCAGACCACGCAGGTGACACTCACGGGTCGTCTGCTCGTTGACGGCTTTCGCAAATCGCTTGTAGGCTTCTTTATCGCCAGTGGTGGCAGCAGCCTGGATGTTCGCGATATTCTCGGGAGACCAGGAATGCTTTTCGCCATTCGCACGCCAGTGGTACACACCGGGGTTGGGCAGTACGGGCAGACGATGCTGTTCCCGCTGCGGATAACCGATGTTATGACGCATTTCACATTCTTGTGCGACGACATCAAAGCCAATCCCTTTGATCCGGCTCGCGGTGCCTGAAAAACAGGTGTCGATAATTTCCTTGTTCAGACCAACGGCTTCGAAGATCTGGGCTCCCTTGTAACTCTGCAGAGTCGAGATCCCCATCTTGGCCATGACTTTCAGCATGCCTTTGCTGACCCCTTTGCGGTAGGCAGCGACGATTGATTCGCGGTCCCACTTCTTCGCATCCAGTTCGCCGACTTCCAGTGAATGCCAGAGTGCTTCAAAGGCCATGTAAGGATTGATCGCGTCGGCACCGTAACCGAACAGCAGACAGTGATGATGCACTTCGCGGGCTTCGCCGGTCTCCAGCACAATCCCGATCTGGGTGCGCTGTTCGTTGCGAACCAGGTGATGGTGAATCGCACCGCAGGAAACCATGGTCGGCAGACCGATTCGTTCCCGTCCCACTGCACGGTCGGAAAGCGTAATCAGGCTGAAGCCATCGGCAATCGCCTGGGATGCTTCTTCCCGAATGCGATCCAGGGCAGCACGGAAACCGGCTTCCCCTTCTGCTTTGGGATAAGTCACGTCGATCGTTTTATTCTTCCAGCCACGATAGTCCATGGCCTTGATGGCTGCCATTTCCTCATTGCTGATAATCGGTTCGGGAATCAACAGACGATGACACTGTTCTTCGGTCGAATCCAGCAGGTTGCCTTCGGGGCCGATGTAGCACTCGAGGGACATGATGACTTCTTCGCGGATCGAATCGATCGCGGGGTTCGTCACCTGGGCGAACAACTGATGGAAGTAATCGTAGAGCAGGCGCGACTGATCGCTCAGGCAGGCCAGAGCGGCATCGTTACCCATCGAACCGATCGGATCTTTTTTCGCTTTGATCAGCGGAATCAGCATGAACTTCAGCGTTTCAAAAGTGAAACCGAAGGCCTGCATGCGTGAGAGCAGTTCTTTCTTCGGCACTTCTTCCAGCTGACCTTCCAGCGGAAGATCGCTCAACAGAATCCGCTGCTCCTGCAGCCATTCCTGGTAAGGACGTTTGGTCGCGTACTTTTCCTTGATCTCTTCATCGGGGATCAGGCGGCCTTCTTCAAAGTCGACCAGGAACATTTTTCCGGGCTGTAGGCGGCCTTTTTCCTTGACGATTTTGGGATCGACTTCCAGCACGCCAACTTCACTGGCCATGATCACACGGTCATCGTGAGTCACATAATAACGGCTGGGTCGCAGACCGTTCCGGTCCAGAACCGCACCGATGCATTGACCGTCGGTAAAGGAAACGGAAGCGGGTCCGTCCCAGGGTTCCTGCAGAGCAGAGTGGTATTCGTAGAAGGCCCGTTTGGCAACGGAGATAGAATGATGGTTCTGCCAGGCTTCGGGAATCATCATCATCATGACTTCCGGCAGCGGACGGCCGGACATCAGCAGCAGTTCGAGTGCGTTGTCAAAGTTTCCGGAGTCGGAACAGTGAGGCTCGATGATCGGGAACAGCTTTTTCAAGTCATCCCCGAACAGGTCGCTGGACATCATTCCCTGCCGGGCATACATCCAGTTCGCATTCCCCCGCAGTGTATTGATCTCGCCGTTATGAGCCATGAAACGACATGGCTGGGCGCGATCCCAACTGGGGAACGTGTTCGTGGAGAAGCGGGAGTGAACCATGGCCAGGTGACTTGTAAAATCATCAGCCTGCAGGTCGGGATAGAAGGGCATGACCTGATCTGGGGTCAACATCCCTTTATAGACGAGCACCTTACTTGAGAGTGAGCAGTAGTAGAACATGAGCCCCTGAGGCAGATTGCTGCCTTCCCGCAGCAGTCGGCTGGAGGCTTTCAGAATAATATAGAGTTGGCGTTCCAGATGGTCCTGGTCAGCGACTTTGCCGTTGGCAGTCGAAATGATGACCTGCTCCATGTGAGGCAGAGCCCGCAAAGCGGAAGGACCGATGTCGGCAACATCCGGGGCGACCGGCAGTGGACGCCAGCCCTGTACGACCAGTCCCTGCTGATTGGCAATTTCCTCAACCGCCTTTTTACAATGTTCCCGCTGGGAGACATCGGTCGGCAGGAAGACATTTCCCAGGCCGTAATTGCCTTGTTCGGGCAGCGTCAGGTTCAGATCTTCTTTCACGACGCGCGACAGGAAGTCGTGAGGCATCGAGACCAGGATCCCTGCACCATCGCCGGTATTTTCTTCGCAGCCACAAGCGCCGCGGTGAGTCATGTGACGCAGCATTTCGTCGGCGTCCAGCACGATCTGGTGCGAACGTTCGCCTTTAATATGGGCGACAAACCCGACACCACAACTGTCATGCTCGAATTCCGGATCGTAGAGCCCGTGCGCTTCCGGAAGACGCCCCACCTGAAAAATGGAGCTTCGTGCTGTGTTCTCGGAATCAGTTCCACGCCGAACGGTTCGACTTGTCATCTTACTTCACCATTCAAACTAATGTTTAACAAAATCAATGCCAACCAGGCATCCTGTTATTGCGAACAGACGTCGCACTCTCGATATCAATCGGGCAGTTCGTCCTGGAGAGACGAATGCCCCTTGGTTACCGGATTTACACCGGAATGTTTTCTGTCAAAGATCAACCATCAATCTGTTTGAGTCATACTCAGGGAGAGTCTTCTCCTGACTCAAATCGGGTGGATCCATCCAAACAAGAAACTGCAGACACTCAACCTGCTTATTCACGCGCTATTAAAGGACCGAACGAAAACGCATCCATGCTGGGAGTTTTTTGTCTCCCCGATGCTGATACCTCGGTCGATTCTCTACGAGCGCTTGAGAAATTCGCGGGGTCTTCATGCAAGACTTCTATGAATTTTGACACCATATCGGGCGTCGTTTTCTGTTTTTTCTGAATGATCCCGATCGGACGGAACCATTCGACTTCTTCCAGACGTACCACTTTCAATGACTGATCATGAACTTCTTTCGCAACCGTCGGTAAAGGCAGAACAGAAATCCCCGCCCCGGCTTCGACAGCCCGTTTCATATTTTCAATGTTATCAAACTCATGGATCAACTGTACGTGGACGCCGGCTTTTCGCAGCCAGCGATCGATCTTCTGTCGAACGACTAATTCTGATGTGAACGCCACAAAGGGTTCGTCTTCGAGGGCGTCAACCGGACAGCTCTCGCGTTCCGCCAGCGGGTGACCGGGATGAACGACCAGTACCATCGGCTGTTCCTGCCAGAGGATACTCGTCAGGTCTTTCTCTTCTTTAGGGAAGGAAACCAGCCCCAGATCGGCCTGATTTTCACAGATTCGCTGATAGACTTCATCCGGGTGCAGATAATCAAGGGTGACCATCACATCCGGATACAACTGCTGAAAATGCTCGACATAATCATGCATCTGCGCCAGCCCGACCGAATAGATGGCGGCGATCCGCACGCGGCTGCGTGTCTGACCGACGGCCCGGCGGACCTGCTCTTCAACCTGTTCGAACGACCTTAGCAGCTGCTGACATCCATCAAAGTAAATCGCACCGGCGGGAGTCAGCTCAAAAGGTCGCTTGGAGCGATCGATTAACTGGGCCCCCAGACGTTTCTCCAATGCATGCACCGCCTGACTGGCAGCAGACTGAGACACACGACGAACCTCAGCAGCTTTGGAGAAGCTGCCTTGCACGACGACATCACAGAAAAGTTCAGCATTACGCAGATGCATGGAAGTGAAACCTGCCCTATTTATAAGGAATACTAATAATAGCCGGTCTGCAGTATTTAAATTTCGAATACGGCACAGTGTAGAGATCAAAGAGTCATGAAGTCAAGCGCACGACTTTCTGAAAAATATTGTCACGTCACTTAGGAAATTTTCATTATCCGCAAGTAACTAAATTAAATACACTTACAACACCACAGCTGAGCACACATCGAAAATATAATAACTCACGGTCTGAAATGGAATCAGGCAGCATGACCCCAGGTCTGTAGATTAAACACGCGAAATGGGAATTCGTTTCATCCAGACACTTATAATTCACGTTGGTTCTATTCAATCTGCTTATAGTAGCAAGAAACGCCGGCAATCCGCTGAAAATAACCTATGTTTCAGCTGAGACCCCTTCCGCGGCGTCGCGGAAGAGACAGAATTGTTTGATCCGCCATCCGCTGGTCCGCGTTCCCTCAATACCTGATTCTCAACGATCACACCAGCCTGCGAACCTGTTCAAGAGTTCGGACTGGAGTTAATATCGATTCTTACTACTGTAAAAGGATGCAGCAATCTCTGCTCCACTTCATCCAGTTCTCTTCTTTCACAAAGGATCTCTGATGAGAAAATCAGCCCCGCTCTTCACTCTGCTCTTTTTCCTGGGAACGCTCCCCCTGCTCTCCGGGTGTGGCTCCTCAACCCAGCAGGCCGGTCCACCAGAGGGTCCTGCAGGATCGATGCAGTACCTGATTCAGGGCGTTGCTGATCAGAAAATGGAAGTCGTCTGGGAATTCCTGCCCGCCAGTTACCAGAGTGATGTCAACGGCCTCGCACATCAGTTTGCGGATAAAATGGATCCGGAAATATACAATGAGATGTTCGCCATCGCTCAAAGACTGGGCAAACTGCTGCAGGACAAAAAAGAATTCATTCTCAAAAACGAAATGCTTGATAACCCTAAGACCTCACCGGAAGAAGTCGCGAAATACTATGATCCCAGTGTCGATATTTTGGTTACCCTGGCTAACAGCGATCTGTCTACCCTGGAGAAACTGAAGACTTTTGATGGCGGACAATTCCTCGCCAACAGCGGATCCAAAATCGCCAAAGACTTTGCCACTATCTCCGACCTGATGCCTGCAGAAGAAGGCAAGCCCGACTTCAATGAAAAGCTGAAGCAGGCCAAAGTCACGGTTGTCTCCGAAGAAGGAGATCAGGCCACTGTCAAAATTGAAGTTCCGGGTGAAAAAACCAAGGAAGAAGTCATGGTCAAAGTGGAAGACAAATGGATTCCCCAGACCCTGGCCAAAAACTGGAAATCTAAAATCGAAAGCGCGAAACAGAACCTGGACAAGTTAAAGCCGGAGGATATTACCTCGAAAAAAGACCAGGCTCTGGCGGGATTCAAGAGGTTGAACGCAACTCTGGCCCAGTTGGAAAATGCGAAAACGGAAAAAGAATTCAATGAAGAGTTCACCAAACAGGTCAGACCATTGGCCCAAATGGCACCAATGCTCATGATGATGGGAGCTGCAGCCGTTATGGAACAAGGCTTCTCCGAAGCTGCTGCCGCCCGAGGCGGAGCCATGGCACACAGCCCCGGCGAAGCCAAACCGATTAATCCCAACACGATGATCAGCATCGTTGTCAACAAAAAGCTCTCTCCAGGCGAACAGGATCCGATCATTGATGAAATCCTGCAGTCAGCCAACGATACCGAGTCCCTGCAGGTGATTCCGACTGTCGATGGAGAGATCACCACCTTCAAGGTTTACCCGGTCGAAGACATCGAAGCATTTTCGAAGAAGATCAAGTTCGGTAAGCCGTCCAAGGTCGATAATGATTCCCGGTCGATCACAGTGGAACTGGAATAACGGGTAAACTTCCCATTCCAATCGAGGCAACAAAAAAGGCCACTTCTCGTGAACGGGGAAGTGGCCTTCAGTTTTGCTGGTTTGCGCAGCAATCAAATATCTTTCAGGGAAGAATTAAGCAGCTTCAGACAGATCTTCATCGTCTTCGCCACAGGCTTCCACTTCGGAATCCCATTCTTCTTCGCCTTCTTCATAGACGAGATAATAGATCTCGTTCATTGCTTCTTCGAGATAAGAGCGAATGTTTTCGCTGTCGGTTGATTCGATCAGTGCTTCCAGACTTGCGACAACACGGTCGACTTCTTCACTGGTGATCTCTTCATATTCTTCCTGGTTGTTTTCTTCTGACATCGTTACCTCCATGTCCTGAGTTTGACTACATTAAGCAGGAAAAGCACGAATTTAATTATCGGTTTTCCGGGCTTAAAGCATTAGCACGGCCCTGTGCAAAAATTACCAGGCGAGACTGCAGAAAATCCCTTTCTGAATTTCGCCTAACGGATCCATTTTCAACTGACTCTGTCGGAAAAAGAACGACTATTTTTTCTTCTTTTTCGAATCTTTCTTTGTGGCTTTTTCGGTGGTTTTCTTTTTGGTTTTCTTCTTTTTCTTCTCTTTTTTGACGGTTTTATCACCAAAAATGCGGTCCCAACCGTTAGTAAAATCTTCGGTTGAACCTGTGTGGACCGTATAACCCGTCACTTGCATCGCCTCCTCATAAAAACTTCGAAATAGTAATAGAATCGATCACAGGTTAAATTATTTATGAAACCAGATTTTGTGGCAAGCCTGAAATTGACCAGCTCCCCTGTAAATCCCTGTTTTCAGCCGAAATCCCCCCTGTAACCAGTCTCTGGAGAGAAGGTGATCGACATGAATCTGCCCCGAAAAAGCCCCTGCTATGCGGTCATCTTCACATCGACTCTGGCCGATCAAAACCAGGGGTATGACACGATGGCAGACCGGATGCAGGAACTGGCGGCACAACAACCAGGTTACCTCGGGGTAGAGTCTGTTCGTTCACCAGATGGAACCGGTATCACGATCTCTTACTGGGAGGATCTCAGTGCCATCAAGGCCTGGAAACAGAATCCCGAACACCTGACAGCACAGGAACTTGGGAAGAATCAATGGTATCAGAACTACTCCGTGGAAATCGCCCGCATCGAATCCGGTTATCAGTTCGAACAGCCCTGATTCCTCCCCTTCACTCCTGCTTTTCCTTTTCGGACTCCTCTTTCGAGTCGGCTTTCCCGGCTGCCTTTTTCTTTTCTTCCTCCCGCTTCTGCATTTCGTTCTTCGACTTTTTCGATTTTTCCAGCTGGAAATAAGATTTGCTGATGGTCCGGGGAAATTCATTGTTAGACAGCTGAGTATCCGCGGTCTCCCGGTGGGGATCCAGGGTGAGACTTTTCAGAGGTTTCTCCGTTAAGATCAGCTTGGAAACACTCTTATTGTTCAACCGCCAGATTTCGGCAGGAATCCGCAGTATCTCTGTGGTATCGTCATCAAAGGTCAGCTTGAGGATCACCGGCATCACCAGCCCCCCCTGATTTTTCAGGTCGACGAGATAGAAGAACTTCTGTGTTTCCAGGAGTTTTTTCTCTTCCGCTTTCAACCCTTTGAGTTGATCCTCGAATTTCTTTCGATCTGCGTCGGTCACGTCCAGGTCGTCATACTCATTATAAAAGTCTTTGAGCTCCGGGAATTTGTCCGTACGTTTCGGCAGTTCTTTATTGCGAATCTCGGATAAAGACTCCGGTTCTTCATCCCGCTCCTTCTTGCGGCGGACTTTGTCGACATAGGGGTCCCCGGTCTCCAGCAGATACTGCCTGACATTTTCTACCGAGAGGTCTGTATGGTCGGTCGTATAAAACCAGCCGCGCCAGAACCAGTCCAGATCGACGCCCGAGGCATCTTCCATCGTTCGGAAAAAATCAGCAGGAGTCGGGCGTTTGAACATCCAGCGTCGACAGTATTCCTTGAACGCGTAATCAAACAGTTCCCGTCCGAGCACGGTTTCCCGCAGAACATTCAAGGCGGTCGCCGGCTTGGCATAGGCATTGTTGCCAAACTGCAGAATCGATTCCGAGTTGGTCATGATGGGAACCTGATAGTCCCCCTTCATATAACCAACGATATCCCGCGGTTCTCCCCGCCTTGAAGGATATTCGGGCTCCCACTCCTGCTCCGTTAAATACTGCAGAAATGTGGTCAGTCCTTCGTCCATCCAGGTCCACTGACGTTCGTCACTGTTGACGATCATCGGAAAGTAATTGTGTCCGACTTCGTGAATAATCACCGAGATCAATCCATACTTGGTCCGCTTGGAATAGGTTCCATCTTTTTCCGGACGGGGACCGTTGAAGCAGATCATCGGGTATTCCATTCCTCCTACCGGACCATTCACCGAAATCGCGACCGGGTAGGGATAAGGGAAGGTGTACCTCGAGAATACATTCAGCGTGTGGATGATGGCGTGCGTCGAATACCGGCTCCAGAGGGGCTCCCCTTCGTTCGGGTAATACGACATCGCCATTACCGGTTTCTCTTTGCCCTTCAGCTGATGCCCCTGGGCGTCCCAGATGAACTTCCGGGAACTGGCAAAAGCAAAGTCGCGGACCAGCGGCGCCTGGAAGACCCAGGTCTTTTTATCTTTCGAACGGGACGATTCGTTTTTCTTCGCTTCTTCCGGCGTGATGATAAACATCGGTTTTTCCGCCGTCTTTGCCTGTTCAAGCCGTTTCCGCTGTGTTTCGGTCAGGACCTGTTCCGGGTTCTGCAGTTCTCCCGTCGCCGCCACAACATGATCGGCGGGTGCCGTAATCTTGACCTGAAAATAGCCGAACTCCAGGGTAAACTCACCACGCCCCAGAAACTGCTTGTGCTGCCAGCCGGTATTATCCGTGTAGGCCGCCATGCGAGGATACCAGTGGGCAATCTCATAGATAAAATTCTTATCTTCTTCGAAATACTCGTAGCCGGTTCGTGCGGGGCGGCTTTTGGAATCATTGATCAGATAACTCCAGTCAACCGAAAACGTCATACTCTGTCCAGTCTTTAACGGCCCACTCAAATCAATCCGCATCATCGTTTTGATGATCTGATAAGGGAGTGGATCCCCCCGTTCATCACGGACTGCCGAAATCTTCATTCTGCCGTCAAAAGTTTCTTTCGCCAGCAACTGCTGCATTGTCTGATAGCCGACGTTCCCCAGATGGGAGCTGGTATCGGTCAGATGCGCGTCAGAGTCAAACGACAGAATATTCGTATCCAGCTGCATCCAGAGATAATTCAGCGTGTCGGGTGACTTATTGGTGTAAGTGACTTTTTCCGTCCCGACGATTTTCTGCAGCTTGTCATCCAGTTCTACCTCGATTTCGTAATCGACTTCCTGCTGCCAGTATTTTTCTCCCGGTGCGCCGGAAGCGGTGCGAAACTCATTCGGGGTCGGCAGCGCTTCTTCTAACTGCCGAAATTTATCTTCCTGTTTGAACTTGTCATTACTGACGACCTGGGCTGGTAACAGAGAGGCCGAACACAAAAACAGCATCAGGCAGAACAGTCTCAGGACAGGTAATTCTTCAGAACGGAACACGCTGGATTTCATAATGTTCATCAAAGTTCGTTTCTGTTGAGGACACAAGAAGAGAGGCGAGCAGTTTTTAAAACAGGTTCAGAAACCCATTTTAACCCGTGAAACAAGTCAAAATGCAAGTCATTTCGAGCCTGCAGCAGGGAGTTTCCCCGGATGTCTTACGCTAGAAACGCGAAATCAGCGAGTCAGAATTGACAGGATTCCCTCCCAGGGCTGCATATAAGTCAGGAATGGCAGTCCATCGACGGTCGGTTCACACTGCTTCGTCACCCCGTCGACAGCGTTTGCTTCACTCACCATGAATTCCAGGACTTTCAACTGCTCATCCCGCTGCCAGTCAAACAGAATATCCGTCTGATCGTGTAATACAGCGACGGCAGCCGCCAGCGCAGCAGCCCCCCAGTTGCTGGTTCCTGCAACAATGTTCCAGTCAGTCGCGATTCGACAGGGAATCAGGGCAGAAAAATCTGAAGCAATGCGGCGATCCAGTTCTTCCCAGGTAATCGCCCCCATCCCGATCTCGTTTCCACCATCGCCGATGCCAATACTGATCGCGGCTGGAAAAAACTCGTGCAGGCGGTCAAACAGCTGATGCAAAGGTGCCGTAAAAGAATCGATGATTTCCCCGCGCATATTGTGACAGCGGTCAAAATGCATCTCCGGCACGCGTTGCTGAAACAGCTCAATACCAACACTCTGACCGGAAGCCTGAGCCAGCCACGAATCGATGGTGTGACTCGGCCCCACCCGTTCGATGGAAATCAGATGACTGATGTTCTGTCGACTGAAAAATGACTCGACCCAGCCCGGTTGATCCGGATTCAGTACAGCAAGCTGCGAACGCGGATAGCCGAAGGCGTCAACAGTCGCCGTCAGCACAGGGGCACACAACTCATCAGTAACCACTAATGTATCGATCCCGCAGGCTTCCAGAATCAGTGCCAGCAGAACCGCACCGGGAGGTCCGTCTGTTTCGGCAGCAGGCACCGGGGCACTGGGCACATAAAACCCTGTGATAATCACAACTTGCGACGCACCGGAATGGATGGCCTGGGCTGCCTGCAGCAAATGGTCCTGACAGAGTGGGCCAAACTGACTTTCAGAATCGATGAGCCCCCGTTTTCCCGGATCTCTGCGAATCAGGCGGTCAAATTCCCGGATCATGTCTGTTTGTGAGGTGCCCATTCAAGCCTGTTCGCACTGAAGCTGTAAAAACAGAGAGATCGCCTCTGTGAACACAGTTTACTCAGGATTGTATCGAAACGACAGCCTGTGCTGATTGAAAAAGAGAGTCAAAGAAAATACGATATTATGAGTGTGATTCCCGCGATTGGGAGCTTACCGATAAGGACCTTCCTGCTTGTGAGAAAAGGCTTTCTAAAGGGAAACGCTGGTTGTCAGAACGCCTGAGCATTGCCAGAATTACTTAAGTATTCAGGCTGTTAAGCCTCCCACCCCCGCACAAGCAAACCTGTCAGAAAACGACTGCAGACATGAACAGATTGATCTCAGTAGAGTTCTAGTGAATTGAAGTATCAGCGTCACTGCATCGCTTGAGACATATGGAATATGGAGATCCCGGATCACTTCGATTTTCCGGGAAGAACGGACTCGACGAACTGCGATCTATCAACTGTCAGAATAAGTAAAGAGTGAGGATTCACTTCCGTGAGATTTGGGTATCGTCATTTCATTATGTTGCTGTTACTCCCGGTGTTGACCATCTCGGGGTGCGAACAGCCTAAGGTCGAGTTTATCTTCGCAAAGAAGACGAATGAACTCATGCCTGCCGCCGCCAAACCCGTCAAAGAAGCGCTGGTCAGACAGTTCGGAAATCCCCTGGAGTTGACCCAGTTTGAAGGTCTGCCGACGCAATTCGGCGATGTGGAAGGCAAGGTCAAATCAGTCGAATCTACGGGAGCCGACTCAACCCTGATCCGCTTCCAGGCAACCGGCTTGGAAAACACATATGACAAGCTTCAGGGGCTGCCGCTGGAATGGACCTCCGGCAAAGCCCAGGGACAGATTTCACGCATCAAAGAATACAATTTTGAGACTGGCATGATCGCCGTTGAAAAAGCAGCCGAAATTGCCCCTCAGCCAGGCGACACATTTCTGGTGGAATGTACGCGGCTGCAGTTTGGTCGCGATCTTTATAATCGGCACTGTATGCACTGTCACGGCATGTCGGGAGAAGGGACCGGTCCCACATCCCGCTATCTGAATCCCCCGCCCCGCGATTTCCGCCCGGGCATCTACAAATACACGTCCACGAAATCGACCGAGAAAGCACAGGTACAGGACCTGGAGCGGACCGTCAAAGAAGGTATCGCCGGAACGTACATGCCTTCTTTCAAGCTGCTGACCAATGATGAAGTCTCTGCGATTGTGAACTATGTCATCTGGCTCTCGATTCGCGGCGAAACAGAAAAGAAACTCGACGACGAACTCTTCCTCGATTTTTCCAAGGAAACTTTTGCCGAACGGACCAGTGAAGATGGTGGCGAAACTCCAGAAGAAGTCAATGAAGAACTCAAAGAGTACATGGAACTGGATTTCCCGGACACCCTCGATTTTGCAACGTCCAGCGTGGCAGATGCCTGGGAAGCAGCGAACCTGGAAGACGCACTGGTGATCCCGGAAACCCCGCGCGTGCCGGACACTCCGGAATCCCGCGAACGGGGTCGCAAACTCTACCTGAGCGATAAAACCAAGTGTGCCACCTGTCATGGTCCCCAGGGTCGTGGCAACGGGTCTGCGACACAGGACTTCTGGACCAACCCGGTCACCAATGAGAAATATCCGAATCGAGGACTGCATGATATCTGGGGAAATCAGTTACCTCCGAGAGATCTGCATCGCGGAATTTACCGTGGTGGTCGCAGACCGATCGACGTTTACCGGCGGATCTTTGCTGGTATCAAAGGTACTCCGATGCCTGCGTTTGGACCGTCCGCTTTGACGGATGAAGAACGCTGGGACCTGGTCAATTATGTGATGAGCCTGCCTTACAGCAGCAAGTAATCGCTTCGATCCGTTTTGCTGACAATTTTGTTTCTGAACTCATTTAAGACAACCAATTGAATCCTCAATCAAAGACCAAACGGGAGACCTTTCGTGGGTAAAGGATGGTGTTTATTTTTTCTGTTCTGGCCTGTTGCCGCAGTCGTATCCTGCGCCGCGGCTCCGCTGATTGGCTGGTCTTTTCCATACGACAATGCACAAGCCGCCAGTAATCTGGGTATCCGAATCGATCACCTGTTTTATCTGATTCTGGCTGTCATTACTGCCGTCTTCATCGGGACCCAGGCGGTCCTCGTCTATGCACTCTGGAAGAGCGCGAATAACCGCGATGATCGTGCCTTGTACACACACGGTAATCATAAGCTGGAACTCATCTGGAGTATCATCCCCGGTGCCATTCTGTTATTCCTGGCCCTCTACCAGATGAATCTCTGGGCAGACTTTCGCTTTAAGAACCACTATCCCGAAGCAGCCGTAAAAGATCCCCTGGCGGAAGTCACCGCGCGTCAGTTCGAATGGCGTTTCCGTTATCCTGCGATCGGTAAAAAACTCCAGCCCAAACCACAGCCCGACGACCTCTACACCGTGAATGAACTGCACGTTCCCTTCGGCAAACCAGTGCTGATCCAGTTGCGCAGCGACGATGTGCAGCACTCGTTCTTCCTGCCCGCGCTGCGGATCAAACAGGATGCTCTACCCGGTCTGCAGATTCCCGTCTGGTTCGAAGCAAATAAACCAGGCGTGTACGATCTGGTCTGTGCCGAACTGTGTGGCTGGGGTCATTACAAGATGAAAGCCCACGTGATCGTGGAACCCGAAGAAGAATTCCAGGCTTACATGAAAAACCTGACCCAGCAGCAATCCTATGATGGACTGGGAAAAATTGCCGCCAACGAAAACGGCTCAGAGAGTGAGGCCGCCGAGAAATGAGTGTTTTGAATCCGTCACCTACCGGACTGCAACCGATTCTGACTCCCCAGGAGCATCACGGCCCGGGTAACTTCATCACGAAGTATATTTTTTCAACCGACCATAAAATCATCGCGATACAGTTCCTGTTTACCACGATGCTGATGATGATTGTCGGCGGTGCCCTCGCACTGGCAGTACGCTGGCAGCTGGCTTTCCCCTGGGAATCGATGCCGATTGTCGGGCCCTGGTTGTTTGCCGCTGAAGGGGGACAGATCTCGCCCGAATTTTATACGATGCTGTTTACCATGCATGCCACCGTGATGATCTTTCTCGTGATCATCCCCATCCTGGCGGGAACGTTTGGAAACTTTCTGATCCCGCTGATGATCGGTGCGGACGATATGGCATTTCCGAAGCTCAACATGCTCAGCTACTGGTTCATGTGGCCTGCTATCGCCTGCTTCGGCTTAAGCTTTAAATACGCCGGTGGTCCGGCAGCCGGCTGGACCTCGTATCCGGTCCTGGCTGACCTGGCGCAGGCAGCTCCCGGTTCCGGAACCGCGCAGACATACTGGCTGCTGGGAGTGACCTTTGTCGGTTTCTCTTCAATGATGGGCTCGATCAATTATATGACGACCATCATCAACATGCGTGCTCCCGGCATGACCTTCTTCCGGTTGCCCATGACCATCTGGGGACTGTTTATCACAGCCATTCTGCAGGCGTTCGCACTTCCCGTGCTGACCGCAGGCGGATTCATGCAGGTGGCTGACCGTTTATTCGGAACCTGCTTCTTCTATCCTTCCGGTCTGGTGATCAACAATGCGGAGGCAACAGTGGGTGGCGGACAGCCGCTGCTCTGGCAGCACCTGTTCTGGTTCTACTCGCATCCCGCGGTTTACATCATGCTGCTCCCGATTATGGGCATGGTGTCCGACATGTTGAGCTGCATGTGCCGAAAACCGCTGTTCGGATATAAGCCGATGGTGTTCTCCATGTCGACCATCGCCAGCCTCGGGTTTATCGTCTGGGGACACCACATGTTTACCAGCGGAATGAACCCCGCCGTCGGTATGGCATTCATGGTTTCGACCATGATGATCGCGCTGCCGTCCGCAATCAAAACATTCAACTGGACCGCGACGATCTGGGGCGGGAAACTGGAATTCAATACCGTCACGCTGAACTGTATCGCCTTCCTTTCGATGTTTATCGTGGGTGGTCTCAGCGGAATCTTTATGGCGGCTGTACCGGTCGACGTCTATTTTCACGATACCTACTTCATTGTTGCCCACTTCCATTACATCCTGTTCGGTGCCACCCTGTTTGGTGTCTTTGCCGGAATCCAGTTCTGGTTCCCGAAAATGTTCGGCCGGATGATGAATGAAAAACTGGGCAAAATACATTTCGTGCTGACCTTCATCGGTGCCAACGGCACATTTTTCCCGATGCACTTTCTGGGAATGCAGGGCATGCCGCGACGCTATGCAGATCCTTACCTGCACGGTTATCTCGAACATCTGCTGCCGATGAATCAGTTCATGACGATCTCGGCCATCATCATGGGTGCGGCTCAGATTCTGCTGTTTATCAACATCTTCTACAGCATGTTCTTTGGCCCCAAAGCAGGACGCAATCCCTGGAATGCCACCACACTGGAATGGGCAGCCCCCTCTCCTCCAGGACATGGAAACTTTGATTTTGTGCCAATGGTCTACCATGGCCCCAATGAATATGCCGTCGTCAACGGCGATCGTGACTTCCTGATGCAGAACGAAAAGGAATGTCAGCCGCCCGTTAATGTCACAACAACGGAAACCGAGACCCCCGTTTAATTTGAAACGCTCACGATTAAGTTATCACGTATGAACCAGCAACAATTCCATCCCTGGCTTTTCAGACTGGCCCTGGCGACCGCAATCGCCACGCTGCCGCTGATGATTGTAGGCGGTCACGTCACCACCGAACAGTATGGTATGGCATTCCCCGACTGGCCGACTTCTGACGGGCAGAACATGCTGACCTACTCCTGGTTCCATCGGGCAGCAGATAAGTTTTACGAGCATGGACACCGTCTGCTGGGCATGCTCGTCGGCTTTCTATCCATCGCGCTGGTTGTGGTCGCCTGCAAAGTCGCTGATCGAAAATGGATCCGGAACGTCTGTATTGCCGTACTGGCCTGCGTGATCATTCAGGGAATCATTGGTGGCACCCGGGTTACCGAAAACAGCAAAGCTCTGGCGATGGCACACGGCTTGTTTGCCGCCTGCGTCTTTACCCTGATGTGTTTTCTGACCATGGTTCTCGGTAAACGCTGGATTGCCATCAGTAACGATCCCCCCGAGTTACCGGCAGGCTATGGTCGTCGGCTGGCAATCACGGTGCCGCTGGTCGTATTGTTTCAATATTTTCTAGGCGGGTTCCTCCGACATTTTCAGGTGGGTCTGCATCCGCATATGAGTTTTGCGTTCGTCGCTTTAATCTTTGTGATCATCGAATTTCGCAGTGCCCGTAAATCCGGGATCAAATGGTTAAAACGTCCGGCAATGGGCATGCTGCATATCGGCATCTTTCAGATTCTGCTGGGTTTTGGTGCCTGGATCACAAAATACGGTTTACCCGCTGCCGGCTTTGTTGCCACTGCCGGTTCCTGGGAGCAGTCCATTTTCCGCACCGCACACCTGATTACCGGCATCCTGTTCCTGATGACCACGGTCCTGTATTCGGTCCGGGTCTTTCGCCTGCATCAATTAAATAAAAACAGATCGTCAGAGCAATCTCTCTCTGCTGCTGATTCCTTACCGAATACCGAAGGTAACGTTTGAAAATGTCTACAACTCAACAATCCTACATCGCCGTCGAAGAATCGAAAACCGCCGCCAAACCTGTCAGTCTGGCCCGGCTCGCCGATTATCTCGAACTGATTAAACCGAGAATTTCTACGATGGCTCTGATCTCGGTGGCATTAGGTTATACACTGGCGTCCGCCCACTCGTGGTCGCTGCTGCCTTTGATCCATGCACTGGTAGGAATCGGCCTGGTTGCCGTCGGTTGTAACTCGCTGAATCAGATGCTGGAAATGAAAAGTGATGCCCTGATGCCCCGCACGGCCAATCGCCCGCTGCCCGCCGGCAAGATTTCGCTTCCTGAAGTTCTGATCTTCGGAATTGGTGCCGCACTGACCGGTATTTTTTATCTGGCGACAATGGTCAACCTGCTGACCGCATTTTTAGCGATGATGACCCTGGTATTGTACGTGCTGGTTTACACGCCCCTCAAACGGGTGACTTCACTCTGTACCACCATCGGTGCCATCCCCGGTGCCATGCCTCCCATCCTGGGCTGGACTGCTGCGGGCGGTAACCTGAATACTTCTTCCTTCGCGATTTTTGCGATCATGTTCTTCTGGCAGTTCCCGCATTTTCTGGCAATTGCCTGGCTGTACCGTCATCAATACCACCAGGCAGGTCTGAAGATGCTGCCCGCCGCCGATCCGGCACCACGCATGATCGGCTGGATGTGCGTGATTTATGCAACAGCGCTGATCCCCGTCAGCCTGCTCCCTCAATATGTTTCCCTGACCGGAACGTTTTACTCTGTGGTCGCGCTGGTTCTGGGAATCGGCTATCTCGCTTTTTCCATTCGTTTCCTGCGAAACGAAACTCGCCAGACCGCCCGTGAGTTAATCTGGTTCTCACTGATTTATCTCCCGCTGCTGTTACTCACATTGACCTGGGATCGACTGCAGCTGTTCAGCTGATCTGCAAAATAAGAATACGCGTTACAGGATTCAACGACTGTTTGATTGTCTGCGATGTAAAGTGAAAGATAATAATGAGTCACGAAAGTAATTCGCCACAATACCGAATGGGGCTTCCCATACCACACTCCAAACTGGGGATGTGGCTCTTCCTGGCGACAGAAATCATGTTTTTTTCCGCCTTCATCGGCGCCTATATCGTGCTCCGCGCCGGTTCGCCCGGCTGGCCTGACGATCCAGAAATCACACACCTGCGCATCTGGGCCGGCGGCTTGAACACGTTTGTGCTGATTCTCTCCAGTTACTTCGTCGTGATGGCACTGGAAGGAATGAAAGTCGAAAACTTTGCCAAAGCGCGGCGCTATCTCTGCCTGACGCTGCTGCTGGCCTGTCTGTTCCTGGGTATCAAAGCTTATGAATATTCGGGCAAGTTCAAATACGATATTCTGCCCGGTCACATTCCGGAAACCCCGCGTATGGCCATCGATAAATCCATGCGGGAAATGAAACACGTTGTCGATCAGCGCACCATCGCATTAGCGGCTGCCAAACTGCCGGAAAAGACGGAACCCGTTGATCCCGAAGAAATCGCGGAAATTTCCGGGGTCGCTGATGAAAAAACAGAAGAAGTCGAAACGCCCGTCGAAGAACTCCGTCAGCAACTGCAGACAGAACTGACGGCCGAAGACACCCCCGCTCCCCGTAAAAAAGAACTACAGGCCTATTTCGACCTGGATACGAAATACCGGGAATTAGACAAGCGTGCCCTGGATGAAACCATCAGCATGCAGGAGATGAACAAAGAACTGGAGACCATGAAGGAAAACCCCGAGTACGGATCTTTCCTGGCACCCGTGCATTTCCTGCAACCCATTATTTACGGAAACCTGTTTGCTTCAGTCTACTTCCTGCTGACCGGTTTTCACGCATTACACGTCGTGATCGGCATGCTGCTGTTCATCATTGTCCTGCTGCAGGGCAGACGCCTGAGTAAAAAATGGAACGATTACGTCGAAAACATCGGCCTGTACTGGCACTTCGTCGACCTGGTCTGGATCTTCCTGTTCCCGCTGATTTATATCATTTAACTGAGAGCCACCAATCAGATGTCAGATCAACACGATCACGCATACGTCAAATATTCCACCATCTTCTTTGCCCTGTGTATCTGCACGGTACTGTCGATCATTTTTGACGTCATCGATTTAAAAGAAAAAAACATCATCGGTATGAACGGGGTCGTGCTGCTGGCACTGCTGGTTCTGGCAGTGGCCTGTGCCAAAGCGCTGTTTGTATTGATCTATTTTATGCACCTGAAATTTGAAGGAAAATGGAAGTACGTGCTGCTCAGTCCCACCATCATTCTCGCGTTGGGACTGACGATCGCCATGATTCCCGATATCGGCATTCATTATTACACGAATGAAGCACCGCAGATCGACTACCTGGAGCAGGCCCGGCAGACCGCAGCTACGACTGACGCCTTGAACCCCGAAAAGAGTCATGTTGAGTAACCCCCTCACTCAGGAATCCACTGCTGCAGCCCGCATCTGTGTCTCTGATATTTCACACCGATACGGCGAAAGACTGGCTTTGAATCATCTGAGCTTTGATGTCCGCCCCGCAGAAATCTTTGGCCTGCTGGGACCGAATGGTGGCGGCAAAACAACTCTCTTCCGCCTGCTCTCAACGCTGCTCCCCCTGCAGTCCGGCAGTGCCACGATCGCCGGTCTCGATCTCGCTTCACAAGCCCGGGAAGTCCGTTCGCTCATAGGTGTCACCTTTCAGTCACCCAGCCTGGACGGAAAACTGACGGTCTGGGAAAACCTGAAACATCAGGCACACCTCTATGGCATTTCAGGAGGACTGCTGCGGGAACGGATCGCCTCGGTACTGCAGCACCTGGGACTCACTGAGCGCAAACAGGATCTGGCCGAGTCCTTATCAGGCGGGCTCAAACGCCGCGTCGAAATTGCCAAAGGGCTGCTGCATTCTCCCCAGGTCCTGTTGCTGGATGAACCGAGTACCGGCCTCGATCCGGGGGCACGCCACGATCTCTGGAAGTACCTCAAACAACTCCAGCGCGAACAGGGTGTGACCATCCTGATTACCACGCACTTAATGGAAGAAGCAGAACACTGTGACCGGCTGGGAATTCTGCATCAGGGAGAACTGATTTCGCTGGGCACACCGGACGAATTACGGGCTTCGGTTGGCGGAGACTGCCTGACCATCCACGCGGAACATCCCGAAACACTGCTGAGCCAGATTACACAGCGATTCGGCGTTACGCCTCAACAGATCAATCACAGTCTGCGACTGGAACATCCGCGGGGTCATGAATTCCTGAAAGATCTGATCGACGCCTTCCCGGAACAGGTCACGTCGGTTTCGCTTGGAAAGCCGACTCTGGAAGATGTCTTCATTCATAAAACCGGGCATCAGTTCTGGCAGGCGGAGGAAGTCGAATGAATCAGCCTGCTGCAGTCACCCCCAACACGCCTTTCGTTCTGCCAATCCTGACTCTGGCACAACGTGAAGTCGTCCGCTTCGCCAGACAGCGCACCCGTGTGATTGGCGCACTGATTCAGCCGATCCTGTTCTGGATTCTATTCGGAGCCGGACTGCGAGGTTCGTTCAAAGCGCCCGAATGGGCCACGGCAGGCATGACCTATCAGGAATATTTCTTCCCGGGTGTTGCCGTCATGATTCTGATGTTCACGGCGATCTTTTCGACAATTTCGATCATCGAAGACCGCAAGGAAGGCTTCCTGCAGGGAGTGCTGGTTTCACCGGTTCCCCGCTCGTCCATCGTACTGGGGAAACTGCTCGGCGGGACGATTCTGGCCGTTTTACAAGCTGTCCTGTTTCTTCTGCTGGGTCCCCTGCTAAAAATTGTCGGATTGGCACCGGACTTCAATACCGGAGTCACCCTGGCCGGCTTCATTCCCCTGCTGCTGTTCCTGTTCCTGCTGGGTTTCAGCCTGACTGCGCTCGGCTATCTGATCGCCTGGCCGATGGAGTCAACACAAGGGTTTCACGCCATCATGTCAGTCTTTCTGATGCCGATGTGGCTGCTCTCCGGTTCGTTTTTCCCGGCGGGAGATTCCGGCTGGCTCTCCTGGATCATCCGCGCCAATCCCCTGACGTATGGCGTGACCGGTTTGCGGCGTCTGCTCTCTTCCGGACCTGCTCTCCCCAGTGCACCAGGCAATCCTTCAATGATTGTCTGCCTGACCGTCACTGCAGTAGTCTGTATAATTTATGTAACGATTGCGATCTGGATGACCCGTCAGCGGGCCACTCGCAATGCCAGATAAATCACAACCAGATAACTACAATCTTTTCAATTGTAATCAAAAGAATTCAAAATGACTGAGACCAAACGAACCCGCCGCATTCCCCTGATTCTGATTATCATGCTCTGGGTACTCGTCGCCGTGAGTGCGTTCGCCACCTGGAAACTGAAAACACAGCACGACCTGGCATTAGAACAGATCAAGGCGACTGAAGCCGCTCAGAAAAAAGCGGCTGAAGAAACGACAGAGACTGAAATCGAGGGAGTAACGATCAAAACTCCGATCTGGCCGGAAGAAGGCATCGAAGATTTTTCTCTCACCGAACGCAGCGGGAAAACCGTGACGAAAGAAGACCTGCTGGGAAAACCCTGGGTCGCCTGCTTCGTCTTCACCCGCTGTGCCGGCCCCTGCCCACGGGTTTCCGGCCAGTTCTATCAGTTGCAGAAAGATCTGAAAGACCAAGACTTCCGCCTCGTCACCTTCACCGTCGATCCGAAAAATGACACTCCCGATGTTTTATCCCGTTATGCGGAGTCAGTTGGCGCAGACCCGGAAAAGTGGCTGTTCCTCACCGGCGATCAGAATGTAATCTTTCACCTGATCGAGAAAAGCTTTCTGATGCCGGTTGAAGAAAACAAGGGCCCCGCCCGTAAACCTGGCTTTGAAGTGATCCATACCACCAACGTCATGCTGGTCGATAAAGACGGACGCGTCCTGGGAAAATATAACGCGGTCAACGATGTCGAGATGGCGGAACTTAGACGCGAAGTTCGTAAGCTGGTCAAAAAAGAAGAGGATCAGAAACCGGAGCAACAACCACAGGATTCCCCCGAGAACACGAAGCCGGACGAAGCTGCCAAACCCAAAATACCTGCCAAAGCGGGCATGATCTCTTTGAGTACGACTCTGATCCCCGTCGCAGCAAATCTGCTGGCACAAACCGAAACCAGTTCCACGGACACAGATTCTGATACAGAAGAAACTGCTCCCACAGCGCCGGCCTGGGTTTATCAACTGCCGGCTGTCAACGCCACATTGAACGGGCTGGCGACCATTCTGCTCATGGTGGGCTACTGGTTCATTCGGCATGGGGAACAGGAGAAACATAAAAAAACGATGCTGACCGCCTTCGGCACGTCTGTTCTGTTTCTGGGCTTCTATCTGCTGTATCACTTCGCGTTACAGAGTTATACGGGAACCGCGTCCCGGAAGTTTGGCGGAGAAGGCGCGATCCGCATGATCTATTATTTCATTCTGATCACGCACGTCGTACTCGCTGCCGCCGTCCCGATCCTGGCCTGGGTGACGATCCGACGCGGTTTGAAACAACAGTGGGAAGCCCACCGTAAAATCGCCAAAATCACCTTCCCGATTTGGCTGTATGTCTCCATCACCGGCGTGGTGATCTATTTCATGCTCTATCATTTGCCGGGAGCCGCCTGAAAATCAGCCCTGAATCGGCTGGAACCCGCATCTTGATCTGTTACAATAAAAGCATCTGAATCTGTTCCTCAATTGGTTCTTATCATGTTAAAGCGATTTTCATTCCTTCGATCCTGTATCCTGACCGCAGCATTACTGGGACTCTTTTCCTCGCCTGCTGTCATCAGCCAGGCTGCGGCCTGTCCCATGTGCAAACAGTTGAACGAAACGGATGATTCCAAACCCCGCGCTTACATGTACAGCATCGCCTTCATGCTGGCGATGCCGGCCATTCTTCTTTCCGGCTTCGGCGTGGCTTTCTTCAAGATGATCAAACGCGAACAGGAAACGGTCGAGCAGTACGAAAACAACCGGAACCCGCATCAGAGTGATGCCGATTCCGGTCTGCATGATTCGATCTAATCTGATCTGTTTTCGTTCAATTCAGGCGTTGACGACGAGGCGTATTCCAGACTGTGGCAGCCGAGGGGGCTGGCACAAACGCACCTTTGGCAGATGCGGTGCGTGACAGCGAATCATCATAGGTCGACTGATTGGAAACCGCTGTCTGTGTTCTGAATTGTGAGTTGTGAGAAGGAATGGTCTGCCATTCTGAATTGGCCTGCAGGTCAGGAACCTGTAAAACGGCCGGGCTGGGAGGCAAAGTCGCAGCCATGGGTGAGAAGGCAGGTCCACCGCTTCCTCCACCCCATCCAGTCGCTGGTTGAGCACTGATGGTGGGAGCCAGTGTCGGATAAGCGCCCATGTCCAGAGATGTCGAACTCATCGGCGTTGGAACTGGAGCACTCGAAGGTGCTGGGGTAGAAGGCACAATGTAAGGCTGCGTCGATGGTGAGGGACTCATCATCGAAGGCAGTCCGTTGTTCATGCAATCAGTGCATGTTGACTGAGGCATTGTGACCTGCACCCGCTTTCTGACCTGAATCGGAGTTTTGACGTAGCTGGTCTGTTGCTGGTACTGGGTACATTGAATCTGTTTAGTCACCATTTTAGGAACCCAGACGCGCTGCCAGCAGCCTTCATCAACGGTGATCTGCTTGTAAGTGGTAACAGGCACCGTGGTTGTACGAGGCACCATCCGGTATTCGGTACAGATGATGTCCTGGTAGCAGATTTGTGGTGGAGGAGGAGTGCACACGCCCGGGCAGCATGATGTCACAGGAGCACAACGTCGGAAGTAGCGACGGGCCAGTTTTTTACAACGATGACCGCAGCGACCGTGTTGTGGATAACAGCAACCCATGCCTCCCCGGTTGAATAAACGCTGGAAGATATGAGCATCCGCGGAATTATCATTGGTCAAAATCAGAAACAGCGAAGCGACAACAATACAATTTCGAATCCAGGGGGACATCGAAAAACTCCTTTTTTTACTAAGTGTGCTGGATGGCACTCCTTTGATTTCGTTCCCGTTTCAGTCAAACTGAGACACTGGCTCTACAGGATCAGCCGGAACGAAGAACCCACCTTTCTCATTTATCGGCATAATCGTTAAAGTCGCTTTATTTTATATTTCACAATTTACAAAATTCATTGCCCCCCGGTTGTGGTGACTTTTGAGTGACTTTTTGAGAAGATAGGAAAGCAGGAACCGGGCTTCCAACCTGGTCCAGAGTCTTAAATTATATAATATCATACACTTAACTCATTGCAGCGAGACTGAAAGACATGAACATGGCAGAAGCTTCACTGGCACACATGGTTTATTTCACCCTCAAAGACGGATCTCCCGAAGCCAGCGAGGCAATGGTGCAGGCTTGTCACAAATATCTGAAAGACCATCCCGGCGTGCTCTACTTCTCCGCCGGGATCCGTGGTACGGAGTTTCAACGGCCGGTGAACAATCAGGAATATCACGTCGCCCTGAATGTGGTCTTTGACAATAAAGACTCCCACGACAAATATCAGGAAGCCGCCGACCACCTGACTTTCATCTCAGAAAACAAAGACAAATGGGCCAACGTCCAGGTCTGCGACAGCTACGTCACCAGCTGATCGAGCAGTTTGCTCCAGATCAGAGCACGGGAACAATCAAAGGGGTCTGATACTCCGGATGGGGCAGCACTTTGACGGGGGTCTGATAGACTTCAGTCAGGCGTGCTTCGGTCAGGACTTCGGCCCCTGTGCCGATCGCCGCGATCTCCCCTTTGTTCAATAATACAATCTGGTCAGCGAAACTGCTGGCCAGATTCAGATCGTGAATGGTCAGGATGACCGTCAGATTCCGCTCGTGTGCCAGGCTGCGAATGAGCGTGAGAATCTCGACCTGATATTTAAGATCGAGCCCCGTCGTCGGCTCATCCAGACACAACACACCCGTCTGCTGCACCAGGGCGCGGGCGATTAAGGTCCGCCGCCATTCCCCGCCGGAAATCTCGGTGATCTTCCGCTGACGTAATTCGATCAAGCCCGTCTGCCGCAGCGCGGTTTCCACCTGGCTCGTATCCTCCGCCTGAAAGGGTTGAACCCAGCCCCGATGGGCGCTGCGTCCCAGCTGTACGGTTTCTTCGACCGTCATAGGCCATTGAGGTGATTCCAGCTGTGGTGCCAGCGCCAGTTTCTGCGCGACCTGTTTGCGCGACATCTGCGCCAGCGATTCCCCTTCAATCAGCACGCTCCCCTCCCGGATTTCCACCAGATGAAACAACGCGCGCAGCAAGGTCGTTTTACCGGAGCCGTTCGGCCCCAGCAGGACCATCACGGTTCCCGGTTCAATTCCCAGGGAAATCTGCTTTAAGACATCCTCTCGGGTATATCCACAGGAAACGTTTTCCAGTTCGATTGGATTCATGCTCGTTCCCCTTCTTAACCGGATTGCCGACCGCGACTGAGTAGCAGAAACAGAAAAAACGGACAGCCCATCAACGCCGTCACGATGCCCACGGGAATTTCCGCTGGTGCAATGGCAGTCCGTGCCAGCGTGTCGGCGATCACCATGAGAGTCGCTCCCAGAAGACAGCTACCGGGAATCAGCAGACCATGCCGGGGTCCGACCAGAATCCGCGTCATATGCGGTGCCATCAATCCTAAAAACCCGATCACTCCCGAAACAGCCACACAGGCCGCCGTACAGAAAGTGGCGGCAACCAGAATGAGCATCCGGAATTTTCCGATCGACAATCCCAGCGTCTGGGCCGCTTCATCACCGAAGGAAAGCAGATCGAGCGGACGTGACAGTAACCACAGCAGTCCGCCACTGCAAACGATGACAGGCCCCGCCATCAGAATTTCATTCCAGTGTCGCCCTGAGAAACTGCCCAGCAGCCAGCTGAAAATGGTAGTCAGCATTTCATGATTCAGAAACATGATCAGCGAAACCAGGGCACCGGTAAAACTACTGAGTGCCATCCCCGCCAGAATCAATGTCAGCAACGGTGCACTGCGTCCGATATGACTCAAAGAGGCAATCACAAACACTCCGCCGACGACCAGCAGTGCACCGGCAAACGCCGCCAGAATCAACCAGGGAATCTGCCAGGTCGCCGTAATGACGGTAATACTGCCTGCCATCAGCAGCAGCGCGAGGGTTGCTCCCAGAGCAGCGCCGCTGGAGGCACCAATCACAAACGGATCGGCTAATGGATTGCGAAACACTCCCTGAAAGGCAGCCCCCGCAATTGCCAGTCCCCCTCCCACACAGGCCGCCAGAATCACGCGCGGCAGACGAATCTGCCAGAGAATGGTATTGATGTACGATTCCTCAGCCGGTTTCCAGAGTCCCTGCCAGATCTCATCCAGCGAGAGTGCCACTGCGCCGAAATGAATTCCCACCAGCAGCGCAAGCAACAGGCCCGCCAGTAAAGGCAGGAATCGCCAGGTCAGAAATTGATTGCGCGGTTGCATGAACGGCAGTGCTCAGTCAGAAGTTCAGGGTTCAGGATACGCTTCAGGATACAAAGCCTGCGCCACTTTTTGCAGTCCCTGCACCACCCGCGGCCCGGGACGCGAAATCAGATCATCCTCTATGATATAGATTCGCTGGTTCTTCACGGCGTTCATCTTCTCCCAGCCCGGCCTTTTTTTCAGTGTGGCAATCGCTTCGCGCGGATCCGCCTGCGGATTATTTTTCAGCCCGGGGAGCAGAATCACATCGGGATTGCGCACAATCAATGTCTCCTCGCTGACCTGGGGATAGGCAATTTTCACATCACTGAAAATATTCTCCCCCCCCACCAGTGTCATCAGCTCACCAATGAACGAATCCGGGCCCGCCGTCATCAAAGGCTGATCCCAGACCTGGTAAAACACCCGCGGGGACGCCGCTTTCTGAAATGGTTTGATCTTTTCCTGAATCGCCTGAATGTCTTCTTTGATCTGCTGATTTAACTGCTCACCGCGCTCCGTGTGCCCGGTTACTTTTGCGAATCCCAGGATGGATTTCTCGATATCCGCCAGGGACTGCGATTCAAATGAGAGAACCGGAATCTTTATTTTCTCCAGCTGTTCTCCCAGTAAACGATGATAATCGCCGCCCAGTACAATCAGATCCGGCTGCAGTTCGACCAGTGCTTCCAGACTGACGCTGCCCGGATTAGACATGGCGATTTTTTTCAGCGTTTTGGTTTCCGGAGGATAATCACACAACGTCGTGCACCCCACCATCTGCTCTCCCGCGCCGAGCGCAAACAGCAGTTCCGTATGGGACGGCAACAGCGAAACAATGCGTTGAGGCTGTTTCTGGATCGTGACATCCTGCCCGCGATAGTCGGTCACCGTGACAGGATACACGGCTGAATTCGCAGATTGCTGCGTCTCTTCCCCGACTGACGGCTCCGGCCGCGCGGACTTCGGACTGGTGGCTTCCGGCTGGCAGCCCGCAGTCAGCCCCCACAGGAGCAACAGCAGAAACAGTCTGTTGAAATCGATCTTCATAACTTTGTTGGTATCGAATCCTGAATCAAATTGGAAGCGGCAGACGCTGCTTCATCTAAAATCAGTACGGAATGACCGTTTCCAGTCATTCCGTACTGAATACGAACAGGCTTCTATCCCATCGGCAGGCTTATTCTGTCACACTCACGTTCACACGCAGTGTTTTGGCGGCGGCCACCATGTTCTGCAACGCTGGTCTGACTTCATCCCATTTGCGGGTCTTCAGACCGCAGTCCGGATTGACCCATAACTGCCGCGGCTCCAGCACATATAAGGCTTTCACCAGCAGCGCTTCCATCCACTCCACCGTGGGCACGCGCGGCGAATGAATGTCGTAGACGCCCGGTCCGATTTCGTTGGGATAGCGGAATTGCACGAACGCATCCAAGAGTTCCATATTACTCCGCGACGTTTCAATGGAAATCACATCAGCGTCGAGGGCAGCAATCGCTTCGATGATGTCATTGAATTCCGAATAACACATATGAGTGTGAATTTGAGTTTCATCTTCGACACCCGCTGCTGCCAGATGAAAACAGTCGACCGCCCATTGGAGATACGCCCGCCAGTCGGAACGACGCAGCGGCAGGCCTTCGCGGACTGCCGGCTCGTCAATCTGAATGATGCGGATGCCACTGGCTTCCAGGTCCAGCACTTCAGCGCGGATCGCCAGACCAATCTGCTGACAGGTCTCACTGCGGGGCTGATCATCGCGGACGAACGACCATTGCAGAATCGTCACCGGCCCGGTGAGCATCCCCTTCATCAGTTTCTGCGTGCAGGACTGCGCAAACGCGGTCCATTTGACCGTCATCGGCCCCTTGCGGAGAATATCGCCGAAGATGATCGGCGGTTTCACACAGCGGGAGCCGTAACTCTGCACCCAGCCGTTTTTCGTCGCAATGAAACCTTCCAGCTGTTCGCCGAAATATTCCACCATGTCATTGCGTTCCGCTTCGCCGTGCACGAGCACATCCAGACCGACATCTTCCTGGAATTGAATATCACTGGCAATACACGCCTGCAGAAACAACTCATAAGCCGACTCTGTCATTTCCCCTTGCTTGAATGCGGCACGTGCCTTGCGAATTTCATCCGTCTGCGGAAACGAACCAATGGTCGTGGTGGGAAACAACGGCAGTTGCAACGCCTGCTGCTGTAATACATGACGTTCTGCATAGGGACTTCTGCGGGTACGCATCGATTCCGTCACGGCGGCACTGCGTTCTTTCACATCCGGACGGTGGACGCGCGGCGAATTGCGGCGGGCATCCATGGCATCCTTATTCGCATTCAGTGCTTCACTGACACTCTCCCTCCCTGTATTGACACAACGGGTCAGCACGCTAATTTCTTCCAGCTTCTGCCGTGCAAACGCGAGCCACTGACGTAGTTCCTGGTCCAGATCGGTTTCATTTTCCAGATCCACGGGCGTATGCAACAGCGAACAGGAAGGGCCAATCAGAATTCGATCGGCGCCAATCCGGTTCACGGCTTTTTCGATCAACGCCAGCGACTGCTCGAAATCATTCTTCCAGATATTGCGCCCGTCGATGACGCCCAGTGACAGCGCCACTTCATCAGGCAGCTGGTCCAGCACGTCATCGAGTTGCTCAGGTGCGCGAACCAGATCAACGTGTAATGCAGCCACCGGCAATGAAACGGCTGTCGGCAGGTTTTCCTGGAGCGGACCAAAGTAGGTCGTCAACGCGATCCTGATTCCGCCCGGAATAATCGAAAGCAGATCATAGGCCCGCTGAAAGGCAACACGCTGCTCGGCTGTCAGATCGAGGACCAGACAAGGCTCGTCGATCTGAATCCAGTTGGCACCGGCGGCTGCCAGCCGGGTCAGCACTTCTACATACACGGGCAACAGTCGATCGAGCAGACTTAAGCAGTCGAAGTCCGCTGTCCCCGATTTCCCCAGCAGCAGGAACGAAACCGGACCCAGCAGGACCGGCCGGGTTTCGATGCCCAGCGCTTTCGCTTCCAGGTATTCGTCAATGATTTTCGTCGACGCCAGCTGGAACTGCTGATCCGGTTCGAACTCAGGAACCAGGTAATGGTAGTTCGTATCGAACCATTTGGTCATCTCCAGCGCAGCAACCCCGGCGGTAGACGCATCGACCGACTTCCCCCCTTTTCCGCCGCGCGCCATCGCAAAATAGGTTGACAGGTCAACCGCACCGCCGGTCCATTGAAAACGGGCCGGTATCGCACCGACCAGCGCCGTCGTGTCGAGCACCTGGTCATAGAGCGAGAAATCATTCGACGGGATCTGTTCGATCCCTGCTGCCTGTTGCAGCTTCCAGTTTGTTTGACGCAGGTCTTTCCCAATCTGCAGCAGTTCTGCTTCGCTGATTTTTTCTGACCAGAATTTTTCAACCGCTCTTTTCAGTTCACGGTGTGCGCCGATACGGGGAAATCCAAGATTCGTAGCAATAGCCATTCGCAGGCTCCTTTTATTTTTAATGAATATGATGTTGAAACAGTTTGTCGTGCGCGCACCTTCTCCTGAAAGTGTGCGCACCGGTAGCGTCAACGTGTCTGTAACGTATTCCGCAACTCAGGCGCACACAGCGCGCAGACCGGGAGTGTGTTCACAGACCGTGATAAAAACGATAAGGGGGGCGATGAGTTTAATGGTCCGAAACGGGACACAATGAAGAAACAGCTGACAGCGCGCAGGCGGAGACGTTCTTCAGCTCAATGAACGCAGCAGACCTGGACCGTGCGCAAAGAAACTCTCAAAGTTCTTACGCAGTGAAAGGCGCACGCATTTCAGAATGCGCGCAGCAGCAGTGTCCGTTTCAGACCCGGGGCATGTCTGATTCGTCAGCGTCTCCCACCCGTCTGTATTCGGGCGAGACATACAGTCGGTCACACCAGTGCACGCGCTGCATATAAAGGGTCATACCTGTTTTCCTGTGAAAACGAAAAGGACGCTGGAAGAAAACCCGCAATCAAAGCGTGTTCTCAATTCCAAGGCCAGAGAGTAACAGCCGCCTCCGATTTCGTCAACTTGAAAATCAGTCAAAACGATCATTGGGTAAAACGACGAAACCTGACTTCATGACACAAATCGCAGAAACCGGTTCCCGACCATTTAATAGAGCCCTCTGTACTCGTGGTAAGCCAATGCGCTTTTCTGCAGCATGATTAACAATTTTATAAATCACGAACGGAACGATACACACGAAAATCAAGACCTCATCCTCTCCTCAGCATAAACACCAGAACTCGCTTAATACGCAGGAACATAATGGAAACGTCCTGATCTGACATTGGGTAAGTGAGAGACGCAATCTGGCAAGCTCGGTCGGAGAAAAACAGTCTCCCCAAAGCAGCAAATACTTAAGCTGGTCCAGTTCCCTCAATGGTGACAGGTCGGTGACGGAATCGTCAATCAGTAACACCTCGAGACGTTCCAACTTCGTCAGCGGCTGCCAGTTTGTCACATTGCAATTCCAGATTGCCAGATTTCGCAGAGAGTTGCGACGCGCCAGCGTGTTCAAGCCGGCATCGTCAATTCTGGGATTCAGCGACAGCGATTCCAGGGGAAGCGACACTAAGAATTCAATCCCCGCGTTAGAGATTTCGGTATTGTCCAGTTGCAGTTGTTTCAGGTTGGTCGCTTCACTCAAAAATCGCAGCCCCTTGTCTGTGAGCGATGTCTTTTGCAGATCCAGGCTTTCCAGGGCAGGGAAGTCAGTCAGGACGGGAATGCCGGCGTCGGTAATCGCTGTAAAGCCGAGCCCCAGATCTTCGATACCGGAGTCCGCGAGCCACACCAGGCTGGTATCGGTGATCTTCGTTTTAAACAGCTCCAGTTTTCGCAAGTGCCCGCAATTTGCCAGGTGGCGGACCCCGTCATCCGTAATGTCTGTGAAATTCAGGCAGAGATCGGTAAGCCATTCACATTCGACGCAGGCCTGACAGGCAGCATCCGTGATGCCGGTGTCGCTCAACTCCAGTTTATTGAGTTGGGAACCTGGCAGACACTCTGCCAGCGCCTGATCGTTGACCATCGTATTGGATAGATTCAATCGGCGCAGCGAAAACGCCTTCGCTCCCACAAGATTCACAATCGCTTCGTTGGAGACCGCCGTGTGCCCCAGATTAATGCTTTCGAGCCAGGCCAGACTTTCGAGTGCCAATAGCGCTGTGTCCGTAATGTCGAGACAGGCGAGCGACAATCGCTGCAACCGGGGCAATTCCGGAAGATATTGCAACAACCCCGCGTCGGTAACGCGCGTTGCCTGCAGGTTCAAGCTGCGCAGCGAAGACAGTTCCGTCAGGTAGCCCAGCCCCCGGTCTGTGATCTGGTTTCGCCTCACATTGGCAGCCGGTACCGGCCGCAGTCCGGGGGGGAGGCAACCAGGCGCACAGGCAATATTGAGTTTTTCGAGCTTGGAGAGCTTCAGCAGCGGCTTCAGTCCGTCATCAGATACGAGTGTGTCGTACAGCCCCACACGTTCGAGGTTCCTCATTTCACCAATGAAGTTCAGCCCCGCATCAGAGATGTTGGTATTGTCCAGAATTAACGCTTCGAAGCCAGGATAGAAGATTAGATGACGCAGGTCTTCATTCGCAACTTCCGAATTCATGAGGTTGACCAGACCATTGGGTTCGTTTGCCGTGTATTCGATTTGACTCCCCAACCGGGCCAGCATCTGACTGGCCTCTTCCGGGAGTGATGGCTCGTGATTCATATCTGTCTCTCGCCTCCCCAAAACATGCGAAACGAAGGTCACGTTTTGAATTCATCATCTACAGGACAGAATATTCCAGGCCCATCTGCTGTTTGTATTTTTATTCCCTCAAAATCGGTCTGCAAAACTCACCATCCATCAGTATACCACTTCTCCTTACCGACAGCAGCAATAATTAATACAAGTCGGCCAATTTCTCTCAGCCCCTCACCGTGCATAAAAAAAGGGACCACCGGTCGGTGGTCCCTGCGAGGGTGCCTTGTTTTCTATTGCGGACGAATCAGTCCCAGGTCAGTGAACCTGAGCTCTGGTATTCGGTCACGCGGGTTTCGAAGAAGTTCTTTTCTTTCGAAAGGTCCATGGTTTCGCTCATCCAGGGGAACGGATTCGAAGAACCGTACTGGGCGGGCAGACCGATGCGTTCCAGACGACGGTCAGCGATGTGCTGCACGTATTCACGGAACAGATCGCCGTTCAGACCGAGGATGCCGGTTGGCAGGCAGTCTTTAGCATATTCGATTTCCAGCTCGGCGGCATATTTCATGCGATCGATAATCAGCTGCTGGAACTCGGGAGTCCAGACTTCCGGGTTTTCCTGCTTGATGCCGTTGATCAGGTCGATGCCGAAGTTCAGGTGAATCGTTTCGTCCCGCAGGATGTACTGGAACTGTTCCCCGATCCCGGTCATCATGTTGCGGCGATGGAACGAAAGCACCATCACGAAACCGGTGTAGAAGAAGAGCCCTTCCATGATCAGGTAGTAACCGATCAGGTTCTTCAGGAAGGCCTGAGTCCCTTCGAAGGAATCGGTGGTGAAATCGGGATCGAGAATTTCCGAAGTCAGCTCCATTTCCAGTTGATCTTTTTTCGCAATCGCGGGAACTTCGTGATACATATTGAAAACTTCCGACTCGTTGAGTCCGAGGCTTTCTACCACGTACAGGAAGGTATGCGAATGCACGGCTTCTTCAAATGCCTGACGCAGCAGGTACTGGCGGCATTCCGCGTTGGTCACATGCTTGAAGATGGCCAGCACGATGTTGTTGGCCACCAGGCTCTCTGCGGTAGCAAAGAAACCCAGGTTCCGCATGATCACAAAACGTTCGCCTTCACTGAGTTTGTTCGAACGCCAGGTTTCAATATCCTTGGTCATGCCGACTTCAGTAGGCATCCAGTGATTGGCACAACCATTCAGATAATGTTCCCAGGCCCAGTGATACTTGAGCGGCATCAGCTGGTTGACGTCGACCTGAGAGCAGTTAATCAGGCGTTTTTTATCTGCTTTGAAACGACCTGTGGGAGTATCCCCCACAGGTGTGACCGATGTATTAGAACTGGAATTGGTATTCAGGGTTGTCATCATAACACCTCTTTAAATCCATTAATTAGTTAAAGTGAGCACAATTGATCGCTGGAAAAACACCGTGATTACTGGCAGGCTTCACAATCGCCGTCCAGGTTACAGGTCTGACCGGGGGTTACCATGCTGGCTGCAGGTGCCCGTTCGACCTGAATGTCGCCAGAAGCACTGGCGTTTTTCATCCAGCGTGGCTGAATTCCAAACTTGTTGACATCCACGGTTGATTTCTCAACCTGTGTGGCTGCCAGGGTTCGCAGATAGTAAGTCGTCTTCAACCCACGTTCCCAGGCCAGCATATACATCTCATGCAGTTTCTTGCCGGATGGTTCTGCCAGGTAGAGGTTGAGTGACTGTCCCATGTCGATCCATTTCTGGCGATGAGCGGCACACTCGATCGTCCACTTGGGCTCGACTTCAAATGCGGTCAGGTAACGGGCCTTCAGGTCATCGGGAATCCGATCGATTTCCGTTACAGAACCATCGTAATACTTGAGGGCTTCCAGCATGTCGGAATCCCACAGATCGCGTTCCTTGAGATCATCGACCAGTTGACGATTGACCTGGGTGAACTCGCCGGAAAGATTGCTCTTCACATACAGATGCTTGTAGGAAGGCTCGATCGACTGAGAAACACCAATGATCGTCGAGATGGTTGCCGTCGGAGCGATGGCCATCACGTTACTATTACGCATGCCGTTAGCAGCGATGGAATCGCGAACGACCTGCCAGTCCAGGCGTGTCTGGCGATCGACTTCAACCGGAATTCCCCGTTCTTTTTCATACAGGTCCAGCGTGTCGATGGGTAACAGCCCCCGATCCCACTTGGAACCGGTGTAAGAACCATAGCGTCCCCGCTCGCCGGCCAGTTCGGAAGAGGCCAGAATCGCGAAGTAGGAAATGGCTTCCATGCTGGCATCGGCAAACTCAACGGCCTGCATGCTGGCATAGCTGATTCCCTGAGCCAGTAACGCATCCTGGAAACCCATGATCCCCAGTCCGACAGGACGGTGATTGGTGTTCGAGTTGCGTGCTTCGGGAGTGGGGTAGTAATTGATGTCAATTACGTTATCGAGCATCCGCATTGCCGTCCGCACGGTTTCTTCCAGCATCCGCAGATCGAGCTGACCATCAACGATGTGCAGCTTGAGATTCACGGAACCCAGGTTGCAGACAGCCGTTTCATCCCGTGAAGTGTTGAGCAGAATCTCGGTACAGAGGTTACTGCTGTGCACAACACCGACATGATCCTGAGGAGAACGCAGGTTGGACGCATCCTTCCAGGTAATCCAGGGATGTCCGGTTTCGAACAGACGGGTCAGCATTTTACGCCACAACTCGACAGCAGAAATGCGGCGGAAGAGTTTGATTTCGCCGGTCTCTGTCATGCGTTCGTATTCGGCGTAGCGTTTTTCGAAATCATGTCCGTACAGATCGTGCAGATCGGGAACATCATTCGGGCTGAACAAAGTCCATTCGCCATCTTCGCGGACGCGACGCATAAACAGGTCGGGAATCCAGTTGGCGGTGTGCATGTCATGTGTACGACGTCGATCATCGCCTGTATTTTTACGCAGGTCGAGGAACTCTTCGACATCCATGTGCCACGTTTCGAGGTAGGAACAGACAGCGCCTTTGCGTTTTCCGCCCTGGTTCACGGCAACCGCGGTATCGTTGACCACTTTCAGGAACGGAATCACGCCCTGGCTCTGGCCGTTGGTACCACTGATGTGTGAGTTGGTCGCCCGGATCTGAGTCCAGTCGTTCCCCAGTCCGCCGGCCCATTTGGAGAGCTTGGCGTTGTCGGCAACACACTTGAAGATGTGATCCAGATCGTCGTTCACGGTCGACAGGTAACAGGAGCTCAACTGTGGATGCAGTGTGGCTGAGTTAAACAGAGTCGGCGTGGCCGATGTAAATCGGAACGTGGAGAGAATGTTGTAGAACTCAATCGCCCGACCGGTGGCATCCCCTGCTTCCTGGATAGCCAGTCCCATGGAGACACGCATCCAGAAATACTGAGGCGTTTCGATCCGTCGGCCGCCAATGTGCAGCAGGTAACGGTCGAAGATGGCCTGCAGACCCAGGTACTGGAACAGGTGGTCCCGTTTGGGTTCCAGGGCCAGCGCGATCCGGTTCAGATCGAACTTATGCAGATCGGGAGTAAGTCGTTTGGCGGCAATCCCGTCATCCAGGAACTGCACGAAACGATCAACATACAGCTGATTCAGTTCATTGACGTCCGAAGGAGCATTTCCCAGGGCATCGTTGTAGATAATTTTCAGCATCAGGCGTGAAGCAACGGTATCGTAAGCGGGATCACGCTCGATACGGGTGCGGGCAGCCAGAATCATCGCGCGATACAGTTCTTCCACGGAGATTCCGTCAAAGATCGAACGCATGACTTCTTCCAGCAGGTCTTCTGCCGAACAGTCCCCTTCCAGTCCCCGACAGGCTTCGGAGAGCCGGGCCAGGATACGGGCTTCATCGAAAGGAACTTTCGTTCCGTCTTTGAGTACCACGTGGAACCGGGGTGCCGTAGATTTGATGTTCTCTGATTCTTCCACCATATCGGAAGATCCGCGGAGTGCACGCAGTTTGGCGCGTTCTGCACGGTAGACGATGTAGCGGCGGGCAATGCGGTAGTGCCCCCGTCGCATCAGCATCATTTCGACGACGTCCTGAATTTTTTCAACTTCAACCCCGGCGTCTGTACTGGCCGCTGATGCAATTTCATTGGCGACCGACTCGACCATCTCCGGGATTTCCATCCGGATTTCGTCATCGAGTGGTTGATTATCCGCAAGGTTCAGTTCCGCGCGGAAAGCGTTGGAAATTGCTCGACCGATCAGCGAAGCATCAAAGGGAGCCGTCCGCCCCCCGCGCTTCGTGACGATCCATTCTGTTTGCGCTCGAATCATTCGATTGCCTCCTTTAAATGGAATGCTAAAAATCCGGCTGTGTCCATGCCGACAGCAGCTTGTGTATCAATTAGAAACGTTGTGATGAGACCGCAATGACTCACACAGTGCCCCACAATATGGTGAGTTCACATCAAGAGGGTTCAGAAATGCAACAATAGACAAGACAGGAAACATGAAGAGACGGGAGCAGGCAGGCAGCATTATTATGGTGCATGAACTGGCAACTCCTTTTGCTCTTACGAAACCCTCACTGATCTGAAATTCGATTTCTAAAACCATCTGAATGTGAGAGCTGAGGATCCACCAAACCCCTGAGAGACAGGTTTTCTGAGCAGCTCGCAGGCATTTTGTGCAGTCTGGAGAGAGACAAGAGCACGGCCCGGAACTATTCAAAACAACACTGCCAGAAGGCCTGGCAAAACCAACTTTTTTTCGACCCACAACGAAACACCCGTTTAGTATTTTTTGTGAGTCACTCACTCATAACACCCAATATAGTGTGTATATTTCAGTAGTCAATACTAAATGTTGGACATCGTCCAAAGATGTCAAGAATCATTAGCAAGACTCTGGAAAACACTGTATTTGTAGAAACTACACGCAAATTTCATTCAAATCCAATCCTCAGCTCACCGAAATTTCTAAAAGATTTTTTTCTGAACCGGCTGATCGTCAAACTTTCAAATGCCCTCTCATCTTGCAAAAAGAGACCAGTTTGAAAGAGGGCAAAACATCAGATTACGCGATTCTTCATCAGAATTTCATGCGCGCTGTTTTCAGAGAGAACCTGACGGAGGGTGCGGCAAATCAACGATTTCTGCCAGAAACACGCCGCAGCAGGCTCTGAAACAGCAAAACGCCGAACTCAAATCGGGACACCACAGGGCGCTGCTTCCAGACATTGAACTGCTGCCGTTCAATGTGATCGAGTATTTTCAAGCCCCCCCGGAGAAACAGATCAATGTCGACCTGCAGACGACCCGGCAGCTGTGCGATCAGAGGCACCCCATCCAACAGGTACTGCCGCGCACGCGCGACTTCAAACGCCATCAAATTCTGAAATGATGCATTGAATTCGTGCCGTTCAAATTGCGCTCGGGTATAGCCGAACTGCTCATAATCCTCACGGGGAAGATAGATGCGTCCCATCGCAAAATCGCGAGCCACATCCTGCCAGAAATTGGCCAGTTGTAATCCCGTGCAAATCGAATCGGACCAGGCCAGAGTTTCCGGGGAAACGGCTTCACACAGATGCAGTACGAGCCGTCCCACCGGATTGGCACTTCTCTGGCAGTACGAAAGCAGTTCTTCAAAGGTCTGATATTCGTTGACGTGTTGATCCTGTTCGAACGCCTGGATCAGATCATCGAAGGCGGTTTGAGGCAAATTGTATTTCACAATCGTAGGAGTCAGCGCGATAAAGACCGGATGCAGACGGGGCGTGGATGCCGACGATTCCTCTTCCCCGGTCTGCTGAATACTCTGATAGCATTCCACCAGTTGTGACCGCCACCACGCCAGCAGATGGAGTGACCGTTCGGCCCCTGCAATCTCATCCCCCAGATCGTCGGCCCAGCGACAGAAGGCGTAGACATTGTAAAAATGCGGACGCAAATCCCGCGGCAGTGCCCAGGAGACGACCGGGAAATTTTCGTAATGTCCCAGGGCAATCCGGCGGCAATACGCGTGGGCCTCATCCAGGGAGACTGGAGCATCCGTTCCCTGAAAACAGGGGGAATCGGGCCCCCAGGCCGCTAATTCATGCTCAAATGCCGTCATTTAGCCGGAACTTCCCAAACGCATAGCGCCAGTTGATTAACAATCGTCTCCCAACTGGATAATCTATAAGAAATAAGACTCAACCGCTTACCATGCCAGACGCCGTCACAGGCAGCCTGTCATGTTCTGTTTCAAAACCGCCCGGCTTCAGCACGCTCTGAATGCCAGCAGAAAAACCATACTTCGAATCGGCGGGCGCTCAACAGATTCTGATACCAGCAGACTCAGGGATACAGGTCCCGAGGCTGGAAATCAAGAGAGCCAACCCAATCCTGTTCGATTCATACTGAAAACGCTTTCCAGAGAAAAACGTAAAAACCATGGCTATTCCCAAAATTGCTATCGTGGGGCGCCCCAATGTTGGCAAAAGTTCGATCTTCAACTGGCTCGCTGGCCATCGCGTGGCGATTGTCGACCCGACCGCCGGCGTAACCCGCGACCGCGTCACGTACATGATCCATGAAAAAGACCGCTACTTTGAACTGGTCGACACCGGCGGAATCGGCATCACTGACAGTGACGATCTGTCTGAAGACATTGAACGCCAGATCCAGGTCGGCATTGAAGAAGCTGACCTGATCCTGTTTGTCGTTGACGGAACGCTCGGCGTGGCACATCTGGACGAAGAAGTGGCCCAGCGTCTGCGGTCCATTGAAAAACCGAAAATCCTGTGCATCAACAAATGCGATTCCACCAAAACAGATGACGAAGCAGCACAGTTCTTTCGCCTGACAAATTCCCCCGTCGTATTGACGAGTGTGAAAGGGAACCGGAACCGCAATGAACTGATGAAAGCAATTCTGGACAATCTGCCACCTGCTGAAGAGTTCGAAGTCAGCGAAGGGGAAAGCCTGGCTGCCGAACCCGAACTGAAAATCGCGATTGTCGGTCGGCGGAACGTGGGCAAAAGTACGTTTATTAATGCTTTGGCAGAATCAGAGCGGATGATTGTCAGTGAAGTTGCCGGCACCACTCGCGACAGTGTCGACATCCGGTTTGAGTTCGACGACAAATCATTTCTTGCCATCGATACGCCGGGTGTGCGCAAGCGGAAGAGCCTGGCCAACGATATTGAATTTTACGGTTTAACCCGGGCGAAACGCAGTATCCGTCGCGCTAATGTCGTGCTGATGTTCTTCGATTCGCAGCAGACCATTTCCAAGGTCGACAAACAGCTGGTCGCAGAGATCGAAGAAAATCACAAGCCCTGTATCTTCGTGATCAACAAATGGGATCTGGGCCGCGAAAGTAAAATGACCTCGGAAAAATGGGACGAATACCTGACGTCCCAGTTCCGCACCATGCGACATGCGCCCGTGGCGTTTGTGACGGCGAAGGACTCCCGCAACATCAAACAGGTCATCAACCTGGCACAGACGATTTACAAGCAGTCGCGCATTCGAGTCTCGACGGGGCGCCTGAATAAAGTGGTGCGGGCGGCCATCCAGAACAATCAGCCCCCCTACACCAAAAACCACCGTCCCAAAATTTACTACGCGACGCAGGTCGCGACTGAGCCACCGACGATCGTCTTGAAATGTAACGATCAGAAACTGTTCAGCGAATCCTGGAAACGTTACCTGAGCGGCGTACTGCGGGAAGCACTCCCCTTCAAAGAGATCCCGATTAAAATCTACTATCGCCCGAAAGACGCGAAAGAAGAAGCGGGCCCGAGCCTGGATATGGTCGAACAGGACGATTTCGAAGCATTTGAACCCGACCATTCGTAGCGCTCAACAGGAAATCCAGCTGCTGTCTAATCGAATTTCATTTCCCTGATGTGGGCAGCAGCAGCGTCTGCGAGTACGTCGCGGAACATGCGGTCGGGATTGTCGAAAAAGGCAATGCTGATGCCGCGATCGACAGAGCGCGTGGCCAGCAGGGTCAGCATCGGCGTGGGAGGCACATAACGCTCCATGTAAATAAGCCGCATGCCGGGCCCCTCGAGATTCAGCAGGCGCTCAAAGTACTGCATCGCCAGATTGCCATCGCGGGCCAGCACAGCCCCTTTCACTGAGACGCGCAGCTTCTGCCATTCTTCCGGCGTCATCTCTTTTTTCCAGGCCATGACCTGCCGGTGCATGGCATCGAGCTGACTGGCGGCTGCTTCGGCAATGTTCGCCTGAATCATGGGCAGCATGCTGCGTGTGAAAGCGTAAAGCTCTTCGGTACTGAACTCCTGCCTTTGAATCACCGTTTCCAGGAACTTCCGGGAATCAGCCAGCAGCTGTTTCTGTCGTTTGAGACTTTCCCCTTCCAGGCCGATGTGTTCGATCTGTTTCTCGACGCGGTCGATCTGCCCATGATACTCGGCCAGTTGCTGCAGACGTTGGGTATCGAGTTTGCCGGCACCGGGAGGGCCGAGCATGAGGTAGATCGCCACCGGCATATGCGCAAAGACTTTCACCGTATCGTACTCGGTAAGGATGATCTCAGACGTCGTTTCCGCACCATTGCGGACCAGCACGAGCTTTCCATCCTGAAGGAGAATGATCGGCCCGCCTGTTTCGAGATTTAACTTTCTGGCAACCGCGTGCGCATTGATGAACTCCCGATTCAGCTTCATCAGCGCCTCTCCCGCTGCTGCATCGATCTCTTCCGTGAACGCCGCCCGGGGCAGTATCATTAAGATAAGGCTTGCTAAAATGATTTGTTTCATGTTCCTGTCTTCCTGGTACAGTGTAAACTTAAATTTCAAATCACAAGAGAGGATCGAAAAGGAGTCACGGTCTACAAGCGATAAAACTTTTCCGCATTATCGTGAAACAGCTTCCGCTGAAATGTCTCTGCGCGGTCACGTACAATCCACTGTAGTGCGTGGTACCAGCTTTCGAAGTCCGCCGTCAAAGTACAGACGGGCCAGTCGCCGCCAAAGAAGACGCGATCTTCGCCAAAGGTATCCAGGCAGAAGTCGATGTTCTGTTTGAGGTCGGCGGGTTCCCACGTTCCGGGAGTTGCTGTCGCGATAATTCCGGAGATCTTGCAGAACACACGGTCGCAGTCGGCCATCAGTTGCATACCCTGTTCCCATGCCGCCCGATCCTGCTGCTGATCCGGCTGTACGCTCATGTTGCCGCAATGATCGATGATGAACCGCGTCTCCGGGCAGGCATCGACCAGTTCTACGGCATCCTGGATCTCCGCAGGTCGCATACAGAGATCAAAGCTCAAGCCCCGCTCTCCCAGCAGCCTGATATTTTCTTTGAACTGCGGCGTCAGACACATGCCCCGCGGCCGATCGGGATCGTGCAGGATAGTTCTGACTCCTTTCACATACGGATTCCCGGCAAACTCATCCAGGTAGTCGGCAAAGCTGCTCTCGCCGGGTGAACCACCGATGACAGCACCTGACATCGGATTCCCCTCATCCTCACACAATGCCAGCACGTATTCTGCTTCCTGCCGGTGCAGATTCGGGTGTACATTCACTTCCATATACACCGATTTTGCGAGGGGACAATTCCGGGTCGCTTGCTGATAATCGGCCATGCGAAAGCTGTTTCGCAGGACATCCATGCCCGGTAAATCGAGCCAGGGGAGCTGGAACAGGTCTAAATCCCAGAGGTGCTGATGTGTGTCGATAACGGGGATCGAATCCATGAGAGAGGTCTCCAGTGGGAACGGGAATGGAAGTCCTGTTTTACCCGGATTTCAGACCCATTGCAAATCAGAATTCGCCTCTGTTTACGCTGGTATTGCGTCTGCCAATAGGTTAGAAGTGAGCTTTAACCAGTCAGCGTTCTCGATAGTTTACCAGTTCGATGCAACCTTCCCCAACTCAACAAAATCCCCGAATCGAATATGAACGGCGGCTTGAAGACCGGTCGGGCAAGGTACAGGCATTTGTCAGGCAAAGCGACCGCTTTTCCAGCCTGCGCGGCCTGGTATTTATCGCTGGTATCGCAGTACTGCTGGCGTCTACGGTCTGGGGTGCCCTCAGCCTGAAATGGATCGCCGCCCCCATCCTGGCGTTTGTATTGCTGATTATCTTACATGCCCGCTGTCTCCGACGCCTGAAACGGGCACGCCAGGCGGAAACCTATTATCGAACTTCGCTGGACCGCCTGAATCATCAATGGATCGATGTCCGTCCCGCGGGAGAAGAATATTACGATCCACAGCATATGTACGCCGGCGACCTGGATCTGCTGGGACGGGGCTCCCTGTTTCAACTGATCTGCTCTGCCCGCACGAAGCTGGGAGAAGAGACGCTGGCCCGCTGGTTACTGACGCCTGCGTCAGCCAAAGAAATCAGAGAGCGTCAGCAGTCGGTGGAAGAACTGCGAAACGAACTCGATTTTCGCGAAACGCTCGAACTGCTGGAAGCCGAAAAACAGAGTGACATTGAACAGACCCATCTCTCCGACTGGGTCCGACAACCTCTGATTCAGATTCCCGCCGGCCTGAAATGGGCATCGATGGTAACCGGAGTGTTTGCCGCACTGGCGGTGATCAGCTGGCTGATGTCTTATTCGGGCATCGCCCCGATCTGTGTGGCGATCATCATCCAGGTCTGCCTGCTATTCTGTATTGGTTCACGCATCCGCGAACTGTTGAATCAGACCGATGAAGTCCGCGATGGCCTGTCAGTGCTGTCTGATGTGCTCTCGCTGATTGAACAGCGGGAGTTTCATTCTCCGCATTTGACGACCATTATCACCGCATTAAAAACAGACGGCGTTCCCCCGTCCCGCAGTATTGCCCAGCTCAGACGGAACATTCAGGGGCTGAATAACTGTTTTCGCAATCAGTTTTCGGCTCCGCTGACCATCCTGCTGGGGATACCCTTCCATTACATGTTTGCCATCGAACGCTGGCTGCAACGTGTGGGACCTCACTGCCCTGAATGGCTGGCGGCGGTCGGCGAGTTTGAGGCCCTCTGCTCACTGGCCGGTTATGCGTACGAACATCCCGAAGATCCCTTTCCGGAAATCGCGGATCCCGCCGAGGGCCCGCGCTTTGAAGGGACTGAGCTGGGGCATCCCCTGATTCCCCTCGACCAGGTCGTCCGCAATCATGTCACGCTGAATTCAGAACACCGCCTGTTGATGATCAGCGGTTCCAACATGTCCGGCAAAAGCACACTGATGCGGACCGTGGGGACCAATTTTGTCCTCGCTCTCGCCGGAGCTCCCGTCCGGGCAACCCGGTTGACGGTGACTCCCATGCAGGCCGGTACTGCGATGCGGGTTCAGGATTCGCTGCAGCAGGGCGCTTCGCTGTTTTATCAGTCGGTGGCGCGACTTTCAGCGGTCGTGCATCTGGCAGACGCGCCGGAGCCGGTCCTGTTCCTGCTGGATGAAATCCTGCAGGGAACCAATTCGCATGATCGACGGATCGGTGCCCAGAGCGTAATTGAAACATTGATCGAACGGGGTGGCATCGGCATCGTCACCACGCATGATCTGGCACTGACCGAAATCACGAGCCTGTTTGGCTCTCAGGCGAAAAACGTGCATTTTGAAGATCAGTTGATCGACGGCAAAATGACCTTTGATTACCGGATGCGTCCCGGCATTGTGGAGCACAGCAACGCATTGGAACTGATGAAGATGATGGGCATCGAACTGAAAGCCCTCGATCCCGAACAGGATCCGGAATCGGCGGATCTGAAACAGTAAGCAGCCTCTCTCAGCCCACGATGTAGAGCGCCACCTGAAAATAGATGATCAGCCCCAGAATATCGACCAGTGCGGTGATGAAGGGATTCGACATCAGAGCCGGGTCCATACCCAGCTTGCGAAAGCCCATCGGCAGCATTCCCCCCGCGGAAATTCCCATCAGGACCACCAGGAATACTGCCAGGCCGACGACAGACGCCTGGATCAACTGCGTCGTAAACACCCAGGAAACGAGAAAACTGATCAGGGACAGCATGCCTCCTAACAGCAGTCCGAGCTGAAACTCTTTACGCAGCAGCGCGCGGAGTTCATCGCGCTGGATATTCGATTCCAGGGCCATCGCCCGGATGATCAACGTGGCGGATTGCGAACCGGCGTTACCGCCGCTGGCCAGGATCAAGGGGATAAACAGCACCAGCCATTCGAATTTATCTGAAACCCCTTCAAAGTGCTCAAGCACTTTCGCCGCAAGGAATGAGGGGACCAGCAGGAAAATCAGCCAGCCCACCCGCTTTTGAATGACCGTCTTTAATGGCGTCGAAAGGTAACTGTCTTCCAGCGGTTCGACCGCCGCCAGACGATAGGTGTCTTCCGTCGCTTCTTCCTGCATAATGTCGATGGCATCGTCGTGGGTCACAATCCCGACCAGCTGATTCTGATGATCGACAACCGGAATGGCAATAAAGTCAAAGCGGGCCATCTGCTGAGCGACGAATTCCTGATCGTCGTCCACGCGCACCGAAATCACATCGCGATTGGTGATTTCCGACAGGGGACGCGCCGGTCGCGCAAAGATCAACTCGCGCAACGAGACAATTCCCTGCAGACGACGCCCTTCATCGACCACGTAGATATAGGAAATAATTTCACTGTCGGGTGCCTGCTGACGCAACCGTTCCAGCGCCTGGGCAACCGTGATATTTTCGGGCAACGACGCGTATTCGGTCGTCATGATCGCGCCGGCACTGTCTTCCGGATAGGAGAGCAGTTTGCGGATATCGCTGCGTTCCGCCTGCGCCATCAGGGGCAGCAGCTCTTCCACATGCTCGTCATCCATCCGCGACAGCAGGTCGACACGGTCGTCGGGCGCCATCTCTTCGATCATTTTCGAAAGTGGTCCCCGCGAGATCACACCAACGATTTCAATCTGTTGCGGCAGTGGCAGGAACTGAAAGATCTCGGCCTGTTTCTGAGGCTCGCAGCAACTGAGCACACGCCAGACATTCTGGCTGTCGAGTTCGGCCAGAATCTCGGCTGTCACCGCAGGATAAAGCGCCTCACAGAACTCTTTGACGCCTGCGGTATCATTTTCATCTAACAGCACCTGAAGCTCAGGTAGCATCAATCGCCCATACATGCGGAATGCCTCGTTTTCCTGAGATATTGACCCGTTCCACAAACCGGTTTCCGGTCACATCGGGCAGAAAGAAGGAGCAGCTCGTCTCTTCCCGCCATCCCGACCGGCGACTCTGTAAAAAAACACCCTGACCGGATTCAGCGCCAGCCAGGGTGTTGATGTCTTCATCCAGACAACAGAACCAGATGTTGTCTGATGTTGATCACACGCAGTTTATCGTTTTGAGAACTGGAAGCTCTTGCGTGCTTTTTTGTATCCGAATTTCTTGCGTTCCACCATACGACTGTCACGAGTCAGGAAGCGACCGGCACTCAGAGTTTCGTGGAACTGGTTGTTGTAGGCTTCGAGAGCACGGGCAATACCGAGCACAATTGCACCGGTCTGACCTGTGGTTCCGCCACCGCTTACCCGCACCCAGACATCAACTTTACCGAAGGTCTCGGTAGCTTTCAGTGGGGCTTCGACCATCTGGCGATCCCGTTCGACTCTCAGGTAGTCGTTCAGAGTCTGGCCATTGATGGTCAGGCTTCCGGAACCGGCTTTGATGCGAACTCGAGCAACAGCTGTCTTACGACGACCGGTTCCCATAGCCACACCATGCTTATCCAGTTTTCCCCGGATGACGGGCTCGGGTTTAACGACTTCGTCTTCTTCGGTCTCAGCAGGAACACCGGAACCGAGAGTCAGCTCAGGCACGCCTGAGGTCGTGGTCATTGTATCTGCGGTTGCTTCTTCTGAAGTTGCTGTCTCAGCTTCAACCGGAGTCTGCTGTTCTGGTGTTTCGCTTGTTACTTCTTCTGGAGTCTCATTATCCATGACGGTTAACTACTCTTATCTTATTATTCTGAAAAGGGATAAATAGAAGTTTGTCTGCTTCTCTCGGATTATGGCAGCAGGTGTGCTGGCATGTCCTGAGGTTGTTGTGACTGATGATCGTGCGAAGGGCCCGCAAACAGTTTGAGCTTTTTCAGCATCTGGCGGCCCAGCTTGTTTTTAGGAAGCATGCGGCGGACGGCTTCAGAAAGAACCTGAGTCGACTGACCCCGTTCCAGTTTCTTTTCAGCAGTCACTTCTTTCAGACCACTGGGATAACCCGAGTAAGTCGCGTAGCTCTTTCGCAGCATCTTCTCTGAGAAATATGGATGTGAGTCGTGGGCAAGCTGCTTACCGGAAAACTTGACCTTGTCACAGTTTACGACAATCACATAATCCCCGGTATCCACGTGAGGCGTGTAGGTTGGCTTATGCTTCCCCATCAGAACGGTCGCAATTTGGGCGGCCAGCCGTCCGACAATCAGATTGTCTGCATCAACAACAAACCACTCAGGGTTAACAGTCTTTGCATTTGCCATAAAAGATTTTGTAGTAGACACCGGTTATTCCTCAAACGTAAACGATATTATATTCAATACTTATGTCAATATGCACTTCAAGAATGCATGTCAGTTCAGCAAGGGAATTCAGCCACACAGTCGGAAATACGCCGGTAAAGAGAGCGCATACGAACCGCAAGGGAGCGGATAACAGTAACCTTTTTGATCCGTCTCTTCAACTTTGGCAGGGCGCAAAATCTGTGCTGGAAGACAAAAAAGCAGAGAAAAGTGACTTTTCCGCCGGCTGAACCTTTGCCAGCCTGATTCAGGGAATTTACAGAACCACGCTGACCGGATCAAGCGAGTGCTGCTTCCCCTGCCGGGAAGAGATCAACGGCCATTGATGTGGACTCGGCTTTACAGGTAGGAAAGCAGTGTCAGTTGCAGTGCCTGTGAAGTCACCTGCAGATTGGCCTGAAAGGCGCTCTGCCTCTGTGTAATGTCCACAATCACCTGGGTCAGATCGGTATCGAAATCTTTGGAAATCGCTTCCTGCATGCTGACTTCCTGATCTTTGAGCCGACTATCCGCCTCTTCCAGCACGGTCATGCGACTGCCAATATCCCCGCGAACCCGGTTCACGCGGGCGATTTCTGTATCCAGTAAGACCCCAATCCGTCCGATTTCCTGATCATTGCCGTTCCGCAATGCGTTTTCCAGACGTGAGAGCAGGCTGATCACACCTGTGGACTCTTTCGGATTTGGTTCATCCCCCACTAATCCGACCAGTGGATCATTACCTGACTCGACGCCATCAATTCCCAGGGAGTAGGCAATCTCGTTCGCGGGAATTTCCAGCGGCCCCGTACCTGACGCATCATAAATAGTCAGGCCGTTTCCGGTTGTATTCAGAGTCACCTGCAGTTTGATGGGAACAAAATTTCCCTGAAGCGGCACACTGTTATCGGTTCCCCCTTCTGTGACAGCCAGACCCAGAGCATCTGAAACGGCATTGCTGGCGATACTCAGAGGTCCTGTGCCTGAATTATCGGTAATCTGAAACGCATTGGTATTGGGATCAATGCTGGCCACCAGATTGCCTGGATCGACGGCATTGATTGAATCCAGGACATCCTGCACGGTTGCATCACCGGCCAGACTCACATTGACCACAGAACCGTCGCGGCGGGTAATATCCAGGGTTGTGGCTCCGACGGGAACCCCCTGCCCCAGATTCAGATCTGCCAGCGGTGTTGTTCCGTCGAACACTTCAAATTCATTAATCCGGTCAATTACATCCTGAACGGTTTTCGTGCCGCTCATATCCAGGTTGACCGTGGTTCCGTCGCGGCGGACGATCTGTAACGTCAGACCGGAATCCACATCGACGCCGCGCCCGTAATTCAACTCAGTCAGCGGCGTACTGGCGGAGAAAGTGGCAATGCCCAGAGCCGCGGCATTCGTACCACCATTGTTTTCACCAATCGAGAAATCGGCGCCACTGATGCGGCTGGAGATCGCCAGCCCGTTCCGGGCGTCATTGATGCCCAGGTTGAGATTCGGATCGGCGGTTCTGATCAGATTAAAGACATCTTCGATGGTGGTCGCCGTGGAAAGGTCAACCGTGTGGGTCTGGCCTCCATTATTGATGACCAGCCCTGTACCCGCGGTGGGGCCGATTCCGGTACCGCCGTTGAGTGAAGCCAGTGTGGTCTGTAGAGTGATCCCGGGATCAAGGTCTCCCCCGTTCACCTGAGCCACAGCGGCACTGGCGATTCCGAGATCTGTCGCGAGCGTCGAACCGGTTACATTGGAGACCGCGACCGTACCGGCAGAGGGGGTCAGTCTCAATCCATTTTCGCTGGCCGGATCGATATCGACGGTCAGTGTCAGCGGGCCGCCGGCAAAGGCATTTTCCAGGACCGTTTTGAGATCCTGAACCGTTTCGACTCCGGAAAGATTTACGGTCTGAGTCTGGGGAGTCCCGTTATCCAGAGTCACGGAGATCGAACCCAGTTTCACACCACGCCCGCCGTTCAGATCAGAAATCCGCGTCTGCAGTGTTAACGCAGGATTGATGTCGCTGCCCACTTCCGGCGAACTGGCAGCAAAGGCAGAGATGCCGTCAAAATTATTGGGAAGTAATGTCTGCGTATTGATATAAGACTGAATCTGATGATCATCACCATGGTAGATCACCAGACCGTTGGCGAGTTCTTCGAAAGGAGCGACATCGGTCTGACTTCCGGAAAAGAGGTACTGCCCGCGAAATGTCGTGTTACCGGCGTTGAGCACCTGCGTTCTCAGTGAGGCAATCTGATCGGCCAGCGCCAGGCGTTCGGCGCTGGTGACGGTCGATCCCACGCCGGAAAGTGAAATGGCTTTCGCTGAATTCAACGCATCGCCGACACTGCTCAATGCCGTTTCGCTCATCGTCAGCATGCTCAGAGATGTGTTGATATTGGACTGATACTGCTGCTGCCGTTCCAGAGACGACTGCATGAGAATCGTTCTGAGTGCGGCTCCGGGAGACTCACTGGCCAGCGAATACTGCTGTCCGGTAGAGACCTGCTGCTGCAGTCGCGCCAGTTCCAGCGCATTGTCATTCAGGGACACTTTCAACCGATCCGACAGCATTGTCGAAGGGAGGCGACCAGGCAATATGGGACCAATCGTCATGATGTATCACACCGAAAAACAAGAAACAGAAACAGACCGGAGCCTGTCAGGAAAACTTTTTAAATGTTAAGTAGAATCGTAAATAATTCGTCAATCGTGCTGACCAGTCGCGCTGCCGACTGGAATGCTCTCTGGTAAGTCAGCACGTTGATGGTTTCTTCATCGATACTGACGCCGGAAAACTGTTCACGCTGACTCAGCAGAGAATCACGAAATGTCTGGGCTCCTTCCGCAAGCGCCCCTTCGGAAGCAGAAGACTGCGCCAGATTGGAGACAATTTTTTCGTAATAATCATCGAGGCTGATTCCCCCCAGGGAATCGATCGGGTTTTCCGAAAACGACGCCAGCAACACGGCATTGCTGCCATCGGAAGGGCCTCCCCCCTGACCGGTCGCCAGAAACTGCTGATTCTGACTGACGACGGAATTGATGTCGATATCACTGGAATCGCCGCCGGTAAATAGAGTGTTGATGCCAATCGCAGCCAAGGCACCACTGGTATCATTGGAGAACCGGAATTCGTAATCGGAATCGGCGCTGATCGACAGTCGTCCGTCGGTCGAAACACTGGAGTTGAGATTCGCCACACCATTGATGGAAGCCGACAGGCTGTTGAGAGTGGTGTCCCCGCCAATGCCGTCCAGGTCCACGTTAATGGTGACCGTATTGGTAATCCCGGTTGTTTTATTGGTCACTTTGATCTGGAAACTGCCATGATTCGCCTGAAAGGGTAAACCGGACTGTTCCGAATTCAGCGTCGCCGACGGATCGAGAGCGCGTGAAGCCGAGGTCAGTTGTTCGAAGCCCGCAGTCCCCTCGCCGGAAGAGTGGATCTTGTTGAATTCAAAAATGAGATTGGAAGCATACGTATCGAGTTGATCAACGAAGCCTCCCAGGATGTCATCCCGCCCCTCGATGATGCCCTTGAGTTCGCCCCCCGTTCGAGAAATATTACTCTGTGTCTGGGAGAGGTACACTTCAGAGACGACCACGCCGCGATCTGTATCCGTTTTTAATTCCAGATTCTGAGAGGTTCCCGCCAGAATCAGATAATCGGAACCGGTAAACACATCGATGGCACCGTCTGAGCGTTCGCGATAGCGGATCGGAATCAGTTCCGACAGTCGATTCAGTGCATCATAACGCTGTGAGCGCAAAGCGCCGGCGTCGCTTTGCAGCAATCCCGATGCTTCCAGTTTGGAAATCTTGGGATTCAAATCGACGATCTTATTAATCAGGTCATTGGCTTCCGTCACCAGATTTTCCACGTTCACCGTCTGAACTTCGCGCAATTGGTTGAGCCGTAAACGGAGCGAACTGATGTCGGCAGCAAATTTGTCCGCCTCATTAATGACGAACTGACGATCGGGAATCGAACTGGGCTGATTGACGACATTATTGATCGTTGCCAGAAAATCGTTCAGCCCCGTGGAGAGGTCTCCGTCAGTTAATTCCCGTAATTCGTTTTCCAGTTGTTTAAAGATCGTGTTGCGTTCATCGATGGCAGAAAAATCGGTATTCGCGGAATGGATTCGCGTCTCGAGGAACTGGTCAATCTGCTGTTGAATCCCCGAGATTTCGACACCGGTACCGGTAATCAGCGCGCCCTGTCGATAAGGGGCGGACGGGTTCAGAACCAGCTGCTCACGGATATAGCCGGGCGTACCCGCATTGGAAATATTCTGACCGGCGACCTGGATCCCGGTGCCGAATATTTCCAGCGACTGCTTGGCCATAGATAGGGTAGCGTTAAGTCCCATGACGGTTTTTCCGTAGTTAACAAAGTGTTTTCAACACAACGAGCGACTGGTCTTCTTACCTTGAAGCATTAAGCCGATGCGTCAAAAATCACCCCTCCTGTACTGCTTTCATTTTGACCACGTGAGTAGGTCGGTACTTTCTGGCCGGCGTGTGCAATCAGCTCGAGTACCTGTGAGTAATGCTGATAAGAGCGTGTGGACACAATCCACTGGACCCAGGTTTCATGCCGCAGCTTTTTGGAACGCTGCTGCGCAGCTTCAATTCTCTGAAAGAGCGATTCCGCTTCCGGGGCATCCAGCTTCAGCAGCAGATCGTAAAGCGTGTCGGCAGGCAGACCCTGCTGACCGGCGGTCTGCAGTAACTGCTGACGTCTGAGCAGAACGAACTGCAGCTCGCGCGTGAGTTCCGCTTCGATGGTCCCACATTCATCGATGAGTTTGACATCAACCTGTCTGAGCGCCTGAGATTTCTTCTGATACAGTTCCAGTAACTGTTTCTGGACTGGTTCCAGATCATGCAGAATGCTCGACAACTGACTGAGTAACTGTCGATGCTGCGTCGGTGCAGACGCAGTCTGTGCTTCATCCATAGGAGCCCCCTTTCTCCCGGTTTACATAATCCGCCCTCTGAGCGGAGATAATCGCCTATCGTTATAATCGGCATAATCGATCCAGGTCTCGCGTCTGTTTTAACCAGAATCTTTATCGCTGACTTAACGTGATGAATTTTAAGGCGTTATGCTTGCAGCAGCATCAATCGATTTTTGCGAACTGGCATTCAACTGTCGCGAAAACGAGGAGAACAACGCGTCAGAGAAGCTGCCCCCTTCATTCTTCGCCAGATCGGTTGAGATCTGCTGGTCCAGCTGCGACTGAAACATTTCTTCGGCCTGACCGCCATGAAAATAAGCGGGCTTCCCCTGAGCGGAACGCATCGCCTTGAACATCTGCTGGTAAAATGTGCCTGCAACGAACTCCTGGAACTTTTCTTTCAGTTCCGATGTATTCTGGCCGGGCTGATTTAATTCAGCAGGTGCGCCGGTCACATTGGACAACAGCGAAGTCTGGTTGATGGAAGGTTGAATGGCGGAGAGAGAGGTCATCACTGGTTATCCCTGAAAAGTGATCTGGAACCGGAACCGGCTTCAGCTTTGATCAATGTTCATCATATTCAGCGTGCAGTTTTCCAGAGCGATGCAACTCCCGGATGATGCTGATGACATCTTCCGTCGGTACACGCAACTGGTTTAATGCCTCCACCAGCTGCTGCAGTCGTTGCGTGCTCTGTTGACCCTGCTCACCCGTGATGGGTACAAAGCCTCCCGGTAGCCCCCCCTCTGCAGGATTTCCGACACCTACAGTTAAATTCTTATGCGAAATCACCACCGGACTGATTTCTACTTCGCCGGTGACAACAACCGTTTGTGATTTTGGATTGACCACGACCCGTGCCTGCTGATGCGGTCGATCGATGCCGACTTCCATCACCGCTGCCACAAATTCGACCGGTGATTCCATGTACTGTCTGGGAATCCGGATAAACACGCGTCCCGGCCCCTGGGCAATCGCCAGCTGCTGATTGCCGGCTTCAAAACTGAATTCCGAGTTGATCACGCGTGCCACTTCGCTGGCAGTATGAAAACCGGCATGGTGCCGATCGACGAGCAGTGTGATCGAACGCGTTCGGCGATCGATAAACGGCAGATCGAAATCCCGTTCCATAACCAGACCGTTGATAATTTTTCCCGTTGCCTGCGAAAGTTCATCTTCCAGGATGACACCGCCTGAACAGAGACCGGCACCTATGCCGTTTCCGATTTCCGGCGTTGCCACGGGCGCGACCAGCAGTCGTCCGCCTCGCAGACTTTTTGCTCCCAGCATGGAGCTGACGAAGCAGTCCAGCTTCTGTCCTTTACGAATGCCGCTGGCAGGAATGGTCGCTTCAATCATGACCAGCGCCACATTATTGGCGGCAGCCAGATCAGACAGATCGACCACCGGATTGTTCAAATGCTTGAGTGCCGCAGCCAGGCTGCGAATGGTCGGCAGATTCTTGCCTCCGTCACCCGTGCCATCCAGACCCACGACCAGTCCCATGCCGGTCAGCTTGATTTCTTTCATGCCATACACGCTGCAGATATTTTCCACGCGTGTCCGCGCCTGCAGTTCGGAAACCGAACACTGCAGACAGACGAGGAACATCATCAGGCAGACAACTTTTTTGAATCGTCGGGGTGGCATAGTCATATCCCGTCACACTTCAACAAATAGAATTAGAATTAAAAAGGAAAGAACCAGTCGTACAACACCACCCCCCATGGTCGTTTGGTACTCTGATAGACTTTACCTCTCTGGTGTTTGACAATATCCAGGTTGGCAATATTTTCACTTAACGCCGTGTTATCACGGTTCACATCTTTACTGCGAATTTCGCCGGTCAGACGATATTCCCAGACATCATGATTGGTTCGGATACTTTTACGGGCTTCCAGGATCAGGTTTCCGTTGGGACGGATATCAACGACAATGGCAGCAATTCGATACTGGATGCCTTCCCGGTCGGCTAACTGACCGGTACTCTGCAGACGTCCCTGCAACTGGGTATCAATTTTCGGACTGTTCAAAGCCGCCGGTGCCAGGTTCCCTGAAGAATCAATTCGCATGAATTCTTTCAGTTCCGCCTTCAAAGTTTCAGTTCGATTCCGGTTGAATCGGGAATCAACGGTCACACTCGATTTTTCATCAACCATAATCGTGATAATGTCATGAACCTTCACTACGATCGGTTCCGGTGCCGGCACGTAGATCAGCGAATAATCTCTGATCAGCGGAGGCTTGGGAGAATTGGTATACAGGTCTCCCTGACCAAACGTGTTCGCCAGAGACGATGTCAGCTGCAGCGCTTCGGTCTGAAAGCCAAACTCGTTGATCTGCGCCGAGGCCAGCCGGGGAATGCGCCGCTCCCTTTTTTGAGGAGGTTCCTGTTGCTGTGTTGTTTCTTCTGCTGCGGTAGTACCCTGGGAGGATCGTATTGCAGTGCTCGAATTGGCCAGCGCGGTTCCCTTTTCGGTGGGTTCCTGCGCCGACACGACAGACGAACAAAACAATACGATACTTCCCAGGGAAATCGCCTCCCGTAACACTGCCAGCAGCTTCGTGCGCTGACAGATTCTCTCACTGTTTCGTGTTAGTTTTTTCATTATCGAATTCCCCCTCTTCGAATCGCATACCCGCCCGCATTGCGAATGGTTCCGGACGGTGTACCCCCGGCAGCTGCATCAGAGGATCCAGAGATAAATTGAATCCCTTTTGTCTGCTGGATTTCATTGGCGGGTCGGTAGTTGACTTCAGCCTGGTTATATCCGGTCACCGTTGCCGTCAGACGGTCCCGGCCTTCCAGCGCGACCAGGGTAATCGGATCACCCATGCCGCCTGTCCCCTGGGCCCGCATTTCACGACGAACCGAAATCGCGCCGCGTCGGGCGTAAACGGTCACAATCGCGCCATCGCGGATCAGAGGCACTTCCATCAGATCCTGACTTCGCATCACATGGGACTGATACACGGTCCGTGTCAATTCCCGGCCGATCACCAGGCGGGGATCGGTAATGCCGGTCTGATCTTTCTCAGGTCGAATCCAGACCAGGTCGTCGGCACGAACCAAGGTCCCTTTGTTTAATGTGTATTTGGCTGCCAGAATTTCAGGAATCCGTTTCAGCTGGCAGATAATCCGCAACTCGTGAACCTGGCCCTGGGCATCTATCAGCTTCATGCCGACGGCCTGCTCTGTTTCCAGAAACTGATCCAGTCCGGCAAAGCGAAACAGGTCAGCCCGGTTGTCGAGCACCTGCTGCACATGCTCACGTGGCAGACGAACGGAAAGAGAAAACTGTTTTGAGTTGGGATAGCTGCTTCTGATCCAGTCCGTCAGAGCCTGTTGAACTTTCTGTTCGGCCTGCCCCTGATCCTGCTGAGTCACAACCGTCTGTTGCTGCTGTTCCTGTTTGACTTCCTGTGAACTGACACGAACCTGGCTCCGGCCGGTCAGCTCCAGCTGGCTCAAGTCTACACCCAGTGCCTGTAATCGTCCCCGGATCTGTGAGATGGTAATGACCTGGGTCCGCCCCTGTGCTGGAGCCGGCTGCAGAATCATGCCTTGCAGTCGCGCAACGTGTTCCGGATCGGCGTGCAGCACATCAGCGATATCGCCCAGTCGTACGACGGACGTATTCACTTCAGCGGTCGCTTTCAGCCGCAGAATTTCCGCATGCAGAACAGCTGTGCTGCAAACGCAGCTGCAGACCAGCAGGGAGAAACTCAAACACGATTTGATCCAGAAACGAAACATGAAATTTTGACTTTGTAAAAAACAGATCAACTTAGAAACGACGCAGGTTAGCCACGGTCTGCAGGGTCTGGTCGGCGGCCTGCACGACCTGGCTGTTGAGTTCAAAGTTACGTTGTGTTTTGATCAGTTCGACCAGTTCTCGAACCGGTTCCACGTTGGACTGTTCCAGAAACCCCTGTCGCAACTGTCCGCGGCCTTCTGTTCCCGGATCACCGAACTGGGAAGGCCCTGAACCGGTCGTTTCCGTATACAGGTTGTCTCCCTGACGCACCAGGCCCTGATTGTTAATAAAGCGGGCGATCTGAATATTGCCGGCGGTCTGAATCTGGGTTGATCCCTGCTGCTGATAACTGACGACGCCGTCACCGGAGATGGTAACGTTGATCGCATCCTGGGGAATCGAAATGGTCGGCTGCAGCTGGTAACCTTTATCGGCAGACGCCATCACCAGGTTTCCGTTGGCATTCAATGAGAAGTTACCGGCGCGAGTATACAGGTCCTGGGTCCCGTCATTGACACGGAAAAAACCATCGCCCACGATAGCCAGATCATAAGTTCCATTCGAAGGCAGAATCGAACCCTGTTCAAAATCCCCTTCGGTACTCTGAACCCGGGTACCAATACCTAATGCAATTCCGGTCGGTGTGATATTTCCCTGATTGTCCTGCACGCCTGGCAGCTTGAAATTTTCATAGAAAATATCTTCAAAGTTGGCGCGACTCTGCTTGTACGCAGTGGTGCTGGAGTTCGCCAGATTGTTGGCGATGATATCGAGATTAAAGCTGTTTGCAGCCATTCCCGTAGCACTCGAATACAAGGCTCTTACTGCCATGAATTGTCTCCTTACTCCCTTAACCTGTCTTCTGAAAACAGGTCACCTTTCAAAAACTGTCTGCTTAACGTCGCGGCATACTTTGCAGTAAACGCCCGAGCGATTCATCTTGTAACTTAATCATATTGATATTGGATTCGAACATCCGGGACGAGGTCACCAGTTCCATCATCTCTTCCACGGAATTCGTACCGGAAGCTTCCAGAAAGCCCTGTGCAATATTCGCCGGTCCATCCAGCGGAGTCACACGTCCTTCTGTTGTGTACAGGTTCTTCCCGATTTTGACGAGTTCATCCAGAGAGCCTGGCATCACGACAGCCAGTTGCCCCAGCTTCGACATCGGTTGATCGTCGGCATCTAAGGGAGTAACAACACCATCGGGTGTGATTGTCACATGAGATGCTTCCACGGGAACTTTGATTTCTCTGCCATCGGTCGTCAGAATCGGCATACCATGATCGGCGGTGACCAGACGACGATTTCCGTCGATCGAGAGTGATCCATTGCGTGTCAGAAATGATTTTTGTGCGTTGCCGACCTGAAAGAAACCCTGTCCTTTCAGAGCGACATCGAACTCACTGTTCGTGGTGATGAGTGAACCGGGCTCAAAGTCGGTGGTGATCGCTTCCAGAGTGATGCCGCCGGAGTGATTTTCCAGATCACCGGGCAATGGATTGAGCGCACCCTCATGCTGATCATGAGGAGGATTAACGCGAAAGATGGGAACATCACGTTTAAATGATGTCGTATTCGCATTGGCCATATTGTTCGAAAGCACATCAAGCCGGACCGAATTGGCTTCGGCGCCTTGGGCTGAGAGGTACATGCCGTAAATCATCTGGATACCTGACTTGAACCACTGTGCTGCGGTTGTTCAAAACCGTTTCACAGTGGGACAAAGAGTTTCGATAGACATTTCCCCCCAAATATCTATCGGACCCCTACAACAGGTATCTTTAATGTAATCGGAAAATATATTCCAACTTATCCAGCCCCCCAGATGTGGCCAGTAACAGCCCGCAACGGAAGCTGGACGCACCCCAGGCCCTTGAGGCCTGACATATACATAGATCCAGCAACAGAATGATTTTTCGTCTGGTAACAAAACACGAATGTGAAACAGGAAATAATTCCTGTTTAGTGGCGGGGTAGCAGAAGGTCGCTATAAAAGCCCTCAGTATGAGCTGAAACAAAGCCGATCAAAAATCAATCTGCCCGACAGCTCATGAACCAGCCTGACTGTTTACAGACCACAACCTTGTACGGGAACACATTCAACTTCGAACTGTTGCACCAGTTTGCGAATTTCAGCGCGATTGACTGATACATCGTCAGGTGCTTCAACACCCAGCCGAACTCGATTTCCCTTAACTGACAGAACTTTGATCGAGATATTATTGTTGATAATGATCTCTTCATCCTTGCGTCTTGTGAGCACTAACATCAGTGGACTCCTTTCTTTTGGGATACATTCCTTTGATTTAATCCAATAGCCCTACGAACTCACTGTGGTGTCAACTTACACATTGCTACTAACGTAATTATACGCAGCAAACCCGATTCCAGTTTGAAATAAAATCGGAAAAATTAAAAAATTTATCATAACCCCTAAAGTTTACGGTAAGAACTGATTCTACCAACCAGACGCCTCATTCAACCCAATTTAACATTTTAGGCAAATACTGGCAGGATAATACACTTTTGAAGCAAAAAACTGAGGCACTTTGCAACAGTGTGGTAGAGTTGATGTAGCAGACTTGTTCAGGCAAGCGTTCGTTTTGAGTTTGCCTTGAGTTTGTCGAAATCTGCTGAGTCTGGTCGATAAAGTAAACAGTCATTGATCTGCCAGACTCATCTCTGGTCACTCACCAACCGGTTCGGAAGATAAGCAACCTATGTCTGACATTCAAAAACGGTTTCTGATCGTCACACTCCTGACCTGCCTGATTCCAGTGAGCAGAGGGAATGCACAAAACTCCAATGTCCCTGTGGCCAGTCCACCGCCGGAAATCGTGCCTGAGTCGGCTGAAAAGAAAAAAGTTCCTCTCCTGGATGAAGTCATGCAGATCATTGAGGAGTATTTTACTGATCGCAAAGGCTACAAATCGGGGGACATGCTCACACGCGGTGAGATCAAACCACTGTTCCGGGAACTGCAACAGGCCGGGTGGTCGGTTAAAGCGGAGAAAGAGATCCTCAAACGGCTGCATGCGGAGACCGATTATCTGGCGACTCAACTCAGTACGCCTAAAGGGGTCATTTTCATGCGGCGGGTTGCCCAGATGCCGGGAGGCTATGACCGGCTCGACCATATCCTGGTCATGCCTTATGGGAAACGACGAATTCATGAATTCATCAATTCGCCCGGCGGATACACCATGATCGAATATATGACCACTACCAAAGGGGGCAAGAATCTGGGTAAGTACCTGTCCCAGACCAGAACGGGAAAAGGATTTAACCAGCCCACACCTTATATATATACCCAGACCGAATTAACGGCCGCTCTCAAACAGGCCTATGAAAAAGAAAATCCGAAATCAAAAATTCGGCGTTAGACTGTGTCCCGTTTGACTGTAGCGTCTCCAGGTCCATTGGAACCGGGTATATAAGATTGACAGTCGCTACGGTTAACTGTGATGCACACTAGACAGAAACCTCAATCCAGGTAACAGCGAACCTGAATCGAGGTTTCTTTTTAAATCGCGTTTGATGTCAGTCTGTTTCTTTGACTGTTCAACCTTCCAGATTCACACCAAAGAATGTGGCACTCTCGGTAATATCCTGTTTGCATAATTCGATCATGCTTTCGATCTGCTCTTCATCCAGGTCGAAGTAAGTCATCAGAATTTCTTCTGCTTCCAGATATTCTTCGGAACTGCGATTCCACACAGAACCTGCCAGCAGACTACCTGTCCGCAGCGCCATTCCCAGTGGACAACCATGTTGTCCGTCCCCATGATGCTGTTCAATGGCTGAGACCATTTCCTGAGGCAGAGCCCAGTGGTCCAGCAGGCGGGATCCAAGCAACGCATGGTCGAATCCAAAGTATTGCTGCTCCCCTTTCAGAAGTCTTTCACCATGAGGATAACTTTCATAGATCAGGCTGTATTGCTCACGTTCGACCTGGGAAAAGACCAGAATCCCGACATCCGCCAGGAGGCCGGCTGTGTAGGCTTCATCTTTCTTCAGGCATTTATGGTGATTGGCCAGGTGAGACGATATGGAAGCAATGGTCAGTGCCCGCTGCCAGTAATCGGCGAAAATGCGTCCCTTGCTCCGTTTGGTGAGTGATTCCACCATCGAAAAGCTGATCGTCAGCATTCGGATCGCATCTTTCCCCAGATAGGAAACCGCATGCCGGATACTGGTGATTTGTCTGGAAACGCCGTATTTGGAAGAATTTACGACCTGTAGAATTTTTGCGGCCAGCGCGGGATCATGTTCAATGCATCGAACTATTTCATCAATGCGGCTTTCCGGATCACGCGTCAGTTGCAGAATCTGCTGTGCCACTTTCGGAGCTGAGTGTAAGCGATCTAAACGTTGAACAAACTGATCTGCCAGATCAATGGGGTCTGCACAATTATCAACTAACATGACCATCCTTCTTATTGTAGTTTTCTGCGTTGCAATTTAGCCCGTTTGGGGGTCATCTTCTCTCGAAATCTATCTTTGAGAGAACGCAGACACGGTCAATAATTAATAGCGGTCAACCAGTTTGTTGATTCTTCGAAGCGACTGTTCCAGAAATAACGGTCAGAACTGTTATAGTGTGTAACCGCTCTCGATTCCGGGAATGGATTTCCCTCCTCAGAACATTGCCTGCCTGGATTTACCTCAACAGCTTGAGACCCGATTCCTGAATCTCATACGGGACCAGCGATTCATCAACGGCACTGCCACGATGTTTGGCAACATGCAGAGCCCGGCTCATCCAGTTCCCTTCTTTGATTTTCCCCATCAGAATGATGGTATTCGCATTGGAAAGAACATCCCCGCTCTCAATCGGGCGTTGAATGAGATCGTCCAGCATCACTTCATGCGTCGTCAGCAGCAGCAGACAGCCGATCTGCTGAAAATCATAACGATGCTGTTCGACCTGCGCCTGATGGCTGCGAAACTGTGCCCGGAACAGATCACGGGCGACCCAGTCATATTCTTTGCGAAGGATCTGGTGGTAGACGTATTCAAATGCATGAAACTGAAACGAGTCGCTGGGGCGATCCGTCGGTTCAATACCGTCGATCACAGTCCGCCGGACACCGTGCACAAAGTTGGAATAAAAAAAAGCAATCGCAGCATCCAGTTTCTTGACGAATTCCAGCTTCCACTCTTTCCATTCATCCAGTTCCATATCACGTCGCGTCACCCGGCGACCACTCTGACGAAACAGATGCTGGTAGTCGGTTCGCGTTTCAGCATCCCAGATCTGGTCCAGGTCAAAAGGGGCATCCACCAGTTGTTCACGCAGCTTCCATTGAAAGAGTCGTTCCGCGTAATCACTGTGACTCTGAGAATCGCCGCGGGTTGCCATATCAAACAGCACCCCGGTCTGCCCTTCCTGCTGCAGGCCGGCTTGTGCAAACTGCAGTCCCAGCTGTGTTTTGCCGATGCCGGTCGCCCCCAGCACGACGGTCAGTTTGCCCGGCAGCAATCCGCCTGCAAGCAGTTCGTCGAGTTCCGGAATTCCCGTTTTCTGTCGTATGTCAGCCATAATGTCTCTTCATTTCGCAGAGAGAATCTCCGCGCCTTTATTGTTTTGGGATCGTGCCAGCCGCTGAGTTGATCGGAGGTCAGACGGTAATATAGCGGTCGCGTGCCGCCACATTCCAGTGGTCGACCACTTTTCCGCCACTCACGACGGTGACCGATTTATGCAGTGCCGACGTCGGGCAGACGTGCCGGGGAATCGCCAGCAGTTCATCACCGGGTTGAAATTCAGCAGCCCGTGCACTCATTACAACCAGGTGTTCTTCATTCTGCAGCACCGGTTTGGCATCGGGGAGATCGGGGAACCGGCAACGGTTTTCCATCGCAGGATCAGAGGCAATCGCTTTATACCCCAGATCGAACGTGATCCGTTCAGAATCGGGACGACTGATGACACGCGTTAATACCAGCGCTGCGGGAGTAAACTTCAGATCGGGAAACAGCTCCCCATATCCGACATCATGCAGCACGCAGGTTCCCGGACAGACTTCAATATCGGGATCGTCAATGCCGGCAAAAATCGGGAACGAACCGGTCGCACCTGCAACGATGCGTGGCACGGAGAGTCCTTCGGTGACCAGTTGATCGCGCAGACGACTCACATTGTTCCAGACCTCTTTGACGGCAATCTCCCGTTCGTTAATATCAACCTGATGATTCTGCCCGTCGTAGGCATGCAGCCCCGCGGCAATTAAACCCGGCGTGTTGGCAATCATCTGGTAAACTTCGACGGCAGTCTCTCCCGGGGGAAGTCCGGTTCGATTCTGTCCGGTATTCAGATCGAGCAGGACTTCAATTTCGAGCCCGGCGGCAGTCATGGCTTCGCCCAGCAGTTCAATCGGGCCGGGATGATCGGCGGTCACCTGCAGCGATACATCGGGCCAGCGTTTGCGGAATTCGACGGCGCGGGCAATGTTGGGTCCTACCAGGTTGTACGCCAGACAGATATCTTTGACCCCGGTATCGGCCAGCATTTCCGCTTCCGCAAAGGTCGCCGCCTTATGCTTTGTAATCCCCAGTGAAAGCTCCAGCTGGATGATTTCGCGCATCTTATGTGTTTTACAATGCGGGCGCAGCCGGGAAGGATCGCCGACCAGCTCAATCATTTTTCGTAAGTTGTCCTCAAGCAGATCCTTGAAGATAATCATTCCCGGAGAAATGATCTGACTTGTATCGTCTATCTGATAGCATGCATCCATGAGCAGACCTGATCGCAGTTTGAAAAATTAAATACCCTGAAAGAAAACTTTTTCCGCTGTTTTCTCCAGGATCCATTCTTTATCCATCGCAGACAGGAAAGGCAGTCCGTTCTTGACCAGACCGATGGAGGCCTGATAGGAATGATCGCCTTGAACCTGATAAGGACAGTCGGTGGCCCACATCAGACGATTGGCACCGAAGGCCTGATACACTTTCTGGATCAGCGGCAGCAGATCATGGTAAGGCATCTTTTTCTTGCCCAGCGCGTAAAAGGCAGAGACTTTGACGTACACATTCGGATGCTTCGCCATCTTGCAGAGCATGTCGACTTCTTTGGGATCGATTTCCCCTGTGACGCCGATGCGGGCCAGGTGATCGATCACCACAGTGGTATCGCGGTGCTTCTGGCACATTTTATCCAGCGCAGGCAAACCGACGGCATCCATCAGACAGCACATGGCCATGCCTTCTTTCGCGCCGGTGGTCCACATTTCTTCCATGCAGTCCCCGTCCAGCCATTCATCGACTTTTTTCGACAGAGGACGAATACGGAAGCCCCGCACTCCCTTCTTTTTCAGCTCCAGCATTTTCGGTGTCGGCTTTTCTCCATTCTGATCGATTACTGCCACACCTGAGAACATGCCCGGATATTTCGCCATGCAGTCCAGCATGTAGCTGTTGTCAAAACCGTAGAAGGACATCTGAATCAGCACCACCCGATTCACGCCGACCGGCATCATTTCCGCCTGCAGTTCTTCAGCCGTAAAGCTGGGAGGGACCATATCAGAAACCTGGAACCCGGGTGCCAGGGGATACTTTTTGACATCAGGAGTCCAGACATGCGAATGTGCGTCAATATATTCCATAGCAAGATCCTCGATAGAGTCAGATACTCGTGAGACAAAACCGGCTCAGGAACCGGCTTTCTCAGTATAGAAAAACTTTTGTACCAGTTCCTGTGGCGGGGGTGCGGTCAGTTTAGTGACAATGAAACCACAGAGGAATGAACCGAACAGACCAACAATGATCGGATCGAAATCAAACAGTTGATACGGTTTGAAAAAGCTGCCGTTCTCGAAGTAGCCCGTGACATACATGGCCAGATGCAGCCCGAAGCCGCCCAGCATTGCTCCCATCGCTCCCGCAGCATTCACACGTCGCCAGTACAGACCGTAGACGATTGGCGCCAGGAAGCTTGCAGCCAGTCCACTTCCCACATACACGATGATGTCCTGCAGGAACTGGGGCGGGTTAATGGCGACGACCATTGCCGCAGTACCGACCACAAATGTCGCCAGGTAACTCAACAGTTTGATGGTCTTCTCGCTGGCTTCAGGATTGATATTCCGCTGATACACGTCACGTACCCAGGCAGAGGAAATCAGCAGCAGGAAACTGTCGACGGTCGACATCACCGCAGCAAACGGTGCTGCCACCAATAGTCCCGCCAGCCAGCCCATGCCGATATGTTCGGTCAGATAAACGGCCATCGCCGGCATGATCCGGTCCGACTCGCCTTCCATCCCGGGTAATAAAACGCGGGCACAGCAGAAGATGACCACCAGTGGAAAATAAATCAGCGTGTAATAAATGGCGACCGTACAAATGGAGCGCTGCAGCGTTTTCGTATCACGAAATGCCATCAGACGGACCATATTCGCAGGCTGTCCCGTTCCGGAAATCGCCCACATGAAAAAGAAGGAAATTGCCAGACTTAAAGGGAGAAAACCCGTGTTACTGCTGGGGCTTGGCCCCGGCCCCACGATATAGGCCCCCTGCTGGCTCGCTTCTTCTCCATAGGCATATTGCACCAGGTCAATGTTCGAAACACTCACGCCATCCAGAAAGTTTTCGCTTTCGCGTCGCCCCAGGATGCGTTCAATGTCATCCAGGGTCGTCAACTGAATGACTTTGACTTCATTAATGGATGTCTCCCCGGCGGGAATTTCCGCAGCCGCGGTCACTCTGAACAACAGGGGAACTTTGGAATCCGCAATCGGTTTGTCTGTAATCCAGGTTCCCACTTCAACCCGCATGTTCTCGGCAGCGGGCTCATCCAGTGTCAGTGTGATGCCCCCTTTATCGCCCGCCGAAAAACGGGGCGGGGTCATTTTTGCCATCAGCTTCGTGGTATTTTCAAGTCCGCCTGCCTGGGAAATGGCCAGCGGTAACATGATGATCACGCCGATCACCATCACGATCCCCTGCATCACATCGGTCCAGACTACGGCATGAAAACCACCGTAAGTGGTATAGATGATGACGGCGATACCAAACACCAGCAGGCAGAGCAGATATTCAGGACTCACTCCATCAGACAGAAACGGAATCCCCGAGACAGCCTGCGCCAGACCATCGGCAGTACTTTCAAAAATGGAGACGCCATCCAGCAGTGTCTGCAGAATCAGGCTGCCCGCTTTGAACTGTGCTACCAGGTTAAACGACATGAAAAACACGATCAGCGAAACCGCCATCAGGCCCAGTATCGGACTGTGAAAACGATCGCGGACAACGTCGGGAACGGTAATCGAACCGGAACGACGCGCCACTTGATTCAAGCGTTTTCCAATCAGCCCCATCGTACAGATGGGAACCACCATGTAACTGCCGATCCAGAGTGCCAGAATCCAGCCATGCGAATAAATCTTCGAGGGAAATCCGGTAAAACTTCCGCCGGAACTACTGGTCGCGGCAAAGGTCAACGCAAACGCCCAGACGCCCAGGCCACGACTACCCAGAAAGTATTCACTGAGGAAGCTCTTACTTTTGAGCAGTCGATTGGATAACGCAGCAATCACGAAAACCGCGGCGGTATAGATTAAAAAAGAAACGAGTGCCGCATTCGGGTTGGACTCGGCAAACAGTGTCGGCAGACTCACATTTGTTGTGGATAAAAAACTCAAGACTCATTCCCCCCGGTAGTTGCTTCATCTTCTGCTGCATGCATCTCTGCAATTTCTTCTGCGAGATCTTCACCTTCGTGAGCTACTCCGAGGTCGTCTTCTTTCATATAGAACAGGCAGAACCAGATGGTAAACAGGTCGGCGACCACCCAGGGGAAGGCAATCCCCCAGAACACCCAGCTGGGAATGCCCATCGTGGTTTCAACTGATTCCGGATCGAGGCCGGACTGAAACCCGTTGATGTAACAGTAAGGGACGGCCCATAATAAAGCGACCACCCATAAACCCAGAATAATCCAGGCTTCACGTTTTGAGTTTAAAAAAACAGGGTCAAGCTGCATTGACTCTGTGTCGTTCGATGGTGCGGTACTCATTGCACGGCCCTCACTTCTAAACGAATATCTCTTAAGTTGAGCGTTAAGCGACCGATTGTACTCTCGATCATGACGAGACACAAAGGACCTCTACCCGATTGCACAAATTTTATTAGAACTGAATTCAACGTGACACAAACGTGAACAGACTGTTATACTGTCTCCCAGATAAAACCTGCTGGTTTTACCTGTAAAACCGACAGCGTTTTTCGCGTCAAACCATAATCTCTACGGGAGTGAGTGCAAATGAATCTGCGTCCGTTATTTCCAGTTACTGTCTGCACCCTGTTACTGATCTGCGGCACAGGCTGCGGTTCTTCAGATGCGCCTCAGCAACCGGTCGAACAGGTCAGCGTTGATCTGGGCGGCGGCGGTGTCGATCTGGGAGCCGGCGAACCTCTGGAAATGGAAGACAGCAAACCGACGCCTGCCGAAACAAAGAAAAAACCGGTTCGTCGCTTCCAGCCGATCACGCTGGGCGGTGGTGCGTCACCAGCAGGATCGAAAGCGGAAATCCCTGAAGAACAGAAGTTCGACAGCGTACTCGAAGCACTCAAACCATTACAGGTCATGCTCGGCGACTGGCGCGGGATCACTTATAAAAAAACCGACGGATTCAGTTCTGTGGAAACACTCGACTGGGTCTGGGACCTGCAGACCAATCCGCAGCAGCCGGCACTCGTCATGAAAGCTGATAAAAGCCGCTACCATGAAAATGCTCGGTTAACTTATCTGACCGACAAACAGAAGTACCAGTTAACCATCACCGGCAAAGAGGGAGACAAACGGATTTACGAAGGCGACTTTACCGTTCCGGTTGCCAAAGTGGAAGGGGATGCCGATCCCAATATTCTGCAGACCACTTACAAACTCAGCCTGTCTCTCATCGACCCGGGGGATGAACGAAAGAACGTCCAGATTACTTTCAATCAGCAGAACAACGATCGCTACCTGTATGAAATCTATAATCTGCGCGGCGACAGTGTCACCCTGGCCGATACGATCACCACCAGGCGTGACGGAACCTCGTTTGCGAAAAGCGATTCCGATTACGGTGATAAAACCTGCGTGATCTCAGGCGGCCTGGGAACTTCGCAAGTGAACTACCAGGGAAAATCGTACTGGGTCTGCTGCAGTGGTTGCCGCAAAGCCTTCGATGCCGACCCGGAAAAATGGATCGCCAAATACGAAGCCAACAAGAAAAAGACCGCGAATCAGTAAACATCCTGTTCTGATCACGTACATCTCTTCTCGATTCACTCCGGATCTTCGTCCCCCGTCTCCCGCTTTAATGCGGCGTTGAGGCACAGCCAGCGCGACTGCGCCTGTTTCTTAATTTCTGCGCGGAATGCTGTCCGTTCTACAAATCGGGACAGGTCACATCTGGCCACAAACGTTAAGAATGCGTTGCTGGTGTGTGAAGATTCCATGGATTTTCCGCATCCCTTCTCCGGGTCCATACCAATTATTTTGAATCCCTCTAAAGTCCGGTAACGCACGTTTTTTACAAGACGTCCAGCCTGTTTCTCGCCTCCGGAATCACGCCTTTTTTTCTCAGCTGATCAAAATCAGAAATATTTCAAATTAGTCTGAGAAATTTATCAGTCCTGCAGGGACACATCATGCAGACCCCACAGTCCGCAGACCAATTTTCTTAAACCCGAATTCTTTTACCGCGAAGCCTCCCATGGATCGTTCTGACATATTCACGACGCCGAATCGAAGTCCCTTCGAATCGAAAGCGGAGAAAAATACGGACTCTGAGCCGCTCCGGAAATCAGTGGAAGATGAACGGTTCATGCGGCTGTATGCCAACTCGTATTCCCGAATTTTTCGATTTATCCTGACGTTGATTCCCTGTCGCAACGATGCCGATGAAGTCATGCAGGAAACCAGCCTGGTCCTGTGGCGGAAGTTTGATGAATACCAGCCGGACGGCAATTTTACCCGCTGGGCCTGTGGCATTGCCCGTCTCGAAGTCCTGCGACTGATGGAACGCAAAAAACGATTCGCCGCGCTGTTTGATGAACAGCTGCTGAATCAGATTGCCTCCACCCGCGCCCGCTGTGAAGAGCTGCTGGAAATCAGACGTGATTTTCTCGCGCAATGTAAGCGGCAGTTGCCGGAGAAAGATCTGTACCTGCTGCAGCTGATCTACGAATCAGAACATGGAGCCAAGACCGCTGCCAGCATCATGGATCAGCCCTTAAGCACGATCTATCGGCACCTGGATCGCATCCGCAATGCCTTGTTTCATTGCATTGAACGCAAAATGAACGCGGAGGAGACACAATGAGGTCACTCCAGCGCAGAAGACAGCGGGCGCTCATCAAACTGATTTACGAAGTTCAAAACGAAACGGCCAGCAGCGCCCAGTTACGAGAACTCTCCGAACGACTGCGCGGCGATGTCGAAGCACAGAAACTGTATGTCTTCCTGATGGACATGCACGCTGAGTTGATCCTCGAAGAAGAGTTCCTCGTTCCGGAAGAGTGGGACCTGTTTTCTCAACCGGCCGAACCGGAACCTGCTGTCAGAAAACCGCCTCGCACGCGTCATTCCATCTCACATTATCTGCTGCTGACGGTCTGTTATGTGCTCCCCTTCACCGTCCTGGCTTACTTTACCTGGTATGCTGTTCAACCTGTACCGCATACACAGGTGGCCGTACTCGGAGAAATGGATCACGCCATCGTCACCGGTAATGCTGAGCAACTGCCTGAACAGGCCCCGCTGCTTACCGGGCATACCTATCAGCTGCGACAGGGAATTGTCCGCCTGATGATGAATTCAGGCGTCGAAGTCATTCTCGAAAGCCCGGCTGCATTTGAACTGCTGCATGAGAACAGTCTGCGGCTCTACTCAGGATCCCTGGCTGCGGAGGTTAACGCTTCAGCCGTCGGCTTTGTGGTGGAAACGCCTTCCCAGCGCGTCGTCGATCTGGGAACCCGGTTCGGCGTACGTGTCGAACAGGATGGTTCTTCAGAGACCCACGTGTTTCAGGGAAAAGTCGTCTGCGCCGAGAAACAGTATCAGCAGACCAAAGGCAGTACTCACTTACTGACCGCCGGCCAGGCGATTCAACTGAAAGGGGATGGCAGCCCGGCTGTCTCCCTCGAAACGGATGAAAACCGGTTCTCCCGGGCCCTGCGGTTTCAGGCACAGATCGACACGCTCGAAGGGGAAATTGAATACCGACAGGAAATACCTGACCAGCTCGGAGCCGGCGACTGTTGCAGCAGCCAGCACCTGTTTCTCTTTCAGGAACACAAAAACCTGACTCTGGAAGAAGATGTCACCATCTGGAAAATTCCCGAAACCGCGCAGGCAGGAGGCCAGCCCACGCAGAAACAGACCATTCCCAAAGGGACGAAAGTGAATGTCTTTCTCCTGCATCTGGATGGCCCCCACAAGGATGCTGCAGGTAAGGATCATCCCAAAGTCGCTGTGAACGGCACGATCCACTTCCGGCATCCGGTGCTGGGCGGGTTTAAAACCGACACCGATTTATACAACACCGACCAGAAATTAGGCCGCTCTGATATCGCCTACGACAACCAGGAATTCGGACGCAGCGGACGCGGCATCGATCGTAGCGACAAAACAGAACTTTCCCCTTCCGGCAAACAACTGCGTGTGGCCTGGAGCCAGCGTGGCGGCGGGGGTATCGGCCGAGACCAGATTCGGATTCTGGTCGCCACTGAAGACTGAAGAGAATCGCTCTGCGAAAGAAACTACTGAAAATTGTTCCGGCGCCCGTAACCGGAAAAACAACTAATCCTGTTTTTATCCCAAGTGAGATGAAAGATGAAACTCCATTCCCGTAATCGATCGAACCGCGGTTTCACGCTGATTGAATTACTCGTCGTGATCGCCATCATTGCCATTCTGATTGCCCTGCTCCTGCCCGCTGTCCAGCAGGCACGTGAAGCGGCCCGCCGCTCGGAATGCAAAAACAACCTGAAACAGATGGGCCTGGCAATCCACAATTACCACGACACCTACCGCGTGCTGCCTCCCGGCTTTAACGTGGATCTGGTCGTCGCGAATACCGCCACCGGGAACGGCGGGCTCGGCTGGAGCGGTTCGATTCTGCCCGGCCTTGATCAGGCGAACCTGTATAATACGATCGACTTCAACGCAGACTGGGGCACCGGTGCGAATGAAGATGCCTGTGCGACTTATCTCAGCGTTTATCGCTGCCCCTCTGACACAACCGTCAGTCACCGCAACCACGACGGGATCGATGCCCGCGTCCCCACATCCTACCTGGCCTGTTTCTCGGGAACCCGTGGGTCAGACAGCGAAGCCAATGTGACCGACGCGGACGGTGTCTTCTTTCTGAACAGTTCCATCCGGATGCGCGACCTCACCGATGGCTCCTCCAACACGATTGGAGCCGGTGAATGCGTGAATAACTTTGACGAGTTCAAAGACCACTTCTACATCGGTTCGACTTCGATCGGCGGCTGGGATGGTGCCCCCCGCGAGTATTCCGAATACCTCGGCAGCACAGATGCCCCCATGAATACGACCGACGAAGTCGCCTTCGGCAGCATGCATGTCGGCGGTGCCCATTTTCTGCTGATGGACGGCTCGGTACGTTTCCTCAGCGAAAACATGAGCCGCACCATTTATTCGTATCTGGGAAGTCGTGCTGACGGCGAAGTCATCGGCGATTTCTAAACTGTTTAGTAGATCATACTCCCGGGTTCACTGCAGGACGGCTGAAAACCATCCCCCTGCAGTGAACTCTTTCCTCTGATAATCAAAGGTCATTTTTTACAATGAACGTTTCTGTTATTACTTGCCGTGCAAACACATTCAGACTGACTGCCCTGACCTGCCTGGGTTCGATTTTATTGATGAACGCCGGTTGCTCTTCCTCAGAAGATCTGGCGGCCAGCAAACCTGCTGCACAGGTGGAACAGGCGGTGGCACAGCTGAACGAAAGCGGTGCCGAAATCGTGCTCGATGAAGCAGGAGAAGTGGTCGCCGTCAAGTTGCCACAGCAGACCAGCCCCGAGGTCATTGCCACGCTGGCCAGTTTAAGTAAACTCAAACGAGTCGATGCCTCCGAAACCGATCTGCAGCAGACGGCATTCGATAACTTGAAGTCTGCAAACCCGAACGTCAAAATTGAATTTCCCCTGTAAATCTTACTGTTTCCTTCCGACGGACTCAGCAATAATATCGAATACAGCGCTTTTCGAAGAAATGAACGCCCTATGAAACTTGCCACCATCCTGAACTCCATGCTTATGACTGCCGCTTCTGTACTCCCATTATCAGCCGGCGAACTGCCACCCGCCGACGAGGGAACTTTCAGCATCGCCGTCATCCCCGATACGCAGCACTATCAGGGTCGGGGCACCAATCGAAAATCACAGGCCGAAGCACCGACTTCGAACCCGGTTTTCTCAGCGATTACCGACTGCATTATCGACGAGCTGGATCGACAGAAGATAGTTTTCGTCAGCCATGTCGGAGACATCGTCGACATTAACAATGACGAACAATGGAAGGTCGCACAGCAGTGCATGGACAAACTGCACGGCAAAGTTCCCTATGGAATCAGCGTCGGCAATCATGACATGGTCGGAAAGACGGGAAACTCCTCGCTGTTCCAGAAATATTTTCCCAAGTCGCGGTTCACGGAATTTGACTGGTACGGGGGCTGTTTTGAACCGACCAGCGGAAAACCGGAAATCTCAGGCAACAATGCCAACAGCTTTCAACTCTTCTCTGCAGCGGGGATGGACTTCATCATTGTGCACCTGGAATGCAATGCCCCCGACGATGTGCTGGCCTGGGCCGACCAGGTGCTGGAACAGCATGCAGATCGCAGAGCCATCATCACGACACACATGGATCTGGGACCTCTGGAGCATCCCAGAGAACCACGCGATTATTTCGATGCCCCCAAAGGCCGCATGGTCTGGAAAAAATGTCACGGTGCAAACGGCAATACCTCCCAGCAGATGTGGGAGAAATGTTTCAGTAAACACAAAAATCTGTTCCTGATCTGCTGCGGCGACCAGAGCCGTACACAGGCTTTGCATCAGACAGTCAAAGGAGAACACGGCAACACCGTGCACGAACTGCTGTCAGATTACGGCGCGGAAGGCTTCCGCCTGATGCGGTTCCTTCCCGCGCAAAACAAGATCGAAGTCCGAACCTGGAACCCGGTTAAGAAACAGCTGTGTGAAAAAACGAAAATTGTTCCCGCTCGCGATCAGCACCAGTTCACACTGGACTATCAGATGACGAACTGAGCCGAATTAACTCGGGACCACTTTTATTTCTCTTTCACCGGCAGAGAAATCACCAGTCCGGCAAAGCGGGTGGCTGTACTGCGACGGTTCGGCATATGACATTTGAGACACTGGGAAGGCAGGCAGATCATACCCGCGTGCCGATACACGCCTTTTTCAACCTGCTCATATTCCGTCTTGCCGTCCGCAATCGCCTTTGCCGCCTGCTTTTCAAATTCCGTCTGCGGTTCATGATCGATATTCATTGCCTCCGCATTGACTGAGATCCAGCGGAATTTGATATCGCGGGTTTCCTGCAGATGTTCAAACACCTCGTCCAGCACGCTGGAGGGAATCGGCAGTTTTTCGTCTTCGCGATAATACTTCTGATGCACAATCAACAGCGTCGAATGCAAGGCTTCATGTAACAGCCGCGCCTGTTCGCGGGCAGCGTCGACGTTGGCTTTTTTCAGATCTTGCTTTCCCCCTGGTTCACCTTTGACTTTCTGCTCACAGAGCTGGTCGGCATCCTTGTTTTGCTCCTCTGCAAGACAGACAACCGAAAGTAGCACGGCAACCGAGAGCAGGACACACAGGGAGCGGAACGCGGGGGCGAGTGAGAACATGGTGGGCAATTCTCCAAAGGGGGGCGGGGCATTGTGGATATTTTTATCCAATATTATCACCTCACTCAGCCGCTGTCAACAACTGACGGAAGTCATCAGATCTGCGCTCATCGTCGCGCGATTAACGTCTTTGCTGGTTTGACGATGCAGGCAGTCAACTCATTTCTTTCAAAAAAATGATCTCCTCATTCACAGAGAGAAACTGCTATCCAAATGAGTTGCAAATGTATATAATTAAGAACATTTCTCAACAAGTTCTCATAACAGGGTGTTATGCCTAAGCCGCCAGATATAGAAACATTTCTCAACCTTTTACGAGAGAGCCACCTGCTCTCGGTGGAAGAGGTCCGCACGGTCACAGAGCAGCACGAGCTGGAGAATGCGGCTTCCCCCAAAGAAGCGGCCCAGCGTCTGGTGACCGCGAAAGTTTTGACGCGCTACCAGGGTGAGCGTCTGCTGTCAGGCCGTACACGCGGCTTTTTTATCGATCGCTATCGAATCCTCGAAGTGCTGGGATTTGGTGGCATGGGCAGCCTGTATCTGGCAGAAGACAAAGAGACCAGAGAACCCGTTGCCTTGAAGGTGCTCAACGAAAAGTGCCGCAATGATGCCGGCATGATGACGCGTCTGAAGCTGGAAGCCATTGCCGGTGCACGACTGGAACATCCGCATGTCGTGCGTACGATCAGTTACGAAGAAGCGGGTGCCGTCTGTTACATCGCCATGGAGTTCGTCAAAGGCATCAGTCTGCTTGAACTGGTACTGCTCAGACAGAAATCGCTGCCGACACCTCAGGTCTGCGACGTCATCGCGCAGGCGGCCCTTGGACTGCAAGTCGCTCATGAGGCGGAAATCATCCACCGCGATCTCAAGCCTGAAAATCTGATTATTGATTCGGAGGGTTATGTTAAAGTGCTCGACTTCGGTCTGGCCCTGCTGAAGGACCACCCCGATGCCGAGTTTTCTCTGGCGATGATCTTCGGACATGGTTGCGTGGGGACACCGGAATATATTGCCCCCGAACAATCAAAGGACGGTCAGTCTGCCGACGCGCGCACGGATATCTACAGTCTGGGCTGTACGATGTATTTCCTGCTGACCGGCAAACTCCCCTTCCCCACCGGAACCGCGGCACAGAAAATCCAGGCACACCGTGAAAAAGCACCAGTATCAATTTCAGAAATCGCTCCCAAAGTTCCCGCTGAAGTGGTCGCGATTGTTGAAAAAATGATGGCCAAACAACCCGATGATCGTTTTCAGACAATGGAGGAAGTCTCCGCGGCACTGCAACCTTATGCCAGACGAACGCCCATCGAATTTCGCTTTAACAAAATTGTCTCACAGCGCGTGCAGCAGGCCAAAGCCCGCAGCGCGATTGCCCAGTCCAGCATTGTCAAACCGCAACTCTCGTCCCGCATCGCAACGGCCAGCCATGTTGCGGAAATGGCAAAGAAAAAATCGGACGGCATCGAACGGTTGACACGCGGCGAATCGGACATTTCCAAAAGCGGCATTCTGCGACATTCGGTTCCAACGGAATCTACAGATGTCATCGCGGAAAAAGCCAGCAGCGCGATGACCGGCGTCCTGCAGCCCATCGATCTGATTGACCTGGATAACAAACAGCGGTTTCCCATCACGAAAGAACGGGTTGTGCTCGGACGCAACGCCGGCTGTGATATCCGGCTGGATCGGCCGGGCATCTCAGGCGAACACTGTGCCTTTCATTACGAAAACACCGGCTGGGTCGTGACAGACCTCAAAAGTAAAAACGGCACCGAAGTCGAAGGCAAACGCATTCACGAACAGATCCTCTTCCCCGGCAATACGCTTTCCCTGGCAGCGACGTACCACTTTCGCGTCGCCTCTCCTAATCAGTACGTCAAGAAGAACAAAAGCAAACCGATGCTCATCGCCGCATCCGTCCTGGCTGGCATCTGCCTGATCGCCGGCATCGGCTACTGGCTGCTGTCGTAGTGCAGCTTTGCATCGAATTCATCGAACAATGTCCCAGAGCGATACAAAGACAATATTCTTCTTCGTATTGATTGCAAACAGCTTTCCCTCTGCGTCTAACGTTCCAAGCTTTACAACATACATGATGTGAGGGCTCTGTAGTTCCGCCATATTATTATGGTCGCGATAATAGGGAGAATTAGAGTTTGAAGCTTCCCTATCCAGTCGCAATAAATTATTTGATTCCGCCGACTCAATTAGTTTTCTCTTATCGACAGGCAATACAGCCACCGGAAATTCGGGATTGGCCCAGCAAGCTCTCGAAAAATTATTGAAATCGTATTCTATCTCATCAGCAACCGGCCCGGCAGTCCACTCTGCTTTATTCCACTGCGGTGGATCACCTTTCCAGGGTGGATCTCCGTTTAACCATTTCTGTACTGTTTCCGGGTCTGTCTGAAAGATCAGATGATACGCGCCTCCTCCCCGAAAACTACCTGGATCACGGGTCTCACCAATTGATACCACAGTTGCCCCCTCAGGCCACGCCAGGCCTGTGTAATCTGCGAAATCATGTTTGACGTTCTTGAGTGCTCTTTGAGTAGGTGAATCCATTAGACAGTAGAGTATGATCAAACAGAACAGAATGAAGAACATTCCTGTCAAAGAGAAAACCCACTTGCGGCTTGATCTCTGCATCCGTTTACCCTGTGTTGATCTATTTATTTCTGATCCCGTTTTTGCAGCGTGCCTTCAATATGCTTCGCGACCTGCTGGCCCAGCATGTTGTAGCCTTTACCGTTGAAATGCACATCTTTGGGATTCTGTGTTTCCGACAGATGCGGCAGGATGAAGGCATACAGGTCATCGATTTCCACGCCATTGTCTTTCATCACTTTGGCGGCAATCGCATTCTTTTCTTCCAGCTTCGTTTTCATTTCCGGTCCCTCTTTCCAGTCAGCGGGGATTGGCGTGCTGCTGGCCCAGACGACGGTCGCGCCTGTTTTCTTCAGACGTTTCACAATTTCGTCCAGCCGCTGTTCATAGTCGGCAGCCGGTGTGCGGCGGTCGTGAATGCCGAAGTTGAAGTGAATCACATCCCACTTGCCATCCCCCAGCCAGACATCCAGTTTCTTCAGACCGGTCGCCGTGGGACCACAGTTGGCCGGGGCGCGATGCACGTTCGCTTTCCCTTTCAATGCGTTACGGGCCGCCTGCGTGTAACCGCGCGAAACGGAATCGCCAATCAACAGCACGCGCGGCAGCTGGGGATCGTCGTCGACAAAATCCCAGGCCGTCTTCTGACCAGCCACTTTCTGTTTTTTATAGATGGGGAGATAAAAGCCGCCCAGGTTTTCTTCCAGAACGGTTTCCCACGCCTGCTGTTCGGGTGAAAGCGTTGCCTTCCATGCCGCGAACTTTTTATTGATGGCCGCTTCCTGCTCGGCTTTCTTGGCAGCGGCTTCAGCGGCGTTCGTCGGTTCCGTTTTCTTGTCATTCGCAGCCAGGGGAGCTACGATGAAAGCTGTCATCAGACAAACAAAAACAGAGCAGTGTGTGATAAAAGCGGATCGGCGCATGAGTGGTTTCCCGGGAACTGGTATCATTTTCTGTGGAGAACGTTCAAAATTCAGGATACCGCAGGTTACCGACAGACACAATCGCAGCTCTAAGAAACTTGACTCATAGCAATTACACCCAAAATCCCTACGACAGATAAAGGACACAGCCGTGCCAGACCACTTTCGCTCGCAACTCAAACAGGGCCAACTGCTGATCTCTCCGATGGTCACCCTTTCCAACCCGGAGGTCGCTGAGATTTTATCTGCTGCAGGTTATGACTGGCTGTTCCTCGATGCAGAGCACAGCACCTTTTCTCCCGCAGATCTGCAAGCCATCATCGGTCGCGTCGGGAATCGCCTCCCCAGTCTGGTCCGGCTGCAGGCCCCTGAAGAGGTTTCGATCAAGAAAGCCCTCGACATCGGCGCCGCAGGTATCATCGCACCGCAGGTGAATTCCGCAGAACAGGCCGCGAACATCGTCTCCTGGTCCCGCTATTCTCCCGAAGGAACCCGCGGCGTCGGACTGGGTCGCGCCCACGGATACGGGTTTGCGTTCGACGATTACCTGGCCAGAGCGAATGCAGAAACCACGGTTGTCGTTCAGGCCGAACACATCGATGCGGTCAATGCGATCGAAGACATCGCACAGGTCCCCGGCGTCGATGCCGTCTTGATCGGCCCGTATGATCTCTCTGCCAGCCTGAAACGCATCGGCGAAATCGATCACCACGAAGTCACCGGTGCGATCGATCACGTCACCGAAGTCTGCCAGAAAAACAACATCCCGCTCGGCATTTTCGGCGTCACCGTCGATGCCGTCAAACCCTACATCGAAAAAGGCTTCACCCTGATCACCGTCGGCGTCGACACCGTGATGCTGGGCCACGCCGCCCGCAAAATGCTGGGACAGGTTAAGGGATGATTGATAGCAAAGGAGTTCCAGAGAGTTAAATTCAGTAAATATCAGAAATTGATCTATCTGTACTGATAAGCATTTTCATAAAGTGGAGACCATAACCATCTAAATTGCCTCCTTTTAAAAGGAGTTTAAAATGCATCACATGCTGCTGTTGGTTTTCCTGTGTTTGTTCTCTCTCTGCTTAGCCTGTTCTGATCAATCAGAATCCGAGCCACAGGTTCAAAACGGAACCAGCAATTCAGCCGTCACTATGACTGACGCCGGTAAGGCGTCTGAGCAGATCATCCCCGCAGATCAGAGCCTCTCGGCACACAGTCGTGCGCTGTTTGAGTGGTTTGATTCACTGGGTGTCCCCAACCTCGACGGAAGAAAGTATCTGCAGATTTATCTGGGAAACTATCAGACACTAAGAGACGACAAAGAAAAACCTCAATATACGAATGTGTTTTTACTTGAGTCTACTGGATCTGAAAAGAAGACCTTCACCCTCGGTATGCGTACTGTAATCTACTCTGATGAGTCACTTAACATGCGCACCGGAGAGCCCTATGAATTCAAAGAAGTCGATCTTAGAGAAGACGTGATCCGAAGACTGAAGTACTTACGCTCGCTCACCCCGGAAGAAGATCGCGTGAGACTTATTGGCAGAACATCAAGAGAGCTGGTAGAACTGTTTATTCTCGCCCGTGGATGTTATGGTGCCGGGCTCAATCAGGAGGCAGAAGAACTCATGACCTACATGTCTGAGGCACCTGATTTAAAGACACAGGAACCGCCTGGAAAGGAAGGCCTCCAAAATGCTTTAGCGGAGGAAATGGCTTATTCCTTCATGTGGAGTGCAGTAAAAGACTTCAGTGATCCCAAAATACCACGCAAAGAATTGCTTCAGCGTTTTCGCGAAATTGCAAAACATTATCCCCAAACTTCTTATGCGGCACGCGCCAGAGAGTCAGTAGAAATCCTTACCCGGATGATTCAGGAAGACGAAGCGCATGCACAGAAAAAGATCAGACCTCTGGAAGAAATGACCGTCCGCGAACAGGTGGCGGAACTCATCTTTCAGCTGCGTGATCAGAATGCAACCCAACACAGCCAGCCAGGTTCGTGTAATATATTCGATGACCCACGAGATGGGGGCTGGCTTTCTCAAAAGGTGGAAGGCAAAGGAAGTCCCGCCACGCAACTGGTAAAAATGGGGGACGTCGCTTTGGAACAGTTGATCGATGCCGTCGATGACAACAGCTTCACACGCTGTGTCGGATATCATAGAAACTTTTATTTTTCCCATCATGTCATTCGTGTTGGCGATTGCTGCCAGACCATCATCGATCGTATTCAACCGACGGGAAGACGCTTTGATATTGAAGGCGATCCTCAAGCCGCTAAAGCAGCCATGAAAGTCTGGTATCTGGGAAACTGAGATATTCACGTTCCCGTCCGGGGTTCCAGAAACCGCAGATGATGGGCGGCGTGGGTTGTATAAACGGTTTCCAGGGTTTCGCGATCCAGACGGCCGAAACCGGGATGCCAGTGGTAGCGTCCTTCATGGGATTTGAAGCGGGTCACGCTCTCTGCAAAAATTTCCGCTTCAGCGGCGTCTTCCAGATTCTCCGCCGGGACAAAGATCGGGGTGGTAGGGATGCCCTGGGGTGAGTCCCCTTTCAAGATACGTGGTAGAAAGAAACGCCGCATCACCGGCCAGAGTGGCGCGAACAACAACATCCATTTGGGATAACCATCGACGGCAGGATCCTGCACGAGCGACAGATGCCGGCAGATCTGTGCCAGGTTCCACTTGCCCCGCTGTGTGTAGCCTGTCTGCAGCAGTGACTCGACCTCGGCGACGGCATCTTCCAGCCGCTCAAATTTCAGTTCCCGTAAATCTTCGATCATCGATTTCTTTCCTCTGTGCCTTTTTCGGGGAACCGTTCATTCTCCCCGGTCTACTGCCTCAGAACCCGCTCGCAGGCAGATCCCTGTCTTAAACTTTTCTGCCATTTTCTGAAACCGGTAGACCGGAAATTCTTGCTTTTTTGTCAAAGAGAAGAAAGGATTCAATTTCCCAGCTGGAACAGTCAAATAAATGAGGCCTGGCGTTCCGGCAAACGGTATGATAAAGGAATCAGAAGATCAGACTGCTTTCAATGCCCGTCTGGCCCACTGGTCTTATTAAGGATCACTTGATTGACTGACACGAATCTTCTTCGGTTCTTTGCCTCTGTGGGACTGCTCGTCTCGATTTTATCAGTCTCCGGTTCCGCGCAGGGCATCTCCCCTGACACAACAGTGCCTGACAACATTCTGAAACAATCTGCCCCACCTGCTCTGATCACAGCTCAGGCAGACAGCCCGCTGAAAGCTCCCGGCCCCGCTGAAGCAACTGATTCAGATCGCCTCCCGAAATCATCCCTGGTCGAAGAGCCTAAACCGGAACTGAAGCGCCCCTCCAGTCCAGGAGAGGCGACTGAAGTACAGATCATGATCTACGTCATTGATATTGATGAAATCAACTCCGCTGACCAGAGTTTTGCCTCCAGCGTCTATTATGAAGCTCGCTGGAATAATCCCTTACTGCTACATCAGGGCCCCGGTCCGCTGCACGTCGATTTGACAAAAATCTGGAATCCGCGTCTGACCATCGTAGGCCAGCAGAATGCCTGGAAGTCATATCCCGAAACGGCAGAAATTCTTCCGGACGGAACTGTCATTTATCGACAGAAGGTCTGGGGACATTTTTCTCAGCCCTTGAATCTGCGCGACTTTCCCTTTGATCGGCAGGAACTTTCCCTCCAGCTGGTGTCACCAGGAATGACCGAGAATCAGGTGGTCATGGTTCCGCTGGTCGATCAACTGGGCAGGACTTCTAAACTTGCAAGACGATTCTCCCTGCCCGACTTTGATATCCTTTCATTTCAGGCGAAAGCCGCCCCCTATTATCCCGACCAGAGACCCATTGGCGTCGCCGGCTTTGAAATGAAAATTCAGGTTGCCCGGCAGCCTGATTATTACATCCTGAAAGTCATCCTCCCGCTATGCATGATTGTGATCATGTCCTGGCTGCCCCGCTGGCTGAATCCGGAACAGTCGGGAACCAATATCGGCATCTCGACGTCAGCATTTCTGACGCTGGTCGCTTATCTGTTTGCGATTACGGTGCTACTGCCCCGCATTTCCTATATCACGCGCATTGATCGGTTCATCATGCTGTCGACGCTCACTGTTTTTTCAGGATTAATCCAGACCGTCACGAACACCTACCTGCTCAAGGGAGAAAGCATCCATAAAAAACGACTGGTTGCCCGGATGGACTTCTGGTCGCGAAGCCTGTATCCGCTGATCCTGGTAGCAGTCATCGTGATCTCATTCGTGCTTTAACGGTCTGACATGTCCATCAAACTTTTTTGCCTTCCCATTTCCATGATATGGGGCCTGGAATGAATTTCATGATCACCACCCGCGATGCCACCCTGGACGATCTGACTGCGATCGTGGATATCTATAATCAGTCGATCCCCGCCGGTACCGCGACGGCGGATACGAAGCCGATTACCGTTGAGAGTCGGCTGCAGTGGTTCTCGCAGTTCTCGCCGGAGAAACGACCGATCTGGGTCGCGGAAAACGAAGCGGGAGAGATCGTGGGCTGCATCTATGTGACTTCGTTTTATGCAGGACGGCCCGCGTATGACAAGACCGCGGAAGTCAGTCTGTACCTGTCGAACTCTCACCAGAAACAGGGACTGGGAACGTTTCTGCTGCAGAAGATGATCGACGCCTGCCCGGCTCTGGGAATCACAACCCTGATTGGTATGCACTTCGATCACAACGAAGGGACCAGGCATCTGAATGAGAAATTCGGTTTTGAAGTCTGCGGGCATCTGTCGGAAATCGCTGAAGTGCAGGGACAGAAACGGGGACTGCTGATTTCCCTGCTGCGGATTCCGGCGGCTGAGTGATGTGGAATGTTCATCTCAGATCGCCTGCTGATTTCTGATAAAATAGCGACGGTCTCTGATGAACGTGGATAAAATAAGACACCACCGATTTACATTCGCGGCTGATGCAACCCCGATTTGGGCGATTTTCAGCCTGCCAGCCTGACAAGTGAGAAACAGTGAGTGACAGGACGAAAATGGTGGGTTCGAGTGTGTGAAAGCGTGCCATAGGTGTGTGACAGGGTAACGAACATGAGTGTATGCAGCGAACCACTTTGCTCAATAATCAACAAAAATGCTCTGAAACAAGGATGTTTTAAACCGAGCGGATTCACAGACGTGCTGCGTGTTTACTGTCGTGATTCTGTGCTACGCGCGCGACGCATAACCAGGGAGTTTCGTGAACGGCGGCGGCGGGTCAAGTCGAATCTGATCGCTGAACAGTCAGCAGCTGTGCTCAGTTGACTGGTTTCTCTTTCCAGAGCTTCCAGTAGCTTTTGAGGCGATGGGCAAACGCTTTCGGTTTTTCAGCGAAAATGCGGTCCGCCAGTTTGAGACCCGCTGTCTGCAGTTCGTGTCTCTGCTGACGGATGAGCGTCAACAACTGCTCGACATCAGCAGAGGCACCAAACGTCTCAGTCTCTCCGGTGATGACCTGTGTCATCACCGCGAGGTCATGGTCGTCGCCCAGATAATCGTTGAGTTCATCCAGTTCGCTCTGACGTGCGGACAGCATCGTCGGCCAGACCTGGTTCAGCAACCGGATATGATACAGGTGATACTTGCTGCGTTTGCGGCATTCGTGAAACAGCTCATCATCGGAACTCTGATGCAACTGTGATAATGCGACTGCACCGCGTTCATACGTGCGCCGGAGACCCGCTTTGAGGACTTTGGAGGCGGCGCCTTTGATCTTCCAGTTTTCGACCAGTTGCTTCGCTTCCTGCAATTGGCCGGAAAGCTGTTCCAGTTCCTGATCGAGGTCAATCCACTCTTCAACGACTTTCTGTTTGCGTGCCTGGAAACGCTTTTCGAAATCTGCAAACAGCTCTGCATACGCGGGGTCCGTATGTCGCTGCTGCAGTGCCTGCAGCGATTCGAGAAGCGATTCTGCATCGCGGATTCGCGAGAGTCTGCGGCCCGCATCGCGATACCAGACATTGATGGCGGTGTACTCATCCCCCAGGCCACTGCGAACCAGGCGAATCAGGCCGCGCAGTTTCTTGAAACGTTTACGGACTTCATGGATGGCGTAGTGGCGGTTCTGCTCCGGGTCCTGCAGAATCTGAATCGCCTGACTCAGCTGTTCGCCGGCAATCCGTCGCACGCCAGACGCCAGCGATTCCTGTTGTTTGAACTGATAACCCATCTCTCAAATCCCTGTCTGAAGTAGTAAGGAAGGACTCAAGCCATCTCTGTTGTTGAGGCAAACGAATGTTGGAAAACGTGAGACAGACCAGATGCTCAATCTATCACAATCGATCGGAAATTTTAACTGGTGTGGGCACGTCAAGATGTCACTCTGACAAATCAGATTCGATGGAGTCTGAAGCAGGCGCCGCTTCGATCCAGTGCATCACAGCGACAATCAGGATGCCGGAAACCGTAAATCCGCTGATCACGGGAATGACGGTGCCGTTATAACTCAGACCAATCAGGATGCCGCAGGGAACCGAAATCAGCGTGGAGAGGGCTCCCATCACCGCCGCCCCCACACCGGCGATATGTCCCAGCGGTTCCATTGCCATCGCATTCAGATTTCCATACATGATACCGAAACAGAAGAGGATCGCCATCATATACGCCATCAGGGTCCAGAGCGGAGGCATTCCGCCTGTAGAGAGCACATACAGAAAAAACAGCAGGGAGAGCACCGTGGAGATTCGCTTCGACCAGCGGGACAGATTCTGCATACCAAACCGCATGACCAGTCTGCCATTCACAAAGGACGCACCGCCGATACAGAGTGCCAGAATCGCAAAGTAGAGCGGAAACAGCGTTCCCAGCTGATACTGTTTCTGAAAGATCTGCTGCGCCGAACTCAAGTATCCGAGAAAGGCGCTGGAGATAAGACCGAGTGAAATCGTATAGCCGATCGAAACCCGATGTGAGCAGACTTCTTTGATCGCGTTTTTGATGCGGGTCAATGAAAAAGGGATGCGTCGTTCCAACGGCAGCGTTTCCGGCAGCCTCGTTGCCAACCAGACCAGAGTAAAAATTCCGCAGGCTAACAGCGCAGCAAAGATGGCTCTCCAGTTCGCGACCATGAGAATCCCCTGCCCCAGCGTCGGAGCGATCGCGGGGACGAAAATAAATATCGTCATCACAAACGACATCACGCGTGCCATCTCGGGGCCTTCATACTGGTCGCGGACGATGGCCACAATCACACACCGGGGGGCAGACAGACCAAGTCCCTGGAGAAAGCGCCCGGCCAGCATGACTTTCAAATCGGTGGAAAACAGGGAGAGCAGCCCCCCAGCCAGGAACAGGGCAAATCCGAGATACAGGGAGGGTTTTCGCCCCGTGGTATCAGACAGGGGGCCATAGATTCCCTGCCCGAAGGCGAGTCCCAGAAACAGGAACGAGACGATTAACTGACTGTCGTTTGCCTGTGATGCCCCCAGTTCCTTACCGATTTCCGTTAATGCAGGCAGCATAGCATCGATCGACAGCGCCACCAGCGACTGCATCAGCGCCATCAGGGCGACAAATTCGCGAAAACCAATGGCCGCGGGGTTCTGTTTTAATTCAGGAGTCAGCAAGGTTCGAAAACGATCTCAGCAATAGTAACGAGAGAGGCGGGAGCAACTGGGAGAATCATAACGCGTCTGCTACCGGTGGGGAACCGCTTTCCCGTTCAGTACTGGAAATGTTCCTCTTGTCGAATTGCAGGCGAAGATTTATCTTTCGTCTTCCTAAACCTGTTTTTTCAACCATTCCTATAAAGAGAAATATCATGGATAGTGCAGAAGGCTGGCGTTCAATTCTGGAAAACTGGCCCAATGCGATTCCCAAAAAGGGGATCGTCGTCACCACGTACCAGGAATCAATCCCGTTTCAGAATTATCTACTGTCGAGTTCGGTCGTCATGTTTGAGCGGGACAAACCCGACTCTCTGGGCGCAAGAAAAGTGATGCTCTCCTATAACGCCATTGATGCCATCAAACTCACCGATCCCATCGAACTGGCACAATACCAGGTCATGGGATTTCAGCCGACTTTATAACCTGATTGAAACAGCATTCCTGACCGATTACGTCACCGACATCCAGCGGGACAGCAGGATGGTGGGAAGCAGGAGTGCTGCTGTCAGGATGGCATACTGTGGATTGGCCGTCCAGACGAAGACCAGAATCGCGTTCAGCATCACATAGGATGCGAGCATGGTTTTGACTGCGATCTGGACGTTCTGCGGTACAGGATTCAGAATCGCCTGCACCAGGCGACGATTGATAGTCAGCGCGACGACACCCAGCGCCGCCAGCACCATCGACAGATTGGTTTCGCGCGGCCAGGGATAGGTGGCCATCATCCAGGCGAGAGCGCCCAGTCCGGAATTGATGACCAGCAGACCGCCAACCAGATGACCGCGATGACTATTTTTCGCTTCCATGCGGGCAAACCAGGTCAGTCCTACGATGAACAGACCAAGTGCCGCTGCGATGCGTAACTGCGGCTTCACCCAGAGATTAATTTCCCGGGCAACGGCGGAGGCGCCAAGCATGACATTCAGGAATCGACAGGTCCCCATCATCAGAGGGGCCAGAAACGTTTTTTTCAGCAGCATGTCGTAACTGAGAATCGCCACGACCAGCAGACCGGCGACAATCAGACTCTGCGTGCCGACGGTCTGGGCAGCACCGACACCGGCGAGCATCAGCAGACCGCCGAGCGTTGCCGCTTTCTGCGTCGAGATGCGTCCGGAGGGAATGGGGCGTGAAGGCCGTTCTTCTGCATCTACTTTACGGTCGAAGACATCGTTGAACACCATTCCCGAAAGATACAGGCTGGCCGAAGCGACCAGCAGCAATGCAAACGAGACGGGAGGTGAAAACGAACCGTGCGTCAGTAAAAAGCCGAGAATGATATCCGACATCGCTGTGAACACAGCGGGCAGACGCATCAACTGAAAGTAGGCAAGCAGGGTTTTCATACGAACTATGATTCTTCCGCAACCGTGTCGGCCCATTGTTCGAGTTGCTGATACTGGCGTTCGAATTCGGGTGTGGTTGCCTGCATCGGGCTTTTATAAAACGAGCTCAAGTGTGTCATCACGCCCGACTTGTTTCCGCGACGCCATTCGCGTTCGGTGAAGCGGACCATGTCGAGCATCAACGGAGCAGCCAGGATGGAGTCGGTTCCCTGCCAGGTAAACTGCAGAGCCATTTTGGTATCGAGGAAGCCTTTGAAATGGATGTGGTCCCAGGCGGTCTTCCAGTCGCCCATGGATTCAATGTATTCGATCGAGACCAGTGTCTGTGGTTTGTATCCCAGAATTTCCGTCAGCAGGTGATCTTTGGAGACCACCTTGTTGGATTTGTTAACCGGATCATCGAGCACTTTGCCATCGAGGTTCCCGAAGATGTTATGACCGACCCAGCTCATGACATTCAGATTGCGATGTGCGAACATGGGAGCGAGCACACTTTTCATCAGCGTCTCACCCGTTTTACCGTCGCGGCCTGCATGCAGAACCTGTTTTTCTTCTGCCAGTTCAATCAGAGCCGGCAGATCGGTGCCTGCGGAAGGAGTGAAGTTCAGATGCGAACAGCCGGCGTTCATGGCGGCAATCGCATACAGGGCACTGGCGGGAACCGGAGAGGTCTCACCTGAATCGAGTGCCGACTTCAGTTCTGCGAGGGTCAGCGATTTGGCAGATTCATCGACGGGGGGTTCTGTGGAAGCGAGATTGACCACCACCACGTGCGCCAGATCATGCTGTTTCTGGAATTCGCTGATGTCGCTGGAAAGTCGTGTCAGCGTTTCCTGCAGAGATTCCGAATCGAACTTTTTGACTGCATCTCCGGCGAGAGAACGAATGGTATCGCCGACATGAATCAGGGTACCCGGCTTGACATTCTGGTCAAATGCTTTGAGGTCTTCTTCGACGGCCTTCAACAGAGCCGGATGGAAGACGCCGGAATTGTCACTGAAATACTGAGCCGCTTCGACAAAGGATGTATCGCGGATTTCATGTCCGCCAACAACAAACTGGTCCCAGCTTTTGAGGTTCAGTTTTTCGAAATAGGGATTTTCTGAAACAAGACCACTGGTCCCGGTGAGCCCCTGTTTGAGTGCTGATAATCCGACTGCGGCAGTGGTTGCGACACCGCCCCATGCGCCGATGATCCAAATCCCGATACGTTGTTGCGTCATGATGTTGCCTGAAACTGATAGTTCTGAATTCAATTGAAACGGGTGATTTTCGAAGGTGGGAGCAGACAGATTGCAGTCTGCCTGATTAACGTTGCACAGACTCCCCCTGCTGCTTTCTGTTGAGTCGTTATCCCGGAACCAGTATTCAGGAATATTGGCCGGTCATGGACTATATTAAAATATGTTAATAATTATAGGTCTCTTGTGGCTGTTCACAATCTAAGAAATGGAGATTGCGGAGAAGAATTTTCGTCTCTCTGTATCAAGTCATTTCATCAAGTCTCAGCGAGGGTCTCGTCGATCCATGCCATCAACGCCTTCTTGAAGTCTTCAATTGTCGAGAAGGCTGCGTCTTTGGTCTGTTCCAGCAGGCCGGGATCTGTGACTTCTGCCTGCGCGAAGTAATAAAATTTGATTTTAGGCTCAGTACCTGAAGGTCGTACACCCAGTTGCACCGTCAGCGGCGACCCTTCGGCCCGGGCTTCAAACATCAGAACATTTCCCTTTGGTTTCGAAAAGGTCTCGGTCACCGTATTTTCGGGTAATGACCGAATTTCCAGATCCTGATAGTCTCTGACCAGGGTAAAATTGAGCGTTCCCATTTTCTGGGGAGGCGTATTGCGAAATGCCTTCATCAGCTGTTTGATCTGCTCATTCCCCGAGGAACCTTTACAGGTTTTAGAGACCTGACCTTCCAGATGAAAACCGTGCTCACGGTAGAGTTCATCCAGTCGATTCAGCAGCGTTTTACCTTCCGCTTTGAGTTCGGCGGCAAGTTCACAGGCCCAGAGAGCAGCGATCGCCGCGTCTTTGTCGCGACAGTACTCGCCTGCCAGGTAGCCGAGTGACTCTTCGGTTCCGAATACAAATTTGTCCGGTCCTTCTGCGTCCATCGTCTCTGCGATGTATTTGAACCCGACGAGCAGATTATTGATGATCCGCACATTGGCTTTGCGGGCGATCGCAGCGATCAGCGGAGTGGTCACAATCGTCTCGACCACAAAGTGTTCTGGTGAAAGCGAACCTGCCTCTTGACGTTTGCGGAGTACATAGTCGGCGAGTAAGGCACCAACCTGGTTCCCAGTCAGATGTATGAATTCGCCCGACTCGTTTTTGACACAGACGCCCATGCGGTCGGCATCGGGATCGCTGGCGAGGATGATTTCGCCGCCATCCTGCTTCGCCTGTTCAATCGCGGGCTGATAGACTTCCGTCCGTTCGGGATTCGGGAGTTGATCGGGCACGTTCGGAAAATTACCGTTCTGCTCACATTGCGGTTCATATTTTTGAATGCCGGTAAAGCCCGCCTGCTGCAGCACCTGATACACGGACGTTTCTCCCACGCCATGCAGGGGTGTGAAATATCCCGTCAGGTCGCGATTCCCGGAATGACTCTGACTGACGACCGCGGCGCGGTATTTGCCGGCGACATCATCGTCAATTAACTGGATCAGACCCTGCTCTACCGCCTGATCAAAATCGAGCAACGGGATCTCGGTCGCCTGATAGACTTCGTCAATAATCCCCTGATCGTGTGGCGGCAGAACCTGTCCCCCGGTCGACCAGTAGGCTTTGAAACCATTATCGGAAGGAGGGTTATGCGAAGCGGTGATCATCGCACCGACGTCGCAACCGCACTCGCGAACGGCGAAAGAGAGCTCGGGAGTGGAACGGGATGTTTTGAAGAAATAGACTGTCAGTCCGTGCCCTGCCAGCACGCTGGCTGCGATGCGGGCAAAGTGCGAAGAATTGATTCGCGAGTCATGGGCGATTGCAGCTTTGCCGGTTTCTTTCCCCGAAAACTTTTTGCAGTAGGCAGCCAGCCCGTGTGCGGATTCCGCAATCGTGCGTTCGTTGATGGTCGCCGAACCCAGTTCGCTCATCAGTCCGCGTCGTCCGCCGGTCCCGAAAGGAATGACTTCCCAGAAACAGGTATCGAGCTGTTGAAACTCCTGGTCTTCAATCAGTTTCAGCAGAGCAGGCTGATAGGGAGCATATTGCGGTTCTGTCACCCAGCGTTCCAGGTTTTTGAGGGCTGACTCTGAGAGTTTTTTCTCGGCGACAGCGGTGCGCGCCAGATCCATTGCCTGTGTGGAATCAATAGAGGGAGAAGGCTGGTTCATCCTGTTAACTTTTTCCGTATTCGAGAGCGCGGGTTTTGATTGTTACTGATGTGGGCTGGAATTCCATTTCTGAAAACTCTTGACCCGGAAGGATTTTCTGCCGATGTGTCCGTTTCTGACAAGAGGTTCGACCGGAAACCAGACACAGGCGAAAAACGGATTTTCTCTCTATTGAGAGGTTTGAGCCAGAGCAGGCTGAAAAAGCTCACTCTTTCCGTTCCTGTCTCTAGATTGTAGAGTGAAAAACCCTGCGAGCCAACCCTCACGCGAAATCCGGTTCGCGGAGTCCCTGAATCAAGCTGAAAGTCTGATTACAACGAATGTATCAGTCTGTGGATTAAGGCATTCCAAGCTGACGCACTGAATCTTTGCCCAGAACCGCAATTTCCAATCGTTAAGACTTTGCCAGATTTTGGTTTCCCAACGATCAAGTCCTTGATTCCCCATCCTAACAGTGGCAGAATAGGTGAATTAAAACGGTATAAACCAATTAGAGGTTATACCGATCATGATTTCAGAGTCACGAGAACAGAGGAGGGAATTCTCCCAATTTTGTTTCCTGATTCTCTCGATACCGCTCTAATGTCCTGATCCATGATGAACCTGCATGTAAAATGAAATTAAGGTAGCACTATGAAGTTTGTTGAAGGTCATACTGTTGGCGTTGACTTGGGAACCACCTATTCAGCAATTGCACAGCTTGACAGTGATGGTCAGCCCATCTCCCTGAAAAACACAGACGGTCGTTCGATTACTCCATCGGTTGTTTTACTGGGAGAAGAGGGGCGTGTGGTAGTCGGGCCCTCTTTTGAAAGAACGGCCATTGAAGACGACCCTTCCCGTATCATTGAAGCCGTCAAACGACATATGGGAGAAGACAACTTTTATGTAGTCTACCAGGAAAAGAAACTGACTGCGGAATTCCTGTCTGCCTTGATTCTGAAAAAGATGAAGCAGGATGCGGAAAAGGAAATCGGGCCGATTGCCAATGCGGTCATCACCGTCCCTTACTACTTCAACGATGTGCGACGTAAAGCGACTCAGGATGCCGGACGAATTGCCGGCCTGAACGTGATCGATATCATCAACGAACCGACCGCGGCGACACTGGCTTATGCCTGGAAACGGGATGAGCTGGGGAACCCCGAAGCCATGCCTGATGGCGAACGCACGATTCTGGTATACGACCTGGGTGGTGGTACGTTCGACGTCACCATCGTGCGGTACTCTCCCACACAATTCCGCGTACTCGCAACAGACGGGGACGTGATGCTGGGGGGACTCGACTGGAGTCAACGTATCGTGGATCATGTGGCTGAACAGTTCATGAAAAAATTCGGCAGCGATCCCCGTCAGGATCCCGTCACACTGCGAACCTGCGTGCAGGAGTGTGAAGACGCCAAACGCGAATTGAGCCAGAAAGCACAGACCCCGGTTTCCATTTACCATAAAGGCAACACATTGACGGTTGCTTTGACCCGCGGCGATTTCGAACGCATGACCGCAGACCTGTTGCAGCGAACTCGCGACACAACCGAACTGGTCATGCAGCAGGCGGGTGTGGAAAAAGGCCAGTTGGATGACGTGGTTCTGGTCGGTGGTTCGACGTTGATGCCTGTGGTCGAAGAGATGCTGAAAAAAGTTTGTGGAAGCGAACCATCGCGAACCATGAACCCTGAAGAAGCGGTGGCCCAGGGTGCTGCGATCCACGCAGCCATTCTGGAAGCCCGTGCTACCGGCGGTGAAAGCCGTATGGCTCAGGCAGTCATCAAGCGATTGCGGAGCGTCAGCACTGCGGATGTGAACTCACACTCGCTGGGTGTTAAAATTACCGACCCCAACGATCGCAGCCGCAAAATCAACCACATCATGATCCCGCGAAATACGGAAATTCCTGCGAGCGTCAGCCAGAAGTTCGTGACGACCTCCGAGAATCAGCAGCGGATTCACGTGATCATTCTGGAAGGAGAGGCCAGTGATCCTGAAGCCTGCTCGACCATCGGCGACTTCCGTATTCTGAATTTGCCGTCCAATCTTCCCAAAGGCTCTCCTGTTGAAGTGACCTACCGCTACGATGCCAACGGTCGAATTCACGCTTCAGCCCGAGAACTGACAGGTAACAACGAATCGGCCACTGAAATTGTCCGTGACTCTGGTCTGGATACTGAAGGTGTAGACCGGTTTGAAGTACTGGCAAAAGACTACCTGGTTGAGTAATATCTTTTAATCCCGGCAGGGAGACGGCCCCCCGTTTCCCTGCTCCGGGTGATTTGAATCGCGTCAACGTTCGCGTCATACTGAAACTGTTTCACTTCGAATTTGATCTAAGAGCAAGGAGTCCTCTGAGGTGGCAATAGACGTCTATAAGGATTGGCTGGGGATACCGGAAGGGGAGCGACCTCCACATCATTATGACTTACTGCGATTGGTCAAATTTGAGGACGACGAAGAAAAAATCAGGGCGCATTACAAGAAGCTGAATGCCCATGTGCGCAAGTATGCTTCGGGAAAATACTCGAATGAATCCCAGGAACTGTTAAACGAGCTGGCCAAAGCCATGCTCTGTCTGACCGATCCCGAGCGAAAACACGAATACGATGAAAGCCTGGGGCGTGAGTTCGATGAAGATGAAGACACCGGCCCTAAAACGGTAGAACAGATCCTGATGGAACAGGGCCATATCGATAAAGCTCAGGCAGCAGAGCTCAAAGAATTTGCCGAAAAGCGGGGACTGACCACCAGAGACGCTGCCGTCCAGATGCGGTTTGTGAATGGTGAGACCGCAACTCAGGCCATGGCTCGCTCCAAGGGAATGCCTTACATCGACCTCGAAGAAACGGTTCCCGAATTCAGCATTCTGGAACAGCTTCCTCAACAGATGGCCAAGCGAAATACCATTCTCCCCCTCTTCATCGATGACGACATGCTGCTCGTCGCGTGTGCCGATCAGCCAACTCATGAGCTGGAAGACGACCTGCGGATGCGATACCAGGTTCCTTCGCGCTGGGTCCTGGCGATGCCTCGCTCAATCAATAACGGTATCACCAAATACTATGCTGCTGCAGAAGAGCACGAAGCCGATGAACCAGATGTAGCGGAAGCTGCTAAAGACACCGGGTCTAAGAAAGCAGCTAAAGCAGCCAAGCCCGAGAAAAAGGTAGAAAAAAAGAAACCGCAACGAGGCGGGGCGCAGTTAACCGCTGAAGAACTGAAAGAGAAAAAACAGCTCGCCTTTATCTTTTGTGGCTGGGCTTTCTGCGGGGCGATCCTGATCGATCAGTTCATCCTCAAGAATTACGTATTTCCCCAGACCTGGCCGTGGCATTTCATGCTGACGACACTCGTAACGCCTGTCATCGCATTCTACCTGATGACCGGGATGTGGAAGAAATAACTTCTTCCAAGAAAACCAGGCTGGGATTATTCTACTTCCGCTGTTTCATCGACTGGCATTTTTTCCCGGAGCTCTGCGATCAGATGCCCCAGTTTGCGGACTTCGATCACTTCGAGTTCAAAACCCATCCAGTCACAGATATCACCGACTTCCGGGATATGTTCCAGCTTTTCATGGAACATGCCTGCAACGGTTAACAGCCCATCGTCGGCGATTTCGTACTCCTGCTGGAGCTTACGACAGAGATACCGTAGCGTGGTAATCCCCTCGACATGGTACACGCCCGGTGCCACTTCGCGTACTGGTTCCCTGCGGAGAATTCGCTTGGCCCGGCTCGGTTCCGGTGAAAGCAGTGTATCGATAATATCGTCATGAGAAACAATGCCGATCGTTTCGCCGTATTCATCGACGACCGAAGCGAAGTGACAGTCTTCTGCCTGGAAGCGGGAGTAGACATCGGACAGATTCGCGCACCAGGGGACGTGAATCACCCGTTTCGATTTCTGATTCAGCATTTTTTCCGAGAATGACGACAGTTCCGTCAGCGAAATGATTCGCTCGATTTCATCCGATTCGGTATCACGTTTTCTTAAAATGATGTAATCCGTGTTGGGTGTAATTTTCGTGAGGTCTTCCAGCTGCACGGGCATGTTGAACGTGAGATAAGTCCCGCGGGGACGCATCGCTTCTTCGACCAGAATCTCCGACAGATCCAGGATATTATGCAGGATCTGTCGTTCGTGGCGGATGACTTCTTCACTGGAGCCCGAAGCATCAACGGCGCGTTCCAGGTCTTCAGAATGCAGATAAGATTCTTTCTGAATATGAGGCCAGAAAGCGCGTCGCATCAGGCGACTGATATTCTGCAGTAACGGGATCACCGGATCCAGCAGACGGACAGAAGCAGCCAGAGGCCAACTGACCAGGATCGCGATTTTTTTACGGAATACGATCGACAGACTCTTAGGCAGAACTTCCCCGAACAGAATGATGGCCAGCAGACTGCCTACGGTAAACACTCCGGCTGCCGCTGTCATCCCCTGGTCGGCCAGCCGCCGGGCAATCACACCGGCGACGGCAAAATAACTCAGGTTGATCAACAGGTTCCAGAACAGGACGGCGGTCAGCAGGCGGTCGGCATCCGCGGCTAACGCAGCTACGATCTGCTCGCTGGGTTTGCCTTTACTGAACTTTCTCAGCTCGCTCCGCGACAGATAAAAAATCGCAGTCTCGCTGCCTGAAAAGAACCCGGAAGCAAAAATCAGAGCGAGTAACGCCAGTGATCCTGGAAACCAAATTGCAACGGTATCAATTAATGCGATCATCATGAATCAGGAACAGCCACTCTACCCTTTATCATAAGTGGTTTTTCCCAAAGCAACATCAAATTCAGACACTGCCGGAATATACATGGAAAGAACGGGAAGTCCGTAGGCAAACAGAATGGTAACCAGAACTCCCAGAGTTCCCCCCAACAGAAACGAAGTAATAGCATAAAACGTAAGGAACGGAAGCATCCAGGCCGAGATCGCCAGAGCCCGCGAAGGGTTCCGGTGCGTGAGCGCGGAATGCAACGCTGCACTGCCGACCACAATAAAGACCAGGAAGCTCTGCAGCTGCAGGGCAAACGAGGACCGGGCCTGGACAAGCAGAATCATAAAGATACCGATCCCGACGAACAGGAAGAACATCGTTCCCAGGCTGGCACCGATGGCAGACCGGCTGTTGTCATAGGTCAGCCCCATATGCAGCCCCAGCACAATCGCAAAGATCATCAGCGCCAGAAAACCGATCAGGGCACACAGAAACCCTTCCGTAGAAAATGCCCCCTGGCTGACCAGGTAGCACAAAATCAGTACGGGAACCAGAATCAGTTCTTTACTGTTATAGAAGATTCCCCCCAGTTTCCCCAGGACGAATTCTTTGGCAGTGATATCTGTCACCAGTAACAGTTCAAGCGTTTTACTGTCTTTTTCAGTCGTGATCGAAGTTACCGCCTGCGTATTCGCGAGGACCAGGCTCAACCAGGCAATCCCGGCGAAGGCGAGCCCCTGTGGAGGAATCACTCCCAGATAGAGCACGCCTTCGGCAACCGCTTCTGAAGTGACAGCTGACCAGAGTGTAAAACCAGCCAGCAGAAAATAAGCCAGCTTGATCAGAAATACTTTTCGCCCGTACGCCTTGGTCATGATCTCACGCCAGATCACAGGATTCGACCAGATCACACGGGATTTTTCTTTAACGACCACCGTCTCTGTTTCTGTTTCTGCCTTGGGGGTCGCTTTATAAACTGACCGTGAAGGATTCCAGACCCGCAGTCTGAGCACGGTAAACGCCTTCAAAGCGACTCCCAGCACAAACAGACTGATCAGAGAAGGCCAGGCACTGACGGTAATGGGGTTCAGGCCTGTATTAAGAGAAAGCGGATTCAAAATTTCATAGAGTGAGCGAAACGGATTCAAACCGGCAATCCAGGGACGCAGGCTGGATCCCGCGGGCAGCAGGTTCACAACGACTTCCACAACGCCCAGAAAGACAACCATGCCCAGCACGCTGATTGCCAGCGTCTGAAATGTTTTCTCCCGCCAGAATGCGACGAGAGCGGCCCAGCTCCCCGTTGCGAAAACCGTGATCAGGCACAACAGTTCCATCCAGAGAATCTGCGAGAATTCGACTCCCCCCAGCAGACGCAGAAAGACACAGACGGGTATCGAAGATGCCAGCAGCACATAGACGATTAACAGACTGGACTGGGTTTTCCCGCTGACCAGTTCCCGGTCTTTCAGCTCCGTCATCAACAGCAGGATCAATGTGCCTCTGTCTTTTTCCTGCGCAATATTACTGGCAGAAAACAGGAGTGCAAAAAACAGAACCAGCAATAACTGCAGAAAGGCGATCATCTGAAAAATCAGATTTCCCAGCCGGGCAAATTCGCCGATTGTTGTCGTCTGGATCTGTTGAGTACCCAGAATCGTCTGGCCGGCCGTGAAGATCAGAATGAACACAGCAGCCACATAACCGGAACGAATCAGGTAATGCTTCAGCTGACGGGGAGAAGTCAACGCTTCCCGAATAAAAATTGGATTGTTAAACAATGCTCTCTCGCCTCTTTATTCGACAGGTGACAGCAGTCAATCAGAGACGCCCTTCTCCCCACGACCGAAACGTGCAACCTGATAATCTGTTGCTTTCACTATGATATAAGACTGTACCAGCTTTACTGAAGCATTTTCCAGTGTATCTGAACCGAGCAGAACAAATTCAAAGACGCTTTGGTTCATTGTCACACACTCTAGATTGTTCTCTGAATGGCAAATTCTGTCAGCTCTTCCAGTATCAGTCGCGCCGGGGAAGCGGGACAATTCTGAAGTGAATCCCGGGCCTGTTTTGCGAACTCCCGCGCCCGGTTACCGGCGTAGTCAATCGCATCACTGTTTTTGATATACTGTGAGAGTCGCTGTTTGGTGCTGGGATCTGGTTGAGACAGAATTTCCTGAATCGCAGCTCGGTCTTCCGGACTGCATTGATCCAGCAGTCGAATCAGCGGCAGTGTCAGTTTTTCTTTCTGCAGATCGGACCCCAGCGATTTGCCCATCTGTTCTTCATCGCCGAGCAGATCCAGCAGATCGTCGGTAATCTGGAATGCAACCCCCAAGGCACGACCATATTCATCCATGGCCTGCACGATGCTCTCGTCGGCACTGGCATACAGGGCTCCCAGCTGAGTACTGATGGCACACAGTTCAGCCGTTTTTCCGTTGATGATCTGCAGATACTGTTCTTCCGAGAGTTCGTGATTACCGCGCTCGTAAATCTGAGCCAGTTCGCCTTCACAAACCAGGTTCGTCGCTCGTCCAATCAGTCGGCAGGCACGGGCATCCCCCAGGCTGGCAGTCAGATGAAATGCGTGTGTGAACAGGAAATCGCCGACCAGGACGCTGGTTTCATTATTCCAGCGGGAGTTGACCGTCGCGACATGGCGGCGGATGAGGGCATCGTCCAATACGTCATCATGCACGAGTGTCGCCAGATGAATCATCTCTACAACGGAGGCCAGGACGTAGTGACTCTCGTTGATTCCTCCGGTTGCCGCCGCAGACAGCAGCAACAGAATCGGACGCAGTCGTTTACCTTGAAACCGGGTGATATGCTGCAGGACATCATGAACATAAGGATGCTTCGAGCTGACTTCGCTCAAGAAGACCCGTTCTGCCTGTTCCAGCTCACCGCCAATTAACTCTTCGACACGCGCCAGCAGGTCATGTGTCGTAAGATGGTCCCCCATTACAGCCTCACCACAATATCGAATCGTTTATCCAGTTTTCGTCTGGCGGTCGGTTATTTCACAGATACGGAACAAATGACCCGGTATCCAGCTCACTATTCGCAGCCATTGTAAGCATTCTACCTGCAGATAGGAATGCAAACAGGGGCCGGTGTTTCATTTCCGGGGTCGAAATCAGACTTTCCCGTCTTCTGGGTAAGATAATCCCCTGCGCCTGCTGAAAACAGAGGGAAAATCAATAGGTTTCCCTGATAAAATGGCCGCTCTTTCCACCCGATTTTTCCACCAGCCGGGTCGGGCCAAGCGTCATGCCACGATCCACGGCTTTGCACATATCATAAATCGTGAGCGCGGCGATGCTGACGGCGGTCAATGCTTCCATCTCCACTCCCGTTTTGCCGTCTACTTTCACCGTTGCCAGAATACGAATCGACGTCTCATTGGGAACTTCAAAATCCAGTTGGACACTGGTAATGCTCAGAGGGTGACATAACGGGATCAGGTCGGCTGTTTTTTTCGTCGCCATAATGCCTGCGATACGGGCGATTTCCAGAACATCCCCTTTGGAAATCTGGCGATCCAGAATCAGTTTTTGCGTATGCGGCAGCATGGTCACCAGGGATTCCGCAACCGCAATCCGCGCGGTCACCGCTTTGTCTCCCACATCAACCATGCGGCTGGCGCCTTCTTCATCAAAATGGGTGAGATCAGACATTGGAACCTCTCTGGAATTCTGGCAAACAGCGGAGCAGCCCATTCAGAACCGCAACGGTCAGGCAGCCTCGGAGGCGTCATCGGCAGTTGCCGACTGTTTGAAGTTCCCGTCTTCGCTGATGTCGTCAAAGCGGACGGACATCCGTTTGGAGACCCCTGACTGTTCCATTGTAACGCCGTACAAGACGTTTCCAACAGTCATCGATCGTTTATTATGTGTGATCATAATGAACTGGGTCGTTTCTTTGAAATCGTCAATCAGACCGGCGTAGCGTTCCACGTTCGCTTCATCCAGAGCAGCATCCACTTCGTCCAGAATACAGAACGGGCTCGGTCGGCTGCGGAAAATAGACATCAGCAGCGCGACGGCGGTTAAGGTTTTCTCTCCACCACTTAATAAAGTCAGGCCGCGAAGTTCTTTTCCGGGAGGCCGCGCCACGATTTCGATTCCACATTCCAGCACATCATCCGGATCTTCCAGAATAATGTCTGCTTCACCGCCGCCAAACAGCTTGCGGAAGATTTCCTGAAAATGCACGCGAATGACTTCAAACGTATCATGGAACAGGCGTTTGCTCTCTGTATTGATACGACGAATGATTTCTTCCAGGGAGGACTTGGCTTCATTCAAGTCGTCCAGCTGCGATTTCATATACTCGAAGCGGCATTCCAGCTCGTCCAGATCGTTAAGACTGTCCGAGTTCACGCTGCCCATCATCTTGATCTTCCGCCGCAAGCGATTGACCTGCGCTTCGATTTCCGGACGGATTTCCAGATAGAGCTCTACATTAAAGCCGATGTCAGCAGATTCAGTTTCCTCTTCCACCAGTTCGATTTCCACGAGTTCCGGCTCGGCTACCTCTTCTGAAAGAACTTCTTCCTGCTCTGTGGCGGAGTCTGACAGCTCTACATCCTCCGCTGGTTCTTCTGCCGAAGCGAACTCCTCTTCTGAGACGGATTCTGTTTCCGTTTCGGCTTCGGCTTCTGACTCGTATTGTGCCTGTTCTTCCAGATGCTGCTTGAGAACAGATTCGCCTGAAGCAACAATTTCCTCCAGGGTCAGCTGATATTCCTCATCGATCCGTTCCGCCAGAGTCGTGATCTGATGATCGATATCGCGGGTTTTGAATTCTTCTTCGTGCTTCTGTTCGCTCAATTCACGACGTTCTTTGCGCAGCGCTGCTTCTTCAGAACTGAGCTGTTTCTTGAACTGGCGTTTCTCATCGCGAATCGCTGACACGCTGGCAGCCGATGCGAGCAGGTTTTCCTGTTTTAAATACTGTTCATCCAGCAAAGCACGTGTGTTAAGAATATGCAGTTTAATCTGCGAATTCTTTTCCAGCGACAGTTCATACCGGCGATTGGATTCTTCCTGCTGCTGCTGACGCTGTTCATATTCCAGCTTCAGTCGATCGCAACGCTGATTCAGCCCTGCCAGTCGTTCTTCATGCGTCGCCAGTTCCAGCTTGCGGGCGTTCTGCTGTTCTTTGAGTTCCTGAACTTCACACTGTATATTCAAGAGGACCGACTCGTCTTCCTGAATCAACGCGTTCAAAGACTGCAGACGCTCTTCCGTTTCCTGTTTTTCTGTTAAAACAGTTTCAATTTCGTCGCGCAGTTTTTGTGCGTGATGTTCCAGATCGAGCAGATCATTTTTGACTGTCGTCCATTCTTCATTCCACTGTTCCAGCTTCTGCTCAGCAGCAACTTTCGCCGCCTTTTCAATGGAAAGTGCTTCCGAAGCTTCCTGCATCTGGCTCTGGCAGACGCTCCGTTCTTCATCAACGGTCGACAGCAGCGCGTCCAGTTTTTCCAGAGCAGTTTCGTTGTCGTTCAATGTCCGATCGATGCGAATCAGATCATTCTTGAGTTTTCGCAATTCGCTGCGACGGGTGAAGATGGCAGATTCACCGCCGATGGCACCTACAAAGATCGACTGATTTTCCTCGACCAGTTCTCCCTGCAGGGTAACAAAGCGACATTTTTTGCCCACTCCCCTGGAAAGCCTCACAGCTGTCTCCAGCGAATCGACAATCCAGGTATCTGCCAGCAGCATTTTTGCCAGCAACTGATTTTCAGGAGTCGGTTTCACCAGTTGATCGGCACGATAGACGACACCGCGTTCCGTTGACAGATCCAGCGGTTCGGAGGAGGACTCAGTCGAAAAGTCAGCTGGATCAGCAGCCTGACCTTCCAGCGTGAAGCCCTGGACTGTCGCAGGCAGATCTGTCTGTGCCGTCGGTCTGGTTATGAATCCCACTCGACCTGAGATTGAGTATTTGCCTTCTTTCAGAAATTCATAGAGCGGTTCAAATTCACTGATCACCAGCAATTGAGAGCGAATTCCTAACGCGACTTCCAGCAGCGCAGCCTGTTCCAGATCCACATCCAGCAGATCTGCGACGCTGCCGATGATCGTATTCCAGGGTGAATACTGCGACGTCTGTGCACGATTCAAAATGTCCTTGACGCCGATGCTGATCCCTTCCTGCCGCCGCTCCAGATCTTCGAGCACACTTTTCCGAGCCTGGTAGGCACTGCGTCTTTCCCGCAGATCGGACAGTTGTTGCGTTTTCTGATCCTGTTCGCTGAGGAGCATCTGCTGTTTTTCATCAACATCAGACAGGCTCTGGGCAAATTCAGCGACCCGTTCGCCGGCGGAACGGAAACGTACTTCACACTCTTCAACGACCGCCTGGGCATCGTTGACTTTGGATTCCAGCTGCTGGCGTTTTTCGTGTGCCTTGTCGATGGAGTTGCTGTACGTTTCCAACTGGGTCCGCATCGAAAATACGCGGTTATCCAGCGTCAGCGATGTCTTGTTCAGCTCATGGACCTGCTGTTGCTTCTGCTGAATCTGCTCGCTGGCGGCATCCACTTCTGCCGTCATGGCCGTAATTCGGACGCGCGTCTCTTCCAGTTTCTCACGTTGTTCCTGGAAACCGGATTCGGACTTCAGTTTTTCCTGAGTCACTGCCTCCAGGTCTTTTTGAATTTCTGCAGTGCGTCGAGCCATCAGGATACGCTGTTTTCGCAACCGGATAATTTCCGCTTCGAATTCCTGTTTGCGTTCGAGCTGATGTTCGATCGCAGTCTGATTTCCCGCAATCCCTTCACGGTGCGAAGACAGTTTCTTCTCGACGGATCTTAACTGGTCATCAAACTCCGAGACTTCCGCATCGATAGCAGACAGCTTTTCTTCGTAAGTCTGGTAATCGGTATTCAACTCTTCGATGCGCTGCTGGTACTGGCCGATTTTGTCTTTGAGCGAAGCCTGCTGCGAAGTCAGGTGCCGCCAGTCGTCGGCTGCCATTCCCATCCACAGTTTGCGCAATTCGGTAGAAACTTCCCGGTACTTAGCAGCTTTGGAAGCCTGGCTGCGTGTGGAATTGAGCTGTGCTTCGACTTCATCGACGATGTCGGTTAATCGCTGAATGTTCTGGCCAACACGTTCGAGTTTTCGTTCCGCGTCGACTTTTCGGGATTTATAGCGGCTGATGCCCGCGGCTTCTTCAAAAACAACGCGACGGGTGGCAGCATTCGCCTGCAGGATCTGATCAACGCGTCCCTGTTCAATGATGCTGTAAGCCGACGTCGCGGCGCCGGTGCCCATGAACAGATCGCGAATATCCTTCAGACGGACCGGGTTGCGATTGAGCAGGTATTCCGAGTCGCCGTTCTTCCAGAGTCGACGACCGATGTGAACTTCTTCAGCATCAATATCCAGAAAGCCTTCCCGGTTATTGAAAGTCAGTGTCGCTTCGGCATACGCATTGGCTTTGCGGCCCGCGGAACCGTTGAAGATCACGTCGGTCATGTCTTTACCGCGGAGGCTCTTGGGGCTCTGGTCACCCAGAACCCACTTGATTCCGTCCACGACGTTACTCTTACCACTTCCGTTGGGCCCGACAACGCAAGTGATGCCATCCGAAAATTCAAAGATGGTCCGGTCGGCAAAACTCTTAAAGCCGAACAGTTCCAATGATTTCAGCATCACAAAACCTTAAACGGAAAAACTAACAACAGGGGCCTGACTTGTAGTGGTATCATTCAATCAGATGATCCGATTCCCTTTTATTTGTAAAAATATCGGAACCAGCTCTGGAAGGCATTCTGCTTCATGAACTTGTCATCTTCATCTGTTGACTTGGGTTTGCGAGAGTCTGCCAGCGTCGCTTTTCCTTTACCGTCTGTTTCGTCGGCAGATTCAAATTCGGGTTCATCTGCTTCTTCACTCTCAGCTCTCCGGGAAGAACTGGTGATGGGGGCATCTGTTGTGAAGATGTTAGGAACCATATTCTGATTACCGACCCGTGAGCCCTTCTTCGGTTTCGGTTTGGACGATTTCAGATCACCCGACTTCAGAGCCAGCAGGGAATCGTCGTGAACCGGACGGTAATACATGCGTCCGCCTTCCGGCAGAGCATCGATTTCCACCTGGCCTTCGATATTACCCTGCTGATGAGCCTGTAAAATCATTTGTGCAATATCGGGGTAGCTGGCTCCCATATCCACCGCGGTACGAATCACAACGGCGATATTTTTGGAGACCAGTTTACGCTGATCGGGTTCATCTACTTCATATTTACTGACAGTCAACTGCTCGGCACCGGGTGCTCCCGTGATCAATACCTTACCGGCACGAACGGTGAGCGGCACTCGGAATTCCTGTTCGGAACCAAACAGCACCACTTCCGGGTGTTTACGGTGAGTGACATGAATCATCGGTCCGCCATTCTTCGGTCCGTCCGGTTTGGCATTCGGATCGTGAGTCGTCACGGTCTCCAGTTCGGTCTGCAATACGTGCAGCAGGAATTGGCCGTTCATATCTTCACCACGAATAAAGGGATCGTTTTTATCCAGTGTCCACAGGGCACGGAAGGCACCGTAGCGGGTTTCCGCACTGGTCATACACATCAGTTCGCGTAAATGCAGATGTGCCTCCGGTTCATCGAGAGCTGACATGGCGGCCAACGCGTAGACTCGGAACGCCGGTTCTTCCCGGGCTGCATCCGCCAGGTCCTTAATACCCGAACCATCATCCAGGTAGGCCAGCGCCACCGCCGCATGGAAACGGACTTCCAGCAGAGGACTCTTCAACGCCGATTTCAGAATCGGGATGGATTTTTTCCCGATCGCTTCCAGCTCAATCGAGGCCCGCTCTGCTTTTTCCGGAATCATAATTTCTTCCGTGAGTTTCTGCATGCGCACCCGTTGCGCCACATCGGTTTCCCGGAAGGCGATATAGCGGACCACCTGCAGATAGCGTGAATCGTTATGCTTATAGCGTGGCTTCAGCTTGAGTACCACTTTTTTATCTGTCTTGGCTTCGGCCAGCGGTTCTTCAATTCCGTATTTATCAAAGTGATGGAAGCGTGTACCAATGCGGTTGGCAATACGCTGTGCGTTTCGAATACTTTTGAAATCATTTCGCAGGTACAGAGCCAGGTCACGATCTTCCGCGACCGAAATTCCGCCTGCCAGAATGCGACCACGACGCAAAAGTCCCGAAGTCCCTTTTTTGCGATCTTCTTCGGACATGGGGGGAATCAGAATCGGTCCCTGTGCCTTCGCCAGGATATGACCTTTCAGCAGTCCGCGTCCCTGGATCATCGCCTGTTCGGCCAGGTAGGATTCCATCAGCCAGCCCCCTTCGAGGCTGGTCGCTTCACTGTTACCGGGCAGGTAAACTTCCACATCGAAGGTTTCCCCTTTGCGGATCAGTGGCGGCAGATAAGCTTTCACAATCACCAGTGCCGTCGAAGGGCTGCGCAGAATCTGGTTCGGGTTCTTGACATTCCGGCGACGCATCTCGCGCAGTAACGCTTCACGGTGAACCGAAGGAGGCGGGTTGCCGCCTGTCCCGTTCAGACCGGTGACGAGACCTACGCCCTGCAGCGCGATCAGGTTCTTACCGGTAATCTGGGTGTATTCGCCAATGAATGGTGTATCGACCTTGGTCTCAAACTTCTCGATTTCAGACGTCGTTTCATCTTCATCCGGACTCTGCGAACGCATACTGGCCGACTTCAACCAGCCCTGCGGATTCAGATTGAGTTTCTGACAGCCCGTAAAACCGGCAGTCAGGATGATCACGACGATTAATAAATTGACAGTGTTCTTCACAGTACGACCCCGTTTGTGAGAAAATAGTCTTTTCAGAATGGTTGTTTTCCCACTGAACCCGCTTCCGGACAGACGTTGATTCTCAAGCAGACAGGCATAAGTCTACAACCTGACTGAGTCCAGTCGATTTAACTGAATTGTTTCTTGAGTGATCAAACAGTGCCGGAATCGACACAGCAGAAAACCTGAAGAGAAATTGAGATTTGATTTGAGAGAGATTTGTGTGGATCGGGAGCTTATTGCAATCGGCAAACGGGGTCAATACCGATTTTTTCACCTGCCAGCAGCCATCCTGCCGGCAGGTGAAAAGAGGATAATCTCATACTGAGATAGACCGTATCTGATTAGATCACGCTGATTTACGAGACAAGAATCCGTTATGACCCTGAAAACGGTATCGTATTATCCTGAAACACCTTGCCAGCCGGTTTCTTTTTCGGTTTGGGAGATCCAAAACCTGCAGGTCTAAACTGATCATCCGCAGAAAACGGCTGAAACTGGTTCTGTTTTCGAGAACCGGGAAATGAAAACGGATTTGACTGAGTCGCTTTCGCTTCGGTAAAGGTAGCCGCTCCCAAAGTTTTCAGCTGAATCACACCCGGGTCTTTAAACTGAACCTGAATTTCGGTAGCTTCAATCTGGGTATTCCGGGAGCCAACACCTCGAATCAGTTTGACGTTCTCTTTTTCCGTTCCTTTGAGACTCATTGAGTTCGTCCCAAAATCGAAATGGGCTTCATCAGCAGTCGCATTGATCTGATCGGCACTGCTGATAATTTTCACAGTGCCTTTTAAATCCAGCTTAAGATCAGAATGGCTGGAACAGGTTGCGTCTATCACATCTGCCGAGAAACACATTTCATCGATTTTGATTCCCGCTCCCCCCTGCAGGCGAATAACACGATTCCCGTCTCCATGGATTTTCACATCGATTTCTTCCCCACTTAAGATCATTTGATCCAGTGGCAATGTCTGAACTTTCGCGGCAGTGACTGATTTTTTCTCATCCTTCGATTCCGCGATTTCTTCAGAGAACCCCGGATTCAATATACTGCCTGCAACAACAAGAGACAGAACGAACGAAAAATGGTTTCGTGACATTTTATTTCTCCATAAGGAATTAAGAGTCGTACTCGGGGGGATCTTAATCTATATCTTTAATCAGACTAGTTGCGCACATAAGGCTTTCTGGCCTCAACACCCCAGTCATGCGAAAACAGATTAATCTGAGCGATGGCGATTTGATCAAAGAAATCGAATTGACTTGGCTCCGTTGTTGCGACTCTGACGGTGTCTTTCAGTGTTGCCTGCCGCTCATTAATATTGACGTTTTCGATAGGTTGAACCAACATCGTTTGCAGATCTTTGTATCTCATAAGAATATGTGTAGCAGTGATTTCTGTAGTCTGCTCATTCTGAGTTCGAATTAATGAGACAGTCTCGTGCTTGCTACTGGTGAGGCTTAAAAATCGCTTTTTATACTCCAGGCAGGCGTGCTGGGCTGACATACGTAATTGATCACGCTCATTTTCAATCTTAACATTTCCCTTGAGCTCAATCCGTAAATCATGTTCATCTTTGTAATTTAGATTAATTGTCTCTGCTTTAAGACGAGTTTCACCACAGAGGACTTGGGCATCACCCTTTAGTCTGATTACATTTTGATCATCCCGTGAGACCCAGATATTCAGTTCTTCTGCCTTTAAAATAAAAGGACCAAACTCGATCGTTTTATTTTCAGCTGAAAGAGCCGCGTAGTTTTTTGGTTTATCTCTGCGGACCGGGACGGCAGTCTCTGCCCGACAAATCGAATGAATTTCTATCAGACAAATTACAACAGTTAACAGTCGGACTAACATGTAGAACTCCCTTTCCAGATTTGAATTGCGATTGCACTCAGGTGTTCTAACAGACAGTTTTTCGATCGTCCATGCCAATTGTCGCGGAAATCCTCTCTTTGGCTGATCGGAGAATATCTTTGCTGAATCAGTTTTCAAACGCCGTCACTTCCGACATGATAGTATGCACAATGTTAGTTGCCACCGTTTAAGAAGTTACAACATTCCTGACGTTCTTAGTCCTCGCGAGAATCATCCCATGCTTTTTTATCAAAAACATCTTGTCAAATTTACAAGCGCATTCCTGATTTGCCTGACTCTGCTTCCCAGCCTGACGAAAGCGGATGGTCCCAAAGATAATATTCCGGACGAAGTCCGGCGCATTCCCGCTCTGGGAGTTGAAGTTCCGGCGGAACAAAAGCAGCAGCTGGAACAGGGACTGGCAAAACTCAAGACCTCGCTCGATCAGCTCAAGAAAAGTAAGGATGCCCGCATCAAAGCATTGATCCCTGATGTGGAAATCTACTATCGCGCGGTCTGGTCTGCACTCGAGTATCAGGAGTTCTTTCACGAGCGGGAAATCGGAACAGGACTCAATCTGCTGAAACAGGGACAGGAACGGGCCGACCAGTTGTTGAAAGGGGAAGCACCCTGGACACAACAGACAGGCCTGGTCGTCCGCGGTTATATTTCCAAAATCGATCAGACCGTGCAGCCTTACGGACTGGTCATCCCGGACAATTACACGTTTTCGGGTAAAAGCGAGTATCGCTGCGACCTCTGGTTTCATGGCCGCGGAGAACGGTTGAGCGAAGTCAACTTTATCAACCAGCAGCAGCGATCCCGGGGACAGTACACGCCTGCCAACACAATTGTGCTGCATCCGTATGGCCGTTATTCGAATGCGTTCAAATTCGCCGGCGAAGTCGATGTCCTCGAAGCTCTGGAATCGACTAAACAGAATTACCGCATCGACGACGATCGCATTTCTGTCCGTGGCTTTTCCATGGGGGGCGCGGCCTGCTGGCAGTTCGCTGTGCATTATGCCGACCGCTGGTTTGCCGCCAATCCGGGAGCCGGCTTCTCGGAAACGCCACTGTTTCTGAAAGTGTTTCAGGAAGAAAAGCTGAAACCCACCTGGTACGAAGAAAAATTATGGCAGCTGTATGACTGTCCGGGCTATGCACTCAACCTGTTTCAGTGCCCGACTGTCGCTTACAGTGGGGAAATTGACAAACAGAAGCAGGCCGCCGATGTAATGGAACTGGCGCTGAAAAAAGTGGGGATCGATATGGTTCACATTATCGGCCCTGATACTGCGCATAAAATTCACCCGGATTCCAAAGTCATCATCGAAGAGAAAATGGATTCCCTCGCGCGGATCGGTCGACAGCGCGTGCCGAGCACGATTCACCTGTCCGCTTTTACGCTGAAATACAATCGCATGGCGTGGGTGACGCTGGATGCGATGGACGAAGAATGGAAGCAGGCCCACATCGACGCCCGGCTGCTGAGCGGCAACCGTGTCGATGTGAAAACAGAAAACGTGACTGCTTTCTCTTTAAAAATGGCAGCCGGTGAATCGCCGCTGGATATGACACAGCCGGTGACGGTGCAGGTGGATGGAATGAAACTGGAAGCCCCCCGCCCGCTGTCTGACCGTTCCTGGGAAGTCTCATTTCATAAAACCGGTGATGGCTGGCAGGTGGGTCCCGCGTCTTACGAACCCGGACAGTTGGTGAAGAAACATAATCTGCAGGGACCGATTGACGATGCCTTTATGGATTCGTTTATCTTCGTCTCCCCTTCCGGAACGTGTGCCTCACCGACTGTCGACAAGTGGGTTCAATCCGAAATGCAGCATGCGATCGTACACTGGCGTCAGCAGTTCCGTGGCGATGCCCGCGTGATGAAAGACGCCGAGATCACCGACAAAGAGATCGCGTCCAGCAACCTCGTCCTGTGGGGCGATCCCCAGAGTAACCAGATCATTAAAAAGATCGCCGACAAGCTGCCCGTTCAATGGACGGCGGATTCCATCATCCTGGGTAAAAGAAAATTCCCGGCGGATCACCACGCTCCGATTCTGATTTTCCCCAATCCGTTGAACCCTGAAAAATACGTGGTGCTCAACAGCGGATTTACCTATCGTGAATACGCCTACCTGAATAATGCCCGTCAGGTACCCATGCTGCCCGACTGGGCGATTATCGATTTGCGGACTCCCGCAGGCAGCCAGTATCCAGGGAAAGTCGTCGATGCGAATTTCTTTGATGAATTCTGGCGATTAAAATAAAGCGCTACCGATTCCGGTCATGAACACTCTGGAATCATACAAACCGTACCTTCTTGAATAGTTGACCATACTATGAAAACTCTGACAAAATTCCTGCTCGCCGTTTTTCTTTTGGGAGTGACTGACGTGGCAAAAGCGGAGGTCTCGTATTACAAGCCTTCCTCTAAAACGGGGGCGTCGCTGTGCGTCGTGGTGAAAGACGATGTCCTGGCACACACCTCTCAAATCCTCCCCTTAAATATCAAAGGGGGGATGATCAATGCGACCGGAGCCGGCGAGCAGACAGCCCTTGTTCTGAAGAATTTGAGCTATCTCTTGAAGAAAGTGGACAGCTCACTTAACAAACTGGTGAAGTTGAACATTTATGTTGCCCGTGAAGAACTGGTCCCGGAAATTCAACAGCGACTGACGCAGGAACTGGAACTGATCGCCCAACCGGCGTGCACCTATGTCGTGACAAAGCTGCCCGATCCGAAGGCCCTGGTGGCACTGGATGCGGTAGCGGCGACGGAATCATCCAGCAAACTGACGGGAACCAAAGTGTTCAACGATGCCCCTTCCGGATTTCGTGTCGCTCTACTTCCCGCGGGTCGCACGGCTTATATTTCCGGTCAGGCCGTCAAAGCCGACACGGTTTCTGAAGCCGCCATTCTGACGATGAAAGAACTGTTCCAGACTCTGGAATTCCTGGGTGCCAAGCCAAAGAACATTGTTCAAATCAAAGCCTTCATGACCCCCATGAGCCAGGCCAATGAAGTGACCGAGATGATTGACGGCATCTTCCCCGAAGAACGCAGGCCGCCGGTCACGCTGGTCGAATGGTTTTCATCGTTGCCGATCGAGATCGAAATGATTGTCGCGATGCCTGAAGAAACACCCGCATCCCGTCCCACGGAAACGGTCACTTATAAAACTCCGACCGGCATGAAAGCTTCACCCGTTTACAGCCGGGTCGCGATCGCGGAAGTCAGCGACCGGATTTATGTTTCAGGCATTACCTCGAAAGAACCAGGCGACTATCCCACGCGGATTCACAGCGTTTTCAATCAACTGAAGACGATTGTGGGTGAAGCGGGCAGCGATATGCAGCATCTGGCGAAAGCGACTTATTACGTGTCCGAAGACGGCATCAGTGGTGACTTCGGTAAAATTCGTACCGAATACTATAATCCCCAGCGCCCGCCGGCAGCTTCCAAAGCGACCGTCAAAAGTGTGGGCGTGCCGAATCGTATTCTGGTGCTGGATATGATTGCCATCCCGGCAAAGTAATCAATTCCGACAGACGACTCATAAAAAAACGCCCTGTTTCTGCAGGGCGTTTTTTATTTCAATTTCTATTCAGCAGATATCAGGCAATGATTTCTTTGACGACGCGGTTTTCCTGTCCGTCGATCAGCGTCTGTGGTGCGCCGTTACGGGTGAAGGTCAAGCGTTCTGCGTCCAGACCGAACAGGTGCATCAGCGTTGCGTGATAGTCACTGTGGCTGACCTTGTCTTTGATGGCATGATGACCGAAGTCGTCGGTTTCACCATAGGTCATACCCCCCTTCAAGCCTCCACCGGCGAGCCACATGCTGAAGCCGTAGGTATTGTGATCGCGGCCTTGCTTGGCGATACCCGCATCATTCTGAATCACAGGCAGACGGCCCATTTCACCGCCCCAGTGGACCAGAGTTTCATCCAGCAGACCACGCTGTTTGAGATCTTTCACCAGACCGGCGGCAGGCACATCGACCCGTTTACAGGCCAGGGGGAGTGAAGTCCGCATGTTGGTGTGATGGTCCCAGGTCTGGTTGCCGGTCATGATTTGTACAAAGCGGACGCCGCGCTCAATCAGGCGACGGGAAATCAGACAGCGTTTGCCGAACTCGGCTGAGGTGGGATCATTAATCCCATACATGTCCTGTGTCGCTTTGGTTTCCTTACTCAGATCCAGCGCTTCGGCTGCAGCGGTCTGCATTTTGGCCGCCAGCTCGTAACTGGCAATGCGTGCTGAAAGATCATCTTCTCCCGGATGCTGATTCAGGTGACGCTGATTCAGATTACCCAGGAAGTCGAGATATTTTTCCTGTGCTTTGCCGCTCAGGTGTGGCGGGGCATTCAGGTTCAGAATACGTGGTTCTTTGGGACGAATCACGGTTCCCTGGTAGAGGGAAGGCAACCAGCCATTGGTCCAGTTATCGACACCCAGTACGGGTGCGCCGCCGGGATCGACCATCGCGATATATGCGGGCAGGTTTTCCGATTCGGCTCCGAGACCGTAGGTCAGCCAGCTTCCCAGGGTCGGTCGACCGGGCAGGATGCGACCGCTGTGCATGGCGTAAATGGACTGACCATGATTGTTCACACTGGTGTGCATGGATCGCATCAGGACAATATCGTCGACGACTTCAGTTAAACCGGGAACAAGTTCCGACAGTTCCATGCCGCATTCGCCGTGTTTGCTGAATTTCCAGGGGCTGCCCAGCACTTTCGAACTGGCCTGGGCTGCGTTGTCGTACTTGATGTCGCCGGGAAATTTTTTGCCGTCGTACTTCTGGAGCATCGGCTTGGGATCGAACATATCCAGATGACTGGGCCCCCCCTGCATGAACATGGAGATCATGGCTTTAGCGCGGGGTGGATGATGGGTTGGTTTCAGACTGAGGTCGAACTGTTTCTTTTCCAGCTCGGGTCGCACGACGGCTGGTTTGGCCAGAGCCTGATCCTGATTCAACAACCAGGAGAGAGCCAGCGAACCGATGCCCATGGAACCGGAAGCCAGAAAGTGTCGTCTGGAATGAGGGGCTGAAATCGATTGTTGTTTCATAATTCGATACCGTTATTCTAACCGGATTCAATAATTATTTTTCAATGAACTAACTCAGGTAAATGGAATCAGTCCACATACAGGAAGCCGTTACTGCTGAGTAATGCCTGACAGAAGGTCGCCAAAGCGAGTTGCTCAGGAGTTTTTCCTGCGTTGTCTTTCTTATCTTTAAATTGAGGCAGCTGCGAATCAATAAATTCGACAGACTGCTGAATTTCTTCCGCCGAAGGTTCTTTTCCAAATGTCAGCATCCAGGCAAGTTTAACCTGTTCTGCTCTATTACCGGCTTTTTCTTTCAGCAGACGTTCTGCAAAGAGTTCGGCATTTTCTACCATGAAGGCGCTGTTCATCATCAACAGTGATTGAGGTGCCACGGTGGAAGAGGAACGTTTCTCACAGTTCGGTTCCATCTTGGGGGCATCGAACATATCGAGCACGGCCAGCGGTTTACTGCGGCTGACGGTGACGTAAATACTGCGACGGAATTTGCGGTCATCCATCTTCAGGTTCTTCCCCTGTCGGCCCGCTGAATCCACATTGGCAATTCCCACCACGATCTGCCCGACTTCGTCTTCTTTCACGGGGACCGGTTCGCCATACAGTTCGGGTTTGAGTTTTCCGGTGACGGCGATAATGGAATCGCGGATGGTTTCGGCTTCCAGACGGCGGACGGGCATGTGCCCATACAGCAGATTGTCCGGATCGACGACATCGTATTCGTCGGACCGCTGTGAACTCTGCATGTATGCAGTCGAAGTCATCAGCATTTTATGCATCCGCTTGATCTTCCAGCCGTTGGCGACAAAATCATTCGCCAGCCAGTCCAGTAATTCCAGATGAGTTGGCGGAATGCCCAGTTTGCCGAAGTCGGTGGGAGAGGCCACGATGCCTTTACCAAAGTGATGCAGCCAGAGACGGTTCACAAACACACGTGCCGTCAACGGATGCTGGCCGTTGGTGATGTAATTGGCATAAGCCAGCCGACGCCCGGTTGTCGGGATGTCTTTGTTGAGAGAGGGAATCTCAGCCGGTTTTGCCAGGTTGGATTTAATCACGGTCAGGCCGGCTGGTTCGAGTTCATGCTTGGGCTGTTCGAAATCTCCGCGATTGAAGAAGAAGGTTTTGGGAACTTTTCCCGGCACTTCTGTCAGCACACGGATGAATTCTTCTTTCGGTTTTTTATTCCGAATCGCGGTTGCTTTGTCGCTGTATTCGGTCAGAATTTTTGTTGTTTTGAGATCGGCCAACCGTTTCGATTCGTCTTTGAGGTGCTGAATCTCAGCCGCCCCTTTAGGATCGAATTTTTCCAGATTCGAAACGGAAACCAGCAACGCGGGGAATTCAGCCAGAATCTGTTTCTGTTCCTTGGTCTGGTTTTTCACTTCCGCTTTTTTCGCAGCCAGTGCTAACGTTTTCTTCTCAGCGGGGATTTTCTCCAGCGTTTCTTTTTCGATTTTTTCTACCAGTGTTTTGGCCAGGTCTTTCGCTTTCTGAGCGGCTTTACTCGACTGCTCATGCAGAGTGCGATCGTAAAGATACAGCGAACCGGCAGAGAGACGATTGATGCGGGGATACTCTTTGAGCATCGCTACCTGCTCTTTGCTGCGTTTATTACCGGCGGTTTTGTAAGCGGTTCGCATCGCGTCCCGTTTTTCTTCCGGTACATCCATCAGTTCGCGTTCCAGAGTCCGGTCGATAAACTGATTCACCAGCTCGGTGCGTTCTGCGAGGACTTTCTTCGCTTCGACTTCCAGTTCATTGGCAACCTTACGATCCTCGTCCGACATGATCGAAATCCGTCGTGCGACCGGGGTTCGCCAGTTTTTCCAGTCGAGAGCCGGCTCGAAAATGGCACGGAACCGGTAGTAATCATTCTGAGGGATCGGATCGTATTTGTGATCGTGGCATTGAGCACACGCAACCGTCATACCCAGAATCGAAGAGGAAACGATATCAACGGTATCGGTAATCACCTGGTTTTTGGCGACTTCCTTTTCAGCCGGGTTACTGCCTGTTCCATCGGGAGCCATGCGGAGAAATCCGGTGGCAACCAGTTTCTCCATCTCTTCGGGGCCCAGCTTATGGTAAGGCGGCTTGACCATCTCATCACCGGCCAGCTGCTCTTTCAGAAACTGATCGTAGGGTTTGTCATTGTTGAAAGCGCGGATGACATAATCCCGGTAACGAAACGCCCAGGGACGTTCCTGGTCTTTATTATTGTAACCTTCGGAATCGGCGTAGCCGGCGACGTCCAGCCAGTGTCGGCCCCAGCGTTCCCCGTAATGCGGGGAAGCCAGCAGGCGATCGATCAGCTTCTCATAAGCGTCCGGGCTCTTGTCATCCAGAAACAGTTTAAGTTCTTCCGGCGTAGGAGGCAGGCCAATCAGATCGTAGAACGCACGACGGGCCAGGATTGTTTTATCCGCCTGTGAAGTAAATGTCAGGTCTTTCGCTTCCAGTCTGGAGAGCAGAAAGGCATCGACGGGCTGTTTGACCAGCGCAGGTTGTTTGACCTGGGGAACCGGATAATTCTTCACCGGTTGAAACGACCAGAAGGCGAGATCGTCGGGGGCCACGTAGTCGGCTCCAATTGATTCGGGTTCGGGTCTGATGTTGTGGGCACCCTGATTGACCCACTGCTTGAGAATCGCCAGTTCTTCATCCGACATCTGCTTGCCTTCGGGAGGCATTTCTTTGGCTTCGATGCGGGTAATCAATTCACTCTGATCGCTTTTACCGGGCACAATCGCCGGACCACTATCGCCGCCTTTGAGCATGAAGCGTTTGAGGCGCAGATCCAGGCTGCCTTCCATCTCGCCGTTCTCGCCATGACAGTGCAGGCAATGAACTTTGAGGATTTTGCGCACATCGTTTTCAAACGAAAGTTTCTCTGCCTGTTTCGCAGGTTCAGCCGCTGATACTGAGTTCAGACAGATAGTAGTGGCAAACAGATACGCCAGGAAAAGTCGCCCGATCATAGAAGAAGACTCTCTTGGTAATGGTTTCGTGAGGGCTACCCATGCTTTGATGGATAGTATGTATGGAGGGCTCATCGCAGACTTTAAGATGAATAATATCTAAAAGTTGCTTATATATTATGGTATCGGTTTTAGACCGAAGTGCAAGAGAGGATTTTCAAAGGAGTTTGATTAATAGAAAAGAGTCAAACTCTCAGGATTGTCCCAGACAGAAGGGCTCGGCGGAATCCCGCTGTCCGGGCAATCCTGCATTTAACACAAACCATTACAGTGATAGAACTTAAAGAACAAACTAGCCTGTAACCAGTTTTTTCATGAACTCCCCTTCGTTGAGGGTCGGGCGTTCAGGGCTGCCTTTGTGGCGATATTCGAGTTTCATGTTACTGAGTCCCAGCAGATGATAAATGCTGGTGTGAATATCGCGGACATGCATGCGATCTTCCACAGCATAGAGGCCGAGCTCGTCCGTTCCGCCAATCGTCTGGCCGCCTTTGACGCCGCCTCCGGCCATCCACATGGTGAAACCGGTCGGGTTATGATCGCGGCCATCCCCTTTTTCACTCATCGGGGTCCGACCAAACTCGCCCCCCCAGACGACCAGGGTAGAATCGAGCAGACCACGCTGCTTGAGATCCTTCAACAGGCCGGCGACACATTTATCCATCCCCTTACAAAGGCTGGCGTGACGCTTTTCAATTCCGGAATGGGAATCCCACTTGCTGCCCGCTCCGTTGTAGAGTTGTACGAAGCGCACGCCCCGCTCTACCATGCGACGTGCCAGGAGACAGTTGGTGCCATAGACCTTGGTTTCCTTCTGATCCATGCCGTACAGTTCCTGGGTCTCTTTCGTTTCCTGAGACAAGTCGACGGCTTCGGGAGCAGCAGCCTGCATCCGGAATGCGAGTTCGTAGGATTCAATCCGGGCATCCAGTTCGGACTGCTGTTTGCGTGAGGCAGCATGTCGCTGATTCAGTTTCGCGAGCAGATCCAGTTTGCCCGCTTCCTGTGTCGGGAAAATGTCTTCGGGACGATACAGGTTCGAGATCGGCGTTTTTCCGGTATTGAGGCGTGTGCCCTGGTAGACAGCGGGAATGAACGCGGTTCCCCAGTTACGGGGACCATTGACGACGGTGCCGTTATTATCCTGAATCACGACGAAGGCCGGCAAACTTTCGTTTTCCGTTCCCAGTCCGTACGTCACCCAACTGCCCAGCGAAGGACGACCAGCCAGCGGAATACAGGTATTCATCTGGCAGACACCGCCGGCGTGATTGATGCCGTTGGTCCAGCAGCCCCGCAGGACTGCAATGTCATCGACACAGGTCGCGGTGTGAGGCAACCAGTCTGAAACCCAGGTGCCCGCTTCGCCGTGCTGCTTCCATTTTCGCTTGGAAGCCAGCAGAGGGGAATTGACTTCCCCCATCGCGGTGATCGGTTTTTTGAAGCTTTCGGGCAGTGGTTTGCCAGCCAGTTTCTGCAGTTCCGGTTTAGGGTCGAACATGTCGATATGGCTGGGGCCCCCTTCCATGAACAGGAAGATGACACTTTTCGCGGTTGCAGGAAAATGAGTCTGCTTTGATGCCAGGGGAGACAGCGATTTGCGATCCGGGATGGTTGCGCTTTGTGCCTGCTGCGCCATCATGGCATTTAAAGCGATCCCGCCGAAACCTGCGCCGGCCTGAAAAAGAAGCTCACGTCGATTGATATTCTGTTGAGTCTGATTGCTCATAGGATTGTCTTTCTACTCTTGCTGTCGTAAGTCACGACTGAGATTAATCCAGGTAGAGGAATTCGTTGGAGTTTAACAGCACATGACAGAGATCGGCCAAAGCCTGCTGACGTGCGTTGCTGGCTCCGAGAGAGGATTCGGAAGGAGGGAGAATTTTCAATGCACCAGCCACCTGGTTTTTCAACAGGCTGTTCTCATCATTGAACTGCCAGAAGCCGACAGTGGCGTCTGACTGTTTTTCGGGCTGGTTAATGAAAAGCTGTTCTGGAGTTAAGGCGGCTTTGGAAAGTCGGACATTATCGAGCAGGCCCGTCCATCTGCTGCTCGAAGTTTTTTCACGCCCCCCCATTACAAAGTTGTGATCGGGACGATAGTTGCCTACAACAGAATGTTTGACGGAAACAGTCTGCAGTGGTTTATCTGAGAAGAGTTCTTTCACAAAGAACGTGATCCCTTTCTCGCTGGTATCCGCAATGTTGATGGCAGCAGCGACATAATAAGGTTTATGCAGTTCAAGATGCAGATTGGAGGGGACAACTTCATAAGTCAGTTTGCCCTCTTTGTTATCACCGACCAGTTGCAGAATCAGATTCCGCGGCTTGTAGGCCGATTTCTGACTGGTGACACCAAACGACCAGCCCTGCTGTTTCGAGTTACCGGTCCAGTGAGCGGCAATCGTATTGACGGACGCATTCTCGTAAATGGAATCCAGCTGCACCACGGCTTCAATCGTCAGGTCCGAATCAGGAAGCGCTTTGGCGGGTCCCACACTCAGACTGGAGAGCTTTGAATCTTTCCCCAGTTTGATGGCATCGCCTGTTTCCTGAGTAATCTGGCCGATAAAGGTCTGTTTGTGGCTGTCGGCTTCGGCAGCGATCCGTTTTTGCTGTTTATTAAGAAATTCCGAGAACAACTCCAATTCAGCGGGCTCCGGTTTTTTACCGAAAGCCATCTGATGCAGATGACTGATCAGCTCTTCTTCGGAATTGAAGGATTCTTTCTGCGCATTACGGGCCATCGCATTGGCACGTTTCAGGAACCAGTCGCCATTGATCATCAGCAAAGCCTGGTTGGCGGTGGTCGTAACATCGCGCTGGGCGACACTCTTGATACCGCCGGGTAAGTCGAAGGCGCCTAACACGGGATCCTGAACGTTGCGTTTCATGATAGTGTAGATGCTGCGCCGTGGCTGATTCGCACTGACAGACGGGCCACCGAGTTTTGCATCCAGTTCCCCGGAGAGGAACAGGGCAGAATCGCGAATGTCCTCTGCATCCAGGCGGCGGATGTTCGCCCGCCAGTGCAACCGGTTCATCGGATCTTTCAGTTCGGCCTGTTTCGGAGCCGGATGAAATGCGGACAGACGGTATGTCGAAGAATTCATAATCAGGCGGTGCAGATTTTTAATGCTCCAGCCATTCTCGACAAAGTAAGTTGTGAGCCAGTCCAGCAGCTCCGGATGACTGGGCGCCTCTCCCATATGACCGAAGTCGTTAGCAGTCGCCACCAGTCCGGTACCGAAATGATACTGCCAGACGCGATTGGTAATCACACGGGTCGTCAGGCGGTTCTGAGGATTCACCATCCAGTTCGCCAGCGCTGTGCGACGTCCTGTGGAATGTGGCGCGGTCGAAACAGGGACGATCTCTGCTTCACCCGGTTTCAACAAGGACAGAAAGCCGGGCACGATGGGAGTGTGGTTCGGATCATCGGGAATCGTGGTGATGGGCGTTGCACCTTTGGAGTCGGTGACGCTCATCCCGGTCGGCAGCGGTTTGGGTTTCAGATCATCGAAGGCAGCCAGCTGCTTGAGCAGTTCCTGATATTTTTTCCCGTGGGGCTTATCACTTTTCTTCAGTGAAGCCAGCGAAGACCGTTCTTTAATCTCCACCTGTCGATTGACCAGGTCAGCCAGCTGATGCTCGTGAGCAGTCCGCTCGTTTTCCGGCTTGTCCATGATCTCCTGGATGTCGGCGGGGAACATCTTGATCTGACTGCGGGCGGCTCCTTCGAGTGTTTTCTTAGTTACTTCATCGATTTGAGCACGAATGTCAGCAGTCTTCTTTTCCCAGATCTCCAGTTTCTGATTGTATTCAGCCAGCTCCTGCGGTGTCACAAAGGGGACATCGTCGCGAGGCATCATCGGAGCAAAAAATGCCTGCAGGCGGTAATAATCCTGATGAGAAATCGGATCGAACTTGTGATCGTGACAACGGGCACAGCCCATGCTCATTCCCATAAATACATCGCCGGTGGCGTCGGTGATGTTGTCGAGAATGTCATTCCACTGCGTACGGGCATCACGCTGATTGTATTCGTAGAGATAATGTCTGAGGAAACCGGTGGCAGCCAGCGCTTCCGGATCTTCAGGGGCAATTTCATCACCGGCCAGCTGTTCTTTCACAAACTGCGAATAAGGCTTATCGCTGTTGAAGGAACGCACGACGTAATCGCGGTACCGCCAGATTTCCGGACGAAATGCGTCCTGGTTAAACCCGTCTGATTCCGCATAACGAACCACGTCCAGCCAGTGGCGGGCCCATTTTTCGCCGTAATGCGGGCTTGCCAGCAGTTCTTCAATCAAGCGCGGCCAGGCATCGGGAGAGGGATCATTCACGAAGGCATTGATCTGTTCCACCGTCGGAGGGAGGCCAATCAGATCGTAGTAGGCACGTCGGATCAGCGTCGTTCGGCTGGCTTCGCCGGCGGGTTGGAGGCCTTCTTTTTTCAGGCGGTTAAAGATAAACGCGTCGACCGGATTTTTCGACCAGTCCTGCGCTTTGACTTCGGGAACGTCTGTCTGTTGAACGGGTTGAAAGACCCAGAAGTTACGGTCTTCTTCAGTAAAGAAGGTTTCCAGTTTCCCTTTTTTAATGACGTAATCTGCGTTTTCAGGCCAGAAGGCTCCTGAATCGACCCAGCGTGTGAGTACAGCGATTTCTTTATCGGACAGTTTTTCATCCGGCGGCATCTCATACGATTCGTAGTTGATCGCTTCAATCAGCAGGCTTTCGTGCGATTTACCGGGAACGATGGAAGGGCCGCTCTCACCACCGGTGAGCATCGCTTTGAGTGAATCAACGCGCAATTCCCCTTTCTGTTTGGAATCGCCGTGGCATTCCAGACAGTGTTTGATCAACAGAGGGCGCACTTCTTTTTCAAAGAAATGCAGCTGCCGTTGATCAACTTTGGATACCGCAGGCTTGGTTTTATCAGCTGCCACAACCAGGTTGGCAGACATCAAAAGGAACAGACTGACTTGCAGGAATCTCATGAATCAGGCCTCTTTCATTTATCGACGCTGAAAATAAAAGGGTTTCTATCTTCGGATCGTATCAGATGTTAGTACAAATTATTTGCGTGTATGCTTCAAGGGGGGGAGCCCGCCAATAAAGACGGGGTCAATCACATCGTTGTCGTCCTGCACATCCTGGATGAACAGGCCTTCGACAGTTTCCCCTTCTGCAAAACCGAGGTCAGACAGATCGATACCAGTCGCGAGCGCTTTCGCTCCCACGACATGCCAGTTTCCGCCATTGCTTTCTGCTGTCTCCAGCTCTGAGCGGGATCTGATGCCTGATTTCTGATTGAAAATGTGCAACCAGAATTTCTCAAGTGGTTTTGCTTCGGGTGAAGCGAGATCGATATCAAATTTTTGAATCAGGTGGGTTTTGGATGTTTTCGTAAACGGCAGGGGAGAGACATAAAAGGCATCACCGGTCGTCGAGTGCACAATCACCTGCAGATCGAACAGGATAATATCCGGCCCGACATCATTGACCACAGGTTCTCGAAAACGGATCGCCATTCCGGGGGTATTGGGGTGAGCGGGATCTTCCTCTTCATTCATGACGGGAGCGGACGTCAACGGCGAAGACGAGCCGCCCGGATTGACGACACCGGTCAGCAGGCAGCGATCGTCGTCAAGCAGATGCCGACGCAGTGTCTTGGGATTCCCGTCATTGCCGGGATCGATCCCGTCGTTGCGGGTCAGGAAGGATTTCCCTTTGTAGTGGGTGAGTTCGATTCCAATCAGATCTTCCACTTCGTACTGAAAGGATTTTCCGCCGCGCTGTACGGTCACGCATTTCAAATCTTCCGCGCGATTTTCGGGGCCCACTGTTGTGGTGTAAGAAACCACTCGATCGGGCAGTTGTGAAACATACTGCTTCTGATCGAAGGGGATATCATCAACGACAACACCGTTGTTGGTGGTTAAACGCTGTGCCATACCGCGGGTCAATCGCTGTGATTTGACATCGCTGCCTGGCTTGATTTTCACTGGTCGAACGTCGGTTTCACCTTCGATGACCTGCACGTCGGTGTTACCGGCCTCCGAGACATTCACAGAAAACCGGGTGCCGTAATCGACGACATTGGAGAGTGGTGTTTCGACGGTAAAGCCTTCGGCTCCATCGGGTGCATAGACGGAACAGGCCCCGTAACGCACTGCCAGATGGTCTGGCCCCTGGCTTTCAAAGACAGCAGGTCCGGTCAGAATGACTTCGGCACCGTTGGCAAAAATCAGCTGCAGCTGACCAGCGGAAATTGCATATTCCTGGCAGTTCAAAATAGAAGAACCGACTTTCAGGAAGGGAGAACCTTCTGCAAACCGGACGGATGCAGTCTGGGTGACTGCTGCGATTGAAGTCGTTTCCGGTTGAGGCTGAGGAGCTTCCTGACTGATTTGTGGTGTCACTGGTGGTTTCTGATAAAAGACCAGAAAACCAGCCACCAGTACCAGACAGACTGCAGAGACCAGCAGCCACACAGCGGAAGCGGTTTTTGCAGCGGGTCCTGGTGGTGCCTGTGTATGAGCAGAACTGACCAGAGGTGCCTGGATCAGCAGTTCATAATCGGAGACAGGTTGTTCGTCATGCATCCGTTCCAGATTCAAATGCAGATCCAGATAGTTGAAGTATTTCTGTCGGGCATCCGCGTCGGCAGCGAGGATCTCTTCCAGTTGCTGATGCTGTTCCGGAGTGATGGTCAGGTTACAAAGCGCACCGAAGAGCTCGTAAAGCATTTCGTTATGTTTATTGTCTTGATTCATTTTCCCTCTCCTGTATAAGCGACTGTGCGTTCTATACAGTGAGTCAATTGACGACGAATCTGATTGAGCCTGTTATACAAAGTCTGTATCGCAGCTCCGGCGACTTCAGCTAGATCTTTCACGGGGATCTGATCACGATAGACCTGATTCACCAGTTTACGATCTTTCTCTTTCAACTTTTGAATACACTCTTCTAACGCAGTAGCACGTTGATCCAGTTTGAGCTGCGGGATCTCAGCACGTTCATCCGCCAACTGCTGAATCACATCATCTCGAAACTGTAATCGTTTCCTCTGAGCCACGCGTATGAAGTTTTTAACTTCATAAAAAGCAACGCCGCAGGCCCAGGAAAAAAAACTGCAGGATTCATCATAGTCTGCAAATTTTTTCCAGAGAATCAGACTGGTTCTCTGAAAGACATCTTCCGCATCATCCCGGTTAGGCAGCAACGAAAAAATATACGAATAGATCTGATTTCGATGCTGCGTAAAAACATGGAGAAATTTCACATGTAATTCGTCGGGCAGGGCCGTCGGTTCCTGTTCAATGCTCATGCAGATGACTTCATTCAACCGGTAGTAATATGATAATTATTCCTGACTTCAAATACAAAAACAAAGTCTCCCTGTAAGGCAATCGTACAAAGATTAGGCGAATTACCCCCTCAATCTGCTGAAATCGACAGAGATTTCAGGATCACCCCCTTGATGCCCCAAAAGTCACGATCAAACTGCGTGAAATTGAACAAAAACATATCCATAAGTATACACAAATATGAGCTAGAAATCCAATTTGCCTGTTTACGAAATGGGGCATGATGACAGCAGGCGACTTAATATCCTGTCCACATGTATTCAGGCCGGCAAACTCCGATACCACACATACGCACACTCATCTCGTTAACGGAAAATCGGTTACGGGAACACAACTTTGCCCCCGCCTGTCGCAATTAATAAGAAACTGCATCAAAAAAGCCCTCTTCGCTGACAACGAAGAGGGCTGGATATTACTGAAAGTCTGATGAATTAAACGGCAGGCTGTCCGGTGAAGTATTCCGGCTCTTTGCCTTCCTGCCATTTGATGTTGCAGCCGATGCTTGGCTTCTGATCTTCCGTCACAGGTGATCCGGCCAGTACCGCATCGCAGGCGGCTTTCAGATCGGCACCGGTAATCGGCTTGTCATTTCCAGGCCGACTGTCGTCAAACTGTCCGCGATAGACGAGTTTCTGATCCTGGTCAAACAGGAAGAAATCAGGAGTACAGGCCGCTTTATAAGCTTTGGCCACTTCCTGTGTTCCATCGTAAAGATAAGGGAAGTGATATCCGGCGGATTTGGCTTCTTCGACCATCTTCTCCGGGCTGTCAGCGGGGTGCGAGGCGACATCGTTGGAACTGATGCCGACCACTCCCAGACCTTTTTCCATGTATTCATCGGCAAAGGCAGCCAGCGCTTCGCGCAGATGAATCACAAACGGACAATGATTGCACATGAAAATGACCAGCAGACCTTTGGAGTCACTGAAGTTGTTGAGAGAAACGGTTGAACCGTCAACATTCTTCAATGAAAATTCGGGAGCCTGTGTTCCCAGTGGAAGCATTGTCGATGCGGTTTTTACCATGATGTGATCTCCTTTTTCGAACAACCAGTCAAACAGAGATTATGACTGGTTTGAAGTTTTTAAAGCGAATTTTTCAATCAGTGGCCCAACCACCTGTCGGGGCACGAAGTCTTTGAGTTTTTCTTCTGCGACATCACCGCCCAGTTGTGCGATCTGCTTGATCAGTGAGCTGGAGATATGCGTGTATTTTTCACTGGCCATCAGGAAGACCGTTTCGATCTGTGAAGCCAGGGTCCGGTTCGCCAGTGACATGGTGAATTCGGCTTCCACATCGGTCAAGGTACGCAGTCCGCGCAACATGACTCCGCCGCCACACTCCTGCACGAAATTAACGGCCAGTCCCTGAAAGCATTTGACTTCGACATTTGGAAAAGCGGTCAATAATCCCTGCAGCATCTGCTGTCGTTCTTCGGGCGAAAACAGGGGGCGTTTATCCGGATTGATCCCGATGCCGACCGTGATTTTCGAATATATCACGGCACCCCGTTCCACAATATCAAGATGCCCCAGCGTTGGGGGATCGAAACTGCCTACATAAACAGCATGATGCGGATTGAGCGTCTGCGACACGAAACTGCCTTTCCAGGAAAAATGACTGTGAACCACTTAGTATTATTGTAGCTGTAAACAGGGTTGATCCAAACGGACAGCATCCAATTTCTGAGACGAATCGTAAGATTTGAAGATCGCGCGTGCCCGGAATTGCAAATCGCTCAGACAGCCATTGTAATAAAGGGATTGAAAACGAATCAGAGAACTCAGGCAATTCAAGTAAGCCTGATGGAACACGTTTCCTGATCTAAAATGTAAACCGACCTGTTGACCAGAATCCTGCTACTGGAGTTTCCTGCAATGAAATATTCTTCTCCCCGCGTCACCTTCCTGCTGACCACAATCATGTTGTCGCTGCTGACAATGAACAGTTCGCTGACCGCGGCACCACAAAATCTGTCTGATGTTTCTAAGTTACTCAAAACACCGGTCAGCAAAGAAAATCAGCAACAGGCTCTGGACTACTTCAAAAAGCGCTATCAGAAACAAAAAGATTTAACCAAAGGCAATCATAAAGAGCTGATCGAAAAGACCGACGATGGCGGCGGTTACGCCGGCTGGTTTCTCAAAGCAAAACCAGGCGATGAAGTTATCATCTTCGCAGAGAAGGATCGTCAGTGGCCGATGATCGAACTGGGAGACTCCGGTTATTTCGCCCGTATTGAAAAGTTCCCCAATTTTTCTTCTGCCCACTACCAGTTCAGCGTCAATGGAAAACGCCTGGAGACAAGCCGCTCCAACCGGTTCGGTTTTGAAAGCTACGAATGGGCCCCCGAAAGCCTCAAGCAGGATGGAGTTCCCCAGGGAAAACTGACTCAGATGCCTGCTTTCAAAAGTACAAAGATGTACCCGGGCACCGTTCGTGACTGGTGGGTCTATGTGCCGGCACAGTATTCTAAAACGGGACCTCCGGCAAAGCTGATTGTCTTCACTGATGGCAAGGGATACTGTCAAGGTGACGGCAACGCCACGATCGTTCTGGACAACCTGATTCATGCAAAGAAGATTCCGGTCTCGATTGCCGTCTTCATCAATCCCGGTGTGCACCCCGCTACCGAAAAGCGGAAATCAGAAATTCGTAATCGCAGCAATGAATACGATACCTGCACCGCTCAGTATGCGACATTCCTGGATGAGGAGATGCTCCCCATCGTCCGCGGGCAATACCGCATCTCAGAAAAACCGGAAGACCATGTGATCTGTGGCGCGTCTTCCGGCGGAAGTTGTGCATTTAGTGCTGCCTGGCATCGGACCGACCTGTTTCAGAAGGTGATTTCCTTTGTGGGCAGTTTCTGTGATTTCCGGGGGATTAATGATTATCCCTCCCGTCAGAAGAACACGATCCCCCTCGATCAGTTTGGCCCCTGGAAAACGGCCCACGATTATCCCGGGCTGATTCGCAAAGAGTATCCTCCCAAACCACTTAAGGTCTTTTTGCAGGATGGGGACAATGATTTAGACAATAAGCTGGGTAACTGGTTTCTGAATAACGAACGGATGGCAGCCGCCCTGGCGTACAGCGGCTACGACTACTGGTTTGTCACCGGACATGGAATCCACAGCAGTCGCCACGGGAAAGCAGTCTTACCAGAGGCCCTGGTCTGGATCTGGAATTCCGACCAGAAGTAAATGCGGACCGCCCGCTTTCTCAGGAGGTTATTTCACGCTAATCGAAATATTCGTGGAGAATTGTATTTGACGAACGGGAAGCGGGCGGATAAATTTACATCATTAAGAATTCAGTGGGACGAAGATTGAAATTGTACTCTCAAGTGAGAGGAACCTTGAGTCAACGATTTGTTTTTAAAGTTCCAGCTTAGAGTTCACCGACTAAGATTTGCCATAACAGAAAATGGAGTTGTGTTCTGCCGGAAGCGGAACGATGTTTGTCGCTTGTCGTTCATGAGTTTCAAGAGTCTGCTGCTTTTGAGTCACCCGCCTTGAATACCACGACAGCTTAGCGTCTACTGCTGGCTGATTCACAGGAAATTGTCTGTTGGTAATTTGACAAGGGCGTATCCAGAGAAACGATCATCTTCATTAACGAGTTGAAATGATGATCCGATTGATCCTGGTGTCGCTTTCACCAGCCTGAATACAGGCTCTTTCAAGGAGGATTTTTGATGACCGTAGAAACCTATTCCCAGAAAGCAAAGCAGCTTTCCCAGAAGATCGAACAGACGATCGCATTTCGGACCGGCAGTCAGGTGCAATCGCTCAAAGTTGACATCCTGGGAGAGATTGTGGTCCTTTCCGGACGCACTGATTCTTTCTACCACAAACAGTTAGCCACTCACGCAGCGTTGAGTGAAATCGATCAGTATGCCCTGTCCAACAACATTCGAGTGGAATCTTAACGGTCCTCTCTTTTTCTACACGATGTAGAAATCCTCCCCGAATCAAACAATGCCTGCGATTAAATCAGGACGATTTAATCGCGGAGGCAATTTCTCTCCTGCTCTGACCAGTTACGAACGACTTTCCTCGTCGCTGGATTCAGACTCAACTGCCTCCGATTTCTTACGGCTGCCAAACGAGAATTTCTTCTCTTCGCCCCGCATGATCCGCCCCAGGTTGCTCCAGTGCCGGATAATAATCAACAGCGGGACAGCGATACTGAAAGCCGCCAGGCTCCACTTCTGCTCTGTGAACGCGGTCGATCTCAGTTGAACAAACTGCGCAACGCCAAATGCAATTGCAGCGACGATAGAACTCAAAGCGACGATTCTTGTCAGCAGAAAAGTCAGCGCGAAGCCGATGACCGCTGCCAGCGTCGACCACGGCCCCAGTACCAGAATCACCCCCAGACTGGTGGCCACGCCTTTGCCTCCACGAAAGCCGAGCCAGACAGGAAACATATGCCCCAGGATCGTTGCGACACCACTTAAGACGCGGGCATGATCGAAAGCGGGAGATTCCGGACTCACGAACAGCGGGGGAATCAGCAGGACGGGCAGCAGTCCTTTTAACGCATCCAGCAGGAGTACCAGGATGCCCCATTTCGCACCCAACGTCCGCGCCACATTGGTCGCACCGATGTTACCGCTGCCTACTTTCCGGATATCCGTTCCGGTAAACAGCTTTGCCACCAGGAGTCCAAAAGGGACAGAACCAGCCAGATAAGAACAGGCCGCCACAAAAATCCAGAAATAATCTGCAAACATCGAGTGGACAGTTTCGTATAATAGAAGTAGAGACATGGCAGTTGATCAACGTGCTGTGATAATACCTGACTCGAGTCAGAAAATACAACAACAGGGGATATTACCTGTTGAGACGACTTTTACGGACGAATCCTTCCGGCTTGCGAGGAGGGGTGGTTCTCATCGCCTCAAAAGTCTAAAAGTTGGAACTTACTATTGGCCCTGTCCTTGTGAATAAATTATTCTGAAGGTCAGGGCCCCCTTCCTTGATGTCCACTGTTACGCTTTACTTTTATCAGAGCCATGGCAGAGAAATCGCTACCCATACTCACTACAGCAGCTGATCAGACAGATCAGGGGCTTTTCCCTGCGCGCTGGTGGCATGCTGAGGGTGAAAAAATCGTCTGCGATCTCTGTCCGCGTGCCTGCGCGCTGTCAGAAAATGATCGTGGATTCTGTTTTGTACGCCAGAATATCGGCGGCAAGATGGCTTTAACCACTTTCGGCCGCAGTACCGGCTTTTGTGTCGATCCCATCGAGAAAAAACCATTAAACCATTTTTATCCTGGCTCCAGCGTGCTTTCCTTCGGAACTGCAGGCTGTAATCTGGGCTGTAAGTTCTGCCAGAACTGGGATATCTCCAAATCAAGAGAAATCGAACGCTTAAGCGCCCGGGCACTGCCGGACGAAATTGCCGAAGTCGCCGGACAGCTGGGTTGCCAGAGTGTCGCGTTCACCTATAACGATCCCATCATCTGGTCAGAATACGCCATTGAAACTTCCAAAGCCTGTCATGCCCGCGGCGTCAAAACGGTCGCTGTGACAGCCGGCTATATTACCGAACAGGCGCGTGCCGATTTCTTCGAGCACATCGATGCTGCGAATATCGATCTGAAAGCATTTACCGAAGAGTTTTACTACCGCATCACGCTTTCTCATTTACAGCCTGTCCTCGATACTCTGAAGTGGCTGAAACAGGAAACGGACGTCTGGTTCGAAATTACCAATCTGGTGATTCCCCAGGCAAATGATAATGACAGCGAATTTCAGCAGATGTGCGACTGGATCCTGAACGAAATCGGTCCTGATGTCCCGCTGCATTTCTCTGCCTTCCATCCCGATTTCCGCATGCTGGACCGCGGAGGCACACCGCCAGAAACTCTGGTCCGCGCCCGCGAGATCGCGCTCGCTGCCGGTCTCAAATATGTTTACACTGGAAATGTGAATGATGTCGCCCGGCAAAGTACCTACTGCCCTGAATGCCGGCAAACGCTCATCGAACGCAACTGGTATCAACTGGGTAAATATGCGTTGCGGGGAAATCGCTGTGGTTACTGCAATACGGAAATCGCAGGTTTTTTCAGTGACAAGCCCGGCAACTGGGGTCAGAAAAGACTGCCTGTGGACATTCAGGCCATATTAAAAAACAGTGCCGCTTCGCAATTACGAAACAACGATCCTCAGAAAGGGCCTTCTACAATGCAGACCAACCCGCCTTCGCAGGTCATGGAACTCAGCACTGATCAGGAACAGGCACTCCTGCAGCAGGCGGCTGCTATCGTTGCCGGCACAGTCACCAGAAGCAGGCCTCAGGAAGTCGCTCTGGGAAGCCTGCAGGACCAGTCCGTCAACGGTGCCTTTGTCAGCTTGAAACGACAGGGGCAACTGCGGTCCTGTTGTGGCAGCTTCGGTCAGCCACTCCCCCTGGGTCAGGCTCTGCATCAGGCAGCAGTCCGGGCTGCAAAAGATGATCCTCGTTTTCCTCCCATTTCTCCCAGCGAACTGGCTCATCTTGATCTGGAAGTCTGGTTGCTCTCTGGTCTGGAAGCAGTTCCCCAACAGGGGGCTGACCGCGTGGAGGCGGTGACAGTCGGACAACATGGCCTGCAGATCCGCGCCGACGGTCGCAGTGGATTACTGCTGCCTGGCGTGCCCGTCGATCATGGCTGGAACGCCGAAGAATTTCTGAATCAAACCTGTATCAAAGCGGGACTCCCCCCGACCGCCTGGAAAGATCCTGGCACGACGTTATTACGATTCGAGGGGATCTCATCCTCTGCCCCATTCGCAGAGCTGGTCGACCTTGCGACTGAAACACAGGTGAAGACCATCTTGGGACCTCGCGAATTTGCCCAGTATCTGCAATACATTCAGTCAACCGTCGATGCGCTACTCAAAGGTCAGGTCCCCTCCTATTATTGTGATGCGGTCTCCGATACGAATCTGCAAGGCGTTGCGCTGCTGCTCTCGCGAACGGGCACCGATGAAGAACTGATTCTCTCCAAGTGGGGGCTGAAGCAGACCTTCCCCATGCAGTCCACTGTGTTTTCACTCTGTCAGCAACTGGCGCAGATCATTGCCCGGCTGCAACTGAAACCGGGCGAATTCCAGATCAAACTGGTGCTGGCTTCCGATCCGGCAATGCATGGCACTGTTGCTCAAAATGATCTGCAGGATTTTGATTTTCAGCATCGCAGCCTGTTGCTCATTGACGGGCAGAAAAATGCCTGGTGCTACGATCGGGAAAAGAGCCCGCTCACTCTGCTGGAACAGGCGCAGCAGGCACTCGGTTGTCAGCAGCCGGAAACGGCTCAGGTGCTCAGCCTGGCGGTACAAAGCACATCTGCCCGTTTCCAGATTGTGAACCGCCCCCGTGCCGAACTCGGAACCGAAATCAGACCGGCGGGAGTCGCAGGGACCTTTTATCCCGCTGATCCTGGCAGAATGACCGCGCAGCTGGATCAACTATTCACTGAAACTGTAGAGACGCAATCCTGGGCTGCCGCGATGGTCCCCCATGCAGGCTGGAAATATTCGGGCAAAATTGCGGCTGATGTGCTGAACCGCATTCAGCTTCCATCGACCATCATCGTCATTGGGCCCAAGCACACGCGCGACGGCGTAGACTGGGCGGTCGCACCACATCAGACCTGGCAGCTTCCGAACGGCAATCTGGATTCGGATCGAGGTCTGGCGCAACAGCTGGTGGAACAGATCCCCGGTCTGGAACTGGATGCTGCCGCTCATCGCAGCGAACATGCCATCGAAGTAGAGCTTCCCTTGATTCAACGACTGGCTCCGCAGTCAAAAGTCGTTGGAATTGCGATTGGCAGCGGCAACCTGCCACGCTGCGAGGAGTTTGCCGAAGGACTGGCACGCGTGATTCAGGCAATGCCGGAACCACCACTGTTATTGATCTCCAGCGATATGAATCACTTTGCGACAGACACGGAAAACCGCCGTCTGGACGAACTGGCACTGGAGAAAATGCGGTCGCTCGATCCCGATGGACTGCTGGAAACGGTTCGCGAAAACCACATTTCCATGTGTGGCGTCCTGCCTGCGGTGATGGTCATGAAAACGCTGCAGAAATTGGGCAAACTGAAGCAAATAGAACAAGTGGGTTACGCTACTTCGGGCGATGTGACCGGTGATTCTTCCCGGGTTGTCGGCTATGCCGGCCTGCTGATCGACTGACGCACAAACTCGTCAGTAACTGACGGGTTTACCGGGAATTACAGAAATTGATGGTGACCAACTTACCGGTTTTCTATTAAAATCCCGACTCTGTCGTTTTTTCAACATTAAAGTATGCGTGCCAGCGGAATCGGAGTCCCGTGATATGTCTATTGGTCGAATCTCTTTTTTAACAGTATTCGCTACCCTCATTCTGTCTTCTCATTCACTACCGGCGGCTGATGCACCTTCGGTTGAACTCGCGTTGACGTTCAAACCGATTCAGGCGGATATCGAAATCGAAAGCCCCGATAAAGCCGACTACGGTCGCTGCAAAGTCGAAGTCGAGCAGGGTAAAAACACTTCTGGCTGGATCGTCTACGGACCGAACGGACAGGTTCTCAGACGCTTCGTCGACACCAATGGTGACAATGTGGTCGATCAATGGCGATATTACAATCGCGGCCTGGAAGTCTATCGCGATATCGATTCCAACAATAACAACAAAGTCGATGGCTCGCGCTGGATGAATCTCGCCGGCACCCGCTGGGGAATTGACCGCGACGAAGACGGCGTGATCGATGAATGGAAAATGATTTCCGCGGAAGAAGTCACGCGCGTTGCCATGAATGCACTGGCAAAGAATGACACCAAAGCATTTAAAACACTCATGATCACGGAAGCAGAACTGACCGACGCCGGCATTCAGAATCCTTTCGCCGACAAGATCCGTGATTCAGTAAACAACGCCCCCAAAGATATTACGGCGATGCTTTCGAAGACCAAAATGATTACACCGGACACCGTCTGGGTTCGCTTTGATGGATCGATGCCGGGCCTGATTCCTGCAGACGAAATCAAAACCAACAAAGACCTGCACGTCTTTGAAAATGTCATGGCCATTGTGGATACCAAAGGGAAAAGTGGTCTGATCCAGTTTGGTGAGTTGATTCGCGTGGGCAATGCCTGGCGACTGACACAGGTACCACTCCCCATCGAAGGCGATTCCATCCAGGTCACCGAAGGCGGAATTCTGATGCAGCCGGTCGCCGGAACCAACACTTTACCCACTAATACCACAGTGGGACTTTCTAAAGAGATGCAGGCACTGCTGGATGAACTGCAGAAACTGGATCAGAACGCTCCCGCTCCGGATCAGGGCCCGCAGGCAATCGCCCGCTATAATACCGAACGGGTTGCAATTATCGAAAAGCTGATCGCTGCTGCCAAGAATGAAGATGACCGCTCTCAGTGGACTCGACAAATGGTCGACGGTCTGGCTGCCGCCGTGCAGACTGTCGGATATAAAGATGGTCTCAAACAACTGCAGGCCATCCGAGATCAGGTTCAGAAGAAATCGCAGGACCAGGATCTGGTTGCTTACGTGACTTATCGCACTTTACTGGCGGACTACAGTTCGCAGTTGCAGTCCACACAAAGCGAACAACTTCGCGATGTGCAGACCTGGTGGCTGGGACAGCTGGAAGACTTCATCAAGAAATATCCCAGCTCCGACGATGCTGCCGAAGCAATGCTGCAGCTGGCAGTCACACAGGAATTCAGCGGCAAAGTCGCCGAATCCAAAAAATGGTACACCAAACTGGTGGAGAGCCATGCCAATTCCGAAGCAGGCACCCGTGGTGCGGGCGCTCTGCGACGCATGAATCTGTCAGGCAATGAACTGGAACTCGCAGGGAATTCATTGGCCGGAGGCAAAATCGATGCGAAGCTGTATCGTGGTAAAGCACTGCTGGTGATTTTCTGGTCGAGCTGGTGTAAACCTTGTACTGAAGATCTGCCTCAAATTCAGGAGCTGTATAACAAATACCACAGCCAGGGATTTGACGTGCTGGGAATCAACCTGGATGCGACTCCCGAACAGGCGGAAGCCTACATCAAGCAACACAAGATCGTCTGGTCGCATATTCATGAAGAAGGCGGTCTGGAAAGTGCGCCTGCCCGTGACTTCGGCGTGATCTCACTGCCAACGATGTTCCTGGTCGACAAGTCAGGCAAAGTTGTCAACCGCAGTGCCACCGTGGCGGATCTCAAGAAATCACTGCCTGGTCTGTTACAGCAGCAGTAAAACGTCAAGGCAGAGAGAGAATCGTCTCTCTCTGCAGTCGGCCATCATGCAGCGCAGACGCCACCAGCACGGCGTCTGCCCCCTGCTCTGCCTGAACCAGCAGATCCTCTCTGCTGTGAATACCTCCCCCCGTAATCAGTTTCAACGCGGGGTGACGACTGCGCAGCGTATGGCACAGCGCTTCCGTCCCGGTTCCCTGCCCGGTCCCGACATAAGCCAGGTCCAGCAGAATCATCTGGGTGACGCCCTGCTGAAGACTCAATTCCGCGATCTGCAGCGGATCATCAATCGCAGTAAAGGAATTGTCAGGCGAACCGTTACAGACAGGCTTTCCCTGTTTGAGATCCAGACTGAAGACGCTTGATGCTGCACCCCAGTCCTGTCTCAGTTGATTCAACTCTCCGGGAGACTCCAGTGTTTCCAGCCCCGCGACAATCGTGATTCCCTCTAACCCGGATAATGGTTGACTGTCAGCAACACGGCGTAAACCACAGTCGAGGAGAAAGGTGAATCCTGCATCCAGCAGACTCTGATACAGTTCCAGGTTGAGTCGCTGCTGCAGAATCGCATCCAGGTCGGCGACATAAAATTCACTGAAACCGAATTCGTCGTTTAATGCCTGCGCGATATCCAGCGGTTGGCTGGAACGGGTCAGACCGCTTTGAATCGGTTGATAGGTTTCACGCTGTCCCGCAATACCACGAACTACGGTTTGATTCAGGATATCCAGTACCGGTATGATTTTCAAAACAGACTCCAGGCAGCATGATTCGTTCATCTGACATTGAACAGTGTGATTTCCCTGTTTCCGTGCCACTGATTACAATAACAGTTCCCAGACAAAAAGGGGATCATCCCCAGATCGCAATCCCGGAATCCGGATCGAATTGAAACAGCCATGCAGATACGCGAAGCAGACCTGACTAACCCGGAACACGCCAGCGCCCTGGTTTCACTACTCAACAGTTATGCCTGCAGTCCCGAAGGGGGTGGCAGCCTGTTAGCGGAGGAAGTGCAACGCAACCTGGCGGAAGCTTTAAATGCACGCCCGGATGCCTGTGTGCTGCTGGCATTCGCCGACGAGACACCGGTCGGACTGATGACCTGTATCGAAGGTTTCTCAACCTTTGCCTGTAAGCCTCTGTTGAACATTCATGATGTATATGTTTCACCAGAGTTTCGCGGACAGGGCGTCGCCAGTCAGCTGTTTGCACAAGCGGAAAGCATTGCGAAAACGCGGGGATGCTGTAAACTCACTCTGGAAGTCCTGCAGGGAAATACGCATGCGCAAGCCGTCTATGCCCGGCTGGGCTTTTCCGGCTATGCACTGACACCCGAGATGGGGCATGCCCTGTTCTGGGAAAAGAAACTCTAACCTGCAGTGATTCTGTTTGAATGAAGAACGTCTGATATGAAATACGATGTCGTCGGTCTGGGAACGGTAGTCGTAGACCATCTGGTTCTGCTGTCGCATCATCCAACCCAGGATGCCAAAACCAATATTATCAGTGACGCCTTCCAGATCGGCGGTCCTGTACCGACTGCCGAGGTGATGTTGAGTCGGCTGGGAAATCGGTGTGCGTTGCTCGGCAGCTGGGGTGACGACCAGTATGGATCACTGATCGCAGAAGTCCTGACTGCAGAAAAACTGGATCTCTCAGGCAGCCGACTACTGCCGGGTACCCGTTCCGGTTATTCGCAGATCTGGATCGATGAGAGTGCCTGCACGCGTACGATTGCCTGCTATCGCCCGGAAATCTGTCTGCAGCCCGCTGATATTTATGAAACGATTCTCAAACAGTCACGTGCCCTTCACCTGGATGGCTGGCCTCAAGAGACCTGCCTGCACGCGGCGCAGATTGCGCAGCAGGCTGGCGTCAAAGTCTGCCTGGATGCCGGTTCGCTGAAACCGGGAACGGAAACGTTGATCCCTTATCTCAACGTGCTGAACTGCCCGCGTCGATTTATCTCCGAATATCTCAACACGGACGACATCCTGGCGGCCGGACCGGCGCTGCTGCGTGAAGGACCGGAACTCGTCACCATTACGGATGGTATCAACGGTGCCTGGCTCTTTACGGAATCGGTCCGTCTGCACTGCGAGGCGCTGCCTGTCCAGGCGATCGATACGACCGGCGCAGGGGACGTGTTTTCCGGTGCGCTGCTGCATGGCATTCTGGAAGACTGGCCCGCCGAACGGATTTTGAAATTCGCCTGTGTCACCGCGTCGCTGAAATGCGCACGTCTGGGTAACCGCGAGGCATTACCGACGCTGGCTGAAATTGAAGCAGTGCTCCAGACTAAGGAGCCACGTCTTTCACGATTGGATTGATGAGCGTTCCAATCCCGCTGATCTCGATGGAGACGATATCGCGATCTTCCAGTGTAAATTCATCGGGGGGCACAATCCCGGTTCCCGTCAGCAGGAATACACCACTGGGAAAATCGTTCTCTTTCCCCAGCCAGCCGATCAGGTCTTCCAGTCCGCGTGCCATCTCTGCGATTGTGGTATCGCCGCGGAAAACTTCTGCGCCTCCCCGTTCAATCGTCAGGATGATCTGCGTTGCCTCCCGATTCAGAGGCTGCTCGTGCAGCAGAACACAGGGGCCAAGACCACAACACTGTTTGTAGAATTTCGCCTGAGGCAGATAGAGCGGGTTTTCCCCTTCAATATCCCGGGCTGACATATCATTGCCGATGGTGTAACCGACCAGTCGCAAATCGGGAGAAACGACCAGAGCCAGTTCGGGTTCCGGCACTGACCACTGGCTGTCATACCGAACACGGACAGGCTGATTTGGTCCGCACACCCGGTTGGGAGTCGCTTTGAAAAACAGTTCGGGGCGATCCGCTGTATAAACCTGGTCGTAATGCGAGGCAGCGGCTTCGGATTCTTCCATTCGCGCGACCTGGCTGCGTTTGTAAGTCACTCCCGCTGCCCAGACTTCCTGATGATCGATGGGCGCCAGAAACTCCAGCTGGTTGAAAGGGACGGGAGGCAGCTCGGTATCGATCAGAAACTTCGCCAGTCCGATCGGATCGGGGGCGTAGAGAATATCAGACAGTCGATGACAGTTTTCCACCTGCGACAGATCCAGAAGTTGAACTCCATTCGCTTCGACGATCGCGACGTGTCGTTCTCCGTTTGACAATAAAACTTTAGCGAGTTTCATCTTCATACTTCCTTCTGGTACTGGTCTAACGCGGCGAGTGTGTTTTCCATATCTTCAGGTAATGGTGCCTCAAATTTCATCGGTTTTCCACTCTGGGGATGGAAAAATTCCAAACAATACGCATGAAGCGCCTGACGTTCGATTAAAACATCAGTTTCCCGCTCTGCCGCGTCTGCTTCTGCCTGAATCCCGAGACTTTTCATCTTCAGTGACTTGTGTCCGCCATACACGCGATCCGCGACAATCGAATGACCGATATGCTGCATATGAACCCGCAGTTGATGCGTGCGTCCGGTACGCGGCTTCAGCCGGACATACGTGAAGGCCTGATAGCGCTCGATGACTTCGTAGTAGGTAAACGCGTTGCGGGCATTTCCCCCTTCGTCGCAGACGATCATCTTCTCCCGTGCCCGCGGATGCACGCACATGAAGGTATCGATGAAATCGGTATCAAACTCCATGCGGCCCCAGACGATGGCCCGGTACTCTTTCTGCACATCGCGCTTTTCAAACTGGGCACTCAGTTTGGCATGGACCTGGTTATCCTTGGCGACAACCATGATTCCACTCGTATTCCGGTCGAGCCGATGCACGATCCCCGGGCGATACTGACCGGCGACATCACTCAGTTTATCGAAATGATGCTGCAGTGCCCCTGCCAGTGTTCCCGCGTAATTTCCCTTGCCGGGATGCACGATCATATCCGAAGGCTTGTTGATGACGGCAATCCAGTCGTCTTCGTACACGATGTCGATGGGAATGTCTTCGGGGGGGAGTCGATTATCGGGCATCTCGGGCAGACGGACCGAGACGCGATCATTCACACGCATCCGCCGGGCCGCTTTGACCGGCAGACCATTGACCAGCACGGCTTCCTGCTTGATCGCTGTCTGAAACAGCACGCGCGTGTAATTCGGATACAGACGACACAGATAGTGATCGATTCGCCAGCCATGAGCGCGAGCCTCAACCGTAATTTCAATGGGTTCGCTGGAAAGCTCTGGCGGTGACGAAAGTTCGTCGGACATTATGGTTTCTTTTCGGTCGCTGGTTCCGGGCTCGGCTTTTCAGCAGGAGCTTCGGTTTTTTTGGCAGGCTCCTCAGGAGTGGCCGGCTTGTCTGTAGACTTGGGTTCTTCTTTCGCAGGTGCGTCCGTTTTGGGTGTTTCTGTTTTGGGCGCATCCGGTTTGGCATCGTCAGACTGCGGAGAATTAGTCAAAGGCTCAGGCAGTCCGGGAAGACTTGGGAGCCCTGGCAGATCCGGAAGTCCGGGCAGACCTTCCTCTTTGGCCTCATCGCTGGCACCGCCGGGATTCATCCCTGGCAGAGGCATGTTGAATCCAGGACGCTGACGATCGCCCGGTTTGGGAGACTGTGCATGGAACCATTTGTAAAAGTTTTTCGTGCCTTCCTGGTCGAGGGCAGCGACTTTTTCGCCATCCTCTGGTTTCACACGCTGTTCGGCCAGTTTACGGAAGATGGAATCAGGAAATTCCTGGATCAGTTTTTTGTAGAGTTCGGTCGCGTTTTTGAGATCGCCGTCCGACATCGATTCTTCGGTCCGCGCCATGCCAAACAGAGCCCGTTCCCGAATTTCGGGTTTGGTGGAAGAAGAATCGAGCAGTTTCTGGAACTGTTCTTTGGCTTTTTCCAGATCACGATTACCGGCACTGCGATCGGTGAAGGAGTTGCGCACTCCCGACTGCAGATGGCTTTCGGCAGCGTGAATCATTGCCCAGTCGGCGACGTTCGTGCCGGCAAATTCATCGTACACATTTTCGAAATCTTCGGTCGAGTTGGCGGCTGCCAGACGGGTCCAGGCTTCCGCTTCCTGCGATGACTGACTGGTTTGCCAGACAGAATAGACAATCACAAGAACCAGCAGCACCCCGCCGACCACGAGGACTTTGGGTCCGTACGTTTCGACATAAGGTTCCGCCTGATGTACCAGTTTACCCAGGTCATTGGTTTGCAGATCGTGTCTATGTTCGCTCTTCATCAGAGTCTCTCGCAGAAAATATGAAATAGTCCGAAACTCATTCTCTCACAACGAGATAAACAAGTCCATCGCGCGAGTATATTGCCCCTGAATTTATGCGTCAAGCTGATCCCCCGACTCTGGCCGGTTTCAGTGTAAAGAAATGCAGATTTTCGTTTCCTGGAGTCAATTTTCGGACGAAATCAGCTTAAAAAGCTCTGACCGGCGGCTCTCTGTCCGCCACGGGAGTCCCCGGCAGCGATTCTGCCCGGCGTGTGTCCAGATTTACCGTAATACCTTCCTGAGACCGAACAGGAACCAGGGATTCAGAAAGAACCCCACCAGCATCACTGAGTAAATGGTAATTAATTTGATTTCCACCAGTCCCAGATCTGCCACCACTTCCAGACACCACGATCCCATCAGAAACAGGACCGTCGAAGCCAGCAGGCCGTAGACTTTCAGCATCTGGTCAGAACGATTGAGATACAGCAGGAGTTTTCGCAGGGCCAGAGCAAGGAGGATCAAACCAATATTCCCGGACAGCTTCAGGAACAGCGCTACAGGCAGGTTCAGCACTTCGGTATCAAAAAATATGGTACCGGAAAATATCAGTTTAGCGAAAAAGCCGATAGCTGCGCCGATCAGTAATCTGCGGGCACCAGCCTGCTCCGGTATCGATAGACATAAAATCGTGCCGATGAAGACAATCAGATTTCCCGAGAATGAAACGACCGGCAGAACGTTCATAAACAGGGTCTGCATCTCGGTACCAAACAGAAAATACAGCACACCGACCGCCGCGAGAAAAATGAGCACACCGCCATAAATCAACAGATTGAGACCCCGCCTGACCTGCTTCAGAGAAACCGGCACTTCCCGGAGCCACTGCTCACCGGAGATCGACTCTGCTACTGCCTCTGATTCGTGATTCATGCTTCCCGGATCTCAAACTTCGTATTACAAGTCAGACTAATTCCACCTCATAGTGAAACATCCTGTCAGCCAAATCACAAGGCTGAAACGTTGCCTGCCAGCAGAGCTCCGTGTCAGGGCAACCGTTTCTGCAGAGATTCAAGCTGATTGAGAATGATCTTCATTTGAGAGGGGCTAGCATCTTCTGACAGGGAACTGGTATTCAAAACCTGAGAAATATCCGTTGTCTTGTCGATCCGTAACAGCAACCGGGACACATTAAACGTTCTAATTTCTTCCATGTCCATCAGTTGCTTCTCTTCTTCCTGAAGCTCTCTGTGGCTGTTCCTGAAAAGCTGAATCAGTATCGGCTGCTCATCGCTGATTTCGAGCAGTTTCGCAAAATAAGAGCGATCGCTTTGCTGATCTGTCTGGAGGGGCATCTGTTTCCAATGAAATATACCTGTTTCAAACTGTTTGCCGGGAACCGCCATTTGTACCAGTTTCGGAACGGGAGGGGCGATGGCAATTTGATTCAGTATTTCAGGTGCCGTCTGATCGGAAAAGAATGAGACGCTGCCATCGGCAAACAGCAGATGCCCCCCCTTCCATTTCGGGAAGCCAAAACTCCCCGGCCCAGTACACAGTTGTTTTCCCAGAGGCCGCCAGTTGAAAGGATAAGCCCATGGCTGATAATTTCCCGCCACTTCCCCTGTCACCCAGGTATTTGCGGCACCCATCTCCATCTGGTCGAAAGTGACACTGCTGTTACGATAGAAAAGATGCGGGTTTCCCAGGTAATGAGTGAGCCCAAAACCGGTGCTCGTGTAATTTGCCGTGGCATCTGGATTCAGGTAGGCTGGACGGATTGTTTCTGTCACTTCAAGATTAGCTGGACTATCCCAGCCTGTGTGCATATTGATCCTGTTATAATCCGGGCTGGCGTCCATGAATGGCAGGTACATAGTCAACCAGCCCTGCATCGCTGTACCATCTTCACGAATGCCCCCGCCGGAAGGCAGACATCGATGAGCATCTTCATAATTTAGCACCGCCAGACCGATCTGTTTCAGGTTGTTCTTGGAGACCGACTTGCGGGCCGCTTCGCGTGTCTGGTGCACCGCCGGCAACAACAGGCCGATTACCAGAACAATCAACACCAAAACGACGCCAATGGTAATCCAGCGCTGCATGTTAATGTCTCCCGCCTCACATGGTTTTGATCATGGTCGCTCAGATTTCCTGATGGCCAGGTTCTATTTTAGGCAACCGACTCTGCAGGCTCTGCAATAGTTTCACATTCGCTTCCAGTTGCTGTGGTGTTGTCTCTTCTACAAGTACTGTAGATTTGAGTAAGGAGTCTATGTCTGTCTCCGGACTGATGTGTGCCAGGAACTGAAATGCGGCTCCCTTTCCTTTATATTCAGGTATATCTCCTGGTCTATTGATAAACTTGAAGCAGACATTCATTGATAAAGGCCTCCCGGACGGGTCTCGTAGAACCTTGACGATATATTGATTGATCCCTTCGGGATTAGAATCCAGGTTCATGCTTTCCCAGCAGTAATCACCGATGTTAAACTTGCGGTCAGGAACCTGGACCTGTTCGCTGGTTGCAACAGGAGGCAACTCTGCCATTCGCTTAAGAACTTCAGGTGAAGTCTGCTTTGAAAAGTAAGACACTTTGCCATCAGCAAGTAAAATATGTGCCCCATCCCAGGCAGGGTATCCGAAGCTGTTCAGTCCATCACAGAGTTTAGTTCCCAGTGCTCGCCAGTTGAAGGGGTAAGCCCATGGCTGAAAGTTACCAGCAACTTCGCCCGCCAACCAGTTATGAGCGACGCCCCCTTTCAGATCTCTGAGAGCGATCGAACTGTTACGGTGCATCAGATTCGGATTTCCCAGATAAAAAGTCACACCTTGACCATCGCTGGTCAGCCCCATATCCGTTTCAGGAATCTGATACACGGGTTTCGACAGTTCGCAGACCGGAAAATTCTCCGGGCTGTTCCAGGGCAGAGAAGAATCAACCATATTGTAATAGGGACTGGCATCGAGATATGGCATGATCATCATCATCCAGCCATGCATGGCTAATCCATCCCCGCGGATAGTTCCTCCGGGGGGAAAACATAGATGTGTATCATGATAATTGTGCAGCGCCAGGCCAATCTGTTTCAGGTTGTTCTTTGAAGTCGACCTGCGCGCCTCTTCGCGGGCTCGATGCACCGCCGGCAGCAGGAGGGCAAGCAACAGTGTAATGATGCCTGCCACGACTCCCAGTTCCAACCAACGTTGTCTGGTCATGTCTCCCGCCTCCCGCATTATGATTCGGGGACCATTGATGTTTTCACACTTCTCACAATGTTTATCATAGTGCCTGCAACCAGCGAGAAACAATCCCCTTGTCAGTTCAGTTCTTATTTCTGCAACCGTTTCTGCAGTGCCTGCAGCATTTTGACATTCGCTTCCAGCTGTTCGGGAGTTGTGGCATCGACGAGGGGAGTTTCCTTCAGTGCGGCTGCAATGTCAGTGGTGGAATCGATCTCGAACAAGAGTCGTGGACCTTTCAGATAGAGCTTTGGCTGTTCCTGCTCTTCTTCCGTTAACAAAATCTGACTATACACGTTGAGCTTGAGTAAATCGTTTGCAGCCCCCTTGAGGCCAGTTGCAAAATATTTATCCCGCGCTTTAGGATCAGACTGCAGATCGATGCGATCCCAGTGAAAATCGCCGGTCTGAAACACTTTTTTGGGAACGGCAGTCTCTGCTTTCGTCGCAACGGGGGGTGCCGCGTCGTAGCGCTGCAGCATTTGAGCTGAAGTCGCGTCCGTAAAGAATTTGATATGCCCGTCCGCAAACAGGATATGCCCGCCTCCCCATTCGGGACGTCCATAGCTGGCTGATCCCTGGCACAGCTTTGTTCCCAGCGGACGCCAGTTGAAGGGGTAACACCAGGGTTGAAAATCACCGGTCGTTTCCCCTGCGAGCCAGGTAAACGACGAACCGTTTGTCATTTCTTCGAAAGTTACATCACTGTTACGATGCAGCAGGTTCGGATTTCCCATGATGTGAGTCAGAGCGTATCCAGAATCGGTATATTGCTGTTCGACGCCGGGTATTAAAAATACGAACAATTTCTGATCGAACACATACCGGTTTTCGGTACTCTGCCAGGACTCGTTAAAATCCAGCCAGCTGTAATACGGGCTGGCATCGAGATACGGCATCATCATGGCGATCCAGCCCTGCATCGCGACGTCGTCCTCGCGGATGGTTCCACCAGGAGGCAAGCAATGATGAGTGTCGTGATAATTATGAAGTGCCAGGCCAATCTGCTTGAGATTATTCTTGGCAGAACTGCGGCGTGCTGCTTCACGAGCTTGAAAAACCGCCGGCATAATTAAGCCGAACGCGAGGAGCAACAGGCCCAGAACCAGACCGATGGAAATCAAGCGTTGCCATGCCATGTGATTTTTTCCTGGAAACGATTTGCTGCGTTCAATTCCGAGATTCTATTTAAACAGAGTCTCAGGCAAATTTCCAGTGGCCTTCCCATTTGTCAGTCCAGAGGAACTGAGCCGCCAGATGACCGTTTCTGCGGAGCTGCAGCCAGTCGAGATGATCGATGCGGCAGACGATCACGGCGAAGTTCTGGTAACCCAGCTGTGCCTCTTCGTCATTAGGCAGACGGTCAAACAGATAGTCGGGCAGATTCGGTTCGGGAGTCTCACTTCTGGTACCCGGTTCCGCGACGGTAATGTAACCACGTCGATGTTCGGGACTGCTTTTCTCCCAATGTGCGGCTGAGATGTCATCGCCGGCATGCACGGTCGCTTCTCCGCGCAGGCGAATCTGCACACGCGTCGTCGAATCGTAGGCAACCCATTCCATCCAGGGTGTCTGTTCGAGTTCGTCGATCTTGTCCGACCGTCGATCCGTATAGCAGATCAGTTCGCGGCGTTCCGGCTGAATGTCCCGTAACACGACCGTTCGTACACGGGGACGACCTTCAAAAACAGTGGACAGCATTCCCAGACGCCAGGGATGTGTCTCTGTTTCAATAGCGGCCTGCAGATATCGCCAGGTTTGCGAAAGGATCGTGTTGACGTTGGCGGGGTTAAACTCAAATTCTCGGGTCATCACGGTCCAGTCTTCAAATCAGTAAGAGTCGCTCTCCCTTAATTCTTAACCATGCAGGCGAACGGTCAAGCGAAAGTTTGAAAACTTCAGGGGCGATCGTGAGATAATATCTCATCTTTCGGATGATACAGGATGGCGATGGGCAGAATGACTGCGGCCAGGAACAGAAAGACATTACTCATCGGCCAGTTGCAGGCGTTCAAGACCTTGGTAAAGATGCCAAAAAACAACGCGGAAAGCACGATGCCAATCCAGTTAATCAGATTCATCGCCCCAATCATCCGCCCTTTCAGCGATTTGGGGGGACGTGTCTGCAGTTCCACTTGCAGCGGCACGACAAACAGACCGGCAAAGAATCCCAGCAGCGTGAGCACGCCCCGCGCCAGCCATTCGGTGGTGCTGAGGGGAATAAACGAAGCCCAGAGGGAGACATCAGTCTGCGGGACCGCTTCGCCTGTTTCGGGAGTGGCCCACCAGCCAAAACCTGCCATCACGGCCAGGCAAACGACGAGTCCCCACGCTCCCGTCGTCACCAGTTTGAAATTGACCCGTTTCCGCGACGCGCGCCCCGCGACAATGCAGCCGAGTGAAATGCCCACGCCCATGCAAGCCGCCATCAGACTGGTGCGGCTTTCGCTGATGTGAAGTTGACCGATGCCAAAAATGTTCACCAGCGGCTGGACAATGCCGCCTACGAACCAGAAGACGGAAGAGATCAACAATACCGATAACAGCCGACGATCATTTCGCAACAGCCCGCGTGTTTCGGCATCGATCCCCAGAGTGGAAGGACTGAAAGGCAAGCCGGGATGGGCCACCGGAGTTCGACGCACCCACAGCGAGGAAATCGTCCCGATGACGGCAATCCCGATGCAGAAATAGCTGGTCTTCCAGAGTTGATCGGGAAACGCCTGTTTGACAAATCCCGCGGACGCCATTCCAAAAATGATGGCAATGAAGGTTGTCATCTGGATGATGCCGTTCGCCTGAGGCAGATCGTCATCGCGGAGCATTTCGGGGAGAATGCCATATTTCGCAGGACCGAAAATCGCGCTCTGCGTGCTGAGTAATCCCAGCACAATCAACAGCGGAAGAAACGCTCCCGTCAAAAACGCAGCCATCGCCAGCAGCGCAATGACGATTTCGGCAACCTTGCAGGCAATGACAATCGTTCGCTTGGTGTGACGGTCGGCGTACCAGCCTCCCAGTCCGGAGAAGAAGACAAACGGCAGTGCAAACACGGCGAGCGCCGTTCCCTGCTGATCGTCGGTCTGCAGCTGCAGAGCCTGCTGCGCACAAAACAGCAACACCAGTTGTTTATACAGATTGTCGTTGAAGGCACCCCAGAACTGAGTGAATGTCATGCCCCAGAAGGAGGAATCCTGATACAGGGGAGGCAATTCTTCTGTCTTCAATTCCGTTTCAGACACCGCGTACAATCCTTGCAGAGGGGCAATACAAGCTGGAGAAATTCCCGGGGAAGTTGCGCCCTGATGCGCGTAACTGCTCACGGGTTAAAATCGAGCTAAACCATAGTGGCTGAACGGAATTCTGACAATGTTGATTGATTCAAACTGCGGAATATGAACCGAATTTCATCCCGGCATCATCACTGCGGATTTGTACCGGCGGCTATTCGACCGGATCCGCTTCTTCCGTCAGGGGTGATGCGGACATCTGTGCGTTCCGAATCCGGACCACCGTCAATTCATCCGAACGACGTTTGCGGGCCAGTTGAATGACCAGCGACTGATTGCTGACTTCGCCGTAAATCCAGAGTTCATTGATTTTCCCCCCCGAAATACTGCGGCCGATCTGGGTAGGTGCCCCGAGCACCTTCTGGACCTGATCCCGGTTCATGCCCGCGACGACCGTCCCGTTTCGAATGGCCTTGCGAATCGGATCATCCCGAAACTCTTTCACTTCTTTTGGATTGAGCCACTGATCTTCCTGCAGCATGAACCCCAGTCTTGCCAGCAGAACCGATGCTTCCGTCGATTTGGGATTCAGCTCCCAGGCGCGCAACAGAACTTTGGCGGCGGCCTGTTTATCGTCGGTCAGTTCCATCAGGTCTCGGGCCAGCCGCACACGACCGTCGGCATCGTTCGGGTCCAGTTTTTTACGGCGGGATTCAATCCAGTTTACCAACGTCTGCCTGGCCTTGTCTTTCATTCCCCGCCTCTGAAATTCCTGTGACAGATCGAGCACATATTGACGCGGCAGTTCATCCACGCGATTCAAATCAAAATCGAGCTGCATGTTCTGATATTTTTGAACCAGCTCGGTCCGCTCAGGAATTTCCTTTGCAATAGCAGCAGCAATTTCAAAACCATTGCTGCCTCCGTCTGCCAGATTTTTCAGAATCCGGTCGAGTATAATCTCGGCATAGAACCAGCGCATCAATCGGTTTTGTTTGGATTCGTCCGACTGCTGAAAGATTTCATTCTGACTTTTCAGATACTGCTCGCGTTCCTGGGGATTGTCTTTGTTCTGAGGCGTTTTTGCAGTCGGGAAGAATTTCAGAATCTGACTGAGTAGCGGCTTTACATCCGCTTTCGGCTGTTTCTGCAGCTGCTCCCATTCGAGCACCAGTGCCTCATGCTGCAGTTCCCGCGAGAATTGCGGATCGAGTTTATATTCCTGAACCCGGCTGGCCAGTTTGAGCAGGGTTTCCGGCTGTTTGACGACCAGCTGGTTGTACTCCGCTTTAACCCCCTTGCGATAGGCGTCCTGTGCCATTTTTTTCAGTTCGTCATCGTTATAAAATTCCGCACGATTGGTGGCCCAGTCTCCCAGGGAATACCATTCGCGGGGATTGGTCAGGTCAATTTTGGATTCTTCCGTGACGAAAGCCTCCATGTCCGACGGCATTTTTTTCAGACTGGTAATCTTAAACAGCAGCCGTCCATTCTCGCGCGCCAGTTGTCCGGTCACTTCCACATTTTGCACCGAGTTATCCAGCTTCGGAACATTACCGGCATAATAAAAGGGGATCGGGCAGTTGCGAAATCGCAGCGACAGAGAATTGAACGTGGAGATGCGTCCTTCCAGTGTCTGTGAAACACCAATCAGCTTATCCCATTTCTCGCGCTGGCTGACAAAATTCTGAATGCTGCGGTCGGCGGCCTGGGAAACAGCCTGAACGCCAAGCACTGCCAGGCACAGGATTAAGTATCGCAGGTACGATTCTGTTTTTTTCATTCTGTCAGCCCCAGGTAATGGGATTGTTGATTCAAAATCTTTTCGATCTGTTCGCGATTCTGAAACGCATCGAACTCAATGCCCAGCAGTTGATAAAGTTTCAGATGCGACCAGAGAAAAGCAGTCTTGCCGTTCAACTTGATAATGCCGGTATCAGGGCGACTGGCATCCGGGTGAAAGCCCGCGATTTGTGCTGCAAATATGACCGGTTGTCCCGGATGTGTTTTCAGATATTCTTCAAACGCCGGTGAATCCAATTCCAGGTAGAGCGTGTATTCATCGAGCAGCACGGGCAGATTCAGTCGATATCGGGTAGGTTCTGTCTCTTCCTGTGTCTCGACAGGCGAAAGTGTTGCTTCAAAGATCATCCAGGAATCAGCGTAGCGCACATCAAACAGGGTTTTCCAGCTGTCGAGCCCTGACTGTTTGATTTGATCGACGGCTTCTTCAGCCATTTCGAACAGTGGTGCGCCCGCTTGCGTATTGATTGCCAGCAGTTCGCGTGAAGTCTGGCGGATTTCGTTGGCGGCAGGATCATCACGCCCCAGAACGGTCAACGCCTGGAATGCTTCCTGGTAGGCTTCGTTCGCGGCAATCAGGTCTTCCTGTTCCAGCATCTCCTCCCCGGTCTGGGTGGCGGCTTTGAGTGTATCGCTGGCCTGCTCCATTTTGCGGCTGTGCAGGATGCCGTAACCGGTCAGCCCCACAATCAGAATGATCCCCGCCAGGATTCCCCGGAAAGGAGTAATCAGACGCGTCCGGGGTGCCGGCAGTTCAAACGGAGAGACTTCTGCTCGGGCCTCGGTCGCTGAATTCGCTTCCGCAGGTTTCCGGGCCTCCTGCTTCGCTTTACGTTTCTCTCGTAAGCGGGTCACAAATGCCGAATTCAGGATGAAATCGGACAGCTGCTGCTGTTTCGGTAACTGCTTCTTCTTTTTGCGGGCCTTGGGCGCAGGATACGTGTTCCGCGGGAGAATAAAATAGGCTTCATTGCATTGCTGACAGGCGTGTCGATAAGGGCCTTTCCGCCGATATCCTGACAGGCTGACACCGCAAACACAGACGATTTCATAAGGCTCGGGAATATCCTCCTCGCGACGCTTGTTTTTCGAAGGGATTTTCAGCCAGTCAGCCATAAAATCGATACCGCTTTTGCACGAGGTAAGGTATTGCCCGAAGCGAATTTACCATGAATCTGAGCATGGAAATTGACTCCCCCTATTATAGGCATCCTGACTGTGGATGTCACAGGTCTCTCCCGTGGAGAGACGCTGGATGAGCAATATTGTCTGAAATTCCTCTATTTTTCGGAAATGACGGCAGGCTTTTGACCGCTACAACCGGTATTTCCGTGTCCAGTCACCCGACACTTTTATTTAAGAGAATTCCCTCCATTTGTGCAGAACCAAAAGTTTGACCGACCCGGTTTTCCAAGGTATATGCCAGTACAAATACTATGTTTCTTTTTTGAATCATCAACGTTGATCTCACTCAATTATGGTCAGTACGGATACTTTCCGACTCAATTCAAAAATCAAATGACGCGATTTTTTGGAGTATCAGGATGTTAACAAAATCATCCCCACATGCGCAGATCACACAAAACACCGGTGAGCCGACTCTCCAGGTTTCACTGCAGCCTTTAACACATCCTCTGCCTTATCTCAATCTCACCACGGGTGAATACAAAGTCGGCTCAGCTGCGACCTGCCCGATTCAGATTGCGATCCCGGGCATTGCCGAAGAGCATTGCCGGATTATTGTTGGGGAAAGCGATGTCATTCTGAAGGCCATCGATCCCCGGATCTGGTCCAATGACCGTCCAGTACGCCAGCTGAGACTGACTGCAGGCACGAAATTTTTCATTGGCCCGATTGAGTACCAGGTGGAATCGGTCGAACAGATCGCTGATTCAGAACCAGCGCCAGAGCCCCCACCGGCAGCGAATCCCACTACCAGCCGGCGGATTGAAATCCCTACTGAACTGATGGAAATTGCCAACTTTCAAAGCGCGCTGCAGGAACGACAGAAACTGATCAAACAGATTGAAACAGAACAGCTGGAGCTGCAGAAGGAAATGCAGTTGCAGGAAGCCGAACTCGCTCGCTTGCAAAAGCAATTGACCGCAGAGAGAGAACAGGCGGCTCAGAATCCTCCACAACCTCAATTCGATGCCTCTTCCCGTTCATTTGATGAATCCATCCTGGAACTGGATCAGAAACTGCAGCAGTTGAACCTACTGAAAGGAGAGATCGCGCACGAGCAGTCAGAACTCCTTTTACACCAGAACCAGGTGACTCAGCAGCAAGAGCAACTGACCCGCCTGGAAAAAGAACTCTGCTCTTCACAGGAAGTACTCTCTGAAGAATCCCGCCAGCTGGCTCATGCCTGGCTGGATCTGGAAGCAGAGCAGTCTGCCTCCCGAACCGAACTGGAAACGGAACAGGCCCATCTGGAAGCAGCAATCCAGCGACAGGAGCAGCAGGACCATTCTACAAAACAGGCTGAACAGGCCTGCCAGGAACGGGAACGGCAGCTACAGGAAGAACAGAGCCGACTGGTCGAACGCGAAGCCAGCCTGGAAACAGAACAGCAGAGACTGCAGGCGCTGGAGCAGGAACTGAAATCCCGGCAACAGGAGATTGAAACCGAGCAAGAGTCGCTGGCCGCTCAACGCGATCAGCAGACCGAACTGGAACAACGGCAGCAGCAACTCCAGCAGGATCTGGAGCAGCTGAAACAAAATCGTCAGCAGTTGGAAGCAGATCAGACCGAGTTTCAATCACAACAGACTGCGCTGGCTGAAGAACAGACGAAAATACGGAAACTCCAGACGGAAATAGAGCAGAAGAATCAGTCTCTGACAGAACTGGATGCGGAGATTTCTCAGCGTCAGAACAGCATGTCAGAACAACAGGAACAGCTGGAGCAGTTACAGGCCGAGCTGACTTCCCGTACTGCCGACCTGGAATCAGAACAGGAGAAACTGCAGGGCGAACGCGAAGAACTGAATCAGCAGATTACTGAGTTTGAGGAACAGAAATCTCGCTTTGAAAGAGCACAATCTGAGTGGGAAAATGCACGCCAGTCCCTGGAAGAGGAACAGAGGGAATTGGAATCTGATCGACAGCAACTGGATGAACAGCAGGCCAACCTGGAACAGTATCAGACGGAACTGGATCTGCAGAAACAGGAACTGGAAAAACGGGAACAGTCGCTGACTGAACAGGAAACACTGCTGGAAACGAAGCAGATCGATTCAAGAAACGCTGCGGAAGAGACTCCGGATACAGCCACGGAAGAGGTGTCCTCCCAGGAATTGCTGGATGAGTTGAACCAGGAACGTGAACAGTTTGAAAGTGACCGGTTGCAACTGGCTGCCGAACAGGAGAAGTTGAAGACCTCTCTGACAGAGCTTCAGGATCAGCAAGAGAAACATCAGGAAGAATTGCGCGCCTTTGAAGAACGGGAAAGCCAGTTGATTTCTCAACAGGAAGAACTGGAGTCCCTGCAGAATACACTGGCAGAACAGAAACAGGAACTGGAGCAGGAACAGGCAACGTTCCAGGAATCACTGACCGATTTCAACCTGGCACGCGAGCAGCTGGAAACAGAGCGTACCGATTTCCTGAAACAAAAGTCAGAACTGGAACAGGAACGTACAGACTGCGAGCGTCAGCAGGAAGAAATTACGGCTCGCGAGCAGGAATACGAAAAACGCGAAGCAGCACTGACAGCCAGGGAGCAGGAGGTCACTGAACTTCAGGAAAAATTGCAGTCACAGTCAGCAGAGCCGAACCCAGCGGAGGCAGATGAGCAATCCACGGCAGTCGAACAGGCAGAACTCCAACAGCAACAGGAAGAGCTGGAACAGCTGCGCGGCGAACTTGAAACATTACAGTCAGAACTGAATCAACGGGAAGAACAGTTATCAAACCGGGAAGAAGAACTTCTTTCGCAACAGACAGCAGCCTCTGATCAGCAGACCGCTTTGGAAGACCTGGCTCAGGAAAAAGAAAAACTGGCTCTGGATCATGATCAGTTGAGTATCGATCGTGAAGAGATTGCACGCCAGCGGGAACAACTGAAATCGAATCAGATTCAATTCGAAAAGGATCGGGGAGAACTGGAAGACCGGGAACGAATTTTAGAGATTCGTGAACAGGAACTCGCAGAGCGGGAAAGTCTGCTTGCCGAAGTAGGTCTGACTTCTGCTGACAGTCCTTCCCTGCCCGATGACTCACCCTCGCTGCAAACTCCACTTGAAAAGGAGGGGGAAACGGAACCCTGCCCCGACGAAACAGAAACCGAGACGAAGGCGACTGGTTCATTGCTGCAGTCATTCATCAATGACTATGCTGAGTCGGAGCTCGAATCGGAACTCGAGACCAAACCGGCAGTCCCATTGAAAACAACCAGCCTGCTCGATTTATTCAAAGAGAAGAATGAATCAGAGGTAGTGGAAGCTCCACCAGAGTACGAATCGAATCCATCCGGGATGGAACAACAGCTTCCATCGGAATCGACCGCCGGTAACAGTCCGGAAGCTGAATCAGAAGATTCCAATTCAATCGCCGCTTATATGGAACAACTGCTGGCCCGTGCACGTGGGAAATCCGGATCGTCGAATACTTCCCACTCCAATCCCTCAGCAGGACATTCCAGCCAGAAACCAGCAACGCACGCCGGTTCATCTACAAAATCTCAGTTAGAAACAGTGCAGGCAAATCCCAGTATCTCAATGGAAGAAAAACTGGCAACCCTCAATCAGGCTCCCACTCATCAGCAGGATAAGGACGCCGTCCGCAACGCCATGAATTCGTTCCGTGATGTTGCCAACTATTCTGCCCGCATGGCCATCGCCCGGCATTCGCTCAAACACCAGAAAACAGATTTAATCTTCAAAGGGATTCTGAGCGGGCTCTGTATCCTGTTCTCTTTGATCATCTTCGGAGAAGCATTCTGGGGATCCAACAGTCTGGGCGTATTCAAGTGGGCCGCACTGGCTGTCACCATTGCTTCGACAGCCCAGTTTCTGCGAGGCTGGAATGAAGCACGCAGCTTACTCTCGTGTAAAATCCCTGATGAAACGGAACTGACAGAAGAAAATGCAGAACAGACTCTCCCGGCAGCGAAACAGCCAGGAGCACAGAATTATTCTCTGGAATCCCTGAATGACGAAGTCGATTCACTATCTAACCAGTGGGCACAGTTGTCAGCCGAGGAGGAACAGCTACAATCTCTTAAAGAAGATCTGTTTAAGAAACCCGGATATCAAGCACAGCTTGACGACGATGATCAGTTTCAGACTTCAGATTCGAAAATGGATCAAGACCCATAAACACACAACCGCCTGCTCAATCCAACAGGAGACGTATTAGAAACATGTTGATTTTCTGGTGCGTCTCTTTTTTATTCGCGGCTTACCTGCTGATTCTCGGCATCAACTGGATGTCGAAACCGGCGACTCAACCAGGCGCCTTCGAAGACAGGCTGGCCCCCTGCCCCGATTCTCCCAACTGTGTCTGTTCACAGGACCAGAGCGAACTGCATCAGATTGCACCGCTGACCTTCACGGGAACGCCGACTGAAGCCCGCCAGCGTCTTTTGGATATACTCAAACAGCAGAAAGGCTGTCAGGTTGTGGATCAGGAAGGCGATTATCTGCGGGCCGAATTTCGATCCTTTCTCTTCCGTTTTGTAGACGACGTTGAGTTTCTGTTTGATTCGCGTCAGAATGTGATTCAGGTTCGTTCCGCTTCGCGTATCGGCCATTCGGATCTGGGTGTGAACCGGAAACGAATCGAAACCATTCGCACATTATTTTCCCGCGAAGATCATTCAGCTTCGGAAAAATGAATCAGCCAGACTCCGACTATCTGCCCACGGCAACTATTCAAACGCTGCAACACCGCAGCCAGTTACTGCGCGCCATTCGTCACTTCTTTGAATCCCGGGGATACTGGGAAGTCGAAACGCCTTTAATCTCCCGCGATACTGTCGTTGATGCTTATATCGATCCGTTTCTCACTCACTGGCATACAGTCGAGGGGGCAGCGAACACGGCAGGCGAACCACGTTATCTGCAGACATCGCCCGAATTCGCGATGAAACGATTACTGACGGCTGGTGCCGATCAGATCTATCAGATCACCCACGCGTTCCGGCAGGCCGAACGGGGCTCCATGCATAACCCGGAATTTGCGATGCTCGAATGGTATCGGCTGGGGGAAACGCACCACGATCAGATGACTTTTGTGGAAGCGCTGATTCGTCACATCTATCAGACGGCCGCGTCTCTGCCGGATCGATCTACAGTTTTGGAATTACCCGCTCAGCCGTTTGAACGCTTCAGCTACGAAGATGCGTTCCTGCAGTTCGCCGGTCTCTCCGGGCTGCATTCGACGGCAGAAGAGTTTCAGCAGACCGCCCGCCGACATGACATTTCTGTTCCAGCGGATTTTGAGACCTCCAATTGCCTGAGCTGGCAGAACCTGCTGCTGGTAGAACTGATCGAACCGGCATTGCGCAAGAAAAAAGCGGTCTTCCTCTACGATTACCCGGCCTCGCAGGCCGCCTTAGCGCGCATCAGACAGGGAGATCATCCCGGTTCCGCAGGAGTGGCTGAGCGTTTTGAGCTCTATCTGCAAGGCATCGAAATCTGCAATGGCTATCATGAACTGACCGATGCCGACGAATTACGGGCAAGGATCATCCAGCAGTCTGCATTGCGTGAACGGGAGAATCGTCTCCGGTTGCCTGCAGAAAGTTATCTTCTGCAGGCGATGGAAGCGGGCCTGCCTGACTGTGCAGGCACCGCACTCGGCCTGGATCGCCTGATCATGCTCGCGTTAGGAAAGCAGACACTTCAGGAAGTGATTGCATTCCCGGTGGAACGTGCCTGAAGCGGCAGCGATTACCACTCACCATTCATGCGTTCGCCATCATTCCGCACACACAGCTGACGGAACAGATTCGCATCGATATTTTTTGCCATCGATTTGGCAGAACCATCGGCCAGGGCAAAGTGGATCACATCGTCATGCCAGGAGCCAAACGTCATGTGAAAGGGGGCACCGCCGGATGCCTGATAAGGCGTGCCATCAAAATTCTGACCATTAAAGTGAGTCGTTCCGGTGGAACTGTTCACAAACCCTGCCAGGGAGCTGTGACTGTCCGCCCAGAAACCAAAGGTAGACTCACCAAACAGGAGTGTATTGGTTTCCCCATCAGGAATATCCCGAAACTTCGTCCCGCTATTCGCACCGAACATGCCCCCCTTGAAATCGGCACTGTAGGGAATCACATTTGAGAACCCTTCCAGATAACCCCCTACACCACGATAGTTCGAATAACCCAGGTTGCGGGGTCGATTGGAAGGCAATGATGCAGAGGGGCAGACATAACTCTCGATGGCGATGGTACTCGCATTCTTACTGTCAGTTGAGAACTTCGAGAGATTGTAATTAATATTGATATTTGCCTGATTCATCTCACCCAGGATCAGAGACTGCCAGCCCCACCAGGGTGACAATTCCCACTCCACGAGTCGAAACTGGTTAGCCCCACTGTTACCATAAACCGGAATCATGACATCTTCACTGAAGACAACATTGGCATTCTGGGGACCGTTGGTCGGATTTCCATTCGCATCCAGTGGTAACGCTTCGATCCACCCGGATGGGAAACTGCGAAACGAGTTCGCGTAGTTATGAGCCGCCAGACTGATCTGTTTCAGGTTATTGATACACTGAGTCCGTCGGGCACTTTCCCGAGCACGTTGAATTGCAGGCAGCAGCATCGCTGCTAACAGCGCGATAATGGCCATCACCACCAGGAGTTCAATCAAAGTAAATCCACGACGGGATGAGTGCCTGGAATCTGGTACGAAGTTGCGCATCGATAACTCCCTGATTGTGAATGTCGCTACCCAGCCTGATGCTTGATTGACGGGATTGGGGCTTTAAATTCGTTAACGAAAGGGTCTGACTCTACTTATATTTTCCATACTGGCAGCGTGGAAGTCAATTATGAATTGACTTTTCTACCGGTAGTTTTGTCCAGAACCTGTATGGAACTAATTGTAAACCAAGATTCAACTAAACGCAAACAATGGCTGGACTTCAGTCTGGATTTGACCAGACTGACATTGACGCGACTTAGATCATTTCAACTTCAACTCCCTTTATAACGCACAATCTGCCAACGTCACTACTGCACCCTTACTGGCAGTAGCGACGGAATCAGGGAGTACTGAATGAACCTGCTTCTTACGTCATTTGTGTGTATTTTTTTAGAAGATTTTACTGAAAACCAGAATTATGCCCCGCCCCCGATAATCCAGGGCATCAGCTTAGCCATATTCCGCGCATCGTCGATGCCGCGGTGATGTGTTCCCTGCAGCGGGATTCCCGCTTTCTGCAAGGCCCCCGCCATACCAAATCTCTTTTTCAACCCCTGGGTAATCGAGAACTGCTTTTTGAGATTCAGGTGGGCCTCAGGGAAAGGATACGCCACGCGATGATAATGGCAGTCCTGGATAAACTGCGATTTATCATAGTCTCCCCACGAACAGAACAGGTAGTCCTCATACGGAGTAAGCCAGGACAGCATCGCCTGCAGCGCGTCTGGAAATCGGGGCGCCTGATCGACGTCTGTCTGACGGATTGAAGTCAACCGGGTACAAAAAGACGTGAGTTGTGGATTGCGGACTGGCTGAATGAACGTCTGAAATTCGTCTACCACAGCGAGCCCGCTACGCGCCACCAGGACGGCACCGATTTCAATGATCTCCATTTCGTTTCGTGGAAACGACCGCTGATCACAACAGGTCGCTTCCAGATCAACGATCAGGAAGTACTGGTATCGGCTATAAAACTCAGGATTTAAATTCATCGTTTTCTGATCTCAAAGAAGTCTGCACAATGTACTTTAGAATACTAAAAAAACAAATACTACTGGTCGCACATACTGCAAAGCAATCCCTCCATAAGACCTGATCTCATCAATCACAGGTATCGACCAGCTCAGTAATCCAACTGATTCACTCCTGATCTGCGTAGTTCTCAAATCTCTTTTAGAATTGAAACTTTTATGTTGCTATCATTAATCATCACAAGCAAACTTTAATAAATGAAAACAATGAGCTCTTAAGCGATGTATCTCAAACTCAAAGTTTCACAGAATAACCGGGCCTGAGGTAAATCAGTTTGTTGATAGAAATTCAAGGACAGGAATTCATTTCTATCGTAATGCGTATTCAGTGTGGGCCACTATGCGTGATACCTCATTACTTCTTGTTGAAGATAACAGTCTTGATGCGAGACTGATTTCATCACAATTGAATAAAGCAGGGTGCAGTAGACTCACTCATGTCAGCACTTTGCAGGAAGCCGTTTCCTGGCTTGAAATGTCGAATCATGTCGATGTCATCGTCCTCGACCTCACCCTGCCTGACTCAATGGGGCTGAATACTTTTCAGCTTCTCTATAAACGATTCCCTCATATCCCGATCGTCATTTTAAGCGGGCGCACTGATCAGACTCTGGCGATCAAAGCGGTCTCGCTTGGCGCACAGGATTACGTTTTCAAAACGGAAGCCAGCAGCAGTGTCCTGGTTCGTTCGATCCGATATGCCATCGAACGCATGCGACGACTGCAGATTGAAAAAGACATGATTTCGATGGATCGGGATCTGGAATACGCGCGCGAAATACAACAACACCTGCTGCCACAGACTCTGCCACAAGTCGACGGCATCGACATGGCCAGTGTTTCAATCCCCGCCAACTGGACAGGCGGGGATTTTTTTGACGTCATTCCCATCAGTCGTCATATCAAATGCAATCATGACCTCTGGCAACCGGAAAAATCATTAGACCGAGACAACGCGATCTGGGGGCTGACAATCGCTGATGTGAGCAGCCACGGCTTTGCCCCTTCTCTGATCATGGTTGATACCCGGCGCGTACTCCGCACGTGTTCCCATATTCTGCAGGATCCGGGTGAGATCCTGACCTTTACTAATCGAGCCGTTTCCGAAGTCACTTTAGAAGGCCAGTTCGTCACGTTGTTTTATGGACGACTGGACCCGCGCGAACGTACGCTGGAATTCTCTTCAGCCGGGCATCCCATCTGGATCGTTGATAACCAGGGAAAATTAAACATGCCTGACTATGCAGGCGCTCCATTAGGACTGATCCCGGATGCACAATACAAAACCGACGGTAAGCTGAATTTAAAGGTCGGCGAAGTATTACTGGTGATTACTGATGGCCTGTATGAATGCCGATCGACGCGGGGTGAAATCTACGGCATCGATCGCGTTTGCGAAGTGATTCACCAGCATCGTGAAAAATCGACAGAGCAGATTGTAAAAGAACTCTTGAAATCAGTTCATCAATTCGCGGGATCTCTGACAATCGATGATGATATTACGATCCTGTTGATCAAGATGACCGAACCATAACGAAAGAACCAGGCATGTTGCGCAATCCGACGATCTGGTGGGCAATGCTGGGAGTGATACTGTCACTCGTGATGCCCGCGGTCGGAAGTTTCGTTGTCCTGAAGTTTTATCCTGATACGCGATTCGCCAGTTTACCCGTTCATTCCCTCATTGAATCAGCGGGCGGATTGATGGCGGTTGCCATTGCCGGCATCCTGATCGTCGAACGCAAGCACAAATCGGATGCGGCCTATTATTTTTCCATGGCCTGTGCTCTGATCGCGATGGGCATCCTGGATATCTTCCACGCCGCCGTGCTGCCGGGTAACAGTTTTGTGTGGCTGCACAGTACTGCCACACTTGCGGGAGGTCTGTTCTTTGCGACGGTATGGTTCAATCGCAGCCTGCCCGAAAGTCGTCTCGCCCAGGCTGCAATCTGGTTCACCCTGTTCGGCAGTTGTCTGTTGGGCCTGCATGCCTGCCTGCGCCCCAATCAGCTGCCTTTGATGTTCTCCAACGGCTCTTTCACAACACTGGCACGCTGGTTCAATATCTGGGGTGGCATCGGATTTCTGATCGCGGGAGCATTTTTCATCAGGCGATTTCATCTCAATGCGAAACACGAATCCTGGCTGTTCGCAGTCCACACCGTGCTTCTGGGCTCTGCCGGTATCCTGTTTGAGTTGTCTTCTCTGTGGGATCTGGCCTGGTGGTGGTGGCATTTCCTGCGGATTTCCGCCTACATCGCTGCCCTGGCATTCGCGATCAAAGTCTGTCTCGATACCGAACACCAGCTGCTGCATCTCAACCGGATACTCCAGACCACAAACCAGCGTCTCGATAATAAAGTCGCGCAGCGGACCGAGGAACTGCGACTCAAAGAAGAACGATTCAAACTCGCCGTCGAAGGCTCAACCGATGGACTGTGGGACTGGGACATTCAGACCAACAAAGTCTTTTATGCAACCCGTTTCAAGGAACTGCTGGGACTCCGCTGCGATGAAATGCGCGACCACTTCTCGGAATTCGAGTCGCGCCTCCATCCGGAAGATCATGACCCGATCCAGGCTGCCATTCAAAGACACCTCACTCTGCATGAACCCTATGATGTGCAATACCGGCTGCAATTGAAAAACGGCGCATACCGCTGGTTTCGCGCCCGCGGACAGGCGATCTGGAACGAACGGGGGCAGGCCACCCGCATGGCTGGTTCAATCACTGATATCCATGATCAGAAACTGGCAGAAGACGCATTGGAATATGAACAGTTCCTGCTGAAAACACTGCTGGACAACCTTCCGGATGAAATCGCTTTCAAAGATACCGAGGGAACCTTTCTGCGCGTCAGTTCGGCTCTGGCCCGGCGCCTGGGAATGGAAAACCCCAAAGAGGTGGAAGGGCTGTCCAATTATGATTTCTTTCCTGCGGACTATGCCCGGAAACGATTAGAACAGGAACGGGAACTGATGCAGTCCGGGCATCCCCTCGTCAGAAAAGAAGAGCCTATGCAGGGTCCTCATGGCGAGAACCTGATGATGCTGACAACCAAGATCCCGATGCGTAACCGCCAGGGTACCGTGATTGGAACGTTCGGTATCGCTCACGATATCACCGATATGAAACGGGCGGAAGAACGCTTTCGACTGGTTGTCGAAGCCACCCCGAATCCCATTCTGCTGGTCAATACGCTGGGGACGATCCAGCTGGCCAACTGGGCCGCCTTTCAGATGTTCGGTTATGAACTGAATGTATTAATCGGAATGACACTGGAAAACCTTTTCGCTACCCAACAGGAGGATGGACATTTCCAGAATCTCAAAGAGCTGCTAAAACACCCCAGAGCAAAATTACTGACAGAGCCTCAGGAAGTGAACGGGCTGTGTCAGAACGGAAAAACGTTACCACTGGAAATCCGGTTGATCCCCGTTGAAATTGATGGCGAACAACTGGTGCTGATCAGCATCTTTGACATGTCGGTTCATAAACAGGTCGACGAAACGCTGAAACGCGCCATACTGGCTGCGGAGCAGGCGAATCAGGAAAAAAACAATTTCCTGGCAAATATGAGCCATGAAATCCGCACCCCGCTCAACGCCATCATCGGCATCTCTGAAATACTGCTGAACTCTTCCCTGGAGCCACAGCAGCATGAATTCCTCTCCATCGTTCTGGACTCGGGAGAATCGCTGCTTTCCATCATCAACGATCTCCTCGATTTCTCCAAGATCGAATCAGGAAAAATGGAACTGGAGTCGATCCATTTTGATCTCCGCCAGGAAATTGGTAATGTGTTCAAACTCCTGTCGCCACGGAACCACACGAAAGACCTGAAAATTTCCTGGCAGGTTCAAAGTGAGATTCCCCAATATCTGATCGGAGACCCCACTCACCTCAGACAGATTTTGATGAACCTTGTCGGTAACGCAATTAAATTTACTCTGAAAGGGGAAGTGGTTCTGAATGTAGAACGCCAGGAAGATGACGACGATTCGCTCGTCCACCTGCTCTTTGCAGTCCATGATACCGGCATCGGAATTCCACCCGAACAACTCGACCGGATCTTCTCCCGCTTCGTGCAGGCAGACTCATCGACCACACGCAAGTTTGGTGGTTCCGGACTGGGTTTGACGATTACCACACGAATTATTGAAGCCATGCAGGGTCGAATCTTGGCTCAGAGTGAACCCGGTGAAGGGAGTCTCTTCCAATTCACACTGGCGTTCCCGGAAGGCAAAGCGCCGGATGAACCTGACTCTGTCAACCAGACATCAAGGCAAACATCGGCAGACCAGCAGGCGGTTTATTCATCCTCTCAACAGGTCACCGACCAACAGGGATCGCCGATGAATTCCCTCCCGCCACTCCGGGTGCTCATGGCAGAGGATGGCAGGTCAAATCAACTGCTCGTTAAAACACTGCTGGAGAAATGGGGGCATACCGTTACCATTGCCGAAAATGGGAAGATCGCTGTCGAACTCTGGACCAGTGAACCGTTCGACCTGATCCTGATGGATGTGACGATGCCTGAAATGGATGGTTTGGAAGCCACACGAGCCATCCGCGAACAGGAAACCCTGCCCGGCCAACACATCCCGATCATTGCCATGACGGCCCGGGCGATGAAAGGAGATCTGGAACAATGCCTGCAGGCAGGGATGGACGGTTATGTCTCGAAACCGATTCATAAACAGGAACTCGATGCCGAGATGGCCCGGTTCTTTCCGGAATCAACAGACACAATCCAAGCTGATCCGGTCACACTGAATGTTCCCCTGGTCAACTGGAATGAAGCACTCCGGGTTGTGGAAGACGACGAAGATCTACTCTGTGACCTGATTTCAGAATGTATCACCGAACTGCCGGAGTTGCTGGACCATCTGGAAAATGCCCTGCACAATGATGATGCAGCGACTGCTTATCGCTACGCTCACACCACCAAGGCAGCCGCCCGCACATTTGGAATCAGCGCCTTATTCGAACAGGCAGACCTGACCGAACAGGCTGCCGCACTGAATGACCTGGCAACGGTTCGAGAGCACCTGCCGACGCTGCGCTCGCTCGTCAGCCAGGTGATTCCGGAACTCGATGAGCGACTGAACCGTCAGGTTTGAGACAGACGGGCAGTTTCCCTGTTTGAGGTCTGAACCAGATTCTCGACGACCAGATCTTGTAATCATTTCTTGCTTTCATCACATCGGTCATACACAATTAACAATGTTACACAGTCTCAATACTCTACCAGCCATGAGACATGCCATGTTTCGCTGCAATGTAATCAATCCGAAATGTTACTGCATCCTGTGGATGTTCGGCCACGTGTTAACGTGGGGTTGTGAATCACAGGAGCAGCCCCCATCAACAGCAGCAGCAGGGCCCCAGGTCAACTCACCTCCTGACACAGAATTACCCGATACGCCGATCACAGTTCCCGTCGCAAAGGAGCCTCATCCCTGGGATACACCAAAAAACCTGCTGCTGTTCGTTGCCAAACATCAGTGGTCGGATAAAGAGCAGTCGCAAGCATTAGAGAAGATCGCCCGTTTCGACACCCCCAACAGGCAAGAAAAACAGCCCGCACCTCAAATTCATTTCTTCACCGCCCCGGTAAACTTGAAGCTCGATTTAGCCCGGTTGTCCAGACAGCTTGCCATCAAGGGAAAAAATACCGAGGCGTTTCAGATGGCGCTGTTAATCCCGGAACGGGACGATCAACCAAACTGGATGAACCGGTTGAAGTCTCCCCCCGTCCCCAACGGGAAGAAGAATCAGACTCGCGATTTCATTCGAAAGCTGGCAGACTCCGCTGAAAAAACCGGGGGCGATCTGATCATCGAATCATCACGAACCATCGAGGACCCGGAAGAACGAGATGCGGTATTGAGCCGACTCGTACCATATCTGGTTGATCAGGACAACATTGACACTGCCCTGAAACTGATTGAGGAGATGCAGTCGGCGGACAGTCAAACTGAGGCACTGGATGTAATCGCGAGAAAACAGATCAAAGAAAATCAACTGGAAGCCGCGATTCGTCTGGTCGATCGAATGCAGCCTGCCGAGGAAGCCCTGCGCATCAAGATCGTCTTAGTTTTCGATATAGTCAATCACCTGATGCAGTCGGGTGATCTGGATCGGGCGCTGCAGCTGGCAAAAACAGTGAAAGACCCGGAACAACAGAACAGCGTGCTGGAAACCATCGTCCTGAAGCTGATTGAACAACATCAGTTTCAAAAGGCACTGGAACTCTGTCAGCAGGTAAAAAATTATGAATACGATGCTGCAAAAGATAATTGTTTCGATCAGCTGATTACCGAACTCATCGCTGCAGGTCAGCTTGATCAGGCGATCAAGGCCTTCCCCCTCATTAAAGCAGACTCGCTCTGTAAACTGTTTGTGATCGATGATCTGATCAAATCGCTGATGAAAACGCAGCAGAGGGAACAGGTTCTGCAAGTGGCTCAAAAGTTTGAAACAGCCGAGGAACGAAGGACGGCGCGGAGAGCAGTTTCAGAATATCTGGCTCAGCATCATCAGTTCCAGCAGGCATTGGAAGTGGCAGAATCGATTGAGGCGAGTTATGAAAAACAAAGGGCACTGAGTGAGATCATCGAACAACGGCTTCAGTGCGGTCAACTGGAACCGATTGTGGCTCTGTTACAGAAACATACAGACTCTGATCCCCTTGCTGTCAGCTTTGAACCTTTCATGTACCACGACGCCAACCATCAGTGGCATAGTAGCGTTCCCCTGTACCAGCAGCTGATAACGGCATTCGTCGCTGCCCAAAAGCCGGATCAGGCCTATAAAACATCGCAAACCCTGCAGGATGAAGACAAGAAACTGACAGCCACCCAGTTTCTGATCGAAGCCCAGGTAGAAGCCGGCAACTACGAAAAAGCATGTGATCTCGCGATCAACTATCAGACCGATGAGTACTCCCAGTCAGACCTTCAGTCGACCGCAGCCAACAGTCTTGTCGTCGCCGGTCAATACCCGCTCGCACTAAAACTGGCAGATCAACTTCAAGACAATGATCTGCGCCAGCAGGTAAAATTTCAACGTGTGATGCAGCTGGCCCGTAAAGGAGAACTGGAACAGGCACAAGAATTGGCGGCGACACTCCACCACTTTAAATGGAAACCCGAAGCCCAGTTGGAACTGGTCTACGCTTTGATCGGAAAACGCGAGCTTGACGATGCGATACGCATCACAAAAAAGATCGAACACGCCAGCCTGAAACCCAAAGCTGAAGAATCGCTGATCAATGCATTGCTCGAATCCAACCGAACTCAACAGGCCGGGGAGATCGCCTGCGACATCTGGAACCCCAGACTTCGAAATTCCGAGTTATTCAAAGTCGCGGAACAACTGGCGACAAAACCGGTTTTAGGTGAAAATAATTTTCAGAGCTTCTCCAGCGGTAATCGTAAATTAAAAACCAAATTCACGCCTGAGGAACAGAAACTGGCCCGGTGCATCGTCGTCACAATAGACGCTGATTGAGTGAATGTTTAAACTCTTTGATGCACTACATCTGCGTTCTTCCTGCTTTAATTTTCATCTGAAACGGTTTTCATGACAGCATCTGGTTCCCCCATTCAGCAGATGAAACGCTTCCTGCAGAAACGCAAGTGGTCCGAAGCCACGAAAGTATCCGACAGTGAACGGCTCGTGTTAAGCCTGTTTCTGGAAAGCAAAGATCCAAGGCTCCGCAAGTTCTGGCTGCAGTGGGAGGCTGCGGAACGCTTCGAGCGACGTTTCACCGCACCACAGGAACACGCGTACGAACTGAAGTGGATGCGTTCGGTAGCCGCATTGTCACACAACAGTCTGCAGACGAAACAGGAGACCGAGCCGGTCGTGATCACCGATCAGCTCACCCGCAAGCAGCTGCAGTTCCGACTGACGATTCAACCCGGTGGCTGGGCCGGACCGTTAATCGGCGAAACCGTCGATGGTTCTCCCTTTCCTCTCGACTGGAAACCAGAGCTGCCTAAGAACCGAATGGATGCAACACGACTCTCGCCATTACCCCCGCAGGCGGAGCAATGTGGCGGAAAAAAACGAATGGAAGCCTGGCTGAAGGGGGAGCACATCGATCCCGGCTTTACCGACTTCATCGAGTTTTTTGAACCCGCCACAGAGAACGAGCTGACACAACTGGAGCAGCGGTTAAAAGTCGAACTACCCGAAGTATATCGGCAGTTTCTCCAGTGTTCGAATGGCCTGTTGATCGGCGAGAATTATTTCCCCGGCACCAGGGACGCACGACTGGCCCCCTTCCCCGACGACTCGTTTCCGCCGGCCCTGTATCTGACTGACGAAATCATCAATAATCTGGCCGACGGTTTTTACTGCCTGCCACTGGAGGGAGAAAACCAGCTGCAGGTTCTCCACTTCGATCAATACGGCGAGCAGAAACGAATGAGCATTTCTCTACAGGAGTTTCTGCATCTCAAGCTGGAAACACTGCCGAACCAGTATCTGAATTACTGCGATCTGCTGCGCGTGGAAATTTAATTAATCAGAGCACAGCCATGGAATGGCTCAAAAGACTTGATCCACTCAGTCATTGTCTACGTTCAATTGACCAGACCTTCAATCAACGTATTCTTCATTCACCCGACTCAGAAACGGGATCTGACAATGACGTTTTTCCAGATTCTGGTGTTATATATCCTGTGTTTTCTGATCTATAACGTCCGCAGGAACAACCAGCGCATCCGCAAACTGAAACAGGATGTAGCGCAGTTAGAGGAAAAACTCAAGACAGAGGATGGCTGAAGAAGGATTCGGTTTTTTCTGCCAGTCGCCGACGCTGCCACCAGCGCAATCCCGGCTCAAGAATCAGCAGTAAAATACATTGGCCACCATACAACCACATAAATATAAGCGCCTCCGTAGAAGCTAACTCGGGAACCTCAGGAGGATTTCGATAGCGGCAGATCAGAAAGAACCCTTCCATCACCAGCGCCAGAATTAGTAAACGCAGCAGTAGTGAAGGTCGAACCAAAGTCTGTCTCCTGTTCCAGTATAGCAGCGTCAGATTCCCCGCCAGCACGGGCAGACAAATGGGCGTGGAGACCAGAATAATCACAGGTCCGGCAAGCAGTAATGGAAAAACGATTGGTACAATTGACGTTGCGATCACCGCCGCAACCAGAAAGACGAAGTAAGGCATCCGGGGGATGGCCGCGAGGCGCTGAGAGTACCTCTGAGCCAAACGGCGAATCGTCTGATACCAGCGGGTAAACGTTGGCATCTGTTCTGCGAGTTTCATCCGTCATCCTTTTCTGCTGCTGAAGCTGGTTCATAAAGCAATCTCTCCGTTGTGTCTGCGCACCTGTCAAAACGGGTTTACCATCATAAAAAACCACATGAGTACCAGCAGACCGATATTGATCGGCAAAGCGCGAAAGCAAAACGAGGGAGAAATCCGATTCCAGGCGCTGCGGGAGATCAGTGCAATAGTATCAACGAGTCCCACCGCGGAAATGAAGAGCGTGGAATAATAACAGAAAACGACAAGGGCGAATAAATTCCCATCCATGCATCCGCCACTATAAGATTCAATCTCCCAACGGCAATAAGGTAAAAACAGAACCGAGTAAAGCAGTACGCTCCAGTAGATTACGGTCCGCGTCTTGGAAAAGTGGGATATCATCAAAGTGCCGCTCCAGTAACGGTTTTCGAGAAAAAACGGTTCACTGGAGATACAGGCGGAACGCAGGGAGAAACATCACGCTAAAATATCAGAAATCTGATCGTTCCGTTAATAAAACCGGGTTTTACCGGGCTGGGCTACGGGGGCGACGCTCAACGGACCGAATGTGTATTCCGGTGGCGTCAGGTCTTCTTTAGAATTCCAGGCTTCGTCCCAGGTCACATTTTTCCCTGTGAATGAGGCCATGCGCCCCATGATTGCCATCAGCGAACTTTTCGCCGCGTACTCACCATTACAGAGGGGGGTATCAGTACGGATGCTGTTGAACAGGGCGGCGTGTTCCTGCACATACGGTAGATCCTGTGCTCCGTTTCTGTCGCGGCCACGAGCCCGGCTGTAACGCCAGGTTTCCGCACCGCTGAGCGTATTTCGATTCAAATCGGCGGTTCCCTTTTCGCCGAATACCAGTTGAGACGTATCGATGTCTGTACCATCCTGCTGGCGACAGAAGGCAAAACAGCGTTGTCCGCTGCTGTATTCATAACAGATGGCATGATGGTCAAAGATGTGACCGTAGAGTGGATCGATCCGCGACTGCCGGCCACCCAGCCCGAAACATTTGACAGGATATTCATTCTGCATGGCCCAGGACATCAGGTCGAGCCCATGCACGTGCTGCTCCACCAGTTGCCCCCCTGAGAGCCAGGTGAAGTAATACCAGTTGCGCAGCTGCCATTCCATATCACTCCATTCAGGCTTGCGGGGATGTGACCAGAGACCATTGATGTTGTAGTTCGTCTGCAGGGTCACAATCTTTCCAAGTTGACCGTCATGGATGCGATTGATGGTTTCCTGCATCGCCTTACTGTAGCGGAGCATTAAGCCGGACATGATCGACAGCCGTTTCTGCCGCGCCAGGCGGCAGGTTTCCATCACAGAGCGCACCCCCGGTGCATCGACCGCCACCGGTTTTTCAGCGAAGACATGTTTACCGGCTGCGATCGCCTGTTTCAGATGGGCGGGACGAAAGTGCGGGGGCGTGGTCAGTAGTACGACATCAACGTCGGTCTTTAACAACTTTTCACAGGCATCGAAGCCGACGAATTCCTGATCTGGTTCGACAGCATACTGGTTACCAATCGCTTTTTTAATGCGATCTGCACTCGCTTTGAGCTTGTCTTCAAAAACATCAGCCAGCGCCACGAGCTGTGTATTCGGGTCCGCCTGCATGGCATTCACCGCGGCACCGGAACCACGGGAGCCACAGCCAATCAGGCCGACACGCAATGTATCAGCATCCTTACCAGCCCCGGCCCAGACTGCTGGTGCGACAGCCAGCCCCGCCGCAGTCGCGGTTCCCGCCTGCTGAAGAAAGGTTCTGCGTGATACAGATTGATCTTTGCTGGAGGAATGCTCCTCTGTCTGCTCGCTCATGGAAATCGTCTCCGGAATTCATTTTTTCAACAGATTATCGCTACTGTCCAGCATGACAGACAGCAGACGCGATGTCTAGAACAACGGCAGATTCAGCAGCTGGAGGAAGTGTGTCGTGAATCAGAAAAGTTGAACGATGCTGCGGTTTATGTAGAAAAACAACGTTTGATTTTCAAGTTCGAGGACAAACGCCGGTCCGGTGGCTCTTCTTCTTATTTAGTGCCATCAATCATTGGCTTAAGACAGACACCACGCTTACTTCACATTGATCAGGGATACTTCCACTCTATGTATGGGAAGGCGCTCACAATCTTTGAACCGCAGCGTTTCGGAATTATATCGAGCTGCTGCCATGGAAAATCCGAAATCGTTGTTAGCGGGAATGTTTCTGGCATCACCACAAATGCGTGACTGGCTCTGCAGTACATTTCCACATTCATCCAGCAGCCGGGCGGTCACGCGAACCTTATGCTCACCAGGTTGGCCGGGAAAGACAAATGTTACACCGACGTGGAATTGATCATCGTGCCGACTGGTATTGAGACTTTGCACCTCAGCCAGATCCGGGACATTCAGATTCAATTCATGAAACGTTTTTCCAGAAACCAGTAACTGACCAACGAAGACACCTTCACCGGGACCATATTCTCGCGCCGGAAAAGGCCCGTCTGCAGAGACTGTCATCTCACACTCACCAGCCCCTGCCTGCTGTGAAATCAGCATTGCCAAAGCCAGCATTATTATCAGCGGCAGTAACTTCAGTGGTTTTTGCATTCGAGAGTCCATCCGACTCGATCCTTCCTGTCTTCTGGTAAAAGAAAAACGGAGCGTGCTGAAGTATAAACAAATAGATGCCTGCCCCCAATCCCGGAATCAGCTGACACCAGAAATCTCTTATTTCTAAGGAGAAAACAGACTTTCATTTTCGAGTTCAATTACAAACCCTGGTCCGGTTTTCTGAGGCTGCCAGCCAGCTGCTTTCGCTTCGTCAATGATCGTTCGAATGTGCCGCGGCGTGATCACAGGATAATCTTTACTGGTTTTGACACCCGGTTCAGAAATATCCAGCCAGAAATTACGCGTGAACAGCCCACGCACTTCCAGTCGCGAGCCACCAGCGTCCCTCTGTATTGTCACATTGAGCTGAAATTTTCCGTCTTCATCAGGTCGTGTTGTAGAAACTTTGTAGCGGAAGGCTTCTTCTTCGATCATGATTCGGCGGCTGTTCTTGCGGTTTAACGCCATTTACCAGTTTTCCTTTGACTGCTTTTTAATAAAAAACAGGCCGATCAAAATCACTTTCCAATATCGCTATAATTGAAAATTCTAGATCGCATCACATTTAACCATAGCGTCTTTCAATCTAATATACTCGGCCCAAATGGCTCAGGAAACACTACAATAAAACTGGACACAGTCTAAACATCACTTGCAGCATGGCTTTAACACTTTGATTAACGGGTACCATCCAGGCAACTGACCTGACCCTAGATGCACTTCCGCAGTTGTCAGCAGACAAATTCTCACACGCAGCATGACAGACACGGTTATGGACTGGAAGGCGCGTCAGCAGACTCCGGGTCTTTCGCAGAGCCTTTTTTGTAGGACTTGATGATTTTTCGATTCTCGATTTCATAGACGAGTGCACCATCCGGAATTTCCAGATTCTGGAAGAATGAAAGCTCATGCCGGGGAGTCAGGGAGACCTCTTTCGTCTGATATTTTTTCGTCCACTGCACGATCTTCTGCCCCGTTTTCAGAAGATAGGGGCTAAAAGAAGTCGTCTTCGTTTCTTTTGGAAACCAGAAACCCGGACTGACTTCGATCCATTCCAGCACTTCTCCTTCCACGGTCGGCTGATCTTCTGATAATTTCAACTGGTAGGAACAATAGCGGGCGGGAATGAAATTTCTGTCTGCCGCCAGCCAGAATTCGAGTCGTCTGACAGGTTTTTTATTTTTGTGGAGGGTAGCCCAGATCTGATGACACTTCAAACCGTTGAAATCTGCTTCCCCCCGGTACGCATATTCTAGACTGAATTCAGTTGACCAGTTGACATCGGGTGAGTCTGTGATCGCTTTGTCACCTGATAAGAGTGTCGACAGGGACATGTAATAGTTAGGACCGCGCAGGAATAACATGTGTGGCCGAATATGGTAATCATCACCTGCGTATCCCTGAATGAGATTGACGATGTGATCCTGCTCCAGGAGCCTGGTCAGTTTTCCGTCATACATCTTGATATGATTTGAGTTGCGGGAACTCCCATCCTGAAAGAGATTAACTGACTCGACCTCGACCCGATAGTTACCCTCCTGCGACACGTACCAGATTGAATTCGTCCTGGTAGCATAAATCAGCACCTCGTTTTTTTCCGGTATACGGATACGGGGGGCAGCAGGACCATCCTGATAAGTGTAATCAATTTTGAGATCGATATTTTTATATTTAGTCTCGTTGTGTTTGACCTGCTCAACCAGTGTTTCAAATGTGATTTCGGCTTTTAACGTGCCGGTGAGCCCCATAATAAACAGGAATCCCAGAGCGGAGCATCTCAGAAAACGGGAGTGGGATTTCAACATGGGGGTACACCTTTGATTGGGACCTGGCTAGAGATTTGTGCGCTGACTGCGGTTCTACCGATGTTTCCCTGTTGATGTTACGGTATCAGCGACAGAAGTTCATTCTTTTTTTGCCAGATAAATACAGAACGTCCGGAGTTCCGATTTATTTCTGTTCCCCTCTGATTGCGCAACCCGTCAGATTTCTGTGAAGGTTTCTTATGTACGTAAAAAAGCCTCACTCAGATTTCTCTGAGTGAGGCTTTCGTATAAGCAAAAGGTTGGTGGTCAAGTTTTAAGAGCTTCGTCCTATAGGTTGTTGATCGGACTGCTATTGATAAACAGTCATCAATTATCCTTAGAAAGGAGGTGATCCAGCCGCAGGTTCCCCTACGGCTACCTTGTTACGACTTAGTCCCAATCACGGAGTTCATCTTAGGCGCCTG
>NZ_JBLXHC010000012.1:0-283284 GCF_048260065.1 Gimesia sp. | reverse complement strand
CAGACAGTCCGACAATCATGGCCAGCACAGCAATGCTGGAGATGAGTACGAGTTCTGCAGAAACAATGAAGCCGGCTTCGTCGTTGATCAGTTGGTTGATAATGTTTTTCATCGTGGTAGTCTCCAAAGTTGTATGAAAGGTTTGCATCGAGTTGTTTGTGTTTCAAAGTTGATAATGAGATGTAAAGCAAGCTGAATACCAAAGGGGCCAGACCGTAAATCTTTTTTTACAAACTGTTCAGAATCGGAATCGTAAGTGGTTACTGTAAAGGGAGATAAAAATAGTAACCCGGGAAGAGATTTTCTGAAAAGGACCGGAAACGGGGCACAGCCGTTTGAGGCGAAAAAACAACGTGGAGGGAACACCAGACCGCCGAATAAACGTAACCCGTTAAAGAGCATTCAGTTAGCGCAAAGATGCCTCAAAGCAACACGTGGGGAAATAGCAACACAGTTACCAGCTGTCTGAAGTGATCTCTCCAGGAAGGCCGTATAATTAATTCAATTGGCAGAGTCAGATTGAATGGACCACAGGGAATAAGGTTTCGCTGCAAAAAATCAAAAAAGTGTCTGATATCCACGATTTACTTCCGCTCGTACTCTTGACCTCAGCGGATAACAAGACATAATCTGAGGCACAGGAAGCAAGTACCGCTACCGATGGTGACATATTCACTTAAGGTCAGGTACAGGCCGACTCGCGGGTGTAGCTCAGTGGTAGAGCACCACGTTGCCAACGTGGCTGTCGAGGGTTCAAATCCCTTCACCCGCTCTTTTTTTCGCATGCAGAATCTCAGGGACAGAAACCGAGCCCCCATCATATTGAATGCGGGGCTTTTCATACTTTAAGTAGTATCACCCAATATGCACGTCGCAGCTGGCTGCTGCCACCCTCAGATTGAGTGCCGATTTTAGGTAATGCCCCATTGCTGTTTCCAACACACAAGTAAAAGAAAAGGATTGGACCGTGTCTGACGAACTCGCAACAACAGATGAAACCGTCTCAACGGATGGCGAGTACAAGATGTCCGTGACCGCCAAAATCGATGAGGTAGGTCCCTGTAAAAAACATGTAACCGTTACGGTTCCTCGTGCAGATATTGACCATTTTTACTCAGAGTCAGTCTCGGAGTTAGGTGATCAGGCAACCGTCCCCGGTTTCCGAGTAGGCCATGTACCTGCCAAGTTGATCGAAAAACGCTTTCGTCAGGAACTTTCTGACCAGGTTAAGCAACGCGTCTTAATGGAAAGTCTGGAACTGATTGCAGAAGATAACGATCTTGATCCAATCAACGAGCCGACCATTGATGTCGAAAGCCTGGAAATCCCAGAAGAAGGCGAATTCACTTTTGAATTCGAAGTCGAAGTTCGCCCTGATTTCAAACTTCCTGAATACAAAGGTCTGAAACTGGAACGTCCGTCACGTGAAATCGGAGACAAGGACGTTGATGAGTACCTGAAACGCTTTCTCGGTCAATACGGCGAAATGGAAGAGCGTAAAGGTGCCGCAGAAAAAGAAGACTACATTGAGCTTTCCATCAAATTTGAACACGATGGCAAACACCTCAGCGAAATCGCCGAACTGGTTGTTCCACTGCGTCCTGTATTACGTCTCCGTGATGCCGAGCTCACCAACTTTGGTGAGCTGATGACTGGCGTCAAGACTGGTGATACTCGCGAAACAGAAGTAGAAGTTTCCGGTGAAGCAGATCAGATCGAAATGCGGGGCGAAAAAGTCAAAGCCCTGTTTACAGTAAAGAGTGTCAAGTTCATCAAGACACCGGAAATCAACGAAGAGCTGCTGGAACGGATTGGTGCTGAATCCGAAGAAGAGCTGCGGGAAGAAGTGAAAAATATTCTGGAACGCCAGCTGACTTACGAGCAGCGTCAGTCGACCCGCTCACAGGTTCTGGACAAAATCACAGAATCTGCCGACTGGGATCTGCCGGAAACCCTCGTCTCCAAGCAGGTTGAAAACGCTCTGCGTCGTGAAATTTTGGAAATGCAACAGGCTGGATTCTCCCGTCAGGACATCCAGGCACGCGAAAATGAATTGCGACAGAAAGCGATTTCTTCAACCCGTCAGGCTCTGAAGGAACACTTCGTACTCGACAAAATCGCAACGACAGAAAACCTCGAAGTACAGCCCTCTGAAATTGACATGGAAATTTACTACATGGCAATGCAGCAGGGTGAAAGCCCACGTCGAATTCGGGCCCGCATGGTCAAATCCGGCATGATCGAGAACCTGGAAGCACAGCTGCGTGAACGTAAAGCCGTCGATGTTATTCTGGAAAAAGCAGAATACACCGATGTCGAAATGAAACCACAGGAAGAGAATAAAGTCTCTGCAGTGGCACGTTCAGTCTGCCCGAGCTTTGCTGCTTCTGCTGCAGAAGAAGAAACTGAAGAAGCAGACGAAGAATAATTTCCTCGTCAGACTGCTCAAGATTGATATTTCCAAAGCGACACTGTTTATGCAGTGTCGCTTTTTTATTTCTATCGGAGCCTGGTTACATTCTCAAAATGAGAATCAGTCTATCCGAAGAAACAGAATGTATTAAAATTACAGACTGACTCTGAGTTTTATGAATCAAAATTCACGACAGGTAACATGCAACAATGACTGCTGTTCCGGGAGAGATCTCTCATACCAGCCCCCCGATCATTTTACTTGGGGCCAGTAATCTGACACGCGATTTTCCGCTGATCCTGCGACTCCTGCAATCTTCCCTCAAATCTCCATTGGACATCTACACTGCTATGGGACACGGGCGATCCTATGGTAACTGGAGTCGTGTACTTTATCGCGGTTTGCCCGGAATTACCCGCTGTGAACTCTGGGACGCATTCCCACCTGCACTCTCCGGGAATCCAACTCCTCGCGCATTATTAACCGACATTGGCAACGATCTGATTTACGGTCAATCCGCTGAAACGATTCTGGGTTGGGTCGAACACTGTATTCAGCAACTCAGGGAACATCAGACACAAATCACAATCACACTGCTGCCGGAAGCAAGTCTTGAGAGGCTCTCCTCGCTGCGATTTGAGCTGACGCGACGTCTGTTTTTCCCCAACAATCCGGCATCACTGGCTGACCTCAAAAGTAAAGTCCGCGATTTGAATCAGAGCCTGACGGCATTGGCAGACCAGGACCAGATTTCAGTCGTATCCGCACCGCAGGAATGGTATGGATTCGATCCGATCCACTATCGCTATTCTCAGCGAGTCAGCCTCTGGAAAACCATTCTCTCCCATTGGGATCTGCCTGAACTAAACGGGATGGCTGCCCGCAACCACTGGTTCGACTCATTTTATGCTATTACGAAATTGACGCCTGCTACGAGACGCCGCTGGGGGAAAATAATGAATAAAACGCAACCCGTTCGCATTTTAAATGAGGGAACGAGGATCTCTGTCTTCTAAATTGAATCACCAGATCCCCCGTAATCTCAAAAGTTACGTCAATACAGCACTTTATGCCACAAATTTGAGATTTTTTCAGATAATTCCAAAGATCGAAAGTGATATATTAGAGAACCAGACGCCTGATTGAATATGTAAAACTCCGATGACTCATGACGTTTATCATCTTTAGAAAGCAGCGGCATGTCTGGTATCGCAATCCTGAGCATTTTGATTAGTCTGATGATTCTCCTGCTGATCATCACCGTAGTGGGACATGGTATCTGGATTTTTGTTGCTGCTCTCTTTAAATCTTCTTCCCTGTTAAATTCCATAAGCGATGAAGAACGAATCGCTTCCTCTTTAGAAAACCATCCTGAAAACACATTCAACCAGGATCGACAGATTGCACAACGCTATCTACGCCGCCTGTATTATGGGGGAAAGATTCCGGAACAGGATTTTCAGAAGCTGCTCCGCTATACGACTGAAGAATTCATTTCACCAACGCGTCCTGAGCCAGTTCCAGCACCAAAACAGACTGCCCCTGTGCCTGAAACCAGGCCTAAGCCCCCTTCTCCCGTGTCTGTTCAACCAGATCAGTCAGCTGAAGAGATTTCTGATTTTCTGGATGAGAGTGATTTCCTTGATGAATCAACGGTCCAGACTCGACCAGATCATTTTAAACCTCCTGCAAAAAAACAACCGGCCCCCCCTGTTAAAATACCACAACGAAGAATGGTTTCTGAACCGCCAACAGAAAAAAAGGCCATTGGCTCTCTGTTGAATGCGTTCATGGAAGACAAGAATATACGCTGGGGAGAACTGGTCAGCGGACTGCTGATCGTAGGCAGCGCCATCGGCCTGGTCGTCAGTCTCTGGTCGACTCTCAAAAACCAGATCCCCTATCTGCCGGCTCTGCTCTTCCTGCTGGCAACGGCTGCCATCCATGGAGCGGGCCTGTATACTTTCAAACGCTGGAAACTGGAATCAACGAGTCGCGGCCTGTTATTGATTACCGTGCTGCTCGTTCCACTTAACTTTCTGGCCGGAATTCGACTCTCGGATCATCGGCCGGCAACCGATCCGCTTTTTATATTGGCGATCAGCATCGGCTTTGCTGCCTTTGGAGGGATGGTCAACTCCGCCAGTCGCATCCTTGTCAGTTTTGGCAGGCTCCCCTTACTGGCAATCATACTGGGAACATCGGCAGGACAGCTGATTATTTCGCGCGTCGCTTCAGATCATCCTACATTCCTGCAGGCAAATCTGCTGGCACTTCTGCCTGCGGGATGTTTTATCGTCGGAATGGCTCTGAACCTCAAACAGACTTTGAAGTGGAATACGATTACCGATCAACTGGCCCGAGAACTGGTAACTCTGGGAGGCCTGTCCGTTTTTGCCGTCCTCGCCCCCTGCTGGCTGCTGGTCTGGAATGCGGCAAACCGTCTCGAAACCTTTTCCTGTCTCACCCCGTTGTTCAGCCTGATGGAAATCCTGCTGCTCTGCCTGGGACTGGTTTTGCATCACAGAAAAAATGGAGACGATGCACCGCACTGGGCTTTGACAGGCTCATCGATCGCCATCTTTTCTGCTTTGATGATCCTGATCAATTTTGCAATTTCCTGGCCACGCGTTGATATCCTGACTGTACTGGGAATCGTCAATTGCTTCAGCCTGTCGAGCCTGGCATTTCGGGGACGGTTTCCTCTCTGCCATATACCAGCTTTGATTTCCGCAGCGATCGCCGGGTTGCTGGGCTTTCACCTGCTCACCGGTACGATCACCTGGGAAGGAACTACACAATCTGCACTCATTCATGCAATGCTGCTGGGACGCAGTTCGATCGTGTTTGCTGCCTTTACGATTCTGACAACCGGAGGAGCATTCTACCTGAAACAAGCTAAAAAACAGGAAGACGCTCGCTACTTTCTGTATACGGCAGGGTGTTTTTCCATCCTCTCGACATTGATCGCAGCCTACGCCGGATTTGTAACTCAGACCGACTTAAACTGGACGACGCTCGCATTGCTGCTGAATACGATATTCTGTCTGCTGGGAAACTGGCAAGCACGAAGAATGGCACTCTCAGGCATTGCCTCATTCCTGAGTTTGCTGACACTGCAGCATGCTCTCTGCCTGAATACGACGATTCGAAACGGACTCTCTCACTTCAGACTGTTACCGGATGCTCCTTTTGTCTGGGGCTGCTTCATCCATGCTACGACAGGACTGCTGTTTCTGATTGCTCTCAATTACTGGGCGCGGCGAAGAAACCCCGATCACCCTGCCTGGTCTTTGATTCCAGTGAAGTCAAATCCCTTCACCATGCCGATAGTAATCGGTTCATTGTGCACATCGCTGCTCATGATTCCCTATGTCTTACTGCAGCACATGCCGGCCGGGATGCACGCATTTTATGCTTACTGGCTGATGCTGATCTGGATCAGTGTCGCATTGATTCTGAAGTCCGAATTCTGGTTTCTATGCTCACAGCTTGCAGGAACGGCTGGAAGCCTGTATGTCGCGACAGTCATCGGCGAACACTATCATCTCTGGGAAGCTCCGGCACGCCTTCATCCTCGCTACTGGTTACACCACATCCTGGCAGTAGTGATCTGGATCCTGGTGGGATCAGCGATCCATTCGAAGAAGCTTTCTAAGAATATTCTGGGATCTCTTTCACGCAGCGCGCGTTTTAACCTGCAACCAGTATTGCTGGCGAGCTCTATTCTCGCAACAGGTATTGTCATCTGTGCCGCTCTGCTCCCTGCCATTCTCAATCAGTTGAACAATTCTTATCCCTTTGCCACGACACATGGGTATGCCGTTCCCGTCCTCGCTGGATTTGTTATTTATATTCTGGGATTAATTGGGGGCGTGCTGATTCAATCCAAATCGAATCTGATTCGAACCCTGCCCGGTCTGTTTTTCGGCATACTGTTTCTGGCACTTGCCTTTTCCGTGAAAAACTTCAACCTGGAAGGGTCCCACTCCCTTTTTCACCCTGCTCATGCAGCTGAAGCTTTCAGTATCTGGAGCTGGCTATGCCTGGGACTGCTGGTAGTGGCGTGTCTGCCATATTTCAACAGTCGCTTTCACTCGGGAACCGCGTTGGGAATCCTGTCGATCACTTACCTGATCCCCTTCCTGATCGCAGGCTACTTTATCGAACAAAATCGTACTGCGGATGCTCTACGCTGGGGATTAACCGTGTACGCACTGATCTCGATGACACTGATTATGAAATCAGAATCCCTTCTGGATTATCTAAGTGCGAAAAACATTCGACTGCGTTATTTGCCACGCCTTATCTCTGACAAAACAACATGGAGTAACCTGAGTCTCCTGGGGGTCAGCCTTCCAGTCCTGGTGCTCACTCTCTTTCAGATTTTTGGTTTCTGGATTGCATTTTCAGATCATCCACAACCTGTCGTTTTCTGGGAGAGAATCGCCCCCCTGCTGGGATTCTGCTTACCGATCTTCATCCTGGCTACTGTTTCAGTCTTCTATGCGATTCATTTTCGATTAAGTGGCTGGATGCTGATCGGTTCCCATTTTCTGGCATTAGCTGTCATCACGGGAATCATCATGAGCTTTACTGAATCGATCTCCTCTTTCGGATCGGCTGCCTGGATACGAACTTTTCTCTCAATCGGACTCGCATCCTCATTGTATGGTCTCTGCTGGCTGAAGCTGGAACCGAAAATCAATTCAGAATTCAAAACACAGCAAACATTGACTCCCATTGACTGGCCATTGATTCGCGTGCACGCCCTCAGCCTGCTCTGCCTGACAGTCGGCCCTTATCTCTTGCCGTTTCTTATGAACCTGGCATCCCCACAACAGGCATGGGAGAAGTTCTTTCCCCAGATTCCGCTAGTCGTGATGACGTCGTTTGGTCTGGCAACCGGTTTTCTCTGGTGGTTTTCACGACGTTACACCAGCAGTCTGTTTCTCAATGGAATGACGTTTCTCAGCTTTGCTTTGATTGGATTTGCGTCGATTCTATTCCGCCAGCACTCAGACATGTCGACCTGGAATATCAATTTCCTGATGGAAACAGGATTGATATTCATAGGAAGTATCCACACTCTATGCTTCCTGTTGAAACACCGACTCATCAGTCAATCGGCTGATTTAACAGTAACTACGAACCGTCACTTCTACTGGAGCCAGATCCTGGTCGTCTCACTGTTTCTGTTTGCGTTTCGAGGTGCCTGGGCCGATGCACTGAGACCGCTGCCCGCGGCCATCATTGCCGGTTTTGGAACACTGGTCTATTTTCTAATGGGCATCAGTCTTCGTAAAGAAATTCTGAAATACGCATCACTGACATCTGCGTTACTGGGAACTCTGTTTATTGTGACAGCCAATTGGAATATTCAATCCGAAGCTGTCTCTGCACAACAGGTATTCGATCTGGTCAAATGGATGATCACAACAGCTGCCGTCATTTCCGGTTGCTGGCTGTCGATTGATCTCTATCAGAAAAAACGCGCTAATTCGGTCTTCACGACTGTTGAACCACCTGCTCTCCAGCAGATCCTTTCACAAATTCTGACCGGCGTGATCCTGTTCTATACACTCCTGATCACCGTCGCTCGAACCTTCCTGTTGCAAACAGAGCTCCCCATCATTCGTGACCTGCCTGGCTGGACGGCCTTACTGTCAGTGACAATTCTCCTGACTGGCTTGTTGTGGGATCCCAGAAGCCGCTACAGCCAGCAGGCACTGTTTGTCATCGGTATCTGTTATATCGGTACGTTCCTGAGCAACGAGACAGAACTTCGACTGCTTGTACAACGTTCAGGCCTGGCGGTCTCCTGCTATGCCTGTTTCATTAGCCTCTTATGGAGGTTGAGAAATGTAACTCTCAATTTGACCAACCGGCTGGGTATTCCGATACAGACACTTCAGTCCTGGCACTGGTTACCTTCTGCAGTTACCGTACTTGCCCTCTATGCAATCCTGACTCTACTCCACAGTGTGCTGAGATTTTCAGACCCTGCTCTGCGCTGGTGGTCTGTTGCAGGAACTTTGATTTCTGGCTTTGCTTTTTACGCTTTCAGTGATCTCAGCGAATACTCACAGAAATTCAAAAAGCGGGCCCTGCTGGCAGTGGGCATCGGCACTGTGTATGGTGGCTGGGCTCTCATCCCCTTTGATGCAAATTTTGACTGGCTCATCCATCTGATTCGTCTGCTGGAGGTTGTTTCCGTCCTGAGTCTGATCCTGACTGTGATCCAGGTCAAATGGAAATCACTCTCAACCGACTGGGTGGAAGCAGTGAGAATCAATTTACGCACGTCTCTGGTGACAGCAGGACTTTCTCTGTTCTCCATTCTGGCTACAGAAACAGGACTTCGCATCGCAGGAATTCCGCTGGAACTCTCAGCAACACAGATTGGAGTTGTTTCACTGACGCTGGTTGCATTATCTGCCGCACTGATTCTGATGGCTGCCATTCCAAAATATGATCCATTTCAGTTCCCTCTGAAACGGCGGATGTGGTACGTGTATGCCGCTGAGATCGTACTGGCACTGTTGTTCCTGCACATCTACCTGACGATGCCCGAACTCTTCCGCGGCTACCTGCTTCCTTACTGGCCTTATATTGTGATCGCTATCGCCTTCACAGGCGCAGGAGTCGGAGAATTTTTCAATCGCATCGGCTTGAATGTGCTTTCAGAACCACTCCAGCGAACTGGCACCTTTCTGCCTTTGCTGCCGGCACTCAGTTTCTGGATCCATGCAGCAGCTCACGAGCAGTCTCCAATTGCGGGTGAGTATTCCATGATCCTGCTGTTGATCGGAATAGTGTATGTTACGATGAGCTTATGGCGAAAATCATTCGTCTACACGACGCTGGCAGCACTTGCCGGCAATGGCGCCTTATGGGCTTTCTGGATGGAACAGGGGCAGGTCTTTACTCAACATCCTCAACTCTGGTTGATTCCCCCTGCCCTCTCAGTCCTGATCGCCACACATTTGAATCGCGAGAAACTCAGTGCGACACAACTGACGGCCATCCGCTATTTTGCCACGATGTCGATCTATATCAGTTCCACGGGCGACATGTTCATTGCCGGTGTTGCCAACAGTTTGTGGCCTCCCGTGGTACTTTGCAGTCTCTCCGTACTGGGCATATTTGCGGGAATGATGTTCCGGGTACGCGCTTTCCTCTACGCCGGTTCGTCGTTCCTGGTGCTCTCGATTGTGAGCATGATCTGGCACGCCTCACAGTCGCTGGGACATGTCTGGCCCTGGTGGGCATTCGGCATCGGACTGGGAATCTGCATTCTGACCCTGTTCGGATTGTTCGAGAAACGCAGAAATGAAATGCTGGACCTGGTGGGTCAGCTCAAAACCTGGGACCGCTGATCGACTGCTGTGAATCCGGACGATTCACAGCAGTGCGTATCAAACGAAATTATTCAGCAGTCGCAGTCCGCTGGTTGCGTTTACGTTCATTCTCAGTCAAATGAATCTTACGCAGGCGGATGATTTTAGGAGTAATTTCTACGTACTCATCGTACTCAATATACTCCAGAGCTGCTTCCAGGCTCATGTCACGGGGTGGCTTGAGCACCATGTTCTCATCAGAACCGGAAGCTCGAACGTTGGTCAGTTTCTTGCCACGAATGGGATTCACGACCAGATCATTATTGCGCACGTTTTCGCCGACGATCATCCCTTCATAAACGTCAGCACCGGGTCCGACAAAGAACTCAGCTCGATCGCGAAGTTTCCACAAAGCGTAACCGACGGCCTGACCTTTGTCCTGTGAAATTAAAACACCATTCGCTCGGCGTGGGACTTCCCCTTCGGTCGCCTTATAGGCTTCAAAACGGTGATTGATGATCGCTTCACCCCGGGTGGCATTCAGCAGACGGGTACGCAGACCAATCAGACCACGAGCGGGAATGGAAAACTTAAGATGAGACATACCTGTTTCACTGGATGTCATATCAATCATCTGACCACGACGGGCACAGACCAGTTCCATCACGGAACCCACGACTTCTGAAGGAGCATCCACTTCCAGAGATTCAAACGGTTCATGCCATTTACCATCGATCTTCTTGCGAATGACTTCTGGCTTTCCGACTGACAGTTCATAGCCTTCGCGTCTCATCTGTTCGATTAACACAGAGAGATGCAGGATACCGCGACCGGAAACAGAGAAGGAGTCTTTATCTTCCCGCTCTGTTACCCGCAGAGCCACATTGGATTCCAGTTCCCGCATCAGTCGATCACGCAGGTTACGGCTGGTAACATATTTTCCATCCTGTCCAGCCAGAGGCGAACTGTTGATGGTAAACAGCATGGACAGTGTTGGTTCATCGACATCGATGCGAACCAGTGCCTGCGGTTTCTCTGCACAGGCGACGGTATCACCGATTTCCGGGTTATCCAGACCTACCAGAGCGACAATATCGCCGGCAGATGCTTCATCGACGGGAGCCCGTCCCAGATTATTGAAGAGTTCAACGGAGTCGACGGTACACTTGATATGATCCCCGTTGCGTTTGATCAAGGTCACGCGTTCGCCGGTACGAACTTTTCCACTGCTGATACGACCGGTGGCAACTCGGCCTACATACTCGGACCATTCCAGTGTGGTCACCATCATTGTCAGTGGTGCATCCTGATTCACATCGGGAGCAGGTACATTTTCCAGAACCATATCCAGCAGCGGATGAATGCTGTCGCCGAAGTTGTCCAGGTCATGAGTCGCAAAACCTTCGCGGGCACTGGCGTAGATATAAGGGAAGTCGAGTGTTTCGTCGTCAGCATCGAGTTCTACAAACAGATCGAACATCTCACTTAAGACATGGTCGGGACGGCAGTCGGGACGGTCAATTTTGTTGATGACGACCAGTGGTTTCAGACCACATTCGAGTGCTTTTTTCAGAACGAAGCGGGTCTGCGGACGAGGTCCTTCAAACGCATCGACCAGAATCAAAACGCCGTCTGCCATGCGGAGCACGCGCTCAACTTCACCACCGAAGTCGGCGTGGCCTGGGGTGTCGATGATATTGATTTTGACCCCGTTATACATCAAGGCGATGTTTTTGGCCAGAATCGTGATGCCTCGTTCCCGTTCCAGATCGTTGGAATCCAGGATGCAGTCGCCCTTCAATTGAGAATCACGGAAATGGCCGCTCTGATGCAGCAAGGCATCGACCAGTGTCGTTTTCCCGTGGTCCACGTGCGCGATAATCGCAATGTTCCGCACATCTTCTCGTTTCATGACTCTTCGTTCTTCCCAAAATGGATCTCTCGGGAAACCATCTTAATATTCAAACGTTCCTTACAGGGAACAGAGGGTTTCACCAGAAAACTGCCTCTCAGCGCATCAGGCAACTATAGAAGCCGCAAAATATATCAACAATAGATTACTAACGCAAAGCCCAGAATTGGACATTCTTACTGGTAGTTCTGATCGGATTTAGCGATACTTTTACCAAATACGACGCTCAATCTTCACAATGTGAGTGCTCTCACCATAAATTCCTTATCCGCAAAGGAGTTATATCTATATGGACCATCTTCGTCTGCAGATTTGCCTTTGTCTGTTTTTCTTCACATTCCTTCCGTCAGCCACTCTGCTTGCCCAGGATGAGACTTCGTTTGACATCCTGCTTAAAGGGGGGACCATCATTGACGGCTCAGGTAAACCAGGATTTACTGGCGATGTTGCAATCAAAGACGACCGGATTGTTCAAATCAGCCCGCAGATCAAAGGGACTGCCAGAGAGACGATACCCTGTCACGGACTGACGATAGCTCCGGGATTCATCGACCTGCATAACCACAGTGACCGGCAGATTATTTCGCCTTTAACCCGGGCAAACATGAATTATGTTACCCAGGGATGTTCCACAATTGTGACTGGAAATTGTGGCAGTGGCCCGGTCGATACAGGAGAATATTACCGTATCATTGAGGCTGCGGGAAGCGGAACAAATGTTCTACATTTAATTCCACAGGGTTCGCTGCGTGATGAAGTCATGGGGTCCGGGCAGCGTGAACCCACTGCCGAAGAAATGCAGAAAATGAAAGCACTGGCTGAAAAAGCCATGCAGGATGGCGCCTGGGGAATGTCCACCGGTCTGATCTATGTCCCCAGTTCCTACGCAGAAACGGATGAACTGGTTGAACTGGCCAAAATCGTTGCTCGCTATCAGGGAATCTATGCCAGCCATATCCGCAATGAAAGTACCGAATTACTGGCAGCGGTCAACGAGGCATTGAAGATTGGTCAGCAGGCTAAGCTGCCGGTCCATATTTCCCACTTCAAGTCCAGTGGTCAGGATGCCTGGGGGCTGGTTATTCGCGCAGCAGCCATGATTGACGAAGCTCGAAAACAGGGACAGAACGTCACCGCCGATCAGTATCCCTATATCGCCTCCAGTACCTCTCTGGGAGCCACTTTAATCCCTGCCTGGGCGAGAGCCGGCAGTAATAAAGATCTCGTGGCTCGCCTGGAAGCACCGGAGACCTCAGAAAAAATCCTCAAAGCCATCAAAAGTAATATCGAAAAACGTGAAGAGGGAAAAGCGGTTCGCATCGCCCGCTACTCAGAACGCCCGGACTGGGTGGGGAAAAATCTGTTACAGATTGCTGAGAAAGAAAATAAGAGCGTGCTGGACATTGTGCTGGAGATCACACGCAACGGGGGAGCTTCAGTCGTCAATTTCAGTATGAACGAAGCCGACGTCCGACAGATTATGAAAATTGACTGGGTGGCTACCGCTTCGGACGGCCGGGCTTACCTGCCTGGTTCGGATCGTCCCCATCCCCGCAATTACGGAACCTTTCCCCGTAAGTTGGGCTACTATGCGTTGCAGCAGAAAGTGATTCCCCTGGAACATGCTATCCGCAGTATGACCGGCCTGCCGGCAGATATCCTGGGGCTCAAGGAGAGAGGTTATCTGCGGAAAGGTGACTACGCTGATATCGTCGTATTTGATCCGAGAACCCTGATTGATAAAGCCACATTCGACCATCCTCACCAGTATTCCGATGGGATACGTTATCTGTTTGTGAATGGCAGCCCTGCCATCAATGCCGGATTTCCCACAGGCAGCCTGGCTGGTAAGGCTCTCCGTCATCAGACAGCTGCAAAAGAAGATAAGTAATCCCCGCCGTGAGTTCGACCAGGAAAGACAAAGAATTGAATCTGCAGCACACACAGTTACTGGTCAGTGTCAGGAACGGTGCAGAAATTGCTCCTGCGATCATGGGTGGTTGTGAAATTCTCGACTTCAAAGACCCCGGTCGCGGTGCACTGGGGCAAGTCGATGAGACAACGCTTGCAATGCTGCTGGAATACTGTCGGCAATCTTCTGTGACGACTCCTCTCAGTATGGCGCTGGGAGAGCTCTGCGAATGGAAAACGGAACAGAAAGGTCTGAAGCTTCCTCCAGAGATCAGCTATTTGAAACTCGGATTTTCCCAATGTGGTGAATCGCGACTCTGGGTCAAGGAATGGCGGAATCTGATCCAGCGCATTGAGGAGAGCAGCGGACATCAACACGAGTGGATCGCTGTTGCTTATGCGGACTGGAAACGGGCGGATTCTCTCTCGCCATTTGAAATCCTGGAAGCAGCCAGTGAGAATCGGTGTGCAGGACTGCTGATTGATACATTCTCAAAGCAGAACGGCAGATTGCTGGACCTGCTCTCTCCTGACTTTCTGAGTGAACTCATTGAACTGGCACGGTCCAGGGAGCTGAAAATCGCGTTGGCTGGTTCTCTGCGAATTCAGGATCTGGAAATATTGGCTGACCTGAAGCCGGACATCATAGGTATTCGCGGAGCCGCCTGTTTCGGTCACAATAGAACCAGTGAGATTCAGGAATCAGCCGTCAGAACCTTCCGAAAGCAGATGAATTTCAGCCGAGAATCAATGAGATCAGGATGAGGTAGTCGCTGAAACGGTGTGCTGCTTGGAATCCTTTAAGGGATTATAAGGAGCATATTCTTTCAGTTTCAGCTTCTGGATCATGGGAACGACATGATTAGCCGGGATGGCGAACGATTTCGTTCTGCCGGCACGGGCAATATTCAAACCAATTGCATTCCCCTGCAGGTCAACGATCACGCCACCACAGTCTTCCGGTCGTAACACGGTATCGTGCTGCAAGACTTCGGTGAATCCTGTTTTTCGGCGACTGAGAGCACCACCCATTTTTTTCTGCATCTCACGCAGGCGATCGTAAATCAACATCTGAGGATCTGTCAGCACGACGACCGCATTCACTTCTTCTTTTTCCCGGAGGACCTTCACCAGAACTCGGTCGCCGGGTAAAAACTTACGCACGAAATTGGTAAGTGCACGGGCACTGTCGATCTCTTCCCCTGCAACACTCAGGATGACATCGCCGGCTTTCAAACCCGCTTCTTCAGCACCACTTTCACGCATGACATGTTTAACCAGTGCGCCCCCATCGGCATCGTCAATCTGGACCCCCAACACACCAGGAGCAGGATCGATTTTCCGTCGGGCAACACTGAGCACTCCCACACTGACAGGAGACATACTTAAACCAGGCGTAACCAGCCACTGACCTACACGGGGATCGGTGTCGGATTTCCATTTGACGGTAGGTAAATTTTTGGCGTCGATTTTGATCAATGCCAGATCAAGTTTTCCATCCACACCAATAATCTCAGCTACATAGCGTTCAGCAGTCGATAATTCGCAGGTGACTTCTCCTTCCAACTGGCTGGCCTTAGTCAAAATCCATCCATCTGACTCGACAATGGCGCCAAGCGAAGTCTCTTTTCCGTTAGAACGGACGCGGACGGTCCATGAACGGGGTGTCGAAACAACAGAACGAAACGCACGCCGCATCTGCGAGCCACTGGTCAACTGGCTGGGCTGTAACTGGTCCCCGGCTTCGCTCTGGGAAGACAAGCAGTGTATGCAAACCGAAATAATCAAAAGCGATAAAACGGACCGAATGGCGGGGGTTCTATGCTTTCTTGTATTTTGATCCTGGCTCAAGCCTATCTCCTCACGTATGAAAATTACTTGTGATCTTTTTTTCGGAGCAGAAACCAAGATCGAGTTATCGTTATCTGTTGTCAGTCTCGTGCGGCGAGTTGAACTTCAAACGTCATGTTCTTACCAGCACGAATAAGTGTAATCTGGACAGTCTGGCCGGGCTTGTATTGCTGCACGACCTCAGCCAGTTGTTCAATTCCTGTAATCTTCTCATCATTAAGTTGAATTATAATATCATCCGTTTGTAACCCGGCAATTTCCGCAGGAAAGCCGCGGGTGACTCCTGTCACTTTACAGCCACGGTCAGTATCTTCGCCATTCACCCCGAGAACAGCATTCTGTCCCAGTGGTTTTGCGCCCCACATATCACCGGAAACAAGTTTTTCCCAGTCATCCTGAAACGCAGAAACGGGTATATGAAAATTCCAGCTGGTGGAGGGACCAATCCGGCTATGGATCCCCACAACCTGCCCCTGCATGTTAAACAGAGGACCTCCTGAATCACCGCCAATGAGAGTACAATCGGTCTGCAGCAGATGCTTTTTGCGGGACACAACTCGTCCCAGTCGCACGACCGGAGCACGCCCTGACTGATATCCGTTCGGATGACCAGTCGCCAGCACCCATTCGCCCGCTTCGACTGCAGACACATCTCCCATTTTTACAGCAGTCAGTTTGCTGATATCAACATCATCATCTTCAACCAGTTTCACCAGTCCGGCATCAAGCCCACGGTTTAATCCCATGGTACGCCCTTTTAACGTTCTGCCATCATGGAGAATGATCGTTGCATTTTTTTGTGCCAGGCCAATAACATGAGCTGCCGTCAAAATATAGCCTGCTTTGTTATCGATAATTACGCCGCTGCCCTGAGCTTCTCCCACACGAACAGAGACGGTGCTTTCAATGGCCGTCTTTGTCAGAGATGTCACCTGTCGCTCAATTTCCTGCAGATCTTCAAGAGAGTCAGGAACCGTTTTCAGGAAGACTTCAGACAGCTTAGTCGCGGGAGCAACAGTAACCGGCTTTTGAACTTTGACTTCCTGAGCGGACAGAGGCGAAGCAGAGAAGCCAACAGCAACAAGAAGTGCGCCTGTGAGAAGGGATCTCAGCATAACTGTTACCGCCGTTCTGGTATTGATTTCAGGGGTTTGTCTCATAAGGCATCACTTAACAGCTGGTAAGGCTGTATCCCTCAGGTAAAATGTGTTGACTATAGAATACGCGATACAGGCTAGAGTTTTCAAGAAAAAACAGGAAAAACTCAGAGGTAGTGTATTATTCTAAATTCCTTTAATAATGGGACTTGTGTATGCCTCAGGCACCTGAAAAGATTTTGAGAACTCAAAGATCAGACTCTTAGCATTGCTTTTATCCAACAGAAAATTCGCTATTATTAGCCCACGTCTACTATTTTCAACATGTGTCTCGAAAAAGCCCGTCTCCTCTCAAGAAAGAATTTGTTGTCATATGGACATACAACAGACAGAATTCCCCGGCCTGGTGATCATTACTCCCCGCGTCTTTTCTGACGATCGTGGTTTCTTTAAAGAGACCTTCCAGCAGGAACGTTACGAACAGGCAGGAATACCGGGACCTTTTGTACAGGACAACCACTCGCGGTCCTCCGCTGGTATTCTGCGTGGATTACATTTTCAGATTCAGCGTCCTCAGGGCAAACTGGTTTTTGCGGTGGAGGGTGAAATTCTGGATGTCTGTGTTGACCTCAGAAAGAGTTCTCCCACGTTTGGGAAATCGATCTCTGTTCTGTTGTCAGCAGAAAATCACAAGCAACTCTACGTACCAGCCGGATTTGCCCACGGCTTTTATGTCATCAGCCCGCGTGCTGACTTCATGTATAAATGCACCGACTATTATTTTCCTGAACACGAGCGGACCCTGCTCTGGAATGATCCTGAACTGGGAATTGAATGGCCGCTGACGGGTGAACCCATCCTGTCGGAAAAAGACCGAAAAGGACTCCCTTTGTCCGAGTGTGAAGTATTCGAATCACTATGAAATTGCCCCTCATCGCTTTAACAATGGGTGACGTCTCAGGCATTGGTCCGCAGTTACTGGACGTGCTCTGCAGCGGTTCGGAAATCTTTCAGATCTGTCGCCCTGTCGTATACGGGAATGCTGCTGTTCTCCAGCGAGCCTCACAACAATCCGGTTCGGAACTGCAGGTCCGCGAAATCGAATCCATTTCAGAAAGTCTGAAATTCCAACCGGGAATCGCAAACTGTATTGATCGTGGAAAATCGGAAGTTGCCGATGCCATTCCCTGTGAAATCGATGCGCGTTCAGGCCAGGGGGCCTATGATTATCTGGTAAGTGCCATTGATGATTGCCTGTCCGGACAAATGGATGGCATCACGACGGCTCCTCTGAATAAGGAATCGCTCCGGCTGGCGGGTATTGAATATCCCGGTCACACCGAAATACTGGCTGATCGCTGCGGGGTCGCAGACTTTGGGATGATGCTCTATCTACCCCATGGTACAGCGATCCAGCCTCCTGCCGGCCTGGGAATTGTCCACACTACTTTACACACATCAATTGCCAGCGTTCCCGGATTACTCAACACCGATGCGATCTTTGAAAAAATCAGACTGATCTCGGGCCTGATGCAGAAAATGGGAGCAGCAAAACCTCGAGTCGCTGTCTGTGCTCTGAATCCACACGCCGGTGAACATGGTCTGTTCGGCGATGAAGAAGCGCGTATCATCGCCCCCGCGGTTGAACGGGCCATAAAATCGGGACTGGATGCGACCGGACCGTTGCCTGCTGACACTCTGATTCGCAGAGCCGTCCATGGTGAGTTCGATGCGGTGGTTGCCATGTACCACGATCAGGGACATATCCCCTTCAAACTGCTTGGCTTTGACCAGGCAGTCAACATCACGCTGGGACTGCCGATTGTCAGAACCAGCCCCAGCCATGGTACCGCCTTTGATATCGCCTGGACTAATATTGTTCCAGAGACACGAGGTATCATCGAAGCGGTCAAAGCTGCTGCCAGACTGTCTCAGCATCAGGGAAACCGGTAAGAGATCGTTAATTTATTTTCGACAGGACCAAAAATGAAACCTCCCAAAATGGTGCCTCAACCGGAAGCTGATGCCACCAACCTGCTGTTGATCCGCCATGGCGCCACCCCTCCTAATGAACAAATTCCTTTCATCCTCCAGGGGTGTGGCATTAACCCCAGTTTGAGTGAATCGGGACAAAAGCAGGCTGCTGCGTTGAGCCAGTTTCTTGCTGCCACCAGTCCTATCCACCATGTCTACTGCAGCCCGATGATCCGTGCCCGGGAAACTGCTGAAGCGGTCTGTAAACCTCTCGACCTGACTCCTCAGGAAGTGTTTGAGATTCATGAATGCGATGTCGGTCTCTGGGAGGGAAAATCCTGGGACATCATCATGGCGGAGTTTCCGGACGCATATGAGGCTTTCATGCATGACCCCTATCAGAATCGCTACGAAGGGGGAGAATCTTACGGCGATGTGCTCAAGCGGGTAGAACCGGCAATCCAGAGTCTGCTGGACCGACATCTGGGAGAAACGATTGCCGTGGTCGCGCACAACGTGGTCAACCGGGTTTATCTGGCGCGCGTGCTGGGGCTGGAAATCAGTAAAGCCAAAGAGATTGCGCAGACAAATACCGGAATCAATCTGATCCGCTATCAGCAGGGAGAAACGAAAGTCATCACGATGAACTCCATCTTCCACCTGAATGGAGTTCCTCACTGATTTCGTCGCCAGCCTCTCAATTGGTTTTGAGCAACTCCAGATAAGCACTGAGTGTCTGCAGGTTTTCACTGAAGACTTCACTGGCGATATACTGGCTGTTCACCGGAAATTTTGGCTGTCCTACCAGACGCTCTCCGGTACTGATACTGATCCAGCGAGCTTGAGAGTCCAGCTCTTTCAAGATCGTTTTGACACGGGTTGAAAGCTCACGCTGGCTGGATTGTGAGTTCTGCTCCTTTCCCGACTTCAGCAAATTGTATTCACGCTGCAGTTGAGAAAGTTTCGATTCAATCTTCCAGCCATAGTGACGGGGCAGATCGGAATCATCATATGTCAGGCTGTAATTCTTTCCACTCCGCGTCATATACAGTGGACGATTCGTTTTGAGTTCGTAGTAGCGGGCCAGTTGACCATCCGGTAGCTGCGATTTTTTCAACCAGGCTAACGCAGCTGGAATTGGCTTCAGGTACTTCTCATCACCGCCACTGAACTGATAGATCTTCATCAGCGTCTCGATCACATCCTGGGTCTCTCCTCCTGTAACTGCAGGCGGCTCAAAGCGACGTGCCCAGATGGGTTGCATCTCGTAGTTGTACTGTTGCGCCCAGGCAGTCTGAGGTTGAGGAAGCTGTGAAACAATCAGAAATTCGCCCAGTTTCAAAACAGCCTGTTGATATCGCGGATCCTTATAAATTTCATATGCATCGATCAGTACAGTCGAAACATAACCGGCCAGTCCATCGTTCAAAGTATAATAGTCCCAGTAATTCTTGATTCGACCTTCAGTTCGCCAGTCGTATTCGGGAAAGTTCCCTGCTTTCGGAGCCACTTTTTCGACGGGTTCTGTCCAGACCTGGGGAAAAGCGCCGACCGGAAACTGAGCAGCGAGTAACGCATTCAAAGCAATTTCAGCAGCTTCGTGAATTTTCTGATTCTGAAACTGATGCGCCTGATCAACGTGAATCAGCAGGCGGATCGCAGATTGAGTAATACCATCGTCGAGGGTCGAATTGTTACGCCCCCTGCCTTTTCCATTTCGATATTCCGCAGTCAACTTGCTCTTCGGATTAAACTCGACTGAATTGGTCCATCCGCCAGACTTCAACTGACCGTAAACCAGAGCCAGCGCGGCATCAGTCGCCGCATCCAGATAAAACCTGTCTCCCGTAGCCTTGTAGGCAGCCAGATAGGCCAACCCGACTGTAGGAGTTCCGGGTGGCTGTACCCAGACCTGATCCGGACCGGCTTTGCCTTCGCCCCAGCGCTCACGCAGATCCAGGCTGTAGTAATAGACGTAACCTCCGTGAACGGCGAGCTTGTCACGAAAAAACTCACTCGACTTCCGCATGGCAAGAGTGACGTTTTCTTTTGAATCGAGCTCAGCGGCTGAGACTAGCCGATCACCAGAACTGTTTGACATCGACAGAATCAAAAACAACAGAAGCGGTAGACCTATATTTTTCTTTAGCACTACTGACTCCTCTTAATCGATTTTGAGATGAAAACGATTTATTACTTTTTCACAGGCACCCACTGAACCGCATCTATGATCACATACCCGTCGGCACCTGCATTAGAGACTTCGACAGTAGCCGGCTGATCCGGAGTAAATTCATATTTTCCCAGAGATATAAACAGTCCCTCCAGTGGCGGCATTTTCTTCTGGTTGATGGTACGGGTTTCAGTGCCCTTCGCATGCTGCAGCTTTACCTTCACCTGAGAACTGCGGTTCCCATTCGGAGTGTAGGCATAACGCACTTCATAACGTCCCGCCTGAGGAACCTTCGTTTCAAATCGGGCAACCGCTTTTCCATCACGGGTGTTGGATTCATGACTGTAACTGGAACCGATGAACTTTTTCGCGGAACGACTGGTTGTCCAGTTTCCAGTGAGTTTTGCCTGAGTGTCATCCAGGACGATTCCTTTTAAGGTATCCGGATTCACTCCGTTCTTTCCGTATTTGACCTCAGGAGGCGCTTCCAGAACCTGCCCTTCTTTAATCAGTTGAGCTTTCAACGTGTCATAAGGCACATCCTGCACATCCAGATTCTGGTCGAGGGCGATTCCCGCTGCCGTCGCTGCAGAATGCCCCAGAATCATAAAGACGGGTTCCATGCGGATTGATCCAAAGGCAATATGCGAACTGGATACACAGACCGGCACCAGCAGGTTGGCACACTCCCCTTTTTTCGGCACCAGGCTGCCATAGGCAATTTCATAGGGACCACGCGTCGATACTCCGATGTCCCCCTCGTTCTGCACGTAACCTTCCGGTGTCACATACCGCTGCACGTTATGCGAATCCATCGTATACGATCCCATGCCGACCGAATCGGGTGTGGGACGTTTTTTCACAAGTTCATTTTCCGTCATCACAAACTGGCCGATCATGCGTCGGGCTTCGCGAATATAGAGCTGATGTGGCCAGTTTCCGTTATCGGTAAACTCATCTTTCGCCAGCCCCCACTTGCGCATTTTCTGTTGAACTTCCCTGGGAACACGGGGATCATTGGCAATAAAATAGAGCCAGCCCTGCTGATACGTAGTGTGTTCCTGGATTATTTCTTTTCGTCGCTCGTATGAGGCTTCCGGGTAATCATAATTGTAGCCGATGTTATCTGTACTCATCGGGCCGTGATTGTTCGTATCCGTTTTAAAATTCGGAATCGGGTCGAACTTGGCAAAGGTATCTCTCCAACCGGCATCATAAATACGTAGTAGCAGTTCATACTGAGACGGATCGTATCCCTTTGGTTTTGGGAAGGGAACGCGGTTCTCCTCATGATTGGTCAGGCACATGCGAAAGCAGTAGGCCTGGATTTTATCATCACCCGAACCATACTTCCCGGGATCAGCACCACTGATGCGCGGGAGTAAGCCACTGGCAGGATCGCCTGGAGTTTTATAGGGACTGATTTTTTCTTTGACCGCATTCGGACCGAAATGGTGCCGGTGATGCAACACGCCTGTCTGGACGCCATTCCACTCTTCTCCATAGACGCTGGTGGCTTCTCGCCCGACATGATAACTCACACCTGCGGCGGCCAGCAGATCCCCTTCGTATGTCGCATCGATAAAGATCCGACCTGCGAATGTTTTGCCATTGAGCGTTGTGATAGAACTGATTTTGTCCCCGGTCTTTTTCACGCCCTGTTTACGGTCCAGCCATTCGTCACGGTAAACGGGAATCTGGTACTCTTTCACAAAATCTTCGAAGACCTGTTCGGCAACATGCGGTTCGAAAATCCACATTGTCCGTTGTTCGCCGTCAATCGCAGGCGTTCCCTGACCTTTATCGCCATACTGTTCGCGTTTCTGCCACTGCCAGGCTTCGGGGGACTGATAGTGTTTCCAGACACGATGATAAAATTCCCGTGCGAGTCCACCAATCACGGCTTTATTCCCCGTGTCCGTCCAACCCAGGCCACCGCTTGACAGTCCCCCCAGATGTTGATCGGGACAGACGATAACAACAGATTTCCCCAGGCGTTTTGCCTGAACGGCAGCCGTGACTGCTCCGGAAGTACCGCCATAGATGACGATATCATACTCTTCTGCTGCAGAAACCGTTTGAGTTAAAAAGGTCAGGCACAGGCAGCCCGCGATGAGGTGACGAACGAAATTCATTGGACGTATTTCTCCAGGTTGTAAAGCTCACTAATTCTTTTGCAATGGTTCATCTCAATTTGAGCCTTACATTCTACAGAAGAGTCAAACCAATACAAAGCGAGAAGTCGAATTCACATCTTCGTTAATGTAGGAATCTGATTTGAAAGAAGACTAAGAAACAGATCACCTGTTCCATGATTTTCCTGATTGATCATAACAGGAGTGATTGATTTGATTCCCGAGGAAGATTGAGACATACTATTCGCTTCACGCTTAGGAAGTAGAACTCACTGGATCAGGAATGACAGAAGAACTCACCGCTTACCACGAAGCAGGCCATGTCCTGATCGCCGTTTACGCTGGAGCCCGGGTCCATTCTGTTACTGTAGATCCCGACTGGGATGATGGTCCGGAGCGTTATGGCGATGCACAGATTTCCTGGCCTGAAGGAGCATTCAATCAGAAAACCGGTCTCGAAAAAGCAGTCCTCGTCGCCTTAGCGGGTCCTGTTGCAGAAATGATCCATACCGGCGACCCGTTTCACCCGGCACTTGTATCCGAATGGTCGGGGGACTGGCAGCAGGCCTGGCAGGCAGCGGCGGCGCTGGTTCCCCAGCGCGAAGCACGGATGCAATATCTCGAAAAACAAACTATCAGCCTGTACCACCTGCTCAGGGAAGATTCTTACTGGTCCGCGATTGGAGACCTGGTCGACCAGTTGCTGGCACACGAGACACTGGAAGAAGAAATGATTTACGAAATCATCTCACACTGGCTTTGACGACAAAAAACACGTTCGGGATGTCAATCTGCCTGCTTCCCCGGTAATGACTCCCGAATTTCCCTTAACAAAGCCTGATAGCGTGCTGACCGTTCTTTATCGGGATCTTCAATCATTTTGACAGCCCGGATCAATTCCTGATACTCTGAGGGAAATTGATGAAAGCAGATCCCCTGCAGTACGAATTCATGGTACCAGTCAAACGGCCGTAGTTGAGGGTCAATGAACTCACCCATTGCCTGATAGGTATAAACGGAGAGGCTCTGGTTGTCGCCTGACACAACTTCTGTATTGAGAATCTGATAGCCTTTTCCCAGCGACTCATATTCATCGAGTATTCTTTTTTGTTCTGGTGAAATCTGGTAAACCACACCCCAGACTGATGAGTCTGCTTCCGCAGCTAAGACGATGTCGCATTTTCCCGAGGCATCGAGTCCTGCTTTGTGAAAACAGAGTTGCGCCCCCTTCAGCTGTGCCACAGCCTGTAACTGACATACTCCGATTCTTGACTGCAGGCGCAAAGGATGCAGGTTTGATCCATAAGCAAAATAATTAAGAGTCTGCTTCATCAACTTGCCCCTGATCTGCTTAATAACACATAGCAGTTAACTGATATGATACAAGGAATTGTAACTGATTCGCCTCCTGTCATTTTAGTACACTGATCTCGCTGAGAACCAGACAGGTTAAGGAGGGGAAAACTCGACAAGGCAGACGTTATGTCTCAATTGATCCCCCTAATTATTCCAATTGTTAAATCAGAGCCGTTTCCCGTTTTTTTTAACTGGAAATCAAGTGAAATACCTCATGATTTCTACAACGAAATATTTCTTTCACCACCAGAATCAGCAGGCGGCTGAGGTGATTCCATTAATTAAAGCTCATTTACTTGCAAGCCTGGTTCGGGTAAGAAAAAAGTCAAGATATACACAGAATTAGTAGAGTATTAGGAGAGATAATACTTGAGTAACTCCAAAGCTCTTACAGGATTGATTCATGACTCTCCCCCCCACATCGGAACCCTCTCAGATCTGTAGTAACAAAGGTCTACTGTTCTGGACTACGAATTCAGATCAGCAGTTTGATTTATTTAATCAGGCATGGCTACTGTTCACAAATAGTACGCTGGAACAAAACCTTAACGAGGGCTGGCAGCAGTTCATTCATCCTGATGATTTGAATGGATTTCTTCAGTCCTGGCGAGAAGCGTACGAAACTCAGAAAGCGTTTCAATGTGAATATCGACTGAAACGGTATGACGGACATTATCGCCGGTTCCAATGCCATGCTGACCCGCGTCCCTCTGCTTCTCGAGAATTTTCCGGCTTCATCGCTACCAGTTTTGATCTGTTACAGCGCGATCAGCAGATTGAATCCATCAGAAATAATAGAAAACATCTTGAAGGTCTGTTGAATTGCTCCTCGCAGGCAATCTGGGACTGGTACGATCTGAATTCGACTGAGCAATGGTGGTCTCCCCGCTTTTATGAGCTGATTGGTTACCGGAACCAGGAAATCGAGTCCAGCATGGAAACGTTCAAACTTCTGCTTCACCCCGACGATTTGAAGGCAACTCTTCAAGCCTTTGATGACGCCTTAAGCAAAAATACCGGTTTTGATCTGGAGTACCGCCTGCGTATTAAGGGAGGTACTTATCGCTGGTTTCATGGATTCTCAAAAATACTTTGCAATGAATCAGGTCAGACAGTCAGAATGACCGGATGCATGACTGATATCCACCGACGGGTGCAGGCCGAAGAAGAATTAAAACGTACACAGCAGGAAGCAAAACTGGCAATCGAGGAAAAGAAGAATTTTCTGGCGATGATGAGCCGCGAAATTCGAACACCTCTCACTGCAATACTGGGTTTTTCAGAGATGATCCTTGAATCTGCCCAGGATCCATTTACTCATACATCAGCTGAAACCATTCACATTAATGGAGAATATCTTCTGAAATCAGTGAACGACTTTCTGGATCTGTCAAAAATCGAAGAAGGACGGTTTGACATGGAGTTACTGGAATGTGCTCCGATGACTGTAATCGAAAATGTTCATGCCCTGATGAGTCGAAAAGCAGCACTCAAAGAAATTCCCTTCAACGTCACTCTTGAAAATGAGCTGCCGGAGTCAATCAAGTCCGACCCGATTCGTCTCAAGCAGATTCTGTTAAACGTACTGCGACTGACAATCAAATTTGCCGGTACAGAAAGTATTGATCTGAAAATCAGTTCCGATTTGAATCCTGAAGGGAAACAAATTCTGTCATTCAAGGTGATCTTCAAAAACAAAGAAATTGAACATTCGCATCTGCAGCAGCTCTTTGCCTGCACACAACTGGAAGAGGCGATCATGCCTGGCCTCGACAGTGGAACGGGACTGGGGCTGCTTGTCTGTCGACAACTGGCAACTTTACTGGGAGGTCAGATCTCAACGAAACACCATGTACGAAATAAATCTCTGATTTCCATAGACATCACGATCGCCACGGGTAATTTCCGGGCAGAAAAAAGGCAGCTGTTTTATGCGCCCGGACTTATCCGGGAAACTCAAACCACTATAGTGAGTGATGAACTTCTCAATCCGAACATCAGAATCCTGCTGGTAGAAGATGGTATCTATAATCAACGCCTGATCAAATTTCTGTTGAATAAAGCGGGAGCAGATGTGAAGGTTGTCGAAAATGGTAATCAGGCACTGGCTGAAATCCAGAACGCCACATCGGACGGTGAAATCGGTGCCACTTATGATCTGATTCTGATGGATATTCAGATGCCGATTCTGGATGGATATTCGACAACACGTCAAATACGCTCTCTGGGCTTCACCAAACCCATCATTGCTCTAACCGTGAATGTCATGGCAGGGGATCGTGAAAAATGTATTAAAGCCGGTTGTGATGAATATCTCAGTAAGCCGATTGACCGCAAGCGACTCATTGAAACAATCAATCGTTGTCTGAAAATGGAAAACGAGAAAAAGCGGTTTCTTCAATCAACGGCAGGAAATGAGCAGGCAACTTTTCTCCACTGAATCAATCTGTTAAAATCAATTCAACCCCTTAGTGTTCTGATTTCGAAGGAGATGATTCAGCGTGAGTGACCAGCAGACTGCCGACGATCTACCGGCAGCGTTTTCCATACCGGCAGCCTGGAAAGGCGATGAATTATTCACCCGTGATGACTGGCGAGTCACTTTAACACAACATCATCTGGATGACCTCCAGCAGGCGCTCGATACACTCTCCAACGAAAATCTGAAACCGGAACAAATCACATCAGCCCGTTTTCCCCTTCCGCATCTCGGGCCTGTTTTACAAAAAATTCAGCAACAACTGGAAACCGGTTCGGGAGCCTGCCAGCTGCAACGCCTGCCGGTCGAAAACTATTCTGCTAACGAACTGGAATTGCTGTTCTGGTTGATCTCAGATCATCTGGGCACTCCGGTTTCACAAAGCGCAAGTGGTGAAAAGATCTTCCATGTAAGAGACGAAGGCTATCAGGTCGGGCAGAAAGAAGCACGCGGCCCCAACACACGCAAACGCTTAAGCTTCCATACAGACCGCTGTGACGTGATCGGTTTTCTCTGCCTGCAGCAGGCACTTTCAGGAGGAAACAATCAGCTGGTCAGTTCTGTTTCCCTGTTCAACGAAATGCGTCAGCGTTATCCCGAACTGACGAAAACCCTGATGCAGCCTTATTATTATCTCCGACATAATGTCGATACAGGAAATCAGAAACCGTTCTGCCAGCAACCGGTCTTCTCTGTCCAAAACGGACATTTTGCCGGCAGTTTTTTACGGGTTCTGATTGAACGTGCTTATGCCGCGCCAGAACTTCCCGATATGACATCGCAACAGCGAGAGGCGCTGGACCAGTTGGAAGCGGTAGCCGAATCTCCCGAATTCAGTGTCACCTTCCGGCAGGAACCGGGTGACTTGCTCTTCCTGAACAACTGGGTCACATTTCATCGTCGTGATGACTTTGAAGACGCGGAAGAACCGCATTTGAAACGACATTTACTGCGCGTCTGGTTAGCTGTTCCCAACAGTCGCCCTTTGAACCCGCTGTTTGCAGACAATTATGGTAACACGGAAGCCGGTGCAGTCCGCGGAGGCATGTTGCCTTCCCGTTGAAATGATCTTCGGAATGTTGCGGGATCTGCCTCACTATATCCCCCTTGATTCGGGCTTGTGACAGACCGGGATTCCGTTAAAATTCAGAATCCTTCTGTTTCTGTTCCTGTTCAGATCTTGAATCACATGATTCGTAATTCGCAGCCGCAAGATGACCTCTCTCGTGAATCCGATCAAAGCGGACACACGTTCGAGCGCATTGTCTTAGACGAGATTCATCCTGATTTTCTCGACACTCTGGATCAATCAGCGGTTCCGACTGTAACCGGCGTTAGAAAAATCATCTACCTCATCCTGGCTGCCCTGTTTTTTATCCTGGGTGTACTGGGGGTTGCCTTACCCGTTCTGCCAACCACACCTTTTCTCTTACTGACCAGTTATTTTCTCATCAGAACCTCTCCGCGATTAAATGCTGCACTGCTGCGGTCGCCTGTTCTGGGACAGGTTCTGAAAGAATGGCAACAGGATGGAGGCGTGCGTCTGAGTGTCAAAATCCAGGCGATCTCAATTGTAGTTCTCGTCATTGCAGCCACATTGCTGTTTTCGCCACTTTCTATCCTGCTGAAATCGCTGCTGGTAATTCTGGCCTGCATTGGAATCGTGGTCGTAATTCGGCTTCCCGGTCTCTCCTGATAAAACTCAACAGTACACTGAGTTTCCTGATTCCAGATACCCTGACTAACTTTGATTCGGGACGATTGAATCCTTACAAAATCGGGTGCATCCTCTACCCGTTTTGACTAGAATAAGCCCAGCGATTCAACATTCACTTGAGTCCAGTATGACATTCATGTCTCAAAAACATTGGATTCGAATCTTAATCATTCTATGAATGGCATCATTGATTCAGACGCATACCAGCATTAATTCCACAACAAGGAGTCCAGAAGATGCAACGTCGAGATTTTCTGAAAAACAGTCTGGCAGCAGGGAGTGCTGCCCTCATAGCCGGAACTGCTGCTCAAGCAGCGGGAGAAGACCAGCCCAAACCATTCCAGCTCAAATACGCTCCCCACTTTGGCATGTTTAAAAATGCTGCCGGCGACGATCCCATTGATCAGCTGAAATTCGCCTCCGACCAGGGGTTCACCGCCTGGGAAGACAACGGCATGAAAAAGAAACCCAAAGAACTGCAGCAGAAAATTGCAGATACGATGGAAAAACTTAACATGCAGATGGGGGTCTTCGTCGCCCATGGCTCGATTGGCAAAACAACGTTCACCCGCAAGGACAAAGAAGTCTGGGATTCCGTTCTGAAAGACATCAAGGAATCGGTCGAAGTCGCCAAACGTGTCAATGCAAAATGGATGACCGTGGTTCCGGGAAATCTGGACGAAGGCCCTCGCAGTCGCCTGGCAGAAGGCTATCAGACGGCCAACGTGATCGAATTACTCAGACGCTGTGCCGACATCTTTGAACCACACGGCATGGTGATGGTCCTGGAACCATTAAACTGGTTTGCCAATCATGGCGGTGTATTCCTGCAGGGCTCTCCTCAGGCCTATGCGCTCTGTAAAGCAGTTGACAGCCCTTCCTGTAAAATTCTGTTTGACATTTATCATCAGCAGATCACCGAAGGAAACCTGATTGTCAACATCGACAACAGCTGGGATGAAATTGGCTATTTTCAATCCGGCGATAACCCGGGCCGTAAAGAACCGGGCACAGGCGAAATCAATTATCTGAATGTCTTCAAGCACATTCACTCCAAAGGATTTGACGGAATTATTGGAATGGAACATGGCAATTCCAAACCGGGCAAAGAAGGTGACATGGCCGTCATTGAAGCTTACAGAGAGGTAGACCGGTTCTAATATGACTCAGAAAAAAGCAAAAAATGTTCTCGGCACCGAACTGGAAACCTGTTCGATGGATCCTGTCACCGGATTTTATCGGGACGGCTGCTGTAATACAGGAGCGTCTGATATGGGGCTGCATACAGTGTGCATCGAAGCGACAGCAGAATTCCTGGAATTTTCAAAGGAACGTGGAAATGACCTGAGTACGCCGCATCCCATGTACGACTTTCCGGGCCTGAAACCGGGGGATCGCTGGTGCCTGTGCGTCGAACGCTGGAAAGAAGCACTCGAAGCAGGAATGGCACCACGAGTCAAACTGGAAGCCTGTCACATTTCAACACTCGAATTCGTCGACCTCGAAGATCTGCAGAAATACGCCGTCGAAGTCTGACGGTTCTGAATAACCTTCTCAGATAAAAAAACCACGGAGACCAACATCAGGGCTCCGTGGTTTTTTATTACACTCTGAATTTCGGGATTCCCCTACTTCGCTTTCAGCATGAAGATTTCGCTGAAGGAAGAAGTAAGAAACATTTCCCCGTTCTGATCGGTGCCGAACGTCATCACCGGGATACTGGGGGATTCAATCACGTGATTAGCGGTCACCTTCTTACTTTTGGCATCGTAGCTCAACGCCCAGAATTTCCCGGAGACATAATCACCGTAAATGTAGGATCCCACGATGGCGGGAATCGCTTTCCCACGATAAACCGAACCGCCAGTAATCGACTTGCCGACTTCATGATCGTATTCCCAGATCGGCTCAATCAAATGCTTGCGGGGTTCGACACCATTCAGCCCAAAAGGATGTTTCCCTTCGCGGACGGACCAACCGTAATTTCCGCCTTTGACGATCAGGTCAATTTCTTCCCAGACCCCTTGTCCGACATCGCCTGCCCACAGCACACCGGTTTTGGTATCGAAAGCAATCCGCCAGGGGTTACGTAATCCATACGCCCAGATTTCTTTACGGATGGTCGGGAAAGTTGCTTTCTTCCCGTCTTCGAACGGGTTGTCTTTGGGAATCGCGTAGTTCAATCCTTCCGACTTATGATCCACGTCAATCCGACAGATACTCCCCAGTACGCTGGAAAGGTTCTGTCCGTTATGGAAGGCATCCCCGCCTGCTCCGCCGTCCCCAAAAGCAATATACAGCATGCCATCCGGCCCGAAGACGATTGTTCCGCCATTATGATTCCAGGCAGGCTGTGCAACGCGCATCAGAACTTCTTCTGAATCGGCAGCCGCTTTATCGGGATTATCTTTGGAGACCTTAAAGCGGGAAATCACGGAATAATTATGGGATTTACCAGGCGTACTGTAGTAGACGAAAAATTCACCGTTGGTTTTGTAATTGGGGTGAAAAGCCAGTCCCAGCAAACCTTCTTCGTTCTTCTTATCGTGGTAAGAGACTCGTTCCGAAATATCGAGAAACAACTTCCCTTCTTCCAGATCTTCATCTTCGGGTGTATTGGGAACAACAAAGATCTTCCCTTTTTGAGCGGCGATAAACAGACGATTCGAATCATCGCCTGCATGCGTAATGACAATCGGCCGGTCAATTTTCAGGTAGGGAAATACTTTCACGATCTTTACAGGAGCCGGGGAAGTATCAACCTGTTCTTCAGCAACCAGCGATGGCGTGAGACACAGCGTAAACAATAACAGCAGTGTAGAAATTGATTTCATTAGATGTCTTCTTTGTAATGGTTTGGAATTAACAGGTGGGACAATCATGCGAAGCTGTCCACCAGAATAGAAAAAACAGTTCGATGATGCTACTGATTGACGAGTCAACTTTAGTGTGACATTCAAAAAACAGAATTACTGTTTTTGCAGCAGTACGGGACGCAGCCAGTTGACATGATCATCCATGTCTGCGTTCTTCCCAAACTCGACTTTCAGAATCAGTTCCTGAGCGCCAGTGACATCGATGCGCGGGACCTCTACCAGCCGCCTCTGGTTATCTGAAAGGGACTGCTGAAAAACGACGCGCTGATCCACCAGAATGAAAACATCCACGTCCCCCCGACCGGTCGTCGCTTCATCCAGACCAACCGCCGTCTGAAATCCTGCATACTTTCCATCCAGCTGATACTGTAACTCGCCTGCGCTATGCATCCCCAGACCAGAGAAATATTCTTTCCCCTCAGTGACCAGAGGACCGCGGAGTACATTGCGATTCCGTTCCCAGTTCCATTTCTGGCTGAAATAAGGAGTGAACCGGTATGCGGCAGGATCCAGATCGGTAACCGGAATCGACTTACCACCCCGAGGAGTAATTGTTTCGATCATACTCAGCGGACAGACAAGACTGGCACCGAATAAGGTCTTTGCCGAAACCGTTTCCTGACTCAATGCCAGTTCCGATACCGTCACACGCGTTCCGTTCGTCAGATTCAGAACATACCGCAGTTGTTTCGGCTGGGGAAAATTAACCAGTTCCGGATTAAAACAGAAACACTGAATCCCTCCGCGCGGAACGGAAGTTTCTCCTGCAGCTGAGTCAAAACGGAATGAGTTCTCGTTGAAACCGATGAACTCCCCTTGCAGATGATCTCCATTTTTCAGAAAGAAGAGATCATCATTTTGCTTCGGCCGGTCTGTTTTTTTCAGCAACTCGAGTTGTGTGAATCGCGACGCAGGCCAGTCAAAAAAAGCAGTCGTGACCGTTTCCAGAGGCACACGCCATTCCGGTTGCTCCGGAAGTGCATTCATTCGAATCAGCAGAAAATCGTCTTCAGAACGAACCAGATTCCCCCGAATGCGATCATTGTTTGCCAGAATCAGCATCCCCGTTTTTTTCCAGGGAAGGCGGGCATAGTCCAGATTGACACGGATGACATCAGCGGCTGCGACAGTCTTGCTCTCCGTCTTCAGTTGCAATGTCATCTGATTCTGCTTGATTTCTGTAAGCGTCCCTTTCAGTTTTTCACCACTGACCAGCTCCAGTTCCGCAGCCTGTACCGGATCCAGAAACGTAATTCCGATGAGCATGTATAAAATGAAGGGTACGACAGATCGCATGAGGTCACCAGAGACAATAAAAGCGAAACATTTCAACGCTGGAAGATCGGTATATTATTCCGGGGAATCTGTAAAACGATACACGACATGGCGGTACTGTATTCCACACAGTTGGAACTGTCCGGTCTCCAGCTGCCACTCGACATCTGCCCGGAGAGAAGCTCATCACGAATTGCGGAATACCAGCCTTCCCAGTAATTTCTCCCTGCCTGCCACATCGCCTGGACGGCATAGTATTGTCCGTAATAGTAGTGGCTGCCGCGAAAGTAACGCTGGTTCGGCAGATGCCGCATCAGGTACCCCAGTCCATTTTCGATTTCGGGGCCTTCATAGATGCCTGCACTGTATAAGGCAACAACGCCGGCAGCAGATCGGGGAAACTCACTCTCTGCCTGGCGAACCAGCTGGTAGCGAAATCCGCCATCCGGGTTCTGGCTCTGCTTTACATAATCGATACAGCGATCAATGACATCTTTGGAAATAAAGATCCCGCAATTGCGTGCCGCCCGCAGCGCCATGATCTGACAGACGGTCACAGAAAGGTCCGCGTCTTTACTCTCCGGCGTGTAACGCCAGCCCCCTTTGGAATTCTGCGATTTCACAATCAGCTCAACCGCCTTCTCCAGTTTAGCACGGACATCCTTACTGTGAGTCATTCCATAGACTTCCGCCAGAAATAACGTGGCAAATCCGTGACCGTACATCGGCCCATGAGAAATACTATCGGGGGAAATGATATAACCTGAAGGCTTGCAGGACGCCAGAATGAAATCAACGGCCTTCTGCACCTGGATTCCATACTTGCCCCTTCCGGGGGTATTTCCATCCGCGAGAAAAGCCATGCCACACAGTGCCGTCACCGCGACATTACTTTTGAAGGTGGAACCTGAACCAAAAGAACCATCAGAATGCTGGCGTTCCGCCAGAAACTGCAGACCACGACTGACGGCTGTTCGCGTTGGCAGGGTGTAATACTTCTTCCCCTGGGCATCGATGGAACGGTTAATCTCCGCCTGAGCCATCAAATTTGCCTGTCCCCCTGCGATCATAAGACCTGAAACAAGCAGGAGTCTCGCAATGAGAGTGCGAATGACTGGTCGTTGTTTGTTAAGAAAAAATCGATATCGCAAAATAGCCACTGACCCTGAACAGAGTTGAAAGCTTCGTCTCACTTACAGCATTGTACGATATGTCAGGGTAATGAAAAGCAGTAGTCAGGAAAAAGCGACACACATCCGATTATGGACGGATCACTTCCGGATACTTCGAATTGCCATCTGACAGTTGAGGCACAGGATGCAATGCCTCTCCCGGACGTGGCTGAACGTAAGGTCGTGTACGAATCGACTGTTCGATTGCCAGTCGAGACTCGGTCCGCTGTGTGCTGAAATCACGCGGCCGCACAACTCCTGGTCCCAAAGCACTGGAAGGGAGTGGATCTTCCAGTTCCAGCATTTTCCGTTCTTCCATTTTATCGCTGCGAGTCATTGCCTGGCGCCCCGAAAAAATACGGGAAATCCGCGTATTCGAGGCATTAATGCAGCCCGTACACACAGGCAGCAATAATGTGATCAGCAACAATCGAAAACAGGGATTCATAAAACAGGGTACTCAGAAAAAATCAGGCTGGTCCCCATGATGAGAATCAGGCCGGAACGGGCTCTGGGATAAGGTAAGAACTATAACAGATGCCACATACGCCGAATAGACCGGTTTTTCACACATCTGTAACCGTTTCTTTGTCATAACTTACTCGTATTTCTATATTTATGAATGTACAATCATGATCACGACTCTGGGGATCAGGAAAACCTGCTTTTTCGAATGGTAAGCTGCTGCTGACGCTGGAAGTAAAGCCGAATTCGGAATAGCATCCTCAGTAACGAAGCACTATGACTTCGCAAATCGAAATTGAATTGGAATAAGGATGAATTCTGCTCTTATGTCTACTCCTCCCAAAGTTTGTGTGTTACGTGCCCCGGGCACCAACTGCGATATCGAGACAGCACATGCATTTGATTTGTGCGGAGCCGAATCAACGCGGATTCATCTGTTAAAACTTCTGGAAAACCCCAGCCAACTGAACGACTATCAGATCCTCTGCCTGCCAGGAGGTTTCAGTTATGGTGACGATGTGGGAGCTGGCGTCATCTTCGCCAGTCATCTTCAGGGGCAACTGGCTGATGTGATTGGCAACTTCCTCGCGGCAGATAAACTGGTTCTGGGCATCTGTAACGGATTTCAGGTTCTGCTCAAAGCGGGAATCCTGCCCGGCGGTGCAACGGGCTGGCCTCCCCAGGCTGAAAAGTCCCGCGATGCCACACTCACCTGGAACACAAATGGAAAATACACATCTCTCTGGGTCAACCTGGGAGTCGTAGCGCCACAAAATGTGTTCCTGCAGGGAATCGATCAGATCGAACTGCCGATCGCACACGCCGAAGGTCGCATTGCCGTCAGCGATCCTGCCATCATTGAAGGCTGGAAGGAGAATCAACAGATCGCCATGTGTTACCGGACAGCCGGGGATGCAGAAACGACACTGCAGGAAGAAATTCTTCCCTACCCGGTGAACCCGAACGGCTCTGCTTATAACATTGCCGCTTTGAGTGATCCTGCCGGTCGCGTACTGGGATTGATGCCTCATCCGGAACGATTCCTGTTTGCCACACAGCATCCGCAGTGGACGCGTCTGGGACTCACCGGTGAAGGGGCCGGCATGCAGCTCTTCCGCAATGCCGTCAATTACTTCGCGTAGTTTCAATCGACACTGTCAATTCGTCAACTTCAGCAGCAGATCATCGTCAACGAGCTCTCCTTTGGGGAGTTCTTTGATGGCCTGCAGAACGCGTTGCACAACCTGCTCAGTAGGTTCCTTCCCCAGTTCATGCAGTCGATGCAGGATCGCTTTTCGGCCGCTATGCCTCCCCAGCACCAGTCGGATACCGGTCTCACCAACCGTCTCCGGTCGATAAGGCAAATAGGTATCGGGGTTCTTCAACAGGCCATCCTGGTGAATCCCGGCTTCGGTCGCAAAGATATTACTGCCGGCAACCGGTTTCATCGGTGACAGCGGAATCCCGGTCAGCTCTGCCACCAGCTTACAAAGGGGCGCCAGTTGAGATACATCCAGATGATGTGGACGCTGGTATTCTTCCTGATGCAGCTGCAGTGCCATCGCCACTTCTTCCAGCGCCGCATTGCCGGCCCGTTCACCAATTCCATTGACCGTGCACTGCACTACGTTTGCGCCGGCGTCAATACAGGCCAGAGTATTCGCCACCGCCAGCCCCAGATCATTATGGAAATGAACCGCCAGCAGTACGTTTTCGATTCCCGGCACTTCATCCTGAATCCGACAGATAAAATCCTGCGCTTTCCAGGGGGTCAGGATCCCCACCGTATCCGGAAATCCAATGGTTGTCGCACCGGCGGCGATCGCTTCCCGGTAGACTTCACAGAGAAAATCAACTTCCGTACGACTGGCATCCTCCGGGCTGAACGCCACAATGTCAAACTTGTCGGCGGCATACCGGATGCTGTCCACGATCAGTTTCAGAACTTCGGTTTTGCTTTTTTCCAGTTTGAACTGCCGATGTAAAGGGCTTGTTCCACAAAACAGACTGACACCTCGTTTGTGAGGTGGATTCCCTGCCAGTGCCTCGTCAGCCGCATCCACATCCCCGGGTAAGGTCCGACACAAAGCCGTTAAAACAGGCTTCCTGATCACACCCACCATGCTTTGAATTGCTTCAATATCAGCCTGAGAAGAAGCTGGAAAACCGGCATCCAGCGAATGGACTCCCGCCGCTTCAAGCGCTTTCGCGATCTGAAGTTTCTCGATCGGATCCAGCGTCGCCCCTGGCATCTGTTCACCATCGCGCAGGGTCGTGTCGCTGAAGAGAACGGCCCCCGAACGACGGTGATGTCTGATCACCGCCCGTTTGACCTTGTTCTTGATCTGCTTCTTCGCGCCGGAGAAAAACTGAAACATCAAATGCATCCATCACTAAATGAAAAATCCTGATACCGGAGTCGTCGCCGATTATAACTGCGTGTCACGATTTATACAGCATTAGTTTTGATGTTCCAGTCGGATTTCAAGCCAGCCCTTTCCAGTCACTCAAATTACTCTTCTGTTTCAAAAAGAGTCACTCTGATCTGCTGACAGTCTTCGGCAACGTTCTCTATAATTCGACACTACTTTGCGCCAGGAATCGATCAGACGAAATGCGATTTATGCATTTCACCCGTTGGCCTGCTTCATGGACAGGCCTACAATAACAGGCGCGAATTGCTTTTCAGACACGGAAGTTGACAAAGTCCAAGGATACGCCAGCAATGTTTCATCTCACCAGTGGCAGTTTACTGCTTGAATTCTCTCCCATGCTTGCTGTCACTGATGGGACGATGTGGAAATCCCTGGCAGGCATTCTGATCCTGCTGGGAGCTGCGCTACTACTGGGAACCATCGCCGAGCAACTGCGACAAAGCGCGCTCCTGGGATACATTGCCGCGGGAACCCTGGTCGGCCCCAATATGTTTGGCTGGGTCTCAAATCAGAAAGATATCTTTGATCTCGCAGAACTGGGAGTAGCTCTCCTGCTGTTCGCCATTGGACTCGAATTCTCGCTCCCCCGCCTGCGCCGACTGGGACGAGTTCCTCTGCTGGCTGGGTCGCTGCAGGTGATTTTCACTCTGCTGGCAGGACTGGCGGTTGCGACGTTACTGGGGTTTTCGATAGCAGAATCCCTGGCAGTCGGAGCCATGATCGCACTCAGCAGTACCGCCTGCGTGGTTCGCATGTTGAACGATCGTGCGGAACTCGATTCTCCCCATGGACGAACTGCCTTAGGCATCCTGCTCGTCCAGGACATCGCTGTGATTCCACTGATGCTGATTGTGACCGCACTGCTCAATGGGGGAACTCCGGGTGAGGTCATTGTGCAGTTAGGCCTTTCACTACTGCTGGCTGCGGTCTTTGTCAGCGTATTTTATGGACTATTCAATTTTGTTCTGCCCCGTGTGCTCGAACTCTCTTCTCTGCGGCGCAATCGTGATTTCCCGATTCTGCTCGCCATGCTGATGGCCGCGGGATCTGCCTGGTCGGCGCATCAGTTCGGACTCAGTCCGGCACTTGGTGCATTTGTCGCAGGCGTTCTGCTCGCGATCTCTCCCTTCGCCACTCAAATCAGGGCCGATGTCCAGCCACTGAAAACAGTTCTCGTCACCCTGTTCTTTGCTGCCGTCGGCATGTTCGCTGACCTGGCCTGGATTGCCGGTCACCTGGGACTCGTACTGGCAGTCGTTGCCGCGATTGTTCTCGGTAAACTGGTCATCACATTCGGTCTGACTTATCTGTGTGGTCTACCCTGGCAGTTTGCCCTCGGAACCGGACTCTGTCTGGCCCAGGTAGGGGAATTTTCGTTCGTGCTGGCAACCGTCGCGCGGGGAGAACCCGGCGTCAGCAGCATCCTGTCCGAATCCACGTTTCGCGCAATGATTGCCGCGACCATCGCGACGCTGTTATTAACTCCCTATCTAATCCAGTTGGCTCCAGGAGCAGCAAATCTGATTCGTCGTTTGACGCAACGAAAACCAGATCAGCCAGATACTCAGCCCGCCGCAGCAATGACGAGTGCAGAACCACCCGCAAAACCAGAATCGGAAACCATAATTATTCTGGGTTTCGGACCTGCCGGCCAACGGGTCGCGGGAGAACTGCTGCAAGTTGGATTGAAGCAAATCGTTGTCATTGATTTGAATCACGAAAATCTACAGATCGCAAAACAATACGGACTGGATGCCCAACTCGGAGATGCGACTCAAATCGAAGTGCTGGAACATGCGGGGCTCTACCGTGCCCGGCTGGTGATTATCACCCTCCCCAGCCCGACCGTAGGCCGACAGGTCATTCACCTGGTCAGACAAATGGCGCCAGGCACTTCGCTGTATGTTCGCTGCCGCTATCACCTGCATCACTGGCAACTTCTGGCGGCAGGTGCAGATGTGATTGTCGATGAAGAAGAACACGTCGGTGAATGCCTCGCACAACAGTTCCTGGAATCATCCCTGTATCAGCTGTTGAGCAGATCTTCGCGCGAGAAAGAGGAAAACAGGGACAGCCATTCTTCCTGAGCATTAAGTGACCGCTCTTACGAAAACAGGCCCCTCAACCACAAAAATTGAGGGGCCTGTTGATATCTAATTCAAGTCGTTAAATCTTACAGCTCGGCGGTAGTCGGAACCACGAATGGTTTACGATACTCGCGAGACAGCATTGGATTTGCCTGGGAAGCCATGCCACCGGTGAAGGTTTCTGACTTGCTGTCCAGAGCCAGTTTGGGGCCCATGCTGATTACAGTATCATTTTTGTCGAGCTTGTTATTGCTCAGGTGATCCTGGAAGCGGCCCAGTGTTTCCAGAGCTTCGCTGTCTCCCTTGAACTCACCGGCGACTTCCTTCACAGGCATCTTTTCGCCAAGTTCGTAAGAGATGTTACCCAGATGACACAGGGCACTGGAAATATGACCTTCTTCAATATCTGCATTCAGATCACTGATTTTTCGACTGCGAACCGCATCGACGAAGTTTGCAAAGTGGTCTGCTGATCCAGAGAATTTCTTGATCAGTTTTCCATCCAGGTCGAATGCAGATGCACTGTTGTAGCTGGGGATCACAACATAACCGTCGGTGCCGTAGAAGATCACTCCAACCTTGGCTCCACGGTAATCGTCGGTTTCCAGACCACGAACTTCAAATACCAGTCGCTTGTCACCAAACTGGTGAATGCTGACCTGGGTATTCGCCACATCGCCGGCATCGGTGTAACCCAAACGGCCACCGTAAGCCTGCACGCTGGAACCAACGTTATCAACGCCTAAACCCCAGCGGGCAACGTCCATCTGATGAATCCCCTGGTTACCCAGGTCACCGTTACCGGTTGGTGTCTGCCAGTGCCAGTCGTAATGGAACCGCTGACGAGTCAGTGGAGCCATTGGTGCAGGTCCGAGCCACAGATCATAATCAACGCTGGCAGGAACATCGTAGTTCCCCTTCGGACCGATAGATTTACGACGTTTGTAACAGGTACCTCGAGCCAGTTTGACTTCACCAATGCCACCTGCTTTCACAAATTTCACGGCATCAATCAGACCGGGTTGTGAACGACACTGCGTTCCTGTCTGAACGATTTTATTGTGCTTGCGGGCTGCTTCGACGATACGTCGGCCTTCGCTCACATTGTGGCTGACTGGCTTTTCACAGTAAACATCTTTACCAGCCTGAATCGCCCAGATCGCTCCCAGGGCATGCCAGTGGTTGGGAGTCGCGATGCTGACGATATCGATATCCTGATCGTCAAATGCTTTTCGCAGATCTTTATAATAAGCAGGTTTTTTGTTGGTCTTCTTGTAAACGTTACCTACACCCTTAGTCATTCCGACGCTCTCGTCAGGATCAACGATAGCAACGATCTCTGTATCCTTGCGACCGGCGAAGGCACTCAGGTGAGACTGACCACGGCCATTCACACCCAGCAAGGCAACCCGCAGTTTTTCGTTCGGGCTGCTGGACTGTGACTCGGCTGCTAACAGCTGAGGAATCGAAGTGCTCAAAGCAGCTGCACCGGCAGCAGCAAACATCGATTGTTCAAGAAATTCGCGACGAGATTGTTGAGACATCTTCTTTTTTCTCCTCATGTATTATGTCAGAAGGTAGGGTTGCACTGTGCATTTTGAAGGCGGGGTTGAAACAACAGTTTGACTTCAATCAGGAAAGGCATACAGATCGTACACATCTGACGAATACAACTTCCCCGTTTCTGTGTTTCAAATAAATTCTTAACACTCTTCATCAAAGTGTAACCGATGAAAGTACGAATTTTCAAGGTTGATCCGAAAATCAGCCGCCAAACAGGCTTATTTTCTTCCTGAATCAGAACACCTTCATCGATCGACGTATTCATCAGAACTATCTGTCTCTACGCTCATTCCGCAGACGTTAATGGCAGAAAACTTTGAATTCCGATCTCTTCCCGACTGGCAAAAGGTTCACCATAAGCCCGGTGAATCGTCCAGCCCCAGTAACGCGCCCGGTCTTTGATGTCGTCCAGAACGGTCGGATGTTCAGTCGGACGGCCTGTGAGCATCTGACTTTCATAACTTCGCACCGCCTGCATTTTCTGATCAATATACTCTGAAATATCAAAAACAAAGCTTGGTTTGGGATGAATTCGCAGATGAATGCTCCAGAAATAATACATCTGAGGAGGCCAGTACCGTTCCCCTGGCATGTCCGTTTTACTCAGCTTGGCCCAGAAACGAGCCGCATCCACCAGCTGGCTGGCAGCCACATGATCGGGATGCACATCCTCCCAGTACGGAGCCAGAATGATCCGTGGACGCTGTGTCCGAAAGACAATCGCCAGTTCTCGTCGTGCTTCCAGGTTTGATTCCAGACTCCGATTCGGCAGTCCCAGATTCTCGCGCCAGTCCAGATCCAGCACCTCACTCGATGCCGCCGTCTCCTTTTCCCGAATCTCAGGACTGCCATAAGGCGTTGGTTCACCATTGGTTAATTCCACAACCCCCACTCGCATCCCCAGCGCTTTGCAGGCCAGAATCGTCCCCCCGACACTGATTTCCGCATCATCGGGATGCGGTGCCACTACAAGTACATCTAAAGCTGAATCCACGTAAACTCCTTCACAGCAGTGACGTAAGACACCTGAGTCTCCCCCTCACAAACAGGGGTAGACTCAGTTTTCGAAATGTTTAAAATGCCGTTCTCTCTCTCACGGGGATCTCCCCCCACTCAATAATTATCACATCCAATCAGGTGACCATCAATCTTAACGGTTGAGGACCAGCTTGTCCTCTGCTGACGTAGATTGTATGGAGGAACATCTCATGAAATCGTTGATTTTGACGTGTATCGTCCTCTCTCCAGCCCTCTTTCTGGCAACCAGTTGCAATTCGATCATGCAACCGATTTCTGAACTGAATCATGAAGCCATGCGGGCTTTCAAGCCCAAACCTTTTGATGCAGACTGGAGCGGTGAAGAAGAAATCGACCAGTGGGGCTACGTCGGCGACGAAGCCCGTGGCGATCGCCCCAAAGAAAAAGAGGTTGATGGCTGGTGGCAGAAATGGGTCATGAGCAACAAAGCCCGCAATATCGAGCGGAACCTGGGAATCGAATAATCTCAACATATCCGGGATCATTCGTAAGCTCATCTCCCCACAAAACGGGACAACTTCTTGCATCTGCTCGCTCCGGAAGTTAAAATAACAGGTGGCTTTAGAGCCTCCTGCATTATTTGAACTTACCTGCTGATCGTCTCTCAAACGGTCAGCTACCGTTGATCTTACAGACCGACGGACTGGTGTCACCAAACCTGAAATAGCAATGACGGAATCAGGCGACACTCTGATGCGACTCTGCGAGAGTGTCGATTCACCTGCGTACCGGCTTGCGTTCCTACCCGAAGGTGAATACCCATGTTTGATCTCTCCCTGAGACGGATTTCTCAGGCAGGCCTCGCATTCCTGCTGATCACCGTGACAACCGCGGTCTACGCGGAATCTCCCGCAGCAAAAGCCCAGGAGAAGTCCGCCGCCAGCAGCGACATTGACTTCAATCGCGACATCCGCCCCATTCTGTCCAAGAACTGTTTTCACTGTCACGGCCCTGATGAAGGAACCCGCGAAGCAGAACTCCGCCTCGATCAGCGTCCTGCCGCCATCGCGAAACTTCCCAGCGATGCCCACGCGATTATCCCTCACAAAGCAGATCAGAGCGAACTCGTTCGCCGCATCATTTCCAAAGACGAATACGCCGTCATGCCGCCCCCCGAGGTCGGAGAAAAACTGACCGACGCACAGATTGCCAAAATCAAAGCCTGGATCAATCAGGGCGCGCCCTACTCCCGGCACTGGTCGTTCATTCCTCCCGAACGTCCTCCCCTGCCGACTGTCACACAACAGAACTGGCCCACCAATGCCATCGATCACTTCGTTCTGGCAAAACTCGAAGCAGCCGGCCTCAAACCCAGCCTGGAAGCCAGTCGTCATACACTCATCCGACGTCTCAGCTTCGATCTTCGCGGCTTGCCTCCTACCCAGGCCGAAGTCGATCAGTTCATCAACGACAAAGCTCCCGACGCTTACGAAAAACTCGTCGATCGCTTTCTGAAAGATCCTGCTTACGGCGAACGCTGGGCTCGGAAGTGGCTCGACCTCGCCCGCTATGCCGACTCCAAAGGTTATGGCTCCGATCCCCTGCGCATGACCATCTGGCGTTATCGCGACTGGGTCATCTCCGCGCTGAACAACAACATGCCCTACGATCAGTTCACCCTCGAACAACTGGCCGGCGACCTCCTGCCGGAAGCCACGCTCGAACAACAGGTCGCCACCGCCTTCCATCGTAATTCCATGACCAACACCGAAGGCGGAACCGACGATGAAGAATTCCGCGTCGCCGCAGTCAGCGATCGTGTCGATACGACCATCCAGGTCTGGATGGGGCTGACCATGGGCTGCGCGAAATGCCACACCCATAAATACGATCCGATTTCGCAGAAGGAATACTATCAGCTCTACGCCTTCTTCAATCAGACCGCAGACAACGATCAACCCACCGATGCCCCTACCATCGCTGCCCCGACCAAAGCGATGGTGAAAGAAACCAGCCGCATCGAAACGGAAATCGCGGCACTCAACAAACTCCTGCAGACACCAACCCCGGAACTCGCTGCCGCCCAGCAGAAATGGGAAGCCACTCTGCATGCCAAGCCCGACTGGCAGACATTGACTCCGCTCGCTGCGACTTCCTCTTCCGATAAAACCAAACTGGAAATCCGCGACGATCAATCCATTCTCGCCAGCGGATCTCCCTCGAACGAAACCTACACGATCGAAACCGAAGTCGATCTGCAGTCTCTCAAAGCCCTGCGACTCGAAGTCCTTCCCGACCCCAGTCTGCCCGCTCAAGGGCCCGGCCGCGCCAAGGACGGTAACTTCGTGCTCTCGGAAATCAGCCTCACCGGCAAACCACTCAACGCAAACACTCCGGTACAGGGACAGTTCCTGCGGATCGAACAGCAGGGAACCGAACAGCAGATCCTGTCGCTCGCCGAAGTCCAGGTCTTCCAGCAGGACACGAACATCGCCGCCCAGGGAACCGCCACCCAGTCCAGCGTCGCTTACGACGGCCCTGCCAGTCTCGCGATTGACGGCAATACCGACGGCCATTACTTCAATGCAAAGTCGACGACTCATACGAAAACCGAAGTCGCACCCTGGTGGGAACTCAAACTGAAACAGAACACACCCGTCGATCGCGTGGTCATCTGGAACCGCACCGACGGTAACGGCGAGCGTCTGGCCAACTTCAGAGTCAGCCTGCTCGACGACGCACGCAACGTCGTCTGGCAGACCATTGTTGCCGACTCTCCCAAACCGTCTGTCACTCTGCCTGTTTCGAACGAACGTTCCCTCCCGATTCGTCGTGCCTTCGCTTCTTTCTCGCAGTCCGGTTTCCCGGTCATCGCCAGCATCGACCCTGCCAGCAAAAACCAGAAAGGCTGGGGCATCGCACCGCAGTTCGGCAAACCCAACTCTGCGTATTACATCCTCGAAAACAAACCCGCAGCCGATTCCGGCAAACAGCGGTTGCTCATCAAACTCTCCCACAATTATAAAGATCCACAATACGCCCTCGGACGATTCCGGCTCTCCTTTACCACCGAATCCAAACTCGAACCCCGACTCAAAGTCAGCGATGACATCCTCGCCATCGTCGACACAAAACCGGAAGACCGTACCCCCGCTGACCAGGACAAACTGGCCACTTACTACCGCAGCATCGCCCCCGCATTGAAACCAACGCGGGACCAGATCGCGAAACTGCAGAAAGCCAGACCCGTTTACCCGCAGCTCCCCGTCATGCAGGAACTCCCTGCCGACAAACAGCGCGAAACCCATATCATGGTCCGAGGCAGCTTCCTCACACCCGGTGATCGCGTCGAACCCGCTGTCCTCAAAGCATTCAATCCGCTCCCCAAAAATGTTCCTGAAAACCGGATCGCCGTTGCGAAATGGCTCACCGATCCTCAGAACCCGTTGACGGCCCGCGTCGCCGTCAATCGATTCTGGTCTCAACTGTTTGGCAAAGGGCTCGTGGTTACCGAAGAAGATTTCGGCACCCAGGGAGAACTCCCCAGTCATCCGCAACTTCTCGACTGGCTCGCTACCGAATTCGTCAGCAACGGCTGGGATATGAAAGCCCTCCTCAAAACCATCGTGATGTCCAGCACCTATCGGCAGGATTCCACCACCCTGCCCGTGCATCTCGAAAAAGATCCCGACAACCGTCTGCTCTCGCGGGGTGCCCGATATCGACTGGAAGCCGAAATGATCCGCGATCAGGCACTCGCATTGAGTGGCCTGCTCAACCGAACCATCGGCGGACCTTCTGTCTACCCCGTGCAACCCGAAGGCATCTGGCGGGCCGCGTTCAACGGACAACGGACCTGGGCCACCAGTAAAGATGACAACCGCTTCCGTCGCGGCCTCTATACTTTCTGGCGGCGCACCGTCCCCTACCCGTCCATGGCGACCTTCGATGCCCCCAGCCGGGAAATCTGTACGATACGCCGCATCAGCACCAACACACCGCTGCAGGCGATGATCACCATGAACGATCCCGTCTTCATCGAAATCGCCCAGGCACTGGGACGCCGCATTCATAAAGAAGGAGGCGACACGCCTCGCGACCGCATCGAGTTCGCGTTGCAGCTCTGCCTGGTTCGTCCACCTCAGCCCGAACAGATCGAGCCGCTGCTCAAGCTCTATGAATCCGAACTCGCTTACTATAAATCGCATCCCGAGGAAGCCGCGCAGCTCAACGAGAATGCGCTGAATCCTCTGTCCGATCAATACGACAAAGCCGAGCTCGCTGCCTGGACGATCATCGCCAATGTACTGCTCAATATGGATGGTGTGCTCACCAAAGGATAAATCATGAATCTCAAACAACAACATCTGCAGGCAGTCACCCGACGACATTTCCTCGCCCAGGGTTCCACCGGTATCGGCTCTCTCGCACTCGGCGCCATGCTCGCCGAGAACAAACCGCTCGCCGCCAGCCCCCCCGCGAAACACGATGCCGAACTCCCCGCGTATCGGCTGCCGACCAGAGCCAAAAGCGTCATCTTTCTGCACATGGCCGGTTCCCCTCCGCAGCAGGAACTGTTCGACTATAAACCCGAACTCATCAAACGCAACATGCAGCCCTGCCCCGATTCGTTTCTGAAAGGGCGCGGCTTCCCCTTCATCAAAGGGCACCCCAAGATGCTGGGCACCCCGTACAAATTCAAACAGTACGGCGAAGGGGGAATCTGGATGAGCGAACTGCTCCCGAACTTCCAGAAAGTCGCCGACGAAATCACCGTCATCAAATCGATGCACACCGACCAGTTCAACCACGCGCCCGCCCAACTGTTCCTTTACACCGGCTCCCCCCGCTTCGGCGGCGCCTCGATGGGTTCCTGGATCACCTACGGTCTCGGTTCTGAAAACAAGAACCTGCCCGGCTTCATGGTGCTGCTCAGTGGCGGCAGCGATCCCAGTGGCGGAAAAAGTCTCTGGGGCAGCGGCTTCCTCCCCTCCGTCTACCAGGGCGTGCAATGCCGCACCACAGGCGATCCCATTCTCTACGTCTCCAATCCCAAAGGCATCAACCGCGATGTCCGCCGGCGCAGCCTGGATGCCCTGAAGTCGCTGAATGAATTCGAACTCAAACAGTTCGGCAACCCCGAAACCCTCACCCGCATCAACCAGTACGAACTCGCGTTCCGCATGCAGATGTCGGTCCCCGAAGCCGTCGACCTCGCCAGCGAAACCAAAGAGACCCACGAACTGTATGGCACCACCGGTGGTGCTCCGTCGTTCGCCAACAACTGTCTGCTCGCCCGTCGCATGGTCGAACGCGGCGTTCGCTACATCCAGCTCTTCGATTACGGCTGGGACATGCACGGCACCGGGAAAGGCAACGACCTGATCACCGGCGTCCCCAACAAATGCAAAGACATTGACCGCCCCCTTTACGCGTTGATCTCCGATCTGAAACAGCGGGGACTGCTCGATGATACGCTCGTCGTCTGGAGCGGTGAGTTCGGGAGAACCTCCATGAACGAAGAACGCAACGGTTCCAAGTTCCTCGGCCGCGACCATCACCCCCACTGCTACACCATCTGGATGGCCGGTGGCGGCATCAAAAAAGGCTTCTCTTACGGCCAGACAGACGAACTCGGTTACTTCATTGTCGAAAACAAAACCAGTGTCCGCGATCTGCAGTCGACTATCCTGCACCTCACCGGATTCGAAGCCCGTAAATTCAAATTCCCCTACCAGGGACTCGACCAGCGCCTCATCGGCCCCGCCGACGAAGACCACCTGCTGAAAGATATTCTCGCGTAAAGAGTCAATCCGTTCTCTCGCCTCCGGAGAATCTAGATGACCGTCACCGAAATCGTAGCGCAGCTGGAAAAACTGGGAAGTGACTCCACCAGACGAGTCCTGATGAACCACGGCGCCCGCGACCCGGTGTTCGGCGTTAAAATCGCGGACCTCAAGGTGCTGCAGAAGCAGAACAAAATCAAAAAGGACTACCAGCTCGCCCTTGATCTGTACGACACCGGGAATTACGACGCACAGTACCTCGCCGGCCTGATCGCCGATGAAAGCCGCATGACGAAAACAGATCTGCGTCGCTGGCTCAGCAAAGCCAACTGTATCACCCATTGTGGCACCGTGGTCGCCGCAGTAACGGCCGAGAGTCGTTATGGAATCCAACTGGCTCGCGAATGGATCGCCGCCCGTCAGGAAGCCAAGGCTCAGACAGGCTGGACAACGCTCAGTAATCTCGTCTCGATCAAAGACGACGCCGACCTCGACCTGCCCGAACTCAAACGACTGCTCAAACAGGTCAGCCAGACCATCCACGAGCAGCCCAACCTGGTCCGCTACGCGATGAACGGCTTTGTGATTTCCACCGGCTGTTATGTCAGCAGCCTGACCGACGCTGCGTTGCGTGCCGCAGAAAAGATCGGCACGGTCTCGGTCGACATGGGTCAGACCGCCTGCAAAGTCCCCGCCGCCGTCGACTACATTCACAAAGTTCAGCAGCGCGGCACCATCGGCAAAAAACGCAAGACAGCCCGCTGCTGAAAGACAGGCAATGCTCTGCTGATGATTTAAGACGCGCATCTGGTTACTCCTCCCTGAGTTCACCTGATCCTTCGCTGCTGTATAAAGTGAGTCGTTACTGAATAGATTCCTCTTGACGCCTGCCCGCCGTTCGCCATCATCCCCGCTTATAAGTGTGTCGCGCGCGTGGTACAGTATTTTTGCAGCTGATCACCGCGAACCACTGACAAAACCTGTACTATAAAAGTCCCCTGTTTCTGAACCATTTTGACCAAAGGCTGCTCAAACATTCTCTGTGGATCGCCAGCACATCGCCTTCCTGTCGCCACGGAACGCCCCGGCATCGCCCCCGTGTCGACACCGGTCAGCCTGTATCGCCCTAATTTTTGTAGCATCAGCTCTTGACCTCCCCACGCCCTTCGAGAAAATCCCACCCACCGGCACAACATTTTTTCGTTCCCCAAAGAGACAAAGAAAGATTTCATTTTCATCCAGGCCTTCCATTCAAAACCAGGAGCATTCCATAACAGGAGCGGCAGCGTATCACATTTACCCATAGCGTTTTTTAATTCGAACTGTTGTTATAAATGTGGGACAACCTTGGCTAAAGCCCTGCGGCAAAACAGTCAATCCGGCTGCCGAATCACCCCAGAAAATCAGCCGCACGGCGTTAGCCGCGGTTAACATTGATATTGAAAACGCAGACATTAAGTAATTCACGCTCGGAAAGAAAAAAAAACGCTGTCTGCCCCCACAATCAGCCCATGCGTGGCACTGTTGGCTCGCCAACAGTGATCGAGCAACCAGCCTCCACCAGTAATAAAAAGGTTGAGCCCCGAATAAAATTCGGGCAGAAAGCAGACAGAACAATAACCCGCCCATCATACGGAAAGGCACCTACCAGGCGAGATGAAGATCGGGAAGTAGAAATCAATCAGCATAATTTGGAGCTGAAGTAGTCACAAGTTTTAACTGCCATACAGGGCAGACATGGTTAGACATCCACCTTTCCCATCTGGTCTCAATTGCTAAAAGGCAGGAACGCTGATAAATTTTAGTCAGAATCAAATCCTGTCTATCACTTGTGGTTTTCGAGAGAACTCTCGTATTCACAGAAAAGCAGACCAGAATGAGTTTTGACCGCGCTTTTTCCCTCGCTCGATACAATTGGCCGCTTTATCTCACCTGCTTTCTAGGAGTAGCACTTGGATTCATCATTTGGAAGACCCAACTGGTTCCGCCACCCATCCGTTACTTGGGTCTCCTCGCTGCCGTAGTTGCGACTTGGTACACAATCGCATCTTTCGTCGCGTTTCATGTCATGTTTGACCATTCCGATTTCCTTTCCGGTGAATGGCTAACTCGTTGTGTCGAACAGTCTCCCAACACATGCGTTCAACTGAGTGTCTGCGTCGAAGAAACGACACTCCCAATTTCGAAAGTATTCGCAAGCGCCGATTACATAGAATTGGACCTGTTTGACGAATCCGTTATGACCGAACCGGCAATTGCCAGAGCAAAGCAGAAAGCTGGCGATTCACCGTCCATCGTCGCAAAACCAGAAGCACTTCCGCTGACAGATCACACTTCTGAATTGACAGTGGTGACTCTTGCTGCGCACGAAGTCCGCGACCCGTCACAGCGCGAAGCACTTTTCCAAGAACTATCAAGAATCACCGCACCAGGAGGTCGACTCATTATTGTCGAACACATCCGCAACCTTCCTGCAGCCGCGGTTTTTGGGCCGGGATTGTTCCATTTCTACCCTCGGACCACATGGACGACGCTGGCACAAAAAACAAAACTCAGGATAGAATCAGAATTCGACATCACACCATTTTTTCATGTATTCGTGTTGCGTCATGGGTGATGGTAACCGAACAACCATATAATCTTATACTGACTTCAGACCGGAATTAAAGAAATTAAAGGGGTCAGACCCCGATACCACTCTTCCAAAGCACACTCCTGCAGAAAGATGCCCCACGATGACAAGCTTCCCGGACAGCAGTGTAGACCGTTCGAAGGAATCCCTCGTTTCACGAACGATTGAAATCGGTGGCAGATCGAAATTCGAGTTGCTTGACGACCTGAAGAGGGCGTCGATCTCGTTGAACGATTTCGCAATCCAGCTGCTGGAGAGTGAGTATTTCCCCGCCACTACAGAGTCCCGCACAGTCAACACCATCGAACTGACCGTGCACAGACTTGGTTACGCTTCCGGAGCTACTCCCCGTCAGATCGTCGATACTGCTACAGAAATGGGGCTTGTCTCATGCCCAATCGAACTAGGTCCTTACATGAGACTACAGTATCTCGATCAGCCGGAAGGGGCGCACGGTGTCCCGCCACAGACCGGCCAGGCTCCCTGCGGTTCCATCACACTCATGTCAGAGAGCCTGACTGACGATGATGAGTTTCCAAAAGGATTCTACCTGCGCCGCATCGACGGGGTACTGTGGCTACGCGGCTACCGATCGGGACCAGAGCACATCTGGAATCCGGATGACCATCTGGTCTTCATTTCCCTCTGACCCCAATTGTTGACAGCCTGGTACGCTGATAAAGTTAGACAGAATCATATTTTGTCTATCAATTGGTACGCGTTAATATGAATCGTTCCAAAATAGTCTGCGTTGCAATCATCTTTTTTCTCGGCGTTTTCTGGTTTATCGCCGTTGACTGGTCGTGGTTCGTTCACGACTGCCCGGATTGCTGGCACGGTGAAGATATTACGCAGTATCGCGTCTTCACTGTCCCCATTCATACGACAGTCCATGAGTACCCGTCCGTCATACAGCAAGTGGCCACTGATCTGGGAAAGCCGTGCATGCACCCAAACATGGAAAGCTGGCACAAACACCGACGATGGGGGCTTCTCATCTGCAAATCACCGTGCATCAATGGCGTCTATCGGCTCAGCGGGGAATCATCCTGGTATGATCAAGCAGCGGCAACGAAGATCGTTGCATTGGGAAAACGTGAGCCATCGCTGAAAGAAGAGTTCCACGATCGCGTCTTCACTCAACACGATTACCAGTTTCTGCGTGTGGTCCTTGATCAAGCAGGAGTTGATCACCCAATCCCGGACTAATGTAATAAAAGTTAGTTAAAGGGGTCAGCAACTGTCCAGGCCTATTTGATTTCTTCATCAAGCACTACGTCTGCATATTGAATGTAGTACTGTGCATCGGGAAACCAACGCGTGAAGTATCCGGTCACCGGCAGCGCGGTATCAATAAGTTCGAAACTCACTTCGAGGTCTTCTAGATCTCCATCTCTCTTGATGTATATCTTCTCACCATCAAAAATTGCCATCCCACTACAAATCAAATCACGCTGCATCACATGCCCTCGAAGTAAGGCGACCATTCTACCATCGATCTCGACACCATGAACCATCTCAACCACACTTGTAAAAATCGTTACATTCAACCGAGTAAGCTATCTATGACAATGCTGATGACTGGGAACACACTATTTTCTATCTGATGCCCTATTATTTTCTACGATTAAAGAATTTCTTCCATGCCCTCTTCCAAGCCTTAAGGTTTGGGCCTATTCCATAATATTCTGGCTCAATTTTCCAAAGTGACTCTTTGAAGGCTTTTTCTTCTTCTTTCGGTAATAATTGATCTTCGTAAACTGAAAGCGCCTTTTCAGTCAGAGTAAACATTTCCAAAAGCGCTATCTGGCCATATCCATGTTTTTCCAAATTAAGATAATCTCTATGTTTCATAAAATAGATTGTATCTTCTATATCAGCTGGCAAATATTTCAGGAGAAGAACTGCTTTTAGATTGTGGACACCATAAGCATTTTTGACTTCATTCTCTGCTTCTATATCTCCCGATTTGGATTCAATAATAGAATTATTCCCCTCCATAATCGTAAGAATATCCCAGAGAATTTCTTCACTTTGAGCCATGGCCAGCAATCAAATCTAAAACAACAAGGACAGTTCGTTCTACGAGTGACTGGATAAATATCGACACCAAAATTCATATGCTTCATCAGCTAAATCAATAGCAAATTTTGATTGACCATCTGAAAGTTTCACAGTAAGACCTGAAAACTGAAATGAAGATGGATCAAATGCGTCAGAACTAAATGAATTACCGCTAAATCCACCCCGACTGAATTTTAGATCGTTGACTGAAGTATGATGTGAGCTAGTCGCCTCGAAATGCTTGGCTCCATTGGCAATGTGAGAAACCACTTGCAAAATCTTATTCTGCTGCCTCATATTGGTTCTCTGAGATTTATCACTCGGAAAAACCCAGTCCAACATATGCTCCGTTGTCACAAAGAAATCGAATGCCGCATAAGAATTCGATGGTTCAGATTTCATTCGATTCAAATCATACTTCATTTTTTTGATCAGATCACCAGAGTTTTCCAATGGAGCAAACCCGCTGTAATTAGACATTCATTCTCTTTCTTTCATGTCTTGGAAATACCAGTTACTCGGTCATTCTGAAACGTTAAAAATGGTCAGACCCCGATTACCTCTTAAGTTCATCAATCTTTCTGTCATTCAACCGTGCTGCATTAAAAGTTCGGTTGAGTGGCTGCCCGTGCGCGTCTCGATTCATTGTGACCCCCTGATTTTGGATGTATAGTACAGAGAATTAATGTTCAATTGTGAACATCCAGGCGTGCCGTTTCAAGTACGGTTTTCGAGATTAAAGGAATCCAATCTGATTCTGTTTTCTGGCATTTAGTCTGAATTCGTCCAAGTCAGAATTGCACGGACCGGATAGTTCAGACCGTCTACAATAGTCAGTTTTCGTTTTGGCTCTGCTACTTTCACAAACACCCAAGCTTCGACTGAGTCATCGAGTCGGTCGCGATCAACTGACAAGCCACTCCACTGCGGCAGTTGATGCATTATTGATTCGATCATTTGAGCATCGGCTTCAGTTAGCATTGCACCGCACGAGCACAGTTCTGTGAAGTAATGAAAGAGTTCATTTTCGGGACTGCGAAAATCGTGTGCCGGGGCCAATCCAACGTCGTTGGCGATTGGGACTAAAAAACCTTCCGCTTGCGGTTGTAGACACGCGTGCCCACCTGCCTGATTCGAGTAAACAATACCAGTTGGGTGCGGAATTACCAAAGCGGTTCCAGCGTGATCATAAAGGCGAACGATCATTATTATTAGGCATCCCTTACAGAAGGATTAAAGTAGCCAGGACTCTCTCATATCAAGCACAGCGCCCTTTTCCTTTTTCCGTGTCCTGTTACGTACGCGGCTGATGATCCGGCAAAGGGGCCAGGCGGAAAAAATCCATGCGGGAAAATAGAGGGGTGTAATCATCAGAAAGTACGGTGAACTTCGCCGTATCTGAAAGTACCAGTCTGAGATCCAGTTTACTGGAAACGGAACATACTTTGCCCGCATCGTGAGCAGATTGGGATTCGTGTCTTTGAATCCCATGTCGAATCCGTGAATTCCGCCGGCGTCTCCGATGCGGACGATCCACGAAGCAGAACGATTGTCGATTATCAGGTAATTGTGATCTCCGATTGGTGCGTAGACATAGGCCGAGTACCAAGGCTGAAGTGCTGCCAGAGCAAATAACAAGGCACACGAAAACGCGACCATCGAGAAAAGTAATTGTGTACGACGAAACATTACCCTTACCACAGAAAGAATTAAAGGAACAGACCCCCGATTCCCCTTCGCACCAGGAACCAGTCAGGTTTTCAGTCTATCATCCAGGAAAACCCTGTCGCAAACGCGCACTATGAATAATCAAAGATCGCGTGTGATACGATCAACGCATTTCAGGCGTCTACGAACACGTCCACCCAGAGATCGGGGGAGCCTTCGCGCCAGCGGACGACTGCCTGCGCACGCCGACGCCATAGTTCAAACTGCGGTTGATAGGGGTCGATCGCACGAATCTCAGGGGGACAAAGTGGGGTAAGGCAATAGCCCTGTACTTCAAAACTTGCCGCGAGTGTATATAAAGTTTCGCGAAGAAACTGCATGGCTTTGCTCTCTGGACCGCGCGCATTACAGGCCAGGCTAATATAGAGATCGCCAAGTTCTTCCACGAGGGGCGCTGATGCCAACGATTCCTCAGACGTCATGGCCCGTCTCTGTATGTGGATCGGATAGTCGGGAACCTCGATCCCGCAGCATTGACATCCCCGCTCAATCGCCTCCGCCACCAGCACGCGTAGTTCTTCCTCCGTCGCTTCAACGGCATCGGGAACAAGATAGATACCAGCATGGTTTCGCTCTGTCTCGATGCAGAGTCTGACACGGTCAAGCAACTCATCCCCCAATGGCAGCGGCGTGAAAGCTTTGGCCAGTCGTTCGGGATCCCGTCGAAAATCGGCCAGGACTCCCGCCATCTCTTCCGGATCTTGAAAAGGGGGAATGGCCGGATCGTCCAACAGTTCGTGCCACAGATCAAGCCATGCGCGGATCGTTGATTCAACCATGTTCTAAAGCCACATGCATCAGAATGAATTTCTACTATGAATGTCGAAATAATTAAAACCGATGACCACCATCACGGGAATCAAAACAAACAATCACATTGCCCGCCGACGACACCCTTTTGTCATCACCTGCTCCCTGGCTAAAAATTGATTCAATTGAGAAATAAAAAGACAAGCCACGGTTCCTGGTAACACATTTTCAACCGGGACTAATCTTCTGCGGTTCATCTGGCATGTGCTGCGTTGAACGAACCTGAGGCAACCCCGTCAGGAAAATGCCTATAGGGTTCTGGTCTCTTGATTGTTACTCAATGTTCTTTCCACTTCCCATCTTTCACATAATAAGGTGTTACCATCTCATTGGTTATTTCAAACAATTGCTGATGATCCTTCCGTTTAAAATACTTCTTGTACTTCGTATTTATCAGCATGAGGGCTTTGAGACGACCTGTAGCCAGCATTGGTGCTTTGATAGCCTGCTGCTTTATGACTGGTACATCTGGCAACTTTACGGACAGTGGTGAAATTTGAGTGCTCAAACGCCAGGAGTCAAGAATCGCATCGGTGGTATCAACCAGCGATCCATAATCGGCATTCGGAAAGCCAAATTTTGAGAGCTCTTTATACCAGTCTTCATTGTATTTGATGGGGAAGCGATACTTTTTCCAATCGAAGTCTTCATTAACAAAGAACAAATCCAACCGATTCATTTCTATAAACTCTGTTTTTCCCTCTGGTGGATGGTCGGCAACTGAATTGGGAGACTTCCCCCAGACCTCTAGCTGAAGTGGTACCAGATTGTGCCGAATACTGTAGTAGGCTGTTTTGATTTGCTTTACCAGATTCTGATTCTGGTTTCCTAACGAAAGAGAATAGTACCCAGCATGATTGAGTTGCCAGTTAAGGAGACCATACTTAAACGGAAAGTTGGAATCATCGTCTAGTTTTTTCAACACTTTTTCAGAAACAGCTGTATGGAAATATGCATCACCTGGCAGGAAATAGGGCCCAGATAGAAGATCTCTGTCGGCAGCGTTCGCAACACAGCCATAACAAAGGAGAATTAACATTATGGGCGCAAATATTAATTGTCGAACAAACATAGAATTTTCCTATCTGAAAGAGATAAGGAATCAAACCCCGATTTCATCTTCCTGACTCCCATGATTGCAACCGAAGGGAAACCAGCGTTTGAACTGATTGTGTTGTAACTGCGTCATCGATGACTGGCTACGAATGAGTCCATGTCTCGATCACCCAGCAGTCCGGGTTGTCTTCCAGCAATTTCCAATAGTAACGGCTCCACTTTTTCAGAGCAGCCTCATTCAGCTCGGCAGGATTCATCATGCGATGACCGAAATCATCGATATCGTGCCAGACGCCATCTGGTGTGACCACGGCACCCACTGAAACGTCATTTGAAATATCATTGCGCAAGCGGTCCACGCGGGATACATACCCCCTGTAATCATGCATCTCGGCGGGAAGTTCGGCATCGGTTTCCTCGCAGCATAAAGTCGCGTCGAACAGACACAGATAATCAAAACGCCAGTTCGGCTGGATGGTATCGTCATCTTTCAACCGATGAGGCGCGAGAAGTGCGTTCATCGCATCGACAATGCCAGACAGTGTTGTAGAAGCAGGAACAAGGACGTGCAGGTGTGTCTTCATTTACCGCCAAAGATTCAAGAGGATCGAATCACCATTGATAGACAAAACCAGACTGTGCCCGGCTTTACGGTAACATCTCCAGGTCCATTTGAACCGAGTCTATTAAATTGACAGTCATTATGGTTAAATGTGATGCGTATCAGGTACAGACTTAATCTATCATCTCACTGATTTTTTGTCTATTATCATTCGAAATCCAGAAGAGGTTGTACTCACCGTCTGCCCGGATGGTTCATTCGGTTGAGCCTGAAGAGAGTTTTGATGCAGCCGCTTATGAACTGTTACACCGCAATAACAATTCAACCTGTTCCAACTGTTGCCCGTCTTCATAACCATTGAGCAAGTGAGAGTGCCAGACTCGTATCACTAAATGTGCAGGGAGGCAGTTTGCATGTCTGAAAAAAAACGTACCAGATTCATCAGCATTGCAGGTTGTAGCCTGCTCTTTTTGCTTGTCTTGTATGTAGTGAGCACGGGACCAGTATTTGCCAAAACGATGCACTCGACCAGAGAATCACTGGATTCCGGCGAGATAGACCTGATTTTCTCACTCCAGAATTTTGATGTTTTTTATGCCCCCCTGAAAGGGGTTGTCAGAAACAACCCTTTTCTGGAAGACCTGCTCTACAACTATCTGTTTTTCTGCTCCGAAGCACTTTATCCAGAGGACCATGCAGGATATTTTGAACTACTCCCGGTCCCGGAATAACAGGCGTGCCGCCCAGTAGATTCGTAACATTTTCGTAAGTTGACCACAATACTCTTCTCTCGATTGCAGTGAATGCCCTGGAGGAATCGGAAGAGAGCATACGGGGCAGAACCTCACTCCGCCTTCCTGACTGGCAAAGAACAACATCGCTGTCACTTTTCACTTACCATCGAAGGCTTACCATTCACTTGTCATTCTCTCGCCGTCGTTGCGCACACATAACTGGCGGAAGAGTTTGTTGTTAATGTTTTTGGCCATCGTTTTCACAGAACCGTCGGCAAGTGCAAACACAACGACACCATCGTGCCACGAACCGAGTGTCAGATAGAGAGGACAGCCCGGCATCTGATTATTTACAAGGCCTAAACAGAATCCTTTGGGGCGGCCTTCCAGGTTGTAACCATCATGATAAAACCATTCGCCATCATCTGAGACGATGCTGCCTGCCAGAGCACTGTGGCTGTCTGCCCAGAAACCATAGGTAGACTCACCGATGAGAAGTGTATTCGATTCACCATCAGTGATGTCACGAAACCGGGTCCCACTATTTACATTTAAAATGCCTCCTGAAAAAATAGTGCGCCCCGGTTGCACTTCGACAAAACCTTTATGAACTCCGCCGACGCCACGATAGGTGGAGTAGCCAAGCCCCCCCGGACGATTGGAGGGCAAAGGGGCGCTGGGGCATACATAACTCTCAACATTCATTCGACAGGCCTCTTTACTGTCTGCCGAAAACTTGTCGAGATCGTAATTCACATGGATCATCGACTCCCCCATTTGGGGAAGAATCAATGCCTGCCAGGTCCACCAGGGCGAGATTTCCCATTCGGAAATGTGATATGCTCCCTCGAGACCACCATTTTTCGTGGCTTCCCGAAACGGAATATAGACTTCTTCCGGGAACCTGACATTGGCATTCGCAGGACCAAGCTCTGAACCATCCAATACCCAATCCGAAATCCAGCCAGACGGAAAACTGCGAAAGGAAGTCTCATAACTGTGTGTCGCCAGCGAGATCTGCTTCAGATTGTTGATGCACTCTGAGATGCGCGCAGTTTCACGAGCCCTCTGAATTGCGGGAAGAAGCAGTGACGCCAGTAAAGCAATGATGGCCATCACGACCAGGAGTTCAATTAAAGTAAAACCGCGTGTTCTGCGATGGGTTGGAGTACGGTATTTGAGCGCCGTAGACATGGGGATTCTCCTCAAGTTCAGTAACGATATCAGGGGCGAAACCGATAGCATTCCCACGAATCGATGAGGCTGACTGAAGGGCTGGCAGGAGTCGTGGTAGTAAACAATATTCAGTCTCCACATATGTATATTAGCCGGCACATATTGGAATTCAAGAGCAAATCATTCCATCAATCATCTTTTTGGCAAGCTCATCATTTAATTGCGACAATGTGCTGAGACCAAACGGCTGGAACATAAGGGAAGCCTCGGCTTCCCTCTTCCCGTGCTCCTGTTATTTTTCAAGAGTGTTTTTGACGGAGTTCAATCGCCGCACCACGTTCGGAGAGTGACTGGGCCACTGGCTGCAATGAAGTAAGAGGACCTGTGGCAATGACAGTCGGAACCGTCGCCATCTGCCTGCGGGTTTCCACAGCCGACCATCCCTTTAACTCACGGAGGAATCGATACACGTCTGTGGTTTCGGTGCCGGGATCAATGAGCAACAGTTCGACAATCGGCCATTGATCGGCACGCCAGCCAGCCCAGGAACTGGTCTGTATCTTTCCCGAGAACCGATCGACCGAAATACACCAGGCACCAGTCCGCGGGCAAGGCTGCCCGGTCGATAGGTAAGGCTCCAGCACGGGCTCAAAGATCCAGCCCCAGGGATACTCGTGACTGAATTCGTCAACAATCACGTATGACTCATGTGGATCAAGTTCATCCGCTTCTGAGTCGGCAACACTCTGTGCCAGTTCCTTCGCCGTGGCATATTCAATCATGGGAGAGCCAGCAATAATTTCATTCGTGGAGCAGTAGAGCAGAAAAAGTAACAGTCTCGGGATCCGGTAAGCTTAAAGGTACCACGTTCCCCCCTCCCGACAACAGTTCAAATTTCCCGATTGTTCTTACTCGATCACATTCAGCTGATCATCAACTGTGACCCACCGGGCACCGATGATTCTGCCGTCGCGTCCATTGCCGGAAGAGTCTTTTAATACGTTCGATCCGACTTCATCAAAGTGGTAGAGCCCCATGGTGTGTTCATCGGCTTTCAACCGTTTTTCCGGAGTGAAATTATTAGTGTAACGAACAATGCTCGAGAGACGGACCTCGTCAATAATTCCCCGAAAACTGTGATTGCTCGTCGGATTACTGGTTGTACGACCGATTTGAAAAATCGCGTTAGTATAAACCTGCTCCAGTTCTATAGAGTCTGTCATCGGTGTGTAGTTATTTTGCTTATCACTGACTTCAACCGAATAGTGAGTCTGTTCTCCATTCACATACAAACGGATTTGGGTACCATCGTAGATGGCAGCCACATGGTGTGCAGCAACCGTTCTCTTAACGGGATGAGAGAAGAGGCGAATATGCTTTTCCCCTTTAATTCCCGACGTCACTAAAAATCGGCTAAGTCCATTTTCTTCCAAGACCGAAACTCGAAAATTGACGTTCCCCATCATCAGGGCCACATCGATGCTTTGCTCACTTTCACGTTTCAAAGGACGGATAGTTGCTTCCAGGGTAAAGGGATGTGTGCCGTCGTACTTCAGACCCGGCAGTTCAACAGCACTCGACTCTCCGTCAAACTCCAGTGCATAGTTCTCTGGAAGACTTTGGTTCCCTGCTGCCGGCAGTGCGTTCAACTGCACGCGGACCGTTTCTTCCTGACCTGCTTTCATGGTGAATTGTTTTGTGAAAGTCTCGTAGCCGTTTTTTAACACTTGCACGGTATGAGATTTACCGTCCGCCGGTATCCTGACACGTTCCAAACCTGTGCCTGATTTGACGATCATCGCCCGTTGATCATCGACAGAGACTACGGCTCCTGCCAGATCAGGCTGATCCAGATCCAGAACGACCGTTGCGGCAGGGGGCCCACTATAGAGAACAAAACCTGCCAGCAACACCAGCGAAGCCAGCAGGGTTCCTGCAAGCATCCAGCCTCGTGGTCCTCTCCCCTTCTGACCTTGCACAACCGGATCATTAACGGTGGCTCCCTTCGCGTCTGGCAGAGAGTCTGAAAAAAACTGCGTCCGTTGTTCGCTCCCCGGGAGCACTTTGACTGGTTCAGGCGAAGCAGACCAGCTCTGCTGTGAGGGCCGTAATGCAGAACCCATCGATGGGCTCGAATCCGCATTCTGGGGAAGACATTCCTGAATGGCCTCGATTACTTCCTGCATCGTCTGGAAACGATCAGCAGGTTCCTTGGCGATCATTTTTTGATAAAGCGCATCGACGGCTGGAGGAATTTCCGGACACGCATGACAGAGCGAAGGGATTGCCTGTTCTCGATGGGCAAGAATTTTGCTGATCACACTGGTTCCGCTGTAAACCGGGTCGCCGGTCAATAAAAAATAGAACGAACATCCCAGGCTGTAAATATCGGAACGGCGATCTGCCGAATGTGTATTGAGGGCCTGCTCGGGCGACATAAAGTCGATGGTCCCCATCATGCTGCCCGATTCGGTCAGGGAAGTGACCGTGTGCTCTTCATTGGGATTATCAATCCGGGCCAGCCCCATATCCAGAACTTTAACCGTTCCTGAATTGTCCAGCAGTATGTTGGCAGGTTTGATATCGCGATGAATAATTCCCTGTTCGTGAGCATATTCCAGCCCCCGGGCCGCCTGCAGAATTAAATTCAGCGCCTGATCGACGGGGAACGGCCCGTGGGTTTTCACACAGGCTGAGAGATTCGTACCGGGCACGTACTCCATCACCAGGAAATGAATCTGATTATACTCATCGGCATCATAAGCGGTGACAATATGGGGATGATTCAAGCGGGCGACCGCTTTGACCTCCCGATGGAACCGCTGAATCGACTGTTCATTCGCGCTCATGACGGCTGGCAACATTTTCAATGCCACCAGTCGTTCCATGCGACGGTGTTCCGCCAGGTAAACATCACCCATCCCCCCGCCGCCAATCCGGTCCCGGATCAGGTAGTTCCCCAGCAGCAGTTTCTGTCCCCGGCCTTCACAGATCATTTGAGCCTGGTACGGCGTCAGTTTATTGTGCTCCACCAGCAGGCTGCTCAACTCTTCCACCGAATCGATCTCAGTGGACTGTGATTTCAAAAAAGCAGCGACATCCTCAGCAGAGAGAATGCCACTTTCCCCGATCTGAGAAATAAACTGTTCAAGAATCATCGGCATGGCGGGTAAAGGGCCTGATCGTGTTCTGGATAGAGGGTGTGAACATAACCAATTTACTGTATATTCGGCCAATTACAAGTGATGATTGAGGGATACTTCTACCTGGAGTTCTATTGTCTGTTCATGTACTTTTCCTGTTGATCGTAGTCCTGAAGAATGAAACTGGTCTTTGCCTCTACTCAAAACAATTCAGGTCTGATATGAGTATCTCAGAATCAAATCTCCAGCCCGTTTCACTCCATTTATAGAAAAACAGATCTATGTGCACACGTGCGGTTTATTTTGGTAAGGACAATCAGACAGTCACGGGTCGAACCATGGACTGGAAGGAAGAAATGCACACCAATCTCTGGGTGTTTCCCCGGGGCATGAGCCGCAATGGAGGCTTGGGGGACGCCTCGCTTACCTGGACCAGTCGCTATGGAAGCCTGATTGCTTCGGTTTACGAAGGAGGCACCGCGGACGGCATGAATGAGCAAGGCCTGGTCGCCAATCTGCTTTACCTGGCGGAGTCACAATATCATGTCGAACAGGATACGCGACCGGCGATTGTGATCACCGTCTGGGCTCAATACGTGCTCGATCAGTTCGCCACTGTGGCTGAAGCGGTTGCTGAAATTGAAAAAGAATCGTTCCGCATGGTCCCGGTGGTCGCTCCCAACGGCGCGGAAGGAACCGTGCATCTGGCGATCTCCGATCCGTCCGGCGATTCTGCGATTTTTGAATACATCAACGGCGAATTGAAAATTCACCACGCCCGCGAGTTCCAGGTGATGACGAATTCGCCGGTATTTGACGAACAACTGGCCCTCAACCGCTACTGGCAGCAGATCGGCGGGACAGTCATGTTGCCGGGAACCAACCGCGCGGCAGATCGATTTGCCCGGGCTTCCTTTTATATCAATGCCTGTCATCAGTCAGACCAGGCACGCGAAGCCGTGGCCAGTGTATTCAGTGTCATGCGAAATGTGAGTGTACCGCGCGGGATCAGTACTCCCGATCAGCCCAATATCTCGACGACGATCTGGCGCACGGTCAGCGATCAGAAGAACCGGGTCTATTTCTTCGAAAATACGGCCAGCCCGAGTCTGGTCTGGGTACGACTCAGCCAACTCGATTTCAGCGAAGGGGCAGGAGTCAGGAAACTGACGCTTGACGGAAACCCGGATCTGGCGGGAGACCAGTCAACCAGCTTTGAACCGTCAGAGCCGTTCCAATTTCTTGTACCAGCCGTTTGATGACTGAATTTGAGACACAGAAACCATGCATTTAACAATGCCGGCGGCACTCGGAAATCAGACCGCGAGTTGAAGAGAAATATTGTTACTTCTATGTCAACTTCGATGCCGTTCAGAAAAGGAACCCTGGCTTCCCACATCCAGTGGCCCTGCTGTTGTTTCACGTTTGTTTTGACGGATTTCAAAGTTCGAGTCACATTCGAGGAGCTCCTCAGCTCTTTGTGTCTCATGATTTACTTGAGCGAATGCCCTGCGGCTGATCAGGAGAGGCAATGGGGAGCAGATCACTTGTCTAAGACTCAGAACTGACTGCTCTCTTTTCTGGCTCGATAATTTCTTCCTTTCCAGATTGCGAATACAGCAAAGGGGAAAACCAACAGGTTGGCAAGGAACGCTTCGATCTGACAGCCGATAATCTGTTCGGGTTCATAACCGCCATAAATGTGTATCGCTACGGCCAGCCCCATCAAAAAATAAAACCCGATCAGGAGTTGTGATAAGACCATTCCGAAAACACCCATGCGGTATGACAGCAGGATTGTCATGCAGTAGAGGCCCAGTAACAACGTGATAAATGGTACGATGAATAACACTGCTTTACTCACTGATCTGAGAATAAATAAGACTGAGTTCTAAGGAACAGACCTCAATACAGTTTTCCAAACTCTCTGACACTCTATCCTTACCACTTTGAACCCTTCAGACTTATTCAGGTTTGAGAGGTTCACGTTTGAGAGGCGCAACAAATCCAGGCGCAACGGTATCGTCGGTCTCCTGTTTTTCAGGGGGCGCGCTGCCGATAAAACATTGTCCTGAGGGATCGGGGGCGACATTCGGGCGTCTCGCGAACGATTCGACGTTCCCGATTTCCAGATTCCAGCTGCTATCGCCTCGACTGACGTTTAACGAGTATTCATACAGCCCGCCATCCACTGCAGTGCCGTACCATTTGATCGTTGTAAAGCCCGTCGGTACATCTTCGTAGAGTGTTCCCTTCCAGGTCACGCCAACATCTGTTACCAGGTTCTGGCACATAGGGTTTACACGCCGTTCCGGAATACAATAGGTTTTGATGTCATCCAGCGACCAGCGCGCTTCCAGGGCAGCGGTCACTTCCTCCGGGGATGTCAACTGCTGTGGGGCTTCCGTCTTCTCTTTAGTAGCGTTCCCGGCTGGCATATCGGAAGCCGTCGGCTGGCAGCTCCATACCGCCATCAGCATTACCGTGCCGCACAGAAGATTTCGCAGTATCGGATAGCAGAACATTTTGTTCTCCAGAGACTGTCATGCAGATTGTGATCTGGCAGATGTTTCAGACACTCGCTCTATGATAACAGCCTTGTACAGTAACACAAATAAAAGTGTTCCGGAGATCAGTTTTGAATCGACGTCGATCCTGGCAACGAATCAGGAACTTGATCCAATTGGGATATTCCGGTTGAAACTGTTGAAAGAAAGCTTGGCATGTCACAGTGGTTCACTTAGGATGGAGACTGTATTTCTGTCTATTCCTACAAGCGTTCGAATAAATATCGATCGGGCTCAGTAATGTCATCATATAAAAGTCAGTTTGTTGTTCACATGCTGTTGATTCTCTTGTGTGCTCTGCTCCTTCCAGAAGGAACTCGGGTTCTGCAGGCGTTTCCCCCTGCCGGGAATATTGATTTCAATGAGAAATACAAACAACTGTTACAGGATGCGAAAACGGCCCCTTCCCAGGGGAGGTTGAAAGATGTGGCGTTTGACGCGATCAACGCCAGTCAGTCTGCGATCCAGTCAGGCGATTATTCTTCTGCAGTGAAAATCGCTACTTTCGCCAGCAAAATCGGTAAATCGGCACGCAGCAACCATGCCTTTACTTTGGCGAACAGCTTAAAAAAACGCAGCATCATGCTGTCAAACGAATATCGTGATGTGGAAAAATCTCATCAAAAACTGCAGGAGAATCCGAATGACGCCAGCGCCGCAGCCCAATACGGAAAGTTTGTCGCTTTAAAATTGAACGACTGGAAAGAAGGACTGTTCTGGCTCGCGAAAGGAGATGATGCGGAGTATCAAAACCTGGCAAAGCAGGAAATCGCCAGCTCAAATGATAACGATGCCCAGCTCACGGTGGCCAATGGCTGGTATCAGTTAGCTCAGACAGAGAAAGGCTCAACACAGCAGGAACTGGAAATGCACGCGTATGACCTGTATAGCCAGGCATGGTCGCGCACGCTGGGCCCCGATCGAGCGGTACTGAATGCCAGGTTAAACCAGATGCCCCTGCGGTATCTGAATCACATGCAGGAAGAGGATGTGGCTCATGGTGGATGGCCTTTCGGGAAGAATGGTGATCCGGGAAATGGCAAGGGACGATTTACCGTCAATCAGATTGAGTTTCCCAATGGCCTGGGTATGGTTCCGGCCAGTCGAGGTTCCGCAAGCGTGTCATACCAGTTGGACGGTCAATTCAAAACGTTTGTCACCGGCGTGGCTCTCAAGGATGATAATTATCAATTCACCGGTACCGTTACTTTTATGGTCTTGGGAGACAACAAAGTTCTCTGGAAATGCCCTTTGAAAGATCAACAGGACGTGCAGTTCTGTAAAGTTTCGGTCAAGAACATTAACCGACTGGTAATTCGCACGGAAACAAAAGCGATTAATCGGGGTGCACACGCCGTCTGGCTCGATCCGCACGTTCTGAAATAAAACAGAAAATAACGAAGGAGCTACCACTGACATCGACATCGATTTATTCTCTGGTGTTTGCTGCGCGTACCCCACGCTAGACATGGCTGGTCGCAATCGTATTCGGTCTCCTGCTTTTACCGGTGGGCAACGCAGTTCACTCGGGACAGGAAACCGGACCCGCGCAGGCAGAAACAAATTCTCCCTCAACCGAAGCAGAAGCAGTTCCGCTGGGGCTTCCTGATCCGGAAAATCCGGTGACAGCACCGAAGCTGCTCTATCTCGCCTGGCAGCAGGATGGGGTTCGCTCGACAGGCATGTCGATTCCCAGTACGGTCTGGAAGCCAGACGGCACGATTTTGAGTCAGGAAAAGTCAGACGAAATTCTCAAGCAAGTAAAATCCTTTGATGTCTATTGGCGCCAGGAAGACGATCTGAATCCGTTGAGCATGGTCTTTCAGGTTGACGGGCGACTGGTGGACTCCCCTGTCCTGCCTACAGTGATCACCGCCGATGGCGTCCGTCACACAGGCGGAGCAACGGTGAATAGCCCTCGTAATGGAATGATCGTATCAGCGGCTGCACCTTATCAGAGTACTCTTGCGAACTGGCCCGAGGAAATCGCAGTGGAGATCAGATACCCCATCGAAAACAGGGTGATCGCCAAAACACTGAAGGAGATTCCCGACGAGCCGGTACAGATTGCCAAAGGGGTCAGCTGGTATCTTGACCCGAACCGAGCGAGGGAAACAGATCCGGCAACAGGAAAATTTCAAATCGCCTACGATAAAACAGCAGCTGTATTACAGGTTAACAGGGAAACCGCTGACAAGCTGACGCAGTACGAATGCCGTGTCTATCTGCGTGGTCAAAAAGCACCATTACAGGGACAGTATTCCACAATCATAGAACCTGACGGACAGCTAAATGAGATCCGTGTCTCCAAATCGTTCGCGCAGAAACAGGACATCGAAAAAGTCGAGATTGTGCGGCAGAGATTCAAGACAGGACTTATCAAAAACATCCCGGTGAAGCTGCTATTGCTGCCAGAAGCGAATGACTGACATTCTCAGAACCCAAAAAGAAACAGCGGCGATCCTGAACCGTTCCGGTACAATTCATCATCCATAGAATCGATAGGTCCCTGTCTCAACAGGCAATTATTGTCAAGAGATACTCGGCGCTGCGTTAATCGATCACTAAGGATCGGCGCGAGTAAAGAAATGAAGCACTACAAGCGGCTTGCAGCATATCGTTTATACAAATCATACTCGTCGAAACTCTCATTACTTCGTATTGGAATGCCCTGTGAAATCCGGTTTATTTCAACAGCTTGAACAGGATAACGGTAAGCGCGACAAAGACAAAAACCAGCCAGAGGGGAATTGTGAATACATTCTCATCTTTCACGGGTTTAAACCCGTAATCGATCATCTCGGGCAGTTCCGGTCCTTCTTCCGGCTCGAATGGAACCAGGTATCCCCGTTGTACCAGTTGATTTACAAAGCGATCTGACAGACGCTGCAGATACAGCAGCATTTCGTCCTGGTTATGTATGGTCTGGTAAGATTCTCCCCGTTTGGCAACCACCTGTCGATGATGCTCCAGTAACTCCTCAATTTTGCACTCCGAATGATATGTCACTGAACTTCCCGGTGTCTTATCAAATCTCTGACTTCCCACCGTAGTTGTGATCGTTCTTTCCGAGTCAATAAAGGTGTGCAGCCCATCGTTGCCCCAACAGGCAGAGTTCGCTTCACCGAAAATGACTGGAGCCGATACGACATACCGACCACTTTTGTGCCGTGACAGAACGCGGACACCAATCAGCTTTAAATGATCACGGTTTCGTCCGTGCAGGTAGCTTTCCAGCAGAGGCTCTACGAATCCCTGTTCTGCAAAGTGATCGAGGATAGAGATCACCTCCGACCGCGACGTTTCCGGAACCTGATCCAGTTCAATCAACCGCTCACGAATATCCTCTTTCACCGGACTGATGCCGGGTTTGGTGTGCGCCAGACGAAATTTGCACATTAACCAGACATAAAAACCCAGCACAATGCGCGGGGAGCACAACCGGAGAAATTCACGTAATGAAAGACGCTCCATGTGTTCTTCATAAAATTCCATGCTGCTGCTTAATCTGAAAATCGTTGAAGCAGGGAAAGCAATTCCCGGCCGTAATCTGTATTTCCTCTAACTCCATAACAGGACGAATGTCAGAGAGAATGAACCTGTCTGTATATCATATACAACAATACCTGGAGATATGAAACCATTCTGATCATCTCTCTCTTCAAACAACAACCATGAGTGCAGTCTGTTCCCTGATTCACTATAACTGGCTAAGCTGTACAACAGGAAAATACTCAGGACCAAGCTGTTTTAAGAGTTGCTTTCTGTCATGATTCGCTGATCCGGCCAGTCTGGGAATGCTGGCTTTTGAGGAAATCTGTTGATCAGACTTGCAGCCAGCAGAAAGCCATCATTGGTCAGTCGACATGACGTGAATGTGGGATGGGCGGGCAGCGTGAAATTTCCATTCCCCTCGATTAACCCCGGATGCTTCTGCAGCAGTTGAATCAAGACCTGGTAACGGTTGGCGATTTCTTCCGTCAGTTCCCCCTCCGCAGTATACAGCTTCTGCAGACCAGAACGACGCGCAAAACGCCGGACGCATTCTTCGGCAGTCAACTCTCCAGAATAAAAGAGCGAGAGTGTCAAAATCTGATCCGTATTCGAAGTCCAGGTCTCGTCATCCGGACTACCACCACGGAAATAAGCTGCGAGGATCAGCGCTTTTTCAATTGATGTGAGATGCATATGCTGGCTTACAATCTTGTCATTCGCAGGGTCACGGTCATCTGTGAGCAGATGATGGACTCTCGGAGTCACCTTAGATTTTTGATTCAATGTCGCATTCGACTGAACAGCTGCTTTTTCAATCGGTCATGAAAAACGATCGTAACGAAATACAAACATTAATAAATGAGACCATCTTTACCCTCAATTTCCCAGTCATCACTCGTTTTTTTCAGTCGATAGATATACGTACTGCTGATGCCTTTCTTCTTCAGCATGGAAGCCTGGAAACGGGCAGAGTTATCCTCATAGTCCTTAAATTCAATGATATAGAGTCTGCCTGGCTGATTGTTTTCTGCTAAAACGAATGCGGGTTCCCCTTGTCGTAATCTTTTGGAAGTTTCATCGATCTCCCCTTTACCGACCATTGCTGTTGTGGGGTAGGCATTGATCCCCTGTTTTTTAATTCTTTTCAGAATGGATTCTCGAAACGGAATGAACTTTCCCTTGTCGTCGCCATGGGTAAAGAAACAGGGTTCCCCTGTTGTGAGTTCGTCCTGCTTAAGCATATCCAGTGTGACGGTGACGCAGAGTTCGGTCAGCACTGCTTTTTCAGCCTGCGTATACTCGCGTTGCGGTTGCTGCTCCTGGTTCAGGAGCGCGATCGAAACCAGAACCAGATATCCCGTCGTCTTGACCCAAAACATTTTGAAGCCTCTTACTTCTGGTTTGAAATACCATAAGGGATGAAAGTCACATGCTTTAGATAAAATATCCAGCAGTCGAAGCATCCGGGAACAGTATCGGGGCCGGTTTGTGCTGCTGTTTGTACCCCGAAAGAGACACGATCGTCAACCAGAATTTGTACCGGATCTGCCAGCAAGATGTGGTGATCTACGTCAATTCTGCTGGCCGATTCACGAATCGCAGCCTATTTTGCAAAAGCATCAGGGCCGACGTCAGCGGGTTTCAATCGCTTGAGTTGTGGCTTACCCGTGCGACGGGTGTTTTTGATCGTGATATTCACCGGCAGCAGTGTGCGCGAACGGCTACCCAGACCGTGCCCCTGCACGATTTCTTCTCCTGCGTTATCGATCAGCGTGTTACCTTCGATGAGAACATTCTGGACCTGTGCATGTTGATTTAACTTCGGGTCCACAACACCGGCACTAAGGGCAATCGCGCCGTCGATCCGGACCCCTACCCCTTCAATGTGATTGCCGATGATCTGATGTCCTGTGCCGACAACGCGAATGCCGCCCGAATGGCGTTCGCCGTCACCCAGAATCAGATTTTCGCGGACGATGCAGTTATTGCCGTGCCGCAACGTCAGAGCACCCGCGCAGCCGACAATGGTATTCCGTTCGTAAATGTTATCGCACGACTTGTTGGAAATGAGTTCCACCTCGCCGTCACAGTTTTCGAACAGGTTCTCAGCAACGACACATTGCGCCGATTTCATCGAAGTTTCACTGGTGCCAATCCGCAGTGTTTCAAAGCCGTTACCGTTCCCCCGGGCACGATTCAGAAAATGATTGCGTTCAATGCGGTGCCGTCCCACTTCACCGTCTTCGTCGAGCCAGACAACCAGAGTGGTGCCGGAATGCTTCTGACCTTCGAATCGGCAATGATCCACGCGATGATGATGGCCGTAAAGACTGAGCCACTGGTACCGGGTCTCGATGTTTTCAGGATTATAGTTTTCGATGATACAGCGGGTCACCCGGTTGTGTGCCCCCCGCACACGGATGACATGCCCCGTCTTCAGACTGCCGTTCCGAAAGGTGAAGCCGTCAAGAACCACATATTCACCGAGCAGATTCAGCTCCGATGCGCCGGTGAACGCAACCTGCGACTGCACGGTGATCGGCTTTTCTTTCGTTCCCTGAAGATAGAGTTTGATTTCCACATCGGACCAGTCAGCACCGATAATCTGAATCACATCCCCCGGCTTCGCCGACTTCATGGCGGTTTGCAACGCGGCTGGTGTTTCGACTCGAAATTCTTCCGCAGTCGCAAAGCCAGGCAAGGCTGTCAGAAGGAGGAGAACCGTTAATAACACACTATGTTGTTTTTGCATTGGTACATGTTTCTGATTGAGGAATACGCTTTATCAATTCAGGTGAGACAATCAAAGCCCTCACGCAGCAGTCTGTGGAACAACGTTTAAACGTCACTCATAGATTTGACCACAATAATTGAAATCTTTCATCTGCTCCCAGGTTACGCTGGAAATTTCAAATATTGAATGAGGCATGTCTTCAGCATTGATTGACTGAATAGAACCATCTTCGGATACTACGCCAACCTGACCGGGAACGTAATCGCGATCGGAATCGTCGTCCGGCTCCCATCCACCGAAAGAACCTTCCATCGCACACTCAAGATACTGTATCGGCTCAAAATTAAACCAGGTCGAATCCCGCGGTGACGAGACTCCAAAGGATCGCATCTCATTTTTCAGAGTGCCACATTCATCCATCTCCCGGAGATCAACGATCTGGTGAATCATCGCATTACGCCAGCCAACGTACCCATTTAGATCTTCTGAAAGTTGATCGTATTGATCACGCCACCTGTCATCGAAAGACATTGGTTTTTCAGTAAATCCGGATGAAATCAAATCGAAAAGTTCAGACAACGACAGCACGTCATGTTGGCAGAAGGCAGCCGACCGACTGAGTACAGCAAGCAGATATAATTCAAGTGGAAGATCACACTTCTCGTGTTCTTTTGAAAGGAGATTGACGGCAAGATAGAGATCACGGTTTGTTTGCAGTTGTAGAGTCATCTGTACGATTTCCAGTCAATCCTCTTTCAGAAATTACCCGTTGAACTTCAGAATTAAATACGGGGTATTTTGGACATTTGAGAGTTATTGGATGATCCTCATTCAATACACAGGAGATCATATCAACACGGTAATTATTTTCAGAGACGAAAATCAGAGTACGCAAAATATCGGGCGACCGCATAAATCACCAGGGAAGTACCAATTCCGAGTGAGATCGTAAACTCCGGTTTGGAAAACAACAGCACGAAAGACCAGGGGGGGAGCGTGATACATCCGCCAATAAACGGGGACAGAAATCCAAAATAAACGGCAAGGGGAAGCATATATTCCAGGCGATAGTACAACAAAGACATCGGCACCCAGATCGCCAGAGAGGCACCTGCCACAATCACAACCAGCCAATTATCGAGAGCCTGAAAATCAGAAAGGTACCAGAGACCAAATACACCCGATGCGGACGCGATCAGGACGGTAATCAATGCCAGCTTGATATTCATGGTTCCTCTCCTGTTCTCTCCAGTACCAGATAGAAGTTTTACTACTCCGACTTGACTCTCTCAAATGTCACCAGAATCTGCTGGTTCGCAGCGGTTGAGCTAAATTCAGTCGGACGGGTGTGACCGGCTTGCGCAAAGCAGAGTTTGCGGGTATTCTTCTCCAGTTTGTAGATACCCGGTATCGCTTTATCCTGATTTGGTCCCGTGGTCGATTTAATGTCGATCGCTTTCGGACTTTGTGTCGGGTCAAGAGTCGTCGTCCCCTGTCCGATTTCATTCCCCTCAGAACGCAGGACCCACGATCCATCGACGCCGTTCATGACCGTGATCTTCTTTGCTTCGGTTTCACTTGACTTCACGCCATTGACCTCAAGCGAAACAACTCTCCACGTACCGGCAATCTGCTGGCGGTCTTTTTTGATAGCTGCCTCTTTCGCATCATCGGCAGAAGCAATCGAAAGCATCGACGATAAGAGCATAAATACTACAGCCAACGAAATTCTGAATTGAGCGCGTTTCATGATCTCCCCCTGTTCAATAACGTAAACGGTTGATATTCAAACCTGACTTACTCTCTGATTTTAAACATGCCTTGATCGACCGACAACGTTATTCATGTGAAACTGAAGTTGCTTTCTGTCATTATTTCTTTCCTTTACAGAATGTTTACTGGTAAGCTGTGAGAGTGATCCCCGTTGTGGTCCGCTGATCGGTCAAACCACGACACGCTGGACCCCGTCACTTCAATCACAGACAGGAAGCAGTCATGTCTCCCGCTCAAACCGTTCGACAGATTGCAGAAATCTTGAAGCCAGTCTGGCAGTCCCTGGTCGCCACTGATCTGCTTTACAAACTGCTGGCATTCATCCTGCTGACACCACTCTTCGCGGCACTGTTTCATATCTTGCTGGCGGTAGCCGGTCAGAGTGTTCTCTCAGACGTCGACATCGCCCTGTTTTTTGCCGGCCCCTTTGGCTGGTGCTGCGTGATTCTGCTGGGGGCCGTCTGGCTGTCGATCCTCGCGTTGGAACAATCATCGCTCCTGGTGATCCTGGCGGCGAAATCCAGAGGACAGAAGATCGGGGCGATTGGCTCGCTCCGCTTTGCCGCCAGTCAGGCACCACGCATTCTCCGCGTCACCGCTAAAATGATCGGCTGGTGTCTGCTGATTCTGGCGCCGTTTCTACTGATTGCAGGTGCCGTCTATCTCTGGCTGCTGGGGGAGTATGACATCAACTATTATCTCAGTGAGCGCCCCGCCGAATTCAAAACCGCTGTTGGCCTGGGTGTCGTTCTGGTGCTGACCCTGACGGGTATCCTGCTGCGACTCTTTTCCGGCTGGTTCCTGGCGCTCCCCCTGATCCTGTTTGATCAGGTTCATCCTCAAGCAGGACTACAGGCCAGTCAGAAACTGATTTCCGGTCAGCGCCGTCAGGTTCTGATCTGGCTGATCACCTGGCTGTGCGTTGTGATACTGTTAAATCTGATCCTGGTGGTATTCGTCGGCATCGCCGGTCGTTTTCTGATTCCCGCGTCGGCTGGCTCACTTCTGGTAATGGCCACCCGCGTCGGCCTGATGTTGTTCGTTCTCTTCATTTCAGGACTCATCCTGAACCTGTTTGCCACCATTGCCTTCGCTGGACTACTGTTTCACGGATACTTAAAGTTGAATCCCCAGGCAAACGGCGCAATTGAATCAACGCCAACAGAACCCCTGCAAAATGCCAGCCCGATTTTGACTCGTTCACGCCTGGCAGCCGCCGCTGTCATCGGCGTCCTTGTCGCGGCTCTGATTGGTTATACATCACTGCAGTCACTGGAGATCAAAGAAGACCCGCAGATCATGGCTCACCGTGGTGCCTCCAAAGCAGCGCCCGAGAACTCTATGGTAGCCTTTCAACAGGCCATTGAGGACAAAGCCGACTGGATTGAACTCGACGTGCAGGAAACTTCAGATGGAAAAGTCGTTGTGGTCCACGACAGCGATTTCATGAAACTCGCAGGTAATCCACTCAAAGTCTGGGATGCAGCCTTCGATGATCTGACCGACGTCGACATTGGCAGTTCGTTCGATCCGAGTTTTTCCGACGAACGTGTCCCTACGCTTGCGGAAGTTCTGCAACTCTGTAAAGACAAAGTGGGCGTCATTATCGAACTAAAATATTACGGCCACGACCAACAGCTGGAACAGCGGGTGGCCGACATCGTCGAAGCCGCTGGCATGGCAGACCAGGTCATGGTCATGTCGCTCAAACCGGAAGGAATCGCAAAAATGAAAGCACTGCGACCGGAATGGAAATGCGGCCTGCTGCTTTCGGTGCACGTGGGAAACCTCAAAAAGATTCCAGCCGACTTCCTGGCCGTGAATGCCAAATTTGCCACGCGTAACTTTGTCAACCGCGCCCACCAGGCCGACAAACCCGTTTACGTCTGGACGGTCGACGATCCAGCCATGATGTCACAAATGATGAACCGGGGCGTTGATGGCATTCTGACCAATGTCCCGGCCCTCGCGAAGCAGGTACTCAGCGAACGCGCAGAGATGACCACCTCAGAACGCCTGCTCGCTGAACTGGCCCTGCTGTTCAACCAGCCTCAGACAGAAATGGAACAATGAGACTACTAAAACCCGATAGGAACGACAATCACAGTGAATAAGCCAGATGAGTATCACGAACCATTGACGAGCGAGGCGATCGCAGCATTAAGTGAAGAAGTTTCTGGACTGATTACATCTTGCCGGGGACTCTTTGACAAGGATGAACTCGCGGGAGTCGATCATTACTTAAATCATAATGAGCCTGAAATGGCGTTTGAAGGATTAATCATAGAACTGATCCAGGCCAATCGAGTTCCAGATGATTTCGATATCGCTCAGTGGAAAAGAGTTGCACAAACGGCAGGCTTACCTGCTGGCGGTGTGTTTGATGAAAACATCTGGGATAAATTTTGTGACTGGCTTGAAGCGCAGTGATTTTAGATTCAGACTTAATTTAAATCAGCTGACTCAACTATCTGAACTTTTCAGAAAACACTGAAAGTACTCACCTATGCAGAGAATCCCCCGCCGTCTGAGAATATGCAGTATTATATTAATCGTATCCGCATGGATCTGCCAGGTTTCATCAGGCCAGGAACCAGCACCTTCTAAAGCTCTCGACCGTCCACTACGGGTTCTGACGGCGAATATCTGGAACTATGCGGAACCATACGAGACTCGCATGCAGATGCTGCGCGAGCAGATCGTCGCTTTACAACCTGATCTAATCAGCTTCCAGGAGGCTGGCTGGACGCCCGGCGCAGCACACCAGGTGAAACAGTTGCTGCAGGGCTTGAACTACCATATCGAACATGAATCCGACGGAAGTGATTCCCGGGAACGCCGCCTGCTGGATGTCGCAGTCGCATCCCGCTGGCCTTTGAAACGTAAAGCATTTCAGAAACTGCCCGGCAGCGGGAAAGCCCTGGCGGTGGAAATCGCAGCACCACAGCCCATTGGACCGTTACTGTTTGTCTCCACATTCGGAACAGCCCGCTGGCAGTTTGACCGGGAACTCCACCGCGAACGCGATGCGGTGGCCCTGGACCGGTTCCTGCGTGAAATCAGCGATCCGAAAGGCTTCCCCCCGATTATCGCAGGCGACTTCGACGCCACGCCCGACTCCGCCAGTATTCGGTTTCTCACCGGACGCCAGAGTCTAGAAGGACGCAGCACACATTATTACGACGCCTGGGAAGCGGCGGGCAACCGGGACACGGGCGACACCTGGTCCACACGGAATCACTACGCGAAAAAGACCACCGCACAGTTCTGGCATCTCACCGACCATCACCGCCGCATCGATTACATCTTCATCGGTTCGCCACATCATTATCGCGGTTATGCACGCGTGACTTCCGCACGCGTCGTCCTCAATCAACCCAGTGGCACAGACTGGCCCAGCGACCATTTCGGCGTCCTGGCAGAGATTGCTGTGTCACCAGAGGGGCAGTAAAGGTACAGGCATCGAATAATTGAAATATACGCTTAACGTATTTTTAATGAGCCAGAACCAGCATCATTTTTCCGTGGTCATTACAATTACTGATTAATACGATCCTTTTTTATTTGTGGAACTCCCTCAGTACAAAGAGATCGAATAACCGGAATTCGTTAATCTAAATAAAAATCAACCGATGATTTCATTTCATATGAACAAGTGAGGTTCCAGTTTAACCATGCGTTGGCATCTGATCGCCGGAGTCGTGACTTCCCTGTTCGGCCTGTTTTTAATCGCGGGCGGCCTGATGATGCTCGGCTCGCTGGTGTACTACAACCTCAAATACGGGCCCATTGAATACAGTCACGGTGAATACACGGCCCTCGACAGCGTCGCCCTCACCTGGAAAAACATATTGCGAGGCAGTGCCTCTCTGCTCACAGGCATTGGAATCTGCATCGCTGGAGTCTGCTGGCTGAAACAGAAAAACCGCTATGGGCTCATCCTGTTTGTGATTACAATGGTTGTGTCAGCGATCGCGAGAGCTGCCGTTCGAGAAATGTAAGGTCATCCGCCTGCATGCGAGAGTGTTGAGAGACTTCTCGAGCGTTTCAGACAACCGTCAACAGGATTGGCTTCCCCTTTGTAATAACCATGGTATGCTCAAACTGCGCTGATAAATTTCCCGGTTCCCCGGTAAGAGTCCAGCCATCACTGCCTTCCGAAACGATTCTGCTTTTCGTTGACAAAAAAGGCTCAATGGTAATTACAAGCCCTTCATGTAGAATTCGCCGATCTCCCGGCACGTAATAACCGGGGATCTCACCTGGCTCCTCGTGCAGACTGCGCCCGACTCCGTGGCTGCAGAGATTTTGAATGATCCGGAAACCGGTCTGCCGCGCAACCTTCTGAATGGATTTCCCAATCTCATTCAGCGGACGATCTGCCCTCGCCACGTGACAGGCTTCGGTTAATGCCAGCTGTGTCGAAGCGATCAGTTTGTCTTTGATGAAATTCCCCGGAGGAACAACGAAAGTTCCACCAGTATCAGCAAAATAACCATTCTTTTCAGCAGAGACATCAATGTTGACGACATCGCCTGGTTGAATCACCCGGTCACCCGGAATTCCGTGAGCGGCTTCTTCATTGATGCTGATACAGGTATAGCCTGGAAAATTGTAAGTAATTTTCGGCGCTGATCGGGCACCGTAAGATTCCAGCAACGATTTCCCTACCAGATCAAGCTCACCGGTGGTCATTCCCGGCTCTGTCTTCTCTATCATTCCCTGCAGTGTGACCGCGACTATTCTTCCTATTTTTTTAAGTTCGCTCAGGTCTTCAGCGGTTTCGATTGTCACAGGCTCAACTCCTCATTCATAATTTACCGGTCGTTTGATGAAGTAGGTTATCAGAAAGACTTCAGGTCGCAAACAGCTGCGTTTCGATATCTTTGAACGCTTTGAACTCCAGTGCATTGCCGCTGGGGTCCAGAAAAAACATCGTCGCCTGCTCGCCCGGCTGACCGATAAAGCGGATGTAGGGTTCGATGACAAATTCTACCTTCTGTTCGCGCAACCGATCCGCCAGGGAATTCCAGCGATCCATCGTCAACACCACACCAAAGTGAGGGACGGGCACGCCGTGACCGTCAACAGGATTCGCGTGCGAGGAGATTTTCCCCTCGGGTCCCAGCGCCGGATTCAGATGACACACGACCTGATGCCCAAAGAAATTGAAGTCCACCCAGGTCTCGGCACTGCGGCCTTCAGGACAACCGAGCAGCCCCCCATAAAAGGCTCTGGCTTCAGCAATGTCACGCACCTGAAACGCAAGATGAAACGGATCGACTGGCATAATTGGCTCAACTGTATTTTGAAGGAATAGAAAACCGGCCACTGCAATCTAACAGTCCGCCACAGAGCAGGCAACTGGTAACGCACAAATGTGATTCATCAAGCTTGGTAAATCAGCTTCATTAATCGCAGTGCTTCCGCTTCCTCATTTCGATCATTATCAAAACCATAAGCCTTCATCCATTTTTGCATGAATTCCGTCGCTTCGACTCGCAGAGCACCACACTGCACTTCCAGTTCTCTACTGTAAAGAAGGAAATCCTGGCTCCCTGTTTTTTTACAGTATAATTTCTCAAATGAAACTCTTGGGAGAATCTGTATTGACCGGCACATCACACAGATCACAAATCGGTCTGTTTCATTCTCTGCACAAATCTTAAGCAGCAAAGTTGCATGCGATTGAAAAAATCCCAGAACCGAAATCTCACCCCCAGTCGCAAGCAGTAATTCTTTCTCCAGCTCAGTGGATATCCAACCATTTGCAAATGTCATTTGGCATCTCATTTATAAATGTAGCTGACTACCAATCAAATCATCCACTTCAAATGGATACAATCGACGCTATTATTTGCACCAGACAGGTTCAATCTTAAGAAGACGACTCTTCACTTTCGATTTCGAAATGCCGCACCGCGGTATCATTGAGCGCACGCGTGGCGATGGCCACCGTCAGGCCTGCGACCAGCATACCGACCAGACCAATGCCAATACTCACAATTCTCCCGATCACCGTTTCAGGAGTTATATCACCATAGCCGATCGTCAATCCGGTGATGCAGGTAAAGTAGATCGCATCTCCGAATTCGATATTCTCATATCGCCAGATCAGGATTGCTCCCAGTAAGAGAATCAGCAGCAACGCAAAAAAGATTTCCTGAATGTAAGAGGCATAACGCCTGAAAGCAGAGAGAAATTCGAGAAACAGAGGCAGACGTTTTTCGAGCAGATGTCGTAACATGGGTCACTTTTCACTTTGTAAAATATGAGAAAGAGAATCAGAGAAAGGAAATCACTGTCTCTGATTAGAGCGAATTTGATCTGGATTAAGGCACGTAGAAAAGTAATCTACTCACTCAAAGCTCAGAAAATTATAGTGATAAAAAGACCGAAAACAAACAACGAGAGCATACCACAATTAACCAGAGCATCGTTCAAACTAATATACTCGTCCCCAATGGCCTGGGAGATGCTGCAGTAAAACTGGGCACAATCTAGTCTTTCTCACTTCGCAGGAGCTTATCGTTGAGTTCATCCAGGAATTCATATAGTTTTTTTGCAAGCTGACCCGAGTACTCTTGCCCACCCGCTTTATGAATACACCTGACACAAAAGAATTTGTCTTTCAGTGCATGATGCTGACATCCCTGGAACAGACAGACTTGAGAGGAAAGGCCTACATCCTCTTCTGTCTTCCGAAACTCCTCTTCCATCAACACCAGATGCTCGCGCTTCGCTTCGATAATCGCCTCATTCCGCCTCTCCCGGATGGCATCAGGAACCTGCTCGTTACACCAGCGAATCCATATGTCATCCTCTTCTCGCTTCTCATTTCGATGAGAACATTCATTTAACAGTTCATCGAGAGTTGTTCGACGGAAATCTCTCGACCGATTCTGTCTGACATGTGTAATAAATTCTTCGGGTAACCTGATATCGTGACTGCGAAGATAATGCGACAGACTGGATGGCCAATACCATTCACCATCAGTTAAATCACAGTTTCCCATCACAGCCCCTCCGGCACCACACTGGAATCGGCACCAGCTATAGCCACGATACACGAGGTAAGTGACCCCTCGATCGAGATAGGCGGCGACCATTTCCTTGTCGGCAGGATCCATCCCCCCGACAAAGAGCTGCGGAGGTTGATATTGATCATCCAGATTTTCAATCCAGAAACCAATTTTTTTCAGCATCAGGCTCACCTCATGAACTGTCGGATAATAGTATCTGTATTACCTGATACTCGATTCTGATTACTCACCAACAAGGTCAGGCAAACAGTTCAGAGACCGCTTCGCCATCATCGAGCAAGGGGAGTGGACGATCCAGTCGATCCTGGAGCATCACCTTCTGCGGATCAATGCCCAGATGTCGATAGATGGTAGCAGCGACGTCCTGCGGACTGATGGGACGTTCTACCACGGTTTCCCCATACCGGCTGGAACGGCCGATGACCTGTCCCATCTTCATCCCGCCACACCCCATCAGCACACTGAAGGTTCTCCCCCAGTGATCGCGGCCTGCGTGGATATTCATGCGGGGCGTCCGACCGAATTCGCCCATCGCCACAACCAGCGTTTTTTCATATAAACCACGATCCATCAGGTCGCGGATCAGCCCGGCAATCGCCGCATCGAGAGGCGGAATCAGTTTGCGGGCCCCTTCTTCGGTTTTATAACGTCCCGCAGAACCGTGATGATCCCAGGGAACACAGTTGACCGTCACGAAGGTCACCCCATGCTCAATCAACCGCCGCGCCAGCAAGGCACTCTGACCGAACGTGTGTCTGCCGTAACTGTCGCGCAGGGCATCAGGTTCTGACGAAATATCAAATGCAGAGCGAACCCCTTTTGAGTTCAGCAGTTCAAACGCCTTCTGCTGATGTTCGTCCACATCCAGAATCATTTTCTCATGCGCATGAGGCAGCCTGTCGAGTGAACCCAGCAGTTGTCGACGATTCTGCAGTCGATCAAACGTCAGGCCTTTTGTTAACGTCAGATTCTGCACGCTGAAGCTGCTGGTATTGGGATCGGAATTCACGATGAACGGATTGCTGCCGCCCCCGATGTAGGAGGAATAGTGAAACAGATTATCGGTCCCCCCCTTCAAGTGAGGCACTCCCACATAGGGGGGCATCCCCGCCTGGTTCGCACCGCGTAAAAAGGAAGCCGCCGAGCCCATCGACGGACGGCGCTGTACACGATTATCGGGCGCATTGAAGGCGGGCCCCTCAAAGCCGGTCAGCATCCAGTGATTCCCTTTGGTATGATCTCCCGAACCATGATTCACGGTTCGCAGCACCGCCAGATGTTCTGCCAGCTTCGCCTGTTCGGGCATCAGTTCACCGAACCGGACGTCGGACAGACTCGTGGCAATCGACTGAAACGGCCCGCGATAGTCCGCGGGGGCATCCGGCTTGGGATCCCAGGTCTCCATATGCCCGGGGCCACCACTCAACCAGAACAGAATGACGTTCGTATCCTGCTGCTTCGCGGAAATCGATGCTTCGGCCTTCAGCTTCATCAGATCAGCCAGCCCCAGGCCTCCTGCCCCCAGCAGACCTGCCTGCACGAAATTGCGGCGGGGCACGCCTGAGCAATCTGATATGTTTCGATCCATAAGGTTTCCAGCGGATAAGGTCAGCAGGTGAGGAAATGTCAGACGAGTTCAGACAATCGAATCAACACATCGAAAGACGTTGATATTATCATAAAATAAACAACACAGGTCAAGAACGGGGTGACAACTGCGGCCTGCAGTTGGTGACAGTCAGCCACTCATAATGATGATGCGAAAAGTTCTGGCTGCCGAAATTCACTTGAGATATAATCTGGATTGGTATTACAGGAACGGTCATGCTGAAAGAAAGTTCAAATACTGTCATGCCAAACAATCAAAACTTTTTACAATGGGCCTGGAATAATGAACCCTGGTTATTAGTGTTGATTGCCATGATGTTCTGGGGCATGATCACCAGCTTCTGCTGGATTGCCCACAGGATTCGCCAGTAACACACACTACCAGCAGGATGGGATACGATGATCAATCGAGATGCCCTGCGGCATTTTCTGGCCACGCTCGCGTATCGTGGAACCAACGTCCTGCAGAACCTGTCAGTTGAAATCGCTACATTTCGTCCTGCGAAATCGGTGCGCACGCCCGTGGAAATCCTGAATCACATCAATGGTGTGCTGACCTATGCCGTTTCCTTTTTTACACCGCTCACATCGACACGCCCGGAACCAGCCGACTGGAACATCGAAGTAGAACGCTTTTTCCAGGTTCTCACCAGACTGGATCAGCTGCTGGCAGAGGATGTCCCCTTAAAGGAAGTCAGTGAAGAACAACTGCTCCAGGGACCGCTGGCCGACGCGATGCTGCACCTGGGACAAATCGGAATTTTCCGCCGGATGGGAGGTTCACCGGTCGCCGCCGAGAACTACGTGCAGGCCGATATCCAGATCGGAAAACTGCGCAGACCCGATTGATAGCACACTGTCCTCTGACAGTTCATCATTCACTTTGACTCCGACCTGCCTTCACATACTGTTTCAAAATCGCATGCATCTGTTTGACTTTCTCGGGATGTTTATCAGCAACGTCAGTCGACTCTGCAATATCCTTGTCCAGATCATACAGTTGATATTTCACCGGAACACGCGGATCCAGAACTTCTTCCACCGTTTTCGGTCCTTTCATGATCAGTTTGAACGGTCCCTGGCGAACAGCGAAGTGGCCGTTGTGGTGATTGTGGATGATCGCTTTGTGAAAGGAAACGGGCCGCGATGCACCCGTTAATGCCGGGTAGAAACTGACACCGTCTTCTGCAGTCTTATTGTCTATCTTGACGTTCAACATCTCTGCCAGTGTAGGCAGAACATCGTTGAACACAATCGTTGTCGCACACGCTTCCCCTGGTTTGATTTTCGCAGGCCAGCGGACGATAAACGGTACCCGGTGCCCCCCTTCTTCGAGGCCCCCCTTCCAGCCGCTGCAGTCGCCGGTACTGTCGTGTCCATAAATCTGTGTATCCCCCCGCACCCAGCGCTGCGGATACCCGCGTGTCCGATCAACGGGTCCGTTATCGCTGGTGAAGAAAACCAAAGTGTTGTCTGCAATGCCCAGGTCTTTGAGATTCTGCAGCAGCCGTCCCACATGAAAATCGAGTTCGACGACGAAATCGCCATACGTCCCCGCCTGACTCTTGCCGACAAATTCCTCGTTGGGAACAATCGGATTGTGAGGCGTCGTCATCGCATAATACAGGAAGAAGGGCTGATCGGGTTTTACGCGGACCGCAGTCTCGACGAACTCACACGCCTTGTTCGAAAGGGTTGGCACCAGGCGATCCATCGTATATCCCTCAGCAATGATGTTATCGTCCCGGCCATACCATTCGCTGTACTTCTCCTTTGCCTCGGCGGTCGTCAGCGTGGGGATCACAGCCGCCCGATTATTCACGATGAACGTCGACGGATTCATTTCCGCGGAACCGGCGGTGGCGAAAGAGTAAGCGAAACCATAATCGTTGATCCCCTTCAGGACCGGCGATGCGAAGTCGATGTTTTTGAAGTTCTGGTAATTGGGATCGACGCGAATCTGTTCCCGCTCACTTTCGTCGTGCAGTTTCCAGTCAATCCCCTGATGCCATTTCCCCACCAGCCCGGTCTGATAACCGGCGTCCTGCATCAGATTCGCAATCGTCCTGCGTCCCGGTTCAATCAACGTGCCGGCAAAGTTAGCGAGATTGCCCCCCGATCCCAGTCGCGTCCGCCACATGTAGCGACCGGTAAGCAGGCCATAGCGGGAAGGCACACAATACGATCCCGCGGCATGCGCGTCTGTAAACACCAGCCCCTGCCGCGCGAGCTTGTCCAAGTTCGGAGTCGGTATGCGGCTCTGTCTGTTAAGTGCAGTGACGTCGCCGTACCCCATGTCATCAGCAAGAATGACAATCACATTGGGTCGCGCCGACTGATCGGCCGCGGATACTGCAGGCGATGCAGAGAGTAACAGCAGCATGAAACTGCAAACCAGAGTGATGAAAAGCCTTCGCATGGTGTATTCCTCAGCAGCACACCCGTAACAGGTATGAAACACGTTTATAAACTCTATTTATAAACTACAAGATGCGAAGGCGGATTGGAATCTTTAAAGTCTCCTGCACCTTCATTTCCTGATCACTTCAAATCAAAAGAACTGAGAATTTATCTCATATTTTTAGAAAACCAGTTGCCTTAGTGTCATTACAACACTACTATAGGTGTATATTCAACACTAACGATCAGAACAGTGTTCAACAGGGGAGAAGTGCCATGATCAGTATTAAAACGGTTCGGCAGGGGGAACGGGCTGCAGTCTGGGACTACAGAGGGCGGGTGGAATATATCGATGGGCCGCGGCGTCTGATTCTGTTTCGTAAGACAATTGAACCGCTGCGACAGTATTGTGCGGGCGCGGATGAGTATCTTTCCATTGAATTTGTTGATGGACACTGCGAACACCAGCGCGGGCCGACCTCGGTCTGGTATGATCCGGTCAGACATATATCGATTGATGTCAAAAACGCACTGGAACTGGATTCCCATGAAGCGATCGTGGTCTATCGGAGGATCGGGGATGAAGTTCAGAGGCGTGTGGAACGGGGTCCCATGCTGTTTGTTCCCGACGAAAATGAATGGCTGCATGACTTTCGCTGGCACGGGGCTGATCCCCAGACGCCTGCGCATAAGGTGCCCCGGGGATTGAATTTTAACAAGCTGCGGGTGATTCCCGATCAGACCTATTACCTGGTCGACGACGTGCGGACTGCCGATGATGCGTTGCTGACCGTCAAGCTGATGATCTTTTTTGAACTGGCGGACATTGAAAAAATGCTGGACCAGACCCACGATCCAATTGCCGACTTCATTAATGCCGTCACAGCCGACGTGGTCGATTTCGCCGGGACGCGTTCCTTCGAAGCGTTCAAGCAGGATACCGAGCAGTTGAACGAACTGGAGTCTTACCAGAACCTGACAGCACGGGCCGCCCGGATTGGCTACCAGATCAATAAGGTTGTGTATCGCGGTTACACGGCGGGCGAGACATTGCAGGCAATGCACGACAGTGCGATCGAAGCCCGGACACGGCTCAAACTGGACGCCGAGACCGAAATTCAGGCTCAGGAGCTGGCGGATGTCCAACTGGCGCGGGAAGCGATCCGGGCCGAAAAACGGCAGGAGATGGAATCGAAACAAACCGAACACGACATTCATCTGCAGCGACTGCAGCACGATGAGCAGATCCACCAGCAGGAAGAGTTACAGCTCGCCGACGAAGAGACCCGACGCCGCGTCAATCAGATCGAGCTGGCACATCAGCAGGCAAAGAATGAAGAACAGGGCCGCTATCTGGCAGCGATGCGCGAAATGCAGATCGACCTGACCCGGTATCTGGTCGCCCAGTACCAGAACCCGGACCGTTTAATTCGGATCAGCGGCGATCATGACGCCAGCCTGCATTTGCATGAAGATAATTAGTAAATCTGAAAAGGAACTTTCATGACTATCTATTTTTATTCGACGAAAGAAGCCTACGGTGAGTTTTCGAACTTCAAAGCGTATCCTTTCGAACTGAAGGGGAAGACCTGGCGAACTGTGGAGCACTATTTCCAGGCACAGAAATTCGCAGGAACGGAGCACGAAGAAGAATTACGTGAGACTCCCAGCCCGATGGTCGTCGCGCGAAAAGGACGTTCGCGAAAGCGACCACTGCGAAAAGACTGGGAAGAAGTAAAAGACCAGATTATGCGAGAAGCAGTATATGCAAAGTTTGAACAACATGCGGAACTTGAAGAAATGTTGTTGAACACAGGAGACAATGAGATCGTGGAACAGACAACGCGCGACTACTACTGGGGCTGCGGCTCAGAAGGCACCGGAAAAAACATGCTGGGGATCATTCTCATGGAAGCACGGGAACGTTTGCGAAACCGTCGAACGGCAGAAACGAAAGAATAGAAACCAGCTTATTAATACAGATCCCAAGGAGCTCATAGAGACGAAGGCAGTCTCGCCGAAACAAACCCTCGTTATGTTTTGCAAGACCAGGCTGTTCGCGAATGCTCGATAATCTCAAGCTTCGTCAAGTGTGGTCCGCCACGCAACGTTGTTACCGGTTGACCGCTTTTGAGCCAAATTACAGCGCCATTGCCTGTTGTTTCTTTCGGATTGTAGATTGAGGGAAACCAGCCAGAGATTGTGCTACGTATGGAAGCATCGTTTTCATTGAGCAGGAAGAATGATGGACTGAACTCCTGGAGTCTGGGAATTGCTTCTCTGATAATCAACTCGTTTCGTTTCGAGTACACTGACCTGGGAACAAACAACATCGCAATCACATACTGTGATTCTTCGAGTTCTGACAGACTCGAATAGATACTGAAGCGATCTGACAGATTCCGTTGATCGAGAGAAGATCCACGACAATGGGGACAGCGAAGGAACCAGGTCTGTATCCCCGCAGGTTCTTGTTCGACACACCGATCACATGACTCGCACCCACAATCTTTGCAGGCAAACAGACGATCCTCGCCAGCGCGTTGTAGATCGCCGTAGGGGGCATCGCATTGCTCACACTGTTGTCTGGACATGTCGATCAGATCCTCGGTGTCTTCTGCCATTCAGGTTCTGAACTATACAACAAATAGATTCAATGAGGGCAGGTCTGAAATCATCCAGACCTGCCCCTTTTTCAAGTTCAAGTTAAATAATTAAACCTCATCACCAGGAGAATCCTCCGCTGGCGGCGGCAGCAACTCCTCTTCCGGCGGTTTCTCTTTCCAGAAGGTCATCCAGGCATATTCGGGCAGCCAGCGGGCTTTGTGGGCGCTGATCAGGAAGGCGATTAACAAGGCCCCCACCGACCAGACAAACGCAACCACCGCTTCACGGCTGAGATATTGAACCGCCAGGCGAAACGCATAGGTGGCGCTGGTATAAAGCAGAACACTCAGCGTCGCGGCGAACGAATACGTAAACCAGCGATTGGCACAGAGTCGCGCAATCAGCAGGCAGCCCACCGCCCACATCGCGACATAAGAGAGTCGCCAGGTCAACGGGATTTCCATGGCACGCTCATTCAGAATCACAACAACCGCGACCAGGGGAACCAGCAGCGCACTGACACACTGCAGGACACGACTGAAATCATCGTGAAACGTCAGTCCCAGTATGAGCAACGAAAACCACAACAGATGAAAACAGGTCGTGAACCGGTACTCAAACAGAATCGTGTCCGGAATCACCAGCCAGATTCCCGCGATCGCCGCCAGAATGCCAACGGTACAGAAGCCAGAAGAACGTCTTTTGATCCCCAGCATCAGCAGCAGAATCCCATCCAGAAGCAACGGCCAGGCAGTCGGCTCGATCAGCGTTCGCGAACCCAGCGTCTGCGGCCCGACGATCGAAAGGAGCGCCACGGCTCCCAGCCCGGCGGTGAATGCGCCCGGTACACGTCGCACCGCTGCCAGCAGATAAAAGCCGATTAACAACCAGACGGTCAGCCAGACCGGTCCGCCCAGCACGTCCGTCACCTTGAAAAGAAAACCGGTGTGAACCCGCCCCGTTGACGCCGGCATCGCCAGCAGAAGCAGTAACGGCGAAAAGCGGATCACGCCCGCCTGAAAGACTTTATTCTTCGTGACCAGTCCCCCTTCCAGCAACAGCAGGAGCAGGACAAAGCCGAGCGGAATCAGAAAATAGAAACCCCACAACGTATCAAAGGAAATCAGTCGCGGGCCGCTTCCCGAGGTAATCCACATCGGACCGGCCGGCCCGAAGGTAAGACACAACGCAAAGGAACGCAGACTGATACAGGCGGCAAACATGCCGAACGGAATCCAGGGAAACAACGGCCAGCCCCAGGGAGTCCCGTTTCCTTTAACATACGACACGCCTCCGCGGACGGCAGGCAGCAGGAACAAAAACAGAATCGAGCCGACAACTGGAAACAGAAACAGCGTCCATTCGAGTTCCTCCGCAGAACGCGGATGCATTTCCGGAGAACACCACCAGGGTGCAAAATAAAACAGTGCCAGAAACAGATGGTAGGGAATCCGATAGCGGGCCCCCAGGCGAATGCCGGTTCCCCACAATACGGCTTCGGAGACAACCGCCGAAAACAGAAAGCCGCCAATCATTAACAGCATTCCCTGATCGGGAGTAATCCGGGAGAACAGATCGTCCATACTGACCGAGACCCCCAGGAACAACAGCAGCAACAGCAGCAGAATCGAGCGGGCATCCTCCCAGACCTTGCCCCAGCGCACGATCAGCACACCAATTCCCGCCAGCAGCAGCGTGTACCCGGCGAGCACTCCCATCATCACCCAGCAGTTGATGGAACCAATCTCAATGGTTCCATAAGCAGACCGCACGGCGAACAACATCAATACCGCACTAATGACATAGAACGGATTGTGGTTGTAGAGGTAACTCAAGACCGAGCGGTGAGAAGCAGACGCAGACATGACAGCCTCCTCTCAACAAGAAATGAAAAAAAATAAAAGCCCCAAGAACAGGGGATAAAAAGACAGGTTCACTTCTATTGAAACTGCAGTATACCAGAATTGTTTAAACGGTTATACAAAATTCTGGCTTGCAGTCCGTTTTCGGCTTCGCAGGAACAAAGTGATTGACAGGCTGAATTCCCTCTGAATTTTCTCTTGTATCTCTGGTGAAAATGTTATAATCCACACATCAACTCCAGTTTATGCGAATCAAAGCGAGGTTGAGGATGGACGAATTCCAGATGAACCGTCGGCAGGCCCTCATTGCGAGTGGCCTGGGAACACTGAGTCTCGGCATGCCGGGCATGGTGCTTGGAAGCGACAAGGTCGACTCCTCCGGCAAAGCGGTCGCGGCGGAAAAGTCCTGCATCTTCGTTCTGCTGTGTGGCGGACCCAGCCATCTGGATACCTGGGATATGAAACCGGAGGCGCCGCTGGAATACCGCGGGCCTTACATGCCCATCGATACGAAAGTGCCGGGCATGCGCATCAATGAAATGCACACGGAACTGGCCAAACTGACCGACCAGTTCACGCTGATTAATTCGATGTCGCATCCAGGGGCCATCAGCAATCACTTTGATGCGATGCATAATCTGCTGAGTGGCCAGTCCGAAAAACGCGTGCAGCAGGGGATGTCGAACGAACAACCCTACCTGGGTTCCTACGTTTCCAAATTCAAACCCAGCAAACGCAATTTCGTCTCCAATGCCTGGCTCATCAAATGCGTGGGTCCGCCTGTCTTCTGTGCTCCCAATATCGGCATCGGCGGTTATCTGGGTTCCGCTTATGCCCCTGTGTTTGTCGGCTCGGCGGACAATCATCCGGCAATGAAAGATTTCAAGCCCCCTGAAATTTATGCTCCCTACGACGAACAGCGTTTCGAAAAACGAAAAGCAGTATTGAGCAAACTGGAATCCAGCCGACTCGATCGGGACCAGACCGTCAAAGACTGGTCCGATCTGCGCGAGAAGACCTACGAAGCATTAACGCGTGCCGAAGGTCGCAGAGCATTCAACATGGACGAAGAGCCTGTCATAGTCCGCGAACGGTACGGCATGCATCCGCTTGGACAGAACCTGCTGCTCGCCCGCCGCATGGTGGAATCAGGAGTCCGCTTTGTCACCGTCAACGGCTGGACCGGTCAGGCCGATCATGACAAGCAGGGTCCGCCCAGCAGCAGTTGGGACATGCACGGCGGCAATATGGGGATGGGCAACGCGTTCGGCAATGGATCTTATGGCATGGGCTTCTGTCTGCCTCGTCTGGATCAGGCGCTGGCCGCTCTGCTTTCCGATCTCAAAGAGCGCGGCATGCTCGATAATACACTCGTCGTCGTCACCGGCGAATTCGGTCGCACACCAAATGTACTCAAACAGGATCCGCCGGGACGTCAGCACTGGCCCCGCTGTTTCTCTTCTATTCTAGCGGGCGCCGGTATCGCCGGAGGACAGGTCTACGGCAAGTCGAACAAGTACGGCCAATACCCCACGCATAATCCGGTCCGCCCCGAAGAACTGGCCGCGACGATCTACCACGCGCTGGATATTCCCATCAACAATCCCCAGGACCCGACCGGCCTGTTGCGCACCCTGACCACGGGAAAACCCATCATGGAACTGTTCGGTTGATTTTCTTAGTTCTTCCTGCACACCCCCTCTTCAACTGAGCGTGGCATTTTGACTTACGCATGATCGTTCCCGCATCAGTCTGCCTGATCTGAACGTCAGCCTTGCCTGCCATTTCAAATTCTCTTCATTTTTGATTGACACCATCGCCCTAGTGTATTAGTGTAGTAATACACATGAGGTAATAATCAATGGCAATCAAAGCGACACAATTCGAAGTGCATCCCTCTGCCGGCGTGCCGATCTATCTGCAGATCATCGGACAGATCAATGCAATGATTGCCGGCGGGCATCTGAATGCAGGAGACATGCTCCCCAGCGTGCGTCAAATGGCGACCGAACTCGGCGTCAATGCGATGACGATCTCGAAAGCCTATTCCAAACTGGAAGGGGACGAAGTTGTAGAGCGGGTGCGTGGCAAGGGAATGATGGTCCGAAAGTCGGTTCCTGCGGGAAGCTCCCGTGAGCGAATGCAGGAACTCAAGCCACTGATGGAGCAGGCTATTGTGCATGGACGTCAACTCGGGCTCAACAATGAGCAGATTCTGGCAGTCGCCAACAAGCTGTTACAGGAATATCAACCATGAGCAATGTAATCATACAAACCGAGAATCTGTGCAAGCAGTTTCAGAAAAAGCGGGTCCTGTCTGGTCTCGATTTCCAGGTCCGGGCGGGAGAAGTGGTGGGACTGCTCGGCTCGAATGGATCCGGGAAAACGACCCTGCTGAAATGTATTCTAGGCTTACTCAAAACCACTTCCGGCAGCAGTTCGGTTTTTGATCAGGACTCGTGGGACCTGGATGCGTCAGCCAAAGCACGCATCGGCTATGTATCACAGGATTTCGCCTTACTCCCCTGGATGACAGTACTGGGGCTGACAGAATACACGGGCGCGTTCTACGATCGCTGGGATCAGGAATTTGTGAACCTGCTCTTAAACGAATGGAAGCTGGATCAAAAACAACGTGTGGGAACACTCTCCGCCGGGCAACGTCAGAAACTGGCGGTGATTGTCGCACTGGGACATCGGCCGGAATTACTGGTTCTGGATGAACCCGTTGCCAGCCTCGATCCCGCTGCCCGCCGACAGTTTCTGCAGTCCCTGATCGATTTCACCGAAAACGAAGCACATACGATTCTGTTTTCCACTCACATCACCTCCGATCTGGAGCGAATCGCATCGCATGTTGCTTTCATGGTGGACGGCAAAATCCGCTTCAACAGCGAACTGGACACCCTGAAAAACCAGGTAAAACGGATCCGCATTACCGCAGCCGAGAACTTGCCACCAAGCCTGGGGCTTCCGGGTACGCTCCGCGAACAGATTGACGGCAACCACGGACTGTTGGCGGTCAACGATTTTGAAGCTTTGAATCTGGAATTTCTTTCCCGGGAATTTCAGGCCACCGCAACTGTCGAAGATCTGAACCTGGAAGAAATCTTTCTGGAAGTTGCGGGAGCCCCCACTCAACCGGAAGCGGAGGCTGTCTTATGAAAATTCGCTTTAGCTTATATCGGCAGATTCTGAGAACCTACTGGCAACGCCCGCTCGTGTTGCTGTTGTCGGCTCTTTTTCTCGCGGGCTGGCTGTCACTGGTCTGGGGACCGACGAGCGGCAATGTGATGCGTGTGGGTGCACGACCGCAAAAGCCAGGACCGTCTGCTACGGTTATCACAACCGCAGTGACTCCTCCTGCCGATCGTGCGCACTCGCCGCAAACGTTTGCGGATCTTTTGAAACATACTGATCCTGCCGAGATACGTTCTCTCTATCTCACTCGCTTGAACGCAGATGATCCCCTGCCCGACTTGCGTCCGTTTGAGAATCTGGTTTTCCTGAGCCTCAGCGGATTTGAGCTGACGACTGACGAAGCAGACCGGATCTGCCAGCTTCCCCGCCTGAATGGCCTGGAATTTTTAGGTCCTTCACTCTCTCCGGGAGTTCTGGAACGTGTGGGTCGCAAAGTCAGCCAGTTGGAACTCCTGTCGCCTCCCCTGGAGTCTCATGCAGATGAAATCCCGCAGATGACACAGGTCAAACTGCTGGCGGTTCATCTGCTGAATGCATCACCCGAAATTCTGAAGCAGGTCACCCAACTGCCCGCGCTTCAGCAACTCACACTGTTGCCAGCGGAGAGCGCTATCATCAATGCTCCCCTCCCTGGGAGACCCCAGACGCTGGATCAGATCGACCTGTCTGCCGAACAACTGGCCCTGCTCCGCGATAAACCCACATTAAAAGAGGTCTATGCCAACTGGTTTATCATGCGACATTTCCGCGGGTTCAACGATGCGGAGTTGCTACCGGTGCGTGCATTGCCGATCACTTATTCGAAGTACCGAATGAACGCATTCCGTGGGGCCATCTTTCTGACAGCGATCCTGATTGCTCTGCTCGCGCTGCAGTTGTGGGCGCACTTTATTACACCAGCGGCCCGCCTGACACCAGGTTATCTAGCCCCCCACAGAAGACTGGCTGTAGGCATTCTGACCGCGGGAACGTTGCTGATCTCCCTCCCGTTATTACGCCAGGAGATCGGCGTGCTGCCGGCGTTCAGCCTGACACTGTTGCTCCCTGCGCTGGGTAGCCTGTTCCTGATTGCCCAACTTTCCCGGAAACCGTTCTGGCAATGGGCAGCGGTACCGCTCGTATTCCTTGTCGTTCCATTCCTGACAATCTTCTCAAATCCGCTCCTGAAAGTGAATACAGCAGAACTCATCTGGTACCTGCGCGGTCACCTGCCCTGGCAGGCACTCATGATTATCGCCGGTGAAGTTCTCTGTATAATCTGGCTGCTGATCAGATTCCCCGTGATTACAGAGCAGGTCAATGAAACCAGTGACCGTCTGCCCGCGTTTTCTCCCTGGAGTCAGGCCAACTCACCTCAGCAACAGGGACAACAATCGGGCCAGCCTCTGCTCAAGTTGTTTGACGTCAACCCAGACCAGTTACATCTCTCTCACAAATCGATCTGGCAGATGGCCCGCCTGTGGCAACTGGGGAATGCATACCGTCCCCGAGCCCTGCTGCTGTTGGTCCTGGTATACATCCCGATTTTTGGGTTGCTGCTCCAGGGGCTTAAATATCTGCTGACGGGCGAATCCACAGTTTCACAACCCCTCCCCCTGATCGTCAGCCTGTTTAATTTTTACTTCATTATTGGAATCGTACAGCCTCCTCTGATCTGGTGGAAAAGACGCAGGAGCATGGAGTCCGAAGCATTGTATCCCGTTAACCGTAACACTCTGGTGAAACAGTTGTATCTGGCGCTGGCCCTGGATCATATTGTTCTTGTGACAGGATCGCTGGTCATGCTGGCGCTGTATGGATTCAACCAGACGGCGGGCGTCTCAGAATGGTGCAGTCTGCTGTTACTCGTTGGCCTGGCCGCGCCGCTGTGGATCATCGGTACGAACGCGGCCGTCATTGTTTTTCAGCGTGCCTGGATGATTGTAAGCAGCATGTTTGGACTGTACCTGTTGGCCATCCTGTCGGTTTCGGCAGTGCTGACCTGGTATCTCCGTTATCAAGTCGACACTGTGCACGCAGGACTGTTCCTGATCATTGTGACGTTCACAGCAGTTACAGTAGCTCTGGGGCTGAACGTGCTGATGTACCGTGCCGCACTCAAACGCGAGTGGGGTTAGCCGCGTCGTCTGATTGACTCAGAAATAGAATCACTGCCCCAGCATCACATAAACACACGCCGATTCATTGTTCTTTTCCGAGTGGTTTAATAAACTGATTTAATAAATCATCAGGCACGAACCTGCCACGAAAACTCATTCCGAAATCAACATTGCCTGAGAGCAATGACGCGAATCCACAAAAGAGATACACCGATGAAATATTTTCCAATTTGCTCCCTGATGATCAGTTTGATTTTCGCCATCGGTTCACTCTCCGCTGACGAACGGGAACCGCAGGTCAAAACACTGCAACCCGGCGTGAAACTGACAATGGTCGCCGAACATCCCGAGCTGGCCACTCCGACAGGCGTGGATGTTGACGAACAGGGCCGCATCTGGGTCGTCGCCACACATACGCATTTTCGCCCCGACGATTATGTCGGCCCCGAGCATGATGAAATCCTGATCTTTTCTGATCTCAACAAAGAGGGTCGCGCCCAAAAACGACAGGTCTTCTACAATGCGACCGATGCCACGATGGACCTGGAACTGGGACCGGATGGCTGGGTCTATCTGGCCGAACGAGACCGGATTCTGCGCATCAAAGATACCAACGGCGACGGCAAAGCTGATGTCGAAGAGAATATCGCCGTGCTGAAGAGTGAAGCCGATTATCCCCACAACGGACTGGAAGGACTCGCCTGGGACACCAAAGGCAACCTGGTCTTTGCGCTCGGCGAAAACTACGCGAAGCCTTGGACCCTGACGGGCACCGATGGAGTCAGCTTAACAGGAGCCGGCGAAGGGGGCATCTTCCGTTGCACCGCCGATGGCAAAAAGCTGAGTCGCATTGCCGAAGGTTTCTGGAACCCGTTTGGCGTCTGTGTTCGCTCCGATGGCGAGATCTTCGCTGCAGAAAACGATCCAGGCGAACGTCCTCCCTGCCGGGTACTGCATATCATCGAAGGGGGCGATTACGGATATGAGCGCAGCTATGGATCGGAAGCCCATCATCCCTTCGTCAGCTGGAACGGCGAATTGCGGGGCACACTGCCGATGATTCACCCCTCGGGAGAAGCCCCCTGTGGGATTCTGCCGCTGGGACGCGGATTGCTGGTCCCTTCGTGGAGCGATCATTGCATTGACTTTTACCCACTCACTCCTCAGGGAGCTTCCTACACATCCAAACCCATCACTTTAGTAAAAGGGAGCCGCTACTTCCGTCCCAGTTGTATCGCCGAAGATCCTGCCTCCTCCAAACAAAAACGCATTTATTATCTGTGCGACTGGGTCGACGGTCGCTATCAGGCACACGGATATGGACGCGTGTGGAAACTGGAAATCGACCTGGATCAGGCAAAATGGGTCGGCCCACTGGATCTCGCTTCACCGACGAAAGAGGCAAAACTGGCAGCCAGTTTGCGGAACGGCAATACGAACTTCCCGCTTCAGGAACTGTTCCGACTTGCTCAGGATCAGGACCCGTTCCTCGCGCAGTCTGCTCTGCAGGCGCTGGCGCGGGCAGCAGCCGACTGGAATCCGAAAGAGGTCGCCGGCTGGCCAGCTGCAGACCGCATCCAGGCCGTGATGGCATTGAAACTTGCCAAAGTGAATCCGGAGCAATGGGTCCCAATGTTTCTCGCTGACAAAAACCCGGACGTTCAGTTTGAGACGCTCCGCTGGATATCCGACGCCGGATTGAAAGCATTTCTGCCTCTCGTCGAAGAGAAGCTGTCGCAAAGTGATCTCGACTACCGGCGGTTCGAAGCGGCCCTCGCCACCTGGAACACGCTGCAGGGGAAACCCGAAGCAGGCATTCGCAACCCGGAACTGCTGATCGCCAAAGTTCAGGATACGCAGAGTCCGCCACGCATTCGGGCTTATGCGCTGCGGTTGCTGCCTACACAGTCCCTGTCTGCTCCCAAAGAGGGAACCCAGCCAGTCAAAAATTTCCCCAAAGGTCTGACTTTAGAAATCCTTCAGCAGCTGCTGGACGTGAAGGATGAAACACTGTCTCTGGAAGCCGTCCGTACGCTGGCCGGTAATCCCATCGCAGCCCAAAAGATCCTGGCAGGTATCGCCGCTGATTCTCAGCAAACCGCCAGACTGCGCGCGGAAGCAATCGCCGGACTGGCGACTGTCGCAGAACAAAACTCAGACCTCTTACTGAAACTGGCTGGATCACAGGAACGCATCGTGCGTGAAGAAGCCCTGAGGGCGATCCGATCGGTTCCACTCACAGCGTTACAACAGCAGACCCTGAAGAAGCTGGCTGCTCAGTACCCGGAATCAGCAGACCTGTTTACCGCTGCCTTGAATCCGAAGTCACTCAGCGTCGGTCGCCCTGCCCTGACTGACACCGAAGCCTGGTTACAGGCACTGAAAGCAGTGAAAGAGCCTGCTGACCCGGAAAGCGGCCGCCGAATCTTTCATCATGGTCGTGTGGCCAATTGTGCTCACTGCCATCGTCACGGCGGGCGTGGAAACGTTGTCGGTCCCGATTTGAGCAGCCTGGGTGACAAGCAGGATCGCGTCTGGCTGTTGAAGTCGATCCTCGAACCAAGTCGGGAGATGGCACCCGAGTACCAGCCTCGCACCATCATTCTGATTGACGGTCGTACCTTTACGGGAATTCGACTACGGTCATACGTGAAAGAAACAATTCGCGATGCCAACGGGCAGAATCGTACTTTCGACCGGAGTGATGTTGACTCCATGGTGGAATCCCCGGTCTCTTTCATGCCCTCCGGTCTGGTCAACTCCCTGACGGACCGGGAGATCAAAGACCTGCTCGCGTTTCTGGAAAGCGGTTCGCCTCACAAATAATACAGCTGTTGACTGACGGAGGGATCAGCGTTTCCGCTGCAGTTTCTGCATTCGTTTCCCGCCAATTTCCGTCACAAACAGATTACCCGCCGCATCGACGGCCAGCATGTGAGGCAGCTGATATTCCCCGAGTCCTGCACCTTCTTTACCCCAGGAGTTGACGACCTTACCACTCGGATCCAGTTGCAGCACTTGATTGGCACGACCATCGGCCACGAAGAGTGTTCCACTGGAATCGAATTCCATGCCGTAAGGGGCAAAGCCCGTCCAGATTTCCAGCAGGTTCCCGTCCAGATCGAAGATCTGCACGCGATCATTCTCCCGGTCACCAACCAGCACGCGGTTCTTCGCATCGACTACAATCGAATGCGGCAGATTGAATTCGCCTGGCTGCTTACCCGGCGTACCCCACTGCCCGAGGTATTTTCCGTTCGCAGCGAACTTCATCACCCGGCTGTTACCATAACCATCAGAAATGAAAATGGTCCCCTGCGGTCCGAATGCAATATCCGTTGGCTTGTTGAATTGATCCTGACGGTCCCCCGCTTTGCCCGCCTGTCCCAGTGCCAGCAACAGCTTCCCCTCGGGATTGAACTGAAACACCATGTGATTGCCGATATCCGTTACCCAGATGTTGTCATTCGAATCCACGCGTAATCCATGTGCCTGACCGATTAATTGATCGCCCCAGGAACGCAGGAATTTTCCGCTCGCGTCAAAACAGAGGATCGGCTGCTTCCCTCGATGAAACAGATACATCCGCCCCTGACTGTCAAAATCCACCGCCGAACAGGGGCCCAGCGTCAGCCCCTCCGGGATCTGAATCGAAATCGGCGCTGGTTCAAAATCGATCTTGTCTGCAGCAGAAGAGAATTTCCCTGTCAGAATGAGACCAATCAATGCGAGAACAGAAAAACGAATCAGACGCTGTATTCTCATGGTGAGGCTCCTGAGTAAGCTTAGATCGATGACCGGGACAGCCAGAGTCATCGTGGGGATCAACTAATTAGTGTATGCTCCCCCCGTAAACCTGTCGAGGCAAGGAGACTGCGATCTTTCTCACTGAATTGACAAGGAACCTTAAACCAATTATTGATAAGCTCTCCCGGATAGACTCACCGGTTTTCTATAATGGCTTCACCACCTGATCAGCGTAGCTGAATGAATCAATAAACTTTCTGGTATCCTCATGGACTCCCGTATCAAGCTGCTCTTCAGCGGGCTGGCAATTCTCATCACGTTCACGGCTTTTATCCCGTATATACGCGGTATCCTGGCAGGACGGATCAGGCCGCACCTGTTCTCCTGGCTGATCTGGGGAATGACAACATTGATTGTGTTCTTCGCGCAGCTCGAAGCAAACGGAGGCAGCGGTGCCTGGCCGATCGGCATTTCAGGCACAATCACAGTCTATATCGCTTTTCTGTCTTATGTGAAACGCGGCGATATTTCGATCACGCGGCTCGACAAGCTGTTTTTCAGTACTGCTCTGCTCTCCATCCCCTGCTGGTACTTCACATCCAACCCGATGTGGGCGGTGATCCTGCTGACGATCATCGATCTGCTGGGCTTTGGTCCGACCATCCGCAAAGCCTACGATCATCCGTTTGAAGAAAGCATTCTGTTCATTTTTTTATTCTTCATCAGGAACACTTTCGCGCTGCTGGCACTCGAATCGTATTCGTTGACCACCGTGCTCTTCCCGCTCTCCATCTGCATTGTCTGCCTGTTTCTGGTTCTCCTGATCAGTTACCGCCGCCGGGTTGTGCCGGCAGAACGCTAGTGCGACAGGCATTAATTCTGCGGTTCACTGACGGCCTCTTCCTCTTTTCCTGGTTCCGCCAGCGAAAATAGAATTTCCCCTGTCTTTAATGGGGGCGCATTTTTATCGGCATAGTTTGGTAAGGTAAAGCGGACGCGTACCGACTGCCCCGGTTTCGCCTGAATGACAGTTTCCGCCTGCCCCCGCTCCACATCCCCCAGTCTAATCGGCAGACCACGGAGTTCATGCTTCGCACCAAAGCCGAAGGGTAAGAACCACCAGCCCACCGGACGAGCCGGCTTCCTGTCCTGATCGATGGGAACCGGTTTGCCAGTGTCATCGACGGCAGAGAGTTTCGTGTAGTAACTGTGAGTCATTAAACGAGGCAGCATAATTTCAACAAACTGATCCCCCGTGTTGCGATAGTAAAATCGAGGCAACACCTGCTGTCCTGTCGCATACTGTTCATTCTGGGGCTCGAAACGAACTCCCGCCTGTAAGCCATTGTCGGCGACAGGCCCCCAGGAGATTTTGCCATTATCGATTGCCTGGGAGCGAACATACTGTTTTCTTAGAATGATTGAATAACGGGGATAGGGAACATTGTTCGCGATGCGAGGCAATGTCAGCCGAACAGACCAGATCAGATACTCGTAGCTGTCATCTGGTTGAAACAGTGTCAGAAGTTCAAAGCCGACATCCTCGGGGAGCTGACGCTGTTCTGCAATCTTCTGCAACATTTTGAATTCGGTATTGGTCACGTCCAATTCATTCCGTTTTGTTTTCATCCAGCGGATCGCGGCAAGGACTTCCTGTTCGGTTAACGGCGGTTGATCCATTCCTCCCAGGCTCTGGTGAGTGGAATTGAAACCGTGGATTGCCGCAGCCAGAGGTGTGTTGTCCGGCAGTAAGGGGCCCGGTTCTTTGAGTGGAACAGGTTGACCCGCAGCATCCAGTTGATTCAACAGTCGTGTCCGTATCACGTGGATGAAAGGTACTCCATCGGGTTGATCGAGAACCAGTTGCGCCTGCCAGGCATGAAAACGGTCCTCGTCGACTCCGTCCAGAGCGGTGACGAATTCCAGTCGCCAGCCGGCAGCCAGTCTTCGTTGCTCTGCGATTTCACGAAACTGTTTTAACTGATCTGCGGAAAGCCCTGGATTCTTCTTTCCCAGCAACGCCCAGCGGACCGCTGCCACGACTTCGTCATCTGTCAAAAGCGGCTGCCCCTTGCCCACGGGATCCAGTTGCTGTTGCTGGTTGAATTTCTGGACGGCTTCTGTGAGTTGACTGCTGCCTTCCGGAACGATTTTCAAATCACGACAGAACTCTGCAATACGCTCAACAGGAACCATGTAGGATTTCTTCGACTTCTCTCCCAGAAAACGGGTCCCCAGCAAAGTCAGTCCCGCCAGTTGCCCCTCCTTGAACAGGGGTGTCCCTTCAGGCAAACTGCGATCGAGTTGAATGAGGCCCTCAAATCGATGTTTATTCTTTAGTGGAGGCAACTCCAGTTCCTCTTCGTTGTCAAATCCCACAATGCGTGCTGCCTGCGGGGTCAGAGTCAATTGCGGAGAACTTCCGGGATACATGGCCGCCAGCTCATCGCCCACCGCCAGTAACACATATTCTGACGGCTGATAGTCGGTCAACTGCTGCTGTGTCCGATACACGAACAGTTCCTTCGTGCTCTGCTTCTGATAGATCGCTTCAATTGGCGGACGATTGGGAATCTCAAGAAACGTCCGATCAACGGCATGGGGCGCTCCCTCGGGAATAATCCCTGCTGTCCCGGCTGTGATCACACATGTTTCAGAGCCGGCATCGACCAGAATTCCGGGGATCGCGCGGCGGGACTGATCCCGAAAGTAGACCAGCACCAGCCGGGCAATCGCCTTTTCCGCAGCTGTTTTCGGCGGTAATCCATTCCAGGATGAGATGACCGAATCTTCGTCAACTGGTTTGGATAATGAGGAACTGAATTCGGGATTTTTTTTCAACCGGTCGTATAATTCAACCATTTCTCCCACTGGAATGACAAACGTCCCTTGAGGAGGATCGCTCATATATCGAGGCCGGCTGCGTGTGATCCCCACCAGTTTACCTTCTTTGAAGAGGGGAGTTCCGGAATGCAGCTTACGATCAATTGAGAATTCCACCAGTTGCGGAGCCCCCTTTTTCTTTCCTGTCGCGTCCGTTTTCGTCTTATATCTCAGAGTGGTAATGCGCGTGGCATGGGGAGTCACAAATAATTCGTTGGTCCCTCCCAGTAAAATCCCCGATAACTGGTCACCAATTTCGAGCTGGATGTCATCTAGCGGTCGATAGTCGGTCAGTTTCCTCTGCGTATGGTAGAGGTATAATTCTTTCGTACTTTCTTTCTGGTACTCCAGCCCAATCTTTCCCCGTCCCGGGATATCCAGATAGATTTGCGCAGCGATCGGTGGTTTCGCTTCGGGGCCCAGGCCGGCTGTAATCACGTAGGTTCCCGCGCCGTCATTCACCATGATGCCATGCACTGCCCGATGCGTTCGATTCTGAAACGAGATCAGCGAGAGTTGGGCAATCGCTTTTTCCGCGTCTGTTTTCGGTCGGACCTTGATAGGCTCTTCTGCACTTTCATAAAATTCCGGATAGAGTTGACGGAGAGCTTCGTTCGTACCCGCTGTAATTGTCGAAGGTGTAGGCGATGGCTGTCCCATCACTGGAAGTAGCTTCCCCGGTTTACCACAGATCACAAGCTGCCCCACTTGAACCGGTACTTCTTTTTTTTCTTCAATGATCCGCCCCACCGATCTCCCCTGTTCGACTTTGGTAATGATGATCAGACCACACATCCTCCCCTGGTCCATAACGGCCAGTTTCATCCCCACCTTGATCCCCACCTTGATCCCCACTTGTTTCCCCAGGGAGATCACGGCCTCTCCATCAGAGACAGAGACCACCTGCCCCTTAATAAGCGTAGTCTCTGAAAATTCAATGACCGCATTGGCAGGATGACGTTCAGAAGCACGCACCCAGAGCAGATCCGCCAGTTCCGGTGTCCCCGGATTCACGAGTGACTGACGACTGGTGGTCCAGGCGCCGCGTATTTCATCATCGGCGAGTCGAATCGACAGCTTGCCGAAACGTTCCTCTCCTTCACGCCAGGTACCGTTAAATCGACGTTCGATGCGCGACCATTTTAAGTTGACCGTGCCCACGACGGCATTGTCAGGTTCCTGATATGTGCCCGCATATTGTCCCCCTTCTTCAGCGTTAAGCGTGACAGTCCCCCATTCTTTGCTGCGCCATTTCCCGGCGATATCGGGTGGTTCGGTGGCTTGCCAGAAACACATTCCCAGTACCACTGCGGACAGAGCAGCGATCAATGTCCCCACGCGAAATGCACGCCGCGGTTTCGTCGCTACCGCGAGCGTTTCCGGCAGGGAGACTTCGGTCGGACGCTGCACGTGTGACAGACATTCTTCCAGCAGGGTTGAAACTTCACGGGCGCTCGTAAAACGTGCCGCGGGATCTTTCTCCATCAGTCGACTGATGATCTGACAGAGCCATTCCGGGATCTCGGGATTGATTTCACGAATCGGGCGAGGTTCTTCATCTGTGATCCGCCTCAGTACGCCGTAACTCGTTTCAGAACGGAACGGTGCCCGACCGGTACACATTGTATAGAGTACACTTCCCAGGCTGAACAGGTCGCTCGCCTGGTCGACCGCTTCGCCGCGTGCCTGTTCCGGCGACATGTATTGAGGCGTCCCCGCGATGATACCGGTACGCGTCAGGCTGGCATCGTCAGCCGCGCGAGCAAGACCAAAGTCGGTCAGTTTCACTCGTTCCACCCCATCGGCCAGCAGTATATTGGCCGGTTTCACATCGCGGTGCACCAGTCCCTGCGCATGTGCTGCCGCCAGCCCATTGGCAGCCTGCATACCGATCCGCAGAATCTCCACCACTCCCAACGGTCCAGTATCATCCAGCCGGCGTTGCAAAGAAGGTCCCCGTACATAGGACATGACAAGATAAGGCAACCCCTTCGTTTCCGCCACGCCATGAATTTCGATCACACTGTCATGCACCACCGCTGCCGCCGCCTGTGCCTCGCGCGAGAACCGTTTGCGGGCTGCCCCGCTGCTCCCCAGATGCGGGGCCAGAATCTTAATCGCCACGTATCGATTTAAAGCAGGATCAAGAGCTTTCAACACCACGCCCATTCCCCCGGCACCAATCACCCCCACCACTTCGTAGGTTCCCAGGCGCCCCAGCATCCGCTCATCATCCGAAGGTGCCAGCAGATTCAATACGGAATGATGTGAGAAGGCAGCGACCTGTTCTGTAACCACATCCTGGGCAGAAGCATCCACGCCAGGATAATCCAGCGAAAGCGTCTCGTCCTGAAGTGAATCCCGGACTGATACCCAGATGTCATCACTGGCGGCCGCTGCTTCCAGATGCTGACGGCAGTCGCTGCATTGATCCAGGTGAATTTCAAAATCGGTCTGTTCTCTGTCACTCATTTTCTGTTGCAGAAACAGTTCGATCGCATCCGGATGACAGGTAGTGGTTCTGTTCTTCATTTTATTCGCTCCCGACAACTGATACACTCAGCCCTGCAATTTCTGACAGTCGTCGCATTAAAGTTCCTGTTCATACTCTGCTGCTTTCTCCTGAATCCTGCGCATCACACGACTCCGGGCAGCATAAATGGAGCCTCGATTTTTCCCGAATTCCTCCGCGACCTCATCAATTTCGCGCCCTTCGACCGCCGTCAGCCAGAACAGGTTCCATGTATTCCGCTGAAACTCCGGTCGCACCTGCCGGGCAGCCCAGCGAAAGACTTCCCGCCGATACTCTAACCGTAACAGGCTCGAATCCGGTCCGTCAGGCGTTGTATGTTGCTTCAGTAATTCCCGCATTTCGGATTGCCCCGAACTCCGATCAGGTTTACCACGCATCAAGGCATTCAGAATCGCATTCTGCGCGACACGATGCAGCCAGGTACGGAACTTTGCCCGCCCGTGATCATGGGGCCGCTGTTCCACCGCTTTGGCAACCGCGACTAATACCAGTTGGGCCACATCGTCGGTGTCTGCTTCCTGCATTCCTTTTTGTCTTGCCAGTCGCAGAATCACCGGTCGGTAGATTTCGACAAACTCATGCCACGCCGCCTGATCCGCAGGATCGCGGACGCGAATCAGCAAACTGGCTCGTGTGTCGGGAGTTGCGCTCATAATTGTGTACTTCCTTTACCCTGTTATACACAGTACGATCCCGCATCTGACAGCTAAAATAGAATTCTTCCGGTTTCTTTCGAAAGTCAGCCGCAATAACTCTTAGTCACAAAGCATGGATTGCAGACGGAGTCCCATCAGGAGCGCAGAGCATCTGACGAGGGGGATAATCTCTGCCCGATCAGATAACCGATGATACTGGCCAGCAAGCCGGTCAGCTCTGACGGAATCGACAAGAGTATGAAGAAGAATGAATCCGGTTCAAAGCTGATGAGTGCTGCAGCAATCTGGTGTCCCATCCAGAACAGACCGCCACATCCAATGGAAAGGAGTCCCGGTAATTCGCCCCGTGGTTTCAAGAAAACGCCTGCGACAAACGGAACCAGGAGCGCGACCAGGCCTACTGCCAGAGCACTTTCGAGCAGCTCCAGAATTGCTTCGCTGGTCAACGCCAGAGGCAGACTGGCCAGAGCGACGATCCCGACACTCAAACGGCTGGTCAACAGACGCCGCTCGTCAAACCAGGTGATTCGATGCAGCAGATTATGCGAGAGCAACGCCGCGGGAGAGAGCATGGCACTGGTACAGGTGGAAACAACAATCGCCAGTAATGTCACCACCATCAGGCAGATCCCAACCGGTGAGAGCAGCAGTTCGGCCAGCGCCAGAATCACCTGACCGTCACTTCCCTGGGGCAGTTCGTCCGGCCAGAGCTGTCGCGAAGCCAGCCCCAGTCCAACCGGCAACAGTCCAAACAGGATATAGGCACAACCCGCCAGAATGCAGGCCCGCGAAGCAACCGTGCCACTGCGACTGGCGAAGATCCGTTGCATCAGATCCTGTCCCGGAATGTTACCGAAGATGCCATTGATCCAGGTCGTAGTCCAGCCGAGCAAAGCCAGCAGACCGGCTTCGGGGAGCAGTGTGCGAAGCTCTGGTGGCGTCTGCTGCCAGGTGGTTTCAATTCCCGCTGTGATCGAGCCGTTGCCAACTTCAGTTGTGAAATTGACGCCCAGTATCACCAGGCTGATCAGCACCACGCAGATTTGTACGGTATCAGTCAGAGTGACTGACCACATGCCGCCAATCATCGTCAGGAAAGTCACAAAGACAGCTGCGATAAGAATTGCCGCGAAATGATCGATGCCGAAAAAATACCCGAGGATTGCCGCCAGCGCCAGATATTGTGCGGCGATCCAGGGGAGATACCCCAGTGCCTGCACGATGCTGGAGACCAGTTCCGTTTTGGGACCATACTTCTGAGCAAAAAGGTCGCCTACAGTCAGGAGTTTCATCTCCCACACTCGTCGGGCGAAGAATAATCCAGCCACGATCAGCGCCAGACCAGAAGCGAACGGATCAAGGATCGTCCCCTGCACTCCCTCTGCACGGGCTGCTTCACTGGAACCCAGTACAGTCGCTGCGCCAAACCAGGTTGCCAGCAGCGTCCCCCACGCCAGCCACAAAGGGAGTCGCCGTCCTGCTACCAGATAATCTTCTTCATTGTTGACTCGACTGCCAGCATACATCCCGAGACCAACCATCAGCAGGACATACACACCAAGCAACATACCAAGCCAGAACGTCATCGTCGGTCTCTTTACTACCAGAGTCTGAATCAATCACTTCGGCACGGTTAACGATGGAGAGATCGTATCCGTTACCAGAGCAGAATTCGCATCGTAACGAGATCGTTTACTTTCTGCGCACGTTGACGGACGACAACAGGCAAATTTTTGAAAAACGAAAAAATCTTCCACATCGTGTTGACAGCATAAACCCCCACTGTTACATTTTGTAATGTTACACCGTGTAACACTTATCATTTCTCAATACTAATGTGACACAATGGAATCACTGTCATGGCAAAGTCTAACAGCAAAAGGCCGGCACTCAGCCCTCTGGAACATGCTGTCATGCAGATCGTCTGGAGTGGTCAGCCTCTGACGGGCGAAGACGTTCGTGAACGCATGGAAGGAACCCATGGTCTGAAAACATCGACCGTGCGTACTTTGCTACGACGACTTGAAGCCAAAGGCTATGTCACTCACGATGTCGAAGGACGAACCTACATTTACCGGGCAACAGTGGAACAGACCAATGTTGCCGCTTCCGCCGTCCGGTCGATTGTGGACAAGTTCTGTTCCGGCTCTGTCGAAAACCTGCTGGTCGGCCTGGTTGACGACAAGTTAATCTCTTCAGAACGCCTGCAGGAACTGGCACAGCAGATTGCGGCTGCGGAAGAAGAACAGTCAAAGCAGAATAAAACAAAACGCACGAAGCGCAATTAAATATAGAATAAAACCGATGTATTTCGTTAATCCTGTTTGATAACTCTCTGTTCGGAGAGACCCGATGTTCCAGACTTCAAACCAATGGATGCTGTTTCTCCTGGCTGTTTCTGTCAAAGCGCTGTTACTGGCGGGCATTGCCGGTCTCTCTCTCAAACTGCTCAAAATGCAAGACTCTAACGTCAAGCATCGGGTCTGGTCCGGAGTCCTGGCAGGCATGTTACTGCTGCCATTGCTGATACTGATCCTTCCGACGACCCCCCTGGCGATGCCTGCCCGCTGGACGCAGTTCGAATCAACCGCCGAACACACGCCGGTCGAAACAACATTTGTTGACAGTCAGAATCTGACTCCCCCCGCTCCTGCTTTTGAAAACAGCGTATCAGAGAAACGTGACACACCCGTCAGTCCTACTGAAAGTGTCCCTCAACCAGCAATACTGCCCCCGTCTACTGCAGACGCAACCGTCACCGTTTCCAACTGGTCTTTCCCCTCTTTACTACCGCTGATACCTGGCGTTTTTCTGGTCTTCTGGTTCGCCGTAAGCCTTCTGTTTGCTTTCCGTCTGTTTGCCGGGCTCTGGTCGTCCTCACGCATCCTGCGACACGCAACGCTTGTAGACGACTCACGCCTTCAGAACTTCCTCGCTGAATTGCCACCAGCGATATTACGACGCACACCGAAAATCAGAGAAAGCCGGGAGATGCTGGTACCGGTGACCGTTGGCTGGCTGCGCCCCACGGTTCTGTTGCCTGAAGAATGGCGCACCTGGCCTGATGCGAAACTCCGTGCCATCGTAACACATGAATTCACACACGTGGCCCGACGCGACTTCTTTGTATTGCTGGCGGCTGAACTGAATCGCTGCCTCTACTGGTTCCATCCTGTTTCCTGGTGGTTACGCACCCGATTGTCAGATCTGGCAGAAGAAATATGTGATGACGCTGCCATCAGTCACACAGGGGATCGAACCGGCTATGCGCGACATCTGCTGGAAGTAGCGACATCATTGTCATCAGCCAGCGGTCGGCGCGTACAACCAGGCGTTTCAATGGCACGCACCTCCAATGTGGAATCGCGCATCACTACCATCCTCGACTTCAAAAGACCACTCTCACAGCATCTGACCTGGCGCAGCACAACAGCCATCGCCAGCATCACAATTGCCGTGATCACCGCCGCAGCGGTCATTCGTCCTATCTCGGCAGTTGCAACGCCTGCGGAACCATCTGTGGCAACGGAAAGTGTCCCTGATTCTGAAGACACAGAAACCGTTCGCATTCAAGGCCAGGTCACTGACACCAGTGGCAAGCCGATCCCGGATGCAACCGTGCGACTTTATCACCTGCAGGCCCCAGACTGGTATGCCGCGGGTAATACGGAAACACTCATCACCGAATTCAAAGTGGATGCTGCAGGCCGGTATGATCAACGGGTTCCCAGGGATCAAGTCATCTTGAAACCTGGTCATTTGCGAAGCTGGCCGATCCTCCTGGTCACCGCTCCCGACTATGCTTACTCCACCTTTCAGGCGAAAACGGTGAACCACTTTTTTGCAGGCAAGCAGGCCGCTTTCCCTGGTTTTCTGAATCAACCTCTGGCTGTCCAGCTTCGCCCCGCTGTCACAATTCACGGACGCTTACTTTCCATCGAAGGCCAGCCTGTTGAGGGCGTAAGCGTCTCCGTATTCAAAATGGGGCGTCCGGATCCTGCGGGATTCGACGAGTGGCTTCAGCAGACTTCGAAAGTCCCACCCCCCAAGTTAAATCAACGTGCCATGGTGCTGGGAAGGGCTGCTTCTCGATCGGCCTATTTCCCCTCGCATGAATTTCATCTCCCTCTGCAGTCAGTTCGCCCCGTCGTCACTGACAGCTCAGGCAGGTTCGAACTGTCGGGACTGGCGGCAAAAGATGATCTGGTCATCCTGCGAATCAGAGGTCAGAATATTACTGACAAAATTATTCATGTACTTGCGCGCGAGATGCAGCCGGTTTATGGACTCCAATATTCCCGCATCAGCCATCTGGGAGCCTACTATGGGCGCAAGTTTGATTTTATCACCCAGCCCAGCGTTCCTGTCTTTGGCGTTGTCCGCGATATCGAAACCAGACAACCCCTTGCCGGTATTCCGGTTGCCGTGGGGCAAATCTACGGAGCAACCATGTCTCAGGAAGGATACATTACCACCCAAACAGACAAGCAGGGACGCTATCGAATCGAAGGGCTTCCCATCCCTCCCGCAAAAACAGGTCGATACGATCGAAACAGGCTTGCCGTCCGCCCGGGTAAGCTGCCTTACATTGAAACCGAATCACTTTCCGTCCCCCGTGGAGATGGAGTCAACCCGGTCGAGTTTAATTTTGAAATGCGACGGGCTGTGATCGCCAGAGGCAGAATCACCGACAAGACGACCGGCGAACCAGTTGCCGGGGCAGAATTCTACTACGCTCCCTATCTGGAAAACGAGAACTGCTCTAAATACCTTCGTTACGCAGATGGTTCTCGCAGGATGCTGGGGAATCATGACACCAGGTACTTCAGTAATAAAGACGGCTACTTTGAAATACCGGTCATTCCCGGTCGCGGTGTGATAGCCGCTACACTGAAGGGTGGGGAATTTATCACCGGTTTTGGCGCGGAAAAGATTGAGGCATACCAGGGAAAAGATTCGAGCAATCTGCCAATTATGCTTTCCGATCACCTGGTTTCATCCATGTTTCACTCGCTCAAAGAAATCGATGTACCGGCTGACAGCTCTGAGTTTGAACTCTCTCTGCACGTTGATCCCGGTGAAACAATGACCGTCAATTTTATCGATCCCCAGGGAAATCCCGTTAAAGGAGTCCAGGGCAACGGATTCAGCAGTAATTCTCTTGAGGGAGACAGCACTAAGGATGACCATGCTCAGGTAACAGGTCTGGCAATCGGTAAGATCCGCCCGATGTACTTTGTGGACAACACTAATAAACTCAGTCGATTCCTGCGTCTGGTACCGGAAAAAGGGCAGAAACAGTTCACCGTCAAACTATTCCCTTCCAGTCGGCTCACAGGTCGGCTCATTGATCCGGAAGGCAGGCCTCTGGCAAACAGTTATCTGGAAACCCGACACCAGAATGATCCGAACATTGGTGGATCGCTGTCACAGGTTCAAACCGACAGTGAAGGCCGCTTCGATTATTCTTTGCCCACGGGCACCGATTTCAAAATACTCAGCATAATTAACAACAACTACTTCGTCGTCATGAAGAACCTGGAAAACCCGGATCCCAAACACATTGATCTGGGGGACATGGTCATTGACCCCGACGCAGAAGACTGGTCGCAGGCAAAAGCCAAAAGAGAACCGGTCATTACAGAGCTGATTTCCGGTACCGATGGGGATCAAAATACAGATTCAGATAAAAAAGAGTAAGTGACGCGGAGTCCATCTGACAGGAATTGAGAACCGGTTTTTCAACAGAAGCCCACTATGAATACCTGGCAACGCTATCAACCGACACCTCAACACCCCTGGAACCCAGGTCGAGTCGCCCACCTGCACCGGCGTGCTGTTTTCGGACTGACATGGAATGAACTGCAGCGAGATTTAAGCGGTCAACCGCAGGATGCAGTCTCCCGGGTCCTCTCAGACGAAGCCCGTATCGATGGTCTCCCTGCTGATTTTGAGAACCTCGCTGATCTGATCGGCAAGGCAGCCGATCAGCAGCCCAACGCAGAACGGCTCAAAGCCTGGTGGATCTATCGGATTCTTTATACTCCTGCACCGCTACAGGAACGATTAACGCTGATGTGGCATAATCACTTCGCCACCAGCAACTTGAAAGTGAACAACCTGCCGTTCATGAAGCAGCAAAACGAAACATTCCGTAAGCATGCGACCTCATCCTTCGGCGACCTGCTGCGTGCCATGCTGCACGACCCCGCGTTACTCGTCTGGCTCGATGCACCATCCAACCGTCGAGGACACGCGAATGAAAACCTGGGCCGCGAACTGCTGGAACTGTTCACACTCGGTATCGGCAACTACTCCGAAGCCGATGTGAAAGAGGCGGCGCGCGCCCTGACGGGCCTCGATCTGAAAGAGGGACAGTTTCACATCGACCCGCTTCGGCATGATGCAGGCGAAAAGACCATTCTCGGCAAGACCGCAACCTTTGATGCCGAGCAACTGACAGAGCTTCTGCTGCAGAACCCTGCTACTTCCAGACGACTGGCGGACCGGCTGATCAACGAATTTTTCAGTGAAGGCGTCGTCAGTAAAACGGCACATCAAGAACTGGCACTACAACTCCAGTCGTCAAACCTGAATATTGGCCAAGCCGTTGAAACCATTCTGCGATCACAGCTCTTCTTTTCCGATGCCAATATCAACACGCGTATCAGCGATCCGCTCTCCTTCCTGATCGCACCACTACGCGCACTCGAATTATTCGATCCCCCACCCAGTACGCTTGCGTTGTGCGAATGGTTAAACCGCATGGGCCTGGAACTGTTCTTCCCCCCCAATGTTGCCGGCTGGCCAGGGGGGCGATCCTGGCTGACGACGCGAACCGTGATCGCTCGCGCAAACTATGCTGCTGCGATTCTTTCGGGAGACGTCTATCGTCCAGCCACCCCTCCCGATCTGCATGCGCTGACAAAGAAACACGCTACCAATAATTCTGATCAATTCGAAAAAATGATGAATACACTGCTGCTCGGCGATGTAAATGTAAAACAGACAACGGAATCAACCACTCCTACCGCGGCTTCGCGTGAAGCCGGCAGTGTTCTCGCGCTGCTCACCGGTTTCCATGCCCATCTGCACTGAAATGAAAAGGAGACTGCCATGTTGAACCGACGAAGTTTTCTGAACCAATCGTCTTTATTGTCGTTGTCTCCCTACATCCCCGCATTCCTTTCGCAGACGGCACGAGCTGCTGCAGCGCGTAAAGATGACCGCATTCTGGTTGTCATTCAGCTTGATGGCGGCAACGACGGATTGAACACGGTCATCCCCTATGCCGATGAGAACTACGCTCGATACCGTAACAAACTGCGGATTGACAAACAGGACATCATCCGACTCAACGATTCCCTGGGATTGCATCCCGGCATGAAAGCCGCAGGAGAATTATTCGACGACAATCAACTGGCCATCATCCCCGGCGTGGGTTACCCCAACCCGAACCGATCGCATTTCCGCAGCATGGAGATCTGGCATTCTGCGCGTTTACAATCCGATGCACACACAGGCCAGGGTTGGCTCGGCCGCGCCTGTGATCAGGCAAAACAACCCGGTAACACTGCCCCTGATGCAGTTTTCGTTGGTGACAGTGCCATTCCATCCGCCATCATCGGACGCCGTACCACCGCTATCGCGCTGAACAATGAAGAAGAACTCACGCTCGCTGCAAAACTTTCTTCCTCTGATAAACCCCTGCCAGGAGACGATCTGCAGAATTTTGTACAAAACACCGTCACATCCTCTTATGCCGCGGCAAAAGAATTTGCAGCATCAGCAGAAACCCGGTCGACCAATAACAGCAGCTATCCGAACTATCGACTGGCGCAGAAGCTGAAACTGCTTTCACGTTTAATCCGTCTGGACGGCGGCACGCGAATCTTTTATGTTTCACAGCCCGGCTACGATACACACTCCGCGCAGAAGTTTACTCACGAACGCCTGCTGACCGAATTCAGCCGCTCGCTTAAAGCGTTTCTTACGGATCTCCGAAAAGCGGGGTTCAGTGATCGTATCATGGTGATGGCATTCAGTGAATTCGGGCGTCGCGTCCAGGAAAACGACTCAGCAGGCACCGATCATGGTACCTCCGGTCCGGTTTTCGTCGCCGGTGCATCGGTCAATTCAGGCATACTCGGTAATTACCCTTCTCTCGTCGACCTCGAAGACGGCGACTTGAAATCGACGGTTGACTTCCGCTGTATTTACGCATCATTGCTTTCCCACTGGCTTGGCATTGATGCCAGCGCCCCCCTGGGCGGGACTTTCAAACCTCTGAAAGTAGTCACCTGACTGCCGATAACTCTCCTATCTGATTTTCATTTCTCAGAACTTGAGGCAGCCCCCAAGTACTTTGATCATTGCAACTTTCTGATTATCTTCTTGACAATCTCGCTGTAATGATACAAAGTCTCACTAACTCGACCTTTGACACGTTTCAACATTCTTGCCTCTGGTCTAGTGTCAGACGATGATTTCAATCATTCAAAGCCCACACAGAATAAGCATGATCACTAGAAATCAATCATACCGGGCACCCTGTATATTAGAACCTTATTCCCTTCATGGCCCACGATGAAAAGCACAACATAATCGTCGAACTGACCGACGTTTCGAAATCCTACGGGAAATTGCAGACGCCTGTGGAAGCAGTCCGTGAAGTCTCGTTCGTAGTCCGACGTGGCGAAAGAGTGGCTCTGCTGGGAAAATCCGGATCGGGCAAGTCGACTCTGCTGAACATGATCGCCGGCCTGGATCGACCGACGAATGGTCGCATCTGTGTCGCGGGAAAGCTTCTTTCTGAGCTTTCACCCGCCGCCATTGCCGACTATCGGCGTGAGAATGTCGGTATGATTTACCAGGCTTACAATCTCGTCCCCTGGCGCACCGCTTTACAGAATGTAGAATTACCAATGATCTTCGCCCGTCGCGGAAAGGCGGAACGCGTGGAGGTAGCGCGGACCGCATTAACGACAGTCGGTTTAGCGAAACGCATGGGACACCGTCCCAGCGAACTGTCTGGAGGCGAGCAGCAGCGGGTCGCTATTGCGCGGGCTCTGATCAACAGTCCCGAACTGCTGCTGGCGGATGAACCAACGGGCAACCTCGATTCCTCAACCGCCGAAGAAATCCTGGAGTCGCTCCGCCGATTCACAGATGATTCCCAAACGGCGACGCTCCTGGTCACGCACGACGAAGAACTCGCATATCGCTTTTCCACGCGCGTACTGCATATGCAGGATGGCCGGTTGGGATCATGATTCGGGAGCAGACGGCGTATGAAGTTTTCTGACATTGTCTCCATGTCGTTCCTGGCCATTCGTCGGCAGAAAACCCGCACGGCGCTCTCGCTGATTGGAGTCGTCATTGGTTCGTTGATGCTGCTTTTCGCGCTGGCCTCGCGAAGCGGTGTGCAGGATGCAGTCATGCGGGTCTTCAGCATGAGCAAACAGTTACGGCAGATCCACGTCTCTCAGAACTGGAAAGTTGACGAGAATGAAATCCCTGAAGAGGAATTGAAACTGGATGACGAACTGGACGAGGACATGCAAGCCCGTCTTCGTCAAATGCTCATTCGGCACTGGCAGTTCAAGCATGGCGGCGAAAGTGTCAAACTGACGCGCGAGAGAATCGAAGAAATCGAAGCGTTCGAGCATGTGCAATACATCCACCCGCAAGAGTCTATCTATGTCACTTTGAGCCAGGGTGAAAACGAGTTGCAGGGCATGGGAGATTCGGTCACGGCCGACAATGAAGTGTTGCGTGAACGGATCCTGGCAGGGAAAGCCTTTGAGTCGGACAGTGAGCCGGCAATTCTGCTGAATGAGTTTGTCGCCTGGAAATGGGGTTATACGACTCCTGCCCAGATGGAAAAGCTGATCGGCACCAAGGTCAAAATTGAACACCGCTTTGCAGAGGAAAGCGTCGCGTATTCTCTTTCGCGTCGCAGTGGAGGTGATGCGGAGTTCAGCAGGGAAGAACTAGCCGCCTTAAACAGTGCGCTGGATCGCATACCGACATTGATCGATGAACTGCCTCTGCCTGAGCCGGAACGCGCCGTTTTGAAAAAGGCATTTCAGACAACGTCTGCGGAATCCGATTCCGCATCAGAGCCGTTTGAGCGGATTGTTTCTCAAGAGTTTACCGTGGTCGGTATTTATCGCTGTCCGACCGAGAAGGAACTGAACGACCATGCAGGATTTGGAAACTTTGGTGGCTTAGCCGAATATTTGTTACCGATTAAAACGGCAACTGAATTTGCCCTGCGTACTCCGAACATCAAAAAAACAGGGTTCTATCAGGCGACGGTATTGGTAGATCATGAATCAAATCTCAAAGCCGTCTCGGAACAGATTCGCAAGATGGGATTGCGTGAATACTCATTAATTTCGATGGTCGAGTTCATTCAGGAGCAGATACGGCAGGTCACGCTCATCGTCTCCCTGGTCGCTATCTTCGCGTTAGTCATCTCTGCAGTAGGAATCGCCAATACAATGGTCATGAGCGTTGTCGAGCGCACATGCGAAATCGGCATCATGAAAGCATTGGGAGCCCGCGAAGGCCAGATTCAAATGCTGTTTCTGATTGAAGGTGCCTTGATCGGTTTAATCGGCGGACTCTGCGCGCTGCTCATCGGACTGGTCATCAGAATTCCCATCGAATCGTTGACGGTTTCGATCCTGGAAAAACAATTGAACAAAACATTCGAGCAGCAGCACGTGATCGAGTTTCCGCTATGGCTGCTGGTACTGGTGCTGGCATTCAGTATGTTCGTCACCACCCTGGCAACAATTCTGCCCGCACGCAGGGCTGCACGCATCGACCCGATCACCGCCTTGCGCCACGACTGAGCAGAGGGCCACAACATGATTGCCAACTCAGAGAATGTCAGTTTTTTCTGACCTGCCCGGTCACTTTATAGTTTATACACAGGCTTTGAACATATTTAGCCAGACGACGGCAGCACTTCATCACCCTTTTTGATTTCGGTTTTTTCGTTTTCGTCCAGGATCTGTCCGACCGATTGGTTCTTCTGTACGAAAACGATTCGGAACGGCACCTGGCGTTCGCCTCGTACCACATGGAAGACTTGCCCTTTCCGCACGCCATCCGATTCACCCAGCGAAATCGCGACGAACCCCTGTTCTGTCTGAGTCCCCAGTACTACACCTTTTGTATCTGGCGCGAGTTGAGCCGTTGATACGCTATTGTTGTCTATGCCGAGAACCTCGTGCAGCGTTCCGTATCTGGCGATCTTGCCCTGTTTATCGACCTCGATGCAATACGGGAAGAGCTTTACGGGATAACCGAAGATATCTTTCGATCCGGGAGGCGCGACGACCGTGGGATAGGTCATCTTCGAATCTTTGGCTGTCTTCCGGATCTGCTCCATATCAGTGCCGCTGGGGTGCAGACCAATCACGGTTCTATTTTTCGAGATAGAATTGAGCAGTGGTACATCATTCTTACACGGCGCACACCACGCGGCCCAGAAATGAATCAGGTACGATTTCCCTTTCAGATCGGGTTGCTCACCGATCCACCGTTCCGCAGGAAGTACGGGTGCCGGTTTGCCGACCAGCTTCCCGATAGGGCTCGTCCGCTCTGCAATCAGCAGAGCAGAGTCAGCATATTTGAAAAGCTGTTCATTCACCAGACGCTGCAACTCATCAGCCGTTCGATCTTTGCCATACTTATAATCAACGGGAACACCGAATCGCTGATCCTGAACACTCTCACCTTCACTCGGTAGTACGGCTTCCCAGTATTTTTTCAGATCGTTGCGGTTAACAGCAAGCTCGGTAACAATACTCTCGGAGCTGTAGAAATCGTAATGCCCCTGGTTCAGTTTATTGTGATGCCAGCCGGCGATCTGCACACGGAAAGAGAACCAGCGGCCTGGTGTAATCTCGCGGTAGTCACTGAATACGTGTAACCGGCCGGGGATCGCATGGTGAAAATGGTACTCTGCCCAGGCAATACTCAACTGGTGTTGCTTTTCTATGGGCAGGGCTTCTTCGCCATCTCCCACCAGAGTACGGTAATCGTCGAGTGAAGTGATGGTACGCCCCGCGATCTGCGTAACGATATCCTGCTTATAGAATGGGATAAAGTAACCCTGGTGAACATAACTCAAACTACCACGTAAGCGGCCTGTTTTTTTACTGATCCACAATCGTTCGCTGCGCCCCGCCGATTCAAGTACGCGACACGTTTCACCGGCGAACTCTTCTTCAGGAAGTTCATTATAAGTGGCTTGCTGCGGTGAAACAGAACTCGTCGCGATGTTGTGATGAGTCCCCACGCCCCACCAGTAATCCTGATGCGAGACCTGAAGTTGAGCTGGAATGTAGAAAAGTGAGTCCGCAAATTCCGAAATACCATTAAGTATGAAATGTCTGGGCGGCTCTTCGGGACTCCCTTCGCGCGACCAGGCGTTTTTCGCGTCACCATATTTGATTTGCTCCCAAATCAATTTACCATTTTCGGAAGTCCGATTAACAGTGTAGAACTGCTGCGGAGCCCATGCCAGGACTGTTTCCTGGGAATGCGGTCGCCGGACATGATTCTCTGTCAGTGTCTTCTTCAATCGATGAACGGTTCGGATCGGTTCTGATTCCATCGAAGGTACTACACTGGAGTACGTGAGCCGACGACCCCAGAAGGCAGGAAAATGTTTCGCTACGTTGAGCTCGTCGTGCACCTGTCTTGCCAGTTTTGTCGCTTCATTTACAGGCGACGAAGTACGTGTGAGCAGGTCTGTCCCGGCTGGGGGAGTCATATCGACAACTTCAATTCCCACATCCTCAAGAGTAGCCTGCACATCTCCCAGTGTTTCGTTCTGAAAAGCGCAGTTGTCGAGTATCAGCTTGTCCAGTTGAGTCAACTGTTTGAAAGATCGAGATGCTTCGAATCCTCCACAACGCCGCAGTGTCAGCTGCTTCAGTGATTTGATTTTCTTCAGGGCTATCAGACGAGTATACGCAGTAGAGTCGATTTCCAGTTCCTCAAGCGAATTGAGCCCTCCAATGGCAGCCAGCCGTTGATCTGCTCCGTCCCGAGAGGATCCAGCGGGATGCCGACGCAGCACGAGATTTTTCAGATTTGAACACGCCTGAAGATGCTTCAATCCTGCAACTTCAATCGGCGTTGCATCCAATACCAGCTTGCTTAATGCAGGCATTTTCGCAAGATGTACGAATCCAGTATCAGTCATCAATTCTTCCTCAATCAGTTCTAACTCAGTCAGCGAAGAGCTGTGCAGCGATTGAAGCCCATCACTGGTCAGCCCGGTGCGCTGGAATGTAACTGATTTTAGCTTTGGAAGTTGCGCAAGCTCAGACGCCACCTTGTCGGACAGCTTCGACTCCAAAGGAAAGTCCTCTGCTCGAAATGAGGTCAGCTGTTTCAATTCGCCGATCTGGATGGACTGGAGATTTTTCAGGTTTGGCTGGCGAATCGTCAGCTTCTGCACGTTCGGCATCGCATTGAGCCGCGCAGACCAGTCAGCTGACTCATTGCCCGTAAGAGTAAGTTCAACGACAGAGGGAGCATTCTTCTCTGCATCAGGCGAATCATTCTCCAACGTCGTCGCGATTGATGGCGACGCAATCGCCAGGAACAGAAGGAGCACACTCAGCAATGCGAACAGCGAAGTCGAGGCACGCTTTGACAGCGAACGACGGTCTAAATCATTCTGAAGAAGATGCTGGACGCGGGTTTGCAAATTCGTATGTGTTGCCATAGCCGAAACATTTTGAGGCACTTGCCAGCGATCCACGATGGCGGCAGCGATGTCCACCAGATGATCGGCATAGTTCCCGGCGTTTTCCCCCGAAGAAAATACCGCATCGTCGCAGGCCAGTTCACGTTCCAGTCGCATACGCCGGGCAGCTTGCCAGACGAGTGGATTGAACCAGTAAAAAACGCAGGCGATTTGAGCGATTGACTGTGAAAGGACATCACGTCGGTCGATGTGAGACTGCTCGTGTAACAGCACTATCCGCAGACGTTCCTTCGACCACTTTCCGTATCCAGTCGGCAACACAATTGCTGGCCGAAAAATGCCAACAGCAACAGGCACTTGTATTGATTCGCTGCAGAGCAGATTCACGAACCGGCCTGTTCGATTGACCGATTCCAGAACAGCGAGAGTCTTTGCATCCGTGACCGGTATTGCCGTGCGCACGACTTTCCCGATCATAAGTTGCAGCACGAACAGACGCAGCCCCAGCAGGCAGGCGGCGATCCCCCAGACTGCAAAGAGCAGAACCTCGATGCTGATACTCGTCCTCCCTGTCGAAACGGTTTTCCGAGAGTCTGTGGGGGGCTCAGCTGCGATCTCAACTGAGCTGACGGCCTGATCCGGTTCACGAAATTCAAGCGGTGCCGACCGGTCTGAGAAAGTCTCGGTCTGTGGCATCACAAAATCCGCAGGCAACTCTCCGGTTTGTGGTTGTTCAGCGATGAAAGGACTGATTTCGTGTTCCACGGCTAACGCGTGGGATGCTGAAGGAATCAGTTCCCGCTCCGCTTCAGCAAGGAGTCGGATCGTCGGATTCCAGCCTTGAGTCAATGGAATGATCACTGGGAGCAACAGGACACCTGCCAACCCCATCAACAACACCCGATGTCTGAACGCGGCAGAACTTCGACTCAGGCACCAGACAGCGATCCATACGCCAATAAGCAGAAGAAAATTGCAGAGACAGCAACGCAGCGCGAGCGACTCAATACTATCTGCCCCGGTCAATCCTGTCAGAACGCGACTTGTGATGTTCATAACGAGTCTCCTTCACGAATCTGGCGACGTCGTTCGTCAACCAGCTGTTTAATTTCACGAAGTTCTTCATCAGAAATTTTGTTACCCGAGACATCAAGCAGCGCAGCAACGGCGTCCGAGGTTCGGCCGGCAAAATATGTCGCAAGCACATTTTCCAAAGCAGACTTCCGGGCTAACTCCGCAGCAACCGCCGGCCGATAAAGATACCGCTTACCGTCTCTCCGGAACCGTAGCACCTGCTTATCAACTAACGAACCGAGCATCGCCCGTACCGTCGAGTAGCTCGGCGGCTCTGGCAATTCTTTTAACACTTCACTCACCGAAGCTTCACCAAGACGATAGACGGCTTCTACAATCTGTCGTTCCCGATGTCCCAGCGCGGGTCTCTTTTTCGCCATTGTTACCCTGCCTCTCTAATGCCTGAGTACATGCTAGCGTAGTAGCACATGCGACTATACTAGCAGTTGAAATCCAGGGAGTCAAGAATTTAAAGACGAACATCCCCAATTGATAACCATCATGAAATGCTTTCAGTTTCAGCGTGAAAGACAGCAAAACCCCAAAGTCTCTGACACGACAGTTCTTAGAATTCGGTTGACCTCCGATTGTAATCAGCTGATTCAGTAAGAAAATCTTGAATTATGAAAACCGTTTACATCCTTGAAACGAAACCTTGATATGCCTGTCACGCGTGATAGCATAATGAAATGATGATTCTGATTAGAATTCAGCTGTGAGAAGAAGCCTTTCTGGCATTCGATCTGACCTGTAGCGTGGAACAGAACTGAATTTACATGTGAAAGAACATGAAATGACTCACAACGTCTCCTCAGCCTGTTTCGCTTCATCTCCCTTTCACAGTTCGCCAGTCCGTAGCCTACCTCTGATCCTGATTCTGTTTCTTTCTGTTTGGAGTGAATCGGCGGCCACGGCGTCGGACGACCTAACGGATCAGAGCGGAACCAGCTTACATATTCTGGCCAATATTGACGGAACAGATCAATTACATATTTCACACCGCGCTGTCCGCTGGAAACATGGTTCGTGGTCCTGGCCTACTCATGTCGAGATTAATGGGCAACCCTGGTCTCCTCAACAGCAACATACATTACAGGTGGGTACTAACTCCCCCTTTGTGCGCAGTCATATCAGACTGGCGGGTGCCACCATCAATAAAATTCGAGGTCGTGGACAGGTCCGCCTGGGTTACGATGCAAACGGCTTGATCGTCCACTTCAATGACGAAAGGCACAACGGCTCTGATACATACGAAATACTCATCACCTTTGCCGATCAGATTTGCAGGCAGTCAAAACAGATGATCGACGACCTCACAGCTGAGACAGGTCAACCGCCGAAGCCACTTGAATTACATCTCCAGACAAAGATCGACGGTGCTGACGCCGTTCATATCGATTCAGAAAAAGTCAAATGGGCGCACTATGAATCAAGCTGGCCACGCAAGGTGGCGTTTAATGGTCGAAACTGGGATCCCTATATAGAACCGGAATTCCAGCCCGAATCAAAAGGCTTTCCTGTTCTCGCCGGTCTGAATTTGTCCGCAGCCGAACTGGTGGAGAAATCGGGGAGAGGCGCGGTACAGCTCCTGAAGTCTGACGATCGAATGACGATTCGTTTTGACGACCGACACGCCGCAGGAAGCGACACCTACACTGCGCGAGTTCGCATCCCGATTTCACAGCTTTGGCCTGTTGAAATTCGCTGTGACCTGCCCGAACATGTTCTCGGCGCTTCACTGACAGTCGTCCGTTATGAGAAAGATGAGAGTCACCCGACAATCGTCCCGGGCCAGCATGTATTTGATCACCTTGGACGGACGGTTGTCGCATTACCTGCCGGTTCTTACCAGTTTGAAGTGCAGCATCAGAATCGTCCACAGGTTCTCGTGGCTTTAAAAAGCAGCCGCGTGGAAGTCGGATCGCCAACGACGGTCAGGCTACAATCGATTCAGATTCCCACACCGAAACTGGCGGTGCAAGGTTTCCGCAGACTGGAGCTGACGCAACTGGGAATACGATCCATCCTGCCAACCGGCGCAGTATCATGGAAACGAAACGCACGGGCAGAACATGTCTCTTTGGTCCTATCCAAAGACGAAAGTTACCGTATCCGTGTCTTTGGCAGCAACGAATACGCGCAGGTCGCTTTATGGAAAGAATTGAAAACGAATGAACTTCGTCGGATCCAGGAAACGGCAGAGAACATGGTCCGGTGCGCTTTTGGCTGGCAATCAGAAGCCTTGCATCCTGTTGCGGCAGGAGTAAAACTGAATTTCCCCGATTCTCAATACGAGTTCCCTATAACAAATAACACCCTGTTTTTGACGAATCGCCGGTTCCTGGAACTCGGGTACTGGTTCCAGATCAAGAACGGTCGCAAAGCGGTTTTCCATCCCCAGGGTTACACACTGCCTCAGGCTCCGTCCGATCATCTGTTTGAACTGGGTGGCCCACTGTCCGGTCGCGCAAGTGCAACGATCTTGACGAACGAGAGCTTAGGAAGCCCGAGCGCAAGACAACTATGGACTGATATCAGTCTGATCGATCCTCAGGGGCATATCCTGGATCGCCAGAAATCAACCATTGACTGGAAATGGGAAGTGCAGATGCGCGACGGTGCCGCGCCGCCGAAGCCTCCCCTGACACAGGCTGCCATCCAGCGGTTGGGAAATGTGACTGACACGGTTCTCCTGAAAGCACATTACCAGTTGGATCAGCCCACAGAACTGATTCTGGCTCCGGAACGTTTTGTTCCCCGTCGCTCTAAACATGTTTCAACAACATCGCCTGCGTATATGAACTGGCGAACGTCTGCCTATCTGGCGAAGGTCGAGCGCAGCCTGAGTGAAATTGCATCAGAACGGGAAATCCCCCTCGATCCATCCTACGGCGTCAAGTTGTCCTGGTGGTTGAACGGCGGCGCCATTGGTGGACACCGCGGAACCACAATGCCTCTCAGCGGGATGGTGGGAGACTTTAACTGGTTTAGTCATCCCTGGGCGATCTCACACGAATTGCTGCACGGGTTCGGGTATGGACACGATGACGACATGAACCGCACCGATGCCGTCATCCAGAGGCGTTTCCAGGAACATAAATGGTTTGTGGCAGACCATCCGGATTATGTCCCGGAATTCCAGATTCAGGCAGAGACCGAACCAACGGAACGTGTTCTCGGAAAGCCAGTCGACCTGCTCAGTCTGATCGATTTACAGCGTGACACTCTCCAGGGGGAGTGGAAACTGGAAGACGGCGTGCTGCTTACACCAGCGTCGAGTGGTGGTCGTCTCAAGCTGCCCGTTGAGGCCCCCTCTTCCTATGAGTTATTGATGGTCGTCACCCGTCTGAAAGGCCGTGATACACTGGGCATTGACATTGTTGCAGGCGAGAAGAACAGTGGCACTTTACTGGCCCTTGATGGCTGGCTCGGACGGGCATGCGGACTGCATACTCTCGATGGACGTGGTGGCGATCAGAATGCAAGCACTTATCAGGGAGGCGTCTTTCCCGATCAGAAAGAGCACACCATCCTGTGCCGCGTCACTCCAGAGAGCGTGGTAGTCGACGTCGACGATAACCGGATCATCGACTGGCACGGTGATCCGAAACGATTCCGGCATCCCACGAACTCGACAGAGATACGAGGACGGGAACTGGTCCTTTCCGAAACGAAGAATGTATCGTACCAGATTACAAAGATTCAGCTCCGAACTATCAAAACACCGGACTGAATTGAATTCTATTTTAATTCAATCGGATAACTTGAATAGATCACATTCCGTTAAACAGGTATTCTTATTCGGTTCCAGACGGCTTTCATAAATCGCTTTTTAATACACCATCTTCACACAGGAGATGAACCATGCTGCGAACATCAGTTTTTTTCAGCACTGTAATTATTGCATTACTTCCAACAGCTGTGCGTTCTGCAGAAAAACCGAAATCACTTTTGGCAAATATATCTGGATGACAATATCCCGATTCAAAGATACACGGCGCAAGTATAAGAGACGCGGCAACAGTCAACCACAAGGGGGATAGAACCGTGCCTTCCAGTTACAGCAAGACAGTTCTCACAACGACAGACCCCATTGACAAGGTGTTTAATTACTACAAATCAAAACTGGCTCAAAACGAGATGCCCTTTCCAGGAAATGAACAGACACAAGATTTAGACGGAATCTCAGGTCGCTCAGTCATGTTCCACAGTGACTTGGAAGATCGCCCGGTGAAGATCCATATAATCTCAATTAACACCGCGCATACATCAACAACCCTTGTGATCAGTCAGGCAGAAGGCGAACCAGAGACACACATCGCCTGGTCACAATATGAGACATATGACCTGAATCCCCCTAAAGTCAAATCGGAATAATACGACATATGCGGAACAGACAGACGCACTGTTATCTGAACAGATCACATTTGGTTAGAAAGTAATTCTTTTTGATGCCGTACACCCTCTATATGCTCTACAATTCTGACTGCAATTCGCTTTTTTGAGTCTCAAGTATGTCAGTGGTTTTTGATTTAAGAAATAGTACAGATTCATGGGCAGCTTTGGTGAATATTGCTCTCGCTGAAGATTGGCCGGAGTATATTATTAAGTATGGAAATGTTGGATCTGAGAGGTGGTGGAATAACTACGATTCTGATCTTATACCTAGCTTTCAGGTCATCGGGACAGTTTCTTTTATCGGTAGGCGCAAAGACTTTTTCAATGAAGAATGGGATATCGTCGAAATCAATCAGGAGGGTAAGATTACTATATATGACCGACCAGGTTTCTGGGAAAGTGAAGAAATAGTGATTGGTGCAAAAGTTATTATTGAATCGTTTGAAATCTCATTCCGACAAAAATTTGGACCGATGAAATATGATTTCTTGCGATTGGTGCAAGTAATAGAAACTTAGTATGGGATTTGAAGCTTATGAATTGTGAAAAAATGAAACAAAGCTTTCCCTCCAGTATCCCTTTTCCTAATGAACTCGAACAATTAATCGAGTGGACAAATCAAAATGGTTATCCAATCAGCGGTTTCTTTGAACTTCGTTCTGGCGACAGAGACACCATGTTCTACTGGTTTGGATTCAGGCATGTCGATGATCAACTCGCGCAATTCGGCGCGGGGGCTGATGGCTCTCTGTATTGCATCTGGGATGCCGGTGATAACTGTTATCCAGTTGTGCATTTAGGTTCTGAGGGGGACGGCATCAAAGTTCTTGCTGCCAATTTTAAAGATTTCCTGCGACTGCTTGCCATTGGGTATGGCGAACTCGGTTTTGAAGATATATCGAAACCACCTGCAGGAAGTGAACCGAACTTAACTTTTCAAGAATGGGTCAAAAGTCAGTTCAGCACCAAGATTCCCCCGAATGGTTCTGAATTCATTACGCTCGAAGCCAATGGAAAATGTCGATTTGCGAACTGGGTAGACCACGTATGTGAGAAATATAACTAACCTGGACGCAGGCAAGTTAGAATGCCCTTCACCAGGGCAGCCAGGGAGTCAGACGCCGTTACAGTCGCCCCTCCACATCGACTGCCTTCACTGTTGTTTTTTTCCTCTGCTTTCTGCTAAAACTACGCGATGAAACATATACGAAACTTCTGCATCATCGCTCATATTGATCATGGCAAGTCCACGCTCGCCGATCGGCTCATTCAAACCTGTGGTGGCGTGACACTGCGCGAACTGCATGAACAGATGCTCGACTCGATGGATATCGAACGCGAACACGGCATCACCATTAAGAGCAATTCCATCACGCTCAACTATCGCACGCCGGATGGCGAAGACTATCTATTGAATCTGATCGATACGCCGGGCCACGTCGACTTTTCGCACGAAGTCAGACGCTCATTAATGGCCTGCGAAGGTGCCTTGATCATAGTCGACGCTTCTCAGGGTGTCGAAGCCCAGACGGTCGCGAACCTCTATCTGGCGCTGGAACATAACCTGACCCTGCTGCCTGTCATCAATAAGATCGACCTTCCGGCTGCGGACATCGAACTGGCGCAGGAAGCCATTGATGAAGAACTGGGCCTCGATCCGTTCGAAGCGATCCCGATATCCGCCAAAAATGGCATTGGCATCGAAGCCGTCCTGCAGGGCATCGTCGAGAAACTTCCAGAGCCACAGGGCGATCCGGCTGCACCGTTGAAAGCACTCGTGTTTGACGCGATCTATGACAAGTTTCGGGGCGTCATTCTGCAGTGCCGCATCATGGAAGGCACACTCAAACCGCGCGATACAATCCACTTCATGCACGCCGGTCGAGACTTCACAGTAGATGAAGTGGGCTACAACCAGATGAAACTCAATCCCAAATCACAACTCAGCGCAGGCGAAGTGGGTTATGTCGTCGCGGGCGTGAAAAGTGTGCAGGACATTGAGATCGGCGATACGATTACCCTGCAGAATCGACAGGCTGCTGAACCGATCCCCGGCTACCAGCCCGCCAGACAGGTCGTGTTTTCTTCCATTTATCCCATGGACACCGGAGACTATGTAGAACTCACCAAGGCCCTGGAGAAACTGGCGATCAACGACGCCGCCCTCACGTTTGAAAAGGACAGTTCCGCGGCGCTGGGCTTCGGCTTTCGTTGTGGATTTCTCGGACTGCTGCACCTGGATGTGATTCAAGAGCGCTTACAGCGCGAGTTTGACATTGGGCTGGTGATCTCAGCCCCCTCGGTGAAATATATTTTAACACTGAAAGACGGATCCACACTCGAAGTCGACAATCCCTCTTACTGGCCCGATCCCACAGCCATTGATTCCGCCAGCGAACCCTACATCAAAGCTTCCATTCTGACTCCCGAGACATATGTCGGACCGGTTATGGAACTCTGCAGGGAACATCGTTCGGAAAGCCAGACGATGAACTATCTGTCCGCCAATCGAATCGAAGTCACCAGCATCATGCCGCTGGGAGAGGTCTTGTTCGACTTCTACGGCAAACTGAAGATGATTACCCGCGGATATGGATCGTTCGATTATGAGCCTATTGAATATCGAACTACTGATATTGTGAAAGTCGAAATCCTCGTCAACAAAGAACCGGTCGACACGCTGTCCTATCTCGTTCATCGCGAGAAGGCCCGCCCGCGGGCTCTGCATTACTGCGAACAACTTGCCAAAGAAATTCCCCGTCATCAGTTCAAGATCCCCATCCAGGGAGCCATTGGAGGCGAAGTCATTGCCCGCACGACCATCGCACCGTTCCGCAAAGACGTCACCGAAAAGCTGTATGGCGGCGATGTGACGCGGAAGAAAAAACTGCTCGAAAAGCAGAAAAAAGGTAAAGCAAAAATGAAGCAGTTCGGCAGCGTCAACATCCCCCAGAAAGCCTTCATTTCTGTCCTGCGCGCCGATAAAGATTAAGACTGGAAAGCGGTCTGGTTGAGGGCGTCGTGTAGATTACCGCTGCAAGTTATGCATCTGAACTTCATTGTTCGTTGCACCTTCCTTAGTACCATATTGACACTTGATTATTGATCATACAGAATCAAACGGTCTTTATGGAAATCATTCCGTCTTATTCAAATCAATACTCTTGAGTACATCGATGCCTGAAGAACAAAAGAAAACCGGAGCTCCTGGCTGATCTGCCCGGTCTGGACAGGACAGCATCGCGAAACAACGGCCTGACATTTCACAATCATGGCAACTATCACCAGCAAAACATAAACAGACTAATCAGATGAATTACTGGCAAGGCGACCATTCCTGATGCGAGTTCTATTCCTATGTTCAAAAAACAAAAAACGCAGTCTGACCGCAGAGGTTCATTTCGCGATTCAGAACGAGTTCGAAGTGGCTTCAGCAGGTTTAAATCGCGATTCTCAGACGCCCGTCACACCAGATCTGCTGACATGGGCTGATCTCATCTTCGTGATGGAGCCGGTACATCGCCAGAAGCTGTCGAAACGATTCAATCAGTATCTGAAAGATACCAGAATTGTTTGTCTCGATATTGCAGACAAATACGAATTCATGGATTCTGATCTGATAGCGGAATTAGAGCGAAAGGTCAGAAAGCATCTTTGAATTAAAAAAACGCTTTGCGGCCCAGGCTGTCCTGCACCGTAAAGCGTCTGTGACACCTGCCTTCTGTGTCATCTATTTCAGGATTGTGTCGTCAAACCGAACACGCGATCCATATTCGCGGAGATCTCTTTCAGTCGTGCCAGATCACCGCCGGCAACTTCCGCGGCGGCCCAGCCGGTGTATTTGATTTCGGCCAGTGCCTTGCGAACGTCGGCCCAGTCCAGGTCCCCTTCACCAATCTTGGTGAACTTGCCCATTTCGCGTGAGAAACCTTTCAGGTCCAGCTTGATGATTCGTTTGTTAAGCTGACGAATCCAGTCCCCCATGCTGCCGTACTTCCAGTGATTGCCGATATCGAACTGCATGCCGACCCAGGGAGAATCAAATTCGTCGATGTATTTCACAAACTTGTCCGCAGTCTGATTGTGGTCCCCTTCGTGGTCATAGCAGAACTGATTCCAGACATTTTCGACAGCAATCGGAACTCCCAGCTCAGCCGCCAGCGGAATTGCTTTCGAAATATTATCAATCGATCGCTTCCAGATCTCTTCTTCGGGGCCATCGACGCCCTTCCCGACAACCAGCAGAACCGTGTTTCCGCCGACCGCGTGTGTCTGCCGTAATGCTTCTTTCAGGCTCTCCAGAGCCTTGGCACGCACTGCCGGATCGGGATCGGTGTGCCGCACATTCCAGTGGCTGGAATTGACTGAACCGTCTACAGGCAGCCCGGTTGCTTTAATGGCAGCGTTGACTTCTGCGACGTCGATGCCCGGAGTATTCAATTCGATTCCCTGGAACCCGGCTTCCTTCGCGAGCGCGAACTTTTCTTCCAGCGACTTGCCCGCTTTGACCATCCCAATCTTCAACGTCTTATACAGGCGGCCTTTCAGATAGCCTTCCTGACTTGCAGCTCCCTGAGCAACAAACGGAGAAGAAGCAGCAGCGGCGGCCGCTAACAGCATAAAGTGGCGACGAGAAAGTGAATCCGATGTGAGCATGTCAACTCCTTGATGTCTGGTCGTGTGGCGGTCCGTTTCGGTCTGATTACTTCAGTTCTATCAGGTCACAGGTACCTGTCATCCCGATATTGTAACATTGTTTACTAAAACATGGCACCAAGAAAGCTGCCACTTTTCAAGGCGAAACACAAAATTCCGTAGTGATAAAACACTCTATGAAATCGCTGAGCGAATGAATGTGAAAAATCGGAACTCGCGGTGACTTGCAGGGAAAGCCAATTGATTTGTTACCTGTACGCGGGTAGATTAACACGAAAACTTATTCCGTATTTCAATCGTTACAGAGGCAAGGTCACTCTACATGCGAATCCATCTCTACAGTCTGCTGGCCGTTGTGCTCGTCGCTGGTTGCACAAACGAAAATGCCACTAAAAAAACAAGTGACATTAAAGTTTCTGACACGACAAAATCGATCACTGAAGATTCACAGCAACCAGAACTTCAGCCACCAGTTGACAACTCTCTGATGCTCAAAGAATACATCGAGGCTGGTGTTCCTGCCGGCGACCGTAGCTGGACCGGTAACGACATGGCAAAAGCGGCTGAGATTCTCGCGGGGATCGCGCAGCAGGACAGAAGCAAACTACCCCGATACCAGAGTCAAAACTCGGGAGAAATGTTTAAGCGACTGACAGCCGATGATAACCTGGACAGTTACCGAAACCAGACACTGCCACTTCAGCAGCGTCTTCCGGACGGCATCAACTACATGCAGTCCAGTAATCAGATTCTCAAACTTTATCTCACAGCGTTTAAACAGCAAGAGGTCGGTGACAGCGAACTTGTCGAGCTGATAGGCGCCCAGCTTCGAGTTTCGGCTGTGATGATGACATTGGTCAACGAGTTCCTGCCATCCCTTAACAAAGACAATCCTGATTATCCTGCCCGCATGGAAGGCCTGAAGCGAATGAAGAATGGTCTGGCTACGATTGTCGCTGGCAGCTTGCAAACTCTGACAGAATCACAAACGTACCGACCGTCGGAACTCAAACGTTTGATTGGATACATGCAGCTCACTTTTCCCACATTACTCCCTGAAGTGCCCGAAAGCAGCCGGGACGAATTTATTACCCGTTTACAGTCATTTTCAGCTGATCCCCAAATGCAGAATCTGAATCCTGAACTCGATAAACTGCTTGCCACCGTAAAGGCATCCATACAATCGAATCAAAATCCATAACACAGCTTTACTGACTTCACCGGAATTCGGTAAACCGGAACATTTACCAGTATGAGTGAATTCAGTGTGTCACTGCCAGGGGTACGTTCAACTCAATGAGACAAAAATAATATGAGTGAAATCGACAATATCTTCCACGAATTTGCTGCAGCCTTTGCTGGTGCGTTCAACAATGCAAATCCAATCTGCTTCCCTGATCAGCTAAATCACGACGCCTTGGATCTGTCGCATGACAGTTTAAAATATGTCGACGAATATCTGGAATATCTTCATCAGCACAAAAATAAACTGGACTTCGAGGAATGGAACAGCACGATCCTCTATGGTGGCGCATATGTTGGCGAAGTCATTCGAAATGAAACAGACAACCATTACCACTGGATCGACTACGTTGACTATATGCCGCGACATCCTGAACTTCAGGCAATACTTCCTGAGAGAACGACCCCAACCTGTGCTTTCCTCGTCGATAACAACGATAACATGTCCATGCCACTCAACAAGATCGCACGCTATATAGATGATGGCGCAGAAAACAGTGTTCACTTTTTCGCACTTTGTGACATCAATAACGCAAAAGACGCATCATAATTCGCCGCATACGGGAACAAAGTCCGCTTTTCATCAGGTAGCTGGAATACGTTCGGGTCCTGCTCACTGGGAAATGATTTGAGAAACGGATTCTAAACGGTAACACAACAAGCCACAGGAAAATTAAAAGATGACCAGCAAATCCGACCACGACGAACGTATGGCGAATATGACGTTTGCTTCCGTGTATCCACACTATGTGACCAAAGTCGAAAAGAAAGACCGGACTAAAGAGGAATTGCATCAGGTCATCCGCTGGCTGACCGGTTTCAGTGATAAAGCAATACAGAAGCACATCAAAGACAAGATCACGTTTCAACAATTCTTTCAGAAAGCAAAGTTAAATCCCAACGCTCACCTGATTACAGGAATGATTTGCGGCTATCGGATCGAAGAGATTGAAAATCCATTAACGCAACAGGTCAGGTACCTCGACAAGCTGGTTGACGAACTGGCAAAAGGGCGGAAGATGGAAAAAATACTGCGAACAGAGTAACGATCAACGGGATCACCGATTAGTCAGGAGAGAGTATGACGGTCAAGCGGATGGACAACGTCGGCATCGTGGTAGAAGACCTTGACGCCGCGATTGAGTTTTTCACCGAACTGGGTCTCGAACTCGAAGGACGCGCCCCCGTCGAAGGAGACTGGGCAGATGGCGTCACAGGATTAAGTAAGATGCGCGTCGAAATCGCCATGCTGCGCACACCGGATGGTCACAGCCGTCTTGAGCTCTCACGTTTCCTCTCACCGCCTGTCGTCGCCGATCACCGCAATGCACCGGTAAACTCACTCGGGTATCTGCGGGTCATGTTCACCGTGGAAGACATCGACAATACAGTCGCCCGGCTCGTGAAACGGGGCGCGGAGCTTGTCGACAAAGTAGTCCAGTATCAGGACCTGTACCGGCTCTGCTACATCCGGGGCCCCGAAGGAATTCTCATCGGTCTGGCTGAGGAACTCAAATAGCAGATTTCTCAATGAGCCTCGGAAATCTCGGACATGCTGCACATCGACTCCGCTAGAAAGCACCAAATAACATATTATCAATTGAACATAGCCTGAAATTCTGATAGAGCTTGATTGTGCAAATTCTGTCTCTCAATTGTCCCTCGGTCAGCAGAGCAATAAATACATCATGGCAAAAACCAAGACTTCGGCAAAACGTGACTTCAATTGGCTACGGTTTGAAGAGACAGTTGCTTCACACTGCTCGAAAGTGATCCAGGCAGCCATGAACCAGTACTCCGACGAGCTGTTTTACGCCGCTGCATTTCACGAGTTTTATGCCGAGGAATGCCAGCTTATTACCTTGCCGTGCCTGGCTCTGAATACTGAAGAAGAGCTCGACCGAGACGAAGATTTCAGGTGGAGTTCAGCGGACTGGTACTGGACTGATTTACCCTGGCAAAATAGCGAGGTGCAGCAACTTTTTACAGCGCTGAATACGGAAGCCAACCGCCTGGACTCTGACCATTGGCAGAGCGTCTACGATTCCATGATGCGGTCGATGGTACAGATTGCAAAGAAACTGACTTCTGACTTAAAGCAACGAAAGAGCACAACAGGAGACTTTGGTGTTTTTGTATTTGCTGACGAACATCCCGATGAAATAAAGATATTGCAGCAATGCATGACAAAAGCTCAGTTTAAAAGAAGATTTCCCGACCTGCACATGCAACTTGAAGAAGAGACTGCCATCGCATCCGGTTCAGTTGAGCAGAAATACAAAAGTTATCGAGAGAACCTATATAGACACCAGGACAAACTGAGATCGATGGGTGAGGCCGCAGTTCCTCTGCTGCTCGATTGTTTAAGCGATCCTGAGCAGGGGTGTGTTGCCGCTGATCTGCTCGGGGAACTGAGCCTTCGCCAGGATCGAATTATCAAGGCATTACGTAAACAGGCAATCAAACCTGGTCATGTACGATTTCACGAGACAACAGCACTTATGCTGCTGGGGGATGTAGACTTTGTAATCAAACTAGCAGAGAAATCAGATTACCGAGATGTGGCGGTCGAAGGCATAAAAAACAGTTACTCCTGCGCGGCTGATAACTGCTGTGTCCCACTCCCACTTGACTATGAGCCGATTGAACGCTTGTTGAAGATAAAATCCTGCCAGCGACTCGTAAGGCAAAGTTATTCGTCAGGTGGTAACTGTGTAATTGCCTTGCCCTCTCGCGAGATTGGAGTCGAGAGTCTTGACGCAGCGATCAATGGCACTAAATCAAAACACCGAATTATCCGTGAACACGCGGTTGGCTGTCTGGGAAACCGGAGTCTTGGTAAGGCCGCAGGCAAACTGGCAATGCCAGCGATTGTATCGCTTTTCAACGACCGTTGTTTTAATGTTCGTCGGCTTGCCATACTCAGCCTCAGCTACTGGAAGAAAGCCGCGACGCCATATATACCGCAATTGAAAAAACTCTGCCGCGACCCCGACTTGCGAGAGTGGGCAAAGTACTGCCTGAGCGAAATCTAGTTCAAATGAGATCTTCAGGGAGTTTGTTAATCGACTTTGATCATCAGGACCGTGTTCTATTATGCAATGCCAAACGCGGCAGCTGGCGTTTAACTTCATCCGCAGAACTTGTATTATCCGGACATGCTTTTCCGCGGCTCCAGGATTCTTACCTGTCGCTAAGTACTACAAAGACGTTAACAGTCTCTGAGAGAATTTGATCATTATCCGGCTCTGAATATTCAGACTCACAATACATACCTCTCACTGTTCCAGCAAATCAACCTCGCCGGTCTGCATGTTGTAGATGCCGCCCACGATTTTGATCTCGCCCTGCTTTTCCATCTCTTTGAGGATCGGACTGTTGATTCTGATCCGGTCGATGGTCCCCAGGACGTTCTGTGCGATCACCATTTTCACGAACTCGGGATTCTGACTCGTCTTTTCCCCTTTGTAATCTTTGAAGTGATCGACGGCCGGTTTGATATTTGCCAGCATGGCAGTGATGTTGCCCAGTTCGACGCCGTCAATGGCACCATTCACGGCGCCACAACTTTCGTGCCCCAGTACGAAGACCAGCTTGGAACCGGCGACCTTGCAGGCAAATTCCATGCTTCCCAGAATATCGGTGTTTTCAAAGTTACCAGCAACACGGGCTACGAAAATATCGCCGATCCCACGGTCAAACACATCTTCTACGGGAACGCGTGAATCCAGGCACGAAAGAATGACCGCTTTAGGATATTGCCCCAGCGCCGCTTCGCGGACCAGTTTGGAATGATCACGGGCGGTCAGAGTCCCTGCTACAAAACGCTGGTTCCCTTCTTTCAGCATCGTCAGAACTTCGTCGGGGGTCAGTTTTGCCTGCTCTTCCTGAGTCAGCACACGATTCACCAGCGGTTTGACATCGAGTTCCACTTCGGTACCTTCCGTCTCCGCTTTCCCGTCAGCAGCATCAGAGGCCGCCGGTTGATTCTGTGTACAACCCGACAGAATCATGACAAACAGACAACAGATCAGAAATGGATTCGAATTCAGTTTGATCATCTTCGTAGTTCCTTTTGTATTCGTATTAACCGTGGCGTTCAGACTGCCTGTCTATTGGGAACCCTAGCTCACAACAGTGAGCCACGTGGTAAACTGACGCGGAATATCAGCAAATACTCTTCACCTTAATCAGAATGAAGATCACAGGCACTACAGCCGGACCTGCTTTCACTGCGCCTGCAGTGTTTCCCCTGGCTTGACAAATTCCGACGTGACTTCCCAATATGAATGATTGAGCAGAACCCGATCGAGAGAACAAAAACATAGAAAGCCCCCGCATGTCGAAAACCATCTATGCACTCGCCACGATGGATACCAAAGCAGACGAAATCTGCTTCGTGGCTGATGCGATTCGCAATGCCGGCCTTGATGTTGTTCTGGTCGATTTAAGTACCCGCGGTCATTCGGACCGGGCCGATATCTCAGCAGAGACCGTGGCTGCTGCACATCCCGCTGGCCCCGCTCAGGTTCTGAAACAAACTGACCGGGGACAGGCGGTAACCGCGATGGCAGCCGCACTGCGTCTCTGGTTACCCGATCAGGTCAATACAAAAGAAATCGCCGGTGTGATCGCCATCGGCGGGAGTGGGGGAACTGCGATTGTCGCCCCCGCAATGCAGGCATTACCCGTCGGTCTGCCCAAACTGATCGTCTCAACCGTCGCCAGCGGCAACACACAACCCTATGTGGGACACAGCGACATCACGATGATGTATTCTGTCGTCGACGTCGCGGGACTCAACTCGGTATCACGGCGAATATTAAGCAACGCCGCACACGCCATCGTTGGTATGGCGTCACGCATGCAGGACATCACGGAAGCCCGCCCTGCTCTGGGTATGACCATGTTCGGCGTGACAACCCCCTGCGTCGACATGGTGCGCGGATCACTGGAATCACAAGGTTTTGATCCACTGGTTTTTCACGCGACGGGCACCGGTGGTCAGGCGATGGAAAAGCTGGTCGCCGACGACTTGATTCGTGGCGTGCTTGATATCACAACCACGGAAGTCGCCGACGAAGTTGTGGGAGGCATCATGCCCGCTGGCCCCCAGCGATTCGATGTGATTCTCGAACGAGGTATCCCGTATGTAATGAGCCTGGGTGCCCTCGACATGGTTAACTTCGGTGCCCGTGAAACGGTTCCCGCACAGTTTGCCGACCGTCAGTTTCTCGTACATAATCCCCAGGTCACACTGATGCGAACAACGGCTGAAGAGAATCGGCAGTTTGCCAGGTGGATCGCCGGCAAAGTCAATCGGTCGACTGCTCCGGTTGAAATCCTGATTCCCGAACAGGGAATTTCCATGCTGGATAAACAGGGAGAACCCTTTTATGATCCCACTGCAGATCAGTGCCTGTTCGAAACGCTGGAACAGGAAGTGATTCAGACAGAGACTCGACGTGTGACGCGACATGACTGCCATATCAACGACGCTGAATTTACAACAGCTCTGGTAGAGGCATTCGCGCGAGTAAGTGGAACGCGTTTTCAATAAAGCCAGAGAGAGGCACTATGCCAGAATCCAGACAAAACATTCTGAAGCGGTTGCATACCAAAGTCACAGCAGGCAAACCGATCATCGGTGGCGGCGCGGGGACGGGCTTAAGCGCGAAATGCGAAGAAGCCGGCGGCATCGATCTGATTGTAATCTACAATTCGGGCCGCTACCGGATGGCCGGCCGCGGATCACTTTCGGGACTAATGCCCTACGGGAACGCAAATGAAATTGTCAAAGATCTGGGACGCGAAGTCTTGCCCGTGGTCAAACAGACGCCCGTCCTCGCAGGAGTCTGTGGCACCGACCCCTTCATGCTGCGTGATCTGTTCCTGCAGGAACTGCGCGCGATGGGCTTTGCCGGCATTCAGAATTTCCCCACCGTCGGTCTGATCGACGGACAGTTCCGGGCCAATCTCGAAGAGACCGGCATGGGCTTCGATCTCGAAATCGACTGCATTCGCGCCGCCCACGATCTCGACCTGCTCACCACACCTTATGCGTTCGACGTCGAACAGGCACGCCAGCTGACCGCCGCCGGAGCAGATATCATTGTCGCCCACATGGGACTGACGACAGGCGGATCGATCGGTGCGGAAACAGGCAAGACGCTTGATGATTCGGTCGAGTCGATCCGTACGATGGTTGATGCCGCTAAAAGTGATCGAGACGACGTGCTGCTGCTCTGTCATGGCGGTCCGATTGCGATGCCCGAGGATGCCCAGTATATCTTTGACCGCGTTCCTGGAATCGATGGTTTTTACGGCGCCAGTTCGATGGAGCGTCTCCCCACCGAAATCGCATTGACCGCACAGGTTCGGCAGTTCGGTGAACTTTCTCTCACAAAAACATAACCAGGTGCGTTTTATTTATTCACTACCTGACAACAGGAAATCAACATGTATCGCTTAACCGTCATGTACGGACATCCGCAGGACCCCGCCGAATTTGATCGCTATTATCACGAGGTACACATCCCCCTCGCAAAGCAGATGAAAGGTCTCACCGGCTGGACCATCGGCAAATGCTTCTCTGCGGAAGCGGGCAGCCCTCCCCCTTATTACCTGATCGTCAGCCTGTATGCAGAATCCGCAGCTGCGATGCAGACGATTCTGGAAAGCCCCGAAGGTCAGGCCACCATCGCCGATGTGCCCAACTTCGCCACCGGTGGTGTGATGTTTATGTATGATGAGGAAGAAGTGTTGATTCCTGTTGAGTTGAAGATACCCGGTAATTAGAGATTGTTCTCATCTTACTCACAGTTAAGGAGCCTGCAATGCAAGCCAGGGATGCTGCTTTAGTTGTCTTACAGAGCCTGTCGTTTTTGATTCTAAGCTGCCTCTTCAGTTCATCACTGCCAGCAGCTGATCCCGTTCAATCTGAAACCAAGATTGAATGGGGGCCAGATGTAAAAGGAGTACAGGCTTCTCTGTCAGCCGAAAAAGACTGTTTTCTCATCGGGGAGCCAATCCTGCTGACATATCGAGTGAAAAACCAATCTCAGATTCCTGTTGACATTACTTATGACCGCTACCAGTCCTATTGTTTGAAGATGGACATCGTTCATTTTCGCGATAAAAACACTCCAAACTGGAATACAATGATTCCCTTGACCAAGTATGGACAGGCGAAATTTGGGAATTATATCGGCAGTTTCAGTGCAACTGAGATTCATCCCAATCATATGCTCACCTGGTGCTTTAATAAGATCCCCATCAACAGACTCTATGATATGTCACTTCCAGGAGAATATCATATCTCTCTGAAACGAAATTTGGGAAATGGAATCGTCACGAGTAATGTTCTTAAAATCAATATCAAAGAACCGGCAAAACCCGACTCCGACCAGGCAGGTAAATTCACTGAGAAAATCGTTCCTTCGGAGTAAACGGCTTTGAGACAACAGAATTTTCTCAGCATTCACTTAAACCGAGCATTTTTTAAAACCAAAGCAGCATCCCAATTTAATCTCAGTTGCTTTCTCGCTTGCGTGCCCCGTATAGTAAAGAGATAGATCAGCGATTGCTGATACGTATGAATATCATTCCTGATCAACATCCTGCTTCTATTGATCTATCCTCCTCAATGAAGAACGAACCAGTTCACCCGTAGTTTGGAGAATCGAGTCATGTCTGAACCAACTGAATCGAACGTATCACGACGCGAGTTCATTAAGACCAGCGCGACAACCGGTGCCGCAGCAAGTCTGCTGGCCGCAGCCACAAAGACACGCGCAGCCGACGCGAACAGTCGGTTACGGATCGGCGTGATCGGTGCCGGGAATCGTGGCTTCAATACCATCACGAAGAAACTCGTCAAACTCCGTGAACTGGGTCGCAACATCGACCTCGTTTCCGTCGCCGATGTCTACTCGGTGCACCGCCAGCGCTTTGTCGACTACATCAAGGAACAGACCGGCGTCACACCAACCACGCACGTTGATCATCGCGAGCTGCTGGCCGACAAAGACATCGACGCCGTCGTGATTGGCACCCCCGATCACTGGCACGCCAGAATCACGCTGGATGCTCTGGCCGCTGGTAAGCACGTTTATTGCGAAAAGCCGATGACGCACACTGTCGAAGAAGCCGCCGAAGTCGTCGCTGCCTGGAAAGCCAGTGACCGCGTGATGCAGGTCGGCGTGCAATCGACCAGTGCACCGGTGTGGGACATGGCCCGCGAAAAAATCGACGCTGGCCTGCTGGGCAAAGTCGTCCAGTTCCAGACCGAATGTGCCCGCAATGGGAAGTTCGGCATGTCGCGGCACAACCTGATCACCAAAGAAATGACGCCGCAGACAGTCGATTTCCGTCGCTTCCTCGGCGTGGACGAAGGCTTTCATCCCGACGTGCCTTTCGACCGTGAGATCTTCGGACAATGGCGCTGCTACTGGGCCTTCGGCTATGGCATGTTTTCCGACCTGTTCGTGCATCGCGTAACTGGCATGCTGAAAGCCACCGGACTCCGCAAGCCCGGCCGCGTGGTCGGTGGCGGCGGGATCTTCTTTGAATACGATGATCGTGAAGTCACCGACGTGGCCTCGATCATCGCCGACTTCCACGAAGGGGTGCAGGGGCTGGTCAGCAGTACCATGGTCAGCGAAGAACGCAAGCTGGATCACATCATTCGCGGCCACAACGGACTGCTGCTGTTCGACAAGAGCTGTTCGGGCAACAGCGGCAAGTGTTCGTTCGAATTTATTCCCGAACGACCACAGGTCACGCTCAATAGCAGTCTCAAACCCGAGACCTTTGAAGTGCAAACCGAGCTCGACATCGTATCGACGCACTGCGCGAACTGGCTCGACGCCATCCGCTCGGGTAAACCCACGTCCGTCAACAACGATCCGGAACTGGGCGCCGCCGCCGTCATGCTCGTCAACCTGGCCGTACGCAGCTACCGCGAAGGCAAGGTGTTCCATGTCGATCGCGACGGTCAGGTCAGCGACGGTAACAGCAGCTGGGCGGACGGCTGGGAGAAACTGTCCAAGGCAGAAGCCAAACCACGGCATGTGCCGGGCTGGCACGCGGGCGACACGGGCAGCGTCATGTACCCACCCGAATATCAGAAGCTCGCCGGCCCCTGGATCGATGGCAAGCCGCCGCAAACATAAAGACGATCGCCATCAAGACAATCGCTCACCGTTGCTGACACCCACCAGGCTTGAGAAAGAACAAAGGACGAGGAACGCATGAAGTGCAACGTACGTATCAACGCCGGAGTGAAACTGCTGGCCCTGTGCTTCGTCTCACTCTGCCTGAGCCACGCCCCGTTACCGGCTGCTGAAACGGAGCTGTTCAACGGTCGGGATCTCACCGGCTGGGTCAACGTCAACGGGGCACCAGACACCTGGCAGGTGCGGGACGCCGCGATTGTCTGCACGGGAGAACCCCGCTGTTTTCTGCGCACCGATCGGATGTATGAGAACTATGTGCTGGAAATGGAGTGCCTGCACGTGAAACCGGGCGGCAATTCCGGTCTGTTCTTCCACGCCGATGCCCTGCCGCAGATCGGGGCCCCCTATCCCCGTGCAATCGAAGCCCAGCTGCTCGACGACGATCATGGCAGTCTGTTTGGAATCCGCAGTGCCTCACTTGTGCCGCTGACCGATCCCGATAAGAAAGGGACCGCCGCACGGGCCCGTCCCCTCGAAAAACGCTGCCAACCAGCGGGGAACTGGAACAAGTATGTGCTCACATCAAAGGACGGTACCGTGGAACTGTCCGTCAACGGGAAGGTGGTCACGCGAGCGAAACAGACGAGCCTCGTCAAAGGCTTTATCGGCCTGCAGGCAGAACATAGCGAAGTGCATTTCCGCAACATCCGCATTCGCGAACAGCCCTCGAGCAACCCGCTGCCGGAAAAAGTCGCTCAGGCTGACGCAGGCTTTAAGTCGCTGTTCGACGGACTCACGTTTGCCGGCTGGAACCATCGGCCCGGGCACAAGGGGCACTGGGTCGCCCAAGACGGCGAGATCCACTACGACGGCAAGGCCGAGTCCAAAAAACGGGCAGACCGCGACCTCTGGACGAAGGACGAATTCAAAGACTTTGTCCTGATCGCCGACTGGCGACTGTCAGCCAAACCGGAAATGAAGCCACACCCCATCGTCCTGTTTAACGGCGATTTCCTGATGGAGGCAGACAATCCCCGCAAACGCGTCACCCGCCCGCACCTCGATGCCGGCGACAGTGGCATTTATCTGCGTGGCAGTACGCGAGCCCAGCTCAACATCTGGAGCCAGGTCCTCGGCTCCGGCGAAATCAACGGCTACCGCACCGACAAGACAATGCCGCCCGAAGTCCGCCGCGCGTGCATTCCGATCAAGAATGCGGACCGTCCACTCGGCCAGTGGAACCGCTTCGAGATCACCATGCGCGGCGATCGCGTATCAGTGGTCCTCAACGGCACCACCGTCATCGAAGGCGCACAGCTCCCGGGAATTCCTGCGCAAGGCCCCATCGCCCTGCAGCACCACAACGACCCCGTCGAGTTCCGCAATCTGTTTATCAAACCGTTAAAGTAAGAACGTCCCAGTGCCGGTATCATTTCATCATCCACTGTCACTGCTGATTCACAGCCCGATTTCCTTGACCCTGCGCTCCCGTTGGTTGATACTGAGATAAACGCACTACACCACAGATTCTCCGAGGATACATCATGCCGTCTGCCAACAACTCGCTCGCTTTACAAACCAGATCCCGTATATCGGATTTCCTGCTTCGCTCAACTCTGTTCATGCTCTTTTTCTGGGTTACCACTCTGTGCCTCACTACCCAGGCATCTGCAACTGAAAAAATAAATAAACCCAACATCATCTACATCCTCGCCGATGATCTCGGCTACGGTGATGTGAGCTGTTACAACCCGGAATCAAAAATCAAAACGCCGCACATTGATCGTCTGGCGGCTGAAGGGATGAAATTCACTGACGCGCATACGCCGTCAGCTGTCTGCACGCCGACGCGTTATGGGATTCTGACCGGTCGTTACTGCTGGCGGACGCGGTTGAAATATCGCGTACTCGACGGCTTTGATCCGCCGTTGATCGAACAGGACCAGGTCACCGTCCCTTCGCTGCTCAAAAAGGCAGGGTACGACACTGCCTGTGTCGGCAAATGGCATCTGGGCATGCAGTGGACAGACAAAAACGGTCAGCCGGTCCCTGCAGTCCCCCTGGATCGGAAACAGCGTCCGCGGGTCGGCGATGACGTGGATTTCACAAAACCCGTGACAGGCGGTCCCCTGGCGAATGGCTTCGACTGGTATTTCGGCATCTCAGCTTCGCTGAATATGTCTCCGTTCTGTTTTATCGAGAACGATCGACCTGTGATCCTGCCCACGATTCCCAGCGAGCGGATCCAGACCGAATTTCTGTCCGTTGATCAGGGCATGCGTTCCCCTGATTTTACGATCCGCAGTGTGATGCCCACACTCACGGGAGAAGCCGTCAAATACATCGAACAGCATGGGAAAGAAGCTCCCGAGCATCCCTTCTTTCTGTACTTTCCTCTCACCGCACCGCATCTGCCACTGGTCCCCAATGATGAATTCAAAGGCAAAAGTGCCGCGGGGGAATATGGAGATTTCGTGCTCGAAGTGGATGCGACTGTCGGAGCGATCATGGACGCTCTGAAACGTTCCGGCGTTGCCGATAATACACTAATCATGTTTACTTCGGATAACGGCGGTCTGTATCACTGGTGGATCCCACAGGAAACCGATGATCTTAAATATTACAAACCCAATCACCGGGGACAGTACGTCAAAGACCGTGGGCATCAGGGGAATGCGCACCTGCGAGGCACGAAAGCTGACATCTGGGAAGGCGGACATCGCGTCCCCTTCATCGTCCGCTGGCCTGGACATACTCCCGCTGATTCCACCAGTGATGAACTCGTCGAACTCACCGATTTGCTGGCAACCTGTGCCGCAATCACCGATCAGAAGCTTCCCGCCGGCGCGGGCGAAGACAGTGTCAATATTCTGCCCGCCCTGCTCGGTAAAACCAGCGATAAACCTCTACGCGATTACGCGATCCACCATTCGCTGTGGGGACATTTTTCCGTACGACAGGGGCCATGGAAGATGGTTCCCAAACGGGGTTCGGGTGGCTTCACCCGTGCCCGCGAAGTCGAACCGCAACCAGGAGAACCGACGGGGCAACTCTACAACCTCAAACAGGATCCTTCCGAAACCAGGAACGTCTGGAACGAACATCCCGAGGTCGTAAAGCGGCTTTCAGCAATTCTGGAGCAAGTACAGAATCAGTAATTTCACCAGTTAAAATTCTCCCAGCGCTTCTCTGATCAGTAGATAGAGGATGCATATCATTCATGTGGGTCTTTAACCTCAAAGCACTGGTTTGTGGCTTCGCAGGACTGTCCGGTTTTTTCATCTCACTCAAATTCAGTGACAGCCGCGAACTGGCGGTCATTGTTGCGACTGTGTCTGCAATGCTGTTCGATCTGTTTTTGCGGTTCACCAATGATGAGGTGGAGAACCCCAGCATCAATCCTGAAGCAGGCGGACACATCTGGTTTGCCCCAATCTGGGCCGTCGGCATTATCTTCCTGATCATCGCCGGCCTGGCGTACTTCAATGTTTTTTGAATTGATATCTGCCATATTTCAGAATGAAGGGCTGAATTGATATCAGTTCCACCACTGATCATATTCTCTTATTTGAGGGAAATCACGCACACTAGTAATATTATTAACAGTTTCACTTGCCTGACTGATGGACACACCTGTACAATCAGCAAATCAGTCAGTTGCTCATGATCTCTTTACTCCATCCAGTTGGGCCGAACTATGGGTGAGAAAGTCGGGCAGGGAAGAACTACAGACCCGGATGGTCAAAAACAATTCCATAAACCTCTCTGGTTTGATCAGATCTTTGACAAAGAACTGGATCATATCATTCAACGCCGGATCAATGCAGGATTGCTGCCAGATCCAACACTTTCAAACCCACCCCCCAAGGAAGATGAGAGCAAACAGGAAGTCAGAAAATCGCTCGTCGGGCTGGCATTATCCGGGGGTGGTCTGCGTGCTGCGACCTTTTCACTCGGGATTTTACAGTCGCTCCGTGCTCAAGGTCTATTGAGATACTTTGATTATATTACTTCAGTATCCGGTGGAGGCTATGCAGCAGGTTATCTGGCCACCCAGGTCACACATGAGGCGAATAAGAAATTATCAGTAACGAAACAGGATCAAACAGCCGGGAAACTGGATGACAGCTACCACGATCTGGATAAAAATGGTGCATTCGCTACCCCCTCGACTGAGGATGCATTCACCACCCCCTCGACTCCTGATCAATCAACCAATCCGACTGACTTAATCGAAGAAGAACGCTTTGACCGTCGAGGCTGGTTGAATAAAAATGATTTTCTGATCTTCAGTGATTGTGGAAAATACCTCGCCCGGCCCTGGGAATTTACTGCCAGTTATATTCTATCTACCCTGCCAGTTTTACTGATGTTTGCCTGCGGTCTGGCTGCCTGTGCATCCTTTGCTGCAATCTGCTACCGCTGTTTCGATTTCCCTGCTGCAAGGGATTATCTCACCATCGGCACGAGACGGGGCGGGGATGTCCAGACAGCGTTTCTACCAACCATCCTCCTGGCCATATTCTGGGTGATTATCAAACTCGCTTCAGTGGCTGCAGACCTTCGTAGTTCGACCGCATCCAGGAGAACCAATATCCTCGCTGGTATTTTTACAGTCTGCACTTTCTGGTTATACATGATTAACCTGAATGCCTCACACTGGGAATATTTATTACTCTTTTCCAGCATGTTCACTTTCATCTATTTACAATATCGAACCAACTTTCTCTTTGATAATCCGATACTTCGTCGAATCAATCAATATCCTCCATTTCGATATGCGCTCCCGCTTTTTTCACAAATACACTCCAGGCTCTCCAGAAATCAGAAAATCGTGGCCTTAGCTGCAGTCAGCCTGATTCTGTCTCTGTTAATTCATTTCCTGATTCCAAACCAGATAAAGTCGTGGTATGTGCCCTCAGCGATGCAGGTTTCAGGGCTTGAAACCTGTACTCTTTCAGTCCTCACCCTGCTGGCGCCGATAGGAAGTGCCATTTCGGCGATTGCCTTAGTCACAATGTATATCAGAAGGACGAAACCCAATTTTCAAGGCGCTCGCATGTTCCAGGGCTGGAACGGTGGATCGCTTGCTTTCATGCTACTCTTCGCAGGTCTGTTCCTACTGATCAGTTATCTGGTTTTATTTGTCGGCCATCAAGAATATTCAGTACTGTTTGAAAGGAATGATACTTACAAAGATCTGCAGGTCATTGATCTCCATTTAATCACAGTCTGTGCAATTGGAGTCGTACTCTTCCTGGGGATCGTCTGGTATTACCTGGGAATACGCAAATTTGCCGAGTTCCTGTTTAGACTGACTATCATTACCATTCCAGCCGGTGTAGTGATTTGTATTACGAATGGAATTCTCAGCCTGGGATTCCTGGATGATTTGATGCACACTTCAGGTCTGCCTGTCATGGCTCAGGAATCCTTTCAACAACCGCTGATGCTCTTCGTCTTCCTGGCGACACTGGCACTGACTCAATATAAAAGGCTGCTCCGTAGTCAGCGTCCCGATGCATCACTTGGAGAACGAATCCTGCTGCGTCTGGTAATTACAGGCGTTATTTTAGGTATTCCGTTCCTCATGTTTGGAGCGATTGCCCAGGAGAATTTCTCAGGATATGCTTCTTATCGTGACCCCCATTTTCATGAAAGTGATATCGCCTTCAATAATCTCGCAGAATGGTGGAACGAACGTGAATCAGAGGGATATTCGGGAGCTGAAATTTTCCCCGAACCTGTAAAAGCTGTTCCCGCAACAGCCGTATCTGAATCAGTCGATTCTGATACAGTCGATCCAGCAATCGCCGAACCTGCGACAGACGAAGGCGCAGATCTTGTAAGTGACAGTGAAAATAAACCTGAGAGTATCGAAAAGCAGCTTTCTGAGTATCTTAAAAAGGACCTGCTGATCAATCAGGAAATGTTTGGCGCAGCAGGCTGGCCCGAAAACTCAAGAGGCTGGACTTCAGGCAAAACCGGCAACTTCGCGAGACTGGCAATTGCGATGGGGTTCTCTACCCGGCATCGTCAGATCAGAACCGGGTATCTTTCTACCCAATCAGCTGATCCACAAAAACAGAATGAAACAAAGTCGACCCCAGCATCGCCAACACTCAAAGTCGGAATTCGGGATTTACGCGTAGAGCGGGAGGCAATAGCCAAAGAATTATCAAAGCGGCTGGATAGCGTCGAGATGACCAGATTGCTTGGAGAAGTCATCCTGATTCGCTCCGCTGCCCGGGAAAAAGATAAACCCATTGACCTGGAGAAAGCACGAAAGTACCTCTTCGAAACGGCCCTGGATGAAATGGGAAAAATCAAATCCTTACATAACGAAAAAGAACAAACGGCTTTACGTCAATATTTTTTACTTGCTACCGAGCACTTGCCACTTTCAGACGATCTGAATTCCAAGGGCATAACACTGTTTTATGTCGACACGCCGGACTCCAAAGACACTTCACTTGTGAAAGACAGTTTCTGGCACCGGGATCCAGACGATTCTAAAAAAACAAGAAAGAACACACCTGACCAACAGGGTCTGGTGCGTCTGGTTCACTTTAACAGACTGCTCCTCGAGCGACTTTATCCACACATCTTTCTTCGTTCAAGACGAGTCAGCACTCCCGTAGTGGTGATGCAAGATCAGACCGACCGCTGCTACCTGTTTATAGTGAGTTCGATCGTATTCGGCCTCCTGTTCCTGTTGCTGCCCATGAACCCACTGTCTCCGATGCATCGTTTTTATCGAAGTAAAATTCGCGATGAATTCCTGCAACCTGATACAAATCAAACAGATCAAAAAGCATACCAGATGGATGAACTTGCCAATGGGGTGAAATTTGGTGGCGCGGTTCACCTGTTCGTCGCTGACATTCGCCTCAGTGTGCCTCTTCCGATAGATGGTTCCCCAGAAAATCAGTCTTATTATGATAAAAACAGGCGTTTCCATCACCCTTATATCTACTCTCCATTTCACATTGGTTCTCCGGCAATCGGTTACAGTAAAACAGAAGATTTCAAGGATGTAGGAGTTGACGATGCAGTCACCATCTCGGGAGCGGCAGTGAATCCAACGGCCCTCGCGACGGGAGCATTACGATGGATTCTGACAGCCTTTAACCTTCGCTTGGGTGAATGGGTTTTCAACAATTATCCCAATAATCCATCCCGAATGAAGCAACACAAGAACCTGTCCTGGCCGGCGAAATGGAGAGAAAAATTTCGTCGCACTCGACAGCGTATCATCAATCAGATTAACAACACCATCGGCCCTGCCCCCCACCATATTCTTGCAGAATGGACGCGTCCCTGGACGAACGAAGATGTCTCGAATTGGGAGAAATCCAGTTCCCGCAAAAAAAATGGTACATCGATTAATAAACAAGACACGAAGCCCGATGAGAATTTATCTGAACCGGAGTGGTGGGAACGCTGGACAGCAGGTTCGATCTCAGATGGTGGTTTTATCGACTTTCTCGGGATTGATGAACTTCTACGACGCCGTTGTCGTATTGTGATCGTCGTGGACTCTTCAATTAATACCGGGGACCTGGAATTCAGCGTCCTCGGTGAAGCAGTCCGGAAAGCCAGACTGGATCATGGCTGTGAGATTCTGGATATAGACGATGACAAACCATTGGATATCAAAAGACTGAAAAGAGGCTCAGATGGTTTGACAGCACAGCATATTATCATGGGACGAATCCTCTACCCCACAAAGACAACTCAACAGAAAACTGAATCGAACACCGAAGTGCGAGAAGGACTACTGGTCTATGTCCAGATGACACGTACTGGTGATGAAAACGTCGATGTGACACAATTCGCCCATGCCGTCCCATCCTTTCCCGATCACCCCACCTCTGATCAGTTTTTTGATGAAGCCATGGTGGAAGCGTATCGCAACCTGGGAAGACATATCGGTGATGTTATCTGTGCAGGAGTACCAAATCATTCTTTACTCGAGAGAGCAAAAAATAACACAGCACGCAAGTTTCTCAATACCGAAGAACTCACTGAGTCTTTAATCGAAAGCTACCGGATTGATTGCCGGGAAGTACGCGTTGATCGCCGCGATGATCTGAGACATTTGCCAATGAATAATTCATCTCACGCCTATAATTCCTCGATTGATCTCCCAGACTGGTACCCTCATGAAGTCCGTCGCTTATTCTTGAAAAAGGAGATTTCAGACAACGCCAAACCACTCGACTCAAACTCATATTATATCAATGAAGAACGTTTTCTCAGATTATATGAATCGGACCCTAACCTTAGATTTCGTGTCCAATGTTTCGTCAATGGTGTTGTTCATGGAAACTGGAATCTTTATCAGGACAGCCTGGCCCACTATAAGAGTTTTTCTCAGGGACCCGATGCCTCTCAATTATCTGCTTATGTGATTGCCTGCCATGATTTTAATCTGATACAAAGTTCTTCGAAGGATTTGACGAACAGCTATATCTCCATTGAGAGCCAGGCGATGCGTGTCAGCGATGGCCGTGACCTTCTGGTTGGAGAAGATCGCTTTCAGGCCGGTGGACGATTCGAACTGATTAATGCCTGTATCGCCATTTCCAAATCCATCAGAGAACTGTCAAAAATGGAACTGGAAGGAATTAACCGTATCGAGCCAACCGATGAACTGTATAAAGATGTCAGAGCACTCAGAAGATCTGCAACAGTGATCGCAGACGCGGTATTTCGCTATCGAGGCTCTGAAGCAACGGTCATGTTCCTTGAATTTCTTCATAAAGTACTTTCGCTGGACCAACATCAAAAAGAGCAGGAGCAATTTGTCGTTACACTCTTTTTACATGAAGTTGTAAAAGCCAGAAAACTGATCATGAAAGTCAATACGGTTAAGAATCAGGATGATGACGAATTCGATATCGACTGGAGTCCATGGAATTACCAAAAACATAAAGAAGGTAATTAGACTAACATTATTTTAAAATAGTCCTTTCGTTTTCTAAAGGTAGTGTCTCTTTCGGTCACGGCTTCCCCAGATGCTGTTTCAAAAACACTTTCACTTTCTTGCGGGCCAGTTTGGATTCCGGGAGATCGTAATTGAAGACCTGAAAGATGTGCCACATGCCTTCGTAAAGGTCAAGCTTGACCGGGATACCGGCTGTATCCAGAGCCTGATACTGCCGGATGACATTGCTCATAAATATTTCTTTGGTCCCCGCCTGAATTAAAGTCGGGGGAAAACCTTTCGAATAGTCACCGTACACAGGCGACACGTATGGGTGCTTCTGATCCTCAGGAGCAGCATAAGCATCAGCGCAGTTTTTCAGGTTGCCGGGATAGTACAACAGGGGATCGGCATCCTGCAGTGTTGCATAGGTGTCGCCGGTTTCCGTGATATCGGACCAGGGGGACCAGAGCACAACTGCAGCGGGCATGCCCAGACCTTTGTCACGGAGCTTCAGCACGACGCCAGCAGCCATGCCACCTCCCGCAGACTCTCCATAGACGGCGATTTCCTTCAAGGTATGTCCTTCTTTGATCAGAGCCTGGATGACAGAGACCACCTGATCGGTTACTTCCTGCCACTGCGCCCAGGGAGCCAGAGTGTAGTCGACTGAGATCACGCGCAGCCCCGTATCATTCGCCATCGGTACGGCACTCATGAGACGGGACTTGGCGCTGTATAACGTATAAGCGCCGCCATGGGTATAAACGAGAATCTGGTCGCTCTCTTTCCAGCCTTTGGGTTTGATATCGAGTACCGGAACACCCCCCAGTTTCCGTTCTGTGATTTGCGGCTGATATTTTCTGACCACTTCCGCGTTAGCAGCAGCTCGTTTCTGCTCCACCTTAGCCTGCACTGCTTTCCAGCCTTCCCGATCATCAGGCCTGGGAAGTGGTGCAGTCGCTGCGGCGCGACTGAATCCGGCGACTGCTTTCTGTGCCTCCGGTGAGATCGTGGCAGGTGCCTCATAATCCTGTCCGGTTACAGAAGTGGTATTGAGAATGCAAACCAAGCAGCCGAGCAGCGCCGATAGATTTTGTAGAACGGGTCGTGGAAACATGGTGCGCATCAGATGCATCGTTGTCACTCCTGTTGAGTTGATCGTTGTCTGCTGGCGGTTTGAAAAGATACAATCATCTTCTCTCATCGAGCGCAATCATAGAGTTCGCCAAAGTCATTCGATTTTACCAGAGTCGATACCCGTTGCAATGCTTGAGCGGGACCATGACCATCGTGATTCACGTTTCAACAAATTTAAAAACGAATAGCTGGATTGAACAGAATGATTCTGCCAGAATAGTAAGGAGCAGAATTTTGCTCTCCTTCATACTTCAGTCTCTATGCATCAGGTAACTACGTTATGCAGCAGACAGTCAAATCAAGATGCTTTTTCTGGAACCTCATGATTCTGATCTTCCTGTTCACAGAACCTGTATTTGCTGCGAAGCCACCCAATATTCTATTGATCGTCTCTGAAGACAATGGACCTGAGCTGGGCTGTTATGGCGATCCCTACGCTCAGACGCCAAACCTGGACCATCTTGCTGAAACAGGAGTACGATTTGAAAATGCATATGTACCTTACTCAGTCTGTTCCCCTTCGCGTGCCTGTTTTCTGACGGGTCAATATCCTCATCAGAATGGGCAAATCGGACTGGCCACACATAAGTTCGCATTGTACAAAAAAGAGACTCCCAATTTTGTCACACTGCTGAAACAACAGAATTATTACACGGGGCTGATTGGCAAACTGCACGTAAACCCCGAAGGCGCTTTTCCGTTTGACTTCCGTGCCATCCGCTCTGCCAATTTCAACCGGCGGGAACCAGTGACCGCCTATGCCAGTCAGGCAGCGAAATTCTTTCAACAGGCAAAAGATCAACCCTGGTTCCTGTCCGTCAACTTTCCCGATGCACATCTGCCCTTTATCAAACAAGTCAATGGCCGGCCGGAAACGCCTTTGTCAGCCGATGATGTCAAACCGATGCCCTGGGTAGGCGTTGACACGCCACGTCTGCGGGAACAGGTGGCCAACTACTACAACTGTCTGGCCCGGCTGGATACGGGAATCGGTTTACTGCTGAAAGAGCTGGACAAAGCAGGAGAAACCCAAAATACACTCATATTCTATATCGGCGATCATGGCGCCCAGTTTCCGCGCGGCAAAGGAAGTGTCTACGAGGGAGGACTCCGTGTGCCATTGATCGTCTCCTGGCCTGGCGTCACTCAGCCAGGACTGGTACGGAAGGAACTGGCTTCCACTCTGGACCTGCTGCCTACTGCTCTCGTGGCTGCGGGCATGAAGATTCCGGAAGCACTGCCGGGACGCAATCTGAAGCCACTGCTCACCGACGCGCCTGTGACAGACTGGCGGGAATATATTTTTGGATTCACAACCGGCTCATTTCCGCGGAACTGTTACATCCAGCATTCACTCCGTAATACGCGTTTTAAGCTGATTTCCAATCCACGACCGGGGACTGACAACCCGATCGCAGGCAGTTATCTGGATGAATCGCACCCTCATTCTGTGATCTCAGGTGCCACCTCTGCCGACCAGAAAACGATTTCAGCACAAACAAAACAGGCCTTTACACGCTGGTCACAACCGCCCCGCTACGAACTGTATGACTTGCAGGAAGATCCCTGCGAATGGAATAACCTCGCAGAAGATCCTGCTTATGCTGCAACGAAGGCGCGACTGATCATAGCATTGACGGAACTGCAGGTACGGACTCGCGACCCTTTCCTTGAGCCGGTCAATCTGGAAGCATTCTTCAAAGAACAATACGAGAACCGTGATATGAAATACCGCAAGCAGAACGATTTCCGCTGGTCTTACCTGGATTCCTTTGCCAACTGGCGGGCTGCTCAGAAAAAGAGACCTATTGAGATCAATCGTTGACGGAATGTTATCAGAGTCCTCTCTATTGAAAGAGTCGAGTCTCCGTTCCACCATCATCCCTGTCTTATCCAGGAACGAATCGATTTGATCAGGCTGGCGAAATCTAATTTGTGGCCCTACACGCAGATCGGGTCACAGGCGCCCCTGAGTGTACCCATCTGCGAGAGATTTCTCCTTGATCCTTCGGTAGAGTAACAAGAGGCCCAGGAAACGACTAAAATGCAGATTGAAGAAAAGATAGAATACGATATCAATCCTCAACTTCACGAAGAGATTACCAGGCTTCGCAATGATTGCTTTCCTGAGCATTCAACAAACAGATCGTATTTCAAGCAGTTGCCTCATTTCAGATTTTTGGCGTATGAAGACAATAGACTCGTTGGTCAAATGGGAATCGACCATCGCGTGATCTCTGTCGGGGAATCCGTGTTCTCGATCTTTGGCGTGATTGATTTGTGTGTTTCGAGCAGTTACCGAAACAGAGGGATTGCGACTGTGCTGCTGGAGCAACTATCGGCATTGGCGCGAGAGAAAGGAATCGATTTTCTGTTCCTCGTTGCCGATGATTATCGTCTCTATGAAAAAAATGGATTTCAACCAGTTTCGACCAGCCTTACCTGGCTCAGAATTGATGCGCACAAAAATTATGGAGTCGGTATGGAACGAATCGAAAATGAATTAATGATTAAACAGACGGGAAAAAAGATCTGGCCAGATGAACCAGTTGATTTGCTGGGTTACCTCTTCTAATGACGGGGTTCATCAGACACGGGTGACGTTCCGACTAGAAACAGGTAACTCTCTGGTAGATAAAACACCGTAAACCTAAATCCCGAAACCGTTTTGAGCGACTCTCCCCAATCGTAATATCAGTTCATTAAATTGGTAAAAACACTTCATCAGAACAATTTCTGCTTGAAAATAATGATTTCCTGCATTTTTTTGTGTGATTGTCAGCAGATCCGGAGACTACTGAGATAGAGAAAGGATCAGCATGGACCTGACACAACTAATTGACCTTTATCGCGGCCCCCTGACAGGCCTGATCGCTTCCTGGGGAGTTCCCTGGCACGACGCCGCGGAGATTGCCCAGGACAGTTTCGCCGAAGCCTACCTCAGTCGTGACTCCTGTCGCGGACTCTGGTCAGAGCCTGAGGTATTTGGGCCCTGGCTAAGTGGTGTTGCGCGCAACCGCTATCGAAACTGGGCTCGCAGTCATAAGCGACGTCGAAATCATGTTGTCACAGTCGAGTCCACGTCTCTGGAATCGGTTGCCGCTCCCGCTGATCCCCAACCTGACCCTCAACTGGAAAAACTGCGCAGTGCCATCGAGCAACTCCCTCTCAAACAACGGCAGGTCGTGCTGATGCATTACTTGGAAGAAACCAGCGTCAAAGAAGTCGCCATTCTTTTATCACTCACTGAAAAGACGGTAGAAGGCCGACTTTATCAGGCACGCCGCACTTTGCGTCGCTTGCTCGAGGGAAAAGTTTCCATTTCACAAATTGGAAGGATGTTGTTATGTCTGTAGAACTGGTTCCGGAATCAGACCTGCGTGCAGCGCTCCGCCCTCATCGCGTCGATACGAAGGAATTCGCAAACAGAGTCCAGGCACGCATCGAAGCAGGTGAAGCCTGGCTGTTGAAAGAACAGGCGAAAACCGCGTCTCCCCTGCTCAAAGTCGCTGCTGCCTTTATTCCCTGGCCGATCCTCTCCAGCAGCAATGTGATGGGCGGCGGGATGAAGCTCTCCTCTTTGACGATCCCACAGAAGTTCCTGGGTTATGTGGCGTTGCCCGCCATCAGTCTGTTTGTGTTGATTGGAACCGCTTTTTTCAGTGCGCGCAAAATCCGCAACCTACAGAAAGAAAACGTTTCAGAAGTCAGTGATGCCAGCGAGATGCAGACAGCGGTGAAACGATGGTGGGCAAACTACAAATGGGCCGCAATTCCGGTTTACGCAGCCGTGATTATTCTACCCATGATCGGTTCGACCTGGCTGCTGTTCCTGCTGCTGCTGGCTTCGTTCGGTCTGCTGCTCTGTTTTCTCTCAAGTGTGACTCACTATGACATAGGGAATCGTCTGATGATCGCTCAATCCTGTCTGCTGGGTTTAGGCTTCCTCGGCCAGACGATGATGAATCCCTTCAACGGACTACGCGATATTCACTTCGTTGACCAGAAATTGATTTCTGTTGTCTTCTTTGTGGGCACACTGATTCTGTTTCCAATTGTGATCTACTGTAAGAATCAATTAGAGGCTTCTGACACATCAGAACAAAGAGCGACCTCTCAATCCACAGAGCACAATACATCAAAGCAGCTATGGATCGGAGCAGTAATCTACTTCAGTGTGGTCATCGCCCTGCTCTCGTGGCTTAGCAATCCAATCCTGAGGCCCGCCACACCCGCACGGATTCTGCAGCATGTGGAAGCATTTAAAGTTGGCCGCTTCCCCTCTATTTCCTGGCGGAACTGGGAGATTCCCGCCAGCTGGACCATCGACGAAGGCCTGAACCCGAATCTCTCCCGTGCCCGGAAAGTGCTCCAGAGAGAAATCGACACCAACCAGGATCAGTTAACGTTCATTCTGGGAAGTGCCTTTCGTACAGGAGTCGTCCCCCCCCATGAAATAGAACAGCTTCCCGATCTGGAACGGAAACGCCTTTCACTGCTCCCCCTGCGCAGACTTGAATCACCGGGTAGGATCTTCAGTTTGAACCAGTACGCCTGGGTTTTCTATGCACTCGATCAAACGGGTCAACTGACGCCTGATGACCGTGATTACCTCGAACAGCGGCTGTTAGCAACCCTGGACTCCTGTGTCGGAGAGAATGCAAATGTCCTGGAGACGGCGCTTCGCGTGACACAGTTACTGGAGGTGATCGATCGTCCCATTGATCGAGACAAATACCGTCAACAGGTCCATGACTGGCTCCTTCAGTTTCACAGCGATCAGACGCACTTCTATCAGATCGCCGGCGGCTTTGAACAGTATCTAGACGGCTCTGCCTCTTTGGAAACCACTTCACACGCCGTAGAACTGATGCAGATTTTTGGTGTTCCCGAGAATCTTGACCTGAACGAGGTCAGGTCATTCCTGCGTCCTTTATATTTCCGACCTTCTGAAGACAAGTGGACCGCGGCGGTCACATTGAGACGATTGAACAGTCTGCCGGGAGTCGCTCAACCCACATGGCTGGAATGGATGTACTACGAACGCAGTCTGCTCACTGCGATCCTGCTGGTCGTACTCTGTCTTTACGCCACCTGGTCGTCTCCCCCACCCCAGAAAAGTTAACGCTGGAATCAGGGCTGTATCTGAGTTAGGATGAATCTACGGATTCCATCTTCATTTCAGGATCGCCTCAATGTTCGAACAAAGCGCACGGTTCACTTTCATACTGCTGATTGCCTGGATCTTTACCAATAACGCTGCAATGCATGCGCACACTGCGCCTGCAGTCGGAACGCTGCTCACTCAACCGCGCCAGTTTGGAGATCAACTCCGGGGAGAAGAAGCGTTGATTGTGGTTCCTGAAAATCGAACCGTTGCCGACAGCCGCAATATCACCGTGCATTATTTTCGTTTCCCTGCCCGTAAACCTTCCGGGAAACCGCCTGTATTTTTCCTGCCAGGTGGTCCGGGTGAAGCGATCACGGCGGCACAGATCTCTGAAGGACTACAGCAGAAACGTTATACCAAATATGCGGAGATGCGCGCCTTCAATGCAAATCGTGATATCGTCATTGTGAACCAGCGCGGCAACAGTCATGTCCCGGGAATTCAAAACCTGCCCAAGCTGTGGTTTGCTCAACCAGGAAAACGATTAGAGCCCCTGTCGTTCGAACAGAGGGGACAGCGAATGTCGGTAGGCATACAAGAATCACTTCGCATCTGCCAGAATCTGCAGTTCGATCTGAGAGGTTATGATATTCTGCATCTTGTCGACGATCTTGAAGCGATTCGCCAGACTCACGGTTATGAACAGATTGCATTTCGAGGGGGCAGCTTCGGCTCTCAATGGGCTCTGGCCTATTTGCAGCAGTATCCGCAGCATGTTGAGCGATTGCTGCTGTCAGGTGTGGAACCGCTTGATTATACTTATGACAGTGCCGACGGAATCTGGAATGTCTTTCAGAGAGTCGAAGCGCAAGTCCGGGCATCGGGAAACATTCAATTACCTGAAGCAGGTTTGCTGGGAGCGGTGAAAGCCGTGATCACACGCCTTGAGAAACAGCCGCTCCGGGTGCGCGGGCAGCATCCCCGAAGTCGAAAGACGACGGAAATCGCCATTGGAGCCGATGACGTTCGCTATTATCTGCGACAGCCAGTCCTCAATTCTCGAGTCCACTCCCGACGCATGCTTGAATTGTGGCCTAAACTGGTGCTGGAACTCTATCGGGAAGATCATCAGTATCTGGCAGCGAAAATCATTGATGATCGCCCTGAACTGGAAGACTATAATCTGCTGCTGACACTGATTGACAACAGCCTGGGAATTACCGACAAGCGACTGAAAAAGCTGGAGAATGAAGAAGCCCGCCGCTGGCTGGGAAACATCAATCTGCTTTATACAGCGACGCAGGCCGTCACTCCTGCACCGACAGTCAGCGATAAGTTTCGTCAGTTTAAAAAGTTTGATACGCCCGTGCTCTTCATTCACGGCACACTGGATCTAGCGACCCCGATTGAAAATGCGGAGGAAATCCTGACTTGGTTTCCCAACGGCCATCTGATCACGGTCGAGGGAGGAACCCATGCGGCCAACCTGCACGCTGCGAGTGTCGATCCCCGATTCCTGAATTACCTGACGGATTTTTTCAACGAAGCAAATCCGACAGACGCCTTTCCACGCATCCCTGCCCGAATCACTTTACCGCCACTCCAGTTTCAGGCAACCGGCGAACCATCCCTGTTTTCCCAGTTAATTGACTGAGTGTCCGCAGAACGTTTTCTCACTGCTGAGCACTCCCAGAGATTCCAGCAACGATCAGGGAAGTTTGGGCTTCAATGGTTTCTTGCCATCTTTCGTGACGGGGTAGAGTGCTGCATGCTGTTCCATACTTTCGATCAGCCCCTGCATCATCTTTTTGAGCTGTTTCGGCTCTGATTCCGCCAGGTTATGCTGTTCAAAGGGATCTTTCGCGAGATTGTACAGTTGATAATGCGAATCTTCGGAATCCTTCGAAGGAACGTAGTGATAGATGACTTTCCAGTCGCCATCACGATAGACAGTAAAGTAGTTACTGCGATGTGGTGAGTGGGGATAATGCATCAGAAATGTATCGCGATGAGATTCGTCTGACTTCCCGGTGAGCAGTTGATTGAGTGGCTGTCCATCGACGATGTAACCTTTTGGCGGTTTGACGTCAGCGACCTTCAGAATGGTCGGAAACAGATCATGCACAGCGGCGATCTGTGTCTGCAGCGCATCTTGGGGGATCGGCAGTTTTTTCTGATTCGGGTTCGAAGCATCCGGCTTGGCCCAGGCTGCGATGAAGGGCACACGCATTCCCCCTTCATAGTGAGCCCCTTTCTTACCCCGCAGAGGAGCGGCACAGGCTACCGCATGTTGATGACCAAGCGGCGCATCCGAGCCATTATCACCCAGGAAGAATATCAGGGTGTTTTCAGCTACTCCCAGTTGATCGAGCTGATTCATGATATCGCCCAGCGACTTATCCATACCTTCAATCAACGTGGCAAACGCCTGAGCCGGCTCCGGCTTGCCGGAATCTTTATAGTGGGCGGCAAACCGCGGATCGGATTCAAAAGGAGCGTGAACCGCGTAATGGGCCATATACAGAAAGAAAGGCTGGTCTGTTTTAACCGTTTCCGCCAGGGTGGCGTTGGCTTCAATCGTTAACGCTTCGGTCAGAAAGATGTCGGTGTCGTGATATTTTTCCAGATGTGGCACCGCGTGATGAGCCCGCCTGGTTCCCAGGCCAAATTTCTTCATGCCGTAATAGCTGCCCGGTGCACCAAAGGAAGAGCCAGCGATGTTAACATCAAAGCCAAGATTGAGTGGTTCCGCGCCAGGAAAGCCATCAGCTCCAAAATGCCCTTTTCCCACGTGAATCGTTCGGTATCCTGCTTTTTCCAGTAGACGCGGTAATGTCACATCGTCTTTCTTCAGTCCTTCCCAGTTCCAGTCAGGAGGGCCCTGTGGCCCGGCGTTATTTTTCTGCGGGTTGATCCAGTTCGTCGCATGATGCCGGGCCGCATTCTGACCTGATACGATCGAGATGCGCGTTGGCGAACAGACACTCATGGCGTAAAAATGATTGAAGCGAATCCCCTGCTTCGCCAGTCGTTCCATACTGGGAGTGATATAATAATCATTCAACGGATAACGTTTCGGCTGTCCCTCTGAATCGGTCAGAAAGGGAACTGACGTATCCATGACTCCCATGTCATCTACCAGGAACACGACGATATTCGGAGGCTTGACCTGCTGGTTCTGAACGTTAGCTGCCAGTAAGCTGGCGGCACTGAGAAACAGAGCAAGGCAGAAAACAACAGCCAGTCGCAGTGAGCGGATAAGATGCGAACTCATGGTGTGATGATCTTTCTAAAACAGAATTCTCCGAACGGGCAATAAAACCGGTAATGGTTTAAGACTCCTAATATACCAGTCTGCAGATACTGCTGTCTAATGATGGCACCGTTCCCTGGAGTATTTTGTTGCTCATTAGTAAAACGGCAATTAGAATCGACATCAGATGTCTGGATCTCGACTGACGGGGTTCAAGATTCCATACATGGAATTCAATACTAAATCCACTTTTTACAGCGAATTCTAATTATAGAAAAGATTCCCGCATGTGCCGCTGGCTCACTTATACCGGTCCCTCACTCAAACTGAGTGATGTCCTGACCCGCCCCAACCATTCGTTAATTGATCAGAGCCGCCACGCCACGCAGAATGTGGAAAGTCTGAACGGCGATGGATTCGGCGTCGGCTGGTATGGAGATGATCCCACTCCAGGCGTCTACCGCGACACACATCCAGCCTGGAATGACACGAACTTTCTGCATCTGGCGGAACATATTCATTCCGAACTGTTTCTGTCACATGTCAGGGCATCGACAGGTACTGCCGTCCAGAACACCAACTGCCATCCCTTCAATTACCAGAACTGGCTGTTTCAGCATAATGGTTCGATCCCCGAATTTCATTCGCTCAAACGTCAGCTGCTGTTCGATGTGGATCCAGATTTGTTCCTGTCCATTGAAGGCTCTACCGATTCAGAGCTCCTGTTTTATCTGGCGCTGACGTTCGGATTAAAAGAAGACGCGCCAAAAGCACTCGCCCGAACAATAGGACATGTCGAACAGGCCCGTCAGGCCGCGGGTATTGCAGGAGCCATCTATTTCAGCGCCTGTGTCTCTGACGGCGAACGCATCTGGGCAGTTCGTTATTCGAGTCATCGACAGTCGCGTACTCTGTATCACAGCAGCCACCTGAGAGCATTGCATGATCTGGACGGCACCTATGCCGTCTTACCCGAAGACGCGGTAATTGTCGTCTCTGAACCGCTGGACGATTTATCCCGCCACTGGGAAGAAGTTCCTGAGTCGGCGTTGTTAACCGTGGAACAGGGAGCGGCGACAGTCACAGAGTTTAAACCGGAAACATGAAATCCATTATTGAGAGGAACCCCCGTGAACACGCTGATTGCTCTATTTCGCGGTCTGCAATCGTCAATAACCCTTTCCCCGTCAGGGAAGGCAAGGCGTTACATTATTTCTTTCTGAATTCCGGGCCCCGCAAACCCGATCTGGAAAATCTGCAGGCGAAACCAGAACAGTTTCACCTGCAGGAGAAAGTCTTCTACCTGTATGCCCCCGACGGCATCGGGGGTTTCAGACTGGCAGCAAAAGTGGAAGCCTGTCTGGGCGTTCCCGTCACCGCCAGAAACTGGAATGCGGTGAGACAGCTGGACAGCATGATTCAGGACTTGCATTAAAAAGCGTTTTGAGTTTCTTGTAGATCAATCTTTCAGGAAAGCCATGATACTTTACTCCGGCTTTCCCGTCTCGACCGTCTTTTTGAAGTGAGCTCCTCAGTTACGACCGACGGCTCGCATCACCGATTCGATTTTAGCATGTTGCTCGCGCGTGCCTTCCAGTAACACGTACACCTGGTTTTTACGCTCTATCTGTTCGGCATAATTCGGTGGATACACCACTCTCTGTTTGTCATAATCAACCACCGCTTCTTCGGCATTCGTAAGCTCAATTTTAAAAGGTGTTGCAATCTGAAATTCTTTGATTGCTTGACTGAATGACTCTGCCTGCTGGCCGGTATCGAAGTAATAGGCTCTAACTGAAGATTCGACTCCCCAGACAACCAGTCTTGCATCGGCAATACCTGGTTGATGATAAGCGCTCGTCCCCGGTTTTGCTTTCTCTTTCACTGAGGAATCCGAGTCTGTTTGTGCCTGCAGAAGCCCTGTCTGAAAGATGATTCCAAAAACTGCTGGAATCATCTTAAATAAACGGAACGTGACATCTCTTGTTCTGTTCTGAGCGAACATCTCTCACCTCCTTAAAAACAGGTACGATAAACTCTCACCACTACATACTGGTAGAGTGATTTTTTTATTATCATTTCAATGCACTCACGACTTTTTCCAGGTGTGTATGGGTCGCGCGCGTGCCTTGCAACAACACATATTTATCTCCTTCCAGCCCCAGATGCCTTACATAGCGCGCCGGCATAATACAAAGCCGTTTATCCTGATCGATCTGCATGGGTTTTGTTTCCGAGATTTCGATTTTAAACTGGTCTGCCATCTGAAACGCCTGAACCAGATTCGCGAATGATTCAGCAGCCTGAGCTGTTTTAAAGAAATAAGCTCGACTGGATGTTTCTGTACCCGACCAGGAAATCAGTTTTACATTCGGAATCGTCGGCATATTTGCTGATCCGGTATTAGGCGGAACGACCTCTTTTTCCTTTTGTTTTCTGTCGGCCTGAATACTTTCATCCTGTTTCAGTTCTGTTGTTATTTGTTTCTGAGCGATCTGAATTTCTTCTGACCGCACCGGAACCAGTATCAGAACCAACAGGCTCAGACAGATGATGACTCCGCGATGCGAGCGAGTTAATGCAGTTTTAATTTGGGAACGGGCTACCATTTTAATTCTCCTCTCTAAAGATGGGGATTCTACAAACTGTGTCCCCCAGGCTGGTAACACAGATCGGTCACGATTCGTAAAGTCCACTGCAGCCAACAGGGTTCTGGCATATGACTGGCGAGAGCCGGACGTCACCGCAATCGCAAATGCATCACAGCAGGTTTCCGCGGCAATAAACATTTCCCGTCGTGCAATCCAGGCAATCGGATTCCACCAGAACAGGCAGACGACTGCAAACGCCAGAAAACTGGATAGATAGTCTTTCCGAACCAGATGTGCGACTTCATGCGCCAGAATCTGCTGCAGCTGTTCGTCATTCAGAGTCTCAGTAAACGAACGTGGTAGAATAATCGTAGTACGACGCAGCCCGACCCACAGCATCGGAGAGCAGAATGCATTGACCACAACCAATTCTGGCGGCTTCGAAAGCTGGCACGCATGACATACTTGATGCAAGCTTTCCGTGAGTTGTTTTTCGGGTGTAATAAAACTGGTCGACAGTTTAACCAAACGAAACCGCTGCAAAACAACCAGCCCCGCCAGTAACATAGACACGCTCAAACTCATGCACGGTAATATAATTGAAACCAGAGCCCCGGTTCCTTTCGAGTGACTGCTGGTTCCCCTTTGTGGGAGCGAGAAGTCTGCAGTGTGAGAAGAAGCAGGAATCACACTGACGCTCTGTCCGTGATCGTTTATATTCTGTTTCTCTGATACTTCTTCAGGTAGCTGTTCGAATTGAACCGCAGGCAGCAGGGGAACCGCAAAAAGAGGCGGCGTTACAAGCTTCAACAAGACAAGCAACCAGAGTGCATGACGTAATGCAGGGCGCTCACTGAGACAGCGGGTTGCTCCAAGTAGATACAATATCACAGAAGCTGCTGCCACAAACATCAGATTCCAGAGGAGACAATACATCAGATACCCCATCAGAAAACTCCTTAGTCTTTGATGTTTTTGATGATATTCTCAATGGATGCCCGCTGTTTCTCACTCAGTTTGACCTGATCTACCAGTGAAAGCAGCATGGGAGCAAAAGAGCCACCATAATGATTTTCCGCCATTTTTTTTAACTGCAGACCTACAAACTCCTGCCGATTCAGCCTGGCTGAAAAAAGATGGGCAAAACCACTTTTATCAACAGTCACCAGACCTTTCTCCATCAGTCGGTCCAGAAAACTCTTTACCCCGGCATGCAGAGAATGTTCATGGCGGTCATAAAGTTTTAATACAATCTCCCGGACAGGCAGACCATCGGAATTCGTCCAGAGAATTTCCAGTACGGAAAGTTCTGTCTCAGTAACATCAATATCGATTTCAGGCATGTTTCGCTCCATTCGCCTTCCAACGGGATAACCAACCTTCTCTCATTCATTCTGCATTAGATACTAATACATTTTGCATGAGAGTCAACTGAAATTTTATTTTTTCCATTCTTTTTGTGCGCAGCACCAAACCTGTCTCGCTTTCGATGGGTTCGGAATATCATCGATAAAAGAAGAAGCTGGTCGGGATTCAGCGGTCGATATCACTGATCCCCAGCGGAACGTTTAATGATTTTTCCGTGACATACAGCTTCAGCAGTGACAGTGCGAGCGTATCCGCGCGGGTTACATTTTCGTAGTGATTGCAACCCGGATCTGCTTTAGGAAGCGGACTGGAATCGGACCAGTAATGTTTGATTCCCAACCGGGCAAAGTGCCGGGCACGATTCAGATACTGTTCCTTCCCTGTCATTTCATAAGCCGCCAGCTGGAGATAAACGGCAATCCCGATCTCGACCGGCCAGGGACGCTCCGCCATATCGGGATCACTGCTGAGATATCGATCCGCGGCCTGTAGAATCATCTCGCGGTAGCGTTCTTTTACTGCTCCTTCCGGAAGTTGAGAATAGCGACTGTAAAACAACACCCCCAGCATTCCGGTCGTTTTACGTCCGTATTTGATATTCCACAGAAACGAATAGCCGCCGTTCTGCTTGTGTGCATAAAGCTTAATTTTACTTTCGGCTGTCACATATTCAACAAACCCCGGTCCCTCCACCTGATGGGGGAGTGTCTGCAGACCCAAGTCAATAGACTGTGAAAGTTTGAGTAAATTCTCCTGCAGTTCCCCCGGCTCCAGCAGTTGTGCAGCATGAAAACAGTCGATCGCCAGAGAAATGCTGGCAGAAGTATCCGCATAGTTGCGTATTGAGTCGAATTCAATCAGGTTATTCTGATGTTTATCCAGTTTTTTCTGATAACGGCTGGCCAGTACGTCAATGTATTTCAAAAACCGGGGATCCTGAGTTTTCGCATACGCGCGAGCCCAGTCATGAATGAAGTAGCCTCCCTCTTTGGGAAAATCGTAGTTTTGACGGGGATCATGTTTATCATAGGCAGCATGGCGGCTGAAATTTCCGTCCTTCTTCCCCTGCTTATCAGTAAAGAGCTGATGTTCCCAGAGTCCATCGCAATAATTGATCGTCGCTGCGGGATTCAATTCATAGAACTTCTCGAACAGAACGGTCGGCCGCTTCGGTTCATGAATGGCTTTGGACTCCCAGGTTCCCGGGCGATCCGTTTTCAGATCCCAGCAGAGGTGTTCGCCCCAGGCAAACAAATTGGTTTCAGGGGACGGAGTCACATACAGAAATGCTTTCAGCGCAGCGTCAGCTGATTTCTGATATCGGGGATCACCTGTGATCTCAGAGAGGGCATACAGGACCCGATACAGATTCTGATCCAGATTCACATTCGACCCGTGTGTCGTCACCCGGTCACCCTGGCGGATGCCATTCGGCGCAGGCGGCATTTTAGTAAAGGGCTCCAGCTTCTTCCGCTCCATCAGGGACAACAACAGCGGAGACTTTGCCTTACCATAAGTATCGGTCCCATGCTCCAGCATCGCATCTGCGTAACTTTTTACAATCTGCAGATAGCGGTCTGTCTCATCAGGATCATCGGCAAAGGCCGACAGCGAGGTAAAAAGGAAAACAACCTGCGACAGCAAGAAAATGATTTTCATCATACGTTCCAGTCATTGTGAGGCTTCTGGAAATTGGGAATTCTATCCTAAACCACCAGTAACCAGATTGCCATGACAATTCAGTCCCCAACAGAAACCTGTATCAGCCTTTCCTGATTCCTATCAGACACCCCTTGACACCTGGGACAGCATGTCCTACCCTATCCTGCGACATCATGTCCCAGGTCTATCAGAGGTAATCATGGTCAACAAATCACGTGATATCACAGAAGCAGAATTGAACGTCCTGCAGGTCCTCTGGCAACAGGGTTCCTCGACAATTCGTTCGATCGCGGAAGTCCTGGAACCGAGTCGTGTCGACTCGTATTACTCGACGGTAAAAAAACTGCTGGAACGCCTGGAAGCAAAAGGTTTTGTCAAACGGGAACCCGCGGGGATCGCATTCACTTATGAAGCCACGATTGCCCGCGACGACCTGGTCGGACGACGCCTGCAGGAGGTCGCGGAAACGCTCTGCGAAGGCTCACTCACCCCCTTGCTGACGCAGTTGGCACAACATCACGATCTCAGCAGAAAACAGCAGAAAGTGCTGATGGATCTGATTGACGATCTGGCAAAACAGAACAATAAACCATAGGGAGATGGTTATGAATCCGATGCTGAATGGAATGCTCAGTAATGTGTTGTTTGCAGCGATTCTGTTTGCCGTGGTGATGCTGATTCGCCGCTGGATCAGGAACCCGGCGGTTTTGCATCTGCTGCTGGTATTGATTCTCGTCAAGCTGATCACGCCGGCTTACTGGCAACCAGAACTGGAACTTTTTCCGGCGGAAGCAGTATCCACTGTTGAAGCGGATACGAAACAGACCAATGCACTCCACACCGATTCCGTGTCTCAATCACAGGCAACAGGCCGGACGCGTCTTTCAGAAACACAACTTCAGACGCCACTGAGAAAACAGCAGCAGAACCAGCGTGAATCAAAGGTAAGTGCCCAAACGGACGAAACCGTTCTGAAAAGATCCCAGGCTGAAAACAGCGGACAACCGGCCGACTCACATTGGATTTCCGGTAGCGTTGTGTGGAACTGGCTACCTGAACTTTCATTGCTGCACCTGCTGTTACTGGTGTGGGGCACAGGGAGCGTCCTCTGTTTTCTGCTGGCAGCGATCCGCATTCTTCGTTTTCAGAAACGAATACGCCAAACGCAACCCGCGTCCAACGATCTCATCGAACAGGCGACTTCGCTGGCAACCCGCATCGGCCTAAAATCGGTGCCGCTTATTGAAGTGATATCAGGAAATATCTCCCCGCTGCTGTGGGTCTTCTGCAGTCGAGCCCGCATCATCTTACCGGCGAAACTGCTCGCACAACTGAATCAGTCAGAGCGGGAAACCCTGTTGCTGCATGAACTGGCCCATTATCGACGGCGTGACCACTGGGTACGTCTGCTGGAACTGCTGGCCACGGGAGTCTACTGGTGGAATCCGCTGTTATGGTGCCTGCGACGGGAAATTCGCATCACGGAAGAAGCCTGTTGTGATGCCTGGGTAATACAGACTCTGCCGGACCTGCGGCGCGCGTATGCCGAAGTGCTTGTGAAAGCCATCGGATTCGTCTCACAGGCACAGCAGATCTCCGCAGCGACAGGCATGGGCTCACCACATTTTCTGGAGGGTCGCTTGAAATCCATCATGTGTGATTCGGTAAGTAATCAACTCACGCGACCAATAAAAATATTAATCCCGGTACTCGCACTGGTTTTACTCCCCTTTGCGCCCATCGCCGTACATTCTCAAACGGAAACCAAAGTGGCGGTGGCACAAGACGAATTACCCACGGTAGAAGAGATCCTGAATGGTTACCATGCCAATCTTCAGCGGCTGCTGCCCATTGAATTAACTTACCGCGTTCTGTCTCAAGAAAACAGGAATTGTATCACTCGGGATCAGCTCGAACTGAAGGCAATCAAACAGGCTCCCAATCTGGACCGCAGCCAGATCATCGTGGACGGTAAAGTCCTCAGTGAAGATGATTTTCATCTGATGGATATTTCATTCAAACTGAAGCAGCAGCAACTTGAGCGGGAACTGACCCCCGAAGCCATCCGGGAACGCCTGCGGGAAAAAACAGTGGAACGACGCTTTTTCTGGACCGATGGTTCCTCATTTCACCAGCGCTGGCCATACTGGTCCGACAGTGAACGACTACAGAATACCAGATTAGATCAAGGCCCGGTCTGGCCGCCGGAGAATCTGAATCAGAACTATGATTCGATCAAGCTCATCTCCTGGTCAAAGTCCAACCAGCCTCCACTCAGGCACTGGTTTGGCAGAGATAAAAAACATCTTACCCAGCAGGCTTCGATCGGAAATCACCTGAGTGAGGTCCAATCCCTTCACACCAGTGCGCCGTTGGGGCTGAAGGCATATCAGTGGGATGAGAAACTGCCCACGTATTCACTCGATGATTCCATGTCAAAAAATCCCGATCAATACCAGGTCGTCAGGCGAAGCCAGCTAAATGGCCACTCCGTCATTCTGGTTGACAGTTTCAGCGCCTATCCTCAACGCTCGCAGGAGTCACGCTGGCGAATGCGTGCCTGGATCGATCCCAGCCGGGGTTATCTTCCCTTACGCATTGAATGGGGGGTCGTTGATCCCTCCAACAAGCTGGTCTCTGGTTTAAGTCATCATCTGGAGACGCTTGAGATCAAACAGGTGGCAGGCAGTTACTATCCGGTAAAGATTAAATATCAGGAATATACGCCGGACTGGCTCACACAGCAAAAGCGGGCCGAGAAAATGAAGCCCGAAGAGCGAGCGAAGATACCAGAACTTCCTGTCCCCGTCATAGAAGGTCGCTGTAAAACCTGGGAAGTTCTCAGCATGAAAGCCAATCAACCGATTGAGCCAGAAACGCTCGCACTCCAGTTTCCAGAGGGAACAATTTATGAGAACCATAACGACGGGCAGAAATATGTGACAGGCAAGACACAACCCCTTCCCCCCAATCCTGAACCCCCAACGCTGGTCAACTACCTTGAGCAGGCACCTCCACTTCAGGTAAGTGAATGGCTGGATGGAAAAGCACGGAATCTGAAAGACTTCCGCGGAAAAGTTGTGGTTCTGTTATTTCTGGGCGATGTGATGCGTTTTGATTTTGAACAGATTCCCGCTGAAAGTCAGCCACAGATCAAAATGATCAAACAGACAATCGAGGCATTCTATAAGAAATACGCGGCTAAAGAAGTCGTCTTCCTGGAACTCTATCCCCCCGGTACCAGCAAAGATAAAATTCGCGCCTTCCATCAGTTCCGAGGGTTTGACACACTCGCGGCGCTTGATCAACGCTCACCATACGGAGGTGCCACCAATTTTCAATATCATGGCGAGAATCTCGATCTCGCCTGTTATTTGATGGGTTCTGATGGTCGCGTCAGGTTTGGCCCTTATTTCTGGTCGGGTGAACTCGGCGATATTTACCTTAGGAATGCCGCAGAAAAACTGTCAATTTCTCTGGAAACCACAGAAAAACTATCCGAGGAAGAGGCGATCCACCAAACTGTGCGGATTTTGGAATACATCATCAGCGAACAAATCGACAAAGCACTGGCGGCGCAGAAATCCAGGTAGTTCAATCCGTGTTCCAGATTTATTCACTCTCTTCAACCGGAGTACTTTTCTCTTCAGGCAGATTAGTCAGTTGCTCATCCAGCAGTGTCTCCAGTTTTTCGACATCCGGTTCGTAGAAGCCGACCTGTGAAAAGATGATTTTTCCTTCCGGCGAGATGACCAGTGTGCGGGGAATCAGATCATGGGCGAACATGGAAAAGACGACGCGATCCGGGTCGGGGGCAGCGGGGAAGGTGAAACCCTGATCTTCACAGAACAGTGTTACGGTTTCCATCGTTTCTTCGCGACCGATCACCAGCAGTCGAAACCGGGGGTTATCTTTACGTGCTTCCCAGATTTTCTGAATATGAGGCAGTTCCATGCGACAGGGGCCACACCAGGTCGCGAAGAAATTGATGAGCACCACATCGCCGCGCGCTTCTGACATCGAGAAGTCTTTACTATCCGTTAAAGTCAGAGAAAATTCCGGAGCCTCGTCTCCGGTCTTCAGTACGGACGATTCATCAAGTTGCTTTGCCCGTTCCGCCTCCTGTTCGGCCATTTGCTGTTCACGATGTCTGGGCAATAACAGATTCCGCCAAATGGCCTGATGTACGACGATGCAGCCGACAATGATTGCCAGAGAGAGCAGCAGCCGCATAATATGCCTTCCACGGCGGGGTGATTCCCACTGAATGATCATCGCGATAAATGAAACGATCATCACACAGATTGCGACGAACGCACCTATCTGCAAAGCAAACAGAATCGAGTTGTAAGTTGAAATATTCATGGTTTCAAAGCTTTGAGTTGTTTTCGGATCAGCGAAGATTGCGCATCATCCAGAATCTGCCAGCAGGCCAGCCCGTTGCCAACCAGATCAAATTCATCAAACTGCCAGACGACGTTTCGGTCGGCATCCAGTTCAATGATCTGCGGATTCTCCGGACCGGCGTGACAGTTACCGATCACGGTGTGACCGTTCTCCAGTTCCTGCAGACAGGTAGTCCACTTGAGTGCAATGTCCGTCCCGGGTACTTTTCCCTGGATCTCCCAGACCGTCTCTTTCTCAGGATTGACTTCGCGAATACTGTTCCCGCTGCCGGACGCAATCAGCGTGTTCCCGTTCTTTAGTCGAATCGCTCCATAAACGCGGGTATTGATCAGGTAGTCCCAGATAATTTCGCCTTCCCGATTGTATTCGGTCACCACACCAGGTTGCTCGGAACAGACCAGATATGTCCCTGCTGGCGTAATCCGCATCAGGCGGGTGGACTGTGTCCCCCCTTTCTTTAGCGGAAACTGATGCACGAGTTTGCCGTTTGGATCAACTTCAATAATGCGTCCCACTCCACTTTCAACAATCACCGTGTTCCCATTGGGAAGTCGAGAGAACGCATGCACGTCCACATGCTTGCCGGCATTGCCGTTCGTCGTGGCCGAATCGTAAGTCCAGACGATTTTTTTATCGAGAGTGATCTCTTTCAGCCCGGTCCAGCTGTCGTGAAACAGAATATTACCATTGGGCAGCAGTTGCACATCGTGATGACCGGCGTGCCCTTTCTTCGGTCCTGCCGTTTTATAAGACCAGAGCACCTTACCATCTGCATCGCAAATCGCCAGGAGATCCTTCTGATAGGAAGCGCTCACCAGCACCAGTCGTTCCGCAGACGCGACAGTGGTCACCAGCAGACAGGTGAAAAACAAAACCAAAAACTGCGAGGCATGTTTCATGATGACGGCAGAACCTTCCGCATGAGTGAAATGATGGGAGACTTATGATTGTGGACTATTTCGTGTTTGAAACACAATCCACAAATGCAGATGTATCATACTCTTCCTGCACCGGAGTGGGAACACAAATTAAAATGCGTTTCATGACTTTGAATGAGAATCGATCGTTTCCCCAGAGGGTGCAGACTGTCTGACGCAGGCGAAAAACACTTTTTTTCTGTGATGCAGGGATATCCAATTCCTCAAACGATCTCTATTTTTTCTATAACAGAATAAATTATCATAATATTCAGACAAACAGGCAGGCACACGGGCTCTCTCTACAGAGACGGCTCTTTTACGAAATATCATCTAACCATCTGCGAGGATTTTTCGATGACTTCACTTCGCCTGCTTCCTCTGTGTGCATTCAGTTTCTGCCTGTTCATATCCGATCCGACCTTTGCTGATGACCTGTTCGAAAAACCGGTTCGGCTGAAAGCAGAAGGAAAAGTCATCGACACTGGAGACGTCTGGGGGCACAGCAGCCCCTGTATTGAAGATCTCGACGGAGATGGATTGAATGATTTGATTGTGGGGAGTTTCCGGGGTAACTTTCATTTTTACAAAAATACAGGCAGCGTTGATGCACCGGTTTATAAGGATGCCGGAAAAATTCAGGCCGGTGGCGTCGATGCCAAAGTAAATATCTACTGCTGTGTCGGCGGGCAGCCCAGGTTCGTTGACCTGGACGGCGATGGCATCCGGGATTTCATCAGCAGTTCTTATGACCCGGGTACCTGCTTCTATTTTCGCGGACTGCCCGATCACAAATTTGCCGCTCCCGTTGAACTCAAAGACAAAGCAGGGGTTCCCGTCCGCAGCAGCGTCAAACAGAAACAGGATTTCCAGTCGTTCGGCAGTTTTTACGCTCCGGTAGACTGGGACGCGGATGGCGATTTCGATTTGCTGATTGGCTGCTTTGACGGTCACCTGAAATTGCGCATGAATGAGGGGGATGCGAAAAAGTATGCCTTTGCTGATGAGAATCAGACGGTTGAAGCCGGTGGAAAACCACTGGAGGTGGAAAAACACTGCTGCCCGGTCATCGCCGACTGGGACCAGGACGGTTTATGGGACATCCTGGCAGGCAGTGATGCAGGAAGCGTCACCTGGTTTCGCAATACAGGCTCGAAAACCGCACCTCAGTTTGCAGCAGGAAAAACCCTCATCTCCAAACATGACGGGAACGGCTATAACCAGGTAATCTGGAATGAAGATGAGATTGTTCCCGGGATTCGCTCGCAAATTGAAGTCGTCGACTATAACCAGGATGGCAAGCTGGATCTCATTCTCGGTGATTTCACTACAACTTACGATTTTCGTAAAGACCTGACAAAAGATGAAAAAAAACAGGTTGAGAGCATACTGGCCGAAGCGGAAACAATCGGCAAAGCGTATGGCAAAAAAATCGAAGCCTTGCGGGAGGATTTCAAAAAACGCTATCCCGGTGATGAACTTTATAGCGACGAAGCAACCAAAGAATGGTCGGAAGCTTATAAGGCCCTTAAAGACAGCCCTGAAGCCAAAGCGAGTGAGAAATACGATGCGGAATTCGTAAAGCAGATGCGTCCCTTCCTGGCAGGTATGCGCGGCAAGGGAAACCGCAGTTTCGATCTGGCAAAGTCCCACGGTTACGTCTGGCTGTATTTGAGGAAATAATGAACGCTCTGTCTTTGAAACGTCACCCCGTTTCCGGTATCAATGCCACCTTGTCGCTGATTTGCCTGGGCTGTTCTCTGCTTACGTTCTCAGGCTGTGAGCAGGCTTCTGAACAGAAAGTGATTCCGGAAAGCAGCACCACTGTGAATCAACCGGAAGGGGAAACACCTCAGCCACCGGAGCGTCTGCAGGAAAACCAGTCAGTGGTTTCGACGCGTGTCGAAGACCAGCAGGTTTCGATCCAGCTTGAAATTCCACATCAACAAGTAAAACCGGGAGCAAGCTTCCCTGTGACAGTGAAGTTTGATATTACCCCCTTGTGGGAAATCCGATCGCTGGAGGCACAACCCGAAAATGTCGCCACGCAACTCAAACTGGAACTGCCTGAAGGATTTCAGACTCAAGGAGACTGGCAGGCTCCCCCTGCCGGTCGTTCCCAGTCGGCTGACAGCCACCCCGTTTATTCAGGCCAGGTCGAATTTCAACAGATGATTCGGGTAACGAAAGAGGCCCAGCCTGGGGAATATGAAATCAGCAGCCAGGTGCAATATCAGGCCTGCGATGAATTTCGCTGCTTGAGCCCGACAAAACAGAAACTGCATGTTACTGTTCTAGTGGACCGACTCAATTCAGTAAAAGAATGAGAGAAGTGACCAATCGACTTACCGATTGACGTGGCAGATCTGTTCGGTCTTATTGATTTTTTTCAGTAAATTCTGAACAGCTGCATCTGAGACAGCAGTTTGTTTTAGATTGAGTTCGAATAGTTTTGTCATCTTATTAAAGAACTTCAAGCTGGCGTCGGTCACTGCTGTATTATTGAGTGATAATATTTGCAAACCAGTCAAACCCTGCAATTGACTGAAACCAGCATCTGTCAATTTCGTATCATCCAGATAGAGTACCAGCATATCGGATTTCGTTTTAATAATTTCCAGACTGCAATCTGTGATGTCAGTCCCGTTCAATTGAATTGACTTCAAGGCAGGTAATTTCATTAAAGTCTGGACGCCCTGGTCTGATATTTGGCAATTATTGAGTGATAAACCGAACAACATGTTCATTGAGGTCAAATATTTTAGTCCGGCGTCGGTCACCTCCGTGTTACTTAAATCAAGAGTTAACTCAATATGCGATTTTCCTAAGATAGATAAGCCCGCATCAGTTATTTGATTGCCTGACAGATTAATTGATGACCATTGTTTTCCGTTTCGCAGCAGGTATATCAACCCTGCATCAGTAATCTGATTATTGGATACATCCAACATTTCCAAGCTGGGAAAGTCAACGATTTGCGACAGACCAGCATCAGTCAGCTGAGTCTGATCCAAATACAGCCTCTTCAAAGCCGGTAACTCCTTCAGATATTTGATGTCAGCATCATTAATATCTGTTTCTGAAAGGATCAGATTTCTTAATCGAGTAAGTCGCTCTAAATTTTTGAGCCCCGCACCGGTGATTTTTGTTTCATTGAGAAAGAGTTCCTCCAATTGATCCAGATTTCTGAGAGCAGCTAATCCTGAGTCCGTAATTTCAGTCTCATTGAGCATGAGAGATTTGAGATTTTTCAAACCCTGAATTTGCTGCATTCCCTCATCCGTAATTTGAGTTTCATGAAGATAGAGCCGTTCCAACTTTTTGAATTGACTGACATATTGAAGACCACGATCAGAAACTGCAGTCTTTCCTACATTTAACGTATTCAGGTCTGAACTATTTGAAAAATGCTTTAGAGACTCATCTGTAATTTTTGTTCCAGCAAGAGTTAATTCAACAAGCTTTACTTGCGGAAGTTGCTGGATACCAGCATCAGAGATCTGGTTGTTTGTAATAAACAGACTTTGTAAACCCTGTAAATCTCCAAGTAGTGTCAAACCCTGATCCGTAATTTCGGTACCGATAATCCACAAGGAGGTAACCTCAGTCAGTTTGCTGACATGGACAAGGATCGAATCGTCTACTGGAATTTCATTTAACATCACCATACTGACCGTTTTGTCTCCCAGACTTCCGGTACTTTCATCCGTTCCCGGTGCAAAGATGACTTTACCCCCCGCATCTCTGATGGCCTGAATTGCTTTATCTCGAGGAGACTGCATACATCCCTGGCAGATAAAACAGCACAGCACTAAAATCATATTTTTTTTCATTGTGATTCTCTGGTGAGTATCAAACTATTTTGAGTAACTATCAATTGATCAACCTCAAGGCAATAGTTTCGAGTAAAATCTACCCGCTGTCCCAACGTTCTCCCACGAAGCTGTCATTGATCATTTCAATCTGTTCACGGATCGCAGTGATGTGTTCATGATGCAGTCCCAGCGTCAAGACGTTAAATGCCGCCTCCGGGGTGGGATTGTGATAGTATTCATCCGGCGTCCGCGCAGGCATTGTCGTGTCCAGGGGGAAATCAGTGACTCTGACAAATGCCAGAATACAGCAGACCCGCTGAGCATTGTTTAACTCATTGTTCTGCGGAACCGCTGTGCTCTCATACTCCAGGTCGAGTAACCGGTTCCAGACGGAGTGGACGACTTGAGTATCACCGTCGAACAAATCGACTAGAAAAGCAGGCAGGAATTTCAGAAAGCCCCAGTAGGACATGAATACCGGCGCTTCGTGGTGAAAAGAAATCAGACTGTGATCCAGTTGATCCCAGCGTTTCCCCGAAAAGTCCCGGATGATTTCGTCATAGTCATCCCCGCGGCTGTGAACCAGCTGGTCTCCGTCGCAGTCTGTGAAATGAGTCGCCGGTGGAAACGAATCATAAATACTGTCAATGACGATCTCCCGGTAGTCACGATTCCAGTCTCTGTTTTTAACAATAATCATATTGGCATGTCTTCATGTGAAGGAGTTTCACTTCCTGCCTCCATTATAACAAAAGGAAAGCGAAACTCCCGAGCCCAGATTCACTGGTACTCTGTGAATCCGTTTCTACGTTTTTTCCAAATCTCTGGTAGCAACCCAGTTCCGGTTTGCGTTTTTATTATCAGAGGGAAAAGCCTTTAACCATTCTACAGGGCTCCCCCTCATAACCTCTTACTATAACATGACATACAACACAGATCATAAACCCTTGTATTTATACCTGTCTTAAAACATTCGTTATGGAAACCTCTGTTTCCACCTGCTGACGCTTTTGAACGAGCAATCGACTGCAGTATCGGGCCAACTGTATTTTTTAGTTTGACACTTGTTGTCCGATAGGGGGATTTTACTTATGCGAAAAATCAACACGTTGCTCACAATTCTGGCGTTATCGATGTTTGCCACAGACGCCTTTGCCCAGCGAGGAGGCGGGGGTGGCGGCCGTGGAGGGGGAGGTCCACGTGGTGGTGGAGGTGGAGGCCAGCAGATGGGTCAGCAGGGTGGCGGAGGTGGACAGTGCCAGCAGGGAGGCGGAGGAGGCGCTCAGATGGGCGGCAGCATGATGCGTGGCGGTGGCATGAATGGAATGGGAGGCATGCAGACTGACACAACAGACACCACGGCCCTGGTCACTCAAATGATGTTGAGCCTGGATCAGAATCGGGATGGTATGATTGTCGGCAACGAAGTCCCTCCCAAGATGCGTTCCCGCGTGAAAGACGCCGATGCGAATGGAGACGGCATTTTAAATCGCATGGAACAACTGGCCGTCATTGATCGGACTAAAATTCTCAGCGGCCGTTCCGATGTCAACGGGCTCGGTCTCAATGAAGACATTTTCAAGCGACTGGATACCAATCTGGATACCTTTGTCAGTCCAGACGAAGTCCCCCGTTCTCTTCAGCGTCTGTTCCGCACGATCGATACCAACCGGGACGGAAAGATCGATACCGATGAGCAAAAGGCAGCTCTGTACAAGATCAAAGGAAGACTGAACCCGGAAACCCCCCGCGCAAAAGAACCTAAAACTTAAACCTGTGCTGTTGGTGATCATCGCTGTGCCGGGAATCGATTAAGACTCTAAATGGTGTAACTCCTTGGGGCAACTGTTACCTCGAACTCCGAGATCGAGAACGGCAGTTTGCTTAGCCAGTCGACGATTGATTCCCGGCACTTTCTCTTTTTGCCGTTCAGCTTCAACCGGTCTGATGAAATAGATTCTCAAAATAACTGGCGACACGTTCCAGCTCAGGCGGTTCACTGCGGAATGCGATATGACCGTCGGGGCGAATCAGAAACAGGCTGGGATCGATGACACCAAATCGGGCATGCACTGTTCCTTCAATGTCATGCAGCCAGTATTTCTGAAGCAGGGAGTCCGACTTGAACTCTGGTGGCGGGTTTGTCGAAATAATCCAGAAAGCTCCACAGCCCTGAAGAATGGGAGTGAAATCATCGACCGCAGGCAACTCTGTCTGGTCTGTCGCCATCCAGAACAGACTGTGTCCCTCGTTGCAGATCAAATGGCTCAACTGCAGGATTTCTGCTGATCCAGATTTCAGCAGCGGGCCGGCATCAGGAGTGCAATCGCCGGGCAGTGGTCCGAACCATTGTTGCCGGGCATCGTCGCCAGCCGCATGATACCCACTCACCAGAGGGCTGTCGCGATAGTGTAATTCCAGTTCGGATTCTGCCTGGGCTGCCTGCAGCTTGCCCCTGGATGTATACAGCATGGCACATAAAGCACGCTTGACCCGCTCGACAGCAGCCGGGTTATCGGGAATACTGCGCAGTTCTTCTGCAGTGTCTCCCGAAGCGCCCACAGCGTCTGCCGCGGGCCGCCGTTCCTGCTCATAACTGGCGAGCAGTTTCGCATCCGCCGTCCCCTGGATAACCAAAGCCAGTTTCCAACCCAGGTTGAAGGAATCGTGAATGCCCGTATTCATGCCATGCCCTTCAATCGGACTGCAGGCATGTGCCGCATCCCCCGCCAGCAGAACTCGCCCCGATTGATAATGGGCACTCAATTGTCGATATGTGTGGTACAGCATCGGTTCATCCGGGTCCAGCAGCCGCGAACCGGGAGACAGAGAATCGAGACCGGCGTTGATCTGTTCCAGTAGAGCCGCGTTATCGATCTCATCATCGGCCCGGAAATAAATCCGCCAGCGATCCTGTGGCAGGGGAATCGGATTCAAAGCCGGTGCTTCAATCTGAATCGCCGCCCGATCATTAGCATGCTGCCAGTCTTTGATTTGACCATCGATTACTCCCCAGCGCCGCAGATAGCGATGACTTTCCACATCAATGCCACACGCCTCTCTGACCCGGCTGTGAATTCCATCCGTTCCTACCAGCCAGTCTGCGATTACAGTCTGTTCTGTTCCCTCTGTGGATCGCAGCTGCGCAGTAACCTGTGATTCATTCTGCTCCAGGCCGCTCAGTTCCCACCCCCGTGTAACGGCACCTCCCAGTTCAATGAGTCGCTCGGTCAGGATTTCTTCCGTTTCATTTTCCGATAAATTCAGGTCGTAAGGATGCCGGCACTCCAGGCTGTTGAAGTCCGTCTGCGCGACGATCTGACCATAGGCGAAGATATTAAAGCCCCGCATCAGATGCCCCCGCTCCAGAAACGCATCGATGACGCCCATCGACTCGAAGATTTCCAGAGAGCGGCTGTGAATTACGGTCGCACGATCAAACGGCAATGGCTCCGGACGCCGGTCGATCAGCAGAAAAGCAATGTTCCGTCGTGCCAGTTCCACAGCGAGAGAGAGCCCCGTCGGACCGGCACCGACAATGAGTACCGGAGTGCGTTCAGGCAGACTCGAATTTCCCTTCGACATCGGCTTCCCTTCAATGAAGAGTCTGTTTAAATAGCAAAGTCAGAGCATCGAGAAAATGATAGCTAATCTAAGGGATGCCTGCTACTGCGCCTGTCGCAGAGATGCCCGATGCCCACTCCCAGCAGTGACGTCAGGATGCACACCAGCACGATCACCCGGATTGGCAGACTGTCGCCATGTATCCAGTTCACTCGAAACCAGTCAGCGATCACAAACATTCCCACAAAACCAAGCGGCAGTCCCGCAATGAATCCACCAATCCCGAGAATGATTTTAAACATGTGGTTTCGCCTTTCACTTCTCAACGGGAATCGTTCTGAAGCGCACCCTTTTAATTATACCCTTTTCTGACGAAATCCAGCGAGTTAATTCCTGGCTTTTGAGACTGCAGACAGCATCGCCTGCAGTGATTCACGCGCAAACTGTTTCTGCTTGCGGCGTACATAGGGAGCAGCGATTTTGGATAGCAGTTGCTGCGGTCGCGAGAACGCATAAAGATCGTACCAGACCGAATCATCGTCGGCCCGCCATTCCACCTGAAAACGTTCTTCGCCACACTCTGCATGCTCAGGCAGTGTGCCATACGCGAACGCAAAACGTTGAACGGGTTCCGTCTCTTCCAGCGTATACACAACCCGACTCGCATTCAGAACCCACAGACCCAGCGCGTGCGCCAGAATTGCCACCGTCTGTCCCGGCTCTGGTAACGCGTCGGGACGATGCAGGCTCACCCAGTTCAATCGAAAATGCTGCCAGTCACACAGCGCCCGCCTGGCCTGTTCATAAACGGCTCTCCCCTGCCCCAGACAGATCCGGTTATGATCGACCTGAAATCCATCAGGCGGAGTTGGTGCCCGGGTTGCTCCGATCGAGGAGTAGGTCAACTCCAGCTGAGACTGAATCGCGATGAATTCGTTGATCTGTTCTGCAGAAGGTTGCTGAAGAAGAAACATGGTTTCCTGATTTTTTCGTAAAAGTAATGAACCGCCGGCAGCGAACTTGCGTTACCATAGATAGAGATTAAGCAGTAGATTCTCTCAACAGAAGTGTATGGGCTCTATGGACCTGATAAATCCCAAGATGGTTGAACATGGAGGAATGGAGGCTGAGTGCAAAGCCTTTCGGATACGGAAAAAATACCGAAATGGTGGTGTGGCGGGGCTGACTCTGGCCTCAATCATGGCTATCGGCATGATGCTGGAAATCAGGGCTGAAGCGCCCCCGGATCGACAGATGTCACAAATGATATTTGCAGGTTCCCTCTGCACTTTCTTCGCGAGCATTTCTCTCTGGATGGTCCTATCATATTATTTCGATTCTCTGACGATTCAAGGCAGTAAGGTTATTGAGCAGGGAGTCCTGCTGCGGAAAGAACTCGACCTGGAACGCATCAGACAGCTCCGCTGGATCGCCAGTCCCTCTGGTGGTATCAAACTGAAAACCCTGACTGATAAAACCACGATCTATCTTGAAAACTTTCCGTGTGAAGATCGACTCTGGATCGTGGAATATCTTCGAGCGCAGATTCCCGAACCAAATCAAGAGGGCTGGGATCTGTTTTGTCATCGTGTGGCGATGCCGCTCAGGCGATATGATCCCCAGGCACTGCCTGTCCCGGATAATGATGAAGTCCTGCTCACCAGGAAACGCTGGGACCGGCTTCTGATTCCTTGGATTCTATTATTTACAGTGGGGGGAATCCTTGCCGCCTGGAAGTTTAACCTACCGCACCTCTTGTCTGCTCCTTTACTGCCAATGATTGTCTGGTTGTCCATGCGTTATTCCACTCCCAAACAGGGAATGGTATCGCAAAAACTCAGTGCGGATAAAGAGTCCCGTTCATATCTCATTTTTCTGGGAGGAATGCTTGTAGCATACTTGATATTATTGAATGGTCTGAAGTTTATCGCTAACCCACCTGTCAGTGAATCTACAATTATGTTCTGTTTGACAGTAATCTGGTTTGCAGTCGTGCTCTGGAAAAGCCACCGGATCGAAAAAGCTCAACAAAAAAAACGACTGGAAGCATCGAAAGCTTCTGTCGCAGAATGGGAAGCCGGACCTTCTCCTCAGACTACGGACAGAAACGTGGGTTCGAGATTATGATGGAGCGACCTGAAATTTCAGTTGTCCCAGTCGATATGGATCAAATCGAACAAGTCATTCAGCCACAAAAGCAGTTTCGTACTGACGGGATTATTAATCTGGTCTTTTTCTCTCTAATATCCATCGGTGGTGGGCTTGCAATGTGGCTCTCAGCACCGGTCGACCGGAGAAACTATGCTTTTCTGATTGTGGGCATTTTATACCTTCCGATAGCATCCATCTCTATCTGGAGTATCCTGGTCTGGAAGGGTGTCTCAGTCATTCTTCACGGTGGTAATCTGATACTGCAAGGCATCTTTTCCAGGCGCGAACTAAAACTGTCAGAGATTGAGGTTATCCGGTGGAGCCTGTATTCTCATGGTCAGATTAAAGTCCGAGCCGTCTCCCAAACCGGTTGTATCAACTTGTTCTATTTTAAAAAAGAAGAACAACTCTGGATGATTCAATTTTTCCGAAGTCACTTCCCGGAAACCCAGCAGGAAAACTGGCCGCTGTTCTGCCATAAGATTGCACTACCACTCCGAAACCGACATTTGAATAAACCACGAACACCTCGGCCCGATGATTTTCTACATACCCGAAAGCGCTGGGACAAATTAACCATCATCTTTGCCACTGTGACAGCTCTGATCAGCATTCTGCCAGCCTGGTACTTTCAACAAATCAAATACTTACTGTTACCAATTCTGCCACTGTGTGGCTGGTTTGTCCGTTATTCGATTCCAGAGGAAGGCATCCCTGTTTCGACAAGTGAAAATAAAAACTTCAATGAAGCAGCTTATTTCTTTGGCATCTGGTCACTGGCATGGCTCATCATTTATCTTCCCTTCAGATTTGAACTGCTACCTGCTCCCGCCGGAATCAGCGTTGGCTGGACAATCACTTTTATCTGGATCCCCGGCTTGTACTGGAGGCTTTTTCTGATGTACCGGAGAGAACACCAGAGGGACCTGGAGGATGCGAATCTGTCAGTACAGGAATGGGAAGTCGGCAATTCGTCTTCCGACTGACGTCTGACCGACTCCCTCCTTCATTCTGTTCTGCAGCATCTCTTTCGTTAACCGTATGTTGGCTTCTGTGGCCAACCCACGGGGGAGTCTTCGAACGCTTCCTGGCGACCGTAGGGTGTGATATCCAGCAGGCTGTAGGCATTCGTCAGACCTTCACAGCCTCGCGCAAAAGTGGAATAAGTGTGATAGATGTCATCACCCATCCGGAAAAAGACGCTCATGCCATGCATTTCACCCGACAGAAAATAGGGCTCGTCATTTTGGCGCTGCTGAAGTTCCGCCTGGGAACGATAGTTGTATTGGGGCGGCGTGATCTTGTCATCGAGCGTCACATGGAAATCGTAGTTGAAATCGTTGCCATTGGAAGAAACCCAGGTCCGGTCCCAGCCCTGATCGGCCTTCATCTTCAACAGTTTTTCCAGCGGTGCCCGTGAAATCAAAGTAAAAGTCGTATCGCGTGCGTTGAGCATCGACAGATCCCCCATCGCATTGATCAGCCCCGTGCAGCCTGCACAGCCTTTCTCCCAGTCAGGGGCAAACATGAAGTGATAGACAATCAGCTGGCGACGCCCTGCAAACAGATCCAGCAGACTCAGCTTGCCATCGGGCCCGTCGAACTGGTAATCTTTCTCCAGCTTGACCATCGGCAGCTTACGCCGCAGCGCATTGACACGGTCCAGCTGCTGCGTCAGTTTCTTTTCAGCAGTTAACAGATCCAGTCGTTCGCTCAACCACTGTTCCTGGGTCACAATCTCGGGATGGGCGACAGCGTTTTCGGTACTCATAGTAATTCTCCTCGGTTAAGAATGTTTTCGGTAAGGGAACATTGCTCTGCCGGTCAGCGGGTGGGCAGAGAGGAAATGTTTCAGCCGCAGGAACACAAACAGCGTCAGGACCAGACAGCTTGCCACGATCAGGAACAGCCTGAGCCAGGCTGCAACGGCCAGTGAAAGTCCGACTCCGGTGAAAAACGTCACCCAGGCGGCGACACAGACCGGGCATTTGGGCATCAGAATCAGAACCAGAGCCGACAGAACGGAAGCGAACGTCTGCCGATACCCGGAACCTCGTTTTCGAGGCGGGATCTCGGCTGATGTCCCCGAATGAGTCAGGCGATCTGTCCGACAGCAACAGGCATCGTCAAGTTTCATCAGCTGCTCCTGATAACAGGGTGAGTTGGTGTTCTACCCTGTAGTCGATTCACTCGCAGTCGAATCGACAGGAATCAAATCTTTTTTCCGGCATCTCTTTTCAGTGGAATCCCTTCTCAATCTGTAACCGAACACAGCCGGACTGACTGTGACCCTAAGCTCATACGTACACTTCATTTAATGACCTTTTCCCGTGTTTCGTTAGGCGGTATTTTCGGCTTCGTTCATATCGAGTTTTCCATATTCTCAGGAATATTCTTGACTTATGACGCAAATCAAGTATTGTCGACAGTGTCGACAATTTTTCCGTTAACACAAACTTCAAACTTCATACTTCAAACGGGTTCCCCATGTACGAAACCCTGCAAGCCAAAGCCTATCGAACGATTCGTGAGCGACTGCTTTCCGGCGTTGATCCTCAGGGAACACGTATTTCCGATTACGTCTTATCGAAGTCCCTGGGAATCAGCCGCGCCCCCATTCGCGAAGCGATGAACCGGTTGATTTCAGAACGGCTTCTGGTTCAAAAAGCTGGTTTAGGGGTGTTCGTTCCCCAGCCCTCTCGCGAGGAAATTAAAAACCTGTATCAGGTTCGTGAGTGGCTGGAAATCGGCGCATTGGAAACGGTTGTCGGCCGGTTGGACCCTGCAGCGTTGCAGATCATGCAGGATTCCTGTTCCGCGATCCGCAGGATGGCTGAAGATCTGGAGCAAACCAATTCGTGCCTGGAGCGCGGTACATCCTTTCCCCGCCTGAGTGTCGCCGATTCTGAATTTCATCTGACAATCATGCGGGCGACGGATAACAAACTGCTGCTCGATCTGATTCAGAGCAATCGGGTTCTTGAGCAGGTCTGGGATATCAGCGTCCGTACCTACTCTGCCGAAGTCGTACATCGCATCTGTGATGAACACGAAGAAATCCTGGCAGCAATTAAAAGCCGCGACCTGGAACTGAGCCGGCAGACTCTTTGCAATCATCTTCGGATTGGACGTAACATTACCCTGCGTCATTACGATCAACAATTGCTTCAGGATTGAAGCCACCCTTTACATACTGAAAGTGAACCACTTGAAATAAGACCTATTTCGATTTCGAAATACAGCTCGAATCATTACACAGTAAAGCCAAATGCCTGGAAGGAGATATGATGAAATCGTCGAGCCGAAAAGCAGGATTTACTCTGATTGAATTACTGGTTGTCATTGCCATTATTGCGATTCTGATCGCATTACTGTTACCGGCGGTCCAGCAGGCACGCGAAGCAGCGCGGCGGAGCACGTGTAAAAACAATTTAAAGCAGATCGGTCTGGCGATGCACAATTATCATGATACACATCGTGTGTTCCCGTTTGCTTATCGCCTGGGTAATAATAAAAAACGGACCTGCTGGTTTCATATGATCCTCCCGTTTATTGACCAGGCGCCGCTCTATAACAAATTCGTAGCCGTTCCGGATGTATCTGCGAACGAGTACATCAGTCGTCCCGGCTTTTCAGCCATTTATACGGCGGTTGTGCCATCCATGATGTGCCCATCAAATCCGGGTGTTCCCGGTCGCAGTGTCGGGGGAGCCGTCGGTTCATTTCAAGGCAGTTATGGTGTCTGTTATAGCGGAACCCAGCGAACCGGCATCACCATCAATGTCACAGACGGCATGTTCTATTACAATTCGTGTACCCGGCTCCGCGACATCCTGGATGGTTCGTCTAACACCATTCTGGCCAGTGAAGGAATTGTGCGTCCAAATACAAGTACCACTAAATATGGAGAAATTGGCGGCTACTGGGGCGCCTGCTACTGGGGTTCCTGTGGATTCACAACAGCAGAACCTCCTAATACGACAGTGGCAGATGTGAATTACAGTTGTAAAACCACATCTCTGGCGAATGCCCCCTGTACGAATAACACAACGGCAGGTCAGCAGTATAATTTCGCCCGCAGTTATCACGTAGGGGGAGTCCATGTTCTGCTGGGGGACGGAACGGTCCGTTTCATCTCGGAAAATATTGACACACCCACATTTCGAAACCTGGGCAGCATTGCGGACGGAAACGTACTCGGCGAGTTTTAACCAGTTCCCGTTTCAGAGTCGTTGCCCACCACACCGTCATCAATCAGAGTATCTGATATCAATCAGGTTCTATAGATTCCCTGTTTTAGAAGAATTAAACGATGAAATACCTGCGAGAATTCTGTTTTGTCATCTGTCTCGGACTGTTGTCAGGTGGATGCGGAAGCCCCTCTGGTGATGCACCAGTGACTTATGAAGTAAACGGGACCGTTACCTTAGACGGTGAACCGGTTTCAGAAGGAGCGATGGTTTTTCTGGATGCGGAAGGAAACGGCAGAAGTTTCGGAACACGCATCGAAGCAGGCAGTTTTTCCACAGCCATGACAGCCGGCAAGAAAAAAGTGGAAATCACGGCAACGCGGGAATCAAAAACGAAAATGGAACCCGGCCCCAGCGGTGGACCTCCTGTCCCCGCACTGGAACAGTATATTCCGAAAGAATACAACACACAGACCACACTGGAAGCAGAGGTCGGTGCAGATGGAGAAAACGAGCTCAAGTTTGATTTGAAAAGTAAACCATAACTCAGGTCAACGATTCAGTTCACAGTCCCTCCCCTTCAGATCGTCGAGAACATGACTGTAGACGCCTTGCTCATCTGGTCGACTAAAGTAATCAGCTGGGTGCAGCAGACATCCTTTTTCCTGAATTTCTGCGACGACTTTTTCGATCCAGTCACATAATGAGTCAGCAACCTGGACCAGAACATCGGGTGAATGGTTCATAAACAGCACGCTCCCCTCCGGGAAGTCTGATTCCTTTGTCGCGATGCAGGTAAAATCTCCATTATCAAAACTGTGAAACAGAATTATCTCTTCCACATACTGCAGTACCTCTGAGTCATACAGCTCTTCCAAAAAAAGCTCCATGCCGTTGGTGACAGCATAAAATTCGCGCAGTTCCTGAGGAAGAGGCATCTGCTTCATCAGACTTTCCAGCTCTTCCGCAGACAGCGGTTGCTGCAATTCCACAACAAGTTCCCCGCCATCCTCATCTTCCGCCGTCAGATCGGATATTTCCTCCAGTAGTTCTTTAATGCGTGACATCGCACCACTCTCTCAATGATTGGGTTTTTATGACAAATAACAAGTTTTACTTCCAGAGCACATCACAGTTCAGTATTGCGTCTCTCTCTATCCGGCTCGCTCTGCTGTAGCCAGACTGCAGACAGTCTAAACAGCTCTGATGGGTGCAACTACTGTTTTATCTGATTATTTCGTGGAAACAGGAGCGACGTCCTGTTTCGAACGAGAGAAGCTGCCCAGTTTACCTGCCATCAATGCACCATATTTAATCATGGGGCGCTCAATCAGATAATAAGATAACAGGGCAATGAAATAACTGATCACAACTGAAACAACAACTAACAGCAGACCAAGCAACAGGGGATAATCGCCCGTGATCTGCGGACTGACGATTGCCAGTAGCCCCCAGGCAAGCCAGTAGAGAATGATAAAGTGATAAATGTAAAATGAGTAAGACACCTGCCCCAGTTTACGAACCAGCGGAACGTCTAATACCCGGCTCAATGGAGGATTGGACCTTCCATCGGCAATAATGGCAATCAGAAGCGTAGCAGATACCGCTTCCAGCAAAAGAACACAGAACAGATTTCCGGGCGAGAATACAGAGCCAGCCGAGATCAGACAGACAATACTGATCAGAAACAGTGCATTCCAGACCTTCTGATGGACATGCTGATTCAGTTTTTCCATCAAGGTCGGCATCATCAATCCCAGGTAAAATACATATCCATACAGAAAATAGAGACTGCCCGGGAAAAGCCCACGAATCAGGCTGCAGCCGAGCAGAAGCAACAGGATCAGCAAATTCGCTTTTGTCCCCACGCTACGGCTGAGATAATAAGCCAGCGGGAACACGGCGGACATGACCAGTTCCACCTTCAATGTCCAGGCCACCTGATTCAGGTTGGTTTCCAGCAACGCATAATTGGCCAGTACGTTGTCCAGGGTAAGCGGATTCTGATACCAGGCTTTGAACCAGACAGACGTATTGGGATACGCCGCATAGGTATAAAAGCAGCTCAGAGAGACAATCATCAGCGACAGGCAAACCAGATGCGCAGGATAAATTCGAAACAGACGTTTCACATAAAAGGCAAAACAGGTTCCGACTGATTTTGATTTTCGATCCAGTGACAACCCGAGCACAAAACCACTCAAAACGAAAAAGACCGTCACCGCCGCGCCACCATTAAAGGGAATGAGCAGCAGTCGCGTGATGATCGCCTGTGTGCCCTGCGTCTCCCATAACGGGGTCATCCAGATTATTTCGTTCTGATTGACGGAAAAAACAATCAGACAATGCCCGACTGCGACCATCAGAGCAGCAATGCCCCGCAATGATTCGAGCCTGGTGATAAACATGGTCTGTTTCCGTCTGTCTGTGGTCATAGCTGTGAACTCAGGTAGTTACCTCAGTTTAGCCATCCCCAAGGGGCAGACACAAACAGAAAAACGAAGCAGAACAGCGTTTCCAGTCTGAATTTTGTCAAAGTCAGTTTATTTCACCGGTTTCCCATTCCGTCGATCAAATTGAAACGGTTCTGTTGAATTATCGGTCACGGTGACTTTCAGGGGTGGTGCGATCCCCCCCTGATCGACTTGAACACGCAGCAGATTTTTCGCAGTAAAAGGACGATCATAGATCCAGGTATGTCCGTCACCATGGATGTAAAGAATCGGCTTGTTAAAGGTAATTGCTTCTGCATTGAAGGGGTCGAAAAAGTCATTATGAATTTTCACAGGTTTGGCATGCCCGAAAATGACCAGACTACTGATTTCCTTACCGAAGCGACGCAGATTGCTGCGTACCCAGTCCAGATTCTCGGCGTGGCGCTGTTTCCATTCCGCAGGATCGTGAACCCGACCGCCAACCAGATTCAGACCAATGAACAGGACATTCCCTTTCACAAAGGAAAAATTCTCTTCCCGTTCCAACTGGCGAAAGATCCGAAAAGAATGCTGCCAGCGACGATCGAATCGCATGAAATATTGTTCCCAGAATTTCCAGGCTTCCGTGGGATTGGCACAGTCGTTCCATTCGTTGTCTCCCGGAATAATAAAGACCGGGACCGTTGATTTCGCCAGCATGCCCGCGACTTTCGCATAAACGCCTTCATTACAGGGGGTACTCCCCGTTTTGATATCGCCAACATGTACAACGAATTCCGCATCGTCCGGCAATTCCGAAATCTGTTTCGGCAGCTCGATATCTTCCGCTGGTTTGTAGGGAACGTCCCCCATCACATAAAAAGTGACCTGAGTTTCAGGTTTGCTACTTTGGCTATCATCTTTCTGAGCAAAAGTGGTGGAACCGTACAGCAACAGGAACGCCAGTAAAAATAGACGAAATCGCATCGTTTTGTCTGTCCTCAAGCAGAATTGAATTAAAGTGCCACTCCCCCGGGTCGGAAGCATGCACTAAAAGCATGATGCGCGAAGAAGAGAACAGCAAGCGTTCAGCGATGAATATTGTGATTCGCGAAGTGAATTTATCCGAACAGTTTACTGGCTGTCGGGTAGACGAATACAAACCAGTAGCCGCTGAGAAAACTGATCGCGGCGAAAAAAGCACAACTGGGATTGAACCTGTTCCCGAAGATCATAAAAGCAATCCAGATCACACCAATCGAAGTGATTGAACCCTTCCAGACATACTGCCAGGACGGACAGTGTTCTGCAAGCCGCTTATGCCTTTCTATGGAATCAAGGGACGATTCGCCTTCAACCAGAGATTTCCCCTGATCACCATTCAGGCCCAGCTGAGTGAGGGTGATGACAAACGGTAAAAAAAAGAATCCCGCCATGAAAAACAGGATGACGTTTGCATTTTCAGAATTCAACATTCGAAGTAACGCATGTGTCTCGTCAAAGGTGGAGAAAGTCATGACTGCGCTATAGAGCAGTGCCAGAGGTCCGAAGAGTGAGAACATATTTGTCATCAGATTTTCTGCCTGTTACTGAAACTGCATAAAGAACCGACTGGAAGCGTCGATTGCCAGAAACAGTAATACCAGAATCATCCACGTATTCATAAAGTAACTGATCCTCACTTTGCGCCGCTGTTCGAACGACAGGTTCTCTCCTCTGAAAGCAATCTTTATCAGCAGCAGGAGCGAATACAGTTGCAGAGGAAATAATAGGATGCCATAGACGGCCGTCTTCCAGGCTCTGTCGACCATTTCATTCAGATCGGAATCAGGGGTCTTTGCCGCACTTTCTTCTTCGGCTGCTTCGTCTTCTTCCCACTCACTGTCAAATTCTTCTGCTTCTTCGTCCAGACCTGCTGGATTGCGCCAGTCCGCTTCGGTAATCGTCACCGGTTCATGGCCGTTTACAACGTCGAATGCACGCGGCGCATCTGACTCGGCAACCTGCACCTTGACCCCGCCGATTGCATTCCCCAGGTACCAGGCCATGCCCACCGCAGCTTCATCGGACATAAACGATCGAATACCCGCCGCTTCCAGCTGATTCTGAACCAGACTCGCTTCCACAGGTGAACTTAACGTCGCAACAGTGATTAATTCTTGTGACACAATAATATTCCCCCATTCGATCTAACATGATTCCATTCAGTTTACTAGTGGAACTGATTCTATCGTGAAACAGGCTGGACAGATTTGATAGAGAATTAAAACGCCTTCTTCTCCGCCCCAGAGGCTGATGACTTTATCTTCTGGCTCACCTCTGACTGATGCCAGATAATCCATGGTTTCTCCGCAGGCTTTACACTTGGTATGACCAAATATTTGCATCTGACTCACACCGCCATACAGAGCACAAAGCTGATTTCTATCTGGGGAAGAGGCGGCGTCTTCCTGATCTTCAAGCTCATCCAACCAGAATTCTTCCAACTCTTCGTCAAAGACAACTTCTTCAGGTTCGCCTAACAGGATGGCTTTGGACTCAGGCAATACATCCGGATATTTGCCATCCGGTAAAAAAGGAGCGTCATTCCTGACCTTCAAATCATCCTGATATATAAATTCCACTTCAGAGTCTGACTTGAGCCGATACTGAATTAAAGGTTGTTCATATTGAAAGGCATTGTACAGACACAGAAAACGGCAGCCTGGTATTACCAGGGGAATCGCTGGATCAGCTAAATCAATCGTATACAGCAACTGCCAGGGAGCCGTCCCTTCTGGCGGAATAACACCGTCATGTGGTGGAATTCCACCAAACTTATGTAAGTAAGTTGAATCTTCAAAAGGGACAGCAGAGAGCATATTACTCATCACTGCATCATCCTGGTCATAAAACAACTCAAGCATCTGATGCCATTCTCATTTATTTTTTATGATCAAAACCGTTTTATGGCACTTTGACAATCACATTATCATAGTGAATCGACTCTTTCGGTGTGACCAGGCCAATCTTGTCTTTGGTCGCATGCGCGATTCCAGGTGACTGCAGGGAACCGATCAGCTTGCCATCGATAAAGGCCTGCATCAGATCTCCTTTGATGCGGACGGTAACGGTATACCACTTGTCCTTTTCCAGCTTCACCGGGAAAACGGCCTCCGACTTTTTCAGAATAGCCTGTTCTTCCGGCGTCAATTTTTCTTTCGCCTGGCGTTTCTTGAAGATCTCATTGTTAAACACGCCAGTCTTACCATCACGCAGAGTGACTTTGGTGGGCGAGACAACCACGCGACACAGGTGCCCCGCATGCGATCCTTTAAACTTGTGCTGGTTGAATGTCAGGTTGGTGGAAGGGGAACCCGCAAACTTGAGATCAACGGTCAGCTCCACATCGCTGTAAGGTTTGGTCAACAACTGATGCACGGCGGCATGTCCGCCATCCTTGAGCTCCACCCCCTGCAGGACACCATCTTTGATGACGGAAGAACTCTTGTAGAGATTCCATTGCTTGCCCAGCTGGGGTTCTGAGAAATCATCAGTAAACAGTGTTTCCTGGAAGTAATCTGCGGGAATGGCTTCGGGGGCTCCCGCGAAAGCCGAGAGCGGAGAAAACAGACAGACCAGAGTCAGCAGACTACGTTCAAATGGCATGAGGAGCACCTTTATGATTAGTTTGAAGGAATGGATTCAGAAACAGGTTCCATGAGATAAGATTTATTTTATCCCGGTCAGAGACGCAATTCACTCCTGAAGCAGAAAAAGTGATCAGATTTCCAGAGGATATCCGCTGGGTATCACTTCAGAATCGAATCCAGTGCAGAAAGACAATTCCAGTCGGAATACTTACATCTCACATCGTTTTACTGAGTTCATACACATACAGGACCGGCATAACCAGCAGGAACAACCAGCCGATCAAATCCAGGATCGAAGGGGGCGAATCGCGACGCAGTCCGCGTGTGAGTCCGGTGACGGACAGGGATTCTTTATTCCAGATAATGACCAGACCGGGCAGCGACATCAGTACGGCAAATGTCGCCTCCCAGAGTCTGCTGTCAGAAAACTTACCAATCGTCGCGCCCAGAATACCGTTGGCAACCACAACCAGCAATGTGATGATTCTTTCTTTTGTGAGTCTCATGCTGCAGCCTCCCCTTTGTGGTTACGTCCGACTTCACTGCTTCACTGTATTCATGATACGAAAAAGAGGATCGACGGCAAATTCCGGATCGGAGAAAGGAGAAAGACGGGGGAAAGAATCAATCTAATCGATGGTCAGTCAGCAGGACTGTCTGTTTTAATTTCTTATCCAGAATCATGAACTGGATCTTTCGAACCTGGATCGCTTGCATGCCTGTCAGAATACCGGGATCCAGAGTTTTTCGACAATGTAAACGGAATCGCGGTTCGAGGATCACTGCCAGCCATTTCATCCCGAAAGAGAAACAGCCTGGTAATCCTGAACCGCGAAACACAGGGACCAAACTCTCGTTTACTCAGACCTGAATCAGCACATTCAGGTCTCCTCGTTTACTGTACCAGGGCGGCGGCGGCAAAAGCGCCTTCGACAACTCCATCGGTGGAACGTAAATCTGTGTTTGGTCTTAAAAAACTATCATAGGTGTACGATTTTTTAATCTTCACATAAGTGTTTTTATCGCCTCCCCAATGGGAATTGATCACCTCACACACCGCCCAGCCCACTACATGAAATTCCACACCACTCCCATTACCCATCACGGAATCATATATGGGGATCAACTTTGTCTTACCTTCTGCTCTTACAACGGCAGATTTCATTCCGGTTGAGATTCCCGGGTCGCCATTCAGGTACATTGGACGTGAACTGTCGATATATTCGGTCGAATCATTTCGCCCTTCAGCAGCAAGTGCATCCAAGTCTTCCTGCCGTAACCCGACATCAATCTGGTCCCGGATATCAGAAGTACTGTTATAAGGCTTGCCGATATCACAGGTCCCCCAGTTACCGGGGATTTCTGCTCCGATATTATCTTCCAGTCTGCCATCACCATAAATGGTCCAGATCTCGCCGACCTCTGTAGTATCCCATTCTGCTTTGGGAATGGTGAAAGGCATGACCCCGACACCAGGCGCGAGCAGGCTCCCTTTCTGCAGGATCGCCGTTGAAGTGGCATTTAAGTCCGATTCATTAATTCCCAGCAGACGGGCGAAAAACAAGGAAACGGGTGAGTTCGCCTGAGTATCAAAGCGGAGCGTCACCCGCACCGTGTCAAAGGTGCCCCAGTCGACAATGGTAAAATTGTCATACACGCTTTCCGGGTCGTAGCGTCCGATCTGAATATCAGCATCGAGCACCTGGAAGTTTTCTATTTCCTGGATATTTAAATCTGCATACTGACGCAGAGTGGCCTTCACTTTCGCGAGGTCCTGTGTGCCATTGACATCGGGGACCAGATCCCGCACCGCCGCCAGCACAGCAGCGTCGGCCGCGCGCTGCAGATCCGCCCGCTTCTTCAGCAGATATCCATAGTCCACCGCAAACGCCACCATGCCCAGCAGGGGAACCAGTAAAATCGCAGTAAACACTGCGATGGCCCCCCGACGTTCACTTTGTTGTCTCATTCCTGAATGGTTTACATACCTTCGATCCGGCATCGGCTTTCCCCTCGATAGACAGTGATGTTAGACTGTGTCCAGTTTTATTGTAGCGTCTCCAGGTCCATTTGGACCGAGTCTATTAGATTGATAGACGCCATGGTTAAATGTGTTGCGCTCTAGAAATCCTGTTGATGAAATGATTATTCACGACGCATAACTGTAGTCGTTTCGATGGAAACACCATTCAGCCCGGCAAAACCAGACAGCCAGCGCACGGAATTGAATTGAAAGATGACTTGAACGGAAACCGCTGAACCGGAGGGAATCGTTTCCAGATTTCCATTGGGGATTGAAGCATCTAAAGAATCGAGGATATTCACAGTCAATGCGCTGCCGATTTCACTGGAAGCCATTTGGGGAAACTGACCGGAGAAATAATTCAGCACCGCCTGCTCTACTTCAGACTGATTGAACACGTTATTTTGAGAAGCACGTCGTGCTCCTTCATAAGAGGCATCATTGACGAGTTGTGCGACATTCACATACTGACTGACGTCAATGGTTCCCATGGCGATCATGACTAAAAGCGGTATGACTAAGGCACTTTCCACAGCTGCGATTCCGCGGCGTTTTGAATTTTTCCGCAATGCATTTTCAGTATGATTCACGCGCATGATGCCTGACTTTCACTTCTTGAAACGAAAACAATTCATTCCCGCTTCATGATCGCCTGACCCTGTAAAACTGTATTTTCCAGGAATCCGGGGACTAACCATGAAATATCAGAGTAGTTCACTTCTACTCTGGCTGTAATTTCGACACCGGATATCATTCCGGTCAGATTTTCAGGAGAGATCGTCACACGACATTTTTCGACATCCTGAGAACTGGACATCGCGGACTGCAGAAACGCACGGATCGTTGCCTCGGCATCTTCGTGCGTCAGCGTACTGGTCAGGGCTGCACGGCGGCAGCCTGCACGAGCGGCATCAGAGAGAGCCTGTTTAATCATTCCCATGCGGACAAATTCGACCAGTCCAAACACGAGGAGAATGAAGAGAGGAAAGACAACCGCGACCTCGACAAGAGCTGTCCCGCGTGGTGAATTCGAGCTAAAAAGACGACGGTTCGAATAGTGAAGTCTTTGCATAGCCTGTATCTCTCTTTCTGATAAATGGCTCTACATAAACTTAACCTATTTCTCAAAGTTGGCTGAGAATTTATAACGATTTATCGGCCTGGGTAGATTTTTCGAGCGGGTTGAGCGGTTGCAACAATTATGCAGGCCTCTTTTTTTCCAGCGCCGATTCGAATTGCCCAAACCACTATACATCAGCGACTTATAAACAGAATCAACACTGTGAAACAGTTGTAAACCGGGATTTGTCATTTATCAGGAGAGGCATCTTTCAGAACTAAGACCACGTTTAAAATGTTGTTCTGATGTCGGACAGGATCCATGAATTAGCAGAAAAGGCTCATTCTAATCCTGTTCCGGCCAGCTCTCAGAGACCACGAACAGCCGCTCACTCTCCTGGTAGACCGTTCCCTCCGGTTTCAGGACACTGAGCATCAACGGTCGGTGGTTTTCCTGAAAATGCGTATCCAGAGTTTGCTTCAATTCAGAAAAGGTCAATAGCTGCCCATCATCCGGATCTCTGACAGACGGGGATAACCAGTCAGGTTTTTCCCGGATCTGATAAACGGCCTCTCCATACTGCTGTGTGAGCCAGTCCAGTTCAGAGTGATACAGCCAGACGCCTTTCAGGTGTGCCGGAGAGAGTTGCTCCGGAAGCTGAGCCGGTGGCGTCTGCCGGGGATGATAAAAAATGATGCCTTTGACATACGCTACCCGTCGTTTGACAGCAGGGAAATGTGTTTCGCTCAGCGTCAGCTGATGTTCGAATAGCCGCCGTCGTTTCTTTTCAAACGTATCTCTGGCATTGGGCCCGATGAAATGGCTGCCGGTTTGATTCTTATGCGGATAATGCAGATAAAATTTGACCGCTGTCTCCCAGTGGTTCAACTCACCTGCTACATCTTCAAACAGGAAATCGATTTCACCCACCGTCTGGTTTTCGACAAACAGCTGATGATGCTGCGCGATCACCTTGACGCGACGAACCCGCTCCAGCCAGTACAAAACCAGCCCTTCAAAGTACTCTCCGACACGAAAGCGGGAATAAGGCATCAGGAATTCTGACAGTTCCTCTGCATTGACTTGTGCCAGATCCAGTTCTTCAGACGCAACAATGTCTTCATCAGTCAGCGTAATGAGTGCAGGACTGGTAATGGCCCAGTGCAGGTCACGCAGAATTTGTGACGAATGCAAATCATGACTGAGGGGATGCTGCTTTTCTGGTTTCATTGTTCCCAGGCTGTGTCCAGTTTTATTGTAGCGTTTCCAGGGTCATTTGAACTGAGTATATTAGATTGAGAGACGCTATGGTTAAATGTGATGCGATCTAGCTTAAACGGTATCGATTAAGATAACCATACACACCAAGTAAAAGGATGAAATCAGGTTCCAGTCAACTGCCTTCGACTGGAAATGCCTGTAGCGAATGAATGAAGCCATTATCATGAAACAGCATATACGGGAATGTCTGAGCCGCCTGATCCTCTGGTTGAAAGGTCGAGAGCCTTTGCTATTGGTCGTCTGCCTGGGTTTTGCCGTCTCCACCTGGGCCTTTATCGAAATTGCAGATGAGGTCCTTGAACAGGAGACGCAGGCATTTGACAAGTGGGTCATTCGCTCTCTACGCAAAGCGGACGACCCGGCAACTCCGATCGGGCCCGTCTGGTTACAGGAAACAGGTCGTGACCTGACTGCGTTCGGCGGGGTGGCTGCACTGGTGTTCTTTACGGTAATCGTGTCAGGCTATTTGTGGATCGAAAAAAAGCCGCGCGTGATCGCGCTCCTGTCGGCGGCCGCTCTGGGAGGATTACTGGTCAGTTCCCTGCTCAAACATTTTATCAGTCGTCCTCGCCCCGATGTGGTGCCACACCTTTCAGAGGTCTATACCAGCAGTTTCCCCAGCGGACACTCCATGCTGTCGGCAGTCATCTATCTCACCCTCGGCGCTCTGCTGGCATCAGTTATCCCTCGAACTGTTTTGAAAGTTTATGTGATCAGTGTCGCGATCCTGCTGACCATTCTGGTGGGCTTAAGTCGAATTTACCTGGGAGTACATTACCCGACTGACGTCATCGCTGGCTGGATCGCGGGACTCAGTTGGGCCCTGTTCTGCTGGAGCATTGCCCGCTGGTTGCAGAATCGGAATCAGATTGAGGATGATGAAACAACCCGTGAAGAGGTTTGAGGGTCCGACTGAACTACTCTGTGAATTCCATCGCATACAATTTCGTATGGCGCAGTTGAAACTGCAGACGGATCGACTTGCCAGCCAGTTCTTTCAGCTGATGACCGCTGCTCCATTTCACGGGGAAGTCAACAGAATCCGCGTGGATCGCTTCACAATCAGCCGCAGTAAAGCCGGGAATCGCGTTGCCTGCTGCATCCAGAACAGCAACCGCAGCAATCCCGGTCCCCGAGACGTCGATGTTTAATTTCAATTGACTGCCGGTTATCGTCAGCGGATTCGTAGTGAGTACTCCCGTTTCATTGCCGGCATCCATAGAGACAAAGCCATCCAGACGCGAGGTTGCGCAGTAGATCCCTCCCAGATCCCGTTTTAACCATTCCGCGCGATTTTTCAGATCACGGTCCCAGACAACAGGACGACCGTGTGTGTGCGGCCAGCCGACAAAGTACTGATGCAGCTCACGGCCGCGGCGGATCATACCCGTCCCCATACTGACCAGTTGTAACTGAAGGTCGTCAATGAACTCAGGTTGAATCCAGGCATCCCGCTGACGGTCCCAGTGAATGCCATCGCGACTGACTGCCAGTTGCACATCAAAGGCTCCATCGTTGCGATTCAAAGCACGTTCTTTCAACTGAGGCCCGTGATACAGAAAATAAGCTGCTGGAAAGGCAAAATACGCGTTCTCTGCCCACGGATATCTGAAAACATTGCTGGTATAAAGTTGCACGTTTTCGGGATCTCGATCATCGGGACGCATCACAATCGGCAACTCGCGGCTGATCGTTGCTACTTTTTCCTTGCCCCAGACATGCAAAGGAGAAATCTGAGTATCGTACGGCCAGGGTGTCTCAATGTCCTTCACAGCCACTCGGCAGATCGAACGTTTCGGGTCCCAGGCGCGAAGGTAGACCGCATACTCCTGAGTTTGCGGATCCCAGCAGCCAGAAGGCTGACTATCGGGAACGCGAGGGAACAGTCGCACATCAGACTGCTCCCAGTGAATACCATCTGCAGAAGAAGACAGATACACGCCGGCCCGTGCAGGGTCTGGCCAGTGCCGATTGTGCAACAGGCGAAACCGCTTTTCCGCTGATGCGTGTGGATCAAGAAACACACCTGCTTCGACTGCTTCAAATGGGAAGATATTATTGAGTTTCGATTCCTGATAATCGCTTAACTTCAATTCAGGTCGTTTCCAGGTAAGGCCGTCCTCACTGGTTGCCAGACAGAAGTGCTTCTGCTTTTCACTATCATAAGCGCCGTAATACAGCATCGCAGTCCCGTCATGGTCCACCACACTACAGTAAAATATGAACCCCAGCGCTTCCCACGGCATTTCCTGTTTGAGTACGCGACGCAGCGTGTGAGGCGTGTTGTACTGGCGTTGCACATGCTCAGACATTTCGGGATCGAGCAATCGATCATCCAGAAATAACTGACGCCCGAGGCTCAGTTGAATTGTTTCCGGACGCTCTCCATCTGCATAGCTGTCAGGTAGATACATCAATAAAGAGCAAATGACGAACGAAAATAAAGAGTAGAATAGTCGAGACATTTTCAGATCAGAAATCATGAATCAGATGTATCCGAAGGGGCGAGGTGTTCCAGGCTGGTATCAGTTTTTGAGACGATATCGAGTGTTTCCGCATTTTCTATTTCAACAGTAACAGTTTATCCATTAGTATAGCAGTCAGGAAAGTGATCCGCCGCTCATCAGACAGATTGCCGGTCAGAAAAGGAACCGCTGCATGCAACTGACAAACAGACTGACATATCAACTCTCATTTGTATTCCAGTTAATGCTCGTACTGCAGGCACTTCTTTCTCTCAATGTCACAGCAGTCAATGCGCAGGAAAACACGTCTGCACTGGATACTCTGATTCAGGAGATTGAACAGAATGAGACGTTATACACCTCTCTTAATCTCGATCTGAAAGTGATGTATGAAACTTTTCCGAAACATACCGACCCAGACAAACAGATTGTCAATGAAACGAAATACGCAGTTCTGCTGCAGGGCAGGAAATTCCGTCGGCAGAGAAGTTCTCAGGGGCGTTATCAGATAGCATATAAATCTGTTCCGAGAACCCCCATGAAAAATTCACACAGAAGAATCTCAAACTCAATTGAAGTCTATGATGGAATGACTCATCGTGGGCTCTGGAACAGCGCCTCGCCTTCCCCTATCATCGAAGAAGAGCCAGAGTACGATAGACGAGGTGAGATTTCCGACGAAATCCCCAGTCTATCGAGTTTAGTGCGTCCTCATATGTTCCTGCTGGATGGAGGATGGCCCAAAGCCCCGCTCTCAACTTACCTGAAAGGAACCTCTGCGATCAGAGCTTATCCCAACCCGGGTCATTTTGATGAGAAACTCGTGATTGAAGTGCAGGTTATTGGCGAGGAGGAATTCCAGGGGCTGAACTGCACGAAAATCCGCTGTGAAACAACTCACCTGAACGGTACCCGCTATAGTGGCAGCGAACTCTGGCTGGCACATGATCGCAACCTGATTCCCCTGCGAAAAGTAAGCTATACCTACCGCTGGTCAAAAACGATTCCCGTCGCAGAATCGATAGTAGACGAGTGGCAGGAGGTCAGCCCCGGCGCCTGGTTCCCGAAAAAAGCACATACAGACCGCTACGATTCTCTCACGATCAAACGTGATGCTCGACAACAACTGTCCTGGCGAAAAACTTACGAAGTAAAAGATATCGATTTGAATCCGCACATTCCGAAAGATGCTTTTACAAAACTGGATTTCCCGCCTGAAACAAAGGTGACTGTGTATCGGAATGGGAAACGCATCGAGTAAACAGAAAACAGGACCGGAAATCCACCGGAATAAATTATGACGAACCAGATCATTCAGATTTTTTTAAAACAGCAGTCAGCACACAAAATACCATTCCCCGTTTTTGCGGTTCGAATCTTTCTCCTGCTGCTCTCTGTCACACTATCACCTGTGTTCGCTCGTGGCCAAGAGAAAGAGCAGGCGTCCTCAGTAGAACTGCAGAATTTGATCCAGGCAATAGAAGAACAGGAAAATCTATACCGGAACTTGCGGCTCAACCTGACTTGTTCAGAAGTCGCTCATGCTGGTTGGTTTCAAAGTGACGATTCCAGAAAAGTGCACCGCAAGTCCATGATCACTCTCGTAGTTCAGGGTAAAAAGTTCGCCGAGTGGACGATGAGCAGTGGAGCTTTTGTAAATCACTTTTTTGGCGGATCAGGCTGGGAGAATGAAGGATTTCCTTCTTAAGATACTGCAAAGAACAAAAACAAAACCCCACAGTTTGAGATCCTGACCGGAACCAGAGATATCACTTCTATTTTTGACGGAACCATTTATCATCAATTAATGGAAGAAAAATTAAGCACACAAGATGCAACGGAACCACCGCCTGCCAGCCAAAGTGGAATGTTTGCGCATCAATCTCCTGGATTGACGAATCTGGCCCGTCCGCATATGTTTCTGTTTGAACCAGTCGGTCCCCGTGTTCCCCTCTCAGTTTATCTCGAAGGCAGAGAAGCCGTCCGCAAATATTCAGGTAAGTCGAAAACGAAAAACAGGTACACAACCCGGATTCAGATTCTCGGTGAGGCGAAGTTTCAGGATCTGGAATGCACGACTGTCCGCATCGAAACGATAGACGCCAACGGAAAACCACGCTCTCGAACTGACCTCTGGCTGGCAAAAAAGCGAAATCTGATCCCAATACGCAGACTGAATTACTCCTACCGCGAGTCAAAGGATCTGCCGTGCTCAGAATCCCTGGTGAAAAGCTGGCAGGAAATCCACCCCGGAATCTGGTTCCCCGAACAGACTCTCACTGAACGTTTCGATTCGATAATTCTCAGACGCGAATTAATCCAGGTCACTTCGTGGCGTAACGATTATCAATTGGAAACAATCGAACTGAATCCAGTCCTGCCAGACGACACCTTTACGAAACTTGAATTATCGACCGAAGCCAAGTGATTATGTTTATGGTCGATTATTAATACGAAACCGCAAAATGTGGAACCGGGATCAATGCAAAGGTTATATAACGCGAATAAGTTCGAGAGTCTGATCTGCTTCATAATGATACTGTCAGTCACATTTCTGCCTGCAGCTAAATGTAGCGCAGAGAATGATACAGAAAAGACGGAAGAATTACAGAAACTGATTCAGGAGATTGAACAGAATGAGAAACTGTATACTCAGCTGAAACTCGAAGTGACCAATGTAGATGAAATGTTTCCTGCATCAAATGAGGTTGATCGTCAAATTCGTTTTGAAACGAATACAACCCTTTTCCTGCATGGGAATCAGTATCGCGAAGAGGAAATAAAACAGGGTCGATTTAAGGTTCACTATCTTATCCCTCCAGATAAAGAAATAAGAATGTATTCGAATACAGGAGTGATGAAAGAGATTCAGGCATATGATGGCAAAACCCTTCGCATTTTTTCGAGTACTGATTTAACTGCAGTCATAAAAGATGGAAAACCGATTCAAAAGAGCGATACTGATCGTACTAATGAGCCGCCGCGATTTTCAAATCTGGTCCGTCCACATACGTTTCTGTTTTTTAACAGCCGTCCTCATGTTCCACTGTCAACCTTCCTCAAGGGGCCAGACTCAATTTCCGCATATCCCGGCGTAAAACGTGAAATACGAGGAAAGTATCATGTGCAGATCCTAGACGAAGAGGAGTTTGCAGGGCTGAAGTGCATCCGACTCAGCATTCAAATCACCGCGAGCGACGGTAAACTGCTAACGCGGCACGAACTATGGCTGGCGCGCGAACGGAATCTTATTCCAGTCCGTAAGTTGACTTTTTCCAGCCACAGGTCGGATATAATCTCCCGATCAGATTCCAGCATCGACTCCTGGCAGGAAATTGCCTCTGGTGTCTGGTTTCCTGATAAGTCGCACCAGGAAGAGAATAATATTTTTACCATCATCCTGGAAAAACGGGAACAACTTCTCTGGCGCAGAATGTATGACGTCCCGACTATCGAACTGGCCCCGCAACTGCCAAAAGATGTTTTTACCAGCCTGATTTTTTCACCAGGGGCTTTGATGAAAGACAGTGATAGCGAGAATCAAAAACAGAAGAAATGAATGATCTCTGATGAAACGATTTGCTGCGATTGTCATCCAGCAACGAATCATGGCAACAGATATCAGCTCGATCAGAACTTATTAAACAACATCCGCCCAGAATTCGTAACACACTCCATTGTAAAGGAGCTTTGATATGTGGCAGGAAACACGACAGATAAGACAGCGCTTTATATCTGTTCACAGCATCGTATTGCTTCTGACTGTTTTTCTTCTGCCTGTCATTGCGCGAGGCGAAGAGCAAGCGCCCGCACTCTCAGCCGAACTTCGGCAACTGATTCACAAGGTAAAACAGAACGAAGCCTTGTATCAGAGTCTGAAGCTCAAAATGAAAATGACGGAAATCGATCATGCTGAGTTAATACAGTATGATGGTCCGAAACCCATCGAACGCCATTCCACGATTTCTCTCATCAGACAGGGAGAGAAGTTTCGGCAACAGATCCAGACGAAAGGCCGTTATGTGATGACCTTTTCACTCGGTCTGTACTGGCTTCAGGATGGTTATCGTGCAACTGATCCTGCAGGGACTCATGAGAACGAAACATGGATTCAGGTCGAATCGGGAACGAAAGAAAAGCTGACTCTGTTCGATGGAACAACGTTTCGCAGTTTCTGGGAAGAAAGCATGACCGCAGAGGGAAAAGAGGAACCGTCGCGTCGCTCGAAGCGTGGTCTGATTTCCAATTCACCGTCCGGAACTTTGAACCAGATCAGCCCTCATCGTTTTCTGTTTGAACCCGAACAGCTGCCAGCCCCGCTCTCCAGCTACCTGACCGGTAAAAAAGCGGTCCAGGCGCATACCGATCAGTTTGTTGCGAATACCCGGATCATTGAAACAGGTAAAGCGACTGTTCAGGGCTTGAATTGCATCACCCTTCGGATTGAAACCCTCGACTCGAGTGGAAAACCGCGTTCTCGTACCGACCTCTGGCTGGCACAGGACCGAAACCTGATTCCCCTGCGCAGGGAGTACTTTATCTACCACGTCTCAAAAGAACTTCCTGTTTCGGAGTCTGTCGTTGATCGCTGGCAGGAAATCCAACCTGGAATCTGGTTCCCCTGCCAGGTACATACGAACCAATACTATGCCAGAATGGGAAAACGGGTACCCAGTCAAAAACCATCAATGCATAAAGAGTATACACTCGAAAGCATCGAATTGAACCCACAGCTGCCGTCCGATGTCTTCACAAAACTGGACTTCGCACCAGGTACGCCAGTCACCGTTGTTTCTGACCGCAGACTGGTAAAACGCTACAGGCAGGGTGAGGAAAAATGATCTTGCTCCTCATGAACAGCATCTCCAGGACTCAGGAATTTTACTGAAACCTGTGAAGCAGTCCCTGCTTTACTCTTCTTCTTTCAGCATCGGAGGCACTTCCCCATCCACCGCGGGGGGGGCAGGTTCTTCGATCATGGGTGGCACATATTGTTCATCGGAAATGGTAACTCGACCTGAATCGTAGGTCGGGATCACACCGCCACCACCGAGGGCCTGATAAGTATTCACGATCGCAGCCAGTTGCTGCTGCTTCGTTTCAATCAGGACCACTTTGGCATCCTGCAGGTCACGCTGTGCGAGCAGCACATCCACATATTCGGCTCGGGCGTTCTGAAACAGCTTTGTAGCAACATCGACCGATTCTTCGAGTGCTTTCAACTGCTGTTTTTTGACTTCGACGCTGCGACCGTAATTCTCAACCTTGTTGATGCGGTTAACCACTTCCGTGAAGGCATTCAGAACAGTTCGCTGGTATTCATAGACCGCTTGAATCTGACGGGCATTCGCGTTGAGGTAATCTGCCTTGATGGCACGTCGGTTGATCACGGGAGCGACGAGTTCACCAACGGCATTGTAGACCAGTGATTCTGGTGTGATAAACAGATACCGGGGATTAAAGGCCGAATACCCTACGCCAGCATTTAATACCAGTGAAGGATAGAAGCGAGCCTTGGCAACCTGAATCTCAAGTCCTGCTGCCTGCAGTTCCCGTTCTGCCTGACGAATGTCGGCACGGTTATTCAGCATCTGTGAAGGCACACCAATATTGATCGTGTGCATGTTGAGTTCAAAGAAATCCACCTGCTTGCGTTCGACAGGCTGTGGATAACGACCGGCGAGGAAGTTAATTTTGTTTTCGGTTTCGATCAGTTTCTGCTGGATGATCAGCTTTTCACTCTGGTTCTTGCGAACTTCTGCCAGGAATCGCTGCACGGCCAGTTCGGTTCCGCGAGCTGCTTCTTTGTTCGCCTTGGCAACTTCCAGACTTCGTTCCTGAAGGCCGATCGTGATGTTTAATGTCTCTAACCGTTTGTCGAGCGCCAGTAACTCATAATAGTTTTCGGCAATCTCGGCAATCAGACGCGTCGTGATATAGTTCCGCCCTTCTTCTGTCGCCAGGAAACGTAAGGAAGCAGCGTCTCTCGAATTCCGCAGCTTTCTCCAGATGTCGATTTCCCAGGAAATATCGGCTGCGAGCAGGAAATTAGGCAGTGGCTCAGGAAACCCTTTTCCTGGAGCAATCTGTAATTGATCTTCAACGGCACCAGCGCGGGTATAGCGACCGGGTTTATCGATATCTGCACCAGCCCGCAAATTGAGGAAAGGCAGGTACGACCCTGTCCATGCATAGGCCTCGTTGTTGGCGATATCAATGTCCTGAGCCAGGATTTTCAGTTCCTGGTTATCAACCATCGCCTGATCAATCAGCCCCGAAAGCATTGGGTCATCAAACAGGACCGCAAAATCGAGTTCGGCCGAATTGGTTTCGTCGTAACTTCCGTTGAAGGTGTCCGGCATTCCGGGACCTTCATCCGCGTCTTGCAGACAGGGAATCCTACAGGCTGTAAGAGAAAGCATGAGAGATGAAACGACAGTTGGCCAGAGCGCGAGCCTCTTGAGTTTCGAAGTTGTAGATCTATATGAAAGGTTCATCTGCCTAATCCTTGACATCGTGACCAGTGTTATAAGTTCCTGGTTATCAACCACATCCGTGTGGATTTCATGTGTGGATTGTCAGTCGATGATCTTTAATTGGCGGCAGATCCAGATGCATGTAGAGACAATCACCGTTAGTTCTTTTTTCGACCTGTGATATGTCTCAACTTAATTGTTTTCATGGTAAGTTAGAATTATACAGGGGATAGAGAACCCGAGGGGAATGAACAACCGGAAAACATTGAGTCATCAAGGAGAAAGGGAGAAACCTCCTTAAGATCAATTTTACTTCGCAAGCGAAGGATCGACGATGCCTGAACCGATTTTGATTGATTCAAGCACCGAGTCCACTAGCGGTTTATGTATCGCGTTCGAACAGCTCACTCAGCGGCTCATCATGTTCGTCCCTGATCAGTTTCTTCCCGTCAGCCATCTTGCCGAACAGGTAGTAAAGTCCGGGAATGACCAGGACTCCGATCAAAGTACCCATGAGCATCCCACCGACTGCCGTAGATCCAATCGTACGGTTTCCAATCGCACCAGGACCGGTGGCACGGACCAGCGGAATCAGACCGGCGATAAACGCGAAGGAGGTCATGACAATCGGACGGAATCGCAGATTCCCCCCTTCGATGGCTGCATCTTTGATACTCAAGCCTTCCTGTCGACGCTGAACGGCGAATTCAATAATCAAAATCGCATTCTTACCGAGCAGACCGACCAGCATGACGAGACCAATCTGACAATAAACGTCGTTTGCCAGCCCCATTCCCTTCAGGAATAGAAATGATCCAAACAGACCCACGGGTAACGAAACGATCACCGCGAGCGGCAGGAGGAAACTCTCATATTGTCCTACCAGCACCAGATACACGAAGACAACAACGATGGCAAAAATGTAAATCGCAGTATTTCCCTTGTTGGCCTCGTCATACGCGAGTCCCTGCCAGCCGATGCCGTAACCATGGGGGAGTGTCTGTTCGGCAACTTCCTTGATCGCATTGATAGCCTGACCACTACTGTAGCCTGTTGCCGGAGCACCCTGGATGATCGCGGTTGTATACAGGTTATAGCGGTTAATTTCATTCATCCCCTGCATCTTCTTGATCTTCATAAACGAAGAGTAAGGTACCATTTCCCCATCCTCGTTTTTGACGAACATGTTTTCCAGGTCTTCCGGGTACCGCCGAAACTCGGGAGCTGACTGTACATAAACCTTATAGAACTGGCCGAAGCGAATGAAACCCTGCTCCCAGGTACTTCCGACGACGATAGAGAGGTTATCCATCGCATCAGCAATCGAAACACCTTTCTGCATGGCAACATCATTATCAATTACGATTTCATATTGAGGGTAGTTGCTGGCGAAGAAGGTAAACAATCCCTTGAGCTCTTTACGTTTTCCCAGGTCAGCCAGAAATTTCTCTGTGATTTTTCCAAACTCTTCGTAATTGCCACTGTTCGTCTTATCTAGCAGACACAGCGAGAAACCACCCGCGGCACCGAAACCGGGAACGGCCGGCGGCTCGAAGAACTCAAGTTTCACATTAGAAATTTCACGACATTTTTCCTCGAGCTTTTCAATAATCTCTTTCGAAGTCAGTTCACGTTCCGCCCAGGGCTTTAAGTTAATCAGACAGGTACCTGCGTTGGAACCACGACCTTCGGTCAAAATTTCATAACCAGCCAGCGAGGTCACAGAGGTCACTTCATCAAAGCCCTGGCAGATTTTCTGCAGTTCGTGTGACTTGGAGTTGGTATACTCGAGCGTTGAGCCGGGAGGGGTCTGAATAATCCCGTAGATTACCCCCTGATCCTCCAGCGGAATAAAGCCGGAAGGAAGTACCTGGTTCACCAGCAGGATTCCATAACAGAAGCCACCGATCACCAGCATGGTCAGCAGTCGTAGTGAAACGATACGACTTACGATGGCTACGAAACCGCCTGTAACTTTCTCAACCCCTCGGTCGAAATAATGTAAAAAGATACCGAGTGGCCCGCGTTTCTTCTCTTCACCCGGTTCACTTCCTGAAAACATCGAACGGAATGTGAAGATGAATAAGACAGCCATCACACAAGCGATACCGAGGGTTCTATTTTCTGTAAGATGAACCTGTTCGGAAATCAGTTCGTGAATAATCTCCACATGCAGCAGTTCGTAGATTCCAAACCCTGCAGCCAGTCCAAGCACGATCGACAGCAGACCACGGAGAATATATGCATGACGCCCTGCTATCTTTTTCATACCACGATTCAGTAAACCGACCAGTCCACGTTGTTCTTCGTGAGCTGCGTGAGGTTTAAGAATCATTGCACAGAGCACCGGAGTCAGTGTCAATGCCACCACACCGGACAACACGATAGACATGGCCATCGTGAGTGCGAACTGGCGATAGAACACGCCCACTGCCCCGGGCATGAAGGTCACTGGAATGAACACTGAAGTCATCACCAGGGTAATGGCGATAATCGCACCACTGATTTCATGTACGACCTCTCTGGTTGCCGCATACGGCGAGAGGTGTTTCTCGTGCATTTTGGCATGCACCGCCTCCACCACCACGATGGCATCGTCCACCACAACCCCGATCGCCAGCACCAGAGCAAACAGCGTGATCAGGTTGATCGACATCCCGAACATACTCATGAAGAAGAAGGTACCAATCAACGAGACCGGAACCGCCAGAGTCGGAATGAGTGTACTGCGGAAGTCACCCAGGAACAGATACACCACCAGAGATACCAGAATGAACGCTTCGAGCAGGGTATGGAGCACCTTTTCAATCGAGGCATCCAGAAACCGGGAAACGTCATAACTGACCGCATAGTCCATACCTGGAGGGAATGATTCCCCTTTGACTTCTTCCAGCTTCTGCTTGACCTCTTTAATCACTTCTGCCGCGTTGGAACCAGGAGTCTGCTTCAACACAATTGAAGCGGAAGGATAGCCGTCGATGTCTGAATACAAGTCATAGAACGATGACCCCAGTGTTACTTTGGCGACATCACTGAGACGCAGAATCTCCCCATTGGGATTGGCTCTTAGAATAATTTTCTCGTATTGTTCCGGCGTGTTATACCGGCCCACCCACGTCAATACGTACTCGATCGTCTGCGATGTCGTACCTGTTGCCTGACCCAGTCGTCCAGGCGAGCCGATCATACTCTGTTCTTTGATCGCCTCCATGATATCTGAGGAAGAGATGTTGTAGGCACGCATGCGATCGAGGTCTAGTTCGACGCGCATCGCATAGGCACGGTTCCCCAGGATCGTCGCCCGGCCAACCCCGCGAATTCGCTTGATTTCAGGCAGCAGGTTGGCAGTCACGTAGTTGTAAAGAAAGTTCTGGTCGTGGTTGGGGTCTTTACTGTAAACATTCACATACATCAACATACTCGTCATGTTCTGCATGACGATGATCCCCTCGCGTTCCACGATGGGGGGAAGACGGTTCTTAACCATCTGGATTCGGTTATTCACGTTCAAAACCGCCACGTTCGGGTCGGTACCGGGTTCGAAAACGATCTTGATCGCTGCTTCACCGGCACTGGTAGCTGCAGAACTCATGTAACGCATATTCGGAACGCCGTTAATGGCTCGTTCCAGGATCACGAGAGTAGAGTTCACCAGAATCTTGGCACTGGCACCAGGAAAGGATACTGAAACCACCACACTTGGCGGTGCTACAGAGGGGAACTGTGAAATCGGCAGACCAAAGATCGCCAGCGCACCCATAAACAGGATGAGCAGGGAGATCACGATGGCCAACGCGGGGCGGTGAAGAAATTTAGCAAACATGGCGGGAGTTCCTATTCTGCGTGATATTTCAGATTCTCAAGAGCTTTTTCTGGAGACAGGTACTCATATTCCACCTGCTCCCCATCGCGAACCTGTCGGATCCCCTCCAGAATGATCTTATCGTTCACATCGAGTCCCTCTTTAATCAGATAGATATCATCCAATTCTTTTAAAATTACAATTTCGCGTTGATGCACGATGCCAGAATTTTCAGCATGTTTGCTTTTATGGTTTTCGGCATGTTCATCTGCATGCTCTGCTGCATGATTTCCAGCATGTTGTTCTGCATGCTCACCTTCATGTTTTTCAGAGATTTTTTCTTCGTGTTTTTCGGCATGATGCTCGGCATGTTGTTCTGCATGCTCTCCATGTGCCTTCGCTTCATGTTTTTTCGCATGCTCCATGTGATCCTTCAGGTCATCCTTATCAACGACATAAGCATACTTCTTGGCAAGAATTTCGTACGTTGCCCGCTGCGGGATCACGATCGCATCTTTAATAACACGGCTGAGCAATATGGTTCCGGTCTGACCATGTCGTAACAGGCCATTCGGGTTGGGGAAATCGGCACGGAAGGAAATGTTTCCGGTGTGGTTATTGAAATCAGCTTCAATCGCACCAATCTTACCGACATAGGGGAACTTCGAACCGTCTGCCAACTGGAGCTCTACTTTAATATTGTCCCGGTTGGGGTCGGCTTTAAACTCGAGATAACGTGCCTCAGGGACGTTGAAGTAAACCCACATGACACTGTTGTCAGACAAAGTCGTGAGAATGTCACCCTCTGAGATCAGGCTCCCCTGTTGATGATGCTGTTTGTCGATAATGCCATCAAAGGGTGCTTTAATCGTTGCGAAGTCCAGTTCAGCCTGGGTCAGTTGCATCTTGGCGGTCACTTTTGCCAGCTTTGCTTCTGCCAGTGCGACTTCGGGCTTCGCGACGACTTTCTGATTATACAACCGCTCTGTGTTATCGTATTCGATCTGGGCCAGTGATACTTCAGCCTTCTCGGCGTTCAATTTGGCCTCGTAAAGGGTGGGTAATATTCTGAACATCGTAGAACCCGCCTTTACGGACTGTCCTTCTTTGACGGGGATTTCTTCGAGGTATCCACTTTCCAGAGCCCGAACCTCAATATGTCGATAAGAGTGGATCTGGCAAACGTACTGCTGTGTACTGACCACGTCCTTCTTCATCGGGCTGGTGACAATAATTTTGTGTTGTGGATGATGCTCTTCATGCTGCTCAACATCGCTATGACCTTCCAGTTTGGAACAGGCGTGCATCGACAGGGTAATGAGCATCAGGCTGAGGATAGAAAGTGGTGAGAGTTTCATAATGTTTTTCTCGCAGTTGTTTCCCATGTCCTGTAAGGGAGCATTTATCGAGGACAAAAAATAGAATGAACTATGAACTTTTACGCAATCGACATACCAGCGCGCCGATTTTATTGCGAACTGTTTTTGCCAAGTCTATTTCCACCCTGAATAACAGGACTTTTTTTACAGGAAGAAATATTTTTTACAGTCATTCTCCTTTAGATTTTCTGAGGTGAATTTGATGTGGTTCAGGTTTTTCGTGCAACTTCTTGCAGTCGAAAACGCAAAATACTGCACTGTCTAACGTAAATATATGCAGGCCCCGTCAGGAGTTTCCGCCGTAGTCTCTCTACTCCGGTGAATAGGAGACTGGAAATATTCAGAGAACAAAAACTTGAAGAGAACTGCATAAACGTGATCTGATTTTCAGCAGCAGTTAAGACCAGTTGACGGTTACCTGCCGTTCAACATGCTGGGTTAAATGGAACGATCTGCCTTGGAGAAATCGAACAGGACCTGGAAGCAGGCCTGGCGCAGGATTGTCGCGTTTCAGGTCGAATCGTTTTCAATTGTGGCAGATAATGGCATTCATAAGTGTTCGAAGCAGGTTCGATAACTGGTGCTCATGTGGAAGGTCTGCTGAGGAAAATAATGGAAAACACTGTCAGGCCAGCATTGGGTATAGTGCAGGTTTTACTACATATGACGATTGATCACATCGAAAAAAACAGACAACGCGCGCGACGCATAACTGCGTAGTTTCATCGGGGTCACCAGAGATTCAAGTCCAATCTGTGTGGTGAAAATCGAGCAGTGGTATAGACTGGTGACAGTACTCGGAGAAACTTGAAGTGCATTTCTCCCCTGCTCGACATGAGCGATTCAGCAGGTGGGTATGTTCAGCCGTGATAGTTTGGTATAGAATATCGGATAGTGCCTCGCTTCACGTTCCTTTAGTGCCGGTGACTGACTGTGCTGTTTCGACTGTTCCTGCTGTTCACGATCATTCCTCTCGCCGAGCTGTGGCTGCTGCTCTGGTTCAGTTCGCTGACCAGTCCGGTTGTAACGTTTGGTCTGGTTGTCGTGACGGGGATTCTGGGAGCCTGGCTGGCTCGGAAACAGGGTGCGCAGGCCTGGAGGAAAATACAACAGCATATGGTGCAAGGTCAGCCTCCCACCGGTGTGCTGCTGGACGGGCTGATGATTCTGATCGCCGGCGCGTTTCTGATTACCCCCGGTATTATGACTGACATGGTCGGCTTTGCCCTGCTCATTCCGCCCGTTCGCGAAATCCTGAAACTCCGGGTCGGGGAATGGCTCAAACAAAGAGCGTTGATGCAGGTACGCGCTCAGAATACGTTCTACACCAGCGCCACCCATTTTCAGGACTTCCAGCAGTCAACAGAGCCCGGTCATTACCCCGCAGAAGAAGAGATTATCGACGTCGAATTCACTCGTAAAGATTCCTCAGAAACAGAATAAATGGCTTTACAATTGCATCGGGGGTGACGTCTCATATAATCGAAAACAGGCGGATCATCGTGTCTTTGTGTTAACTTCCTTTAGTTATTAACCACCGATGCCCTCTGCTTTCCTACCCGCTGTTTATCATTCAATTCAGGAACCCGATATGCCCCTGCTCCACTTTCGACGCCTGCTCTCTGTTGTCTCCCTGCTGGCTGTGTTGATGACATCTGCATCTCTGGTGACAGCAGAAGAACCCTACTGGGATCAGTTCCGTGGTCCACACGCCGATGGCACATCGCAGGTAACCGGATTACCAACCACCTGGAGCGAGAAAGAAAACATCGTCTGGAAAACCGCAATTCACGGGCGTGCGTGGTCTTCACCTGTCGTCTGGAAAGATCAGGTCTGGGTGACGACCTCCACGAAAGATGGTAAAGAGCTGGGCGTCGTCTGTGTCGATTTCAATACCGGTAAAATCCTGCACGACAAAAAGATTTTCGATGTCGAAAAACCACAGTACATTGACCCCAGTAATTCACACGCCTCAAGTACGCCAATTATTGAAGACGGACGGATCTATGTGCATTATGGTGCCTATGGCACTGCCTGTCTGGATACAAAGACAGCCAAAGTCTTGTGGGAACGTCGAGATTATCCATGCAATCACTGGCGGGGCGCCGGTTCGTCACCGATTATCTATCAGAACCTGCTGATTCTGCAATATGATGGTTACGATTACCAGTACATCGTCGCACTGGATAAAGAGACCGGGAAAGAAGTCTGGAAGAAAGACCGGGACATCGATTACGGCACCAAGAACGGCGACTTTAAAAAAGCATTCGCCACTCCCCGAATAATCGAATATGAAGGTCGCGTGCAACTGATCAGCCCCGCAGCGAAAGCAACCATCTCTTACAATCCGCTGACAGGAGATGAATACTGGAAGTTCTATTACCCACAGCACTCCGCTGCCAATCGTCCGCTGTTTGATGGCGAGAAAATCTATGTCGGCACCGGATTTGGCAAAGCCCATCTGTATGCAGTCAACCCGGGCGGGAATGGGGATGTAACGGATTCACATGTTAAATGGATCGAACAGAAAGGAATCCCTTCCAAACCTTCCCAGCTGTTGATTGACGGTCTGCTGTTCATGATCGACGACAAGGGAATCGCGACCTGCCTGGATGCAGAAACAGGGAAAGAGGTCTGGAAAGAGCGAATGGACCGCAGTTCATTTTCCGCCTCTCCCATTTATGCGGACGGAAAGATCTATGCACCGGATCGCGAAGGCGTAACCCGTGTATTTAAACCCGGAAAGGAATACAAAGAACTTGCCGCAAACAAGCTGGAAGAAGGCTGTGTTGCTTCGCTGGCGGTCGCCGGGAAGTCGCTTATTCTGCGAACAGAGCATTTCCTGTATCGGATTGAAGATCAGTCAGCAGGGAAATAGTCGACTCGCTGAATTACGCATCGGCAGCGGTTACCGCAAATTCAAGGCGGACCGCTGTCTCTTTTCCGACTGAGATTTTTCCGCTAAAGAAATACGCACCGCCCAGCTTTTCAGTCAACGTCACCTCGATATCAATCGTTTCTCCCGGTTTCACCATGCGGCGGAACTTAGTGTTGTTCAAGCGGGTGGCAACAGGCACTTTACCGGTATCGGGTGCATCCGTTTTCGCAATGAAAACAGCAGCAGCCTGCATGGCGGCTTCACAGAGAATCACGCCCGGCAGAACCGGATGGTCGGGATAGTGTCCCTGAAAGATATCAATCTCAGGTGAGACGAACTTGCGGGCGTGGATACAGTTTTCTTCCAGCGCGACAACTTCATCAAGCCACAAAAAAGGCTCACGGTGAGGAATACAGGCTTTAATATCGTCCAGATTCACGAGAACGTTCCGTTTCGTATTTGATTAAAGTCAGACTCGGTGAGAATCAGATGCGGGCCGCAGCGGGGGTCAGATATTTATCAACGTCGTTGCTGACGATCACGCCATAATTCACGGCTCCCAACCAGCCGGACATGATGATGCCCACCGAACCGGCATGGTACAGACCTTCAATCTGTTCGGGCAGTTCCTTACTGACTTTGAGCCCTTCGAACTTGGTTCCGAAGGATGCGCCCTGCAGATGCTGTGTGTACCGTTGGAAGGTCCGCGGTGTGGATGCTTCCAGGTGATCCACGCGGTCACGAATGTTCGGCACATACTGTTCGAGGCAGTCGAGCGTGGTTTCGATCAGATGATTTTTGTCGGCTTCGTACTGTTCTTCGGGGAGATCAGCCCAGTCACTGAAATTCGCATTGGTGGAAGAGACGATCAGAGAACGGTCACTGCCCGGCCGCGTTTCAGGATAGTAGAACGAGAAGGTACGACTGCTGACTTCTTTGCTGAGCATGGCTTTGATATCGAAACCTTTGTGCTCGGAATGAAACAGCAGATCGCCACAGAAATCAAGTTCGTCGCCCGGCTTGAGCGCGATGTAGACCTGGGTGCTGCTGTTGTTCAGCCGCACGGCTTTGGCTTCCTCAACATATTCGGAATCGAAATGCTCTTCGCCCACGAGGTTGAGGATGGTCCCTTTGATGTTTGAGTTGGACATGATGGCTTTACAGCCGATACGACGACCGTTGACCACCACGCCGGTCACACGACGATCGGGGGTGACTTCGATCTTTTCGACCTGGGTCCGGATGCGGACATCGACACCGTTGCGTTCCATTTCCGCCTTGATCAGTTTGACCAGATGATCGGTGCCCCCGCGGAAGGTGTAGACACCTTTCTGCATGAAGTTCGAGAAGACAATACCATAGGTGATGGCAGGATCTTCAAGCGTCGATCCGTTCGCGTACGAGATCGGCTCCATCAGCAGACGGACGACATCGTCGCGACCGGGGAAGAACTCTTCAAACAGTTCGCGGGTCGTTTTGCCCTGATCGTCGAAGAAGTTCATCTTGCGCGCGGTATCGAAGAAGTTTTTGACGGTTTCGGTTTCGATGCCAAACTTTTCGATCAGCAGGCGGGTGAAGTCTTCACGGGTAAAAGTGGTCTCCAGCGAGAACTGCGGATTTTCAAATCGCACGCCTCGCAGGGGAACGATGTTGTCGGCGATTTCCTGAGTCCAGTATTTCCGGCAGCTCTTGAGCATACCGTAGGGAAAGCCATGCAGTGAAATATCAAAGATATGACCGTTCCGGCGTTTGAACCAGGTGGCCATTCCGCCCAGCTGGTAATGATGTTCGAGGAGCAGTACAGAATATCCCTGGCGGGCGAGGATGTTAGCAGAGGTCATACCTGCCAGACCACTGCCGATCACAATCACATCATATTCGTCTTGAGCGTCTTTCAGAAAATCTTTGGCCATAATAATTCAGCGTTGTATTGAGTGTAGCAGATGAAAAAGAGAGGACAGTGACGGTTCACTGCTCCTGCATGAATGGCAAGTTTTTGCATCTCCTGTTTATCGAAAAACAGGGGCTTTGTCTACTAAACCGCAGTAATTCAGGATGCTGTGACAAAAGTGTGACAATTCCCCTCAGCTGAATAGAAAAAATCGCGTCTTTTTGCCCTGCCATGAAGCAAGAGTACAGCATTACCCTCTCCGGGATGTTTACTTTGCGTTCAGTAGATGCAGGTTCGCAATGCTGATTCCGGAAAGCATGGAGCCAATGATACCCAGAAACCCCTGATCCGTACCGCAGAGGAACAGATTATCAAAAGGAGTCGTGCCATCCAGTATTTTCTGCGGAGCACCGTAGACACACCCGTTGATATGCCCGGTGAATTTTTTGATCGTGCGTGGCGTAAACGTATCGACGTCGATCACATGCGGGCGGAAGTCGGGAATGAACCGCATTGATGATTCGAGAATCTGGTCGTACCAGTACTTTTTCTCTGCGATATATTTTTCTTCTGGAAGATTCATCCAGTAATCCGGATTGGCCAGAGCCGTAATGCGAATTGAACCTTCTTCCAGAGGCTGGTCGTACTCAAAATTATTGGGAGAGCAGATGATGCCACTGCGAACATCGACCGGATTTTTAGACTGTTCGTAGTAAAAGTCTTCGGAATCGTTATAGAACACAATCGTCTCGTTGTGCCCTAACTCGGCAGGTTGTTGATCGAGTACGGAAATGGTTTCGACGAATGATATTTCTCCAGGAGTAAACCGGTCATCCACGGGAACCTCCGCACCACACATCTGCAGTGTCTCAGCCGATCCTGCTGAAGAGAGCACATTTTTTGCTTCGAGAACCTGCCCGTCATCAAGCACCACGCCTGAAACGTGATTGCCGTCGGTGACCAGTTGCTGAACTCCGGCCCGTAATTTGAGTTCCCCTCCCAGTGATTTGAATTTTTTCACCAGGTTTTTCAGAATCAACCGCACCCCTTTATAGGGACGGGCAAACCCTTCCTGGTAGATGCTGCGGAACATGATTACGAACTGATTGAAATCCATGTCATGCTCGGACGGGCTGCCATAAAACATCAAAGGACAGAGCAGCATATTGATCAACAGGGGATCTGAAATGTGTTCCGCCATGCGGGCCCGGGCGGAAACCCAAGTCTGTCCCAGATCGCCAATGTTGTGGGCGTCGATCTCCGCAACCAGACGCTTGAAACCATCAATCTGACTGGGAAACTGTGTTGCGATTTCGGCTTCGAAATAAGCAAACTCGTTATTAAACCGCAGCGTATGCCCGGGAAAAACGACAGACGAACCGAACTGGGGACTGAGATCAAAGTCTTCCCAGCTGAAGCGGAGCTGTCTGAGAATTTTATTCAGAGGCCCCCGTTTCCCGCCGGGAGGCGAGTAATTGGTGATCGCGTGCAGGCCCACATCATGATTTCGCCCACGCAGTCGATAGAAGGAATTCAGGCCACCAATGGTGGTGTGTCTTTCCAGAATACAGACCTGCTTCCCATAATAAGCCAGCCGGATTCCAGCGGCCAGCCCAGACAGGCCGGCACCGATAATGATTGAATCGTAGGTCATGGCGGAGGGATATCAGGGGATTCAGACGGTGCTTTCCGCATCCTTCAGGAGTGGTGTCAGGTAGGTTACAGTGCTGTCCATTGTTACCAGTTCACCATAGTCTTCTTCGGGAATCTGTACTCGATAGAGCTTGCGTAACTCCATGACGATATCCAGAAAATCCATGCTGTCCAGTTCCATCTGCTCCCGGAAAGGAACACTGTCATCCAGATCCGATAGATCTTCATCGGGAGCAATACGAGACAAGATATCCAAGATTACCGATCTGATTTGTTCCGGCGCCATGCAGAAACTCCAAACTTTCTAAAAATCCAATAACGTCGATTTCGTGCAGCGAAGCTCACAAAGATCACGGGGAAACCCGCTAAAGGGAAGCCCCTTATAACAAACAAAGAATCTCCCCGCTAGAAGCCGGGTCTGAAAAACCCGCCCCTGATCAGGAATACTATAACCCGATCTAATAATGGATTTAAACCGACTCAGGCCTCGATAAAGCAGAGTTTTTCAGAAAATCCATCAGGAATCATCATTTACGATGGGTGAACACTGTTCCTCGCCAGGCAGATTCTACCGCCGTTATAGCGCGGCAGGCCGCCGTTGAACAGTCTTTTCAGGCAGAATATTTTTTGACAATCAGCACGGAATTGATTCCCAGCATTCCGAACGAGTTATTCAGAATACATTCCACCCGTTCCATCTTACGTGGTGTATTAGGAACCAGTTGAGGCAGCTTACATTCGGGATCAATCTCATCCAGATTCAGTGTGGCATGGGCGATTCCATCTTCGAATGCGGGCAGATTCCCCAGCATTTCCAGCGCGCCGGCCGCCCCCATCGCATGTCCGATAAAACTCTTGGTATTGTTGATCGCCAGATTCGGGCAGTCGCCAAAAACACTGGCCAAAGCTTTGGCTTCTTCGATATCTCCCTGATGGGTCGCCGTGGCGTGGCTGCTGACAATATCAATATCTTCCGGCTTCAGTCCGGCCCGTTTTAGCGCCAGATGAATGCACTCTGCCTGCCGCGTGGAATTGGGAAGCACGAAATCGCTGGCATCAGAATTCATGGCATAGCCGACAATTTCCCCGTAAATCGTCGCTCCACGGGCTAAAGCATCGGGAAGACGCTCTAACGTACAGACAGCGCCTCCCTCGGCCACCACGATCCCATTGCGGTTCACGTCAAAAGGTCGACAGGCCTTGGTAGGATCTTCATTTACCGCCAAAGCCCCCTGGCTCTGGAAACTGGCAAAGATCCCGAATGTATGAATACTCTCAGAAACCCCGCCACACAAGGCGAGATCAACCTCATTCAACCGCAGCATCTGCACGCCTTGAATAAATCCGGCGTTCCCTGCAGCACAGGCGGCACCCAGCGTCAGATGCGGACCGGTGATCCCCAGGTTCAGGGTCACTTCCCCGGCTGGATTATTCGCAACAGTTCGTGGATTGTGATGGTGTGACCAGACTTTGGTGTCATAATCGAACTGAGAAATTTCGTAGACTTCGTTTTCCGTCTCGACATTTCCGTGCTCGGTAATTCCCAGATAAACGCCGACACGATCTCGAGCCACATTTTCCCAGTCCAGGCCTGATTGATTTACCGCTTCATTCGCACAGTAAACGGCAATCGAGCCGGCACGCGTGCCGCGGCGGACTTCTTTTCGTTTCTGATAGCGTAATTCATCAAAATCACAGACGCCGGCGAGTACATCTCCCATATAGCGGATGTTGTAGTCCACAACTCCCGAACGGCCTTCCAGTAGACTTTGCCGAAATTCATCCAGATTGTTGCCATTGGGAGCGGTCAAACCGATCCCTGTAATGACAATTCTGCTTTGATCATCCATTGATGCCTGCATGGATTTATACCACTCTGATCGATTTGATAATGCAATGAAGGTTCATGAGCCACTCGACCGCAGCGGCCGGGCAGAGGAAATGTTAGAGTTTAACCCAAGGAGATTACCCGTTCTACTGTAAACTCGCAAGTGGCGCAGCAATTCAGATTTGCGATTCGCAATAGAATCAACGTCACTTCTACTATAATTTCTGTATAGTGTTACCTGTGATGAAACCTCTTCCCAAAAAAGAACCTCAGTCAAAATAAGGCACCTGAAAATAGAAGCCATAAACTCCCACTAGAGGCAGACTTACAGAAGTTTTCTCAGCAACAGTCAGTAACTGGTTCAAAAAAGGAGGGATTCTCGCCGTCCGATTTTGATTTGAGCGTACGAATAACAGTATGAACGTGTCCCTGGAAACAGAATTTGATACCGACTCCCTCATGAATCAGATCCCCCATGAACAATTTGTTTCGCTGCTGGCTCGACATCACAGTCTGATTCGCGGGTTTATCGGAACATTACTGCCTCATCAGACAGATGCCGACGATGTATTTCAGCAGACCTGCCTGGTGCTGTGGAGAAAATGGGATACCTTCGACGAAACGCAGAGTTTTTCTTCCTGGGCCTGCGGGATCGCCTTTTATGAAGTGAAAAACTTCCAACGGGTCCAGAGCCGGGATCGTCATTATTTTTCTGATGAAATTCTCTCGCTCATCGCAGCACAACAGTCATCAACACTGAGTGAAACCGAACACAGACAGCGGATCCTGCAGAACTGTATTCAGAAACTGGATGCCGAAAGCCGCAAACTCATCCAGGACTGTTACCACGGAAGCCAAAGCATCAAAGAAGTGGCCGAGCAGACAGGGCGTTCCTGTGATGCACTCTACAAGAAATTATCACGTCTGCGGCTGAAACTGATGGACTGCATGCAACAGACACTCCACTCTCCGGAGATGGGATCATGAACCAGAAACCCACGCCCGACAACCAGACGATTCTTCTGATCGACGCTCTGCTTCAGGGCACAATCAGCGCTGCGCAACAGGCAGAACTGGAACGGTTACTCGCATCTGATCCTGAACAGCGTCAACTTTATATCGACTACATGCAGGTCCATAACGGACTCTCCACCTGGGCTAACGAAACGACAGAGCCTGCCACCTGGATTTCTCAACCAGCATCCGAGACGCCTCCGTCTCAGCGGAAACCCCCCCGTTTTCTGCTGATGCTGATCTCTTCGTTAGTCGCGGCGACACTACTGATCTCACTGGCTTACTACGCCGGGTGGAATACAAGGCCCGATTTCGCGCCCACCATTGCTGAAACGCCGCTTGAACAACCAGTTAATGAAATCACTCACCCCCAGACAGACCATATTGCACTCTTAACCCAAGCGGTCGGCGTCGAATGGGATACCAACCGAAATCTGCAGGCCGGTGCAGGTCTCTCAGCCGGCTGGTTGAAACTGAAACAGGGGACCATTCAGGTGGAACTGATCAGCGGCGCTTCGATTCTGATCGAAGGTCCCGCAGCGGTCAAACTGATCTCACCACTCAAAGCATTCTGCCAATTCGGAAAAGTACGCGCATCCGTGCCCGAACAGGCACACGGCTTTACCATGGAAACATCCCGACTGAATGTGGTCGATCTGGGAACCGAGTTTACTCTCTCTCTGGATCAGTCCGGCAGCGGACAGGTTCAGGTCATCGACGGTAAGGTAGAACTGCATTCTACAGACAGCCAGGCAACACCAGTAAACATCCAAAGTTTGACCACCGGCGAAGGCGTGCAGTTCGATCAGGGGGGCACGATTGACAGGCTCCAGGAAGCAATTCTTCCGCTGATCAATCCGAAAGAACTGTCACAACTGGTTGAACAGCAGCAGGCACAGCAGTTCAAACGCTGGCAGAAACAGAATGCGGAATTAAAAGCCGATCCCTCCATCATCGCCTACTACGATTTTGAAGAGTCTTCCAACTGGCTGCGAACGCTCAATAATAAAAGCCAGCAGAAACCATCCTCGTCCACTAACGGAGCCATTGTCGGCTGTCAGTGGACTTCGGGTCGCTGGCCACAAAAACGCGGTCTGGAATTCAAACGGACCAGCGACCGGGTACGGACGCACATTCCCGGAGAATACCAGTCGCTGACCTTCATGGCCTGGGTTCGCATTGAAGGCTTTGATCGCTGGCTCAGTTCGCTGATGCTGACCGACGGCTACAACGACGGCAACCCGCACTGGCAACTCAGTGACAAAGGGGAAATGATTCTGGGCATCAAAACCGGCCCCGGCAAGAACTTTTTTTCTCCCGTCGTGTTACAGCCTACAGATCTGGGACGCTGGATCTTTCTGGTTACCGTTTACGATCATCAGAAACAGGAAGTCGTGCACTACCTGGATGGCGTCGCGGTCAGTCATCACAATATCGAAAACCCGATCCCCCTGGTCATCGGCCCTGCAGAGATCGGCAACTGGCGTCCACAGGAACACTCAGGCGCCCACTCCATCCGCAGTTTAAACGGACGACTGGATGAATTCGCTTTATTCGGTCGTGCGTTATCTGCTGAAGAAATATTGAAGCTGTATCAGTCGGGAAAACCGAATTCCTGATTGATTTCTCTCACCAATTATTGTGACATGGTAATATAAACATTCGATAACCATCCCCTGAATACTCACCCGATCCTACATCATAAACAACGAGGCATTGATGCGAAATCTTCTACTCGCGCTCATCATCATCCCCGGATTTGTTTTCAAAGGTTTGCTCCCGGCAGCAGAAAAGAAAACCGAACTGCCAGCCGACCACGCCCAACGCATGCAGCAGGGACTGGAGCTCTTCAAAAAAGAAGTTCGTCCTCTGCTCGTTGCCAAATGTCTGAAATGTCATGGCGGAAAATCAGTGAAGGGAGACTTTGATCTCTCCAGTCGTAAAAAGCTACTGGAAAGCGGCATGATCGACAAAACAGCCAAAGACAGCTATCTGATGGCGCTCGTCGAACACCGAGAAGAACCTTATATGCCTCTCAAGGAACCGAAACTCTCTGAAAAAGAGATTGCCAGCCTGTCGAAATGGATTGACCTGGGTGCCCCCTTCGACAAACCACTGGCGACATCAGGAACTGCCGATGACGGAGCCATGCAGGTTACCAGCGATGACCGCAAATTCTGGTCGTTTCAACCACTGCTTCAACCTGCTGTCCCAAAAGTGAAACAAAATGAGTGGGCTCATAATAACATCGACCAGTTCATTCTTGCGCAACAACAGGAAAAAGGACTGACTCCTAATGAAGAAGTCAGCAAACGCGTTTATATCCGCCGTGCTTACTATGATCTGATCGGTCTACCTCCCACGCCGGCTGAGATCGAAGAATTCCTGGCAGACCAGTCCCCTGATGCTTACGAAAAACTGATTGATCGACTGCTGGCCAGCCCGCATTACGGCGAACGCTGGGCCCGTCACTGGCTGGACATCGCCCGTTTTGCAGAGAGCCATGGTTTCGAACACGACTACGATCGCAACTATGCCTACCACTATCGTGACTTTGTCATCAAAGCCTTAAACCAGGACATGCCCTACGATCAATTCGTGAAGTGGCAGCTGGCGGGGGATGAGATCGAACCGAATAACCCGCTGGCCCTCATGGCGACAGGTTTTTTAGGAGCGGGTGTCTTCCCGACTCAGATTACTGCTAATGAAGTTGAACGCACCCGCTATGACGCACTGGACGATATGCTCAACACGACCAGCCTGGCAATGCTGGGGCTGAGTGTCGGCTGCGCCCGCTGTCACGATCACAAATTCGATCCCATTCCCAGCAATGATTACTACCGCATGCTGTCCACGTTCACGACGACCGTGCGTACGGAAATCGAACTCGACCTGGATCCGGAAAAATACAAGAAAGAGAAAGCAGTCTTCGACCAGGCACACGCGCCGCTGGTCAAGGCATTACAGGAGTACGAGACTTCATCTGTCGAACCTGCTTTTGAAAAGTGGCTGCATTCAGGCAAAGCGGCAAACGTTCCACTTGAGGAATGGATTGTCCCCGAAGTGATCGGGCATACCTCGAAAGGTAAGGCCCGCTTCGAAAAACTGGACGATGGCTCCGTGCTCGTCAGCGGTCCGAATATCAATCAGGATCAGTACACATTCACGCTCCGTACCAGTGTAAACCCCATTCGATCGATTCGCCTGGAAGCGCTCTCGCATCGTTCTCTGCCGAAACAGGGTCCCGGGCGTGCAGTGAATGGAAACTTCTCTCTGACCGCCTTCAAAGTTAAAGCCAAATCTTTAGCAGACAAGAAAGCGGCAGCGAAAGATCTCAAACTGACGAATGCCCGTGCGACACATGAGCAGAATCAGACCACACTTTCCGCTGCCAGCGCGATTGATGGTCAATACGGTTCCGGCTGGGCCGTCGACCTGGGTGGGATCGGAAAAGATCAGGCGGTCATCTTTGATCTGGAAACACCCCTGGATCAGGCAGGAGAGACCGAACTGACCATCAGCATGTCGTTCACGAACAATGTAAATCACAGCATCGGCCGTCCCCGATTTTCTGTCAGCAGCACCACTCCCTCTGCAGTAAAAACCGGTGGTGGCAGTCCCGAAGCGCTTTCACAGGCCCTGCAGCTCGTTCAGGAAGGGAAACCGGAAGCACTGTCAGCCGCTCAGAAAGAAATTTTGAAACGTCAGTTTGAGCAACAGGATCCACAGTGGGTCGCTTTGAAAGAGAAAGTCGAAACGCATCTGAAAACCGAACCACAACCTGCCTTGACTAAAGTCATGATCTGCAGCGAAGGTCCGGAAATCAAACCGGTTCGGCATCACACTCAAGGCAAAGACTTCTTCGAAGAAACCTTTCACCTCACCCGGGGTGACACAGACCAGAAAGTTAAAGTCGCCAGCCAGGGATTCCTGCAGGTCCTGATGCGTACTCCTGAAAAAGAAGCGTCCTGGATCGCAGCACCTCCTGAATCGGCTTCCACCTCCTACCGACGCACTTCACTGGCAAACTGGATGACTGATACGAACCAGGGGGCCGGCGCACTGCTGGCACGTGTGATGGCCAATCGACTCTGGCAACATCATATCGGCACGGGAATCGTCGCCACCCCGAACGACTTTGGCTTACAGGGCGAACGCCCCACGCATCCCGAGTTGCTGGAATATCTGGCGAATCAACTCATCCAATACAACTGGCAATTGAAGCCATTACATAAAGAAATCATGTTGAGCGGCACCTATCGACAGTCAACCGATTTTGATCCCGCCAAATCCAAAATCGATCCCGAGAATCAACTCTACTGGCGGCGCTCTCCGCAACGCCTGGAAGGAGAAGTCATCCGCGATGCAATTCTTTATGTCGGCGACCAACTGGATCCAACAATGTACGGCCCCGGCTCATTGCAGCAGGATAACCAGCGCCGCAGCATCTATTTCAAAATCAAACGCAGCCAGTTGATCCCGATGATGCAGCTGTTCGATGCCCCCGAGGCACTGGTCAGTATTGGCCAGCGTTCCAGCACGACAATCGCACCGCAGGCTCTGCTGTTTATGAATGCCGACTTCATCAGAAAAAGCGCCGGCTCGTTCGCTGCACGACTTCTAAAAGAACATCCGGAATCACTCGAAACAAATATTCAGAATGCCTACCAGATCGCATTAGGACGAAAACCGTCGAACAGCGAAATCGCAATCTCGCTGGCTTTCATCCAACAGCATCAGGCATCGTACCAGGCAGAGAAAAAAGAGAATGCCACACTCCTGGCGTTAACCGATTTCACACATGCTTTACTCAGCACCAATGAATTCATCTACCCGAATTAAAATCTGAGTCATACACCACAATTAAAGAAACCGTTTTCTAAACGTATTTCCTACTGAGAGGTTTTCAAATGAAACCATCATCCAGCGAATTACCGACAATCTCACTGAACCAGTTGCTGGCACGACGACAGTTACTCAAGCGCGCAGGCAGCGGCCTGGGGACACTCGGGCTGCTCAGCCTCCTCCAGCAGGAGGGAGTGCTGGAACAGTCAGCCGCAGCCCCTTCGATTCAGGCCACCAATCCCCTGGCCCCCAAATCAACTCACTTCCCGGCGAAGGCCAAAGCGGTGATCTGGCTGTTTATCAACGGCGGTCCCAGCCAGGTCGATACCTGGGATTATAAACCCGAACTGGAAAAACGGGACGGCGTAGCGTTGGAAGGCTTCGACAATAAAACCGGCTTCTTCCAGAATTCGGTCGGCCCGCTGATGAAAAGTCCCTTCAAATTCAAACAGTATGGCGAATCCGGAAAATGGGTCTCCGAGATCTTCCCGAACATGGCTCAACATGTCGACAAGATGGCGTTCATCCACTCAGGCCATACAGAATCAAATAATCACAGCCCTGCTCTGTTTATGATGAATAGCGGCCTGCCCAAAATGGGATATCCCTGCGTCGGATCGTGGGTCACCTATGGCCTCGGTTCTGAAAGTAACAGTCTGCCTGCTTTTGTTGTGATGTCAGACCCGCTGGGACGTGGACTGCCTAAAGGTCAAAGCCTGAACTGGGGTGCCGGATTTCTGCCCAGCGTTTACCAGGGAACTTACTTGCGGCCCACAGGCGAACCCATTGATAATCTGCAGCCTCCCGCTGTGCTCACGGAAAAAGGGCGGCAGCGTTCTCAACTGGATCTGTTGAAATCGCTGAATCGCCAGCATCTGCAGCAGAACGATGGTGACCAGGAACTGGCGGCCCGCATTGAAAGCTTCGAACTGGCTTACCGGATGCAGAGTGCCGCTCCCGAAGCCCTCGATATTGCGCAGGAGCCGAAACATCTCCAGGAACAGTACGGCATTGGCAATAAGAAGTGTGAGCATTTTGCCAAACAATGTCTGATTGCCCGACGCATGGTCGAACGCGGCACCCGCTTTGTGCAGATCTACTCAGGTGGCATGGAGAACCAGCGCAGCTGGGACGGTCACTCTGATATCAAAGGGAATCACAGTGGCTTTGCGGAAGAAACCGATCAGCCCATCGCCGCATTACTGGCCGACCTTGAAGCGCGGGGCCTGCTGAATGAAACTCTGGTGATCTGGGGCGGAGAATTCGGACGGCTCCCCATCGCCCAGAAAGGCGCCACGCCGGGACGCGATCACAATCCGCATGCATTCACCACCTGGCTGGCGGGGGGTGGAGTCAAGGCGGGAACCAGCTACGGCGCCACGGATGAAATCGGCTTCAAAGCGGCAGAGAATAAGGTCCACGTGAATGACCTGCACGCGACCATCCTCAGACTGCTGGGCATGGATCATGAAAAACTGACTTATCTTTACAGCGGTCGTCGCTTCCGTCTGACCGATGTAGGCGGTCACGTCATCAACGACATCATTGCCTGAATCAGTTAATTCTCAGAAGATTTTAAGACATCGTTTCAGTCGACTTGAACTTTTTACGATACTCGGAAGGAGAAATCCCCATCAGGTTCACGAACTGTTTTGTGAAATAACTCTGGTCATAAAAGCCCGATTCGAGCGCGATTTCAGACACCCGTTTTTCGGTTCGCGTCAGAGACTGGCAGGCAGCGTTGATTCTCACTCTCAGAATATATTTCTGAGGTGTGATCTGATACAGCTTTTTAAATTTGCGATCAAACTGACTCACAGACAGATACATCAGATCCGCCAGATCAGAAATCTGAATCCGTTCCTGATAATGTTCCAGCACATACGCAATCACTTTATCCAGTTCCTGGTACGACTGAAACTCCGTGCCTGCCACTTTGATATCACGCAGAACTCCCGCGACACCTATGACTTTTCCACCATCACCAAACAGAGGAATTTTACTGCACAGATACCATTTGAGATTCCCGTGCCGGTCGGGTATTAACCAGACCTGATTGGGCAATGGACTGCCAGACTCCATGACGCGTCGATCTTCCGCCACGTACTGCTCAGCGAGATCTTTGGGATGAATGTCAAAATCAGTCTTACCGATGATATCCTCTTCGCGAGGAATCGCGCGGACGTCCATCCAGGTATGGCTGATATTGATAAACCGCCCCTGGGCATCTTTCGCGAAAAAGTAGGCATCGGGAATGTAATTAAACAACTCTTCCAGATGGAGCTTATTATCCAGCCGTTTCAAAAAATCATCACGGAATTTCTGAGAATTGAACATGCGTAAATAATACAAATTTATGCGTGTTTTCTACAAGACGACATTGATCTGAGCGTCTACCATATGCGAAAATAAACGAATCAGCGTTTTCTTAAGTGAAGACAGTCATTCGTCTATTTTCAATTTCGAAATTGAACCACAATTCAGAGTCGGCAATCGCGAGATTGACTCTGTCTTGAAATCCATAAGATTGGGGTGCATTATGCTGAAGTTTACCGGTCGAGGCACGGCACATACCTGTAACGGCGTGACACGCAGAGATTTTCTGCAGGTGGGAACGCTGGGCGCCATGGGCCTTTCGCTGCCCCAATATCTCGAAGCCAAAGAAAAAGGGCTGGTGGATAAAAAGAACGATAACCGTTCTGCCATCATGATCTTCAATCTGGGAGCCCCCAGCCAGTTAGACACCTTCGATATGAAACCGGATGCTCCGGCGGAAATTCGCGGTCCCTTCAAGCCGATCGACACAGCATCCCCTGAAATCAACATCTCCGAAATTCTCCCCCTGCATGCGAAAGTCGCCGATAAGTTTTCGCTGGTGAGATCCTGCTACCATACCGCCGCCGCCGTACACGATGCCGGCTGGCAGATGATGCAGACCGGCCGCCTGTTTACGGGCGGTATCAATACCCCTCACATCGGCTCGGTCGTTGATTATCTCCGCGGACGCAAAACGGATCTCCCCGCGAATGTAGTCCTCCCCGAAACCATGGGACGGGGCGGTGGAAATCTTCCCAACGGTCAGGCGGGTGGCTTCCTGGGAAAAGCACACGATCCATTCGCGTTAATGGCTGATCCCTCCCAACCGAATTTCAAAGTTCCCGATATGCTGCCTCCCAAAGAAATCGGCACGGCGCGCCTGGAACGACGCAAGAAAATCCGCGAAGTCGTGGATGACACCATCGACTACTTTGAATCCACGGAAGATGCAAAGCTGCTGAATGGAAACTTCCACTCCGCCTACCGTCTGATGACCAGTAAAGAAGCCCGCGAAGCCTTCGATCTTTCAAAAGAGCCCAAAAAGGTACGCGAGCGTTACGGGATGAACCGGTTCGGACAATGCTGCCTGCTGTCAAGACGGCTCGTCGAGTCCGGCGTACGCTTTGTCACCATTAATACGTTCCTGACCGTCTTTAATGAAATCACCTGGGATATCCACGGTTCCAAACCCTTCACTTCGATTGAAGGCATGAAAAACATTGTGGCCCCGATGTATGACCAGGCTTACAGCGCCCTGGTCGAAGACTTGTACGATCGAGGTATGCTGGATGAAACACTGGTCTGCAATGTGGCGGAATTCGGTAGAACGCCGAAAGTCAATCCTGCGGGAGGCCGGGACCACTGGCCTCAATGTTTCACCTGTTACTTTGCCGGTGGCGGGGTGCAGGGGGGACGTGTTGTCGGCAGCAGTGATCCCATCGGCGGAGTTCCCGCTGATCGGCCAGTCTCCCCCGGAGATCTGGCGGCAACCGTGTATCACAGCCTCGGCTTTGATCTGCATACGGTACTCCCCGGTCCTTCAGGCCGCCCCTTCCCGATTGTGGATGTGGGTAAGCATGAAATCCGCGAGCTGTTTTAAGCGATCCTGAATCAGCTGATCACTCATGCTGATGATAAATAAATAACACGATGATTCGAATCGTAAAAGAAACAGACGCGTTGCGCCTGCTTCAAACACCTGCATAACATCCCTCGATTCCTCACGCGACTTCATTTAATTTCATAAAGAGAAGTGCTCAATGTCTTACGCGAAACGAATAAACCGATTCAGTATTCTGACCTGCCTGCTGGCAATGTTCAGTTTCAGTCCGACTCTGAAATCCAGTTCTGCCGCAGAAACTGGTAAAACAATCGTTCTCCTGCCGGAACAGGTTCTACTGAATAACAGAGAAGCGCGCCACGATCTGTTGCTTCAGCAGAAAACCGAAGGAGAAATCTCCGGACCGGTCACTGACAAAGTCAGCCTGACTTCGAATAATCCGGCAGTCGTAAAAATCAACGGAACGACTCTGGTACCAGTCGGCAATGGAACGGCTGTGATCACCGCCCGTTCCGGTGATCAGGAAGCCAAGAGCACCGTTACTGTCACCGGAATCGAAATCCCCCATCAATGGAGTTTCCGAAATGATGTGCAACCGATCTTAACCAAAGCGGGCTGTAACTCGGGGCCCTGTCACGGCGCACTCGCCGGCAAAGGGGGATTTCGGCTCTCCCTCAAAGCCTACGACGTCTTCGGCGATTATTACACCATCGTCAAACAGTCGCGGGGCAGACGGATTGAACTCTCCGATCCAGCTCGCAGCCTGGTTTTGATCAAACCGACCGGAGCCGTTCCCCACAAAGGGGGTGTGCGTTTCGAAACCGATTCTCCCGAGTACCGTATTCTCTCAGAATGGATTGCACAGGGAGCCGCCGCACCAGAGAAAGCTGATCCTGTGATTGAACGGCTGGAAGTTTTACCGGGACGCTCGATTCTGACCAAGGGACAGACACAGCATATTCTCGTACAGGCTCATTATTCCGATCAGTCAGTCCGCGATGTGACGCGCTGGACCAGCTTCTCATCAGTGAATGAAAGTGTGGCTTCGGTCGATGCAGAGGGCACGATCAAAGTCACCGGATACGGCGAAGGGGCCATCGTCTGCAACTATTCCAGTAAAATCGCCATCTCAAAAATCACCTCGCCCTATCCTCAGGAGATTGCTCCTGAAATCTATGCAAAGTCGCCACAAAACAATTTCATCGATGAACTGGTCATCAAACAGTTACAACGCCTGAACCTGCCCCCTTCTCCCCAGTCGAATGATGCCGACTTCATCCGCCGGGCGTATGTCGATACCATCGGCACTCTGCCCACTCCGGAAGAAGTTCAGACTTTTGTCATAGATCAGACTCCAGACAAACGCAACCAGTTGATCGATCGCCTGCTGGAACGTCCTGAATTTATCGATTACTGGACTTACAAGTGGTCGGACCTGCTGCTGGTGAATGGTGCCCTGATCAGACCGGAGCCGGTGAAAGCCTATCATGGCTGGATTCGCGAGCATGTGAAACAGAATACCCCCTGGGATGAAATGGTACGCGAACTGATCACCTCCCAGGGCAGTAGTATTGAAAATGGTGCCACCAACTTTTACGCCATCCACCAGGATCCGGAATCGATGACGGAAAATGTCAGTCAGGCTTTCCTGGGTCTCTCGATTGGCTGTGCCAAATGTCACAACCATCCCCTCGAAAAATGGACCAACAACCAGTATTACGCGATGGCAAACTTTTTCTCCCGTGTTCGTGCCAAAGGTTGGGGCGGGGCACAAAGTGCCGGCGATGGCATTCGCACCCTGTTTGTCGCCACCGAAGGGGATCTGGTACAACCCCTCACAGGCAAACCACAACCGCCGACCCCCCTGGATGGGACGCCGATTGACATTAATTCCCCGGAAGACCGCCGCGTCTATTTAGCTGAATGGCTGACTTCCAGAGACAACCACTTTTTCAGCCGCGCGATTACCAATCGTGTCTGGGCGAATTACTTCGGCGTCGGCCTGGTGGAAGCCGTCGATGACATGCGGGAATCCAATCCGGCCAGCAATGAAGAACTGTTAGCTGCCGCTTCCGGCTACCTGGTCGACCACGATTTCGATCTGAAAGCATTGATGAAAGTCATTCTGCAATCCGCCGCTTATCAGCGCAGCAGTCAGCCTCTCCCCGAGAACAAGGATGAGAAACGCTTTTATTCCCGCTACTATCCCCGTCGCATGATGGCGGAAGTTCTCCTGGATGCAATTTCGCAGGTGACCGATGTTCCTTCAGAATTCACGATGTATTACGAGCCAAACCCTCAGAAAACCGACTTCTACCCCAAGGGAACCCGGGCAATTCAGTTGTACGACTCCTCGGTCATTTCGTACTTCCTGAAAACGTTTGGTCGCAACGAGAGGATGATTACCTGTGATTGCGAGCGGACAGAAGAACCGACGATGGTTCAGGTCCTGCATATTTCCAATGGGGATACGATCAACAACAAACTCAAAGATAAATCCAGCCGTGTCACGAAAATGCTGGAGGCGAAGAAAACAGACAAGGAACTGATTTCCGAAATCTATCTGCTCTGTCTTTCCCGCCAGCCGACAGACGAAGAAGAACGCAAACTGTTGAAACTCCTTCAGGAGACTCCCCCTGCAGAAAAACGCCAGGCGGTGGAGGATCTGTTCTGGGGCGTGCTCAGCAGTCGCGAGTTTCTGTTTAACCATTAAAGCGTTTACTGAACCGACATAGATACGAATTAAGATTCTTATATAAAAGCGCTGACCTGAGGCCCCTGATGACAAACTTTCCTGCAAAACTGATACTGCTCTGTTCGCTCTGCCTGCTGACCAGTCGACCTGACTCACTGTCTGCAGCAGAAAAGCAGATCGATTACCCGAAACAGATCGCCCCCCTGTTCCGTAAATACTGTGAAGGCTGTCACAGCGTCGATGATCCGGAAGGAAAATTCGCGATTGACTCATATCAGAGTTTGCTCAAAGGGGGCAAGCATGGCCCGGCAGTTTTACCAGGCGACAGCGGCAGCAGCCGACTGGTCCGTATGATCAAAGGCGAAGCGAAACCAATCATGCCGCCGGAAGACAGCGGCGAAAAACTGACTGACGCAGAAATTGCCCTGCTGGTCGAATGGGTGAACCAGGGAGCTAAAGGCCCTTCCGGTAAAGAACCAGCCCGCATGGAGCTGACTGTACCAGACATTACGCCCGCTAAATCGGTTCAGAAGCCGGTAACATCACTGGCCTGGTCTCCTGAAATCAATCAGATTGCCATCGCCCGATTTGAAGAAGTCAAGCTCCTCTCACCCGACCTGAAAACAATCAATCAGACCTGGAAGGGATTGCCTGGCAAGGTGAACTCTGTCCGTTTCAGCCCGGATGGCAAGTGGCTGATTACTTCTTCGGGCACCACCGGTTTATTCGGTCAGGCTGCGATCTGGGAGGTGGAATCCGGAAAGAAACTGCATGAGTTCGTGGGGCACAAGGATGTATTGTATGCGGCTGCTATCAGTCCCGACAGAAAATGGCTGGCAACGGGCAGCTATGATCAGAACATCATTCTCTGGGATATCGCGAGCGGCAAACAGGTCCGATCTCTGACCGGACATAACGGTGCGATCTTCGATCTGGCGTTCAGTCCCGACAGTACGACACTCGCGAGTGCCTCGGCTGATGCCACTGTGAAAGTCTGGCAGGTCACCACCGGCAAACGCCTGGACACACTCAGCCAGCCTCTCAAGGAACAATACTCTGTCACGTTCAGCCCGGACGGTAATTTTATTCTCGCTGCAGGAGCTGATAACCGGATTCGCAAGTGGCGATTTATCTCTCGAACCTCTGCAAAAATCAATCCGTTGATCTATGCCCGCTTCGCCCATGAAAACCCGGTTACACAGATTGCTTACTCTCCTGATGGTAAACTGCTGGCCTCCATTTCCGATGATCAGTCGTTGAAAATCTGGGATGCAAATCAGTTAATATTATTGAATGTACAGGAAAATCTGCCGGCACTTCCGACCTCCGTAGTCTTCTCTGCTGATTCCAGAGAAACTCTGGTCGGTTACAACAACGGGCTGATTGAGAAAATTGAATTACCAAAGCAGCTTGCTCCTTCTCAGAGAACACAGAACACAATCGCTGCAACCAAAAAGGAAACAGTTCCAGTTGATCAGGCGGCAAAACTCGTCACGCTCAAAGAACAGGAGCCCAACAATCAGCCGGTCGATGCGACTAAGCTGAATACATCTGCTGTCGTTGTCAGTGGAGTCATCTCCTCTGACAAGCCAGGGCAGCCCGATCTGGATCTGTATCGTTTCGAATCCAAAGCCGGCCAGGAATGGCTCATCGAGACAAATGCAGCCCGCAAAAAATCCAAACTCGATTCCAAAATCGAAGTCCTCGATGCGGAAGGCAAGCAGATCCCCCGCGTTTTACTGCGAGCCGTCCGAGATTCCTATTTCACCTTCCGTGGAAAAGATTCGAACATCGTCAACGATTTCCGCATTCAGAACTGGCAGGAAATGGAGTTGAACGAGTATCTGTACTGCAACGGGGAAGTGGTCAAACTCTGGCTCTACCCGCGTGGTCCCGATTCCGGTTTCAACGTCTATCCGGGCAGTGGCGGTAAACGCTACACCTATTTCGGAACCAGCCCCATCACCCACGCGCTGCATGAGCCCTGCTATATCGTCGAGCCGCATCCCGTAGGCACCGAACTGCCGCCGAATGGTCTGCCCGTCTTCACCATTTATTATGAAAACAATGACGACGGCAGACGCGAACTGGGGGATGACTCAAGACTGATCTTCAAAGCTCCCCAAGACGGCGTCTATTACGTACGCGTCTCTGATGTTCGTGGTTTTCAGGGGAAAGATTTTCATTACGACCTGACGGTTCGCCCCCGTCGGCCGGACTTCAAAGTGACATTAAAAGGGGCTAACCCCAAGATCAACGCCGGGAGTGGCAAAGAAATCGAAGTCGTCGCTGATCGCATCGACGGGTTTAACGGTCCGATCCGTGTTGATATTACCGATGTCCCTGCCGGATTCCATGTCACCAGCCCGATCATCATCCAGGCCGGTCACGACCGGGCCTACGGCGTGGTCTCCGCGGATCCTGTCCCCGAAACTTCAGGCCCCCTGGTGGCACCGCAGCCTGATGACAGTCGCTATCAATCGGTTTCCGTTTCTGCGACTGCAAAGATTGGCGGTAAAGAAGTCACACACCCTGTGAATTCACTGGGACAAATCAAACGACTTGAAAAGCCTAAAGTGATTATCCGTATGGTGACGATGGATACCGACAAACTGGACGTCGCCGGTGACAACATCGCTGAGATCCCCGCTCAGCCCATTGAACTGACAATCCATCCCGGAGAGACAATTTCAGCCCGGGTTCTGCTCTTGCGAAATGGTCATCAGGGAGTCGTCGGCTTTGGTCGTGAATATGCAGGACGAAACCTGCCGCACGGTGTCTATGTGGATAATATCGGTCTGAACGGACTTTTGTTGCTGGACAATCAGAACGAACGAACCTTTTACCTGACTGCAGCCAAGTGGGTTCCTGAGACAACCAGGCTGTTTCATCTGCGAGCGGATCAGGATGGTAATCAGACCTCCATTCCGGTTCTGCTGCACGTCAAACACAAAGACAAGCTGGCTGCGAAACCGAATTAAATCACACGGAGTGAGAGCGGAACGAAGCGACTTCGCAACTGCTTTATCTGACTAAAGGCTGCGAGGGGTTTGTGCTCAAATCCGGCAGGGGTGCGTGGGGATAGTCGACGGGTTGATAACGAATCGCCAATTCGGGAGTTTTCAGTTTTTTACCGTCCTGAAAACGTGATGTCAGAGCCCGGTCGAGAATCCCAGTGGTTAACAGGGTCCGTTCGACGGGGTAGCTGGGACGCCCCGTGTGAATCATGCGTTCGATCCCCTTCAACAGATACGCAAAGTGAGGATGTGCAGGTTCGGTTCGTTCTTCAAACTGAGTCGCGACAGGTTTCGTCTGCCCCTTGAGCTTGAGCGCCACTGAAGTACGATTCACCGACTGCAGCATGAACAATGCTCCCAGAAACCCATCGTTGTACCGGAATAGAAACAGCCCGGCGTCCGGGTCATCTCGGACATCCCCCTGCCGTACCTTTGGCACCGCTGCCAGTGCGGCATTGAAGAGATCCGGGGAAACGAGGCCCTCATCGAGGACGTTCCACATGGCGTCCCCATCTAAATACTGAACCCACTCCACTCCACTTTCTGCTCCCTGTCGTCGTTCTACCAGACATTGAAAACACTCAAGAGCATGAAAGCCATACCGGTCGAGTTCTGAATAACCGATTCCTACCGCGGCTTCGATGTCAGATCCCAGAGGCAGGTTCAACTCGGGTTTCCGCTGTGTCAGGGGAAGCGATGAGCCGGCCATGAAGGGGACCTTCATTTCCTGAGCACGATCATACATCCATTTTGCATCAGCCCAGACGGGTCCCGGATGCTTGTCGTTAAAGACAGGGACCACACGCTGGTATTTCTGAAAGGTATCGGTAATCTCTTTAAAAAAACGACGACGCGGATAGAGCTGCTGCCCTTTGGCATTAATAGGATATTCGCCATGCTCGCCGATGCTGATCACGCCATCAACGGGAATCCGATCCGTCCCCACAGTGACCGCTTTTTCGATCGTATCAAAAATCGGCACGTTATATTTCTCGGCCATTTGACGGGACAGATCCAGATTGGAAACCTGGTCAACGTACAGTGAAGCCAGCTTTAACGCCGGCCCTGTCCCGCTATCCTGCTTCCAGCCTTCCAGAATTTTCCCAATCAGCACATCAGCATGAGTTTTGCGTTCATAAATGGATACAACCGCGGCAACCGTTTTCGTTTCAACCGGCTTTGCAGGGGCCGCGTTCACACTCTGCGAAATACCCCCATACGCGGCAGCGACACTGGCGAGCCAGTCTCTGCGAGTCATCATCCTGAGATTCTTCATCGTTTCAGTTAATCCTCTTTCGGAGCCAGGTAATTGATCTCAAGATCAGAATGCTCTCAATCCAGCCTTAAAACAGAGCCGCCTAAACACGACTTTGTCTGGAGTTAGTCCTTCTTCTGAAACAGGGGATGCTTAGGATCTCCACCGGATCGTAAGAAGGCGAGCAGATCGAGTGCTTCTTCCTTCGTGAGTGTATCGATGAGTCCCGTCGGCATCATCGATGACTTGGAAGGCAGCATTTCTTCAACCGTATCCCGGTCGATCGAAGTCAGTTTACTGGGATTGGCCATATCTGTGAGCACCATCAGATTCTTACCACTGAGATTGATCACGCGACCATTCACAACACGACCATCGTCCAGGACGAACATGGTCGAAGCATACTGATCTGAAATAACCTTAGAAGGTTCAATGATTGACTCCAACAGGTTCTGAGCATTAAACCGCCCCCCTGCACCGGTCAGATCGGGGCCGATCGTTCCCCCTTCTCCGGCAAAGCGATGACATTTGAAACAGGTGGCAGCAGCAAACATCTTGCGTCCCTGTTCGAAGTTTCGTTTTGTATGATCACTCTTCTCAGCATTGAGCAATTCGTCCACGGTCCACTTCCTGACAAATGAGCGTGGCGGTCCTTCTGCAACCGGTTCTGCTTTTTCGAGATTGACTTCGAGAACCGGTTTCAGCATTTCTTTTTCTGCTTCGGACAGGTTCTTAATTGCCTCGGCCCGAATATTGACCAGGAATTTATTGAACGACATTCCCCCTTTATGGGCCGTCGACTTGAGATACCATTCGAAGTATTTCTTCCGCAGTTTGTCATTCCAGCCTGTCGTCAGATTCATGAGCACTTTCGCATAATGAATCTGTTCTTCCTGGGTGAGTGCTTTGTCCTGCAGTTCCAGAGTCCGTTCAATTACCTTGGGAGCATTCAGATAAACCAGCACCCGGCTTAATTCACGATTCATAAATGAATTGGCAGCGGGATAAGCTTTGTTGATTTGTGCCAGCACATCCAGACGCTCCTTCTCTGTCGGGCCTCCCATCCGGACAAACACCAGTTGGTACAACCGCAGCAGATCCATTTTTTGTGTGTCTGTGAGTTTATTCCAGTCCAGGTTTTTCAAGACGTTTATGAGTGGTGTTTTAAATGCAGGGCTCCCATTACGAGCCAGCGCGATACCGCCGGTAATCAACGTCGTGGGATCTTTTTCCAGCAGCACACAGTTCTGCCACTGTTCGACAGGCTGATGTTCAAGGGCAATCCGGGCAGCGAAACGGATATGTCGATCTTCGTGCCCGAGATAAGGCCAGACAGAATAAACGATCGTTTCATTTTTCTGCCCATGCAGTTCCTCCAGATCACGGCGTAATTCCCGCAGACCGGCGAGCGCATCCGGACTGGGTTCTGCCGGAGCCGTCGATTCGTCGCCTGTGTAAGTAATGCGATACAGTCCAGACTGTGTTCGACGACCACCAATCGTAAAATAAAATGCACCGTCGACCGGACTGATTACCAGATCGGTCACGGGCAGAGGCGTAGCGGAAGCAAATTTTTCGTACGTCGCGACATAAGAAGCTCCCTGTGGCTTCAGATGGACGGCGTAAATAATTCCGTAGCTCCAGTCGGAAATAAATAACGCATCTTGATATTTCGCTGGAAACTTCGCGCCGGTACCAAAAATAATCCCGGTCGGTGAGCCTTGACCGATATTCACGACTGCCGGCAGACTGTCGGGATAATACTCGGGCCATTTCCCTGTCCCGGAACGCCAGCCGAATTCACTGCCACTGGTGACATGATTGACTCGCGTAGGACGATACCAGGGAGATCCGACATCCCATTCCATATCGGCATCATAAGTAAACAACTCTCCTTCAGGATTGAAGGCAATGTCGTATTCATTCCGGAAGCCGGTACTCACGATTTCGAATTCTTTGCCTTCCGGATCGGTGCGACAGATCCAGCCCCCCGGCGCCAGTTTACCGGCGGCATGTCCACGGGCATCCCACAGGCGTTGCAGCAGCAGGTCCTCACTCCAGTTGCGGGGAACCAGTGACTTTTCTGGATCGGGCAGAGCAGTGTGATTTCCGGCAGCAATATACAATGATTTTTTATCGGGAGAAAGAATGATGGCATGGGGACCATGTTCCCCGCCCCCCTTGATTTCTCGCAGGAATTTCACTTCGTCAAACTGGTCGTCGCCGTTGGTATCTTTGAGTCGATAGAGTCCCGAAGGTCGTTCCTTACCGCCATTCACAACGGCATAGAGACTGTCAAAGGCATATAGCAGTCCGTGTGCCATGCCCATATCAACCTTGAGTTTCTCTACCTGAGTGTCATTGGTTTTGGAACCAATCTTCGCTGGCGTGATGCGATACAGATCCCCGTATTGATCTGAAGTGATAAGCCGCCCTTTGGGATCGATGGTCATACTGACCCACGACCCCTGAACTTCAGTAGGAACCGAATACAGTAACTCGACCTTGAAGTCTTTAAGCAGCTTGATCTGGTCGGCGGGAGTGGCTGTGGCAGAAGGGGGTGCTTCGGTATCGCCCAGTGAGATCGATTCAACTTCGATCAATCCTTCGCGACTGGCCGGATCAATTCTGAGGCCCGTCATTTCGGAATCGGCGTAAAAGACAAATGACAGTTCCTGCCAGTCTGGATTTCTCTTCTTTAAATCAAATCGCTCACAGCGGGAATCGGCATAGCTGTTATTTTTCTCTGTTTTCCAATAGACCTCTCCCTTCAATGGAAAGTCGGCCCGCAGTTTTAATTTCACCTGTTTCCAGCCGGCTGCAGATTTCACCTCGCGACCGAAGTGGGGATCTTTTCCGGTACTGTCCACCTGTAGCAGATTGTCTTTGACCGAGAGTTTACATTGGGCGTAAGCAGTCCAGCCGTGTTCCTGATTCTGAAATGTCCAGACCTGGGTTGATGCTGACTCCACTGTTTCAGCGGCCATCAGTGCCTGAGAAACAAGAATTGCGCCTATCGCAAAACACAGAGATTGAAATGCTTGAATCATGTAGCTGCCCCTGATTCGTGATCAATTGGAAATAGAATTGCAGTTGGACGGAATTGTGGTATTGTCAACTGGATCGAAAGCAGCCTGTCGGCAACTCTGTAGAACAGATCAACAACACGGGAAGGTTTCAGATAACTGATATCAGCAGTTAAAATAGAACGATCCTTCCATCATAACAGCTGGTTTATCCATTGAAAACTCGTCTCTATTCATTTTTATTTTTTGATTTCCTGCAGGCGAACTCGATATTTCTACGAAATCATTGCATCATATAATGGAGTCTTACATCATATTCTTCTCAATTTTTTGAGCTGATCTTACGCACAATAAACCAAGGAGCCTCACTTGAAAACCTGTCGCGAATTGATTCGGAGTTGCAGCCTTTTTGCAACAATCTTTAGTATTTCTCTCCTCTCCACAGGCTGTAATAAAGGTGGAGGCAACCAGAAAAACGATGTGGCGTATGTGACCAATGGTATTGCCTCATTCTGGGTCATAGCAGAAAAAGGGGCAGAACAAGCCGGTGAGGATCTGGACGTCAATGTCGAAGTCCGCATGCCTCCCCAGGGAGTGACCGACCAGAAAAGAATGGTTCAGGAACTTTTGGCGCAAGGTATTGACGGCATCGCCATCAGTCCGATTGACCCCGCCAACCAGAATGACCTGTTAAAAGAAATCGCAGACAATTCGATTCTGATCACACAGGATTCCGATGCCCCTGACAGTCCCCGTGAATGTTACATCGGCATGGATAACTACAAGGCCGGCCGGATGTGCGGTGAACTGGTCAAGGAAGCGCTGCCCGAAGGTGGAGAGATCATGCTGTTTGTGGGACGTCTGGGACAGGTCAATGCCCGCCTGCGGCGACAGGGTGTCATTGACGAAGTCATGGGACGTTCGGATGACAACACTCGTTACGATGAACCCGGCCAGGTCATCAAGAACGAAAAATATACCATTCTCGATACACGAACCGATGATTTTGACTTCCCCCAGGGGAAAGCCAATGCGCAGGACGCCATCGCCAAATACCCGAATCTGAAATGCATGGTCGGCCTGTTCGCTTACAATCCTCCGCTCTGTCTGGAAGCGGTCCGTGATGCGGGTAAACTTGACGAAATTAAAATTGTTTCCTTTGATGAAGAACCAGCCAGCCTGCAGGGGATCATCGATGGGACCGTCGTGGGAACCGTCGTGCAGAACCCTTATCAGTACGGCTATGAATCAGTTCGTGTACTGAATGCCCTGGCGAATGGCGACAAGTCTGTGATTCCCGAAAATAAAATCATTCACATCCCGGCCCGAAAAATCACAAAAGAAAATGTGAACGAGTTCTGGGACGAGCTGAAGAAACTGACGGGGGATATTAAGCAGAAAGTACCAGTAGAAACGAAAAGCGAGACGATTGAAATTCCCGCCGGGAAAGAAAGTGACTCGCCAGAGAAAGAGAAGGTTTCAAAGTCGAATGAGTAGCACCGAATCGGCTCACTCGACACCGCTGCTGGAAGTCAATCACATTTCAAAACAGTTTCCCGGTGTCAAAGCATTACACCGGGTCAGCCTGACTCTGAATCAGGGAGAGCTGCTGGCTGTCATCGGCGAGAACGGTGCAGGCAAGAGTACCCTGATGAAAATCCTCGCAGGAGTTCAGGAACCGGATACCGGTAAGCTGTCGTTGGAAGGGAAACCGATTTCCCTGTCTAAAGTGGATGACGCACTCGATCTGGGAATCGCGCTGATTCACCAGGAACTGAACCTGTGTGAAAACCTCGATATTGCCGCCAATATCTTCCTGGGCCGCGAACCGGGCAGATGGGGGATGATTGATCACAGGCAAACCTGTAGCGAAGCGGAAAAGCTTCTGAAACGTGTTGGCTTGAATCTTTCTGCGCATACGCTGGTGGGAGACCTCACGGTCGGGCAACAGCAGATGGTCGAGATTGCCAAGGCATTGTCGATCAATGCCCGTATCCTGATTATGGACGAACCGACCTCTTCTCTCTCCCTCCATGAATCAGAAGCACTGTTCTCAGTGATTCATGATTTGAAAGCGCAGGGCGTGAGTATCATTTATATCTCACACCGACTGGGGGAGGTCAAGGATCTGGCTGATCGCGTCGTAGTGCTTCGCGATGGAGAAAATGCGGGCGAACTGGATCGGGCTTCGATATCGCATGATCGTATGGTGCAGATGATGGTCGGCCGTAATGTCTCCCAGTTTTTCCCACATACACCACATGAACCGGGCGAGGTGATTCTCGAAGTCAAACAGCTGCGTACACCTGCAAACCCTTCTCACCCGATCAGCTTCACACTCAGGCGCAGCGAAATCGTAGGCATTTCAGGGCTGGTGGGAGCTGGGAGAACAGAACTGCTGCAGGTCCTGTTCGGCATTGATGCGCCAGTGAACGGATCAATCTGTATCAACGGTCTAGAGGTTCAAATCCATTCCCCACAAGACGCGATCAAGGCCGGCCTGGCTCTGGTTCCGGAAGACCGAAAACTGCAGGGGTTAATTCTACAGATGGCAGTCCGCGAGAACATGAGTCTGGCAAGTCTGTCCCGTGACCAGGGGCGACTGGGGCATATTGACTTTGCCCGGGAACAGTCGATTTCAAGTGAGATGATCGACGCCATGAAGATCAAAACGCCCAGTGATCGACAGATCGTCCAGTTTTTATCTGGCGGAAATCAGCAGAAGGTGGTCCTTGGAAAATGGATGGCCATGAACCCGAGCGTTCTGTTACTCGATGAACCGACACGGGGCGTCGACATCGGTGCCAAGGAAGAAATCTATCTGCTGATGAATAGACTGGCAGCCAGTGGAATGGCTGTGCTGTTTGTCAGTAGCGACCTGGAAGAAATTCGCGGAATTTCGGACCGGGTCCTGGTGATGCATGAAGGCCAGCTGACAGGTGAACTGACACGCGAGCAACTCAGTGAAGAAGCGATTATGCAACTGGCGACAGGGCAAACCAGTGAAACAGTGACAAATTGAAATGAATCAACAGACCAGGAAATCACCGCGCTAAAGAAATCGAATCATGAAGAAAATTCTGGGCATTTTAATCTTATTGATTTTCGTGTGCATCGTGACAGCTGCCTCGAACGAGCATTTTATCTCCGCCTATAACATGCAGAATGTGTTTCGGCTCACTTCTCTGTTTGGGATCATCAGTATCGGTGTGGCGTTTGTCATTATTTCCGGCGGAATCGACCTGTCGATCGGCTCGGTGATCTGCCTGGTAGGCAGCCTGCTCCCTTACATGATCATGGAAATGGATGTACCAGTCCCCCTTGCTTTAATTTTTTCAGCGGTGCTCTCGATTGTAATCGGATTGGCGCATGGCTTACTGATTACAAAATTGAAACTGCAACCGTTTATTGTCACCTTATGCGGGTTGCTCATCTATCGTGGGATCGCCCGGGGGATTACCGAAGACCAGACACAGGGTTTCGGTTCCACTCACGAAAATCTGCGTTATCTGGCGACGGGTAAAATCAGCATTCCGATTCTGGAGGGATTCAGACTGCCCGTTCCCTTCCTGATCATGATCGGTGTGGCTTTGATCGCCGCCTTTTTTCTGAATAAAACCATCTTTGGCCGGTATCTTAAAGCCATCGGAAACAACGAGGCTGCAGCGCGCTATTCCGGTATTAATACCGATCGCACGGTGATCATGGCCTATGTAATCTGTTCCTTTCTGGCCGGTGTTGGCGGGGTTTTGTTTGCACTGGACATCAATTCCGTTCAGCCCGAAGGAATTGGAAACTTTTATGAATTATATGCGATTGCAGCTGCCGTACTGGGAGGCTGCAGCATCCGGGGGGGAGAAGGCAGTATTCTCGGAGTTGTCATCGGGGCGGCACTGATGCGGGTTCTTCGGAATTCAATAACCATGCTGGGGATTCCCTCTCAACTGGAATTTGCTATCATTGGCGCAGTGATTTTAGTCGGCGTGATTACCGATGAGCTGGTGAAACGTTATGCACAATTTCGCAGGTCCAGCGAGCAGTCCGGTTTGTAATTTGAATAAACCAGTCAGATCATTTATGGATTCCCAACCATGATTACTTATGAATATTTCTGTGAAGCAAACGGCAAAACGGTAGAAGTCAGCCATCGGATGTCTGAATCATTTCAGACCTGGGGTGAAGTTTGCCAGAAAGCAAACCTTCCCTTGAACGGCACTCCGGAATCGGCGCCGGTAGAACGCCTGATTTCAGGAGGACTGTTATTTAAAGGGGAAAGTTCAAATAAGAAATCCCAACTCCCCATGGCTGATCCAGGCTGTGGTCGCTCCAACTGCTGCCGCCACTGATTTACCTGCCTGTGAACGCGCTCCTCGATTGAATCCTCAGCTACATTGAAAGTTTCCTGTGTCTCTGTCTCGTATTAAAAATGGAACGATTTACGATCCAGCGAATGGAGTCAACGGCGAAGTCCGTGACCTGTGGATTCAGGACGGTAAGATCATTGAGCGTCCCCTTGACGCAGATTCGTTCACGGGAAAAACTCTGGATGCCACCGGGTACGTCGTGATGCCGGGCGGGATCGATATGCACTGCCATATCGCCGGTCCCAAAGTCAACGCGGGTCGCAAAATGACGCCGGATCTGAAACGGACGGCGCCTCCCATCTATCGCGGCGAACACACCCGCTCCGGAACCGGCGGAGTGGTTCCCAGTACGTTTGCCACCGGCTACCTGTTTGCCAGCATTGGCTACACGACTGCCATGGATGCCGCGATTCCCGGGTTGCATGCCCGCCATGCTCATGAAGAACTGCAGGACACGCCGATTCTGGATAAAGGCTTCTACCTGCTGTTTGGCAATAATCACTTTGTGATGAAGCATCTGCGGAATCAGGATCAGAATGCCCTCGACGCTTACTGCGCCTGGTTACTGGAATCCGCCAAAGGGTACACAATTAAAATTGTCAACCCGGGTGGCGTCGAAGACTGGAAGCAGATCAGCCGCAAGACGATCAAAGAACTGGATTCCCCCGTTCAGAATTTCGGCGTCACACCGCGACAGATTGTACGTGGACTGGCCGGAACTGCAGACCGTCTACAATTACCCCACTCAGTACACATCCACTGTAATAATCTGGGGATCCCCGGAAACTGGGAAACTACCCTTAATACAATGGAGTCATTAGAAGGCCATCGCGGACATCTGGCACACGTCCAGTTTCACTCCTATGACGGCGATCCCAATGATCCAACCAGTTTTTCCTCTGCCACACAGAAACTGGTCGACTATGTCAATTCACATGAAAACATCACGGTCGACGTGGGACACATCAATCCCGGCACCACGCTTTCCATGACCGGCGATACACCTTTCAGTCAGTTTCTGCATAACATCAATCGGAATAAATGGTACACCGCCGACTGCGAACTGGAGAGCAGTTGCGGCGTCATTCCCATCGAATACCGGCCACAGAAGAGCCTGATCAACGCAGTGCAATGGGCAATTGCGCTGGAGTGGTATCTGCTGATGGAAGATCCGTGGCGGGTGATCATGACCAGCGACCATCCCAATGGAGGTGCCTTTTATCATTATCCGGAAATCATCTATCTGCTGATGGACCGCAGCTTCCGGCAGGAATTCCTGTCTCAGATGCCCGAAGCAATTCGTGAACGCAGCGTACTGGCTAATATCGAACGGGAATATTCACTGTATGAGATCGCCATTATCACGCGTGCCGCTCCTGCCCGGGTGCTGGGTATGAAAGAGAAAGGTCACCTGGGTGTCGGCGCTCATGCAGACATCACCATCTATGCTCCGCAGCAGAATCGACAGGAGATGTTCGAACGCCCCCGCTGGGTCTATAAAGATGGCCAACAGGTTGTCTCGGACGGAGAGATCCAGGCTCATGCGTTTGGTAAGACTTATTATACATCTCCCGACTTTGACCAGGAATTTCTCCCGCACATCGAAAGCTGGTTCAACGAGAACTATTCGATTCGCTTCCGAAACTACCAGATCGACAGCCAGGAAGTTCCCCAGGCCGAAGAAATCAATTGCCGACAACTTTAATTCGAAAAGTTTTACGGAGACAAAAAAAGCATTCTCATAAATTAGCTGAGAATGCTTTTTCATTTCATACCATGTTTTTAAATGCAGCAGATACAGCTTTTGAATCAAAGCTGGCGCACATCACAATAAACCATAGCATCTTTCATTCGATTGTACTTGATGCAAATGGCCTTGGAGACGCTAAGGTAAGACGGGACACAGCCTAAATAGGAGGCAACGTGTGATCCATATTCACATCGGAAATCGCTACATTTCCAAGGGGAACATACTGTCCTACATCTGGATTAAAATTGTATACCTCGCCTGTTTCAAATTTATAAACCCAGGCATGCAGTTTCAATTCTCCACGACTGACAGCAGCGGCAACCGATGGATGGGTTTTCAAGCTCTTTATTTGAACCAGAACATTTTCTTCAACAGTCAGAATAAGACGCTTTTGTGGATCAGTAAGATGAGAATAGTTTTCATTTACGATTCGACGAGTCGATTCCGCATGTTCCAGATAAGACTTTACAGCAGGCATCTCTTGCACAAGATTCGGGTCGAGCAAACCCGCCATCGCACCACAATGAGAGTGTCCACAAATGATAATATCTTTCACCTTCAAGGCACTGACTGCATACTCAATCGTCGCCGCTTCGCCACCGTGAACGGTTCCATATGACGGGACTATATTTCCTGCCGTTCGCAAGATGAATAATTCCCCGGGCTTGGTTTGTGTCAGATAATTCGGATTGATTCTTGAATCCGAGCAGGTAATAAAGAGAGCCAGTGGGTTTTGACCATCTGCAAGCGTTTCAAATAACTTCTGATCCTGGCTGAAGTAATTCCGTTGAAATTCATGAATTCCATCAACTAATTTTTGCATCCACCTACTCCCAATTCTCTATATATTATCAGTTAATGTCTAACAGACATCGAAATGACCTGAATACAAGTCTGATGATTTCCATCAGAACAATATTACACTCAACGACTGTGTACAAGGGCGAATAATGCCCCTTTTTGATGCGACAGACCTGAGCTGACTTCCTCACTCATTTCCGACTTCAGAGGGTGAGCAACCGCCTGTGTATGACCACAGTAATTGAGCCAATCATAATTTAAAACCCCCAGATACATCTACCTGAATCAGGCTACGATCATTTCAGAATCACAGAAAACAAACTTGCAGTTACCCTGTGAAAACATTATATTGACGCGCTCTAATATGTTCTTACATTTTGTCAGTCTGGTGTCCCCTCAAAACATCTGAACAAATAAGCAGAAACGAATTCTGCTGCTCGACACCATTCTGCAGGACCCTTTGATGAAACTCTTTGTTTTACAATTTCTTTTTATTGGGGTTTCCTTCAGCACTGCGTTGACTCTGGTCTCTCAGGAAGAGCCACGGGACATTCCAGTCGAACAGCCTTTCGAGAAAATTGAAGAAACTGAGTCCTATGCAAAGGTGAAGAAATGGGATTTCTCTTCCCATCTCTTCAGGACTGTGACATTCGATTCTTATCCTGTCCAGCCAGTTGATTTCCTGCACCTGAAACTGACACTCATCCCCACGTCAGTCTCACATGGCCCGGATTGTTCGCGCGCGCCTCCAAAACGTGAGAACTGCTAGTACATTCATTGTACCGTGCTCATTCATGATACTGCTTTGTCATGATTTCTTTTCTCCTGCCCTGATTGAAGTGTCTGGCCTCACTGCATGATTATGCGGTGAATCTGGACAATCGCGTTGTTTTGAATTCAATCAGTTAAGACTGATATTGATTTGAATCCCCGCGTGTATTTCGGATCTTTGAACTTTTTTTCTGTGAAAAATAATGAATCAATCCGCCAATCATCATACTGACGAACATAGCAAACACACTGTCACAAATGACAAAACGACAGACCTCAAACATTTGATTGAGCATTCCGCTCACATATTACCTGCGCAGGGACCTATTACCGTCTTTGTGCACCACAATACGCTACATGCATTTGAAGACCTGCCATTTGAAAAAGGTGTGGTCGAAGGTGGTCGAACATTCGGATGCCATCCTTTTTTGTCAGAAGATCGATACCGGAAAAAACTGGATAACGAACGAATTCGCATCAAAGACCTCGAAGCTGTTTTACTGGACGACCTTGGCGAGAGTTCCGGCATTTTGATCGGTGGCTTTGGAACACGTTATGCACTCCGTCTGGCGATGTTACAGTTTCCACTTCACTCAGGTCCTGTATCAGAACTGCGCTGGTTCATTGCTCAAACTGATGCCCTGCGTCATTTCCGGGAGGAAGTCGATCAGACGGTCCGGGAGCGGACTATTACCACCACGCGCCACTGGATCATGCGTGAGTTTCTAAATGGAGACAGTGACAATAAACAGGAAGCCGAACAGATCTTGAATGGCCTGTTTGATCAGTTTGGAAAAACATCGATCGAAAAATGGGATGACCGAAAATGGGAAACTTTTGTTTTGCATTTTCTCTGGCGCGTCTGTTATGCCGGAGCACAAAAAATAAGTAAAGCATCTTCTCACACCCCCCAACCACTCAGGCACCGTGACCTCTTATTAAGAGTTTCCGATATAGATACAGACCTGATTGTTCACGATGTCTTGATTCGATTCTGCGCGGCGTTTCTCGACCAGGGAATCAGTTCCTGGTCTCTCCCTCAGCGAAACCAGGGATTTTATCGTGCTTTTTTTGAGCTGTATGCCGATTCGAAAATCAGTCCTGCTATTGAACTGGAAGAGTTAAACAGAGAAATTCAGAGACTGGACACTTCAGGAACTGGTCCTCTTGAATCTATCGCTGAATCACTTTCTCTGCTGGGAATCAAGGAAGACGAGCAGGAAGAATATATTTCCAAGTCGTTATTAGCCTTGCGCGGCTGGGCCGGTATGATCTGGCAAATGGAAACGAACGCAGAATGGATGCCTCACACAGCACCAGCTGGCAGCCTGATCGAGTTCCTGGCAATCCGTCTGATTCTTGACAGACTGGTTATCGGGCACGTCATGCAGAATTCATACGAATACTCAGGGCAACTGGATTCTCTGCGGACCGATATTCTCAGCCAGACAGAAAAACAGACAACCTGCCAGATCAATCAACGTGCGTTTACGATCTTTCAGCTTGCACAGGTTCGTGGCTGGAACCCAAATGATCTGCTTCATCTGTCCAACGTACAGTGGTCGACTTTGATTGATGAGATCGAATCATTTTCCAGCCTGGAACGACGTCGTATCTATCACCTGGCATTTGAGAGAAAATATCGCAATGAAACTCTTGATGCAGTAGCGACTCATTCAGCCCGTCGTCGAACTCAACCAGATCGAACCGATCCTGCAAACTCAGCTTCCCCTGCCTATCAGGTGGTCTGTTGTATTGATGAGCGTGAAGAATCGTTTCGGCGACATCTCGAAGAAATTGCTCTCGAGTGTGAAACATTTGGAGTGGCGGGTTTTTTCGGCGTCGCCATGTATTACCGTGGGGCGGCGGATGCGCACTTCACTCCTCTTTGTCCTGTGAATATCAAGCCGACACATTATGTTCAGGAAGAGACACTGTATTCCCTTGAGCAAGTCAGTCGGCGGCGGGCAGAGACGAGGCGGCGGATTGGACAAGCCACTCATCAGGCACACGTGGGAACGCGAACCTTTATCGGAGGCTTTTTCACGGGGATCCTGGGATCACTGGCGGCTTTTCCCCTGGTGGCCCGAATTCTGTTCCCCAGATTGACTGCGCAGGTACGACGAATCTTCAACCGCATTGTCCAGCCTCCCGGTACCCAGTTACGACTGGAAAGAATTGAGTCCCTGCCCGGATCTCAGAATGTACAACTTGGCTACTCCATAGAGGAAATGGCAGCCATTGTCGAAGGCGTTCTCAAGGCAATCGGACTTTCTCAATCCAGGCTGTTTTCACCATTGGTGGTCATTTGCGGTCACGGATCTGCCAGTTTAAATAACCCACACGAAGCTGCCCACGACTGTGGAGCCTGTGGTGGAGGACGTGGTGGCCCTAATGCCCGCGCATTTGCACAAATGGCGAATGACCCCCGTGTGCGACGTCTTCTTGCCGATCGTCAGTTGATGATCCCGGATAATTCCACCTTTATTGGGTGTTATCACAACACCTGTGATGACAGCGTTACCTGGTACGATCTCGACAGACTTCCTGTTTCACAGCGTACATTATTCGAGAAGGTGGAAAAAGATCTTAATAAAGCACGAGCACACAGTGCGCATGAACGCTGTCGTCGATTTGAATCTGCAGAGCTCGCCCTTTCTGTCAATGAGGCATTGAGGCATGTGGAAGGCCGAGCGGAAGATCTGTCTCAAACGCGACCGGAGTACGGGCATGCGACTAATGCTTTATGCTTCGTTGGACGTAGACAGTGGAATCGTGGCCTGTTTCTGGATCGTCGTGCGTTTCTGACCTCGTATGATCCGACACTGGATGACGCTGACAGTTCTATACTGGAGCGTACGCTCCAGGCAGTGATTCCCGTCTGTGCCGGGATCAACCTGGAATATTATTTTTCCTATGTCGATTCCACTGGATATGGTTGTGGTACCAAGCTCGCGCACAACATTACCTCTCTTCTGGGTGTGATGGATGGCGCCGCCAGCGACCTGCGTCCTGGTCTGCCTTTGCAAATGGTCGAGATTCACGAACCAGTTCGTCTGCTGTTCGTGATTGAAACCACCGTCGATGCTATCAAACGCATTATCTCCAACAACCAGGCTATTGCCCGACTCGTGCATGGGAACTGGGTACAATTGGCAGTTCTCGATGCTGAGACTTCACAGATCCAACTCTATTACCAGGGACACTTTCAACCCTATTTACCAGAAACGGATGAAATCCCATCGATAGACTCATCCATTCACTGGTACCGAGGCTGGCGCGATCATCTCGGATTTGCTTCCATACGAGAACATCAGACTTCGTCCTGATGTTTCAAAAACACTTCTAGAATATGACTACTTCAGCCTTGGATTAGATATCTGGATCAACATGAATACTGAAACTGTTTTTTACTTTTTAGGCGTCTGCGTAGTGGCCAGCCCTGCACTCCTGTTCGCGGTCTTCGGTATCACTTCTCTGATGGACAAACCCATCGGAGAGCGTCTGATCGCCCGAGTCACACAGACGATGGTTCTGATTGGCCTGTTTGCGTCGATGATCATCCTGGGACTGATGCTGACACTGGGAATACGATACGTCCCCATTGAACTTGGTAACTGGGTTGTCATTCCCGAACAGCATTTTCACTTTCATTTAAAATTTATTTTCGACCGCCTCTCGATACCTTTCTGTATTCTCTCTTTTATCCTGTGTGGGACTGTAGGTGCATTTGCCAGCCGTTACCTGCATCGCGAACCAGGCTACAATCGCTTCTTTGTCTGTTATTCAATTTTTCTACTCGGGATGGTGGTCTCTTCTCTGGCAGGCACGATTGAAACACTCTTTTTTGGCTGGGAACTCGTTGGTCTGTCCTCAGCATTACTCGTTGCTTTTTTTCATGAAAAGCTCAACCCCGTTCGAAATGGAATGCGGATCTGGACAATATACAGGATTGCGGATGCAGCATTTCTATTGGCCGCAATGACGCTGCATCATTTGACGGGTGCGGGCGATTTCGTAGGTCTGATGGGAACCGGATCCTGGCCGGATGGGCACGCGACGATTTCTGAACAACATGCTCTGATGGTCGGGATACTTTTATTGATTGCCGCCGCCGGAAAGTCTGCCCTTGTCCCCTTCTCCAGCTGGTTGCCTCGCGCCATGGAAGGACCAACACCATCCAGCGCAATTTTCTATGGCTCTCTTTCTGTTCACCTGGGAGCCTATCTGCTGTTACGTGTCAGTCCGATTCTTGAACTGTCTTTGACTTTAAGAATTGCCGTTATCTCACTCGGGTTGATTTCAGCAATCTATGGAACCCTCGTTGCCCGGGTACAGACCGATATTAAAAGTGCTCTAGCCTTCGCGTCTCTCACCCAGGTGAGCATCATTGTTGTCGAAATCGGCTGTGGGCTTCGATACATTGCATTGATCCACATCATCGGCCACGCCTGCCTGCGAACACTACAACTATTGAGAGCCCCTACTTTACTGCACGATTATCACACGCTGGAAAATGCCATTGGCTCGCATCTTTCACAAAAAAAATCTTTCCTGATTCGTGTGATCCCAGATCGATATCGACATCGACTTTATCGATTTGCGCTCGAACGTGGATACCTGGACGCCATGAGCAATCAGTTCATCGTCGGTCCTTTCATTTCTGTTTTCAGCTGGTGTGACAGAATGGAACGCCGCTGGAACAAGCTGCTTTCAGGCGAAGACCCCAATGAATCGGCCCCGATCAAAACACGTTCCGAATCAATGGAGGAGTACCTATGATTCCTGAACTTCACTTTGCCTGGATGGAAATTTCGATCCTGATTTCTCTGGCTGGTTCACTCTGGCTTAAATTCACTAAGAATCGTGACATCGCCTACAAACGCTGTCTCATCACCTGCGCACTGGTTTTTCTGACTGCCGTCGGTGGCTGGGTAGATTTCATGATGCTACAGACTTTTGAGGCAACAGACCAATTCAGTCTCACAAAACTCCTGTGGAACAGAGACATCTTTACTGTAGACGAATTGAGTGCCCCGTTACTTCCTCTAGCTGCCCTGCTTTATCTACTGACCGTTCTTTCAACCTTAAAAACGAAAGGGCACCGTTTCTCTTTCAGCAGTACTCTGCTATCGGAAGCGATTCTATTCGCCACACTCAGTAGTAGAGAGCCCTGGGTGATTATCTGCTTACTTTCAGTGGCAACAATCCCCCCTTACCTGGAAATGAAAACCAACAGAGAATCCCCTCGAGTTTACGTACTCCATATGGGCCTGTTTATCGCCTTACTGGTATCTGGAGGAATTCTGTCTGGTTTCGGAGATACGCATGGTGCCATCTCTCTGGTGGCCGGCGCGCTGCTCACCACTGCCGCACTGTTGCGCAGTGGAATCGTACCACTCCACTGCTGGATGACAGATCTGTTTGAAAAAGTGACGTTTGGAACGGCCTTGCTGTTTGTCACGCCCATGACAGGTGCATACGCCGTGATGAGACTGGTGTACCCCATCGCACCTGCCTGGGCTCTGCAGGGAATCGCTCTGATTTCCCTTACGACAGCAGTCTATGCAGCTGGAATGGCATTAGTACAAAAAGAAGCCCGGCGATTCTTCTGCTATCTGTTTCTAAGCCATTCATCTCTGGTACTGGTAGGACTGGAAATGGCAACTCCCCTGGGTTTGACCGGTGGACTATGTGTCTGGATTTCTGTAGGTATTTCTCTGGCGGGTTTCGCATTAACCTTTCGATCAGTGGAAGCCCGCATTGGGAAAATTTCTCTTACAGCATATCATGGACTCTATGAACACACGCCAACACTGGCGGCATTATTTCTCGTTACAGGCCTCGCCTCCATCGGTTTTCCCGGCACACTGGGTTTCATCGCAACCGAACTGCTCGTTGAAGGGGCCATTGAAGTTTACCCGTTAATTGGAACAGCAGTATTGATTGCCACAGCTCTCAATAGTATTGCCATCCTACGGGCCTACTTTCGCGTCTTTACGGGGGCGCGCCATGTCGCGTCTATCTCGCTGCGCGTGCGCGTTCCTGAACATGTCGCAATTCTAATACTGGTCGCACTGATTCTGGGTGGAGGACTATATCCACAACCTGGTATTTCGTCTCGCTACCATGCAGCCAAAGAAATGATCCAGCTGCGTGAAACCGTTTTTCGCCATGCTAATTCAGAGGAAAAGATCAGTGAAGCAGGGCGACCTGCTGATCAACCACCTTTGATCAGCTTGTAAACAGCCTGAAACAAGGTAAACCAATTTCGTTTCAAAATGGTTCCTGTGACGAGCCCGTAACCTGGGTGAGCAGGCTTGCGAATCTGGCTGCACGATTATAAGGTATTGCAGCAGAAGCCAAGTATTATTTTGTTAACAGAAAGTCTTCCTGTGACACATGCAGAGATTGCCCGCATTGGAATTGTAACGGTTTCCGACCGTGCCAGCAGTGGTGAATATGAAGACCGCGGCGGCCCTGCGATCCAGGACTACCTTTCAGAAGTCCTGACCAGCGACTGGCTGCCTGTCGCACGCGTGATTCCTGATGAACTGGAGACGATCACGGAGACTCTGAAAGAACTCTGCGACCAAGAGCAGTGCTGCCTGGTTGTAACCACAGGAGGCACTGGCCCGGCGAAGCGGGATATCACCCCCGAAGCAACACTGGCGGTTTCTGAAAAAGAGATGCCGGGTTTCGGTGAATTGATGAGAAAAGTCTCACTGGAAAAAGTCCCGACGGCCATCCTGTCACGCCAGACAGCAGTGATTCGAGGAGGCACGCTGATCATCAACCTGCCCGGACAACCCAAAGCGATTCAGGAATGTCTGGACGCCGTTTTCCCCGCTGTGCCTTACTGTATCGATCTGCTGGAAGGCCCCTTTCTGGAAACAGATGAAGCACGCCTGAAAGCATTTCGTCCTAAAAAGAAATAGGCGCAATAAAAAACAGGAGTCGGTAGAAAACTACCACTCCTGTTTTCAGATTCATTTTATAGCCAAACTTTAAACCAGGTTGGCACTGTTCTCTTCAATCGTTTCCAGTCGAACGGGCTTGATATCAAACTTGGGGTTCTGTCCCAGGAATCGAGCCGGATTGTTATGGAACACTTCGATAGCATCCTGAACGGAATACCCGCGCGCCCGGTACTGCACGACACACTCCTGTAGTGTGAAAGGATCGCTGGGGCCCCAGTCGGCTGAGGAGTTCACCAGAATCCGCTCGTGACCGTACATTTCCAGCATGTCAACGGCCCGTTTAGGAGTACACTTGGTAATGGGATACAAAGTAAATCCGACCCAGTAACCTGCTTCCAGAGGCTCGCGAATGGTATGCTCTTCGACATGGTCAATCCAGACCCGTTCCGGATTCACATTCATGTGAGACAGGACTTCCAGGGTCCGTTTCGTGCCCCGCACTTTATCCCCCAGGTGGGGAGTATGAATCAGAATCAGCTGATCGTATTTGATAGCCTGTTCGACCTGAGCTTCGAAGATTTCTTCTTCGTTTTTGGTTGTTTTGTGAAAACCGATTTCACCCACTCCCAGTACGGTCGGTTTCTTATAAAACTCAGGCATATGCTTGAGCACTTCGCGGCTGAGTTCCGGGTTCTCTGCTTCTTTAGGATTCACGGCAACCCAGCAGTAATGTTTGATGCCATATTCGGCAGCACGCGTTGGCTCGAATTCGCTGATCTGGTGAAAGTAATCCAGAAATGTTTCCGGATAGAGGCGGTCAAAGCCGGCCCAGAATGCAGGTTCAGCAACGGCAACGACGCCGGACATGGCCATGCGTTCGTAGTCCTGAGCAGTTCGGGCAATCGCGTGATAATGAGGTTGAATGATTTGCATAATCGTCTCACTGATAAATTCTGATTAAAGCGGGGAGGGAGGAATTCGGTTCGACTCGTGGTCCATCAATCCTGTCTTGATGGCTGGTCAATGTCAGGCGAGCACGCCCACGAGCATGCGGACCATTTGGGCCAGTATGCCCTTCCAGGTCTGATAAGACACTAGTCGAGATCTGAGAAGAGCAACAGCATCCGCTCCGATCGATTGGGCAGATGACTTTTCTCCTGCAAAAGAGCGATTGCCTCACTCAGGAGATCCAGTCGGGGATCCTGGAAGGTGCCAGTCCCTTCTTCATGATCGTGAGCCCGGTCAATGCGATCCAGAGTCGCAGCAAGTTCGACCAGGGCACAACGGGCTTCGAGAAATTCTCGATCCAAAACCTTTAAAGCTGTTTGCATCATTTAAACCTTTCGGATTTTTACGTCTGGTGAAGCTCCTTGATGATACACAAGCGTTCTTAACGAATCTGCAGCATTGCATTGTAAGTGCAAGCGGTTTCGAAAAACGCATCAAGAACCCGATCCCGGATTCAATGAGTCACTCCTTATTATATACCTTACATCGGTACTTCCTACTCCCTCAACTGAGTTCAACTCACTTTCCCCGAAAGCGGACACAAAATTTCAGTATAGATGCATCAGTCGTACTAATTACGGGGAGTAAAAAACTGGATGATAGAGTCCCTTTCCCGGCTTGTCTGGAAAAGGGTTCTGTCCCAGAAAATGAATCATAAACACCTCCCTGTTTTCACCGGCAAAGTCACATGTAAGTCCATACTGCCATGCGGTTTCAAAGCCAAATCGCGGATAATATTCCGGATGCCCCAACACTATCACAAACCGTTGACCGCGTTGCTCCAACTCCTGTAAACCAGCGTGTGTCAATTGAGACCCGACACTCTGATTTTGAAACTCCGGCAAGACCGCCAGGGGAGCCAGCCCCCACCCGTGAACCTCCGAACCGTCTGTATACTCAATCTTTGCCGGGGTAAACAGGATGTGTCCCAGCAGTTGCTGATCTTCTCCGATTGCGACCAGCGAAACCGCTTCTGAACATTCGGTTCTTAAGCGGTCCACCAGATCGGCTTCTGCAGGTTGACCGAACGCCGCTTCGTGGACTGTTCGGATCGCGGCACTGTCAGATGAATTTTCAAAGCGTATCTGCATCGCAATTATTTCTCTGATGGAGGACTCTTTTTCTGCTGATTCAGAAACATTTGTAAATGAGTCAGCTGCTGCTGCATGTTACTGACATAATCCCCGTTCGCCGGTGCGACCGTCAGCGGATTCAGTGCAAAGACACTGATCCCCTGATCTTTTAATCTGGTGATGACCTCTTCATCAGGCTCCGATTCACACAGCATCAGCGAAAGTTTCTGTTGTTCCTGTAAAGACTGGAGCTGTTTCCAGTCCTCCTGGTTCGGTTTTGAAATCGACTTCCAGTGCAGATGATGCATCGTCCAGTCACATCGTTTCGCCAGATACTGATATACGGGCCGGCGGGAATACCAGTTCAATCCCGGATATTCTGCCTGAATCTGATCCAGCTGCTGATTCAACGGTTTCAGTGAAGCGTTCAGCTTTTCCAGATTGGCTCTGATCGTTTTTTCCGATTCGGGATCCAGTTGGATTAATCGTTCGGCAATCGCTTCCGCCTGCCTTGCCATCAACCGGGGATCAAGCCAGAAAAAAGCGACTGTGCCCGCGTGCGAATGGGCTCCACCCGAGCCGTGACTGTGCACCTCAAAATCGGGGACGGTAATCAAAGCATCTTTGAGTGCCAGCGAGGTTCTCAATACTTTGGAACGAGGTAGGGAAAGCTTTTTGACCCAGTCCGCAAAGTCGGCACCGTTTGTCACGATCAGATCCGCCTGCTGTATCGTCTGGATTGTTGCATCGCCAGGCAGCCAGGTTTCCGGATTCTCATCCGGAGGAACCGGATTCAGAATCTGAAATTCGGGGCCTGACAGTGAATCCACGATAAATTGCAACGGGTAATTGACCACGACCACCAGTCGGGGGCCCTGATTCGTCTCCTGCTGCTTTGCTTCGTTAGCTGCTGGCTGGCAGCCGGAAAAAAAGACCAGAGTGAGCAGTACAATTTTTGAAATCAAAGGTCGCATCTTGAACACCACTAAATAAACCACATTCGCATTATCTGATGAATATACACTCGCAGAACCACAGTCAGCAGAGTCACGATAATCAGACTGCCAGCCAGGATGAAACCGAGTTCCGTCAACTGCAGCTTCCAGATGGTGGACCGACTGCAGCCCAGTTGAAACATCGTCTGCCTTTCCCGCTTGCGTAATCTCAAAGACAGGATAAACACCAGCGTCAGCAGTAAGCCAACCGAGATCGACACCAGCAGAGTATTCGCATCGAACAGCTGTTTGACGCGAAATACGAGTTGCAGTAACTCATTCACAATCTCGACCGGGCGAATCAGCTGGATTGAGGACGCGTTCGTATCATACATCCCCAGCAGCAGAACTTCCGATTTCGGATCATAGGGAACCAGGATGATCGAGGTCACGGGGAACGACTCAATCTCTCCATGAAAGTGGAATGACGCCAGATTCTGTTCGGTCACTTCATTGAACTGGGGAACCGCAGCGTTAGCGACAGTGCTTTGTCCCTGCTGTTGTAAGACCAGATTTTTATCCGTTTTCGCATCGATACTCTGATGGCCGTGTCCGATTCCAGAAATAATCCACTCCGTCTTCAGATCGACAAAGACGGCATCGTCATCCGGGGAATAGGCTTTCTCCAGCACTCCCACGACCCGCATCTTGAGTGGGTAATTGCCGGACAGATCAAAGACATTCAAGGGATCAGACATCAGTCGGTCCCCGGGCTTGAGTTGCAGTCTCTCAGCGACATTCGAGCCGACTACACAGTCGCCCAGTCGCTGCAGACTGGAACCTTCAGCAATCTTCAGTTTGCGAAACTCAAAATAATCCAGCGTGGTCCCCACAACGGGTGCAGTCTGTGCAGTAAAACGGACCGCCAGTGGGATTGGCAGCGCATAACCTGTTTCCTGGATGGTTTCCACTTCCTGCATGGTCGTCGATTCCAGGTCCGCCTGACTGAAATACATGCTCTGTAATGCCAGATCGAAACGACTTCCTTTAATCCCGGCCACGAGAGGTGTTGCGTTGGCGCGGGCCATCAGATCGCGTTCGAACTGGGATATCCCAAACTGCAGCAGCACTGGCAATAAAATCGCCAGTGAGACACACAAAACCAGCGTGATTGTCTTCAGCTTATTATAAAGCAGATAACGGATTGTCAGCCGGAAAATTCCACTCATGACGCTGTGATCACCTCGTGGAACTCTTCAATGTCAATCGTACGATCAAACTGGTCTAACAACCGATCATCGTGTGTCACCATAATCAGTGTCGCGTTGGTCCGCGTGGCATGCTCCAGCAGCAGATCACGAATCAATCGCTTGTTGGCGGGATCAAGATTCCCGGTCGGCTCATCGGCTAACAGGATCTCAGGTTGAGGCAACAGAGCCCGGCAGATGGCGACACGCTGTCGTTCCCCTTGCGAGATCTGATCGATCCGTCCTGTTAAATATTGATCGATCTGCATGGAAGCCGCCAGCTCGCGTGCGCGTTCCTGCACGCTTTGATCCAGCTTCAACGCCTGATTGATAAAATACGGAAGCAGAATATTTTCGCGGACATTCAGGTAGTCGATTAACTCAAATTCCTGAAAGACAAATCCGATTTTGGAGATTCGATAAACGCGTCTCTGACTGTCATCGAGCGTCTTCAAGTCAAGATCGCAGGAAATGAGAGTCCCCTGATCGGGGACCAGGATACCTGAAATCAGATTCAGTAACGTCGTTTTCCCACATCCACTGGGACCGACCACCGCTACCTTTTCTGCATCCTTGAATTCCAGTTGAGGAATACTCAGCTGAAACGGAGATTGCGGGTAGCGAAACTGGATCTGTTGCAGGCGGATCATGGTGAACTCTTATCAGCGGTCTTTTTGGAGGGAGCCGGCTCCGATGTTTCGACTGGAGTTTCCTCTACAGGCGTTTCCACTTTCACTTCACGCAGTCTGGTCTTAAAGGGCAATCGCTCTTCATCCAGCAGTTCCATGCCGGTCAGTTTCCAGACGCCGTCCACCGGTTCCAGAAAAAAGATCCCCTCATACTTGTTGGTCCGCGTATGAATGTGTCCCCAGTGTTCGACTGTGCCTGCGACAGTCCAGGTCGCCTTCACTGCGAAACTGCGTTCATCCAGAGAACCTTCTACTTCCGGACCTGGTCTCGGCTGAAGTTCGATAGACTCCCAGTTGACATCAGTCACTCGTGAAATCGCACCTCCCTGCTCCTGCATTTTCAGGCTCTGGTTAATCTGTCGATACAGCGTCTCCAGAAACGAACCCTCGGCACTTTTGGCTAGGGCATCAAAGACATCACTGTCAGTATGATAATCAAACGATCGGTAGATATTCTTATGCAGCGTTTTAAAAACGACTTCTGCTTTCTCTCCAGAAATTTCAGGAACAGGTTGCAACGGGCTGGCAAAACTGACCTGAGCCAGGGGGAGACAAAGCAGACTGACCAGAAACACCACACCAGCAACTGTCAATGTCCTCTTGCGTGAGTTTTTTCGTCGAACCTGGCTCAGACACATCATCACACATAATAGAAATCCCAGACCACTCACCACCGGAATCGTCCAGAGGGGACGTGGCTGTAGTGTGACAGCAACCGGGTTCACATCGAGGCTGACTTTTCGTCCCGGGTTATTCCACTGAAATTCACTATTCCGCTCCAGTTTGGAGAAGACCGGTCTGAAAGATTCATCAAAGGCAAAACAGACCGATTCCACACTCCAGACACTACGGTTAAACATGTCCCAGGTGACTTTGACCGTATCAGGTGTCCCTTTGGTGCTGTAGGTCAGAATAATCCCCACACGGGCATTCGCAACACTGACCCGCTTTTTCTCTGCCGGTTTCGCGAAGTCTTTGAAATCAAGTCCATAAAAATCGAGCCGGGAGATAACCGGCTTGACCGTAATACCATCAATCTCAATGGGATTCGCTTTGGCAAAATACTCTGCAATTTTATCACGGGATGCTTCCTGCTCTGCCACCGAAAGAAAGTCCGGATCTTTTTTATCCAAAGTGAAAAATGACTCCAGCGTCGCCAGCGGAATCAGAATTTCATGCCTGACTTCAAAATCCTCAATATACAGAAACGAATAGATCGTCCCATAGCTGGTAATCCCCAAAGTCTCTTCGCGTCGATCTTTGAGCCACTTCTGCCAGTCTGCTTCTGACGCATCCGGGGCCAGGGGAGGATGATCCCAGTTGAATCGAATGGTCTGTGGCTCGCGGGGCTTCATGGAAACGGCGTATGGTGTTTCAGAGCCTTCCTGTTTCAGATTGAACTGAACCAGGGCCGGAAAACCTGCGCTGGAATCAACCAGTTCCTGGCTGAAGGTCAGAAACTCGGGAGGCGTTTTCAGAGGAAACTCCAGCTCGAAGACCAGCGTAAACTGCATCAGGTCGCTCATGGCAACCCCTTCCGGTTTCACCGACGAGTCATCGACCGAAACTACTTTCCCCTGCAGTCTTTCTCCATTGATATCGCGTACCTGCAGACGATCCAGTAGAAACTGTTTATGCTGTTCAATTGCTTTTTTGATTTTTGCCTGGGATACAATGTTCTGTTCGTCGGGTTCCAGTTTCTGAAAGAAGTACAGATCTTCGACATAGATCTGCATCGAAATCAGAACTTTGTCCCGCTTGACGTACACATTTTCCTGACTGACTGAAATCGGATGTGCATGACTCGTCGCAGGAACCAGACCACTGATCACCAGAGCCAGACAGAACAGCAGGCAGAGTTGTAAACGATTTTTTGAGCCAGGCAGCCTTCCAGGATCGCAGACTGTTTTGGCAACTCGCATGGTCATATTTGAAATTCGCAGCAGAATGATTGTAAATCAGTAAGGAGAGTGTCGATCGGGCAGGTTTTGTTACATTTCTGTACTATTTGATCCTACCGAGACACAGTATAGAATTGCAATCGTGGCCTGCTTATAAGACACTACGAATAAAGAATTCACGATGCTTGAGAAAAAAGGGACTCCGATGGAAGAAAACCAGAAATCAGATCAGCCCGAAGCCAATGAAACACAAGAAGTTACCGCGGAACTCCCCCCGCCCGAGAAAGCCCGGTTGCTGAAACGCACCGCACTCTGGTTTCTGGCAGTGATCCTGGCCGCCTCCGCTATGATTTATCAGCGCGCCACCGGTCCCACTTATCCTATGAAGGTACCGGTAACGGGAAATATCGTCGCGAAACTTATTCGAACTCATGAATCAACGGGCGATGCCACGGTTGAAGTTCCCATCCCCGCACCAGACGCCAAAACAGCAACCGCCACTCTCTACTTTAAGCGATTTCGAACCAACGACGAATTCACCCCGATCCCCATGAAAGTGGAAACAACGGAGAGCAGAACGCAACTCGAAGGGGACCTCCCCAAACAGCCCGCTGCGGGTAAGCTGGAATATTACATCGAAGCAGAAATCGCCGGCCAGTCTATGCGGCTGCCTGAGAATAAAAACGAAAACGTCATCATCCGCTTTAAAGATCCTGTCCCGGATGGTGTCCTGATTCCCCATATCACTTTGATGATTCTTTCGATTCTCCTGGGAATGCGTTCCGGCCTGGCTGCCCTTTTCGCTCCGTACAATATGCGTCAACTGGCCTGGGCGACTCTCTGCGGCATGACTGTCGGAGGCATGATCCTGGGACCGATGGTGCAGAAATATGCCTTCGGTGAATACTGGACCGGCTTTCCCCTGGGAGGGGACTGGACCGACAACAAAATGCTGTTCATGTTCCTCGCCTGGGTCTTTGGCTGCTCTGTGATCGGGCTTAACCCAAAGAAGAAAAATACGACCATCGGACGCTTTGCCGTATTGATTGCCACAATCGTGATGACGGTCTGCTACCTCATTCCACATAGTATGGGAGGCAGCGAGCTCGATTACAGCCAGGTCGACAAAGGCGTCGATCCGAGTAAAGCCATCGAGACAGGTCGAAAATGAACGCCGCTCAGATCCATCTGATGACGGTACACGTCCCCATCATTGGCTGCTGGGGGTTATCAATCCTGCTCGTACTCGCGTGGATCTTTCGCGATGAGCGTCTGTTTAAAATCTGCTGCTGGCTCTTATTGACAGTATTGCTGGTCGCGACAGTCGCTTACTTTTCCGGTCCACTCGCTTACGAAATGCTGGAACAGCAAGTCAAGCTGAATACTGAGACGGTGGAATTCCATGCGATTCTCGCACGCTCCTGTCTGTTAGCGATGGTGGTGCTGGCAATGGTCGTGGGAAATGCCTTGATTCAGGGCTTTCAGGGAGAAAAAATCCCCCGCTGGCAACGTGCAGTCATCCTGGCAGGTACGATTGGCATCGCCGGCTTCTGGAGTGCCGCCGCTCACTGGGGAGGTCTGATCAGACATCCGGAAATCGGATTTTCGGATCCAAACCCGGCGGCAACCTCAGATGCGTCTCCCGATCAATAAACCCGGAATCACTTATTTGACAATCTCAGTCCCGATCCCTTTATCGGAATAGATTTCCAGTAGAATCGAATGCGGGAGCCGGGCGTCAACGATATGCACTTTTCCCACACCGCTGGCAAGTGCTTCCAGGGCAGCATCAACCTTGGGAACCATTCCCGCATCGATGGTCCCATCAGCAATCAGAGCACGGCAGCGTTGCGTCTCCAGATGAGAAACCAGTGTTTCCGGATCGTGCCGATCCAGAAAGATACCGGGCACATCGCTCAGAAACACCAGCTTTTCCGCTTTCAGAATCCGGGCCAGAGCCGCCGCTGCGGTATCGGCATTGACGTTGAGTTTCTGACCGGTTGCATCCAGGGCGACCGACGGAATCACCGGAATCGCATCGGACTGACAGACTTCCGCCAGCAGATCCTGATCGACGTCAGTCACATATCCCACATGCCCGAGATCGACGGCCGATCCATCTTCCGCCTGCAGGGTCAACTGCTCTCCGCGCAGACAGTTTCGAGTACCAAAATGCAGGGCTTCCGCTTTTGCTCCCTTTGACTCGATTTCCTTTACCAGCGAGGCGCTGATCTGATTGGCAAGCACATCGGTGGCGATTTCCAGTGTCTGTTCATCCGTAAAGCGGCGTCCATTCACGAAACGTGGCTCAATACCGGCTGAGTTCATAGCCTGGCTGATCGTTTTTCCGCCCCCGTGTACCAGGATCGGATGCATGCCCACTGTCCGCATGAAGATCACGTCCGTCAGAAAACTTTTGACGGCAGCCTCTTCTTCCAGAGCACTCCCTCCGAGTTTGATGACGACATAACGGCCTCGAAACCGGCGAATCCAGCTCAACGCTTCAATCAATACAGCTGCTTTACGAACGGCATCTTCCACAATGAACCTTTCACCCTTCCGGACACATCAACAGTTTCAGATTTGTTACCCTGTGACAAGCAGGCTATTGTAAGTGTCTTGAAGTCACTGTCAAACCAGTCGGTGGCGACATCGGAATTTCCAGCCTGCTGAACAGATCAGAGCAGCGGATTTCGTTTTTTTGCACCGGAAATATCATTTTTATCTCAACTTCAACTGCAATCATCTTAAATCAGGATTTCTACCGGTTTTCTGATCGCTGATCTGGCATAATCCAACTTGAATCGAACCACTGACAGGCTTCACAATCGGACTGATCAATACTGTCCCGGCAAGTAGAGAGAATGGCACGACAGTCCGCTTCGGCAATTTTGCACCGACATACACCCGATACAAGCCATCTCTTCAGAAGCCACGAAATGTTGTGTGGACCTTCCAGGGATTTCCCCGATACATAACTCTACAGAACGAGAGAATTTTCACTCACCATGCTGCATTGCCTGTCAACAACTCAGAGACCCCCAAAGACCGAGACGGAGAAACAACGTTGGCCCACTCACACTTGCCGATTCAACACCTGATGAAACAAATGGAAAACTTTGCTTCAGAACCATCTAACATTAACTGTCGCCCCTCATGGATCAATGAATTTGTCGATGAGATCGCCGATATTTTTAATCCTTTTGACGAAGTCGGCCGCGTCGGCTTCGACTGTCAGTTTACAGAAGAATGCTGGGAAGTGGGCCTGTTTCTCGGCAGCACAGAAATCGTAGGAGGACAGCGGGACGGACAGTTCATCGCTGCCAGCTTCCAGTTTGATTTATTACAACTCCTGGATCGTTTCGAATCGGTCAACCGGTTCCACTTTAACTTTCTGGAACAGTCTGACTCAGTGACGACCAGTGATTCCTCATCTGCCTACATCACAATTGAAGGACACCTGACTGATCTGGAGATTGTGCGTCTGAATGTTTATGCCACTCCTCCCGAAGAGGCAGGACCCGGCTTTCGCAAAACGCACGACGGTAAAATCGACACCGTCTGAGCTACGATACCTCGCTAACGTGACAGCGGCACCCACAGATTAAAAAGAAACATCATTGCGACGCGAACAGCTGCGATTCATCACTTGGGGATCGCAGCTGTTTTTTTATTCCACCGACTCGAGCGTCTCTTCCTCTGCCACTTTCCCGTCACGTAAGCGAAGAATGAAATCTGAATCCTGGATATAGCGCTCGTCGTGAGTGACGATCACTACCGTCGTTTTGTATTCTGCACTCATCTCGCGCAGACAGTCGAAGATTTCCTTCCCGGTTCTGGTATCGAGTTCCCCCGTCGGTTCGTCGGCCAGAATCAGAAGTGGCCGTTTTAGCAGCGCGCGGGCGATTGCCACTCGCTGCTGCTCTCCCCCCGAGAGCTGACTGGGGCGGTGTGTCAGCCGATTGCCAAGACCGACCTGCTGCAGCAGTGCTTCGGCACGTTGTCTCTGCTCCGCCGTCACTCCCTGAGGCAGATAGGGGGCCAGCACATTTTCCAGTGCATTCAGATTTTTCAGCAGATTGAAGTTCTGAAATACAAACCCGACTTTGTCCCGGCGGTAGATATCGCGTTCATTCTGATTGAGTGCAGACAGAGATCGGTTCTGGACGAAGATCTCACCAGCAGAAGGGGTATCCAGCGCTCCCATCAGATACAGCAGAGTACTCTTGCCACTGCCGGACGGCCCCAGAATGAATGAAAACTTCTGGCCGGGAAACTGACAACTCACTCCCTGTAATGCATGGACTTCGGTTTCACCACTCTGATGAATCTTCTTTACGTTTCGAACTTCAATCATCTCAATCAACACTTTCTGAATTCAGAGAATCAGTCATAGCAGAAGCAAATAGGCTTCAACCGCGGCGAATGGCATCGATGGGAGTCATGCGTGTGGTCCAGATTGCTGGATAGAGCCCGCCCAGCACGCCGAGCAGAGTACTGAAGAAGACACCAAACAACAGTAATCCCGGGCTGGCATACAGGTGCACCTGGCTGGCGAACTTCCAGTTGACGACGGCGATGGCGATCAGTCCCAGGATTCCTCCCAGGATGCCCCCCAGCACTCCCAGCAGAGAGCTTTCCGCGGTAATCAGCAGCATCACATCCCGATTCGACCAGCCATTGGCTTTCAGGATCCCAAAGTCTACGACCCGCTCCATGACACTCATCAGCATCGTGTTGATAATACTCAGCATCGCAATCAACACACCGATCCCTGTCATCAGGCCCAGAAAAATATCCAGGTCCGCAGTAAACGTATCCAGGCGTTCGCCCCAGTCGGAGGCAGAACGAACCTCCAGCCCACTTTCTGCTGACTCAGAATCAGATTCCGTTTTAAGTTCTGCGATTGCCGGTTTCGCGATCCTGTCCCCCTCTTTTTTGTCAGTGAGTTTTTTTTGCGTGGGATTGTTCTCTGTAGATTTCCCTTTTAAGGTCTCGTCAATCGCCGTCATGAAATCTTGAAGGATATTGGTATTTGACGAACTGGCCAGAGCCAGGGAAGCCGGCTGCCAGGAAGCGAGTTCGCGTCCTTGGAACCGATCCTTGATTGCCTGAACCAGTTGCTCGTTGGGAACAGTTCCCGACTGTTCGATGTAAAAGCAACTCACACTGTCCGGATCAAACCGAGTAATTTCGCGTACAACATCAATATCCAGAATGATGGCAATATCCAACAGAATCGAACCCGACTCATAAAGACCAACGATGTGCATTGTCTGACCATTCACTTCAATCTGATCCCCGATCTGTTTGTGATGCTGTTCGGCGATCTGTCGGCTGATTACCGTATTCAATGTGCCACGATCTTCCAGAGTCAGAAATCGGCCTTCATAAATCGCTTCGCGATAGATCCCATGTTTCAACTCTAAACGCGTGGGCAGATCGGTTCCAAACAGAAAGCGAGGCGGACTGATCACGGGTTTCCCTTCAATCAGATTCACCCGGGACCAGATTTCCGAGTTAACAATCGCCACACCAGGCACTTCTTTGATCTCTGTACCCCAGGAACGTGGAATCCGCGAAAACAACGGGATGGGCGCGCCGGGCTGCATGGCTACGATCCCCGATATTTTTCCAAAGGTCTGCGAAACAGTCTCTTCCAGCCCTCCTGCGATGGAAAACAGGCCCACCATCCCGGCAATGGCTATCGTTAAACCCATTAAACACAAAAAAGAGCGAAGTGAGCGGCTCAGAAGATTTTTAATCGCAAATTTTAACATGGAAGCAGTTTTCCGAAGAGTAGATTCGATTCAGGCTGTGCAGGGTAGTGGCATTCTACGCAGATCAGATCCATCAATGAATCAATTTGATTCGTATTCTTATAATAAAAGCACTGTTTATAAGCAGTTATAGACTGAGCTAACTTGAAAACCAGTGAATTTCGAACGTAGAATGCTCCCTGTTGAGCCTCTCTCAGGAAAGCATTCAACGAGCGAAAACGCCATGCTGCATGGCGGGCGCTCGCGATCAATATTAGACGCCTGGTACATCAAACGAATTTCGAATCTATGAGCAAACGAGACTATTACGATATTCTGGGGGTTTCCCGCAGCGCAACCGCTGACGAAATAAAAAAAGCGTACCGCAAACTGTCGCGCAAATACCATCCGGATATGGCGCCGGATGACAAATCGGCTGATCAGAAGTTTAAAGAAGTTCAGGAAGCCTACGAAGTATTACGCGACGAACAGAAACGGAAACAATACGACCAGTTTGGACATTCATTTCAGCAGGCAGGTCCGGGAGGTGGCGGATATTATCAGTCTGCCGGCGGAGCAGGCCCTGTTGACTTTGAAGACCTGTTTGGTGGTGGCGGTATCGATCTGGGAGATTTATTCGGCGGTGCGTTTCGTGGAGGAGGATCCAAGCGTGCGCAGCCTCGGCCACAAAAAGGGGAATCCAAACGCCTCTCCATCGATATTCCCTTCCACCTGGCAGCCGTGGGAGGAGAACATGAGATCAGTCTGCAGAAAGGGGGAACTTCTGAGCGACTGACTGTGAAGATCCCGGCTGGCGTCGACAGCGGTTCTGTCGTCCGTTTGAGTGGTCAGGGAAACCCGGGAGTACACGGTGGTCCGGCTGGCGATTTGCTGCTGACCCTCAAAGTGGGGCCTCACCCCTATTTCAAACGTGAGGGCAGTAACCTGATCCTGGAAGTTCCCATTACACTCACCGAGGCAGCGCTGGGTGCCAAAGTCGATGTCCCCACTTTGACCGAAGGAGAAGTCACCGTCACCATTCCTCCGGGAACATCCAGCGGCAGCAAACTGCGTTTGCGGGGAAAAGGGATCATTGATCAGAAGTCAAGACAGACGGGCGATCAGATTTGTGCTATCAAGATCGTCGCCCCCAAAACACTCAGCGATGAGGCCAAAGCCCTGTATGAACAACTCAAAGATTTACAACAGGAATCTCCTCGATCGAAAGCATGGTGAATTCGATGCAGTATAAACTCCTCTCTGCTTCCCGCATGTGGCTCAGCTCGCTGTTCCTTTTTTGTGTGTGCCTGCTCTCAATCTCTCTGACAGCCCAGCCAGGAATGGCTCAGGAGCAGGAAGCGGGTTCGACAACCGGTAAAGCTGCTGAACAGTCCGGCGTGGATCTGCCCGACAACCCGACAGAGGAAACTTCCGATCCGGATTCTGAAAAACCGAAAAAAGACGAACGTCCGCGGGAACTGGGTGTCATGATTTTAATCGTCTGGCTGCTGGCAGGAGCCGGGATCGGGATTCTGATTTTTACCTCCCTGTTCGGTCATTCCGTCCGCAGTATGATCCGTCGTCCCTACCCGAACCAGATGTATTCCCCTGGAAAACAACAACCTGATGTTCCAGTAGAAACCGGTACGGAAGCAGAGACAGACGACGAAAAACCAGAATCATGACCGGTTCAAATGACGATCCCCGGCGACAGAACTCCACTGTCAAACCATGTGGCTTCCCCAGCGAACGCCGCATTCGCAGCCAACAGGATTTCGATGCCATTTATTCGGCAAAACAGCGGGCCGGCGATCAGAATCTCTTACTGTTTGCGATTCGGAACGGACTCACTATTACCAGACTGGGTGTGAGTGTCTCAAAAAAAAATGGTAACGCCATCAAACGCGCGCGAAAGAAAAGACTGCTCCGCGAGGCATTCCGCCTGATCCAGGCACAATTACCAGCCGGCCTCGACCTGATCGCAGTCCCTCGACCCGATCGGGAAGGAGATCTCACGGGATATCAGAAGTCGCTGAAATACCTCTCGCAGAAGCTAAACCGCCGTCTGGAGCAAAAGTCTGGCTGATGAAACAGATCGCCCTGCAAATCGGTCGCATACTGTATCAGCTTCCTGCCCGGACACTGATTGGCCTGGTTCGCATTTACCAGATGACGCTCAGTCATCTGATAGGCAGACAGTGCCGGTTTCATCCGACCTGCAGTGAATATTTCATTCAGGCGGTCAAAAAATATGGCGCGATCCGAGGATCCTGTAAAGGGTTCCTGCGAATCTGTCGCTGCCACCCCTTTCACCCAGGGGGCTATGATCCCCCCTGATCGACGATTTGTTAATAGACGCGACGAGGTGTAATTTGAACCGGTGTTTCCGGCATTGCACTTCGTGGGACGGGTGTAGCTTCTTGCTGTACATGCTCATAACTGATTTTTCGCAGAGGTACAGACTGGTCCTGAGAAATCATCGAAGGGACCGTCAGTTCCCGAGGATGCTTGAACTCCGGCTGCTCGGCAGGAAAGTCGGGAGTGGAAACCGGGGTCGCTGTCTTGAACTCGAATTTGCGTACCTGCTGCTGTTGCTGAAACTGTTTCGCGTATGGCCACATTTCCAGTTGATCTTCTGTAGTTGAGAAATCTTCGATTGTCAGAGGCTCTCGTGTAGCTGAAACCCTCCACGAATTATTGAAATTGGTTGCTTCACCCGGCGGAGGCAGTTGTGGCAACTGCTGTGATTTCGCATCCGGTTGAGGCAGAAGTTTCTGTGGAGGAGCAGGCAGTGTCGGTGTCGGCTTGAGTGGTTCCGGACGCAGCAGTTCCTCGGGCATCTCAGACTCTTCAAAGACGGGCACGGAATTGATACAGGAAAGATCTCCACCGAAGGACTCTTCTTCAATGACTTCCACATGGCTGCCGGAAACCTTGCGCACCCAGTCCGGTGTTTTCACGTGTGATTTCATTTTGGAATAGAAATCTTTGACTTTTCCGTTCATCTGTTTCACTTTTTGTGACATCGAATTAGATACCGTTGAATAACGGGGAACCAGTCCCAGATTCTTTTGAGCCGGTTCTTCCGATTCATCTTCGAAGATGGATTTGAAATATTCAGAGTCATCAATCGATTCTTCATCAGAGACTTTGCGGATAAGTGACCGCTGCTGATTGGAAGTCTGCTCTGAACCCGGCAGAATCAGGCTCGGAGGTGCTGCTGGTGGATAGCTGTCATCAAACGGAGCGGGAGCCGGTTCCATATGCTGTTTGCCCGGGCTCTGGTATCGGGGAGCCTTGGTTTCCATCTGCTCCTGATACTCGGCACTGGGGCGAGAGGCCTGCTGATAGACCTTCTGTTGGACATACTGGCAGCCAGCTAACCCTGTAATGGAAAACATGCACAGTGATAACGAAATCGTTTTCGAATAGGGCCGTAACATCTTGATTTCCTCTTTCCGTGTCAATCAGACAGTGCCAATCTAAAAAAAACCACTTCCCGTATTTGACAAGCTCATAAAATGTGGTATGGCACACGGAATAAAAATCGGTTAAATCTGCCGTTTTCGCATATATGAAAGTAGTCAATCAGTTAGAATAGGCGCAACAGCCATCCGTTTATTCTCGCAAAAACGATTTCTCATAAATGCAAGTGTCGTGATTGATAAAGCTATTGTTTGTGATCTAACGATCGTATTATCTGTAAGCGGCTGAACGGTACGGAACATCACTAAAATAACGATATTAGTGGCTGAATCAGGTTTAGGAGTCTGTTAAGTTCTAAGGATTATGCCTGTCGTCGACCATTGACCGCCTGTTGGTCTATGGCCGGAAGCAGGCAGGATGATTTTTGAAATCGATACCGAGAAGTGCTGAACCGGTCTCTGAAGTAACTGCAGTAGATGGATATAATAAAACAAGGAGTGACCCCATGATTGATTTGAAGAAAATTCTCGTACCAACCGACTTCAGTGAATTCGGGCAGCAGGCCCTGCTTTATGGATGTGAACTCGCAAACCGATTTGGTGCCGAATTACATCTGTTGAATGTCGTTCAGGACGCCGTCGCCATGTTCCCCGAACCGAATATGATGGGAACCTCCATGAATGACCTGGTCGCCGACATGCAGAGTCTGGCTCAGAAACAATTGGAAGAAATGCCCGGTCTGCCTGGAACAGAAAGCCTGAAAGTCGTACGTGAAGTCTGTGTGGGACCTGCCTTCCTGGAAATTATCCGATATGCCAAAAAAACAGAAATCGATCTGATTGTGATCGGCACACATGGTCGTACCGGCCTTAAACATATGTTACTGGGAAGTGTCGCGGAAAAAGTGGTCCGCAAAGCCCCCTGTCCGGTACTGACAGTTTCCCACCCGGAACGGGAATTTGTAATGCCGACTTAAATAATCTGCTGCAAACTACTATAATTTATTGAGTTAACATCACCGGAAACTCGTAGAGATACTGAAGCGTCTCAATTCACGATGAGTTCCGGACTCAACCCGAACTGAAATACTGAGGAAACAATGCCAAAACTGACCGTTGAAAATGTAGGAGAATTCGAAGTGGAATCTGGTAAGCGCCTGGTTTTGGCCCTGACCGAAGATGCCCAGGTCGATCAATTACATGCCTGTGGCGGCGCAGCTCGCTGTACAACATGCCGAGTTGAGTTTATCGAAGGTGAACCTGAAAAAATGACGGTCGCTGAAAAGAATGTACTCGAAGCGCGTGATGTTACCGGCTGCCGTCTCAGCTGTCAGATTCTCTGCGATCATGATATGACCGTCCGGGCGATCAGTCGTCTGGAAGGGAGCGGCCGTGCCGATGCAGGGCATATGCCTAAACCCGAAATTGAACCTCAACCCGTAGAATGGGTTGATAAATAACCTGAACTTCAAATCCGGGAAGCTCTGGTGATTATGATCCGCGTTCAGATCAGAGCTTCTCATTTATTTCCGGCATTGTGAGATCATAACCGCCGGGTCCTCTGTATAGAGGGAGTAATTGATGAGATTCATTCTTTTCCTATGCCTGATGACTGTCGGCCTGATTCTGTCCAGCCCCGAGACAGCCTCGGCTAAAAAACGTGACCCGAAAATGCAGCAGGCGATTTCAAATGCCCTGGAATACCTTGCCAGAGAGCAGCGTCGCCAGGGATACTGGGAAGCCAATGGTGGCCAGTATCGGGTAGCGATGACGGCGCTTGCCGGTAATGCATTGCTGGCAGAAGGATCTACGACCACACGCGGGAAGTATGCAAAGAATGTAAAGAACGCCGTGGATTACCTGCTGGAAATGAGCCAGCCCAATGGTCTGATCGGTTATAAGAACGACTACCATTACACCTACGGGCACGGCTATTCCATGGTCTTCCTCTCCCAGGTTTATGGCGAAGAAGAAGACTCGCTCCGTCGTGAGGAACTCAAAAAAGTACTGATGAAAGCCGTCGAGTTCTGCGCCGGTGCCCAGACAACCCGTGGCGGTTGGGGATATGTTTCTGCCAAAGACGGCAATGATTTTGATGAAGGCTCAACCTGTATCACACAGGTTCAGGGATTACGCGCCTGTCGCAATGCCGGCATCCCCGTCGATAAAAAAATCATCGACCGCGCCAAGAAATACATTTCAGACTGTACAACTCCCGAAGGGGGCGTCCAATACAGTATTCGCGGCGGCGGTGCTCGACCGGCGATCACAGCAGCCGCCTGTGCCGCCCTGTTCAATGCGGGAGAATATGATTCCGATCACCTGAAAAACATGCTCGATTTCTGCAAGAAGAATATCTGGCCGGGAGGTAATTCAAACCGTTACTTCGGGCACTGGCATTACGCTCATTTTTATTACGCCCAGGTCATGTACCGCGGTGAAACCAAGGACTGGGATAAGTACATCGAAGATATCGGCAAGCAGATTCTCCGCAAGCAGTCTGCCTCCGGTGCCTGGATGGAAGGGCACGTCGGCCCCGTCTATACGACTGCCATCAATGCCACTATTCTGCAGCTTGATAAAGGTTATCTGCCGATCTATCAGAAATAGCAGCCTTCCCGGTTACAGGCTCAGTCATTACTCAGACTGTTTAAATGACAGACCACTGACTCCGCCAGCCTCTGGGGATGATAGCCCCCTTCCAGCAGACTGACGATGCGGCCTTCACAGTAGTCACTTGCCACTTCCTTGACCAACTGAGTTAACGCACCAAAATCTTCTGTCTCCAGCCCCAGCGAGCCAATCGGATCTTCCTTATGTGCATCAAAGCCTGCACTGATCAGAATCAGTTCGGGCCGGCAACTGGCAGCTGCGTCAGCCAGCATGCGCTCAAACTGGGAGAGATAATCCTGCCGGGAGATCCCGAATGCCAGAGGAAGGTTCCAGATCGTCCCCTGCCCTGCTCCTGATCCCGTTTCATGTCCCAGACCAGTTCCCGGATAAAACGGGTGCCGATGAGCGGAAAAGAAGTAGACCGACTCCTCTTCATAAAAAATATCCTGAGTGCCGTTTCCGTGATGCACGTCCCAGTCAACAATCAGAACACGGTTTAATCCATGAAAGTCAACGGCGTGGCGGGCGGCGATGGCCACATTATTCAACAGACAAAACCCCATGGCCCGATCCGAGAGGGCGTGATGCCCCGGTGGCCTGCTGGCACAAAAAACCTGCTTCGCCTGCCCCTTGATCACCCGATCCACGGCTTCAACTGCACAACCTGCTGCATAGCGGGCCACCTCATACGAGTCGGCAGACATGACCGTATCGGATTCAATTCGGCCCCCTCCAGCTGCAGAGAAGGCCTGTAAGTCATTTAAGTACGTTTCAGGATGAACGCGTAAGATTTCCTCTCCCGTTCCCACCTGAGGATCGTTCATGATTACTAAATTGGGAATTGTCGCGGCAGAAACCTGATTCATCACCGTTTCCAACCTCAGACCACATTCCGGGTGAGCCCCGGTTTCATGCTTCAAGAATGTGTTACTCTGAAAATAAACTGTCATACAATATCCATTCCAGACAGGGATGATCTCACACTGAATTCCTCAGAACCCAGATAACCGTCATAAGAAGCCTCAGACAACAGCGGGACGCTGAACATTCTGATCGCAGGTAATCACATTTTCTTCACACATACCATCTCGACAGGCATGGATGGCTTTTTACAAATTATGATTGTCCTCAGTAAATTCGGAAGCACGTTCACCTTGCACAAGAATTCCGGCCTGAGGATTGAGAAAAATCTTGACAGTTCGTAAGGTAAAGCGATACCGTAAGATAATAAAACAGTGCCATGGAAGACAGTGGAATTTATTCCTGCAGCGACAACAGAGAGATTTTGACCGTGCAAGTAGGATTGGGACGCTGATTCCCTGAATCTGCTGATCGAAAATGGCAGATTTAATTGGTATCTGCTCTATATTTATCGTATGATTTATAGTGATTCATATCCTCATTCCGCTTCGTTCGGAACCAGAATAGCAGTCGGCATTTAATCACAGGAAATCTATTCGGCTGCCATAGAGTTATTTGCCTTATTTGTGTAATATTTTCCTTGAATGTAACGCTCCCAATTGAAGTCGAGAAAACCCTGTACTTCTGAATGTACTGGGGTTCGAGCAGAACGTTGAATGAAGGAACTTTCCGTGCGACAATCCATATGCTCGTATCAGACCGTTTCAGGAATTGAAATGCTGACCGCCAGAGTATGCAGACAGGTTCTGCTGGCAGCCGGTCTGTTACTGTGTTCCAGTTCGTTAGTTCTCGGCCAGCAACCGGCAGACCCCAATGCCCAGAACGACGCATTGAATGTATACAAAGAGTTGATTACTCCCGATGAAGCGGTCAATTTTCGAAAAACCAAACTGCGGGATTTCGACAAAGTGCTGCGGGGCGGAAAACTCAGTTCTGCTGAAGAGAAAAAACTGATTGCCGAAGGAGCGAAATATCACGTCTACCTGATGACCCTCAAGCAGGATCCCAATAAACCCGAAAATGAGACCGACCTGAACAAACTGCGGGCAAACATCCTGCGGGATATTAGTTTTTCCGGCAAGATTTCCGGTAACTTTCAGGCACGTGAACTATATCTCGAAGAACTCACAAAACGAGCCCAGGACCTGCTCGACAATCATCGTCTGGTTCGGTTCAGCGCCGTCGTGTTACTTTCCCAGCTGGACCTGCGTGACGAAGACCGTTCGAAGAAAACAGAACGCGTCGCTTACACCATGGCTTATGTCCCCCTGGTCAAGATCCTGAATGATAAATCTCAGCCGACTGAAGTCAAGATTGTCGCTGCCAACGGCCTCGCGCGAATCGGACAGACCGGTAATCCGACCAATCAGTTACGGGTCAAAATTGCAGAAGAAATTATTGATGAGTTAACCCAGTCGGTCGACGAGTTTTCCTGGTATCAGCGCAGTCTGGTGAATGCCCTCGGTTCACTGGGTATTTCCGACAACCTCGCTCGGCAGCCCATCGTCACGGATGCTTTGCTGAAAGTCATGAATAACGCCAAACGGACCTGGGATGTTCGTTCTGCTGCTGCAGAAAATATCGGCAAGCTTCCACTCAAAGCAAACGCGGATATCAAACTCATCACCTATTCCATTGTCGATATGACACGGAAAATGATTCAGGCTTACAATGCGAACCCCAACGCATTCTTCTGGAAACGCTGTTTCTGGAACGTCTACCTGGCATTCAAGCCTGAGAACCCGGCTGATAACACAGGCCTGACCAAAATGCAGGTAAATCAGACTGTTGTCAACGATGCCTACAAACAGGTCATTAAACCGATCTCCACCGTTCTGCAACCTAATGTAGCCGCAAAAATTAATGCAGAAACCATCAACGGAATGGATGACTGGCTGAAGAAGAATCTTCCTAAGAACTTCCGGGTTGCTCCCGTACAGGCCAAACCGCAGAATCAGCAGGTTGCTGAAGGCAGATAAATATTCTTCCTTAGAAGAGTGAAATCGCGAGCCTGAGTTTCTGTCTGAATCTTCCACTGCAGAAATTCCTTTGATTCTGACCAGCCATCTCACTGCAGATCCCTGCTTTTTCTATCTTATTTGAGTAGAATGGCAGCATGCAAATCACAGACGTTCGCGCGATACAACCTGCAGGTAAAAACTCTCCTCCCGACTGGCGTACCAGTATGGGTCAGATTCTCGTCGCCATTGACACCGATGCCGGTATCACAGGCTATGGAGTGGGCGGGGGAGGACTGGCAGGACAACACGTGGTCAAGACCGTCCTGCGCGATCTCCTGCTCGGCAGAAACCCGGCAGAAATATCACAACTCTGGAATGACATGTATCAGGCCACCCTGGCATTTGGCCGCAAAGGCATTGCCATCATGGCCATCAGCGGAGTCGACCTCGCCTTGTGGGATCTGCAGGGAAAACGGGAACAGAAACCGGTTGTCGCGCTGCTCGGGGGCACTCCTGGTACAAAATTGCCAACCTATCATACGGTGTGGTCAACAGAGGATCTTACGACAACCGGTGAGCACGCCGGTTATAAACTGCACCTGGGAAAAATTGCTGCTCCGGAACAACGCGATTTGATGGTCGCCTCCATTGAACAGGCACGATCCAGCATTGGTGCCTCGCCGTTACTGATGGTTGATGCCTGGATGAAATGGGACATTGAATCAACCATTTCGATTTCGCAGGCGATCAAACCGTTTCAGGTCGAATGGATCGAAGAACCATTATCCCCGGACGATCTGGCCGGTTACACGGTCCTCAAAGAAAAAACAGCAGTCCCCATCGCGGGGGGCGAGCATGAGTTTACCGCAGAGGCTTTTCGCCCGCTCATTGAACAGAAGCTGCATGCGGTACTTCAACCCGATGTCAACTGGTGCGGTGGTTTGACGGAACTGATCAGAATCTACACAATGGCAAAGGAAGCCGGCTTACGTGTCTGCCCGCATCGCGGTTGTGAAATCTGGGCATTGCACGCCATCGCTGCGCTGGATCCTCAGCCCCTCGCAGAAACCGGTCGCCCTTGGATGACCTGGGTCAAAGGACAACCAGAGATTCAACAGGGTAAGATCGAAGTTTCAGATCGCCCTGGCTTTGGTCTGTTATTCGACGAACATCAACTGCAACTTGTAAACTGATCTATCTATCTCGAATTCTTACACTCTGAAATGCGGCCCATTATGAGAAACGAAAACCAGTTGATAATCATTTGTCTGAGTTGTCTTGTAAGCATCTTCCTGTTTACCGGTTGCAGCGAGGAAAAAGCTCCCGAAAAGACAGCAAAGAGTACAGTGGCAGATCCCCCTGTCCCGACAGCGCCTGCCGGCCCTGTCGTTCTGACGGAACAGGATATTCACGATCGGCTGAAGAAAAATAATCCTGATTATCAGAACAAAGCCGAGTTCGGAAAGGAAAACGGAGAAATCATTTCAGCCAAACTGGTCGGCGTGGAAGATATTTCAGGCTTGAAAGGAATGAAACTGCAGTTTCTGGATCTGATGAACTGTCCCGTTTCCGATTTAAGCCCGCTGAAAGGCATGGATCTGCAGTATCTGGATCTCACGCATTGTCCAGTCTCTGATTTGAGCCCGCTGACAGGAATGAAAATCCAGGAACTCTACCTGGAAGGTTCGTTCGTCAGTGATCTCAGCCCTTTACAGGGCATGCCGATCCGGATTCTGCGTATGGAGCACACCCCCGTTTCAGACATTTCCCCCCTGGAAGGTATGCCCCTCAACCAACTCAATCTGTTTGACACCAAGGTCAAGAACCTGGGGCTGATCAACACACTCCCCCTCAAGACGCTCTGGATTCCCAATACGGAAATTACCGATATCTCCCCGCTGAAAGGCATGCTGCTGGAGAGCCTGGATATTCAGGACACGAAAGTCGCCGACCTCACACCACTGCGGGGCATGCAGATCCTGCGGTTGAATCTCGCGAATTCCGCTGTGACAGATTTGACGCCTCTGAAAGGCATGCCATTACAGCGACTGATTTTTACTCCGGCTAATATCAAAAAAGGCTTGGATGTGATCAGGGAAAATCCATCCATTCAAGGTCTGGGAACCAGCTTTGATACCGTCAAAGCCGCAGAGGAATTCTGGAAGGAATTCGATGCCGCTCAGACAAAACCTGAGAAGCAGAAATCTGACAAATAACCAGCAACTCGGTCAATCGACAAGATACTGCTGATTCTGAGAGAACAGATCCAATTTCCAGATTTTCAGTCGGTTTAACCAGTATTGCAGCATCACGACCAGCGTCAGAAACCCATAGCGGGCACTGCGTCTGAAGTTGATGCTCGAAGCCTCTTCAAAGTAGCGAACCGGAACCGGGATGTCGCTCATCTTGAATCCAAATCGAACAGCCTGTGCCAGGAACTGGGTGTCGAAAATAAAATCGTCCGAATTCTTGTCGAAAGGAATCGTCTCCAGAACTTTACGGCTGTAAGCACGAAAGCCACTGTGAAAATCTCCCAGGTTCTGACCGAGGGCAATATTTTCAACAATCGTCAGAAACCGGTTCGCGACGTATTTATAAAAAGGCATCCCGCCTGCCAGAGTTTCCGCCCGGGTTCGAATCCGTGAGCCGAGAATCAGATCGCAAATCCCCAGTCGAATCAGTTCCGTTGCGACTGGAATCACCCGACTGTCATATTGATAATCGGGATGAATCATCACAACGTAATCCGCGCCTGCATCCAGAGCATAGCGATAGCAGGTCTTCTGGTTTCCACCATAGCCTTTATTTTGCTCATGCTGAATCACCGTCAGCCCCAGCCGTTTTGCGACCTCGACGGTATTATCACTGCTGCAGTCATCGACCAGAACGATTTCATCAACCGATCCTTCGGGGATATCTGCAACGGTCCGTTCCAGAGTACTGGCAGCGTTATAAGCAGGCATCACAGCAACGACACGTCCTCTCCCTGGCGAGGAACTGTTTGAGCTGGAATCAGGATCGGACATAAGATTATCAAATTCAGAACAGGGGAGACTGGCTGTTCCGTTTTCCATCTACAGAACAGAGAAACTAAAGACACCGGCTCAAGACCTCGTTCGTGATTGTGGTCTAAGCGGGTCATACTCAGGTATGCATTGTTTACGAGTGGATATTCATAAACAAGTGAAAACTGCCTCGTTTTAAGTAATCATTCAGACCGGAGCCGAACTCAGGCTGCAAACTCGATTCCGTCCTTCTGCTTTTGCCTGATACAGGGCACTGTCCGCGGCAGCCAGCATCGCCTGAACACTGTCCATCACATGAGGTGAATAAGTCGAGATTCCCAGGCTGGCTGTGACGGGAATGTGAACATCGTTAAATTTGATAACACTCGCTTCGATTGAATGTCGTATCACTTCAGCGATTCGTTCCGTGCCCGTCAGCCCCACTTCTGGTAACAGAATTGCTAATTCTTCACCACCATAGCGGGCAGCGATGACATTATCCGATGATCGAATCTCCTGAATTCGTTCTCGTAAAATCTGTGCAACCCGTCGCAGAACTTCATCACCTGCCTGATGTCCGTAAGTATCATTGACCGATTTGAAGTGATCCAGGTCGATTAAAATCAGCGAACAGGCCATCTCGGCCGACTGGGCACGATGAAACTCATCTTCAAACAGTTCATCAAACGAACGTCGATTAACCAGTCCTGTTAAGCCATCCTGTCGTGCCTGACGTTCAATCGTCGCATGACTGAGTACTTTCAGCAGTGTATTCGATAAAAACTGTGAGGCCCAGGAAATCAGTCTTAATGATCGTTCATCATAAGGCTGGCTGTCCTGGCTGGTCAGACAGAGTACGCCGATCCGCTTCCGGTTGGTAATCAGAGGCGAGATCAAAGCAGCCCCTACCAGCGATCGAATCCCATGATTTTCCAGCTGGTCACCCGCCAGCGATGTATTCTCACCGGAATTGAGCCCCAGTTGAACTAAACGCATCTCATGTTCACGCCAGCGGGCTTTCACGCCGGACTGGAGTGTAATTCCACATTCGACAATCGCCTTACATCCACTGGGATCACCGGGCGTTGAGAGAAACAACCCTGCTCTGCTTGAATTGGTCAGGTGTCGTAAACGATCCAGAAATTCTTCCAGCATAATCACCGGAGTCTTAAACTGCTGGTCTGCCAGGGAACGCAACTCGAGTTGTTCGCGCGTCACGCGTAACTCAAACCGATGCGATTCAAAATCCTGATTCTTGACAATATTACGCGACACACAGATCAACAGCCGCTTCGCCAGCTTAATCTGCTGTACTTCCTCGACCCCTTCGGGATACAGATCTGTCGTAATAAAGATGCCGGAAATATCTTTTTTATCGTAAACCGCCAGCAAGCACAGCTTCTGGATGCGGGCTTTGTCCTGATCGTGAAAACAATGATAGACATTCGATTCTCGAAGTTTATCACCACGCAGTACAAGCACATTCTGGTTACGTAACTGCTTCAGTAAATTCCGGTCAACGTCATAAATGGCCTTGGTATTGCGCGAAAGGCCCCGTGATTCGCGGAGCTTGAATTCACCATTAATATGATTCAGGTATAACCCGAATCCATCCCGCAGCGAAGGCACATAACGTTTTAAGAGCAGTTCGATTGCCTGGTCGAAATCAGACTGTGACACAAACTCTCTTAATATGTGATTCTCGATCAGCGTCATCGCCCGATCGGACTGAATATCCTGTAACTCAACTTCGAATTCAGAAAGATTACGCTGAAACTGCTCGTTCTCTTTGCGTACTGCTGACATTTTGAAAGTGTAGACAACATATTGCAGCAGACAGACACAGGCGATGGCCGCAATACTGGCATTGGTAATGCCCTGCGACACATTTTGAGTGATGACTTCAATGATAGATGCAATAAGATAAGACAACTGAGCCCTGCGCTTTCTAACCTGCAATCGAGATTATATCTGATGAATCCCGCGGAATCTCCACGAGGTTCATACAAAACCTAGTCCAGAAATCGCTGATAGATGAACACAATTTTCACTCGCGTCCCATGATTTTCCCTCATGACTTTGCCTGACCCCTGAATTCGACATAATCCTCATAAACCGATATTTTTGGCTTTCGATTTGGACTCCATTATTTTCTAATAGTGAGAATTCAGGCGTGTGTGCCTTTAACCTTGATCTCTGAAACAGGATGAGACAGAAACAGGTCCAACCGCGAAGCCACCCTGAAACAGGTGTGCTTACCGTTCCCAACCCTTTTGACATAGCATCAGGCCATTTATGAATATTTTGAATCCATCAGGAAATACATCGCTGCAGACCCGTCTCCCCCAAACCGGCCTGCTTCTGATCCTCATATTCAGTCTGATGACCAGTCCGGTTGTCTCAGCAGATAACCCGGCAGAAAAAAAGGAAGCCGGCAAAGCAGAAAAACAGCCCGAACCCAAATGGATTTCTCTCTTCAACGGCAAGAACCTGGATGGCTGGAAAGTCCCGCAATTCGGAGGTGAAGGCGAAGTCCATGTTGAAAAGGGAAACCTGATTCTGGAAATGGGCGTCGATCTGACCGGCGTCACCCTCGACGATCCGAAAAATCTTCCGCTGACAAACTATGAAGTAGAACTGGAAGCCATGCGGGTCGATGGAACCGACTTCTTCTGCGGACTGACCTTCCCCGTCAAAAAAGATCCCTGCTCGTTCATCCTGGGAGGCTGGGGGGGCAGCCTGTGCGGTATCTCCAGCATCGACGGAGATGACGCATCACAGAACAGCACGACGACATTTCAGACGTTTAAGAAGAACCAGTGGTATAAAATCCGTCTGCAGGTCACCGACCATAAAATTCAGGTCTGGCTGGATGGAAAACAGATTGTGGACCAGAATCTGAAAGATCGCAAGATCTCAATCCGCCACGAAGTCGAACTCTCCCGCCCTTTCGGTATCACCTCATTCAGCACGACAGCTGCTTTGAAAGATATTCGGATCAGGAAACTGACACCCGAAGAAGTCGCCAAGACGGCACCGCAGAAATAATACCACACGTTGATTTAGATCAACACGTCGATGGATTAAGTCACCACCGGACGTGCCAGGCATTTATTGCCTTAACTCATAAACTGTTCCATTTACAGTCTTTATGAATCGACCGCCGTTTCAATAATGAAACTGGTATCCCTTTTGCGTTTACCCTGCCAGAGATAGCTCTGGTCTTCTTCGGAATTCCAGGCTCCGGGTCATTTCACTCTCAAGGCAGAACGGCATTCCATTGAATTCGCAAATTACCGCAGAAATCGCAGCTGTCATTGCATCTCAAAGTCTTTCGCTCATTGAAGGAACAGCTCCGCTTTCCTCCGACGTCCTCTGTGACTTCTGGTATCACGGGCAGGAACATCTGAAACAACGACGACGTGTTCTGGAACCGCTGGCGAAGTCAGACACTCCGAGCGATCTCTCCGAATCAGAACTCGAAGTCATTTTCAAAGATTTCTTTGCCGAAGAAATGCTGATCCGGGTTGTGACCACCGTTCTGGCTGCGACAGATCAAAAACGAAAACAGTGTCAGGCCGAGCCCATATCCCGCAGTCTCTACCTGGCTTTCCTGGATCTGAAACGCGTCGTCCTGGGTGTGATGGTCGCGGAAAACCATCTGAGTCTGGAGGCCCTCAAACGAATTAATAGCACGAGACGCTCAATCGAACGCTGGACCGACCTGATGCTCGGACAGTTTGTATTACGATACGATCTGCAGGAATTTGCCCACGATCCGGAACGCGCCCGCGATTTCGGTGAAGACCAGTCTTCAAATCTGAATGCCCCCTCCCCCGTTCAGACCTGGGATCTGATTACCGCCGGCCTACGAATTTCATTCCCCGCCGGACTGACCAGCCAAAGCAGTGACCACTGGGAAAAAATGCTGGCAGCCGTTATGGCCTGTTATCCGGAAGACTGTTTCCATCAGTCTGCGATGATGAAATCAATCCAGCAGATTCGTATCGCGCGCAGTGGACTTGCCGCTGAAACACACCCCGATCAGATTCCAGAACAGTTTCGTACACTGTTACCTCACGCCTCATCAAACAATCAACCTCACTTCAAACCCACAGATCCGAAGCAGCAGGAACTGGACTCGGCACACAAAAAGCAGGGCATCAGTTTCACGCATCTCCACAAGCGAAATACAAAAGGCCCACATTTCTAAGCCACTCAGCCCGGTTGAGAAACTTTTAAATTTCTCGGTTGACTTAATTTGTTCCGCAGGAGTATGATCTAACCATGCAGTTTCCTCTGATGGAAATTTGCTGGAAATCAGATTTTCTCCGTTTTGGAGTTTCTCCGTGACACATCGGTTTGGTACTTTTAGCTTTAATTTTGTGCGGCTGTCCTATTTTACAGCCTGGCACTTTTTGAGCTATTGGTTTACCGGAACAGGTTACCTGACCGATCGAATACATACCGTTCATAACTGATGAACAGCCCCTGAAATCGATTGGCCCTGTAACCTCACTGGTTACAGGGCTTTTTTTATTCCCTGAGACTGAAATAGAAATGAGTCAACGCCATGATTGTTGTGATGAAACCTAATGCCACTGAAGAAATGGTCCAGGCCATGGTCAGACGCGTCGAAGAAATGGGACTGAAAGCCCACGTCATCGTCGGTGAAGAACGAACCGTCATCGCCGCTGCAGGCATCAAACGTGACGGACATCAGGAAGAACTGGAATCCTGTGCCGAAGTCGAAAAAGTCGTGCCCATCATCGCCGCTTATAAAGTCGCCAGTAAAGAAACCAAGCCGGAACCAACGGTTGTCACCACACGCGATCTTAAAATTGGTGGTTCACATGTTGGCGTGATCGCCGGTCCCTGCTCTGTAGAAAGTGAAGAACAGATCCTGCAGGTCGCCCACCAGGTCAAAGCTGCTGGCGCTACCGGACTGCGTGGCGGTGCTTTCAAACCGCGCACCAGCCCCTACTCTTTCCAGGGTATGAAAGAAGACGGCCTCAAGCTTCTCGCGCTGGCACGGGAAGAAACCGGCCTCGCCGTCGTCACCGAAGTCATGACGCCTAACCATGTCGATCTGCTCTGCCAATACGCGGATGTCCTGCAAATCGGTGCCCGCAATATGCAGAACTACCATCTTCTGCAGGCGGTAGGCGAAACCCGGCTTCCTGTCCTGCTGAAACGCGGCCCTTCTGCCACGATTGAAGAATTCCTGCTCGCCGCCGAATACATCCTCGATCAGGGAAATCAGCAGGTCATTCTCTGCGAACGCGGCGTCCGGACATTCGAAACACATACCCGCTTCACACTCCCGCTGGCCACCGTTCCTTATCTGCATGAACGGACTCACCTGCCAGTTGTCATCGATCCCAGTCATGGAACGGGTATCGCCAGCCTGGTGCCTCCCATGTGTGCCGCTGCGATCGCGGCCGGCTGTGACGGCCTGATCCTGGAAGTTCACCCCGATCCGTCTCGCGCCATGAGCGATGGCGCCCAGTCCCTGACGCCGGACGCCTTCTCTCAAACGATGGATCTCTGCCGCAAGGTTGCAGCAGCCGTCGGAAAAGAATTAGGATAAGTCAGTCGTCTGCTGTCATTCGAAGCAACCTGTTCCCGGGAGTCCGTTCATGAAGCTCTGTCTTTTTTCAGTCAGTTATGCCGGTTTCTGGGGACAGCATGCCTTGAACTTGAATGAGTTCATCTCCCAGTCAGCCAAACTGGGTTATGATTCCGTGATGCTCATGGGAAAACGCCCGCATCTGGCTCCTCTGGACTCCTCTCCGGAACTGATTGAATCGATCAAAGGTGCCCTCGAACATCATCAGATCAAATGCGCGATCATCGGCGGCTATACTGATTTCGCTGGCTCTGCTGCTGCGGAAGTCCCTTTGATCGAACTGCAGATTCAGTACGTTCAGCAGCTCGCGGAAATCGCCAGCCAGCTGGGAGCTTCAACCGTTCGCATTTTCACCGCCTATGATTCTCCCCGGCAGACACCGCATGCCCTCTGGAATCAAACCGTTTCCGCATTGCAGGAATGCTGTGACCGGGCGGCAGAATACGATGTCACAGTCGCCGTCCAGAACCATCACGATGTCGGCGTCCATTCCGATGCCCTGCTCGAACTCCTGTTTGACATCGACCGCCCCAACTGCAAACTGGGCTTCGATGCCTGGTCCCCTGCTCTGCGTGGCGAAAACCTGTTCGACGCCGCTCGCAAAATGGCCCCCCATACTGCGATCACAACCAACGCCGACTACATCAAACTCCCCCGCTTTGCTTACCAGCCCGACCTCATCAACTATCAGCGACAGGAACCCGATCTGGTCCGCGCTGTCAAATTCGGTACGGGTTTCATTGATTACTCCGCCTTTTTTCATGGCTTGAAAGAAGGGGGCTTCAATGGCATCGCCACCTACGAAATGTGCTCCCCCATCCGAGGCGGAGGCAGCCTCGATAATCTGAATGAATACGCCAGCGAATACCTCACGTGGATGAAAACGCACCTGCTTTGAGAAGTGATCCACTCACTTCTTTTCAGGAATAAACTCCATCAGCTGTTGCACAACCTTCGGTTTTGATTTCGCCAGATTTTCAACCGGGTCGGGTGTGTCTGTCACATCATACAGCTCAATGTCAGTTGGCTTCCCTTTTTTCATCGTAGCCGTCAGACGATACTGCTGCGTACGCACGCTCACCGCATTACTCCAGTAACTCAATGCCGCCTTGCGAATCTCCGTTTTCTCTCCCGTCAGAATCGGTTTCAGACTCTTTCCGTCCAGGGGATATTCGGTCTTGCGAAATGCAGGCTGACATAAATCGATCAACGTCGGATAGATATCCACGGTTTCCACCAGCGCTGCTGACTTTAATCCTGCCTCCGCCACACCCGGTGCGCGAATCATCAAGGTGCTTTTTAATGCCCGTTCCAACGGAGCATGCTTGGCCCACAACGCGGAATCACCCAGAAACCAGCCATGATCTCCCCAGACCACCACAATCGTATTCTCGCGCAGTCCCAGCTCATCCAGCGTCTTTAAGACTTTTCCAACCTGCCGATCGGTGTAACGCACACACGACAGATACCCCCGTCGTACATTTTCCCGCGCCGCGCGAGACAGGGGACGCGTTTTCTCATACTCCATGTCATAACTGTAAAATTCGCCGCTCTTATGCCAGTACGCCGACTCTGGTTTCTCCGGATGAGGGACCGGCGGAATGTCGACATTCTCAAAAGCGTCCCAGTCCTGCTTCGGTGCAACGAAAGGTAAATGCGGTTTGAAGAATCCCAGTCCCAGAAAAAAAGGTTGATCGCCTGCTTTATATTCCCGCAGCTTTTCAATCGCTGCTTTTGCCAGCAGACCATCGGGTAGATCTTCGTCCTGCTCTACTTTGAACTCCATCAGGTCCCGGATCCCACTCCCATCTTCGCGACTGCGTCCGTTCGCATACGCAAAAAAGATCCCCCAGCCCCGCTTCCACGAACCAAAGGGGGTCGCCAGCTCATCCCAGGCATGAGGCAGCTCATCGCGACCATCCCCTTTCCCGTTGTATTCAAAGACGCGACCATCCGCCGTATGCGAAATCTTGCCGATACACGTCGTCCGGTAACCGCTCCGCCGAAACAGTTCCGGCATCGTCTGCGCACCGGCGGTCTGTTTTGCAGATAAAGCAGATGCCCCACTGTAAAAGGCCTGGTTCTTACGAGTCACTCCGGAACTCGCTGGACTCCGCCCCGTCAGCAAGGCATACCGCGAAGCGCCACACGTTGGAACCTGCACAAAATGGTTCGTAAACAGCACACCTTCTGAAGCCAGCTGATCCAGCGACGGGCTCTGCACATAAGGCAGTCCATAGCACCCCAGTTCCGTGCGCAAGTCGTCAATGGCAATCAGCAGCACATTCGGTTTGGACTTCCCCGTAGTTTCAGCGGCGGGAATTTGTTTCACCTCAACCAGCAAACTCAAAACGATAATCAGACAGCAGACAGGAATGCGAATCCACATTATTCAATAACAACTCCGAAAAGGATGTACTAAGTAACCGCAATGTGACACAATGGAATTATAACAGACTGACACCGTTTTTTCTTGATAACCGCGTGTCACTTTTTCCGGGAAGGTACTCTCATGAGCAGTCATTCCGAATCCGACTTCGATGATGTCTTTCAAAATGCGAAAAAGACGATGATCGAAAAGCATCTTCGACAGCGGGAGATTACCGATCCCCGCGTGCTGACAGCGATCGAATCCGTTCCCCGCGAAGAGTTCGTGCCTCCGGAATCACGGCGTTTTGCCTACAATGATTGTGCGCTCCCCATCGACTGTCACCAGACAATCTCTCAGCCTTTTACCGTTGCCTTCATGTGTGCCGCAGCAGAGCTGACCGGAAAAGAAACCGTCCTCGAAATCGGCACGGGCTCCGGTTACGGCGCCGCCGTTCTCTCACAACTCGCCCGCGAAGTCCATACGGTCGAACGCATTCCCGAACTCGCCAGTCAGGCAGCCGAACGACTGCAGCGTCTCGGCTATGACAATGTCCACGTCTATACCGACGATGGTACATTGGGCCTGCCTCAGAAGGCACCCTACGATGCGATCATCGTCACTGCTTCCTCAGAACAACTGCCGGCCCCCTATCAGGAGCAGTTGAGCGAAGGGGGAAGAATCATCATCCCCCTCGGCTCAGAGTCAACCGGCCAGCGGATGTACCGCTTCACGCTCCGCAACGGAAGACTCTCCGAGGAAATTCTGGGAGCCTTTGTCTTCGTCCCGTTGATCGGAAAATTCGGTCACCCGTCCGACCATCCTGAATAATCGACTGCGAATCACCGGATTTTTACCGGCGGCTTCTGTCCTTTGGGAATCAGTGTAATATATTTCCGGTCTTTCATACGCTGATCAAAGTCCGCTTTGGCTTCCGTCACCAGTGCCGGGTTCTCCATCAACTCAACGGTCGTTGCTGCCAGCGCCTGCGCCGCATACAGAATTCCCTTCTCACCAATCGAAGAGCCGATACAAGCCACATTCTGCCAGCTGTGTCCCGGATTTCCCGCAGCGAAACAGGTCGTCCGTAGGCCCCCCGTGGGAATGTGCCAGCTGATGTCCCCCACATCGGTCGATCCTTTGGAAGAGGTCTTCGATTCCTGCAATGTATGTACGCGGCTGTCAATCGCCACGGGAAACTGCTGACCGAACTCTTCAATCAAAGGTTGCTGAATGCGGCGGGCAAACGCTTTTTCTTCCTCGGAAAATTCAGGTGGTCCAATCGTCGTCAGCTTTTCGTGAATGACTTCTGATAACGGCGTATTGGGAATCAGCTCATGATTGTCTGTATCCACCTGCACCGAAAGTTTCGTCCGCGTCATCAGCGCCGCCCCTTTGGCGATATCGACGACCCACTTATAATACCGCTCCAGATCCTCATGCGTATTCGCCCGCACATAATACCAGACGGTCGCTTTCGCGGGCACCACGTTCGGCTGCCCCCCTCCGTCGATAATCACATAATGCATTCGCGCGTCCTCCTTCACATGCTCGCGCATGTAATTCACGCCGGTATTCATCAGCTCAACGGCGTCCAGCGCACTCACTCCACTTTCGGGGCTCACCGAAGCATGCGCAGGCAGCCCGGTAAACGTGAACTTCACAGAGACCAGTGCTTTGGAACTTCCCAGATGCACGTTGGTATTGTTTGAAGGATGCCAGTGCAGACAGATATCCAGATCCTCAAACTGCCCGTCCAGCAGCATGTAAACTTTTCCCAGTCCCGTTTCTTCCGCCGGCGTGCCATACAGTCGCACGGTCCCTTTCAACTGATGTTTGTCGATCGCTTCTTTGACCGCCAGCGCTGCCCCCAGAGCCGCAGTCCCCAGACCACTGTGACCACAGGCATGCCCCGCGCCCCCCTCTGTCTGCGATTCCCGATAAGGAACCGTCTTCTGCGACAACCCGGGCAGCGCATCGTATTCGGCCAGAATTCCAATCACAGGTTTTCCGCTGCCGTAAGTCGCCACAAACGCGGTTGGCATATCGGCCACACCACTTTTGACTTTGAACCCGTCCTGCTTCAGTTTTTCAATCAACAGTTGAGACGACTGATTTTCCTGCAGGCCGACCTCTGCATAATTCCAGATCGACTGGTTGACGGCTTTCAGATCTTCTGCCTGTCTGATCACATCATCGACGGCCGTCTGTTGTGCTGCACTCAGTTTCTCTGACGCTTTCTCATCCGCCTGGACAAGACAGGTCAGCATCAACGTACTCAGCACACATCCGATCGTACTCACAACATTCGCTCGCATCATGATCTTTCTCTCCGTAAACCGAACGCTTTTGAAATGGAATCATTTTAGCCTACCAAAGCCTGCGCAGATTGTCATCTCTATTCCCTGTTCACTTTCCCCTGATCAGTTCAAACCGCACCAGTGGAAGAAATCGACTTGACTCCGTCGCGCCGCCACAGAGACTTTCCAGTTATGCGTCGCGCGCATAGCATGTTTTTCTGCCCGATGAACAGCGCGAACCGGAAGAAATCTGTTAACTGAATATTCCCCTTTATCCACTTGAAAATCACCTGTCTCTGTCGCATGACTGCCGATCCTTTCATCGCTTATCGGTCCCGCTTTCTGCACGTTTTCTGCAGTCTGATACCACTTTTGCCCCCTGACTCCACCAGACCCGCGTCAATCCGGCGCAGAACCGATAACTGCAGTTGACCTGCACGTGCCGACCTGCATGATCTGCTACTTCGCACCGTCTGTAATTCCTGTTTGAGATCGGAGACAAAACCATGACGACAACTCCCCCAAAAACCAGAACCCGTATTTCCAGCGAACAGCGACATCAACTGCTCGAGGCGGTCAAAATGTTACTCGGACTGCACAGGCACCCGTCTGATATCAAACGGGCTATCAGCAAAGAATACCAGCTCTCGCCCCGATCCGTCGAACGTTATATTACACGTGCCCGTAATGAAATGGTCGAAAGTCTGACCATCCCCCTGGAACAGTTGCGTGCCCAGTCATTTCAGTATTATCTGTATAAACTCCAGCATGCAGATCTTTCCGAACGCGAACAGATTCGCTGCCGCGAACGCATGGACAAACTCCTCGGACTCGACTGCCCTACCCAGCCGCGCCAGAAACGACGGTGGCGAAATTTGACACCGGAAAAGATTAAGAGCATGTCGAAAGAAGAACTCGATGCCGCATATCAACTTGTTCAGAAAGATTATTATCGCAGCCAGGGCCAACCATATCCAAAGGTCGATTCAGCACCAAGATGAAAAATGAGCACGATAACAACTGGTTCAGATGTGTCTCTTAAAATTCTGATCTCCAGAACTGTCAGCACAACACATCACAGTTTCTGCTTGCATCCTCAATCAGAAGTCGGCAAGATTAAGTCAGGCATCCATGCCTCCCGTCTACTCTGTTCAGGAAGAAAGATGTTTCTATGCGCTCAATGCCCTTCATCTGCCTGGTCGTCACTTTCATTCTGCTGACACAGGCTTCACCGGCAGATGCCACGAACGACTATTTCCTTCCGGGCGACGCTTTCTTTCCCTCAAAACTCAGGCTGAAAGATCTGAAACAACACGAGCAGGGAGCCGAACCGGTATTTAACTATAACTATATCTGCGAACTGGCCTTCTGTGGTTACGCCGGCTATTCGCAACTCAAGCTGGACAAGCAGAATTCAGAACTCGCGCAGAATATTCGCAAAGCCTATTCGTATATTCGTCAAAGGCAGCCGATCAGACTCGTACCCAAAAAATTCGTCAAGAACCCCGGAACAAAACAGGGGCTCCCCAACCTGGAGAACTTTAATGAGATCAACAGCCTGAGCATTTTCTTTTACAACGCAGACCACGACTGGCAAAGCTGGAAAATTGCCATCAAGTACAATGAAAACTGGCGCGAGGAAATGAAAAAATTCATCAACGCCGGTTCGTATTGTGCCTTCGTCAAAACGACTCCTGCGCTCAATCATTCGCAAGAACAGGGGAAGAATGTCCCGCCTCTGAATGTCGAGTTACCTGAAGAGGACATTAGAGCGCGTCACAGATAACCGTAGCGGTAGCCACAGTGTGTAATGTAGTTCCTGCTTTCTGTGCTGGTGATCTGAT
>NZ_JBLXHC010000011.1:0-295823 GCF_048260065.1 Gimesia sp. | reverse complement strand
CCTCCATGAAATGAGACTTCACCAGTCTACCAGACTTACCGCATTCGCGCTAGACTAAAATGTGACGCGCTCTAATGATGGAGAAAACATCATCTGGGTCGGCGCGCCGATTCCCAGGCGTTTTTGTATGCGATCCATAGGCATCGTGTTGTTTGGAATTCCGTGGACTGCATTTGCATTGTTCTGGATTGCGGGAGCAGCCGGCTTTAAATTTCCTGACTTTCAAAAAGGTTTCGATTTTTTTCCTCTGTTCGGCATCCCCTTCGTGCTGATTGGTCTCGGCATGTTGAGTTCACCGTTCTGGATGATGCGAAAAGCCCGGAATACCGCTTATGTGTTAACCTCAAAACGAGCGATCACCTTTAATGGAGGAATCAAAACAGACATCCGATCGTTCGAGCCAGAGCATCTCGGGAACTTATATCGCAAACAATGGAAAGACGGTTCTGGCGATCTCATCTTTGATAAAGAACTCCGCTTAGGACAGAACAACACACAACGGCAGCATGACCTGGGTTTTCTGGCAATACATAATGTGAAACACGTTGAAGATCTTGTAAGACAATTGATTTCCGATTCCCAATAATGCGATATCTGATCAGCACCGGACTGTGAATCAATCCCCCGAAAGCGGGCCCCTGCTGCTCTGTCAATCCAGCGAATTACAGCTAGCTAAAGTGTTATCCCCCATTAATTTCCAACCCATAAATTTCTAAGATCGGAATTACTGCTATCAAAGCCGTAAATAAATCAGTAATCTGTCGTACATGAGTCATATCTAAATGGAAAGAATAGCTCCATGCCTGGATGGTTTCGCTCAAGTCCGATTTGCCCTGTGTCAGTACAAGAAAAAGCTTGGATAGAAAAATCGCTTTTCATGGCTGATAAACGAATTTGGGATGCAGCGACTGACAAAAGGAACGGTCATACTACCCACCACTGAATTTTTTCCGGAAGAATATCACCGCACAGCTGACGAGATTCAGATTATTATGAAGCTTGTCGCTGAATACATGAATGTCGATCCTTCACTATTACAACTCAATTTTTATGAAGATTTTCGCCCTGAAATTGATGGTATGTGGATCGAAAGTTCGGCAGGCATGTATTCTGAATCGGACAGGATCTTTGATATCTGGCTGGAAATTCATAGTCTCGATAATCCGCTGAACCTTATCGCTACACTCGCACATGAGATCGGACACGTGCTTTTATTGGGACAACGACGTATTTCGCATAATGAAGAAGATCACGAACCGTTAACTGATCTTTTAACGGTATTTCTGGGACTGGGATTATTTCCAGCTAATGTAGCTGTGCAGGAACGTTACTGGAACGATGGCCCTTTATCCGGTTGGAGCATGGGACGACAGGGTTACCTGAGCATGGATATGTTCGGCTATGCGTTTGCTCTTTTTGCCATTGCTCGAGGTGAGATAGCTCCAAAATGGCTTACGCAATTAAGACTGGATGTACGATCTGCATGCAAGCAGGGAATGCGATATATCACAGAAACAGGAGACTGCAGTTGTGAATTTATAACGCCGCGATAGATCATCCTCAATGCTTTTTATAATATTCAAACTCAACAATACACTTCGAACTGGTGATCACTTCCGCGTCGCAATCACCAGATTGCCCTTTACTTCTGCTGCCTGCTCATCGCTGGTAACTTCCACGCCGTTCCAGTTCGACTTGTGAACGATCTCCCCGTGTGGTTCAAACAGTCGCACGAATTCAGACAGACGCCGATTGTGGGTGTCTCTCACTGGATGATTTCCCGAGAAGTCGGTACTGATCTGCAGGACGAACAGACCACCCGGTTTGATGAACCGGAAGAATTCCGGAATCTTTTCCGATACATTCACCCCAGTCACAGAGCAGACCTCGTGCAGCTCGCGATGAAACCAGCTCATGCCCCGGCAGAAGATCATGTCGAAATAGTTCTCGTCGAAGTAGGTCGCCAGATCTGCCGCGCTAGCCTGGATGAATTCCGCCGTTGATCCTCGCTGCTTCGCCCCCTTCACGCCCTCGGCAGTCTTTTCGACTCCGAACACCCTGAATCCGAGATCGGCCAGCAGGGACGCATGCAGGCCCTTTCCGCATCCCAGATCGAGCACCGTGTCACCCGGTCTCATATAAAACCGGTCTACCAGGTGTTTCTGCAGCCACTCCCGTTCGTAATCCGGGTTGTAATGAAAGTCTCCCTCAGCGTACTTTCTGTTGTAGTAATCGTCGGTCATCAGGTGAAATCTTTCTTGAACAGGGCAATCAGCCGGTAGTAATTGTTGTCCTCGACGATGTCGAGCTTTGCGGGGCAGCGTCCCACCAGGTCGATCAGCTTCCGCACGTCAATCGGGTCCTGGACGTGACCACGGCAGAAGTCGGCAGGCCACAGATACGGCACACTGATGATCGCGGTTTCGCAGCTGCTGAAGATCTTGTTGGCAAACAGCATCAACGGTCGTGCTTCAAAATGTTCCAGTACCTGCAGGCACGTGATCACATCGGCCCGCAGATCGGTTTTCATCCAGTCCGCCTGGATACACTCCACACCGTCCATCACCGGGAATGGCAGGTCGTTGATGGCATAGCGTTTCTCGAAACTACCCCACTGCGCAACGGGAGTGTCAGCACAACCGATATCGAGCAGCGTGCCGCTGAGCGGTTCCAGCCACTGCTTGACAGTCGCATAATAATTCAGGTGTTGACGTCCTTCCCAGTAGCCCATATTCAACCCCGCAGAGGTGATGGTAATTGAAACAGCTCCGGATTCGCCGGACACATCCCGCAGCAGCTCTCTGTTTTGCGGTTCACGAATTCGTGTAACTCTTCAGTCGTGCAGGTTGGTTCCAGCGGCGTGTATTTCAGATACGGATTCCAGGCATCGCTGAGTTCGTACTTTGCAGCCTGCATTCCGAGGTAAGCCATCTGCGGACACTTCCACAACTTCCCGTCGTGGATTTGGGGACACCATTTCGAGCCACAGGCCTCCCAGCTCTGTGCTGGTTGATTGTCTTCGTAAGGCAGCATCGTCGCCCCATACCCCCGGTAGGCTCGTTTCCAGCGGCTGCTGGATGTTCTCCAGTTGACGCGTAATGCGTGTGACTTCTCCCAGTCAGCAACCAGCTGCTTTACCGGCTCGAGCTTTGCCTGGTACTCTGCAGAATCATGGTGAATGCTGATCTCTAAATTGCAACCGGTTTCTTCCAGAACGGCAGGCAGCTCCGGATGTCTTTTCAGGTTGAAACCATTCGTCACCAGCTGCAGCTTGGAGTGTGGAAAATGCCGGCGTGAAATTCTAAGGATCTCACAGAGCGCCGGATTCAATGTCGGCTCGCCCCCCAGCAGACTGAAGTAACGCGGCAGCAGCCGATCAGACCAGAGAGTTAACTGTCGGTCTGCCTCACCTGGTGTGATCATGCCCTTATGATTGAAATTCGAAAAGTGAGTGCATTGCTGACAAGCCAGGTTGCAGGCGTGCGAAACGTGCAATTCGAGATTCTCCATCTCAATCAGGTTGCCGACCGGCTTTGTTCGATGCCTCTCGTATCGCTCCTTACTGAGGCTGCCGAATCTCCTGAAGTCGCAACCCGGAACCATCACCTTGTAAAATTGCTTGATCGTCTCATGGGCTGCATTTCTCGAGGCTGTCTTGTCTCCATGTGTAGAGCCATGGGAAAGGCTCTCGGAATGGAGTCTACGCAATCCCACTATTTCATCATCTGTTACTACCCGCAATCCTGCGCGGTGAGATCTCGTCGCGAATTCCAGATCTGCCGAGCCCATTAAATCAGCAAAGCCGTTCAGACGCTGGTAGGCTTCTTTCCGCACGACCAGCGTGCCGTTGATGATGTTCCCTTCAGGACAGAGCCGCCACTTACTGTGACCTGAAGTATGCACTGGAGTGACAGACAACCGTTTCAGTGATTCTTCGTCCCGTGCCTCGTGACTCACAAACTGCCGCATGGCCCCGCCGTAAACATCGCCGTGTTTCAGCATCTCGATCGAGTGAGCAATCCGATGCGGCATGGCGATGTCATCACTGTCCTGGACTGCAATGAAGTCAGTTTCCAACCGGTCGAAAATCCGATTCATCGTCCGATACGGTCCGAGTGACTTTTCATTGCGATACAGTCTCACCTGGGGATGATCGGCGTACTGCTCTGCAGGATCATCGGGAACGGTGAATCCATCGGCGATCAAATGCACAATGCACTCTGCCCCCGCCTGGTTGAGAATCGAATCAACGGCAGCCGCCAGCCAGCGCAGGTTTTTCTGGCAGTAGGGAATCACCACGTCGCAACGGGGTTCGTCCGTGCCGGCGAGAATCTCGGGGTCATCTTCCACAGCAACCGTTTTTTTTTGAGGGCTTTTCTTCGCAGCTTTCTGCTCCTTCGGCTTCGGCTTTTCTATCACGCCGGTGCTAAGGTCATCGCAAGAAAACAGATTATCTCCCCACTTCTCGCAGCGGTTTTTCTGGATCCTCGCCTGCTGCACACACAGCATTCCAGATCGGGTACAGGCACCCTGCCTCTGCTCCTCGCAGGCAATACAGGCCGTGAGGCGTTTCGCGAAGTGAGCCTTCTGGACTTCGGAATCAAGGTGCTTCACATACCGGGGAATGTAAGGCAGCATCACCCCCTGGCCGTCGCTTAGTTTTTTCATGTACAAATTCCTAGTCTGCATAATCAATAAAAATAGCCCGCTCCTCGATTGCCACAGCGACATATCCCGATCCGCCAACGTTGACCGCGACACCCAGCGTACCTGCAGGAATCACCTGCTCACTGCCAGCATAATACTCCACACCATGGTCGTTCGCGTGTTCCGCTGGCGATTCACTCAACAAGTGAAAATGGCCCCACCGACCGTAGTAGCCTCTGGTTTTACCGTTGATGTCCAGGCCATTGATGTCATAGCCATTGGGATCGTAGCCATTCTTGTCGAATCCATTTGCATCGAACCCCCCAGCGTTGTATGTGCTGCCTGGGTTGCCATCTTCATCAAAGACATACGGGCCAGTCCACAGGTCGATGTTATAACCGTAGGGACCTGCATAGTAATCGCGGAAGTCACCATTCCAGGGTGTGCCGAAGAAACCAAACGGGCCTCCCCAGTATCCACCGTAATAACCATAAGGACCGTAATATGCACCGTAGTATCCGTTCTGATACGCAGCACCATAACTACCGTAGTACCGCTCTGCCCACGTGAGTCGCCTGGTCGCGGTTGTGAACGTTACAAATGCGCTCCCTTCCTGCGGCTTGAAATTGATCGTCTGCAGCGCTGATGTCACAATTGGCGGAATATTCAACGGACTCTCTGACAAATCATCGAGGTTGTCTGGAGCGACACCAGGTATGATAATCCTCCGCTTATTCAAACTTGGTACGGTTTTGCCTGCCAGATCCTTTATGAACTCAATGATGTATCTGCCCCCCGAGCTTGCACTCGGCGTGTAAACGCTCACATTGCCTTCTCCGCACCAGGGGAAGGTCTCGATGCCGGCCTTGATAACTTCAGCGGGAGACGTGATCAAAAACGGTCCGACGTCTGTCGTGCCGTCCGACAGCTCCCACTGAAATTCATGGCCAAATACACCCCGCCAGTCGACCAGATACTTCTGATTCCATCGGTTTGAGTTTGGATCCACGTACTGCAGGAACTCAACCGGGCTCGACTGAATGCTGAATAAATCCTGATTGATATCTTCGGTCGTGATGAACAGTATCGCACCCGCCCCCGTCTGTGCCGCTGGTGCCACATATGCCAGCAGGTTCTCCTCGGCTTTGTTGTCTACCTGCTTCTCGCCGGTGCGACGCTTGTAGATCCCCAGAGCGTTCCACCCCGATGTGATGTACTCGCCTTTCGTGGGATCTGGCATCTTTAAGTGTCCTCTCGGATCACCCGCCAGTTGCATCAAGCCACCCTGATTAAAAATATTGTCGGAACTGCCTGTATTACGATTACCTGATGTATTGTCGGGGACATACCTGCCGTGAATCTTCTGTGTGTCCGCGACTTCGCTGGAGCCCTTGAAGCGGCACCAGCAGGGGGGAAACTTCATACGGCCTGGGTAGCCTTTTTTAATGCTACTTGGTCCCGTAAAGGCATAGCTCCAGTCCGATGAGATGAAGTCAGCATCGGGATTGCCTGCATGCTGCAGTGAAGGTGAGGGCAGTCGCACCTCATGAACGATGCGATCTTCGTTGACCGTCCGCACCCCCACGATTTCAACAAGTGAAAGCCCCTCGATCGCGAGATCATCATCCTTCCGACGACGGTCTTCATCCTCGTAGTCATCACCCACGTTGATGCAATCAAACCACTCTCCAGGAGAAGCCTGCGAATCATCAAGCATATCCACCATTTATTTTCCTTTCGGGTCGACCTGCTGTGTTTTGTTAACAGTCTGTTTGTGCTGCTTGACCATCTCCCTCAGTGCCTGATTCCGCTGTCGTTCGTCGAATTCAGGAACCGTGGTGTCGACCTCCCGCAGCCGTGACAGGGTTGTGATCATTCCGCTGTTTGTATCCCTGCTGATTGCGATCTGCTGAATCGCGCCGTCAAGATTCACTTTTTTCAGACCGGCGTATTTGCCAGCCCCACCATCTTCGCCGGTAACAACAACATTATCAGCACCGATATTACTTAGTCCTACCAGCTCGGCCTGAACCTCTGCAGCTGTGGCGTCGTAGTCGAGAGGGTCTGTTGTCTCACCATCAAAAGTCAGTGTAAACGTTCCGCCAGTTGGGCTGTTGCCGATCGTAACGTACTGTTTTTCATTCGTACTGGTTCCGATAGAAACCGTGAAGATGAAAGGCTTTCCAGGGGTCTTTGCTGTAAATCTCACTTTTCCAGAATATTCCTCTGTCTCAGTACCTTCGTACTCATCTTCGACTGTTATATAATCAACTGCTGCAGTGATCTCGGCGAATTCATACTTCGTTACCCGGTTCCATCCAGCAACAATTCCATCGACCACATCATTGCGAGATTCACCAGCTCCAACAGTGTAAGACCACGTTTTATAGCCAATCGTGAATGTGAAAATCATACCGCCTTCAACATCTTCCGGTATTGTCACCTTGTCAACCTGAGCTACTTCAGCAGCTCCGCCCAACCAAACTTTTGTAGACATAATACAACCCTTTATGATGTGAACGGGCTGTTCCGTTCAAACGTGTAAGACCAGTGAATCGGATATTCAATCTGATATCCGCCGCGTTTACGTGCCTGGGGTTTCCGGATGATGCGACGTTCCAGATGCTCATCATCCGGATAGACTGGCGTTGCCGGTAGAGGCCGCTTTCCCAGACCGATCGCCATGCCAGTCTGAGTCACCTCTACGGGGCTTGTCTCCGTCAGCTGCTGTCTCTGAAAGGTTCCCTTGAGAGTCGGTAGTAATCCGAACCTGGGGCCTCCTGTGCCCTTGTAATCGAATGATTCTTCGTACTTCAGCAGGATGATATCGACATTAGAAACAGGGAATGCTCCATCAGCAGCTGTGTATGTCATCCCACTGAGGGCAACATCTGCTTCAACCACGATTGTATAAGAACGAAATGTGGTCAACTCTCCATCGCCGTTAGCAGTAAACTGTGGGGGTGTAACAACGCGAGTACCGCTCAGCGTAGAAAGGCTGATCAGTGCATGCATTGTGGTACCACCTTTGACCCAGGTAAGGTTACCTCCCTGAACAGCATAGGCGGCTTCGAGATCTGCCATCGCTGCGTTCAACTCGGCTGACGTGTCACCATGCAGAATCCCAGTGATCGACCACCGTTCGGTGTAACCCCAGACAAAGCCATCTTCGGCAATCAGTCCCTGCCGGATGATTCCGCAATTGGCCTCATTCTCTGGGTGTGTATAACCGTTGTAAGAAAGCTGCATTATTTATTGTACGCCTTTTCTTTAGATCGTTTCTTGTCAATCGTTCGTTTTAATTCTTCAAGGGCTTCAAGATAAGAACCAAGCGTTCCGTCCATCGCTTGTGCTAACTCGATGGAACGTTGGGTGATGTTGTCGCTGGCATCTTTGGCATCTTGTGCGACTTTCTGTAACTCTTTGACGAACTGATCCTTTTGCGGGCTGTATCCCACGATGTCCGTTGCGTTGATCTGAGCCTGATCAGCATTGATGCCGACGCGAGCATTTACCGTCCGCTGACGTTGTTCAGCAGACCTGAGCAATGCGGCCTGAGTCTGATCTTCTTCGGCCTGCTTACGCAACAGCTCCCGCTCTTTCTCCTGTTGCCTGGTGCGTATTATGGCGACTTCTTGGTTCTTCTCATCCAGAAGTCCCAGGTTGTTGATGATCTGATTTCCGCCCGCCGCCGCCCCGGCGTTGGCGTAGTAATTCGCCCCAATGTTTCCAGCCAATCCCGCATCTTCGAGGTCCTTAATATCCTGCCTGGTGCGTTGTGCAGCTGGTTTTTTAGAAATCTCATTAACCCGATACTGCTGAGCTTTATCCAATCGCCCGTAGCGTTCCAGCAGTCGCTGCTTCTCAGACTTCAGAGCATCTTTAGCGACCTGAACTTTTTCCTTTTCTGCTTTCAACTGTTCGTTGATCTGTTTTTTCTGGTCCTCGATTACTTTGAGGCGGCTCTTCTCCGCTTCCAGTAAACGACCCTGAGCATCTTCCAGGTCCTTCATCACGCGTTCGCGGTTATTCAGGCTCTCATAGTGACCATGGGCAATGCGGTCTTCCTGTTTCTTACGATCGTCGAGGATAGCCTGTTCAGCCGCTCTGACATCTTCCAGAGCCGTCAGGCGAGTTCGCTGTGAATCATCCTCGCCATTACCCGCTGCAATCGATCTGGCCTCAGTGACGGCGTTCTGTGCTCCCCTGAGATCCCGTTCAAGATTCGACTTTAGGGCTTCCTGATTTTCGAACCGTGTCCGTGCATCGAGTATTCGCTGCCTTGCCTCCTCCGCTTTGGTCAACTTTTCCTGCGATTTTTCATTCTCAGCAACAGCATCTCTCCAACTGAAGAATGCACCGATATTACTCTCGGCAGAATCAGATGTGTCACCGAGTGCCCGACCAAGCCATTTAACACCTTCTGTTAATGCAAGAAACACTGTTGCAACCGCGGCTACTATTGTGATCAGCTTGGCAAAAATTACGGTACCAGCGAGAACAGATCCACCACCGGTTCCTGCAGCTGCGCCTGCTGCAACTTTGGCACCAGATCCCGCAGCCGCTCTTCCGGCTGCTTGTGCACCTCCAGCTAATGCTGCTGATGTACTCGCCTTCAAGTTACTCGCCGCTGCAAGTTCATTCGCAGCTGCCTGAGCATTTGAGGCAGCAGACAAAGCAACCAATGCCTCGCGGGTTTTCCAAATCACGTCAGTGATGCCCTTGAAAACACGGATGCCTTCTTTAACCATGTTGAAATTTTTTGCGAACTTTTCGAAGTTCTCTTCCGAAACGAGACCCAGTTTAGCAGCCCCTTCGGCCATGTCAGCAAGTCCCTGAATCACGATGACAGCTGACTCATGTGCTTTCTTGTGTCCTTCGACCCGGGCATTCTCTGCTTCCTGAAGTTTTTTCGCCAGCTCTTTGGCTTCTTTCTCCGCCTTCTTGGCTTCTTTCTCCGCCTTCTTGGCTTCTTTGTTCCGGATCTTTTCCCGCTTATCCGCCTCGGTTTCAGTGTTTGCAGTACGCTTTTCTTCGAGCGAGACGACTCTGTCTATCACCTGCTCCATCAACCCGATACGCTCATTCTGCTCGTGTTTGTCGATGTCGTTGCGCAGACCGGCCTGAACCTTCTGGACCTCGGTTATCTGTTTCATGGTCTCATCGGACACGGACTGGAGCATCTCATAGGCTTCACTCCCCGCGAGAGCGACCGATTGTGCTTGACTTGCCGTGAGGGCTGCGATAGCCTGATTATTTGAATCTGGCTGCAGTTTCAATGTGATGATTACACTACGTTCGGCTGCTGTTACCATCAAACCACCTCCGCGAAACAAACTATGTCACAATACAACCCGATGCGTGAACTGATTTTTTTCGGGGTCTTGATCGCAGTCGGTGCAGTTTTCTTCCGGGTGGATAGATTGAAAACAAAACGCCGTAAACAGCAGTAACAGATGGAAGCCGACGCTCTGGCCAACATGCCTGCCGATGTCAGGCAACTCCATATGGAGGCCGATCGCAAAATGGCGGATTTCAAATTCTCAGCTACCATCTGGGTGTTGACCACTATCGTTTCATTTTCTCTCATTTACTGGTTCCTGAAATGATCGGACCTATGGCATGGGCATATTAATCAAAATAATACTGGCTGTGTTCTGCCTGGTTTTTTTGGTTTTATTTCTTTGGGGGTGTATCAAATTTGCAATTTGGTCTGGCTTAGTTGAATCACCCGAACAAACACGTGAGCGGAAAGAACTGGAAAAAACCAAATCCTCTCCACTTACCCATGACGAATACCAGTCTCTTTCGCCTGAGGGTAAGCTGCTTCATAAAATGACTGAAAAACAAACTCAGACCGAAGCCAATACCAGAGCCATAGCGGCCATGATCTTGGGTGGAGCCATCGGTTATCTCGTCTTTTGTTATTGGCCTTTCTAAAGTGATCCGCCCCATCGCACCCACTCACTGAGCATCCATCAAACGTGCCAGGCAAGAACTGGATAGTGCCAGACTCTCAACACCGAAAGAAAATTTAGCATTGTTGCTGGTGGTTCTTTTTTTCACTTCCAGTTCAATTCTGACTGGCTTATTCATTGCCTGGTTACTTACCTGACTCCCATCATCGCAGCGAGGAATTTGTTACGGCGAATCTCCTCTGCCAGATCATGCAGCTCCTGAATGATTGCCGCGTGATTTCTGACGATCGCATCATCAGGAAACTGCCCCACTGCCTTACACTCTTTCCAGTGTTGATAAGTTCGGTAGTTTTTTGGGCTGAGAACTTTCTGTCTCTCCGGAGTTCCTTTCGGGCAACCTTTGCAACGGCAGGGAGCCGGCACTGAAGGCAACCTCTCAACCGGTTCGCCATGAAACATTTTGACTTTGCCGGTTGTTTCGTCATACAGATAATCCTGACAATGATCACAGTCACGGAATGCGACTTCGGGGTGGAACAGCAATGTTTCCAACCCCTCCGCTAGTTTTTTGCATCTTCCTCAATTGAGACCTGCTTTTGAGATAAGTCCTTATCACTGACATCAGAGCCCGTGATAATATTAAAAATGCGATCGACAAACGGCTGTTTTGACTTCTCGAGCACCGCCACTTCAATCGGCAGAATCTTTTTCTTGTACTCGTAGTCCCACTTCGAAATATGTTTAACAATCGCATCGTTGATCCGTTGAGATCGCTCCACTGAGCTGATGTCTCCCCAATGATGCAATATCTCCCGCACTTCATTTGCGAGAGGAGGACGATACTGAAACTTCAATGCCTGGTGGATACCTGGCACCTCTTTCATATACCCATCTTCCGTGTACCCATCGTCGATATAAGCCTGTGTCGCCATTGTGTTTTCCTTAGAGAAATTTAGTTGTAAATAATCCAATTGGAGAAGATTCTGAAACGTGTGTCCAAATGATCAAACCAAATCTATGCGCGAGAAGGTCTCACATAGAATGAACAAGTGAAGCGTTTTTATATGCGCAACGATCAAGCAGAGTGCGCATTCGTAATGATCAACGGCTTTGTTGAGCCAGAACTGCGAACCATGCCCGTCAGTGGTAAACGGGTAACATCTTTTGCATTATGGGTCGGAGTCACATTTGCATACTGAATTGCCGCCATGTCGAACGTCAGCACATCCCCCGATGCGGCGCCGTTTGTAAACACGGCAGTTCCGGCTGCTCCATCCAAGGCCTGTTTCAGCAGGTCTGTGTTATCGGTAGACCAGGGGTGATCTGTTGCTAATGTAATCACACGATCAATCATTGAAATGTCATATCGAGTGAGGTTGTTTTCGAACTGTTCCGTGTTCAACTTATTTTCGATCGTCAGACTGAATTTCTCAAATGCTCGGGTATCAGAAACCAGAGTCAGAACTCCATCGGACATCAAATACGGTTTTTCCAACGGCATCGTCAAGACCGGGAAAGAACCAGCGTCACCAGTCGTTTCCGTTTCCGCCTCAATATCGAGATCCAAATAGAGAAAATCACCCTTGGATCCATTGAAATTTGCTTTCGCAATTCGACACCCTGAGTATGTGTAGACCTTAGCTCCACGATCAATCATCAGCATAAATTCTGGAATGGTGTCAGCCAGGGCAAACATATTCGAACTCTCTGCTGTTCCGCAGATGTAAGGGAGCAGGGCATCCAACACGATACGTGAACAGGCAATTTTGATAGAACCCGAAGAACGTTTCAAACCTTCTCGAGTGCGTTCCTTATTGTGTTCGACAGTCCCTCGCATTCCGTTGGTTTCGAGAATCTGAGCTTCTTCATGCAATGATTCTGGCAGAATGATCTCGATCGGAATCGAACTGGTATCGAACGGCAGTGTCGTATCGAACGCGATGAGGCCAAAAGTACCGACTTCTGGTGTGGCTAATGACATAATTAAATCCTCATAAATTATCGATTTGCTTGATAACAGAACTGGCTACGTCATCTGTCGCCAGCTCTTGTACTATTTCACTGAAACCTAGAAATTTCCGTTGCGGTATATTTTTCTTAGTAGATCCGTCCTGATGCACACCCGCATATTCAACATATGTCCCAAGAGTCAATCCCTGGTTGCTGACACCCTCGACATGATCTTCAGCATCTTCTGTCACACTCTTTTGCAGCTTGTAAGTATCTAGCAGCGGTTTATTGTTCTGGTTCCTCGGCGGACGTCTGGGGTTCTTCAAAGCAGGCCACCTTTTTCCGTCCGGCGAAGATTCCGCCTGGAAGCCCAGATAGAGTTGTTCTTTCGTCAACTCAAGGACATTTTTCATAACTTCTTCACATTCGGGCCTGTTTGTTATTTCTACTGTTTGATCGAGGAAGTTTCTGAGTTCGTCGATTCCAATTTCACGAGGCATGGCCGCACCACCCTGTCTGATTTAATTGTCGGTTTAAGTTCTATCAGTTGATCCGCCGTAAGACCCATCGCTTCTGCATACAAAGCCAGAGCACCTGTCTTATCGACATTTTTGAACTTCAACCGACCATGTGTTGTATGAACTGAAAATACATCCGTTGTTTCTCTTTTGACTTCAAATTTCATAATCGTGCTTCCCAACTGATAAACCACAAGGTCATGCCTGCTAGATATTCTCCCGTTTCAAACCAGTTCGGATCCACCACGGCTCCGGGCGAAACGTAACTGTTCACAATCGAATCCACTCCCGCCAGACGGGGAGTACGGAATTTTTTCAGAATCGTTTCGTACCAGGTGAAGTACTTGTCACGATCTGACGTCTGATTCTGATTGTCATTATCGAGAATGAAGATACCAATCGGATACTCCACCTGGTCTCTCACGTTCGTTCCCTTCAATGGATTCAGTTTCGGTTGCCCCAACGGAGCAATCAGAACTGCAGGGAAATGAGTGGAATCGAAGTTGCGAGTTGACGGTACCTTCTGAATGTAGACCGATTCATCGGGAATATCTGTCAGATCCAGATCTTCAATCTGTGTTTTCACCGTTGTTAGAATGTCTTCCAGAATGGCTGTCATTTTTGTCTCCGGCAAATACATCGCCAATGCGTACGTAGCCTCTCGCGCGAAACTGACATCACGGTCCATATGACACTGCTGGAATCAGTAACGGTGTCACCTGTTTCGATTACAGATCCGGCTAACAAGATATTGGGAATATTCCAGACGGCTCCTTCATGAGCAGAATTCACCAGGCCTTTCGTGATATCATCCCGTGAAATATTCCGCAGCCAGGCATGTGATATCGTCTGTGTAGCTGTAATGTCATTATTTACCCCGCGTCGCGTTGTCAGAGTAATCGGCTCTGTACCAGGCATTTTCAGATAAAGATGATCCAGTTGTTGAGTCGTCACCATCAGATCACCACTTTTTTGTAACGTGCCAGTGAGCCTTTGACAGAATCCAACATTCGGGATTCATCTTCGGCACCTGCGAGTGTATAAGAATAATCTTCGATCGATTCGGACATTAAACGTCCCGCCACTTCTTTCGATTGAAGCATGGATGTCACCAGCTTATTGGCTGCGAACTGAATGTCTGCAGGGACAGACTCCCAGCCTGCTGTGTAGACCACTTTTATATTCCCCATCCCTAGCCCGGGTGAACTCGCTAATTGTCCCCTGAGGCGCGAATCAGGTCGGGGCCATACTTTCCCGATTCGATAGAGTATGCCGCTACTACTTACTTCCGTAGTGGTGGCATCATCCTTCCGGAGAACGAAATCAATCCCACTGACTAATGCGGAAGAGTCGCTGAATGCGTCTTCGCCTTCCCCATAATACCCATTTCGGTCTTCATGAACTGAAGCGATGGATTGGACGGGTGTCTGGTTCAACTGAAGTACATGAGCACCAGTACCACTGTAGTACTCTGTATAAATCGTTTCCTCAATCTCCCGTTGCAGAAATCCTTTGATCATCGCATCTGCCTGAAGGATTAACAAATCGATCACATCATCCAGTGAAGTATCACTAATACCAAGCAGCGTTTTAAGAATGTCTTTTGTTGTAAGTGACATTGAAAATCATAACTCCGAAACATTTTTTTGAGATCAAACACCAGCACTGGATGATCGCGATTGATTGAGACCTTATCCGTAGCCCGGTAACTCTTCGCAATATCGCGTTCTATTAGTTAACCAATAGAAGACTGTAGAATTTCATTTCCATAGCCTGCCCCTTGCAGAATGTAGAAACCAGCGCCCAGCTGTGCATTAGAACCTACGTCATCCACATCAAATGAAACAAAGGTGTATCCATTTTCTGAGTCCAGGTCCGTGGCCATCACTTCAATAGCAATCAATGCCTGATTCTCTGCTCCATCGATAGAATCCGTATCAAAACTGGATGAGTCTGATTGCTCAATAAGTGCAAACTGACCGGTGGTATCAATATCGGTAGCACCAACTTTGTGTCGAATTCGCTTGAAGTTTAGTGATTTGGATGAACCTGAAGACGCAGCTGTGTGCTGTTGTGCTGAAATCACTGGATCGTCTCCTGCGGTACCTGTCGATGCCAGTAAAACAAAGAGGCAACGTTCATAATTCTGGAGATTGACCCTGTCTCCTGTATTCACATCCGCTGACAAGTCGACTGGCATAAAAGCGGGAATAATATCGTGACATTCCAAAAATTCTTTATTGAACATTTTTGAATTCCTTGCTGATCCGAATTGCATTAAAAAGATTTGTAGAGAGAAGAGTAACAGCTCTCCGCAATAGCAGTACTATGCACGAGTCGCCAGTGTGACAAAACTAGATTGAGTGGCAGTTCCCTTATAGGGAGTTAATGGCTGAGTCTCCCAGGGCTTTCCATCAATTCGCATAATAAATCGCAGTGCCAGTTGATCCGTTAGGAACTCAACATGCATGGATTCTGCCTGCTCAATGCCACCTTTGCTGATTGTGATGTAGTCGTCGAGGCTGGCAAGAAGAATATCTCCCTCTGTACCCAGAGTTTCATTGAACTCTGTTGGAATCACAGGACGTCCCATCAAAGTCGCGTAAGAAGCTCCAGAAAGCCCCGTTGGAGGCATATAGACCAGCTGCCCGCCAGCGGTTGAAACTCCCAGACTCATCTGATGCAGTTGAGGTTCCGTATCCTGATTAATAAACCAGGCAGAATTCATACGGGAAGATGCTTTCAGTCGACTCCACATCTGCAGAATATTTTCTGCCAAAATGGTATTTGCAGTCTGACCAGATTCTTTCGGGACTGTCACTCTTGCAGAAGATTGCATCACTCCCAGTGGTTTTCCGACACCATTTCCATTGAAAATGGACTCACCTAACATAAATTCCATTTCCTCGGTCACTTTTTTGTTAACATATGACTCAAGAGCCATTCCATTATCATTAATTAACTCTTCTGTCAGATAAACCAGCACTGCCAGTTTATTAAGTTTCAACGTCGTTTCGCCCAGCTTCGGTGTTGAACCAGTTAACGGGTCACCTTCCCCAACCCAGTACGCGCGTAATCCACCTGAACGAGAGCCGTCTACCCGGCTCGTTTCTGAGTCTGTAGGAAACGTCATATTATTCCCAGCTACGCGATAATGGTCTGTCCGGCTGAAAATATCGTTCGCATAAATTCTTGTCAGAATTTCCTGATGAAACTCCGGTAAAACCGCAATTCCACCATCGGCGCCTACAATTTCAGACATTCCCTGAATTGATTTGCACATGCCCCAGGATTTCTTCGTTTTGGCAATTACTTCACTTCGATCTTTAAATCCGCAGCGAATAAAATCTCCAAACGATTGGAATTCCGAATATGGTTTGTATCCACTGGGAAATTCTCGTCCCCGTTGACCAGAGTACGATTTTTGAAATGCTTGTCGATCAGTTCGATTATTCTCCGTTTCCCAATACCCCGCCAGACGTCCCTGTTCATCTCGATGAACGCCGCTCACATCGGGACCATTCAACTGATCTACGCTTTTAGTGAGTTTTTCGATATTAGATGAGAGAGATTTCACTTTTTCTTCGAGTGTTTCAGACATAAAATGCCCTTTCTGTAACTATTTTTTGACTAAGTTTTTCCAACGGCACATAAAAGCAACTTCCCGTTGATTTCAATTGCATCAGCATCAGATTTGAGGCAGAAGATTGGATACCTTCTGCTGTAAATCACCTACTAACTGCGAAAGATCTTCCACAGCATCCAACAACAGACCTTCATCGTTTTGTATATTCTGTTGAGACAACAGACTTGTTTGTTTTAATAGGTCTGCGAATTGCTGGCATTGATGGTCAGAAAACTTCTGAACCTGTGAAGTTGAATCAGAATTAATTTCTGAATTGATTCGTTCCACTCGATAAGCAGGCTCACCCGTTCTCAGAGATCTGATCGAATGAAGCATTGGATCCGATTTGACAAACTTGTTGGACGGCTCTGTATATTCGTCCTTAAGATTTAGCCGGGCATAGTTGTCCGCAAAGGCCCGCTCCAATTTCGCCTGTTCACTCTCCAATGTCAGGAGCAGTTTTTCAAGAAATGATTTAATGTGTTCATTTTCGAGTACTTTTGAAGAAGTTTTCAAATGATGTTTCAAATCTAAGAAACAGCTCGAAATCGATTTTAGAATCTGAGCCCCTAGAGGAACCGGCATATCCAGGTCGTGGCCGTTCTCGAGAGTTGAAGCTGAGATCTTTCGCGATTGAACTTTGATACTCTCACTAAGGCTGGTATCCATAACCTGATTGTTGCCTGACTTTTCAGACGGGTTTGCTGGTTTCTGTGCTTTGTTCAAAATTGACTTAGGTTGAACTAGCTTTTCACTATTTTTATTTTCTTTCTCCAGTGTCCAGCCAGGAATCAGATGTTTTTTCTTTGGAAGCACCGTTCTTAGCGATTTTAACAGCGGCTCTACGATTTTGTGGCCTTCAATCGTTCCTCGATCAAGGGTCCTTGCTATAGCATCTGGATTGACACCTAATGCGCCCCAGGACCATTCAATCAGTTCCCATTGCTCTAACACAATTCCGATTCCAGAATTTGCTGTTTTCCTGGTAGATGTTTTAATTGGTAAAGCACGTACTGAAGTTGCTCTGACTAACCCCTCCGCAATCAGGTGGAAAATCTGCAATGACTCCAGTGATTTGGCAGTGAAGTACGATGTGGCAGAAATTTTTTCGTTGTCGACTTCGATTGCCAGACGGCCATCTGGATGCTGACATTTTGCGATCGGTCGTGTAATTTCACCTAAACCATGTTCCCAAAGCACAACTGGATTATTTCGGAAATTCTCAAGCTGTACCCCGGCAGGTTTAATAACATCACCTTCACGATCCTCCCGAGGTGTGTTAATGATTGCTCGAGCAGACATCAGTCTCTCATCGATCATTGGCTGAGTCTGACAAGCCAGCGATAGCTCTGAAGCTTTACCAGCAATTTTGCAGAAAGCTCCAAAAGAAGGCTGCCGATATTCAAGAAGAGACTCTAAAGAACTTGAAGTCTGATTTGTATTCACTGTTTGCCCCATTGAGAAACATATCATGTTTGCGACAGGGCAGTGTTTTAAGATTCGGCATACACGGGTCAAGACACGAAAGAATAAATCTTGTCTTTTCGGTGTTTGATATACTGCGCTATATACAGTATGCAATTTGAGTGCTGATGACTCGAATTCTCTAATGTGTGCCTGGAGAAACTGATTTCTGCTCGAGGGGTATTGAAGCGCTCGATCTACTCAATTACGAATCCTACCGAGAGACAGACACTCTGCTGGAATCCGGAGTAGACTTTTATCTAAAGATCTAATGCACGATGAATCGTCTTATCAGTTCAATTGACTGATGAACTACGCTGCTTTAGATAGCGGTTCGGCATCATCAGGCGACTGACCCTGATTTATGTCACCGAATTGACCTGGAGTAATGCGGTTTGAATAAATGATATCGATAAACTCTGGAAAAGAGTTCCATGGACCAGGATTCTGGTTCCATACAACCGCGATTTTCTTAAAAAAAGTCATTTCATACTTTGCCACGACCAGGCTTTGAATCGTTTCGTTTGGCTCTAAATCTGCCGGAGTCCATTGTCGCGCGCAGAGGTCATATGCAGGTTCACCATTCCTGCCATTTGCAGGAAGCTCATATAAAATTGCCAGTTCACTGTCATCATTCAGTTTAGCAGGGAAACTGCGGCAGGTATGCGGACGCGTATGATAGATGCTACATCGCCCTAAGCCTTTTGGATGGTCTTCATCAGGCAAACACTCCATCAGAAAACGACACTTCGTAGTCCCAGGAAATGAAGCACTTGGGATATGCTTCAGGCAAATGACGAAAGGTACGTCTGGGGCATCTTCAAAAAAGAAATGGGGAGCTAAATTCCGGGATATCAGTCCCTCCGAGTCCTCCCATCGACAAGCGAAGTCCCAAAAATTTTTATTTTGGTATTGAGTAAATTGATGAATGTCTGCGCCAGAGATGGGAACTGCAAAAGAGCGACAACATCCGGAATGGCAGGAATCACAAATACCCATTTGACTTCTTATTCTGACAGGAACTCCGTGAGAGAATGAGACATGATTTGAATCTGTCACTTAAGATGCGTTTTACATCGGAAGAACTCGATCACGAATCAAACCATACAACCCTGCCCAACTTATCGTCACAATCGCTAAAGTCGCTTGAACCCATTCCAGAATTCAGGAAATACATCTGCGGGGACCGATGTATAATATAATCCGTAACCCATTTCATATGAATGACTTGACCGCATTTGCGAGCCTCTTCATTCCTTCCTTGATACCCTGAGTGTTCTGCACACCAAAAGTGAGCCGCATGTGATTTTTTTGTATGGCAGGCTGCTCATCGCATCCAAGTCCATGGTCGTACGCATAGCATAATTCACCCGGTACATACATCACTTTATCTTCATGAATCGCTTTCTGAAAAAGCGAACTTTGAAACCCTGTTTCTATCGAATCAGGCAAAGTCATCCAGACATAGAGCCCGCCTCCCGGATGAACCCAATTCACATCCTTCATTTTTGAAAAATACATCTCTGCAGCTTCCAGCATGCAATCTCGTTTTTCCCGATATATTGATCTCAAATATTCCACGTGGTCATAATATAAATTTTCACGAAGTGCATTCGCCAGGATATGCTGACTCATGTTCGTAGAGCCAAAGTCATCGTTTCCCTTTTTATCTGAAATTGCCGCACAGACTTGATTCGACGCAACTCCAAATCCGACTCTCAACCCGGGAGCAAAGCTTTTTGAGAATGTTTGTGTAAGTATGACAGTTTCACCCGTGTGGTCAAAACTCCGTATACTGGGCAGAACAGGGCCATCATAACATAGTTCTCGATATGCAAGATCTTCTAATATATGAATCCGATGTTGCTTTGACCATTTTTGGGCAATATCGATGACTTGCATTCGTCGATCAACCGATAGTGATATTCCTGAAGGATTCTCAAAATCACTGACCAGATAGATCATTTTCACTCTGTTTAACTGGCCTTGAGACTCTAACATTTCCAGCGTTGCATCCAGAGAATCCATCCGCATCCCGGATTCATTTGTTTCAACAGAAATGATTCGGGCTCCTAAACCCTGTAATACACCAAGAAACACGAAATATGTTGGAGCGGCCACCAGGCAAATATCCCCCGGATCGAGTAATACTTCGCCTAATAATGACAGGTATTGCTGTGAACCGGTTGTGACGATGATATTGTCTGCTGTCATTCCCAGTTCTTCCGCTGACTTCTGCTCCAGATTGGTCAAGTGAGCCAGGAGTAATTTTCTTAACGATAATGAACCTGCAGTTGTTCCGTATTGGAGTGCTTCTTTGGCAGATCCAGGATCTGAAAATAGAGACTGAAACGCACTCTGAGTGATCGAGACAGGCAAACTGTTCTGATCAACCAGCCCAGCCGCCAGAGAAAGTACGCCCGGATTTTCCACCCCCTGTTGCATCAGATAACTAATCGGTAAATCATGGCTCCAAGTTCTTTTTCTGCTAAACTGAATATTTTTTGAATCAGCCATTATGTAGTTCATCTTGTGGTACTGGAAGATACGAGTCCGGCTACGACTAAATAACCGAATGAATTTAATATCTAACTAGGATAATTGAGGGCTAGTTGATTTACTATGAACTTCAATCAAACAGAATTGAAATCAGGAGTCTCAATCAGCATACTGGATAAAAAATATCGATATTAATGTTTTTGAAGTCAAATATTTGTCGACAGATGCAGCTCCTGAATCTCCATTCACTCAGTAGGAAACAGACTTTTGAAACCATTTTTTTTCATATTGCCACTGTTTGTATTTTGTTTGCTTGAGAACCCTCTCTATGCTGCTGAAATATCCCCTGAACCTCTTTCAGTAAACGCTGGGCTTCACCCTATCGACTGGGTGATTATTGCAATCTATGCCATTTCAACCATCTTTTTAGGATGGTACTTTAGTCGAGGGCAGGAAGATACGTCGGAATACTTTGTCGGAAGTGGGCAAATGAATCCCATTTTAATTGGTGTCTCATTATTCGCCACTCTGCTCAGCACAATCACTTATCTCTCAACACCTGGTGAAATTCTAGGAAAAGGGCCGGTTTATCTCATTAAAGACCTCGCGATGCCTTTCATCTTTCTCATCGTAGGATTTGTAATGATCCCAGTCTATATGAGACAGCGAGTCACCAGTGCCTATGAACTACTGGAAGATAAGCTGGGACTGGGCATTCGACTGCTCGGAGCAATCATGTTTGTCAGTTTGCGACTGATCTGGATGTCGTTGCTGGTATACCTGACAGCAAAAGCGATTACCACGATGCTCAATGTTGGCGAAGAATGGATTCCCTATATCGTTTTGGGAACTGGTCTCGTTGCAATCATTTATACTTCGTTGGGTGGATTGCGTGCAGTTGTGATTACAGATTTAATTCAGACGATTCTTTTGTTTGGAGGCGCGTTACTGGTCATAGCGACAATTACATATCATCTGGGTGGATTTGGTTGGTTTCCAACTCAATGGGATCAAAACTGGGACACTCAACCGTTTTTCAGCTTCGATCCAGCTACGCGTGTGACCTATGTTGGAACTTTTCTTTCTATTATAGTCTGGTATGTCGCTACAGCGTGTGGAGATCAGGTTTCCGTACAACGTTTTATGTCTACCAAAGATGCAAGTGCTGCCAGAAAGTCCCTGGCAGTTCAGTTAACCGTCTCTGTTGTAGTCTCACTAACTTTGGCCATGGTTGGCTTTGCGTTACTGGGTTATTTCAAAGAATTTCCTAATGAAATCCCCTCAGGAATTGATCTTAAAAAAGATGCTGACATATTCTTTCCACACTATATCGCTTATCATCTTCCAGTCGGCATATCTGGGTGTGTGGTCTCTGCCATGTTTGCAGCCGCCATGTCCAGCATTGATTCCGGGGTAAACTCTATCACAGCAGTTGTCATGACAGACTTTCTGGATCGGTTTGATAAATCTCCAAAGACAGAAAAGGGGCATGTTTTTACTGCACGTCTGCTGGCATTTGGAATTGGTACCATCGTAGTATTATCCAGCTCTGTGATGGGAAGCATTCCGGGAAATATCACGGCTGTAACGAACAAAACTGCAAATTTATTGACGACTCCGATCTTCTGCCTGTTTTTCTTTGCCTTGTTCATACCTTATTCCAAACCAGCAGGAGTCATTGTTGGGGCAATCCTGGGAACAACAACTGCAGTGTTAATTGCATTTTCTGGCCCCATCTTCATGGGCCCGAACGAACCTGATCCAATCAGTTTTCAGTGGATTGCTCCTGCAGCTGTCACAGTTAATATCGCCAGCGGGTGCCTGGTCAGTTATCTGATCGCAACTGTTCAAGGGAGAAACAAGCTCACCGGCAGCTGATTGGAAACCTGACTCATTCAGAATCTCTAGACAGTCTTCCCATTATTTTCTGAAAGATTATCGTTTTGAAAATGGGGAGTTCTTGTATCATAGTCATGTTTGTCAGCTTCTTCTGTCGGCTGGATTTTTGCCCCATCCTGGCTGACCAGATTATCGCCTCCCCGCTCTGGTCCCAGAGGAGGCAGCCCTCTGATCGCTCGTAATTCATCAACTGTGATCACCTTAGCGCGAATATCTGTTGCCAAACGTTTTTCAAGCAGGTCCGGATCATCAATGTGAGTTGCCTCAATTTCTACAGTCAGGTTTTTTCCAAATTGTGGTGCCAGATGTTCGGTATCATCTTCTGCTAACAAATCCAGTATTGGTTGAACTGTGAGACAGATAAACTGTTTAAGGCTGGCATAAAAAGCCGCGTAACTTCCTCCGTCCGAAATACCAGCTGCAATTCCCGGAACGCCATGCAAAGCAAGAATTGCATCCCTGAATTGTGTAAAAGAAGAATTATAATCCATTTCCCGGGGAGTCGCTGTCAGAGAAACGACCTGTTCTCCCGTCGTAAAAATAGCCTCGCCTGTATTTTCAGTTCCTCCATACTTCTGTTCGAACATCGTTGCCGCTGCTTCGAGTTCTTCTCTGGTCGGATTCATATCTTTTCCGCAGGTCACGACAATCGAAGGATCAGCCCCATTATTCATTTGCGCCCAGCGAGCAGAATCTATTTGATTGGCAGAATCTACCCATCGTGCCCCGGCACTTACCGGAGACTGGCCGTCATCTTTATAAACGGGGTGAGGCCAACGTGATATTTGTAGTTGAGAAATTGGAATCACATTCCCTACGACTTGATGAAACATGTTCGTTTCTGCAAATGTACCGCTATACGGCTCACTAAAATATCTGAGCGAGGGAGTCTGGATTTTGTATCCACCTTCCGGAAATTCATGACTCGGAGGAACAGGGGTTGCGATTGCAGTTGGAATCACGTATCTCTGAACTGTTTTTCCAAATTGGTTCGGTACATTCCAGACAATACTCGTTCCTGTCAGCTGAAGCTGTAATACACGTTCGTAGCGAAACGAAGCACCAGATTGAGTCGGGTTGGGATGTTTTAATATTTTACAGATCGGGTGTTCGTTAGAGAGAGGTTCGGCAACTCCAAATTCCCCGGCATACAGACTTTTGACCTGGGTATATCTATTTTTGCTTTGAACTTTTTCTTTTATTCTTTTCTGTTTAGAACCATTTATTGAATCATCATAAACCAAAACTGATGCCTGCATCGCCTGCAGACATATGGCTCGGATCGCAACAAAGGTCCATCCAGAAAATTGATCGGATTCCCTTCTATGATCACTACTCCAGGCTCCAGGCTGCCCTGCTCCCAAAACCGCACGTAAGGCAACAGCAAATCGATTTGATTTAAAGCGTGCTTTAAGCTGTTTCAATGGATTCCACATACGAAGTTGTTCCCAATAAAAGATACCTGTTTGATGGGTTGAATTTTGTAATTCAGGCAACAATCAACCGGCGGCGGCGCTGATTTCTCAATGCATACAGGCAGTAGACGAGCGCATCAGCACGGTCGGGTGACCTTCCCAGAATTTCATGCAGTGTTTTTCCGTTGTAATTCTCATCAGAGCCTCGCCGCCCTTTCGGTGTGATATAGAATTTTTCACCATCATGGCCAGCGTATATTTTTTCAGGCGCAACAAGTTCCGCTTTTAACCTTTGATTATCTGGCAGCGCAAATGGCATCATGCGGAAGTCCCCCGCAGGGTCAAGGCGTCTTGCCGCCTCACCATATAATTCAGCTCTCTTATTTGCATATTTTTTTGAATCCAGACTACTGGTGGCATTTCCATGAATTTCAATGACATTCACATTTCTTTTTTTCAAGGGGTCGCCTACCGCATTTCCATACCCCCCTCCCCAGTCAATTGCAATTGGAACAACCCCCTGTTTTAAATCGACTCTATAAGAAATCGCCGTCTCCAGCACCCAACTCATCGTCTGCTGGGTATCTGAAAACTGGCACTCATGTATCGCTCGAATTCCATAACGCCCCCCTACTGCTAAAACCGAAGTATCACCAAACCGAGAAGCTGCCACATCCAGCCCGAAACTTTCTACAGGCAATATCTGCTCTAACAATTTCAGGGCAAAGTTGTGAGATTGTTCCCGTGCTCTTAGATAGAGTTGATTCCATCGAGTCCAGAATTTTACGGGCGCAATCAACCAGTCTGGCAAAATAACCTGTTTATCAGGGTCCTGGTCCGGGAATTTACCCAGGGCATAGACATTCCGAACGAGAGGATCCGCGTCATTGAGCAGTGCCATAAATTCGTCGTAGCAGGTTTGCCCGGGAATTCGAGGTTGAACTCGTTCGAAGTCTTCTGCAGCAATGGGGCTTCCATGTAGGTAATAATTTCCTGCTATTTTGATTCCACCAATTGGCGCAACAGGTTGCTCAAGACACTTCTCTTTCACATTCGTGCATTCCCAGCCACTGACTGTGATACAACGTGTATTGCCATATTGATCAATTATTGTCTGCGTTTTATCTGGATCGACTGCAGGAAAAGAATCTCTGAATGTGCCGGACAATGTCGACGGATTTGATAGTGCAAGAAATTTCTTAGCCTGCGTGTTTGCCAGTTTGTATTTATCTTCCAGATTAGGCGCGGTTGCCTCGTCAAACCAGAAAAGTACATGTGGCGAATGTGCCCCCCGAAAGCCTTCTATATGCTGAGGGTTTGCCAGAGAAATCGAGTGCTGATTGGTATCAAACACACCTGAAGTCAAAAGCTTTCCCGGTGGTTTGAATCGCATTTTTCGCCACCATTTATCAACTTCACCAAATGCAATTTTTTGAGCTGTTCTTACAGAATCGCGTGTAATAATGATTTTTGCATCATCCCAGATATGAAAGTAGACACAGCAGGCGATTCCTGCCGCGGCACCTTTTCCACAACCTGTATTTCCTTTAACAAATACTCGGCGAATCGTTGGATCAAACAAGGACTCGAGAATATCCCATTGCCAGGCATCAAGAACTGCTTCAGGCCATTGTAACTCAATATAAGGTCGAATCTGTCCAGATCGAGCTTGATGGATTGCGATTTCAATTTCTGAATCATCTCGCTGTAGCCCATGGAAACGTTGAGATCGTTCAAGCTCAATCAGTAGTTCTACTAGAATTGTTTCCGGATCATTCACGTTTGAATTGCAAGATCGCAGAAGTAGCTACTCCGTAGATCATCCCTCATATTCAGGATTTTTATTGAGTCTTTTAGAATTTGATATTAAAGGATTCCGATTCAATATCTTCCAGTTTCAATCGATTTTGAATTCATATACTTGCTATTGGCACGGTGTGGTCAAGATAATCTATGGAATCTATTTTGATACCGAGTGAACACTCTGTTCCTATTCAACACTGTCGAGTAGATAGTTTGTTTTTCTAAACAGCTCTTGAAAAATGTCATTCCCAAAAGATACAAATTCTGGAGAGATAACATGAAAATAATTGTGTGTTGTGCATTTCTGGCTCTGATGCTGCTACCAAGAGACGCGGCTTGTGCAGATGAAACAGTTAAAGTCATTCCTGATGTTGTTTATGGTCACAAATTTGGCATGGCACTCACATTTGATGTTTTCCAACCAGAGAAGCCCAATGGAGCAGGTGTATTATTTATGGTAAGCGGGGGCTGGTACTCTCGTTGGACCGAACCTCAAAACATGCTTGGCAGGTTTAATCCACTATTAGAAGAAGGTTTCACCGTATTTTGTGTCAGGCATGGCAGCAGCCCGAAATTTAAGATCCCGGAAGTAGTGGAAGACGTTCGACGTAGTGTGCGTTTTATCCGACTACACGCACAGGAATACGGCGTTAATCCGAACCGACTCGGCGTCTGGGGAGGAAGCGCGGGTGGTCATCTTTCTTTAATGCTCGGAACAACATCTGATCAAGGCAACCCTGATGCGAAAGACCCGATCTTAAAGAACACTGATCAGGTTGCAGCAGTCGCCGCTTATTATCCACCAACCGATATACGCGAATTTGTGGACGAAAATTCAACCTATTATCATCGATTCCCAGCACTGCAATTCGAAGCAGATCTGTCAGATGATTTTTCTCCTCTGCTTCACGTGACTCCCGATGATGCTCCCACACTGTTAATACATGGAGACCAGGATAAACTGGTTCCTATCAGCCACAGTAATAATATTATGAAGCAATTTGAGAAACAAAAAGTCCCAGCCGAACTCATCGTGATTAAAGATGCCGCGCATGGATTTAAAGGTGAAGATCAAAACCGTGCCAGTCAGGCAGTTGTAAACTGGTTTAAGAAGTATTTATTGAGTCCTTAACGAATTCTGAGCATTGGATAATCTTAAAACTCTGCATTTTTAGGAGTCCTGGGAAAGGGTATGCAGTCTCTGATGTTTGTCATTGACGTAATCAGCTGAATGAGTCGCTCAAATCCCAGCCCGAAGCCTGAATGCGGTACTGTTCCATACTTTCGTAGATCTGTATACCACCAGTAATCTTCCGGATTCAAGCCACCTTCTTTCATTCTGTCTACCAGGACATCATAGCGTTCTTCCCGTTGACTACCGCCGATTATTTCTCCCACTCCCGGTACGAGCACATCCATTGCACATACCGTTTTGCCATCGTCATTGCAGCGCATATAAAATGGTTTTATAGTCCTGGGATAGTTATACACGATAACCGGCTGCTTAAAATGTTCTTCCGTCAGGAAGCGTTCATGCTCAGACTGCATATCACTACCCCATTCAATTGGAAAATCGAATTCTTTTCCACTGGACTTCACAATCTCAATCGCTTCTGTATATGAAATGCGAATAAAATCATTCTCAGTAATATTTCGCAAGGTCTCAAGAGTGGTCTTGTCGATCCTTTGATTAAAGAATTCCATATCCTCTGCGCAATTTTCCAGAACATCACCAATAACGGTTCTTACAAAACTCTCTGCAAGTGCCATATTGTCCTGCAGATCGTAGAAGGGCATTTCGGGCTCAATCATCCAGAATTCAGCCAGATGACGGGTTGTATTCGAATTCTCAGCGCGAAAAGTAGGACCAAACGTGTAACATTCACCTATGGATGTGGCAAATATTTCTGCTTCCAGTTGTCCAGAGACAGTCAAAGACGCTGGTTTTCCAAAAAAGTCCTGTGAAAAATCGATCTCTGTCTGGACTTGAGCCAGCCGGTCTAAATTAAGAGTTGTCACCTGAAACATCTCGCCAGCTCCTTCACAATCACTGGTAGTGATGATTGGAGTTTGGATGTAGACGAAACCCCGCGACTGGAAGAACCGGTGGATGGCAGTTGCTGCCTCATTTCTGACTCTCGTAATTGCTCCAAACGTATTCGTGCGTGGACGTAAATGGGCAATTTCTCTCAAAAACTCAAAACTATGACGCTTTTTCTGCAGGGGATAAGTCTCAACATCTGCAGAACCATAGAGATCAAAGGACTCTGCATGTAGTTCAATTCTCTGGTTTTTACCTGGTGACTCAATCACCTTACCTGTCACCGAGAGACTACTGCCTGTGGTAACATCTTTTATCAGTTTTTCATAGTTCGGAACATTTTGGTCAATCACGATCTGTAGATTGGCCATACAACTGCCATCATTCAATTCAACAAAAGAAAAACCACTTTTGGAATCTCGTCGCGTACGGACCCAGCCACAAACCTTAACCGTTTCTCCCGGTTGAGATGTATGCAACGCCGACTTTATTTTTGTTCGAATCATTGAAGTGATACTTTCCAGAATTGAATTTATATCTTTAACATTGCTTTTACACAAAGAGCTTAAGCATACCCAGTACTCACCCTACTTTATGCATACCTTTTTAATTTGCATTCTGGTTTCTGTAAACTGTAATCCAGAAGAGATCGTGGCATGGGAGTGGGAATTCTGACATACTGGTGGATTGTTTCACCTGGTCGACTCTGACAGAATCAAGGGACGAGAGGAATCTTTTGAACAAAATATTCTCCTGCCAGGATCTAATAGGAAATGCTGATATTCAGAGAGCCATTCCTTATCAAGCTCTCATTTAGATATTTTTGAGGGAATTCGATAGCAAAAAACTGTCAGCCAGACCAAAATGGACACCTGACCACAGTCCAGCCCGAATGTTAAGAACAACCCCTATGTTGAAGTCTGATACAACAGGAACTCAGAAAATTTCGATCGCCAGTCTGGTGGATTTAAACGACGAACTAATCGCGATGATTCGTGCGGGAATACCATTGGATCAAGGTCTGAGAAATGCAGCAAAACATTTAAACAGAGATTCAAAAGAATTTGTGGAACAACTGGCTCTTAGAATTGATGAAGGTTCGTCTCTTGAAGAAGCCATCCAAATGAGCACAAGTGAACTCCCCCCTTCATATATCTCTTTGCTGAAATCAGCCATACGAATGGGAAAACTGCCTGAGGCTCTTTCTGCCTATACATCATTTACAAGGTCGAGGATGGAGCTCCGCCAGGAAATTGGTGTGGCCTTACTATACCCGGGCATTGTTCTGGTCATGGCTTTTTTACTTTCACTATTTGCCTGCTTCATCATCTTTCCAGAACTACTTGTCATTCACCAGATGTTCGATCTGTCAAACACACCTTTAATGAATTTTGTATCGAAGCTCTTTGAATACTACCGAAACTGGTTTCTACTCGTACCTTTAATTTTGTTGATCTTTATTATCAGCTGGAAAGCAAGTCGATTCTCTTTTCTTGGTACAAGAGAACAAAATCATTCTTACCTCGGGAGTATTTTTTCGATTATTGCATACGGTTGGATACCCGGTTATCGAAATTTAATTCTGGAGATGAATTATTCAACCTTCAGTAAAATGGTCAGCATCTTGCTCTCATACCATGTCCCTCTCCATGAATCACTTATACTCGCTGCTGAATCTACCGGAAATTCGAAACTGATTACCGAATCACAATTACTTTCTGATAAATTGAAACGGGGATCTTCACTACCAGATGTAATTCGAGGCAGTAAATATTACCCATCCTTTATAAAAAAAATGCTGATAAAGGACGTCCATCAAAATCATCTTGTCAGAATTTTTTCTGAGATTTCACGAGTCTATCAAACACGAGTATCAAATCGTATTGATTGGGCGAAGCGAATTATTCCGGTCACACTACTCGTTCTAGTTGCAGGTGGTATCACCGCCAGTTACGCAGTGATTGTATTCCTACCATTCGTTGAGTTATTAAAAATGCTAGGGAGTCCCACACTTTAATGAATCGCTACTCATATACCTGCCTGGACAAAGAGGGACAGAAACTGCAAGGAGTGATTGATGCAGAGAGCGATGAATCTGCACGTATCAAACTGATGGAGCAAGGGTTAAAAATCCTGCGAGTTGATCTGTTATCATCAGAAAATGAACTCGATTCAATGAAATCAGAACCTTTGGAAATCGAAGATTTTACTGGTGAACAACTATCTGACTTTGGAAAAGCAGCCTGGAGTGAGGAATCAGAGTTTGTCAATCTTTTGCCAAAAGTCCCGCAACCTGAAATAGATGGTATTCCTCTCTCAGCCAGCCTGCTGACACTGGCAGAGGAGACGAACTCCCGACGGTTATCTCGTATATTCCAAAATATCGCCAATGACCTGGAACAAGGGCTTACACCTAAAGACAGTTTTGACAGGCATTTGAATTCGATTCCACATCATCTGGAATCACTGATCCTTGTGGGAGCACAAACAAATCACCTGGAATCGATCATCGAAGATTATATCGAAAGCCAGAGATACCTCAGACAATCCAATCACAAAATTCTGATCTCTCTTTTTTATTCTGGCGTTTTAATTTCCGTTTCTTTTCTTCTGTTTTATTTTTTAATGGTGACTGTAGTCGCAAATTTCAAATCAGTTTTTGAAGGATTTGGAACTGAATTACCCAGACTGACGGTTCTGGCAATTCATATCTCAGATGTACTTTCAGAATATGGTTTGCAGATGCTGGGTTGGTTTCTGCTGATTTCGATTCTATCCTGGTTCAGTTTTGATCTATTCAGATTGCAGTCTGTTCGCCGAAGCTTGATTAATAAGATTCCCATTTTCGGAGGTATTCTCAGCAATACATCAAATGCTCAGTTCTGTCGCATGCTGGCAACGATGACAGAAGCGAGAATCAATCTTCCCGATGCCATCGAACTGTCTGCCAAAACAACAAAAGACCCAAATCTGATCGCGGGTTGTCATTTATTGAATAACAGATCGAAAGCTGGTTTGAGCCTTTCAGAAGCGTCCTCAGGAATACCTCAATTCTCAAAAAACTTCGTTCATATATTTCGTTGGCAAGACCGTCCGGACATTTTTATCGATTCATTACGTGCCAGCAGCAATATTTTCCAGGCCAAAGCAAATATGAAAACCGGATCACTGGTTTTTGCCCTTCAGCCAATCATATTAGCTGGCATTTTGATCATGGTTACATTCCCGATTGGAGCAATTTACTTACCTCTCATTAAGCTTCTCAATGATCTCACGTAATTACTTCATTATTAGAAAGAGTATTCGTTAGTGGAATTGCTCGGCTTCATATTCTGTCTGGCATTTTTTGCCTATTTTCCGATTGCTGGAATTTCCTCGATTCTGCTTGCTCGGAGAATAAAAGATTTCGGCCATCAAGGCGTAAACCCTCTCATCCGAATCTGGTGGAAACTCTTCACTCTTTTCATGACGTTCTGTGGCTTTGGATTAATTGGACTCAGTTTTCTTGTCGTATTATTCAACCAGCAATCTTCGCTGGGTGCATTAATTCTGATTTTACCCAGCCTAATTCTTTATGCTGTGACGATCTATCAGGAATACCAGTGTTTTCAGATCGCCTCTGCTCTTAATCAGGGAAATGAATACGAATTACCAGAGCCTCTGCAAATGAAAATTCAATCCATTCGAATACTCGGGTGGATTTTATTGGGGCTCCCATTGCTGGTCTTCTTACCAATAGTTATCTCATTTTTACCTTTACTATTGGCATTCATACTGCTCAGCTCTCTTATTAATATCTTCTCCTTAAATAAACGGGCAAATGAATCTGAGTTACTCTGGCTCTTAACAGTCTGTGTTGAAAAACACTTACCATTGGGCCCTGAAATTGATGCCTATGCGGAAACTCAACCACATAAATATCGAACCAAACTCGAATTATTCAGCAGTCGACTCTATTCTGGTGTTTCACTTTCAACTGCATTATCTGAAACTCCGGGGCTGGTTCCTCAATCTACAATCGTATCAATTCGTATCGGGGAGTTGAGTAATACATTGGGTATAGCGCTCCGTGATGCTGCCGTACAAACTTCGAAAAGTTTAAAGAATGAATCGAAAGATTCCAGTGGCACATACCTCGCTGTTTATGTAACGGTAATCGGAACGCTCCTGTTTACAATCGCAGGCTATATCATGTACTGGATCATCCCGAAGTTCAAAAAGATCTTTATGGATTTTGAAGTTGACCTTCCCCCCATGACACTCACGGTGATCAATCTTAGTGATTTTGTTATTGCCAATTTTTTCCTGTTCCTACCAGTTTTTTCTATTCCTTTTACCTTATTAATTCTGATCCACATTGGCAATTATTACGGTTGGTCTAACTTACGAGTACCATTCTTCACAGCCTGGTTCCCTCGTATTAATACACCTGAATGCCTGAGACAAATTGCCCAATCAATTACGGCACAGCAATCACCTCAGATCGCACTAAATTCAAACTCCCAATACCATTTATGGTCAGATGTAAAAATAAGATCGAACTCAGTAGAAACCAGAATCAATCAAGGTGAAAACCTCTGGAAGTCACTTCAAAATGCTAAATTCATTTCCAGTTCCGAGGCAGCACTTTGTAACACAGCAGAGCGCCTTGGGAACCTGCCTGAAGTGTTAAGGTCACTGGCATTCTCTATCGAGCAACGCAGAAATCGTAAATTGAGAGTGCTCGCTGATTTTTTAAAACCAGTCATCGTCTGTAGTCTGGGAGTAGTGGTGGGATTGTTTGTAATTGCATTGTTTGTCCCCATCATCCAATTAATTTATGACCTCAGTTGAAATTCTGCTCTTATGACATTCAAGCACAATAAAAATTCGAAATGGAAGAAGCGATCAGGCTTTACCATCTTTGAAGCTTTCATATCACTGATTTTGGTGAGCACAGCTGTTTCCATCGCAGTTCCTACTTTACGTGTTGTAAATCTTCAGAGAAAGTCCATCAATGAGCGAGTTCTCGCAACGACTACATTGGCTAATCTGGCAGAACGATTGAATGCGGCAGAAACATGGAACAGTCTTACCTCACAAAAACTGGATGCATACCGGAAAGAGGCCTCAAAAAAACTTTCTCTTAAAGAACCAGACCTAAATCTCACACTAATAGAAAATCCCAATTCGCCAGCGATAAAACAAATTCTTATCAAGCTTTCGTGGCAAAATCCATACGGAGAATCTGTGGATCCAGTTTCACTTTCGCTCTGGTTTTATCAACTGGAGAGAATGAAATGAAATATCTACGAAGAAAACACTGTAATCGCCGGCTTAATAAATCATCCCCACATGGTGTTTCCCTGATTGAAATGCTGGTTATGATTTCTCTGATATCGGTCATCTTCACAGTCGGAGTTACAATGCTGGCATTTCTGATGCGAGTAGAACTGCAAGGAACAAACCGAATTCAGCATACATTTAACCTGCAGAAATTATCGAATCAATTTCGTGAAGATGCAGCTGCAGCGGGTAAAGCTATTTTAATGGCAGAAGAGAATCCAAAGCAGCATAAATTGAAACTGGAACTGGATGACAACACTTTCATTGTGTACTCAATCGGTAAAAACAAACATCGAAATTTCATCATCCGCGAAACAAACAGTTCTGATCAGCCAGTCATACGAAACGAATACCAGATCTCAGATTTTCGACTCCATTTTCGCATTGATAACATTAACCAACGCCAGATTGTTTCCCTTCAATTAAAAGTTTTACCGGATGATTCTCATGAAAATAGTACGGTCAAAATGCCAGTCAAAGAACTCGATTTTGATGCCGTAATCAATCAGAAAAATGCTTACGTATTACAAGCAGTGCAATGAACTTGAGGTGAGAGATGAAATCAATGGTTCACAAATCGTCATTCGACCGGGATCACCAATCCGGATTTCACGATCGGAAGGGTGCGGTTGTCGTTATCCCGCTCGTCTGTCTGATTCTCGCATTGGCTATCATTGGTGAGTTATTAAAGCAAACTAAGATAGAACTCAATCAACTAAAAAAATCCCAACACCATTTACAGGCGACCTGGCTGGCTGACGCTGCGGTGCAACGCACAATTAGAAAACTCCGGGATAATGTGTCTTATTCCGGTGAAACCTGGCTGATATCACCTCAGGAAATAGGAAGTACCTTCCCTGGAGAGGTGATTATCGAGATTGATAGAGAATCAAAACAGAATCAAAACATCATTCTGATTCACACCAAAGCAAGTTATCCGGCCCAGGCAAGCGAGCGGGTTCGCGTTATTCGGGAATGGCCTGTTCAACTTTCAAATACAGATATTGAGAATTAATTCTCCTTCTCTAAAAAATCGAAATGAAGGAACCGCTATGAAATACATTTCAACAGTTGATGCAAGCTGTGATCAAAAAGATCGTCGGGGTTTTACGCTGATCGAATTACTGGTCGTGATCGCAATTATTGCCATATTGATCGCGCTGCTGTTACCAGCCGTTCAACAGGCACGGGAAGCTGCACGTAGGTCATCCTGTAAGAACAAGCTGTTACAACTCAATGTGGCATTACAAAATTATGAAATGGCACACAATGTTTTTCCCCCAGGTTCTATCAACCCCACCGGTCCGATTGAGAATGAACCGAAAGGCTATCATGTCAGTTGGATTTTGCAGATTTTACCCTATCTGGATGAACGAATTGCCTTCAATAAATTTGATTTTAACAAAAGTGTTTATGATCCTGCTAATAAAGAAGTCGCCAGTTATCGAATTGCCACATTACATTGTCCATCTAATCCCAATAAGGGCCATTGCTATGCAGGAGTTCAAAACGATGTCGAAGCACCGATCAGTGAAGATAACAATGGGGTTCTTTTTCTAAACAGCAGTGTCAGCTACGACGAAATTCTGGATGGTTGTTCCAAAACCCTGTTCGTAGGTGAATTTATCGAAGGAAATCAACTGGGATGGGTCTCAGGAACTCGTTCTACCCTCCGCAATGCAGGTACCTTTATCAATTCAGACGATGGAAAAATATTTACCAGTAAAACAGCATATGAAAAACGCTTCTCACCAGAAGAGGAAAGAATTAATCCTGATAGTTCGAACCCCAAGGTCAATAACAAATCTTTTGTAGGAGGTTTTTCGAGCTACCATACGGGAGGTGGCCATTTCGGCATCGGTGATGGCTCTGTTCGTTTTCTAAGCGAAAACATTAATCAGTCTGTTTATGAAGCGCTGGCAAATCGACACGATGGCCAGCTCCTCTCGGAATTTTAATATATTATCTGTTTTTTATTACTTCAGAAAACAGTTGCTGAATCATGAATTTATGCAGTAATAGTTCGGTACGTCGATCCGGTTTCGTCATGATCGAATTGCTCACAGTCATTCTCGTCATAGCAATTCTGATTGCACTTCTATTGCCGGCAGTACAGCAGGCCCGAGAAGCTGCACGCGTTGCAACCTGTAAAAATAATCTACAGCAAATCGGTCTGGCGATGCAAAATTACCAGATGGCACATCGTGTTCTTCCGTCCGGATCTGTAAATTCTACCGGCCCGATTCTGAATCAACCTGTTGGATATCATGTCGGCTGGTTGATTCAGATATTGCCGCACCTGGATGAAAAAGCAGCATTCATTGGTTATGACTTCCAATATGGAGTTTACGATCTCACAAATCGCAAAATCATCAATCATTTCATACCGGGATTTTATTGTCCGTCTAATCCCAACGATACCTGGAACTATGTTGGCTGCCATAATGACTCGGAATCACCAATCGATTTCAACAATAATGGTGTCCTGTTTTTAAACAGTAGCATTCGAGAGAAAGATTTGAAAGATGGTCGCTCACATACAATATTCATTGGTGAAGCCAGTGATGGTGGATTATTAAGCTGGGCATCCGGAACTTCTTCCACTCTCAGAAACATGGGACACCCAATTAATTCCAATACATCTACCTTGAATAGCTTTGGTTCGAGATCTCAATATGGAAGAAGAGGTGAATATTCATTTGAAGAAAATCCTGAACTGGATGGAATGGGTGATTTTGAAATGCAAACTATTCCAGATTTATCAGAAGAACCATTGAATGATAAAAACGAATTAACCCCAGAAGATCGATTATCCCTAATGAAAGTAGGTGGATTTTCAAGCTCTCATTCTGAAGGTGCCCATTTTTGTCTTGGAGATGGTTCTGTTAAGTATATCAGCCAGTTGACTGATGACATGATTCTCAAAAACCTTGCCAACCGGCACGACTCTAATCTGATTGGAGACTATTAGCCTGAGTTGTGTTATGTGTATCACACTTTAGAGTTCAAACAATGGATCCAGCTGACGCATATTTGAAATGGTTATTTTCTCTATTGATTTTTGTTGCTGCAAACGGACGAGTGGCCGAAGCAATAGAGATTCATGGTATGCGATGGGGATTCAATGATCGTCTGACAGCTTATCACATTAACCCTGTGACGGTATTGATCGAAAATCCAGATCCCGAGCCATTTGAAGGAAAAATTCAATTTCACCAGGAATCATTTCGGGGACAGCAGATTGATATTGCCCTTGCAACAAGCATCTATATTGCACCATTCGAAAAAAAATGGATCCAGTATTATCCCTATTTCACTGACTTTAATGGTAACTGGCGTCTAAGCTGGACTCAAAATGAGATGAAGCATTCTCAAACTTTCCTTGCTCCCCGCCCCGTACCTGAAAAATCAATCATTCAACTGGTCACTCCCGAAAATTTGAATACGGTGATATCAGGCGTGAAACAGTTCCCGGAAGATATTTTCCCCCCCCTTTCAGGTGCTACCGATGTTTTACAGATTATGATTTTAGATCACATTCCCAGATGGGAAAAAACTCGACGCGAAGCCTTTTTAGACTGGATCCATTCAGGAGGAATCCTGCATCTATTTAATAATTCGAATGGCGATCCTCTGTTATTTCCCGATTCATTTGGTCCACTAAAACGACAGACTTCTCCTGCATATTATGGAAATGGAGTCATTTATTTCCATCAACATAAATTGAGCGATCTTTCACCAATAGAGTTAAAACAGTTAATCAATATAGACACACATAATTCAGTGAATCCGAAAATCGAAATAAATAGGAATAATCAAATATCAGAAACAGATCTCACATATCCCTCTTCTACATACAGAAATACGTATTATCAAAACTTCGATGAAGTATTGCTGGCAACCTTGACTGAAATCAGTAAGCCACAACAAATCTGGTATCTGATATTTCTTCTTTCATTTATTTATTTGATCATTGTCGGACCTGTTTATTACCTGATTACAAAATATTCAAAACAATATCGAACTTTTTATATTATCTATGGCCTCAGCACACTTCTGTTTTGTTTCATATTTCTCTTCGTAGGACAATATAGCACAAACCAGACTTCCCAAATTCATTCTCTGATCGTTGCTGAAATTCTACCTGATCAAAAAACAAACATTTCTGAATGGTCCAGTTTGGGAATCGTATCTGGCGGAAATTTTAAAATTAGCCATGCTGGAGAATCACATATCTATTCAACATGTCAGCCCTATTCCAAAGTAAATGGATTTTCCACCAGTGGAAACAATGGACATATACAGGTTGATATTCCCCCGAATTCTTTCCGAACTTATTTCCATAGTGCAAGAATTTCAAAATCGTTACTCGAAACAAATTTAGCATCATTTCTTGCAAATGAATCACAGCTAGAAGCGCTTTCAATTGATATCCGTAAAGAATTTCCCCAGCAGATTGAACAGGCACATTTTGTATTTGGTACAAAAATTTATGAATTGAGTGAGGAAAATAATCAATTGATCTATGCTGGAAAATCCAGAAAGCTGTTCCCTTTACTGATAGAAAACCCACTTCTCGATACACGTTATATTAAAACAAACCGATTTCTGCCTTTTGTCAGACCAACCGACAAGAAACAAGAGTTTTCCTCTGAACAGTTTTTCCCAATCCTTGTACAAAAATCATTAAATGTGTCATCAGACAAGATAAATCAGAATATCAGCTGGCCAGAGCATCGAGGAAAACTACTCGTTGTTGCTAAAGTTCCAGACTCTTTATTTCCTGAGACACCTGAAATCTTCAAAAAAGAAGGTTTGATTATCTATTCGATTGATCTTCCACTGTCTGAACACGGCGGCTAAACACTAACTTGAGGAAACAGGTGCGGCTTGAGAGGGTCATTCATTTTTGCCAGCTTTGCGCTGAAAAAAGATACGAGAGATAAAAAGACACACGTGCTTCGCTTTGCCTGCATTGGAGTCGTGTTCTGTATTCTCTTCTCATCCTGGATAACCAGCTCTCGAATTGGTTCACCCGGTCTGGATTTTTTTACTAAAATTATCTGGTTAAATTTCTGGTTGGTAACATTAGCTGGAATTGGATTTTTCTCTACTGCAATCACTGAGGAAAAAGAAGAAGAAACACTACCTTTATTAAAGCTGGCCGGGATCAATACTCTCGCCCTGTTAACTGGAAAATCCAGCGTACGAGCATTTCGCATAATTTTGCTTTTGATGGGTCAACTTCCTTTTTTACTGCTCTCAGTTTCATTAGGAGGGATCACTCCACTACAAATTTATGCAACACTAACGTCATTGATCGGATATATAATACTGATCTCAAACTTTGCTTTACTTTGTTCGGTCTATGCTAAAAGATCTGGCGAAGCAATTGCCCTGGTGATTATTGCACTTTTTTTCTATTTCTTATTTCCAGCTCTTCAATATCACCTTATTGTCAATCTTCAAAATCGTGGATATCTCTCCTCAACTGACTCTATCTCCAGTAGCAGCAAGTATCTATTTGAACTCAGCCAGGAACACTCTGTCATTGAACAAATCAGGCAGATTTTGACAACCGGTTACTCGGGTTCTATTCTGAACTCGCAAGTAATCAGCAATGTTTCAGTAGGGATTTTGTTCTTTATTATAGCCTGGTTTATCTTTGATCTTTGTACTGATAAAAGAACAGCAAAAGAGCCAAGTAGTCGAAAAAGACAATCGTCTAAGCGATTAATGAATTCCCGGCCTGGAACATATCCATTTGCCTGGAAGGAATTTCAGTTCTCAGGTGGTGGTATGAGAGCGAGTCTCCTGAAACTGATTCTGTATCCGACTATGAGTATCATCGTGATAGCTGGAGGAATATTACTCGATCAATATACCAGTTCCAGTTCAACACAGACCTTCACCTGGCAAGAGCTGGTGAGTGCATCACTATTGTTATTGTTCGTAATTTTTGTTGTGGAATGCACGATCTATACTTCACGTATCTTTCGAGAAGAGCGAATACAAAAAATGATTCCACTCATGTCGATTCTACCATGTTCACTGTTGCGCATCTCCTATGAGAAAGTGGGAGGAATCATCCTTTCCCTGATACCAGTTAGCTTCACCATAATTCTGATCATATTAATTGTGCCAGAAAGCATTATGTATCTTACAAGTTCTGGTTTTTACTCACTGGTTCCCCTGACGATCATTCAGTTTTGTATATTTCTGCATTTATTAGCATATTACTCACTTGTGGTTCGTTGGGGAGCACTGGCATTTGCGATTGGCACATTTATTCTTGTGGAATCTTGCGCAACACCACTATTACATCTTTTCTATCTCATGTTCCAGGATACTACCGGTGAAGCAGGTGTATTGCTGCCTGCATTTTACCTAAGTCTGATCAGCTGTTTTATTCTGCAAATCTTGATAGCTGGTCGTTTCTATCAGATTGCAGCAGAAGAATGAAATACTCCATTACAAGCTTAGATACGGGAGTATCTCTGTTTCAATTTCTGCCCCGCTGCCTGTACTGCTTCAAAAGCACGGTCGTATAGGTCGGATCGTCTGAAAAAACCATGGATCATATCTGCATAGTTTAAATGCTCCACATTCACATCAGATTTTCGCAACAATTCGATATATTGAACTGCTTCAGTGTAGAGTGGATCATACCCGGCGGTAATCACGAGAGCATCTGGCATTCCAGTCAAGTCTTTACAGCGGAGAGGAGACGCATAAATTTCCCTGCCAGCAGATTCGTCAGGCAGATACTGATCCCAAAACCATTCCATCGCTCGTTTTGTAAGAAAGTAGTTAGTGCCAAAACTCTGATATGATTCAGTATCAAACTGGTAATTTGTCACAGGGTAAATCAATAACTGATAAACCAGTTTCAAAGTTTCCGACTGTCTGGCTTTGAGAGCAACTGCAGTTGCAAGATTTCCACCCGCGCTATCACCGCCGACCGCAATTTGATTTCGATCAATGCCTAGCTCATTGGCATGAGCCGAAATCCATTCCGTTGCTGAATAAGAATCGTCAAATGGAATCGGGTAGGTAAATTCTGGTGCCATACGATAATCCACAGATATTACTTTACAGCCCGCGGTACCGGCTAGATCCTGGCATACTCCATCATAAGCATCTAACGTCCCCATCACCCAACCTCCGCCATGGAAGAAAACAAGGGCTGGCAATTCCTCTTGATTGATTTCTGGAGCTTCGGGTGGCGTATAGATTCGAATTGGTATTTCCGTACCGTTCACTGGAATTGATCGATTTTCAATACTGCTGGACGGTAGATGTGGCTCTGGTGACGGCGTAAGCGTGCTCCGTATGAATTCTGGAGTCATTTCCTCAAATGGAGGTAAATCTACTTTTGAAACTTCTTCCAGGTATTGAGCTACTTGAGGGTGAACCGGCATGGGCGTTCCTAAATAAAATATGCTGGCTAAGCTAAGCAAACCAGTGAACAAGAGAATCCAGTTTTATAAAGATCACTTTTCAACCTTCCGATTATAGCGAATAAAGAAATTCTTCCAGCACGTGTCCTCAAATAGTTTTCAAAAAATGTATGACAGCACCACGAGTGTAATTTATCTGACCTATCATTTTAAAGAGTAAACCACTTGATACAAAGCTATTTACTCTACCCGCTACCCATATGCACTAAACCTGTCTGAGTTTGTGAATCACAAGGAAGTTAGCATGTCATCTAACCCTATTCGCGTTCTTGTAGTTGATGATTCTGCGGTCATTCGTGGATTGATTTCCAGGGCTCTTGAACAAGATCCTGATATTTTAATTGCTGGTACAGCAATGAATGGGGAATGTGCGTTAAGCTGGATGAAGTCGCACCCCGTAGACGTCGTGATCTTAGATGTTGAAATGCCTGTGATGGATGGATTAACTGCATTGAAGGAAATTCAACATCGATTTACTGATATCCCCGTCATAATGGCGAGTGGCTTAACTTCGAAAGGTGCAGAAACGACAGTTAAAGCACTTTCCCTGGGTGCGATCGGGTGCGTAGCAAAGCCACAAACTTCCAGTGCTGCAGAAAGTATTCGTGTGCTCTCCCAAGAGCTGGTCATGATGATCAAAGCCGTTGGTTCAAAGAAAACAGCGCTCACAAAAACCATACCTGCATCTAAAAAGAATGACATAACACAGAATACAACAAAGCAACCCCATACAGAACAAAAGACTTTATTCAATAAAAATATTAAATTCTATAAGCAACCAGAAGTCCTTGTAATTGGAACCAGCACTGGTGGCCCTAAAGCACTAGCCGAACTCTTACCGCAGATTCCAATCGACTTACCTATCCCGATTCTCATAGTACAACATATGCCCCCTGGATTTACAGAAATCCTGGCAGCACATATCCAGAAAGACAGCGGTCGAACTACTGTCGAAGCCAAACATAATGAACCACTTGATTCACATAAAACTTATGTTGCTCCTGGTGGAAGTCATCTGCTCATCGGCGAAGAGAATGGTCAAAAAGTTACACTATTAAGTCAAGATCCACCTGAGCATTTCTGTAGACCTTCTGTGAACCCCTTATTCAGGTCAGCTGCAGAGCATTTTGGAAATGCGACACTCGCTGTTATGTTAACTGGAATGGGAGAAGACGGTATTGAGGGCAGTTTTGATATCGCGCGATCTGGAGGCACAATCATCGCTCAGGACGAAGCTTCGAGTGTAGTCTGGGGAATGCCTGCTGCAGTCGCAGGCGCTGGACTCGCCGATAAAGTTCTACCTCTCAGTGAAATAGCAGCTGAAATTAAATCCCATTGTCTTGTACGAGCCTGAGTTCGAGTCGCACGTTTTGTCACCAGCGATTCTATCGTCATAATCGACATTCCAGAAATGATCCGGGAATCATCGACAATCGATTCAAACGTCGATTTTCTATTTCTTCTAGGGTTTACCTCAAGAACAATACGATAACTAATACTGACCTGATAACAACAATATCTAGTGTAGTGCTAGCTGGTATTATCAGATTCACGACTAAGTTACCTCTCAAGAGCAAGCAACTTTGAATCTATCTGGTTGAAATTGAGGCCGATCTGGTCTGTTTCCTTTATTTTATTTTGCCGAATTTAATATCGGGTCTCAGATCACTCCAGTATTTCAATTAGAAAACCAGATTTTTGTTGACCGCCAGTATCGTTCACCCCCCTCTGAACGGTGCTGGCGTTTTTTATTTCCATTGAAAATAATTCAACAAACCCTCCTTTCAGTATCGTATTTAATCCACCTTCTGGCTGTTACGATCACTTCAACCTGCAAGCATCATACTTTCTCAAATCTTATTTTCTTTTTTTGTGACGATTCTATTTTCTTAAATCATCACGTTTTTTTAGAGCATAAAGTTGTGAGGAGGGTTTTGCCTCGATTCCGGCGTGTAGGAACTTATCCTATCTCGTTAACTATGTGCCTGATTAAATAAAATTCTATTTCCAAGTCAAAGCCTTTCTTTTGCCAGCAAGCGAATGAACACCTCTAAATCATTTCCCAGAATAGCTTCCAAATTGCGAAAATTGTCGATCTCTGATCGTCTCAAATTTGCATTTGGCTTGCTGGTACTCATTCAGGTTCTCAGTGGAATTGTAACCTGGTTCCAGATTTCCCTCATTAATCAAGACATATCTCAACTGGTTAACGTAGACGAACCTCTTGAAGAATCCATTCTAGAGATGGAGATCAAAGCGGGCGAGATCGCCCGCGCTGTATTAGATTACGTTCGTGATAAAGACCAGAAACACCTGACAAAGTTGATCAATTCTCGCGATGGATTCACTGATAATCTTTCACGTTATAAGACACTGGCAAAATCGAGTGAAGAAAAGTTTTTGAGCCATAACATCTCAGCGATGTATGAAAAATATAATCAACAGGCCTCTCAGATAATCGATCTGACTGATAGACGAGATGCCGCTCTAACTGTTTTTATTAACCACGTCAGTCAAATCAACCAATTGATTGATCGCGCACAACTGGTTTCAATCGACGATCAGTCTGATGATGGTCTTAAGAAAGCAGAAGCGAGCTATAACATGGAAAAGTACCTGAATATCGCTTTTGGTTCGATTGAAGAATACATAGCCAAACGGAATCATACTTTGCTTTCGCGTATATTAGACGCGGAACAAAAATTTAAAATGTTTGAAGCCAGGTATCTGGATGTTATTTCGAATCACACAGAATTTCAGAAGATAAAAATCATTGATGATAAATTTGCAAAGGCAACTGCTTACGGGAACCAAGTCGTCGCAATCACAGATGAAATTGAAGGATTATTAAGCTTATTTGAACAGAATCTGGACTCGATAGATGCTTTTCTTCAGAATCAGGCTCACCCACTGATACATTTAAAAACTGTTAATACAACTCATCATGCAGACTCATCTATCCAATCAGCTAAGCTAGTAATTGGAACATTAGCATGTTTGGGAACATTTTTTGGATTATTATTAGCCTGGATGATCTCTCGTGGAATTGTCTCTCCAATTCTGGAACTATCAAATAGTGCAGAGCTTATTGCAGCAGGTAATGTGGACCACCGAATCTCAATTGATTCAAAAGATGAAATTGGCAGACTTGCTGAAGCTTTTAACCATATGGTTAAAGATCTCGTCATTGCGCAGCAGGATGCTGAAAAGGCCAGCCATATTAAAAGTTCATTTCTGGCAAATATGAGCCACGAAATTCGCACACCAATGACAGCAATTCTGGGTTTTGCGGAGATCATGAAACAGCGCAACGATGATCCGGAAATGAACCGGCACATTGATACAATTAAGAAAAACGGTGAGTACCTGCTGGAGTTGATCAATGACATTCTGGACGTTTCTAAAATTGAAGCGGATAAACTGGATGTCGAAGACATCCATTGCTCCCTGATTGAGTTACTGGATGATGTCAAAACATTGATGGATATTCGTGCAATCGACCGGGGACTTGAGCTCTCGGTCATAATCGATGGGTCAATTCCCCGCTGGATTCAAAGCGATCCTGTCAGACTTCGTCAAATTCTGATCAATCTTCTGAGTAACGCAATTAAATTTACGAGACAAGGTCATGTGCAACTGCTTGTCTCTGCATCATCAATTGATACAGACGAACCTGTAATCAAATTTGATGTGATTGACTCAGGTATCGGAATGACGGCAGAACAGATCTCGCGTCTATTCCAGCCTTTTATGCAGGCAGATTCCTCTACAACACGGCAATACGGAGGAACAGGTCTTGGTCTGACAATCTGCAAACGTCTGACTCATATTTTAGGTGGTGAAATATCAGTTAAAAGTGAGTACGGTAACGGAACAACATTCACAGTAACTGTAAAAACGAGACGATGCCTGGAACAGGAACTTGTCGACCAAAGGACATTTGAAGATGAATGCCAACATACGTTTAATCAAAAACCTGAATCTAACTTCTCTGAATTGAATTACAATATTCTGCTGGCAGAAGATGGAATCGATAATCAGAAACTAATCAGTTTCTTGTTAAAAAAGTCAGGGAATACTGTCACACTAGCCGAAAATGGCTTGATTGCCATCAAGAAAGCCCAAGAGGCTGTGGAGGCAGGATCGCCATTCGATGTAATACTGATGGACATGCAGATGCCGGAACTGGATGGATATGCAGCCACCAAACAACTCCGGTCACAGGGCTATTCTTATCCTGTGATCGCTTTGACCGCTCACTCGATGAGTGGTGCTCGTGAAGAATGTCTGGCTGCAGGGTGTGACAGTTATGCAACCAAACCTATTCAAAAGGATCAATTTTTTGCAACACTGAATCAGTGCATTCTGGACTATCGAAAACAAGCGATTACAAACTGCTGATTAAGATGCAGCTGCTCGTTCGAGACGATTATTAATCGTCCTACCCAGGCCTTTTTCTGGTAACCGTAATGCAACTATCTGATCAATGCCTGATGCATCTAATTTTCTAAGTGCCGCAAAAAAATTGGCAGCAGCTATTTTCAAGTCGCCTGTGGGAGATAGAATTTGCTGGGCCGAAAAATGGCAGTCACGAAATTCAGTTACTTCGAGGGGAAAAAGACTCAAGACGCCGATTGCCCCTGTTTCAGGCAGTTGATCTGGATGATCGACAATCATTAATCGAGTACTTGGTGCATAATGCTTTGGTAACATACCTGGACTGACTGGTGAATTACTTTCAGCGTAATCTTCTATTTCTGCTAACCGAACCTCTCCGACACAATCTTGGATTTCTTCTAGTGAAATCCCCCCTGGCCTGAGTAGTACAGGTAGGTCACCCACACACTGGATGACTGTAGATTCTACACCGACGGTACAAGGTCCACCATCTAGAATCAGTTTGATTTCATCACCGAGTTGTTCAGCCACATCGTTAGCGCAAGTAGGGCTAAGTCGTCCAAATTTATTCGCGCTGGGTGCCGCAATTGGCAGTTGAGTTGACTCCAGTAGCTTTCTGGCTACTGGATGAGCAGGAATTCGAATGGCAACGGAATCCAAACCGGAAGTCACCAGATCGGGAACGACTTTTTTTTTCGGTAACACCAATGTTAATGGCCCTGGCCAAAAAACATCTGCCAGTCTTGCCGCTGTAGATGAAATTTCAGAAGTAAGTTCGGCCAGTTGATGCGTGCTGTAAATATGCACAATTAACGGATCAAAGTGTGGTCTTTGTTTAACAGCAAATATCTGTGCAACTGCTTCGGGATTAAGTGCATTCGCTCCGAGCCCGTAGACTGTTTCAGTAGCAAATGCAACCAGTTCTCCCTCCTGAATCAGGTTTGCAGCAGCCTGGATATCCCGAGTTATTTCACACTTCATCATTATTCTCAAATCAATTACTTGAACTAAGGATTCCGAGGATCCCCATACTAAGAAAAAAACTCTCGTATTTCTCAAGGCTCGATACCCGGGGCAACCGGAAATGCAAATTGCTTTGTATCGAATCAAGTAGAATACGAGAGTCTTTATTTTATCAGGAACTGGGAAAAACTTGATAATCCGGAGACTTCAATTTAACCCGAAAACTGAAATTGTGCCGGTCTGGTCTGTTGTCTCCCGGACATGTTGTTTACCAGTTCACCTGGTCTATGACTTAAAATAGCACTGACACCTGCCTTCAGGTCCCGGTCGACCGGTCCAACCTCTTCAAGCTCACGTTCGCTCATATTTACAGTCACATCCGGGTTCACTCCGACGCCAGCCATCTCTCTACCTGTCGGAGAATAAAACTTGGCAGTTGTTAACCAGAAGGTACCAGAAACAGACTGCAACGGAAAATGAGTCTGTACAGTACCCTTACCATAAGTTTTTCTACCAATAATCAAACCTCGTCGATTTTCCTGGACAGCAGCGGCGAATATTTCGCTGGCACTTGCACTATCACCATCGACTAAAACGACCAGAGGCATTTTCCATGTTTGATCATGTGTAGCTGTCTCAATCGTATTATCACTCTGATTACGTCCCCGCGTTGAAACAATTTTACCAGACGGGACAAATCGATTTGAGATCGCAATTGCCTCTGTCAGAAGCCCACCCGGATTACCTCTCAAATCGAATACCAGAGACTTCATTCCCTGTTGATGCAGGCTCCATAAAGCTCTATCTAATTCCTGAACCGCACCCTCTCCAAATTTTTCAAGACGGATGAGGCCTATCTTCTGCTGTGAATCAACCATTTTGACTTCACTGATATTTGTAATTTGAATTGCCTGACGACTCAGGTTTACTCTGGCATTTCTATCTTCTCTGCGGACGTCAAGGGCAACTGAGGAACCTGCGGGACCGGTAATCAGATTTGCAACCTCATCCAGTGAAAGACCAGCTAAGTTTCTCTGATTGACTCCAACAATCACATCTCCTCTCTGCAGTCCTGCTTTTTGTGCCGCCCCTCCATTCAAAGTTCGCAGGATGACAGCACCGTCGCGGTGCGTTTTCAGTTGAACCCCTACACCTACTACACTGTTATCCCCCGCGTCAACGCGAGGACCTGAGTAACTGGGAGTGAATTCAAAACGAGAGTGTTTATCAAGCGCTTCCAGGGATCCATATGCAAATTCATAAATCACACCTGTTGCCTGCATTCTTAATTGACTTCCGGCAATGTCAGCGGCTTGACGCATTACCGTCACTGAGTCCTGTGCATTTCGAGCAGGATTCTGATTCATGAGTTGCTGCCAGCTTTGCTGAGCCATACGGATCTGTTCCGGTGATGCTGCAACTCGATTGGCATTGATGAAATTCTGGTTTTCCACTGCAAGAATCAGATTTTGCAGTGATTTTCTTGTCCTGACATCGTATGAAGGTGGTTGTACATGACGAGAATCGATCATGCGGTTCACCTCCAGATAAAATGAATAAGCTCTTTGTGGATCCAGATTCTGCAACGTTCCTACCACTGAGGAACTGGAGTATCGTTGTGAAATTTTATTCCTAAGTTCCTGATTTGGGTCAACAGGATACTGGTTTGGAAAATCTGTCTCATATCGATCTCGATCATACTGAGGCATACTCCTCTGCTGCAGCTCTCGAATCAGCTCACGTAATTTCTGATTGTCGATATTATTATCGAAATAATCACGACTCTGACGTCTCTGACCAGCATCAAATCGATCTCTGGAGAACGAGTTGTTTTGATTGCGAGGACGTTCATTATATTGAGCTTCTTCAGATAATAACTGCTTCAGTTTGAGCTCATATTCATCAAATCGGGTTTCGTCTGAAACTGGACGGAACCGTTGATGGCGTCGATTGTTTGGATAAGAAGGTGCAATTGAATCTTGACCATATTGAAGTCGGTCTCGTTCAAATGAATGGCCATAATCATTCTGATTGAAATTACTCTGATATGGGTCATAATCTGCAGCATGTGACAGAGTCGTGCATCCTGACAGAAAAACAGCAGTCAGTAGAATCACCATACTCCAGACAAAAAGTCGAGCAGAATTGACGGTTTCAGTCTGTGTAGAATTAAATTGTGATCGCTTCATGATCCCCTCCGATATCAACCGCGATGCGGTTATTAAGTCCGGCCTATCAACTTCCTCTATGATGGCTTAACGGAATTCTTAGATAGAAAAATTAACGGCTCACATAATATGCCCCGTTCCAACAATTCAGCTTTTTATGCACATTGTGCATTCAGTCCCTGTTTGCATTGAGCCGAGCCGGGAGACTCTACAACTTCTGTTTGCGTTTCAGTTTCCAGTAATTCACCTCGAATAACACGGATATCGCCAGGAGCATCAACACCAATTTTGATTGCCCCTTTTCCTGTTTTTAAAATCTTGATCGTGATATTGTCACCAATTTGAATCACTTCATCACGTTTTCGAGTTAATACTAACATTTCAATTCCTCCTGTTATTGAAGAGCATCAAAACCCATCTCATAAAAGAATCATTTTGACGTCATTCTATTGTTGTTAAAGTGGCTGTTTAGAAGTTATAGCATTCATCGTGCCAAATTATTTCTACACCTTCGCGAAAACACATATCCTACTACATATTATACACTTATATTGTTTTCTAATTTAAAGCCCATGAATTGAGATTAAACCTGGAAGTGTAACATTGACAACATAGAACTAAACGCCGCCATAATTACAATGGATCAAACCATTCTTCGTCCATTTTATGATTACACTAAATTTGGATTCCGGCGCGAAATAATCCGAAAACAGACCGTATTCCGCATACGTTGCCGCGCCCCCCTGGTCTACCACTCACTGAAACGGCAGTTGACGCCAACCTGCCTTTAAACTTCCTTTTAGAGAATCAGTAAAGCCATCGAATCATTACAGAAGAGCATGGTCTTGACGTAATTTCCAAAACCAGTAAACTTCGCCGCCTGATACGCTGGGACTTTGCGATTGGATTCTCTTTTTCGGAAGAGTGATTTCCCCAGCAGCGACTGACACATCAATTCAAATGTGTTTGTTTGATAGGGCCCATTGTTTCGAGCGTTTTTTCATGCTCGGTCTTTACACATCATCGACTAAGTGATCGTCAAGGAAGGCACTTGTTGGTCAAGCCGTAGAATTCACGAGAAAGGATTGTGTGAATGTATTCCCGCTTCCGCCACACTATTTGTAATCACAAGCTTCGGAAGGACCTTAAGTCCTTTGGTCCCCAGATTATGGCTCTGCTTCTAGTATCTGGACTCACACTAACCTGTTTAAACACAAACGCACGTGCACAATCTCCCAATGATGGAAACAGTAAATTAGTCAATGATTTGCTTCGTCTTTTAGAGAAATCTGAGCTGGCAACTCGTGATCGGGAATACAAACCTTCCGGTCTGGATCTCCCCCCTGCCCCACAATTGAATGCATCACGGGTCAATATTCATGAAGTCCGCCAGGCACTGAATGATTTTGCCAAGGACAGTTCCGCTCTTGCACTCAGCTTGAACCGAGTCATGTATCAGGTTCCTGGAGTCAGAGAGTACATTGCTGATGTACTCAAAGTAAGAGCACGTGCTTCAATCCTCTCAGATCGAGTGAACCGCAGCAGCGATTTAAATCAAATTGCAACTGAATATGGTGAAATTGATCAACTCTGGAGAGTGGTCTCTCTGCAACTGGAAAACGTACGTGGTCTCGATCGTGAGTCCCAGAACCTGATTGCGAGAATGAATCAGGCCGATCGAAAGCTGGGAGATTTACTTCAGACTGGACCTCAGCTGAAACGAACAGAACTTCTGACTCAAACTTCTGCACTTTCAAATGCTTTAGGAATTCTAGTTGAAGATATTGAAATCGAACTTTCTCGTGAGCCTCAGAAATTTGAGCTTGTTAGAACCGGACAAGAAGTTGAGCAAAGAATGATTCAGGTTTCCAATCTGATCATAGATCGCCAAAGTTACGATGCCATCAAACGCGAGTACCTGGCTTTCCGTGACTCATGGAATTCTTTTGCCACTCGACTACGCCCCTATCACAATCGAATTATCAGCCGTGGAATTCAAAGAGTCGTACAGCAGGATCGCTCCATTCAGGAACTACTGTGGTTACCTCAAGATGGCGCGAATATGCAGGAAATTGCTCACTTAACAGAAGCACTTAAACGTGATGTTGATGAGTTTTATCGCAGAGCAACCCTGCGATTGTTAATCAGCCTGCCACCGGCAAATTATATTGCTACCTCCGATGAATTCTATGGAACTGTTGAAAACCTGATCGACACTGTCAATCATAATGAATCCACGAATAATCTGATCACCTCTTTCACTTACATCGAACAATCCTGGAAAGATTTCTCAGCGATGTTCCACACGGTTGAGAGCCCTGCAGCGCTTCAACTGTTGGACAAGGTTGACAATTCTATCAGTGCATTACGGGTTTCCCTGCGAATCGAGCAGCCTTCCGAAAGTATTGATCTGGCGAAACTGGTTGTTTCTCTGGAAACCCAGAGTACTCAGCTTTCTGTCATTGCGGAACAGTGGCTGGCAACCGAATCTCCTTCCTTCAGACAATCGACTCAGAATTCCATTCGAGACTTCTCTAACACTGCACATGAACTGCATCGAATCATCCTGATGCAGCCTGCATCGTCAGCTCTCGTTCGAGCAAAAAGTTCAGAATTATTTGAAAGCTGGTTCCAGGTACATGAAAAAATTTCACGCTGTGAAACACGTGAAAAATACCAACTTCAGGAAACAGCCGTTCGTATTACACAGATGCTGATGGATCTGCGTTATGCAACCAAATAACATCTGATAAACTATGCACTCACCAAGGCCCTTCTTTCAGAAGGGCCTTGTGTATGCGCAGTGCTTTACTGATTGAGAATGTTCTTTAAAATCGTATTGTATTTAATATTATAATCCTCTTCTGTCAGGACAAACTCATTCAAGAAAACTCAACGAAAGTATGAATGCCACCAATTCTTCGGGAGACTCACCCTTCGACGATCAACAGTCAGATTCCAAACGTTTGAACGAAACTGACTGGATCGATTATCTTTTCGCCTATTTCGAAGCCTTGCAACGTCTGATTCGCATACCGCTCGTTTATCTACAACCAGACCGCCAACATATAATTCGAAAACGGAGTACACTTTTTCTACCAGTTGCCGGTATCACCTTAGCAGTACTTTTGACAGTTCTGTTAATAATTGTCCAGTTTTTCTGGACATTATACATAGCCGTTCTCATCGTTGGCTCCTTGGAACTGCTCTGCCTGCGTACATTCTCTCCTGAAGCTATCCCGCAATGTCGCGAGTTAATTTTTCCTGCGTCCACTACAGGTTCCTCAAGCAATATTTTCATATTGACTATTACACTGACGCTGCTGAGGATGAGCCTTCTCTATCATCTGTTAGATAGTTCAGTTACCCTTCTGGCCCCCTGCATTTTGATTGCAATCTCAATTGCATTGGGGATCTGGTTTATCCCCTTTTCTATCTGTTTTGTGGAAGCAAATGATGAATCAGCGAGATGGGCAAATCCAAAATATCCCCTAACAGTTAAACAGCTAAGTTATGCCAGTTTAATTATAATTCCATTGCTTCTGGCAGGAATCTACTTTTCTCCAGGAAGTTTTGCACCAGGTTTGTTCGTAGCCGCGCTCTTGATTTACTGGATCATTCGAAAGTTAGAAGATAATCATATTGAGATTTCTGATGTGCACATCGAAGGCATCTCTTCGCTGTTTCAGATTATTTTTCTTCTGATAAGCAGCATCGATTATTCATTTCTAACTAAAATATCACAATAAACCCGCATCTCTGACAATGATTATTGTCGCTGTCTTAATTCCGCTCGCATCAATCCATTATTAAATTCAGTGACCTCTTTTACCTGAAAGCCATTACGATCAAGCAATGTTGAAGGATCAGCCAAACTCGTTGTTTGAATATTAGATGCGAATTTGAAGAAAAGATACATTGTTTTCACCCACGTGATTGCGCGCCAACGTTGATATCGATTTCCAGCAATCTGAAAATCAGCATATAACCAGTGAGCATCCTTTGCACAGGCATTCGTAATCTTCGATACAACATCAAACAACGTTGCTTCATTAAAGACATCCAGGAAGAAATTGGTCACTACCAGATCATAATTTTGATCCGGCATGCACTCGAGTGATATATCAAGATTGTAAAATTCAATTCTCTTTAATTCTGGAACTACGTGCTTTTGCATTCGTACTTGAGCAAGTTCTAACATTGTCTTACTGGAATCGATGTAATGAATTTCTTCACAGTTGCAATGCTTGAGAAACTGGACCAGAAAAGCTCCATTTCCTTCTCCAATCAGAGCTGCTTTTTTAATTGCGGGTAAGTCAGAGAGGTGCGAGGTTCTACAGGACTGCATCTGATCTCGGAAAACAATTTTTTCCAATCGCTCAAACCAGGGAGCAACGCGATTAAAATTCATGTCCCGAAACTCAAAAGAATACACGGTGTGAGTAATGCACAATCAGCTAGCACTGGTTTGAGCCGAGAATTTATCGAACTTCGATCAAGTAGTACTAAAAGCAAACTGCTTGAGAGCATCGATAATTCAAAAACTGGCAGGGGACTCATTGGTATTGCATAGCAACACATGGCCGCTTGAAATATGAGAAAGCCAGCCAGTAAAAATGGAAATTGATCCAGTCTTTCAGGATACTTCGTAAAAAACGATACTTCACCGGCCTGTTTATCAGATTGATATTCCCAACGGGATATACTTAGACAGTTGAAGGTACATAACATGAGAAAGCCCAAAAATGTCCAGATAAATTCATAATCCCAGTAATGAATCTGTGTCCATATGAAGAAGTGAGTTGCAACTGAAAAGAAAATGCCTACGAGCAGTTCTCTGGGCAGAACCCCTCTGCCGAATCTGGGAAGATAAAAACAACTCAAGAAGTAAGCAGATAGAACTGTAAGTAAACTAAAACCCCAAATCAGTTCAGTGCTTGTCACTGAATAAAATAAGCAGATCGTCGAGATGATTGCCAGCAACACCCAACAGAAAAGTAATGGCTGGAAGAATTTCGTAGTAAACCGATGCCTCGGTGTTTGATCAGGAACATTGGGGATCCGCAATGTGTCCAATAACCGGTCTCCCAGATAGGCTAACCATGTAACACTGAATAGTATAAAATATTGCAGAACGTCAACTTTCGTGGAGTACAATGCTGAAAAGCACCATAACCAGGTGATAGCTACAAACGGCGCATCCAGGCTAAGTGAATTGAAGAGTAAGAGGATTTTGCCTGGAAATTGACTCAAGCTGACAGAGTCTGACCTCGAATAAGGTAACCACTCGGCTGAAAGTTGTTCAATTGACCTGTGCAATATTTTACTTAACATCTGACAAGATAATAACTTCTGATTATTTTTTGATCGAAACGTGACATCAGGAACACCTCACAATTTATTTACTGCTCGCTGGTGACACTTCGTAGTAATATTATTAAAGACAACAGGTAGTTTTCTCCATAGTGATAAAATGTACCAAGTGTGAATGAGCGTCGGAATGATATCAGATATTGAAACTGATACGAAACTTCGAATAGAGTATAAATCGTCCCTTCAGGATGAAAGCATCTGCAGCGTTCTATAAAACTTCGCACTTATAGTTACACATAAAATGATTCGAAGTATCTTTGAAGCTCACCACCCCAATTGAAATCCGGAAATATTTTATTTGCAGTCTCTGAGATCAGATTCAGGATATTAAAGAATGCCCTTAAAAACGGGAACCGTCGAAGAGCCGAAGCTCGATTTGACTCCAATGATTGATATCGTTTTCTTGCTGATCATTTTTTTTATGGTTGGTACACAGTTTACAGAGATGGAGCGCCAATACGATATCAAGCTCCCTACTGTCACTGATGCGAAGCCCTTAACAAATCTACCTGATGACATCATAGTAAATGTACAACAGGATGGTGCTATTTCGATTAATGGTGAAAATAAAAGTCTGACTGAACTGGAATCGCTACTGAAAACATCGGTACAAAATTTCCCGGGACAATCTGTAGTCATCCGGGGAGACTCGACAGGACCTTATCAAAATGTGATGAATATTCTGGAGATCTGCCATCGAGTCAAAATTCGATCTGTCTCTTTAGCAAATCGATTAAGAGACGATTCATAACATGAATAATCGCATTCATAATTTGATCGAAAAGATCCTGGCTGGTCGAGACATCACCTTCGATCAGATTCTGTGGGGATTTTTGATAGTAGCCGCGGTCTTCGCATCAATTCATCTACTCTCGATGCTCGTTACGCGCTGGGGTGATCGAAATGCATCATCGAAAGCGCTGTTATTCTCAATCATCGTTCATTTGTCATTATCTCTCGGAGTCGTAACCTTCTGGCCGGAGCAGGCTCCAAAATCACTCGCTAAAACAGAACCGATTCAGGAAAAAGATGATATCACAGTCAATCTTGCAGAGAGTACAGAAACTATAAAACATGAGCAATCAGGTAATTCGCCTGTCTGGGAAAAACTGACTCCTCCCCAAAAACAGGAATTATCTCGTATTGATCTGAGTCGGCCTGAATTCACTCCTCTTTCCGCTCCACCAGAAAAAGAGCAGCCACAGGAAATTTCAGAAATGCCCATGCCGGATGTTGTTTCGAAGTCTGACTTACCAGTCACTCCATCGAAAGTAAACATTGAAAGCGTCAGTCAGAAACGCATTCAGTCTCAAGCCCCTCTGGAAATTACAGATACAACTGCTGAATCACGCTCAGAAGTCTCAGTACCTTCGACATCAAACAGTCGTAGTAAAATGGTTCGAAGTGGACAGTTCAATCAGCAACTGGAACGTCAATCAAGTCCAGGTGCCGTTGATCGCATCCAACCCTCATTTAGTGATCAGAAAAAAACATTGGCCTTGAATGCCCAAACAGATCCACAATCTGCTTTAGAACGAAATGCAGCCGATTCGATGCTGTCGAAGAGAACTGGTCCTGCACCCTCAAATCTCAAATTAAATACAACTGGTGTGGAAACCACAGAACCCAGTGAAACAAGTTCTAACGTAGCACCAACAGAACCTCGTTTTGCCAGGAGAAAATCGCGGACGATGCGATCTGTATCTGATGGGACAGTTCAACGTTCTGCACCAGAAACACCATCAGGTAAAGCGAATCCTGACTCTGATCGCTTACTTGCAGAAAGAAGTTCGTTACCTCTCAGTATGAATCGGAATGGACCTCAACCCAATGCATTTCGTCCAAACTTTGATGCTGTTTCCAATCGGACCAAAGCAAATATTCCAGCGACGTACAGGCTAAGAAATCTCTCAAAGAGAAAAGAAATTGCTCAAAAGTTTGGAGGCACTGAAGAATCGGAACGAGCGGTTGAATCGAGTTTGAAGTGGTTAGCCAATCATCAGGAACGGGCAGGCTACTGGGATGCAGATCGGTTTGGTGCTGGTAAAGTTAAAATTGATGAACAGGGAATTGATCGACGTAATGCAGGAGTGCAGGCAGATGCAGGCCTGACAGCCCTCTCAATACTGGCTTTTTTAGGTGCAGGGTACACACAGGAAGAAGGCCTTTATGCAGACAATTTGAATCGTGCGATTCAGTGGATGATAAAACAGCAAAATTCCAATGGTTTTCTGGGCGGAGAGGCGACTCATTATGCCCGTATGTACTCACATGCAATGGCGACATATGCGCTGGCAGAAGCATATGGCTTACAAAACGATCCAAAATCAAATCCGCAGTTGCGCGAAAGCGTCGCACGGGCAGTTGCATATATTGTTGAAAATCAAAACCCATATGATGGTGGCTGGCGATATGTCAAAGGTCAGAAAAGTGACATGAGTATGTTTGGCTGGCAACTCATGGCTTTGAAGAGTGCTGAAATTGCGGGTATTCCGATTCCGTCTGACACCAAACAGCTGATGGTTAAATTTCTCAAAGATCGCAGTATGGGCAAGAATGATGGTTTAGCCACCTACCGTCTGGTTGAACCAGCTACTCTCCCTACTCCGGCGATGACAGCAGAATCCCTGTTCTGTAAGCAGATGCTGGGTATCCGTAGAGATAATCCTGCATGCCGTGAAGCCGTGCAGTTTATTTCTGAACGGCCACCGCGTCGTTCAGAACACAACCTTTACTACTGGTACTACGGAACTCTAGCCATGTATCAGTATGGCGGAAATCCATGGCGGGAGTGGAATGAAGACTTGAGAGAACTCTTAATTTCAGAGCAAATCACTCAAGGCGAAAATGCGGGAAGCTGGGATCCCCGCCCACCCTGGGGCCCCTATGGAGGACGCCTTTATTCTACAACCTTGAGCACACTTTGTCTGGAAGTTTACTATCGGTTTTTACCACTCTACCAGATGGGTGGACGCTATGATGACAGCTCCCCTGATTGAACTGCTAAATCGTCTGATTGTATAGTAGATCCATTTTGGAAAGCCTTATTCACGAGTTGTCATCCACAAATTCAAATATAACACCAAATTGAAACACATATCAGCAGAAAATAAAAACTCAATGAATACTCCTACTAAAGCATACGAGCAACTTCTTAACAGACTCAAACAAGCTTCATTACTGGCATCCTGCTCGGCTGTACTAGAGTGGGATGAGCAGACGTGTTTGCCGCCCGAGGGTGCTGAACACCGTGCCAATCAGCTTGCTTTAATGGCAGGTCTGGTTCATGAACAGTCAACAAATACAGAAATTGGAGATCTGCTGGAAGAACTGGAGTCAAATTCTGCGTGGGATGAAGACTCATACGAACAGGCAAATATCAGAGAATCGCGTCATGAATATGACCGCTTGACTAAACTCCCTCGTCGCCTGGTGGAAGAACTTTCCAGAGTTGGCACACTATCTCACCACGCCTGGGTGTCGGCACGGAAGCAAAACAAATTCGACGATTTCCTGCCCTGGCTGGAACAGATGATTGAACTGAAACGCGAACAGGCTGCAGCAATCGGATTTGAAGGCCATCAGGCTTATGACGCCTTGCTTGACGAATATGAACCCGGAGCGACTTCTGAGCTGATCGAACAGGCTTTTCTCCCCTTAAGAAATGAACTTGTCAAACTGGTCGCAGAGATACAAAATTCCGGAGTAAATCCTGACATTTCAATCCTGACCAGAAGTTACCCTGTCGATAAACAACGCGAGTTCAGTCTCAATGCTGCAGAAAGAATTGGATTTAATTTTGAAGCTGGTCGGCTGGATATCGCGGCTCACCCCTTTTGTAGTGGAATCGGTCCTGGAGATTGTCGCCTGACAACACGCTATGATGAACATCACTTTCCTGGTGCCTTTTTTGGAACACTCCATGAAGCAGGACATGGAATTTATGAGCAGGGCTTGAGAAAAGAATTTTTTGGAACTCCTGCCGGAAACTCAACATCACTGGGTATTCATGAATCACAGTCGCGGATGTGGGAAAATCTGGTTGGACGTAGTCGAGCGTTCTGGAATGTATTCTATCTTCCGGCGCAGGAAATGTTTCCTGAAGCATTATCCTCTGTTGCAATCGAAGATTTTTATCGCGCGATCAATGATGTCCGTCCGTCGTTTATACGCGTCGAAGCAGATGAGGTCACTTACAATCTGCATATAATGTTACGTTTCGAATTGGAAAAAGCTCTGATTTCGGGTGATTTAAAACCCGTTGATTTAGAGTCAGCCTGGAATGAAAAATTCAAGGTGTACTTTGATCTTACTCCAGACACACCTGCACATGGATGCCTGCAAGATGTCCACTGGAGTGCCGGACTGATTGGTTATTTTCCTACTTACGCATTGGGAAACATGTATGCGGCTCAATTCTATCAGGCAGCAGAAAATGAACTGGGAGATCTGAATCAGTTGATTGAAGCTGGCGATTTTTCTTCTCTCAAAAACTGGCTTAACCAGAATATTCATAGACAAGGTAAGCGGTATCGAGCCAATCGACTAGTCGAAGTTGTCACAGGTAATACACTTTCTCATTTGCCCTTAATGAAACAACTAAAACAGAAATATAGTGAGCTCTATAACCTGTAATCGATTAAAAGATTGTGCTGGAAAACCATACTATGTCTAATCAGAGTCTGAAAAAAGATTTCACCATTGCACTTCTCCTGGTTTTTACCGGAATGATTCTATTCACTGTCTTGTTAAACTACAGGTTAAATGGCTATCGACAAACCACTCAAAATCTGCCACTGCTAAATGTGGGAGAAACAGCCCCTCCCCTGATGGCCCAGGGATGGGTAAATGGTAATCCCCATCAGGATAATTTTCTTGAAGGAAAAGTCATCGTCGTTGATGCATGGGCTACCTGGTGTGGACCATGCCGAATGGAAGCGCCCCATATGGTCGAAGTCTATAATAAATTCAAGGATCAGAATGTAGCTTTTATCGGCCTCACTTCCGACAGTGAAGAATTGCTTCCCGAGATCAAGGAATGGTTATCTGACACAGGAATCACCTGGCCTAATGGATATGGAGCCGATGAATCTCTATTCGCATTCAAGGCTGAGTTCATTCCGCAAGTATGGGTGATTGGCACTGATGGAAAAATTGCCTGGAATGAAGATTCACGATCAAACGAATCTCTGGAAGAAGGTATCCAGCGAGCATTGATGCTGTCTCAATAATCATAAGTGGCATCTTCCTATAAAGCAATGCATCTCGATACTGTACTGTATTGATCGAACCGAAAGACTGGAACATGAATCAGAAACTTGTGGAGCAGAACGTAAATGGAATTCGAATGCGGGCACTGGTCGCTGGATCCGGTCCTCCGTTGCTCTTTGTACATGGCTTCCCCTTGAGTCATCAGATGTGGCTTCCACAAATTGAGTATTTTCAATCCCGTTATACTGTAATTGCCCCCGACTTACGCGGATTCGGCGATTCAGATATCTCTAACGGGATCGTAACGATGGAACAACATGCTCAGGATCTGAATTCGCTCTTGCAGGCTTTAAAAGTTGAAGATCCAGTTTCTTATTGTGGGCTCTCCATGGGAGGCTATATCGCCTGGGAGTTCTGGAAACATTTCGCAGATCGATTACACGCCTTAATTTTGTGTGATACTCGAGCGGATTCTGATTCAGAGGAAGGAGTCAATAATCGTCTAAAGATGGCAGACCTCGTTCTCAGACATGGCCCTGAAGCGATTTCAACAGCGATGATCCCAAACCTGCTCAGTGAATCCAGCCAACAAAAACAAGCACAGCTTTCTGAAAACCTGATTTCCATGATTGAAGCGACCAGCAGCGAAGGAATTGCTGCAAGCCAGAAAGGCATGGCAGCCCGTTCCGATTTCTCGAATCAAATTAAAAATATTCGTACCCCAACTTTATTCATCGTAGGGGGTGAAGACCGTTTAACTCCCCCTGAGGTAATGAAAGGGATGAGCACTCTAGTGCCAGATTCAAAATATTTCGAAGTGAGAGATGTTGGCCACATGGCTCCAATGGAAGCGCCGGCAGCTGTGAATCAGGCTATGTCTGAATTTCTTTCCGCCTGCTCGAATATTTGAATTTTTATGATTAAATTATGTACATATTCTACCAACGCACAAACCATCACAAGGAACTGATATGGCCAAAAACCACTCACCTCGATTTCTGGAAATTGTGAATTCTGCCAAGTCACGAGTGCCTGAATGTACCGTACCAGATGTGAAATCACGCCGTGATAAAGGAGAAGAATTCATTCTGATCGATGTCAGGGAAGATAATGAATTTAATAAGGGAAGAATTCCCGGAGCGGTTCACCTGGGCAAGGGAATCATCGAACGAGATATAGAACAACTAATTCCTGATACATCCACACTGTTAATTCTTTACTGTGGTGGAGGCTTTCGTTCGGCTTTAGCAGCTGATAATTTGCAAACCATGGGTTACACCAATGTAATCTCAATGGACGGTGGTTTCAGTGGCTGGAAATCCGCTGGCTACGAAATTGAGACGGAATAACTCCGACTCTACTGGTAAAAACCAAAGAGCACCGTATCTATGTCTGATGCGGTGCTCTTTCATTACATAAAGCGTGGCAGGAAGGCCTTAACTTACCCCCCCAGTTCCCAATTGTATTTCTTAAGTTCCAGCACGAGAAATACAATACCAGTAATTAATGCTGAAAGTGAAACAAACAGCAATCCTACATAGATATTGGGACCGGCCGCTTCACCGCTACCGGCTTTTCCTTTAGATTTAGAGTTTCGAGTTGACATGGTCACCTTTCTCAATCACACCATTCTTAGCGGCGTCTATCACTGTCCCGACAGCTTTATCAGGATCAACATATACCAGTTCAATCTTACCCAGATATTTGGGTCGATTCCCATTCGCTTCATTCCCGAAACGATACACAAACAACTGATGTCCTTTACTGAGACCATCATCACTACCCAGTGAAACTTCGACAAACCGGGTTCCATTTCGTTTGTCTTTCTTCGTGTTGATGATCAGGCCTTCTACAGCAGGAGGCGGAGACTGCATCCCGGCAATAGCAGGATCTTTCGGATCAACCCCCAGGTTGGCTACGATCTTGTTTAAGTAGTTAAGTTCATCAACAACTTTTTTGTGTTTCGCAACCAGGTTTTTCTCACGAATCGATTGTGTGAAAATCGTATCTTCGAGGCTTTTAATTTTTGCACGCAATTCATTGACTGTATCGTGAAGTGTTTTATTCACTACTCGTTGGCGATCAGATTCCTGTCGCCGGAATTTTGCTTCTTCACCAGTTGTTTCCGCTTGAGCAACAGAAGTGTCTCGCTCTTTTCGAACAGTCTCAAGCTCTGCCTGTTTTGTCTTTGCCTGTGCCTGCAATCCTTTGTTAAGAGCCGTTGCACTATCTGCTTCACTCTTAGCCTGATTCAGTTCCTTAGTCTTTTCAGTCAACTGATTATTAAGCTCTGATTCTAATTCGTCTTTACTTTTCTGCAGACTGGCAACATTTTCCTTAAGTTTAAGACTTTCATTGCGCCAATTGTTTTGAGCTGTAAATACAGCACCTGCGAATCCCATGAAACAGATACTGAGTACAACTTGAACGACGACCAGTACTTTGCCGACAAACGACATCTAATCGCTCCTGATATTTGTTTTTAATAACGAGTTTATTTTTTATTCTGAGATCAGAATCTGAGTGTTTACTTTTGAGAAAGTTCTTTTTTATCTTCGACATTAATTCCCGGTGCCAGCACGACCTTCTCCAACGACTCTTTCTGTCTCTGCAGTCGCTGCACTTTTCCCTGAATTCGATCAATATAATCTTGAAGCGTTTTCTGTTGTTGTTCTGCTAGAAATCTTTCATTTCGAATTTCATCAATCTGATCTCGCAGCCGAAATACATCTGCTCTGCGTTCTGAAGCTTCCTGATTCACATCTACAGTCTGCTGACTGATATTAATACCTTCATTCGCGAGCTGGTTAATCTGCTGTTCAACTTGATTAATTTTCTGCTGCAGCTCAGTTGCTTTATCTTCCATCGCAATTACATCGACTTTATTGATCGCTTTCCAGTTTGCGATCGTCTTTTTGAGAGGTTCAATTGTTTTTGTGACCTGATCCAGCTTTTCATTCTGTTGTTGAAGCTTATGCTTCTGAGCAGCAACAATGACTTTAGCCAAAATTGGAGAAGTAGAAAGTTGCTCACCTCCTCTTCTGGTCTTCACAGTCCAGGTCGGGTTCTCACCTGGCTGGTATTCAAAAACATAGTCAGTTAAGGCGTCCTTTTCTGTGGACCAGTTGGGACCTCCAACAGCACTGACTGCGGCAAATCCCATAAATGCGATACTGGCAAAAAGCACCAGTACTAACAGGATTTTACTTAAAAGGGTCATTGATACTTTCCTGAGTCTTGGTAGAGACGCTGAACTGCTCTAATTTCTCTATAATTATTATGTGTTATCTTTTAAGCTTAAGCTATTCACTTTATTCCTATTGCGGAATAAGACTGGAAACCATTGAATCATTTCAGGGAATATCCAGTGTAATATGCCTGATTTAAGAGAGCCAAAAATCAGAATATGGATACGCGCTGAAAAGTTTTTATTGAGACGAAATGATTGATTAAATACTACAGGTAATCTGTGCGCAAAAACAACCTATTTTGTGAAATCGGTTATTTCCTAATTATAAATACGCATAAAAAGCAGAGTCAAACTGAATTTTAGCTAACTGTCTGGTATTTAACTGTTTGACCTTTCTAACATGGCCTGCAGACACAACCCCTACGTTCAGAATACTTGACACAACAGCAACTTCTAAAATTCCATTTTAGTTCCCGGTGCCAAGTTCATTTTGTTATCACGAATCAGGTCATGTTGTGAAAGGGTGAATTGACACACCAAGGCATGTTCTTTTAACCACTATCTGATCTGGTGACTATAAAAATTATTATTTGATTGTATTAACAAGTGATGAAGCGAACTTGTTTCTATTAAAATACTTAGTAAATCCTGCACTTTGGTCCAAATTTCGATAGGTAAATTCAAGCTGCATTGGTATTTTGAAATAAAGTCGATGAATCTTTGCCGAAATTCCTTAAGTACGACCAAACCAGTGCTCACTGAATAAGACTTAAATCTAATGCTGGGCCCTCAGATGCATTATGTATCGAGATTAGTTGGAGATTGGTTTATATGGCTACCCAAGAAGTCCCCTACAATATTACACACGTTAACAAGCATCTCAAAATCCAGTTAATGCCCGATCTCAATGATTCAGCCTGGAACGAGTTGGAATCGCTGGGTGATTCCCTGCTGACTGTATTGAAACAGGAGAAAAATCCTACTGTAATTATCGACTTGTCAAAATTGAGCTATATCAGCAGTTCCCTGGTCGCTGTTGTCATTCAAGTCTGGAAGCTGGTTGATGAACAGGGTGGGAACACCGCCATTCTCAATCAAAATGAAATGGTTGAGGAAGTACTTAACATCTCCGGATTGAAAAAAGTCTGGTGCATTGTCCCGACCGAAGCGGAAGCCATTGATCACTTAAATCAGGCCATGAAACAGGAACGTATCGAGCGCAGGCGAACGTTCTCCATGCCAATTCTCCTGGGTATTGTGGCAGTCCTCTCTGCTGCTACCTGTTTTGCATTATATGTGAGTGATTCACTCAATCTTGATCCCAAAGTGGCTTTAGCGGCCACCATTTCGTTTTCAGTCGCGGGTATCCTTTTGGGAGCAACTGCACTCACTGATCGAAGAAAAAATTTACGGATATTGGGCGTAATCGTTCTTATCTGCAGTCTCATCGTAGGCGGACTTGGTCTATTCAAGTTGATTTGACCCCAGAAGTGTCACAAAAGAGGCTTATCAGACACCCTATTGAATATCATATGTCAGGACAGAAAGAGTTGAGCCATGTCAGATTCAACAGCAAAACCCGAAAATAAAAATGAAGGAAGACAGCAGGCACTCCAGGCAGAACTGAGAGAACTGGTTGATGTTGTAGGTCCTGGACCTCTTGTTGATTTACTGATGGAAAGAGCATTTCAGTTACAGGCAACGGATATCCACCTGGACCCTCTGGAGGACGGGTTGCGTCTCCGGCTACGTGTCGATGGTATGCTTCATGACATCATTCAATTACCCAAAGAGGCAGCTGCTTCTGTGATTTCCCGGCTCAAATTAGCGGCTAATATGGATATCACTGAGAGGCGACTGGCACAAGATGGCCATATCAACAACCAGACTCTACAGAATCGTCGAGATATTCGTGTGGGATCGGGCCCTACGATTCATGGTGAACGACTTGTGCTGAGACTTATGCCTGACCATAACCGCTTTACCCATTTCAGTGAACTGGGACTTAGTGAAAAACAGACTACCGAGATCACAAATTACTGCCAGGCTCCGTATGGGATGATTCTGAGCGTAGGCCCTGTTGGCTCTGGTAAAAGTACCACGATCTACAGTTGTCTGGACCACCTGAATCAGCCCGAAATGAGTCTGGCTACCATTGAAGATCCTGTGGAACGTCGAATTGAAGGTGTGAACCAGATCCAGATTGACCCCAAAATCGGTTTCAGCTTTGCTGAAGCACTGCGAGGGGTTCTCCGTCAGGACCCGAATGTGATCATGGTCGGAGAAATCCGTGATTCTGAAACAGCACATATTGCAGTGAGAGCTGGACTGACCGGTATACGAGTACTTTCTACTTTGCATTCTAATGATGCTGTGGCTGCCATAGACGTCTTCCGTGAATTTGGAATTCCATCCATGTTTATTACTGACAGTCTACAAGGCATTATTTCACAACGCCTGGTAAGATGTATTTGTGACAAATGTCGGACCTCCTATCAACCTGATACAGGTGCCTGTGAATATCTGGGCATTAATGCGGATCAATTTACTGATTCAAAAATAGCCAGGGGAACAGGTTGTGAGCATTGTTTTCAAACTGGTTACCTTGGTCGTACCGGAATATTTGAAACCCTCGGTATCCGGGGAGAGTTGAGAGAAGCGATACTCCGCGGAATGACGCAATCAGATATTCTGAAACTGGCCTCTGAAAATGGTATGACTACCATGGAAGAATCCGGGAAAGCCAAGGTTCTGGAGGGAATCACGACTGTCCAGGAATTACATCGTGTTCTTGTTTGAACAGACGCTCTGGTCAAAACAGATAGATTTAAAAACCATTTTAGCCCAGATATAAGTTGGCGGGCCATCTCTGTACACTAAATCTGGCTGGATTGATAAAAAAATCGCATCCCTTGAGAACCTGGTGTTCTCAGGAAAAAAATATTCAATTCTTGTAGATCTGTTATATAATTATACGTAATTAACAGTAATAGGTTATCACCCTGCATAACCCGTTGGGCCGTCCTGATTCACGTAAATCTATCGATAAAGGATTGCCCATGAATTTGAGCCAAAGAGAGCCGACTGGTATCAAAGGCACAGGTGATGCCAATTTTGGATGTTCCCAGTCAGCGACGATATCCATGTCGAATCAACCCAGGACTGTTACGCGTTTCAGTGCGGACTCATCATCAGTTAAAGTCCCAGGGATAAAGGAACGCAAGAACTCCAGCCAGTCAGAACTACACCCTGACAATGATGACGAAGTGACTCTTTCGTTGAAACAGAAAGCTGTCATCTGGCTGGCCAGTTGCTCTGCAACCGGATATCTGATTTCCTTGCTCTTCCATTCGACAGCTTTAACTTTGATGGCAATCGTAATTGTGGGAGGGATGCAGGGGGACGATAATACTCCTACGCTTGCCAGTATCGAGGAGGAGCAAAATTTTTCGTTGAACGGCCCTCTCGATACCCGAATCGAAGAAGCAGGTGGACAAACGACCGAATTTAATATCATGCAACCAGTAAAAACGATGACTGGTGAGAATGAGAATACCGTCGAAGAAATCCAAGAGGATTTTTCTGCTCATATAGGTAAAGGAACAGGCGATTCTGAAGGAGATGGATCTGGCGAAGGAGGGGGAGAATTTAAGTTGAAGCCGATGGGTAATGCGGTGACAGCTGGCAGTTTTACCGCTTGGACTGTTCCTAAAGATCCGGACTTAAATGAAGACTATTTGATTATCATTCAGGTCAAGCTTCCTGACAGTTATAAATCAACCCGTTATCGTGCCTCTGACCTTTCAGGCCTCGTGTTGGGAACTGATGACCATCGCCAGGCTATTCCCTGGGACTCAAGGTGGATTAATTCGACTTTCACGCCTAATGCTGTAGGGGATATCAGACCGGTTGACAAAGGGGATTATCTGCCTCTTAAAAATCGGGTCGCACAACTCATCGTTAAAGTTCCAGGATCTAAAATCCCCGCAACACGTGACACCATCAAAATCAGATCCCGAGTTTTGAAGGAAAACCAGACTCTGGAAATTGTATTCTGAACTCCGGGCAATTCACGAAATCAATCTGTTGTCTGACCTGTTACTTTTGAAATCAAGCCTCTCCGGTAGATTTCTCCAAAACTGGCCCAGTGCGCGGGAGGCAGCATTAAACTTCCTGAGCAACAAGGGCAGGGCAGGTCGGATTGTTTTGGGAAAACCGGCTTCTGTGTAAGATCTGTTGATTTCCAGGCTGCATCACATTCATCGCATAAAATCAGGGCGTGAGCTTCACCGCTGCAGATACGAATTCCGAGTGCGCCCTGTTCGCAGAACGAACAAATCCCTACGTAGTACATGATCCGGACCCTGATCTAAATATTTATAAGGGAAACGCCGTAATGACTTCGGTACCTTCCAGAACCAACCGCACTTTGTAGGCTGGTGGCCTACCCTGTTGATTTCCAACACGACCTCCCACGTAACCTACCGGTCGCCCCATATTGACTGTGTAAACGACACGTGTCCCCTCTTTCTTTTTGTCTACATTCTTGCCCCCTGCAAGGGCTTTGAGATAAGCCTCATCGATCAATGCCAAAACATTTTTTCTCACACCATCACCGGCAAAGACACCATGCTTACCGGGACGATCCGGCTCATCTTCTGCATGCTTCATTACATGTAATAATCGATGTTTTTCCTGACTTCCAGGACCATACTTGAGCCCGGCAGCAGACTCCCAGACTTTTCCTCCTAGATCTCGAAGTTGCCCGAGTTCCGGTTGTTGAGGTTGCGAACCCTTTGATTTCCGTGCAGGTGGCGGCCGGCTGGATTTAGCAGGGGTCTGTTTTGAGTTTTTTCCAGAAAGTTCCGGTTCGGTCGACTTGCTCTTGGAATCTGTAGTGAGATTATCCTCTTGCAGGAGCAAGCTGTCGGTAGTTTTACTCGCTACCGCTTGCTTTTCCCCCGCAGTTCCCGACTTTAAGACTGGAGAAGCTTTTGGTCCTGTCTTTTTTTCGAAATCACTGGTTATACGTTGCTTCTGTGCCGGTACATTCTCTTTGCTGTTTCTTTCAGGAGGCGTTGGTTGATTTTTTCTGGCCGAATAAATCACTAACGCAAAAACAACGATCAACACGATACGTATCATCCGTGGTTTTAATGCCTGTTGTTTCTCTGCCGAAAGACTCATATCGGATCCAATTCAAGCAAACTTCTGTTTTATTCAGACAATGATTTCTGGTACTGATGATAAATCTTCTTGAGATGATCTACCTTTTCGGGATATTGGGGGGCAAGATTCTTCTTTTCCCCGATATCTTTGGAGAGATCAACCAGAAATATCTGATCTTCTTTTCCTAGAGGAGCCTGCAGGCTTGTATCGCGAGGGTTCCCCAGTAATTTCCAGTCGCCTTCACGTATTGCCCAGCTTTTGCCAATCTGCCAGTAAAAATTTTCGTGTGGACTCTGTGCATCAGCAGAATCAATGACTGCTTTCAAGCTTTTACCATCCAGCTGGTGTGCTGGTAATGGTGCACCAGTTAATGCAGAAATGGTAGGCAGCCAGTCACACCCGGTTGCCAGTTGATTTCGCACCTCTCCTTCAGCAATTGTTCCCGGCCAGGAGATCATGGCAGGCACACGAATCCCTCCCTCGAACAGGCTGAATTTCGCGCCACGATAGGGACCGGCACTGCCTCCGCCTCCAAATGTTCGTTCTTCCTGTGAGTGCCCATGGTCGGACTGGAAGATAATGATTGTCTTTTCGCGAAGCTGGCATTCGTCGAGTGTTGCCAGCACCTCACCAATACAATCATCCATCGTTGAAACAAATGCAGCGTATTTATTACGCGGGGAGGGGAGCTGTGCATAAGCTTTTCTCCATTTCTCTTTTCCCTGTAATGGATAGTGAGGAACATTGATGGCCCAATACAGAAAAAATGGTTTGTCACCTGACTCTCGGATGTAATTCTGACACTGTTCTACCATGAGGTCTGGGAAAAACATGCCATCACGCCAGACTTCCTTACCGTTTTCCCATAAGTCATGTCGGTTCGGACCGTTCCAGTAAAAGAAGTGAGAATAGTTGTCGATGCAGCCCCCCATATGTCCGAAAGATCTTTCGAACCCTTGTCCGTTTGGCATCGTTTCTGGCGTATAACCCAGATGCCACTTTCCGACATGGAATGTTTGATAGCCTGCTGATTGCATCATTTCTGCAATCGTAATCTGCTCAACAGGCATACCACTTTTGCCGTGATGCGATGAAACATTCCCAGGGACTCCTGCTCTCGCTGGAAACCTGCCTGTGAGCATGCCTGCCCGTGAAGGAGAACAGACCGGCGCAGAGGCATAAAACTGTGTGAAGCGAATTCCCCTCTGGGCAATGGAATCCATATGTGGTGTGATCAGATCTTTTGCCCCATAACAGTTCAGGTCGACCGATCCCTGATCATCTGTGAAAATGATGATCACATTCGGTTTCTCAGCCTTTGTTGCTCCTGACGCTCTTTCAGAGAACGATACGAACAGGCAAATGAAAACGAAAACTCCAGACCAAATGCAACGCTTAAGATTTGCAACACGATAATTCAACGCGATCTTATTCATAATTAACCCTGAGTTTGTACATAAGGCATTACTAGATTTCGTAATCTGACATTATGAACTTCTCTACCTTTCAGAGGGTGTCGCATCCCAGGCATCCTGAAATACTTTTTCTCCATGAACCGTGAAAGGGTTCTGCATGCTCTCCTGATATACGGCAAGACCAGCGGTCACGCAATGAGCACCTGCCAGAGCAACGTCAGCAATCTGGCGACTGTTACGTATCGCGGCTGCGATGATCTGCGAATCATACTCATGCTGCTCAAGCATTTCTGCAACTTCCAGAATGAAAGTCGAAGTCGATTCGCCGTACGCTTCCTTCCAACCGATGAACGGGCTGATAAAATATGCCCCCGCCCGTGCTGCATGCCAGGCTTGAGAAACTGAGAATATCAATGTGGCATTAGTCCTGATACCCAATTGAGTCAGTTCTCGAATTGCTTTAAATCCCCCCTCGCTGGCACCAACTTTTACAACAAAATTGGGAGACATTTTTGAAAGCTTTATACCCTGTTCCACGATCTGCTCCCAGTCAGTGAGATGTGGATCCACTTCAACACTGACCGGCTTATCTGTTCCGGCAAACAGTTCTGCGATTTCTTCAATAACTTTTAAAAACGGCTTTCCCGAATTTTTTACATGTTTAGGATTAGTGGTCAGCCCATCCAGGTCCCAATATTCAAGGCTGTGTCTGATTTCATCAGTAATCGCACTATCCAGAAATAACTTCATTGTGTATTCCTTTTGTCAGAATAAAATGGCTTTTAATATTAATGCATCAGTAGCAGCCCGAAAGGAGATTCCCGGAACTCAAATCGCTATTATATATTCACTGATACCCATTATTCTATCGCTTCGATTTTAAATATGGCAGGTAAAGAATCAGCCAACATTTCTGAAAAGAACTAAAATTAAAGCAACCTGTTTCAAAAAGTGTAGATAATCCCATGACATCTCATTTCCCTGACTACCTCGACATCAGCCGTAATGAACTGGCAAAAGGAACCTCTATCACGTTCTCCGTATTGAAAGACATGTCGGATATCGCAGAACATATGGCGAAAACCATGTTACAGGTCATTGAGTCTGCCAAAGAGAAGGGAAAACCGGCAACACTAATTGTTCCAGTCGGTCCCGTCGATCAATATCCCATTCTGGCAGACATGCTTAACCAGCAACAATACTCCATCAAAGATGTGATGCTGATTAACATGGACGAATACCTGACTGATGAGGATCAATGGGTCGATCTCACACATCCGCTTAGTTTTCGAGGTTATATGAATCGAAAATTTTACGACTTGCTGAACCCGGAACTGGCTCCCTTACCTGAGAATCGAATCTGCCCGAACCCTGATGATACAGGAGCGATTCAAAAGATAATTGATCAGCGTGGGGGCGTTGATGCCTGCTTTGGAGGGATCGGAATAAATGGCCATATCGCATTCAATGAACCTCCGGAAGCCAATCAGGCAGTCAGCGCTGATGATTTTGCACAGCTGCCAACTCGAAATCTCGATTTAACCCGTGAGACTCGAACCATCAATTCGGTAACGGTGGGAGGCGAAATTTCGATCATCCCCTGGAGGGCTGTCACGATTGGCATGAAAGAAATACTCTCTGCAGCAGAACTTCATTTTTATTGCAATCGAATCTGGCAAAGTTCAGTCGTTCGCAGAGTCTTACACGGACCTGTCACCAGTGCCTGTCCTGCTTCCCTCCTGCGGACACACCCAGCCGCTTCGCTTACCGTTGCAGAATATGTAGCAGATCCTCCCGATATTCGTCTTCGCTGAATTGAACTGAAATAAACCTCTACGAGTACCGTGCTGATGAAATTAAACTTCGAACAAGAACGAATCCTTGCTGTCGTAGCCCATCCAGATGATGCCGAGTTATTATGTGCAGGCACACTGGCACGTGCTCAACAGGAAGGGGCAGTCATCGGGATTTGCGTACTCTGTCAGGGGGACAAAGGGCAGCCTGACCCTCCTCTTGATAATCTGGTTGAAGTGAGAAAGCAGGAAATGCAGTCCGCAGCAAATGTAATTAATGCGACACTGTTTTTTGGAGAGCAACCAGACGGCAATCTTTTCGACAATGCTGAGTTACGAAGAACACTAACTGAGATCATGCGACAGTTTTCACCGACACTCGTCTTAAGCCATTCTCTGTCAGATTATCATGCAGATCATCGGGCAGCCTCGGTGATCACAGAAGCGGCAACATGGTTTAGTGCTTCAGTTGGTAACAAAACAAATTCACCTGCCCTGGTCAAACCACCTGTACTCTGGTGGATGGATACGATCAACATGACTTCATTTGATCCCCACTTTTATATCGATGTAACTGATTTTGTGGAAACGAAAATTTCGATGCTGAACTGCCACCAGAGTCAGCTGAAACGCGGGAAAGACTCCAGCTTCTCCCCACTGCAGGAACTGATGCTTCAACAATGCAGTGCACGCGGCACTCAATCTGGAGTAACAGCTGCTGAAGGTTTTCAGACACATTCAGCCTGGAAGCGGTGTTCAGCCTGGTAATATTTTCATATTAGACCAAATTCTCCAGCCTCATTCTCGTGTCTGGGTCCACAGTACACAAAACCTGCAGTCACCCTTTCATGACTGGATGCAATTCGGCGATTTGTATTTTTCTCCAACCCCTTCTGTCGTGAAACAGCGGACGGCTTACGCGTCATCTTCCAATTTTTAGATTTTGCTCGATGCTGAATCATCGCAGGATGCCCCGTTACACTCGTGTATTTTTTCCTGCAGGAGTACAGTGAAGCGACGAAATCACTAAGTGCGTTTCCAATACCTATTCCCTGAAAATCGGGAAGACATACGGTGCGATGTTCACGAAAGGAAGGGGCTTGCCGGTGTGGAAAATGAATGACGGCAGTAAACGCAGCAGGATGATCATTGACCAAAGCCACAAAACAATTTGCCGCTTTATGGATCGTTGAATCTAAATAGTGATGCTTGCGGAATAATTTCCAGGCATCTCGATGCACGTTAATAATTTTGAGTGTGACAGGAGGTCGCGATTGCCTTTCAGACCTCCATTGAAATTCGTTGGTTGCAGGCATATAGATCCAGTCGGGATCTAACCAGTCGATTATGTCAAAATGGCAACTGATGGCGACAAACTTTTGATTCCGTTTTCTGACAGTTCTGGCAACAGCAGAACTTCCGATTTTCGCAACGGTCCGATCAACGACTGAAGTGAATTCATCAATGACAACTAACCCGGGTAATTCAGCCAGTGCCCGTGCCATCGACACTCGAAACTGTTCACCGTTTGACAACACATGGAAGGGCCTTAACCAGCTGGGAGGCGAGGAAAACCCTACTGAAGAGAGCAGGGCAGTGATCTCTTTAATCCCCATTTCATCTGGAAAGGAATCGATGATGCTTTTCTGTTGAAACCAGTTAAATTCGCGAACCATTTCATGTTTGAAACATTCCCTGGCTATGGATGTTTTTCCACAACCTGAGGGGCCGACGATCAGACCCACGTTCCAATCTTCATCTTCGATCGGCATATCGACCGCCCATTGCTGCGTGCTGGTCTTTTCAGCAGGCAAACCAAACATGCCTTCAAGTTGAACCACTCGCGGACTGCGAATGACCCGCGTTTTCTTTACGAGATCCAGGCGCGGCATTTGATCCCTTCTTTTTTGAATCGCTTGAGTAGTGCTACCTGCTCGGATTCCTTATCACAGTCAATCAGGATTCGGTATGAATCAACCAGCAAATGGGTCTCATCATCAGCTTCACACATTTCCTGCACTTCGAGTTTTTCAAGCTTCATGGAATCCAGCAAGTCCCGTAATGCGTCGGATTCTGTTGAAATGGTTCCTAGCAGACAATCCAGTGCAAGCTGATCAGTCCTGGCCATCGAAGTGACGACATCAAAAGTTGCCAATAGTTTATCAGCTTCTTTTTTAGTCACATTCAATATCAGGCAGGGGACTTTTTCATCTTCCGCTATATCAGCCCTTAAATGCCCGTCAATCAGTTCGTAAGTCCCATTCTTACAATCCCGAACCAGACATGCAGAAGCAAATCCCACTTCATCCAGGATCGCTCGCAATGCTGTTTCCTGTGAGTCGGTATGCTCTCGCCAGTTACCGGCATTTCTTTTCAGGAGAGATGCTTTGATACGTCTGAAACTGCTGATGCGATCTTTCAATTACCTATGCCTCTCTAATTCATGAACTCTATAAACAGTCCAGACATCGATTGGTTCCATTTCGCTGTCGGATCTGATCTTTATGAAAATCGCCTTTAAACACAGGGGCACCACACCTGGCACAAGCTGAGATAGGCTCGTGTTTTTCCAGCACAGAACTTACTACTAGATCCGGAAATTCTGCTTCTACCATCTTTGCTACCAGAACATGTGTCTGAGCTTCTCGATCCAGCCGTTTAACAGGAGGCCGTCCACTTTCACTTGCAAGATAAACAATAAATTGTGTCATCTGATTTACCCTTTCAGAATTGAATTTTCAGGAATCTTCAAAACAAGCTACTTGTTGTATTCTAAAAGGGTATTCCGTTTTTTCTTGGGGTACATTCCGGTAGCAATGCACAACATGAACTCATAATGTGCACCCCTACGGTTCAAGCCCTATCTCGTATTGAGTGTCAGTATCTGTGTCGGTTACTGGCGCTGGTGTTTGCTGGTTCTTTAACGCGTCCCAGATCAGATATCCGCCAGCAGGTACTCCGATTCCCGTTGTGATCAATCCCGCTCCCAATGCCAGTTTCGCCAGTGAGCCAATTACGCTTCCCTGCTGCGCTGGCAGGTACTGGTGGATCACGCTGTTATCGTCGCCAATGTGCATGTCTTCGCCCTCAGGACGATGTTTATCTGTGATCTCTGATCCAAGCAGCTTTTCACGGGTTGCCATCGTGAGCGAATCCACGTTGTCAAACCTTCTCGCTGTCTGTCTCAGCCCCTCCGCTCTCTCCCCCAACTTCACCGCCCACATCTTCTGCGCCAGCTTCTCCTTCCAGTTCAGATCCTCCGCCATCGTTCTTGCTCCATGATTGAACAAGCTCGCCGAACGTCCCGGATTGGAACGCTCGGTCAAGCTCGTTGTTCTGTTCGATCAGGCTGTTATGAAACTCGTTGTTCTGCCTGATCAGCTCCTCAAGTGGGTCAGTCATTAGGTTGCCTGAGCAGGTCCACCGGGAGTGGTTTTGCTGGCGACTTCACGAATGCCAACGGCTTCGTCCAGTGTCACCATGCGTTTGTTTTCCAGGTAGTCATAATCAACCACCTTCTGAACGGTCACGAAGTTATTCTGCGCGACAGTTCCGGTCTGCATCAGTTGCGTCAGCATGTGATTGGCAACATTGTCGGATAAATCCACAGCCATCTCCTTCTCACTTTCTCCCTCAATGGGAATTTCCACATCCAAAATATCGCCGTCAGGCATTACTTAGCCTCACTCTGTTTAACGGCCTTAAAACGAAGCTTGATAGGATCACCAAGCGGATACGTTTGTTTTGCGACTGGTTCCCCGTCTGCGCCTACAATCCAGACAGGTATCTGCGTCTTATTCAGTTTGTCGATCTCTGCCTTGAGACGGGTCACTTCATCCTGCAGGGCTGTCAGATCTCCGCTGCTTGGATCCGGATCCGGTTTTGATTCACCCTGATCAGCTACTGCAGGCGTCCCGCAACCACAGCAGGGGATCCTTCCATAAACACTAATCAGCTTTCTCCGGATCCGGACTGAATCGGTATAAATGGTTTCTCGATAGTCATGGCCTTTGATAATCCCGACCACCTGACCATTAACCAGAATCGGACCTCCGGAATCCCCCTTTTCTACGATCTTTGTGAAATAGCCGCCGCCGTTCCGGATCCGGATCCGTGCTTTCAGCGACCTGAGGTTATAAATCCCCTGAGAGTAGCCGTAAGCTGTTGCCGCGGATCCATCCTGGGGGATCCTGTTTGACACCTCAAAGCATGTATTCGCGGGGATCCTGACAGTCTCGATGATCGCATAGTCTGCGGATCCGGAATACTCACGGTATTTAACAACAGCCCCCCACCATCTACCGTCATAGCCGACATGGATAGTCTTGGCATTATTGATGTTATGAGCTGCCGTGATGTAAACAGACCGCTCGTCGATGTCACCCACATAAGCGCAGGCCCCGGTTCCAATCAGCTGTCGGCATCCAGTAGGCGTACATTCGGTTTCCGTCACCCTGATCACCAGCGCCTGCGCCTGCACAACGGAAGTTATCAGAAGCACAAATAGAATTGTGAGTGTTTTCACCATTTCAGATACCGATCCCAGAATAAAAGCCAGTAGTGCCACGGGTTGTTGGGCACCTTCCCCTCCGCCCAGTTGAACGCTGCCACCCCAAACAGCCGCACGCGTCGGTAGTAAATGTTTGCCATGAACTTCCCCAGATCACAGCGCCTCAAATTCCGATACAGCTGACCGTCTGCCAGCTCCCGATCCTTTTTACATCCACCCCGCTGGTATGCGTAATCGTGCCAGTGACAGGCAGGCCTGATGTCTACACCTCCCCACTGGTCTGGTGAGCAACTGCAACCATTGGAAATGAAGTAATCCGGCGGTGCTGGCCCTTCCATTTGCTCTACCAGAGCTTCGGGGAGATCTGCCGTTTTAATCTCAATCATGGTCTCTCACCAAACACGCGGTCTTCAATTCGGCTGATCCGCCTTTCATGCGAGTTCACCATTTCGATCAACAGCTCTTTATTCGCATCCAGTTTTTCGTCGATCTCGATCAGTTGATTGCTGTGTTCAAGCAATGTTTTTGCCGTCCAGGTAATTGCACCTACGCTACCTGCGATGATCGGAGAAAAAATACAGGCAATAACCCAGGCAGGAATGAATATCCCTTTTCGATTTAATTCTGCCACGATCCCCCCCATAAAAACAAACCGTCAGAATTGTCAGAGGGTTTGATTCTCATGAAAGGTGCGATTGAGACAACTGAGAAATGCATAAAAAAAACACCTGCCGTTGCTCAGAACGACAGGTGTTTAAAATGAACCTGGATCTCAATTCTTACTCAGAGTAAAAATAAATAGATCAGTCCAATGGGAATTCACTAATGGAAAGTTGTTTGTTGTTGACTTCCTGTAATCTCAACCAGCCCCTGGTAACTAAAGATTCTCGTAATCTGACTTCTTCAGGATCGAGCTCGCGTTTATCAAAAGGACCATCTACAGAAACTGCTTCGAAGTCTTTGTCTATAATGAACTGAGCAAGAACGGGGTTGCAGCGAATGTGGTGTTCCGGCTGTGCCTGTAACTCCTCTGCCTGGACTTCTCCAATGATGTAGCGAAGATACAATCCACTATCTTCGATGTGCTCAACTTCTTCACCACATATCACACAGAGATAACCCTGATCACATTTCGCCATAATTTTTCCTGGCAGCCGTTTACTGGTTATAGAAATGGAACCTGTTCCGTTTGAGAACAGTTCATTTTAAACTGGCAGAGATGATAATGGTGAGGTGGGATCAGGAAGTTTTCAGATATTTCTTCAAGTTGGCAATTTCTTCCAGCAGGATTTTCAAAAGTTCTGAAGCTGCCTCTTTGTTATCAGCCTCGACGATTTCTCGGACTGACTGCCTGACTTTTTGAGTGGGAGAATAAAGGTCAAGAGGTGCCGCATTCTGAGTAGAATGAAGCACATTTAAGGACATGTCATTTAATTCCTGTTTTAATTCACCCTGGTCGAGTGGCTTAAACATGATTCTGGAAAAACCCAACTCTTGAGCCAGTTTAATTCTTTGAAGATTTTTATCCTCAGGGTTTTTGTCAGGTCTGACGGCAGTCATCAGAATAAACTGTGGAGCGGCGACTGCACCGCTGTCCGAATATCGCTCCACCTGTTGCGCCTGTTGAAATAAATCGACGCCATCCATGCCACTCATAATCAGGTCAGTCAAGACGACATGAATTTCATTATCCGTCTGTAATAACTTGATCGCCTCATAGCCTGAAGAAGCTGTAATTGCAGTGAAGCCAATTTTTTCGACGAGACGCGCATAATAATGGCACGAATACCCAATATCGTCGACTATTAAAACTTTCATAGATAAGCCCAAGGAATTGAAGAGTTGTGTACAGCGTCATCTCTCAATAGCGTTGGCATTTTGATTAGGATTCTGCTTTCAACAGTTCTTGAATTATTTCAATTTATATATAAACATAACTTAAATTCGGCACTTTAAGGTTTTTAACTGCATATGATTTAAAGATTTATCCCTCATGAGAGAAGCGGTTACACTCCTTTTACATATTGTTATTCGATTAGGAAACAGGGATTACACGATGACTGAGACCATCAAGGATCGTTAACTCCAATAACAATCGATTGATACTAAATCGCATATGCAGGTCTGAAAGATAAAAGACAAGTAAGTCCAATCTTGCACAGTTTTTTTGAACCAACTTGCTAAAAATTCATAAATACACTCGAGTTAAAATGCACGAATGTATCAAGATTCTTCTTTCACTGGTTTGAATCTGTACCAGCCTCAATGGGACAACAGTTGGGTATGCTTCTCCCCATCCCTCTAATGCAAGAAGAGGCCGGTTCATCGGTGAACAAGGTCGGTTCAAACTTCGCGATGTGTTTGGCCTGACCAGAAGTCTTGTGCATCGACAATGATGTTGCTGCCAAATTTGAAGTAGGGGATTCTGGTCTCTTTTAAGAGCTCTTTAAAATTCTTCTCCGTCATTCCAAAGAGTTGGGCCCAGATCTTACTGCTGTATTTTCCGGTTTGAGGAAAGGCTCCTGGAGATTTCGCAAGGTTAGCTACTAATTCAAATGCAAATCTGTCAGATTCAATGTGTGTGTTTGATTCCGTCATGAGATCAAAACCTACCAGTGATTTATCTCGCCTTCTCCCAGCAGCAGCAGCGCGTACCTTTGACGCAAATCATAGACTTCAGGTGAAACGAAGAGGGTTTCCTGCAAGTCAGGAATGACGCTTGGACGGGTAGAATGACGCGATAAAAACTTAGTGACACCTACAGCGGTCACTCCGCGGCTGCCCCCAGGCAGAAATGGAATTGTGGTTCGAAACCACTCCCAGACGACGAAAATCATTGTACCAGAACACCCTGAACAAAGCAATATACATAATGTTTTTTTCCTGATTCCCCAGAAACGCTATCAAACTGAATGAGACCTGTTTTATAGTCATTTATGGCATTTCAGGTTGACTTTTCAACCCGACATGTAAAAACCTGATGAAACATTTATTTTCTCTTATATAATCGGCAGTCCGTCACGACAAACACGAAGATTCAGACCAGCCCAGGACACAAGATGAACTTTCAAAATCCTATAAAAATGAAATCCCATTTCTCACCAGCACGCCGCTCTTTTTTAAATACAGCGATTGCCGCCACTCTTGGAATTCAAACAGCTCGTTTAACAGCCTCTGAATCCCAGGATACTCCGAAAGCACAAATTGCAATTACTTTCGATCTGGAAATGAGTCGCCAGTATCCGCGGCGCGAAATGATGGAATGGGATTTTCAAAAAGGAAATCTAAACCAGGAAACGAAGAACTACTCATTGAAAGCGGCTGAAATTGCATCTGGTTTAAATGGAATCATTCATTATTTTTGTGTGGGACGCGTTCTGGAACAAAAAGATATTCAATGGTTAAAAACTATTTCTAAGCTGGGGCACCCGATTGGCAATCATACTTATGATCATGTCAATGTCTGGGCAACTGAACCAGCGAAAACGCAATTCCGTTTCCAGCGTTCTCCCTGGCTATTGGGAGGAAAGAGTGCAGATCAAGTGATCCGCCAGAATATTCGCATCACAACGGAAGCGATGAAACAACGTCTGAATATCTCTCCTGATGGATTCCGAACTCCGGGAGGATCCAGTACGGCATTAGATGATCGTGAAGACTTACAAAAAATGCTTTTGGCGGAAGGTTTCTCCTGGGTCAGTTCCAAATATCCCAGACACGAATACAGTCCTCCCAATACAGAGCCAGATCATGAAATTTATCAGTCGATCCTCTCTGCACAGAAAGAAGCTCAACCTTATGTTTACCCATCTGGTCTGATCGAAATACCCATGAGTCCCATCAGCGATGTCGGAGCCTTTCGTACGAGTCGCTGGAAGTTGAAATACTTTCTGAAGTCGGTCGAACTCTGCATTCAACAGGCGATCGAACAGGGAGGAGTCTTTGATTTTTTATGCCATCCCTCAATCATGTATGTCGAAGACCCCCAATTCGAAACGGTCAAACTAGTCTGTAATCTGGTTAACCAGTCGGGAGGCCGGGCAGAGCTGGTCGGTTTAAGCGACATCGCAAAACGCATGCCTCGAAAACAGTCTTGAACTCCCTATAACAACTTATCTCGCCAGGCGGAAAAAATTCCACACCGGTTTACAACATTAATCATTTCCCGTCTTTTTCCCATGAGATACGAGTTGAGTAGCGATCCTTTTTTGATCTGCTTAGAATAAAAATCTTCTGAATTACGCTCGCCGTTCACGAAAGAAACGCCCATGTCCGACCCTAGTCAACCTGATCTCGCAGAAGAACTGGTACCCGATGAGGTCATACCACATCAGTCTCTGCCACCTCTGAAATATCGAGACCTACCTCCCGCAATCTCCTGGCGAAAAATGATCGGCCCCAGCATCATGCTCGCAGGGTTATCTCTGGGTTCGGGAGAATTCGTACTCTGGCCTTATATTACCTACAAGACTGGTTTCATCTTCTTCTGGGCATGCCTGCTGGGTGTACTCACTCAGTTTTTTATGAACATGGAAATTGAACGTTGGACACTGGCCACGGGCGAAAGTGCAATCACCGGTTTCTGTCGGTTAAATAAGCACTGGGCCTGGATCATGTTACTCCTGAATATAATACCCTGGGCGTGGCCGGGCTGGGCGACTGGTGCAGGCACGATGATCAGCTGGACGTTTTTCGGTCCAGAGAAAATTGCCAGTGTTCAAATCGATCCAGCGCCTTCTCAGCTTTCTCTCGATAATCTACCTTCAGAAAAGATTGAGTACTCATTCGAAACGGGCGTTATTATATGGCGTGGAGATATGAGTGTCGACGAGCGCGATGTTCTCAGCAATTTCTTTCTTCAAAACCAGATTCAAAATCATGCACCCGATTTATTTGAGAGGATCAACCAGGGACAAGATTTGCAGTACGAAGCAAAGTACAGCACATTCCTGGGAATTGCCGGCCTGTTACTGGTTGGCATAGTCTTAACCACGGGACCTGTCGTCTATAATACCGTAGAAAAAATCCAGATCTTTCTGGTAGGCATGATCTTTGTGATCGCAGTGATCCTGGGAATTTACCTGATCGAACCCTATGCCATCAATTCCATGCTGAAAGGTGCTGTCAATATCGGTCAGATGCCTGATGAATCGAGCGGTCTGAAAACAATGGCATTACTGGGAGCACTGGCTTTCGCCGGAGCCGGCGGCACGATGAACCTCGGGCAAAGTAATTTCATCAAAGATAAAGGCTACGGCATGGGGAAATATATCGGGCGTATTACGAGCCCGATCACAGGACAGGAAGAAGCGGTCAGTGAAGTTGGTTATCATTTCAAGCATACTGCAGAGAATCAGGCGCGCTGGCAACAGTGGTGGCGTGCTGCCAACATAGAGCACTTTTTCAGCTTCTTTCTCACCTGTCTGGCTTGTCTGGTTCTCTTATCGCTGATTTCCTATTCGTTGTTCTACCAGGCCGACGGCCAATTGAAAGAAGGAGTTTCTCAGTTTGGTTCAGGTCTAAATTTTATCTGGGGACAGGCGACATTACTCGAAGGTCGACTGGGTAGCACTTTCAAATTGATGTTTCTGCTGATGGGTGCAGCCATCCTCTTAACCACGGAACTGGGAGTACTTGATGCAACTGCACGTATTTCGGCTGATATCCTGAAAGTCAATTATCTCAGAGACAACACACACTGGTCACTAAGTAAGTTATATTACTGTTTTCTCTGGGGCGAGATTCTGTTGGGTTCTGCAATTCTGCTCTACGGTTCTGTGAATCCGCATTTCAAACAGCCCCTGTTTCTGATTGAAACTTCCGCCGCCATGAATGGAGGCGTGATGTTTTTGTATTCGATGATCCTGCTCTATATGAATTCGAAAATCCTCAGTCGCAGTATCAGTACCAGCCCGCTAAGATTTGTAGCGATGGTCTGGGCTGCAGCGTTCTTTGGTTACTTCAGCCTGCAGGCATTTCGTATGCAGATTATTCCTTACTTTTATTCGCTCTTTTAATTCTAATCAAGTTTGTTTCAGGCTCATTCCATGCATCGCTTTCCTACTCTGTATCTCTCTAAACTGACTCCAGTAACACTCCGTATTTATAGTTGTCTATTATTAGTGTGGCTGATCATCACTCCTCACTTTACTTCATCAGCAAGCGCAGCGAGCTGGTATGTGAATAATCAGACGGGTAACAACGATAATGATGGCTCCTCTCAGACAACTGCTGTTGCCACAATTGCTAAAGCGATCTCTTTAGCCCGAACCAGCGATACTCTTGAACTTGCAAACACAGGAATTCCATACAGGGAATCCATACTTTTTCGCAATCTGGGGGGACGGCCTGATCGTCCCTTTGTCGTGGAAGGGAACGGCGCTGTAATCTCCGGTTTGAACTTCCTGGATACAACCAGATGGGAAAATGTGAAAGAAGACCTGTATACTTTCTCGCTCGACAAAACCCCATATGGAAATCCGTTTCTGGTATCGCGGGGGCAACGACTGCCCCAGGTAAAGAGCAGGGAACTGCTTCAGACAGGTCAACACTACTGGGACCGTAGTGAAAACAAAATTTATTTTCTTTGTGCTGCCGGCAAGATACCGGCTGACTATGAACTGGAAGCGACCCTGCGTATCAGTGGTCTCACTCTTACCAGCGCAAGCTATATTGTCTGTCGCAATCTGTCAGCTGAATATTTCTCCAATGATGGATTTAATATCCACGGTGATTGTCGTGGTATTCGACTTGAAAATGTGATCGCACGACACAACGGTGATGATGGGATTTCGATTCATGAATCCGGTGGATTGGTCGTGCAACATGCTTATGTCTACGATAATTTTTTTGGTATTCAGGATGTGAATGCTTCGCGATCCGTATATAACGGTGTCCTCGCTGAAAGAAACCAGGTTGGTGTCAGTCTCGTGGGAGGTTATCATTCACTTGTCGATTGCCAGATCCGAGACAGCATCCAGAAGGAAATCGATATTGCCGGATCAAATCCCGGACATATGATTGGTTCCGAAAAAAATCCCCTCTGCAAAACCATTCTCTTTGCCCAGAACTTATCTCTCTTTGGAAATGGAAATCAGACAGGTCTTAGCATTCGCAATGGCGCGACCGCTATTATAGAACGTTCTGTGATTTCCGATTCACAGACTGGCCTGACAGTTGACAGTAACAGTTTCTGTCATGTGACCCAGACAGCAATTGTTGATTGCAAAACGATCCTGAAGTCGTCATCACAGACTTCTTATTTCGATTATAACTATTATACGCCGGGACAGATCAGTTGGCAGAATACCCTCTTTGAGACCGGACAGTTTTCAGAGTATGTCACAGCATCAAAGGAAGACACACACTCCCACACCGGTCCTTTGAAAGTGAGTGCAGATGGAATCGTTGAGGTACCATCTGGCTCAAAAAGCACGACAGCGAAATTGAAACTCGGTCCCTCAGATCCGTTCCTGTCGACTTTCAGAACTGTCGATCCATAGATGTCTTGAACACGATGTCGTTTTGGGTTCTTTTTTGGTCTCAGTGGAGCCAAAATAAGCCGACACTGGCTATTTTTTCTGAGTTGGGCTTACATTTCTGAGTCTATTGAAAAGGGATTGCCTCAATTTCGGTGATTTTACATAATACAGGCGATCTGGCGAGGACTGTCAACTATCAGTCTCGTCACAGTTTACGTGACAAGTAATCTACTACGGACTCAGATCCGTTTTTGTAAACCGTCTGTAAGTTCCTCTGATCGAAAGAAATAGACATGTCCATTTTCAATGATAATTCTGAAACAATCGGCCGCACACCGCTGGTGAAAATCAATCACCTGACTGAAGGACTTAAGGCGACGGTACTGGCAAAAATTGAAGGGCGAAATCCTGCCTACAGTGTGAAGTGCCGTATCGGCGCTAACATGATCTGGGAAGCAGAAAAAAGCGGAGAGCTGAAACCAGGCATGCAGGTCGTGGAACCAACCAGTGGAAACACAGGGATTGCACTCTCATTTGTTTGTGCAGCAAGGGGATACCAATTAACACTTACCATGCCAGACTCCATGTCTGTCGAACGTCGTCTGATGCTGAAAGGCTTTGGTGCGAATCTGGTGCTCACTCCTGGTGCAGATGGAATGAAAGGAGCGATCCAGAAAGCGGAAGAACTGGCAGCCAGCCCTGAGTTTTTCATGCCCCAGCAATTTGAAAATCCAGCTAATCCGGCAATTCATTTCAAAACGACGGGCCCCGAAATTCTGAAAGACACCGAAGGTAAAATTGATTACTTCGTCGCGGGAGTCGGCACAGGCGGAACGATTACAGGTGTCTCCCGATTCCTGAAACAGGATCAGGGATTACAGGTGAAATCTGTTGCAGTCGAACCTACCAGCAGCCCTGTCCTCTCAGGTGGTGAACCGGGTAAACACAAAATTCAGGGAATCGGAGCCGGATTTATTCCCGGTAACTGTGATACTTCGCTGATTGATGAGGTCATTCAAGTCACCGATGATGAAGCGTTCGAAATGGCTGGCAAAATCGCCCGGCGCGAAGGAATCACTTGCGGAATCAGCTGTGGTGCCGCGATGCACGCTGCCTTAGAAATCGCTAAGCGTCCGGAAGCGGAAGGGAAAACCATCGTTGTCATTTTGCCTGACTCCGGCGAACGTTATCTGTCCACCCCACTGTTTGACGATGCACGCTGATCGTTTTCCGGGTGCTTCAAGTCGTTGAAAGAGAGTCCGTTCCGGGCAGAATTCCAGCATAGCCTTGCTGTACAAATTTCTTTGCGTCCAGTTCTGCTGCCGGAACGGTAGCCACCAGCGGTCAGCGGCTGTATCCTTCTTAAAAACAGAAATTACATGGAACCCCCAGGCTGGATTGGTGTCTTTCGGAACAGCACATCAGCCAGCTGAAGTTACAGGGATTCTTTCAGATATTTACACAGATTTGGACCGTTAGCCATGCGTTTTGAAACCAAGTGCGTACATACCGGAGTTGATAAGGACAGCACCTTTAACAGCTGTACAACGCCAATCTATACCTCATCAACTTTCTATTGGGATAGCCTGGAGAGCCATAAGGGTTTTGATTACACCCGAAGTGGTAACCCGACCCGCAGCGCCATGGAAGAAAACATTGCCGCTTTGGAAGGGGGCGTCTCCTGTCGGGCTACAGCGACCGGTATGGCTGCCATTACTCTGGTAATGCATCTGTTTAAACCTGGCGACCATATTATTGCTGGCGACGATATCTATGGCGGCACCTATCGACTGTTTGCAGATGTCTTCACGAAATGGGGTATTACATTTTCTTTTGTGAAAATGAGTGATGCAGAAAATGTTCGGTCAGCCATCACCCCGGATACCAAAGCGATCTGGATTGAGACTCCCAGCAACCCACTGTTAAATTTGGTTGATATCAAAGCTGTCACTGAAGTGGTATCTGAAGCAGGTACTGACATCCTGACGATTGCTGACAACACTTTCTGTTCCCCTTATCTGCAGCGACCGATCGAATTCGGTGTCGATATTGTTTTGCATTCGACAACCAAATATTTAAACGGTCATTCCGATGTTGTCGGAGGCTGTGTTGTCTCTCGAACTGAAGAACTGGCTGAGCGCGTCGCTTATGTTTCGAATGCCCTGGGTCTGGGATGCGCTCCCTTTGATGCCTGGCTTGTTTTGCGAGGTATTAAAACTCTGGCTCCACGTATGGAAGCACATCAACGTGGTGCTATGGCATTAGCCCGGATGCTGGAGTCACATCCGAAAGTAGAACGTGTCTATTATCCGGGCCTGGAATCTCATCCGCATCATGAACTGGCAAAACGTCAACAGGACGGGTTCGGCGGAATGCTGAGTTTCGATGTGCGTGACGGCCGACCTGTCGCTGAAAAAGTCATGCTCAATTCCAAGCTGTTCCTGCTGGCAGAATCACTGGGTGGTGTGGAATCATTAATTGAATACCCCGAGAGCATGAGCCACGCATCCATGACACTGGAAGCACGCCGTGCTGCCGGCATTACAGAAAAAACGGTGCGGGTTTCAGTTGGTATCGAAAGCCCGGAAGACCTTGTCGCAGACCTGAAACAGGCCTTAGACAGTTGATCTGAGTAGCGCTGTTACTTCCAGATTTTAGAATCGCAGTGGAATGTATGCCTACATCGTTCCACTGCTGCTGGGAGTCAGTGAATTCTCACAGAAGAAAGCATTGAACGCGTGCAATATGCGTTTCCATTGTGATATGATGCTGCATTGGATTTAAAAATGATGCCAATGAAACTCTACTTCGATCCTGTATGATCAGACCGTTTTCCGATCACGACACCTTTCCCATAGTTCAACCTTCAGGAAACAAAGAAGGCCGAGGTTATGAGTATAGACTCCTACGACCCCTGTCCCTGTAACAGTGGTAAAAAATATAAATTCTGCTGTCATTCTGTCGGAGATGAAATCAGTAAGATTTCGCATCTTCATGAAACTCATCAGACAGCGACTGCATTACAGCTTCTGGATCGACTCAAGAAGAACTATCCCGATCAACCTTTAAGCTTCATCACCGAAGCTCAGATTCTGATGGCAGAACGGCGATTTGAAGACGCAATTGCTCCATTAGTTCAATGCCTTGAACATGACCCTAATCACCCGGCTGCCCATTCTCTACTGGCGACTTCTTCATTCCTGGCTCATGGTTATAAGCATTCACAAAAAACGATTTATACAGCATTTCAGAAATGTGCTGCCGTAGATGTCAGTCTGGCAACTCCACTGGCCATCAGCATTGCCATCGCGCTCCAGATGCGCGGATACTATCTGGCTGCCCGCGAACATTTTGCTCTGGCAATGCGGGTTGCTTCCCAGGAATACCAACAGAACCTGTTCATGAATCTGCTGGAATTTGATGGCGATGATCAAATCCCCTATCAGTTTCGCGGCGTTCATATCCTGGAGCGATGTGCTCTGGAAGACTCAGAACAGCAAGAGACCTTTGCAAAAGCCCAACGCCTGGCAAACCTTGGCTGTTATCGATCTGCAGCAGGTCTTTTTAAACAACTGGCGGAAGCCACCGGACTGGTCACGCTCTGGAAAAATGCAGCCTTCTGTTACGCGTGGGCTACTGATGAAGTCAAAGCTGCTGAATTATTTCATCACGCAGCCAGCCTCGAAACAGATTTTGCCGATGCGGTCGAACTGGAAACTCTGGCTCAACTACTCGACCTCAATAATACAGCGGATGTCGTTAATTCCATTGAAAAAATATTTGAAGTGGAATCCATTTCCCGCTTTCTGACGCTGCTGGAACAACACCCACAGATATTACGCGGTAACGTACCTCCTCCGCAGGAGCAGAACCCTGACGAAAACAACCCCATTGCTTACTTTCAAATCACCAATACTCCCGTCGATACAGAATCGAAGGGTGAAAACATTACACTCGAAAATGTACCGACCGTCATTGGCGATATTGATGTCTTCGATGCAGATCGACAAATCGGACAACCAGCGCTGATTCATCTGTATGCGTACGAAGGTGATCAACAGACGCTCGCAGAGAAGATTTTTGACGAAGCACTGGGCGATCAAGGCAAAACAGACTGTGGTTTAAAAGTTGTAGAACGTGACACGGAAGAGACCGGGAATCCACTGTCTCCTATCCCAACAGAACAATGGCCACTCTTTTTCCGCTGGAGCTTCCCACAAAAAATGCCGATTCTCAAACGGCGGGAACTGGAAGCTCTACAGTGGAAAAAACTACTCTCGGAAACCTGGCCAAACACAAAACTGGACAGTCTGAACGGGAAAACCCCTAAAGAAGCTGCTGCCGATGCAGACCTGAAAACGGCATTGACTGCAGCTGCGTATGTACTCGATGCACAAACCCTCTCATTGGGGCATTTCCTGGACTTTTCAGAACTCGATCCAGAACTGGGTCTGACTGAGCTACCTCAGCTTGAAGTAAATGAATCATCACATTTCAATACCTGTTCCTCAATGACGCAAAACCGGATTCCGGCAAAAGTGCTCAGTGATTCACAATTGATGTATATCTTCAATCGCGCACTCCTCATTCGGCATCCCCGATTTCTGTATGATGTTTTGATCGAAGTACTCGATCGGGAGGAATGCAAAAAAGAAGTGGATCTGGACCGAGTCTATACGACGCTGACAGAGATCTGCCATAAAAAAAATCAACGAGAGGAAATGTTGACCTGGATCAAAAAAGGACAGGAAAATTCGCAGGCACAACCCAATAAAGCATTTGAAAACGAAATGCAGTGGAAAATGCGTGAACTATCCTTCCGCCTGGAAGACACTTCCGATCCCGAGCTTTCTGATTTCATGAAAGAAATCTGGGATAAATATGGCAAAAAGACACCTCAAATCAAAGAATACCTTATGGCCTTTGCCCAGGCATTTGATTTGGATCTTCCCTGGATGTCTGGCGCTTCGCTGCTGGATACAGGTGATCTCAGTGGAAATGTTTCTGGAGAGGGAATCTGGTCACCCGGTGACGCCGCTCCCGACTCCGATTCTGGACAGAAACTCTGGATCCCGGGGCAATCCTGAGCAAATCGAACCAAATCTGATTCAATTCATCGTAAATCAGCCCCTGCAGGAAAGTGTAGCAGACTGTGGATCCTAACAGAGTGTTTTCCAGTCCAGAAGAAGTCATGCAACGCGCCCTGGAGTTGGCCCGACAGGGAATCGGTTCTGTCGAGCCAAACCCTGCTGTCGGATCGGTCATCGTGGATGACAACCTCAAGCTGATCGGTGAAGGTTACCATCAGCAATATGGAGGCCCCCATGCAGAAATCCATGCTCTCAACATGGCCGGTGGTCAGGCTCAGAGTAAAACCATTTATGTCACACTCGAACCCTGTTGTCATCAAGGCAAGACCGGCCCCTGTTCTCAAGCCTTGATCCGGGCGGGAATCAAGAAAGTTGTAATCGCAATGCGCGATCCAGCCCCGCACGTCGATGGCGGTGGCATTGAAGAACTGAAACAGGCTGGAATCGAAGTCGAAGTTGGTCTGCTGGAATCAGAGGCTCAGGCTCTGGTCCGTCCATTCGTTAAACGGGTGACACAGAATTTACCCTGGATCCATGCCAAGTGGGCGATGACACTCGATGGGAAAATTGCTACACGCACTGGCCATTCACAGTGGATCTCCAATCAGCGCTCTCGGAAACGGGTTCATGAATTGCGAGGCTTTATGGATGGAATTATGGTCGGCCAAAGGACAGCTGCCGCCGATGACCCTCTTCTGACAGCTCGCCCGTCTGGGAAACGAATTCCGGCCCGCATTGTCATTGATTCAAAGGCCAGTCTTTCGATTGAATCTCAACTGGTTCAGACAGTGAATGAAGCGCCTGTGATTGTGATCGCACATCCTTCCGCTTCACAAGAGAAAATCCTCCAGCTCAAGCAGGCAGGGGTAGAGGTTCTGATGATTCCCGAATCCACCTGCGCGACTGCAAGTCAACCAGACCTGCGACTTTGCATGCAGGAACTGGCACAACGGGGCATGACAAATATCTTAGTGGAGGGGGGAGGCGGTTTACTGGGTTCCTGCTTTGATCAGAGACTCATTGATGAAGTCCACGTATTCATCGCACCTAAGCTTATTGGTGGAGCAGAAGCGTTGACGCCGATCGCAGGTAAAGGGCTGGAAATTATTCCGGAAGAATATAACCTGCGGGATTATCAAATCCAGCAATTGGGTTCTGACATTTATGTGACTGGACGGGTGGAATACCCTGAATAAGCCAGGCAGCTGGTTTAATGCAGCGAACGTGAGAGTGTATCCAGCAGGGTTCGTAACTCAGGTCGTTGTCTGATGACTCCCACCAATGCGTACTTGCTTAGATTACTGCCATACATCTGCCGATTCAGAGTCGGTCGGACTTCATTTTTAAAATAGCGATCCTGGCGTAACCGAATCGCAGCATAACTGGCAGCCAGCGCTACCAGCCCCAGCCCCAGATCGATATACCAAATCCCCCAACCCTGCTGGTAGTATTCATGGATCCCAACACAAGTCCAGAACCATACAAGTATAGAGATCCACACAGGACGGGCAACAAGCGCATTCAGCCGCTCATTTGCGTGCACGAGATGGCCATAAAATTCAGGACTCGCCATTTCATCAAGAGGACGCTCCTTCTGAAAATTCTCGCAAATCAGTTCTCCATGATTGCGTGAAACAATCACAGACTCTCCCTCCTCTGGGAGAAAATCAGCCAGATATTCCAGTTCCTCAAAGGGTGAACTCATCCCTTGCCCCTTAAACTCTTTTTCACTGAGAGTGAAGTTCCAATAAAATTTATCTCAACCCGATACACAGTCCACTGTGCCAGGAAAAAGAATCCCTGATCAGAATTTTCGCTTTCTGAGAATCACCTCAAAAAGATCGAATGACTTCTATTATTTTATCTAAATCATTCTCAACGACAATAGGTCCGTTAGAAAAAGGAGCTGTATTCACCCCATGACTCGTCAGTTTTTCATCCATATGTTCATCAGTTGCTGAATGATAGCTGACAGTGGCATTTGGATCTTTCAATTGATGCCCTGTTAAAACACAGACAACACGATCACTTGCAGAAATCACTCCTTCACTTTTCAGCAGTTTCGCTCCAGCGACACTGGCGGCACTGGCCGGTTCACATCCGAAACCACCTGCACCTACCTGAGCTTTCGCATCAAGAATCTGCTGATCATCCACCTCCCGAACAACGCCATCACAGACATCCAGGGCACGCAAAGCCTTAGAGAAATTCACAGGCCGGTTAATTTCGATCGCACTGGCTAATGTTGAAGCACGGCGGTTTTCGTTATCCATTTGTGTGAAGTAATCTGTTGATTGATCCCGATCGTAATTACCAGCATTCCAGCGGATGCCGTGTTGTTCATAGAGCTGGTAAAGAGTATTGGCTCCGTGAGCGTTGATGATCGCCAGCCTTGGAATACGGTCAATTAACCCCAGTTGTTTCAATTCCATGAATGCTTTCCCGAAAGCACTCGAGTTACCGAGATTTCCGCCAGGCACCACGATCCAGTCTGGTACTTCCCAGTTCAGACTTTCGAGCACACGAAACATGATCGACTTCTGGCCTTCGAGTCGAAATGGATTCACACTGTTACAGAGATAAATCCCTTCCTGAGCACAAACCTCACGGACCCGGGCCAGTGCATCATCAAAGTCCCCCTGAATCTGTACGGTCTTAGCACCATAGTCGAGCGCCTGTGATAATTTTCCAAACGCAATTTTACCACTGCCGACAAATACGACGACTTTGAATTTCTGAGCAACGCTGGAATAGATCGCCAGTGAAGCACTGGTATTTCCCGTTGAAGCACATGCGGCTACTTTTGCTCCGACCATGACTGCGTGTGTTGAGGCAGCAGTCATCCCGTTATCTTTGAAACTGCCTGAAGGATTCAGACCTTCATATTGCAGGTATAATCCATCTTCGTTCAATCCCGCGTATCGTGCAACGGGAGCCGAAGCTTTCAACATGGTCTGACCTTCACCAATTGTGATGATCTGATCGTCCTGTGCGAAAGGCAGTAATTCCCGAAACCTCCAGACGCCACTGAAATCAATGGGATTGTTTCGTGTACTCCAGCGTTTCTCAAACTCGCGCAGCGACTGAGGCACCGGAACCTGATCCCAGTGATAAGTCACATCCAGCAGTTCGCCACATTTGGGACAGCTGGTTAAGACTTCGTCCAGGGAATAAGTCGCCTCACAGGCAGGTGAAATGCATTTCTGGTAAGCAAGCTCAGTCGATACAGTGGAAATCGTCTTCTCTCCTCAGATTCAAGACAGGTTCGATGATTGGAGTTGAATTACAGACTCGGGTCTGCTGGCGATATTGTCCTGACCACAACTACGATTGGCAACAGAAAGCGTCTCGAATCAAGCTGTTTTTCCGAGAAGTCCGCCTGATTATAAAGAATGTCCCGTCTCTCCCATCTTGAAATAAACCTTATAAGGTCTTACATTGATTTGATTAACAAACTTTTCTATTGATCAGTTCATCTAAACCTCAAAAAAGCAGGCAGTACATCCATGTTCGAACTTTCTAAGGTACAAGCCGCTCTGGAACAGTTTTCTCTGGATGGCTGGCTGTTATACGATTTTCGAGGAAGTAATATTCTGGCCCGCAGAATTCTCGATATTCCTGATGAAGCAATGGGATCGCGCCGCTTTTTTTATTTTATTCCCCGTTCAGGTGAGCCAGTTAAACTGGTTCATCGAATCGAATCCGAGGCCCTCGATCATTTACCAGGCCAGAAAATCATCTACCTGAAATGGCAGGAGTTAGAAGCGGGGATCAGGACAATACTGCAAGCAACCAGTCGGGTCGCAATGGAATACTCGCCGCGAAATGCGAATCCATATATTTCCCGTGTCGACGCAGGTACGGTTGAGCTGGTCAGAGAATCAGTTGAGTCAGTTGTCCCCTCAGGGGATCTGGTACAACTGTTTGAAGCGGTCTGGGATCAGGAGCAATGGGAACTTCATCAACGGGCGGGAGTGCACACTGATAAAGCATTCGAAGTTGCCTGGACATTTATTGCAACTCAGATTCGAGAGCAGGGGGGTGTAGAGGAACAGGCGGTGTGTGATGTGATCATGCAGCATTTTCAAGAGACCGGATTGACAACCTATCACCCTCCTATTGTCGCGCGCGAAGCACATAGTGGAGATCCCCACTACGAAACCGGAACCGGTAAGGATACATTAATCAAAGCAGATGAATTTGTTCTGATCGATTTATGGGCCAAACTGGATGTGCCGCGTGGCGTTTATAGTGATATGACTCGTGTCGGATTCACGGGAAAAGAAGTCCCGGAACAACATACGAATATTTTTCAGATTGTAGCAGCAGCGCGCGATGCGGGAATCGCTCTGGTAGAACAGTCATTTCAAGCAGGGAACCCCCTGCAAGGCTGGGAAGTAGATCAGGCTTGTCGCAATGTTATTGAAGAAGCAGGCTATGGCGAATACTTTGTGCATCGAACCGGACACAGCATCGGGCAGGAAACACATGGAAACGGGGCCAACATGGATAACCTCGAAACTCATGAAGAACGACTGGTTTTACCCCAGACGTGTTTTTCGATTGAACCAGGAATCTATCTCCCGGAGTTTGGTGTGCGCAGCGAAATTAATGTCTTCATCGACGAACAACATCAGGTGCATGTGACAGCAGGGGAACGTCAGACAGAGGTCCTGCCGATTATGGCAGAGTATTAAAGTCAGAATTTCTAAATCCTGACTTTTGTAGCGTCTCCAAGTCTATCTGTATCAGATATGACAGAGCTGGAGACGCTATTGCTCCCATGAATGAGTTTTGCTGGAGTCCCGAGCAACTGGGATTACTCCTGATCGATGCGTAACATCTCATCCAGAATGACCGGGTGCCAGAGATCGTCGCGCTGCGATACTTCGATGTAGTTCTTTCTTGCCCAGGTGCGCAGCCTCATCTCCTCTATAGCATCGACTGAAAGTCTGTCTGCTTCTTCTGCTGAAAAAGGAATTGTAGCTGAAATACCCAACGGTCTTCTCCTCACGCTTAAAGTTTTGAGAATGAAACTCGGCGAACCAGCTTCCTGCAGCCGCGCGACCCAATTTGTTAAAGAACAACCCTGAACTCTCTCTGGATGATCCCTGGCAAGGATCTTCAAGCGGGTGAGAGAGCTGTTTTCAGGTCTCTGGCGAAAATACCACTCCTGATATTAATCACCAGAATTGACAAATATTGTAACTTATATGGTGTAAATTCAAGTCGAAAATAGACCTGTAATACGATAAATGACGGAAGAGCAGGGCCTGATTAGAGTTAGAATTTCACTCAATCTGAAGGCCGGGGCCGGATTTTTGCCAATGTCGGATTATTTCTCTAACGTGACATCGACGGTGGTCCCCATCGGGAAAATGGGCCAGAGTGGACCAGCGGGTTCAACATAAACCAGAATGATACTTTCAGACGAACCAGGCTTTTGAATCGCCTGCTCTGAAATCCTCTGGATGGTGCCTTTCCCTTTCAAATTTCCGGAAAACATGATTTTGACATCTTTCCCTTCGTCAAACAGGCTGATCTTCCGGGAAGGTACTTCCACAACCAGATAGGGATGTTCTTTGTCAAAGAGTTCCACAATCGGAGCCCCTTTCTTGACGGAATCACCTTTTTCACTGGCAAAGATTCCAACAGTTCCATACCTACCCGCTTTCAACTGTAAAGCATCTCGCTGGGATTCCAGTTGCTTCAATTCCTGTTTCACACGATCCAGGCGGTTTTTTATGACTTCCACCCCCATGGCAACTCGAATTTGAGCTGGAAGCTTCCGCTGGATTGCTTTTAACTCTTCCATCTGATCTTCACAGAGCTTAACACGTGCGGCAAATACTTCTGCTGAATTTCGGGCAGATTCCTGACGCAACATGGCTGTGATTCTATTTTCATCAGGTAACCGGCTTTCATAAACCAGCGAGCGAAAAACGTCCTCATTGGATCCGTTACTCGAAATTGAATCGTAATCCTGCAGGAAATCCTGCCAGGCCAGATTGGTTATCTGATGGATATATTTCTCCTTCAGATACTGTGAGGACTTCAACTTGGCATTGAAGACTTCAGACTCGATTTCTTTATTTCGTAAAGCCAGTTCGACTTCGCTTTTCGCTTTAGACTGTTCCAACTCAGATTCCAGCATTACCAGTTCCTGCTGTTTCGACTTCCAGCTCTTCTCAAGGCTTCTATCAAACAGAGTCAAAATTGTTTCTCCACTGGAAACCGTTTGACCTTCCTGGACATGCACTTCCTGAATGATGGCATCGCTTTTTGCTGTGATGATGGTTTTAGGGGCTTGCAAGGAACCTACATAGGTTTCTACTCGAACGCCACGTACCCATTGGGCACAAATAATTCCACCCGCAAGAGCTAAGAATAAAATCAAAATCGCCCGAGCTCCAAACGTCGAATGGTGCTCGTGCAGATGGTTCTGTACCTGATAATCATCTAATAATTCAGAAGGCATTTCTGACTGTCCTACAATCATCCAGACTCATTCAATCATCCCGCATGCGTGACATAACACGCCTTTAATCGAATCGGATGCCGAACGACCAGAATTTACCTCAAAACCAGCAAAATCCACACAACCCAGCAGTTGACTGTTAAACTTTAACGCTTACGAAGTCTGACTCTCTCAAGCCACCCCTGAAACATACCCTTTTGTACACTTTTTGAATATCTTTCCAGAGTCGCTTCCTGCGTTCGCATTAATCAAATTCTTCCGATAGGATGGTACTTTATTTGAACTTTTCTGTCTGGAACACTGCTTCATTCGGACAGCATCTGAAGTGTGAACATAATACTGTCCAACGATATCTAAAGTGGAAGAAAGTGATATTAATTTCATGAAACCAATCGTACAAATCTCATTAGATCTGACCAATATTGAAGAGGCTTTAGAGACTGCTGCGATGGCGATGAGAGCCGGCGTTGACTGGCTGGAAGCAGGTACTCCGCTGATCCTGGCTGAAGGCCTGAATTGTGTGAGAGAGCTGCGTAAGAACTTTCCGGAAACTCCGATCGTCGCTGACCTCAAAACCATGGATGGAGGCTATCTGGAGGCAGAAATGATGTCGAAAGCAGGAGCGACTCATGTAGTCGTCATGTCGCGGGCACATGAAGAAACCATCCACTGCGTCGTTCAGGCTGGTAAAGACCACGGTGTCAAAGTTATGGGTGATAACCTGGCCGATGACATGGTGCCCGCTGCAAGAAGACTGGAAGACCTGGGCTGTGATTATGTGATTCACCATGTAGGCTATGATGAACGCCGTGGGATTGCTGCTCGTGGCGAACGGATGCCAAGCCCCCTGGACCAATTGAAAGAAGTTGTCGCAGCCGTCAATGTTCCTGTCCAGGCAGTAGGAGGACTATCCCTGGAACAGGCCATCCAGACCCCCGAGTATGGTGCCCCACTTGTCGTGTTGGGAGCCCCATTGACCATTGACGCGGACTCATTCAAAACCGCGAGTGGAAACCTGGAAGACTCGTTAAGATTGATTTGTGAAAAAGTACATGCATACGGTGATGTCGCTATCGGAGGTCAAAAATGAGCCAGGCTGAATTAACACAAACTGCGGTTGTCAACTACGCCCCTGAGGCGAACTCCGTCGAACTACAGGAGATCCCTGTACCCGACATCGGACCGGATGAAGTGCTCCTGGAAGTAGCAGCGGTTGGCGTCTGCGGCAGTGACCTGCATCAATGGACGGCAGATCACAGCTGGCCTGTAAACTATCCCGTAGTACTCGGACATGAGTTTGCAGGAAGAATCTTTAGAACAGGAAACCTCGTTCAAAACTGGTCAGAGGGTGATCGCGTTGTCAGTGAGACGGCGGCTATCATAGATCCTGACAACCCGATGTCACGCGAAGGCCGCTACAATCTGGATCCAACCCGTAAAGGGTTTGGTTATGGTGTAAACGGTGCCATGACGAGTTTTGTGCGTGTCCCCGCACGTTGCCTGCATCGTGTTCCGGACAGTTTACCACTTGAAAAAGCAGCGCTTACTGAACCCTGTTGCGTCGCCTTCAATGCCGTGGTCATGAATGGTGACATTCAACCCGGTGATCGCATCGTCGTCTTCGGACCAGGGCCGATTGGTTTACTTTGTGCAGCCATGGCGCGACTGCAGGGAGCTGAAGTTGCTGTAGTGGGACTGGAGCGAGACAAGGGCCGTCTGGAAATTGCCGAACAATACTATGGATGCCAACCAGTCATCGAAGGACTTGACGACTGGTCTTATGAAGTAGATGGACTGGGCGTTAATGGCGTCGTCGATGCTGCGGGCGTATCAGTCACATTGAAAAAATCACTGGAAATTGTCCGCCCAGGAGGCTGGATCAGCAAAGTAGGTTGGGGACCACAACCATTGGGCTTCTCACTCGATCCACTCGTACAGAAGAACATTCGACTGCAAGGCAGCTTCAGCCATAACTGGCCGATCTGGGAGCGAGTTATTCGCCTGCTGACGACAGGTCAGTTGAATCTCGAACCTATTATCGGTGGAACCTGGTCTCTCAGCGAATGGCATACGGCTTTTGAAACGATGCACTCAGGTGAAATCGTAAAAGCCGTCCTGACGCCATAAAGTTAATCTCTGCTGCTATCGAAAATCGTTCTTAATTAAAAAACAACAACCTGAAAACATTAGAACCTGATGGAACCTTAGATGCCAAAACTCGCCGCATTTCCCAAAGCTTTTATGGATGAACTTTGTCTTTCAGGCGAGATGACTCTTCGCCAGTGGATTGATCTGGCAGCCACTCTGGATATTGACGGGCTGGAGTTCTACGCTGGCTTTCTGGAAATGAAAGACAAAAATTTCTGGCCGGAAGCTAAAAAGATGGCCAGCGATCAGGGACTGGAAATCCCCATGATGTGTTGTTCACCCGATTTCACTCACCCTGATGAGGCGTTTCGGAATGAGCAGATCGAACACGAAAAGTTCTGGATGGAAATGACGGCGGCCCTTGGAGGGAAATATTGTCGAGTGCTTTCAGGTCAACGCAGACCTGAAGTTTCCCGGGAAGAAGGAATTCAATACGCCGTTTCATCGATCGAAGCTTGTCTTCCACAGGCAGAAAAACTGGGACTGACACTGATTATCGAAAACCACTATAAAGATAACTACTGGGACTATCCGGAATTCGCACAGATGGCAGATGTATTCTGCGACCTTGTCTCTCGAATTGATTCACCCAACTTCGGAGTCAATTATGATCCGAGCAATACAATCCTGGCAGGAGAAGATCCACTGGAACTGCTGGAACGAATCAAACACCGCGTGGTTACCATGCACGCCAGTGACCGCTACCTGATTGAAGGTACGATTGAAGACCTGCGCAAGGAAGAGAACAGCCTGGGTTACGCCAGTCGACTCAGCCATGGGGTCATTGGCAAAGGTCTCAACGATTACGACACCATCTTCTTACAGCTGAAAGAAGTTGGTTTTGACAGCTGGGTCAGCATCGAAGATGGAGTCAACGGAATGGAAGATTTAGAGGAAAGTGTCGCTTTCCTCAGGGCAAAAATGGCTCAATATTGGCCGTAAAACGGCTTCGACAGCATAAAACGAAGATCTTTAAAATAGATAAGATGACTGATCTTGCAGAGGCAGGAACGCGCAGATAGCATATATACATATGCATGCCACACGAACCCTGCCAGATTTTTCATGTCTATTTGACCAGATATCATATTTTATTTGATCCTGTTCACCTGAGATATCGTAAAATCTATATCAAACAGATGCTGTGCCTGTTTGCCTTTATCCTTCCAACAGAATCGTATTCCTATGCTGGCCAACATTCTAAAACCAATTCTGTCTTTCCTCCTGATTTCTTCTCTATTACTCGCGCCTGGTTGTGGCGGGTCTGATACAAGTCAGCAGCGCACTAATTCCAACCCCTTCGCACCTGCAAATAATAATGCTGCCCCTGCGCCTCGACTGGCACCTGCAAGTCCCCGGGTATCTCAATCTCGGCCTGCAGCGACTCCTGCTGAAACCGTAAAAGAAAAAGATCCCAGTGCTCCCACAATGCAGCCAGCAACAGGGACACCAGCCAATGAGAATCCCGAAACAGATCTGCTGAGTGAGGTCCGCAAACAGACATTGAATACAGAACAGCCTGGTGTTGCCATTCTTATTCGTGGATTGAATGAAATCGAGCCGGACGCAGTACAGCAGCTACAGAAAAATATGCAGTCTGCTTATCTGAATTCGACTGAGCAGAAAGACCAGCCCACTTCCGAGCAGACTGAAAACGCAAAAATCGATTATTTCAGCAAGGATCAGCAACTGGTTCTGGTATTGCATCAGGTTCCGAAAGATCTGTTTGCATTTGCCCAGAAACTTAATTGCGGAAAAATGAAAGAGATTGACGTTCAGAACCGGATCATCACCATCGAAGTCCAGCCTGAAGAGTTGAATGCACTTGCACTAAAAAATAAATCGAATCCTCTGCAGTCTGACCCTTCGGTTAAAGTTTCTGCAAACTCCAACTCTCTGAAAAGTATGGCTGATTCCACAACTTCCAAACCGGAAATGAAACCTAAGGCTTCTACTGATCCGAATCGAAATGATCGGGACTTAAAACCACGACCAGACGAAGATACGATCGACTGGGCACTACGGGTGATCTCTGGCACCAGCTCTTTTGCACATGACACGGCCTGTAAAAAACTGGTTACAATGAAACCGGATACCGAAAATCTTGCCAGAGTCTCTACGGTACTGGCAGAGACGCTTCCCCAGGCCAAAGATGGCTTTCGTATGAAAGAACATATCAACGCCATGTCGGTCTGGTATACCGACGAAGCCACACTTGCCTTTGCAAAGTTACTGGAAGAAGAAAATTCTGCCCTGGTTCGCGAAGATATCATCCAACTGATGCCGACGATTCACTCTGAAATAATGGCAGAAATCATTGTCGGTCGTCTCCCCAACCGCGCAGATATGAAAGATGCACGCACGGCTCTTAAAATCATGGGAACAATCGCGGAAAAACCGGTACTGCGATTACTGGATGATCCTGACAAAGATATGAGAATCGAAGCCTGCAATATTTTACAGGCGATCGGAACCCAGGAATCAATTGATGCCTTGAAAAAACGAATCGAAGTAGAAGAATCGCAAGTCGTCAAACGACAGCTGGAAAAAACTCAGAAAGAGATCGAAAAGAAACTGGCTACGGCTCAGAATTAATTTGAGCCTGTAGAAGCTCAGCCCGTCCTCAATATCCGGCTGCAGCGCCATGTTTGCGTGAATCGCTGTGTCCCCGTAATCCGTCTGGCTGACGTGAAACCGCCTGCGTTGCTGCCAGGCTGGAACTTTTCTTGATCGAATGTCCGAACTGCTTCAGTTCGTTCCCTACCTGTTTATACAGCTCGGCTTCCAGCAGCAGATCTTCCGGTACCCACTGGTGGTGAATACGGGGAGATTCAACTGCCTGTTCCGGCTGCATACCAAAGACAATCATATTCAACAGCACCTGTAGTGTGCTGGAAATGATGCGCGGGCCTCCTGAGGCACCTGCTGAAAAAACTGCTTTGCCGTCTTTGATGGCAATCGTAGGCGACATGCTGGAGAGTGGTTTTTTCCCCGGTTCAATCTCGTTTGCTTTACTCTGAAGCAGTCCGAAGGCATTCGGTTTACCAGGGATGGCTGCAAAATCATCCATTTCGTTATTCATTACAATCCCGTATTTCGGTATCACAACATAACTTCCAAATGTCAGGTTAATGGTCTCTGTACAAGCCACCGCATTGCCGGCTGCATCCATAACCGATAAGTGGCTCGTTCCACTATCTTTTGGAGGAATATAGCGTCCGTAGTCTTTCAGTTTTTTTGTCTGCTTCGAGTCAATGCGGGCCGCCAGACGGGAAGCGTAAGCCGAGTCTGTTAACCGCTCCAGAGGAACGGGTACGAAGTCGGCGTCGCCCAGGTATTCAGCCCGATCAGCAAACGCGTGTTTCATCACTTCCGTTAGAAAATGCAGTTCCTGAGGTGAATGATATTTCAGGTCAGCAAAAGGGTGTTTCAGTACCTGCTTTTCCAGAGCATCAATCATATTGAAGGACTCAATGATCGCGATGCCTCCACTGGAAGGGGGTGGCATAGTAATAATCTGATACCCATCGAATGTGGTAGTGAGCGGCTTGCGGATGATGGGTTCGGTCTCCTTTAAATCCTCTAGAGTTAGAATCCCGCCCCCCTGCTTCCCGCAGGTCGCCACAATGGCATCCGCGACAGGCCCTTCATAAAAGCCGGCACGACCATTTTCTGCAATCAGTTCCAGCGCCTTTAACTGTGGACTGAAAAAACGTGCTTTCTCTTCCCACGGTTTGCCATGATTCAAATATTCATCTATCAATGGCTGAAACTCTTTCTGATTCAGTTCACCTTTTTTCACACGGTTTAACATGGAATTCTGTACGGATCGCATGTGGTCATTTATCGGAACCCCACGACGGGCCATCAGAATTGCGGGCTGCATCACTGTCTTCAGATCCAGCTTCCCGTATTCTTTGACAGCGTAGCATAGACCGGCGACATTACAGGGAACCGCCACTGCCAGAGGGCCCTGCCGGCTGGCAAGTTGCCGTTGTTCTTCCGATCCTGGAAGCCTTGAATACATATCTGGTGTTGCAGCAGCAGGTGCGCGTTCACGATAATCGATGACCGTAGATTTCTGTTGCTCGGCGTCCCAGATCACCATGAAGCCACCGCCTCCCAGACCACAGCTGGCGGGCCTGAGAACAGAGAGGGCAAAGGAAGTCGCGACAGCCGCATCAACGACATTTCCGCCAGCCTTAAGAATGGCAATTCCTGCTGCACTCGCCAGCGGATGATCCGCGGCAACCACGGCGTTGGGATATACTTTAGAATCGATGGTCTCTGCTTGCTCTGCAGCAACCCCGGGAAGAGTCTTCCCCAGGACAGCAAACACCAGCAGAACACTTAACATTTGATTTATAAATGATTTATGATGAACTAATCGAAACGACATAAGATTACTTTCAGGCAAAGAGATACGGTGAAACGCTTATTCCTGTAAACGGATCAGACAATTGCTTTCTGCCGCTCGAAGTCTGGTTTGACTCTGATTATACTATGCGACCTGACTTGATGAATTTCCAGATGGAATGTGGTAAATTCCGGTAAGTCCAGATTTCCGGGCTATTTTCCTGATCGGCTCAATCACTGTATCCAGGCTCGCCACGGTGATACTGAGCCACTCACTGTGCAAAACAACTGTTAACTACAGCTGCAAAATTATGACACTCACTCAACTTCATACTCCCGGTAAAAATAAAACCTGCCAGCTGGTCACTCTGGGCTGCAAGGTGAATCAGTATGAAACGCAGCTGGTCAAAGAAGCGCTTGAGAAAAACGGCTATCGCGAAGCAGAGGAAACGGAAACAGCTGATCTCTGTGTCGTCAATACATGCACCGTCACTGCCACCGGTGATTCCAAAGGACGAAAACTGATTCGCAATCTGGCGAAAAAAAATCCGGGAACAAAAATTCTGGTGATGGGTTGCTACGCCACGCGAGATCCAAAAACCGTTTCCAAGTTGCCCGGGGTATTCGAAGTCGTAACCGATAAAAGGGAACTGCCCGACATTCTGGAACGGCATGGCATCGTCGATATGCCCACCGGGATTTCTGAATTTGAAGGTCGTAAACGAGCCTATGTGAAAGTCCAGGACGGCTGTATCCTGCGATGTACCTATTGCATTATCCCTTCCGTCAGACCGGGACTGCAAAGTCGATCTCCAGAAGATATCGAAGCAGAAGTGCGACGGCTGGTCGAGAACGGCTTCAAGGAAATCGTGCTCACCGGAATCCACGTCGGTCATTTCGGCGTCGATACAACACGAGGAAAATCGGGGAAACCACCATTTCGTCTCTGGCATCTGTTTCGCAAACTGGATCAGATTCCGGGTGACTGGAGAATGCGACTCTCCAGCGTGGAAACAGCAGAAATTAATGATGATTTTATCTCTGCAGCAGCTGACTGTGAACATCTTTGTCCCCAGTTCCACCCTTCACTCCAGAGTGGCTCTGATACCGTCCTGCGTCGCATGAAACGTCGCTACCATGTCAGTCGTTTTCTGGAAAAACTACAACGCATGCGGGAACGTCTGAACCATCCCTCTTTCACTACAGACGTGATCGTCGGATTCCCAGGCGAAACCGATGACGAATTCGCAGAGACGATGCAGGCTTGTGAAGAAGCGGCTTTCATGAAAATTCACATCTTTCCCTTCAGTGCCCGCAAAGGAACTCCCGCTGCGACATATGAAAATCAGGTCTCCCCTGAAATTCGCCAGGAACGCTGTGCACAACTGGCAGACCTTGAACGATCACTGGCTCAGAAGTTTTATCACACTTTGATTGATCGTAAACTTGAAGTAATGATCGAACGCGAATGTGAGGAGCGTCCCGGCTGGGTTCGTGGTACCGATCGCTGGTATGCCCCCGTCATCTGTCAGGGAACGAAAGCAGACCTGGGGAAATTCGTGTATGCACAAGGCAGAAAAGATCACCTCGAATATCTCGAAGCAGATCGCACTTCTCCCTGAACGATGGTTTTCATTGACATTCAGCAGCACAGCTTTCTGTCAACATTTCAAACTGACAATACCGTTTTATATTTAGAGAGTGATTGAGTGGCAGTCATAATTGCAATTGAGGGGATTGATGGATCTGGTAAAGGAACCCAGGCTGCCAGGCTGCATGCCCGTTGCCAGGCTGATGGAATCAAATCCAGCCTGATCGGCTTTCCCCGTTACGACCAGACATTGTTCGGGAAGTCGATTGGAGACTTCCTGAACGGGCGGTTTGGTGAGTTAGATGAAGTCAATCCTTTTCTCGCTTCATTGCTGTATGCCGGTGATCGCTTTGAATCTCGATCGCACATCCTGAACACCATCGAGTCCAGCGATGTCGTCATTTTTGATCGCTATATCCCTTCGAACGTAGCTCACCAGGGAGCAAAACTGACTGGAACAGAACGGAGCGAGTTCATCGAATGGATTGAACAGATTGAATATGCGATTTATAAAATGCCCCGTTTGAATCTCGCAATACTTCTGGATCTCCCTGCTGACTTTGCACAAAAACTGATCGCTGAAAAACAGAAACGATCTTATACCGAAAAAGTTGCCGATCTACAGGAAGCAGATCAGTCTTATCTCGCCAACGTTCGTGAAGTGTATCTGCAACTGGCTGAAGAAAATCAGTATTGGCAGAAAATTGAATGTCTGAAAGATAAGACACTCCGCTCCATTGAAGAGATTGGTGACGAAATCTGGTCGCATGTCGGCAAATTAATCTGATTGCAGACGTGTCTTCAGATCTTTGTTCAGATCCCATTTGAACAGAGATCCTGCTTGTCATAATCTTAATCAAAGCTGAATCGAAAATACTCTTGACCCTCCAAGGCGATCACCTGTCTAATATTAATATCCTTTGATCTTTGGAAGGGAGACAGGAATCGTGAAACGTGCGCTCAACCAACTGACATTGCGGGAAATGTTCTCGGATTCAGAGCGGCTCACTTCGGAACTGGTAGAGCATCTGGAACTCGGTTTCATTCCCATGAACGAACAGATGATTCGCCTGGTTCGCGAGTTACCTGACGGTGTTGAAAAACGACGCGTCGAAGATATCAGCGTGCGGAATCAGGCAGCAGAGCTGTTAAAGAGTGACCAGTTCACTCAAGAACTGTTCGAAAAGCTGGATCAATATCTCACCGCCATAGACAAGTCGATCAATCAAATCATTGATGGTGAATAAGTTTTTCAGCTGCAGATCCTGGCGGGGCAAATTCCTCTACCAGTTTCTTGGCACTCAGAAGTCCATCAACGGCAGCAGAAACAATTCCCCCCGCGTAACCTGCACCTTCTCCGACGGGATACAGTCCGCGAAAGCCGGGAGCCTGATAGGTATCGCGTTCTCGATCAATGCGGACAGGAGAACTACCCCGCATTTCCGGACCAACCAGTACCGCATTTGCCAGAAATGCACCGCGCCATTTCTGATCCATCACTGGTAATCCATTTTCAATCTGCGTGAGAACCACTGGTGGCAGAACCTGATGCAACTCCGTGGCAACTACGCCCCGCTGGTAAGTGCCGGTATAAGAAAAACTCGACTCAGTCTTCCTCTGGTTCAGAAAATCTCCCGCACGCTGGATCGGACAGAGATAATTTTTATTTCCCAGGGCATACGCAACCGCTTCATATTTCCTCTGCAGTTCAACTCCCGCCAGGGGATGTTCACTGCCGAATTCTTCGGGATAGATCGTTGTCATGATTCCACTGTTAGCGTAACCGGTATCATGTCGTGAATTGCTCATACCGTTCGTACAGAACATTTCCGGTTCCGAAACGCTGGGCATCACGATCCCTCCCGCACACATGCAAAATGTGTAGAGATCACGTTTGCCTTTTGTGATCATGGTGTAGTCGGCGGCACCTAAAAGAGTAAGATACTCTTCGCGACCATATTTATGCTGGTTAACCTGTTCCTGAGGCTGTTCGATTCTAAGACCCAGTTGAAACGCTTTACGAAACATGGGTATGCCCAGTTCGTATAACATCTGATAGGTATCTCGCGCACTGTGCCCGATGCCCAGGATCACATGTGACGTCTTGATATAACCCGATGACGTCATGACTCCCTGTACCTGACCGTCTGCGACATCCATGCCTTCCAGGCGACATTCGAAGCGAAATTCCCCCCCCAGTGCATCGATCTTGCGACGAAAGTTGCGACAGATCATGGGAAGTTTATTACTCCCCAGGTGAGGACGATGCTCGTAAACGATACTGGGACGTGCACCGCAGTCAACAAACCGGTCGAGCACCCATTGCACATCCGGCCCACTCAGCCGACAGGTCAGTTTTCCATCACTGAAACAGCCTGCGCCCCCCTCGCCGAACAGGTAGTTATTTTCTCTTTGGAACCCTTCCCCTCTGTCAAAACGTCTGATTTCCGGAACACGTTCTTTGACGGGAAAACCACGTTCGAGAATGAGAGGGCGGTACCCTTTGAGGGCCAGATAATATCCTGCCAAAAGACCCGCGGGACCCGAGCCGACAACGACAGGTCTCTCTTCCAACGGCTGTGTACCACAACCAGGATCATGGAAAGGTGCCTCGGTATACCCCTGAATTGAGGAATCATCCCGCAGCTTTTTCAAGACGCCCGCTTCATCCGGGAGATTCACTTCTGCCGAATAAACGAACCGTAAATCATGTCTCGAGCGTGCATCCAGACTCTTCCGGAGAATTCGGTAGTTTTGAATCTCGTCCGCTTTGATACCCAGTTGCTGTGCAATTTTTTCTGCCAGCTCCTGTTCAGGATATTCAACCGGCAGACGGATATTTGTGACTTTAAGTGACATAGAGCTTAAACCGAAAACGAACGAGCGCAGTGGCAGGATATCTGATCATGCCGAGCAATGCGTCATGTTATACCGCCAGGGTAAGCGAATGCAATTTTGTCACTTCGAAACAATGGGAAAAGTATAAAATACTTTGTTACTGATTTCAGGCAGCTTTACGAAGCGTCACTGTTGCCTGTTCCTGCACAGGACCTGTAAGGAGCTGCTCCAGTTCCTGTTCCAGCTCTTCCATTTTTTGCTGTACCAGATCAGTGTACTCTCGCATCTCTTCCCGTGAAATATCCTCCGGGATATGGATGGGATTTCCGACAGAATAATAAACGGTCGCAAAGGGTTTGGGGATCCAGATACTGGTCCAGCTGCCCTGAAATTTCCAGCAACTCGAAGCAGCGAAGGCATTGGGGATAATACTTCGCCCCGAATGGGATGCCAGAAACACAATGCCCGGTTTCATCTGATGATGCGGTCCCCGTGGTCCATCCGGGGTGATCACTACATGTTTGCCTTCTGCAGATGTCATTAATTTTTTCATGGCACTGGCACCACCACGCGTCGTGGAACCACGAATTGCTCCCATACGGGCGGCCTTCAGCATCGCCTCGATTGTGTCTGCATCCCGATGCTGGCTGATCAGTGCCACACTGTTATGTTCCACATTACAGAAGAGCGGGGGGATCACCGAATCATGCCAGACACTATACAAATATCGTTCCGAACCCGTGTCTGCAAAGGGACACCGCTCAAGACTGTCGCCCACAAACTTCAGGCGTGTTGTCTTGAAAATCATTCGGATCACAAAAACGATCAGGGAATTCAGAACGCCCAGTAAAGCTCGACTCTTAATTTTCAACCGACTACTCCTGCAGGAAACATGATCAGATAACTCAAGTTAGAATGCAGAATTGTACTCATGTTGGCATCTGCGCAAATCCCAATTCTCAAATTGCCGATTTGGAGCAATTTTCAGCTAAAAACCAGTCACCAGACACCGCAAAGCACCTATTTTCACATGTACTGAAAGTTATTAGAACTCATCAACGCTGATATTGAGAGCTTCCATTCGCCGGTATAATTTGGCACGAGTTAGCCCCAGCATTCGTGCAGCTTCTGTCCGGTTGTTTCTGCAGCGTTCCAAAGCGAGCAGGATCTGTTCTTTTTCAACCAGCGTAATTGAGTCATCAAGCGTTCGTAACGGAGCCGGCACGGAAGGCCCCAGCGAACGGGCATCGACACCGGTCTTGAATTGCAGGGGAAGCGATTCACGCGTGATAACTGGCTCGCTTGTTGCTTCAAATGCCGCCTGAATGACCCGGATCAGTTCATCCAGATTGGCAGGCCAGTAGTAGTCCTGAAACAGGGATAACACGCCAGGTGCAAACCCACTTACCTGTTTCTGCTGATACCGGTTTTCATTCTCCAGAAAATGCTGCGCTAACAACTCGAGGTCTTCCCTTCTTTTCCGTAGCGCCGGCAATTGAATTTCCATCGTGGTAATGAAATAGAAAAATTCAGAGAGCAGGACCTCCTGATCCAGCAGATCCTGCAACGGTTGGGGACTGGCAGTCATTAGTCTGACATGTACTTTGGGTGCTTTACCCTGCAGGTTTTCGAGAACAATTTCCTGAATGTCTCGAGGCAGACTTTGAATTTCATTCAGGAATAAAACTCCCGGTTCCAGCGGCATCGATTCATCATAATCCCGTTCAAAGATTTTTTTTACCGTCTGCTTCAGTTCCCGGGGAGGCAGCTTTTCACAATTGAGTGGAATAAAAATCTTTCTTCTCTGCTCACTTTCAAAATGAATCGCACGTGCCAGATGTTCTTTTCCCGTGCCTGTTTCCCCCTGGAAATGAACCGGCTGAGTCGTCTGAATCGCCAGCTCCAACTGTCTCAAAACGCGCTGCATGCCGGGACTACGTGCCACGAGTGTCGAAAAACGAAACCGATTGCGCAGAGACAGTCTCAAAGCAGCCAGTTCTACATGAAGTTGCTGTGAAGCAGAAGCGGAAGGAAGTGCCTGAGGGCCCTGAATTTGTTCAATAAACCCCAGAACCAGTTTGGTCTTTCGTTGCTCATCTGCCAGAGGACTGTATCGAATGAGACAGGGAATCGATTTTCCGCTGCGTGAGAGCAGGAAGCGGGGTACCTCCATGCGAGTTCCCTGAAAGACTTCAGCGGGAGGGCATAATAAATTACAAACTGATTCAGATTCTTCCGAATCGGTATCAATTGCATAGTCACAGGTCTGCCCCAGAATTTCCTCTGCAGGCCATTCCAGCAGTTGCTCACACCCCTGATTGAAAAACAGTACGGTCCTTGAAGCATCGAGAGCAAATACGGGCGTACTGAGGGCATTTAAACGGGTCTCAAGCCGGGTACGGCGTCCTGATCCTCGTTGCATGCCTGCTCAACCCTTTCCCGGATCTCAGTCACTCATCATAAAGTTCACTCGAGGTGATAGCACATGTCTGATACTCAAGCTGATCACCTCTGCGCAACCCGATTATCGATTGCCTCTATGCTGATATTATATACTAAGTTCACTTCCACGCACGAATCCGAAAGTGAAAAATTGTCTAACGCTGCACGCGACCTGAACCAGCACCGTTCATCAATGCTTCTATCTCTTTACGGGTAGAATAATTAAAATCACCCTGGATACTGTGTTTCAGGCAGCTGGCAGCGACAGCGTAACGTATTGCCGTTTCAGGAGCAGCCAGCTCTGATGTATTTAAGGCAAAGATCAACGCGCCGGCAAAAGAATCTCCCGCGCCAACCCGGTCGACAATATTGTGAATCTGGTAACTGGAATAGTTGCCGTTACTGTCACACGGCGCAAATACAGCCTTCTGCTGATCCTGAGTATACAGCATGGCTCCCCAGTTGTTGTGGCTTGCAGAAATACTTTCGCGTAATGTAATCGCCACCTGTTTTACATTGGGAAACTGCTGTGTGATCTGTTCGGCCACCGCAATATAGCCTTGAATATTTAATTCGCCCGCGTCTACATTCGATTCAGGCGATCGAATCCCTAACGACAGATCCGCGTCTTCTTCATTGGCAATCACGACATCCACATAGGGAACCAGAGATCGCATGGTTTCTTTTGCCAGCTCAACTGGTTTCGTTCCACTTTTCCAGTTCCAGAGTTTTTTCCGAAAGTTCAAATCGCAGGAAACCGGCACGCTTCTGTTCTTTGCCTCCTGCACAGCTCTCAGAGCAAGTGTTGCCCCTGATTCACTGATCGCGGGCGTGATTCCTGTAATATGAAACCAGGTAGCCTCTTCAAACACCAGATTCCAGTCAAATTCTTCTGGAGTTGCTAACGCAATCGAACTGAATTCACGATCATACGTTACCGTCCCTCCGCGCTGGTTTGCGCCCGTCTCCACAAAATAGATACCAAACCGACCTTTTGAACTGCGCTGGATCAGACTGGAATCAACGCCTGTTTTATTCACTTCCTGTACGAGAGAATCGGTAATGGCGTTGTCCGGCGAAGCCGTTACAAATGCAGAAGCGCCTCCCTGCAAGGCAATGGAAACGGCAACATTCAGTTCACCTCCCCCAAATGTGGACTCAAGTATGCCGGGAATTGACTGGCTGATTCTCAAATGGTTTTGTGGGGCCAGCCTTAACATAACTTCACCAAATGTGACTACTCTCACAGGACACCTGCAATATAATGAACGGGAAAATTGACAATTTTGAACTGTTATTCAGCTTACACTGGCCTGATGAATCATTCCAGCTATCGAGCCTTTTCAAGACTGTCACAAAGCGAGATAACCTGAAACTGAAACAGGAATTATATCAACGAATTCTCATTATGAATTTGTACTGACCTTTCCTGATTCTTGATTTATTTTCCACTAATCCGACAGGGTATGCCAGACAGCTGTCATACCCCTGTACTAAGATTTGCTAATGAGTTGCCTGGACGATTGATAATTGTTTAATTGAGATACAGGTGGCGGCAGTTTCGTCTAGCCCGTTCAGGGACAGAGATGGAGATGGACGGGGTTGCCTGCATGGAACTGCCGCCCCGCTGTTTTTAGAGAACCTCGTTCTCGAACCAATTGCAGTGTACCGCTGTGTAAAAACAAAACTTAATTAACAGGAGGATTTTCACCGAAATAAAATTTCTCCAGGTTCAGGTGCTCAAACTCATTTTGACTCCAAAATAAAATCCCAATAGAGTGTGGCATAGTCATTGTTCCCCTTATAAGGAAATCGCCACTATGCTGCAAAATGAAATGGAAGTCTTCTGCCCCTCATGTGATTTTAAAATTAAACCTCAATTTGGCATCTACAAGACAGGTCAAAAAACTTCAATGGAATTTCAATCCCGTCGACTGGGATGTTCTATTGAATGCCCATGCTGTGGCAATATCTTCATCCACAAAATCTATCCGGATGATAAAAAGGTCTCTTAAATTCCTACTCACAGTCTCTGAGTATCAATATCTCACGATGCCTTGCAGACTGAAGAGTAAAGCACCTATCACACATCCATAGCAGAAGAGCACCAGTCCCCGACGAGGCTTCTGCCGGTGGCGTGAGAGTGGTTTTGCGAAACCGATCTGAAGAATCAGTTTTGCACAGGTCAATGCAACAATCGTAGAAGAGACGATCAGTAAGAGACAGAGTCCCAGATAACCTGCGTGTACAATCGCCATCGTCCCCTTTGATGCCTCTTGATGAATTTCAAACAGGCTCAATACCGTCTGCCAGTTCAGTTGAAAGACAGCTGACCCGGGAACCCCCATCAACAATGCGAGTAATATGACAACAGCGCTGCCCGACAGTCGCTGGTCAAGGAAAAATCCCTGGAGCTGGTCCGGAAAAACTATTGGTGACTGACGTCGCCCGACACTATCCAGAAAACAGGCCAGTCCAATAATCGCCAGCCAGATGAAACACAGTTCAGGCAGGTATGACTGCATCGCCTGCTTGATGGATACTGTTTCAGCGTCTAATGATTCATGCCTCCACTTCCAGCAGACAGCAGAAAACAACGCCAGAAAAACGCCGGTACTTTGAATGGCAAGCAGATGCAGGATCCCTTTCCACTCTTTCTCAATCAGCAGCAGCCCCGCCGAACTTGCAAGAATGATCAGGGAAAGAAAAAACAACAGTTGCTCTACAGATGACAGATTAGCGACCATAATCTGGCTGACAACCAGCACGAGAAAACACAAGCCGACAGCAATCGGCAGCAGGACTGTTATGATTGACAGTAAATGCGACGTTGCCCTCAACAACAGTCGGTTCTGAAAATGAATTGGCAGCAGTCCCACCCGGAAAACTGCTCCCGAGATAATCAAGATCAATCCCAGCATCGCAGAATAATCATTTAATAACGACGCCGCACTCACCCCTGTCGCTTGTAGATTTTTTTGAATTCTGCCCAAATCTGTTGAGTCGGCGGCAGTCGACAGCAACACCACTCCTGTCAGCAGTATCACTGTTAATGGCAGAGTGGACTTGAGCTGTTGCAGGAATGCAGCCTGCCGCGTCTCTCTATCCATTCCCCTGATCAAAAGCAGGGAGTTCAGGCAGAGTACCAGTTCAAAACAGATTGCCAGAAAAAAAAGATCATTCGCCATGCGATATTTCGTTTCAGGCATCATGATTCGGACAAGACTAGACTCATTTCTGAATCATAGCCCAGTTCAGGATATCTGAATGAGAACCTTTCCGGATTTTCCAGTGCGTTCCGCTTCGGTCACCGCTTCTATCACCTGATCCAGGGGAAATACTTTGCCAATTTCAGTTGCCAGCACACCATTGCGAATGAAGCCGGTTAACTTAGAAACGAGTCTCAGCTTGGCAGGTAGTGACAGTGATTCCATGTAACGGGCCAACCAGAACCCTTCAAGCGTGGCACCGTTGCGAATCAGATCACGTGACATGAAGTCGAGAGGGGTTCGATCCAGTGATCCATATACAATCATCCGGGCACGCTCACCCAGGATCCTGACGATCGTTGAAGCGGTCTTACCTCCCACCGCATCGATGGCATATTTCACGGTTTCACTACCCAGATGTTTTCTGATCTGATCGACTAATATCCGTTCATTGTCGTGTTCTGAATTGAATACAACCACATGGTTAGCACCAGCTTTTTTCAACTGCTCTGCCTGATCATGGCGTCTGACAATATTCAACGTCTGAAATCCATAATGATTCCCCAGACGCACGACCATTTTTCCCACAGCAGAAGCGGCTGCCGTCTGCAGCAGCCATTCTCCCCGCGGAACATCTAATAGCGATTTGACCAGCACATAGGCGGTTGCCGGGTTCACAAAAAATGTTGCCGCCTCTTCCAGGGTGAGACGTGACGAAACCGGTATGACATACTCACTGGGGACAACTACTTTTTCTGCCCAGTTACCAGTTCGACGATTCAGAACAACAACCCGCTTGCCTTTAAACAGAGCGCCTCGTAATCCACCCCCGCTGGCTTCAACCACTCCTACACCTTCAAAACCCGGAGTGGCTGGCAGAGAGGGACGTGAGGAATAGCCCCCGCGAATATTCAGCAGATCAGACGGATTAACAGGGCTGGCCAGCATGCGAACCAGAACCTCACCTGCTTTGGCAACGGGCTCTTCAGTCTCACAGACCTTGAGAACTTCTGCCGGTTCTCCGAATTGCTCAAAGCGAATCATACGCATAGACTGAATCTTTCACTGTTCAGGGGCTCAACTGAAATGAGAGTTTAGCAGGTTGAACTCATTTCCAGCAAGCTGACAACAGCTTCAACATCGCGAAATCGCGAACCCGAACGTGAATCAGTCCTTGCCACCATTCAGGCAACAAGGACTGATTCCATCTTCAAAATGGATTCTGCTTTCTCTTCAATTGACTTACAAATTTAACCGTACCTTCTCTGTGTTTCTCAGTTCGAAGTGCCAGAGTCTGGCTGCCTGATCTTTGAAACTTAAAAGGATTGCTGTTAAATCTGCCTGTCGTTCAGTTCTTTGTGCGAGAACTGAAATTAGAAACTCCTGAAGCAGTCTGTGTCGGACGAGCCGGTGTCTGCTGTGCGGTGTCCTGAGGCTCTGGAGTTGAAGAACGTTTCCAGTTATCTGTCGACCAGTGAGGATAGTACTGCACAACACTGCTGCCCAGATCACTCAGGATCTCATGAAACTTTTTAGTAGTGATTCGCTGGTTAGGAATCACACGCTGTAACACGAACCGGCGGTTGCTGGAAATGTAAGCGAAAAACTTTCCATTACCCATACGGTCATTGTCTGACAAAAGACGTAACATCGCAGTACGTGGAACATCGGCGGCACTACGAGGCAGGGGATCCAGCCACGCCATGACCCATACCCATTCGCCGTTCTCACTCAGAACGGCAGACATGGAAAGTTCCCATTCTTCTTTGTTCTGGTTAGCCTTGAACTGAAAGTCGTACCGCTTTTTAGTTTTGGTTGCATTTAAACCCATTGCTTTCAACAGGTTTCCCAACTGCTCTTCTGAGAGTTGACCTGGCAGCTCCGGATTGGTTGTCACTGCCGGTTTTGTGGTAGCAGGCTGCTGTGCATTAACGCCAGCACCCAGAAAAGCCATCGCTGACAAAACAGCCAACAGACAACCTACAACAATCCATCCGCGAAACGTGATTTTCATTTTGAAGACACTCCTTTGTCACTTTGTTTCTCATATGTTGACATTTGTCGATTTTTTTCTGCCCTCATTCCCTGATTGAGCAGACAGGCTGGTATGCAGTCCCGCAACCAGCCCGTTCATGAATCTGTATGTCGGATTGTCTGACTCGCCGTTTCTACCGGCAGTTTCTGCCGACTTGAGTTAAGATAGTTCAAATAGCCCGTTCAGACAGATCTGAGACCAGGTTTCGAACTGATCTAACTCTTGTAACAGTTTTTCCGGTGAGTCAAACCCTGTCTCTATAATCGACTCTTCACGGGGTAGAACTTTGGGCAACTCCAGGTCAAATATGTGAACTATTCCCAAGTGGACCTTCCCAACCTCGGTTTCGTCGTCATTAATCAGCCCGACACAGGTTTCTGTATAGTTCGTATCCATCGCGACTTCTTCCTGAATTTCGCGCTGCATCCCCTCGCGGTATGTTGATCCTTCCTTCGCGTCATCTTCCAGGGAAATATGTCCGCCAATCCCGATGGAGCGTTTACTGTGCAATCGCTGCTCTCCCCCTTTGGAGCCTCGTGTGTAATAGAAGATTTTCCCATCATGGCGGAAAATACAATAGGGGATCAACTGTTTGAAGCTGGGATCTTCTTCAACCGTGTCACGTGGCCGGAAACTGATGTAGTTCGGATCGAACAGCGTTTTCAGGTAAGGTCCCACCTGATCGTTGAATCCCTGAAAGTAGCCTACTTCGTGAAAAAGAAGTGTAGGCACAACCATAACATGTTCCACTTGCTGCTCCGTATCTGACATCGCTGATCCTTCTCTGCTCTGTTGACAGGTTGATAGATTATATTGATTACTGAGTCGGCTGAGACGAGTGTCCCAGCAGTTCACGTGCTTTTTCTCCAATGTCCGTTGAACGCATCAGAGTCTCGCCAACCAGGATGCCACGGACGCCTGATTCCTGAAGCTTCAACACATCGCTTCGATTTCGGATGCCACTCTCGCTGATCAGCAGGCAGTCGGCGGGTACTTTCTCTCCCAGTTGAATGGAATGCTCCAGGCTGGTCACAAACGTTTTCAAATTTCGATTATTAATTCCCAACAATGGAGGTGACAGCTTCAATACACGTTCCAGATTGTCCGGCTCATAGATTTCGACCAGAGCCGACATCCCCAGCTCCAGCGCATAACCATAGAGATCTTCCAGCTGCCTATCGTCCAGACATTCAGCAATCAACAGGACGCAGTCTGCACCTGCGACTCTTGCTTCTAAAATCTGATAGCGATCAATAATGAAATCTTTTCTCAAAACCGGAATCGCCACGTTCTGGCGAACTGCCTTCAGGAAATCCAGATGCCCCTGGAAATATTGTTCGTCTGTCAGCACACTCAGACACGCGGCTCCCGCAGACTCATAGATCCTGGCAATCTCCACAGGATGAAAATCTTCCCGGATCACACCAGCAGAAGGAGATGCTTTTTTGACTTCTGCAATCATCGCTACCGGGCCATGCGACTGCATTGAGGCCACAAAGTCCCGGACAGGTGCAGCATCCGCTAATCCCTCTGCCAGTTGTTCAACGGGAACGTTCGATTTCGCCTGACTGACTTCTATCAGTTTACTGGCCACAATTTCTTCAAGAATATTACTCACGACTTCTCGCATACACCTGAATCTGGGATAAAAAACGTAAAGCTGCTTCCACGTAGCATAACTTCCCACGACACGAAGTACCACAGAGTCAGCAAAACCTGTCGCAATTCGCTTGTATTTCTGGTTTCGGATGACGACCATGGCACATTCATGCTGTTTTCTATACTCCCTTCTTCAGGAGGCCATTGATTGGTCCCTTCAGCATTGCATCTGTTACTGCTGCTTCTGACTCTACTGAGCATTCGCTACTGGTTGCAGTTCATCGCAACCAGACGGCTATCGTCCGTGTTCCCGCTCTATCCCGATCGATACCAACTGGATTTTTCTTTCCCCGTTCTACTGGCGATGATCTGGATTGCGATGCAGTTCGCCAGTTCGGTTGAGCGGGAATGGTCAGAATGGCACCAGACCTTAGCCCCTGCAAACCCTGTCACTGTAGTGCAAATCATGCAATCGTCTCTGATCACATTCTGTTTTGGAGCGATTCTGGTGCTCATGCTGGTGTTGGCGCACTTCGATGTAATTCAGAAACTGGGTTTTCGCCTGAATGAAATCCGCCAGCAACTGCGTGATGGAGCGGTCGGTTTTCTGCTCGCTCTGCTGCCCGTAATAGCTCTCTTATTACTGACTTACCCATTCCGATCTGAAGAGAGCCTGCATCCATTTTTTCGACTCTTAAAAGCCGAGCCGTACCTTTCCACCATCAGCTGGATTTTTATTTCTGCGGTTATCGTGGCGCCCCTCTTTGAAGAACTGATTTATCGAATCCTCTTTCAAGGCTGGCTGGAGAGGCTCCTGCCTCCCTTCGCAGCGATTCTGATCAGCTCTCTGGTCTTCAGCATCGTCCATGGATTTCCTGACTGTATCCCTCTGTTCCCACTGGCGATTGTACTGGGCACCCTTTTTTATTACCGCAGAAGCTATATCGCCATCGTCGTGACACACTCACTGTTTAATGCCGTCAATCTCGCCCTGGCCCTGGGAAATCAGCAAAACTCTGTTTAAGCAGCACACCGCAGCCCTATATTCATGCGCCCACCTGTTCTATTTGGGGTTCACCCGATTTTGAAAATACAGTATCTTCCCCGACTCTCTCTCAATTACATCTACTCTCATGTCTCTCCAGGTGTATCAGTCAATCCTGACTAAAACACTTCATAACCAATCTGAACTCGACCCTTCGGAGACCTCCGAAATGAATGCCACCCCCATTCGTCACTGGGTACTACTCTCAATTTGCGCAAGCCTCTGTTTCTCCTGCCAGACCATGAGATCCAAAATGGATCTGATCTATACTGGAAAAGTGACCGGAGCCCTGTCTCAGCAGCTGGTAGATTCATACGCAGATTCTCTAAAAGATCCAATCGCTGCACAACAAACAGAAGAAGGTACCGATTGGAAAATTCTTTACGCCACAAATCGACTTCAACAAAAAAGTCCGTCCGGAGAAATCGGCTATGCGAATGAGTTTGGCCCGGAAGTAGCTTACGGATCCAGCCAGGTTCATATTTCCCGAAAAAATCACAGCGATCTGAAATCAAAGGTCATCCAGACTATCTGGCAGGGATCTCCTGATCCAGCCGGTCAGGTGGAGATCAGTACTTTGACTCCTTCCGACGAGGAACCTTTCTTTGCCGACCTGAATCAACTGCTGGAACGGGCACCTCAAAAAGATGTACTGGTCTTCGTCCATGGTTTTAATGTGAACTTCCCCAGCGCAGTCACACGGGCAGCACAGATTGCCAACGATCTCCCCTTCAACGGGGCCGTCGTCTGCTACAGTTGGCCTTCGCAGGGAGGGGTTGAGAAATACCTGCTCGACGGTCAGGTCGCCAGTTCCAGTGTCGAACCGATGGCTCATTTTCTGGAAACCCTGGTGAATTCTGTTCCGCCGGGAACAAAAATCAACATCATGGTACACAGCATGGGTAATCGTGTTGTGATGCGGGCTCTCAATCGACTCCCTCAACACTTTGAAAAAACGAAGCCATTCCAGAATATCATTCTGGCCGCTCCCGATGTCGGCGTCTCTGAGTTTAGATCTCTGGCCCCCTCCATCATCGCTCAAGCCCACCGTGTCACTCTATACTCAGGATCAGGAGACGTTGCTCTCGTCGCATCCAAAGCGGTCAACCAGGAACGTCGCGCTGGTGATTCCCGGGAACCATTGATTCTGGAAGGCGTCGAAACGATTGACGTTTCAGCCGTCGATACCAGCTTCATGAGTCATTCCTATTACGGCAGTAACCGAGCCGTACTCAGTGACCTGTTTGCCCTGATTAAACAGGACCATTCTGCCGCTGAAAGGAACTGGCTCCTGCATAGAGATTTTGCCGGTCGGAACTACTGGGCCTTTGAGAAAGAGCCAGCTGAAATCAAAAAAGTCAGGGCTGCCAGTCTCTAATAGAGACGCGTCACTATATACAATGGATAATTGAAGTAGCCAGTGGCTCTTTACTGCTCAGGAATGATCTGCCAGATCAGGATACCCTACAATGAAAAACTCGACATCCCGTTTCTCTGATCGCGTGGACAACTACATTAAATATCGCCCTGGCTACCCGGTTGAAGTCCTGGATCTCCTGGAAACCAGTTGCGGTTTGACTTCCGAATCTCTGATCGCCGACATTGGATCGGGAACAGGAATCTCCAGCAGACTGTTTCTCGATCATCACAATACCGTGTACGGTGTAGAACCCAATCAGGAAATGCGACAGGCTGCCGAAAAGCTCCTGCAAAAATATTCCCACTTTCACAGCATCAACGCGACAGCGGAAAAAACACATCTCCCCGCCGACTCATTCGACTTCATTATCGCCGGCCAGGCGTTTCACTGGTTTGACCACGAACAGACCAGACAGGAGTTTCAAAGGATCATCAAACCAGATGGCTGGGTCGTCCTCATCTGGAATGAACGGCAGATCGATACCTCTCCCTTTCTGGTCGCATACGAACAACTACTCCTCGATTTCGCGACCGACTATACTCAGGTGAATCACACCAATCTCTCTCTCGAAGACTTCGACCAATTCTTTCACCCGCATCCTGTACAAACTGCGTCCCTTCCCAGTCAGCAATCCTTCGATCTGGAGTCTCTCACCGGGCGACTACTCTCCTCCTCGTATGCACCCAATGTCGGTCAGCCTGGATATTCGGAAATTCTGAATCGTCTTCAGGAAATTTTTCACCAGCATCAGGTCGAAGGCAGAGTCGCATTTAAATACGACACCAACCTCTATTACGGTCAGATTAGATAAGTGACCATTCTGAGAAGGATGCACTACTGAGAGAGAATCGACAGGTCACCAAACTCTGCGCATAAAGAAAGCCCTTAAGAAGGCGGTGAATTGTGGACGGATAAAGCGTAGTTTATTTCACTTCACAGAAACTGATGAGCGTGCTGGGTCAGAACTCGCAAATCAGGGGGACCTTCTGGATAATGTTCCGTCCAGACCAGATTCCTTCTTAAGGGCCAGGCTGGGTTCAGAAAGCTGATTGAAAATCAGGGACTCAATAAAGAGTCAGTAACTCCGTTTCCTGATTTCTTTCAACTCTCTGAAGGATGATATATGCATTCAGCATGCCAACTCCAATATTTTTTATATTCAGGGGAAATATTTTTCTATCCCAAATCGCTGATCGTCATATACATCCCATTTTAAAGCACTTTCGACATTTTTCGCACATTTTTATACATTAGTACCCTCATCGTTATCAACGATTTCGACACTGACCCTTGAATTTTCGGCGCCGAAATGGTCTATTGTTGAAGTCGACACCTCATCGGCGCCACATTTTCGGCGCTAAACGGATGTGCGACGCATCAATAATGATTGATTTCAAATGCACCTTGCGAGGTGGGGGATCTTGCAATTATGAAAAAAAATGGGATCAGAGAACGTGCGATTCTCTTTACCTGCGGAATCCTCGCCATAGTCTACTCAGTGATCGTACTGGGCTTTGTCACCACCAGCCCCGATCTCCGTATTCGTGCCATGCTGGACAGTGTAGAAGCGATTCCTCAGACGGATGGCCCCAGCGTGGCAGGAATCGAAATCAAAGCGACCCCCGCTATCAAAACAGCCGGTGCATTTTCTGCCCCCAAAAACGGTGACGTCCTCACAAAGATCGGCGAATATCCCATTCGCACGTTTCTCGATTTCTCACAAGTTCTCAGTAAACTGCGCAACTTGGATCTGCCTCCCGGCGGACAACTGCAACCCAAAGCTGACCCGACCGAACATGATGTCCCTTCCATGGTGGAAATTCAGAACAGCGGTCGCTTCATCAAGATCGAATATTTCAGCCGGGATACGAGCGACTCCAGTTCGGTTACATTCAATATGAAGTCCGCCTGGATCCAGATTCAGTCCATCCCGTCCGGAGATGTGGCGATCTCACTCCTCTGGTTCTCGCTGGAACTGATCATCCTCGCCATCGGTGCATTCGCCTACTGGATGCGCCCCTTTGACCGGACCACACGTATCTTCTTTATCATGGGTATTATTACCCTGGTTGCTTTTATTGGCGGCTATAACTGGTGGATCATTGCCGGTTCTCTGATACTGAACATCCCATTTGTGATCGCCGCAGTTCTCATTCCAGCCATCACACTGCACTTCTTCATCACTTACCCGCGGGCCATTCCGCCACTCGTTCAATATCCGGTAGGACTGTTACGAATTGTTTATTCCATTCCGGTCGCCACTACACTGCTAATTCTGGCCTGTCTCACCTACCTCCGTGCCACATCTCATATCGGTGAAGATCCGCGTGACCTCGCCAGTCTCGAATATTCGCCCCTTGTGTTTCAGGCCATCTATATCCTGCGCTGGGCCGTTTATGCTTATATCACTGTTGCTGGCCTGTATTATCTCGCGACACTCGCCGCTGTATTTCATGGGTATTTCAAAAGTCAGAATCCTTACGAACGCAATCAGCTGAAGTGGATTGCGCTGGCCGGGCTCATCTCGACCATTCCCGTTGGTTACTCAATTTATATGGCCGAATTCGACCGCACTCAGTTCGCACTCGGCGGTGCCGGGATTCCCATGTTCCTTGCCAGTGTCTCCTTCATGGCGGCTTTCGTCGTCGGAATTATTCGCTATCGACTGATGCTCATCGACCAGATCATCAGTCGTGGCATGTTGTTTTACGTCGTCAGTGCCGGAATCTCCATTCTCTATGCGACTGTGATTTCGCTTGGCTCACTCCTGGGAACCCAGTTAAACCGCGTTCCCAGCGCCAATCAGGCAGTTTCTGTCTTTCTGGTGATGTTGTTTGCCATTTCGCTGCTGCTCTGGTCGCGCGACCGTATCCAGCGTCTGATTGACCGCCGTTTCTTCCGTCAGAAATACCAGCTCGATAAAGCGCTCAAACGAATGAACCGGGCCGTCGGTCGCCTGGGTGACCAGCGTTCCATCGCCGACCGCATGCTGACCTCCTGTCGCGAAGTACTTCAGGTCAAAAGTGCCGCCATCTACCTGCTCAATCCCGAGCGCACTCAGTTCGATCTGCTCACCGGCTTTCATATTGAAAATGCGCCCTCGGCTGTCCCCTGCAATCCGGAACTGCTGGAAGTCCTCGAAGGCGAACTCGCATTCCAGCGCGTCGCGACAGGCCTCCTGAAAGAAGCCTCTCCGGCCCAACAGCTGCTGCGTCTGCTCGGCTTTGACTTTATCTATAACCTCGAACTCGACGGGGAATTTGCCGGCTTCGTCGCACTCGGACAGCGTACGGCCGGCAGTGCCTACTCCGCAGAAGACCTCACCTTCCTGAATGCCATGGGACAGATCACCAGTATCGCCCTGCATAGTACCAAAATCCATCAGGACCTCCGCCGCCTGAATGAAGAGATGCGCATCAAAGTCGAAAAGATCGACGATCAGCGGAGGCTCGTTTCTGTACTGCAGTCAGAGCTCACTAACTCTCAGGAAATTGCCGAACGATCTACCCCTGCCATTGATGTCCAGCGTGGGCTCATCAAAGGGAACAGCCCCGCGATCCGCTCGGTAATGGAAACCGTCCGTAAAGTCGCAAACTCCGAATCTACGGTGCTCATTCGTGGTGAAAGCGGTACCGGGAAAGAGCTCCTCGCCCAGGCTGTCCACGAAAACAGTTCCCGTCACGAAAAACCACTGGTCCGCGTCAACTGCGCTGCCCTTTCGCCCAGTCTGCTCGAAAGTGAACTCTTTGGTCACGTCAAAGGTGCTTTTACCGGTGCTCACGAAGACCGCGTTGGTCGCTTCGAACTGGCCAACGGTGGTACCCTGTTTCTCGATGAGATCGGGGATATCTCCCTCGATACCCAAGTGAAACTGCTGCGGGTTCTGCAGGAACGGGCGTTCGAACGCGTGGGAGGTTCGGAAACTCTGCACGTCGATGTGCGGCTCATTACCGCCACCCACCAGAATCTCGAACAACGAATTACCGAAGGTCTGTTCCGCGAAGATTTGTACTACCGTCTCAACGTCATCAGTATCACGCTGCCTCCGCTGCGTGAACGTCGGGAAGACATCTTCGAACTCGCCTTCTACTTCCTCAAGCGTACTGCCAATCGCCTGGGCAAACGTATTTCTCATATCGATCCCGACGCCATCGAAGCGCTCGAACGTGCTGCCTGGCCTGGTAACATCCGCCAGCTGGAAAATGTCATCGAACGCGCTGTCGTTCTCGCCGAATCGGAGGTCATCACGCTCAAAGACCTGCCGGCAGATCTGCTGGAACAGAAAAAACGTCTGCCGGCCCGCGTCTTTGAAACCAAATCGGTTCGCTCTGAACCTGTTCGACGTATCCCGTTATCCGATGTCGAGGTCATCACGTTCCCCGGCTCTCAGAATCCTGTCGACCAGCGACTTTCTGAGCCTGAGCAACTCAAGCTGGCTCTCGCCGAATGTGATGGGAACAAAGCTCAAGCAGCCCGCCTGCTAGGCATGCCTCGCAGCACCTACTACAGTAAGCTGAAAAAATACGACATCACTTGAGCATAATTCTGTTGAAGTAAATTTCATTCCCGTTTTAAAACTCGCTCATTTCAGTTCTCGGGTGCCTGGCGGCTGCTCAAACCGAAACTTTTTTGAAATCAAGTCCACACTGAAACGGGCCAGTGATATAGTCGATACTCATCCCGTCCTTTTCCGAGAACTGATCAGAGGAAAAACAGTACATTACATCTTCCAGCATCAATGAACCACCCAGTTCATTTTCATGACGAGGAATCAATTTCAAAAAGAACTGACCTGCGTATTCACCTACCTGCACGGCGCCATTTTCCAGAAGTCTGGCATCAATCAGATAGTCTCGCAATAACTGGTGAGCTTTCACTGAGATTTTGATCGGTAGAGTATCACGCAACCAGTCTGGCTCTTTCTCTGCTCGCTCTCCTCCGATTAAAGGCTGAAAGTGTGGCGGACTTTTTTCTGTCTGCCAGATCGTCGTCCACACCCCCTGTTCCACTTTTTGTGGGAAACCAAATGCCATACATTGCTCTAACGGGTTCGACCAGAACCTGAGTGGTAAAGGGAGTATGAAACCATTGTCAGGCGGATTAACCAGCATCGGCATCAGCCGTGAAGTCAAACGACCTTCTGGCAGACAACTCCGCATGAGTAAAACCGAACTCAGATAAACCTGATGCCCGTCCGTCAATTGATAGGGAATCGGATAGGAAAAACTATCTTTGTGCTCATCGGTTATCCGGTTCGCAGCCGCATCCATCAGCTCGTCACCCGTTTTTCTTCCTTTCAACCTGAAAATACGATTTGAAATTTCCAGCAAATGTTGTGGGTTGTCCAGGAAATAATTTTCCGGCGAGTAGATATAGGAAGCCAGCAGATTCTGATTACCTGGTTCAAAGATTTCCACATTGGCCTGAACGAGACTGCCCCAGACAATTTTGCCTTTCTTGAGCAGGTCTTCATAAGCCTGTTTGGCTTCTTCGGCGAAATTCGAAGCCTCAGACATAAACTGGCGGGGATTATCTCCCGACAATACAAACAAAGGGCAGAAACGCCACATCGAAAGTAGATTTTCGCTCCGCTTTAAAAAGCTCGACGGTGTCTTCACAGTGGATTCTCCTGCATCTGCTGGTATTCAAAGTGGTACCATATTTTTGTTCATTGATCATACTCTTGACTCTCTCACTCATCAATGATTCAGTAGTCAGAACCGGTTCGAAGTCACCTCACAGTCAATAAATCGTCCCCTCCACAAGACATCATTTCTCCCTTGATGCAACTCGACCGCCGAACCTCAAAAAAACAAACTTAAATAATTCAATTTGATTTTTCTCTGCCTCCACTGACAGCTAAGATGAATCAAACGTTAATCAAACAATCGTTACGAAAAAATTGAATCACCCCAAGGAAGTTCTTCAGTGAATACCACACGTCTGCTCAATCGTCGTTCCCTGCTCATGCTGCTTGCTATTACGCCTCTATTTGCCTGCTCATTTTCACAAGCTGCGGAACCCAAACAGAAAACTATCCTGATGCGTTCCGGCTGGCAGACCATCAATATTGGAGACATTGGCCATACACCGGGAACACTGCGTTACCTCGAAGAATATCTTCCCGACGCCAAAGTCATCCTCTGGCTGCATAAAACTACCCCCGAAATCACCGCAATGCTCCAGCAGCGTTTCCCGAACGTTGAGATCGTACAAGGTAAACTCAACGCGCGCGGCAAAGCCAACAACCTTGAATTTCAGAAAGCATTCGACCAAGCCGACCTGTTCCTTTACAACTCAGGAATGCACTTCAACCAGTTCTGGCCACCGCCAAACTACATCATCGAAGCTTGTACGGTAACTAAAAAACCTCTCGTCCTTTATGGTCAGTCATTCGATGGTTTTGCACCAGAAGACGAAGCCAAAATGAGCGAGCTGCTCTCTCGCGCCGCTGCCATCTATACCCGCGATGTTGAATCCTTCTACTACCTCCGCAAAATCGGCGTCACCTCGCCTTCTCTCGCATTTGGTCCTGACGGCTGTTTCGGCATTGATGTCCGCGATGATGCCAAAGCCAGTGCCTGGCTCAAAGCCCACGACCTGAAACCCAAAGAATTCATTACCGTCACGCTCCGCAGCAACACACCCAAAATCGGTGCCAAGAAGAGCACGTCGATGAACCCTGCGAATCCGACAAAAGAAGACCTCGCCCAGAACGAACTCTGGACGAAAAAACTCCGCGAAGTCATCACCGACTGGGTCCGCAAGACCGGCAAGAAAGTTCTGCTGGCTCCCGAAGTCGATAAAGAAATTGTCCACACTCAGCAGATGATCCTCGACAAACTGCCTGAAGACGTCAAACCCTACGTCGTCAATCGCGATCCGTTCTGGAACGTCGACGAAGCCGCCTCCACTTACGCCCAGGCCATCGCCGTCGTTTCGATGGAACCACACTCCTGCATCATCGCGTTGGCGATGGGCACTCCCACGATGCATCTGGCCAGCCCGCGTCACGGACTCAAACGCTGGATGTTCCGCGACATCGGCCTGTCTGAATGGCTGTTCGACATCGACGCGGACCCGGCTGACCAGTTCACTCGCGCTCTGTTGAAAATCGACGCCAAACCCGAACTGGCCCAGTCCAAAGTCGATCGCGCCATGCACACCGTCAACACCAGATCCAAAGAAATGATGGGCGAAATCAAAGAGATCCTCGACCAGCAGAAATCCGCGGATTAACACGGATCGAGTGAGTGATACGTCGGTCTGGTTCAGATATTTTTTTCTACCACGAAAATCACGAACAGACACGAAAGCATCACGTAGGTGATAGCTAAGACTGGGATAGCCCCGAATCCCATTCGGGGTTGTCGCAGACAACCGGAAACTGTCAGTTAAAGTGTTTGAATGCTTAACGAATTTCCAAGCCTACTATCAAACACAGCCTCCCCGTGCTTCCAGGAAACTCACAATCCGCCACTTCTCACTCTGACGGGCATAGAACAGGGGCGTCTGCCCCTGGTTATCCCGGGCGTTCAATTCTGCGCCCCGTTGCAGCAGTACCCCAATCACTTTCACACCATTGTTACGGTCGGCTGCCAGATGTAAAACAGTCCGACCGTCGGCGATCCGGGCCGCCACATCTGCACCACGGGCTAACAACCACGCAGTAGCTTCTAAATCTTCGTGCCGGGCCTGACCCTGCAGCAGACTCAGTCCTTCCACGTACTTGTCATTCACATCGACTCCGTTCGCCAGCAACAGATCACCGATGCGAGAGAACTCATCGTCCTGCCGCTTCATCGACCGCAGGACATCGAACAGCAGTCGTGCATCTCCGACATCGGCTCCACGGTCGAGCAGGTATTCCGCCAACTGCACATTCCCGCCGACGGTCGCGGCGACAGCGAATGGCGTACTATGTAAAAGAAACGGGTATGCGGCATCTATCTCCGCTCCTGCCTCCAGTAACAGAACCGCGATGGCCATCAGGCTGTCACATTTCGCTTCATCATTCATCCAGAGCCGTGAACCAGCACAGTAATGCAGGGCTGTTTTCCCTACCGCATCCACTTTCCCTGCCAGCGCGGGATTTCGATGCAGACGACTCCGCACTCCCGTATGATCCCCGATTGCCGCCGTGGTAAAAATGTCCGCCTTCGCTCCATACCCCTTTAGTTTTTCTACATAAGCAGTCGTATCCTTAGTCGCTGCCAGACAGAGCAGGGGACCATACTCGCAACAGGCATTGGGATCTGCCCCCGCAGAGAGCAATAAATCGCAGACACCCAGCAGCCGCGCTTCTTTTCGCGGGCCATGCGAATTAATGGCGAGTGACAGCAGCGCATTCAACTGCGGCGGAGAGAGCCTGGGCAGAGATGTTCGCACAACCTGCAGGTCACCTTTTTTCGTCGCTGCGATGAGCTGTGTCTGCAAAGAATCCGGTTTCTTCTGGCCCCGTTTTGCAGCGCTCCGCCGCGCCGCATTCACACATGCCCGACAACGTGCTGCCAACCCGTCTGGACTCACCGCACTCCCGTTAAAATGCGAAGCCGCTTTCGTCTCTCCACACTTCTTACAGGTCTTCGTGTCTGTCATCGTTACTACGGTGCTCTCAACAAAGTACACACCTTGAATTCAGCAGTTAGAATTCAGAATCTCCCAGTGGTAACAGCTCCAGTTCAGGCAGTCCGGGAAGGGTCTGATTCAGCCGCCTGACTCCATCCGCGGTCACCTGGGTCTCTTCCAGCTTCAAGGTCCTCAACCTGGGAAGTTGCATCAAATAATTTAAGCCCACATCACTCACCTGCGTTCGCACCAGAAATAACTCTCGCAGATGCTGCAGATGCTGCAGGTGCGTCAAACCTGAATCAGTGATCTTGCAGTCACTCAGTTCAAGCCATTCCAGCTTTGACATATCTTTAAGATGCGCTAAACCGGCATCGGTAACGCGAGTCCCTGCGAGCTTGAGAGTATTCAGTTTCGTCAGCCCTTTGAGCTCCGCCAGTCCGATATCACTGATATTTGTCTCGCTCAAAACGAGAACCTGCAGGTTCGATAAATTTTTCAGGAAAACCAGCCCCACATCGGTGATCTCGGTACTTTCCAGATTTAGGTCTTCGAGACTGGCGATCTGGCTCAGATGTTGCAGACCCAGGTCATTCACCCGGGTCTGGTTGAGATGCAGCATTTCCAGATTTGATATTCCCTGCAGTGAGCGAAGTCCCTGATCGAGGACTCCAGTACCAGAAAGTGACAGATAATGCAGTTTCGTCAGCGGCCTCAGATGTCGTAGCCCCTCATCACTGATTTGTGTGCGATCCAGCCTCAGGAAAAACAGTTGCTGACACCCTGAAATCTGCTCCAACGCGGAATTGCCGATCCGGTTATCACCCAAATCAAGCGTTTCCAGTTTCGTCATGTCCTGCAGATTCACCAGGCCCGCGTCGCTGATTTTCGTTTGATTCAAATGCAGTTCTGTCAGAGCCTTCAAACCGCGTAAGGACGTCATCCCCGCATCTGTCACTTCCGTTTTTGCCAGACTGAGGGTTTCGAGACCAGTGAAATCGGCCAGACACTCCATTCCCTTGTCAGTCACCTGGGTACCTTCCAGTTCCAGAACAACCAGACCTTTATATCGCGTCAGTTCAGACAGATGCTCATCATTGAAATCGGCATAATAACAGTTCGCTTCGCTCACCGTTTCAAACGCAGAACGAATGGGTTGTCCGACGCTATTATAAAACCAGTTTTGCATACTGGCAGGCAAGGAACTGAGCAGAAACCCCGGCTGGGTCACAATCCGAACGCCTGACATTTTTTCCAGCCTCTGTATTTCCCGCGCACTCTGAATCACCATCACGAGATACAAACTCAGCCCCGCAACACCCACAAACAAAATCATCCCCGACACCCGGCGCAAGTGGCCGGGAGGTTTCTGGTTTGGTTCGAGCTGGTTCATTGTTCAAAATCCTGGTAAATGCAGTCACAATTGACAGAGTCAATCTACTTCCATTCTGTTGACCACACTATGGTCTATTTAAAGCCTAACCAGAACTCCTCTGTGAGGCCCGGTATTTTTTCTTTGAGATGAGCATAGCCTTTTTCCGTAATATAAGATCCTTCTTTTTCGACCACTCTCAGAAATTCAAACCCTTCCAGATGCACCAGACCGGCGTCCGTGATTTGAGTTTCATTGAGAAGCAGTTTCTGCAAATCCTGTAGATTGATCAGATGTCTCAAGCCGGAATCAGTAATCTGTGTTCTCGAAAGATCAAGAACACGCAGGCTTTTCAGGTCTTCTAAATGGAGTAAGCCAGAATCTCCAATCTGAGTCTTACAGAAATTAAGTCCTTGCAGATTCTGCAACTCTTTCAGATATTCTAACCCGGCATCACTGATACGTGTCTGTTCTAGCGAAAGCATCATCAGGGAATTAAACTTCTGAAGACGATACAGTCCCCTGTCTCCAATCTGTGTCTGATCCAGCCCCAGAAAACTGAGTTGGTTCATTTCGTTTAAGTATCTCAGTCCCGTATCAGTCACCCGGGTACCGGCCAGATCAAGATCGACGATTTTCTGCAGGGCCTGCAGATGACTCAGTCCGGAATCGCTCACTTGTGTATTTTGAACCTTAAGGTCATTCAATTCTGTCAACGCCTGGAGATGCTGCAGACCAGCATCTCCGATTTGTGTGTTTGAGAGGATTAACTTTTCCAGGCTGAAACTACCTTTCAGATGTTTTAATCCCTCATCACTGATCTGAGTATCAGAAAGATCTAACCGAGTAAGCCGGTTGAGTCCTGCCAGATATGCCAGACCCGTATTACTGATTTTCGTATTCGCAAGATCCAATACTTCCAGATTTGTGAGTCCTTGCAAATACCTTAAACCTTCATCGCCCACATCGGTATTTCTAATGCCGAGTTGTTTCAGGGAGGTTAGAGAGTGTAGATGTTCCAGACTGGCGTCGTTCAGATCTGTATCATAGAAATAGAGTTTTTCGAGATATCTGAATTGCCTGAACAGTTTCAGATCGGAATCATCAAAGTCTGGACCACAATAGATTTCTTTGACAACTTCCAGAGAACGCAGTCGGTCATCTCCCAGATGGCGACACAGCCATAAATTCCACCTCCCGGGTATCGTATCCAGAAACATTCCGTTGCTGGTCAGAATAGTCATCGAAGGATTTGCATCCAGTGCCCGAAATGCCCGTTCTGTCTGCACGCCAGAAACAATACACACCGCCAGCACCACGAAGGCGACCATCCAGAATGATCGCCACACCCGGCGCAGGCGACCGGGTGGCTTCTGATTGGGTTCGAGCTGGGTCATGCTTGCTTTCTCCGGAGGATCACTTTTTGAGTTCAGATCAGCTCACCATAAAATAAATGCTTCTTTCACACGGGGAAGAACTTCCTGAAGCCGGGCAAATCCGGCTGCAGTAATTTTAGACTCTTCAGTCCCCAGTTCGATCAGGCTCGTCAGCTTCTGCAGATGGATTAACCCGTCATCACTGACTGCAGTTTTATCGAGACCCAGTTTTTCCAGTTCATTCAATCCCTGCAAATGAACAAGTCCGGCATCAGTGATTCGTGTCCCTTCCAGATTAAGTACCTTGAGTCCTGACAGATGACTCAAGTGCACCAGACCGGCATCCGAAATGCTGGTCTCATGAAGATCCAGTTTTTTCAGATTTGCCAGTCCACTCAAATGAACGAGCCCTTGATTGGTAATCTGAGTTCTACTTAATACCAGTGAATCCAGGCTATCCAGTTCTGCGACAGCAATCAGACCTTGATCATTTATCCTGGAATAACTCATATCCAAATACTGCAGCATTGATAATTTATTCAATGATGCTAGCCCAACACCAGATAAGTTTGTGCTTCTCAAATCAAGTGATTCCAGATTCTGTAACTGACTCAAAAGTGACAGGCCGTCATCACTCACTTTCGTATGACTCAGGTCAAGCGACTTCAGGCTGGTCAACCCCTGCAAATAAATGAGTCCCTTGTCACTGATTGATCTACTATTTAGAGAAAGACTCTCCAGTTTTTGCAGTTTTGCCAGATGCAGAAGCCCCGCATCACTCACTCGCGAACCGGACAACGAGAGACTGGTCAGATTCACAAGTCCTTTTAAATGCGCGATACCTTTGTCGGTAATATTTTCTTGCTCAAATTCCAGAGTCTCCAGTTTTTTCAGATCCTGCAAATGAGCCAGTCCTGCGTCACTGATTTCGGCACCAAACAGGGAGAGTTTTTTCAGTTGCTTCAATTCTCCAATATATTTCAGGCTGGCGTCCCTGATAACAGGTCGTAACTCGTTTTCAAATTCCCCATCATTTCCTACCACATAATCTTGACGATAGTTATCAAGATCAAGCTCTTCCAAGTGAATTAGACCTGTGAGGTGTTCCAGTCCGGTACCGTCAATTTGCACACCCTCAAGATCGAGCACGCGGAGTTCACTCAACTCTCGCAGTTGCGCCAGTCCGGCATCACTGATTTCTGTATTTTCCAGGTATAAAGTCTGTAGATTTTTCAACTCACCCACATACTTCATATCAAAATCAGTGATTGTAGCGCCTTCCAGAATCAATGTTTCCAAGTTCTGGAGACCCGTAATATGCTTCAGTCCCCCTTCTTCAATCGATGCGGAAAAGAAATCAATAAATGTCAGGTTTTTGAGTTGACTGATCGCAATGAAATCATCATCACAAAGATCTTCATACCTGCAATCCAATTCGACAGCAGTCATAAACCCCAGTAGATTCTCTTCACCGAGAGTGTCATCCAACCAGTATTGCCAGTCGAGAGGCAATGCACGAATTAAAGTACCTGGTTCGGTAGAAACGTTGATACCTTTCTCCTGCAACTGTCGAATCACCCGCGCGTTTTGAACGGTCGTTACGACCAACAAACTCAGCCCCACGATGGCCAAAAATAATATTCCCCGCCATATCCAGCGCAGGCGGCCGGGTGGTTTCTGATTGGGTTCGGGCTGTGTCATAACCTCAACTCCCTCAAAACAGCCACTGCTGTCCTTTACCCGTTGTTGGCGGACGGAACTGTGTAAAGTCGAACGCCGGCAAGCGTGCGTCCAGGCCGTGCTTGCGCGCGAAGACCTGAAACAGGTTGCCAATCTGTTCGGCGATCTCCCCGGTGCCACGAATCCGGGTACCGAATTCGGCGCTGTTGAGCTTTCCATCCCGCGTCTGTCGGATGCGGCTGATGACCCGTTCCTTCCGCGTGGGCTGCGTCCGCTCCAGCCATTCCAGGAAGACCGGTTCCACCGTCAGCGGTAGACGCAGCATGATGTAACTGGCCGATTGCGCGCCCGCCTCTTTCGCTGCTTTCAGAATCTCCGGTACTTCGTGATCGTTCAAACCCGCAATGATCGGCGAGACCATTACCTTCGTCGGCACTCCTGCTGCAGCGAGCTCCCGAATGGCCCGCAGTCGGGCCGCCGGTATACTGGTTCGCGGCTCCATCTCCCGCGCCAGTTGAGGGTCGAGCGTTGTGATCGAGAGACTGACATTGATCAGTGACCGCTGTGCCATCGATGACAGCAGATCCAGGTCCCGCACGACGAGCGCATTTTTTGTGACGATCCCCACCGGCTGATTTGCTTCGGAAGCCACCATCAGACATTGTCGCGTCAATTGAAACTCACGCTCGGCGGGCTGGTAACAGTCGGTGATGCCGGAGAAGGCGATCAGCTCGGGCTCCCAGTCGCTGCGGCTCAGAAAGTCGCGAAACAGTCGCGGCGCATCCCGCTTGATCATGATCTTCGTTTCAAAGTCCAGCCCCGCGTTATACCCCAGATACTCATGAAAGGGCCGCGCATAACAGTACGAACCCCCTTCTATCAATATAAATCTAACCTTCAAATGGCCTAGAATGGACGACAAAGCTTACTATCCCCCGTCTATTTGACTACCGGCCCTAGCAGCTAACTTCATACCAGTAAATGATTAGGAAATTTCTCTGTGGTCGTCTAAACTACTGTTTTGGAGATATTTATATGCGACACGGCTCAAATATCGATCCCCCTAACCGCTTTGCTGAAATCCATCGTGAACTTGACTTCGAACACTTAGAGTGGGATCAAGAATACCTTAATGAACAAAATGACCGTAAGATAGTTTATTTTGATGATATCTCGAAATCTATTGTCTCCGAAAACCGGTCCTCCGATATTCCATTCAAATACAGCGTGAATCCGTATCGTGGATGTATCCACGCTTGCAGTTATTGTTATGCAAGAAATTCGCATGAATACCTTGGATTAAATGCCGGCCTTGATTTTGAAACAAAAATCATGGTCAAACATAACGCCGCTGATCTGCTCAGAGAATTTCTACGAAAGGATGGCTGGATTCCAGAACCTATTAGTTTTTCAGGCGTCACTGATTGCTACCAACCAGCAGAGCGAAAGTTTCGTCTTACACGCCAGTGTCTCACAGTCGCAAATGAATGTAATTTACCTCTGAGTATAATAACAAAAAATGCACTTATACTACGGGATGCCGATATCCTTGAAGAGATGGCTCAACGTGATTTGGTACACGTTAGTATTTCAATCAGCACAATTGAAATCGAACTCGCCAGAGCCATGGAACCTCGGGCAAGTATTCCTCCTGCCCGGATTCGGACCATTAAGGAACTTTCAGATCGAAATATCCCTGTCAGAGTATTGGTTGCCCCAATAATCCCTGGCTTAAATGATCACTCTATTCCTAAAGTCTTGGAAGAAGCCAAAGCAGCTGGGGCGTGTGATGCTCAATACATACTACTCCGCCTACCACTTACGGTAAAACCTGTTTTTCTTGAATGGCTGGAACGAACGCAACCTCTCAAATCGAAGAAAGTCCAGAATCTTATATGTGAGACACGAGGTGGAAAGTTGAATGAATCGTCATGGAGACAAAGGATGACTGGATCGGGAGTGCTTGCCGAACAGATCAAATCCATGTTTACAATTTTTAGGAACAAATATGATTTTGGTGGCCTACCACAATTGGTTACCAGTAAATTCTTACCTCCCAAACCAATTAATGGTCAACTCCGCCTATTCTAATCTGCCTGTTGTTTAGCAGAGTGTCTAGCAAGCCCATAGAGCGTTCCTGGTATTCGGTCAAATAGACAGAGGAATAATTACAAATTTTGTAACTGCTGCCTCCACCGATCGAATTATTCCTACACAGGAAGAATACTACTTATTACGAATTGGACCAACTCGTAATAACACTCAACTCACTTCTCCAATACATCAATTAATAGTTCCTACCGAATGGTTAATAGTTCCATTAGCCCCTATGGGTCATAGGAATTGCAGGCTTGTATTTCTGCTCTAAAACACGATTGGTTTGCGAAACAGAGAACTATTAATCAACCATATCAGGTTCTACATAAGCAGTTGAAACTAAAAGACATTGCAGGGTCAAGGATATCTTTACGACTTGATTATTTAAGACGTAGCCGGACCAACTGCTACAAAATCTAACTGAATACGTTTTTCTAATTCAATTTGTCATGATCATGACAAAAATATTACTTTCAGCTGCATACATATTCTTAAAGGGGGGGCTTAATGCAAGAATTAATGGGACTTGGTGATGTCAGTCGATTGCTTAATATACCAAAACACAGAATCGACTATGCAATAAGTAACGGATTTGTTTCCGAACCCAAAGTGAGAATATCAAATAAGCGGGCATTCTCACATGACGAAGTAAGGATGATCGCCAATTATTTTGGCGTACGAGTTGATAATGGCAGAGATGCCAGAAATGGAGCAGGATGAACAATGGTGTAACAATTGCCCTTTATTCCAATCGAAAAGACCAACGATGCCCTGGTGAATTAATTCACCAGGGCTTTTCTTTTAGCTAGAAAGGAGTTTTGATGAACCTACAGATAGATAGTGGTAATGAATTTCATTTTCTTCCAGAAGACTCCGTATCAGAAGAATTTGTTATTCTGGAACCCATAGCAGATACCCAGAACCAAAACGTGGTACATCCAGTTCTTTTTGTGCCGGAAGATTTTGACCCATCGAAATATTTGGCTACGGATAGAGAAACTTGCGGAGATCGTGCTAGATATTTATTACACACAATTCACACTCAATCTATTTTCAACCATCGAGATCGAGAACAAGGAGTAAGACTTAAAGCGGAGTACCTCCGTAATTTTATGACCAAACATCACTATGTTGGCATCATAAAAGACTTAGAGGCAGGAGGAGTTATCGAAGTTGAAAGAACTGCGAGAGATGGCCAGTGTAATCTTTACCGTTTGGCAGATGATTACAGAATTAAATACTTTCGACGATATTATCCGAAAGACGGATATCTTGTTCGGAAATTAAAAACCTGGCGGGCAGAGCAGGATCGACAATTAACATGTTCAACCCGCCGACATTTAAAATATCAACTGAGTCGAGTCCGAATTAATATCGAGGCAGCCCGTAACTGCCTTTTGAACTTATCACTAACAGATATTGGACACAGTGACTGTTTTAACTGTTTACTCCGATTACATGACGAGGATTGGTACTTTGTCCCAGATCGATATGGCCGTGTACATCACAATGTCAGTTGCCTAAAAAGAGAACTACGTCAATTTCTAAGAGTTGATGGAGAATCATTAGTAGAACTGGATATAGGCCCAGTGACGAATGGAGAGTTGATACAGATTGCCGAAGTAGATATCGCAACCTTTCATGATTGGATGTACAAAGGCCGAGAATTGCCGGAATACTCAATGGAGAAGATTCGAAAACACTTCAGTGCCTGAGAATAATGGTCTATATAATTTCATTCACAGCTTGTGATGATGCTGATTCTAATACATAGCAATTTGAAAATGATAACCTGGTTTAATTAGTGTGTGCATCATTTTCCTGGGTTAACTGTCATAGTTCACCCAGTAAGATGCTCATAGGCCGCCCCAATAACATTAGTTGCATGTTCCTGATCAAAATCAGGTAATTGATCGATCATTGAGCCGATGATTTCGATTGTTTCAAGAGCATTACCCCCAAAAAACGAATCAAGTACTTCGGTGTTGATTATCGCTTGTTCGGTACCAGGTTGACGTGTAGATAGTAAATACAGAAAATTTATAGCTGTTGTTAAATTACCATTCCGCAAAGCATCAAGAACAGGAAGACCAAGCCAAGACCAAGACTCCACATCTACAAGTATTCTTCTGTTTTCACTCCCAGAACCGAATACTAAATCGTAAAGAGTCGTTGGAGAGTTAGGAGATAATTTATCAGCTAATATCGATCCATCAGTCAGAAGCGTTTGTAGAGAATCTAGAATATGCAGACGTACAGATTCATGATCTGAGCTTTCTAAAATTGATCTATTGCCTGGACTACCATAATAGTGCCATAGCCCATTGACCATTTCGATGCTGATATTAGCAGCTTCTGTTATACGTTCTTCTAACCATGCTCGATTATCTGACTGAATCGTTATCCGACTAGTCGCAAAACGCCATGTATGAATAAACCCTTGAGAGTCATGATTAGCAAATGCACCTTGATCACTTAAAATTCGACGAATGGTATGTTCGCAAAGAAGAAGTACATCATCTCGCCGGTTTGCAAAGAAACTACTGGCAATATTCTCCCAAACATCGCTGTATCGAGGTGACGAGGTTAACTTCTCTACCAGCTCAGCCTCCATGCTCGGAGCATCTAACCAAGCCTGTATGTCACGGATAATTTCTTGATCCCGAACATCACCCTCTTCGATTGCTTCGTTGATTGATCTAAGCCAATATCGTTCTTCAGAGATATACTGTTGACCAATTTGTGAGTGACCGGTTCGAGAGTCGTCCACTAGCCAGTATTCCGAAGCCGGCAAGATGAACTCCATCACTTGGAGAGCAGCAGCAGCGTTCCATTCAACATTCCTGATTGTGCTGTTCCAGTCATTTAGAATCGACTGTCGTATTCTTTCTACCCTCTCCTGCCCAAAGGACGGATTTTGATTGGGCGGAGAATTCAAACGATCCCATCGTCGCAATAGAAACTCAAAACATTCCGGGGCACCGAATCTTAGGATGTTTATTGAAAGCAGATGGTAGAAATAAATTTCTCCATATAGAGTTTTCCAAGCAAAAAAAGTGTGACCAAGGGCAAGTCTCAAGGAACGAGGAGTGCTGAGCAGCATGGCGACCGCTTGAGGAAGTGATAATTCATCGTAGTCCCGCATAAACATTCCGCTCAGAGGATTCCACTCGAAGTTCGAATTTCTATCATCAAACCGATAATGGGGAAAGATTGCATTGTCCAAACATCGCTGTCTAACTTTTTCTATTAGAGCGGATGATTGATGCGGGTGGATTGTAGCTAGATACTCGATGTGGTCGCAGAGCTTGGCATAATCGATACGTTCTGAATGTGAGAGACCACCTGTAAGGATAAAGCTGAAGTTAGAATGCTCCTTTAGGCGTTCAAGAAATGCCAAAACTTCCTGAATCACAAAGTTGCGAGTTTCATTGCGATCTAAATCTTCGACGATAATAACGAGTCGTCCATCGATACTTTTTAGCAAATCTGACAAGCGGGTGAATTGATCAATTACGCTTGGGGGCTTTAACACTAAATTCGAAATTGCCTCAACCCAATTTCCACCTGCGGAGAACATCTGCCTATATGATTCAGGTAGCGAATCTACTTGAAAAGTGTCGACTTTCGCACTGACTTTTGAAACCGCTGAACTAAGTATGTCATGAATGGCTGATGTAGAACTTTCGAAGCCCCAACTACTATGATAACTTATGAAGAATTGTCGACCATTGATTTCATATCTTTTTAGTCTATCCTCGACCCACTTGACGATACTCGATTTACCTGATCCGAAAGGGCCAACGATTCCAATAGAACGAGTACCGTCAGATACGAGTAAGCTCACTCGATGAGCTACGGATTGGTTACCGAGAAAATCGTATTGAGCTTGTGCATCGGAATCGAGCCATGTCTCGATCTCCGCCCATGAAGCACTTTCGATGTCTTGGAGCGTAACGCCTTGGGGCTCTTTATTCTGTTTTATCTTGAGTTCTCGAATCCATTGTGAAAGATCCGACCAAAAGCCGTAATACCAACTGACAATTATTAGCGAACCGCCACCATATCCGAGCCACTCCCATTTTGAGGCACTATAGCCATCGCTGTCAAACCCGCCAAAAAGATCGATAACTGCCGCCACAATCCATCCTAGCAGTGCAGTAAGCCACGTTGGCGGGAACTCCAAACAATGACTGAGATGTCTAATCTGTGGTGACAGAAGCTTATACAGCATCCCGGTAGAGATCACGCTCAGAAAAAAAACAAAGGCGATCCTTATCCAGTCGTTCAACCCATTAAAGTATTCGTGAACTGGTTCCGGTTTGGCCCTAATCAGTGGTAGCAGGATGCCTGCTGCGACAACAGTTAGAACAAATGTGAACATGGCTTTTCGCCAATGGGAATTGATTTTCACCATTTCGCCCCTCCACTTCACAATCATTCAATCGCTCCCGGCGTTGTTCCCAATCCGGTATCAGTTTCTTAAGTAACTTGTAGAAAGTAGGGCCATATTTGATCGTGTACCGTTACCATTAGCCATTATTTTCTTATCTATCTGAAAGCAGCTTAAGGAATTTAGTTACAAAATTAGAACTGAGAAATATTAGTATAAAAATATATATTTGCGGGAAGTAACATGCTAAAGCTAGTCCTATCATAGACATAGCTATCTGGTCTCTGGTTGTACTTTACCAAGATTAATTGCAGATAGATTTTCTCCCCAGAGTACCAAATGATGCAAATATGTTCAATAATGAGGCACACGTCAAACTCGATGGTTTGAAAGGGTGTTTTCGAAATCTGATCAAGCAGCAAAGCGATCAAAAGATATGTGGTCAAACTTGGGAATAATACTAATACCAGTTTTGTTAGTCCTAGTAGTCGTGGGATGTATCTTTTTGATCGTATTTTTTTGGCGTCGAAAGCAGGATAAATTCTATCGAGAATCTCCACTGACAAAAAATTTGATGCGTCCTCCTGGATACTCACTTCAACTTCAATTGAACAAGATTGATGAAGATTTGTCGTTCTATTTAACACTCATGCTGGCCATACCTCTTCTGCTCTATTCATTTCACTTAAGCGAATCTTATCTTGGCCAAAAACCTGAATCATTTGGACGTTTTGCTCTCTCTATAACATTAAGCGTTATAGTCATCAGTTTTTTGGGTGTTCGCTTAAAGAGACTACTAGATGAGAAGAAGAATATGGTTCTGGGACTACAAGGTGAAATGTTTACAGGAGAAGAGCTGAACCAATTAATGCTTCATGGATGTCGGATATTCCATGATATTCAGTTTCAATATGGGAACATCGACCATGTGGTCGTGAGCCAGAGCGGTGTTTATTCAGTAAACACAAAGATGAGAGGCAAGCCTAGAAACGGTATAGCCAGAGCAGAACTAATCATTGATTACCAACAGAATTTACTGTGTTTCCCTGATGGCGAATTTCAAATCCCAATAAAGCAACTCGCAACAGAAGCGACTTGGCTCGCTCAGTACTTAACATCGGCTGTCGGCAGACCAATAAAAGTAAAACCAATTTTAGCCTACCCTGGTTGGTATATAAAGCAGAGAATTGGTAAAGGACCAGTATGCGTCATCAATCCCCAGAACTCAAAGAAGTTCTTTGTTCATAATCACGAAGTACTGTCTCCAGCTGAGATACAACAGGTGGCTCATCAGTTAGAGCAACTATGCAGAAATGTGGAACCAGTATTTCGTGATAAGAAAAGATGGAAAAATTGATAGCAAGCTCAGGTTAACTTGTCCCATTTATTTTGAGAGTCTTCGATAAATCTTTCTTTTTTGTGATAGCCACTTTTTCCCATAACTGGATTATCTTTTAATATACTCACCCTTCAATCGAGTTCCTATAGCCTCTCGTAATCGTTCTTTAAAGGTCTGGAGTTGTCCTGCTCCTTTATTCGGAACATCTACGATCGGATTAAATACTCTTGTTTTTCCTTTACTAAAGACAAAAACATGTTGAATTGGTTGTCCATACCGATTTTGGTATTTACTGATTACACTTCCCTCTACTACTAGCGTAGTATGGAGTTGAAAACCAATTTCAAGAAAATATGCGGCCTGATTTATACTTTCACCTGTTTCTCTTCCATCAACAACCTGATCTTGTACATGCCAGCAGAGAACTCCACCTGACATGATTACTCGCCACAATTCTCTGGCCATTGGCTTAAAGTAAAATTCCTGGCCGCCATAATCTCGTATGTTACCGAAAGGTGGTGAAGTCACACACAAAGGGACTGAGTTGGAATCAAGCATTTTCATGCCAGTAATACCACAGCCCATAAATAGCTGGTTACAAAACTTAGAACTCATTAATTATTCCTCCATTTCTTACTTAGAAAATTAAATGACTAGGCTTTAAGCGAATCTGATATTAAGCAGCTTCTTTTGAAGTCATGAGTTTTTGTTTCATCTTGTTGAGGAACTCCTCGACTTTCTCAATCCGCTCTAATATGGATATGGTACCTGAGCCACTATCGTTCAATGCATTCGCTGCAGTTCGAATTTGTTGCAGTGCGATATCCAAGCAAGCTTCAGGGTTGACCTCTGGTGATACAAATACAGGAGGAATATGGTATTCTGAAGCAAGTTCACCGCTTTCGACAGAAGCTTCCTGCGACAAGACACCTTCCTGGCTTTGCTGCTTCCACCACACAGCGAATCTCTTAATATCTCCCATCGATGGACGATTTTTTTCCTCAAGCAGTTGTCTCCAAAACTCAATCTGATCTTCAGGTTCATTAAACAATTCATGAAGCAAGTGAGCTTGGCCTTCATTTTTTGGAGGAGGTAATTCAACTTTTTGCAATCGTTGAGCTACTTTTGATGTCCTAATTGTGCGATATGCCTGTTTGTCTTTCATATCAAATCTACGCATCACATAGCTGCCGAAATCACCCTCATGAAGTTGCTTTGATTGAATGTTCATACGGGCAATACCAATGACGATATAGCCCCTGAGTCCTTCATCCACAATTTTTTCATACTCTTCAGCCTGGCTACGTTGTTCTGTGGAAAGAGTCGCATTATTCATTATCTTGATCTCCCTATTTTATTGGTTTGAAATGTCATCCCAGTAAGTTTCTTCACGACATAACTTGGAAATAGCGTTCTTAGCATGCACAACACACCGAACACATTTTGATATTTGACGACCATTAATAGAGATATTCATACAATCTCCGTTTATGGGACGAGTCGCACGTGATTTTAGAAAGTCAAAAATGGCGATCCCATGCGGCGTAGTCACCCTCCCACCAACTATGGAATCACCATCAAGCGAACTTCTTCGAATCTCCACAACTTCAACAACGAAATCACTGGCATTGTTGGCAATCCAATTAACATACTCGTTATTGGACCTTTCATTCGCAGCATTACTCAAGGATTCAAATACCATCCAGAAAACCTCCTTTCTGAGATTACTTAACAAGGGTCGATAACAAGCCACACTGCCGTCTCTCTCCCTCGTTTGTTGATTTGGTCCTTGAAAGTTGGTCCAACTCGTGATTATGCTACAAATTTAAGACACAATATTATTTTAATGCTACATTTATTGAACTTTTCATATGATCACAGAATATCGAATCAGAGCATCATTTCATGCAGAGATCAGACAGCGATGGGATACATGGTTCAGCCAGATCCCATTTGAGCAGAGAAGCCGAGCATTTCATCGAGGGCTAAATAACAAACTTCGTGCGGAATGGTCAGGAGCTGACTGTAACGAAAAAGCCAAATATGAACTTTCGGTACATCAATGGATTGAAGCTGGCCCAACCCATGAAGACCTGTATGGAGACAAGGCTGAGCAGTTTCGAATGTTTTGTGAGTACATTGGGGTGGACTACGAAACCCTCATGTCGGAACCACCCACCAATCGGCGTGAAGTCTTCAAACTACGATTGGAAGGCAAGTTAACTCAATATAAAAAGAAGACAGGACGCTCAATGAAAGCGTTATCAGAATATCTTGGCTGGTCAGAAATCGATTATCAGTGGTTACGTCGAATCAAGTGCAAAGGTGCTGACCATACACGCACGAAAAAAGAATTACTTGAACAGCTTGCTCACGAACTCGACACCACTTTGAATTATCTGTTTGGCGTAAATGATACTAAGGAACTTCCGACTTGGGAGAATATTATCGAACTCGGTATCAATGAGTTTGTTAAACAACAACCAGAAGGGTCAGAATTTTCTGACGAAAAGCGGGTTCGAAATCATCTTGTGTATTATCGATGATTTTGCAGTTCCAATTTTTTTAACTTTTAGTTTTTCTGGATGTTTATTCAGTACTAGCTGTGGTTGGACCAACAAGAGGATGGTGTTCGCACTTCTCAACACCGATTCCGAAAGGAGCCTCTTATGACAGAACCAGAAAATGCCATTGTCTACTATAGAATGTCCTCCGACCAGCAAGACGACAGCATCGCCAAACAAAGAGCGGCCATACAAAGGGTAATCGAGCAATTCAATTACAAGATCGTGGCTGAATACAGCGATGAAGGGCTGTCTGGATCGAAAGAGACGCACAAGAGAAAAGCATATCTACAAATGATATCAGATATCAAGAATGACGATATTAACGGAGCAAGCGTTTTACTACTCTGGAAATTGTCTCGATTCAGTAGAGAAAACCCACTTGACTCCGCAGGATTTTATCGTGTCCTCAAAGAAGCAAACGTAGACATTCATGATTCAAGTCAGGGGAGAAAAAACTTAAATAAGCGTGATGATAGAATGTTAACACTGTTCCAGGCAGAGCAGGATCATGCTTACTCACTTGAAGTATCTTACAATAGCACAGGTGGTCGTCGTATAATAGTTGAACAAGGATGGTGGGTGGCGGGAAGCATTCCATATGGTTTCGACAAGATCTACGTCAGCAAGGAAGGTGAAGAATCAGGGCCATTCAGACGCCGAGACCGAACTGTCCAAAAAAGAAGAGGTTGGCGATGTAAGCTAGCTATCTTCGAAGAAGAGGCGGTTTGGGTTCGCCATGTCTTTGACTCTTATGCCAACAAAGAAATGTCACTTCGTAAGATTGCCCGACACTTAAATGAGCAGGGGGTACTTGTTCCTAGCGGTTCGCCAGATAAAGGTTGGACGAAAGACAATCTGCGGGACATGTTGCGAAATAAGGCATATTGTGGCTATACATCAATCGGACATCATCGTCGGATGCGTTCGAAAACTGCCTTTAATCGAATTGGGCAAGTCTCAATCAAATCAGATCATATCCCAGAAATCGTTTCAGAAAAAATTTGGGATAGAGCGAACCACTTGCTAAACAAAAAAGCTAAAAAACCTCAACTTCATGTGAGAACCGGCGAAAATACTTGGAGGGGGGTATGTTATTGCGGTCATTGTGGATACGCTCTGGACCGCAAAACTCGAAAGGCAACTGGGAATCGACGAGGTTTCTCACCAGGTGAGAAATACACTTACTTTTCATGTTTTACATCAGTAAAGCAACCAGGAAAACACACCTGCCATCAATGGCGTATCCTGGAAGGTGAAATAGAAGAAGTTGTGCTCGCTCATTTGGTACATGAGATCGATATTCGGATAATTAGTGCATTAGAGACTGAGGCAAAAGAACAAAGTCCATCAATACAAAATCAAGACGCAAAACTTCGCAAACGTCTGTCCGAACTTGATAAACTAATAGATACAGCTACTCATCGCTGGTTCAAAGCTCCCGAAGATCTTGCAGACGTAGCAGAACGAAAACTTCGTCAATACAAAGATGAGGCGAAAAATCTTGAGGATCAAATCGAAGCTCTATTACTTAAACAAACTGACATTGAGACTCTTCAGAGAGAGTGGAAAAAGCGTAAAGAAGAGTTCTTCGAAATTGATGAACGGATTACAACTACAGACTGCCAACAAGGTGGAATGTTTCCGCAAAGAATGAAGCGTGTTCGTGCAAAAATCGAAAAAAACCGTCTCTCTGTTTTTCTTCGTGAGATTGGTTTCCGAGTCTACTTCTACTGGAAACCTATTGTGAGTAATCCTAAACGGGTCCGTCATAAGTCTCGAAAAACGAATTATGTGGTTGACCGGGCCAAGATCGAGTCCAAAATCAACGCACCAACAAATCAGCGATCGAGTGTTGATCAAGAAGGGGGTTCGTACCAGTAACTGCAGCCATGCGCACAACCCCGATATGGATTGACGCTATAGCGGAAATTGAGGTCGGGTGAATCGTTTTCGGTGACGATGGATTTGGAATGGTCATCCAGGTATTCAATCCGCCGAGGCTGGGAGAGGTATTCATCATCCCACTCCAGCTGTTCCAGATCCGGCTCGATGATTGTCGATTCGAAACGATTGGGCGGATTGAGATTCGAACCGTGTCGCATGGTTCACCTGATTCAAGAAAAGAAATTACAGACCTGATTCTTTGTTTATAGGCGATTCCCAGGCGACAGGAAAGGATCTTTTTATCTCACTGGAAAAATTGAATCAGGCTCCCGTGAACTTCTCTCAGGATACGGTGTCTGAATAACAGCAGTTCCATCGCCTGAACTGTCCTTGCCAAAAACACTTAAGTCCAAAAACATTCCGTTGAAATCACAAATACAGGATTTGTCTCTGATGATCGAACTGCTATGGAATGCGCCGGTGAGTGAATCCCGCATGACCGAAATTCTAGATGTGCTGGAACTGAACGCGGGACAGCGGGTACTGGATATCGGCTGTGGTTACGGTGAAGTCCTGATTCGCCTCTACGAACAGTATCAGATTACCGGTACGGGAATCGAGCTCTCTGGCGAACATATTGCTGAAGCCCGTCGTCGCAAGCAGGGCCGTGTTCCCGATTCGCAAGTCGAGTTCATCGAAGCCGACGCGGGAGCGTTTCCCTTTGAGCAGAGTTCCTATGCTCTGGCTTTGTGCCTGGGTGCGACGCACGCCTTCGCGTTGGGCAGCGATGCCTACCGCAATGCTCTAGCACGAATGATTCCACTCGTTGAGTCAGGCGGACAACTACTGATCGCCGATGGTTATCTGAAACAGCCGGCGGGTCCGGAATATCGCGCGTTGTTAGGTGAAGCCATTCCCGATGAAATGACGCACGCTGCGAATGTCACCACGGGACAACAACTGGGTCTGGTCCCACTGGCAGCCTGGACCAGCAGCGAACAGGAATGGGATGATTTCGAATGGCGCTATCAGCGAATCGTCGAACGAAAAGCCCGGGAACAACCAGAAGATCAGGGACTCCAGGAAAAGCTGCAGCGCCGCCGCGAGTGGATGCAGGCTTACCTGCAGTGGGGACGAGATACTCTGGGCTACGGTCTCTACCTGTTTCAAAAACCGTGAGGCCCACTTCTTTTTCAACTCCGAAACCATAAGCAGGATCAGGACTTCGTTAGAGACGCTCACACAATTCCGGAAAATGTTTGCAGTCCTGAATTCTTGATTGGTACAATCCCATTCTACGTTGCAGTTCATTGAACTCTACTGGAGAACCGGTATCGTGCTCGAAATACCTGGCATTCTGGAACGTGCGATCTCCCGCCGCTGCTTTCTGCAGACAGCCGGCTACGCTGCGATTGCAGCCGCATTAAATCAGCGGCGTCTCTCCGCCAGCAAGAACGTCGTACATCAGCCGATTCGTTCCTGCGTGGTGTTAATGCTTTATGGCGGTCCCAGTCAGATCGACACCTGGGACATGAAACCCGAAGCCTCTTCCGAAGTACGTGGCGAGTATCGCCCGATCAAAACCAGTGTGCCCGGTCTGATTAATTGCGAACACCTGTCCGCGTGCGCTCAAATCATGCATCGTCTGACAGTGATCCGCTCGATGCACCACGATCTGACCAATCATAATTCTGCCATGTACCAGGCGCTGGTCGGAAAAACCCCTTCCAGCAACAATGAGGTGCTTGGTGAAAACCGACTGGGAGATTTTCCCAATGTTGCTGCCGCCGTCAGTTATGCAACCTCCCGTGGTGCACTTGCCAGGACCGGTAATCCCCTGATCAATGTCGCGCTGCCGCATGTAATGTACAACGTTGTCGATCTGCCGGGACAGAATTCCGGTTTCCTCGGAGGGAGTCATGATCCGTTTCAAATCAATGCCAACCCAAACTCAGAGCAGTTTCAAGTTCAGAACCTGCAGCGACCTCCTGCCGTCAGTGAACCGCGTCTGCAGAATCGCCGCGCGTTATTGAAGTCACTGGATCAGCTGGAAGTGGAAAACGCTGATCTGGCTAGTTATCAGCGCCGTGCATTCGAACTGCTGCAGAACCCTGTCGTGCAGAATGCCTTCCGCATTGAAAGCGAGCCAGCATCAGTCCGCGAACAGTACGGACGTACCAAGCTGGGACAAAGCCTGCTGCTGGCGCGACGACTTGTGGAATCAGGAGTCCGCTTCATCAACGTCCATGACGGCGTACTGAATGGTCAGACCGTGAATTGGGACAGCCATTCCAACCTCTTTCCCAGGCACCGCGAACTGCTGGCTCCCTTCGATCAGGGTTTTGCAGCATTCATAAACGATCTCGAAGAGCGTGGCCTGCTGGATTCGACTCTCGTCATCGCCATGGGAGAATTCGGCCGCACGCCCCGCGTCAATGTCAATGGTGGACGCGATCACTGGCCGAACTGTTATAGCGTGGTCCTGGCTGGCGGTGGCGTTCATCAGGGCTCTGCGTATGGTGCCAGTGATAATCTCGGAGTCTATCCTCAGTCTCATCCAGTGACACCCGCCGATCTGGCTGCGACCATCTTTACCCGCTTCGGCATCGACCCTGAAACTGAAATCCGGGACCGCACCGACCGCCCCTTCAAACTTTCGGAAGGGAAATTCATCCCTGTCTTTTAAAACGCGAATTCATCAATGGGCGTTTTGAATCAGTTTACTCCACGCTCTGGCAAGTCGGTAAAAAAACATGAAAACAGGCGCCAGAATCAATACTCGAACTGTAACAGATTCGACCTCCGGAAGCTTCCAACAGAGAGCGGCTTAAGGACAGACCAATGCCCAGCCCCCCTTTTTTATTCGTGGTAAACGGTGTAAACAGATGGTCGACGAAATCTACTGGAACCCCATGCCCCGTATCGGCAATGGCAACCTGAACCATGGAATTTTCAACTGGTACTATATTGATCGTTAAAATTCTCGGGAAAGAGGATTCTGTCATTGCTTCTACCGCGTTGATAAATAAATTCGCCAGTACCTGTTCAATTTGGATGCGATCAGCATACACGACGGTAAACTTCATTTTGCTGTCGATTTTTACTTCGATCTGTCGGTCTCGCAGTTCATATTGAATCAACTCCAGGGCACTTCGAATACTCTCCTGAACATTGAATCTGATCGCCTGTTGTTTTCGTTTTTCTGCCAGCGATTTCAGTTTGCGCACAATCTCACCCGAACGCAGTGACAAATCCTGGATTTTCTGAACAAGATGATTTACATCCTGTCCCTGCTCCAGCTGATGTTTTATGGCCGAAGTGTAATTGACAATTGCCGTCAATGGTTGATTGAGTTCATGCGAAATGCCTGCCGTCAATTCTCCCATGACAGCCAGTCGGGAAGCATGTGCCAGAATATCTCGATACTCCTGGGCCTTTTTCATGGCTTCATGTCGTTCCGAGATATCCTGAACCGTTCCGTGCATGAAAGTTAATTCGCCAGCATCATTCTCTTTTAATACGGCTCTCTCTTGCACATGCCGGATTTCACCACTGGGACGAATGATGCGATATTCAGCACTGAGGGGCAGCTTGAGCTCTAAAGTACGTGTAATAGTCTGTTCTAACAGACGGCGATCATCAGGGTGCACTGTTTCCATGAAGGATTCATAACTCGGAATAAAATCCTCTTTCACGACACCAAAAATACGATAGACTTCATCCGCCCACCAGATCGCATTGTCTTTCAAATTCCATTCCCAGCTGCCTATATGGGCCAGCCTCTGCGCTTCAGAAAGTTTTTCATGTAGTCTTTTCAGCTCCATCTCCGCAATTTTTTGATCGCTGATCTTCTCAATCATCATCAGAATCTCATCCGACAGATAAGGGAGAACACGGGCGCGATACCAGTTCTCCTCACCCCGGTTGATCAGGCTATACTCGAACGTTTCAATCTGTCTGGTGTCGTAGACCCGATTGATGAGTGTCCTGATCTGACTACCTGCCTCATTCGGCAGCAGGCTTTCAATTTCGCTGCCGACGCGGGGATCGGGTGCCAGAAATAAACTTAACTTTTCCCTGCTGTTGAAATTGACAATTTTTCCCACTCGATCGAGCACCAGCACGGCGTCTGGAATCGCATTGAACATTGCCTCCAGTTGCGCCGACTTCCTTGCCAGCTCAGAAGTTTGTGTTTCGACGCTTCGCTCCAGTTTCTGCTGCATGATACTGGCGGCATCTTCTTCCTGCTTACGTTGGGTGATATCTTCAACGATTCCCGCAATGCGTGTGATCTGATTGTATTCATTATAGACGGGAAAAGCCCTCGTCTCGATCCAGCGGATCGTACCATCTGGGTGTATCACTCGACACCTGGGAAAATCAGGATCTGCAAAATCGCCTTGAGCTTTTCTTTCCAGATTATTCACAACGGCTGCACGATCATCTGGATGTATCCCCTCAATCCAGGAGTGTGGATCATCGTAGGCACTCTGACAGGAACGCCCCCAGATCTCTTCATACATCGGGCTGAGAAAGTAGGTTTTACTGAAATCGGGAGCACAGACCCAAAGCAGCTCATTCACATTCTCTGAAATCTGGCGAAATATTTGAACATTTTCCCGCAATGCCTGCTGAGCTTCTTTCCGCGCAGTAATATCAACACCCACACTGAGTGTGCCAATGATTCTGCCTGTCTCATCTTTCAAAATCGAATTATGCCAGGCCACTGATTTTAATCTGCCTTTTGCGGTCAGTACATCGTTTTCAAAAAACTCAACCGGTTGAATTTCTCCCTGCATCAGTTGTCGGAATAGTTCTTTTACTTCAACTTTATTGGAAAGGGGTAGAAAATTTTCGAACCAGTTCTTCCCGATTATTTCGTGTTCTTCTGCCTCCAGCAGACGACAGCCCTGCTGATTGATCAATGAGATGGTTTCATTCGCATCAAGGGCCAGAATCATTTCACCCGCCAGATCAAAATACAACTGTGCCAGATGATGTTCTTTACTGCGAGTGGTATCTGCCTGCTGCTGTTCCAGCTTCGCAACACGTTGACGCAGAATCTTTACTTCTTCCAGTAGTTCCGTGGTCGTTAATTCGGACATGGTCACCGTCATTCTCGATTTACAATACAGAATTTATTGAGTACTGTTTTCTACTGAAGCTGCATCAAATTATCAGCAACTGATCTCCGGTTCTGCCTTGATTCCTCTGCGTTCCAGCGTTCGCTCTAAAAGCAGATCATATATCGGACGGCTCCCCAGTGACTGAGCGACGATGCTGGCGGTCATGCAGGTCACAATCATTGCGGGCAGAAGTTCAAAACTGTCCGTCATCTCAGCGACCAGCACAATACCCGTTAACGGTGCTCGCACGGTCGCTGCAAACAGTGCCCCCATCGCTGCCACTGCAAAAGTCCCTGCCTGCAAACCGGCCTGAGGCGCGATTTCGTGTACGAGATATCCAAAGCTGGTGCCAATCAAAGCGCCCAGCGCCAGCATGGGTGCGAATATTCCTCCTGGTACGCCGATTGAATAACTTAAAAACGTCAGCGCCGCCCGCACGACCAGCAAGGAAAGTAGAAAACCGAGCAGGGGAGATTCCGCGAATATTTCTTTCACCAGCGCTTCACCACCGCCGACATATTCCGGCGCAACAATCATCAGCACACCAACTACAGCACCCACCAACGCAGAGATCATCAGCAAAGTGCGGCTGCCCAATTCATCAGAGACCCGTAAGCACCTTAACATGAACGTATTAAAATTCGCGCCCAACACACCAATCAGCGCACCCAACAACAGGTTCAAAGACAGCGTCAGCAGCAGATTGCCGGGAGGCTGAAATGCCGGAAGTGAATCCTGCAACTGAACCGGGAGTTGTGGCAGAGTACCGAACACCTGATCGTTTACCAGATTCGCCGTGATACTGGCGATGATCACCGCGTGCAAGGCAACAAAGCTGTATTGAAATCGGGGCCTGACTTCTTCGATCATAAACAGAATCGCGCCCAGCGGCGCGCTGAAGGCCACACTCAGTCCCGCAGTTGCACCGGCAGCAAGAAAGGTATTCAGAGTATGCGTATCCGAACGTGCTTTTTCGCCGACAATCTGACCGACACAACCACCCAGGTGAATCGTCGGTCCTTCGCGACCAAGAACCAGGCCCGCTCCCATAGAGAGCACGCCGCCAAAGAATTTCACAGGCAGCACACTCCGCCAGCGGAGCGCCATCAGCTCCCCCATCACACCTTCAATTTCCTGGATGCCGCTGCCTGCGGTCTCCGGCGCAAATTTTCGCACCAGGACGGCTGCCGCCGCCACCATTACGGCACCTGTCAAAGCAGCAACTACGATTGCCAGAATGCCGTACCCGGCGAAGAATTCTGCGATGACGACATAGATGCGAATCACCTTATCGAGACAGTAATGAAAGGCTGAACCCAGCGTGCCAACCCCCACGCCAATCACCAGCGCCAGCAGATAGATCCACATCGCATGTTTCAGTTCGATATGTCGACTCTCACCGCTTGCATCCATTCCCGCATCCTGTTTCTGACCAATGTGATATAATTCAGAATACTCTGCTCACAGAGTCAGCACGATAACAGGAATCAGAAAAAAATGGTACCTCTTTCAGTCCCCTTCAATAAAGCCAGTTGAGAGGGATGCCTGCCCAGTGAACAATGTATCCCAGGGCAAAGAAAAAGCAGACCAGAATCCCGGCCAGCAGTCCACTCAGCGGGTAGCGCAAGGCAGCACCACCGGCAGTCAGAAACAGGCAGGCGGCAATCCCTTTCCCAAACGCCTGCCGGATGTGTTTCTGCGACAGAGCGAGTTCATTCACCGTGACATAGAGATGAACCACCGCGACAGCGATCAACATCACCAGAAACAGGATACTCCACTTTGCGAGTTTCAACTGTTCGGTTGTCATGTGATTTTAAGTCCGTGAGGAGAAATTAAACTGAAGTTTTATCTAGTGATCACTTCCCGCTTAAACGCCGCCTGTCAACATAAGCCACAAGCCTGTCAGATTCAATATCAATGTCACCAGGACAATCAGGTAGCTGCAAATCACAGCAGGCCAGTTCATCCGAGAACCGGCCTGGGTTTGGTCAACAAATGAAAGCGACATCGCAATACAGACGATTAGCGTGAGTCCGCTTTGCAGAAATACCGTGATATATGCATCCTGATCTGGTAGCCACAGGTAGGAGAGTCCGTTCAACAGACTATAGAGTGTCACCAGCGTCAACTGTGTTCTGCCGGTCTGCCCGGCAATCGGTTCGCTTTGCTGACTCATGGTCTGCGATCCCAGGCTCAAGAGTAAGATCCAGAATCCAATCAGTCCTGCCAGACACCAGACAGCTCGAACCCATTGAGTTTCATTGCTCTCAAACAGAAAATACAGACTCAGATTGAATGCGGCTATCAGCAGAAAATTAATAGACAATAATAACGTATCAGTTCTGACTGACTTCCAGCGCTGAGAAATAATCTGCATCAGATCACCCGACTGCGTATCAACGCAATCCCATCACAGTCCCTGTTTACGTTTGAGTTTTTCCAGCCGTTTCTGTTCGCGCCGTTCTTCACGTTCCTTACGACGTTCCTCGCGTTCCTTCTGAATTTGCTCCATCTCTTCCGGCGTTCGTTCGGGGAACAGACTTTGGATCTGTGCTCCCACACCTGTGCCCAATACGGCATCGAGGGCATTAAACCCCATCTGCTTGGCATAATCGCCGACCTGGCTCATATCGACCTTGGGTTTCTTCAATGTCCCCCCGATCGGCAGTCGCAACGGTTTGCTGATGAGCGCTTTCACGAACGGTTTGTCGCTGTCTTCTGAGATCAGATTGGTAAACCCGACTTCCGCAATCAGATCCAGAGATTCATCCAGTCCCACAGAGCCGGTCGTGCGGACCGTTAATCCTTTCATCTGGACTTCGAACGGAGAATGATAAACCCTGCCATCAATCATATGATAATGCAACGCCTGGTTCTGTACCTGTAGAAAGATGGAATCTGAACTGATCAGCCTATTCTGTCGATTGATATTCACAATCGACAGAACCTGATCGATTTTTTCCGCCAGCGCATCAAACAGGGGTCCCGGCTTGACCTTCGTCGACTTGACGAGCAATGTTCCCTTTGCTTCCCCCGTTTCCGGTTGATCCAGGGGAATGACCGCGTATTCCTGGCTCAAGGAAAACTGTCCCTGAATATTGGTACTGTTTGCCAGCATCGGCGCGACGTATTTCAGTGAGTTGCGCGTCATCTCGGGAGTGAACTGGAAATTGTCGATCACATTCCCTTTTTCAAAGATCAGCGCCGCCGGCTTCACATCGAGTCGAACAATCGGAGCCAGTCTGAGACGGCCGCCACTCACTTGCAAATCGAGGGGCGTGATATGGATCTGCCCATCCTTAATGGTAGCCTCAATACTCGTCTTACCGCTGGTCAAGCCACGGATATTCGCTTTTTCCCAGCCGATCCCTGCATCACCCGTCAATTCATTATATTGATCGGTGGGCACGAACAGCGGCCGCGTATCGGGGTACAATGGACGTGGCTGTGCATTCAAAACCATTTCGCGCGCTCGATCATTCGCCGTACTTCCTAATGGCCCGTTTAATGTGAATGGCCTGGTTTCATGCCCGACGATTTCCACATCCGGTCCCAGTTTGCTGCGAAGCAGGGGAGTCAGGTTTTCCCAGTCGTAGGTCACTTCCCCCGCCAGTCTGACCTGTTTGCGAGTGGAGAACTCTTTGATCTCCCCCTTCGCCGTCAGGTCCAGCATGTCCGATTGTATCGACATCTGGTTCAATGTGAGGGAGTCCTCTTTCAGGTCCTGCAGCGTATCCCCTTCCATGCGAACCTGTGGTTCCTGCCAGCTGATCGCCCAACCAGGATTGCGCTGGCTGGGAACGATTTTCTTCCCGGGCGCCACTGGCTCACGTACGGGGGCTTCGATCGCAAAATCTGCGATCGAAGCCCGCCAGTTCGCCAGTCGCGATGTTTCGGTGACGACGACATTTGCCTGTCCTTGAATCGATCCGTAGTATCTTTGTTCGGGTGGCTCTGCCGGATTCTCGAACCAGAGCGAAAGCGCATGCAGGTCACCATTCATTGACAGTGATCCCACAAACGAAGGCGTCTGAACTTCTTCATTGGGAAGCTGCACTTCGAGCTTTTCTCCGTTGACTGCGACTGCGGTGCCTCGATAAGTCAGCTTCGTTGCTTTGAGCCTTTTCTGTTTCCCGTCCCAGCTACCCGAGGTTTTCAATTCTGCACGAGGTTCACTGATCCACATGTTGGGAGTCTGAACACGGACATCTGTCAGGTCCAGCGTGGTATTCTCATGGATAAAATATTGATCGCCGATCGAAACCGAAGAGGCAAACTTGACATCGCCTGCCAGCTGCAGATCCTGCCTGGCCAGTGGTCGCACCCGGTCCGCCCAGGAAGCAAGTTTCCCCTGCAGTTGGATTTTGAAAGGCAGCAGCTGCTCTGGGGCTTCCGCTTTACGCTGACGATCAATAGTCGTCGGCGATTCGAGTTTTGCCTGGAAGGCATCGGCGCCGGCAATTAGTGACACGATGAACCGTTCCACATGAATCTGTTGCTCGTCCGTTTTCCCGGCCCCCTCCACAGTCAGTTCCAGCTTCGGTTCCTGCCAGCCCCGTCGATCAGGCATCGCCAGCTGCAGGTGATCGAAATTCAAAAATGACTTCGTCTCCCACGAGTCGCCTGTCACATTGAAGTCCACTTCGCCATTCATCTTGCCTTTCAAAGCCACCGCCTGCAGATCGACAAACTGATCCAGGCGTGCAGAAAGTCGATCCAGGTCCGCTTCCAGTCGAAGTTTCAGATCGCTGGCATTCCCGCTACCCGTCACTTTCAGGAAATCGGACTCACACTTCAGCGAACGGATATCAAACGAATCAGGCTGTCTGACGATCTGCATCATTAATGAGACCGGCTGCTGCCAGCGAATTTCCTGCCCGTTGTTGCGGCCTGTCAGATCTGATGTTTTCAGGTCGACAACCCAGGTCGATGCCTGATTCTGTTCCGGTTGCTTTGGATCAAAGTTGGAAACTTCAAAGTTGACTGTCCCCGAAGTAATCTGCATACCCGGTTTTAAATGCATGGTTTCCGGCAGTTGTTTTGCAGTTTCCGCAAGATCCAGGTCGCCAGACAGTTTGAGCTGGGAATTCAACAGTCCCGCCAGTTTTTCCTGTTTGCTCTCATCCTTCAGGTCATCCCAGTTCAGCTTTCCCTGCAATGCAACTTTGCCCAACTGCGATTCGGCATTGGCTTCTTTGAAATACAAGACGCCATTCGCAGCCATCAGATCGATATTGCCCTTCGCGTAATCGGTTGAGATTTCATCGTTCCCCAGCAGTTCCGGCGCACCAAAGACGAGAGGTGCTGCTTCCCAGTTTCCTTTGACGGCGAACCGCGGTGCTTCTTTCGTTCCCGACCATTTGACTTCCATCTCGGAATTGGAAATCCCATCCAGATACGCACCGGGTGACAATGCGCTGACCAGGGGCATCAACTGTTTCAGATCAAAGAACCGGGTTTTGAATTTCAATGAGCCCGACCGCGAAGCATCAGGCTCGCCCGATTTGACCGCACTGACCAGAAATTCGATTTCCGCGGGATTCTTCACCTCCCCGTTTTCCGCGACCGGCTCTTTCCAGCTGCCTTCAACCATAATTGGATCAGTACGCAGCGCAGGTCGTGTCACGGTGATATTCATGCCCGTCAGATAGGGTGTGGACTCATCAGCGGCATTCACCACATTCATGTTGAGATCAGAGAGATGCAGCGTCAGTGACTGCTGTGTTCCGGTTTTGGGCTCTTCCTTTGCATCGGGATCGCCTTCGGGATTTTCCTTTGTCCCTTTATTAATGATGGCCGTCAGCAGATCCTGATTCGCCAGTCCCTGATCGTTCACATACGTCAAAGTCGTCACGCCGTCCACATTGACATCGCCGACACGTTTACGATCTTTCGCCAGTTCCCACAATGTTTTTTTTGTCTGGATCTGATTGATGCGGACCACATCCCGGCCTTCAAAATCTTCCAGGGCCACATTCTGAAACGTCACCGGCGCTCCCCAGCTCAGTGTCACTTCGCCGGTGCGTATCTCACCCGGATAGTTTTTCAGAATGCGGGGCAGAATCGAATCTTTCAGTGAGGTGCGCGAGACGATCTGCGGAGCAAACCAGAGCAGCACACAGAATCCGATGACCAGCACCAGAAAAATACGACCCAATGAGCCGCGCTGGTTTTTCTGATCTTTCGAAGCGCCGTTCTCTGTTGATTTGGCTTTGGCTGTTTCTGACTGGGACATGACTGATCCTGTGTTTGAGTCCGTTGTGCAGGATGAACCCGATGCAGGGCATTCGTGATGATCATCCGTGTCTGCTGTTCGGCTGCCCGCTGTGGTAACTATATGGGGATTTTCAGGCAGCGACAATGTTCTTCCCGGAAAGATTCCGGCTTCCCGGTCGGGATATTCATTAAAAACAGGCGATTTCCTATTCCGGATTTCCGCGAAACAGTGTTATTCAGGGGGGAGACTGCCTATGATAGCAATAGCCGCAATTCGAATTGTCTCTGTGTGTTTATTGATTAAAGTGAATGAGAATGGAAACCTTAAAAGCAGTTGAAGCAAGACGTTCTGTCAAATCCTACGACCCCGATCATCGAATGACAGACGAGGAAATCCAGAAACTCCTGTCTTACACGATGCTTTCTCCCACCGCCTTTAATATCCAGCACTGGCGATTTGTCGTAGTGAAAGACCCTGAGTTGCGACAGAAAATTCGTGAAGCCTCCTGGAATCAGGCGCAGGTGACCGATGCCTCCCTGCTGGTTGTGATCTGTGCTGATATGAAGTCCTGGCAGAAAGATCCGATGCGTTACTGGCAGAATGCCCCCGAACCGGTACAGAAAGCGCTGGTTCCCATGATCCTCTCATTTTATAAAAATGAAGAGCAGCTGGAACGTGATGAAGCGCAACGCTCCTGTGGCATGGCCGCTCAAACCATGATGCTGGTCGCCAAAGATATGGGCTACGATACCTGCCCCATGGACGGTTTCGACTTCGACAAAGTCGCCGACCTGATCAATCTTCCAGAGGATTTCCTGATTTCCATGTTCGTTGTCGTCGGAAAACCGATTCGCCCCGCCAATGAACGGGGAGGACAGTTATCACTGGACGAGGTATTGATTTACGATCGTTTTGAATAAAAAACCTCGCGGAAACCTCATTTTCCGTGCCTGTTTTGTTAAGATGCAGCCATTACTAATCTATCTTTAGAAAATACGGTGCATCCTCCATGAACGACCAGCCGCCAACCAATATCTTCAAACGTGTTCTAGCCAGTCTGGGTCCCGCCATCATCACCGCGTCGGTGGTACTCGGGCCGGGCAGTATTCTGTCGGCTTCCAAAATTGGTCACACCTACTCCTACCAGATGAGCTGGGTGCTGGTGATTGCCGTTATCATGATGATTGCCATGACGGCGCTCTCAGCACGACTGGGAATTCAACTCAAAGGCACGATCTGTGATGAACTGGCAGAACGCGCCGGTCGACCCGTTGCTGCTGCAACCGGTGTCATCCTGTTTTTGATTGCTGCCTGTTTTCAATTCAGTAATAACCTCGGCGTGCTGGCAGCCGTCGAACCGTTCATGAAAGAAGGGAACGACTATTCTCTCGCCATCATCATCGGCATGAACACCTTCATCATCCTGGCACTTTATGGTTTCAAACACCTGTATGGTCTGATTGAGAAACTGATGAAGCTGCTGGTTGCTATTATGATCATTGCCTTTGCCATCAATCTGTTCCAGGTAAAACCCGACTGGCTGAAAGCGCTCGCCGGGCTCATCCCCTCTCTGCCTGAGCAGGCAGCCAATGGCGCCAGCATGCAGGAAGTCATGACGCCGATCGTGGCCCTGTATGCGACCACATTCTCCGTCGCGGGAGCTTTTTATCAATCCTATCTGGTTCGTCAGAAAGGCTGGACCCGGGAAAACCTGAAACAGGGTCTTATCGATTCCACACTCGGCATCAGTATGCTGGGACTGATCACATTAATGGTACTGATTACCGCCGCGAAAGTGCTGTACCAGAATCCAAACGTTGAAACTTTGACCTCCGTCTCGGATGTTGCCACCAGCCTCGAACCCGGTTTTGGTAAATCTGCCATGGTCATTTTCTCACTGGGAATTTTCGCTGGTGCCTTCAGTTCATTCCTGGTCAACGCCATGATTGGTGGCTCAATCCTGGCGGATGGTTTCGGACTAGGCGGCTACATCGATCAGAAATGGCCCAAACTGTTTACCGTCTTTGCACTGCTAACAGGTATGGCCGTTGCGATCTATACGAAAAACGAGGGACAGAAACCGGTGGGACTGATTATCTTTGCACAGTCACTAACGGTACTGGGTATCCCGATGCTGGCAATCGCCATGCTCTGGCTGTCCACCCGCGCCGATATGAAAGGTGAGAATGCGATTCCCGCCTGGATGAAAATTCTCGGCTTTATCGGCTTGATTACATCTGTTCTTTTAGCAATCCGCACGGCCGTTAATTTACTCAGCTGATCAGACGGAGAGCGAGAGCTTCAGCCCCTGTTCAGACTTCCTTCACTTGTCTTCTTCCACGTGATCATTCTTCCGCCAGCCACTGGTAAGGTGATCGTCGGACTGGGTGGGTGGCTCCAGGCGGTGCACTTCCAGATGGTTGATCTGCAGTGTCGCTGTCTCCACATAGAAACCCAGCATCCCACTACTGAAGGTCGCGTTTGCCAGCGAGAGGATCACGCCCCCATTCACACTCAACTCGTGATAACTGCCGAACGATAACATTTGAATCTCGACATCTTCCGGATCCCTCACCCGCCAGAACCCATCCTGCAGCGACTCAAACTGCATCATGTTCTCGCCCGACTTCTCTTCACCCGTTTTCCAGGAACGAAACTGGGCGATCCCTTTCAGCAGATCCAGCGACAAGTAATATCCGTCATACGATTCCGCGTCGATGCGAATCAGGATGCCGCATTTGCCATCCCCCTGCATTGAAAAATGACACTTCAACAGAAAGCAGTCGACTTCTTCATTGAACACAAAACCCTGGTAACCGGCTTCACTCACTACCTTCAGCGATCCATCATCCACACGGAAAAATGATTCTTCGTGAGTCCCTTTCAACACGTGCAATCGGTGGGAATCGAGTCGATCGATCACGCGGTCATAAATTCCTTCATATGTTCTGGCACGGAGCTGTCCGTTAGGAAGCCGCTCCAGGCGTTTGGGAGGTGGCAGCAGATTATTCACAGTCCGATCGTGAGGCGAACTGGTATAAAAATTCCAGAGCAGAATCCCTTTATCATCCCGACAGATGCGGCCGGCATAATTACCCTGCGCCAGCAGAACATTGTCGTAATAGTTACGCCACGGCTTATCCAGATTCTCCGTATGCCAGTAACGAATCTTGGCATCTTCCCGCAGACTGCCGATCAGATAATAATCGCCGTCAATCCGAAACAGATTCGGGACTTCGATGTCGTCATAAATCATCGGTGCATGCAATGGAGGCAAAGCCTGAAACTGATTGGGGGCCACTTCTTCCATCAGCCCTACACAGCCTCGTCGTACCAGCGGCCCGTCATTCACACGAGCCGCCATCAATAACCAGCTGTGATCGCCTTCATGAAAATAAAACGGATCGCGAAAGCTCACCCAGTTCCGTTCGTTGTCAGGCGATGATTCATAATACTCTTCCGCCGGCTCCAGGGGAAAACAGCTGTCAGGATTCTGTTTCGCTTTGATATTGGTAGCAACGACTGACTGCAGTTTCGCACGGATTTCCAGAATATGCTGCGGATCATGCATCCCGCGCCGATCCTCCCAGTCGACATCAGCCTTCTCCCAGTGATAGAGATCATCGCTGAATGCCAGTCCGATGCGTTGCACCTTTCCCTGGTCGCGCCGCGAAATGCCTGTATAAAACATCCGCCAGCGACCCGGCTCATGCGGGTCCGGCGTCACATGCATTGTCCAGAGCATCAGGTCATCCCAGCTGCCCGGATCGCCGATGAACAACGCGTTATCAACCCGCCGCCAGTTCAATGCATTATCACTGATGGCATGCGCGATGAAGTCATGATTGGGGAGCACCAGGTGAAACAGGTGATACAACCCGTCGTGGTACACCACATCCACATCGCCAATACTTTTACGGCTCCAGGCGGATTCGAAAAACATATCTGAACTTTATGAAATGCTGACGCTATGAGGAAGAGCGTTGAAACAGAGCTTCAACTGTGACTGGTAGTCGTCTTCACGCGAAACGTAAAAAGACCTCAATCCATCTTACTGACTTCCCGCTGACGTTCAACCCGCAAACTTTACTGGTGGGTTCCTTCAGATCGAAACGTTTTCCAGTTCGGCTCTCACGCTCACAGGCGCTGGTGCCTGGTAGGGCTCATAGTAGTTGATATAAATCTCGAACGGTGCAGGCACGTAATAGATCACGCCGCGCCAGTTAATTGTACGTGTGCGGATCGCTGCAATCAGGCAACCACAGAACAGATAAGGCATCCACCACATATAGTTCAGCATCTTGAGCGGATGACGCCGAAGCCGTCCACCGCGGGACTCGACCAGTCGTTCGATCCGTGAACCCAGCCGATAAATGGAAAACGCCACCGCAGCGCCGGCAAAAGCCAGTACGCCTGCAACCAGTCCCGCGGCCAGCTGCTGCCCCTGATACAGAAACAGCAGTCCCAGCCCCGCGAGAACTGTCTGGGCGAGCGCCGAAACAAATCCGAGTGTAGCAATGAACCAGAAGTGTGAATGATAAAACCGCGCGTTCACCAGCTGCCTTGAAATAAACCGCAGACTGGAATCCAGCGCGATGGATTCGGCGTTGAGCATCGTCGCTGCTGGTGAGAAAACCAGTTTCCGATTCAGTCGATCGGTAATCGCCTTCAAACCGGTATCGTCCCACATCATTTTCAACATCGTGTCCGAAAACCGTGAATCCTGAAAGACAGATCGGCTCAACGCGATCGAACCGCCCCAGGCAATATCCATCGACAGCATCTGTAACACCGCTGCCGCATTCCAGGCATGCCTGATCAATGTACCTGCATTCGTTGACTCGGGGGCATACCAGCGGATACCCGAAGCAATCCCGACCTCTGTATCTCGTAAAGGAGCCACCAGATCTCGCAGCCAGCTACGATGGGGCACCACGTCCGCATCCAGCCAAGCCACAACTTCGACATCCGCGGGAACACTTTGAATCGCCTGAACCAGAGACGCATTTTTCAACCCGCAATGAAATGCCTGTTGATGACGAATCATGATCTCACAATTCGGATGCGGGTGTTTGCGCAGATACTGCCTGACAAAACCCAGCGCCGGATCACTTACATGATCGACGACAATCTTGACTCGATAATCCGGATAGTCCTGGTTCAGCAGGCCATCCAGACAATGCTCTAAAAAGGGATCATTACCCCGCAGAGACAGCAGCACGGTTGCGACGGGCGTGTATTCTTCGTCAGCCTGACGATCAAAAACACCGCGATATAATCGTGCTGCGTGAGCTCCCCAGAACAGATAGAGTGCCCCGAAGATGATCAGGCACAGCGAACAGATTGCTGCCAGCAATATCATGGAACCACCTCAATTGATGCAGGATGTTTAGGATACAGACCCGTCGGGTTGTCAACATCCTGTCTCAATCAACGGTAACTCACTGTTCAGTGAACATGTTAATCTAGGTAGATTACCTTGGCAACAAAATTATGAAAAAGTTTCCCATTCTGGCCATTTTGACATGTTTTATGGACAGAAAGCCGCTATTCAGTTCGTTACAGGTAACCGAAAAGCGGCCGCCTGAGTGGAATTTCGCACGTATAACCGGTCCCCGATCAACACCGGATGGTTCCAGGTTTTTCCTTCCAGCGCCTGAAATGTTGCCAGTTCTTCATGCTCTGACGGGTCCGCTTTGAGCAATACAACGGCTCCCTCTTCCCCGATTACCAGCAGATGCCCGGAATCTTTCACCAAGAGGACCTGTCCTTTCCCGTAGCGGCCCCTTTTCCATTTGCGTTTCCCCTCTTTGAGATCAACGCAGGTAAAGATCGCACCATCAAAGCCGTAGGCATGTCCCTCGTAAATCACATAATCATTAAAATCCGGTTTCAAACCGGTCACAATCCAGACCTCTTCTGCCGACCACTTTCCGTCTTTGTTCGTGACGTGAATTTTCTGCATCCCCTTTCCCATGCCGGTCGCGATCAGAATTTCATCCTCGCCCACCAGTTGAGGCTGCAGCACACGCTGCCCCTCCGAAGCGCATTCGTAACTCAGCAAAACCGTTCCGTCGGCGGGATTCAACAGGTTCAGTTCTTTATTCGTGAGCATGGCTACCACGGTCTGACCGGCGATGGTTAACAGAGCAGGGGAGCTGTAAGAATGATCGCCGGCAGGAGCAGACCATTTCAAATCTCCCGTCTCCGTATCGAAGGCCAGCAGTCCTTTGTCACCTTTTCCACCCGCATGTACGATGACAGTTCCGTCCACGACCAGTGGCGAAGAACTGAATCCCCAGATCGGCGGCTCGCGGTCTGCCACCTTGCGAATATCCTGCTGCCAGAGAATTTTCCCGGTCGCAGGGTCCAGTCGCAGCACATGCCCGCTGGCCCCCATCACATACAAACCACCGTCTGCCAGCGTTGGTGTCGCCCGCGGTCCGGGTCCCCCCAGCGCATCATAAAATCGGGTCTTCACTTCCTGAGTCCAGAGCTCCGCGCCTGTCTCTGCATCGTAACAGACAATCAGCTCCTCCTCTCCCCGCTGTTCCTGTGTGAACAGTAATGAACCTGCCACCACAAACGAAGACCAGCCAGGACCGATGGGTTTCTTCCATAAAGGCGTTCCCACTTCCGCGTTCCAGTCCGCAGCCAGAGACACACCGGTCAGCACGCCATCACGTAACGCGCCTCGAAATCCGGGCCATTCCGGTTCAGCCAACGCGGCTTCCAGTTCTGCCGCCGTTAACGTACTCTGCTCATCAGCGGCTATCGTCTCCGCTTGCGACAGCATCCGTTCTTCTACAGTTGGCGTCCACCGCCAGGCCAGCGCCATATTGTAGTCGCCCCACATCCCTTCCGCGCGAAGCAACAGCGAAAAGCAAAAGCCGAGTACCGAACAGGCGACAATCAAGACGGTCCGCTTCGCAGTACGCATTCGGGAAACCAGTATCGCTGCAATCCCGAACAGACCCATTCCCATCGGCCCGGTAATCAGCATCACGCCCGGACCCACCATGGTCGGATCCAGTAGTGCCAATGTAATGCCTCCCGCGAGCAGAGTGATGCCCAGTCCGATCAGTTTCTCTTTCCACGTTGCCCGACTGGCCAGCACCCACCAGACCAGGATCAACCCGCCACAAATCAGTGGCCCAAACACTGCCAGCATGACAGGCAGCACCGAATCCGAGTCCATCCATTTCGGTGCCAGCCGCGTCACCACCATTGCGATCAACAACAGAATCGGCGGCCAGATCCGCAATGGCTTCAATTCACTGACAGCCGCTGTTGATTCACTAGCAGCAGGTTCTACGGGAGGATTCGCTTCGGCTTCCGGATGATGGGTATCAGTCATAACAGGCCCTGTTGGGGAAAAAACAAGAAAAACAGAATTGCTGGACATCCCGCGGACGAGTGTCTGATTTCTGTAACTGTAACCAGTCGCTCCGCGGTGTCAAATGCACAAACGGTGATGGGAACCAGGTCTCCTGATTCGATTTCCAGCTGTGCGGTTTTCACTACCCCCTGCTGCCGCGCAATCAACGGGAAATCTTTCAGATTCATCTGTTCTTAACCTGAAAGAGATATCAAATTGCATCTGTGGCCCACACAATGGTACAACAGTAGCAGAGTGGCTCCATCCGGGAAATCGGACCGTCTCACTGGAACAGGAAGTAATCTGATGATGGACGACCAGCAATTTCTCACCACATTCGAAAACTGCACGCTTCCCTTCGATGACTGGACACATCGCGCGCACCTCCGCGTTGCTTATCTGTACGCCTCAAAATATGATCTGCAGACCGCCACCGACAAAATACGAGCTGGCATCAAAGCCTACAACAAAGCCACCAATACTCCGGAAGAACTCGAACGCGGCTACCACGAAACCATCACCGTCGCCTTCATGCACCTGGTCACCGCTGCCCTGCAGCAGTCAGGTCCCTTTGAGAATTCCGCAGCATTCTGCGCTGCCTGTGCTGTCTCACTAAACAAACCGGTTCTGCTCAAGTATTACAGCAAGGACCGCATCATCTCCCTGAAAGCCAAACAGACGTTCGTAGAACCCGATCTGCAACCTTTGCCTGCCCTTAAATAATGAAAGAACGAAGTAAAAGGAAGTCGCCTGTTTTCGTTTTGAAGAAATCTAGTTCAGCATTCTTCCCCTTATTCTTTACATCTTCCTCCACACCCGGCATCATGGAATGACCGTCTTTTAAGAAATCACGCCTGTTCCACCCGAATGAAGTGAGGCTGCTATGCTGGTGAAGAAGTTGAAAGACAAACTGATCAAAGGCGAAACTGTCTATGGCTCGCTGTTTCAGTATTCCGTGGTACCTGCAATGGTCGAATCGATTCCCGAGAACTCGCTCGACTTTGTGATCGTCACCCCCGAACATACCACGCTGGATCTCGCGGAGTTCCTCCCCCTGCGTTATGCACTCAACTCCAAAGGCATCGCCTGCCTGGCCCGCACGCACAGTCGTGACGCTGCCGATGTCGCCCGCGTCTGTGATACCTTTGATGGCGTAGTCGTGCCTTACGTGGAAGAATACAAACAGGCCCAGGAACTCGCAGCTGCCGCCGTCTATCGACCGCTGAAGGGTATCGTGCTGGATGAAGTCCTCAAGACCGGGAAATTCGTCAATCAGAAAACTGCCGACTATATCGAGAAACGTAACGAGAACACCCTCTTCATTCCGATGATTGAATCGGTGCCCGGCATTCAGAACCTGGAAAAGATCTGTTCGATTCCCGGCGTGCATGCGGTCTTCGTCGGTCCCGGCGACCTGACCGCCAACATGGGAATCCCCGGCGAATACGACAACCCGGAGCTGATCGCTGCCATCCAGAAAGTCATCGACATTGCCAATCAGCAGCATGTCGCCGCGGGCTGCTGGTTTGGCACCACCAAACAGGCCGTCCGCACTATCAGACAAGGAGCCCGGCTGGTCGTCTACGCCAACGACGGACTCATGATGAAACACGCCATGCAAAGCGCCTTCAGTGAACTCCGCAAAGGTTGAATCACATAAACAGAACCAATGGGTGAGCCCGGATGCACATGCGAGCTCACCCAATCGCTTAATCCCAAATTGTAGATTGAAAAAGGGATGGTACCGAATGAAATTCGGTACGAGCGTAGCGAGCAGGAAACTGTCAGAAAAAGCGATCAGTCCAGGTAGGGGCGAACCCATGTGTTCGCCCGTGGCGTTGACTTTCTTTCTAGTGAAATAATCCGAATGGTTTTGAGCGTCCGGTTCCGTGTCCGAAACCAATTCGCTCATCACCAGGCGGGCGGACACACGGGTCCGCACCCTACAAAAACCAGGGTCGGAATCGCGCTCTTCATTCAACACTTTCATTGACAACCTCCTGTTGTCTCTGACAACCCCGAATTACATCCAGGACCACCCAACTTTTTTCTCGTTACTCTATCACATCAATCCTTTGATTTAATAATCTTCCGTCCCCGGTTCACCCGGTTGTTATCATCCGCTTTCGCCTGCTGAAATGCAGCCCGCTGCTCCACGGTATAAAAGTCCGTCGTCAATGTGTTGCGCTGCTGACCTGAGATATGCTCCAACAGACCCAGCAGAATCCCGACTATCTGGGGCTCTGCATAAACCTCCAGACCCGCAGTCCGGGCCGGCCAGGTCGTGTAACCTCCCAGGTAATGTTGTTCGGGCGGAGGAATGTAACCGGCGGCGCCGTTCGCCAGGCTGATGTTGAATGTGTGATGGAACGGGCTCGCTGCTTTGAGCTTCAATCCCGTGACTCCGTAGACTTCATTCGGTATCGCTGTGATCGCCAGATCGCCGATACAGATCACCTGCAGAACCAGCTCTTCAACCGGATGCGCTTCAATCCACACCGCCTGCTCGGCGTAAACTTCCGGTCGATTCGCCGGACGCCGCTCACCCCGTTTTTCATTGATCGCTTCCGCCCAGACCTGTCGCTCGGGAAATGGCAGGCGACGATCCAGCACAAGCGTCGACTGTGACATTTCCAGGAGAGGAGTGCCTGTGCCATAGATGATTTTCTGATACGCGTTCAGAGCAATCTCCGCCAGCTCTTTCGAATACTGGTCGATACTGTAATCACTGCGGCGTGGCCTGGAATAGTCCATCCATTGCAGATCACCCGAAGTTCCCTGCGACATTGCCGCCACAAATGGCTTCTGGGGATCGCCGGTTTTCCCGATTTTCTCTTCCAGTATCTGACAGAATTTCCCATAGTAATCGGCAGAAAATCCGCCCCGTGCCCCGAAATAATGCATCGAATAATTGGCCAGCAGACCCAACGGACGCTCATCATCGGCTGATCGAATACTGAGCAGCGACAGACCCGAATCTACCGGTCCCGCCGGTCCGGTGAATTCCGGATTCTGATGACCGGGATGCATCATCGCGCGCACGGTTTTGTCCCCGAACGGATCTTCGCCCGGCTTGTCCGGCTGTCGCAACCAGCGTCGGCAGTGTGTATGTTCGGGGGCATCGACAGACGTGTAACCGATCTGAGCCGGCTCCAGATTCGCATACGCTTTTGCAATTCCTTCCGCAAGCCGGGGAGGCAGAAAACGTTCGTAAGCCGGATCACTGTTCGTACCCAGACAGAGATCCATCACACTCGGCGCGGTATGGGTGTGCGTCGAAGAGATCAGAATCCGCTCCACGCGAATGCCCGTTTTCTGACTGGCGAGAATCTTTGCCCGATCGCAGATACTCCTCGGAATCATACATGAATCAACGACAACGATTGCCACAGTCGTCTCGCCTGACTGCAGTACAAAACAGCGGGCATACAGTCGATCCAGTACTTTACTCTGATTGATCTCCAGAAACTGGCCATTCTGCAACGCCGGCAAAGTCTCCGGAGTAATGTCAATCGCAGCGACCCCCGCAGAGAGGGCACCAAATCCATCAGCAGGCAGCACACACAATAACAGGGTCAGACTCAAAACGGACGACATCATCGATGACAAATATCGCATCAGCACACACTCTCCAGTCAGTTAATGGTAGCAAATTGTAACAGCTCGTTATTGCTTCTTTTCTGTTGTCGCTTGTTTCGCCCGCAACAGCTTTGCCATGTATTCAGCAGTCTCATCGGCAATCACATTGTAACCCGCCAGGTTAGGATGACGGTCCGAATACCAGCCGGGCAGGTCACCGAGAATCGGATCGAGTTCATTCGCCATCACGACCACACTCCCTTTTTGCACAAACGGCTTCACCAGTTCATGATATTTTTCCGGAACCTTCGCCAGCGGATAACGCCGATAGTTGAGCATGTTCTCCCCTTTCTTCAGTTCCGCTGCATAACGGGGATAAATATCGAAAACCTCCAGGTTCTCTTTCTTTGCCACCTCAAACACCAGGTCATTGATGGCTTTACTCCCCTCTTCATTTGCGAACGGAATCACCGTCATCGGAATCAGCACGGCGTTGGGATGATCTTCACGCAGCCGCGCCAGCAGCTGATGAAAGTCTTTGGGAAAATTCTCAGTGAAATTTTCGCGTCGCGCCCGGTCGTTCAAACCGTAACGGATGAAAATATAATCCAGGCCCGGCAGTTTGGCGGCATCGCGATCATAACGCCCCGAATCGAACAGGCGCTTGATGTACTCGCCACTCAGACTCGAGTTGATCACATGACAGGCCGGCAGATCCCCCTCCGCGGCCAGCAGTTGTTCCAGCACCTGTTCCAGATGTGGACCGTTTGGCTTGATCAGTCGGGGAATACTCCCCTCCGTCGTGCTGTCGCCGAGCAACAGGATCTGTACTTTCCCTTCATGCTCCGCGTTCACAGTTGCCGGAGCAGGAAAAATCGAGATCAGTGTCATCAAAGCGAGCAGGGAAAGTCGTCGTCGCATCATCAGAGAAGTCCTAAAGGTAAGTTTTTTCAGCAGGTGGGATTGCAAATCGATAACGGGCTGAACGGGTCAGCCGCCCGTTCATTATGAGGTACTTATCAACCAAGTGCAATTTACAAAAAGAATGATTTGAACAGTCCAATTTCCGATTCACTGCACATTTTGATCTTGACCGCTGCGCGCCGTCGGCGATAAGCGCTGAAGTGAGTCGCGCGCGTGCCCAGTTTACAGTGCACTGAAACAGCGCGAACCACTTCCCGCTGTTCACGCGAAAACCGGGGCTTTTTTCCCGATCTTCACCTGCACAGCAGTCACTGGTGTCGCGTGTCTGCCTGCGGGTCGCCACACATCGCACAACGTCGCCCCGGCACCATCTCGGCACCGCCTTACATCGCGACCCTGTCGGCCTGTATCGCCACATCATTTTCTGTCGAACCCTCTTGACTGCGTCGTGCCCTTCGCGAAGATCAGACGCACTTGAGTTACCGAACAGCATCCCCGTTACCAGAAACAAGAGATTACAGAAAGCACTTTGAAACATGACCGATTCTCCTCCCCCGCCGCGCGTTCGCACCAGCCCGCAAAGATCAGAACAGATTGTCCGACTGATTAAAAAAATGATTGGTCGTGGCTCCTTTATTTCCGAAATCAAAACCGCGATCGCCGAGGAATTCCAGATCAGCCGTCGTTCTGTCGAACGGTACATCACCCGAGCCCGCCGCGAAATGCTGGAGGAAGTGGAACAGAACCTGGAACATCACCGCGCCGATTCCCTCTTCTTTTATCGCTCCGTAATCGACAGTCCGAAATCCACCGAACGGGACCGCCTGCGTGCCCGCGAACGCATCGACCGCCTGCTGGGTCTCGACACCAAAGCAAAGCCCCGTAAAAAAGCCTGGCTCCGCAAGCTTACCCCGGAAGTCATCCGCAACATGTCCAGCGAAGAACTCGAAGCAACCCGCCAGCGCGTCATCAGAGAACGCGAACAGTCTCCCGACGAATATTACTGAAACGCACCAGCACCACCAGCTGAAAACCCCGCACCACTGAAAATGGAATGCGTGTTTCATTATCTGTCACTGATTTACTACCACGATTTTTTACTACCACGAAAAACACGAAACCACACGAAATAAAAAAGGGTGGTACCGAATGAAATTCGGTACGAGCGCAGCGAGCAGGAAACTGACAGGAAAACCGCTCTTTTCAGGTAGGGGCGAACCCATGTGTTCGCCCGCGGTGTTGACTTTCTTTATAGTGAAATAATCCGAATGGTTTTAGAGGCCCCGTTCCAAGTCGAAAAACAGTCCGATCTTCACAAGGCGGGCGGACACACGGGTCCGCACCCTACAATTACCAGGGCCGGATACTCACTCCTCATTCAACACTTTGACTTGCTCTTTCCTGTTGCCTCGACAGCCCCAGGTAATATTCTTTACTACCACGAAAAACACGAAACCACACGAAAATAAAAAAGGGTGGTACCGAATGAAATTCGGTACGAGCGCAGCGAGCAGGAGGTCGCAGCTCACTCAAGCAAGAAAGATCCAGTTTTCCCAACAGATCGAAATCAAACACCGACTATCAATAAAAAATCCAGATTCAACCTGGATAAAGATAGTTTCACACACAACCTCCTGATGTCTCCGACAACCCCGGATTACATCCGGGGCCACCCCTGGTTGTGACTCCCACCGATCAGATGCTTTCGTGTGGTTTCGTGTTTTTCGTGGTAAAAAAGCTCGAAACACATCCAATGCAATAACATATGATCAATTTAAAAAATGGGTGGTACCGAATGAAATTCGGTACGAGCGCAGCGAGCAGGAAACTGACAGAGAAACCGCTCAAACAAAAGAAACTGTTTCAACCACATCAAAGACATTGTTAGACCAACTCTGCACCAGTGATCAACTCTGACAGTTTCCTGTTGTCTTCGACAACCCCGGATTACATCCGGGGCCACCCCTGCTTGTAACCCCACCGACCGGATGTTTTCGTGTCCGTTCGTGTTTTTCGTGGTAAAAAAAGCTCGAAATACATCCAATGCAATAACATATGATCAATTTTAAAAATGGGTGGTACCGAATGAAATTCGGTACGAGCGCAGCGAGCAGGAAACTGACAGAGAAACCGCTCAAACAAAAGAAACGTTTCAACCACATCAAAGACATCGTTAGACTCACTCTGCACCAGTCATCAACTCTGACACTTTCCTGTTGTCTCCGACAACCCCGGATTACATCCGGGGCCACCCCTGGTCGCAACTTCTCACCAATCAAAGCCGCTCTAGCTCTGTTCCCGGCGGTGCGGTGACTCCCAGGCGTACTTTCTCTTCTCGAATGTGAACCACGACGATTTCGATGTCGGGGGAAACCTTGATCGTTTCGTTCATGTAGAGAATTTTCTGCACCGGCAGCATTTCTCCCACTCCACTGACCACCAGCTGCACCTTATTGAACCGAATCCAGCCCACAGTGATCTGGAAATCATCGATCAGCAGGCTTTCGCCCGTCTTTCGCGAGAGCACCAGCAATTCCGATTCCTTTCGTATTCATCCACACGAGCGCGGACTGTTATTTCACATCCTGTTCTACCGGTTCACCCTCATCCAGCTCTTCAACCGGTTTCCCCGTCCGCTCCTGTCCCGCGACGAAGACCTTGCCGTGATCGATTTCAATCGACTGCCCCTCTTCCAGCATGCCATAGCTCAGATCATTCACGAACAGTGCTTCGTTATCGATTTTGACCTTCACATCACCACATTCGAAGGTATGGGTGGCGCTGTCACCAAACGTGGAAGAGGAACTCGTCGTCAGTGCGTTCCCCGGCTTGACGACCACATGATGCGAACCCAGGTCCGTGTCACTTTCCGCATTCACACTGACAGAAAAGGAACATCCCGATAGTAGAGTCATCGCCAACAGTGTCAGCAGACTCGAACAGAAAATACGGTACACGGCCACATCCTCGTCTCAAAGGGAACCACAGCGATCGGAGCACTCTCTTCATTGTAATACGAAGTACCCGACATGACAGAGCAATCGTCGTGTTTCTTACGAATACAACGACAGTTCGCGTTCGATCTGCTGCACCAGTTGCTCAGGGAGCTGTGACTGATGTCGGGCCAGCATCTCGCGGATCGTCTGCTGTTCTTCCGCCGAGGGGCGTGTGAAGACGCGATAGCTCTGTCTGGGACTGCACCAGTGGTGAATCATCGAAGCTGCTGCCTCTGCTGTTTCCGGCTCTGCTTTCACACAGGCTTCCAGCAGCCAGGGAAAACTCGACCATTTCCCCTGAGCCGCAAGCAGCTCACAGGCATGACGCCGTGCATAAACTGTCTCTGCTTCGAGGACGACTGCCAGCAGATCTGCACTGGGTATCTGTGTGATCCAGGGACGCAATGACTTGCCCGCCGTACGAACTACCCGCGGACTGCTGTCGCGCAGGAAAGGCATCACTTCCGGAATCGCATCTCGTTGCAGCAGACGAACCACCGCGTTAAGACCCGCACAACGTCGACTGGGGAACGGATGCACCAACAGAGTGCGTAGAAATTCCAGATCGCGTTCTTCTCCCACCGTCGCCAGCCCTTCAATGGCCGGCAGTGACTCCGGGTGTTTCACAACCGCGTCTCGATAAAATCGTACGGCATGACCGGGCTCAATCTGGTTCAGATAATAACAGGCCATTTCCTGTATGCTGCGCCCCCGATCCAGCAGAGCCGCCTCCCAAGTCGTGACGGCATTCGCGGGATCTAACTCCGCCAGCTGCCGATAGGCTTCACTGCGCACCGGCAGAAAAGAATCGGTCGCCAGACGCTCCAGGTACAGCTGACGTTCCTGAAGAGAGAGTTCCTGACACTGCTCCACAGGCAATTCACTCAAACCGCGACAGCATTGATAGCGAATGACGGGATCTTTCGAAATCATGCCATATGCTAAAAGCCGATGATTTGTGTACTTCAGATAGGAGTGGGCATAGCGTACGATGTACCGTCCCAGTTTCGCATCGACCGAGAACGCCAGAACCTGTTGTTCTAAAAATCGATCCTGTTCTTCTTCCAGCAACCGCTTGACCAGGTCTCCGATCATAGGCCTGTGATCGTACCTGCTCCAGGTCTCCATCTGAAAGATCAGCTCCAGCAACGAAGGGCTGACACGGACAGGCCCTGCCTGAAACCGCCGCCTGACTTCCTTCTGCGCTGCTTCGGCAATCGGTTTCACCCAGTCATTCTGTCTGATCACCAGACAGGGCAAAACTTCACTTCTGTCGATTTCTGTCAGCAGTCGTACTGCTTCCTGCCGCACATAGCCATTTTTGTGAAACGAAAGCAGACTCAAAACCGCAGCGTACTCCCGTTGATCCGGACTCCCGACGATCGCCGCCACCTCTGCAGGTTGAATCCGCGACCAGTTTTGATTTCGATAACTGGCATTCAACCACAGGGACTGGTGTTCCAGCGCCTGCAGATCCCGGGCAGAAATATTCGACAGTAGTGCAGCAACCGTCTCTCGTGCTGCGACCTTCGTTTCCCGATCAGCGCTGGTGAGAAATTGAGCCACGTAAGGCAGCGCCGCCGGTTCATTCAGCTCCCCCAGTTTTCGCAATAATGAAGACACATCCCTGCGCCCCATCATCTGCCGAAACCACGACTGTTTGCGCTCACTCGCAGCAAGCTGATTCACAATTTCCCAGGCAGTCGCAGACAGTTTCATTGAAGATTCCAGGAATCTGAAAAGTGTGTTTGAACGAGAGAGTCATCTATTTGAGCACGCACGTGCAGAGCAAATCCTTTTCCGTTAGACAGCTGAAGTGGTCATCATGTTCGCACTTTCGAACGCCTGTCTTCTTTTCCGGTATCCAGCCATGCTAAGGAACCGGGCCCCAGATTTTCACCAGCAGCGCAAACATCGCGGGATCGTGCTGTTTCAGTTCGGCCCGGACGAAGGGATAGAAATCGTTGACGCCGAAGTAGGCTTCGGTTGATTCCGCGAAATACTCTTTGTGATTGTTCAAACCGTAATGTCTGACTTTGATTCCCGTATGACAGAGCACGCTCTCGTAGAGACCCGACTCCTTCGCCGCGTCAAAGACGGCGATGATCTCCGCCTGATCGAAACTCAAGACCTGATCGTGATAAGCGTGCGCCAGCTCATGGAGTACCACATAAGGATGCTGGGCCCGCATGTTGCGGGCAAACAGCTGTCGCGCCACAGGGATGTGAACGTGTTGCGCCAGACGCGGATCAAAGCCGCGCGCTTCCAGCCAGGCGCGATTCGGATGGTACTGCATTTTATCCAGCTCCGCATGCTGCAGATCGACCCAGATCCGCAACTTCTGCAGCGCCGCCACCCGTTCCGGCGGCACAATATATTTCACACGCTGCAGATGATTGGCGAGCGCATCCAGCGATTTGCGCCCCAGCTCGGCATGTTCTTTGGAAAACAACTGCGGGTCCACATCCACGGTCCAGCCTTCAATCTGCTTTTCTACAGGATCGGGAAACGAAGCAGGGGACTCCGCCTGCAATGACTCACAGTCCCAGTTCCAGATGGTTGTCATCACACTGAAAGTCAGGCAGACAAAAGCGTAAGGCAAGCGAATTCGATAATGCCACATGGGGGCCTCTTTATTCTAAGTGCAGGATTCAACTGACGTTTCGACCGGGAACGGAATACGTATTCTAACAAATGAGTCAGGCTTCAACAAAATTTTAACGACTCTCTATTTGAATCCGCTATAATTGTGTTTGCATTAATCCTGTTCTGGAAGGCACGCTCATGTCTGTACCCGCATTTCGAGAAAACTACATATTGATTGCAGTTCTATTTGTACTCAATAGTCAACTGGTGCTCGCTACAGATCCACCGGATATTCCCGAATTGATCGGTCAACTGAATGATGTCGTTCCTCAAAAACGTAAGAGTGCCGCTGAAAAACTGGCTGAATTAATAGACCCTTGCATCGCTCCCGCAGTAACGAATCAGATCGCAAAAGAAAAAGACTTTCATGTTCGTCTGGCGCTTCATTTTGCACTGGCATCCCAGGGAAATCGTAAAGCTTTACAGCCATTGATTGATTCTTTGAAAAAGACTGGTCATTCAGGTTCTTACTATTTACGGAGAGCCACCAACGAGGATTTTGGATGGAGTATCAATCAATGGCAGGAATGGTTCGATTCTACCTCAGATGAGAAATATCGCCAGTTCATCCAGCATCGCTGGGAACAAAAACCCATGATGGAAGCGTTCTCTGAATTTGCTTCGCTTTATAGCAGACGTCATTTTGAATCCTCAGTCGCTATCGACGGAAATAAAAAAGTCCAAGATTTCATTAAACCACTCACAAAAGAAGAACGACAAAAACTGAAAACCCTGCCGACAGCAAAATCGTGGGATCTTTTCGAAGATGCGCTGCAACAGCTACAAACTCAAGGTAACAAAAAAGAAGCAGCACGACTGTTTCATAAAGTAGCTACCGAATACCCTGACACCTATTATGCCGAACAGTCAAAAGAACTGGCTGAGCTGCTGGACCAAATGGCTCTCGAAGATCGGGAATATAAACCTCCTCAGAATGTTAAGCTTCAATCGGTGACGGAACAAATCTCCTATCATATTTATCAGCTACGAAATCTGGTTGCATATCAGTTCTCGCAACCCGGTTATCCTTCGATATTCGGATTCCCTCCATTAGATGACGATGAGACCGTGTATAATCCGGCAGTCGAGCTCTGCAAAATTGGCGATCCTGCTGTCCCGTTTCTGTTGAGGCTACTGGAAGATCCTCGTCCAATTCGAGCAGTTAGTTACTGGCGCAATTTTGTGCCCGTAAGACAAGTCCTGCGTTACAGGGATGTCGCAAAAGTGGTTCTGAAAAAGATAAGACCCGATATAGCCGACGACCTCTCGCGGTATGACTCAACCAAAGATCCCATCAAGAAAAAGCTGATCTTAGAGCGAATTAAATCAACACACTCAAAAAAATAAGCCGATTTGATTGTAAGCATACTACTCTCAACAGACATTTTCACTCTGGCATCTCACCTGCCATCGTCTAAAATAAGCGAAGATGCGTCCACTTCCTGAATCAGCTTTGAGTTGAACTCACGTCATGAATACAGAATCACCACCAGCCTGGAAACGGTGCCTGCTCTGGCTGGTCCCCTTACCACGCAAGATGTTTGAGAAACCACAAACGGGGAAACAGATGCTCGTTTATTATCTCTTGCGGGTGTCCGCTTTTTATGTATTCCTGCTGATTCTGCTGATGCTGATTCAACGCTGGCTCATTTATCAACCCACGCGGGTCAGCTCTTTATCCGTCGATCAGGCCAATGGTCCCTTCGGCGTGGTACATGAAATCCAAACCACCACCGAAGATGGCCTGGAACTCAAAGGCTGGCACATCCTCGCCGGCCAGATCGCCTGTTCTGATCGGGCTGATTGTGATGAAGAACTGGAGAAAGGACAGCCCGTTGTGATTTTCCTGCACGGCAACGGCGGTAATCGCATGCATCGCATGGAAGACTACCGCCTGCTGGCCAGCATGAACCTGCATGTCTTTGCGTTCGACTACCGCGGCTATGCGGAAAACCCGGGCAGCCCCAATCAGACGGGATTACTCAACGATGCCCGCGCGTTCTGGAAGTACGCCGTCCGGGATCGGAAAATTGACCCTGCGCGCATCATCCTGTTTGGCGAATCACTGGGCGGAGGCGTTGCCACACTGCTGGCCAGCGAACTCTGCGAACAGAATACGCCCCCCGCGGGACTGATCCTCCGCTCCACTTTCAGTTCCCTCGTCGACGCCGCCTCCAGTCATTTTCCCTGGATTCCCGTTAGCCTGTTATTGTGGGACCGCTACCCGAATCAGCAGGTCATCGGCAACATCACCTGTCCCATTCTGATGATCCACGGGACGGCAGATCGCGTCGTCCCGTTTGAACTGGGCGAAAAACTGTATGCGGCTGCCCCTGCGAGTTCCACGTCGGGCATTCCAAAGCAGTTTGTGAAAATCGAGCAGGGGACTCATAACGACCTGCTGTTCGAAGCACGCGGCCCCATGGTCAAAGCGTATCGCGATTTTACCAGCCAGCTCTTTCCACCTGATCAGACAGAGAACTAAACAACCCGGTAGATGCGTCTTTCAGCGCACCTCTGCCTGACCCCGTTTGCTGCGAAAGTCGCTCGGCGTTTCACCGGTCAGCTTTCGAAACGTGCGCGTGAAGTAGGCGGGGGAAGAGAAGCCCAGCGTGCGACTGATCTGGTCAATCGTCATTGAAGGATTTCCCAGCATCCGTTTGGACTGCCAGATTTTCAACTCATTGAAATACGCCATGATCCCGCAGCCATACGTTTTGCGGAACACGGTTTTTGCCAGCGTGGGACTCACGTGCAGTTCGCGGGCCACTTCCGGTATCGTCAGACGATCGTTCACGCGATTCAACAGCAACCGCCGAATACGCAATGCCACATCGTCTTCGGAATCCAGTTCCACCGCCGGCGCCAGATGCTCCAGGACCAGCGAGAGAAATACGAGCAGACGACTGGTCAGTTCAATCTTGCGATGCGAGTGTTCTGCGATCAGCTGGTCCGCCATACGCCAGAACGCATGCTGCAGATCCGGATTGCCGGCCGAGCTGATCCGATGCACGCCAGTCACCAGCGTCTCTAACTCTCGACACGCTTCGGCGATTCCTGATTCTTCCGGCCAGTCACCCAGCCGCTCCAGATCGATCAGGAACGCAACCGTTGAAGCGGTATGCGGACCTTCATTCGACCAGTGATGATCCACGCCTGGACCGATCATACAGAAATCACCCGCATCCAGATGATAATCTCCGTCAGGCGTCTTCAATGTGAGCGGCCCCTGCAGGCTTCCATGCATGGCCATCACGGCGTGATTGTGTTTCTGCGTCGTCGTTCCCGCGGGAAAATGCCCGGAAGTAAATCGCGCAAACGGACCGGGAGTGGGATGGTAATAAGCCAGATAACTCCAGCTCTGCCTGAGTGTCTCCAGTCGCTGGGGACGCGTTGAGGGTAAGTAATACGAGAGATCTGCCTTCTCAAAATCCAGACCTTTGTCACGCTGGAGGAAAGGCTGAATCCGAGGTTTATCACTGATTATCGATTTGGAAGACATAGGAGGGCCCGGCTGTCATCTGTAGATCTTGGGGTGCGAACGCGCTTTGTTACCTGGCAGGATCTTGTACCAGCCGTGTATTCCAATTTCACAGCCGGAGCAGGGACCTTCAGTATAACGAACGTGTTGCACACCTCGACAGTCTAATTTCACCAATAAAGCTTACAAAATCGTAAACGACTGTACTTAATTAAGATAGATCAATCTTTTTTGATTACTCAAACATGTCCGATAGTGAAACCTTTCTGTCTGAAAAGACATGGTGAATGCCAGATTTGAGTGTAAAGTGAGAACAGCTATAAAAGAAAAGTCTCGTTTCCTGCAGGCGTCCTGCCGCCTTGATTGTGATGCTGACACGAGGTCAGTCTCATCCCTCCTGCATGGGCCCCTGCCAGGCCCGGTGTTCCTCAAACACATTGATGCACGGGTATTGCCCGGCGGTTACTTTTAATTTTGCGCTCCAGCAAAACCTGAAATTCATTTTTTTTAAACTACTGATTTGGTTTATAAATCTTAGAAAAAGGACGCGGTCACGTGAAACGAAAAGCATTTACCCTGATCGAACTTCTGGTGGTGATTGCCATCATCGCCATCCTCATTGCACTCTTACTGCCAGCAGTACAACAGGCGCGCGAGGCAGCCCGCCGCAGTGCCTGCAAAAACAATCTGAAACAAGTTGGACTGGCGTTTCATAATTACCATGACGCTTTTCGTACGTTTCCCATCGGTGCCCAGGTCCCCATTTATCAGGCCAACTGGCGCGTATCGATTCTGCCTTACATGGATCAGGCCAACCTCTACAACAGCCTGACACAGACTCCAGCGAACGGACGTGGCTACAACACTTACAACGGCTGGACCGGTGATGGTGGATACGGAACCGGCGCCGGCTCGAATGAAGCCTTGAATAACGCACTGGTCACTCCCTTTAAATGTCCCTCCAGTGCTACAGATCCATTTTTCGCCGGGACAGCCAACGGTATTTCTCCCGGTCAGTCTAATGGAGACCTGGGTATGACGATGGACTACGTAGGCATCGCAGGCGCTTACACGGCAGCCGCACCCTTCAACACCAATGCCGTCGACAATACCTATTATGGTGTGATGGCACAAAACGGAATGCTGCAGATCGGCAAATCTGTTCTGATGCGTGACTGTACCGACGGAACTTCCAACACCATCATGGTCGGTGAAGATTCCGGCCTGATCGCCAATGTCGACTACCGTAAAAATCTTTCAGGCGGCTGGTCGGGGCATCGCGGTGTCTCCACCAGTGGCGGATCGGGCTATGGCGGCGGAGGTGTTGTCACCATTCGTTATTCTCCCAATCCCAAAACCAAACCCGCATACACGGGCGCAGGATTCAACAATGGTCCGCTCACATCTTTCCATGTCGGGGGCGTTCATGCCCTGCTGGCTGATGGAGCCGTCCGCTTCCTTTCGGATAATATCGACTTCAACACACTGCTCGCACTGGGCGCGATTCAGGACGGAAAAGTACTCGGCGAATTTTAATTCCCTGAATGGAATTCCCGTTTGATTGACACAGGGAACACACACGGTCGTCATCTGGCTGGCCGTGTGTGACTCTGGAACCTTCTATCTATGACACCTGTGATGCTACAATCACAGGCCTTCGGGAGACTTGAGTATGCTGGCTTTCATACAAACGACCTTCAGAACACTTTCTTCAGTTCACACAACGGTACTCTGCAGCACATTGTTACTCACACTGTCACTGCTGTCTGGTTGTGGCGGCACGACGGTCGCTTCCAAACCCATGGGAACGGTCAGCGGAACCGTCACCCTCAAAGGCCAGCCACTCAGCAATTGCCGCGTGAATTTTATTTCCGAGCAACTGGGCGCCAGTGCCGGCGGCGATCTGACCGAAGAGGGCTCTTTCACCCTGGACGGACCGATACCCGCGGGTTCCTACAGTGTATTTATCTCTATGCCCAGTGAATTCACTCCCGCCCAGGCACAAAGTAACAAAGGTTTGTCCCAGGTCCCCAAAAAATATCTCGGCTCTTCCACAACGGATCTCAAAGCAGATGTCTCTGAAGGTGAAAGCAGCCACGAGTTCGATTTGAAATAAACTGAACCAGCAACGCTGGTAATCAGAGATATTCCTTTCCCACGATTTTTTTCAAAGTACAGGTGACGCTCCCTGCATGCTCCAGTTAAACTGGAATGACATGAGTGACACGACCGTCTCTGGCTTTAAAATACCACTCCCCGTTTCAGAAACAGGACACCATGCACCGCATTCACGAAACCGCTCGCCCCCTCGTATCTCAAGCTTTCAACAGACAAACCGCCTGTCTGCTCCTGCTCACACTGGTCAGCCTGCTCACCCCGGCAATCGCAGCCGCCGGCGACCTGATGGCGGGCGCCGCGAAAGTAGACATCACGAACCGCAGTGTCCCCGTGAATGATCCGCTCTACGTGAAAGCCCTGGTCATCAAAGAGGGGGACAACACCGCCGTGATCGTCACAGTGGATGCTGTCGCGATCGGCGAGATTGGTTCCATCACCAACGAATACCTGGGCAACGTGCGGGCGCAGATTGAAAAAGATCTGAAAATCAAACCCAAAAACATCATGATCAACGCCAGTCACTGTCACGGCATCGTCTGTGCTGACGTCGAAGAGCGCACGATCAAAGCCATCAAAGACGCGGCGAAAAACCTCGTTCCCGTCAACGCAGGTGTCGGCACCGGACACGAAGACCGCGTGATGGAAAACCGTCGACTGTTCCTCAAGGACGGAAAAGAAGCCGACGTCCGCCACGCGTACTCACTCCCCCCCGATGAAGAAGTCGCGAACATCGGTCCCATCGATCCCGAGATCGGCATTCTGAAACTCGAAAAGAAAAATGGCGACACACTCGCCGTCGTGTACAACTTCGCCGTGCATCCTATTCAGGGCGTACCCAGCAAAGGCAACACCGCCGACATGAGCGGCTTCGCTTCGCAGGTGATTGAAGACAACCTCAGCGAAGGCACAATCGCTCTGTTCGTGCAGGGGTGTGGCGGCGATATCAATCCCGTGCAATACAAAGACGTCGAGAATCCCCGCGACGCTGAAACCCTGGGCAACCTGCTGGGACTCAGTACGCTCAAAGCGCTTCGCAAGATCAAATGCAGCGACAGTACAGAACTGAAAGTCATGAACGAAACGCTGACGCTCCCCCGTTCCAACAATGCGACGCGGATTGAGTCACTCAAAAAGGAACAGGAACAACTGCTGAATTCGCTGCAGGGAACCAGCCTGAACCTGAAAACGTTTCTGCCTTTAATCGTCAAATACAAACTCTATGAAGAGCATCCTTCCTACTATTCACACCGCTATCTGCTGGAAAACAAACTGGGCCGCGACGGACTGGTCAAGCTGGACGAAGAGAACCGCGCGAACATGGAACGCTACATCAACAACGTCTACAAGATGGAGAAAATGACTCGCAACAAAGCCAACCTGGCGCTGCTCAACAAACACCAGACCCGCAACCAGGCCGCCGGCAAAACACTCGACGTGGAAATCTTCGGCATCAAGGTCGGCGACTTCCGCATGATCACCTTCCCCGCAGAGCTGACCGTCAACATCGGCCTGAACATCAAGAAAAAGTCACCCTTCGAAAACACCTTCGTCGCCGGCTACACCAACGGGTACAACTACTATGCCCCGACTGCCGAGCAGCTGAAAAACGTCGGCGGCGCCCAGGAAGACAGCGACTGCATGCTGGCCCCCGAATGGCAGGCCCTCTTCGAAGCCAAAGCCCAGGAAATGATCAAACAGCTGAAGTGATCGCTCACCGCGCTCCCAATCCCCTTCGTAGGGGTCGACCCATGTGTCGACCCGCAGGGTGAACAGTGTTTGCCGTTTACACCACGAAGTTATTTTCCTGGTCCCGTTCACTGCGAATAATAAATGAACCTCACCAGGCGGGCGGACACATGGGTCCCGCCCCTACCGCAGGCGAAGTCGGAAGTTCGCATTCCGCTCGAACTCATGCACTGACAGTTTCCCGCTCGCTGCGCTCGGCCCGGATGTGCATCCAGGCCCACCCATTTGTTACTTTCGTGTTTTTCGTGGTAGAAAAAACAGGATTGATTTTTATTGCCCTTTCTCAAAATAATCAGACAAAGATTCAGCTACCTGATTTCTACCAGTCAGATCAGACAGACGTAAATTAATATTGATGCGGAGTGCCAGGGCGTGCCAGTTCCAGACAGAATTCTTATTGTTTTGACATTCTGGTCTCTGGCTTTCATGCCGTCTCTGATTCTGTCGGCGCGCGAACAGCATTCAGAAGTCCCCGAAAAACCACCACTGTCAGAAAGCGAATTTCGCACTCAATATGCGCACGCGATGAAAAAATTCAAAGACGCGTATCGGAACATCGAATGCCGGGCGGAATGCCAGTCCCTGTTTGATGACCCGAACGACCCTTCCCGCAAAAAACGATATGACTATTCGGCACATGTACTTGCCAGGGAGAATTCGATCGTCGCGATTCTGGATTACGCGTCGGAGACTCCACTCGCTGGAATTTATTCCAATGAAGTTGTCTGTGCTACGCCAGACTATGCATTTGAGCTTGATAAAAACGAACCGTCCCATCCCTACCTTTTAAGTTCGGTTACTCACATTTCAACTGATAACCTCAGGACAAGATTGAGAACCATCATGGGGCATCATAAAGACTGGTATCTGTATGCCGCTGGTTCTCTGGACGGTTGCCTGTTTGAGATCATTCTCGAAAAACCATCATTCAAAGTGGTGAAGCTGGAGCGCATTCCAGCGACGACCGAAGGGGCTGGCAACCGAGTTGCGCTGGACTTTCGGCTGACCAACGATCCCTGGTTTATCTCAAGTGGTCATATCGTGTTCGCTCCAGATCTGGACTGGGCCGTACTGGAATACCATTATCGATATGAATACTCGGACACCGATTATGCGACTTACACAGGCAGGAATACTTATGCTTCTACACAGAAACACGAGATCCCTGTACCTGATAAATGCGAACACGAACAGACTCATTATCATGCCGACATGTTACCGATCAGCGAAACGTATTCAGCAAATCTAAGCAGCTTTTCATTCGGCACCGTGGACGACTCTGTTTTTCTGTTATCAAACTACGGCTTACCCGACACCCCACTCACGGCTCCACGCCCCGCGACAAACAATTTGATGCAGTGGTTCCTGATCGGTAACGGCATTCTGCTGGCGCTGATCGTCTTTTACGTTATGATTCAACGCTTCCGCACTGTTCGAACTCCGGAGAACCTGTGATGAAACGGCTCTCATTCAGATTGAAGTCATTCCTGACAGCTTACTTTGCTGTGGTCCTGATGATAGGGGTAATTTTTTACGGCACCTCCCTGTTCGGGGCACCGCGGATTGTGGCACCGCTCTGTGAATTCAAAGAGATTCCAGCCGATGAGACAGCTCGACAGAAGATTTCTGTCCAGAACACGACCAGTCAACCACTCCAGCTGATCGGTGCGATGGTTCCCTGCACGCTTTGTGGCTGCGCCTTTACGGAAGGGCTGCCTGTGACAATCCCGCCCGGTCAGAGTGAAAGCTTCTTCGTATTATTCAAAGCAACAACAGCAGGTGAGTTCAAAACAGAAATTAAACTGTATACCGACAACCCCGAACAGACCATTGTTCAACTACAGGTCCGCGGAACAGTGAAACAAGGCACCACTAATCAATAGGTGAAGTGCTGCGATTTCGATTTTCCCTTCGTAGGGGTCGACCCATGTGTCGACCCGCAGGGTGAACAGTGTTTGCCGTTTACACCACGAAGTTTTTTCCTGGTCCCGTTCATTGCGGATCACGAATGAACCTCAACAGGCGGGCGGACACATGGGTCCCGCCCCTACTTTTAGATGTTTCGAGAGCGTTGTACCTGGTTATGCCAGCACCGTCGGTCAAGCCGAGCGGTGGCACACGGACGGCTGATAAAATGGGGAGTCACACCAATTACCGGGAAAGTTACCGGGTGCCACGGTCCGGCTCGTCCGGCCGTGCCGGAGAAGTATAGGGACCCCATTCTGGAAAGATCGCGGTAACTGACAGTTTCCCGCTCGCTGCGCTCGACCCGAATGATATTCGGGCCACCCATTGGTTACTTTCGTGTGGTTTCGTGTTTTTCGTGGTAGAAAAATCATGTCTGATTTCAAAACCGTCGCGACGAAACCTACTTCTTCTTAATCGTCAGCCACAGGTAAGGCAGTTCGAGATCCGGTTTGGGGCGATCGGTGTTGCGTTTGGGGCTGATGCCTTTGATCACGGCGGTCGGCGTGTGGACTTTCGTTTTGTCTTTCAGGCTGACCCCTTTGATTTCCAGCGGACCCTGGAAGACTACGTCCGCCTTCGCTTCCAGCTTCAGCTTGACCGATTTCTCGGTCTTCTCCTTTATCTTGGAAACCACGGGCTCACACGTCACTCCTTCCGGCAGACCAGCCACGCTGATTTCAATCTCATCGCTGAACCGCGGACTCTGACGATCCACTTTGACTTCGATTTCCAGCGGCTTGTCGCCGGCGGTCAACGTGTATTGTTCTTCGGTAGTCTGCAGCGAAAAGTCGGCTTCGGTAGGCAGAATTGACAGCAGATAGACATAACGAAAGCCGCCGTACTCAAAACGGTCGGTCACTTCCAGCCGATACTCGCCGTCTGCGGGAGCGCCGAAATCGAATTGTGCGTCATAATAATTGCGGCGGGGATCATCGACTTCTTTCAGCAGTTTTCCATTCGCATCGAACAGCTTGATGTAGGCATCCAGGGGATAGCCCAGCATGTGTGTATCCACTTTAAACGTCAGCTTATCCCCTTTTTTGGCTGCGAAGCGATAGACGTCGATCTCTTTGGGCTCGGCAATTTTACCGGTGACGGTCGTCGGTAATGTCAGCAGTTGTCCCTTTTCCGCCAGGCTCTCTTTCGTTTCCAGCACCACCGGGGTCGTACTTAACGGAATCGTCAACCAGTTCCCCAGTTGCGGATGGCTGAGCAGCGCCTGCGTTTTTGACTCGGTAATCGTGGGTAGCAGCGTCTTTAAATCTTCAGGCAGATTCCAGCCGTCCAGGGCCACCGGCGTCGTCGAAGAGGGATGCCAGGCGAGCGGCAGACTGTGATCGATGAACGGTCCAGTCGTCAGCGTCAGACGATAAATATACGAGGCAGCGCCAGCAAAGCGAATTGTACTGTTCGGGTCGGCGGGAAAGGCAAACGTGCGCACATAATAAGTGCCATCTTCCGGAGCCGTGAAGACAATCCGCGGGTCATACCAGAGGGTATCTTCCATCTGCTCCAGCACGGTTCCGCGATGATTCAACACCTGCAGCAGGGCATCCATGGGTGATCCCAGTTGTTCGTTCGCGGTCTGCGACGCAATCAGGGTCTGACCCTTTTTCAGTTTCACCTGAAAGATGTCAACATCGCCACTTTTGGCCAGCACGCCATTGATGGTGACCGGCAGTTCGCACTTCTGGGCCCGTTCCAGATCTTCGTTCGGTTCCGTTTCGGCCTGCTCGGGGAGTGTGCCCACAACGAACGGTCGAATCTCAGAAGCCCCTTCCGCATTGTGAAATCGCAGCCAGTACAAACCGGGTTTGGCAGTCGCGTCGATCTGAACGGTAAACTGCTTTTCCTTACCCTTTTCCGGTTTCTCCGGAATCGTAACTGTCAAACCGGGAGCCGACGTCCAGACCGAAACGGGCGCGGTGCCCAGTGTTTTATCAACGCTGACGTCCACCTTCTGTCCCACCTGTCCGCCGGCGGGATTCAGATAGTTCACACTCGGCGGTGCGCTCTGCGCTTCTGTGAAGAGGCTGAGAACCAATGAAAACGAGACAACAGCGGGCAGAATCCGAGCGGTAGAAAACATCGGTAAACTCATTCTCAGTCAGACGGTGGTCAGTTTATGCGAACAGTTCCGGAATCGGCGTCGGATCGCTGACCAGATGCGAAGGACGACCTTCCGGCGTGTAGAGGACTTTGTCGGGATCGATGCCCATCTTGGTATAGATGGTCGAGACAAAGTTTTCTGGCGAAAGGACACGTTCGACGGCTGAGTAACCGGCTTTATCGGTGGCACCCAGAACCTGACCGCCGGGCGTTCCACCGCCGGCCATCAGCACTGACATCGCATTCGACCAGTGGTCGCGTCCGCCACCCGGATTGATCTTCGGCGTACGACCGAATTCACCCAGTGCCAGCACCATCGTGGATTCCAGGAGACCTCGTTCGTCCAAGTCTTCAATCAAAGTCGCGATCGTATTTTCGAACGCAGGCATCCGTGAATTGAAGGTCTTGAACAGGCTGCCGTGATGATCCCAGCCCCCTTCGTACAATGTAATGAAAGGCACACCCGCTTCCGACAGACGACGTGCCAGCAAGGCCCGCTGTCCGAAGGAATTGCGACCATATTTATCACGCATTTCATCGGACTCGCGATCGATTTCAAACGCCTTCTGTGCTTCCGTCGATGCGACCAGGCTGTAACCCTGATCGTAGTATTCGTCGAGGTTCAGCACGGGATCGCCGGCGACTTTGTCTTTGATGCGTTTGAGCTGATCGACCTGTTCGCGTAATTCGCGGCGTGTTGCATAACGACCATCGGTCAAGCCACTGGGCAATGCCAGGTCGCGGACGCGGAAGTTCTTGGAGTTCGGGTTATCGGAAACGACGAACGGAGCATACTTGGCTCCCAGGAAGTTCGGTCCGCCGGATCGTGACATGCTGGGCATGGAGAAGTAAGCGGGCAGATTATTCGTGGTCGGTTTTTCGTGTGCAACAACCGAACCCATGCTCGGATGGAAACTGACGAAGGCACCGCAGCCAACGGGAATTCGTGGCGGCGCACCGGTCATCATGTAATGGTTACCTGCACCATGGTTCCCCTGGTTGTGGCGGATCGAGCGGATGACCGTGTATTTGTCAGCGATCGAAGCCAGACGTTTCATATGCTGTGAAAACTGGACGCCCGGAATTTTTGTAGCAATCGGATTGAATTCACCGCGGATCTCAACCGGTGCTTCCGGCTTGGGGTCGAAGGTTTCGTAATGGGTCGGACCGCCATCCATCCAGATCAGAATGACGCTCTTGGCTTTCGCTTTAGGCTGGGCGGCGCTGGTCCCTTTGGCATGAGACTGCAGCCTCAGCAGGTCAACCATTCCCAGTCCGGTCATTGCACCCAGGCCCAGCTGCAGGCAGTTGCGGCGGGTGATTCCATTGCAGTTTTTTGAAACGTTTTTCATTTCTGATCCTGTGACTTTAAAAGTAAAACCACGTTATGTTTCGAGGCAGGGGACTTCAGTTTTTGAAAAGGTACTCGGGTGTATTTAACAGAGCCCACATCAGGTCTTCAATCACCTGCTGTCGGTTGGCTCCTTCCTTTTCAAACAGGGAACGTCCCAGCCGTTTTTCTTCAATACTCGGATATCTTGAATAAGCGGTCAGATAAATCTCTTCAACAATCTGATCGGCAGTCATATCACTCTTGGCCCATTTCGCACTGTTTCCTTTGCCGGATTGAATGCGGGCATACAGGTCGCGTGAATTCATCATATGCAGCACCTGCACCACGGTCGTATCGCTGGTCCGTTCGCAGGGTGGATCCTGGTTCGGATCGGGACGCCCGAAGGAATCCAGGAAGTCCGAACTGACGCGATGCGTCCAGATCTGCTTCGCAGTCGAGTCGGCGGGCATCGCTGAAAATGAGTCAGGCACGCCCACCAGTTCGCTCACACTGTCCAGCAGGACTTCGGCCCGCAATCGCTGACGGTAATGCCGCGAGTAATTTCGCGTGTCACCGACGTTCGTTTCATTGGGCAGGGCACTCAGACTGTAAACGTAAGAACCGACAATCGTTTTAATGTATTTTTTGAGGTCGAATTTCTGATCGCGGAAGTTCTGTCCCAGTGCTTTGATCAGCGGTGCGTTGCTCGGCGGATTGCTCTCACGGAAGTCGTCGATCGGTTCTACGACGCCGCGCCCCATCAGATCGGCCCAGACCCGGTTGGCATTCACTTCGGCGAAGAAATGATTCTGGGGAGAAATAATCCAGCTGGCCAGCACTTCGCGCGGGTCCTGGTTCTCTTTGATCTCAGGTACTTCCCCGAACAGCGGACGGGGAGGCAATACTTCGTTGGTCAGTGGATGCCGCACACTGCCGGAGTTCGCTGTGAAGACCATTTCTTCGGAACCGGAAATCGGGGCGGAGATGCCGCGGCCTTTGCGGCCAATCTTTGCAAAGTAGGCAGAGAAACTGTAGAAGTCATCCTGACCCCAGATTTCTGAGGGGTGATGGTGACACTGGGCACAGCTTAAACGAATTCCCAGGAACAGCTGACTGACAATTGTAGTGAGTTCTTCGGGCTTGCGACGATCACGGAACATGGTGACTGCACCGTTGTGCCAAGTTCCCCCTTTGGCGGTCAGCAATTCATACGTGAATTCATCGAGGGGTTTATTCTGGTGAAACGATTTCCGAATCCAGGCATCGTAACTCATGACGGTCTTGATACCCACATGATACGGATTAGGTCGCAGGAGATCGGCCCATTTGTTGGCCCAGTGATCGCCGAACTCGGGCTGTTCCAGCAGATAATCGACCAGTCGCTCCCGTTTGTTGGGAGAAGGATCCTGCAGAAATGCCCGTGCTTCTTCAGCAGTCGGAGTGCGTCCAATCAGATCGATGGCAACACGACGTAGATACGTGGCATCGTCAACCGGTTCAGAGGGTTTCAGGCCGTATTTCTGCAGTTTGTCCCAAACCAGACCATCAACGAAGTTGTTGCGAGGCAGCTTGGCATAGAAGCTGTCCGGGACTGTATTTTCAGAAGGAATCGTCACATTCAGAGAAGCGAAATTCCCCATGAAACGGGCCATGATTGAGGCTTCGCCCATCAACGAACCAGCGGTGACCAGGCCATGTTCATCAACGGAAACGTAAACGCTTTCACTCGACATGTATTCGGCAAGGTCTGTCACGTCGCGGGTGGATCCATCACTGTAATGTGCGGTCACCACCATCTGCTGTTTTGTTTTGGGCTGCATGATCCGCTCGGTGGGTTCCACCGAGATCTTCGCGAGCTTTGGTGTCTCGGCGACGGCGCGGGTAGCACCTTCCACGATCCACTGTTCCATGACGTCGTAGTATTTACTGTCTTCCGGCAGTTTCTTACCACCGCCGTGTGGAATCTTGCCGGCCCCTTTCAGCAAAACCAGGCTTTGATCGGGAGCCAGAGGCGAAGCACGTCGTCCCCGCGATTCCTTGGTTAACGCGTCATAATCAAACTCAGGGTCGAAGGCGAACATCGACAACTGAAATCCACCCTGTCCGCGTTGCTTACCATGACAGGAACCGCCATTACAGCTGAACCGCGAAAACAGCGGATGCACATCTCGTTCGAAATCGATCAACGTCTGCTTGTTAAAGTCTTTGACTTCGACGGGGACCTTGATTTTCACGGCACCATCAGTGACGGTCACTGTCGCGGCTCCGTTGGAAACCGGTTCGATCACACCGGCGGCATTCACTTGAACGACAGCAGGTTGATCTGACTGAAACTGCACATCGCGTGTCAGGTCGATACTCTGTTTATTGTTGAGACCAGTCACCAGTAACTGTTGACGGGAACGCTTGCCAGTCAGTTGAACTTTTTCTGGATAGACCGTCAGAGTTTGCTGCGAAGTCTCAGCGGCCCGCGCGGAAACGGCGGTACACAGCAGCATGCAGACTAGACAATGATAGAGAAGAGATCTCATCTCGTTGTTCTATCCCAATTCAAAAGGTAGGAGACGCAATGCGGTTTGGCGGTAATCAGTGCTACGAGGAAGTATAGGCAGGGATGCAGGCACATTTAAAAGCAACTCGTGAGCACTCGTCGTTGCGCTTCCTCGTGCCTGCAAGTATATATTGTCTCTTATATTTCCTAATCGTCAACTGTCATTTAACAACTTTATTTATGAAACACCTCTCAGGATACCTTCTCTGAGTGGCAAAAACTACCCCATATCACAAAAAACGGATCATCAGTACACTCTTTAGCCTCTGTGGCTCGCCGATTATCCGGCTTACGCCATTTTTTCCAGCTCTGATTTTACGTAACCGATGCGGTCGGCGATGGCATAATTCTCATTCCAGGGCTGGGGAAACAGAATTGCCTGCCCCCCATGCTCCCGGAACAGATCGATGTTCTTATGCTGATCGTCAATCAATACCACATCCGGTTTTGCCATCAGGTATTTTTTCGTGCCGATCATGAAGTCCATATATAAGGGCTCCTGGAAATGCTGTCTGAGCCATTCGACTTTGGCCGAAGCACAGGCGGCACTGCGACTGGGGGACGTACTGATGGTGATCGGCGCTGTCTGTTTCAGCAGCGCCAGCAGTTCATCCAGCCACGGGTAAGGAGGAAATTCCGCCCAGAAGCGACCGCCGACCGAATCGACGGGTTTCCAGAATTCATCTTTGGTCATTCCCAGTACGCCTGCATAGTCGCGTTCGCCGGGAGGCCACTCTTCCAGCAGATGTCCCTGATCGTGTAACTCCAGTATGGCACCCATGAAATCGGAAATCACGCCATCCATGTCCAGTAAAATATGTCGCACAGCCATGCTGATTTTTCACTCCGGGAAGAAACTTTGATGATAAAACGGTATGATTACCCTTTGAGCATATAATAAACTGAAGCTGACAACCATCGTCTTACAGACCGTTTTTAATACTGGTGAAGCCAAATGACCAACTGGATCCCGCTGGGAAACGCTTACGAAATAGCGCCCGGCGCACGTAAAGCATATACCGTCAAAGGGACCGAGATTGCCGTCTTCCATGTCGCTGAAGGAGATCAGCCGGGCACGTTTTACGCGATCGACAATGCCTGCCCGCATCAGGGCGCTTCCCTGATTGAAGGCGAAGGTTGCGGTACCGAAGTCATCTGTCCGCTGCACGACTGGAACTTCGATGTCGCGACAGGTGAGTGTCATGACTTTCCCGACTTTTCCCTGACCCGCTTTGAACTCAAGATTGAAACCGGCGTGTTAATGATCAATGGTGACGCCTTTGGTGAACCGGGACCGCCCGCGAATCTGTTCCTGGTTCGCTACGGTGCCATGGGCTGGGTCGATCATTTTTCCGCAGAACCCGAAGACGAGTATCCGCATCGCACCCGCGTGTTGATTGAAACCAGTCGCGGCGAAGAAGTTGGTGAGATTCTTTCATCGACCGGCACGATGGAAAAGCAGCCGACTGCCGCCGGTACGATCGTCCGTGAATTCACGCCCGACGATCAGGCAACGCTGACCAGCCAGGAAGATGTGACCGCGCGCGTGTTCCAGGATTGCCAGACCCTGATTCAGGAACGAGGGATGCCCACCGAAATCATCGACTGCGAGCAACTGTTTGATCAGCAGACCGTCGTGCTGTATTATCTGGGAAGCCGCATGCCGGCGCTGGAAATACTGGCACAGGAACTGAATGCCAATTATCCCTGGCGGATCGTATTCCACCCGGTTGATGAAGCCCCTGCTGCCTCCGGCTGTTCCAGTGGCGGTTGTGGCTGCGATGAAAAATAACCAACCTGCCTGAAGAGCTCCCTCCACAACTTGTTCCAACACAGAAAACGGAAGACATCATGAGTAACCCCATCAATCGCCGTTCTTTTCTGGGCACTTCCCTGGCTGCGACCAGCCTGGGTCTGGCTGCTGCCGACTCCGTCACTGCCGCCGATCAGACATCTGCCAAACCTGCGGCCAAACAGAAGCCGATTCAAAACGAAGTCATTCTGCACGCCCGCCAGGTGGCGCTCGACATTCTGAAGCCCAGCAAGAAGCAACTGGAGCATGGGCTGGCACTGCATGCGGAATCACTGGTCTTCGATTCGTACGGCTTTGCACCGCGCGCGGCCGTCGATGGCGACCGACTGACGGAAGCGATCAACAATCATGCGTCGACCGCAGAAATCCAGGACCTGCGGGAAGACATGTCGATGACCCGCTGTGTGACCGACCCCGCTGAACAGCGCGAATTCAAAGAAGCTTTCGACGCTTCCGGCGTCACCTGTATCTTTCAGAATGCGGGTGAAGAAGGGCAGGACCCGCTGCGACTGATCAAGCGGCTGGCGCGCTTCACCTTCACAACCGACATGCTCGCTGACTTTGTCTCCAAAGCAGTCACGCCGGAAGACATTGTTCAAGCCAAACAGGAAGGACGTCACTGTCTGTATCTGACAGGGAATGGCGTGCCACTGACTCAGCAGTGGGAAACCACGACCGACGAAATGAAATACATGCGAATCTTTTTCCAGCTGGGCATTCGCATGATGCATATGACGTATAACCGCCGTAATATGCTCGGCGACGGTTGCGCGGAGCCGGCGAACGCAGGTCTCAGTGACTTTGGACGGACCGTCGTTGCGGAAATGAATCGACTGGGCATCATTCCCGATGTCGCCCACTCCGGCTGGCAGACCAGTCTGGAGACGGCACAGGTTTCCAAAAAACCAGTTGTCGCCAGTCATTCCACGTGTGCGTCGATCCACAAACATATTCGCAGCAAACCGGATGAAGTCATCAAAGCGATAGTCGACACGAACGGCCTGATCGGCATCTGCTGTATTCCCCGCTATCTGGGCGGCACAGGAGATATCAGCGCGCTGCTGGATCACATCGATTATGTAGTGAAGAATTTCGGTATCGACTACGTCGCGATTGGAACGGACGTGTCTTATACTTCGCGAAACAATTCGCTGGAAAGCAAAAAAGTGCCACGTGCACCGCGCTCGCGAACTCCGTGGCGGAGCTTGTGGCCCGATGATCCGTTTGTGGAAACACCCGAAATGCGAACCAGCGTCTCCTGGACCAATTGGCCTTTGTTTACGGTGGGCCTCGTCCAGCGGGGTTACTCTGATGCCGACATTCAGAAAATTATTGGCGGTAATGTGATGCGTGTCTGTCAGGAATCGCTGACTTAAACTCTGTTTGGATTTTTCTCTCCCTGCAACGGAACAACTAAGATGCGAGTTTTAATCACAGGTGCCGCCGGTTATGTCGGTCGCTACTTCGCCGCTCACTGGCAGCCTTCGGATGATGTGGAACTGGTGCTGGCGGACATTCATCCGCTGCCCGATGATCCGCGGTTCATCACTCTCGATCTGACTGATCCCGCTCAGACCCGTGCGGCGATGGAAAACATCGACGCCGTCATTCATCTGGCGAAACAGGCCGACGAAGGTCCGATGGAAGGGGATGAGCTGAATGGAAAACGCTTTGACGTGAATGTAAAAGGGACTTTCAATCTGCTGGAAGCGGCCCGCGCAGTCGGTGTGAAGCGGTTTATCTTTACCAGTACGGTGATGACAATCCTGGGATATACGGCACCGCAGTGGGTGGAATCGGATGCGCCGCCGCTGCCTGTAGGTTCGTATGCTCTGACGAAACAGCTCTGCGAAGTCATGTGCCAGCATTATGCACGTGAATACGGCATGTCGATTGTCTGCCTGCGGATTCCCAAGCCCATTGATCTGGAACACCCGCTCTGGAAGACACACCCGCTGCGACCGCAATGGGTGCCGTTCCCCGACCTGCTGCAGGCGTATCAGAAAGCGTTGACCGCAGAGATACAAGGCTGCGAAGTCATCACCATCGTCGGTGAAAGTTCCAGGCGTCGCTGGGATCTCAGTAAAGCGGAAAAACTGCTGGGCTATCGGCCGACACTCGTTCCGGAAGAACTGGGCTTTACCATGGGAACCGAAGATCAGCCGATTCCCACGGAAGACCATTATGCCTGAACCGCAAGCACTCGCGAACGCCGCTTATTGTTCGACGCGACAGTAAGGCAGACTCTTTTCAAGTTTGGAGATGCCTTCTTCGGTGATTTCGGTACCATCGATATACAGCGTGCTCAGGTTCTTCATCTTCTTAAGAGAAGTAATACACTTATCGCTGACATCGGTATTCCGCAGGTTCATATCCACCATGTTTTCGAGAACCTTGATCTCGGAAATGCCGGCGTTCGTGATCTGCGTATCATTCAGCTCCAGCCATTCCATGTCTTTCATCTTGGCCAGATACTTCATGCCTTCATCAGTAATCTGCGTATTTCGCAGCCAGAGACGCTGCAGACGAGTCAGGCCTTTAATCTGCTTGAGACCTTCATCAGTAATCTGAGTATCCCGCAGCAGCAGCACACGCAGTTTTTTCAGCGTCTTCAGATGCGATAAGGCATCGTCCGTGATCTGCGTTTCAGACAGTCCCAGTGTTTCCAGGCTTTTCAAACCGGAAAGATGAGACAGCCCGTCGGCGGTGATTTCCAGCCCTGTCAGAAAGAGTTCTTTCAGGCTGTCCAGACCTTTGAGATGTTTCAGACCTGCGTCTGTCACTTTGGTGCGCGACAGGTTCAGGATTTCCAGATTGGAGAGTTTTTTGAATTCCGCAAGCCCGGAGTCAGAAACGGGAATCCCATGCAGTGTAATTTCACGCAGACTTTTCAGCGACTTGAGATGGACCATGCCGTCATCGGTCACTTTGGAACCGGACAGATCCAGTTTTCGCAATTTCGACAGGCGACCCAGGTAGACCAGCCCGGCATCAACCAGCTTGGAACCTGAAAACGAAACCTGCGAAATGTTGCCGTTGTAATCCATTTTCAGGTTGGCGCTGATTTCTTTCAGCGACTTGATATCCGTTTCCAGCGTTGATTCCTGGGGAACTTCTTCCTCTGAATCGGTGGCAGCTTTACTCATATTGATCGCCTGTTTCGAATTGATATTTCTGACTCAAATCAGGTGAGCCCCGCCTCGAATATCTATTCATTCGTGCAGGTTTTCCCGATTTTGTTTCTAACACTCGCCAATTCTAATATACACATCATCCCGGAATTTCGCATGTGAACGGACGATTTTTCTTCGGGAATACTGGTCTGAAACGCTGCTTAAGCCCCGCATTTCCTGTCGCGAGCGTGTACAGGCATTAAATCGGACGACGATTCCATAAAAAAACGAGCCACACAGATTTGATGAAACCTGCGCGACTCGAGAAAGCTGTCATTCTGTGATTGCTTATTTCACCTGCTTGCCATACAGCAGGAGCTCATCAAAATTGCCGGTATCATCGAATGAGCCAATGCCCACGCGTCCGGTCAGAAACGTTTTGTCGGTCGCCGTCATGATCGGCTCTTCCATGTTATCGAAATAGATTTTGATGGAACCCGATTCCGTATCCCGTACAACGCGTGCATGATGCCATTCGTCGTCCCAGTCGGTACCGGCGGTCGTTTTCGTGGAGATCTTGGTGCGGGGCTTATCGTTGACGATAAAAATCTGGTTGGCATGATCGTCCATTTTTTTGCCTAAGTGCACATAGTAAAAATGGGCGTCATCCTGGTAACCGAAAAACAGGCACAGATCGCGATGTCCGTAGTCGGGAATCGTGGACTGCAGTTTGACGTCGAAAATAAAGTCACTGACATCGATGTTTTTCAGCAGGGCACGGTTGTAAGGCGAACGGACGGGGGGTTCGAATTTACTCCGCTTATTCACCAGGCTGAAAACATGATTGTCCCCCTGGTGAATCATCTTCCAGGCTTTCGCGTCCGTCGGTTCCCAGTGATCGGCTTTGCCCGATTCAAAGTTTTCGTGGAACAGCAGCGGCAGCCCCTGCATCATTTTGGGAACCTGGTCCGGCTCATAGGTTTTCAGCGGCGCTGGTTCTTTGGCTGACAGAGTCCGCAGGCTGGCAGAGGAAATCAGCATCAGACCGGTCATCAGGCCGGCGATGATCAGAGTACGTAACATGGTAAGGCTCCCGTTCTTGATAAAAGCGCTTTCGCAGGATATTCGCATTTCGCAAAATGAACAGCGCAACAGGGTACTGCATTTCGAAAAACTATAGCGTCTATCAGACAGCATTACCCGCTATTTTTCAAGCGTCAGGTGGAGCCTGACCGCGCGGCCGTTGACCGGGTTCCCCATTGAGTCTTCGCGGAAGTCGATTACCGGGACGGCCGTCGGGGCCATTCGGGCGGCGATTTTTCAGATCCTGAATGCGTTCTTTCATATCGCCTCGACGCGGGCCATTGGACTGATTATTCTGATCGGCTTCCGGATTAAAATCAGCTATAATTCTCAGGGCTTCATGCGCACGCTGCTGGATCGATTGCCGAACCTGTTCCGGCAAATGGCTCTGCAGGTATCTGTACTTGAGTTTTTCCTGCATCTCATCCGGCGGATAACGCATTAAATGATCTTTGGATTTCGTATCCAGTGTCTCGAAGAACTGCTGCAATTTATCTTCGGGAGGATGAATGCCATCCAGTTCCTGTTTGACCGACATCATCAGCTGATTCACAAGCCCCTTGGCTAAGAAGACGACCACTTTCATCCGTTTTCGATCGTCTTTTGACCAGACTTTGCCTCTGAACCCACGGGCATCTTCGTTATCCCAGAGCTGATACTTTTTCTCATCCAGCAGATCGGAGATCTGATTAACGGTTTCCGGGGTCGGCCAGGCAGAACCATTGCGATCTTCATCCCGGCTCTTTGCACGCACTGCAGACTGTAATACCGCCAGGGAACGTTCGAATTCCGAGAGCTCCGACTTCGGTTGCGGATATTTGACAGGTACCGGCAGACTGCGTTCGATAATACTGATCGCATCGTGATAGGTTTCCGGCGTGGGAGACTGTGCCCAGATAATGAATCCCACGGGAGGTTTTCTGAAATCCACATCCATGATTTTCGCTAATTCAAAATAATTCCTGCCACCTCTGCGACGATCGGGCGATTCGTCGGGCGAACGGAATTTACGAATCAGCGCCATCCGCTCCCGGGTCGTTTCTGCTTTACGTAAATCTTCCTGTTCCCAGGGAGAGAGTGTTTTGACCCACTCGTCATAAGCGTGCATCACCCGATTGAGTTCCGGCTGGCTGCGCGTCGCTTCATGCAGTTTGCGCAGGCGCTGTTGTTCTTCAGGTGTCAGCTTCTGGAATTTTTCGTAGTTGCGTTTTAACTGTGCGCGTTCGGCGGGAGACATCGCTTCGATCTTTTTGCGGTTCTCCTGCTCCGATTCACTTTCCGGATCGGCAGCGCCCAGCAGCACCATCACACAAACCACCAGCCCACAGACCAGACCGGTAGCGCGCAGCGCCAGCGACGACAGTCCGGATTGTCCGTCTGCCACTTTTGCATCATTCTGTTTAGCGTTTTGGCTGTTGTGCAATTTCATCGAACGTTCCTGACTTTTTCAATTCTTCCAGAAACTCCAGACTTTGTACTTCTGAATAAGTATCCAGATTTTCGATAAACGAAAACTCTTCCAGCAGGGGATCGGATTCATCGGGGACCCACTGATTGGTCAGCAGATAGCCGAGCATTACCGAACAGGCCAGTCCCAGAGTCCAGCCCGCAGCGATCCCGGCCCGGCGGAGTCGCTCTTTTGATTTGCGGCTCAATCCGCCGCGCTTCTGTTCTTCTTCCGCCAGCGCTTCCAGCTGCACCGTCTTGATGGTCGAAAGTGTTTTGTCGGTAAATTCCTGAGAAGCTTTGGCAATCGGCAGTTTATCCAGCAGTTCCCAGGTGCGCTCCAGCCCGTCGACGTGCGCGCGCGTGGCTTCATCGGTCGACAGCGACTGCTCGACTTCGATCGCTTCCTGCTCGGTCACTTCCCCGTCGAGGTAAGCAACCAGCTTTTCGAGTTCCTGATCATTCAATTCTTTTTTCATGTGAGGACTCTATTTCGCAGACCTGCTCGAATTAACCGTTAATATGCTTTTCCAGTTGAACACGCAAATTTTCTCGCGCACGTGATAACAATGATTTGACTGCCGCTTCCGAGAGCTTCATGGCAGTACCGATATCGGCGTAACTCATACCTTCAAATTTATGCAACAGGACCGCCATCTGCTGTCGTTCGTTGAGGGTCCCCAAAGCCTGACGCACTACGGCCTGCGTTTCTTTTAATCCTACCTGCCGCGTCGGCATCATTCCCGATTTTTCTATCAATAACTGCTCTTCGGGACGGATTCCGAGCGGACCGGAATCCTGAGGACTGAGAGCCACCTCTTTGCGTCGGCCTTTGTTCCGCCGCGAGTTGCTGGCCAGATTGTTGGCAATCCGGAACAGCCATGTGGAAAACTTCGCTTTGGGCTCATATTTGTCACGCGACCGATAAATCCGCAAAAAGACTTCCTGGGCCAGATCTTCCGCTGCTTCCTGATTTCCCAGCAGATGACAGAAAATGCCGACAATCCGGTCCTGGTAATTGGCCACCAACTCGGTGAACGCACCTTCATCGCCTTCCCGGGCGCGCAGCATCAGCTGCACATCAGGGTCGCGTAAGTAGGGTGAATTCACGATTTCCGTTGTAACCACGACTGACTGCTGACTCCCATCTTTCGGGGTAATTGACCCACGTGTACTAAACACGCGGCGCCGTAAAAAGTTTCTCACAGAGTTTGCGAGAAACCCGCTTTTTGTCTGTTTCCAAGCAGGATTGTAACCGTTATCGTCGCTAAACTTACAGGTTAACACAAGTAGCCACCCATAGAAAATGCATTCCTGTACCGCATTCGCTCCGGTTAATCTCGTTGAAACGGGTAGTCCGCAGAGTGGTCTCGGGTATGATAGAAACTGTGATCTTCAGTACTACATTCTATCCATTTTCTGCTTCCTGCTGACAAAAGGGCCCGCTGAGGAAGTTTCATGACTTTAAATACACTGCCTTTGAGTTATTGCACCAACGTGCATCCCGGGTTAACGGTCGCAGAAATCCTGCAGAAACTCGACGAATTCACGCTGCCGATTCAAGAGCAGCTGGGTGCCCCGCTGGCCGCCGGTTTGTGGCTGGCGCAGCCGGTGATCGAGGAAATTCTCTCGACCCCGGACGGTATCGCAGGCTTCGCTCAGGAAATTCAAAAACGCAACCTGACCTGCTACACGCTGAATGCCTTCCCCTACGGCAACTTTCACAGTGAACGCGTGAAAGAAAATGTCTACCTCCCCGACTGGTCAGAGCCGGAGCGCCTGGATTACACAAAAGGCTGTGCCCGGGTGCTCGCTGCATTACTGCCGGAAGATGTAGAAGGCAGTATCTCCACCGTCCCGCTGGGATTCAAAAAATTTGAACACGCGCCCGATTTCAGCAAAGTCTGTATTGAACAACTGATCGAGCTGGCAACGTTTCTCAAACAGTTGAAAGAAGAAACCGGTCGCACCATTCGCCTGGCGATTGAGCCCGAACCGTTCTGTGTGATTGAATTCACACACGAGTTGATCGTCTTCTTCGAACGCCTGTATGAACGCGCCGCCGAAAAGCAGCTGCTGGGAACCGTTCGGGAATATCTGGGAGCCTGCTACGATGTCTGTCATCAGGCAGTGGAGTTCGAAGACATCCCCGGTTCGATTCGACAGATTACCCATGCGGAAATCCGCATCAATAAAATTCATATTTCCAACGCGGTCGAACTCGACCGGCCCGGCGAGAATGCAGCCGGTCGTGAATTGCTGGCGCAGTATGCAGAGCCCCGCTATCTGCATCAGACGATCGGCAGCCTGCAGAACGGCGACCTGTATCGCATCGTGGATCTGACCCGAGATTTTCTGCTCGATCCGGATTCCCGTCTGAAAGAAACCGAAAAGCTGCGGGTCCACTTTCACGTGCCCGTCAATGCGCAGTCGCTTGGACCGCTGGGAACCACACACCGCGAGTTGCGCCAGGCACTGGCAACCGTCAAAGAACTGGATTATGCCCCGCATCTGGAAGTCGAAACTTATACCTGGGAAGTCCTGCCCGGAGATCAGAAGCCCACTCTGGTCGAAGGCTTAACGCGCGAACTGCAGGCCGCTCAGAACCTTTTGAATACGCTCTAAGTGATGTGATTCAACCATGCGTGAACTACTACTCGAACTGGAAACAGCGGTCCGGCAGCAGCGTCCTGTCTGTTATACCTGTCTGGTCGAAACCCGTGGCTCCACACCTCAGAAACCAGGTGCCGCCATGTTGATTTTCAGTGATGGTTCGCAGGTCGGTACACTGGGAGGCGGCTGTGTGGAAGCGGAAGTCAAACACCGCGCACTGCGACTGATCGACGCGGAATCCCCGGAGATCATGACGTTTCAGCTCGATAATGACTACGGCTGGGATGACGGTCTGATCTGTGGCGGCCGCATGAAGGTCCTCGTCGATCCCGTCAGAACCGAACAGGATCTGCAATATTATCACAGCGTGCTGCAACTGCTGGAAACCGACAAAGGCTGCACGGAAGCGATTGTCATTCCGCCGGACTCGTCAGCGGAAGAACAGCAGCCCGATCGATATCTGATCGACGCGGAATCAAACATCATCGCATTCCGCGGTACAGAACAACCGCCGGCCCAGCTGTTTGACGGCTTGAAACCGATTCAGAACCGACCGCGTCCTTATGTCAGTCAAGGCATCGCGTATCTGACGTTCCACCAGACCTGCCAGCTGGTGATTGTCGGCTGTGGTCATATCGGTCAGAAGGTTGCCGAACTGGCCAGTGATGTCGACTTCGATATTATTGCCGTCGACGATCGCGAGGAATACTGTAACGCCAACCGCTTCCCGACGGCAAAGCAGCTGATCGTTGGATCGTTCGACACGGTTCTCGGCAAGCTGTCAGTCACGCCGGACACCTTCATCATCATCCTCACTCGCGGTCACAATCACGACGAAGAGGCGCTCGGTCATCTGGCCGTCACGGATGCACGGTACATTGGCATGATCGGGAGCAAACGCAAAGTGAAGCTCATTTTCGAGGATCTGCTGCGACTGGGTACGCCACGCGCAGCGCTCTCTCGGGTGCATGCACCGCTGGGCTTCGATATCGGTTCACAGACGGTCCCGGAAATCGCCGTGAGTATCGTCGCCGAACTGATCGCCTATCGAAACCTGGATGCCCTTCCGGAAGGTTACCAGAGACCGAGCCTGGTGGACGAGATCAAAGCAGCGCATCCCGCTGGTTAACATCAGCAGAGTGGAGCAGGGGAGGCGCTTATTCTTCCCAGTCTTCGGGATCTTCGTATTCCCGATCCTCGGCAGAGCGGACTTCGTTGGTCTTGGCATCACCGCGTCGGAATACCGCGACCACGTCTTCAATCGGAACCACAAACAGAACATTGTCCGGTTCGAAATCCACGGGAATCGCATCGCTGGGGTTGAACAGCACTTTGTCGTATTTCTTGACCGGGAAATCATCATCCCGGGCAATCTGCACGCTGATTTCCACCACGCGCCCGGTGATGTTTGGAATCTCGGCTTTATCGGGAAGGACAATCCCCCCCTTGGTCGTCTGGCGACTTTCGTCTTTTCGAATGAGAATTCTCATTCCCAGAGGTTCAACCCAGTCAGACACTAAAAATCTCCCTGTATTCTATTTCAATCGGTGTAACGCAGGCACCTGCGATCCGACAAACTGACAGGTTAAAATAACCTGATGTTGCTTTGAATTACAATCATAGTCCATGCATCCCCTGAAAAGAACCCCGAAAATGAGAGCCGCTGTTCCGTTTACATTCGATTTGACGGGAAAATCAAACTGTCCTCCTGTGCTTTCCGTATTCAGAACCGGACTTCGGGAATTCGCCTCAATGTGAAATCTTTGCATTTTTTCGTCGTTTTTCAGTGCATTTTCAGATGCAGCGCGTTCTTCTATAGTTGATAAAAGAGTTTGTACATCTATAAAGATAGTACAGAGTTGACTTATGCAATTAACACGCGGATCGACTTCGATCCAGTTTTCAAAATGACAACAGGAGAGACACATGGACAAGCAGACAATGATCGCAAACCTCAATGAGGATCTGGCGAGTGAACTGGCCGCCATCATTCAATATACGACTTACGCTGCCAAGGCGACCGGCCCCTTTCGACCACAGCTGACCCAGTTCTTTCTGGCAGAAGTCCCCGACGAACTGGGACACGCACAATACCTGGCCAACAAAATCGTCGCGCTCGGCGGAGAGCCTGTGACGGTTGCCGGTAAAGTCACCGAAGCAAAAAACAATCGTGAAATGCTGGAAGCGGTCCTCGCAGCTGAAAAAGAAGCGACAGCCGGTTATACAAAACGCGCCAAAGAAGCCGAAGAGTTCGGCGACAAAGGGATGGCCGTCCAGCTGGAAGATATGGTCCGTGATGAAAGCGGGCACGCGGAAGAAGTCGAACGCATCCTGCGGGACTGGCCGCTGTAAACAACAGGCGATCACCGAATTTCGAATCGGGTCAGTCAGTATCGATTACTGACTGACCTTTTTTATGGTCTCAGCTGGGGGTTCCGAAGAAGAACGGCATCAGTTGATGGCCTTTCGGCAGCAGGAGATTACTGGCGCTTGCGGTGATTTCATCATAACAGTTTGCCTGGTCCGGACGGACATTCTTGCCACAGATGGCGAATGGTACGTATCCGTGGCTGTGCGTTTTCGTTCGCAGAAAGGTCGGGTGATCCGGGCAGACCAGAATCCGGTAATCCCCCTGGGATTTCAGATAGTCGTGCACCGGGCCCACGATATGCTCGTCGATATTCTCCAGCGCTTTGATCTTTTCTTCGACTTCCCCTTCATGGGATGCTTCGTCCGTCGCTTCGACATGCACGACGACAAAGTCTGAGTTCTTCAAAGTCTCGATGGCAGCCCGCCCTTTGGCAGCGTAATCAGTATCGGTGTATCCCGTGGCACCTTCGACTTCAATCACATCCCAGCCCAGCAGACGTCCCAGTCCCCGCAGCAGGTCGACGGCGGTAATGACTGCTCCTGTCTTGTCAAACTGTTCCAGAAACGGTTTGAGAGCCGGGCGGCTTCCCTGACCCCAGAGCCAGATCTGCGTTGCCGGCGGCTGTCCGTCAGCACGATTCTGATTCTTTGCGGATTTCGTAAACAGTTTCTTACTGCGTTCCATCAGATCCAGCAGCAGTTCGCTGCCTCTCCCTGAAGGCAGATCATGCTCGATCGGCTGATCGGTCAGATCATGCGGGGGCGTCGTCGAAGTGCCTGCTTCGAATGGTTGATCGTTTTCGTCTTTCGCACGATAGATGAGCAGGTTCCGATAGCTGACTCCCTGATGGAATTCCCACTGCGGTTCGTCTGCTGTCGCTTCCTGTAGAAGTCCCACCAGTTCTTCGCCGACATCATTCGGGAGTTGCGACGCAGTGAAGCTGGCCATGTTCCCGTCTGTGATCGTCACGAAATTACAACGGATCGCCCAGTCATGCGGACCCAGTTCAATTCCCTGTGCAGCCGCTTCCAACGGTGCGCGTCCTGTGTGATACACCAGTGGATCGTAACCAAACAGACTCATCGTCCCCACATCACTGCCGGAAGGCATGGAAGCGGGAACCGTATCGGTCCGTCCCAGAATTCCTTCTGCTACCACGGCATCCATCCGGGGAACCCTGGCAGCCTGCAGAGGAGTTTTACCCCCCAATGCATCCTGCGGTTCGTCCGCACAACCATCTGGAATCACGAGCACATATTTCATATCAGGTTACTTACTGTCAGGCGGGATCTGGGAATTGAAAAAAGAGAACGATTTTGTCCTCAATATCCTGAATTTTCGCCGTTCCTGCAAGTAATCTGCATCAGGAAATGTCGAGACATTCCCTGTTCTGAACGAATAATATGTATCTGGAATCGGATTAACCGCTTATTGCGGAGCAGGATCCTCGCCGACAAAAACCTTAGGCGGTGTCATATCAGCAGTGATAACTTTCCAGGAAGCGCCCATTTCACGAAACTGATTGAAATTTTTCGGCTTATAGGAAAACTCCAGTTCAGGTGTTTTCATCAAAGCCTGTCCCTTTTCAAAATAAGAATGCATGGCGGCATCCAGTGCGCCGGTCATCAGCAAAGTCCGCTCACACGGATAGGGTTCTTCCTTCTCTACAAACAGATATTGAATCGCATGCGAAAAGGCCCGGAACAGGTTGCGGTTCCCCCAGGGGCCCGGGAAGAATGTGGTCGCTTTCGGCGCCGCTTCCCCTTTCACCTGGCAGGCAAAATTCCAGCGGACACCATTCGAACCGATCTTCAGCATGGTGGCGCGAAATCCATCCTTGTACTCCAGCAGAATTCCATGCGGTTCGGTCTCCGCTTCCGAACCAATCGGATCGAACAGACCCCGCTTCTTATCCCCCAGTTCCGCCTGCATGGCTGCCTCGGCCAGCTTCATCGACCAGCGTCCCTGGCGACCGGCTTTGATCAGCTCATCCCCTTTGAGAAACTGAACGGATGAAATTCCGGTTTCGCCCCCTTTGCGGAATTCGACCATCGACTGCAGCACTTCGAGTCCGTGGATATCGTATTTCTCTATTGGCCCTCCGTGAATCGAGACCGCGTCTTCCAGTTCCGTGCCATCAGGAATTTCCAGCGGAATCGTCCGTTGCGCGAGTGGCACCGAACTGCCGACCATCATGGGAAACCCGTACTTCCGCGAAGTGTCATACATCTCACGTGCCCAGTCCCAGCGATACGAAAAATGTTTGTCGCTGAAAACGGGGACAAAGCGTTTTGATTTCTCCATGACCGCGACGATTTCATCAAAGAACCGTTTGCGCGGATATTTGGTCTGCCCGAATTTGGTATCGGGATAATCGCCGTGCTCACCAATGGAAAGGACCGCGTCCACTGCCAGCTCATCGCCGCCCAGCGTCAACGCCTCGCCGATGGTCTCATAAAACGGGATCTTGTATTTTTTCGCAATCCCCCGGGAGAGATCCCGTTCCGTAAACTGATCGCCGTAGAAAGAGACCACATCGCACTGCGGTTGTTGAATCTTACCGTTAAACAGGTACGGCCCTAAAAAGGGATGCAGAATATGAAAGGCATGCGACAGATAAAAACACTGCGTATAGATGGCAGCGACTTGCGGACGTTTGTTTTCATCGGCGGCTTTCAGAGGCTGTTGCTGCCAGTTCAGACCGGCGGTACCAGCGACAGCGGCGGCACTCAGCTTTAACATTTCACGTCGCGAAAGGGGGGACAGGGACTGGTGAGAAAAAATATCTGACATGAGGTTGACTCCTGTGGTGGGCAAAGCGAGGCGAGAATCTTATTTCATCGTATCAAAATAGATTGATCTCTTCACCAGTTTTTTCAGGAGCCCTGCCATTTATTATAGATTTTTTCGATCACCAGCGCGGGAATAAAAAAACTGCGATGCAAAGCACAACTGGCCTCGCATCGCAGTATTTATTTAATCGTAGAGTGACTCAGGAATTATTGCATTTTCGCACAGATGGCATCTGCCATTTCCTGAGTTCCGACGGCTGTCGGATCGTTGCGATCGTCTTTCAGATCGTAAGTCACGTCTTTTCCTTCAGCAATCACGTCAGCAACTGCCTGATCCAGTTTCGCTGCTGCTTCGTGTTCGCCGAGGTAATCCAGCATCATTTTACCGGACAGGATCAGAGCAACCGGATTCACTTTATTCTGCCCTTTGTATTTAGGAGCAGAACCGTGAGTCGCTTCGAAGATGGCGGCTTCCGTTCCGATGTTCGATCCGGGAGCAACACCCAGTCCACCGACCAGGCCGGCACACAGGTCACTCAGAATGTCGCCGTACAGGTTGGAGGTCACGAGCACGTCGTACAGTTCCGGTTTTTGAACCAGCTGCATGCACATGTTGTCAATCAGACGCTCGTTGTACTCGATGCTGCCGCCGCAGTCAGTCGCAATGCCTGCCAGCTTCGGATCGGCATCGACGCCTTCAGAGAGTTCATCCCATTCGAATTTCGCACCATAAGCTTTCGCAACGGCACGGGTTTCATCGTACCACAGTCCGTCGGTGAACTTCATGATGTTGGCTTTGCAGATCGATGTCACAGACTTGCGTTTGTTATCGACGGCATATTTGAACGCGTAGTTACAGATATCGCGGGTACCCTGGTAAGACATCGGCTTAATACTGACGCCGGTCTCATCGAGGGGGGTGTTGATCTTTTTACCTGTCGCGAACTCGTTGATCGTTTTGATCAGCTCGGCTGTTTTTTCCTGACCAGCCTGAAACTCAACGCCGGCATACAGGTCTTCTGTATTTTCCCGAACGACAACCAGGTCGACGTTGGAATCAGCAAAGTAAGTCCGCACACCTTTGTAGGTTTTACACGGACGAATGCAGGCATACAGACCCAGTTCCTGTCGCAGGAACACGTTCACACTGCGGAACCCTTTTCCAATCGGTGTGGTGATCGGTGCTTTCAGAGCGATTTTGTTCGCCCGAACCGATTCCATCACGCGATCAGGCACGCCGCCTTCGGCTTCAATGACTTCGATTCCACATTCCTGAACATCCCAGTCGATTTTCACGCCTGTGGCATCAACACATTTTCTGGTTGCCTCGGCGATTTCCGGACCAACTCCGTCGCCCGGAATTAATGTGACTTTATACATCGTTTCCTCTAATACTTCTGACAAAAAGGGAATGCGACCAGGTTCTCAAGTGCTGTGAATACCACGCTACGAGCCTGCTGACTCTTGAAACCGAAGGCCATACTGGTTGATACTGAATACTTAGCTCACAGACAAGCAGTGACCGTATCAAAACGGAAATCGCTTTTCAACTATACGCGATGGCTGACGCTTACTTTTCACACCAATCAGGGATTCTCATGATCCAGCGTTTTTTCAGTAATTACCTGCTCCGACACCAGAACAGAGCCAATCAGATCCTGCACCTGATCGGCGTCCCTCTCACCTTTGGAGGATTGATCGGTTTCGGCATCGCGGGAGACTGGATTTATGCGGGAATCTCCTTTTTCGCAGGATACGCCTTACAGTTTCTGGGGCACGCCATCGAGCAGAATGACGCAGGCGAACTCATTTTGATCAAGAAACTAAGGGGAAAACCCTACACGGAATTCGGACCTCGGACTCAAATTCAACAGAATTTTGACCAATCGTCAAAAAAGTCAAGTTGTAACGATTAAAGCGCCGATACCGAATGTAGTGATTTTGCCGAAAAGGCTGCCTGCCCTGCGCTCATGCGACCGTCATTGCACCAAGGCCGCCTTACCTGAATGGTGATTTCTCCCTGAAAGTACTATCGATTATGAACTTAAGTGATTATGAACAAACACTTTGTGCTCATAATCGTCGTTCATGTCTTGAAGGATAAATACATGAACCTTCGCCAGAAGTTACACCAGTTTTTCTGTGGATGCCTGATTACCAGCCAGCTTGTGGGCTGTCACGGTCTGGGTACCGATACCGATCTTCATTATCTCGGAGACAAAGAACTCCAGTATTATGAGGATGTTGCAACAAAAATCGAATACCCGGCGGTCTATGATGAGACACCTGAGGAGATCACATTCTCTGGTAAACCACGGACTCTGACTGACCGTTCTCAGGATGAAATCTGGGATTTACCCCTGATGGACGCCATTCATCTGGGTATGGCAAACAGCGAAGTCATTCGTGTCTCCGGTACTCTGGGAACCAACGGCAACGGGCTGTTAAATAACCCGGATGGTACTCCTACGATTTTCGACCCTTCCATTCAGGAAACGAACGTCCTGTTGGGTGGATCGCGTGGTGTGGAAGCGGCGTTGTCTGCATTTGATACGACGTTTACTGCCAATATGCTCTGGGGCCGCTCCGAACAGGTGCAAAACAGCCCGTTCTTTGGTGGTATTCCCGGCGGTACACTCGCACAGGAAACGGGACAATTCCAGTCCGGCCTCTCCAAAACATTTGCGAACGGCGGACAGTTTGCCCTGTCACATAACTGGAACTACACAGGCAGTAATGCCACCAGTCAGCTGTTCCCGTCTAATTACGCCGGGAACGTGGGACTCTCTTATCGTCAGCCATTCCTGGCAGGTGCCGGCGTCGACTACACCCGGATTGCCGGCCCGATCGGTTCCGGATTCACCGGGATTACCGGGGTCAGCCAGGGGGTCGTGATCGCCCGCATCAACAATGACCTGGTGCTTGCAGATTTCGAGAAAAATGTGCGAAACCTGATCTCCGATATTGAAGAAAGCTACTGGCAGCTCTATCTGGCCTATCGCCTGTACGACACTCAGGTGGTGGCCCGTAACTCAGCACTTCGCAGCTGGCGGGAAGCCCATGCGAAACTGGAAGCCGGCGGTACCAGAAACTTCAAGCCGGCTGACGAAGCACAGGCCAAAGACCGTCTGTTTGAAACACAGTCACTGGTTCAGTCAACACGCAGCGATATTTACACCGCAGAAAGTCGCTTTCGCCGACTGGTTGGTCTGCCCGTTAACGATGGAAAAATCATTCGTCCGATTGATGACCCGATCGCAGCAGAATTTACTCCCGACTGGAGTATGTGTCTGACAGAAGCTCTGGTACATCGCGTCGAATTGCGTAAACAGAAATGGAACATTAAAAGTCTGGAATTTCAGAGAATGGCTGCCACCAGCCTGACCAAACCACGCCTGGACCTGGTTTCCAGTTATCAGGTGAATGGTTTCGGCGATCGCCTGTTAAGCCAGAAAAACACCGATGGCATCACATCTCAGGGTCTGCATAGTGCCTATGGAACTCTGCTGGACAATGACCAGGACAGCTGGACCGTTGGCTGGGAATTCAGTATGCCTCTCGGTTTCCGTTCGGCACATGCCCAGGTGGAAAACCTCGAATTCCGTCTGTCTAAAGCACGAGCCGTTCTTAAAGCACAGGAAATGGATGTCAGCCAGGAACTGGCCATTACATTCCAGGACCTGACCAAAAACTATGCGACAGCACAATCCAACTTCAACCGCTGGCGTGCCGCCCGCAGACGTGTGGAACTGTTTGACGCCGAAGTTCAGGCAGGAACGACAACACTCGATACGCTGTTACGTGCACAGTCCTCACTGGCTGCTGCTGAAACTGAATACTACCGCTCACTGGTTGCCTACAACGTCGCGATCAAGAACCTCCACAAATGGAAAGGCACCTTGCTGCAACACAACAACGTGCATCTCATGGAAGGGGAATGGTCACCGGTTGCCTATCAGCAGGCTGTCCGACGTGCCTGGGCTAGAACACACGGTATCGATGCTCATAAACTGCGAAGCAAACCGGAACCATTCGTTTCAGACGGCTACATCGGCGAAGTGGGTGTCATGCCTGCAGCCGGGGCTCAGACGTACTCTTCCTCACAAGATGGGATCACACCTGATATCATGCCTGTTCCGGAACCGGAAACCACTCCAGAATATGCACCGCCTGCACCTGCCACGTCAGGCCAGCCGGAAGCACGTCTGCAACTTGATGAGGGTTATCAAAGTAGTCGAAATCCGTTTGCTCAATCCGAGATTGAGCAAGCGGTGAAGGTCGCGCTTGAGTCGGGACCTCCTGAACCTCAGCCCAGGAACAGACAGATCTCTGCAGAACTGGAAGAGCTGCCGATTGCCGATACTGAGAAAAATATCGACGTCGAACTACTGCCTGCTACCAGTTTTGTAGAGTGAATAACTAAGCTGTCTCGTTATCTGGTAGCGTCTCAAGGGCCATCTGGACCGAGTATGATAGATTGAGAGATGTTACGGCCAAATGCGATGCGTTACAGAATTCCAAATGTTCGCATTACCCTGATCGTACTGCTTTCACAGTCTGACAATTTGGGCATTCGACAATTTGAAAAGACCTTTACGAATTTCGGTATGCATTTCCGTAAACACGTGCTAGTTTTAAACATAACTTTCGTTTGATTCATTGCCGACGCTTGTCTCATTCAAACTTACCCGTATCGATGTCCATCTCCATCGATTGTTGTTTCCGGATATTGAACTGTCGATTCGCATACGAAACCTCCATTTCGTTGTGCGCGCTGCAGACCGTTCATACTGAGTTTTCGGGATTGAGCACCCGCCACTGACCAGGCCTGTGGAAAGCATACAAAAGATAATCAATGGTGGCTGGACGAATTCATCGTCTTCTCAGACTGATTGCCCTGTTACAGTCGGGACGTGTTTACAACTCTGCACAACTTGCCAGCGAATGCGAAGTCAGTCGCAGGACCGTTTTCCGTGACCTGAAAACCCTTCAGGAAGCCGGAATCTACGTTCTTTACGATGATGATAAACAGGGATATCTGCTTCCCTGGAGAACCATCGTCCCCTTCAAAGATCTCACCTTTGAAGAAGTTCTTGCGCTGTTTGTGCTCAGTCAGGACCTCGATAAAACCATCGTCGGGCTGCCTCTCGATGGCATCGCCCGCTCCGCTTCCGCAAAAATTCTGAGCAGTTTGCCCGATACATTACGCGATCAGGTGATTGAAGCGGCCCAGTCCGTCTCCATCTGGCTGACGCCCTGCAATCCCTCAATACGCAACGAATTGCATTATAAAACCATTCTGAAAGCGGTCACATCAAAACAAAACGTGCGCATTCACTACGACTGCCCGAAAGAACAAAAGACGGTCTCCACCATGTTGAGCCCGTATCACATGCTGTATTCGAATCGGGAATGGTTTGTCGTAGGGCGCTCCTCCGTCGATCGGGGCATCAAAGTCTTTCCGATTCTGAAAATCATCAAATCAGAGTTGCTCGACGAACGGTTCAAAAAACCATCCCGCTTTAAACTCGATCGCTATGTCGGCAATACCTGGGATCCCGTGCGGCAGTCATCCAGAACCGTTTCTGTCAAAATTCGGTTTCAAAGCGATGCTGCTCAGGCTGTCTCACATATCAGCTGGGACCCGTCACAGGAAATCAGAAAACTCAAAGGGGGCACGATCGAATTCCGGGCACGCGTAAGTAACCCGGATCAGATGACCGACTGGCTCCTCAGTTTCGGGAACCAGGCAGAAGTGATCTCTCCCCCCTCGCTGCGAAAACTGGTCAAAACCCGCATCTCGGAAATGTCACAAATTTACAGTAAGAAATCGAGCCAAAACTGATTTCAAAATCACCGCGAACTTTCCCCTTTATCAGCTGTCTAACCTCGCATACCACCCGTAAACCGGTCAGTCTGATTTTATTGAGATCGCGCATGTATACTAATGCTGGCTCAACAGCCGATAATTCTGTGAAACCTCTCAAAATCCCGCATCAAACTGCTGACCTGACTCATCATTAGGTTTACTATTTCAGGGTAGGAAATCCGTACCTCAAAGCAGGAAATCTGCTAATTTCCGCTTGAACAACGCCTGAGAACGTGTGTCTGACCGCAACCATTGCGTATGATGTAACCAGCCACACAGATTCAACCCCCCGGAGGATGGAAACACATCCCGTCCCGGGAAGATCCCATGATCCAGACCAGAGCAGCCAGGGACTTCAAAAGCGAATTCAGTTGCTGCTCTGCTATCAGTTAAGAACCCATTTTACGGGTAGTAAGAAGTGGAGAATCTCTCCACAGTCAGACAAAAGATTAAATTGAAGTGAGGAAAGACAAAATCATGTCAGATGGAATTCAATTCGCGGCACGGACAACCGTCGAGCAGGTGGAAGAAGGAAATGAACTGGCCCCCAAATTTGATCAGGACGGTTTAATTCCTGTTGTGACGACCGACTATACCTCGGGTGAACTGCTCATGCATGCTTACATGAATGAGGAAGCACTCAAGAAAACCATCGAACTGGGTGAAGCCGTTTACTGGAGCCGCAGCCGCCAGGTACTCTGGCACAAAGGTGCCACCAGTGGACTCGTGCAGAAAGTCAAAGCGCTGCTGATTGACGACGACCAGGATACGATCTGGTTACGCGTCGATGTCATGGGAGGTGGCGCCAGCTGTCACGTCGGCTACCGTTCCTGTTTCTACCGCCGCGTGCCCGTAGGTGAAGAATCAAAAGAAAAGGGTCTGGCACTTGAGTTCACCGAAACAGAAAAAGTATTCGACCCCAAAGAAGTTTATGGAGACGCTCCCAATCCAACAAAACTGTAAACCGTATCACGGACACAGGTGACCTATGAGCCAATTCAGTCGTCGTGACTTCCTCGCTGCCTCCCTGGCAGCGACTGGCACTGCGTTTTCCCTTGATGAGTGGACCTTCGCGAATCAGGCAGACACGACCCGCAATCCGAATCTGCATATTGCGCCTTTTCGGTTCGATGTCTCTCCGCCTGAAGGACATTCCCTCTGCGGAGGCTGGATCAAACCGGTCGTCGGGTATGACGATTCCCTGGAAGCGATCGGCTACGTCCTGCTCGGGGCCGGAAAGCCGATTGTGGTCTGCGCCGTCGACTGGACCGGTCTGCTCAACGACGCACATATCGCCTGGCGAACCGCTCTGGCCGAAGCCGCCGGCACCACCATCGATCGGGTGGCCGTCCAGTGTGTGCATCAGCATAACGCCCCCTTCGCCTGCCTGAACGCCGAACAGATCATCCTCGATCAAGGGGATCTGCCGCACATCGTCGAGCTCGACTTCTTCAACGAATGTCTCGACAAAGCCCGCAAAGCAGTCAGCACGGCGCTCCCCAAAGCAGAACCTGTGACGCATGTCGCACACAGCCAGGGAAAAGTCGACAAGGTCGCCTCCAACCGTCGGATCAACCGCGACAAAGCAGGCAAGATCATCAGCATGCGAGGCAGCAGCTGCAGAGATGAAAAGCTGCGGAGCATGACCGAAGGGACCATCGATCCCTTCCTGAAAACGATCGCCTTCTACAACAAAGATAAAAAGCTGGTCTCCTGCCATTACTACGCCACCCATCCCATGAGCTATTACGGCGACGGACGCGTCAGCAGTGACTTCACCGGCATCGCCCGCAAGCAGCGTCAGCAGGAAGAACCAGGTTGCACGCACATTTACTTCACCGGCTGTTCCGGAAACATTTCCGCCGGTAAGTACAATGATGGCACGAAACCGATGCGGGGCATTCTGGCAAAACGCATCTATGAAGGAATGGTCGCCTCCGAAAAAGGGCTCAAACCGGAACCGGTCGGGCAGCTGACCTGGAAAACTCACGACATTTTACCTCCCGTTCGCAGCACTTTCAGCGTAGAAGAATTGACGAAGACGATTTCCAACAAGGATAACAGTGTTGTGAATCGAAACCGGCCCTCCTACATGCTGGCCTGGCTGCAACGGGTCGAGAAGAAAATTCCGATCACGCTCAGTTCTCTGCAGATGAACGACATCAAAACGCTGCATCTGCCCGCAGAGAGCTTTATCGAGTACCAGTTAAGAGCTCAGAGCATTCAGCCCGATCAGTTCATCGCAACAGCCGCTTATGGAGATGGCGGTCCCTGGTACATCCCGGTCGCGGAAGAGTATCCCGCAGGTGGTTACGAAGTCAGCGTCGCCTTCTGTGATCCCGGTATCGATGCCGTGATGACACAGGGTATGAAATCTCTGCTGGACAGTTAATAATATCAGTCAACGTATTACGAATCACGTTTATTACGAGGTCGAAATAATATCATGGGTATGACAATCATGCGGCGGATCAAGTTTAATGCGGGTCACCGCTTATTCCGCCATGAAGGGAAATGCCAGTTTTTTCATGGTCACAACTATGTGGCCGACTTTTACGTCACCGGTCCCGATACGGATGCGGTCGGGCGGATCATCGACTTTGCGCACCTCAAAAGCCTGCTCAAAGGCTGGATTGATGAAAACTGGGATCACGGTTTTCTGCTCAACATTGAAGACGAGAACGGCTTAAACGCCATCCGCATGGTCGAACCGACCAAGTACTTCGTCCTGCCTTACAATCCCACTGCAGAAAATATGGCCCGCTACCTGCTGGATGAAGTCTGCCCAGGCCTGCTCAACGATCTCGGAGTCCAGGCGGTGAAAGTCGTGATCTGGGAGACTGAAGAATCCTGTGCGGAAGCAACCATCGACCAGAAAGAGAAATCCGAACCCAGCCTGCTGGATGCCTTTCAAACCGATTCCTTCCCGACAGGTCTGCACTGGTAAACGCAACCTTAAGAATGAAACCACAAACATAAAAAAAGCTCTGGACCAGATCAGTCCAGAGCTTTTTCGTTTGTGTCTTCTCTTCAGTCGCTTAGTCTTCTGCAACGTAAGGCAGCAGACCGATGAAGCGGGCTCGCAGAACCGCACGACGGACAGCACGCTGATACAGGGCTGAAGTGCCGGTACGACGACGAGGAAGAATACGTCCTTCGCGATCCAGGAGAGAACGCAGAGTTCTCAGATCCTTGTAATCGACGTATACGGGACGTGGAATGTTACCATCCGGGCAGAACCGGCATTTGAGCTTCTTTTTCAGACGAGCTCGTTTTTTCCGACGTTTGACAATCTCTTTACGCGATAAACCGACTGACATTCTGTTTTCCTTTTTCATGCGCCGTAAACAAGGGACACCCGATATCCGGGGCGACGCTGATTTGACGTTGCTGGCTGGAATCGAAGATCACACTCTTCGATCTCGTGGGAACGATCAGCTTACCAGCTTGATTTCTTCATGCCGGGGATCAGGCCATCTAAAGCCATATCCCGCAGAGCGATACGCGAAATCTGGAACTTGCGATAGTTGCCACGGGGACGACCTGTCAGCTGACAGAGACGACGCATACGAGTGCGGCTGGAGTTACGAGGCAGTTTAGCAAGGCCTTCGTAGTCACCTTTGGCAATCAGCTCAGCCCGTTTAGCAGCATGCTTTTCTACCAGAGCGTAAATCTTTTTCTGTTTTTCAATCTTTGATTTGGAAGCCATTTATATACCTTCTGCGACAAATTCCAAAATTGGGAACGACAGTTATACTGCCTGTCACGCCAGATCGTCAACTTGGCGGGCTGTTTTCAATGCAAAATCAACTAAAAAAACGCAAACTTCAACGCGAACTTCCCCGGTCGGGGAGCGACAAAGTGTACATGCGCGCTATTTTTTCTCTTTGGGGGGCTGCGGACGAAAATACTTCATCGACTCGACCACCACCGTCCGCCGGGTCGCGATGCGTACCAGCAGCGACAGGATGTAGTTGCCCCAGCCGGAAACCGTGTACTGCCGCTTCTTTTCCAGCGCCTTGAGACCGGTTTTCACCACCTGATCGACGGTCTGGTAACGATGTTTCTTCAACCAGCCTTCCACGCCGGCGACATCGAAAAACTCGGTCTGCGTTGTTCCCGGGCATAACGCCGTCACTGTCACCCCTTTATCGCGGGCTTCAGCCCAGAGGCCTTCCGTGAAATGCAGCACGAAGCTTTTACTGGCCGCATAGGCTGACATGTAGGCAACCGGCTGAAACGCAGCGACAGAAGCGATATTGATGATCCCCCCGTGTCCCCGTTCCATCATCTCGGGCAGATAGTAATAGGTCAGGTCGGTCAGGGCACCGATATTGAGTCTGACCATCTGCATCACCCGTTCTCGATCGGTGGCAGCGATATCAGAAACAACACTGAAGCCCGCATTATTGATCAGCAGCTCAACCTGCACGCCCCGTTTTTTGACTTCTTCGTACAGCCGGGCAGGAGCATCCTCTTCGGAGAGATCCAGCACAATCACTTCTGTTTTCGTGCCATGACGGGTCAGCAGTTCTGCAGCCAGTTCTTCCAGCTTCTCTTTACGGCGGGCTGTCAGCACAAGATGCATCCCCCGGGCAGCCAGCCGGTGCGCAAACTCCAGGCCGATTCCGGATGAAGCACCCGTAATCAGAGCCCATCGATCAGAATATTCATCTATCACTGCTGACTCTCCAGAAGTATCCTGTTTGGAGACTGAGATTTTCCATTTTGAAAAGAGGTCGGGAAGAAGTGCTGCCCGCGTCCTCGGAGATCGTAATTCAATTTCCCTCTGTTGAAAACCCCGTAACCACTGATAATAAACTTACTTTGATCGATTTTTTACCCTTTTTTAATTACTCAATTGCTACAGAATCAGAATCCGAGGAGAAAAATGCCCCCTGTCAACAGACTCAGCCGGGACGAAGTACGCAGCGTTGACCAGCGCACCATCGAAGAATTCGGGCTGCCAGGCATTGCCCTGATGGAGAATGCCGGCCGCGGCGTGTTCGAACTGCTCGTTTCACTGAAAGCAGCAGGACCTGTGAAAATCTGCGCTGGTAAAGGCAATAATGGCGGCGACGGCTTTGTCATCGCCCGTCATCTCGATAACGCCGGCATCCCGGTGGAAATCTATCTGCTGGCCGATCCCACGGAACTCAAAGGGGATGCCGCCATCAACTTTCACGTGGCGCAGCGCATGGGAATCGACATGCACATCGATCCCGACCTGAATCAACCGCAGGCGTTTCGCGAATTCCTGAATTCAGCAGACTGGATTGTCGACGCCCTGCTGGGAACCGGTTTGCAAGGCACCATTCGCGAACCCTACTCAACCGCTATTTCGCTCATCAATCAGGCCCCCGGCTTCAAGCTGGCCGTCGACCTCCCTTCCGGCCTCGACTGCGATACTGGAGTGCCTCTGGGCGAATGCATTCACGCTCACCAGACCGCGACCTTCGTCGCCGAAAAAAAAGGTTTCGCCAATCCCGATTCCCGCCAGTACACGGGAACCATCCATGTTCTGCCCATCGGAGCGCCGGACAAAATCGTGGAGGATCTCCTGCAAAAACAGGATTCCAGCGAACATTGAGCCCTTTCTCGCTCTGTACAAATCGATGCAAACCCAAAAAATAGCCCGTTTCCATAAAACGGGGGTTCTCAAAACCGCTTCTGACGCTGTATATTAGGTAGCAGACGGAAAACGCAATTTCCGGACTCTGCAGCTGCCGTTGACTTTCTCATGTCATTCCCTGTGAACTGAAACAGGGCAAGGTTCGTCTCCATGGACAAAAATTTCTGGTACCTGAAGAATTGCGATCTGTTCGAGCGCTTGAGTCAGGATCAGATTGCGCATGTCGAACGGAACTCCTCGGTTCGAAATTTCGCTCGCGGAAATATGGTCTATCTCCCCACAGAGAGCAGTGATTCGGTTTACCTGCTTCTGTCCGGCAGAATCAAGCTCTATCACCTGACCGGCGAAGGAAAACAGGCGCTGCTGGCGTTGATCGAACCCGGCGAACTCTTTGGCGAGCTGGCCATTCTGGGGGGCGGCGAACGCGAAGAATATGCAGAAGCGATGTTGAAATCCTCGATTCTCCGCATCCCGGGACAGATCATTCAGGATCTCATGGAACATCATGCTACCGTCTCGCTGGGCGTGACCAAGCTGATGGGATTACGCCGACAACGGATCGAGCAGCGACTCAAATCACTGCTGTTTCGCTCCAATCGGGATCGACTGACTCATCTACTGCTCGAATTAGCAGAAAAATATGGCCGTTTCACCAGTGAAGGGGTTCTGATCAACATCAAACTCTCGCATCAGGAACTGGCCAGCATCATCGGCAGCACGCGGGAAACCGTGACTGTTCTGCTGGGCGAACTTCAGGACGAACGCAGCATCGATATCCAGAAGCGCCACATTATCTTACGGAAAGCCCGGTACCTGGCACATTCGATTGATTTTAAACTGACACCCGCCTTCCAGTCGAAACCGGATCAGTCGGGTGAATTCGTCTTAAGAGGAGCCGAAGCCTGAAATAAATCCCGCCATCCCCCTTCTGTGAACCGAAATGCAGAGAAACTGTAAGCTATCTCACAGATCACACAGGCACTGGCTACGATAATAAAAGCAGGGGAAAAGTCCCACAAAAGAAAGAAAGCAGAAATTCCTGCTGATGTAGCAGGAGGTTTTAACATGAACAAAAACAACCCAACCACATCTTCAATCGATACCGAAACAGAGTGGCGCGACTGCGCACCAGGCGACCTGTGTCAGTTTGTGTCCGTGATGAAAAAACGGAAAAAGATCAGCCACCTGATCACCGGTGCTGAGATCCTGACGGTCTGTCTGGCCGTAGGACTGGTCGGTTTTATCGGCATGAATTCCATTTCGGGCTCTGCCACTCCCTCCGGCGACCAGCTGGCCGGTAAAAAAATGCCCGGAGGCATTAACTGTAAGCAGGCCCTCGACTATGCGGGTGACTACATTGCCCATAAGCTCGATCAACATACTACAGAGCAAATGCAGGTCCACCTCGCCCATTGTCCCAAGTGCCAGAAAAAGGTTGATGAAATCGAAGCAAATATGCACAATAACCCGGCCCAGCTGAAAGCCGCCCGACAGAGACAGGCGGACTGGGAAGCGTATGTGCTGGCTTTGAATCAATGAAACTCTGAGAAGACTCTTTGATCGTCCGGTGAGCACTCTGAACTTTGATGCTTGATTCCCTGAAAGGATTGAGGGAATGTCTGTGGAAGAAGAACAACCAGCCAGCGACGATACCAGTTCCAATGAAGACGACTTTCTGGCCGCCTTCGCTGCAAGCAGTCAGGTCGATGAAGAGATCGACGCCGACTACGAACGGACGCTGGAAGCCATCGAAGCGGTCGAACGGGATCTGGAACTGCCAGACGAACAGCCCGCTGAAGAAACTGCCGAACCGTCCAAAAGCAGCAGTACATCGGTAAAACGCGAGACCCGCATTCCCCCGCGTCAGATCATCGAAGCAGCCCTGTTTGTCGGCGGCAAACCGCTGACGACGAAGAGGCTCTGCTCACTGCTCAATGATGAATACTCTTCTTCCTATGTCGACGATTTACTCGATGACATTAATCGCCAGTACATTGAAGAATCGCGACCCTATGAGATCCGGATGGAAGAAGGGGGCTACCGGCTGATCCTCAGGCACGACTTCGAACGCATTCGCAACCGTGTGTATGGCTTCGGTCCCAAAGAAGTCAAACTCTCGCAGGATGCCCTCGAGGTCCTGGCGCTCGTCGCCTATCAGCAGCCGATCACGAAAGATCAGATCATCGAAGCCGGCAAAGACAAAGCCAACGGCGTCCTGCGCCAGCTGCTCCGACGCGAACTGATTGCCATCGAACGGAACGAAGATAAAAAAGCGGAAGTCAAATACATCACCACCGCCCGCTTCCTGCAGGTCTTCGGCTTAGGCAACATCGAAGAACTGCCTTACAGCGAATCGTTGAGTCATAAGTAAGACTTGCAGCGGCTATCCGTCAAAATACAGTTCTTCCAGATTCCATTGCCGATCATAGTCCAGACATAAATCGAGCGAAGGAAAGACCGTAATCCCAAAATAAATCAGGCGGATCCCGGTGTGAAATAAAATCACATGTTCCAGCTTCCAGTTCTGGTACAGTTCAGACTCCGATTCATTTGCTTCGTCAAAACCATATTCCAGCGCCAGACTTTTCAGCTTTGCATGCAGCGGAGTTAACAGAGCGGACGGTTTTTTCTGAATCAGTTCGGCATACATCTGCTCGGCGATGTTCAAGCGCGCCTGGAATTCCTCTTCTGTCTGCTGTTGCGGAGGAACCAGGAAACCGGGAACAAACACGACATTCACATTTTGAAAGCCATCGATCTCTCGACTGGTCGCGTAGTCGACAACTTCATCCAACTGCATATTACCTAAGACATCAGAATATAAGGTTTCTGGATATTTCATGATTCAGCCGAAGAGAATGATGTTCTGAGCGTCTGATTGTATTGTAACCGGCTCAGCTCTCAAAGTCGCACGCTTACTGCCATTCATTCTGCTGAAACAATGCAAACTGTTGCTTCAGATTGTCTTCCAGTTCCTGTTTCAAATCTGAGGAGTCGCCTGCCCGGCGGGTTAACTCTTCCAGCCAGGATTTTGTTTTGATCTTCACCATCCAGACCTCCTGTTCGGTCTTGCCTTTGCGGCGCTGCGTGGTCGTCACTCCTTTGGCGACGACTCCCTCATTGACTGGATATTTCCCCTGATAAACATCCTGCATGAACTCCCGGGTCAGCGCCCCTTCATAGACTACCTCAGCGATGTCGAGATGCCCGAAATGCTGCCGAAAGTTTTGGGGCAGAACGAACCCCTGTTCGGGAATCAGCAGATCAAACAGTTTCAGCTCTTTTGTGTCGTCGTCGCGGTGCAGTCCCGAAAACGTATGTTCGCCGAAGAATTCACAGAAAGCGACCAGCGATTTTGCGTTCCGATACTCCTTATACTTCCGTAATGAAGAGAGAATCTGCTCCGCGTATTTCGACTCGAACAGTGAAAGGGCGCTCCCGAACAGCGGGTTCTCTACATCGATGGTCCTTTTGCGCGTCCCTGCCTGGCACCATCCCTCATTTTGTGTCCACTTGAACTGCAGGTTGGAGCCATCGTACTTGTGGAAAGCAACACAGGGCTGGTTCAGGAAATCTATCTGCAAACCCTCAATGGAAGGATAACGTGCTAATTGCGGACGAGGCCGGCCTGAATTCTGACGCGGTCTGCGCGATTTTTGATTAGCCATCAACGTACCCCTTGCCTGCTGACCCGAAACTGAGCGTATCCCCGTCTACGACACCAGCCCACCCGTTTCGGTTCGGAGGATCTCGACGGTCACATCTGAAAAGAGATTTTGTGTTCTCCTCTGCTCACAACAGTAATATCGCCGCTCCAGTCTTGAAGTATCAATAGCAGCGAATCATTGAGTCATCAGCAACTCGTCAGATACGATACTGGCCCATGATGACGATGTCCTGATACGCGCCGTCGATGTATCTCGCGAAGCGCTTGACCCCTTCCACCTGAAAACCGTGTTTGCGATACAGGTTCATAGCCACTTCGTTATCCGAGAATACTTCCAGTTCCAGTCGCTTCAGCCCCTGTGCCCAGGCATGCGCCATCGCCCGTTCCAACAGCTGGCTGCCGATTCCCTGGCCACGATGTTCTGCGACGACCCCCATGCCCAGTCGCGCCACATGCCTGACGGAATCGCGCACGTGAGGAATGATGTCGGCCCAGCCGACAATCTGCTGGTCGATCACTGCCACATATTGAGCATGGTTCTGTTCGACGTTATGTCTGATATAGACTTCCGTATTCTCCGGGGAAGGGAGTTCCACAGTCAGCAGGTATCTTCTTTCAGCCGCCACGCGCGCCATCGCATCGCGAAAACCGGCAAGATCATCCAGCTGGATTGGTCTGACTTCGAACTCCATGATTCCGGACTCATCAAACAAGAAACGCGATGGGACTGATCCCATCCCTGTGTCAAGACGGTGACAAACACGTTAGTTTATGACAAAGTCCAGCCTGAACATGTTCGGTTCCGGACGACCGGAATCTCAGGCAGATTTGCTGCCTCGCCCCTTAAACACGGAGATCAGTAAAAAGACGACACCGGCGATAATCCACTTTACCATACCCCGGTATTTGCGAATCCCGCCTCCCTGGACCGTTCCTGTCGGGGGCTTCGGGTTACTGGCCATGACTGATTCGGCCCAGTCTTTGGCAGCACTTTGGGTCCAGCTGAGTTCATCCTGAGGCGCGTAGCAGTACAGAAACAGGACCTTGCCGTCAGCATCCAGAAACGTGGTCGTACAGCAGACCACATCATCTGATTTCTCTCCCTCCGCAGACACGTTGTAGGTCACGAACATGGAAAACGCCATGGCATTCGGAACATCGTAATGCGGGTCGAGGGGAACCACCTGGGACACCTGCATGGCAAAATCCATGTTGAACTCTTTACTGATACCTTGATTCACTTTGTCAAACAGATCGGGTAACTGCTTCTTCAGTGTCTCTGTGATTTTCCGGTTTTCCTCGACTGCCCCCTTTTTGAGTTTGGCGAAATCCCCGGTACCCAGTTCCGCTGTCTTCAGTTGTTTATTCACCTTCAACATGAAGGTCCTGTTGAGAGGCGGAATCTCCCCCGCTTTTGCTGCGGCGACATCCGATTCGGGAATATAATAGGCCAGCAGATCGTTGGCAGGATCAACCAGGCTGCGCGCCAGTCGATAGACGTCCCCCATCTCAGGCGTCACCCGTACATAGCCTGCCGGAGCCGGGACCTCAATCGTTTTATCGCCGATTGTGAAGCTGTCTGCAGAGACGGTGGAATGAAAACAGCACAGCAGCAAGATACCTGTCAGCAGAAATTTCATCGGAGCCCTTTATCTGATCTGAATGCAAATCGAATATAAACATCCGAATATCATGCCATAATGTGACCGTAGACTCCAATGAAAAACAGATAAATATTATCAGGCACGCAATTTCAGAGAATTGATCTTCCCGGCATCAATTCATTGAGAACCGGTCAGTAACGGGTTGCAGGGCGGGAGAGCCGCATCAGTCAATTCGAAATGGACTTCTGTTCGAGATCTGTGTCGGTCCAGAGACAGTATCCGGACCAGATCGCAATTCCCAGCCAGGCCAGCGACCCCAGTCCCATGAAACGATACATGGCCATTCTGCCTGCCATACCGCCTGGATTGCGGGGCAGATAAATTTCAGCAATCACCAGGCTGGCCAGACCGAGCAGGGCACACAGGGAAAACACGATCAGAAAAACCCCATGCTGTTTTCGGTTAAGGGGAAACTGTTTCACGTCGCTCTCGCTTGAAGATGTTTGAGGAACAAAGTTGAACGGCTGCTGCAGGAAAAGAGATACCAGTCTATTATAACAGTGGAACTTCATCTTTCGATCAACAATTCCAGCCATTGCTGTCCACCACAATGAATTCGTTTTTTGACTCCGTTGACCAGATCGGACCGAATCTCAATCGTCTCGGTTCGGACTAATTGTGTCTGAGGTTCTTCTGAATAAACATGGTTGCCGACATCCAGTTTCAACACAGCGCGAAATTGCTTCTGGTCCAGCGACTTCAGTTTTCCCGTTAATCTGACACCCATTTCCAGCGGAGGCTCACCTTCGGCTGCAGGCAGTTCTCCACCGGACAGGTAACGGAACTCTTCATTTTCTGAAAACAGGATCGTTAATTCGGCCAGCTCTTTGGGCCGTTCGTTTTGCTCAAACAGTCGCACGGTGAGTGACGACTTTTCGGTGTCGATCAATGGTTCACAGGTCTTTGCAAGACTCGATCCCGATAACAGGATTACAACGAAACAGGCCATTCGTACCAGCATGTGAAACTCCCTTTCCTGAATTATCCTTCCTGACTTTTCAACAATTCATTAATCCCCCGCACCTGATCGCGCCAGGGGATCCAGTGATAGGCATTGTCTCTGGCAAAATAAGTGCGGATCGTCTCCGGCGTCACGTCTGCCGTCAGCGCCTTTGCCATTCTCCAGACACGGACCAGTTCATAGGCAATCACCAGCAGAACGATCAGAGCGCCGCCGCTGGCTCCGATCAGAAACCCCATGATCAGAAACGGCCAGTTGATTAACGCGGGATACAGATCCATTTTTTTCATTGGTTTTTTGATCTCTCATCAGTCGGTTACCGAAAGCGTTTTTGCAGACAAATTTTACCAGCGCACATCACAGTCAGGCAATTGCGCTTTCAGAAATTGGAGAACTTTGGCATTCAAAATGGTATAATCAATCTTCAATTCTTTTAACTCTCGGCAGCTGGCCAGTGATCGCAATCCTTTCTCTGTGACCGCTGTGTCATTCACATAGAGCAGTACAAGCTGATCCAATGCTGCAATTTTTTCCAGCCCTGCATCGGTAACCGCTGTCCCCGAGATATCCAGTTCGCGGAGTTCCGGAAAGGCAAGCAGCAATTCCACATCACTATCGGAAAACCGGCTGTCGCTAATGATGATTTCTGTAACGTCAGTAAAGCAGGAATCTCTCACGACAGGCACAATCCAGTTCAAAGGGCGCGGCGGTTCCCCCACTGACACTTGACCCACAGCGCGCTGACCACGCCCAATTCTTAAAACCAGGCCACCACCCGCGTCTATCACGGGGGGGTCGTATTTGTATTCATCATATTGTGCGCGAATCGCAGCATCATATTTCAACAGTTCCGAGATATAGTGCCTCCGCGTAGAGCCGCGGACGACGAAATAGCATAAAGCAGCGCCCAGAAAGATCACGGTCATCAGCAGCAGACTCAGCCAGAACTTCCGAAGATAGAAGCGGAACGCAAGCGTACTGTTTTTCGTGGAGTTCTCTGACACTATGACCTCCCCACTATGAACAACTTCACTCAAAGATAAACCGCATGCCCCAGGTGACACATTAGAATCATATAAAAGTAATACCACTCTTCCGGATCTCCATCGACCGGTTCCGCGATTTCTAAAATTCCCGGCTCCCGTTCCCGGATTATGGGATTCAGTTTTTCTTCCTCGTACTGCCAGCGCAGCTGGACGATTTCCGCGGCCTTTTTGGATTTCGAAAGATAGACGGCCCGCGCAATCTGATCCTGTTGAGGATCAAACCAGTACACGAATCCGATGGCGTCTTTATCGGGAAGCACGCCTCCTGAACCTTCATCAAAGGGAGATGTGGGATCGGTTTTGCTGAACTTCGCACTGAAATGCCGCAAGCCCCAGACGGAGGCCTCCGTATTCAGGTACTTCCATTCTTCGAGCGTGTCGGGAAAAGCCCGTTTCGGCTGCTGACTCTGCATTCGTTTCAGTGTCTCTTCCAGATAATCCTGATTTGTCGCGCACAGCAGAATTCCCGCGCGAGGCTGAGCCAGATACAGCGTCCAGTCATCTTGTTCCCTGCGATCGGTGAATACAGCTACTTTCAACTTCTCGATCGAAATCGTTCTCCTGGCTCTCTGCAGGCAGATCTGAAATGCTTCAGCGACACTCTGGTGCGCTCCCGGATCAAACATCAGCACCTGGCAGCCTTCATAAGGCAACAATCCCAGTGATACCGGAGACCTGAAGCGGCGACTCCCTTCGACGGCCAAAGTGATCTTTTGCCCCTGCAGTAACTCGTACAAAGCTTCATTCTGAAACGACATTATCAAAGAGTAAGGAGCGACGCGAATCGATTCCAGAAATGAATACGTCGGGAAAGTGGCTTTCTTAAAGGTAATCGGCCCCTGTGAGACGATCAGCGATTCACTGTCGGAAGGCAGCCATTCGACTATTTCTCTGACAGCAACCGGCATCACAGGTTTTGGCACATCAGGTTCGCGCACGGGTCCAGCCCCCATCAGCAGAAAAGTAAAAACCAGAATCATTCGTCCTGACATCGGAGACTCCCTTCCATGCAGGTCATTAATTTTGAATTGACTGATGCCCTCAATTGTCCTCTAACAGAACCTGACACAAATCGTCGTAGATCTTCGGCGGTACCAGTCCGTTCCGTATCGAAGACAGTGCTTCACCCGTAAACCAGGTCACCTTAAACGACGCGCCATCCGACTCAATCCCTTCCGCCGGCAAAGCAGCTTTCACAGAATCGTCGATGCGGCACAGGTAATGATACATGATTTCATGTTCGGGAACCCCATTAAATTCGAAAATCGATTCATGAAAATTGAGGAACTGCAGCTCCTGATCTTTCAGCCCCAGCTCTTCAAACAGCTCCCGCGCAGCGGCATCCTGCAGCCTTTCTCTAAATTCGACGCCACCGCCGACAGGAATATAAAACCGAAAATCCCTGACAGGATCATGCCCCTCAGACAGCAACACCTGCCCGCGATGAATCAGTGAAATAATCACTTTGGTGCGAATCTTCATATCTAAAGCGTGTCTTTCCAGAACTGATGGTTTGTTTCGGCTGTCAGGAAAACACGATCAGACGTCCGTGATCTCCATGTACGGAAATGAGTTGTTGTTTCGTTGAGCTCTGCGACACAGGACACTGAAAATGCCAGGCTTCATAGCCGGTTGTCGATTGTACTTCCAGGCGGGTTCCGGTTTCAAATTCCAATATCAAACAACCATCGGGCTGGGCGACTGCTGACGTCAGCCGAAAGCCGAGCAGGTAATTGAGGCGATTCAGATCCGCGCGCCAGAAACCGGCGCCCGGCTTCGTTCCGCACAACGTGCGCGAGCCATTGGCATCCGAAATTTGTAGTTCGTCCTCAAACTGAATCAGTGACCGCACGGATTCCTCGTCTTCAAAGATCAGGCCCGTCAGTCCGGTCTCCTGAAATGCGATCAACGTATCACCGGCGATGGGCAGTAACAGATTGCGTCCGCTAGAAGTGATTCTTTTCATCGTTTGAATTCAACCTGGATACTGACCTTTTTCTGTCTGGCTTGTTCTGCGACTTATTAAACGAAATATGTAAAGGTGGTACAACGTGCCTGCCAGCCCGACAGCCGCCAGGGGACTGGCTTTGGCGTTTATCGAGATTGACAGATAAAAAAATAAAAGGAACATGAGTCCAAAAGGGACCGTCATCAGTAATGCCCAGGCAGCCAAACTTTCGATGGTAGACTTTGTTTTAAAGTAATACGCTTTCGCTATCAGCAGCAGCAGCCAGATTGAGGTCCCGGTAATTCCCCAGAGCCCCATGACGGCAGGTCCAGAGAGATTCCTGATTTCTGAGGGCGCATCTTCCAGAGGGCTACTATAAACCATCGTCAAAATGGCATAAGGCCCGTACAACGCAAGTATGGTAGTCAGGGAGAGCGCAAACAGAGCCAGCCCGATGATCTGCTGCCGGGACAGCTTTGGTTTTACAGTGTGATCGATGTCTATATTTGATTCGGAGTGTTTCATCAAATATGATTCTATCCTGTTTCCACCTGATAAGCTTCCCCGCTTTGAGGGAACTTGGGTTCATACTCGATGCCGGCCTGATGTAATGCAGCCATCGAACGAAAGGCTACTTCGCCCCACTGTTTTTGTACCGTCTCCGGTGCATCTTTGGGGATCTTGCGCCATTCATTTGCGAGGAATTGGATCTGATTCGGTTCGAGCCAGAGTGCCAGCCGGCCCTTTTGCTGTTCCTGATAGGCATTTGTGAGTGCGGGTTCATCGCGAAGTCGATCGCGGGCAGCCGCCAGTTCACTTTGATAATTTTGCTGGAATGGTTCAGTCAGTGACTGTTCCAGGATTGCCTGAAGATTCCAGAGCGCGCGCTGTTCTGCCTGATCCTCGATTCCTAAAAAAGAATCTTCCGAGTATCGGGAGAGTATTTCAAAAAGTACCAGCGCCTCGTCTTCAGTCAGTTTCAGTTGCATCGTTTTTATTTCCATCCGGATTCATTGGGCTTCCGGTAACAAAACGGTGATGGAATGTCTGCACGGTCTCCCTCAGTCGGTCATCCAGCAGCGGTAAAACCTGTTGCGAAATTTCTTCAGGCACGCCGCCATAAAAGGGTTCTGCAATCGCACCCGCGATACAGGCCATCGTGTCCGCATCGCCGCCCAGTGAAATTGCATTTCGGATGGCGGATTCGAAATCGGTCGATTCCAGAAACGCGATAATCGACTCCGGTACAGAGCCCTGACAGGAAACATCAAACACATAATGAGGACGGATCTCTTCCAGTGTTCTTTGCAGATCATAATGGAATTTGCTTTCGACGAACTCGCGAATCTCTGCCTTCGTTTTTCCGGTACGTGCCAGAAAGACACAAGCTGCCGTTGCCTGGGCACCGTAAATACCCTGCTGATGGTTATGAGTCACCTCAGCTGACTTTTTCGCCAGATACAAACAGTTTTCTAACGATTCCGCAGCATAGGCGACCGGGCTGACACGCATGGCAGAACCATTTCCCCAGCTCTGATAGGGTATCCGCTGTCGCAACTGTGCCCAGGAGAGAAATGTATGTCCGTAACCGGCGTCGGGATAATACCGCACATATCGGTGAAATGTTTTGACGAGATCAGTATCGTTCATCAGCCAGTCCGCAACTGCAGCTGTGAGCACTGTGTCGTCAGTGAAAGTCGACTCTTCGCGAAACAGATAAAACCGTGTCGACTTCGTGGGCACATGTTCGAAATACGAACCAATCACATCGCCTGCAATAGCGCCCCACATTAACTGTAACTCACTGATTCTGGTCGAGAAAAAATGGTTTTACCTTGAATATTGAGCATAAAATTCCTCATTGGAAATAAGAGTGACGGAGCATTCATAACATCAGCTCACCAGTGAGCCAGCGTTCCAGATAAGCCGATAGCGAGGGGGCGCAGCAGGTTCGACTGTCTTCTTCGTGGTTCCAGACAAACACATCGGGTCTGCGGATTTCTCCGGCCTGGATCGGATAAGCGAACTGATCCCCATTGCCGGCGTCGGCAAAGAACAGCAGATGATCAAAAGGCATATACAGTTCCGGAAAGTCCGGGTTCTCGCGAAACGCTTTGTTTTCCCGCACGATACGCTCCAGTGGCCAGATCAGCCCCAGCCCGTATGCGCCTTCAACCCCGTTTGATTCCCGCAACAGACTGGCCAGGTCCTCTGGCAGAACGACTCCCAGTTCGGATTCCGCCTGCTGAATAGCATGCAACGTTGCACCGGGAAAGAATTCGGCATCGCTGCATAACTTCAGAATCTGATCTTTCCAGGACATGAGTGTGTATCCAAAAATAACGATGCGATTCAGCTGTGAATCATTTCAGAATATCAACTCTGAAAAAGGGGCTCAAGAAATTTCTCAACTCAACCAATCACGTGGGTGGGGCCGAGCGCAGCGAGCAGGAAATTGTCAGAGTTGAAAGAGATAATTATGGATACGTAAATGTGTTCGCAGTTGAACTATCCTGAATCGGCACTGTCTGTTTAATCGCAGCTTTCACTGACAGTTTCCTGTTGTCTTCGACAACACCGAATTTCATTCGGTGCCACCCATGAGAGGGGAATCTGTTGTGCGATTCTTTCACACGCCGAACACTTCTTCCAGCGCAGCTCGCATCACTTTCGGATCGGGGTCTACGCCGGTCCAGAGCTGGAAACCGATCACGCCCTGGTTGACCAGCATGCCCAGGCCGTCGAGCGTCGTACAGCCGACTTTCGCTGCCTCGCGGAGCAGGTGGGTTTCGGGGGGATTGGGGATTACATCTGAGACAATCATGTTCGACTTGAGTGAACTGAAATCGAGCGGGAAGACCGCATCCACATCGGGATACAGGCCGATCGACGTGGCGTTGATCACGACATCGACATCATCGGCCAATGTGTAATCGCCGTCCCAGAGTTCAAAGCGGGTGCGCACTTCGGTTTTTTCATTGAGCAGCTTGGCCAGCGCTTCGCCGCGCTCGGCACTGCGATTGACGATGGTGATTGCTGCTGCCCCCGCGAGCGCCGTTTCCACACCAATGGCCCGGGCCGCGCCGCCGGCACCGAACATCACAATCTTTTTCCCCGCCGGGTCGGTCACTTCTTTTAATGACTGCACGAAACCTTTGCCGTCCGTATTGTCACCCAGCAGGTGATCGCCTTGCCGGACGATACAGTTGACGGCCCCCATCATCGCCGCCGCATCGCTGATACCATCCAGGTATTGAATGACTTCCACTTTATGGGGAATCGTCAGGTTCGCACCGCGGAAGCCCATCGCCCGCAGACCTTCGACCGCCGCCTCCAGATTTTCAGGCGCGACTTCAATCGTCAGATACCGCCATTCCAGGCCACAATCTTTGTAAGCCGCCTCGATCATGCATTGTGTCGGATTCTCTGCCACCGGCTGCCCGAAGACACACGTCAGTTCCTGTTTGAAATTCAACGGCTTCGTCATGATGTCGCAAGTTCCTGAATTCGAGTTGAGCGATACGCATTTGTGATGCAGGGATCTGAACAGACCAGCCAGGGCCCGATTGAGAGGTTCCATCATACGCTGGCCCGTTTCAAGTCACAACTTTAGTCAATCCTCTGATTCCCTGATTGCAGCAGGTCTATTTCCCGCGTAAACTGAAAACTTTCAGAGCGACTCTCTCAGTAGCATTTATACCTGTCCGAAAGAATTTGACGTTTGAAGAAACGATTACTCATTACGCTGGCAGTCCTTATCATTCTGTTGCCGGTCTGCATTTATTTTCTTGTCGGCTGGAATGTGAGATCCAATGCGCGGGTCACCCTCAGTCGCGCACAACGGTTCCTGGCAGAAGGGAAGCCGGACGCCACTTTGAATGAACTTACGTGGCTCCGCTGGTTTGAACCCGGTCAACGCCGCGCACAACTGCTGGCGGGTGAGAGTTACTTCGTGAAACGGGACTATCCGGCGGCGATTGAAGCGCTCTCTCAATTCGACGAAACGTTTCCCGATTACCGACGCTCTTCTTTCGCGCTGGCACGCAGCTATGAGAACATCGCGAAGCTGGCTGATGCGGAACGGGTTCTAAAAGCGCATCTGGCTGCCTTCCCCGATTCGCAGGAAGCGGTCACTCAACTGCAGTGGATTTATTTTAATCAGTTTCGTCTGCGGGAACTGGAAGATCTGCTGGAGCGCAGTCTGGATACCTGCCCGAACCAGTTCCTCCTGCTGTATCACCTGTTGAATACCGAACATAAAAATCCGATCGCGCAGGAATCGATCAAGCTGCTGAATCGCATCAATGACAAAGAACCGGGGCAACCCTCCATCATGCGGGCCCTCGGCTATTGTCACTGGAAGCTGGGCGAGATCGACCAGGCAACAGCCTATCTCGAAGCCGCCAGGCAGGCAGAGCCGAAAAACATGGAAACGCTGCTGGTCGCTTTTGAATTTTATCTCGAACTGGGAGACCTGGAAGCGGTTCAACAGTTGCTGACGGAATCAGAGAGCCGGTCGGAGGATTTTCAGAAACAGCTCCAGCAGGATGATCGCTGGCTCTGGCTCTTGAGTCGTCTGGAACAGCAGCAGGGCAATACATCTGCAGCGCTCGAATCCATCCAGAAAGCGTCCCGTCTGCGTCCGGGTGAGATCAAATATCTGCAGGAGGAAGCCATGCTGCTGCAGGCGCTGGGCAAAAAAACAGAAGCGACAGAAAAATTTCAACGTGCCAAACAGCTGGCTGCCAGTGATCGGGAACTGTATAAATTTGTCTCCAGCGGTGCGCTGGAATCACCGGACATTGAGTTGGCGCAAGAGATTTCAAAGCACCTGGAAATCCTGGGCAAGCAGAAACAGGCGGCTGCCTGGCGAAATCTGGTGCAACAGTTTCAAAGCAGGCAACCCATGCCAGCACGCTGATGAAGTTTCCGACTAGGTCGCAATATTGCCCTGGGTTTCCGGAAATCCGAGGGCATCGAATATCCGCTTGCAGGCCTGAGACCGGTTCAAGACATAAAAGTGAATCCCCGGGACGCCGTCTTTGATCAGTTGCTCGCACTGGCGGATCGCATATTCCACCCCAATCTCGAACTGGGCATCCAGATCATCCTGCACTGCTTCCAGCTGGTTGACCAGATCGACGGGAAACTCGGAGCTGCACATCGACATGATACGTTGAATCCGCCGATACTCGGTGATCGGCATAATTCCGGGAATGATCGGACGATCGATTCCTGCATTCAGACAGCGCTCACGAAATCGATAAAAGTGTTCATTGTTGAAGAACAGTTGGGTATAAATCGCATCGGCGCCGGCATCTACCTTTCGCTTCAGATTCGTCAGATCGACGTCTGGATCGGGTGATTCCGGGTGACATTCCGGATAGCCGGCGACACCTATACCCATATCGGGAAAATGTTTACGAATCAGCGTTACCAGCTCATTGGCATATTTCAGCCCCCCATCCGCGGGTACAAACGTTTCCTGACCAGCTGGAGGATCACCCCTCAGAGCCATAATATTGGTGATGCCTGCATCGACGGCGTTCTGCAGCCACTCCACCAGTTCCTCCCGGGTGGAATTCACACAGGTAAAGTGAGCGGTCGCCGTATTATGTAACTGATTCTGAATCAGCGCACATAATTCAATGGTCCGTTTGCTCGTCGACCCACCTGCGCCGTAAGTACAGGAGACAAAAGCAGGTTGATAGCGGATCAGCTCTTCCAGCGTTTTAAACAACTCTGCATCTCCACTTTCATTGCGTGGAGGGAAGATTTCTACAGAGAGGCCAAACGTTCCATCTTGGTATAATTCACTGATGCGCATTAGGTTTTCTTGTCTTCAGAGGGTTTAAATTCGCCTGTCCTGATCTAGAATGCCAGAGATTCAGGCAAGCGTAGTGTATAAATTATGTGTTTTGCAGGTCAACAAACCCGTATTTTCTATTGCCAGTCCGCTTCGTATTGCCTATCTTGCAGCAAGGTAGACAACGATGAATTCAGATTCAGCCGCTGGCAGTTTATGCTTCCTGAACTGAATGAAGCAACAGTGATATTCGCCTTTCCCTGACTCAGAGATGAATGACTTCGATTTGAAGGCACCGTTGAGACACAGAAACTACTCCGTTCCATTCAAAGATATAATAGTCGATACTGCTGTTTCTGGTCAGTCTGATTTTGATCTGCTCAAGTAAAACAGCTTTAAAACGATGATTCAAGTCGATTTCTGCTTGAATTGAATTTAGATACTCCCCTTTTCTATTGAACCAACAAGGATTGAGAATGTCGACCGAAACCAACTCACTGCCGTACAAAGTAAAGGACTACAGCGCAGAAGAATTCCAGAAGCTCGCTGCCTGGGGTCGTAAAGAAATTGAACTGGCTGAAACTGAAATGCCGGGTCTGATGGCGCTACGGGAAAAGTATGGTAAAGACCAGCCATTGAAAGGGGCCCGGATTGCCGGTTGTCTGCACATGACCATTCAGACCGCAGTCCTCATCGAAACTCTGACGGCTCTGGGTGCGGAAGTCCGCTGGTCCAGCTGTAACATCTTCTCCACTCAGGATCACGCTGCTGCTGCCATCGCTGCGACAGGTGTGCCCGTCTTCGCCTGGAAAGGCATGAGCGACGAAGAGTTTGACTGGTGTATCGAACAGACTCTGTTCTGGCCCGACGGACAGGGACTGAACATGATTCTCGACGATGGTGGCGACCTGACCGTCATGGTTCACGAGAAATATCCGGAACTGCTGAAAGAGATCAAAGGTCTGACTGAAGAAACCACAACCGGCGTGCATCGTCTGCATCAGATGTTCGAGCAGGGCAAACTGGGTGTGCCTGCGATCAACGTCAACGACTCGGTCACCAAGAGCAAATTCGACAACCTGTATGGCTGCCGTGAATCACTGGCAGACGGCATCAAACGTGCCACCGACATCATGATCGCCGGTAAAGTCGTCGTCGTCTGTGGCTATGGTGATGTGGGTAAAGGTTGTGCTGACGCCATGAAAGGCCTGGGAGCCCGCGTTCTGGTCACAGAAATCGATCCCATCTGTGCCCTGCAGGCTGCTATGGAAGGTTATGAAGTCACCACCATGGAAGATGCTGCCAGCCGTGGCGATATCTTTGTGACAGCCACCGGATGCTGTGATGTCATCTGTGGCGAGCACCTGGATCAGATGAAGAACGAAGCCATCATCTGCAACATCGGTCACTTCGATTCCGAAATTCAGGTTGCCTACCTGAAGAACCGTGCAGACATCGAAAAAGTTGAAATCAAACCACAGGTCGATAAATTCGTCTACCCGGACGGCAAAGCACTGATCGTGCTGGCAGAAGGTCGACTGGTCAACCTGGGTTGTGCAACCGGACATCCTTCATTCGTCATGTCCAACAGCTTCAGTAACCAGGTGATCGGTCAGATCGAACTCTGGAACGAATCTGATAAATATGAAATCGGCGTCTACATGCTGCCGAAACAACTGGATGAAGAAGTCGCCCGTCTCCACCTGGCCAAACTGGGTGTGAAACTCTCTAAATTGAGCGACAAGCAGGCAGAATACCTGGGTATTCCTGTAGAAGGTCCTTACAAACCGGAATACTATCGCTATTAGAGCGATGGTCTGCTGAAAACAGAATCTCACAAAGCCCTCCGGATTACGATTCATCGTGGTGCGGAGGGTTTGTTTGTTTCACAGAGAAAACTCTGATTGTCTCTTTGTGAATGAGTTTTTATAATCGCAAGACTTTACTGGTGTTCCACCAGATCCTGCATACCATTTCAATTCGAACAGAGAAAGACTGCTTCATGACATGCACCCCTTCACGCCGTGACTTTCTGAAACATACATCTGCATTCGCTGCCGGGCTCGCCTTTTCCAGCTGGGCTGGTTCTGCTCAAGCGACGACTGCTCTCAACCAGCCTCTGTTTAAAATCTCACTGGCAGAATGGTCTCTGCATCGTGCGTTGCGTGGCGGCAAGCTCGATAACCTCGACTTTGCGAAAGTCACCAAAGAAGAGTTTGGTATCGACGCCGTCGAATATGTGAATCAGTTCTTCAAAGATAAAGCCAACGATAAAAAATATCTGGCTGAGATGAACAAGCGGGCCGCGGATGTCGGCGTGAAAAATGTGCTGATCATGATCGATGGAGAAGGGGCGCTCGGCGATCCCGATGCGAAGAAGCGTACAGAGGCGATTGAAAATCATTACAAGTGGGTGACCGCTGCTAAAACCCTGGGCTGCCATTCCATTCGCGTGAATGCCCGCAGTAACGGCAGTTACGAAGAACAGCAGAAACTGGCCGCCGATGGCCTGCGTCGTCTCACCGAATACGCGACGAAGTACGGCATCAACGTGCTGGTAGAAAACCATGGCGGGCTCTCGTCCAACGGTGCCTGGCTGGCGGGAGTGATGAAAATGGTCAACCTGCCCGAATGTGGAACACTGCCCGACTTCGGCAATTTCGTACTCGATCGCAAAACCGGCGAACAATACGATCGCTATAAAGGAGTTGAGGAACTGATGCCTTTCGCCAAAGCCGTCAGTGCCAAAACACATGATTTCGATAAAGACGGTAACGAAATCAACACCGACTACGTGAAGATGATGCAGATCGTCCTCGACGCTGGATACCACGGATACGTGGGAATTGAATACGAGGGCAAAAAACTCGATGAATACGCGGGCATCAAAGCCAGCAAAAAACTGCTGCTCAAAGTCCGGGAAGAACTGACACCCGAAGCGACAGCCGATCCCTGCTGCCCGCAGGAAGGTTACTACGTCCCCCGACGTGGCCTGTTCCGTCGTCGTCTGTTTCGCAGATAAGCCGCGGACGACAGTCCGCCTGATCTAATAAAAAACGCCCCGGATGTTACACGAATACCGGGGCGTTTCTGTTTCTGATTTTCGCTACGAAGCCCGATGAGCTTTAGAGACATCGCGATCAGCGAGAATTTCGCGTGCGACATCCGTCACAAAGTTATCTGCTCCCAGCCATTTTTCTTTTTTCGGAGCAGGGGCCCCGACATTCATGCCCACACCCGGATTCCATAAAGCGGGCAGGGTATGTTTGATGGCTGACATATAAGTGGTGAAGACAGGGTATTTCGTATCAGGATTGTCCTGCTGATAATTATCCATCTTTTCCACCAGCTTGTTGTGAGCAATCTTGGGATGTCGATGGTGAGGACCATGCACGAAAATATCAAAGTTAATGTAAGTACAGATTCGGGTAATCAGATTTGATCCGATCACCGTGCGCGTACCCAGTAGGGGATCGTAACTCTGCATCCCCAGATGTTCGGTGAATTTCCGGAAGGTCTGAATCACACTGGCGATCCAGTGAGGAATCACCCAGGCGACAATAAAAGGACGCCACAGCGAGAACCAGGCAATGGTTCCCAGCACGACTGCCCAGAACACGGCCATCGCCGCATATTCGAGTCGCATGGTTTGAATGACCTTGGGGTTTTTAACCGGCGTGTTTTTGCTGAAGCAGAGCCGACTGTAAACGAAGGGGGACGTGAAGAACCCAAACGGAAATTCCAGCCAGCAGAAAATACGACGGAACGTGAGTGAAGTCGTTGGATCGGAGTAAGGCCACAGTTCCCAGTCACCAGGCTTGTTGAGATAAGCGTGATGACGAATGTGGGCTTCCCGGTAAGCAGTATACGAAACTAACAGCCCGGTCCCAATGGCGCGACCCAGCCAGATGCTGACCCAGGCCTTTCCGCAGATGCCCTGGTGCGATGTTTCATGGAAACAGCTCGACCAGCAGAACATACTGTATGCGGCAACCAGTGTACAAAATATTGTAAACGGCCAGGCGGTTGTCGGCCACTGAAAAGCCAGAGCCAGAATGGCTGCTGAACCAAACAGAGAATGTAAAAAACGGGGAGTTGTTGATTTTGTCTCGAGATCAGCGATCTCTTTGGCGGTAAAAAGGGTCACCGACATGGCACGTACCTCCTGGTTGTGCTCTAACTTTCAAAACGGATCGTTAAAATACGTATCGGAAAGTTGAGTCCAAACACCATTAAGTGAAATGCAACAATTGGCCCAGTTCACATTGCGTCGCGGTAGTATCTGTCTAAACTACCCAACTTTCCCGACCTATTAACCATAGGTCAGGATTGGATGTGATGCATAAATGAAACATGCAACAACACAGGTAATTTACACAATGCAAGAAAACTGTGTAGTCTGTACCAAATATAATGCTTACACAGACTAGATGCGAGCAAATTTAATTCCCGTGGACAAAATGACCCGGAAAAATTATTGCTTTGCGGGAGGAAGATAGAGGTAGTTTTCGGGAAACAGCTGTTTGGTCATCAGAATCGACTTGGATTTGCCGCCATTCCAGATATCCCATTTTGGATCAGCATTTTGGGAAAAAAATTGATCCATTCGCTGTTTGAGTGACTCTCTGGTCTTTTGGAATTCAGGCTGGTCGATCAGGTTCCGGTATTCCCGTGGATCAGCGACCAGGTCATACAACTCATTGGGTGATTCGTGATACCGTTCGATGTACTTCCATTTCTTTGTACGGATGGCACGTACATTCTCGAATTCATAGAACACGACTTCGTCCCAGGAAATCTGTTCTCCCTTGAGAATCGGTGCAAAATTACGACCGGGCGTGGCGGGTTTCGCGGGAATTTTATCCTGCAGACCCAGATAGTTCAGCAACGTGGGATACACATCGTAATTGGCCACCATCATATCCTGACGTGCACCGGAGACAATTTTTCCCGGCTGAGAAAAGATGAGTGGAATCGTCATCGTCCAGTCGAACGCAGTCAGCGGTCGCGTATGGTCACCCATGCCCCAGTATCCACTGTGGCCGCCCGACAATCCCTGGTCGGCGGTGAAAATCACCAGTGTGTTCTCGCGTAGTCCGAGATCTTTCAACGTCTGCATAATCTGGCCCACACCATCATCGACGGCAGAGACTTCGGCTGCGTATTTACGAATGATCCCCAGGTCACCAATCCAGTCTCCATAATTGAAATTCCAGGGCTGTGCTTTTTCCCGGGGAAACGAAGGGAAGGTCAGCTTTTCATATTCTGCTTTGAACCGGTTGCGAATCGGTTCTTTCATCGCCGAACCTAATCCGTAAGGACCGTTGTAAGCCAGGAACAGAAAAAACGGCTTCTCCTGATTCTGCTTGATGAATCTGATGCCATGCTGCGTCCACAGGTCGGTCAGATAAGTCGGTTCCTTACGAATCTTCTCGTCTTCGATTACTTCCTGGTCATAAAAGCCAGAGCTCGCACCGTGTGGTTTCGTTATCCAGTAAGAAAACCCTTCCTGCGGATACAGGTTATCTCCTAGATGCCATTTACCCGATAACCCGCAGACATAACCGGCGTCATGTAACACCTGAGGAATTGATTGGAACTCCTCCAGGGTATTATACGATTCCGGTCCCGTCTGAATCCGAGGTCTCAGATAACAGTGCACCCCATGCTGGCACGGCATCAGTCCCGTCAGAAACGTGGCCCGGGTCGGCGAACAGACGGCGTTATTCGCAAACGCGTGGGTAAACAGAGTTCCTTCTTTCGCCAGCTGATCGATGTGGGGCGTTTTGATATCCTTGTTTCCATAGCAACCCAGCGTCCACTCACCATGATTGTCTGTCATGATGATCACGACGTTGGGGCGCTTCTGCTCTGCCGCTGCAAGCGAATCTGTGAAACTGAAATTCAGTAACAGCATCAGACAATAACAGCAGGCAACAGAATAGAACCGGCACATGATGGCAATCCTCCAGGATATCAGATAGAACAACGTTGATATCAAGCATGAATCATCACCATCCGCTTTTCAAGCTGTACTCTTATTACAGCTGCGTTTTTAGTGAAAAACGGGACACCGTCTAATAATGTGGCGGCTTGTCCTGTACTGGATCGGGGCCCTCGCCGTCTTCTTCCAATACTCCCAGTCGCGAATCCAGGAGCTTCAGAGATTTGCTCAATGTATCCACGATCTGATTCTGCTGCAGTACTGCTTCATCCAACTGTTCGACATCGTGCTGGAGGTGCATCAAGACAGATTCTACCTGGGTTAAACGTGCGATGAGTTCTTCCAGACGGGAAGGATTCTCTGTCATGGTGAAAATCGCCTTTCAGGGAAGCTGCTTTTCTTATACAGTTTGCGGGTTAAAATACACTCGGATTTTATTGACTCGCGTTCGACTTTGAAACAATTTGACAGGTCCGATTCCCCATGAATCCACGATTTCGGTACTCTCTGCTGTTACTCATAGTGACGTTTGTCATGCTCTACGGTTTTTCTCGTGAATCCGTGGCAGCCGAAAATCACTTTCAGGTCCGTTTTCTGAAATCGATTCACCCGGAACCGTTTACGGGCCGCGTTTATCTGATTTTTAACAAGTCCGGACGCGAACCGAGGCTGGGGCCCTCCTGGTTTCAACCGGAATCCTTCATTGCCTGTGATGTGACCAACTGGCAGCCAGGCGAACCACTCGCGCTGGGACCTGAAACGAAAGGGCTGCTCTCTTATCCGAAGCCGTTAGCGGAAATGGATCTGGCCGGATATCACGCGCAGGCGGTCGCTCGTTTTAACACAACCGATCCTAAAATCGGCACCGCTCCAGGAAACGGCTTCAGCCAGGCTCAACAGCTGATCGGTGCCCTGAGGTCAAGTATTCCGAGTTTCACCATTGATCAACTGGTTCCGGAAAAACCGTTTCACGAAACCGAGTGGATCAAACATTTCAAAATACGATCGCCGCTGTTATCGAAGTTTCACGGTCAGGATACGAGCCTGGAAGCCAGTGTGATCCTGCCCCAAAGTTATTACCAGCAGCCTCAGCGCAAGTACCCGGTCATCTATTCCATTCCCGGTTTTGGCGGCGATCATCAGCGCGGCCTGCCGCAGGCACCGATTGCAGAGCAGAACGCCGGCGGCGTTGAATTCATCCGCGTACTCCTCAACCCGCAGTGTCGCTGGGGACATCACGTCTTTGCCGATTCCGCTACCAACGGACCTGTCGGAAAAGCATTGACTACGGAACTGATACCGGAGCTGGAGAAAACATTTCGCGCCATTCCTCATTCACGCGCCCGGTTCTTAACCGGACACTCTTCCGGGGGATGGTCGTCCCTCTGGCTGCAGGTCACTTACCCGACTGTTTTCGGGGGTACGTGGAGTACTGCTCCCGACCCGGTTGACTTTCGCGACTTCCAGCAGATCAACATCTACGAACCGGGGAGCAACGTCTATCGAGATGCGAAGAATCAGCTCCGTCCGATCGCCCGCAGAGGCAACCAGCCCATTCTCTGGTTCGAACCTTTCGCGAAGATGGAACAGGTGCTCGGACCAGGCGGACAGCTCCGCAGTTTTGAAGCAGTCTTCAGCCCCCGCGGCGACGGCGAACCGCTGAAGCTCTATGACTGGGAGACCGGTGCCATCAATGCCGAAGTGGCAGAAGCCTGGAAAGCATACGACATCCGCCTGATCCTGGAATCAAACTGGAAACAGCTGGCACCCGAACTTGCGGGAAAGATTCATGTCTTCATGGGAGACCAGGACACCTTCTACCTGAATGGTGCCACCGAATTGCTCAAGCAGACGCTGGATAAGCTGGATGCCGATGCTGTAGTTGAGATTCACCAGGGCAAAGACCATTCGAGTCTGTTAACCCGTGAGTTGATGCTGCGCATCCGCGCGGAAATGGTTCAGGCATTTCTGAAATATCAGGCGGAAATGCGGGGGGCAGAATAGCGACTCTCGAATGATGCCGATGCGTTTCAACTGCCGATGTAGCGGGCGTAGATGGTCTTGGCAACGGATGGATCATCGGTCCCTTTGATGATTGCCCTGCCGTCCCGAAACAGGCTGATTTCATAATCGGGGTTCTTCAGATTCAGCCGCAGCAGATAGGGATTCACGTCAACGGTGCCTGAATTCTGTAATTTTACTGCCAGTTCTTCAAAAGCTATTTTCCCTTTGTCCGCGGGAGAAACCTGAACTGCGTTGCGGCCGCAGAGTCGCGTCGTGCGGGAACCCTGTTCTCCGTTCAGCCAGATTCGTTCCCCCTGGTGACAGGCTTTGCATTTTCCTTTCTCCCTCAGCTCGGCGACACTCATCTGTCGAAACGATCCATCCCAGACATCGATCACCGTCAGCACGGGTTTGATCTGTTCGACCTGGCCGGAGAGCAGCTTGATGGCATCCACGGCTTCCAGGGAGGCAATCACATTGACGGTCGGCCCCAGAATGCCCGCGGTATCGCAGGTTTCGGTACTGCCTGGTTCGGGAGCGGAATCAATCAGACACCGCAGACAGGCCGACTTGCCCGGCAGGATCGTCATCGTCTGGCCGGTACTGCCGATGCAGCCACAGTAGATCCAGGGGATACCCAGTTCCAGTGAAACATCATTGATCAGATAGCGGACTTCAAAATTATCGGTCCCATCCAGGATCAGGTCGACGTTCTCAGCTAACCCCAGAATATTAGTGTGATCGATGTCTTCGACAACCGCTTCGATCTGGACTGTGCTGTTGATTTTTTTGAGCTTTTCGACGGCAGCGATTGCTTTAGGAAGTTTCGCGGCGACATCCGACTCATCAAACAGAACCTGTCGCTGCAGGTTACTGATCTCTACGAAATCCCGGTCCACAATTTTGAGATGACCGACACCCGCTCTGACCAGAGTTTCTGCCAGCACGGTCCCCAGTGCACCACAGCCGCACAGCAGCACACTGCTCTGCATCAAACGCGTCTGACCTGCTTCGCCCAGTTCTGAAAAAAGGACCTGTCGACTGTAACGTTCTAATTCGGGTTTCATTGCCTGTCTGTCCGTCTGGTTCCAGAGAATAATGTCTACCGATATTTTAGCAGGCAGGCAGACGGATAACAGGTATCCAGACTCAGAACCAGAAAGAAGACTTGATCGCGCAGAAAAAAGGCCTCGCTGATCGACTCAGCGAGGCCTGATTTTATTCCAGATCCAGTCTAATTCAGTCCAGGCTGATTTCCTGTAGAACCGAGTCAAACTGAGGCTTGATCAACCGATGTGTGGTATCGGTCCAGCCTTCGGAACTGACTTTCAGTGTAATCCGGGGTTTGATCCAGGTTGCCACCTGACTGGTTTCAACAAAAGGCTTTTTCTGTTTCAATTGCGGCAGACGTTTCTGCCATTCCAGTCGGATTTCTTCGGGAAGATCACTGCCTCGAATGTATCCTGCATAGACAAGATGTTTATTGTACGAGGAGGCCAGCAGAACTGCATCAATGGTTCCATTAGGCAATGCCGAATAGCCTACCACCAGACAGTCAAACTCTTTCATGGGTACCGTCTGGAGTTCTGGTTCGGGTTCTGTTTTGGGCTCTTTTTCTTTGTCCGGTACCACTGCTGCCGACGCTGCCGCTTTCGCAGCGGCTGCTTTGGCTGATGCTGCTTTCGCTTCTTCCTCTTCCGTACCGCCGGCAAAGTCGTTTAATGCATCTTCCAGATTATCTGCGCCACCTTCGTTGTCTGCCGACTTGGCCTGATCAACAACGGAAGCCAGCAGATTGACATTGGCCGATTTTTTGACGCCCCAGTCTTTGAACAGGGAATCGAATTCAAAACCGCCAACGATCGCAAAGGCACCAACGACCAGAGTTAACCCCCAGACTGCCAGATCGATTTTCCAGGCACCTTTAGGAAAACGATGGATCGCAGGCCGCCAGATTTTGAACGGTGTCATGATGATACTTAAGATGCTGAACTCAACCGATCGGGAAACCGCATTCAGGTACGCAGTAAAATGCCCGATTAAAAACATGATCAGCCCGACGGTCGCCTGGGTGATCGTCCAGAGACAGAGTTGTCCGGGATCTTCACAATAGAAGCGACCGGCAACGCTCAGCCCGATAACAGCGATGGTTCCCACCCCCAGCACCCACCCCCAGGCGGGAATCAGTTCCCAGATATTCTGAGGCTGAGAGGGTTGTGTCAGTGGTTGCCCCTCTACGTCTGTATGACCCACACATTTTCCCAGCTTGGGATAGTATCCACATCGGGGGCACCACGAAGAGAGTCCCCAGGGCTCATACGTCCCACATTCAGAGCAGGTGGGTTGCGCCTGTGACTGCTGGATCTCGTGTAAAAGCTCGTCTGAATCTTGTAGTTTTGTATCTGGCATGGCTCAGTGACTTTTTAAAGTTGGCGGAGTATGTAGATCAACACAATTGTTTGAGAGACTCCGTGAACCTTAGCTTACAAAACGCCACATCAACGAACTTTGATCTCGATAAAATACTGTTGATGCATGAAAAACTGCACGCCCCATACCCGATAATCCCTGCAATCCCTACAAACAGTCGGCTACAAGCCAGACGCAAAAAAACCGACGTACCCTGAAGTACGTCGGTTTCCTGTTTGAGATTCTCTGATCGAAAAATCGATCGGCTCAGATCAGTTGACCTTAAGCAGTTCGATGTCGAAGATCAGCACTTCGTTGGGTCCGATGTCTGGTCCTGAACCACGTGTTCCGTAAGCCAGATCGCTGGGAATAAACAGCTGCCATTTATCCCCTTCTTTCATCAGCTGCAGTGCTTCTGTCCAGCCGCTGATCACGCCACTCACAGGAAACGTTGCTGGCTCGTTGCGTTTGTAAGAGCTGTCGAACTCAGTGCCATCGATCAGAGTTCCACGATAATGTGTGGTGACGCTGTCCTGGGGACCGGGAGTTTTTCCCTTACCCGATTTGATGACTTTGTACTGCAGGCCACTCTTGGTGGTTTTCACACCTTCTTTTTTCGCATTGGCTTCCAGAAACTTTTTACCTTTGGCCACATTTTCAGCCTGAGCTTTTTTCATCTTAGCTTCCTGCTGCTGACGCAGTTCCTGCTGGAAGGCAATCAGGGTGGCACGAATTTCGTCTTCCGTCATTTGAGGCTTCTGCTTAGTCATGGCATCGACAATGCCCTTTGCCAGAACCTGCGGATCCAGATCCAGTTGATCCCGCATCAGGTTCTGACCCAGATTATAGCCGATTCCGTAACTGACTTTCTGCTTCTGGTCTTTGAGCCCTGATTTACCGGAATCTGCTTTTTCATTTTGTGCGTTCGCCGAAGCGGAAACACCGAAAAACGCGATACATAAACAGGCAGTGAGTTGCCATTTTGACATAAGAAATACCTTTCGGTGAACAACGAAAACGAGTTTAAACGGGAGAGTCCATACGAGCTGGCGAGATTCGGCTGGCTGTGTCTGCCCCCGAATTAGCAGGTGGTAGATTGCATGGCGTCCTCTTGCACAGAGGATCTTTGACAAATTCAAAGTATCAATTATAGGAGAATCTCAAGGGAAGTGTCTAGAATAAAGCATACTTCTCCTAGAAAACAGGGCTTTCTCCTGCCACCTCTCCCGGAAAACTCCACGATCAGCTCAGCTAACCACTTTCTTAAAACGGGTGACCGCTTCGTTGATGTTATCTCTGGTATTGAATGCACTTAACCGGAAATAACCTTCCCCGGAAGCTCCAAAACCACTGCCGGGGGTTCCGACCAGGTGTGCTTTCTGGAGAAGTTCATCGAAAAATTCCCAGCTGGTCGATTCGCCGGGAGTTTTCAGCCAGACATAGGGAGCATTCACGCCGCCATAAACGGAGATCCCCACCGATTCCAGCCCTTCGCGAAGCAGCCGTGCATTTTCCAGGTAGAAGGAAATCAGCCCCTGAATCTGCTCTTTGCCCGCTTCAGAGTAAACGGCTTCCGCCCCTTTCTGGATGATATAGGAAACCCCATTGAACTTCGTACAATGACGGCGGTTCCAGAGCGGATGAATCTCTGCCGGCTCTCCGCTGGCAGTGGTTCCTTTCAACTGCTTGGGAACGACCGTGAAGGCACAGCGGGTTCCCGTGAAACCGGCGTTTTTACTGAAACTCCGAAATTCGATCGCCACATCTTTCGCACCTTCGATTTCATAGATGGAATGTGGAATCTCCGGATCGGTAATGAAGGCTTCGTAGGCGGCATCGAACAGGATAATCGAACCGTTGGCCCGGGCATAATCGACCCACTGCTTCAACGTTTCTTTTGTCGCCACAGTTCCCGTGGGATTATTGGGATAACAGAGGTAAATCAGATCGACCGGTGATTCGGGCAGGGGGGCCACAAATTTGTTTTCAGCCGTGACCGGGAGATAGGTCAAACCCGCATAGCGGCCACTTTCATCCGCAGCGCCTGTGCGCCCCGTCATCACATTCGTATCAACGTAGACGGGATATACCGGATCGGTTACAGCAACTTTGTTATTCGCACCAAAGATATCCAGAATGTTTCCGGTATCACACTTGGAGCCATCCGAAACGAAGATTTCGTCCGCTGAAATATCGACGCCCCGCGATTGAAAATCGTTCTTTGCAATCGCTTCCCGCAGAAATCCATAACCCTGCTCCGGGCCGTAACCACGAAAGCTGCCAGCATCACCCATCTCATCGACGGCAGCGTGCATGGCTTCACGAATCGCAGCCGGCAGTGGCTCGGTCACATCTCCGATTCCCAGTTTGATCACAGGCGCGTTCGGGTTCTCTTCACAGAATTTATTGACGCGACGTCCGATTTCCGGAAACAGGTAACCCGCTTTGAGCTTGAGATAGTGATCGTTAATAAAAGCCATTTTACGCCTCGAATCTAGATTAATGCTTAACTATAAGTCGCTGGATGACAGCCTGTAATTCGTTTCCATTTCAGAAAAGCCGTTGTATTTTGAAACACTACGAATTGCAACCGACGCACACAGGAGAGACTGTTTTTCGCTAAAAAGGTTCTCTGGTCACTCCATCGTGAACGGGCGGGGAGAAGCATTCAGCAGAAATTCCCGAGTCAAAGGCTCAATCTGGGATAAGCCGTTATACTCTCTGATTTTACGCTTGCCCGACCAGCGATCAGCGGCACTTTCATACAGTAGTCTGATGCGTGGTTGGGATCCATTCTGTGTTTGATTCTGTTCGACCGCTTTGCCGACAGCGATTGCCACTCCCAGTTGAAACCGCGCCTGCGGGTAAAGGGGTGCCCCCAGATCGGCTAGCGACCAGCGTTCGACCCGCACACGGCACCAGCTGCTTAACGGTTGAGGAGCATCAATAAAAGGTTGCAGGTCAGGGGGGAGCTCCCATTTTGCTTCCTCGTCAATCAATAGGACCACGCGGTCGTGATGGCTGGCATACAGCCCCCAGCTGGGCCAGTGATCGAAATAGCCGGTCGGTTCCAGCAGTGGTGCCAGCAGTACCAGCCAGACCAGAATCTGAACGACTCGTTCCAAACCGGAATAAGGGGGGAATGCTTCACGATCCTCCGCGGGCATGTCTACAGAATCAGCGGGCTTCTGCAGTTGAAACCGTGAATGAAACAGAAAGACATCCTGCAGAATGAAGTAAATGTTCCAGATGAGAACGCCTTTGTAATGATTCAATCCCAGAGGCCCAATCGCGAGCATCAGCGTCAGGTGCATTCCGACGGCCGCCCAGAGCGCGTATTGCCGAGTACGTCGGAATAACAGACCGCAGGCAATCAGGAACTCTCCGATGGGAAAGGAAGCAGCAATCCAGCTTAAAGTCTGTTTCGACCAGTAAGCGGTTGAAATTCCTACTGCGGAAAACAGCCCCTCTGCTAACTGACGCCCCAGCGTCTGAACAAAACTGGCATCGCATTTGGAGAGGGCAGAATAAAAATAAATACTGATCACAAACAGACGAAATAACGGAATCGCACGCTGCGGTTTGAGCACCGTGACAATCAGCAATCCCAGCGCAAACTGATAGGCCCAGGGCTGCAGACGATGTTGATCAAAAATGACCTGGCACAAAAATGCCAGCAGAAACAGACAGCCACACAGCTTCTGAAACCGGGGACAACATTCCCCCTCCGATTTCTTCATGAACAACGATGCTGCCGACAAGACCAGGAGGCTGATCAGAGACAGCCCCATGCAGGCAAACGACAGCCAGTCTGTATTCGCTGGTAACCCGGACACACGGGAAAACAGGGGAACCTGTGGGAAGAGCGTTTGTGGCGTCCAGAGCTTCCAGGTTAGACTTAACAGCACCAGCGCGAAGAGCGCCATCGTGAGCTTGAGGAATCGTATTTGTAGTTTGAGTGGCTCGCGGATCATAAATTGAATCGCCGTTTTTGATTCAGATTATACCGCACGCCCAGACGTTTCACTGCGTTCTGATCAATCAACTCTCAAGAAATTGCGAATCTGTCTGATCAATTCAGGTCGGTAAATACCGTTCCGTTTGCCTTTTGATCCTCTGCGACGACTTCGACTGCAGTCCCAGGCTCATAAGCATTTTTGCGAAGTACGGCCATCGCCACCGCGGGATATTTACCAAAAGACCTGGCTGAGGAAGTAATAATACCCGCTTCTTCAGGCTCATTGTCTCCCCCAATGGTTACCGTGGCACCGACAGGTGGAACCCAGGTTCCCTCCAGCCCGATCGATCGAATCTCTTTATTGACGTGCCCTAAAGCGTCAATCCGCGCGATCGGCTCCTGCCCCAGATAACAGCCTTTCTTGAAGGAGATCGACTGTGCCGTACGACTGGCTTCCTGAGCGAGGTTCGCATCAGAAAGATCTACCCCATAGATGGGATAAAGTGACTCGATTCGGAGTGCGTCGAAAGTCTCCCGACCTGCAGGTACAGCACCTGCCTCAAGCAGACTGTTCCAGAACTCGGCGATTTTCACATACTGCAGACTGCAGAGATATCCCGGCTGGCCAAACCAGTCGACACGCCGCACAGTCAGTCTGGCATCGCTGTTTTTCACTCTCAGTTGCCGGAACACTTCAAGCGAATCGACGTCAATTTCAAGCTGCTTGAGTATGTCAGACGCACGCGGGCCTGTGAGATACAGACTGCCGAACTCCTGCGTTCTCACAAGGAGGTGGGCATCTTCCAGAATGATATATCGATCCAGATGTTTCGTGATTTCCTCACTCTGCCCGGGTGCCGTATCAATCCAGATCGAATCTTCATGTAGAAATGCATTGATCTGTCCCAGAATCCGACTCTGGACATTTGTTATAAATGCTTCGCACCCCTGATCAGGCTTCAAACCCTTAATATCATTCGTACAAAAATTGTGCAGGAATTTCTGCCGGTCTGCACCTGATAATTCGATCTGATCCCGATTACTCAGGTCAAAGACTACAGCCGATTCCCGGGCAGCCTGATATTCTTTTTCAGGAGAGCCAAAATGAGATGCAAGGGGATAGATTTCCTCTGGGTGCTCAAAAACCGCACCAGAAGCTTGTTGTTGAATTTGAAACTGACGTAAAGACATTTTTTTCCAAGTGGGTCGCAATTACAGGTGGGGTTTTTGATCTCTGGTGAAGGCGGGAGATTCCAATCACATGGAACACACGTGAAAACAACATTGTTTCCTGTGATTGTAACTTGTCCCCCTTTTGAGACATCTTATTCCCTGGCAAGGACTTCAGTGAGTCAGGAATGAGATTCTGGTGTATTCAAAACGTGTGAGAGATGTGAATAACAGCAGTATTTTAGGGGCTCTGTTTGATTTTCCAAGGTCTGGCAGGCTTACTTTCAACAGGAATTCATGACTCTCAACAACAGGCCGTTATAATTGATCGTTACTGAAACCCGTTAAAAAGAGTAAATTCAATGATTCAATATTACTGTACACTCAGTTCACCTTCTCTATTTTGAGGTCATCCACATTGAGAACGCCTGTTCCGCCATTCAGGCCCAGTTGAATCACAGCTTCCCGAGTCTGTGGCGGCACAGAAATGACTTTCTTTTCCAGATGCCAGTCACGACTTCCAATCCATGGGCCCAGATAAGCCTGGCCGATATTGCGGCGAATCGAATCATAGAAATGGATGATAATTCCTGGTTTCTGAAAAGCCTGTTTGCCCTGAGCGGTATTCAGATAACTCAATTTCAGACTGATCTCGAGTGAATTTATGTGGCCTCCATCAATGGCCATCCCCTGTAGAATCTGTGAAAGTCGTTCGGGCGTGTCATTTTCGAATTGCAGATAAGCGGTCCCTTCCGGTGCCTGCGAGGTCATCCGGGTTACCCGTCGCTGATAATGCCAGTTATCGACTTTCTGATCAGCGTTGGCATCCACTTCAAAACTTCCGTTTACGATTTCCGGTTTGAGTGGATCCGGTTTGACTTCCCGCTTATCTTCGGAACGTCCTGTCATGGGGACAAAGAGTGTGGGAATTAAACGTTTATGCTTGAGCTGCCCCTGTTCTTTTTGATACAGATGAAACACCTGCTGATAGCGTTCTCCCAGTGGAATCAGCAGCATCCCGCCCTCTTTTAACTGATCGATTAAAGGCTGAGGAACTTTTTCCGGCGAACAGGTCACGATGATTTTGTCAAAGGGCGCTTCTTCCGGCCAGCCCAGATACCCATCGCCGATTCTCGTATGCACGTTGTCATAATCCAGTTTTTTCAGTCGAACGGCTGCCTTCTTACCAAGGCCTTCGACAATCTCGATGGTATAAACGTCTTTTACCAGCGCAGACAGCACGGCTGCCTGAAATCCGCTCCCTGTTCCGATCTCGAGCACTTTGTCGTCCGGCTGTGGATCAATGGTTTCTGTCATATAGGCGACAACATAAGGAGGCGAGATCGTCTGCTTATAGCCGATGGGTAACGCCAGATCCTGATAGGCCAGATGTTTCAGATTCGAACTGACAAATTCATGCCGGGGAACCTGGCGCATTGAGGAGAGAACACGCGGATTTTTGATTCCCTCCCCTTCGATATAGCGGGTCACCATATCATTACGCTGATTGCGAAAATAAGCGCTGCTTTGTGAATAAACGGATGCGGGAGTCACAAAAAATGAGAAACCGGTTACCACACAACCGGCCAGATATATAAGCTGCCTCATGAGAAACCTCGATGCAGTCTGTGATTGAAAAATACGATTTGAACAGGAATCAGCAGAAAGTATAACACTTTGGGGGGACCTGCGTTAATGGCGATTTCCCGTTATTCAGGGCTGTTTCAGCAGATTGAAACCGGATTTTTTAATTTCTATCCACACGGATCGGGGAATTCGCTATGATGCGAGCTTCTCAGGATTCAGGAAGATTTTTTTCAGTGGATGGATTCCAGTCAGATGCAAGTGTTTCGAGTTGTGTTCGCCGTAAGTCTGGTTTTGTGTGCCTTCTCTCTGAAGGGCTGTGGTAGTGCCACCACTTCTGACAGCCAGCAGCCAGCGTCTTCCGAAAGTAAACCGCCTGCTTCGACGACTGTTGCTTCAGCAGAGACATCAGCACCGACAGAGAAAGTAACTGCGGAAACTCCTGAACCGGTCGACCCCCAGGCAGAAGTCAAAGCTGTTTTTGAGAAGCTGTTATCAATTCGCACAGAACCGGATCCCGATGAATGGATACAAGCCGATAAAAAACTGATCGCATTTGGAAAAACAGCCGTCCCTACTTTAAAAGATGCGATGTCGCATACCGATTCCGGTGCCAGAGAACTGGCCAGCATGTATCTGGCCAGCCTGGGTCCGGAAGCAAAAGAGGCTGCTCCGGTGCTGGAGAAGGCGTTGCAGGACGAATCTCCGTTTACCCAGGTCAATGCAGCCTCAACACTCACGCATTTTCCCGAATATCGTGAGAAAGCCATTCCCGTATTAATCAGTCTGACAGAACACCCTGATCCGAATACACGACTCACTTCCATCTATGCCCTGGGAAATCTGGAATCACAGTCACCAGAACAGTTGAACGCCATCAAAGCCGCGATTAACGATTCCGACCCGGACGTTCAATTAGCGGCCATCAAGGTCATTGGCCAGATGGGAGAACCTGCCAAAACCACACTGACGGACTTGCAGTCACTCATCGACAACACCGATACCAGCGAAGACTTGCGCGAAGCGGCACTCTCCTCAAAATCTCAGATCGAACAGAGCCAGAAGAAATAATTCGATCACATCCGCACTTCGCAACCGCTCTACCGGCAGGCAGGGACGTTCTAAACCACTTCCGCCTGTAATGATTATTCCGGTCGAAAGGCTCTAACGGCTCCCTGCGCGTTCCGAAATATATCGGTGAGCCATCTTTTCCCAAGTTCTTGAGCAATTCTGTTTGACTAACAAATTGCGTGACCTACTTTTACTGGCAGAGAGGGGCAACTGACCCGCTCAACGAACAATACAACGATTTCCTCCGCTTCTTATCGAAGCGAGGATCTACAGCGCGGCAAGGAAAGCTGGGAGCTTTGAGGGGACCTTGCCGCGCTCTTTTTATGTCTTGGAACCATCTGGCTTGATGGTGCTGGATACTCAGATCGCGTGTGATGCTTCTGAAATAGTGAATCGCATCGCCGCAGATCAGCACCCTCAAGCGGTATAACTTTGGAAGAGCTCATGGCAACCAAACCATTATGGTTGCAGCGATCCTGCCGCACCGGATTTACTCTTGTTGAATCGCTGGTCTCTGTGACGATCACCGCGATTGCCGGAGCCGCTCTATTCTCTGCCATTGGCGCTTCCCTGGGCACCAGTTACTCGGCACTGAATCACAACATCGGAACAGGCCTCGCCGACCTGATGCTGGAAGAACTTGCCGCCGTCCGCTTTCCTGTTGCCAGTGACACCAGACCCGGCTTTCGAAGTACCCGGGAATACTTTGATGACCTGGATGACTACGACAGCTGGACTTCCACACCACCAGAAAACAAACAGGGCTACACTCTCGGCATGGAACCAACCACGATTCTGGAACGATACCCGATTGGCCGTCCCAGTCTCCTGGTTCCGGATACCGGGTTTTTAAACAGATTAACGCGTGAAGTTTCAGTAGAACGAATCCAGCCTGACATCACAGGCACAGGCTGGGAAGTAACTCAATCGAATACCAGTTATCGCCGGGTGACCGTCACCATCAAACTGGCCATGAATGCAAACTCACCAGCACAGGTGATCTCGGAGGCAACAAGAATATTCAGCTATGTCCCATTTTCACCTTGATCACTTGAAGGCTGCTTCGCCTGTAGTTTCAGAGAGTCCGTTTCACTCAAAACGGACTTGCGTACGTTGCTGCGCTATACGAAAAGGGACTTCCTGTCGTGGCTTCACGCTCGTCGAACTGCTGATGTCGATGGCCATCTCTTCCATACTGATTGTTGCACTGGCAGGCATTGTGACTGCCACGCAGTCTGCCTGGCAACATACGCGGGGAATTGAAGACTCTCTGGCGCAGATCAATGCCTCCTTTGATCGAATCAAACTGATGATCTCACAGGCTGGTGTCTATCAGGTCAGTGGGCAACCACCGCGCGTGGGACTGGCGGTCGTCACAAATTCCTGGAACAGCATTGATATTCCCAACACTCTGGTGGTCTGGTCAGGTGGACGTAACGGAGGCCTCAGCGAACAGGGAACCATCACGCGTCTGCCTCAGCTCAATGAAATTCTGATTTATACGGTCGATTCGGCTGACCCACACAAACTGATCGAAATCGCTTTTCCCGATGTGACTACCACCATCGATTTCAACAGTTCCTCCTTTAACGGCACGATCCGCTCCGCCATTAAATCGAACCAGGGGGAATCGGCACTGTTGAGCGATCGAATTAAATGCAGCCAGTATATCCTCGGTGGAAATCCCTGGGGGCCCATGGACGGAAATGTCTTTTTCCGTCTGGTCAAAACGCCCAGCGATTCCAGCTTGAGCAGTGTTTCACCGGGAACATCAGCCTGGATGAATCTTGCCTGGCCACAGGGAACCGTCAGTGCCAGCAGCGGCCTGCGTCAGGTTACCGTTAACTGTGAAGTGCAATTCGAAACTGCAGAACAGACCGACTTGAATGAGATCAATTCCGCATCTGCTCTGCCATTTTTTGCATCCGGTTCGAGGTACTATGCATACACACCTTAAAGCAATGCATCTACGAAATCAGAAAGCGGGCGACGAACGTCGTCGGCAGTCGCTGAAGGTGCGCACGTCGCGTGCAGGCATCTCGATGATTCTGGTGATGTTTGCTTTAAGTATGTCACTCGTGTTGACTTATTCTTTTATCCAGACCCAGAGCGTACTCACTCAGGTTACCGAAAATAGTTCGAAACGTGACCTGGCAATGAATGCTGCCCGGGCAGGAATGACGGATGCATTGAATCGTTTGAATTCACTGGAATGGACCGGAGTGAACGACCGGTACCAGCGCGTATTTCTATCAGACGCGGAGGGAGACAGTACGTATGCGATCTCTTTTGAATCGATCGGCGGTTCCATCGACTCCGTGCTGGAACTCAAGGTCCACTCACTGGGTGCCTGGACCTCCGCAGTCAACAGCAATATGCGGTCCGAGTATCTGATCACGGCAAAAATGCGACTGGTTCCCCGATTGACGGGCCGCACAATTCTGCCGGGCGATTCCGCAACAGCCACCGATCAGATGACCAACTCGGGAGACTTCGATCAGATTCGACAATACGCGCTGTTTGCTGAAGCAGGTTCCAGTTCACTCATTCTGGATCCGTGCGACCGCATTGATGGTAATATCTGGCTCTACGACAACCTGGTACTCTACCAGGACCCTGCCTGGAGTTCTTCAGTACGGGAAGAATTCCTGGAGGACGTGGGAAAACGGTTTGTCTCTTTTCCCGCGGGTTCATCAGATCTCTCAGCAACAACGATTTCATATCCGCACCCCATCGCGGGATCGGTGACCTATTATGATTATCCTTCCAGCTCGAACCGAAGCGATTTATCGGACCTCAAGCTGCACTGGTCGACAACCAGTAACCGACTGCGCATTCCCAGCTCAAACTACTCTGCATTTTCCAGCTATCGACTGTATGAAGGTGGACCGCTCTATCAGGCAGTTTCGCTGAATTCCTCTCTCTATAATCAGACACTGAAACCAACTGCAGAGAACCCGCTGGGCATTTTTTATCGCAGTGGCAGTCTGAATGTGTACGACAATGTGGTGATACAGGGAACACTGGTCGCGACATCAAAAATCACGTTTCACGGTAAAGGCATCCATGTCACTGCCTTCAACTGGAAAGGCGCGGATGGCGGACCGCTGGTGATTGATGCAGACCGCTGGCCGAGACTGCCGACAGTGGTCGCTGAAGACATTGAATTTATTCGTGAAACACAGACCACACTCGAAGGAGCCATCGTCTGTCAGGGGGACGTCGTCGGTGCCGGCGGATCTGTCGATTACCCGAATGTCACGAACATCACATACACGGGCACTGCAACGGCAACTTCCATCGAACAGCCTAACAGTACAGTCACGCTCCGGGAAGACCGACTGCTCGATCTGATCTCCGCTAATGGGAAATATGCGATCTGGCTGAATAGAACGGGGACCGGACAAACCGGAGCAACAGGATCCTGGTATCCGATCGTCGGAGTGGACAGTGCAAAACAGCAGGTGACGGTTCGCGGCGAGATCGATATCGCTTCGCCCACTGGCTATGAAATCAAACGACACAAGCAGGAATTGACACAAATTCGCGGTCCCATCTGCGCCGAAACATTCAACTTCAATCGACTCGATGAATGGGTGCTCTCCAGTTCGTACTGGTACGACCGTAAAAATAACTGGAACTATGAAAACAACCTGCGACGCTATTATGGCTATCCGGAAATTGGATTCACCGAGTGGCTGGAGAACCCCTACAACTTTACGGGCTGGGGTTCGTATTACCAGTCGTACGGACTCAACCTGGAACCCACGCTGCATATTCAGCATTTGCAAGATCAGGATTATCGCTGGGAACCGCCGCTGTTTCAACCTTTCGATGGAGAACAGACGACTCCGGAACTCTCCGGGTATCGCTGGTCGCTGATGGACTGGAAAGAGACTCAATAATTTTGTTAGTGAAATCAAATGCAACACCATGAACCACATCACCGGCTGAGAGGCAGGTCTCCTTTGAAAAGAAGGAAACCCACAGAAAACCTGCGCGCCGCTCGCAACGGTTTCACGCTGGTTGAACTGATGATAGTGGTGCTCCTGCTTTCGATTCTGGCAACCGTCTCTCTGATTTCCACTGACAGCAGCGGTTCCGTGGCCCTTGATGCCACCGCACGCATGCTGGCAGCAGATTTGCAGCTGGCTCGCAATCATGCCATCAAATTCAATACAGAATATACGGTCGATTTTGACCTGAATGCACAGACTTATGAAATTCTGCATACGGGTGCGGGTGATTTACCGGTTCCTAAAAACAATCTTGCGGGATCCGGCGCAGAGGCAGACCGCTATCTGAAACAGATACAGGTCGATTCTCTGAATCTGCCCGGCCAGGCGGTTCTCAGACAAATCAAATTGAAAACATCAGACTCAGCCGTCAGCGATTTAGCATTTGGTCCGCTGGGCGGCACTGGGCCTGCGCGTAACGAGGACACGGTCCTGATGCTGACCACTCAAAAAAATGGAAATACGTTTTACATCCTCATCACCGTTTCCTGGGTCACAGGCCAGGCATGGGTGGAAGAGATTCAAACTTTATAACACACTGCGATTCATTCACTGAAAACGAAACAGAAAACATGATTTCAATCAAACGATCACAATATAGTCCTATCGGTTTACAGCTGGGCCCGAATTCCGTGACCCTCGTTCAGTTAACCGGCTCGCGCAATAATCGCGTGGTACATGCAATTGCGCAAGAACAGTTTGACTTTGAAGAGAAACTGACACACGATGAACGCGATGCAAAAATCGCTGCGGAAATCCGTCGCATTCTTTCCGACCATCACTTTAAAGGCCGCCGCGTGATCAGTTGCCTCGGATCGCAGGAGCTGTTCATTCAGAATATTCGATTGCCTCAACTACCGACTGAGGAACTCACAAAAGTCGTTGCCTGGGAAGCTGAAGAGAGACTGCCTTATCCGGTGGCAGACGCAGAAATCCGTCATCTGCCCGCCGGCCAGGTGCGTCAGGAAGCCAATACCAAACAGGAAGTCATTCTGCTGGCCTGCCACACCGGAATTCTGGAACGTCATCTGAATCTTCTGGAGCAGGCCGGATTGAACGCGGTTGCCATTGATGTGGAACCTTCGGCAACACTGCGGTGTTTTCATGATGGTTCTCGAGGAACACAATCCAATTCTGCCAACTGTTATCTGAATTTTGGCGAAGCAGCCACCACCGTCATTTTTGCGGATCAGCAGAACGTGCTGTTTCTGAAATACATCATGCAGGGCAGTAATCACCTCGATCGTGCGGTCGCCGAGAATCTGGATCTGCCCCTTTCGGAAGCAATTCGCATGCGAAATATTGTCACCAATTCCACGTCCCTGGATGCCAGTGATGAACTGCACCGCTCGGTCATTGATTCGATTCGCTCACTGCTGGAATCGATCAGTACGGAAATTGAAAACTGTCTGCGCTATTACAAAGTGACCTTCCGTGGGAAAAAGCTGAATCAGTTGATCGTCACAGGAAATGAATGCAGTCCCTGGCTGATCGACTTTCTTTCAGAACGGTTAAATACCGACTGCGAAATGGGCAATCCTTTTGAAAGCCTGGAACGCTGGCCGACTTCTACATCTATCCTGGAACGACCCGGCAGATGGACGACCGCATTGGGCCTGGCCATGAAAGAGAAAACCATTTAGAGCCGGAACCCGATCGACACGGAATCACAAACATACTGATTTATTAAAACGGATGTGAAATTCAACTCATCCGCTAAGACCCCGCTAAGGGCGAGAATATGATACCTGAAATTGATTTTTTACCAGCCAGTTATCGCGAAGTCAGAAGGCGGCAACGAAACCGCATCTGGCGACGAACGATCGTGTTGATTTTCCTGACACTGGTCACCCTGAGTACGGTGCGCCAGCGCGAAATTCAACATCAGCTGCAGACGAAAAAAGACGCGCTGGAAAAACGTGCGCAATTGATGAACGATTCACTGGAAGACCCCGCACAACTGATGCTCCAGATTCAACAGACGGACATTCAGGCTGATCTGCTGGCGGGACTGCTACTGGACGAATCACCCGCACAGATCCTGAATATGATCAGTCAGGCTTTGCCGGAATACGTTTCCCTGAATGAATTTCAGTTCACGTTTGAAAAAGCACCCGTCAAAGTCAAAGAAGAGACATTCATTAAAAAATCTCCCTCTAAAAAAACGGAGAACGAACAGCCGGAACTGGTGGATCTGAAACACCTGCAGGGTTTGCACGCCAGTGAAAACCTGGTCGTCAACCTGCAGGGCATCTCACCAGACCATCTTTCGATCTCCCACTTCATGTCAAACCTGGATCAGATGGGCGTCTTCAAAGAGATCGATCTGATTCAGTCGAATGAGACCCTGTTTGAAGGACAACCGCTGCGGGTATTTCGTCTTAGAATGGTCGTGAATTCGCCAGGCAAATATATCCCCCAAATTGATACCCATTTAACCGCCGGTCTGGATCGCTGGATCACGGCAGGAGGCTTGTTCCATGAATGATAAATTACGTCGCGACAGTTTGATCACCATCATCGGCCTGTCCGTTGTTGTGGCCCTGTTTACCTTTGTCGTTTATTTACCCGGACTGAAAAGCAAGCAGCAGCTGAATAAGGAGATCGACGAGTATCATCAGAAAATCTCTGCCATTCCAGCCAAGGTGAAGCAACTGGAGGAACTGCATCAGCAGCTGGATCAGCGTATCGCATTCATTGATCGACTCAGTCAGAGAATTCCTGTCGGCAAAGATACACACCAGGTGCTCCAGCGTGTCGCGATGCTGGCAAAAACAGCTTCACTCACCGTTTCCGAATTGAATCCGGGTGAGACGGAAGAACATGTCACTTATACCAGGCAGCCTTTCAAATTGAGTATTACCGGCCAGTATTCGGGGCTCCTGCAGTTTCTGAATGATCTGGATAAAGAGAAACGTGTGTTTACCGTCAATCAGGTTTCGCTCGTCAAACAAAATGGAGATTCTACGGGGCTTATCAAGGGAACCATAGATCTGTCGGTTTACGCATTACACGAGAACCAGAGGGATTATTCTGATTTTTCCGAAAATAGGGTTAGCAAGACGTTTCTTTCGGCCGATAAGAGATAAGGGTGCACTCTGATTCAAGTTGCTCTCAGACTGTTCCTCGTGAAAAAACAGTTTAGACCAGATGATGTAACTTCCGGTCTTTTATGGATTTAAAGTGGTGATTCACGCGTGAAATCTTTCAGTGAACAACTTGTACACGATTTAAAAGTGAGCTGGCAGAAGACGCTTGTCTTAAGTCTGTTGCTGGTCGTCGGGATGTATTTCTGGATCCCGCCGCTTTATCGTGCCATTCGAGGAAGTTCGAGTGCAGCAGTCGTTCCGGCAAAAGCAGCCACCAGAGAAATTCCTCAACGCCCTCCCGTGAAAACAGAAATGAGTTTTGCGGCGAGCGAATCGGCGGACGAACCACGACATTCCTGGGAAAAATTTGATTCGTTAATGCAGACCGATCCCCTCGTGCAGTCCGTGCAGATGGGTGCGATGCAGAAGAATCCGTTTGAGGTCAACCGCGATCAGTTCTCGCCTCCGATTCTGTTTGCCGAAGAGCCTGGAGAACCGGTTGAGAAACCGGAACCGAAAGAACCGACTCCGGCACCGGCATTGCCTGAAGACCTGGTTTTAAAAACCACGATCATCGGAAAAACGCGGAAAGCGGCAATTATCAATAACAAGTTGTACTACGAAGGCAAATCATTTGAGCACAACGAGTCGACTTACGTTCTGGAGCAGGTCGCTGCCCGGAATGTGATCTTGAGCCAGGGGTCTCAGAAGTTTGAATTGAAAATTCAAAATGACCCTTCCGCCTTTATTAAATATGAACAATAACAGTTCGCATCACTGGCTGATTTAGACTGATTCGAACGATCACGGATGATGGTCGAAACATGAACAGACAATTTTTTTTACCGGCTTTCTGGGCAACTCTCACAGGACTGTCTCTGCTGCTGATTGCTGCGATGACAGACGTCAAAACGCCGCAGTCTCTGTTTATTTCGCCTCAACACTCAGTGAAGTCACAACTGCCTGCCGCTGAGATCAGACCCACAGCAGCACAACCGGCTCCTGTTTCTATCCAGCCTGAAACTGTTGAAACGCAGGTCACTCATGCGCAAGTCTCTCATGCGCCTGTTAGAACTGAGCAGAGCTTCACTCAACCCGCAGAACCACAGTCTCAGGTAGAACCCGCTGTTCTACCGGCGAAAACAGAATCCAAAATGGTTTCCGTCAGCAAACAGACACCCCGCTCCCGGCTGCTGGTCGAACCCGGAATTGAGATTTCGACGATCCCGGACAACAGTCCCTATGCGCGATCCATCAAATTCAATGTCGCCAATGATCAGAATCCGGCTGACGAGGAATCAGAAAAATCGAAAATGGAACTCCGGCTGGCCAGCCTGACCAAGCAGGTCGACCGGTTGACCAATCTGCAGCTGCAGGCACAACAGCAGTCCAACATGGAACTCGCTCAAAATACCAACCGTCTGGAACAGGCGACCCAACTCCTACAGCAGATGCAACAGATGAATCAGCTGCGCGATCTGGAACGGAAACTGGACGGCATGCAGAGCAAAGACCCGGCAGCTCCCGCAGCGACAGAAAAGAAAACGGAGCCGCCCGTCACAGAAGCACCAGCGACCGAAGCATCTGAAACAACGAAGAAGAAACCACTGCTCAAAATCAGTCCGAACAAGGATTCCAGCGAAACCTTTTCGCTCCAGATTCAGGATGCGGAAATCATGCAGGTCCTGGATATGCTGGGTGAACTTTCCGGAATGAATATTCTGACCGGGCAGGGCGTTACCGGTACGATCACCGCAAATCTGAAAAACGTCACCCCTGCTCAGGCTCTGGATGCCATTCTGCGCTCTCGCGATCTGACCTCTGAAAAAGAGGGAGAATTCATCTATGTGATGACGCAGGCACAACTGGAACAGAAAAAGAAATCCAGCCGCAAAGTTGTTACCAAACTCTATAGCCCGTTTTACATCAGTGCCAAAGAGCTACAGAACCTGATCACTCCGATTCTGACCGAAAATATCGGCATCGTTTCGCTGACAACACCCAGTGAAGTTGGCATTGCACCGGATCCCACCAGTGCTGGCGGAGACTCTTTTGCCCAGACAGATTCGATTCTCGTCCGCGATTATCCGGAAATTCTGGAAGAGGTCGATCGCCTGCTGGAAAAGATGGATGTCCCACCGATGCAGGTCGTGATCGAAGCGATGATTCTCAGTGTCTCTCTGAACGACGATATGAAGTTCGGCGTCAATTTTGCGATGCTGGGTGGAAATAACAAAAACCTGGTCGTCGACGGCAACGGAAATACGCTCAATAGTTCCAGCGGTTTCCCGGGTTCTGGTTCCAGTTCCATTGTGCCGCCTGCAGGGCAGTTTGTCGCAGATGTCGCAGGTCTGAAATATGGGTTCCTGCATGGAGATATCAGCGGTTTTATTGAAGCCCTGGAAGATGTGACCGAAACCAACCTGATTGCTTCACCACAATTACGGGCGTTAAACAAACAGAAAGCCGAGTTGATTATCGGTGACCGTACCAGTTATTCGACCGTGACCCAGAATGGTAACACTTCCATTCAGAACGTAAACTTTCTGGACTCGGGGATTGTATTGAACCTGCGGCCCTTCATCACACCCGATGGTCAGATCCGCATGGAAGTGCATCCCGAACGCAGCTCTGCCACCATCAACCCGAGCACCAATCTCCCCGACCTGCGAACGACCGAGGTTACCACCAACGTCATGGTCCGAGACGGCCATACCGTTGTCATCGGTGGACTAATCGAAGAACGAACTTCTGATACCCGGAATCAGGTTCCCTTACTGGGAGCGATTCCCGTGATTGGCAATGCTTTCCGTCAGCAGCGCGAAATCACGAACCGAACAGAATTGATCGTACTGATCACGCCACGCATCGTGCGGGCAGAAGCCGCGCTGGTGGAAGGCGAAACGCTGAAATACGAAGGGGCAGAACGCCTCGATAACTTCAAGAAAAGCTTCCTGCCGATCAATCAGGTCCGTATCGTACAATCACATATTGAAAGAGCGAAGAAATACCTGCGAATCGGCAATCTGCCCAAAGCCAAAGAACAGATCAAAATTGCCACTCGCCTGGACAAAAACAATATCGAAGCGATTCAGTTGAAAAACTACATCGAACAGGCATTGATCAATCGAAACCGGGGAATGATCGGCTTACCCCCCGTGTCTGGTCCGGAAGTTCATGCTCCGACTCTGGAAGGAGCACCTTGAGCATGCGGCGTGTTTCCCACAGAACTTTTCGTTATGTCGGCATGATGTTCTGTGCTGCTGTTCTGGTCTGTAGTGGCTGTTCTACCGTGCCCGTCACCAGTCTGGCTTTTCTGCCTGAAGCTGCTTCGATTCAGAAATCTGCAGAACCAGATGCCGGGGAACCTGCGCATAGAGCATCTGCTTCCCCTTACCATCAGCAGGCAAACAAACTCGTTCAGCAGGCACTCGAACATTATTCGAATGGTGAATTAAATCGCGCCAAAACGCTGCTGGCTTCGGCACGTGAAATCGATCCCGGCCATATTGGTACTTTTGAAATCGAGGCACAGCTCTCTTATGACATGGGAGACCGCAATCAGTTTCTGCAATCGCTGCGTGCCATCCGGGCTGCCAGTCCACATGATTCCGAAAAGCAGAGTGCCATCGGAACCCTGTTTTTTCAGGCAGGACAGACCCAGGAAGGAATCGCCTGTCTGAAGCGCGCCATCGAGTTAAAACCGCATGATGAAAATTATGCCCTCAAGCTGGCCTCCTTTTATGAACAGGCAGGCAGAACCGATGAAGCTCATAAAGTCCTGCTGAAAGCGCTGCACACCACTCCGGGAAGCCGACGCTTACCGATTGCCCTGGGTCGGATCTGTGAAGCCAACCAGCAATGGAGCCAGGCCAGCGTCTATTATGCAATGGTGGTCAATCATTTGCCCGAAAACCATGTCTGGCGGAAACAGAGGGCACGCTGCCTGTATTATTCCGGTAATTTCACGGCGGCATTCGAAGAGTTTTCTACCTGTCAGAAAAACGATCCGGAATCACTGTCGCTGGCGGAAATGATTGCCTTTGGTGATGCCGCTTTACAGATTGGGAATCTGGAAAAAGCACAATCCGTGTTTGATGATATTTCTGTGAAGTATCAGCGCCAGTTACTCCATGTAGAAATATTACGCGGGTTATGCGCAATAAACCGGGGTCAGAGCACCAGCGCAAAAAGCATAATCGCTACAGCCCGCAAAAAATGGCCGACCGATGAGACCCTGCTCGAAGTCGCTGCATTAATTCCGGCAGAACAGCCCACTGCCCGGTAACCTCTCTATGTGACCGCATTTACACATAGCTATGCGCCAATCACATTCTCTGTTCCGAAATTGGACAATCGACAGTTTGTAACCTAGATTTAAAAAGTGAGTTATCTTCCTTACGGCCCTGTTGCAATCTGTGAAGAACGACTCGTCTCGGAACGTTTAATGTGAATAAGGTTTTTCAGTGGATTTATTTCAACTGAGAAAGAACTGGCTATGAATTTTTCTGGCAAATACTGGTTTCTGATACTGCTCCTGCTGACAGTGAGTTGTGTGGACAACCTGCTGGTCATGAGCCAATTGGTAAGCCCGGGTTATGCGCTGATCATTGCGTTAACGGCATCACTGGCAGGCTGGGCCTGGTTGATGAAAAGCATCAAAAACGATCAGCAACAGATCACGGCCTGCATGAGAAATCCCGAACTGGTACGCCCCGATATTCAGCGTAAGAACTTCTATGGATCTGTTTTTGCAGAAGCGATTCATAAAATGGAAGAATCCGACACGGAGCTCTCCACCACGAACCAGGTCAAAACCATGCTGAAAGCCAGGGTCAATTCCCTGCTGAAAAAAGAAGCACTGGTCGAATCCGTCCTCGACAATCTTGAGACCGGGATCCTGATCTTCGGTGCGAAGCAGGAACTGGAGTTTACCAACCGGGTTGCGAATTCGTTTCTGATCTCAGGCAGTGATCAGGATCATACCACCAGCGAATCCAGTCTCTCATTGGGAAAACCTGCTGTTGAAAGAACGGTCATTCCGGAACTGGCAAACCTGCTGGCAAAAACCATTGAACGAAAAGAAGCAACGCCGACCAGACGCACCGAATTTGAATTCACCTGTAACGGCGTCACAAACCAGTATCGCGCCATTGCGACGCATCTCAGTGATGAGAATCACGTCGCATTGGGAACCGTGGTCGTTGTAGAAAATATCGGCGAAGAAGCAGATGAGAAAACACAACACGCCGAATTCGTCTCCTCGGTGGCACATGAACTGAAAACCCCGATGTCGGGAATCAAAGCCTACATTGAAATGCTGCTCGACGGTGATTGTGAACCCGATGAAGCAGAAGAACTGTATGGATTTATCAATGACCAGATCGATCGATTGACCCGCCTGGTCAACAGCATGCTGAATCTGGCACGCATCGAGAGTGGCGTAGTGGAAATTAAACGACACGATCATGAACTGAATGACATTCTCAAAACAGCCGCGGATGTGATTTCACCTACCGCCACTGAAAAAGACATTACGTTTACCGCAGAATTAAGTGACATGTACCTGCCAGTGTTTGCCGACAAAGACATGCTGGGTCAGGCGATCATTAACCTGTTGTCGAATGCGGTTAAGTACACACCAAACGGTAGAGAAGTCCGACTGCGGAGCCGCATGGAAGATACGTTTGCCGTCATTGAAGTCCGCGATACCGGGATGGGAATTCCGGAGAATTCGTTGCCTCACATTTTTGATCGTTTCTACCGTGTTCCGGAAAATAACCGTTCCGCTGCCGGTACCGGCCTGGGACTGGCTTTGGTCCATTTTATCGTTACCAACGTACACAACGGTTCGATTTCAGTACAATCCAAAGTCGATGAAGGGACCTGTTTCACCGTTACAATCCCACTGGGTCACAAAGAACAGAAACGCAAAAAACAACTGGCCCCGCCAGCAAACGCCTGAATAGAACACACGATTCACAACCCCCAACGTAAGATGTAGTGAAAAAAGGAGTGAGAAATTGAATCACCTGATTTATATTTGTGATGACGATTCGCATATCGTTCGCGCCATCAGCATGAAGCTGCGAAAAGCCGGCTTTGAGGTGGAGTGTTTTCCCGATGGTTTTGAATGCTGGGAAAAAGCCCGGGAACAGGCACCTCATATGATTATCACAGACCTGCAGATGCCCCGCATGAACGGTCTGGAACTTTGTGAGAAAATTCGAGAATTAGAAACAACCAGATCGATACCGATTACGTTATTAACCGGAAAAGGCTTCGAATTCGATCATGATGAATATATGCAAAAACTGAAAATTACCAATGTGATGGTCAAACCATTCAGCCCTAAAAAGCTGCTGACTCAGGTTCAGGAATCGCTCAATCTGACCAACGATGTAATTGGTTAAGTCGCTCAACAAACAAATTTTCCGAAACTCTTATCCATGCGAAACTATTATACTGCCATCCAGTTCTGGTCTTACTCGCTGCTGGTAGTCTGTCTCTGTCCGCTTGCCGTTTTCCTGGGCTCGTATATGAACTGGCCGCTCGGTGTAGCACCATTGCTGCTGCTCGCACCGCCTACGGTTCTTGCTGCTGTCTCGTCTCCACGCGTCTGTTACTGGACGATCACGGCCATCTCCGTCGGTTCCTGTTTCGCGGAAACTTACTTCCGCACAGACTCCGTTAACGGGAATCACAACTATACACTCAGCATGTTGAGTGCAGCCGTTCTGATTGGCCTGGTATTACTGATCGATCTGTATATTGGCAAATTGAAGAGAAAACTCTCACATATCCATCATCAGAACGATGAACTGGTGCGTCAATTGTACGAATCTCAGAAAGAGTCGTTTGCGAATCGACAGAAGTCAGAAGACACAGATGAAACAAAACCCAGGCAAACTGCTGAAACCAAAGACACTTCTGCTGGAGAAGTCGGCGTTAATTATCCGCTGCTGCTGTTGACGCTTCAGGACATTGGTCGCCGTATCTCTACCAATCAATCAAATGAATCGCTGATTCCTACGGTCATCAGTACCGCAAAGGCCTCTCTGCAGTGTGAATACTGCCAGGTCTATCTGTGGGACAGTAAATCGCGTTCTCTGAAAAATGCGCTGCCTGCCCGTGCACGGGACCAGTTGAATTATCGACCGACCCCGCACACCGGTGTGGCTGCCTGGGTGATTGAACATCGCCAGATTGTCATGCGGAACGATGCAGAACAGGACTACCGGCTCAAACGGATTCTGGACGATGATCCGCACATGCCCGATGCCATCGCTCCTCTGACCGTCGGTTCTGACCTGATTGGTCTGCTGGTGATTGATAAAGTCGATGTGGAATCGCCTACCATCGGTCGGCTGCTGTATATTCTTTCCAATATCTATGCTCTGGGTATCAAAAATTCCCAGTTGTTTAAACGGATTGAAGAAATGGCCAGCCGCGATGGTCTGACCGGTTTGTTCAACCACGCCACCTTCCAGGAAAAACTTCACGATCTGGTCAAACAGGCAGACGCCCATTCAACTCATCTCAGTATCATCATGAGCGATATTGACCACTTTAAATCGTTTAACGACACCTACGGTCATCAGGCCGGCGACTTCGTATTGAAAGAAGTAGCACGGATCTGGAAAACCGTCATGCCCGAAAAAGCGATTGTCGCACGTTACGGCGGTGAAGAGTTTATCGGTGTGCTGCTGGATCATGAATATTCACAGGCCATGCAGATTGCCGAAGATCTGCGTGAAACGCTGGAAAACTGCCCGATTCTGTTTGAAGGTCAGCAGTTACAGGTCACAGCCAGTTTCGGTGTTACCGAGTTTAAACACCCGGCGACAACGACAAACGAACTGGTCCGGATTGCCGATGCAAATTTATACAAAGCCAAAGAATGTGGTCGAAATCAGGTGATCGGGCTCGATCCCAAGTCCACCAGAAAACCCAGTATTTAGATATTAAGTCATGCAGATCACAACCGAAATTTTTGGAAATGTCATGGTGGCTCATACGCCGGACGAATTGACGGATGACACATCCACCGAATTCGTCAACGCCCTGACAGCCGCCATTAATGAACAACACTACCAGATCGTACTGCAGATGGACCGCAGCGAAAGCCTGGATAGTGCAGGTCTGGAAGCGCTGCTGGATATTCAGGACCTGACCCGCGAACAAGGCGGAAATCTTAAAATCAGTGGCCTGGAAGATCCAGGTAAAAAAATTCTGGAGATCACTCGCATTGATCAGAGAATCGATCTGTTCGATTCCGTAATCGATGCCGTCTCCAGTTTTCAATAATAAATCGATTCGTCAATTATGAATAACAACTCACTGCTGCAACCGAAAATGCGACTCGGTGATCTGCTCGTTTACAAAGAGTATATCACTCTGGAACAGTTAGAGTCCGCGCTGGAAGAGCAGTCTCAGGGGGATGGCAGTCAGCTGCTGGGCGAACTGCTGGTCAATAATGAATATTGTACCGAAGAGCAGGTGCTGGAATGTCTGGCGCTGGAGTATCGAATTCCCTACGTGCAGCTCGACAGCCGCATGTTCGATTCGAAAATCTTTGATGTGCTGCCGCGCGATTTCGTTGAAAAACATACGGTTCTTCCGCTATTTAAAGTACGAAATGTTCTGACCGTTGCCGTCGCAGAACCGACGAACGTCTTCCTGGTGGACCAGCTCAGAGACCTGACCAAAACGGAAATTCAAATCGTTGCGGCAAGTGCCCGTGAGATTCGGCGAATGGTGCAAACCTATATGCCGAATACCAATGTCTTCGTGATCGACGATATCATCGACGATGCGAACGGCACGAATGTCGAACTGATTGAAGAGTCGATCGACGACATCGGCTTTGATGCCGAGTTTGCCGGCCAGAGCCCGATCATCAAACTTGTGAACTACATTATCTACAACGCCGTTCGCGAAGGCGCCAGCGATATTCACATTGAACCAACCGAACAGCAGTTGCGGGTCCGTTACCGTGTGGATGGCGTCCTGCAGCAGGCACTGGAACCGCCGGTGCATTTAGCTCCCGCGGTCTCTTCCCGTATCAAAATTATGGCCAGCCTCGATATCAGTGAACGTCGACTTCCTCAGGATGGTCGAATCCACGTGCTGATGGAAGGCCGACCGATTGACCTGCGTGTCAGTACGCTGCCGATGCCGACCGGCGAAAAAGTGGTGATCCGAATTCTGGATAACCGCAGCGTTAATATTTCGCTGGAACAGCTCGGTTTCAGTTCTGAGGTTCAGGAACAGTTTACCGAACAGCTTGAAAAGCCTAACGGAATTATTCTGGTAACCGGACCCACGGGTAGTGGTAAGAGTACTACGCTCTACGCAGCGTTGAATGCTGTCAGTTCGATTGAAAAAAACGTGTGTACGGTTGAAGATCCGATCGAGTACCAGCTGCCGATGATCAACCAGTTTCAGGTGAATGAAAAAATCGGGCTGTCATTTGCTGCCATTCTGAGAAGTCTGCTGCGACAGGACCCCGACGTCATCATGGTCGGCGAAATTCGCGATCAGGAAACCGGTAAAATTGCCATTCAGGCAGCTCTGACAGGTCACCTGGTCTTCAGTACGCTGCATACGAATGACGCCATTTCCGCTGTCACACGACTGATCAATATGGGTGTCGATGATTACCTCATCGGAGCCGCCTTGAACATGGCGCTGGCCCAGCGACTGTGTCGCAAATTATGCCCGAAATGCAAAACACCCTATGAATTGCCCAAAGCAATGCAACTGGCTGTGGAACGAGTCGGACTGGACGTCGGAGAGTTTTATCGCGGTAAAGGCTGTAAACGATGTCGCAATACCGGCTTTTCCGGCCGAATCGGCGTACATGAAATTCTGACGATTGATGACCCACTGCGGGAAATCATTACGACAAACCCCACAGTGGCATCGGTCAAAGAGTATGCACAGAACAATGGAATGATTCCGCTCCGCTATGATGCACTGCGAAAAGCAAAAGAAGGACTGACCACAATCGAGGAAGCCCTCAAAGTCAGTGATGAAGGCTGGATTCCGCGAAAGTCCGCACTCAAACATTAATCACCGTTTTTAATTGCGGTGTGAATATATCGAATTTCGAGAAAGCGATTCCACTATGGAAATGAATGACCTGTTACATGCTGCCGTTGACAGTAATGCGTCTGATATTCTGCTCGCCATCGATGCTGCGCCCATGTTTCGCATTGATGGGGAACTGAAAAGAACCGCTCTCGAACCGCTCGACCCGGCGACAATCAGCGACCTGTGTGACCAGGTCCTCAATCCACAGCAGAAAGAAATACTCGAGAGACAGAAGGATGTCGATTTCGCGATCACCATGCCGAGGCTCGGACGTTTTCGTTTTAACATCCATGTTCAGCGTGGTACTTATGCTGCTGCCATCCGACGTTTCTCAAATGAAGTCTCTTCATTAAGCAGCCTGGATTTACCCCCGGTAGTCGAAGAACTGACGCGACTGAAAACCGGCCTGATCCTGGTGACCGGGCAGACCGGTTCCGGTAAATCAACGACACTTGCTGCCATGGTTGAAGCCATTAATCAGCGGGATGCCAAGCACATTATTACGCTCGAAGACCCGATTGAATACCAGTTTCAGCATGGTAGATCCCTGATCGAGCAGCGGGAAATCGGCGAGGACTGTCCGGGTTTTGCTTCCGGATTGAAACATGTTCTCCGACAGGATCCTGACGTCATTCTCATCGGCGAGTTGCGGGACCTGGATACCATCCGTGTCGCATTGCAGGCAGCAGAAACAGGGCATCTGGTTCTGGCCTCGCTGCACGTTTCCACCGCAGCCGGGGTTGTAGATCGACTTGTGGAAGTGTTTCCGCCGGAAGAACAGTCTCAGGTCCGCAGCCACCTGGCCGAAACCCTGCGTGGTGTCATCACACAAAAACTGTTACCAGCGATTGAAGGAAAAGGACGCGTCGCCGCTCTCGAAATCATGCTGATGAACCGGGCCATTCAGACCAGCATTCGAGAATCAACTTCGCATCTGATCCCCGGGATTATCTCGACAAGCCGGCGGATGGGCATGCAGACGATGGAGCAGGCATTGAAAGAACAATTATTGAATGGCAAAGTCGATCCGGACATCATTGATGAGCATCTGCAGGAGTTAAAAGGAGAGGCACCGAAAGAATATTCTCAGGGATTACTCGCGTAATCAGAAAGCACTCCCATGCAGTTTACCTATACAGCACGTAATACAAGTGGCCAGAATCAGACCGGTGAACTGGTCGCTGATTCCCGGGAAGAAGCCGTCGCAAAACTGCGGCAGGAAGGATTGTACCTGCTGGCGCTGGATGAATCTGATGCCAGTTCCACAGACACAATCAGCATTGCGCGCAAAAAACGGGTCCCCCGCAAAGAACTCATTTATTTCACCAACCAGATGGCGATTATGGTCGACGCCGGTGTGCCGGTCGCGACTGCCCTGGAAGGTATTTCGAAACAGATTGAAAATCCGGTTCTGGCCGAGATTCTGGCTCATATTCAAAAGAGTGTCGAATCCGGAAGTGACTTTTCGGCTGCCCTGGCAGATTTTCCCAGGCAGTTTGATCGCACCTATGTCAACCTGATTAAAGCCAGTGAAGCCAGTGGAACCATGCCACAAATGCTGAACCGGATCGCTGCGCAGGCAGAAGAAGAACAGGAAACCATTCAGCAGGTCAAAGGCGCTCTGATGTATCCCGCCATCATGCTGGTGATGTGTGTTGGTATCTGTATTTTCCTGCTGACGTATGTTTTTCCCAAACTGATGCCGATGTTCGCCTCTCGGGGCGCTGCCATTCCGGCTCCCACCAAAGCCATGATAATGGTCTCAACCGCCATGACTTCGTACTGGTATTTAATTTTACTGTTTCTGGCTGTAATGGTTGGTGCGTTCTGTTATGTGAAGAAACAGGCCTGGGGAAAATCTACTTTTGACTGGGTGCTGATCCGCATGCCTGTCTTTGGTTCCATGCTCAAGAAACTGGCCATCAGTCGCAGTATTCGTACACTGGCAACCACAGTCAATGCCGGGGTTCCCATGCTGGAAGCTCTCGAACTCAGTTCCGGCGTGACCGATAATGTGCACTTCAGACAGAGCTGGCTGGATATCAGCGAACTGGTGACAACTGGTAAACAGATTCATGAAGCAATGGAAGGAAAAACGCTGTTCCCTCCCACCATGCAGCAGATGATTGCTTCGGGTGAATCGACGGGTCGCCTGGGAATGGTGCTGAATAAACTCAGTGACTACTTTGACCGTGAAGTTAAAATCGCGATCAAATCTGCCACCACTCTGATCGAACCGATCATGGTGGTCTGCATGGGTTCGATTATCGGCTTTATTGCACTCTCAATGCTGTTGCCGATCTTCACTTTGAGCACCAGTCACTGATTCGTTAACAACAGAATAAAGAGCCGTCGATCCATCTAGCGGCGGCGTTTCTTTTTCTGCTTGGGAGGCGTTTTTGCTGGTTCTGAAGCGGGTTTGCTTTCCGCTTTCTCAGCCTCTTTTGAAGCTTCTGCAGGTGATTCACTTCCGGGTGACTCAGCTGGTTTTTCTTCTGTAGCTGCCGTTGACTGGACCTCTGCCATGGTTTCCAGCAGACCCTGCGACTGAAACTTCTCCTGGGAAAAGGCTTTCAGTTCCGTATTAAAGATCTGGATCAGAGCATGCAGACAGGAGGCGACAATCGGCCCAATGAACACGCCCCAGAGCCCCATTACCTGCAGTCCCCCCAGCACACTGACGAAGGCCAGCAGCGGATGCAGCTTCGCGTCGCTCTGCAGCACATAAGTCCGAATAATATTATCCATCGTGCCTACAACAAGGGTTCCAATCAGGATCAGAAAGATGGCAGAGCCCCAGTGTCCCTGGTACATCAGCCAAATGGCGCAAGGCATCCAGATGAGCCAGGAACCGAGTAAAGGCACCATGGAAGTGATAGTTGCCAGGATCAGAAAGATGACAAAGTGATCAAATCCCACAATTGATAAGGCAATCGCTGTAGTCAGCCCCTGTCCGATGGCTGCCAGAAATGTGGCAATCACCACCGCGCGAACCACCTTTTGAAACTGATCGATCAGCCGCCTCTGATAATCCACGTGCACGGGAATCAGCGACTGGGTTGACTCAATCAACAGGTAGCCATCCGCCAGAAAATAGTAGAGGGCGATAATAAACATGATCCAGGCGATCACCGCCGAGAACAATGTCCCCAGAAGACCGACCGTGGAAGCAGCGACTCCCAGGGAACGCTTGGCAATGGGAACCAGTGTTGCCTGCAGATTTTTACGGAGAAAATCTTCTGAGATCTTAGGCTCACCCGACTTGCCCGTAGTGACCAGCGAGTCCATATCGTATTCCAGATATTCGTGCGACCAGTTCACAAACTGCTGAAATTTATCATTGCTGATTTCGACTTTTTCGCGAATCGTTTTGACCGTTTTATTCCAGTTCGCCTCGTCCAGAGTGTCAACGATCGTCGTAAACAGCTGCAGCGATCCCAGAAAGATGCCCACACACAGGGGAACCAGAATGGCAGAGACGATGATTGTCGTCGTCAGACCGGCGGCAAATCTGACATGCCCCTTGGTACGTCGGATAAAGTAATTCAGCAGAGGCTGGCTGATCATCGCGACAACAGCTGCCAGGAATAAAGGCAGGATGAATGGCATGATCACTTTGAAGAACATGATCCCCAGAGCGAGTATCAGGCAAAGGATGACGCAAAGCGAAACGAGCCGTACCATGAACCATTTCCATTTAATTGATTTATCGACTGAGCGGTACAACCGACCAGATGATCGGGCGCTATGGTATTTAACAACTTACAGCAATTTTACCGGAAAAGATAGGCAGATTCCCTCCCCACTGAAACGGGGCTTTTCCGTAATCAGATCTAATATTTTCGAATCCTAATCGCAATTTTTCTGTCGAATTCGCTACAATACAATTTTCTACTCCCCATTCAGGAATGACTTGCATCGGGATCAGTCTATCTGTCTCTGCAGAACCGGAGTCTGGTATGAAACGTTATATAATCTCTCTGCTGTCCGCCAACCGAGTTGGTATTATGGCTGCTGTGACCACAGCCATGGACGAGCTGGGTGCCAATCTGCATGAAGCCAGTATTGCTGTAATCCAGAATTTTTTCTCGATTGTGATCGCCGCTGACTTTCCCGAACAACGCGATCCGACACTGATCCAGGAACATATCGAAGGTATCTGCAACGCCTTCAATGTTGATGTTTCTGTGAAAGATCCGGAAGTCGAAGTGCCCTCCATTATGTCGCCGGGAGAAAGTGTAAAATACCTGATTGCCATTTCTGGTGAAAACCATGCGGGGATCCTTAGAAAAATCTCCTCGCAACTTGGCCAGGATGGAGTGGATATTCTGGACCTTTCAGCGACGAGTTCAGAAGACGGTCAAACATTTGAAATGATGATCAAAATCGCGGTTCCCAAAGCACTGGACGTGCTGGAAATGCAAAGCGTGATGGAACTGATTTGCAGTAACCTGGGTGTCTCGGTCGATTTCATCAGCGAATCCGATTCAGCCATTATCAGCTCTCAAAGTCAGACGCGTATGTTCAAGCTGTAAGGCTCTGAGCAGGATATTTCTGATAAAGAAGTCTCCAGATGATGTCAAAATCCCGGCAATCTGCGACCGTACGACCCTTTAAGATATTCAAAGAATATCAATATGCGTTTACGGCTGTTTCGCAGTTATTGCAGTCTGCAGACGTACCTGATCCTCAGTTGGTCTATATTTACGGGCCCTCGGGTTGCGGAAAATCAGCTCTGATCAACTCGCTGTTACCCGATTTTGTTGCCCTCCATCCGGACGCCGACTGGAACAGCATGACAGCCAGTGAATTTGCTGCCAAATATGCTGTTGCTTCAAAAAACAAGAAAATTGCCGCGTTTCAGGAGAAACTGCGCGAACTGAAACTGCTGGTCCTGGAGGATATTCACAGCCTGGAAAGCCGAATGCATACACAGCTGGAACTGCTCTCGACGCTAGATGCGATTCTGAAACAGGGTGGAACCGCCATTATCACGTCGACCAGGCCTCCCGGTGAACTGATCCATTTTCAGAAAAAGCTGATCAATCGATTTCATGGGGGTGTCTGTGCGGGAATTGCTCCTTTGAAATACCAGAGCAGGCTGGAGCTGTTGAAATTCTTTGCCGATTTCGAACAGATTCCCATCAAAGAAAAAGAACTGACTCTGATCGCACAACAGAAAGAGTGCTCACCACGCGAGCTGTCCGCGCTCCTCAATCAGCTGCAGACGGTCAGCCGCATTCAGCAGAAACGGATCGATGGTCGTTTTGTGCAGGAATTTCTGGACGGGAATCTGACTCCGCCTCGAACCAGTACTGCCAAAATAACCAAAATTGTCTGTCGAGAGTTCAAAACCAGTTTGGCTCAGATCCGCTCTGCCAACCGGTCTCAGCAGATCGTTCTGCCGCGGCAATGTGCCATGTTCCTCTCCCGGGAATTGACCGGCGAATCTTTAGCAAATATCGCGAATTATTTTAATCGCAAGAACCACAGCACGGTTATTCATGCCTGTCGTCAAATTCAGAACGATCTCGAAAAATCACCCGGATTACGTCAGCAGATTTCTCGCATCAAGCAACAACTTGGGGTATATCCTTTATAGCAGACAGATAATTCAAACAGAGAAATCGGATCAGAGAACTTTTTCCAGGCTCGACCTTACGGTTTCTGATGCCCATTTTTGTCGACAAACTGTTGATAGTTTGTGACAAAAAGTCGAGTTGTTTTTCGTTTCTGAACAGCGCTGATCGCGACTTCCAAAAGTCCTCCTCTTTCTGATCCGCCAGTCTGCATCCCATCAAGATCCCACCAACAGGTTTTCGACAGAAATCCATGTCGCCAAACCTTATTTAAATCATTTTATTTCATATACTTACGTCTATAAACCTGGGATTATCCACAATTTTTGCCCGCCTCTGATACTACTACTTCTAAATTTAAATCTTTTAGAAGAAAACTCCCTTGAAAAACAAGGTTGTTGTGGAGATTCGGGACCTCAGATTGATTGTGAAACCCATGAAAATCACATAAAATAAGATCAGCATTTAAGAACAGATTTCAGGCAGCCAGAAAGTGTTCCCGTCGATGTCCGCGGCTGCCGTCAAATTCCACGCATTTTTACAAAAGTTGATTCAAACATGAAGCTCAGTTGTTCTCGATCTACCCTGTTATCCGGCTTCCAGATTATTGGAAGCGTTATCAGTTCCCGCACACCGAAAGAGGTTCTGAAGTGTGCCAAACTGGAAGCAGCAGATGGTAAAGCAACCTTGAGCGGGACGGATCTGGAAGTCAGTATTCGCTTTGATTTCGAAGAAGTCGAAGTCGCGATCCCCGGGCAGATTCTGCTCTCCGTCCATGAACTGGTATCCATCCTGCGGGAAGCCCATACTGATTCCGTAGAAATTGAACTCAAGAAAGACGAAGAGTCCGAGCAGGATTACATTCTGATCCAGGCCGGCAAAAGTGAATTCCGTCTGTCGGTTCATGATCCTTCCGAATTCCCCGCTGTCGAAACCTTCAACGAATCCAACTTCTTCGAAATCCCGATGCAGTCATTTCGTGAAATGATTCGCCGCACCGTGTTTGCCACCGATCCGGAAAGCACGCGGTATGCACTCGGCGGTGTTCTGTTTGATGTCGAAGGTGATAAATTAACCCTGGCCGCCACCGATGGCCGCAGACTGGCAATGGTCGAATCGGCGTGCAGTTACCAGGGATCCGAAGCGTATGAAAACAATCGCCCTGTGATTCCTGCGAAAGCGATGTCGCTGATCGAAAAGAGCCTGACCGGCGATGAAGGAAACATTCAGATCGCAATTCGAGCCAACGATGTGATCGTCAAAAGCGGGCGTTCTACCATTTTTGGTCGTCTCGTCGAAGGTCGCTTCCCGAAATATCGCGATGTGATTCCCCCCGAGCCGACACATAGCATCGACCTGGAAGTCGGTACTTTCTTTGGAGCAGTCCGTCAGGCACAGATTGTGACCGATGTGGAAACACGGGGAGTCGATTTCATCTTCTCCAGTGGTCTGTTGACGCTGAAAAGTGTCGCCGCTTCTGTCGGGGAATCCAAGGTGGAAATTCCCATTCCCTTCGAAGGGGAAGACATTGTGATTACGTTTGACGTTCGTTACCTGGCTGATTTCCTGAAGACGCTCGATTCAGCCGCCCACATCAGACTGCAGCTGATCGATTCCGACAGCGCCGCGGTTCTGAAAACAGACGATGGCTACACATACGTCATCATGCCTCTCTCGCAAGCACGGTAATACATGTCTCAGAAGTACGAGTTCAAACAGAGTCGTGCCGTGCCAACTCCGGTGCCTGTCTCACAGGTACTTTCTGAGCTGATTGCCTTAAAAGGGCTCTCGCGGGTGCAGGGCGATCAACGGCTGACCAATGCCTGGAAACAGGCGGCCGGCGAAAAAATTGCCGGTCTGACAACCGTGATGGGCATCAAAAACAGAATCGTGCAGGTAGGCGTTGAAAACTCGGCTCTGTTGAATGAGCTGAATTCATTTCATAAGAAATCATTACTGACAAAATTACAGCAGGAGTACGGGAAACAGGATGTCCGCGATATTCGATTTCGCCTGAAATCCAAATCTAACAAGTAGCTCAAACAGATTAAAAAATGGAATGTGAAATTACTGTTTGAGACTGGTCTAAGATCAGACAACGTTTCGCAGCAGCGAAGCAGAAAACAAATTCACGGGAGTGATAAAGCGTGAGTGATCAAGAAGAGAGTCAGACAGAATTGAAAAAATCGGGATACGATGAATCCAATATTCGTGCCCTGGAAGGTGTCGAAGGGATTCGTACTCGACCGGCCATGTATATCGGGGATACCACGCTCCGGGGTCTGCACCATCTGGTCTACGAAGTCGTCGATAACTCGATCGACGAATGCGTGAACAATTATGCTTCGATTATCAACGTTAAAATTAACGCGGATGGCAGCGTGACCTGTAGCGATGACGGTCGCGGAATTCCCGTAGGCGTCATGCCCGACATGAATAACAGGCCCGCTCTGGAAGTGGTTTTGACCGAGATCCACGCGGGTGGAAAATTCGACCGGGAAGGGGGCTACAAAACCGGAACCGGTGGTCTGCACGGCGTCGGGATTACCGCAGTCAACGCGTTGAGCGAATGGCTGGAAGCCGAAGTCCGTCGCGAAGGACACGTCTGGACGATGGATTTCCACCAGGGCATTCTAAAGACTCCACTCAAGAAACTCGGCAAGACCGACAAAAGTGGGACTAAAATCACCTTCAAGCCAGACGGTACCATCTTCCCGGATACCAAATTTGTCTACGACACGCTGACCAAGCGACTCCAGGAGCTCGCGTTCCTGAATGCCGGCGTGCGGATTCGCATCTCTGATGAACGTTCCGGCCAGTCGGATGAATTCCATTACGAAGAAGGACTCGTGGAGTTTGTACGTCACCTGAACCGAACTGAGAATGTGCTCTACGAAGAAATCATTCACATCCAGGGTGAACTCGAAGGAGTGCAGGTCGATATTTCAGTGCAGCACAACGATGGTTCCACCGAAAATGTACGCTGCTTTGCCAATAATATTTTCAACATTGAAGGCGGTACCCATTTCTCAGGCTTCCGCGGTGCGTTAACCCGTACGATCAATGCGTACGGCAAAAAAGCCAACCTCTTCAAGGATTTCACGCCCAGCGGCGACGATTTCCGTGAAGGCCTGACCGCAGTGATTACGGTCCGTGTGCCTGATCCACAGTTCGAAGGTCAGACCAAAACCAAACTCGGAAACAGCGAAGTCGAAGGCATAGTTCAGACCGTCGTCAACGAAAAACTGACGAAGTTCTTCGAAGAGAATCCGGGTGTCGCGAAGAAGATTTCACTCAAAGGTCTGCTAGCAGCGGAAGCCCGCGAAGCAGCCAAAAAGGCCCGCGAAATGGTCCGCCGCAAAGGAGCCCTCACGACAGGGGGGCTGCCCGAGAAACTGCGCGACTGCCGCAGCCGCGAACTCGACATTACCGAACTCTACCTGGTCGAAGGGGATTCTGCCGGCGGTTCGGCAGACACCGGACGCGATTCTAATATCCAGGCGATTCTTCCACTGCGTGGTAAGATCCTGAATGTGGAAAAGGCACAGCTGGTCAAAGTTCTGGATAACGCGGAAATTTCCAACATCTTTAAAGCGGTAGGCGTTCCTCCCGGAGCAGCCTTTGACGACGTGACTAAACGTCGCTACGGCAAGATCATTCTGATGACCGATGCTGACGTCGATGGCAGCCACATTCGTACGCTGCTGTTGACTTTCTTCTTCCGTCACATGCGGGAACTGGTTAACAATGGCTGTGTCTATGTTGCACAACCACCGTTGTATCGTGTGACCCAGGGCAAAAAAATCCGCTACGTGCAGACGCAGGATGAAATGATGAACGAGCTGGTTGAACTGGCTCTCTCCGATTCCAATCTGCAGCATGAAGACGGGACGATCTTTGAAGGCGAAATGCTGGAAAAACTGGTGGACCTGGTTTCTGATCTCGAAGAACCACTGGGAACACTGGATCGTCGCGGCATCGACCTGAAATTTGTCGCTTTAAATTTTGCGACCGAAGAAGGTCTGTTACCTCAATATCGAATCTTCCTGGGCAAACAGCAGTTCTGGTTCACATCACAGGAAGAGATGGCAAAGTTCCTGAAAGAAGAAGAAACCAAACGCGGCGATGAACTGCAGATTGCCGATGACAACGGCCAGGCCGAAACAGCGGAAAGCAGCGAAGAAGACGAAGATGAATTCGCAGAAACAGGTGCCCTGCAGGTGACCGATCTGCATGAAATCCGCACGATCAACGATCTGTTGCAGAAGCTCAAAGGTTACGGAATCCATCTGAAAGATTTCTATTCTCCCGGAAACCGTAACGGCGAACCGATCTATCCGTTTTGCATCAACAGCGGTAGCCATGCCATCAAGCTGAGTAATCTCAGACAGCTTCTGCCATCACTGCGAGACATCGGTGAAAAAGGTCTCAAACTGACCCGCTTCAAAGGTCTGGGCGAAATGAACTCGGAAGAACTCTGGGATACCAGCATGGATCCTGAAAAACGGGTTCTGTTACAGGTTGGGATGGAAGATGCCGCCGCTGCTGACGAAATCTTCCGCGTGTTGATGGGAGATATCGTGGAACCACGTCGTGAGTTCATCGAGAAACATGCACTCGACGTGAAGAACCTGGATGTGTAATCGTTCGTGAATTCTGTAGAACGCACGCGGGTTGTGTGCGTTCTACAAATTGACGTTAAGCAAGATCCGAGCCTTCCAGTGATGCAATGAAAGGCAAATGCCGATATTCGTTGTTGAAGTCCAGGCCATAGCCGACCACGAAATGATCGGGAATTTTAAAGCAGTGGTAGTCGGGTTCCAGTTCAACCTGCGTTGCTTCTTCTTTCCAGAGCAGGACGGCTGACTTCAGTGACCGCGGATTCTGGTCCTGAATCTGTGCCAGCACGGTCTGCATGGTTTTGCCGGTATCAAAAATATCATCGACCAGCAGAACATCGCGGTCTGACAGGTCGGGCAGATAATCCAGGTTCACATGCAGTTCACCTGGCGTGGTTGATTTCCCTCGATAACTGGAGGCCTGCAGAACGCCTACCTGGTGAGGTACATCAATCGCCCGGATCAGATCAGCCAGCAGCACCAGGCTGCCTGCCAGAATGCCGATGATAGTTAAGGGGCGATTCTGATATTCCTGGGCAAGTTCCCGTCCCAGCTCAATCACGCGCGAATTTATCTGTCCCTGATCAATCAGAACTTTCACAGCAGCTTCCTTTCATAACGAGTCGCCCGGTGACATGACAGCCGTCTCGTTCTTCATAAATTCTCTGAGCAGCATAGTCGCATACACGCCGGAAGGCAAAGTAAAATCAAACTGGATGCCGTCCTCTGTCTGACTGATTTTAAGATCTTCAGGCCAGATCAGGAATGGTCGGCGGGCACCCGGAGTCAGTTTTTTGAAACGTGAAAAACAGGCAGGTTCCAGGGAGAACTCCTGCAGGATGGCAGTCTCCGTTTCCAGTACATCGTCGGTGGGTTGTTTCATTTTGGGACCGAAAATCGGCCCGGTGATGACGGTCTCCCGTTGATCAAACCGCTGTTGCTCCGCAGCGACATCCTCAACGACAAACAGACCCCCTGATTCAGTGACCTGCATGACATCGCCCATCTGAACGGTATGCAGACTATGATTTGAGACCCGTTGTGACAGCACCCGGTTAAACAGGTTGGACTGCGCCGCCGACAAAGCCAGCCGCTTTAATGATTTGTTCCGAAAGTATTTGGGAGAAACCTTCTCATTTTTCAGGAGCTTCATTCCCATCCGCAGCGTTTCATTATCCCGGCCCATCCGCTGTGTACCGTAGTAATTCGGAAAGCCGGTCTCTTTGATTTTTTCCAGGATCGCAGTCGCATTGACGAACGCATTCTCCACAGTCCCTTTCAACAAGAGCGTAAAACGGTTCCCTTTGAGATGCCCCGTTTTCAGTTTTCGTTCGTGTCGGGTCGCCTGCAGAATTTGAATTCCTTCAAAAGAAAAACTTTCCAGCAGTGGTTCGCATTCGGCGGGAACAGAGACCATTTGTCGTGTGATGGCACAGCGATCTTTCAGACCCGCTACGCCAATTTCGCGAGAATCGACGTTCAACTGTTCTGACAGAACCTTCACCAGAAACTGTGCCGAGACGTCCCGTTTTTCCACCCAGAGAAACAGGTGGTCGCCTGCACCCGAAGGTGCGTAAACCGGAATCTCCTCCACAATAAAGTCTTCAGGCGTCTGCTTTAATTCACCGCCGGTTCCCGGTAAACCTTCTGTCAGATAGGGGAGTACTTCAGTTTCTGGTTCAGGCATAGCGGGTGAATTATTCCAGGGCCTGTTTCAGAATCAGGAAGCCTCATCGTTGAGGTGAATCTGAAATCAGGCTACTTGCGGTTGACAATGGCTAAAGAAATCAGCCTGATGAATCCTTCACCGAATTCCAGGTTCAGGCTGGCTTGATCGGCCGTGATTTTAGGATAAATGGTCATCAGATCGCCACCGGAAGCGAAGGCCACTTTCGCAGATTCAACAAATTCGGGGTCTTTGGCACTTTCCTCAATCATGGCGATAAGAGGAATAAACTTGATCGATACCAGAAAGAGATGACCAGGCTTTCTCAGTTTGGATTGAGTCTTGTTAAGCGAAATAGCCTTTTTTAATTGCTCTAAAGACTCAGTTTCTCCAATTGTCAGCCATAATTCTTCGGAATTTGATCCGATATAAACCATGGGGTTATCGCCAAACAGGTCTTTTGCTTGTTGCCCAGGAGATGAAGGCGTGACACTGTGTATTGTTACCCCATCGATTTCAGCGACATTTGATTCAAATTTAGGGCTTGGTTCATTAGGCTCTAATAAGTCAAACAATTCCTGCTGCCCTTGTTTAAATGTTTCGCCTTCTGATATTTTCATTGAAGCGATGAGTGCAGGCTTGCCTTTAGAGGTTTGCAGCATCTGAATTTGAGCATCCATCTTTCCTGCTTCAATGGTTGCTTTGGCAGATTTAAGCATTTTTGCTACCGGGCCCGGATTCACCTCATCACCCAGCAGGACAGGAGGTACATCAGATTTTGATTTTTCCAGTAGTTCAATCAGTGCTTTTTGTTCAATATCTTTTCGCAACGGGAGTATTGCATAGCCTAAGTAGTCTGACGAATTTTCGTCGAGATAAGAATACTCACTGGATGATTTCGACAACTGTTCAAATTCTTTGCCCAGTGGTGTACCTGGCTGGGCTTTCACTCCCAGGTGAATTTGAATGTTCTTGTTCTCTTTCGACAGGTTATAACCAATCGTCAGTTGTTCGCCATCCTGGGCGACGCGTTCAAACTGCTTCAGCATCATCAAGCTTGTTTCTTTTCGAGCCTTGTATTTTAAATCGTCTTCGCCCGGCTTTTGTGGCAGCTGTTCATCCACACGGGCACTGACCAGATCAACGGCCATCATCCGCATCGGCTGGGGGACATTACTCAGAAACAGCGACCCGGCAATGTCGTACTCTTTGGCAAGGGCGCTGGTGAACTCATCGGGATTGTAAAAGTCTTTCTCCAGTGCTTCGCTTTTGATGTGCAGAAATGCGTAACCATGGGCCATCTTGAGATGCAGAGTGAACATTGGTAACGCCAGCGTGTAGCGATCTTCTTTGCCTTCAACCGGATTCAGCAGGAAGCCGACTTCGCCCAGAGTCTGTGTCAGCTCGTCCAGACTTTTCACCGGAATGAACCCCACGACGACAGGCTGCGGTGAAATGCCTTCGTTCAGAAATACGAATGCTCCCAGTGGCTTTGTTTTATCCAGGCCTTCCAGGTTGCGATACTGTGCCAGAAACCCTTTGATCATTGCCGGATATTCGGGCTTGTTGATTGTGGCAAAGGTATAATCGATGTCATCCAGAACCCGGTCAATGCTGGCGATCGACGCAACAGCAATCGGCTTATTCCAGTCGACTTTCTCAGCCCGTGGTTCAGTATCGGTTTGAGCCAGCACCAGAGAACCGAGCGAGAGAAAACAGAGCGTCAGCGTTACACGTTGCACAAAGGATTTGGAAATCAGCGTCGCCACGGAGGACCTCCGGTATGGAAAAACGGATAGAAGAATTAAGTCAGATTAATCAGATACAGTCTGGGTACTGCTTAGTGTACCTGTTTGAACCCGGGAAAGTTACAGAAAATCTGACAAAATCTGATCAGCGGATCAGTGAATTCAAAAAGCGTCTTCGACCAGAAAGACCGTCAGCGAACGGGCACCGTGCGCACCAATCACCAGGGACTGTTCAATATCCGCTGTTTTGGAAGGCCCGGACATAAAAGTTCCAAAGCCGTTTTCAGCAAATCCCAGCCTCTGGTAAGCCTGATGCATGTGATGGACAATCTCACTGGCGGGAACCACAAGCGCCACATGTTGTGACAGAAAATAAAGGGTTCGTGCCGGTCCCCCGTCATTGGCGATCCAGACGGCGCCATTTTCCGCGACGGCAAACTTCCCCGGCAAAATTGCGAAATCGATGTCTTCAAAGTCATGCGGGTCGGTGATCTCGGGGATACTGACATTCGCCTGTCCACAGCCTTCGATCTGCGAACAGATTTTTGAGGCTTCCTGGTATGCGGCGATCTCCGTCAGGCGCTGATTGACTTCATCCACATTTTTGACGCGGAAACAGAGCCCGCCTACACCAGAGAGTGTCTCAGCGAACTGCTCTGCCGGGTCTTCATAGCGGATCCACTGCGAGGAGAGTTCAATCGACTGCAGGTCGGGTAACTCGGTTTGAGGAATCGATTGACTGTGCAGCTTATTCAGGATGTCGTTTTTACTTGTCGTCATGGTTCTGCTTCATCCACTCGCGGAAACTCTGCTTGGGTATGATGGGAAGTTCTCTCTGTTTGCCCCAGTCGTTCAGGCGGTTGTAGAGCATGAAGCGAGGCAGATAAGGCACAATCGAACGGGCCATTTTCCCCACGAATCGATACAGGGACGGTGCCTGCATCAGCCAGGACATCATCTTCATCGAGACTCGTTTTGAGAACGGTAAAAAGCCTTTGATGCGAATCTCTTTTCGCCAGGTCAGCAGCTGATGATGCAGATCGATTTTTACCGGGCAGACATCGCTGCAGGAACCACACAGACTGCAGGCGAAGGGCAGGGTGGAGTTTGCTTTCGGATCTTTGGCCGGTCCCAGAATGGAACCGATGGGGCCGGGCACCGTGTTGCTGTAACTGTAACCGCCACTGCGTCGATACACGGGGCAGGTATTCATACAGGCGGCACAGCGAATGCAGTTCAACGAACGACGAAATTCATCGCTGCCGGCAATTTCGCTCCGCCCGTTATCCAGCAGCACGATATGCATTTCTGCCCCGGGTGCCGGTCCATGAAAGTGAGAGGAATATGTGGTGATCGGTTGCCCGGTCGCCGAACGGGCCAGCAGTCGCAGGAACACGCTCAGATCTCCCGCGCGGGGAATCAGCTTCTCGATCCCCATACAGGCAATGTGCAGTTTGTTGAGCGATGTTCCCAGGTCGGCGTTCCCTTCATTAGTACAGACGACAAAGCCCCCGGTCTCGGCAATCGCGAAATTCACTCCTGTAATTCCGGCTTCTGCTTCAATGAATTTCTGTCGTAAATGCTGGCGTGCTGCTTCCGCCAGATATTGCGGGTCCGTTGCTCCTTTTTCCGTTCCCAGCTGTTCGTGAAACAGTTCGCCGATCTCTTCTTTTTTGATATGAATGGCGGGCATCACGATGTGACTGGGGGGCTTGTTCTGCATCTGCACAATCCGCTCGCCCAGGTCCGTATCGATGATTTCAATTCCGTGGCGTTCCAGGTAAGGATTGAGATGACACTCTTCCGTGAGCATGGATTTACTCTTCACCACGCGCGTCACATTATGCTTTTTCAACAGACCATGGACGATCTCATTATGTTCGGTGGCATTGCGGGCCCAGTGCACCTGAATCCCGCGGGCGGTGGCATTGCGCTCGAATTCTTCCAGCAGATCAGGCAGATGCGAAACCGTATACATCTTGATTTTCGATGCCTGTTCGCGGAGCAGTTCCCATTCCGGTATCTGTTGTGCTGCTTTGTCTCGTTTGGAACGGACGAACCACAGCGACTGATCGTGCCAGTGTGCACGATCTTTATTCTTAACGAATTCCGCAGCTAGTTTTGGATGTGAAGGCATCTTACAAACACTCAACTAAAATTTCAGAGATATGCATGACTCGAATCGGTTTCTTCTGTCGGCGGATAATTCCATCCAGGTGCATCAGGCAGGACATATCCAGGGCTGTCAGAACTTCCGTACCAGACTCTTCGTGATCGTGCACGCGATCTTCACCCATCATGCAGGAGACCGCTTCTTCCGCGACGGCGAATGTTCCACCAAAGCCACAACATTCATCGGGCCGCTGCAGCTCAGACAGTTCCACCCCCTCAATGCTTTGCAGCAGCTCACGAACATTGCCGAACGGAGGCCCCATGATTTCACTGGAGCTGGCCAGTCGCAGTTCACGCAGTCCATGACAACTCTGATGCAGACCAACCTTGTGAGGAAACTTGCCCGGCAGAGATTTGATTCCCAGGACGCTCGTCAGGTAATCGCAGAACTCATATGTTTTCGCTTTGAGTTCTTCATACTCGGGGTTATACGAGAAGTATTCATCATAGTGATGCGTCACCATCGAGACACAACTGCCTGAGGGACAGACCACTGCGTCATACTTTTTGAAGATTTCCAGAAAGCGTTTTGCCAGCGGCGCGACTTCATTCGTACAGCCGGTATTCGCCATGGGTTGACCACAACAGGTCTGGCTTTCCGGATATTCCACTTCCACCCCGAAATGTTCTAAGACTTTCAGGGTCGAAATGCCTACCTGCGGGTACAGTTGATCAATATAACAGGGGATAAACAAGCCGACTTTGGGCGCCATAGTGCGGGACTCAAAAGGGGTTCAGTAAAGATCGTGATAAACATTGATGATGCTTTACTCCTTTATAGTCCGAACCACCTCGAAAGCCAAGCCGACAGACACTGTTGAAAAGGGGATGTACACTGCTGAAACCCGCTTTTCAGCGAAGAATGGCCGCGCAGGAAATACTTATGTTTCTTACAATAAACGCTGCTGTTTAAAGAAATCGAACGCGTTTCGAATCAGGCAGCCGGCGCAATCGAGGTGTCGCAGGCGGTCTGCCAGTTGGTCTGGATATGCTTGAGATTCAGGCCCCCCACCACCAGATTACTGACACCCGGGTTGCGCAGCACAAACGGGATGGCCTCGGCGGGAGAGAGCTGACCTGAGGCGAGCCCTTTTTTCACGAAGACTCCCACACCCTTTTTTGCAGCCTGAGTCAGAAGTGCTTCATGACTGCGGTCCTGCAGATGATATTCCACCATCAGCACATCCGCCCAGTCGAGTGCCGACATCGCACCGGAAAGTGTTTTGGCAGACAGACCAATCCAGCGAATCTGTCCCGCCTGTTTCGCTGCCTGCAATGTTTCGATGGCATCACTGTGGTTCAAAATCTCAGCTTCACAGCAGTTCGAATGAATCAGCACCACATCCAGCACATCGGTCTGCAGACGTTTCAGACTGCGTTCCAGACTCGCTTTCAGACTTTTATGTGAGAAGTCGTAAGACGAGGCACCATTTTCAAACGTCTCACCGATTTTGGTCGACAGTAGAAATTCGCTGCGACGATGTGACAGAAACTGGCCAACACGTTCTTCGCTGATGCCATAGGCGGGCGCAGTATCAATATGATTGATGCCCAGGTCCAGCACGGAATTCAACAGGCGATCTGTGGTTTGATCATCCGGGAGATCATAAGTCTGACTGTACTTGATCTGTTCGTTGCGACCAATTTTAAACGCACCAAAACCGAGTGCACTGACGGAAAAGCCGGTATTTCCAAGTGGACGATATTGCATGTTCGAAGTTCAACCTGAAAGAGATCAGGCCGCCTCTCGTTGACTAAACTGTTCATCAAGCCTGACCCAGTCGACCGCTGTTTCCCACGGAGGCAGCGCCACCTGGGGACGAGGCAGTCGCTTGAGCTCTGACTTCCAGGAATCATCCAGCGGAGTCGGAGCCACATGAATCTCGGAGAGCCGCTCACAGATTTCTTCCGCCAGCTGTGGTGCCAGCGCCAGTTTGGTGGGCCACGCTGTGAGCAGATTTCCATCCTGCAGGATCTGAGGCGTTTCCGGTCGATGACCCGATTTCGTGGCCCCTTCCGCTCGGTCCACCGTGTAAGAGTTCCATTCCAGGCCGTTCAATTCGATTCCGGGAACTGAAGCCGACAGCTCGCGGGCGGCATGTTCGATCAACTCGCGCCGATTCATACTCACGCCAGTTTCTGCCACCTGGCCACCAATCTGCCACACCGTGCGCCCCTGGCAGTCGATGTCTGACGTGATAGTTACTCTGGTTTTCGCACCATCCACACAATGACCATTGAAAGGAGGCAATGTTCCTCTGACCAGAGCCATATGCAGGGGCCGCTTCTGCATGACACTTTTCTGCTGTACGGTAGCAGCAGGGTTTGCCAGCTTGAGCAGTGTTTCGTTTCCGCTGCCTGCAGTCAGTAAGACCGCCGCAGTCTGAATGGTGATCGGCGTTCCGTCCGGATCGTGAATCTGAACGGCGCTCAATGTGCCGTTTTTGTCGTGGAGGAATTTCAGATTCGTCGGATCATACCGGAAGATCTGTTCGGGAAATGCATCCGCCATATTCTGGATCAGGCTGTAAGGCGAAATCACCTGTTCGTCCATTCGTCCGATGGAACCAGGACAGCCAGAGAGGATGTCGGGCACTTCATCAGGAGCGAGATTTTTCGGTACCACCTGCAGCCCCATCTTCGCGCCAAACATTCCCAGACGCGAAGACAGCGATTCGGTACGCCACAGATAGCAGTTGTTCGAACGGATTTCGGTTTGAGACAAATCGGGCAGCTGTTCGCCTGCCAGTGATTTTCTCCAGATCGACGGCATTTCACGGATGCGGCGGGCGGAGCCGGTCATCATGCCCTGCAGCGTGTATTTCAATCCCCCGTGAATGATCCCCTGTGAAGCGACGGTCTGCCCGCTGCCCAATGCGAACGCTTCCAGCAGCAGGCACCTGTATCCCCGTCGACTGGCTTCGTGCATTGTCCACAGGCCGGCGATACCTCCTCCGAATATCATTAAATCAACGTTTGGCACACCGAGAATCCTTTCTCAATACAGCAGGCACCAATTCCCTGGTCCGATAGCGCAAAACCATGCGAATAACGGGTTTTACTAGGAATTCCCCGATCCGGAAAGATGAATCAGCCCGATTGAACTGTTCACATTACCAGTTTTCGAGAAAAAGCCTCTGCCTGCTGCTCAGAGTTCGTATCTGAGTGCTCTTAGAGAACGGTCTGCTCTTTCTTTTTGAGCAGGACAATCGCTTCCACTTCGACGGTGATATTGCCTGGCAGAGAACCCATGCCGACCGCACTACGGGCCGCACGACCATTCTCGCCGAAGATCTGCACGAGCAGATCACTGAAACCGTTGATGACCTGTGGATGCCGTTTGAAATCGGGAGCCGCATTCACCATGCCCAGCACTTTGACGAACCGATCGATCCGATTCAAATCGCCGAGATATTGTTTCAAAGTTGCCAGCATGGTCAGAGCGACGGCGCGCGCTGCTTCAACGCCCTGTTCTTCGGTCAAATCGTCGCCCACGCGTCCCGTGTGCATGCTGCCGTCCAGTTTGATGGGACCGTGTCCGGAAACATACAGCATATCATCAACCTGAACCACGGGATTATAAATCCCACCCGGTTTCGGTGCTGCGGGAAGTTCCAGATTCAGTTCTTGGATCTTGGCTTCGATGGGCATAAGTTTTTCCTGTTTTTTGAAGTCTGTTCTATTCGAATATCCGCAGTTCCGGTAACAACGGAATTTAAAAACATGGTTTATTTAAAACAGAATAAAGATCAGAAAAGCGATTTCCAATCGATTGAACCAGACTGTTTTGAAAAACAGAATGATCCAATTCCCGCTCGTTTTCGTTTTCTGGTGTGAACTAATGCGAAAAATGCAAAAAGCTGTTGAAAAATACTTTTTGTTTTGACCTTCAGACAGTTATGATATTTCAGAGGCCGCTGTCTCAGAAATAAATACTAACAAGGGAGTTATGCAGACAATGGAAGATCTCTGGCCAGTTGTATTTTTTGCCGTCGTTGGAGTTGGAATTTTACTGGGCATCGTCTTCGTGGCGTTGTTTGCCCGTTATTTCAAATTATGGATCCAGGCATTCAGCTCCCGTGCCAGAATTGGTCCGTTCGCTTTGGTCTTCATGTCTCTCCGAAAAGTCAAACCATCGGTCATCGTCGATACGAAAATCATGGCGGTGCAGGCCGGACTGACCGACATTCCCACCCAGGCATTTGAAGCCCATTATCTGGCAGGCGGGAATGTACACCGCGTCGTTCATGCTCTGATTGTCGCCCACCGTGCCCGCATTGATCTGGACTGGGATACTGCAGCCGCCATCGATCTGGCGGGACGAAACATCATCTCCGCCGTCGAAACCAGCGTAGACCCTAAAGTCATTGATTGTCCCGATCCCAAGAAAAGTGGTCGGCCCACACTGGACGGCGTTGCCAAGGATGGGATACAACTCAAGGCGCGTGCCCGTGTCACCGTGCGAACGAACTTAAGTCAGCTGGTCGGGGGAGCCACCGAAGAGACCATTATTGCCCGTGTGGGCGAAGGAATTGTCTCCGCCATCGGTTCCTGCGAAAGCCATAAAGAAGTTCTGGCGAATCCGTCTGTGATTGCCCGCAATGTGCTGGACCGTGGTCTGGATACCCAGACGGCGTTTTCGATTGTCTCCATTGATATTGCTGATATTGATGTCGGCGAGAACATCGGGGCTCGTCTCCGCGTCGATCAGGCCGAAGCGGACATGCGTATTGCTCAGGCCCTGGCAGAAGAAAGACGGGCTGAAGCGGTTGCCTCCGAACAGGAAATGATCGCCACGACCCAGGAAAATCAGGCCAAAGTGGTCCTTGCCGAAGCCGAAATTCCGCTCGCCATGGCCGATTCCTTCCAGGAAGGCAATTTGCGAGCCATTTAATCTGTAAGAGTGTTTAGTTAAATTCAAGCGTATCGATCGATTCAATCAGGCCGGCTGTAAGGGATTCAACAGCACCGGAAAAGCTTTCAAAGCAAACTTCTTTGATGTGTCGATGATTAGAAAAAACCAGACAGGATGTGTTTTTGTAATTACTGGTTGAAATTTAGGTTGGTGATTGACTAAAATTATGTCAGTAACAGCAGCAGGAGGTTGTTGTGGACTGAATTCTCCGGATCACCTCGAGAGAGTTTTCGTTTACCTATGACTGATATCACAACAATAAATATTACGGATAAGCAACTGGACCTCCTGTTGTCAGGTTTGCGCTATGTACGCAGTGCTGAAAAATTGCGAGTCGAAGAACCGACGACGGAATACGTTCGCACTCGCACAGAGAAATTGAGCGAGATTGAAACCCTCGTCGATGCTCTGAATTCATCACCTCGCAAACAAAGTGCTGCTCAGGTCTAAGATTTCTCAGCGCTTAGGTTGAGTTTCATTCCCAGATCCAATTCAATAGGACGTTCTTTCTGCGCGCAGAAGTTCTGACTTTTGTGCCCGGTTATGTCGTCTGTTTAATCATCCTGTTGGAATGGGAATTTATTACCGCTTATGCGTTATGAGCATGTTTGCGTCGAAGCTGTCTGCTGTACTCTGCCCCCCCACATCGTCACATCCGACGAAATCGAAGCGCAGCTGGCACCCGTTTATGATCGACTCGGTCTGCCTGCAGGTCGACTGGAACTGATGACCGGCATCCAGGAACGCCGCTTTTTCGATCCCGGAACACTCCCCGGTACCATCAGTGCCCAGACCGTCAACAAACTCCTCGATCAATGTCAGCTCGACCGTAAGTACATCGGCGCCCTCATTCATGGCTCCGTCTGCCGCGATCAGCTTGAACCTGCGACTGCCAGCGGCGTGCATCATGCCGCCAACCTTCCCAATTCTGCACTCGTCCTCGACATCAGTAATGCCTGTCTCGGTCTGCTCAACGGCATGGTCTTCATCGCCAACATGATCGAAATGGGACAGATCCAGGCCGGAATCGTCGTCGGCACCGAAGTCGGGCGCGACCTCGTTGAAGGCACCATTCACGATCTGCTGCACGACGACACCCTGACCCGCAAATCCATTAAAAACGACTTTGCATCTCTGACCATCGGCAGTGGCTCCGCTGCGATTCTCCTTTGCGATAAACGACTTAGCCAGACCGGACATCGTCTGCTCGGCGGTCACTTTCAGACCGATACCTCCAGCCACGAACTCTGCGCCGGCGGTGTCGAAGCCCAAAAGCACGGCGATCACCGTCCCCGCATGCAGACCGATTCCGAATCTCTGCTCGTGGCCGGCGTCAACCTCGCTGTTCCCACCTGGGAACAGACCAGAACCACGCTCGGCTGGAAAAATGAAGACGTCAACCGTGTCTTCACCCACCAGGTCGGTAAAGCACATCGCAAACTCCTGCTCGATCAACTCGGCCTCGATTCCGGTCTCGACTATCCCACCGTCGAAACGCTGGGCAACACCGGCGCCGCTGCACTCCCCATGGCCTGGGCCCTCGGCATCGAAAATCAGATCCTCCACGAACGCGATCGCATCGCTCTGCTCGGCATCGGCAGCGGGCTCAATTCGCTCATGCTGGGTGTCCAATGGTAGTCGCCGCGCTACACGGCTTGTGTCGCTCATAATTCTACCTGTCTGCTGTTACCTTTTCACCAGTTTATCTGAGTGGAATCACCGTCCGGGTTGCTTCTCACTGTTGGCTGGAATGGGGAGTTGTACTGATTTTGCTGCTTATGCTGGATGGTTGGATTCTGGCTAAATTAACCCTTATTGGTTTCTAAGTTCTGTTTATTACTGCAAATCTGACTGAACGGGATGGTTCGATTACACCTGGCAGACCGATTGTGAGCAGGGAGACCCAAACTGCGCGATCATCCAGGATCAGGGTGCGACGCATGCCAGTCATCAATTCAAAGTTTGTTTTCGCGAACGGACAAACGGGATAGCACTTTCTATCGCCAGACAAAAACAGCAAGGAATGCAAGATGCGTCTTCGCGTGATTTTATCTTTAAGTGTGGTCGCTTCATCCGCCCTCGCCGGGTCGCAGCTTCGCGCGGAAACAGAACTTGCTCCCGTTCCTCCTGCACCAGCGGCCCAGGCCGAATATGACGGCGTCGAACCAGAACTCACAACTGTCGCGGAAGTATTCCAGCCGGGAACGGGTTCGATTGAAGAAGAACAGAATCCGCAACCGGAAGGCTCCCTGAATCCAGAAGAGACCGAAGATGAAATTATTTTCGATGATCCTGCGCCGGTGAAACCTCCCGCGGATCCATATAAAGGCCTCTTTTTCGATAACACCTTCGGCTCCTACCTCAGCAATCCCGATCATCCTTACCTGCTGGGGGAACGCTTCAAGGAGATACCGCTTGGCGATGACTGTTCGCCTTACACGCTTTCCGTCGGTGGCGAACTGCGTCATCGCTGGATGCACGAACAGAATCGTCTGCGACCAGGCGGACCCGTTAATACCGATTACAATCTCTGGCGCTGGCGTCAGTACTTCGATTTCCAGCTCGGCGATTACGCCCGCGTTTACTTTGAAGGCATCGATGCCTCCATTTTCGATAACGATCTGCCTCCCACGCCCATTGATATCAACCGCTGGAATGTTCAGAACGCATTCGTCGATGTCAAGCTGCACGAATGGAACGGCGCACCCGGCTGGTTCCGTTATGGTCGACAGGAAATGCTCTACGGTTCGCAGCACCTGATCTCGCCACTCGACTGGTCGAACACCCGTCGTAATTTTGAAGGGTTTAAATATTTCCACCATACCGAAACCGTTCACATCGACGCCTTCATCACCAACCCTGTGAACACCGGCGGCGGAAATCAGCCTTTGAGCCAGTTCGACAACGGCAGAGACAAACCCGATACCTCGGTGACCTTCAGCGGGATCTATGCCACCATCCTGTCGGACGGCGGTCCTGAACTGCTCGACCTGTATTACCTCTGGTTGCGCGATGAAACCAACACCCCCAATCGCCCCGATGGTTCCCGGCACACAACCGGCGGTCGTTTCAAAACCCTCCGGGAAGTTCAGGACGACTGCTGCAAAGTCACCCGCATCTGGGATTTCGAAACCGAAGGTGCCTACCAGTTCGGAAACGATGACGGCAAACGCGTCTCCGCCGGCTTCTTCACCTCGGTCCTCGGTCACACCTGGACCACATTGCCCTGGTCGCCCCGCTTGAGCGGTCTGTTCTATTACGGTTCCGGTAACCACAATCCGAACGGCAGCACCAACAATACCTTCAACACCCTTTACCCGTTGGGACACGCGTACTGGGGGATCATCGATAACCTGTCCGGTCAGAACCTGTATGACTGGAGTATGCAGCTGAACGCCAAGCCCGCTAAAAAAGTCGGACTGGTCGGTGCCTTTCACTGGTTCGAAAAAGCCACCACCAACGACTATCTCTACAACGTCGCCGGTGCTCCCGTCGGTACGCTGGGAGGCAGCCGCGACATCGGACAGGAATTCGACCTGATCGGAACCTACACCTTCAACCCGAACTTCAACATCCAGGCCGGTTACTCCTGGTTCTGGTACGGCGATTTTGTAGGCACTAACATTCCACCCCGCAACACCGCTACCCAGTTCTACGTGCAGACCACGCTCCGCTTCTAATCGTCGCCATTGGTTAGCATAACAATCATCCGAGCACTGCTCGCTCGGAGTCTCTGCACACTTTGTACTTGACCCCGCCGCGCCAACAGCGATAAGCGCTGTTCTGAGTCGCGCGCGTGACCAGTTTACAGTGCACTGAAACAGCGCGAACCACTTCCGGAGGTTCACGCGAAAACCGGACGTTTTTTCCAGTTCTTCACCTGCACTCTCTACACCGGTGACCCCTGTATGCCTGCGGGTCGCCACACATCGCCGAGCATCGTCTCGGCACCACCCCCGTACCGCTTCACATCGGGACCCTGTCAGCAAGTATCGCCACCCCGTTTTCTTCTGACCCCTGTTGACACCGCCGCGCCGTTCGCGAAGATCAGACGCACTCAGGATGACAGACAACACCCCCTCCACCAGCAACCAGAATCCACAGAAAGCATTTTCCAATAGGTAACCCATGACCGATTCTCCCCTCAAACCAGGTATTCCCGCCAGCGGCCCGCGCAGCATCAGAAAACGCGCACAGGCACAGAGAGAATCTTAAGGAAAGCCCCCAGCCCGCCCAGCTGAAAATCAGCAACCGGTGATCAGCACCACGAGTGTCATAATCAACCCCCCGGGTGGCACTGTCGGCTTGCCCGACAGTGAATATGAAACGCTCTACCCACCGAAAGAAAAGGGTAAGCCCGGATGCACATCCGGGCCGAGCGGAGCGAGCAGGAGGTTGCAGCTCACTCAACCAAACCAGATTCGATTTCCGATCATGTAGAAATCCATTTCGGAGATTCAATCAGAAACTCAGCTTCAACACAGACGCAGCAGGATTCTATCGCAACCTCCTGTTGTCTTCGACAACCTCGGATTGCATCCGAGGCCACCCGGTGTTCGTGTCTTTTGTTTACTACCACGAAAAACACGAAACCACACGAAAAAAGAATAATGGGTGGACCCGAATAAAATTCGGGCCGAGCGCAGCGAGCAGGAGGTCGCAGTTCACTCAACCAATCCAGCTTCGATTTCCGATCATGTAGAAATCAATTCACGAGTTTCAATCAGAAACTCAAGTTCAGCACAGACGAAGCAGGTCCCTGCAAGTTTCTTTAAAAAAATACTGGCCTGACTGTCACAGTCTGTATCAGAATGTGTCAAAGGGAGAGAATACCCAAAGGTTCATTCCAATCAGTGAGAGACGAAATGCCCAAACCCCTGATGTACAATCCCTTTACCGAAATCGTTGACGATGATCAGCAGGATATCGAACTGGTTGATCAGGCCCAAAATGGTGATCGCAGTGCACTCGAAAAGCTGGTTCTCCGGCATCAGGCCTGGATATATAACATCGCGATACGGATGGTTTTTCACCCGCACGATGCGGAAGAAGTCACGCAGGAAGTCCTCCTCAAAGCCATCACAAGGCTGAGTACTTTTCAGGGAACCAGTCAGTTCCGCACCTGGCTTTATCGCATCACGGTCAATCACGTTTTGAATATGAAACGACGCGGGGGAGAAGCTCAGCCGCAAACATTTTCCAGTTATGCCGCTGCGATTAACGACATTCCCGATCTGGATCTGCCAGATCCCAGGACTGTTCCCGTGGATGTGCCACTGCTCGTCGAAGAAGCGAAAGTGGCGTGTACAACCGGAATGCTGCTCTGTCTGGATCGCAGGCAACGACTGATCTTCACTCTGGGTGAAATCTTCGGAGCCAACGATCAAGTGGGGAGTGAAATTATGGAGATGTCGGCAGACAATTTTCGGCAGTGCCTGTCACGGGCCCGAAATGATTTATATCAGTTCATGCAGAACCAGTGTGGTCTGGTGAATGAGAGAAATCCCTGCCGCTGCCCGAAGAAAACCAGGGGCTTCATCCAAGAGGGGCACGTCGACCCCGAGCATTTACTGTTCGTTCCATTACACGTTCAGCGCATCAGTGAAGTGGCCTCCGATACCATTCGTAAAATGGACGACGCCACGGAGCAGCAATATGCAGCCCTGTTTCGCACACATCCCTTTCTGGAACCTTCCAGTCAAATCGACTGGCTGCAACAGCTACTGGAGCAACCGGGCATTCGCGCTGCGTTACGTTTGAACTGAAAATAAAGCGGCGACTGTCACACTGGTCTCCTCACTGCGTCTAAGAATTAGTGCGACACTCGAACACAATTACTTAGACGAGGAGATACGATGTTAAATCTGGACAAAAAAGTAGCGGTAGTCACGGGGGCATCAAAGGGAATCGGTGCGGGGATCGCCAGGGAACTGGCTGCCTCAGGTGCAGCTGTGGTTGTGAATTATGCCACCGATGGGCAGAGTGCCGAAGCCCTGGTAGAACAAATCAAACAGGAGAACGGACAAGCTGTTGCGGTGCAGGCAGATGTTTCGAATGCAGCAGATGTGGTACGTTTATTCCAGGATGTTTGTTCAACCTTTGGTCGACTCGACATCCTGGTAAACAATGCCGGCGTGTATCGCGAGACTCCATTGAGCGAACTGACTGAAACAGAGTTTCATCGTGAATTCAATATCAACGTGCTTGGTCCTCTGTTAGTCATCCGAGAGTCGCTGCAGTACTTTGATTCTCAAGGGGGCACCATCATTAACATTGGCTCCGGTGCTTCCAAAATGTGTCCCCCCGGTTTTTCGATCTATTCCGCCAGCAAAAGCGCGCTCGACGCGATAACCGGGGTACTCTCGAAGGAACTCGCCTCCTGCAACATCCGGGTCAATTCAGTCAATCCGGGCGCGACGTTAAGTGAGGGAACGCAGGCAGCGGGCCTGTACGGCAGTGAAAGTGATTTCGAGAAACAACTGGTCGCGATGACTCCGTTAAACCGCATTGGCACACCAGCAGACATTGCCCGCGTGGTCGCTTTTCTCGCCTCTGACGATTCCGCCTGGCTGACCGGCGAGATCATCCAGGCATCGGGGGGACTGCGCTGAGACGACTCGGTAGAACTGAATCACGACGAAAACGCGTCCCCTGATTTTCCATCATCTTCAATAGCGAGAGGAACATTCCAATGAATATGAATTATGCATCAGCCGTTTTATTGCTTTGTGTTTCAACGATGACTTTACAGGAACAGTCGGCAGCCGCGCCCCCCAGACAGGAAGTCAGACAGGCGCTGCAGCAATTCGCCGGCACCTGGAAGATCGTTTCCAGTGAACCCGCAGGAGCGACAAAAGAGGCAACGCAACTGGTATTTCACAAAGATCTGACTTACGCGGCACTGGATCAGCAGGGCAAGGAACTCTGGTCGGGAACCTTCGATCTTGATCCCACAGCCAAGCCAAAAAGATGGGACCACCGCTCCCACGCCGCCCAGAAGGAAGGAGGTGATGTTCTGGGAATCTATGAACTGGACGGCGACCGACTCAAAGTTTCCTGTGTCGTGGGTGCCTGGAAAGAGAAAAAGTGGACCGGCAAACCACGTCCAAATGTATTCAAATTGCCCGAAGCGGATGTGGTGCTGAACCTGCAACGCAAAGCCGCGTCTCCCTGATATTTTTTTACTACCACGAAACCACACGAAAAAAGAATAGTGGGTGGGCCCGAATAAAATTCGGGCCGAGCGCAGCGAGCAGGAAACTGTCAGAGCAAGCGATCATTTCAGGAATAGCCGAACCCAACTAAATTGAAAATGGAAATCAGGTTATTTAAAATTTGATCTCCACTCTAAATAATCCTGCCAGAAGTCGCAGAACTCTGTTGCAAGGTCTGCCTTGTCAGCTTGTCTAACATCAGAATCATTTGCCTGTTGGTTAAGCTGATTTTTCTGAATGAAACAGTAGGCGCCATACCCTTTAGTTCGTAAGAATTTGCAATAGCTTTCTCTTTCATACAAACCTTCTTCATCAATAATCATATATTTCAGGTTGTTGATATTTAAAAGAAGGTCCTCTAATGCAATGGGAACCTGCACGTAAAACTGTGGCCTCAGATGAGCATTTTGCTCGACATAGTCTATCCATTCGAGAACCTCTTGTATCGTCTTCAATGAATCTCCTTAAGCCAAACCTGAGGCTAAAAAACAGAGTATGTTGTTAACTTCCGTTTACAACCTTATTAAATTCAGCTCGGTCCATAGTGTCTGCATACCATCCTGGTTCCTGCTGCTGCACAGCATACTCAAAAAGCTGTCCAGTCGAATAAATCTGGTGTATCGCCTGAGCTTGCCAATAGGAATGATCGTGGTTTCCAACATCGCGATTGTATACCGCACGAGCAGTATCATAAAACATTTTACTCCAGAACTTTCGTTCAATGATTTTCGGGAAATCATTCTCAATCTGAATGCCTCGACCGGGCCAGAATTCTTTATCACGCAATTGAGACATATGAACGACGTGTTCTTTTTCGTCGGACTTTGCAACAGACTCAGCTAATTCAAGCGTGAATTGAATGACATTTGAAAACTGTCTGTGATTCATTTGGATAGAACGACCTTCAAAGGAAATCTCACACGTCATTTATTTGATCCTGTCCAACAGTTATTTGCAGTAATAGCACAATCATACTTTACGAGACAGTAGATTACGCTCACCAGATAACGACTTCCGCCTCAGACTCTCTGGCAAGTTCGACGGCATCAATGATGTTTTGTATGCGACAGGTAATGGACTCGGGATTTTGTGGATACTGATCAAGATGAGCGAGCAAAGTATCGCATTCCGTATGGAGACGATCCAGATCCGTTGGGGAAGCACAGTATAAATCTTCATGATTCAGTTTTGACAGCAGGTGTAAGCCCAACTGTATGGATTGTGGAGAACCATATAATGTTTCCCTCCAGCTTTCAAAACCTGCGAGTTCTTTATGATGTTCGACTGGGATGAACAGCATCTCTCCATTCGAACCTCGCTTGAAAACATTAACCAGAAGTGTCATTCATCAGCTCCGGATATCTATCACGTATCACATCTGTCAGTAGGAACGACAGTATCTGAAAACTGTCCCATCATAGTAAAAAAGGGTAGGCCCGAATGAAATTCGGGCCGAGCGCAGCGAGCAGGAAACTGTCAGAGCAAGCGCTCATTTCAGGAAAAGCCGAACCCAACAGGAACCTGATTCGAAATCACACCCATCATGCGAATACTTTCTCTGTCAGTTTCCTGTTGTCTGCGACAATCCCGAATTACATTCGGGACCACCCAATGTTGTTACCTCACCAACCAGTTACTTTCGTGTCATTTCGTGCTTTTCGTGGTAGAAAAAACACGATCAGACCACCCAACCTACTTCAACTGCCCGTCAATCCAGTCGGCCATCAGTTCCACTTCTTCGTGAATCGTGGGCCAGGGGTGGCCGCCCCCTTCTTTGATGATGAACTTCACCGGCACCTCCGCTTTCTGCAGGGCGGCGACCATCACCCGCGACTGTTGAATCGGCACCATGAAATCCGCGGTGCCATGAATGATCAGAAACGGAGGCAGGCCGGGCTTCACCAGGCGGGCCGGGGAGAACGCGGTTCGCAGTTCGTCCAGGCGGTCGGCGTCGATCGTTTCTGATCCTTTCGGAGTGATCAGGCGGCGGATGGATTGGGCCAGCTGATCGTCGCCGCTGATGTCAATTTTGAAGCCGCCGTAGTTCATCAGATCGGTGGGGGGAAAAAAGACGGCCACCGCTTTCACCCGCGTTTTGGCTTTCGCATCCGCTGCGGAAACTGCCGCCATGCAGGCCAGATGACCGCCGGCCGAAGCACCCAGCAGCGCCAGTCGGTCCGGGTCGACCTGGTACTCTCTGGCATGTTCTTTGACCCAGATAATCCCCCGATTGACATTCTCCAGCATCTCCGGGCCGTTAAATTTCGCGATCGAACCGGGTCGGATCGCGAACACCGTATAGCCGCGACTGCAGAAAATATCGAACATCCGTGCCCGCTTGTGATCGCGGATTTTTCCCCGGTCCGAGTGATACGCGCCCGAGGCCACATCCACAATGGCCAGCCCGTTCGGTTGGGAGCGGGGCGTAAAGATATCCAGCAGCAGCCCTACGCCATGCACTTCCGCGTAAACCACATTTTTCTGCTGATGATAAGGCAGGTCAGCGGTTTCTTCTGCTCTAACAGCAGGAACACAAAGGAGTAACGCAAACAGAGCAACTGCCGCAACGCCGCGGGATCGGGGAACACACACCATCAATTCAAGCCTGACATGCAAATAAAAAGTCGAAGAACGGACACCAATACGAAATCCGTTAAATAAAACCAGCCGCTGATCCGTATCATATCAGAGGGATCACAGCGACTGAAACAAAATCTGCCCGCGACCGGCGGGAACAGACAACGGTTCATGATTCTTACCGGAAAAGTCTCGCATTTGTTTCAAAAAATCCCCTAAAATAAGAAAAGAGCGCTATATACTGTGTCCAGTTTTACTACGACGTCTCCAGGGACCGTTGGACCGAGTATAATAATGCGAGCGATGCGATACTAAAGTGTGATGCGCTCTGGAGGACACACAGATGAGAGGCAGATTAGACAGACAGAGCCCCCGGATTTCCCGTCGCGATTACCTGCGGCTCTCTGCCATGGGTGTACTCGGCACAGGTATGTCGGGCTGGCTCAGACGTCTGGCCGCAGAAACCGCCGACAACCTGCAGCGCAAACGTAGCTGCATTCTGTTGTGGATGTCAGGCGGACCCAGTCAGACCGATACCTTCGATCTCAAACCGCAGCACGAAAATGGCGGCCCGTTCAAAGCCATCGACACTGACGTGCCCGGCGTGCAGATCTCCGAACATCTGCCTCAACTTGCAAAGGTCATGAAGCACCTGGCCCCCATTCGCTCGATGAGCACCAAAGAAGGGGACCACACCCGCGCGACGTATCTGCTGCGCACCGGTTATCTCCCGTCCGGCCCTCTCAGTTATCCGACGCTGGGTTCGCTGTTGAGTAAAGAACTGGGCAACACAAACGCCGATCTGCCTAACTTCGTCAGCATCGCTCCGAATAAAACGTTGAGCCCGAATGCCTACGGCCCCGGTTTCCTGGGACCGCAGTTCGCACCGCTGGTCGTCGGCGAGGGCGCCGGATTCGTCCAGAACGATGATGCGAATGTGGATGCCGCATTGAAGGTCAAAAATCTGACTCTGCCCAACGGGATCACCCGCAAGCAGGCCGACGAGCGGTTATCGATTCTGAACGATCTGGAAACCGAATTTGCCGCCACGCATCCCGGCACACCGACCAGCAGTCATCGCAGTGCCTACGCCGCCGCGGTCCGCATGATGCGCTCCAAAGCCATCGAGGCGTTTCAGCTGGATAAAGAACCGACCGCACTCCGCGATGCCTACGGCCGCAATCGCTTCGGGCAGGGCTGTCTGCTGGCCCGTCGCCTGATTGAGCAGGGGGTTCCCTTTGTGGAAGTCTCACTCAACGGTGTGCAGGGGAATAATGCGTTCGGCTGGGATACGCATCAGGAAAACTTCGAAGCCGTCAAAAGTCTGAGTGAAGTCCTCGACCCTGCCTGGGGAACCCTGATGACGGACCTCGAACAGCGGGGACTGTTGGATTCCACGCTGATTATCTGGATGGGCGAATTCGGTCGTACGCCGAAGATCAATCAGAACACGGGCCGCGATCATTTTCCCGCAGCCTGGACCACGGTGCTCGGCGGAGGCGGCATACGCGGCGGTCAGGTCATCGGCAAAACCAGCGAAGACGGCATGAAAGTCACCGATCAGCCGGTCACGGTTCCCGATTTGATGGCGACCATCTGCTCTGCCCTCGGCCTCGATCCCCAGCAGCAGAACATGTCCAACATCGGCCGCCCGATCCCCCTCGCCGACCACGGCGCCAAACCGATCATGCAGCTTCTGAAAAGCTGAGTGAAGTTCATCCAACAGGCAGGGTAAGCCCGGATGCACATCCGGGCCGAGCGCAGCGAGCAGGAGGTTGCAGCTCACTCGTTCAAACCAGATTCGGTTTCCTGTCATGTAGAGATCAATTCACGAGTATCGATCAGAAACTCAAGTTCAACACAGACGCAGCAGGTTACTGGCACAACCTCCTGTTGTCTGCGACAACCTCGGATTGCATCCGAGGCCACCCGATTTTAGTCAGGGTCATACATTATGATTTACGACCACGAAAAACACGAAACCACACGAAAAAAAGAATAATGGGTGAAACTATGAAAGAAGGCCGAGCCGGTGGTGGTATTCTTTAACGCGTGGTAAACATTGTTTTTCTCAACCTTGTTTCCACAAAAGAAAGGAACCACTCATGTTTTATGCCGGCATCGACCTTCACAAGCATAGTATCACAGTCTGCGTCGTAAATGAACACCGTAAAATCGAGAAACGGGCCCGTTTGATGTGCGCCAATGAAGCTGCCATCGTTGCTTTCTTCA
>NZ_JBLXHC010000010.1:0-315852 GCF_048260065.1 Gimesia sp. | reverse complement strand
CAAGGTTCAATAAACTATGTTTACCACGCGTTAAAGAATACCACCACCGGCTCGACCTTCTTTCATAGTTTCACCCACTTTCACTTTCGTGTCATTTCGTGTTTTTCGTGGTAGAAAATTTCAGTTAGAGCGTTTCATCGGTTTCCGTTGTGGTTTGATACCGGTTCGAATATCGCCAGGCGGGCGGACACATGGGTGCCGCCCCTACCACTGAGCAGGTTGGTAATTTGAAAACTTATAGTACGTTTTCGCTGACAGTTTCCTGTTGTCTGCGCCAACCCCGGATTACATCCGGGGCTACCCGTGACCCTTCTCTGTGTTTAGTGGTTCGGCAGATTCATCTGAGGGAAGGGGATGCACATCAATTAAAATGCTTTGTGAATCGTGAGATGGGAGTGACTCGTCCTCACAGTCAGGCAAGCTGACTGTGGCACACGGACGGATTGCTGTTCCCGTTGAACTGGCTCCGGTTTTTTTTGCTACCACGAAAAATACGAAAACACACGAAATTTGATGGGACCTTATTATCGGGGGTACGAGTGAGAATGATGGACTGTTTCAAAAATAATTTACCTTTGATGATTATGAGAACGCTGATTTCAGGATCTGTCTGGTTTCATCGATTGAGGGAAATCTTAGGGAAGGGCGCGGGGGCGTCAAGAGGGATGAACAGAATCGGGTGGCGATACAGGTTGATCCCGGCGCGATGCAGGGCGGTGCGGGAGCGGTGCCGGGGGGATGGGCTGCGATGTGCGGCGACCCGCAGGCATTCATTACGAACTGGTGTTGATTCAGGCAGTGAAGATCTGGAAAAAACGGGCTGTTTTATAGTGACGATTTCGAACAACTGTCGCGTGTTCTGGTGCACTGTAAACTGGGCACGCGCGCGACCCGAAACAACGCTTATCGCCGTTGGCGCGGCGGAGTCAAGTTCAATCTGTTCCAGAGCGCTGGTTCTACTGCCTGGATTCACAGCAGGCTGGTTTGAGCAGTGGCATACGGGGAGGTGAGATGGTGGGAGATTCAAAGGGAGCGGTCGAAAGTTTTCGCTGTCGGTTTCCTGCTCGCTGTGCTCGCCCCGAATTACATTCGGGGTTACCCGGTTTGATCAGATGGCGGGAGTAAAAAATCAGAAATGAAGGCGGATGCAATGACTTTGATTATGTTGACTGAAGTGTCTGACAGCCCGGGGGTTGGGAGCACTATTCTCCTGGTAAATTTGAGATAGAACATGTTTGGATTCAGGATGAGATGTTCTTGTCCGGTTTTGTTTTTACATCGTGAAGGCGTGTCTGATAGTGATCAGTTTTGGTCTGAAAATGAATCGGTTCCCTTTTTTAATTTCGTATCATAAATAACTTAAACATCCTTTTCCGGGATTGATCGTGTGCTCATCTTTCAATCGTTCTGAGTGAAATTCCGCTCTTCAAGATATCGAACAGTCGTGATCAGAGATCGCTGATTCACTGTCCTTCATTTTCTGGTTCTTATCATTGTGTGGCTGAGTCTGCCATAGCGGGACGTTGGATTTCATTCGGGTGTAAAAAATGTTTCAGATTATTTTTGACGAAGGTGAAAAAATGAAACAGGCACAAAGGCAAAAACGTGGATTTACGCTGATCGAACTGCTGGTTGTGATCGCGATTATCGCGATTCTGATTGCTCTGCTGCTTCCGGCGGTGCAGCAGGCGCGCGAAGCGGCGCGGCGTTCTACCTGTAAAAATAACCTGAAGCAACTTGGACTGGCGCTTTACAATTATCATGATACGCATCGCGTGTTTCCTCCCGGTAATATTGGTCGCTGCAGTACTCCCGACTTGAACAGTTCGGGGCTGGTCATGCTGCTGCCGAATATTGATCAGGCACCGCTTTATAATCAGTTCAACTTCAACGGCACGATGTATACGTGGGAAATTTCAGGATGTAACAGTGGATTGATCGGGACGCACGCTGATGATCCTTCGACCAATGGGAACCTCGCTCCCGTGCAGGAAGTACTGCCGGCTTTTCTGTGTCCTTCCGATCCGAACCCGACACGCATTCCGCCCGGACAGACCTGTTATGCTCCGACTTCTTCCAATACGAATCATGGCGGAGCAGGGCGAACCAACTATGACTTTGTTTCCAATTTGCGGAACTGGAATTCCTGTGTCCCCTGGAATTCGATCAGCATGACGACGCGTGCCATGTTTGGTGATGACAGCAGATGCAGTGTGAGAGATATCATTGATGGCAGCAGTAATACCGTGGCAATGACAGAAACGACCCGTTCGGTTCGGAATGGGAATTCGACGGCCTGGGGATATCGCGGTCATACGATGGTCGGGGTGAGTTTTGAGCATACTGGTATCAATGTTTTTGCAACGGATGGTGCCGGGACCGGGAAGCTGGACAGCTGGGGATATGCCGGCAGTCTGCATCGGGGCGGCGTTCATATTCTGATGGGGGATGGTGCGGTTCGATTTCTCAGTGAGAATATCGACACGACCACGCGGATTAATCTGTCGCGCATTGCTGATGGCCAGGTGCTGGGAGAGTTCTAAGTATTTCCAGATTGACTGTCGCGTCTTTTGAATCAAGCAGGTTGAGTCAGGCAGTTCGAAAGACGCGATGAGAGATGTGATCCAATATTTCAACGGGCAGAGGAAAAACGATGAAGTTACGAGCTTTCTTGCTGTTGATGATCTCGGGCAGTCTTGTCGGTTGTGGTGGGGCTCCTGCAGCTTCACCTCTGCCGGAAACAGTCCCTGTCACTGGTGTTGTCACATTGGATGGGGCGCCGATTGCTGCAGCGACGGTTACATTTATTCCACAGGGGCAGACGAAAGGAGTGGAATGCCTGGGGACGACCGATGAGGGAGGGAAGTATCAGCTTCAGCAACAGCATGGTGCGGAAGGTGCCCCTCCCGGGAATTACAAGGTTGTGATCAGTCGTCTGTTACGGGGAGACGGAACACCACTGCCGGAAGAGGGAGCAGGGGCAGGAGGCATTGCAGTCGAGTCGCTGCCTGCCCGCTACAGTAATGTCAGTGGTTCCCGGTTGACAGCCGTCGTCCCAGAGGCGGGGGGCGAGTTCGATTTTGATCTGCAGAATAAGAAATGATTTCTGTAGTGATTGAACAGCTCTCATGGGAGTGAGACACAGTTTCTTGTGTGGAAGGAGGTAGAAAATCATCCTGATCTGGTGAACTCTTGATGAAATAGCAGAGCAGCCCTTGCGAACAGACGGTCTTCGCGTTCACAATAGGCGAATTCAATTCCGCCTGAATTCAGGCAGTTTGCAGCATTATTCAGAGTCAGTTGTTGCAGATCTTTCTTCAACATGATCTGACACAATTTCATTCCATGCTCTGGCAGTCATCAAGGTAGATGTTTCGATGTGGTCTTCGCGTCTGTTCTGGAAGCTCTTTCTGGTCTATGCCGGTCTCAATATTGCGTCTGCGATTGTGTTTGTGCTCATCGTGTCCGGACGACAACAGACCCAGGTGGAAGATCAGGTCGAGCAGCGACTGCATGACAGCGCGGTGATCATGCGTAACAGCCTGGAGGGGGTGTTTCAGGAGGGCATTTCCGAATCATTGCAGAAAAAAGTCAGGAAACTGGGCGAGGAAACCGGAACACGTTTAACGCTGATTGACATGGAGGGAGTCGTGCTGGCAGATTCGGACCAGGATACATTAGATCTGGTTCGCGAGATGGAAAATCATAAGAACCGGGTGGAAGTCATTCAGGCGCTTTCCACTGGTTTCGGGATTTCCAAACGCATCAGCCCCACACTAAGTGAACCAATGTTGTACTATGCTGTTTTGTACGAGAAAGATGGAGAGCCACGGGGAGTCGTGCGGGTTGCGATTACGATGGCGAAAATCCAGAAAGAGATTTCGTCTATCGAAAAGCTGATTTGGACGATCGCCTTACTGGTCAGTTTTACGGTGATGCTGCTGACCTACTGGGTTGTGGCGCGGATGATCCGCCCGTTGACGATTCTGACAAACGCAGCGGAATCGATTGCGAATGGGGATTATGACCAGAAACTCTATTTCCCGCAGCAGGATGAGCTGGGAATCCTCGCGCAGTCATTCAATCATATGAGCAGGGAGATGGCAGAGCGTGTACGTCAGTTGCAGGCGAGTGGAGACCGACTCAGTACCGTTCTGGAAGGGATGGTCGAAGGTGTGATTGCCATCAATGAACGCCAGCATGTCTTGTTCGCTAACGAATCTGCGGGCAGACTGCTGTTCTTCTCCCCAGAAGATGCGGAAGGCAAAGCATTATTTGAATCGGTACGAAATCACCAGCTTCAGAAATCCGTCACGGAAGTATTAAAAACGCTGGAACCGCAGCGGATGGAAGTGGAGCTGGAAAGTACCAGCGATCGAATTCTGGGAGTGACGACGACTCCCCTGCCGGGCACCCCCTGTCCGGGGCTGGTGATCGTGCTGTTTGATATGACGGAGCTGCGGCGGCTGGAATCACTCAGGCAGGAATTCGTCGCGAATGTCTCTCATGAATTGAAAACGCCTTTAAGTTCGATCAAAGCATACACGGAGACGCTGATTCGGGGAGCGATGGATGATCCCGAGATCAGTAAGACATTTCTGCTGCGCATCGAAGAACAGGCGGATCGGCTGCATCAGCTCATCCTGGATCTGATCAGCCTGGCCAGTATTGAATCTGGTAACCAGGTGTTTGATATCATTAATATTGAACTGAGACCCTTTGTTGAGTCCTGTCTGGTGGATCAGCAGAAAGTGGCGGAGTCGAAACAGATCGAGCTGATCGTTGAAGAAAAGGAACCTGGGATCAAGGTGAAGGCCGACGAGGAAGGGCTGCATCAGATCCTGAGTAACCTGATCAACAATGCCATTAAGTACACGCCCGATCAGGGGCGGATCACGATTCGCTGGCAACTCGAGGAGGGAAACATGGTGTTGCTACAGGTGCAGGACACCGGAATCGGGATCGCGGAAAAATACCAGGCACGCCTCTTTGAGCGATTTTTCCGTGTTGATAAGGCCCGTTCCCGGGAATTGGGGGGGACCGGTCTGGGGCTCTCCATCGTGAAACACCTGGTTCAGTCTTTTAATGGAACCATTGGTGTGAAGAGCAAAATCGGTGAAGGCAGTACATTTTCTGTAAGGCTGCCCCGAGGTTAATCTGCAGAGGTTGACTTGTCGTAAATCGCTTCAATCAAGCAAGTTAAGATGCATTGTTCCGGATGAATTGATGTTCTGGAAAGATTAAGTACTTCACAGTTTCTTAATATTATCTTAACAAATTGCGGGTATGGTAAGACGCGTCTGAGGGAGATCTACTCAGAGCCAGTTTGAGCTGACTGGCCGAGCGGTCTCGATTTCAAAGCGAACATCAATCTTATAACACCATATCGCATTGGGGAGAAACACACACGATGATCACGACAAACAAGGGGAAGGTATGGGGGCTGCTATGTCTGGCCATTGGAGTTTCCCTGATTGGCGTTGGATGCAATGGCGGAGGCAATGATGCAAACGAGACCGCTGCCAAGCAGAAAGGGTCTGAACCAGAAGCGGAAGCACCCGCAGAGGCTGGCGAGAAGCTGGAAGGCAGTGTGAAAATCGATGGTTCCAGTACTGTCTATCCTGTGAGTGAAGCAGTGGCGGAAGAGTTTCGTACTGTGCAGCCCAAAGTGCGAGTGACCGTCGGATTTTCCGGAACTGGTGGCGGGATGAAGAAGTTTATCGCAGGTGAAGTTGATATCTGTGACGCTTCACGGGCAATGAAAGAAAAAGAAGCAACCGCCTGTAAAGAAAAAGGGATCGAATTCATTGAACTGTCCGTCTCGTTTGATGGTCTGGCTGTAATTGTGAACCCCAAGAATACCTGGTGTGAATGTCTGACAGTCGGTCAGCTGAAAGAACTGTGGCGTCCGGAAAGTGGCGTGAAACAGTGGAAAGATCTGGATCCCAAGTGGCCTGCCAAAGACATCAAGCTGTATGGCCCGGGAACTGACTCAGGTACTTTCGATTACTTCACAGAAGCAATTGTCGGAGAGTCCAAGGCTAGCCGTGCTGACTATACTGCCAGTGAAAATGACAACGTACTGGTGACCGGTGTGTCAGAAGATGCTGACGCCCTGGGTTACTTCGGGTACGCTTACTATGAAGAAAATAAAGACAAGTTGAAGCTGCTGGCTGTTGATGGTGGCAAAGGCTGTACCAAGCCTTCTCTGGAAACTGTTCGAGACAACTCTTACCAGCCGCTCTCACGTCCACTGTTTATCTACGTGCGAAAGTCTTCTCTGGAACGTCCGGAAGTGGTTGCCTTCGTGAAGTTCTATTTGGAGAACGCAGCCGCTCTGTCAAAAGACGTGGGTTATGTACCCGTCTCAGAAGATGTTCAAAAGAAGAACCTGGAAACACTTAATGGAGCTTTGTCGAAGTGACAAACGAGCAATCTGGTTTAAATCAATCAGTTGAAATTCAAGGGGGTGAGGCAGTAGTCATTGGGCTGCCTCGCTCTACTTCTTTAGAAAGTGCCAGCGGTTTGTGGAACCGTCTGCGTCCTGTTTACGAAGGTCTGATTCATTTCTCGCTGTTTCTCTGTGCCAGCATCTCGGTGCTGGTTACAGTAGGCATCGTGATCGTACTGCTGTATGAATCGGTTAAATTCTTCTATGATGTACCCGTGATCGAATTTTTGACGGGTACCCAGTGGACACCGCTTCTCAAGCCACAGCATTTCGGGATTCTGCCTCTGCTTTGTGGCACATTGCTGGTAACCGGTGGATCGGCACTCGTGGCAGTTCCCATCGGTCTGGGAACGGCGATTTATTTGAGCGAATACGCGTCACCTCTCTTTCGAGATATTGTGAAGCCGCTGCTGGAAATTCTGGCCGGTATTCCTTCGGTTGTTTACGGTTATCTGGCGATCGTGTTTGTGTCTCCGATTATCCGGGAAATATTCCCCAGTGCCGGCGTCTTCAATGCTGCCAGTGCCTGCGTGGTGGTGGGCATCATGATCCTGCCGATGATTATTTCCCTGAGTGAAGATATTCTGCAGTCGGTGCCGATTTCGCTGAGAGCGGCGGCTTCTGCACTGGGTGCAAATAAGTATGAAGTCACAGTACGAGTGGTTTTGCCAGCAGCGATGTCGGGTATTATTGCCAGCTTTCTGCTGGCCATTTCCCGTGCGATTGGTGAGACGATGGCGGTGACTCTGGCAGCAGGAGCGACTCCGAAACTGACGTTGAATCCTCTGGAAAGCATCCAGACGATGACTGCTTACATCGTGCAGGTGAGCCAGGGAGATACGCCGGCAGGAACAGTTGAGTACCGGACAATCTTTGCAGTTGGTTTGACTCTCTTTCTCACCACGATGATCATGAACGTGATTGCTCAGTACATCCTCTCCCGGGTAGGAGAACGTTACGAATGAGCTCGAAACTCGATATTTATACAACGAAACGGCGTGGCAGGGTCAGTAATTTCCTGTTTACCAGTGCCTGCTTTGTGGCCACGATCACCTGTATTCTGGCGTTGCTGGTCTTGATCTGGAATATCATCCTTGAGGGGCAGAACTGGTTGAGCTGGGAATTTCTTCAGCATTATCCTTCAAGATATCCGCATAAAGCCGGGATCAAAGCTGCTTTGTGGGGGAGTATCTGGCTGATTGGTCTGACGGCATTGTTTTCTGTGCCACTGGGTGTGGGAGCCGCTGTCTACCTGGAAGAATATTCGGCCCGCACTCGCTGGCGGAAACTGATTCAGTTGAATATTGCGAATCTGGCTGGAGTCCCTTCAATTGTGTACGGGATTCTGGGGCTGGCTTTGTTCGTGCGGACGCTCTCCTTTGAACGCAGTGTGCTGTCTGGTGCGTTGACGCTGACACTGGTGGTACTGCCGATTGTGATTCTGGCGTCTCAGGAAGCTTTGCGAGCCGTACCGGATTCGATCCGACGTTCGGCTTACGCTCTGGGAGCAACGCGCTGGCAGACGGTCTGGTATCAGGTACTGCCCGCTTCACTGCCGGGCATCATGACGGGGGTGATTTTGTCCCTGTCGCGGGCGCTGGGAGAAGCGGCACCTTTGATTGTCGTGGGGGCGATGGCGTATGTCCCCTTTGTACCGGAAAAACTGTCGGATGAATTTACTGCACTGCCGATTTTGATTTTTGACTGGACTCAGCGTCCGCAGGAAGAATTCCTTCACGTAGCTGCTGCCGGGATTTTAGTGCTGTTGATTCTGCTGGTCAGCATGAACGCAGTGGCGGTATTCGTGCGACATACATACGGAAAAAAGATTCGCTGGTAGTAGAGGGAACTACGTGAATGGAGAAATGTGAAATTCTTCCACACAGATTTGATTTTATTTATCTATAATAGTTCTCAGCAGGGATTTTCAATCCATGGCTTCAACACCCTCGGTTAAAAATAATATGCAATCACCCGATAAGGCAACCTCCGCTCATTCTCAGGGTCCTGTCGTGCGGCCTTCAATTCCTGAAGGTAAGAGCATGCGGACTGCTGATGAACTGGCGCAGGCCACAGAAAAAATCAGCGTGCGTGATTTATCGTTTTACTATTCGGAAAACCGCGCATTGACAGATATATCTCTTTCGATTCCCGAATGTTGCGTGACGGCGTTTATCGGGCCTTCCGGTTGCGGGAAGTCTACTTTCCTGCGGTGTCTGAACCGGATGAACGATATGATTGAGGGGACACGAGTCGAAGGAAAGATTCTGCTGGAAGGGCAGGATATTTATTCACCACGCACAGATATCGTCACGCTGCGTAAAAGGATCGGGATGGTATTCCAGAAGTCCACACCCTTTCCCAAGTCCATTTTTGACAATGTTTCTTTTGGACCTAAAATCGCCGGCATCCGCAAGAAAAAAGACTTATTCGAAATCGTAGAACGCTCACTTCAGCGATCTGCGCTCTGGGATGAAGTCAAGGATCGGTTGAGCGATTCGGCCCTGAATCTTTCAGGCGGACAACAGCAGCGACTTTGTATCGCACGGGCGCTGGCGAATGATCCGGATATTCTGCTGATGGATGAACCGGCTTCAGCTTTGGACCCGGCATCAACTGCGCGGATTGAAGATTTGATTTTTGAGCTGAAAGAGCAGTATACGATCGTGATTGTGACGCATAATATGCAGCAGGCAGCGCGTGTGTCTGACCAGGCTGCATTTTTCTATCAGGGGCTGCTGGTGGAATCGGGGGCAACAGAAGAGTTGTTTACGAATCCCAAGAAGCAACAGACCGAAGACTATATTACGGGCAGATTTGGATAAGCCGATGACAAAGCACTTACAGCGCGACATGGAGTCACTTGAAAGGGAGATTATCACACAATCTTCGCTGGTGGAAGAAATGATTTCCAAGGCCAGTCGTGCGCTTTATGAAGTTCAGGTTGATCTGGCGAATGAAGTCATAGAGAAAGAACGCGCCATCAACGAGAGTGAAGTAAAAATTGAAGAAGAGTGTCTGAAAATCCTGGCATTGCATCAACCTGTTGCCGTGGATTTACGAGAGACGGCAACAGTTTTGAAAATCAACAATGACCTGGAGCGAATTGCCGATCTGGCAGTGAATATTGCTGAGCGGACCATCGGTCTGTCGCACTATCCCAACTTTCGCATTCCCGCTTCGCTGGAGCCGATGACAAAAGTGACCGTCTCCATGCTGCGTGATGCCATCGATGCTTTTATCGATTTTGATACAGAAAAAGCACGCAGTGTCTGTAAGCGTGACGACATTGTTGACGGTTACAATCGGGAGATTATCAATGAAATTTATCAGTTGATGCAGACGGATCCCAATTTGATTAAACCGGCACTACACTTCTTTTCTTCAGCTCGCCATATCGAACGTATTGCCGATCATACGACTAATATTGCTGAAGATGTGATTTATCTGACCGAGGGTGAAATTGTCCGCCATCGGCATAAAGAAACATTTTCTACCTGATTCTATCTCATTTAGGTGGTATAAAAAAAAGACATGTCAAAGAAACGTATCCTTGTGATTGAAGATGATCGTTCTCTCTCTGAAGTTCTCGCATATAACCTGCGACAGGAGAAATACGATGCAGTAGTTGCCCTCGATGGAATGGACGGCCTGCGTCAGGCGCAACTCAAAACACCGGACCTGATTATTCTGGACCTGATGCTTCCCCAGATGGATGGGTTGGAAGTTTGTCGCCGGCTCCGATCGGACCCGGTCACCAGCAATGTTCTGATCCTGATGTTGACTGCCAAGTCGGAAGAAACGGACCAGGTGGTTGGTTTCACGCTAGGTGCCGATGATTACGTCACTAAACCTTTCAGTGTCAAGATTCTGCTGGAGCGCATCAAAGCTCTGCTCCGGCGTCGTGAAAGTAACGGAGAAGCGTCTGATACGATTGTCAGTCAGGGAGTAATGATCGACCGCAGACGGCACCGGGTGATGATTGATGATGTCCCGATCTCGCTGACTCGGAGCGAATTTGAACTGCTGGAAGCACTGGTTCGTCAGCCAGGTCGAGTGTTCTCTCGTGCTGAGCTGATTGATGCCGCTCTGGGAGATGATGCCCTGGTTCTGGAGCGAACCATTGATGTGCATATCCGGGCGTTACGTCAGAAGCTGGAAAAACATTCGGAGCTGATCGAGACGGTCCGCGGTGTTGGATATCGCTTTCGGGACCCGGATACTGCTTTCAAAAAACAGACGACTTAAAGCAATCGAGTATATTTCGACGAAACAGGCCTGCGCCGTGAAGCGCAGGCCTGTTTTCGCATCTGGAATGAAAAAAGTCTGCTGTTTACAGATGTTTGCCGCTAAGGTGTGTTGTTATGAACACTTGCTGTGAAGTGACTCCCTGAATTCGCCAAAAATCTTTTTTGAGAGTAGTTGACACTCCGCAAAAGACCGATATACTTATTCTAGTTGAGACTGAGTCTCATACTCTACTTGCAGTGAGGCCAAACCTGAAAACGGGGTTTAAAGACCGTTCCTACCTGATCGAATCCCGTAATCACCACGCAATCAGCTTTCAATTAAAAAAGCATCAGTCACAAAGGATGCGACTGATGCCTGGGTATAACGCGAAATGTCTACCGTTACCGAGAGCCAGTTCGAACGATCAACGGCAATCCCCGTCCCTGAGATTGCTCCCCGTCGAAGATTTCTCTGCCACTGCCTGAAAGTGACGCCAGAAGAAGTCCAGCAGTGTATTACTGCCAGCAATGCTGAGTCAGTGCATGAAGTGACCCGCGGCTGTGGTGCCGGAAAGGGCTGCACAGCCTGCCATTGTCGGATTAAAGACCTGTTGGCCGGTGCCTGCGATGACTGTGGTCAGTCCAAACGGCGTTGCCTGTGTGCACAGCCAGCTTAGTCTGATTTAAAAGAAAAAGCCCCGATTGACGGGGCTTTTTTAGTAGATTCTCCTGTGGGGAAATCTGTTTGCCAGCCATCCCCGGGAAATCTGTGTTTATTATTCGCGGATCTGTTCAGCCAGATAGTTCTGGATACCAACCTGTTTGATCAGCTCCAGCTGAGATTCGCACCAGTCGATACTTTCTTCAGATTCAACAACCATCTGGTCCATCAGTTCGCGGCTGCCGGCGTCTTTTTCTTCATGGCACAGTTCGATTGCCGAGTTGTATGTGGCCACACCTTTCATCTCCAGTTCCAGGCTGTTCTGGATCTGTTCTTCGACGGTTTTACCGACGCGAATTACATCGTAGCGGGCAATTTCCGGAACACCATCCAGGTACAGAATGCGGTCAATGACCTGTTCTGCATGTTTCATTTCTTCAATGGATTCATCATAAAAGTGTTTGGCCAGCTTATCAAAGCCCCAGTCTTTGCACATTTTCGATGAGATAAAGTACAGGTTAATGGCTGTCAACTCGATTGTGAGCCCATCGTTTAACGCATCAATTATCTTCTGACTACCCTTCATTGGTCTTACTTTCTCTAACAGTTATCTGGTAATGCTGCCTTCAACCGGGAGACATGCTGTTTGTAGTATTCGTAAAATTCAGCACATCTTCCAGACTGAAACCGTTTAAAATCTGCTATTTTCAAGTATTGAAACGAGATCTCTCTCGGCACGGCCCGACCGCTGTATTTTTTGAAACAGATTCTCAACACGGGGCTGTTTTATGGTTCCAGGTTCAGCAGTTCGACCTTGCGAAATTCAATCGGATGGCTTTCCGACTGCAGCGAGATCGTCCCTTTTTCAAGCATGAGGGGGGCGCCGTCTGCAATCAGTTTTTTGGCATCCTCATCGGCGGGGTCCAGCTGGGGCTTCGTATAGGAGAGCACTGTTTGCCCATCAATAATATGTTTGATAATTTTGTTGCCGCGGACCTCAACTTCGACAGTAACCCATTGGTCTCCATGATAGGTTTTGGAGTGTGAGTTCACACAATGAGGTTTGAACAGTTTGTCATCCATGACAACGTGAGTGCCTGGGGTACACAGATTGGCTGTAGTACGGGTTCCCGTTCCTTTTCCGCCGAGTAGCTGCACTTCAATGGAAACCGGAAACTTCTGGTCTTTCGACATGCTTTCCGGCGTCTGGCCGTGGACCATGATTCCACTGTTGCGGAACGCCCAGCCTGGGCCACCTGTTGACTGCTCCCCGGTAAACCGATATTCAACACGGATAATGTAATGTGAGAACGGGGTTTTGTAGAACAGGTGGCCGAATTTTTCTGCAAACTCACCGTATTGCTCGTAGCCCACTTTCAGTAAGCCGTCTTCGACGCGGAACGTATTGCCGAAATTTTCATTTACATCGTAGCCGCGGATTTTTACCGTCCAGTCATTCAGGTCTTTGCCATTAAACAATGGAATCCATTTTTTATCCGTGCTGGTTTCGTCTGCAGAAAGCAGGGAGCCAATACAGAGGGAGAATAACAGGCTCAGGCAAAACATCAGGGATGAAGTTGATTTCACGAAAGTGTTCCTTAATCACGGCGCGTGCAATACAGGCAGGGCAACAGACGATCCGTTGACCATGAATCAGGTGAGTGGAAAATTATGTCCGGAGAGTGATTGAATTCACCCGCTTGACCATTCATCGATTATAAACAGCGAGCCGGCAAATAATACATTTTTGCGAGCGAACTTTTTAGATTTCAATGAGTCGCAGCAAAGGCGTGACGGGAAGTGAACTCCATGAACAAAAAACGCCCGTTATGAATAACGGGCGTTCAAAGTCAGTGTCGTACCAGATGACTGGCTTGGGCAGGATTAGCTGCCTGCTTCTTCTTTTTTAGGTTCAGCTGCGGGCTCTTCTCCGCCTTCTGGAACTTCAGCGCCGGCACCACCGGTTGTTGAACCAGCTTCAGCGGGAGCATCTGCTGCAGGAGCATCGCCAGCAGGAGCTGGAGCGTCAGCTGCAGGTTTGCCACATCCAACGGCCCAGGCTGAAATACTGATGGTTGCCAGCACGACGAACAGTCGGCTCAGTTTTGTGAAAGACATTTTATTGTCCCTTCCGAATAGTTGTTCTAGAAAATGAGTCACTTGATCCCTGTCTATGATAGACAATGTCTAGAAAGCATTAAAAAATGAGATACATCAGAATTCAAGCGACAATCATCTTTTAAACACATATTTCAGTTTGAAATCACAAAAAGGAGGTTGTTTTTTCAGTTTAGTTGACTGTTACTGGAAGATAAATAATCGGACCTGAAGGAGACATCCGGATTAATCGGGTTCCTTTGATTGCAGAAGATGTTGCGGACCGGGATGCCAAAAACAGGGAAAAAGGTCAAGATGAAATCGGGGTAAACCCTCATTTTCAGTCAGAATCTTAAGGAATTGGTTTTTTAGAATTCTCAAAATTTTTATAAGAAACTTTGATATAACAGTTTGCTAATTCGTTCAGGGTTTGTCACACTTATCTCAGGTTGAATGAGCTGAACTGGTTTTCAATCTTATTCACATAAGTGTCCAATTCACTGGCAACCTGATTTTGTCCTTATTTTTGCGTTATAATACGCTATGCGTATTTTTTTCAGTGTGTCACTATTTATGAGCGAATGTGCTACAAGTGGTGATCAGTTACAGAGTGACAATAAACTCCGTTTTATTGTCGAGAGACTTTTAAGTTAGAGGATGGGCTTCATGGCCACTGGAACAATCAAAAAAATTACTGAAAAAGGGTTTGGCTTCATTAACGATGGCCAGCAGGATATCTTTTTTCATCTCTCATCACTGGATGGTGTCACATTCGATCAGCTGGTTGAAGGTCAAACCGTAGAGTTTGAAACCGAAAAGAGCGATCGAGGCCTGCGTGCAGTTCGAGTCTCTACAACTGAGTAGAAATTAGACAAAAACATTTCAATCCCGCGCTTCCACGGTATTGCATAGCATCCCGAGTCCCTGTATCTCAATGCAGGCCTGGTCTCCAGGTTTCAGGTATACAGGGGGCTTGCGGGCCATGCCTACTCCGGGAGGCGTACCGGTAAAGATGATATCACCGGGTTCGAGTGTCAGTATCTGAGACACGAACGCGATTACCTGTTCTATGGTAAAGATGAATTTATCGGTATTGGAATTCTGCAAAACCTCTCCATTAAGTGTTAATTTGATGGGGAGGCTGTTTGCGTTTTTGATCTCATCTGCCGTTACCAGGTAAGGGCCAGTCGGAGCAAATGTGTCCGCTGTTTTTCCCAGCAGCCACTGTCCGCCCGGACGTCCAATCTGCCAGTCGCGCGCTGAAACATCGTGGCCGTTCATATAGCCGGCGATGTATGCGGGTGCGTCTGTCTCAGTGACGTTACGACATGTCTTTCCGATAACTGCCACGAGTTCGGCTTCATAGTCAACTTCGCGGGCAACGGAAGGAATCCGTATTGGCTGTCCTGAACCGGTAACCGAGCTGCTGAACTTGCTGAAACAGACTGGTTCATCAGGGAACGGCATCCCCGTTTCTTCTGCATGATCGCGGTAATTTAAGCCAATACAGAGGACTTTCCCCGGTGAGGGAATCGGTGCCAGCAGGGTGCCTGCGATCTGTTGGTTTGCCTGTTCGGCCTGTTCTGCGGCTATCTTAGCGCGCTCCAGTCCCCCTTCCAGCGCCAGTATTCCTTTAAGAGATCTGGGCAGGCTATCGTCGAAAGCTGACAGCTCGAAGAAAGTTAACTCGTTTTCCTGGTCAACTACTGAGGCTACTTGAATGCCTTTGTCAGTCTGAATCGTTGCTAACTTCATGCAGGGCATCTCCTTGGATTGTTTTCTGAGACTTCAGGAAGCAGGCGTTCGGTCGTGTGAGATTCGCAGGAATCTGATGTCGCTGCTTCAGGCGGGTGTAGTGGATGTTGGAATCATAGCTATCCCGCTCGTTTAGATACAGGCCTCTTACTGGATTTCCTGTCGTGGGTTTCAAATAACTCATACGGTAGATTTTCTTCTTGTCGCTGGAATGTTATGCTGTCACCTGTAGGTTTTCTCTGACGTTCAGCGGGAAATCGGATACAAAAATACCGTTTCAGCTCTTATTATTTCGGATGATATTATGACAAAAGCAACCTATAAAGATGCCGGTGTTGACCTGGATCTCTATCAGAAAGCAATGTCTTCCATTCATCCGTTATTGGGAAAAACCCATCTGGCACAAAAGTCACGTGTGATGGATCTCCCGGGAGGATTTGCCGGACTCTTTCGTCTGAATAATCCAGAACCTGGACCCGCAGGGCGAAAGTATGAAGATCCGGTGCTGGTTTCCGGGACGGATGGAGTCGGGACAAAAATCAAGGTAGCGATCGAAGCTGAGACCTATAATACGATCGGCATCGACCTGGTTGCCATGTGCGTCAATGACTGTCTCTGCCTGGGGGCCGAGCCATTGTTCTTTCTCGACTATATTGCTCTGGGGAAAGATGATCCAGAACGGCTCGTTGAACTGATGGAAGGGGTCAGTAAAGGTTGTGTCCTCTCGAAATCAGCTCTGCTGGGAGGGGAAACAGCAATTATGCCCGACCTGTATGGCGATGGCGACTTTGATATGGCCGGCTTCTCGGTGGGAGTTGTTGAGCGGAACCAGGTTCTGGATGGCCATGCGATTCAGGCCGGAGATGTCGTTTTGGGTCTCGAATCGAGTGGATTTCACTCCAACGGATACAGCCTGATTCGTAAAGTCGTTTTTGAAATGGCTGGTCTGGGAATTAATGACCCTGTCGAAGAATTGAATCAGCGAACCGTTGCCAGTGTTCTGCTGGAGCCAACCCGCATTTATGCTTCTGCCATCAATTCTGTCGTTCGCAGCTATCCCGATCAGATTGTGATCAGCGGGATGGCGCATATAACAGGGGGAGGGCTGGTCGAAAATGTCGAGCGCATTCTCCCGGCCAACCGCCGCATCGAAATGAAAAAATCGGCCTGGGAAGTACCACCTGCCTTCAAGTGGCTGCAGTCACTGGGGAATATTGAAGAAGAGGAAATGTTCCGCGTCTTCAACATGGGAATCGGCATGGTTGCCATTGTCAGGGCAGATCAGGTGAAAGCGGTTCGGGAAAAATTGCTGGCAAGTCAGTGTCCCACTCATATTCTGGGGAAGGTCTCCCAGGGAGAAAAAGAAGTCACACTGATCTGACTTTTTCTGTTCTCCGTCTCTTTTTGCTCCTGTTTTTCGGCATCCAGGCAATCCTGGTCATGCGTCTGCGCGGATTTTCGCTTCCCGTACATTTTCAGGGTCGATTTTGCCTGATGCAGGGAGTGGTCGAATGTTTAATGGGTAAAATAGGAACTCGACCTTGAGTCCAAATCATCATTTTTTTGCGAACTCAGAGAATAGTTTATCTTCTTTTGTAATTTCCTGTATAGCTCCGGTTCGAAGAGGAGTAGGGGATCAGAATGTCGGAAATAGTGCGCTGTCTTATCTGACAAGAGGTCCTGATGACTCCTGGATTTACTCTGAAGGCGTAAGTCTCTCACATTAAGTGAACGCGTGGATGCGTTCCTTCAGGGATGTGTTTTTCAGGGTTGTTATGTTTCTGTTGCGCTTTACAGAGAAAGGCACTGATGGAACGTCCGATGCCCACCGGTCGGGAAAGAACATTTGCCGATCATGAGATCATCGTCAGTAAGACAGATCTGAAGGGGAGAATTACCTATGCGAATCACACGTTTATCCAGATCTCCGGGTATTTTGAAGAGGAGCTACTGGGGCAGCCCCATAATCTGATTCGTCATCCGGATATGCCCCGTTCTGTGTTCAAGCTGTTGTGGAACACAATTCAGTCTGGTGAGGAGATCTTCGCCTACGTTGTCAACCTTTGTAAAAACGGTGACCACTACTGGGTGCTCGCGCATGTAACCCCCACTTTTAATCTCTCCGGCGAGATCATCGGTTATCACTCAAACCGTCGTGTTCCCGAACGACAGGCGCTTGAGAAGGTGATCCCACTCTATCGCTCGTTAAAACATATTGAAGAAGCCAGTTTAGACTGGCGGACGGGCATTCAGAATGCCACCGTCGAGCTCTTGTCGCAACAGAATGCGGCCGGAATGGAATATGACGAGTATATTTTTGCTTTATAACTGTTGAAGTTCGAGTCAGAGCTCATAAAGGTACCCCATGCTAAAACTGGAAGCAGCCGCACAGAGATCAACAGTAAATGAATCAACGTCGTCTCTCACGGATGTAGAACGTGTGGAACTGGAATGTTACCGCAGTTGGGTGAAGCAACTGGCCGATGTCTGTGAATCTGCCGCGGCGGGAAATCTGGAAGTCCGCCTGTTACACATTAATGTCGATGGCGATCTGGAACGCGCCCTGGTTTCCCTGAATGGGCTTTTGGATTATACAGACGCTTTTGTCCGCGAGTCGAAGGCTTCGCTGACCGCTGCCGCTCACGGAAAGTTCTTCCGCAAGGTGCTGTTGAAAGGGGTGCGTGGCAGTTTTCGTCAGGCTTCAGAAGTGATTAATTCTGCTGGCGAAAAGATGAAAATTCAGGCAGAAGAACTGCAGCAGGCAGAAGTTCGCCGCCTGGAGATGGCGGATGAATTCGAACAGGAAGTCCAGAGGATTTCGACTATTGTGTCCGCTGCGGCGACTCAGCTGCATGCCACAGTTCACTCACTCAAATCAGTGACAGAACGCGCCATCCAGGAAACAGGCATGGCCGTCAATTCAATTGATCAGACGACTCAGAATGTGGATGTTGTCGCAGAATCGACTGTGCTGTTGAATGAATCGATTCAGCAGATTGATGACCGGGTCAAACAGTCCACAAATGTGGTGCAGCAGGCGGTCAATGAAAGCGAGCATGCCAGGAAGTTCATGTCCAGTCTGGTGGCAACCACTAACGACATTGGCTCGTTTGCAAAGATCATTGCTGATATTGCCAAGCAGACCAACCTGCTGGCATTAAATGCGGCCATCGAAGCAGCCCGTGCTGGTGAATCGGGGGCAGGATTTGCAGTGGTCGCTTCCGAAGTGAAAAATCTGGCACAGGATACAGCCAAAGCAACCGATCGCATCAACGAGCAGATTCGTCAGATCCAGGATGTGGTTAATGACGCCGTTACCAACATTTCAACTGTGAGCAGTACGATTCGACAGGTAGATGAAATCAGTGAATCGATCTCAGCTTCAATTTCCGAACAGAGCCAGGCGATTGCCACGATTCATCAGAATGTGAAAGATGCGGCGGGTAAAACGGTGCAGACTTCAGAAATCGTACAGCGTGTTTCCACGACAGCCTCTGAAACATTTCATTCCACCACTGATCTGGTGAGTTCCGTCAATGATATCGCGCAACAGTCAGAAAGCCTGAGTACAGCGGTAGAGCATTTCCTGACGACAATTCGTTCGAAATGAGACGGCTCAGAGTTTGAGGTGGATTTTGTTCTTTTCCAGGTGTCGCACAATCAGCCATGTGATCCAGAAAAAGAGTACGAAACTTCCCCAGGCATACCAGGCAGGGGCATCTCTGGTGGCAAACGGTTTGACGGCTTCTCCTACCAGTTCGTGCAGGATGTAAGCGATCAGCGCATTCGTGCCGAGCGTACGGAACAATGGGATGTGCAGGTTACCCCGATCACAGGCCAGGTGAAACAGCAGGTACACAAACAGGGAAAGTCCTGCCGTGAAAGTCAGGTAGGAAAGTGTTCCTGCCCGCTGACTCATCATCCAGTAGTTCCACTGTCGTTGCTCCTGTCCCGGCGGTTTCACGAACGGAGGTTCGGCCAGATATGCCGACAGCGGTTCTTCCTGTTTGGCTTTCCATTGTGCTTCGTCTGGAATCACCGGATGGGCGGCAAGTTTATCTTTTGCGGGTTGTTCTGAAACCGGGACATCATATAGTCGCGTCCCACAGGAGAGGACCCAGCCCAGCAGCATCAAGACGCAGGACCAGAAGAGAATCGGTTTCACGCGCGGCAATCCTTCTGCTTCGACTACCCAGTCGCAGGCGAGCGTACCGATGATCGCAGGAATCGTCCAGGTCAGAAAACCGAGCGGGCCGCCATCAATGCCGTTCGGAGAAGTGTTGACCCAGGTGAAATTGAATTGATAAGAGAGGATCAAATGAGCCGCCGCAGAAAAGACCATAAAGCCAATCCGCACCGAAGCCCGTGCACGGATAACGGGCGTAATCCAGAGTGATGTCACCGCGATGTGCATCAGTGTCTGGAACCAGTTACGTTTGAGTGGGTCGGCGATGGCTCCCCAGATTCCCAGTGACCGCAGTTCCTCCCAGGTTTTTGCAATGGGATCGACTCGATACATAATCAGCGAAACCAGTACCAGGCCCAACAGTCTTCTGACGACTCGCATATAAGCAGAAACAGCGCCTTCAGTCTGAACCCGTCGTCCGAAAGTCAGTCGAAATGCAAAGCCAACCGCAAACAGAAAGTGCGGCATGATCGTATCCGCATAGCTGCAGTACGTGTTGTGATGCTTGAGTACGACCGGACAGATGGCAAAAAAGCCCATATAGTTGACCAGGAACATACCCGCTACCGTGTAACCCCGGAACTGGTCCAGGGACACAATGCGTTTGTTGAATTTCTCGACCGTCGCAGTAGTAGTAGTGTCTGTCATGCTGATCAAGCTGTTTCAATGCACTTAAGGAAAAGCCAGGGGTAGTTGGTAGTACTCCCTACTATACGGTCTGACAGACAAATTGAAACAGGGCACTATTAAAAATGACTGAGGTAGCAAGCAAAGTCCCTGGATGATGGCCAGGAAGCGAGGGGACGTGAGTCCCAAGGCGGTGGTCAGCGTGTCCGTTTCTGATTACGACGGAAGATTCCCGGAGTCGTGCCGGTCTGTTTTTTGAAGGCAACGTTCAGATATTCGGAGTGACGGAATCCGGTGCGCTCTGCGATTTCGATGAGTGAGAGTTCGGTCTCTTCCAACAGCTGTTTTACACGATCCAGGCGGATCCGCATGATCTCTTCATGAGGGGAACGGCCGATGATTTTCTGGAAGCGGCTTTCCAGGACCCGTCGCGACAGGGGAATCGATTTCAACACGTCCTGCACATTGATCCCATCGCAGGCCTGCTGCCGAATGAGGCGGACGGCATCGGAGATCAGCTTATCGTCGATGGCCTGGGTGTCCGTAGACTGACGCGTGGCAATACCCAGCGGTTTGATCAGCTGCGCTTCTAACGAAACTTTTTTACCAGCGATCATCCGGTCGAGCAGGGCGGCGGCTTCGTAACCTGTCAGCTTTGTATTAGGGATCACACTGGAGAGGGGAGGTTCGGAAAGATTGCAGAGGATTTCATCGTTGTCGACGCCGATGATGGCGACTTCTTCGGGGACAGAGACATTGATCGTGCGGCAGACATCGAGCAGTTGTTGGGCTTTAATATCATAACAGGCCATCACTCCCACAGGCTTGGGAAGTGCGCGAATCCAGTCCGCCAGGCGTTTCTGTTCGACTTCCCAGGGAGGGGCCTGTTTTCTACCCGTCGATTGTGGATACGTGTGACAATCGAAGCCTGCTTCCCGAATTCCTTCCTGAAAATGTGCTTCGCGCCAGCGAGACCAGTTGAATCGATGATCGCCACAAAATGCATAATGTTGAAAGCCACGATCGATCAGATGTTGTGCGGCCAGTGATGCAATCGCGCGGTCATCGGTTTCGACCCAGGGGAGTGAAGGTGCCAGTCGGGCGGCGCTCACATCGACGGCAGGCACGCCTGAATTCACTACCGCTTCCGCAATTTTAGAATTCTCAATCCGGGCAATAATACCGTCGCCGTGCCAGTTGTTCAGCCAGTTGACCGGAACGTTACCTCTACCATGTTCGGGCAGATAGATCGACCAGGAATGGTGCTCATGGATATAAGACATGATCCCGCGCAACAGCCCCCGTGCATAGGAGTTAGACGATTCAATCAGCAGGGCGACCGAGGGACGTGATTTCATAGATTCGGAAATTATTTCTGAAGGAGGCGGTATTTCTGTGGGATGTAATATTCTTAAGGAATATCGGTGCGTTCATCTCACCGTTGAATTACAGTGCCTGTAAATGCAGAATCAGGTTGATTTCTACGTGGTGAAATATCTCAATTTATTCTGCGCAAGTTTACATGGTAACTGGTCGGTCCTGATTTACAATAAAGAAAATGGGTACGGCTCCGTTGTGAACAGGATCCGTCCGGACAGAAGCGTTTCCTGCAGCGTTGAAGGATTGCCATGAGTGAGAAACAGATTAATGTCGCGATCGTCGGACTCGGTTTTGGATCCGAATTCATTCCCATCTATCAGGCACATCCCAATGCCAATATGTATGCGATCTGTCAGCGATCAGAAGAACATCTGAATCATATCGGTGATACCTTCGGGATTGAGAAACGGTACACATCCTATGACGAACTGCTGGCAGATCCGAACGTGGACGCCGTCCATATTAATACGCCGATTCCCGATCACGCACCTCAGTCTATTAAAGCGTTGAAAGCCGGGAAGCATGTTGCCTGCACGGTGCCGATGGCGACGACCGTGGCCGAGTGTGAAGAAATTGTCAATACGGTCAAAGAGACAGGCCTGAAATATATGATGATGGAAACGGTGGTCTACAGCCGCGAGTTTTTATTCATCAAAGAAATGTATGACAAAGGGGAGCTGGGAAAAATTCAATACATGCAGGCCAGTCACCCGCAGGACATGGAAGGCTGGCCGGAATACTGGGAGCGGATGATTCCCATGCATTACGCGACACATGTCGTCAGCCCGGTCCTGGGAATGGTGAATGGTCGCGCCGAGTACATCAGCTGCTTCGGCTCCGGTACGGTGAACGATGAGATCGCCGAGAAATCGGGGAACCGGTTCGCCGTCGAGACCTGCCACATCAAGATTAAAGATTCCGACATCGCCGCTCACATCTGGCGGTTTCTGTTTGATACCGCGCGTCAGTACCGTGAATCGGTGGACGTGTATGGCACGAAGAAATCGTTTGAATGGCCCTTGATTGAAGGGGAAAACCCGGTTCTGCACACGGCCAAAAAACCGGAACCAGATATCCCGCAGCGGGTCGAAGTTCCCGATTATGCACACCTGTTACCACACGAAATCCAGAAGTTTACCCGCGCGATTCATGACGCCGAGCATCTGTCGTTCCTGCAGGGAGCCGGGCACGGCGGTTCGCATCCGCATCTGGTGAATGCGTTTTTGAAATCGCTGGTGGAAGGTTCCGAACCCTGGCCGAACGCGCCACTCTCCGCGAACTGGACCTGTGTCGGAATTCTGGCTCACGAATCGGCGGTTGCAGGGGGCGAATTGAAATCACTGCCTGCGTTCACCCTGGAATAGACAACACTCTGAATTCCAGGTTTCACTGAAACGCTTCTCGAATCAATTTTATTTCATTTATATTACCGAGGGGAATCGTTATGGCTCGTTACTCCCTGTTTCTACTTGCTCTGCTCCTGTCGGCACCGCCGATCTCTGCAGCCGGAGACTTCATCGTCCATCAGTTCGAACGTCAGCAGCTGGGGGATAAGTTCTACGCTGAAGGCGCCACGTTTGCTGATATCAACCAGGATGGGAAAGCGGATGTGATCTCGGGACCGTTCTGGTATGAAGGGCCTGACTTTCAGAAACGGCACGAGTACTACCTGGTCAAGGAATGGAGTATCAACGGTTACTCCGATAACTTTTTCGCCTTCACTCACGATATCAATAAAGACAACTGGCCCGATATTGTGATCATTGGTTTTCCGGGAAAAGAAGCATTCTGGTATGCGAACCCACAGAACAAAGAAGGGCACTGGAAAAAACATCTGGCGCATCCCGTTGTCGATAATGAATCTCCCACATACACCGATATCACCGGTGATGGAGAACCAGAACTCGTCTTTCATACTGGAGGACAACTCGGTTACGCCGGCCCGGGAAAAGATCCGACGGCGCCGTGGGAGTTCCACGCGATTTCTCCCAATCTGAAATATGGTCGATTTACTCACGGCCTGGGTGTCGGTGATGTCAACGGAGACGGCCGTGCCGATATCCTTGAGAAAAATGGCTGGTGGGAACAGCCGGCGGATCTCAGTAAACCCGGTTTCTGGACGCAGCATCCCTTCAAGTTTACCGGTGCCGGCGGCGCGCAGATGTATGCTTACGATGTCGACGGTGACGGCGATCAGGATGTGATCACCAGCAAAGCCGCCCATGCTTACGGACTGGCCTGGTTCGAAAATGTGAAGGATGGCGACGACATTACTTTCGTCGAACATCGTATCATGGGCAGCAAGCCGGACGAGAACAAATACGGGGTGGTATTCTCCCAGTTACACGCTGTCGATCTGGTTGATATGGACGGCGACGGAATCAAAGACATTGTCACCGGCAAACGGTTCTGGGCGCACCAGGGGCATGATCCGGGAGCTAAGGAGCCTCCCGTCAATTACTGGTTCAAAACGGTACGAACCAAATCGGGGGTCGATTTCCTTCCCTATCAGATCAATGACAAATCGGGAGTCGGAACGCAGGTCGTCGCTGGAGATCTCAATGGCGACAAGCTGCCTGATCTGGTGGTCGGGAATAAATCCGGTGCCTATGTCCTGCTTCATAAAACAGAAAAAACTGACGAAGCGACCTGGAATAAAGCCCAGCCGAAAAAGTTTGTACCCGAAAAAGTCTCCGTGAAAAACGAACTGAAACCGGGTGAGTTTTATGCAACGAATCCGGAAGGCAAACGATTGAACGTCGACTTCGAACTGGGAAATCTGAATGACTGGATTTCTGAAGGGGAAGCGTTTCAGTCACAGCCTGCGAAAGGCGATATGGTTCACGTGCGTCGAACGGACATGCGCAGCAACCATCAGGGACAGTTCTGGGTTGGCACCTTCGAGTTTCTGGAAGACCGGCCGGTGGGAACGCTGACTTCCGCGACGATTAAAGTCGATCATCCCTATGCCACCTTCTACGTCGGCGGCGGGAAGCATGATTCCACACGGGTCGATATTGTGGACCATGCGACCGGAAAAGTGATTGCCAAAGCCAGCGGACGCAACAACGAAGCCATGCATCAGGAACTGGTCGATCTTTCAAAGTATCAGGGCAAGGAGATCTTCATCCGTCTGGTTGATCAACATCGAGGCGGCTGGGGGCACATTAACTTCGACCATTTTCGGTTCCACGATCAGAAACCCGCCTCTCTGGATGTCGCGAACAATGCTGCTCCCAAAAAAGAGCATACTCAGAAATACGATGGTCTGCCCGGACCTAAAGCGGCTGAAGTGATGACGGTGCCGGAAGGCTTCTCCGTTTCGCTCATCGCCGCCGAACCCGATGTGCAGCAGCCAATCGCCATGACGATTGATGATCGCGGCCGTCTCTGGGTAGCCGAATCGTACGCCTATCCCAGTAAACAACCGGAAGGACAGGGGAAGGATCGAATTCTGATCTTTGAGGACAAAGACGCCGACGGCAAGTTTGAGACCCGTAAAATATTTCAGGACAAACTGAATCTGGTTAGCGGACTCGAAGTCGGCTTTGGTGGCGTGTGGGTCGGACAGGCCCCGTATCTGCTCTTCATTCCGGATAAAAATGGCGATGACAAACCCGATTCCCAGCCCCAGATTCTGCTGGATGGCTGGCATTATGAAGACACACACGAGACGCTGAACTCATTCATCTGGGGCCCCGATGGCTGGCTCTATGGGTGTCACGGCGTCTTTACTCATTCTCGCGTTGGGAAGCCCGGCACTCCCGATGATCAGCGGCAGCCCATCAACGCCGGCATCTGGCGATATCATCCTACCCGCCACGAATTCGAAGTCTTCGCTCATGGAACCAGTAATCCCTGGGGCGTGGACTTCAACGATCAGGGGCAGTGCTTCCTGACCTGTTGTGTGATTCCGCATCTGTTTCATATCGTGCAGAATGCCCGCTACCGCCGACAGGCCGGGCAGCACTTCAATCCTTATACCTATGATGACATCAAGACCATTGCGAAACACAGACACTGGACCGGCGGTCAATGGAACCAGTCGGACCGCGTGGCTTCGGATCTGGTCGGAGGCGGTCACGCGCATGCCGGTGCAATGATTTATCTGGGCGGAAGCTGGCCGGAAAAATATCGCAATCAGCTGTTTATGAATAACATTCACGGCGCCCGACTGAATCAGGATCAGCTGGCACGGAAAGGCTCAGGCTACGAAGGGGATTTCGCTCCCGATTTCCTGTACGCCAATGATCGTTCTTCGCAGATTCTCTACCTGCGGTATGGGCCGGACGGACAGGTTTATTTCATTGACTGGTACGATACAAATCAGTGTCATCATCGCGAGTTTCAGAAACATGACCGTTCGAACGGGCGCATCTTTCGAGTCGCTTATAATAATGCGAAACCGGTTCAAGTGGATCTGCAGAAGCTGACCAGTGCCGAACTCGTTAAGTTGCAGCTGCATGATAACGACTGGTATGTTCGCCAGTCCCGACGCATTCTGCAGGAGCGGGGACCCGATCCGGAAGTCCATGCGCAGCTGGCTGAGATGGCTTTCAAACATGATGATGTCACTCGGCGTTTGCGGGCATTGTGGGCCTTGCATGTGACCGGCGGTCTGTCTGAAGCCAAAGTCATGCAGGCTTTGAAAGATCCCAGTGAGTTCATGCGGGGCTGGGCGATCCAGCTGGCTCTGGAAACCGGTTCTCCCTCTGATGCATTGCTGGCAAAGCTGGCAGAACTCGCGCAGCAGGATCCTTCTTCCGTCGTGCGGTTGTATCTGGGTTCCGCCGCCAGTCGTCTTCCGCTGGATCAGCGCTGGGATATCCTTGCCGGACTGGTCAGTCATCAGGCAGATCAGAGCGATCACAACCTGCCTCTGTTGTACTGGTATGCTTTGGAACCGTTGGCTCCCGCTGATATGCAGCGTGCGTTTCAACTGGCGGATGCCTCCGAAATTCCTTTGATCGAATCCTATACGCTGCGGCGGATTGCCGACATCGGAACTGCCGACGCGGTTGCTTTCCTCGTGGAACAGCTGGGGAAATCAGAAACCGCAGCGCGACAGAAAGTCTTCCTCAATTCGATCAACAGTGCGTTGCGCGGACGTCGTCAGTTCGCGATGCCTGAACCCTGGAAGTCTATGGGGAAAAAGCTGATCGCCAGCAAAGACCCGGTTGTGAAATCTGAATCTCTGGCGCTCGCGGTGACCTTCGGTGATCCAGCGGCGATGCAGCAGTTGCGGGAAATCGTGGCCAGTCAGAAGAACGATCTCTCGGGCCGCAAGTCGGCACTGGCTTCGTTACTGGGGGCGAAAGATCCGGAGCTGCAGCCGATTTTGATTCCTCTGCTCGACGAGCCGGGCATGCGAAGGGAAGCCTTACGCGGGCTGGCGGGATACTCTGCAGCCGAGACTGCGTCTGAGATTCTCAAACGCTATCCGCAGTTCGATCTGAATGAAAAACGGGATGCCCTCAATACGCTCGCCAGTCGGCGCGAGTATGCACATCAGCTGGTGGCGGCTGTCGAAGCGAAAGAGATCGCCACTAAAGATCTCTCCGCGGAAATCATTCGTCAGCTGGGGAATCTCAAGGATCAAAGCCTGAATGAAAAAATCGGCAAAGTCTGGGGCATCGTGCGCGAGTCGGCTGCTGATAAGAAAAAACAGATCGCCAGCTTCAAGAATATGATTGAACGTCCTTTTCCCACCCCCGATTTGAATCTGGGACGAGCCGTCTTTGCGAAGACCTGTCAGCAGTGCCACAAACTGTTTGGCACCGGGGAATCGATTGGACCAGAATTGACCGGTTCCAATCGGGCGAACCTCGATTATCTGCTTTCCAATGTGGTCGACCCGAGTGCGGTGATGGCTAAGGATTATCAACCTGCTGTCATCGTGACCGAGTCGGGTCGTATTGTAACAGGCATTATCAAGAAGGAAGACAAGAACGCGTTGACCGTCGCGACTGCCAACGAGACGGTCATCATTCCCCGCGATGAAATCGACGAGATGAGTCTGAGTGATAAATCGATGATGCCGGACAATCTCTGGAAGCAGTTGAGCCGCATCGAAGTCCGGTCGCTGGTCGCGTATCTGGCCAGTCCGCGGCAGGTTCCGATGAAGGCCACCCCCGATAATCTCAAGCTGTTCTTCAACGGACAGGACCTCGCCGGCTGGACCGGAAACAGTCAGCTCTGGTCGGTTGAAAATGGTGAGATCGTCGGTCGTTCGCCGGGAATCAAACAGAATGAATTCCTCGTCAGTGATCTGCAGGTGGGTGATTTTGAATTGAAACTCAAAGTCAAACTGACTCCCGATACCGGCAACAGCGGCATTCAGTTTCGCAGCAGCCTGGAGCCGGGCGGCCATGTCAAAGGCTACCAGGCTGATGCAGGCAAAGGCTGGTGGGGGAAACTCTATGAAGAGCATGGTCGCGGTCTGCTCTTTAAAGAGTCGGGTGAAGCGTATGTCCGTGAAGGGGAGTGGAACGAGTACCGTATCGTCGCCGTTGGTCCACAGATCCGGACCTTCATCAACGGGAATCTCTGTACCGAACTCAACGATCCTCAGGGGGCCAAGTCCGGTATCATCGCCTTCCAGATCCATTCTGGCGGACCGATGGAAGTGCGCTTCAAAGATCTGGAATTGAATCTGGGTCCCAAAGTGGACTGATCTCACCACTGTCAGACTGGTTTTCACCGTGAAAGCCAGTTTGACCGTCTGTCAGCGCCATTCGCATCGACTTCAGCCGCCTGTCGGAAAAAACTGAATAAACTCCCCTTGACCCCTGCGCGCCGAGGACGATAAACGCTGTTCTGAGTCGCGCGCGTGGTCCAGTATTTATTCAGTTGAAACTTGAGTATCAGTGATATGAACTGCACTATAAAACATCCTTGTTTAAGATCGAAATTTCCGAAAGCCTGCTCAAACGAGCTCTGTGGGTCGACGCAGTTCGCCACGACATCGTCGCTCTGCAGCCTTACTTCACGCTGGCTTCGGACCCGTGTCGTCCTGTATCGCCAATCGATTCTGTTCAGACCCTCTTGATCTCTGCGTGCCATTATCGATAATTTTGCAATCAGATAAATCATGAAAACGTCTCTCCAGTGAAGAGCAGTTCCAGGTATCAGTCCCTGAATCTGCCTGTAGAATCTGCGCAGAAAGCGCCTACACAGTGCCGGTAAGATTCTACCCGATCTCCCCACCCGCTCGCAGATGAACATTCCGCAGTGCATGTACTCGCAGCGGCTTGCTGGCATGTCTGCATGATTTTGAGTACAACAGGTAACGAGAATGCACCGGGTCGCGCCCCTGGTGACTTGCCGGGGAGGCAGCATGCAGGAACAGTCACGAGTCGCCATTCTGATCGATACCTCATCGGGGCACGGGCGGGGACTGCTCAATGGCATGATTCGTTTCCAGCGCGAAATCGGCACCTGGTCGGTTATCTTCCGCTCGCATAAGCCCGATCAGCCAGCGCCCGCCTGGCTGAAAAAAGCAGATATCGACGGCGTACTCGCCCGCGTTCCTCATCGGCAGATGGCCGACATCCTCCACAAACGCAGGCTGCCTGTCATCGACATGCCATATACCCGGGAAGGTTTCGGCTTCCCCAGCCTGTTCACCGATAATCAGAAAATTGTGGAACTGGCGGCTCAACATTTACTCGACCGGGGCATTCGCCATTTCGGCTTTTGTGGCTGGCCCCGCGGCTTGAATTCCCGCATGGATGAACGCTGTGATCTGTTCGTGGAAACGCTCGCACAGGCCGGCTGTGCCTGCAGTCTCTTTCCCGAACAGAATGACCGCCGGGATGCGACTCACTGGGAGAACGACCAGCAGGGGATCGCCGACTGGCTGTTGACCTTACCCAGACCGGCGGGTGTCATGGCCTGTTATGACGACCGGGGACAACATGTACTCGAAGCCTGTCAGCTCGCCGGTCTGAAAGTTCCCGATGAAGTCGCCGTCATCGGCTCCGATAACGATGATCTGATCTGCAAACTCTCCTCACCTCCACTCACCAGCATCGACGCCGGTTTTGAACGCATCGGCTACGAAGCGGCTTCCCTGCTGGAACAGATGATGAAACAGGGGGAGCAGCCTGAACCGGTCCAGCTGTTTCCACCCGCCCGACTGGTACAGCGACAGTCCACCAACATCGTCGCCGTGGAAGATCAGGACCTGGCAGCAGCCCTGCGTTTCATTCGCGATCGTGCCGACCTGCGCATTACGGTAGAAGACATCCTGAAGGAAGTCCCCGTCTCCCGCAGCAGTCTGGAACGTCGCATGAAAAAATATATCGGCCGCACACCCAAGGAAGAAATATTGCGCGTGCAGCTCGAACGGGTGCAGCAGTTACTGGCCGAGACCGAATTATCTCTGGCAGAAATCGCCTTCAAAACGGGCTTCGATCACCCGCACTACCTGGCCGCATTGTTCAAACGCAAATTTCAACAGACGCCCGGCAGTTATCGGCGGGCGGTTCGCAAGTGACGGAAAATGTGAAGACGTTTACGAAATATGTGATAGTTTCCCCTGACAGTCCTCGCTAGATTTGAACAATAAAGAAGGGGGAAGACAGGCGCCCTGTTTTTCACAGTTCTCCGACAAAGGGAGAGACGATGCGAGTAGAAGCGGTAGCGGACAGCCCTGCGTTTTTTCTGGTTAGATTGGCGGTGCTCACATTTCTGGTCTGTTTGACTCAGGAAGATGATTGCTCCGCACAAGGCTTTCCTCCTGAAGAAGCGGTCCGGCGAATGACGGTGGCCGAGGGATTCGAAGTGGAACTGGCCGCCGCCGAGCCACTGGTCCGGCAGCCGGTCGCGATTGACTTTGATGATCGGGGGCGGCTCTGGGTCCTGCAATACCTGCAGTATCCCAATCCCGCCGGTCTGAAACGGGTCAAGGTCGACCGCTTTTCGCGTACCACGTATGACCGGATTCCCGCACCTCCCCCGACAGGACCTAAAGGGGCCGACCGCCTGACGATTCTGGAAGATACCAACGGCGACGGCCGGTATGACAAAGCCAGAGACTTTATCAGCGATCTGAATATCGCGTCCGGCTTTGCCTGCGGGTACGGCGGCGTGTTTGTTCTGCAGACGCCTTACCTGCTCTTCTATCCGGACCGGAACCGGGACGATATTCCCGACGGCGATCCGGAAGTGCTGCTGAAAGGCTTTGGCATGGAGGACACCAGCTCGGTCGCCAACTCACTCATCTGGGGACCCGACGGCTGGTTGTATGGCACACAGGGGACCAACATCACCGCCAATATCCGGGGCATCGAATTTGAACAGGGGATCTGGCGCTACCATCCAGTGAGCAGAAAGTTTGAACTCTTCATGGAGGGGGGCGGCAATATGTGGGGGCTCGATTTCGACCAGTCTGGAAATCTGCTGGCGGGCACAAACTACGGCGGCTATCTGATGTTTCACGTCAGGCAGGGCGCGTATTACGAAAAATCATTCGCCAAACATGGGGAACTGCATAATCCGTTTGCGCTGGGTTACTTTCAGCATGTGCCTCACAAAAAGTTCCAGGGGGGACACGTCACGGTTGGCGGCTTCCTGTATCAGAGCGATCAGTTCCCCGCGCAATATCGCAATAAATACATGGCCGTCGATACCCTCGGGCACGCGGTCCGCTGGCACCACACACTGCCGGATCAGTCCACGTTCCGCAGTGAAAATGGGGGTGTGCTGTTGCAGGCCAATGATACCTGGTTTGCTCCCAGCGATGCGGTGCAGGGACCGGACGGTGCCGTCTACATCGCCGACTGGCACGATCAGCGGACAGCGCACCCCGATCCGGATGCCAACTGGGATCGCAGAAACGGGCGCGTCTATCGAATTCGCAGTCAGTCAGCTAAGCCGTATCAACATGTGGACCCGCAAGCTCTCACCAGCGCCCAGCTGGTCGATCTGTTAAGCAGCAGTAATGAATGGCAGGTCAGACGGGCCCGCCGTATTCTCTCCGAACGCCGCGATGCACAGGTGATCGAGACTCTCAGAACATTGTCACAGAATCCCGATGATCAGAAACTCGCGTTGCAGGCACTCTGGACCTTAAATGCAATGGGGGCGTTTGACCAGACACAGGAAGGCAGTCTGCTGGCGCATCAGGATCCCCACATCAGGGAATGGACCATTCGTCTGATCGGCGATCAGGGGCAGGTCACTGCGGAAAACGGACAGAAACTGTTGACGATCGCACACACCGAAACCAGTCCGACTGTCATCAGTCAACTGGCCAGCTCTGCCAAACGGCTCCCCGCAAAACAGTCACTGACTCTGGTGCGGGCGCTGCTGGATCGCAGTGAATTCCGCAACGATCCGCATATTCCCCTGTTACTCTGGTGGGCACTGGAACGCAATGCGGTTTCCCATACCGATGAAGTCCTGCAGGTCTTCACGCGTCCGGAAGACTGGCAGAATCCGTTTCTGCGGGAAGTGATCCTGGGACGTCTGATGCGGCGGTATGCCGGGGAAGGGAGCAATGAGAGTCTGGCTGCCTGCGCCCGACTGCTGGCGACGGCACCGGAGGCAGGCGAACGCAGCCGCATGCTGACCGAACTGGATGCCGGTTTGAAAATGCTGGGCCGCGAACGTCTGCCCGGTCTTCCCCTGGGACCAAAGTACGGCAATATCGCCGCCATCAGCCGCGTGGAACAGGCGGATCAGGCGACGCGACTGAAAACCATTCCCCCCGCTTTGGCCGAGCAGCTGGCCACGATCTGGGACGACCAGACCACCGACCCGCTTATCATCCGCGTCGCGCTGCGCCTGGGCAGCGATGCGGCCCGTGATCGGGTGCTGGCGCTTGTTACGGATCAGAAGCAGCCGGAAAAAACACGGCTGGAAATGCTGGCGATCCTGCAGGAACTGGGGGAGTCCGACGAATGTCTGGACACCATTCTGAAGCTGGTAGACAAGTCGGAATCAGAGGCGATTCAACGGGCGGCCCTCAATCTGCTGAGTCGTTTCTCGGAGGAACGGATCACCGCACGTCTGCTGGCGCAATACCCGCAGATGAATGCCGACCTGCGATCGCAGACCCGCGATGTCCTGCTGGGCCGCGCGGATTCGGCGTTCGTCTTTTTGAAAGCAATCGATGCAGGCACTTATCCCCTGACAGAAGTTTCCGCCGACCAGTTACGAAGGGTTGCCTTACACAACGATGACCGGCTGAATGAACTGGTGCGCAAGCACTGGGGGAATATTCGGGCAGGCACTCCGGAAGAAAAACTGGCCGAGATCCGGCGGATTTCCAATGACCTGCGTGCCGGTTCGGGCAATCTGGCGCAGGGGAAAGTGCTGTTCGCAAAACAGTGTGCCACCTGTCATAAGCTATATGAGGAAGGCAAGGAGATCGGCCCGGACCTCACCAAAGCGAATCGGCAGGATCAGAGTTTTCTGCTGGTCAGCATCGTCGATCCGAACACGCAGATCCGCAAAGAATACTTGAACTACATTTTGGTCACGACGAACGGCCGCATCCTGAACGGTCTGCTGGTGGAAGAAACTCCCGCCAGTGTCACACTGCTGAATGCCAAAAATGAACGCACCACGGTCAGCAGAGAGGACATTGAGGAACTCAAAGCCTCCCCCGTCTCACTGATGCCGGAAGATCTGCTGAAAAAACTGACGCCGCAACAGGTGCGGGATCTGTTCCGCTATTTACAAAACAGTCAGAGCTCAAAACCATAAATGAATTCATCAGATAAGAAACAGTCTCTGCAGGGAGAAAAGATCATGCTTCAGATGCGAAGTCAACACGTTTTCTATATGTGCCTGGCCGTGTTTCCGTTCATAACCTGTCAGGCAGTGACTGCGAACGAGCCCGCGCGGGTTTATCAGAATCGACTGCAGCTGATCAAAAATCCGCAACCGCTGCTGGCGGATCATCCGGAATTCGTGCAACCGATTGAAGAGGTCCGCCGCTATGAAGCTCCCATTCTGGTCAACGATGAAGGTGCCGACCTGAGCGTGCGTGCCTGGCGTTTTTCCTACAATGCGCGGGGCATCATCGAGATGCCGAATCGTCTGCGTGCGGATAAGACAGCGGTCATCATGGTGCATCCCTGGGGAATTGACGATGGTCAGGGCTGGCGCACTCCCGAACCGGCGGGCGTCTGCGATTTCTGTACGCCGACCAAAAACCATCTCGCTGCACAGCATACCCGCACGGTCATCGATCCGTTTCTCAAGCGGATGCGACCGCAGGTCTCGCTGACGATGTACAGCCTGATTGCGCCCGTGGATCCGATTCGGAAAAAACTGTATCGCACCTTTGATTATCAGCCGACTGATGAGGAACGGGCGGAAGCAAAAAAACAGCTGAAGGCCCGGCTCGACAGCCTCTCTTACCAGGGGCAGCCTCTGATTGAAACACTGACCCTGTCCAGCGATCGACCGGTGATTGATTATTTTCGCCAGTTTCCCGGCCTGATGGCCGGTGATCAGTATAACGGCGCGGGCTTCTGGAAAGTGCCGGTCCCGGTGACCGCTGATGTGACCGTGCATAAAGATGACGTGCTGATCTTCGACCAGGAAGGGTATGAACCTCTGAAGAAGTTCCTCAACAAGCACGGCATTCGACATATCCTGCTGACCGGATATGCCACCGATATGTGTTTCTGCAAAACGACCGCCGGTTATGAGAATCTCTCCGAAGATTTCAATGTGTTCCTGGTGGGAGATGCGACACTCGCTACCTTCCCGGCGAATTCAACGCCCCGTTACGCGACCAATGCCCACATTTCGTTTGCGTCGATCAATCACCTGATCACACAGGTTTCGTGGATCAAAGAACTGGAAAAGTAAGCAACCTACTGTTTTATAGAATCTACTGGCTCTCTTTCCTGTCGCTACTGAGTACCTCCGAGAGTTGTTGCATCAGTTCTTTTGCCGGCAGAGACTGGACGAGAGGTGCACCCTGACCGGCCCATTGCGCACCGTATTCATAGTTGTTGTGCGTTTTCGCGATCTGATGCAGTGTTTTTGCTGCGTCGTAAGCAATTGGATAGGCGGGGATTTCATCATTACGGAACTGTGATGTCGGGGAAGTCCAGTAATTAGGCAGGCTGCGGGCTGGTCGACCTGAAATTGCGTTTGTCATTACTGTATGCTGACTGTCATTACTCTGCAGTTTGCGCCGATATCCCTCGTCTGTCGCGGCTTCCGGACAGAGCAGAAAAGCAGTTCCTAACTGAGCCGCAACTGCACCTGACTGAAGGCAGGCTTGTATTCCTGCGCCGTCCATGATTCCCCCCGCAGCGATGATGGGCAATGGAGTCTCTTTGACCAGAAGTTGAGACAGGGGCATGGTTCCCAGTCGATCATCAAAGCAGTCCGGGTCAAACACGCCACGATGACCACCTGCTTCATATCCCTGGGCGACGATGGCATCGATTCCAGAGGCTGCAATCAACTTTGCTTCATTCAGCGTTGTTGCAGTCGCAATCAGATAAATATCTGCTGCTTTGAGAGCCGTGATGGCTGTCTTTTCAGGCAGTCCGAAATGAAAACTGACGACTTCCGGTCGTTCGTCCAGTAGCATTTCCAGCATTCCCCGGTTGTTCAGAAAACTAATGTAAATCTCACGAAGCTGATCTGGCGGAACCGCACCGAATTTCTGGAATTGTGGTGTCAGCTTTTCCAACCATTGTGATTCTTTTTCGGGGTTAGCACGGGCTGGTTGATGACAGAAGACATTAACATTGATAGGGCGGTCAGTTAATTTCCGGGTTGCCTGGATGATGATTCGTGCTGCATCAACGGATAGATTACCGATGCCCAGTGAACCCAGGCCTCCGGAATTCGAAACCGCAGCTGCCATTTCAGGAGTTGAGATCCCTGCCATCGGTGCCTGGATGATCGGCAATGTCATACCAGGTATATTCAATCTACGGTTCATGATCACCTTGAAATAAAGAGAGATGTGTCAAAAACTCACCATTTCCCTGCGTGTTCGCCACCATCAACATGCAGTATTTCACCCGTGACAAACGTTGCCGAATCGAGATACAGTACGGCTTCGGCAATCTCGGTGACTTCACCCATGCGATTCATGGGGTGCAGACTCGCAAGAAAATCATGTGTTTCGGGAGCATGCATGGCTGTTTTGATGACGCCAGGTGAAACTGCATTGACGCGAATTCCCCGATCGGCATATTCAATTGCCAGTGCGCGTGTGACTGCATTCAAGCCCCCTTTGGAAAGCGATGCCAGACCGGAATCGAGTCCTTTGATCGGCTGATCGGCAAGCGAAGTGGTGATCTGCACAATGTGTCCGCTCCCCTGTGAGAGCATCTGGTGAATCGCCTGTTGAGTAACATAAAAAAAACCGCTCAGGTTTACGGTGATGACCCTCTCGTAATCCTCGATCGAATACTCGGTAAACGGTTTGGCAATGAAGATTCCTGCATTGTTCACGAGCGTATCGATCCGGCCAAATTTTTCGATCGCCGCTGTGATTACCTGTTGCGCAATCTCTGGTCTGGAAATATCGCCGGGGATTTCCAGAACCTGATCTGAGGCAAACAGACCTGTTTTAATGTTGCGGGAGTTGGCAACAATCTGATAACCGTGTGATAAAAAACTTTTCACCAGCCCTGCACCAATTCCCTGAGAGGCACCGGTGACGACTGCGACACGAGGATTTGCAACCATGTTTAGTACTCACTGAAATCGCTAGAGAAAAAGAGAAACTGCAAGAATCATTAAGGGAGAGGCTATTCGGCAGATCTCGATTGAGCACACAAAAACAGTATGCAGAAATCATTTCTCTGGAGTCAAGATGGAAGTGAAAAGATTGCGGGTTTTCCGATTTCGGCGTTATAGTTGATATCCTGGATTTACCGGTCCGTTTTCCGGCTCCACTCCCATTTCCGATCCAAAATGAATCGCTGGCCCTTGTCAGAAAATGAAATTATCATTTCCTCGGTGGATTTTTTTCGCGATCGCTCTATTGATTCCAGAGACCGAGTGAGTCCGGCCATACTGAGAGAACTGGGGAGTTTGTAGGGTTGCCAGGAAGTGATCGATAAGCGGCCTTCCTTAATTTTCCAGGTACCGACGGAATCTCGGTCGGATCTTTCGAAGGACCGATCCGCGTGGAAAAAACGTGTTGGAAAGTCGGGTGCAATCTCCCATTCTCCCACCAGCAGTTGTTCTTCTGCTGTCAATGGGGGTTGACGGTTGGCGGAAAAATAAAGGATCAGTAGGAGCACCAGTGCCCCGGCAAGTCCAGCCAGCACTGTTCGCAATCGCGCCTGTTTGAACTTGAGGAAGAATGTCTTCATCCGTTTGTCTCAGTCTGATTCAATTGCAGTCTTGTTGAGTATTCACACTTTTCAGCGTACCAGATTTAGTCTGGTCTTCCCAAATTATTTCTGACATTTCCAGCTGCAAAAACAGATCGCGTTACTTTTCTGATTCCGTAGAATCGGTGTGCCTGGACTGCGTGGTCAGCCAGAGGGGGACGTGCAGGTCCCAGTAGATGGCGGAACCGCGTAGCAGGAGAATGAGTGAGGAGCAGGCGACTCCAATCAGGACGCCGTTGGCCGGGAACCAGGTCAGCAGCATGACATACAGTACGCAGCCACAGGTCACGGGAATCGCGTAGAGTTCGCGGCGTTTGAGCAGTGTCGGCTGACCCGCGAGCACATCCCGCATCAGTCCTCCTCCGATAGCCGTCAAAACACCGAGCAGGATCGGGGCGACCGGAATGCCGAAGTCGAGCCACATCACTTTCTGGGCTGCCTGGATAGCAAACATGGACACGCCGAGCGCGTCGAGGTACAGCATGGTTCTGTGAATTTCCCTGCGCGTGAGTAACCGTTCGGTCAGAAACGCGACCAGGCTGGCAGCGAGCGCGACCCAGATATAATTCAGGTCCGCCGCCCAGAAGACGGGCACTCCCAGGATCAGGTCGCGGATCGTGCCGCCCCCTATCGCGGTAATCAGGCCGAGCACGCAGGCACCAAAAAAGTCGATGCCCCGTGGCGTCACTGCCAGTACGCCGGTCACCGCAAAAGCGACGGTTCCCGCCATCCCCAGCAGATATTGTAAAGTGGGTACACTCATCGGTTATTTTTTAAAAAGGTTCATGCTTTCTTTACGAATTCAGATTTCAACTGCATGGCGCCGATGCCGGGGATTTTACAGTCGATGTTGTGGTCTCCTTCCACCAGACGGATGTTTTTGACTTTCGTACCGACTTTCACGACGGAGGAGGAGCCTTTCACTTTCAGGTCTTTGATCACCGTAATCGTATCACCATTGGTCAGTTCGTTCCCGTTGGCATCTCTGACGACCGGGCCCGCTGCCCCGCCCGCAGCAGCGTCGCCGGGACTCCATTCATGTCCGCAGGACGGACAAACCAGCAAATCCCGGTCTTCATAGGTAAATTCCGAATCACATTCCGGACAATTCGGTAAATCGCTCATCTCAGCTCCTGCAATACTATATTCTCTCTTCGCACGCCGATCTCACACCCGGCATTTCATGCTACCAAGATAACGATTCATCATTCTCAGGAACAGTCAGTCAGTCGGAGCAGGCCAGCCGGTGTGTCCCCACTTCAGATTGATCTTCAAACGCCTGAGAGCAGCACTGAGTGCACCCGTGTGATGCTGAATGCACCGTTTATTCGCGTTGTTCTTCACGCAGTGGTATGAGGTGCTCCGGAATACCAGTGCCGTCGGTCTTACGCCAGGTCACATCAAATGAGCCGTTGTAGCCAAACAGGCGTCCCCACGTCCGATTCGTGACTTCCACCTGGATGCGATATTTGTCGGTCGCGTCGTCGTACCACTCACAGACATCGGCGATTCCCGAAAAAAAGAGTGGAAAAGAAAACCCGATCGGCCCTTCATAGAATCGCTGTGCGCCCGACCGAATCTTCATCCCGCCCCGCTCATCCACCGACAGATCCAGGTCGACGGCCAGATGCTGATGCGACCCCAGGTAATCGACAATGCGATTTCGCTGTTCGCTATAAATCATGTACGCATCGAAGCGCCGCCGTTTGCGGCTTTCGAAGGTCCGCACCCAGGTCACCGTTTCCCTGCCGAACCGGTCCTGGTAGGCGTAGTTCTCGATGGTGAAAGGGATGTTGCGCCCCTGTTCCGGGAACATGATGCGCCGCCACGTGCCCACATACAGGAAGGGGATCGTATAGAACCGCCCGCGCCAGATTTCGTCCATGACTCCGGTGCCGACCGAAGCGATTCCGTCGGCGCTGCTGAAGCCGAACCGTTCCTGAATTTTCGGGTGTAATTTCTCAAAATCCGATCCGAGTACCCGCTGGTAGATCGATGACATCAGTCAGCCTCCGGTTTTTTTCTGAGACAGTTTCGGGCGGAAGGCAAATTGTTCAGGTTCAGCAGTCCCAGTAAAGCGACGACTGCCAGCAGCAGGTTCAGACTGACAGGATTGAAGGCCGCCCACAGGTATTGAGGCGAATTGACGGCAACGCCGATTGAGGCGAGCAGCATCAGCAGCATCGTCAACACCAGCGGCCAGCGCCGCCGAAAGCAGACCAGTACGGCCACTCCCAAAACGACTTCCGCAATTCCCGCGATCAGCAGCAGCGTTGGGGCAGCCGAGTCTGTAATTCCCGCGTCGGTCAGCATTGCCAGTTCGTTTGTGTGTCGCGCGATCAGTTTGGGGACGAGCCCCTGGTAGAGCCAGACGAAGGCCACCGTCAGTCGGGCCAGGCCGTGGGTCAGGGCTCGCTGCATCGAGACGGCCGGGTCAATGCCTTTCTCGATCCATAATCGGAGCCGGTCGAAACTCCATGCGGTCGCCCACCCCATCAGCGGGCGGAACACGCAGCGATCAAAAGTACGACCCAGCCAGCCGAACCGCGTCTGATAATCGTAGCCTGTCACAAACCGGATGCCGTCCTCAAGGGGAGTATACTGCCAGTAACCGGCGCCTTCGCGAATCAGGGACTTGGCATCATCTGACCAGAAACGCAGCGACGAAGTACGTCGGCCCGTGGGGTCATCGCGACTGCCGACGGTCTCCCCTTCACCCTCGATCGCAAGACCGAAGCCGAGTCGCGTGGCGTATTCAAAGCGCTGCGGCTCTGATTCTGCGGCGCGGGGGAGGTATGTGATCGAGGTGAAGCGGGCATCCCAGCGTTCGTGGAGATCCGGGTTCTGGGTTTTCTCCCACAACTCTTCCATTGAACCGTGAATTCGTATTTCTACATAGATGCCCATGCAGTGACCCTGGTGAGTAAAGTTCCACCTCTTTTATAACAGGTGACTCACTGAATAGCAGGTGTATCACAGGGAAGAATCCCATTTAGGGACCAGAACCTTCATTCAGAAAACGCATCTCAGCGGATCGACTTGTGCGAGCCGTCGCAGGCGGGGAGTTTTTGAGAGAGGCCGCAGGTGCAGTCGTGAATGCCTTTGCCGTCGAGAATCTGCGGGATATATTTCTCGACCCTGTTCATGCGGGTCTGGGATTGTTTTGCGGCGGAAAAATGCATCAGGTAAGCCCGCTGTCGTCCCGGCGTTAACGCCTCAAACGCGGTTTGCAACGCCGGGCTTTCATCCAGCTTCGCCTGAAATTCAGCCGGTATCGGTTCGGCTTCCTGTTTGGGTTCGACTTTCAACCCGGACTGTTCAACTTCAATGGCTTCGTCAATATAGGATTTGAGGACCGGTTCCAGTTCGATGATTTCCTGCAGACTGGTGAACCGGACCACGCGCGCCGCCTGTGTGTTTTCGCCCGGTTTGGAAAGAACGCCCAGCGGATCTTTGAGCAGAGCCCCTTTGAAAAAACTGAGCACGCAATCGTCTTTGAAGGCACCGATTAAAACGATGTTCTTTTTCTCATACGTGTAACAGGGGGCCCGCCACTTATATTCCTCGGTGAGCGGCGTATCGAGCACGATGGTCCGCAAGGTAATCAGTTCGTCCTGCCAGAGTCTGGCCTTGTTTAAATAGATCTCAACATCGGGATTCATATTTTTTCAGGTCCTCTCGTTAAGAGCAGGATTTGTCTGCGCGTTTCGTAAACCCGCTCCCAGGAAACTCAGTCAAAGAATCCGCATTCCTGCAGATAGACGACGCTTTGTTTGACCCGGTTGTGGTGTTCTTCCAGGCTGGGGTCGGGTTCGCCTTCGATGCCTTCGATTTCCAGACTGTACGGTCCTTCGAAGTTGTGGTCTTCCAGAATGTAGCGGACCTGCAGAAAGTCGATGCCGCCCGCTTCACCCAGCGTGGTGAAATGCCAGTCTTTATATTTGCAGAACGAGTCTTTCAAATGCACGTGCCTGACATATTCGACCACCTCATGCAGCGACTCCAGGACGTTCTCGTGTCGATTATAATAATTAATATTGCCTGTATCAAAATTGAGTTTGAGCTGCGGGTGATCGAGATCCTGCATTGTACGTAACATGCCTGCGGCGTTGACGCAGATGCCGGGATGAGTTTCAAAACAGTAGGTGATGCCTTTGTCAGCCGCATCATCGCCGATCTCGCGCAGATGTTGATAAAGGGTTTCGCGCTGTGATTCGTCTTCAATTTCCCCGGCACCGCCGACCACCAGGCGGACCCCCAGTTGTGCAGCCAGATCGAGTTTCTGCTTAGTGGTAGCGACAATGGCGGGATCGAGAGGGTTGCCGCTGGTAATGTTGCAGCTGGAGAGTTGTACCTCATGCTTCGCCAGGAGGTCTTTCACGCGCTGAATGTCATCGGATGTCGACTCATTTGTGAGTAGAGGCGTTTCCTTGAAGAACGAAGCGACGCCATGGTTTTTTATGTTCAGTTCGATATGCGAGAGGCCGGCATCGCGGATGTGCTCGATGGCGGCGATCGGGCCAAAGCGACCGTAGGAGTTTGTCAGGCAGGAGACGAGGGCGGTCATGCTTTCCACTTTCTATATTAAGGATCGGCGAACCGTTATTGCAGTACTGCTGTTAGAATGTTACTTTGAGCCAGCAGCAAATTCAAAGCTATCTGGCCAAAGTCGTTGTTCAGAGCTTCCCCCAGGTAGAAACAGGCACAGGTTCCCTCATGGATGAAATTCAGGCACAACTGAAAGCAGCACTCGCCCACCATCAGGCGGGCAATCTGGATCAGGCCGCGACTATCTACCAGCATGTACTGGATACGAATGATCGTCAATGGGAAGCCCGCTATTATCTGGGAACCCTGCAGCTGCAGCGCGGCGATCTGGACCAGAGTATCCGCACGTTTCTCCAGGTGGTACAACTGCAGCCGGAAATCCCGGACGTGCATAATAATCTGGGCGTCGCCTATCATGCCGCCGGAAAGTGGCAGGAAGCAGGCCAGTCCTTTGAGCAGGCCATCCGCCTGAACCCGCATTATGAGCGAGCCTATTTCAATCTGGGTTCGCTGTTCGAGAGTCGCGGCGTCTTCAGTGAAGCGGTCAAGTGTTATCAGAAAGCGCACGAATTGAATTCCGGTAATGCGGAAACGCATCAGAAGCTGGCAGACGCCCTCAAGTCAGCCGGTGAATGGGCGCGGGCGGAAGACATCTATCGCGAACTGCTGGTGGCAAACCCGGGGGACTTTGATCTGTCGATGAAACTGGCCTACGTGCTGGTGCTGCAGCGTCAGTACCCGGAAGCGATCATGCTGTATGAGTCGATGCTGAAAACCAGCCCCGATCATTATCAGATACTGGTCAGTCTGAGTTACGTCCAGGAAGCCGTCGGAAATATTGACGCCGCAATTGCAGCGGCAGAACGTTCGATCCAGGTCGCTCCCACACAGCCCGAGGGATATAACAACCTGGGGAATGCGTTCAAACTGAAACACGATCTGGAAGGTGCCAGCGAGAATTTTAAAAAAGCGATCAGCCTGCGCCCCGATTTCGCGATCGCGGAATTCAATCTGGCGACAACCCGTATGCTGCAGGGAAATCTGACCGCCGGCTGGCGGGGTTACGAACGTCGTACTGCCCTCGATACCAGTCCGCAGCAGCAGTATCCGGGGCAGCCGTGGCGGGGGGAACCGCTGGCGGGGAAATCCATCTGCCTGTGGTGCGAACAGGGTTTTGGCGACACGCTGCTGTTTCTGCGCTTTGCGATAGAATTGAAACAACAGGGTGCCGAACGGGTGCTGGTGTTGTGTCAGACGGAACTGGCCGACTTGCTGAGACAGGTTCCGCAAATCGATCAGATTCTGATTGCCGGCGATCCGCAGCCCGATTGCGATTATCAGTGTGCCCTGTTAAGCGTGCCCCTCTATCTGGAAACCAGCCTGGAAACGATACCGGCAGCGGTTCCGTTTTTCACACCTCCGGAAGAGAGACTGCAGCACTGGCGCAGCGTACTTTCCGAATTGTCGGGTTTGAAAGTCGGGCTGAACTGGAGCGGCAATCAGAGCTTTCCCAAAAATGAGCTGCGTTCGATTCCCTTAAAGGAATTATTGCCATTCGGAGCGCTGCAGGGCGTGCAGTTGATCAGTCTGCAGCAGGTCAATGGACTGGAACAGATTGACGCTCTGCAGAGCGAATGGAATCTCTGGCAGCCGGGACCGGAATATCGGGCGGCGACGGGTGATTTTTCCGAGTGTGCCGCGTTGATTCGAAATCTGGATCTGGTCATCACCACTGATACCGCAGTGGCGCATCTGGCGGGATCGCTGGGAGTTCCGGTCTGGATTCTGGTATCGCGACTGCCTGAATGGCGCTGGCTGCTGGAACGGAGCGACAGCCCCTGGTATCCGACGGCACGGTTATTTCGCCAGGCGGAACTGGGGGACTGGGAGCCTGTCATTCAGGAAGTACAGGCGGAACTGGAACTGCTGGTCGGCTCGAAGTGAGTCTGAAAATTGAGAGAATTCTAAAAGGAGGGCATTTCCTCGTTTGTCTTTTCTCAGCAGAGGAAATCAGGCTGTAAATCCAGTCACAGACAGCGGATATCTCGCTGTCTCACCCACCAACGATTGCAGGGATCATTCCGATTCGATCAAAAATTCCGGTCCCGTTCTCCTTGCGGTCTGTCATCAAAATTTGACCCGCTTTTTTTTGCAGGTTAAATTAGAGTATCTCTCTCCCTGTCTAAAACCTGTCGGCATTCTGCAAAGAGTGCTCATCTCCCATCGAAAAACTCATTTTGACCAGCGGCAGACAATCTACGTCTGACGTCCCTTTCTTTACGTCTATTGAAGAGCAGATCTATGAGACAAGCCGTGAGAGCCTACCCCAGTGATGTGTTTCCGACCGCAATTGACGAAGACGAAAATTCCGAATTCTATCAGCAAAAGCGGGCCTCTTTTTATCGCGAGACAACCAATACTCCCTGTCTGCGGCGGATTCCAGAATTGAGCAAACTGATCGATTCCGTCGTCGCCAGCTGGTATCTTGAGCCATCCTCGATCAGCAGTCGAGAATGGCACCGCATCCCCTTTCATCAACCGCTGGGACTGGCTGTGTTTAATCCAAAGACAAAACAGCTGGAGTCCGATCTGCAGATCGTCACAGGACGCAATATTTCCGTCCGGGGAATTTCTTTCACCCATTCGTCTCATATCTACACCCGGGAAGTCGCTGTGACCTTTGATCTGGATCAGCCGATCAAAGATTTTCTGGTCGTGCGTCTGGCCTGGAGTCGATTCTCAGAAAAACGGACGTTTCAGAGTGGCGGCCAGTTTCTGTATCAGATTCAAATCGACACCGAACAACAGATTCCTGCAGGCTGATCTCAGTTCCACTGCGCCAGTTCGGCGTGAACTTTCTGCAGCATCAGCTTGATATCCAGCTGTTCGGACTCGGGACAGCTTTTCAGGCAACCGGTCAGCAGGTCGGCTGCCAGCCCCAGTTTTTTCGTTTTGAAGCTGAGGGCCGCCAGATCTTTGCGGTGGCTGTTGGACAGCGGATTCAAAGCGCATAGCCTGCGTTGTACGTTCCAGGCCCGCTGAAAGTCTTCTCGCTCTTCGTGAATCCGTTTGAGATTCATCAGCATACGAATAATGATTTCCCGATGCGTGGCCGGCTTCAACAGTCGCAGCAGAACATCGCTGGAAAAGTCGCCCAGCTCCGCCAGGTGGATGATGCATTCTTTTTCGTTATAAATCTTGCCGCTGGAGTAAGGGTCGATAAACAACGGCCCCGACTGTGATTCGTAGCGCACCAGAAACTGCATGGGGGCGGCGACTCCCTGGATTTCGATTCCCAGTTCATTGCCGACGGCCATGTAAATCAGCGAGAGTGCAATCGGCAATCCCTGTTTACTTTCGATCACATGATTCAGATAGCTGCCTTCAGGTTGATGGTAGCAAACCGTATTTCCCGCCAGTCCGTGCTGTTTGGCCAGACAGTCGACAAAACATTTGATGAGTGTCGCATCGTCGTTGGCCAGCGCCACTTTCCCGGAGAGCTCGCAGGCCCGCTGGCGGATCCAGATCCTGACATGTTCAAACTGCAGGTCGGGCTGATCGTCGCGGGCCAGTTCCAGCGCTGCGGTCGTCAGATCAATCTGCTTGTCATGCAGCAGGAGTTTTGAAAATTCCTGGTCCTGTTTAAACTGGAATAGTTTTGTAATGTCCATCAAAGACAAACTTGGTACTGGAGTGATTGGATAGTAGTTGCAGGAGGGTATACGAATTTGAAGGCAGGCAGCATCAACTATTATTTGTACCGGAATTCCGGCCAGAGCATCAATGCCATTTTTTTGCGGAACGACGAAAAGCTGTCTTCTTTGTAAAAAACACAACAAGGCAGGGTCGTTTCCGGCCGGATCTTATCACAGTCGGTGATGTCCGGTCAAATCGGTTTGAAATAAACAACTTCCGATCTGCTGCCTGGACTGGGTCCCGTTTTACGGTAGCGTCTCCAGGGCCATCGGGATCAAGTCTATCAGATTGACAGACGCTATAGTTAAATGTGATGCGCTCTAGATTGACGCTGGCAGACCGAGTCGACAAAATGGGCACATCCCTGATATGTCAGAATAACATTGTTTGAGAGAGAGTCTGGTAAGTTTAATGCAATTTTTGCCTGTAGAAGAGCAGTTGGCTATCCTCCGACGTGGCGTCGAAAAGATCGTTCCCGAACAGGAACTGGCCGAAAAACTAAAGTGGAGCCGGGAAACGGGAACTCCGCTGCGTGTGAAATATGGTATCGATCCGACAGGGATTGACCTCCATCTGGGACATACGGTTCCCATGCGGAAGATGCGCCAGTTTCAGGAGTTGGGGCACCAGGCCGTCATCATCATCGGAAACTACACCGCGCTGGTCGGCGATCCCAGTGGTCGCGATGAAACCCGTGCCCGCTTAACGGCGGAACAGGTCGAAGCCAACGCCGTCGATTACCTGAACCAGGTCGGGAAAGTCATCGATCTGGAGAACGCCGAAGTCGTTCGTAACGGCGACTGGTTCAGTAAAATGAACTTTGCAGATATCCTCGAACTCTGCAGCAAAGTCACCGTCGCCCAGTTACTGACCCGCGACGATTTCTCGAAGCGATACCGCGAAGAAGCCGCCATCTACCTGCACGAGTGCCTGTATCCGATCATGCAGGCCTGGGATTCGGTCGAAATCAAAGCCGACATCGAACTGGGGGGAACCGAGCAGCTCTATTCCTTCATGCTGGCCCGCGATCTGCAGAAAGATCAGGGACTGCGACAGCAGGTGAGCGTGATGTCACCCATTCTGGTGGGAACCGATGGCGTGCGTCGCATGGGGAAAAGTCTGGGCAACTATATTGGCATCAGTGAATCGCCATACGACATGATGAAAAAATTCATGCAGCTCTCCGATGACAGTATGCAGATGTTTTTTGAACTGCTGACCGATTTCCCGCTGGATGAAGTCAAGACGATTCTGGCTGGCCACCCCAAAGAAGCCAAGGTCAAACTGGCAAAAACGATTATCACCGAATACAACGATGCTGCCGCTGCTGACGAAGCCGCCGATCGCTGGCAGCGGGAAATTGGATCGGGAGGACTGCCGGAAGAGATTCCCGTCGCAAAGATTTCCAAATCCGATTTAAACGACGATGGAACATTGCCGGCTGCGAATTTGCTCAAGCAACTGGGCCTGTGTGCATCCACCAGCGATGCCCGGCGTTCTATCCAGCAGGGGGGCGCCAAAATGGGGGAAGACAAGCAGAAGATCGAAACCCATGATCAGGCAATTACGGTGGAATCAGGAATGTTGCTGTGGGTCGGCAAGAAGCGGTTCTGCCAGGTCGAACTGCTCGATTGATCTCTGATCTGGTTGAAATCCGCCGCCTTTTACGGGCAATCAGGGGAAATGATTCCGCGCGGATTGCATTCGTAAGAAATACTTCGTAAAACGATATTTTAAAGGTGAATTCCGAATTCGCGTTCTCTCGTTCATGCCCGATATGTGAACGGAGACTCCTGGTTTTTGAACGAAATACAGAAAGCAACAGTAATGGCAACAGGTTTTGGAATTGTCGGCTGTGGCATGATTTCGAATTTTCATGCAAAGGCACTCGCAGAGATTCGCGGTGCTTCGCTGGTCGCCTGCTTTGATCGATTTGCAGCATCAGCAGATAAGTTTGCAGAAGCGAATGGTTGCACGGCCTATCATGATTTAGATGAAATGCTGGCAGATCCCGCAGTGGATGTCGTCACCATCTGCACCCCCAGCGGGGCACACATGGATCCGGCAGTCGCCGCTGCCAAAGCCGGCAAACACGTCGTGGTCGAAAAGCCACTGGAAATCACACTCAAACGGTGTGATGCGATTATCGACGCCTGCAAAAAGAATAAAGTCCAGCTGGCAACCATCATGCCTTCCCGCTTCGGTGCCGCCAATCAGGAACTGAAAAAAGCGATCGAGAAAGGTCGCTTCGGCAAACTGACATTAGGCGACACCTACGTCAAATGGTGGCGGACACAGGAATATTACGATTCCGGCGGATGGCGCGGTACCTGGGGCATGGATGGCGGCGGTGCCTACATGAATCAGGCAATTCATAACGTCGACCTCCTGTACTGGTTCATGGGTGAAGTCGCCGACGTCAACGGCATGACCGGCACACTGGCTCACGAACGGATCGAAGTCGAAGATACCGGCGTTGCCACCATTCGTTTCAAGAACGGTGCGCTCGGCGTGATCGAAGCGACCACCAGTGTCTTCCCCGGACTGCTTAAGAAAACCGAAATCTCGGGGACACAGGGAACCGTGATCATCGAGCAGGACGATGTACTGCACTGGGAGTTTGCCAAAGAGAACGCCCGCGATGAAAAGATTCGCAGCGAACTGGCGAAGAAGAGCGGCAACACAGGTGGTGCCAGCGATCCTTCGGCGATCTCTTACGCCGGTCACATGGAACAGTTGAAAGACTTCATCAAGTCGATCAAAACCGGCAAGAAACCGTTTGTCGATGGAAACGACGGTCGCAAGAGTGTCGAAATCATTCTGGCGATCTACCAGTCTTCCTGGACCGGAAAACAGGTATCGCTGCCTCTGAAACGCGATCCCAAAATTCCGAAAGCAAAATAAATCGGAACGGATGCCAATTGAAGCAGGACGGGTTAAGGAGAGCCCGTCCTGCTTTTTTTATTCCATCCTGGTTTCACCCGCGGTGGTTCAGGTTATTTTTACTACCACGAAAAACACGAAACCACACGAAATTAAAAAAAATGGGTGGTACCGAATGCAATTCGGTACGAGCGCAGCGAGCAGGAAACTGATAGTGAAAGCGAAAATTTCACGTAGGGGCAAACCCATGTGTTTGCCCGCAGTATCGACGGGCTTTGCATTGTCGTGCTGCGAACTTTTTTAATGGGCCCGTTCCAGGATCGAAACCAGTTCGATCATCGTCAGGTGGGCGGACACATGGGTCCGCACCCTACAGAAAACTGTATCGGAAACTCTCCAGCCGTTCGAATACTTTTCCTGACAGTTTCCTGTTGTCTGCGACAACCCCGAATTGCATTCGGGGGCACCCGATTTTCTTCTTACTCAACGAAAGTTGTTACTTCTCACCAATAAGGTACTTTCGTGTCGTTTCGTGCTTTTCGTGGTAGAAAACCGGGCCGAGCATCTCCTCAGTTCTTAAGTCTACCCTGACGGTTTCCTGTATTCTCCGACAACCAGGATTGATCCATTCCGAATGAAATCTGTGAAATCTCACATTCCGCTAAACAAACATGCGATTCGCTTCTGTCTTCAGAATGGATGAACTTAACAACAGGTCTGTTTGCGGAGAAGAAAATGCGACTCTGGCGGTATTTGATGGTGCTGATGTCACCGGTCTTTGTTTCACTCGTGGTTGCTGCAGAGGAGCAGAATAAAGCGACGGAGAAGGTCAAGCCGTTTCTCACAGTGAAACTCGTAGATGAAGCAGGCAAGCCAGTGGTCGGGGCGCAGACTGGCATGGTGGTCATAGTCAATGGCTATGATCCTAATCAGGGGGCGAACTGGACTTTCGGTCATTTTGAGCTCAAATCAGACGCGAAAGGGCTCATTCGGTTTCGCGATCCAGGTAAATATCGCGGCATGGTCTATGCGCGTCACGCGGGGCGCGGCCTGGTCGCTGTGAAACGGACGGATTTGATAGAAGACAAGCAGTCGCCGCTGGTGTTGACGATGTATCCCGAATGCCATGTCACCTGGCAGATCAAAAGCAGCCAACTCACTCGAATCGGGAAAGAACCAGTTGAGGTGCGAGGTTTTTGCGGTTCGGATGATCTGATCTGCGTCTGGTGTAGCGAGACAGGATCGACGCTGCATTTCTATCTACCGCCGGGTAAATACAGACTGGTTGCAGCGGGGGAAACGATCTGTCCAATCGAAAAAAACATCGAGATCAGAGCGGGCGAAACAAAACATGATGCAGGAACAGCAGATGCCTCCGCTAAAAAATGGATTCTGCTGGAGGGTAAGCCTGCCCCCGAAATTGTCGATATTCAGGAATGGAAAAACGGACCTGTTAAACTGTCACAACTCCGGGGGAAAGTCGTCATTCTCGAATTCTGGGGCTGGTGGTGTGGCCCTTGTGTTCTCTCGGGAATTCCGGAACTGTTTAAACTGCGGGAACAATATTCGCAGGAGGAACTTGCGATCGTCGGCATTCACACACCTTACGGGGAAGATGATGAAGTGAATTCCGTGAAAGAACTGGATGCAAGGCTGGCGAAAGTTCAAAAAGAGATCTGGAAAGGGAAGCAGCTTGACTTTCCGGTAGCCCTCACCCGTTTTCAAAAATTGCCTTACACTCCTGAAGGCGAGCCGATTGCGAATGCAAAAATGAACGTCGAATACGGGATCAACAGTTTCCCGAGTACCATTGTGATTGACCGTCAGGGGAACATCTTCGGCAATCTGAAACTGTGGAAGCAGTCTGATCGAGACAAATTGAAACAGTTGATCAAAGCGAAGTAAAAGGATGCGATTGAATTGATACCCCCTTATTCAATTTAATTATTTCTACCACGAAAAACACGAAATGAAAAAACAATGGGTGGTACCGAATGCAATTCGGTACGAGCGCAGCGAGCAGGAAACTGATAGTGTAAGCGAACATTTCACGTAGGGGCAAACCCATGTGTTTGCCCGCAGTATCGATGAGCTTTGCATTGTCGCGCTGCGAACGTTTTTAAATGGTCCCGTTCCAGGGTCGAAACCAGTTCGATCATCACCAGGCGGGCGGACACATGGGGCCGCACCCTACAGAAAACTGAATCGGAAACTCTCCAGCCGTTCGAATACTTTTCCTGACGATTTCCTGTTGCCTGCGACAACCCCGAATTGCATTCGGGGGCACCCGATTTTCTTCTTACTCAACGAAAGTTGTTACTTCTCACCGACCAGATACTTTCGTGTCGTTTCGTGTTTTTCATAGCAGAAAAAACAAAGACGGATTATTCAGCTTCGTATGCCTGCTCTTGCAGTTTCTGCTGGCGGTATAAATGCATGATATACAGGAAGCACATGAAGTCGTACACGGTATGCGTGGTGACAGGGATCAGCAGGTTCTGTGGGGTGAACAGAATCAGCAGCAGGCTCATGTAAACACCCATCAGCGTGGCCACGATGACGTAGAGCCGTGTGATCGAATGTAAAACGCCGAACAGAATGTTGGTGAAGACAATCGCAACGATCACGCCGTACTGGGTTGCCCAGGATTGCAGCACGCCGCGAAACAGCATCTCTTCACCGAGCCCGATAAAGATACAGAGGATGAACAGTTCCCAGATCTTTCCATGTTCGACACGGGGGCCCAGTTCTTCGATCAGGAACTGCTGGATCTGTTGAAAACCTTTGATTGGCAGTTTGGCGGTCCAGAAGAAAAACAGGTACAACGGGAGCGCCGCCAGCGCACCAATTAAGAGGTCGGTCCAGTTCCAGTTCAGGTTGGCAAGCGGGCTGACATCCAGTCCCCAGCCGACACCGAAGGCAATCACGATGATGCCGATCGAAATCAGAGAGCCACCTAAGATGAAAGATTGCTGTTCTGGCGCAGTCGTCTCTTCAAAATCTTCTTCTTCATCCCAGTCGGCCATAGATTATTCGTTCACTCTCTGTTTCAGGTTTTCATTGGGATTATAGCACGAAAAGTCCCCAATCCAAATTCTCATCAGCCAGCCAAAGCAGCCAGGTTTACCTGTTTTTACAGTGTTCTGGCTGTTTCGAAACTGCATCTTGCAGAAACTCACCATCTCGAATACATTTTCCCAATCTTAACAGGAAGTTTTGTGAATAGCAGGCGACTCAAGAATGGTTTGTTGAGTTTCGTTCCTGATTCTGTTCAGCCCACTTAATTCTTTTTCATAAGAAGCGGTAGTGCAAGGATGCTGCACCGTTTACGTCAATGGCTCTGTCCTGATCTGGCGATCGATCTGGGAACGGCGAACACCATCGTCGCGATCCAGGGCGAGGGCATTGCGCTGGACGAACCATCGGTCGTCGCGTTGCACAAAGGCAGCCGCAAAATTCTGGGCAAAGGGACGGCGGTCGGGAAGCTGGCCAAACAGATGCTGGGCCGCACGCCTGACAGTATCATCGCGGTCCGCCCCCTCAAGGAAGGGGTGATTACCGACTTCGAACTCTGTGAGGCGATGCTCCGTTATTTCATCCACAAAGCCCGCCATCATTCGCGTGGTTTGCGACCCCGGGTGGTCATTGCGGTTCCCGGCAGTATCACGCCGGTCGAGAAACGGGCCGTGTTCAACAGTGCCGAGCGGGCCGGTGCCGGACGTGTCTACCTGATTGAAGAATCGAAAGCAGCTGGCATCGGAGCCGGTCTGCCGATCTCCGAACCGATGGCGAGCATGGTCTGTGACATCGGGGGGGGCACGACGGAAGTCGCCATCATGAGTATGGGCGATACCGTCGTCAGTAATTCAGTTCGCATTGGTGGCGACCGCTGCGATGAAGCGATTGTCGAATACATGAAGCAGCATTATTCGCTGCGGATCGGCGTGCAAACCGCAGAGGACCTCAAGCTGGAACTGGGGAGCGCCTATCCACTGGAACAGGAACTGACGGGGGAAGTCAAAGGCCTGGATATCATCAGCAGCATTCCCCGCAAAGCGATTGTAACCAGTGAAGAACTGCGTGATGCGTTGCATGGACCGCTGGAATCCATCCTCAACTGCTGCAAGCAGACGATCGAACAGTGTAAACCGGAACTGGTCGCCGATCTGGCTGACAACGGTCTGGTACTGACGGGGGGCGGCGCGCTGCTTCGCGGCCTGGCGTATTACATGAGCGAACAACTGGGAATTCCCGTCCGCGTGGATGAGGATCCTTTGCGGACCGTCGCGCGGGGAACTGCGATCTGTCTCGAACATCTCAGCCAGTGGCGACATGCCTTTGATAATGGCGATGGCGATTTTTAAAGGACGGGTCTCAAGTTTATGAAACGCGAAACGCGGTTTTCAGAAATCAAACTGGTCCTGATGGCACTGCTGGTCTCAGGCAGCCTGTATGCAATGCCGACTGCTTATTCGAGCCGCGTCTATCATCTGATTCGCGATGCAGCCAGACCCGGTCTGGCACTGGTCCAGCAGCTTAAAAGCTGGGAATCGACAGTGGTAAAATCGGAAGCTCCCGATCCACGATTGAAACAGCTCGAACAACAGTTGAACGAAAGTAAACAGGCAAACCGCAGACTGGAACTGCAGTCGCTGCAGGTGACCGAAGAGTTACAGCGTCTGAAACAGACAGGGATTCCCAACTATCAGACCCAATCCAGTGACCGCCTGCTGGTTCCCGATCTGCTCGAAGCGCAGATTCTGGGCGAATCTGCGATCTCTCTGTTGCGGGAAGGACAGTTCCTCAACCAGGGACGCGAGCAGGGCGTGTTCGAATCGTCGTTCGTGCTGGAATCCGATTATCCTCTGATCGATCAGGGGACTGCACAGGGAATCAAAGCCGGTTATGCCTTGTATGCAGGGCAGGCCGTGATTGGAAAAATTGACGAGGTCGGCAGCTGGACCAGCAGCCTGATCCCCATCACGTCGGTCAAGTATCGCGGCTCAGCACGCATTGCCCGCCATACAGAGCAGGGGCTGCAGCTGGGGACCGATGGAATTCTGGTCGGTCTGGGGGAAGGCAAATGCGAACTGCTGCAGATTCCGCCTACCGAATCAATTCAGGTCGGGCAGGATGTTTATACGGGAGAAGTCGATCGCGAACTCCCTCTCAGTATGCAGTCCACACTCGGGCAACCCATGTATTACGGTCGCGTGATTGAAGCGGAACTTCCCCGCGGTGCGCCTTACTGGAAAATCATTGTGGAACCGGCGGTCAAACTTGCGGAAGTCAAACAGGTCAGTGTACTGCGACAGATTATCAATCCACGCCGGATGCTGGCGAACTGAAGGGGGCCGTGCATGATGAAATTATTCAGCCTGCTGTTACTGGGATATGTCAGTCTGATTGCTCAGATCAGTGTCGTGCCTGAGTGGAGTCCCGCAGGCTATCGTCCGAATCTGCTCGTGCTGGTCACCGGTCTGGCATTGTTCTGGCTCCGTGATGCACGTGTCATCTTTGCTGCGTTACTGTCAGGACTGGTGTGTGAAGCATTCGATTCCGCGATTCCCGGGTCGGGAGTCTTTCTGTTGACGATTCTGGTCTGGCTTGCCTGGCGGGTACAGATTCACTTTCAGCTGCGTTCACTCTTCAGTCGATTTGTGATGCTGGCCTGCCTGTCATTTCTGTTCGACAGCCTGTTCCAGGTTTTGAACCGTCTGGGAGCGGGAGCAGAAATGATTTCTGAACTCCCAGGCATCGTGCAGCAGTCAGCAGGCAACAGTCTGGCGACCGCAGTGGTGGGACTGTGCTTTCTGATGCTGATTAAACTGATTCCCTTTGACCTTTCGACTATCAGGAGCGGTTCAGCCTCCTATTCCCCTCAATACTATCAGTAGATTAATCTCGATGCGTAATCGTCCCGGCAGTAACCATCTGAATTCAGACAGCGATGGGAACGGCAATCCGTTTCAGGTGGATCGTCTGCCCGGACTGCGCGTCTGTCTGCTGGGTCTATTTCTGCTGCTGCCGCTGCTGGCGGTCGGGGGGCGGCTGGCGTTCATTCAGATGATGAACGCCGAGCATTTTTACTCCCAGTTCGGCAAGACAACCGAATCTTTCGAGACGATTCCCAGTCGAGACGGACGCATCGTTTCCATTGACGGTCGCGTACTGGCAATGGATGTCGAACGCTTCGATCTGCAGGTGCATTACCGCTGGCTGGAAGAACCGCCCAACGAACGCTGGTTAAAACAGCAGGCACTTACTCTGTTGAAACCGGTTGAGCGTCGTCAGAAAGAAAAAGTCGAGGCGGCACAGGAAAAAGTACTTGCACGTCGCCAGCAGTTGTGGGAAGAACTGGCACTGGTGATGCGGGTTCCGCAGCAGGATCTGTTGACATCCGGTAATGAGATTCAGAAACGCGTTGAAAAGATCATTCAAAGCGTGAATGAGAGAGCCGAGCAAAAGCGAGCGGAGACGCCGTCCACAGAACCGGTCGAAGAGACGGCCGAAACCGATCCGGCGAACTATCCGACCGCGTTCTGGAAACTGCTGAAAGAAACATTAACGCGGCCTCCGCGTCGTCCGCGTCGGGAACGCATTGTCGTCCGCGAGGAACTGGACTATCACACGATCAGATCCGGGATTCCGCGCGAGATCGCGCTGGCGATTTCTGCAAATCCGGAACACTTTCCCGGCGTGAATATTCAGGTTGCCACCCTCCGCGAATATCCACAGAAAACGATTGCGCCGCACGAACTGGGCATTCGTCATCGCATTGATGAGAAAACACTGGCTGCCAGACAGCAGCAGTTTCCGCAGGGAGATCCGCTGGATTATCAGGAAGGGGACCGTATCGGCAAAATGGGAATTGAACGTTCCTATGACCGGTTCCTGCGTGGCTTGCGTGGCTTAAAACGCGTTGTGAAAAACCGGCAGGGGGAAATCATTCGCAGCGAAGTCGTTCGCGAACCCAAGTCAGGCGATGATGTCGTGCTGACTTTGAATACACGACTGCAGAGTGAAGTTCAGAACCTGCTGGATCAGTCGCTGGACGAACTAGCGCAGGAGAAGGATGAACAGGGTTCCCCCGTCATCGAGCCTTCCACGGGAGGCTGTGTGGTCGTGCTTGATGTTCGCAGCGGTGCAATTGTTGCTACCGCGTCTGCGCCGCGCTATGACCTCAATCTGTTGTTGAACCCTTCACCCGAGGAATGGCAGGCGGTACTGGATGATCCCCGTCGTCCTTTGTTCCCCCGGGCGACGCAGATGATGCTGCCCCCCGGTTCGACCTTTAAAGCGCTGACATCAATCGCGCTGCTGGAAAGCGGCAAGATCGATCCAGATGAAATGTATCCCTGTCGCGGTTATCTGGACCGTCCCGATCGACATCGCGACTTCATTTACCGCCACTATGGAGTCGGTCACAACGACATCAATCTGACGCAGGCGTTATGCCAGTCCTGCAACGTCTACTTTTTTCAGGCGGCCCGCACGATGGGACCCGAGACGATCTGCTACTGGGCGGATCAACTGGGGTTCGGCAAGCCGACCGGCATCGATATTCCCGGCGAGCGCGGCGGTCATCTGCCCGATCCTTCACCCGACCGCAAACAGGGGAAGTCCCCCTGGTATCCGGGTGACACACTGGGCATTGCCATTGGTCAGTCCCGGTTGACAGTGACGCCGTTACAGATCGCGCGGCTGATGGCGGTCGTTGCCAATAATGGTGAACTGGTTGTTCCGCATCTGGCTTACAGTATTGTTCCGTCTGCGGAATCGACGAACACTACACGACAGATTCTCTCGCATCCTCAACGCTACGTGAGCGGCATTCATCCGGATACACTGGAGCGGGTGCGCGAAGGGCTGGTTGACGTGGTGGCGAATCCTCACGGTACCGGGTACAAAACGGTACGGATGAAAGAAATCAGCATCGCCGGCAAAACGGGGACTGCAGAGACGGGCGGCGGCAAAAACGATCACGCCTGGTTCGCCGGTTTCGTACCAGCGAACCAGCCTAAATATGCATTTGCCGTTGTGATCGAGCACGGCGGTTCCGGCAGCCGTGTCGCCGGGCCAGTCGCGCAGAAACTGGTTCGCGCAATGCTGGAGACCGGATTGCTGCAGCCAGCGACTGCCCGACTGCAGGCAAACTGAAACCGTCCGTTTTTATTTCGCCTCTTTCTTTGGCGGGATCAACGCTTCCGGCTGATCGATGTGCAGGTAGTGTCCATGATCGGCGGTGAGAATCACCAGTGTTTCATCCCAGTTGCTGTTCTTTTCCACCCAGTCCGTAATTACTTTGAACGCGGCGTCGCCGCTTTTGACTGCGCCGATGGAGTTGTCCAGATTATTGTCGTGGTTGGCCCAGTCGACATCACCTGATTCCACCAGCAGCCAGAACCCCTGTTTGTTCTGACCGAGAACCGCGAGGGCTGATTCGGTCATGTCGGCGAGTGTCGGGTTTTCTGAGATATCCGATTCCGAGTAAACTTCGGCGCTGTTCTTCAATCCGGGTGCCGGCTGGTAATCGCCGTTGGCTGTCTGGAACGGCAGATGCGCCGCATGCTGTGCGACGCCATACACACCCAGCAGTCGCGTTTTATTTTTGATGGCGGCGTCGGTTGCCTGTTTGAGTCCGTCCTTCCCTTTGACCTGGGGAGTTCTTAAAGCGACCGTATATTTTCCGCCCTGCTTGACGTCTGCTTTGGTGATGGTTTCTTCCGAGATGTATTTCCAGCCGGGTACGAAGTTCTTGCCATGCGATTTACCGCCGCTCGGTTTTTCCAGCGTGCCAAAGCCTCCCCCCAGCACGACATCCAGACCGGGCATTGCTTCCTCCGGATGTGAGATGGAAGTCTGTCCCAGCAGATCGCGAGCCAGGTCCTGATAGTCGTTGCGGCTGACATTGTGGGCATAAGCGGCGGCAGGTGTCGCGTGCGTGATTGGAACGCTGGTGACCACGCCGACGGAATAACCTTTTTCCTGTGCTTCGTGAGCGATGGTAGCAACAGGTGCTCCATTGGGGTCGACATTGATGGCGTTGTTGTACGACTTGATGCCTGTTGTCATGGAAGACGCCGTATTCGCCGAGTCGGGGTAAGCGTGCTCGCCATATTTATTGCCGGGGCTGCCGATCAGGTATTTTTTATCGTTGCCTGCTTTCCAGGGAGTGGGACCTCCTTTGGTCGCATTGTAGCCTCCACGCATTTTCCCGCCCGGGTTCAAAACTTTCTGCGTGTTGACGTCCACATTGGAGCCGTCATTGTGAGGTGCGGTAACCATGTAGCCAAACTGGGAAGTTCCGTCAGCCGTATAATCCTGAAAATGGAATCCGGTCCCGCGACCGCTGTTATACTTGTCGGCTCCATTGTAATACAGGGCCGCAGCGCGGGTAGTCTGCCAGTCCATGCCGTCAAACACGAACAGGATGATATTCTTTTTGCCTGCTTTGAGAGCCGCTGCCTGGATGTCGTAGAGATTCGTCTGGTCCAGGTATTTGGCTTTGGGGTTCAGCGTATTCTCAGGCAGAAACCCGTAAATGGCTTCGAGTTTTTTCTGGTCGCGATAAGCGCTGTTCTTGCCGGTGTAAGAATTCAAATTGTAGCCGGGCACGCCATTTTTGGTTCCGAAAGTGTAAACCGGTATCAGTCGCAGGGAATGACTGGACCACTGGGTATAGTTGTCCGGATCATAGCCCCAGTGGGCAATCGGGCTCTTTTTATTCTTGATGGCTGCGGTCTGGATCTTGCGAATGTAATCTTCAGTCGGTTTTTCCGCCAGAACAGGAGCCAGGTTGAGAAGCAGGACCAGCGTCAGCAGGCTGGAAGAAACAGCAAAATTCATGGTAGCCTCGGGATTGAAGAAAGCAGAATCATTCGTGATGAAAACCGGCGGGTATCGAGTCATTATAGCCGCAGTCCGACACTGTTTGTAAAGCGCGGGGCGTGAAGCCTCAGTTAAGTTTTGGAGATTACTGATACCGCCATTCACTTCGATCCTGCTGCCGTTCGAAAATCTGTGGGAGGGGTGCATATGTATCAATGCAGAGGTACATCTCTCAGTCACGAGTGAACCCGGCTTTTGGGGACGATTCAACGATCAGTCGCATGAGAAAAACCTGTACTAACGATACAGGCTGCCTGATAATTGTGCAAATTTCAGGAATGGTATATGTTTTGCATTATTAAGATATTCGGTAATACCATAGAATCTTCAAGGAATGACTAACTCAGATCAGGAAAATAAGATGACTCCTCGGGAAGTGCTCGCCCTCTGTCGTGAACGGGAAATTCAAGCCGTTGATTTACGGTTTATGGATTTCCCCGGAACCCAAAAACATTTCACTATTCCTGCTAAGATATTGGTAGAGAAGAGCTTCGAAGACGGTTTTGGTTTTGACGGCTCCTCAATGCGTGGCTGGAAAGCGATTAATGAAAGCGACATGCTGGTTGTTCCACAGCCGGATACTGCCTTTGTTGATCCCTTTATGTCCAATACGCTGGTGATGACCTGTAATATTCAGGACCCGATTACCCGCGAAGACTATGCTAAAGATCCGCGCAATGTTGCCCGAAAAGCAGAAAGCTACATGCGGTCGACAAAAATTGCCGATGTCGCCAATTTTGGACCCGAAGCCGAGTTCTTCATCTTCGACGACGTGCGATTCGATCAGAACGAGCACGAATGTTATTACCATGTGGACAGTATCGAAGGGCAGTGGAATCGGGGTAAAGCAGGCAGCTCTCCGAACGCCGGCTATAAAATCCGCCACAAAGAAGGATACTTCCCCGTTCCTCCCGCGGATACTCTGCAGGAAGCCCGTACCGAGATGATGCTGGCACTGATGGAGTGCGGCGTCGATGTCGAGGCCCAGCACCACGAAGTCGCGACCGGCGGTCAGTGCGAAATTGATATGAAATACGCGCCGCTGTTAAAAACGGCTGACAATCTGCTGCGATACAAATACATTGTCAAAAACGTCGCCGCCAAACATGGCAAAACCGCCACCTTCATGCCGAAACCTTTGTGGAACGACAACGGTTCCGGACTGCATCTGCATATGTCGCTCTGGAAAGACGGCAAACCGTTATTTGCAGGTTCGCGTTATGGCGGACTCAGCGAAATGGGCATGTACGCCATGGGCGGGATTCTCAAACATGCACCGGCGCTGTTTGCCTTCTGCTGTCCGACCACCAACAGTTACAAACGCCTGATTGCCGGTTTTGAAGCACCCATCAATCTGACTTACAGTTACCGTAATCGATCGGCGGCGATCCGCATTCCCGTGCACAGTCCACATCCAGAAAACAAACGCTTCGAATTCCGCTGCCCCGATTCCTCTTCCAACCCTTACCTGGCGATGTCGGCGGTATTGATGGCGATGCTGGACGGGATCCAGAACAAGATTGACCCCGGTCATCCCCTGGAAAAAGATATCTACGATCTGAAACCGGATGAACTGGCGGAACTCCCCAGCGTACCCGACTCACTCGAACACGCGCTGCAGGCACTGCGCGAAGACCACAAGTTTCTGCTGAACGGCGATGTCTTCACGGAAGATGTGATTGATACCTGGATCTGGTACAAGACCAATCAGGAAGTCGCCGCTTTGCGCGAACGACCCCACCCCTACGAATTCGCCATGTACTACGACATTTAAATCGGCGACTTTGAAAATTTCCCGGCTCGCAATCTCACACCGCTGCGCATCAGGCGAAAACTCTGTTTTTTGCTGTGTTCTGCAGAGGCTTGTGTTAACATATTTGAAGAGGGGGCGTTACCTCGGCTTGCTGTTCCCCGCTTCAGAAACGATTTTCAGTTCCCGGAGAAGTCTTCATGAAACGTGCATCTGGCCTTTCGATGTTCTTTGTACTGCTGCTGGTCTGTCAGACAGGATGGGCAGGTGAACCGGGATTGCACGATGGCTGGCAGCCGATGACGCCTCGCGAAGAACTGAGGCCCGAGATTTCCTGGAAAGCGGATGCCGGGCCCGATCAGCGGGGCGCCTTTCTGATCCAGGCAGACGGTCGCGAAGGCTTGATGGGCCACATTCAGAAAATGTTCCCTGTTGAAGGGGGAAAGACGTATCAATTCACGGCGCAGCGAAAAACCGAAGGCATTGATCTGGTCCGTCGCGCTGGTATTGCCCGGCTGATCTGGCTGGATCAAAATGGAAAATGGGTCACGCGGGATGAACCCTCGTTCGCGTCTTATCGACCGGGAGAACACCCGCGGGCTGAACCCGAATTTCCCGGAGACCAGGAGACTGTCTCGGGCTGGACGAAGGTCGGCGGGGTCTACCGCGCTCCTGAAAAAGCGGCGCAGGTTCAAGTCGAATTACATTTTCGCTGGGGGGCACCTCATTCCAAAATTCTCTGGAGCAATATCAGCTTAACGCAGACCGAAGATTTAAAACCCCGCATCGTACGCCTGGCGACCATCCATCATCGGCCTCAAGCAGGGAAAAAACCGAGCGACAAACCGGCCCAGTTCGCAAAGCTGATTGAGCAGGCTGCGGAACAGAAAGCCGATCTGGTGGTTTTACCGGAATCGATTACCGTGTATGGCACCGGACTCTCTTATGCGGAAACCGCAGAGCCGATCCCCGGGCCTTCGACAAAGTACTTTGGTGAACTGGCTAAGAAGCATGACCTGTATATCGTCGTCGGCCTTTACGAGCGGGCGGCGCACCTGGTTTATAACGTCGCGGTGCTGATTGGCCCCGATGGAAAAATGGTCGGCAAGTATCGCAAAGTCACGCTTCCCCGTGGAGAGATCGAAGGGGGCGTGACACCGGGAAGCGAGTATCCCGTGTTTGAAACCCGTTTTGGAAAAGTGGGCATGATGGTTTGCTACGATGGGTTCTTTCCGGAAGTCGCCCGCGAATTGAGTAAGAACGGAGCCGAGGTCATCGCCTGGCCGGTCTGGGGCTGCAATCCCATGCTCGGTGCCGCACGCGCCTGTGAAAATCATGTGTATGTCATCAGCAGTACTTACACGGATACTTCATCCAACTGGATGATCTCTGCGATTTACGGACATGACGGCAAACCGCTGGCACAGGCGAAAGACTGGGGGACGGTCGCGGTGACCGAAGTAGACCTGAATCACCCGCTGTACTGGCAGAGTCTGGGTGATTTCAAATCCCAGATCGAACGACATCGCCCTGTTGTCGATACGAAACCCTGATGATCTGACTTACGGCGCATTCACAACGTTACCCGTGGCATTGACGGTAACGCCGTTATTATTGGTCGAGAGATCAGCGAGGTCCTGAATTCTGATGATGCCTCCGGAATTCGTAGAGAATTCGAATGGTTGATAAGCCGTGTTGTTAAAGATCTGCATGGTCAGGTCAGAGCCGGCGTTTTCCGAATAGATCAGCAGGTCGCCACTCGTGCCGCCATTGTTTGCAAATATATTCTGAGAGACCTGCATATTCGCTGCGGCACCATTGGTGACATCGACACGTATGTTAAACAGATTGGGGCCGATCTTATTATCCGTGATGAAAAAGTCATGGTTCGTACCCTGGCTCACCTCGGCAATCAGCCCGTAATAAAAGACATTGTTATCGGTGGAATCTGAAATGGTATTATTATTGACGGTGGTCGTCGTGGTGCCACTGGTCTGATAATTCAGCCAGATTCCTCTCCCTCCGGTTGCATGATCATTCGTGGCGATCACGTTATTTGAGAGGTTCGTATTTGCCGATCCGTTCTGATAGTTAATAGAGATTCCATTAAAGACGGCCGATCCCGGGACGATGTCGTCATCGTTCAGAATAATGTTGTCAGTAATTGTTGTCTCCGCGAATCCGCTTGATTTGCCCGTATATCTGATCCCGCCAGCCAGCGAGAAGTCGACGCCGGTAATGGTATTCTCGCGGATGCGGGTGGTGATATTGCCGGCGTTCGTAGTGATATTGATGCCGTAGTCGGAGCCCTGGACTTCGCTGGTGATCGTGTTGCGATCGATGTCGATCTGGGCGTCGTTATTGACAGAGACCGAGATGGCATCTCCGAAGACAGCCGGGCCTGCGTCGCTGACCAGGCTTCTGAGGGTATTATCCGCGATGACGATCTGGCCTGAACTGTCGACGATTTCAATCATGTCGTCATCAATGGCCTGCAGCGTGTTGTTGCGGATGAAGATATCGCGTGCGTTTTCCAGGAAAATGCCGTTGTTGGCATCGTTAGAAATTGTATTGTGAGTGATCGTGATCTGCTGTGCACCGTCGGCCTTGATGGAAGGACTTTCGTCGATTGTGACAATCCGGAAGCCGGAAAGCAGGGTGCGATCATTCATCGTGAAGCTGCCGTTGATCTGCGGGAAGAGTCCGGTGTTGGATCCGGGGAGAAGCTGCTGACCAAACTGGGTGTTGATGAACTGGGCGGGACCTGAAGACATCACCTGTGTGCCAGGGGCCAGGGTGAAGTCGCCGGTTTCGGTATTGCCGCGATGATCGAATACGATCAGATCGCCAGCCTGGGTACGTGGGTCGTTAAAGGCTTTGGTGAGTGTTTCGTAGGGATCGTTGTAAGAACCATCGCTGTTGCCCCCCGCGGCGACGTGCATGAAGTAGTAAGGATTGCCGGTAGCGGGATTACGAATGAGCGAATTGCTGGCACTGGCGTGTTCCTGATTGTCGACGACAATGGCCCGGAGTCGTTCGGGGCTTTCACCGAGACGATCACGGGCGGTCAGGTCCATGCGGGGGCCGTTTTTGAGTCCGGTGATGCTGGGCCACTGGAAGGAGACGGAGAAGTTGACGGTGGTATTGAAGACGCGGTCGTTCTGAACGCTGAGGTTGAGGGCGACCTGGTTGTTGATGCGGCTTTCGATGCGGGATTTCCAGCCCCAGGCCTGTTGACTGCCTTGCGCCTGGAAGTGATACCAGCCGGCGAAGGCACGGACGTCGGTATTGAAACCGGTGAGAATTCTGCGGCCCGCTTCCATGTCAACGCCGGTCATCGCGGCCTGGTAATAGCGGGTGAGCGTTCCCCCGTAGAGGTAGTGGCCTGAGAAATAATAGTTGTCTGTGCCAGACATGCTGGAACCCCACTGCTTCCGCCGGGTACCTGTGGGAACATACCAGTTGAGGCGGCCTTCCCAGAAATCACCGAGGAGTTCCGCACCGCCTGAAACCTGGCTGAAGTTCGCGTAGCCGGCGTTGCGCGTGTCGTAATAGAGGTATGTACCGACGGTTTTTTCCCATTCGGGAAGATAGCGGCGGGCACCAAAGCCGACGTTGGAGCCGAGGCTTGTGCTGTCGGAGTCAATGAGAAGTCGGGCGTCGAGGAAGAACAGGGAATTGCTGTCTTCACCTTCAAAGAGGGGCAGGAAACCGTCGAAGGAAGAGAGTCCGCCGATGCGTCCAATGGTATCACCCGCCTGGTAGCGATAGCCGAAATGGGGATGATAGCGTCCAAACCAGCCGGCATCTCCAAAGAGTTCGGCGACATCCGCCTGCACATTTTCTGACTGCGGCGCGGGTGCTGAGTCTGGGGTATTGGCTGATAAAATCAGAGGTGTGCAGAGGAAATAAAATAGTCCCAACCAGGCCCGCTTCATGGAATCCATTCCCGTAGATGCTCACGTCTAAATCAAAACCGTTGAAGTTTTCTTCGACGAGAGACTACAGAGGCTTCAATCAGGATACGTCAAACTTATACGGTTCCTGACAGTTCTTCCGGTTGGTTAAGCTGGGGGTAATGGGTGGTGGCTGTGCGTTGTAACGTATCAGTGCTGGTGCAATCGTGAATGGCTTTCAGCAGGGAATCAGTCTTGGATGCAGCCGAAGTTTCAGCAGAAATTGCCGGTCGTTATGGGGCATTCTGCACATTTCCGATGGTCGTGATTGAGGCGCCGTTATTGTTGATCTGCAGGTTCGGCAGATCCTCAACAAGTATCTCTCCCCCCAGTACGGCTTCGAAGTACAGAGATGTATCGGTGTTGTTCCCCATTACATCCAGCAGAAGCGAATTCGATCCAAACGAGGTGAAGACATCAAGTCCTCGTCCGCCAATCCCGGCGCTGCCGTTGAGAATGTTGTCGTGGATCTGGACATTGGCAGAAGCGCCAGATAATGTGTCCGCCACGATCTCAATGCCGTCATCAAAGACTCCCCCGTATTGAGCAATCTTGTTTTTATTGATGAAGAGAGTGTTGTTTGCACCCCGATCAATGTCCACGGCAATCCCGTCTGTAAACAGGGCCGCATTATTGTCATCAGAGATAATGTTCTCTGTGATATAAGAAGTCGTGGTCCCTGTTGTATTCAGGTTGAGATAGATGCTGGTTCCAAACAGATTTCCGACGTCGTCTGAGTCGATTGTGTTCTGCGAAATCGTTGTCGTGGCGGAACCGTTATCGTAAATGACGTTGATCCCATTTCCAAAGAGTCCCGCAGTACTGTTAATCGTATTGTTGGAAATGTTCGTCGTCATCACACCATTGGCGGTACCGTGGTAGGTAATAGCATCCCCGAAGCCGGCCAGGGTATTGGTGATCATGTTCCCTGTAATCGTGGTGTTCATGTTACCGGTTGAGTTGTTGGTCACATAGATCGCATCGCCGAATGCGTCGGCAATACTGGTGATCTGGTTGTCGCGGATGTTGACCGTTGCGTTACCCGAGTTGGTGGTGACATCGATACCGTTATTGCCGATGGCGATCAGACTGTCGATGGTGTTGTTGTCGATATTGAGTGTGATGTTTCCATTGGTGGTGACTTCAATCGCATTGTCGAAGGCGGTGACGATACTGTGGATCTTGTTATTGCTGATAGTGCCTGTCCCAGAGGCATTGGTAACTTCTATGGCATCTTGACCGGCATTATTGATTGTATTGTTTGAGAAATTGAAGTTTGTGACGTCATTCGCATTGATGCCGTAATTGGTCGGGGCATTCATCGTCACATTCTGAACGGTCACATTCTGGGCATCATTAACGTAGACCCCCGTGCTGCTGCCGTTAAACGTACCGCCATTCAGGGTGACACTGCCGGTGTGATGCTCAATATAAAGAGGTCCATTGACCGAATTCGTACTGTTTAATTCTTCAATTGTGACATTTGCTGAACTGCTGGAGATGAAAACATCATAGTTGGAATCCGTGATATTCAGCTGGCCGAGCTGAACTGAACCAGCATTTTGCTGGATGTCGACAGAGACTGAACCGTTGTTTGTTGTAATGGTGCTGTTTGTGAAAGTAATATCCGCGTCACCACCGAGAACTCGCAGGCCCCGTCCGTTGGTTTTCAAGATCGGAGTATTCTCTACAGTAATGGTGCCCGTCACTTGTTCCAGATTAATGCCAGCACCTGTCGATGTATTTGTGATCGTACTGTTGGCAATCCGAATATTTCCGACGTTGTTGGCAATAATCGAATTACCGGATGTGGTTGTAATATCAAAACCAGAGAGAACACTGTTATTGCTCATCGTGAAGCTACCGGTGATAGCCGGGTTGATACCCGTACCAGAACCGGGCAGCTGGATTGATCCGATGTTGGTGTTGATGAACTGTGCCGGTCCTTCAGACAGAACCTGTGTATTGTCAGCCAGGACGAAGTTACCGGTTTCTGATCCATTTCGGTGATCGTAGACAATCAGATCACCCTGCTGTGTCCGCGGGTCAGCGAAGGCAGCAGCGAGAGTGGCATAAGGATCTTCATAAGAACCGTCACTGTTCCCGCCAGTGGCAACATGCATGAAGTAATATGGGTTACCGGTCGCAGGATTGATGATCAGACCGCCGTTGGGATCCTGGATTTCCTGATTATCGACCACGATCGTGCGGAGCCGTTCAGGGCTTTCACCCAGGCGATCCCACGCCTTCAGATCGGAGCGGGGACCGTTTCGCAGACCGGTGATGCTGGGCCACTGAATGCCGACAGCAAAGTTGACTGTGGTATCGAAGACACGATCATTCTGTACGCTGAGGTTCAACGAAACCACATCCGAGATGCGGCTTTCCACGCGGGACTTCCAGCCCCAGGCCTGCGGGCTTCCCGATGCCTGGAAGTGGTACCAGCCTGCATAAGCGCGGAGATCCATATAGTCGTTTGTGTAGAACTTCGCACCCGCTTCCATGTCAACGCCTGTCATCGCGGCCTGATAGTAGCGAGTGAAAGTGCCGCCGTACAAATAGTGTCCGATGAACTGGTAGCTGCCACCATTGTTGACGTGTGTCGTGTTATATTGTTTCCGTCTTGTGCCAGTAGGAACATACCAGTTGAGGCGGGCGTCCCAGATATCACCGAGGGTTTCAATCCCGCCGGAAACCTGATCGAAGTTCGCGTAGCCTGCATCGCGGGTATCGTAGTAGACGTAGGCTCCGATGGTCCGCTGATATTCGGGGATGTACTGACGGGCACCCAGACCCACGTTGGAGCCGAGGTTGTGATTATCGTCACCCAGGAGCAGACGGGCGTCGATAAACATCAGCCAGTCGCTGTCATTGCCTTCAATGACCGGGAAGAAAGCGTCGAAGGAAGAGAGCCCTCCAATTCGTCCGACGGTGTCTCCCGCTTCATAACGGTAGCCGAAATGGGGGCGATAGCGACCAAACCACGCAGAATCGCCAAAGAGTTCTGAAACGTCGCCACTGATGTTTTCCTGTGGGACACCAGCGGGTTCCATGATGGGGTCAAGTGTTTCTGCAGCCAGAAAACAGGGGGTACCCAGGGCAATCAGTAGTGCGAAGCAAATTCGTTTCATGGAGTCCATTCCAGTGAGAAAATATTGTTATCAATTTTCTCGACAGTCTGAAATTGATTCCTGAAATGCAATCTTTGTCAGTGCTTCACATTTGATACACGCCGCCTGTTCAGTTCAGGTCAGTTAAGATAGGATGCCGTTAAGCTTTGCAGGTATTGTGATCAGGGGAGCAGCCAGTCAGTGGTATTTTGAACGGTGCCGAGACCCAGTAACAGGTAAAGCGTACCGTTATTATTGGTAGAGAGATTCGGCAGATCCTCAATATTGAGCGTGCTTCCCAGACCGGTATTGAAGTTCATGATTGAAAGCAGCCCGGTGTCATTGCCCTGAATCTGCATACTGAGAGTGTCTGAAGTCAGAACAGAGACATTCAGGCCGATTCCGAGCGTGCTGAAGAGCTCGTTATCATTGACCTGCACGTGCCCGGTAGCGTTGCCGGTACTGCTCATCCGCACTTCGATGCTGTCGTTCAACAGCAGATCAATGGCTTTACCAATTTCGTTTTCATTGATGTGCACGATGTTGTCGGTTCCCGCTTCAATGAACACGGAGATGCCATCATTAAACAGCCCGGCAACGGCATCTGCAGAAATAATGTTTTCTTCAATGAACGTTTCGGTGGACCCGGTTGTATTCAGATCGAGATAGATGCCCGCTTCCAGGACGTTGACCAGGTCATTCGAATCGATGGTGTTTGCTGAGATCGTCGTGTTGGCTGAACCGGCGTTGTAACGTACGTCAATCGCATTATTGAAGAGCCCTGCATCATTCTGAATGGTGTTCCCCGTAATCGTGGTATTCATCGTACCGGAAGAATTACCCGTGTAGTGAATCGCATCTCCAAAACCATTGGCAATGCTGGTGATCCTGTTCCCGCGAATCCGGATGGTGGCGTCTCCCGAGAGAGTCGTCACATCGATGCCGTTATTTCCAATCGTCAGCAGGCTGGAAATGATATTGTCATCCATGTCCAGGTTGATATTACCATTCGTAGTCACACTGATGGCATTATCAAAAGCGCTGAGGATACTGCGAATTCTGTTGTCGCTGATCGTAGCGGTACCTGATGCGTTTTCAACATGAATTCCGTCCTGGGCGGCATCATCGATAAAGTTTCCGGAGAAGTTAAAGTTGTTGATGTTCTGTGCGAAAATTCCATGAGTGCCCGGCGTGTCGATGGTGACATTCTGAATGGAAACGTTCGAAGAGTTCGTGATCTGAGCCCCGGCGGCACCACTGTTGGTGAATGTTCCACCATTGAGTGCAAAGCTGCCAGTCAGATTATTGACCAGCACGGCATTGTTGGCCGCATCTGTACTGATCAGATTCGCGATGGTAATGTCAGCAGCAGAATTGCTCACACTCACTGAGTTCGTACCGTTGGTGGTTGAGATCTGTCCGAAGTTCATCGTGCCGGCTGCGGTCTGCACATCCAGCCCGTTGCCGTCGGTATTGGTGATGGCACTGTTTGTAAATGTGACGTCTCCCGTCCCCCCTGTGATGGAGACGCCCAGACCACCCGTTTTATTGACGGCATTAGAACTGAATGAGACAGGCCCGGTTAAATTCGACAGACTGACGGCGGTGCCGGTCCCTTCGTGGGTGATGGCCCCGTTCGAAACGGTCAGATTGCCAATGCCGTCTGCAAGGATCGAAGAACCGCTGCCGACAGCGAGTGCTGTGTTGATGGTCGTACTTTCCAGTGTGATGTTGGTTGAGTCGTTGATGTTGACTCCCGCTGCGACACTGTCGGTAATCGTACCACTGTTCAGAGTGAAACTGCCGGTCAGGTCATTGATATTAATGGCGGAGTTACCGGCATCTGTGCTGTTGAGACCGGCGATGGTAATGTCGGCAGCTGTATTGTCGATGTAAATGGAGTTCGTACCGTTGGTCGTCGTGATCTGACCAAAGAGCATCGTGCCGGTGACATTCTGGATGTCGAGTCCGTCGCCATTGGTGTTGGTGATCGCACTGTCGGTAAACGTGACGTCTCCGGTTCCCCCATTGATGGAGACGCCCAGGCCATCTGATTTACTGATGGAAGTCTGGTCGAAAGTGACAGGACCTGTGAGATTGGACAGGCTGATTGCGGTGCCGGCCCCGGAGTGAGTCATCGCGTTATTGGAGACCAGTAGATGACTCACTCCATTGGCAAGGATGGATGCACCGGTCGCATTTGACACCGGTGTATCGATCGTGATGTCTCGTAAGGTAATATTCTGTGAGTTGATAATCTGCACGCCTGCGACGCCGCTGTTGGAAAAGGTTCCGCCGTTCAATGTCAGGCTGCCGGTCTGGTTATTAAGTACCAGGCCGCTGGTTGCGGCATCGGTACTGCTTAAGGAATCAATAGTCACATCAGCAGCGTTGTTGACGATATTCGCGGAGATGTCACCATTGGTCGTTGTGATCTGACCAAAGCGGATTGTGCCCCCCGTATTCTGGAGATCGATTCCGTTTCCGTTCACAGCAGTGACAGGGCTGTTCGTGAAAGTGATATCTGCGTTACTGTTTAACACTGTGACGCCTGTTCCATTCGTCTTATTGATTGGAGTCTGGCTGAATGTCACAGGCCCCGTCAAGCCTGTCAGCGAAACAGCAGAGCCGTTGAAACTGTTGGTGATAGTATTTCGGCTGACCAGAATATTTCCTGTCCCGGACGCAGTGATGGAAGGACCGCTGCTGTTAAACAGATCAAAGCCGTTGAGCTCGGTGTTGTTCTCCATGACGAAGTTACCCGTGATTTGTGGCGTGAGGCCTGAATTGGAATCCGGGAGTTGCATGACTCCGAACTGGGTATTGATGTATTGTGCCGGCCCGGTAGACAGTACGCGGGTGTCGGGGCCCAGAATAAAAGTTCCCGATTCGGAGGTATTCCGATGATCGTACACAATCAGATCACCCTGTTGTGTCCGCGGGTCGGCGAACGCTTTGGCAAGCGTGGCGTAGGGATCTTCGTACGAGCCGTCACTGTTTCCGCCAGGGGAAACATGCATGAAGTAATACGGATTACCCGTCGCCGGATTAATCAGGTACAGCCCGTCGGGGTCTTCAACCGTCTGATTGTCAACCACGATGCTGCGCAGTCGTTCCGGGCTTTCTCCCAGGCGATCATACGCGGTCAGGTTCGAACGCGGTCCGTCTTTGAGACCGGACAGGCTCGGCCACTGAATGGAGGCGGCAAAGTTCACCGTTGTCTGAAAGACGGTGTCGTGCTGCACACTCACATTCAGAGAGACCATATCTGAGATCCGGCTTTCCACGCGGGTCTTCCAGCCACTGGCATGTTTGCTCTCTTCGGCCTGGAAAAAATAGGCGCCCCCGTATACGCGGAAATCAGTATTCATTCCGGAATAGAATTTGTAACCGGTTTCCGCATCGATTCCCGTCATGGCTGCCTGGTAATAACGGGTCACCGCACCGGTTCTCAGGTAATGACCGACAAAGCGATAGGTGCCATCACCGCTGATGCTTTGCCCCCACTGTGTGCGTGTTTCTCCGGTTGGAGCATACCAGTTCAGCCGCATATCCCAGTTATTGCCCAGCAGATCAATACCGCCTGAGATCTGTTGAAAACTGGCAACTCCGGTATCGCGCGAATCGTAATACACATAGCCGCCCAGGGTGCGTTCAATTCCCGGAAGATAACGACGTACGCCCAGTCCCAGATTGGAACCGAGATTATTGTTCTGGTCGTCCAGCAGAACTCTTGCATCGACGAAGTACAGCCATTCGCTGTCGTGATCTTCCAGCAGAGGAACGAACAGATCAAAGGAGGAGAGACCTCCCTGACGCCCGATGGTATCGCCCAGTTGATGCCGGTAACCAAAGTGAGGATGATAACGGCCAAACAGACTCGGGGCGCCAAACAGCTCCGAAACATCCGCTTCATAGTTTTGTTCTTCAGGATAAATCGTGACCGAAGCCGGGCTTTCCCGGAAGCTGTCTTCAACGCTGTCATCAAAGCCCAGCGAGATCGGATTGTACGTACCGGCGGCCAGGGGATCGCTGGATTCCCAGAGAAATAGAGCCATCGTTATCGCGAGACAAATCCGTGTCATGATCTCGAATCCTGAAGAGAAAGTGAGTCATGCCAATAGTCGTCGCAGAGCAGAATCGGGCTAAAACGGAAACATGTACAATCTGAGACAATGTGTGTACGGTTTTGTTTCCGTTCCAGTCAGATAAAATGGGCAGCAAGAGCACCGGTTTGGGGGTGCAATTAAAGAATAATGCTGCAAAATAAGGAGGAAAAGCCCCCTGTTTTTCAGGGGGGAAAAATCAGACGAGGAGGGGCTTCACCGTAAAAAACAAGCAGAGTTTCAATTCAGTATACAGTGAACGCTCTCGGGAAAAACCTCTCTTTGAAGTCATGCGGAATTCACTCACGCGTTTCTCTTTTTGAAACTCCACCAGTGTTTCATAGGAATCAACGCGACGCCCATCACGACAAGTTGTGAGAGCATAAACAGCGCTAATGCTTTGAGAACTCCTTCGGTGAATCCATAAGAATGCAGACCGACGCCAAGTTCGTTCACACCGAACCAGGACCAGCTGGTGACGATGTTACCACCGATCGCGAGTATGGCCAGCCCACGGTCCTTGACCATACCGCCCCAGCGTGCATGTAACACGAGTGCATTCCAGAGCACGATGATCAGTGCGCCGTTTTCTTTAGGATCCCAGCCCCAGAAGCGGCCCCAGGAATCGTCGGCCCACAGACCGCCGAGTACGGTTCCAAAGAAACTCAGAATGATGGCGAAGCAGAGCACACCATACAGCATGCGAATCACTTCTTTCCCGGCGGTGGCCGTCATCCTGGGGGTCAATACGCCCCACAGGACATAAAACAGACCCAGCAGACCAGCGACAAAGGTCGCCGCATAACCCAGTGTAATACAGACAACATGAGTGGCCAGCCAGAACTGTGTATCCAGAACGGCCTGCAGCACTGCGAATGTATCACCATCGCCGGCAAGCATGTGTGCAATCAGCAGAGTCGAAAATCCAGCGACCGAAGCCAGCAGACTGCCGATGCCCAGCCGATTGATTTTCTCAATGACGATGCCCGCCAGTACGGCACCCCAGCCGATAAAGACAGCTGAAGAATACAGGTTGGTGACAGGCGGTCGTCCCGAGATATAAATCCGACCGATCAGCGCGAGTGTGTGCACGAAGAAGGTCAGACAGATCAGCCAGAATGCTGCATTACCCAGAGGTCTCGTCCAGAACAGGAACGAGAAACAGACCATCACAAATGCGAACACATACAGCACCGAGCAGTAATAAAACGGTTCGAAGTGATTGAAGAACGCTTCGAAATCGACTTTGGACAGGCTGGTATGTGGCAGATCTGCTTTGTGCTTATTCAACCAGATCTGGTAATTACGGACTTCTTTATTGAACTCTTCGACATTACCACTGGCATAGGCAACAAGGATTTTAGTCCAGGCGGTGGTGGCTTCGTTTTCTTTGTCCTTGGAGAAACTTGCTTTCACCAGATCGCGGGTCCAGGCATAAGAATAGGTCTGCCACTCATCCTCCTTCTCTCCTTCGCCTCCTGGAGGAATCGCGCGGGGAGGATTGCGGCGTTCCAGCATTCCATTGCGGCGGATTGCTTCAATCAGGTCATCACGGGCCGATTCAGCGCGGATTTCTGGCGGTTTGAATGATTGAATGAGCAGGTCAACAGTGCCAATCTTCTTTTCGAGATCCAGCACGCGTGACTGATACAGGGTTGCTTTTCCTTTACCTGCCTGTCGTGCCAGATCGGACTGTTTGGAGAGTTCGGGAATCTTTTCGATAAAGTCGTCAAAGGAATATCGGAAGCCGGGACGTTTTTTCAGGTCCAGCGTATCTAATAATTCAGGATTCTCGATGCGGACTACTTCGTATTCGAAGGCCTCGCTCGGCTTGGCAATCGTGTCCAGGAACCATTTGATGGCGGGATATTTTTTCGTCGTCGTTTTTGGTTTCTCTTTTTTAGCGGCTGTAGTCTCGGAATCGTCTTGATTATCTTCCGAATTTTTTACTGCTTCCGCTTCCGCTTCTGCTGCTTTTTCTTTTGCTGAAGTGGTGAGGATTTTGCCATCTTCATCATATTCAACCGTAAAATCCTGTCGGCCGGTAATGATTCGCAGACTGTTACGGGCCAGGGTGTCCACAGGCTTGATTCGTCCTTCGTATAAAATCGGCAGCTGACCGAATTCATAGAGGTTCATTTCATTTGATTCCGGTTTCGGTACCCGGGCTTTGCTCATGAGGTAGCCGCCAAAGATCACGACAATCAGAATCGGGATCAGATAATCCGTGATTTTGGCCTGCACGCGTGCCCGGTTCTGCCAGGCAAGATCGTTTTCTTTACCGGCAGGCAGAAACTCATTGACGTCGGATGGTTCGTTTCGTTGCTTTTCGCGGCGGTTCAAGTATCGCATGAGAGTGATCATGAAGTGATACAGCATGCCAACCACCACAATCATGCAGGATACGTAAGGGATCATCCAGCCAACGTTCGTGACGACGGACAGGGTTGTCATTTCCTTACCGGTCGTCGGATCGGCATGATAGCCGCTCTGATAAAAGGTTTCTCCACTGTATCGCAGCGGGTTGTTCATCCAGACTTTGATTTCCCGGTCAACATTATTTTCCGGGTCAACCAGTTTGATGTCGGAAGAATAACTCATCACCGTATTTGTACCCGCGTAATCATCCTTACGGACATCGTTGAGCGTGACGGAATACGGCTTGTAATATCTTTTGAATCGCAGGTAGAGCTGATAGGGTGTTCCATCCACAACCACAGGCTGTCCGATTTCCTGCAAGGCCATTTCCAGGTCCAGCAGATAGACGCCGAGGGACTCAGACGTTTTTTTATCGATCACTTTGACATAGGCAGCCGGCGTATCGACTCCGCCCCCCATGTCGGTACCGGTGGCACTGCGCATCGGTAACGCGATCCAGTCCATGCCAATTCCGGCTGTCGCGGGATTTTCATTCTCTTTTTTCTCTTCCGGTGACAGTGAACTTACTTTGCGCAGGGAAGCGTTCGGATAATATTTGACCAGCTCATAGTCGAAAGGGAGTTTCGGGTCAGAGACAACTCCTTCTTTTCTGGCCAGTAGGATCGACTTGGGGATGATGGTGACTTTGTCTTCTTTCGGGTCGGTTTCATCAATGATCGCGAGTTCGATCTCGCGAATATCATGTGCGAAATTAGTCGTCTCTCCTTCGGAAATCGTCATCTGGGTTTCGACGGCCATCGTGCCGACGATCAGTTCACTGAGCATCATCAGGCCGACACCCGCATGCAGTAATACAATGCCCGCCCGTTTCTTGAACAGGAAAATACAACCGGACAAGAGGACGCAGCCGGCAAAAGTGGCTTTGATCAACTGCCAGAGAATCCGCATGGAAGAATCGCTGAACCGCGCCGCCTGTCCCTGGGAAATCGCCCAGGCCAGCAGACAACCCAGCAGGATCGTCGAACCCAGGATCAACCCGCGTTCTGCTTTCCGCTGTTTGTCCATGTAAAAGAACAGGACGCCGCCTGCGACAGTCGCCAGCCCGACTCCCGCTTGCAGCAGCCACCACAGGGCCTGCCAGCTCAGTAAGGAATATCCCTGGAATCCATCTTTGTTGGCTCCGCTTGCAATGACCAGCCACGTGATCAGGGATCCCACAGCGATAATGGTCCAGCCGATGGTTCGCTGGCTTCCTTTTGCCTGAACTTTAAAACGAATCAGGTGGGCGGCAAACAGGTTGATGCCCATCAGGAAGCCGATCAGCCAGCCACCCGGGAAAAAGAAAAACCCGGGAATGTTCTGCTGGTCGAGGTTCGGAAAGAAGGAAGGGGGGAAGAAGATTTTGAATTCAATTTTGGCAATGCCGGTGCGGAAGTATTCGTCGATCACAACCCAGATATCTTTATTCACCTGGGCCAGGGTGCCCGCCAGGATAATAAAGATGGCCATCGCGAACAGCACCACTGTCAGTCGCAGTGAAGCCAGAGGCGTCAGGAACTTCAGAAACGTTTCATTGAGGTTGGCTCCCCCGGAATCGGATCCGAATGCCGCCGTTTCGTCTGTCTGTTCGGGAAGGGTATTGGTTGCCATGGTTTTATCCTGAATTGAAAACTCAAGTAAAAAATTTCGTTGAGTAGAGTCTCGTCCGCTGTTATTCAAACCGGATGGATTGTACGAACTGTTTGAAGCGGTCCTGTTCCTGTTCGGCCAGTTTGACCGGGCCTGTGAATTTCACAAACCAGGCCAGGTTATCCCGGTACATGATGGTACCTAAAATAGCGAGACGAGGTTTCGCATCTTCCGGGCCGATGAGTTTGACGTATGTGGCTTCAAGATCGCCGACCTTGAGCTGTTCTGACTGTTGGGCAAGTTCAGCTTCAGTGATGTCTTTCAAACCGACCTGATCCCGCCAGCGATTAATATTCAACAGTAACGGATTACTCTCTCCATTCAGGTCGATTACGGTGACTTCACCGGTTTCGTCTCCACTGGTGATGTTGAACGCGGCTTTCCGCATACCGCCGCTACGGCCTGGTGCCCAGCCTGCGGGAGTTTCGTATTTGATGGAGGCGGCAGCAACGGGAGGATTCGCCGGTCCCGCTGCAGGACCTCCCGGTCCCCCCATCATGCCCGAGGCAAACGGGGCGCGGCTCATCGGGTTGCCGGCCATCATTCCGTTCAGACTGACGACGGAAATCGTCTCATCCCCTGACTTGAGCGTGAACAGTTCGGTATCGAGAGCCGGCGATTTGTCAGCAGCGGCTTTGATGTCATCCGCTGTAATCGAACCCAGACCGACCTGATCGCGCCAGCGATTGATGTTAGAGAGTAAGTCTTCTGACAGATCACCGCCCGCAGGCAGGGGAATCACGGACAGCTCCACCGCAGGATCTGTCTCTTTGACTTTAAGCGTCGCAAATCGTATGGAACTGCCTGGTTCCTGAGTCCAGTTTTCGGGCAGCTTCCACTCCGGCTTGTCATTCTTAATGGTGACGGATTTCATAAACTGAATGAAAGTATCAAATTCCGCTTTGACCTGATCCGGCTCTCCGGTCATTTTGAAAAACCAGTTCTGCGGACTGCCCGGCACGATGGCTGCCAGCATCCGCGTTGGTTTCGCGGGAGTGGCCGTCATATCAGGCAGAGCAGAATGCTGAGAAGCGGAACCCTTGGGAACCGTGTAGGAACTGATTTCATCCTGCTTGCGGCAGCCTGCTGACAGGGAGAGGAACGCGATCAGGGTTACGAGGCATATCTGTTTCATGTGGCTCAATCGAATGGATGGTTTTTATCTGTGATTTATTCAGGAGCGGCTGAGCCGGGAATCGATTTCTCAGCCGGGAATCAATTCAGCAAAGCCTGACTTTGGGTATTACGGATACTTTAAAGAGTCACAGAAAGAGATTCTGTAAAAATGTTCAAGGTGGGTGAATTTAGAAAGAAGGTCTTTCTGCAGGGGCTAAGTTATTTAATAGTTGTAGTTTAGGAAACTTAATGCCCGTCTGTTTTGATTTTCTGCATCAGCGACGGGCAACTACTCTATTATAGTTGTCCCGGAACAGAAAAGTACACAACCAGTTCGGACTCACTGCTGAAAACATCTGTATTCGCTTGCAGCCAGCACTACGATCGGCCTGCAGACAGGGCTTCGAAAAAAACGCGAAAATTCCGGTAAATATTACAATGCCTTGCAAAAAAGGCACAAATAAGATTTCTCTGAGAGCCAATTGTAAAAGCTTCCAGAGAAAATTCTATTTACAAGGATTTCTCTTTAATGTATTTACGCATTCCCGCGAATTTTTCGCGAAATAATTTAACTTTCTGGTACACCAGATGCGTGAACTTTTAACTAACCCGTCACAAATGGGACTCTGCTCCCGTTTCTAATTGATACAAGTACACAGGTACGGAACCGACAATTCAAGTGATTCAGAGCAGTTGGTCAGGAAGACCGGGCTCGATTCCCCATTAAACGACTAAACGACCCAACAACCAGCAGTCTGCTGGTTAAAACCGTTAGGCATGGAAGCCGCATCGTGAAGCTATTTTCACAGACATCGCCTGTTGAAACCTTCAATCAGGCTGTGATTATTCAAACTGTCGAATCTCTTCAGATTTCAAGAGGGTTCCCGCAGTTTTCCGCTCACTCTGCTTCTCTGCTGTCGGCGACCATTCCGGTTGCCTGCTCTCAGCCTGTATCACACTCTGATGCCTGGCGTGAGCAAAGAGAGAATACCCCTTTATCTGAATTTAAAACGCCCTGCGCGTTGAAACCAACCTTTTTGAGGAGTTGGTAGATGAGGTTTTTTACGACAGCCTTTCTCACAGTTGTAGCACTTTCCGGATCAGCACAGGCCGCGGCACCCAAAGGTGTGCTGTTGGATTTTACCGCCACCTGGTGTGGTCCCTGTCAGAAGATGAGTCCGTTAATCTCACGTTTGAAGCGTGAAGGTTACCCCATTAGAAAAGTAGACGTCGATCAGGAACCCGATCTGGCGAAACGTTTTAATGTGGAGAGTATTCCGGCATTTGTTCTGGTGGTGGAAGGTAGAGAGGTCGCGCGTTCGGTGGGATCAACGACCGAGAGCAACCTGCGAAGGATGCTGGCCCGCATCCCCACTGCAGAACCCGAACAGCCTGCTCGCGAGAACCCCGTGGTCTTCGCTGCGAATGAGAGCCGCGTCAGTCAGCCTGCAGAGACTCCCATTCAACTGACACAGAACGAAACAAAACCGGAAAAGAAATCGCGAGGTTTCAATATTCCTTTCTTCGGTAAATCCAAAGAAGAATCAGTTCCCGTCGAAGAACCAGTGATCCGCGCCCAGTTTGGCGATTCCGCCAGTGATCCTCTCGCGAATGCAGCACCACAGAAGGAAATTATCAACTGGCGTGCCAGCACGGTTCGTATTCGTGTGAAAGACAAAAAAGGGATGGACCTGGGATCAGGAACTGTCATCCACAGTGCCATCGGTCGCACTTTGATTATGACCTGCAGCCACATCTTCAGTGAACTGAAAAGTGATTCGGTCATCGAAGTGGATGTCTTCCAGGGAGAAAAATTTGATACCTATGTGGGAACTCTGGTTCGCTACAATATGCAGGCCGACGTGGGGCTGATTTCCATTCCCACCTCAGGCGTGGTTCCCGCTGCGAAAGTAGCCGGGATCGAAGCAGAAGTCAAAGCCGGCGATGTCGTTGCCAGCATCGGATGTAACGGCGGTGCCCTTCCTACTCTGGAAAAAATTCAGGTCACCGAACTGAACCGTTTCCTCGGTCCCGACAACATTGAATGCACGGGCATGCCGGTACAGGGACGTTCTGGTGGCGGACTGTTTGATCGGTCCGGTCGTCTGGTTGGCGTCTGTTTCGCTGTCGAAAAAGATGAAAAGCGTGGTCTGTATGTCGGCCTGCCTATGATTCATAAACTGCTCGATGAAGCTCAGCTGACAGCCATCTACAAAGAACCGGCTGTTACGGAAACGATTCCGGAAGTCAAACTGGCGATGAGCGAAGCACCACAGGAAATGGCACCAGCTTCGAATCAGGCAATCCTCGATGAATTTCTGGAACGAGCCATGCCCAGCGGTCAACCGGTTGCCTCTGGTACCACCGGCAACCCCGACCTGCATCAGCTGCAGGATGCTCTGGATCAGGCCGGTGAAGCGGAAGTCGTCTGTATTATCCGTCCTCTGAATAAACCACAGTCGGCCAGCCGGGTGGTCATCATCAACAAAGCCAGCTCGAAGTTTGTCTCTTACCTGTCAGGTGAAGTGGACAATCAGCCTATGCCGACTTCGGCACGTTTTCAACCAGCAGAAAAACTGACCCGGACAGAGCAACCAGCGCGAAATCAACTGGACGATCGAATGAGCCGCAGCCTGCCTCGCAATTCGCGCGTCAATCGGGTACAGAGCTCTCCTCAACCCGAAGTGACCGGTTTTCGTACACCTTCTTCCTTCACTCAGACCGCCAATAAAACAACGGTCTCCCGCGAAGAGCGTCAGGGTAAAATCCAGGAAGTCGAACAGCAGCTGCGACGCTATCGTCGTTCCGCTGATTCACGTCGATAATCAAACGACGCCTTCACAATTGATTACCAACAAAAACCAGCTGGAATAGAGGACCTCTTTTCCAGCTGGTTTTTTTGTTTTTTGCTCTCAGACTTTTGTTCTGACGTCAGGCTCCTTTAGAATGAATGAACTGTAACCAACCGCAGCGAATTCATTCCACGGGTCTACCCCGTTGCCTGTCATCAGGAGACATCACGTGAAGACGTTCTATAAACTGGCTGCCTGCCTGAGCCTGATACTGTTTTCTACCGCTTCACTGTCCGCGAAAGATCTGAACCTGCAACTCCGCTATCAGCAGGAAACGGGGAAAGAGACCGGTCGCTTTCATCAGCGGCAGCGTTCTGAGAGCTGGAAACCGTCTGAAACTGCCATCATCGTCTGTGATGTGTGGGACTATCATCACTGTCTGAATGCCGTCAAACGGCTCGAACAGTTTGCCCCCCGTCTCGATCAGCTGTTGAAGACGGCCCGGGCAGACGGTGTCACTATCATCCATGCCCCCAGTGACTGCATGCCCGCGTACCAGGGGCACCCCGCACGAGCGAGAGCCCAGCAGGTGACCTTTAACGGACCCGTACCTGCCGGCATCGAAAACTGGTGCTCGAAGATTCCTGCAGAAGAACGCGCCGTTTATCCCCTCGATCAATCCGATGGCGGAGAAGACGACGATCCAAAGGAACACGCAGCCTGGGCAAAAAAACTCAAAGACCTGGGACGCAATCCATCCTTACCCTGGCAGAGTCAGTCTCCGATGATCACCATCGACGGCAAACAGGATTTCATCAGCGATAAAGGGGATGAAGTCTGGCGGATTCTGGAGAGTCGCGGCATCAAAAATGTGATGCTGGTCGGCGTGCATACCAATATGTGTGTCCTCGGACGCCCCTTTGGTTTACGACAGCTGAAACAGAACGGCAAGAATGTCGTGCTCGTCCGCGATCTGACGGATACGATGTATAACCCACAGCGCTGGCCTTACGTCAGTCATTTCACCGGCAATGATCTGATCGTTTCTCATATCGAAAAATATGTCTGCCCGACGATTACCAGCGATCAGCTGCTCGGCGATCAGGCATTCGTATTCAAAGAAGATAAACGTCCGCATCTGTTGATCGTGATGGCGGAAGCCGAGTATGAAACCAATGTCAGTCTGCCGAAATTCGCTGCAGAAAACCTGGGCAAAGACTTTCGAGTCAGTCTGGTCTTTGCCGATGAGAAAGACCGGAATATGATTCCGGGAATCGAAAAGATCAACGATGCCGACGTGGTCCTGTTCAGCGTGCGACGTCGCGTGCTGCCTGAAAAAGAAATGCAGGCGATTAAAAAGTACGTGAAAGCGGGCAAACCCGTCGTAGGAATTCGTACTGCCAGTCATGCCTTCTCGCTCCGTGGCAAAGAACCTCCCGCAGGCTACGCGGACTGGACCGAGTTCGATGCGTACGTTTTTGGCGGCAACTATAAAGGGCATCATAAGAACGATCTCAAATCGATGGTGACCATCAATCCGGCACAGAGAAAAAATCCGATTCTGGATGGCATTCCCGACAAACCATTCCCGCAGGCTTATTCGCTGTATGAAGTCTTACCGCTGGCAAAAGGGACGACCGTCCTGATGACGGCAGAAATTCCCGGCAAACCAGTCGAGCCAGTCGCCTGGACCTTCCAGCGCAAAGATGGCGGTAAATCGTTTTACACCTCGTTAGGACACCCGGGTGATTTCAAACAGCCCGAGTTTGTCAGGCTGCTGACGAATGGGATTTACTGGGCTGCCGGCCTGAACCCGGCGAACGTCAAAATCTCGGAAAAGGTTTCGTTGAATGAGGCGACTCACTGGTCCGTCGTCAATGTTCCCGCAACCGGAGCTGCTGCAAAAACCGACCAGAGTCGCTGGTATCGGTGTGTGGTGCGAATCCCCGCCACCTGGCGCGCCGGTAAACCCCTGCTGCTGAAAACGGGGAACGCTGCCCCTGCCAAAGTCAATGCCTGGATCAATGGTGCCCCTCTGATGCCGACGGAAGCCGGTTTTCTGATTGATCGTCAACCCGTCTATGAGAATGATGCCAACCTTGTGGTATTGCAGATCACAGGACAGTCCAGCGAGAGCGACTTTGCCTCTGCACCGCAGTTGGTTTCCAGTAAAAGTGCACTCCCTCTGGCGGGTCGCTGGCAGTACCGGGTCGGTGACGATTCCGAATTTGCCAACATGCCTCTACCGGCAAAGTTTGGCACGGTCACCGACATCGTATTTCAACCCTGAACGAAATCCGCAGCAAGCTTTATTCTGCCTTGCCTTTGAATTTGGAACCGTTCTCAGTAAAGAACTCAAGCCAGCCCGCCATCAGCGCAGCAGCGATGGATTTCTCTGATTTGTATTCAGGCAGAGTCTGACCCCAATAGAAACCGATCCAGCCGTCCGCATGTTTTCGGGACTTGATCAGAAATTCCTCGAATTCCTGCGGCGAGCTTTTGAGCGGGAACGTCTCTTCAATCACCAGCGGCTTGCCGATATCGAAACCCTTGAGCGTCTCCATGGCTTCGTCGACTTTGCCCGATTCCGGATAGAGGTGCACGCAGATAAAATCCAGATGCTGGCTGACTTTATCTGGCACGAAGCCGGACCGCAGGCCGGGGTGATCCAGGCTCCAGGGAACCATGCCGACAGTGATCAGATGCCGCGAATCTTCCTGTCGAATCGCTTCGACGAGTGTTTTGATCCACGCCGCTGCGATTTCCGGACGGGAGCGTTCATCGGGGCTCAGCGTGATCCGCTGCACAAAATGTTTTCCGCCAAAGCCGGGGCCGAGCCAGTCGGTTCCTTTTTTCTTGCCGGCGTGCACGACTGGTTCATTCATCAGGTCATAGCAGAAAATGGCCGGGCTCTGTGCACACTGTTTCGCGACTGCTTTCCAGAAAACCACCTGCGCCTGCCAGCGTTCCTGGTCGGTCAGTTGATCATACCACGCGGGGACATCCTGTTTGTGATAACAGCCCAGCCCGGTCAGATCGAGATACAGGCCCGTGCGTTCCGCAAGCTGCAGCAGCTCACTCAATTTCTGCAGTGCTTCCTCGCGGGGTTTGTCGACCGCGGACATGAACTTGCCGAACTGAATATGAATGCGAACCACATTCGCGCCCAGCTGTTTCATCTCGGCGAAATCCTGTTCCACCTGTTTCCAGTCCGTCGACCAGTAATCTTCCAGCAGTTGTCCCTCTCGATTGTGGTCGTAATTAAATCCCCAGGGGACAAACGGCTTCTGCGCCTCTGCAGTTACAAACGATTTCCCGTCTGCACTGACGCGGATGAAATCGAGTTCCGCCGCCGACAGGATGGACGAGCAGCAGAAAGTCAGGACAGCGATCAGAGAGCACATTCGCATCGGACTGTTCCTTTAATGGGGAATCGAAAGAGGTGAGGCGGAAATCCACCCGTCGATTTCATTTTGCGAAACGAAACTCAAGAATGCAAGATCGCTTCTTTTTCTGCCGCAGATTCAAAATGGAAGGGAAGTCTTGAGAGTTCCCCGCAATCTGCGTATGGTAAATGGATCTTTATATTACCAAATTCAGAGAGGCTCCCATGAAATCGATCTTTCCCGTTTGTCTGACGCTTGCATTACTGGTTTCCGGATCGTCGCGACTTTCTGCTGAGGATTCCACGAAACCACTCGATTACGAAGTCGATTTACGGGTGGTTACGGAAGGCTTTGACGGGAAAACCTGCTGGGTGCAGGCCCGTACCGGAGCGATTCCCCAGGCAGGTCCGTTTCCGGCGACTGTCGTACTGACGATGCAGAAGCTGCTGTTGACCGGTTCGGATGTGTTCTACGCGTTAAATGAGATGCGGACCACCGACGGCGAAAACTGGGTGGGGCCGATCAAACACGATACCTTAGCGCGGCGGCGTTTATCAGACAAACATGAGATCGCGGTCTGCGACTTCACCCCTGGCTGGCATGCCAGGACAAAGAAGCTGCTGGGAACCGGACACACCGTTCGCTATGAAAATAATAAGGTCATGCACGTTCGCAAACGGAGTGTGGCTTATTCGGTCTACAAAGAAAAGGATCATACCTGGTCCGACTGGACCACGATGAGTATGCCGGACGAACCCCGGTTTGAAGACTGCGGTGCCGGTTCCGCCCAGCGCTATGATCTGGAAGATGGCACGATTCTACTCCCTGTCTACTTCAAGAAAAAAGGGGCGAAGCAGTACGGCACGACGGTCGTGTTATGCGACTTTGACGGCGAGAAACTGACTTACAAAAAGCACGGCAGCGAACATACGATTCCCGTCAAGCGGGGTTTGTACGAACCTTCCATCACAAAGTACCAGGGGAAGTTTTATCTGACGATGCGGAATGATGAGAAGGGATACGTCTCGGTCAGCGATGACGGTCTGAACTATTCGGAACCGATTGTCTGGAAGTTCGATGACGGCCAGGAACTGGGCAATTACAACACGCAGCAGCACTGGGTGTCACACAGCGATGGCCTGTATCTGGTCTATACGCGACGCGGCGCGAACAACGACCACGTGTTTCGACATCGGGCGCCGCTGTTCATGGCTCAAGTCGATCCCAAAACACTACAGGTCATTCGCAAGACGGAACGAATCATCGTGCCGGAAAAAGGGGCGCGGATGGGGAATTTTGCTGTTGTGAATCTCAGCCCCAGCGAAACCTGGGTCACCGTTGCCGAATGGATGCAGCCGATCGGTATTGAAAAGTACGGCAGTAACAACCGCATTTACACCGCCCGCATCAAATGGTCCCGACCTTCACGCCAGGATGATTAAGTCCCGATCTTAATCTTGCTTGCTGACTAATTCTTTCAGTGTCTGCATCAGTGTCTCTTCCACTTCAGGAGCAGTGCGGGAGACGCGGCTGGTTTCGTAACCCCCCTGGGAGTACGCGATCGTGGTACCGATGTAACCGGGCCCCTGATCTCCGTAAGCGGCCATGCAGACGAATTCATCCGGTGCCATCTTTTGAGCGGCCAGCTGATATTCCACGAACAGTTCGCCCGGCATATGAATGATCTGAGCGGTACCCAGTTTCAACCGCGTGATATCAATCGTGGTGCCTGCCTTGGTACGCTGCAGATAGTTCAGATCGCGGGCGGCCCGGATGCGTTCGGTCTGTTTTGCCTTGGGGTTTTCTAAAATGCCGGTCAAAGTGGCTTCGTCCAGCGTGTCTCTCAACGGGAGGAGCACCGGTCTGGCTTTCCAGTCCACATCAGCCGCGGAGAGAGGCGATTTTTCAGTTGATTCCCAGGCTCGCTTCATTCCGTCTGCCAGGCGTTGTGCCAGCAGGGGGCGGTTTTCGGGATCGCCGTTATTATATTTTCCCGCACCGATATTGCCGCCGGCGCCGTTGAAGTGAATGTGTAATACGCCCGGAGTCTGTTTTTCATGCAGGGCCCGTGCCAGGCCGACGGTGTCACAGCTGACGCCCCCTTTGCCATAATAACTTTGTGGATGCGTCGCGTAATAACTGAGCATGACCAGAGGTTTGTCTTTGTCCCACAGGCTGAGTACGCGGACATCAGCGTCGATGGTTCCTTCCGGTGCCGCGATGGCAGCGGGATTGCGGGAGGAACTGAAACGGACGATTTTCACTTTTCCATCCGTACCCAGAATGCGCCGATTCGATGCAAACTGTGCCACTTTGGCTTTGCCGGTTCCCACATGCGTGACGGTTTGAGGATGCGTTACACTCTGCTTCGCGGCGGCGACGGTCCGCTGCATGACATCTTCCACGTAAGCGGCATCGTACATGACACCTTTCAGACCATTCTGTTCGAGCAGGGCATTTGCGGAAATGTCGACCCCCGGCGTGTCGTGTTGATGCAGACAATGGACGGCACAGCGGTCTACGGTCGTGCCCAGTGCCTCTGCCAGACGCTGTTTCCAGACATCCTGGGCACCATTGTTGGCACCTACCCAGTCGAGTGCCAGCAGCACAATTGGTTTGCCCGAATTCAGAAAAATGATGCCTCGCGCACTGAGGGGATCGACGATTTTCTTTGCAGGCGTGATATGTCCATAGCAGAGCGGGCTGCCAATCGGGGGTGTGATGTCACATTCGAAGGTTGCAATCTGTAATGGTTGCTTCGGTGTGGTTCCCGCTGCGTGAATGGAATCACTCACGATCAGTGTGCAAAGCAGAAAGACAGAGCGCTTGAGCAGCGAAAGAGAGCAATTTCTGAACGGGGACATCAGGTCGGCTTTCTGGAGAAAAAACGTGTGAGGATAGTTCTGGCTGGAAGGAATCAGTATAACAGAAAATCAGGTTCAGGCTCTAATAAATAATGGCTGAATCAAAGCGGAAACCTGTATTTTCGAACTGCTCTTTTCGCCAGATGGTATATGATGTTACGTGTGTTTCTGGGTAATTTTGATTTTGAACATCAGCTGGCAAGCGAAGTGTATGCAGCGGCAGGAGGGGGTACGCCCGCTTTGAATCTGCAACTGGCCTGCTGCTGGCTGGGCATCGCGGCAGCCGGCGATCAGATCTACCTGCCCGCTGCGCTGTCTCCTGAATTCATTGCACAATTAGCTGTAGACGGCCTGCCGACAGTGGAGTGGATTTCAAAATGGCCCGGTCGAGAACAGGCGGCTCAAAGAGAATTCGTGCCCTGGGGCTGGTCAGAAGCAGCAGTAAAACTGGCAGATGCGCAGGGCTTCAGAACGACAGCCCCCGATCTGGCCGCCGTCCAAATGGTGAACTCCCGATCCTTTTCATTTCATTGTGAAACGGAATGGGGAGTGTCGCTGCCGGGCAGTTGTCAGGTCAAAGAGATGGACGAACTGGAAGCAGCAGTCGCTGATCTGGCGGCTCAGAAGGGAAAGGAAGAAACAGCCTGGGTGCTCAAGGCCGATTTCAGCATGTCCGCTCGCGAGCGGATGCTGGGCAGAGGAGACGGCGTGTCCAACCCGATCAGAGACTGGGCGAAAAAACGATTCTCTTATCCGCAGCCTCTGTTTCTGGAACCGTGGGTACAGCGCGTCGCGGAAGCCGGTCTGCAGTTCGAAATACCGCAACAGGGGGAACCCGCATTTCTGGGGCTCGCGCAATTGTTGTGTGATGACCGCGGTCAGTATCGCGGCAGTCGCATCTGTGTGGATGCGCAGATACAGGAAACATGGCAGCCCGCGATTGAAATGGGGCAGCGCGTCGCAGCGCGCGTGCAGCAGGCTGGTTACTTCGGGCCCCTGGGCATCGATGCGATGCAGTATCGCGATGAGCGGGGAGCGTTGCAGTGCCGCCCGATTCAGGATGTGAACGCGCGCTATACCATGGGACGGCTGGCACTGGGTTTTAAACGGTTCCTGAAATCAGGGCAGGTAGCCAGCTGGCTGCATTTCCCCTGGAAAGAGTCGTATGGTCAGCCCTTTTCAAAGTGGTTAAGATGTGTCGCGGACACGCAGGAGTCAGGCACGCGATTGGTGGCGACATCTCCTGATCAGATCGATGGTCAAACGCTGCGACTGGTCAATGTACTGCTGATTTCCGAGACGACTGATGAATTAGACCGAAACGAAGAGGCACTGATGCGGGCGGTTGCTGTTTTAGCAGAGACTGCCTGTTGAGGCAGGCGAAGTATAGAAGAGAATTGAACACGGCGTATGACCGAACAGCGGGAATCTGAACCACAACGACGCAGCTGGCCTCGTCGTCTGCTCAACCGAATGGAAGTCAATCGGGCTGTGTTTTACGCGCTGGTCGGTCGAGGCTGGCAGTTTGTCTCCGGCCCGGTCACGATGCTGCTGATCGTCGCCTTTTTTTCCAGTGAACTGCAGGGGTACTATTATACCTTTGGTGCCCTGATCGCGCTGCAGACCTTTGTCGAGATGGGGATGCAGGTGGTGACGCTCTACCTGGCCAGTCATGAATGGTCGAAGCTGGAAATTGACGAACAGGGGGCGTTAACCGGCGATCCGGATGCGCTCGCGCGTATTCGCAGTCTGGCTGTACTGGTTTTGAGATGGTATACGATCGCCGGGTTGTTGTTCGTCGGTGGAATTGGTATGGCCGGCTATTATTTCTTTTCCGCGCAACCGGTCGGTGGTGTCGACTGGCAACTTCCCTGGTTGTGTGTGGCGGGTTTGACGGCACTGACTTTGATCGCGACCCCCTGTCTGTCACTGCTGGATGGTTGTGACCAGGTTTCGGTTACCAACCGCTATCGGGCCTTTCAAAGTATCACGGGCACGCTGGTGGCTTGGGTCGTGATTTCCAGCGGAGGCGGAATCTGGACCAGTGTTGCAATTTGTGCCGTGCGCCTGTTCTGGGAACTGTGGCTGATTGGTGTTCGCTATCGGCAGTTTTTCATCTCATTATTGCCTCCACGCTCAGGGGAACAGGTCAGCTGGTCGGAAGAGGTCTGGCCAATCCAGTGGAAGCTGGCGGTGCAGGCAATGGCGACGTACTTCACCAGCTCCTTTGTCATTCCGCTGATGTTTGAATATCAGGGACCCGAGGTTGCCGGCCGCATCGGTCTGACGTGGACCGCGCTGATTACGCTGCAGATGGCGGCCTGGTCCTGGCTGATGACACGCGCTCCTTTGTTTGGTTCGCTGGTCTCACAGAATAACATTCCGGAACTGAATCGCGTCTTCCGCCGCCTGACACAGGTTTCCACGATTGTGCTTCTGAGCGGCGGAATTCTGTTCTGTCTGATAGTCTGGGGGCTGCAACTGTTACGAGGCGTGGAATTACCAGCAGGCTGGGATGTGCTGGAACCGGTCTGGTATCTGATCCAGAAACTGCAGGAACGGATTCTGCCTCTGTACCCAACGGTCCTGCTGGCGCTGGCTCTGGTTCCCATTCATATCTCGCAGTGTGTGATGGCGTATATTCGTCCGTTTAAACAGGAACCCTTCCTGATTTTGAATACGCTGACGCAACTGGTTACGGGACTGCTGGTCTGGTACCTGGGGAAAATGTACGGGCCTGTCGGCGCTGGTTGGGGGTTTCTCATCGCAGGCTATTTACTGACGATCCCCGGGTTTCTACTCATTCTGCAGCGATTTATAACCCGACAGAAATAACGTAACTTCCGTGGACCATTGATTGACGCATCGGTGTGTCACAATTTCGTCAAGAAAAAAGTTGACAGCTCGATATCCTGATTTTACTATCAGTAGATATTCATCCATTCATTGCATGCTCGTTCTTATTGTCTGATTTCATTTCTTTCATCGTTCAGATTCGAGGCCCGGGTAAAGTTCATTCGCGCTGCTGGCATCCAGTAGATACGGGCATCTTTGACGAGTACATGGTTATCGCTTCTGAATCATTCTCTCTATGGATTTTCTGAGAGTCGGTGAGATAGATCAATTCGAGATGACATTAGTAAGGAGTGCGCATAATGAAATGGTTTATAAAACGAAATCACCTGTTTACCCTGTTTCTGTGCATCTCCGCAGGCTGGGTGCTGATGACCGTCAGTGCGGAAGTGGAGCAGAACACCAGAATCAACGATCCCGAGCTATTGCCTGAGTCAGATCACAATACCACAGATCGAGATTTCTTTGCCAGTTTGCAGAAAAGCCAACCTCTTCAATCGGATCAAAGGAATTCAGAGGCCTCGGGAAAGAAGATCATTGAGTCCTTCTATCCGCCGTTGACACCAGGGGAACAGGCCGTGCTTCAGGAACTCAATGCGGCAACAATAGCGAAGTTTCCTGACGTGCCATTATCAGAAGCCCTGAATACCTTACAGAAACAGCATGGCATTAACGTTTTTCTGGATGGGCGGGCATTGCGTGAACAGGGGCTGACCACAGAAGAACCCATCAATGTGTCGCTGCACGGGGTTACGCTCAAGTCCGCACTCGACACCATTCTGAGACCTTTGGGCCTGGATTATGTCGTCGATCAGCAGGTTCTGAAGATTACGTCGATTGAAGAAGCAAATCGTACTCTGATATTACGGATCTATCCGATTGCCGACTTAGGCAGCTCGCCAGAAGAATTCAAGGCACTCGAAAATGTGATTCGCAATACCTGTCTGCCTCCTTCTCCGATTCGAGAAAAATATTATCCGGTGGATGATCTGGTGATTGGTGGAACTGCAAATTCAAGTCGAAAATCAGTTGCGCAATACTCCAGTCGCAGTTTTTCCGTGGTGCCCCAATGCCAGGCACTGGTGGTGAATGAAACGGATCGGGTGCATTTCAAAATAACAGAATTACTGAAACTGCTCAGACAGGTTCGCGATGATCAGGCCAGCCTGAGATCTGAAGTGAAGTGATTTTCAATTATCAAATTTTTCAAGCAGAGGACTGGTTATGAATTGGCTACTGAAACAGAAGATGGTTGCAGTCCTGTTTTGCTTCCTGGCAGTCGGAAGCACGGTACTGGTGGCGACTGCGGAAGTGAAGAAAAAAACGGTTGCTCCTGTAACAAAAAATCCTGTGGCCCAGTCGATGGTGTCATTTGAAACAGCGCTGACAAAATATCAGGTAAAGAAAACGCAGAATTTTTTTCCGGCGCTCACGAAACGCGAACTGAAGATAGAAGAGGCTCTGGGAACAGAAACCGATTGTAGATTCCTTGACCAGCCTTTAGCGGAAGTCATGGCGTTCTTTGCAGAGAAACATGCGATTCCCATTATCATTCTGGGTATTGACCTGGGTGAAGAAGGCTTGACGGTGGACGAGCCTGTTGATTTCGATGTCAATAATGTGACTCTGCACGATGCACTGGAACTCATTTTAAAACCCATCGGTTTAACTTATATCGTGGAAAATGGTGTCGTGAAGATTACGACAACATTTAAAGCGAGTGAGAAACTGACCTCGCGTGTTTATCCTGTCGGCGATCTCTGCCGGACTGTCGAAGATTATCTCACGCTGGAATCCGCGCTCAGAAACGCCGACCTGGGTGACTGGCGGGAGCGGAAAACCGGTTGTGCATCGGAAAAGACCCAAAATCAACCACAAAAGCCCGGTGCCTCTCATCCCGGAGGAGGAGGTTTTTTCAACATACCCGATGGGAATTTCAAGGGAGGGGAAAGTGTCGCTCCCCTGCTTTATGAAGACGGAGATGGCGGAACGATTACGATTGTTCCGCAGAGTCATGCACTGGTCATCACACAGACTTACCATGCGCACAAGGCCATCGTCGATCTGTTAACGCAAATCAGAGAAGCCGGTGTTCAGGAATAGGTGACGCAGAGGAAACAGTTCGAACATGTAATTGGAATCAGAGTGGAATTTATTCTGAAGACAGCTATCGCAGGAGAGGGAGATGAAACAGATTTCCGATATCGGAAGCCGAAGAAAAAAAGTTACGTTTACACTGTTGAGCTGCCTGGTAGCGGCGGGTTTTCTGATCACGGCAAATGCGGAAGAGAAACAGAAGCCGAAAGATGCTTCTGCGAAGAAGCCTGCTGTCAACGCGAATTCGAAATCAAGTGCGCCCGTGGTGCAGAATAAAGCGAAAGCGGCAATGCCGGTCTTTTATCCCGCGCTTACTGATCGCGAGCAGACATTCGAAGTCGCACTGAAATCGGATACCGACGCCGAGTTTGTCGAAACGCCTCTGGAAGACGTGATTGGGTATTACATTGACAGACATAACGTACCGATTGTGATCCAGGCGAAAGACCTGGAGAATAATCTGGGGATTACCATCGAAGAACCCGTTACTGCAGAGTTTTCCGGGATCAGTCTCAGTAATGCATTGCTGCAGATTCTGGATCCACTGGACCTGACTTATATCGTCGATCGGGGTTTGATTCAGGTACTCTCAAAAGAGACTGCGAACAACACATATAAAACCCGGGTTTACCCGGTCGCCGATCTGTGCATTATCGATGAAGATTACCTGGTCCTGGGAACTTCGATCCTGAATGCAAATCTGGGAGAGTGGAAACCCAGTCGTATCAATACTACATTGAGTAATCCGAAACCCAGTCAGGAGCAAAAAGCAGGTGGCGGCACAGGATATTTTAATGTCCAGGGTGCGTTAGGTGGAGGACTGGGAGGTGGCGGATTCGGTGGTGGCGGAGGATCAATGGCTGATTACACGAATGTACCGGGGGGCACGATCTCCGTGGTGCAGCAGTCACATGCGCTGGTGATCAGTCAGACGTATCACGCCCACAATGCGATCGTCGAATTACTGACACAACTCCGTCAGGCACAACAGGACAGTGAATAAAAACACCCGTTATCAGATCGACTGCACGCCAGTCGTTTGATTTAAAACAGGGAGGAACTTTGATGAATCGTTTTCAGAAACAACTTCGTTCCCCGCTCATGTCAGTGGGTCTGGGGGCTCTGCTCTGCGGAGTATTTACACTGGCAATCCAGGCAGAAGAAAAAAAAGCGACACCGGAGAAGAAAGCAGAGCAGAAGGTCGAACCACCACTGGTGACTGTGAAAGCACAGCCTGTCTTTTATCCCGTTTTAACCAAACGGGAAGAATTGATCGACAGCATGTTGAAGCGGAATACGCATGCAAATTTTCCCAAAGTCCCGCTCTATGAAACAATGGTGTATTTTTCCGATCTGCATAATATCCCCATTATGTTACAGGACAAATATCTGGAAGAAGTCGGCATCACCCGGGAAGAACTGATCGACGTCAAATTTACAGATCAATCCCTGCAGAATGTCCTGGAATATATCCTCGAGCCTCTCGATCTGACGTTTGTGGTCGACAAGGAAATGGTTCTGATTACCACAAAAGAAAGGGCGGCGCGGACATTCATGACGCGCGTCTATCCCGTGGGAGATTTATGCCAATCCGGTCCCGATGATTATTCTGCCCTGGAAATGGTGATTCGCAACGCACGGATCGGCGAGTGGAAACCTGAGGGAATGGATAAGCTGACTCCCGTTTATGGTTCTTCGGGTAGTGAATCCTGGGTTGATACCTTTCAGTTTAAAGGGGGAACCATTTCCGTGCATGAACCCAGCAAATCACTGGTGATCAGCCAGACCTGGCATGCCCACGAAGCGATCATCAAACTGTTGCAGGATCTGAGAAAAGCCCAGGCCGCACTGCAGAAGACGGTTGAACAGAAAATTTAAACAGTCATCGACGCATAAAAAATGGAGCAGACCGAGGGGAGCAGCCCGCTCCATTTTTATGGTCGTTATTTCCCGCCGTTGGGCGTTCGGCTCATGATATAGTTGAAGAGATCTTTCACTTCCTGATCACTCATGTTTTTGGTCAGGCCATCCGGCATTAATGACAGATCCAACGCTTTGAGGATTTCGATCTCATCTTTATTGATGAGTACCGTCTGTCCTTTGACATCCCGTAGCGTGAGAGTCTTGGTCGTCTGCTCATCTATCAGGCCTGTCACCGTTCGCCCGTCGTCTGTGACGACCAGGAAGTTGGTGAATTCTTCCCGAATCGCAGCACTCGGGTCCACGACCGCCAGCAGCATGAAGTCCAGGTTGTCCCGTTCGTAACCGGTCAGCTTGGGACCTGCTTTGCCCCCTTCGCCATACAGCGTATGACAGACGGCACACGTTTTATTGAACAGGACTTTCCCGGCTGAGAATTCGCCGCCCCCCGCTTTCACCAGTGCAGCCACCCGTTTCATCTCCTCCTGTTTTTCTGCAGGAGAGGAGCCGCGAACTTTGCCCCAGTGCTTTTTGATACTGGCTTTGATTTCGGGATCGTCGTGCAGTGACATCTGCTGTACCACATCCAGAGGAATTGTATTGGCTTTGATCCGCCACGCATCCACTTCCGTCAGGAACTGTTTGCTCCACGCTTTGCGGCTGGCGAGCACCCGTTGTGCGGTTCCGCGGACGTCGTGTTCGTCGAGGAGAGTACTGTGGTAGCGGCTTAGAATACTCTTGCCGATACTCGGGTTTTCAAAATTCATCAGAGCCTGCAGCGCGACCCGTTTCAATGAGTGAGTATCAGCTCCCGAGGAAGACAGAATCGCGGTCAACGGGCCGACGGCATCTTTAACTTTCAACTGACCCAGGATTTCAATGTAGGTCAGGCGTGTGGGGCGGTCTGCATTTTTGTCGGCAATGATTTTAATGGCGCGTTGTGTCGCTTCCTTATCACCCAGGCGTAACGCTAATGCGAGATCCGATTCTCCCAGGCTCTTCTGGTATTCCGCCAGACCTTTGCTGAGCTCTTCAGGCAGGTTGTCAATCTTCTGGCCGCGGAATGCTTCCAGCATGCCTACCATCAGTTTTTCTTTACTCTGATCCGAAGGGGCCAGCTTCAACAGTTTGGCGCACATGGCGTAGTTTTCATCGCCGCCCGCCATCGCGTAACGCTGCATGATGCGTTCGAGGATGAAGTCCTGAACCATCTGCACTTTCCAGAAGTCGGGCTTCGAGAACAGCTGTAACACCAGTTCCCGGTCGGAAGTCGCTTTACTTTCCAAGGCCCACCATAACAGCAGTGGAATATGCAGGTCCTGCAGATCCTCTTCCCGCTGCAGGAGTTCAGCGGTAATCGCCAGGCCGGCTTCCGCGGGAAGTCGTTTGGCGGTTGATGCCAGCTGAGAACGTACCTCGGCGTACGGTTCTGTTTTCGCCAGACCGACGAGTGAGGCCGTCAGCTTTTTCGAAGTCGTATGCGAATCGCCGAGCAGACGGATCGTCCAGCGACGCATGTGTTCATCGCGGTGTCCCAGCAGTTCCAGCGCCAGCTCCTTATTGAAGGCACCGAGCTGATTCAACGCCCAGAGTGCTTCCAGGCAGCGATCATCATTCTGATCTCTGGCAATCGCCAGCAGTGCGGGAACCATCGACGTGTCGCCACGCTCGCCAATCACCTGCACGGCTTTCTGACGGAACCATTTGTTTTTATGTCCCATCGTTTCGATCAGTTCCGTATTGGTCTGCTTGGAAAGGTCGAACGGTTTGAGGGGTTTATAATCGGTCGGTTTGAGACGATAGATACGACCGCTGGTTTTGTGCCAGTTGTCGCGGGGGTCAACGTGCGTCAGGCGGCTGTCGTACCAGTCGGCCAGGTACACGCTGCCATCGGGGCCCACCTTGATATCGACGGGACGGAACCAGCGGTCCTGCGTCATCACGATGGGGGGCATGTCTTCTGTACGATACGTGGATGTGTCCGGAATAAGATTACTGGCCATCACGCGGTTATGCAGTGAATTCGCAGCGAAAACGGCGCCATTGTATTTGGGAGGGAACGTGCCCCCTTCATAAATGGAGAAGGTCTGGCTGAAGCGTTCCTGATACCCTTTGTGTCGCATGTGTTCGTAATAACCAAAGGCGAACGGGTTGGTCAGTGGACCATGTTTGCCCCAGTTCTTATGAGCGTAGCCCCCTTGTGCATAGTGCATCCCGCGGGTGCCGCCGTTATTCGTACCCGAGAAGACCCGGCCTTTAGAATCGATCTCCACACTGAAGGTGTTTCCGCCCCCTTCCGCGAAGATCTCAAAGATTTTGGTTTCGGGGTGATAACGCCAGATCATCTGGCCTTTGAAGTGCACGTTTTTCGTGACGGCTGAACTCACGGTTCCCGTCGTCGTACTGCCGTTGGCACCATACAGCCAGCCATCGGGACCCCACTTGATGCTGTTGGCAACGGAGTGAGTGTCTTCCAGACCAAAGCCGGACAGATGCACTTCAGGATCGCCATCGGGAATGTCATCGCCGTCCGCATCGGGATAGAACAGCAGGTACGGAGGATTCAAAACCCAGATGCCCCCTTTGCCGACAGTGACGGCGGAGACAATGTTCAGACCGGTGATCACGTCTTTGATTTTGTCGAATTTGCCATCGCCGTTGGTGTCTTCGAGCACCGAAATCTTGTCGGCCCCTTTGAAGTGATTTGGCGGTGCAGGGGGGACCTTATCGAAGACCGCCCGCAGGTACTGGTCGTACTTCACGACTTTCAGACCGGCGGGGAACGGGTACTGCAGGTACTGTACGACCCACATTCGGCCGCGATGGTCGAAGCTGAGATAGAGGGGCTGCATGACTTCGGGTTCCGCAGCGATGCTCTCCATCTCGAAGTCTTTGTGAACCTGGAATAGTTTGACCGCATCTGCAGGGGGAGTCGGGTCCGATTCGTCGCCGACTTCACCTTTCCCTTTGAAGGCTTTCATGACTTTGTCAACCTGCTCGTTGGCAGCGACATTTTTCTTGAAGCGATCGCGGGTGATCTTGCCGGCGACATCAACCTGCGGTGGTTCTTTTTTAAGACACCAGTAGATGGCGTTGACCAGGGTGTGTGTAAACGTATTGATTTTGAAATCGCTGGCATGTCCGAGTGATGTATAGAATACCAGAGATTTTTTATAGCGGTTGGTCCAGGCGACAGGCATGTGAACCGGTTGTCCTTCTACGTTGGACAGGCCGATTAATAATGTCTTCGTGGAGCTTTTGAGGTTGGTGCTTTTATACATCGACCCTTCGCTGCGGAAGTATTTATTGCGAACGGTCGCCATGATCGGGTCCTGCTCGGCGCGCAACTGGGTGGTTACATCGGTTGGTGTTTTATTATTGAAGTCACCCGCGTATTCGCCCCCCAGAACTTCCGCGTCGAAGTTCTTCCACTCGACATATCCTTCCGCCGGTTCCCCTTTGCTGAGGGAGAAGCCGTGACTTGAGGTGCGAATGGCAACCAGGGGTTTGCCGGCGTCGAGGTAATCTTTCAGCATTTTCATCTGGGCGGCTGGTAATGTTTTTCGACGCACACTCAGGAACAGCAGGTCTGCATCTTTGAGCGATTTCAGGCCAGGAAACGAATTTGGATCCTCTTTGTCGGCGAAGACAAACTCGGTCCGAAATCCGAGAGGCTGCAGATGTTCTTTGGCAAAAGCAGGCAGGCTTTCGGCCGTCTTGTATCCTTCTTCCCCAATCACGAACAGGATCAGAGGATGGTCAGCGGGAGTCGCCGCCTTACTGGTTTGGGATTTTTCTTCAGCAGAGAGCGGGAAAACAGCCAGACTGCAGAATCCGAGAACGACAGACAGGGAGAGCACGTGCTTCAAAATCACTCTGTTGAGCATGGGGACCACTTCTTGGTGAGGTAAAACTAAAGGAAATTAAAAAATGGTGGTTCTTCATAATAACAGCCCTTTGAATGCTCTGTCACCCGTCAAAACGGATTTTTTGCGAAGAAGTGTTCACATTGCCGAAATCGACTGAGACGTTTTGGAATGCGACTTAAGTCTCTGTAGTAAATGAAGATAGAATACGGAATCCTGTTTCGTCTACACCCGATTTCTGGTATTTTGCAAGGAACGGATTCCCGGTGTTTCCTCCTGAGCTGGATTTGTCTGCATGTCGCGCCTTTATCAGCTGGTTTTTCTCTTCTCACTGCTCTGCGGCTGCTGGCTGGCGATGATGGGAGTGCACGAACTGGGGCACGTATTGGGAGGCCTTTTCTCGGGGGGCTCGATTTCACGGGTGGTTCTGCATCCGCTTTCGATTTCGCGTACGGATCTCTCCGTCAATCCTGTGCCCGCGCTGGTGGTCTGGGCGGGACCTGTTCTGGGGGTGCTGCTCCCTCTATTGTTCTGGCTGGCAGGGCATCTGCTGCGAATGCCGGTTGTCGCATTGTTACAGTTTTTCGCGGGTTTCTGTCTGATCGCCAACGGCGCTTACATCGCCGGCGGTTCTGTGGAAGGCATCGGTGACTGTGGTGTGATGCTGCAGACAGGGACGCCGCTGTGGGTGATGTGGGGGTTCGGGCTGATGACTGTTCCCGCTGGTTTCTGGCTCTGGCATCGGCTCGGTTCGTTCCAGGACTGGTGGCGGCAGCCGGAAAAAATAACCCGACGCTATGCTCTGAGCCTGTTTTTCTCTGTGGTCCTGCTCACTACTTTACTGATCTTTTTATCGCCCCGTTTCTGATTCCTGTTTGCTTCCGACGGGTTTCATCTGATACCTTGAAAGCAGCGCGGACTTTCATTTTCAGGAGAACGTTCCATGTCAGAGGTCTTCAATCGTCGCCAGATGCTGGGAATCTGTGCCGCTTCGGCTTCCGCACTGTGGTTGCCGGAACTCACGTATGCTAAAGCGGCCAAACCTAAAGTCAAAACCTTCACCTTTAAAACAGTGGGTGACCTGGAGATCAAAGCCGACGTCTATCGAGCCGACGATAATCAGAAGCGGCCCGTGATGGTCTGGTTTCATGGCGGTGCGCTGATCGTGGGACATCGCGGAGGGGTGAGTGGTCGCGTCCTGCAGGACATGCTCAATGCCGGCTACACGGTAGTCTCGTTTGATTATCGTCTTGCTCCCGAAACGAAACTGCCGGAAATCATCGCGGACCTCGAAGACGGATTTACCTGGCTGCATGAAAAGGGTCCCTCGCTGTTCAATGTTGATACCAGCAAGGTTGCCGTCTCAGGTGGTTCCGCAGGTGGCTGTCTGACGATGGTCGCCGGTTACCGGGCCAAACCCAGGCCCACGGTTCTCGTCCCTTTCTGGGGCTATGGCGATCTGATTGGCGACTGGATCGGCAAGCCGAGTCCGCATGCACGTCATCAGACGAAACGGACAAAAGCCGAAGCACTTCAGGAAGTCGGCACAACGCCAATTGCCGACTCCCGGGACAGTAAAAAAGAACGGGGGGAATTCTACAAGTATTGTCGCATGCACGGACTCTGGCCCCAGGCGGTTGCCGGCTGGGATCATCACAGTGAACCGGAAAAGTTCTACCCGTATATGACAATTAAAAATGTCACGAAAGAGTATCCGCCCACACTCATGATCCATGGCACAATAGACACTGATGTGCCTTACGAGCAATCCACAATGATGGCGGAGCAGTTCCAGCAGCATGGCGTGGAACATGAACTGGTCACCATCCCGAATGGCGAACACGGACTGGCGGGCGGCGATCCGAAACTGATTGAAGACGCCTATCAGCGGGCGTTTACCTTCATGCACGATCACATGCAGTGAACCTGTTCCTGGCTTCCGGGAAAAGAAAATAACGTGTACGACGTTCAACAGGCTCAAGTTCTGAAGCGAATTGGTCGAGAGATTCATCGTAGCCACTGTTCCATTGCTCGCTGATCAGGCTACGATCGCGTATGTGTTTTAGACTTAAAAGGATGTGAGTCTATGTTTGAGCTCTGGATGACTTTGATTCCGATTCTGATTGCGGATGTCGTCAACCCTGTCTTATTCGCTTTTCTGGTTTACGCCGCTGGCACGGATCGCCCGATTGTCAACTGTTGCGCTGTCCTGCTGGGGCATACGCTGGCTTATTATCTTGCTGGAATTGTGATTGCAGTCGGCATCGAACAGATTTCCGATCATCTCTCGCATCCGCAACTGATCGATTACATCATCGGGTTTGTGATCGGTCTGATTCTGCTCTGGGTAGGTTACCTCTCCTGGAAAACTCAAACTAAAGAACAGGCGGAAGAAAACCGCACGGTGACGCCACTCAAGGCGATCGGTCTGGGGGCAGTGGTCAGTTTCATGGGCATGCCATTCGCGCTTCCGTATTTTGCGGCGTTAGACCAAATGCTCAAGGCCGACATGACACCAGTGACGGCGCTGGTTGTGTTGGCGGTCTACAACGTGCTGTATGCACTGCCGTTTGCCCTGGTGCCCGTTCTGATAGCCACTTCCGGTCAGAAGAGTCAGGAAATCTTACGCACCATTAATTCGTGGCTGGTCAGCATCAGCAATTTTCTGATGCCTATTCTACTGACGCTGGTCGGGCTGGCGCTGATCGTCGATTCGATGATTTATTTTGTGACCGGATACGAGATGTTTTAATAGATTCCCGGTTGTCGCATTGTGTATGATAGAATCCTCTGATTCCGCCATTACTCAAATCGATTTGAATTGCGCGGTGACTTTGCCGTTTCCGGGGATTGATAGATGGATCAAAGGGATTCACCAGAACATACACAACAACTGCCAGGCGATGAGACGCCTTGCTCTGAGCAGATTCGTTATTCGCCGATCTCCATGACGGCTGTGATGTCAGCCGGGCTGGGTGTGTTCTGTATGTCGGGATTCATTTTCCCTACTCTGGCATGGCTGGCGATACCCGGCGTTGTGCTGGGATGTGTCGCGCTCAAGTCCATTCGCCATTACGAACTCAGCGGGCGGAAAATTGCGCGACTTGGAATTCAGCTTTCCCTGGTCTGTGGAATGCTTGCACCCATTTGGCATCTGACCTGGTACGAAATCCGCTTCTACTCCGAAGCGCTCCCCGGCTACCAGCGTGTCAGTTTCGGAGAGATCGTGAATGACAGAAAAAATTTCGACAGCCGAATGGAATCTCTGCTGGGAAAAAACATCTGTTTCAAAGGATTTGCCATCTATGCGGGGCAGGGATCCCACAAGCAGCAGTTTGACTTGTATTACTCTCAGCCCAGAGGGGGCTTCGGGTTTCAACCGGGACACAGAGAGGTTGTGTCAGTCCAACTGCCCCAGGGAAAAACCTGGGAATGGGATCATCAACCGATCGCTGTTTCGGGCAAACTGGTGCGTAATCCGGATGCGAAAACCGATCCGGAAGCACCGCAATTCCTGCTGGAACAGAGTGCCGTTTTCCCCGCGCGGACTTCCGATCATTTTCAGGGTCCATTCTCAGCGAGGAGAGGCTGTTGAGAACCCTGTTAACGAATCTGGTGTCTTGAGAACTGAATCTCATTTTAATCTGATCCTTGTTCCGATCCTGAAGTGCAGACATTCATGGATACAAAATCGTTTCCACCGCGCGTGCACATTTTACTCGCCCGCGACAGCCCGCATGCTGTTGTGATCAGACGGGGACCCGCTAAGCAAACCTGCATCCTGGGATGGGATCGACGTCGCAATACATTTACCGTGGGACAGTGGCTCAAAGGGCGGATTTATGAACGTCGCTGTGATATCTCACCTGATGGCAGTCACTGGATCTATTTTGCCATGAATGGGAAATGGAATTCCGAAACCGGAGGCTGCTGGACAGCGATCGCCAGAACTCCTTATCTCAAGGCATTGGATCTGGCGGGGCAAAGCAGTACCTATTACGGAGGGGGCCTGTTTATCGACAACAGGACCATCTGGGAAATGGGAGGTGACAAATATCTGCAGAGATCGGGTCTGTTCCAACAGGGCGATCCCGATTTCATTACCCGCTATTATGGCACCGGATGTCCGTCCGTGTATTATCCCCGTCTGGAACGGGATGGCTGGAACCTGCGGAGTACGACCATCAACGATACAAAGTATTCCGGTGTACTGTTCGAAAAAGAATTACCTGCCGACTGGAAACTGATCAAAGTATGCCATGTCTGGGACGAACATCTGCTGATCAGAAAAGATGGAACGATCGATACGTTTTCCAACTGGAAATGGGCAGAATGGGCAGATGAATCGATCTACTATGTTAGAGAGGGACGTCTGTTTCAAATGAAGATCATCGATGAGAAACAGTTGAGTGAACCGGTCTGCCTGCACGATTTTCATCCGTACCAGTTTGAAGCGAAGCCGGCGCCTTATTGAATGAAGCGGGAGTGATTACTGATGAACTCACATCTGTCGGAAGCCTTTCTTTCATTTGCAGGACCGGAGTGCCGGGAAACTTCGCCGCTGTACTGCAGTCTGACGGAAGCCATTGCCGCTGATGAAGAGCTGTTGCTGATTGCCGGGCAGGCTCCCGCCGGTCAGCCGGTTCCGAATCTGCTGTTTGCGGCGGTGCATTATCTGCTGGTTGCCGATCCCACTCATCCACTGGCAGAATATTACGCGACGTGCACACCGCAGCCGAAAGATCCTACCCAGGCCTTTCCGGCGTTCAAAGATTTCGTACTGAGTCATCAGCGTGAGATCATCGAACTGCTGCAGACACGACTTGTACAGACCAACGAAGTCCGCCGCTGTGCGTTTCTATTACCTGCGTTTCAATTTGCCTTGCGGCATCTCGAGCCTCGGCCTGTTGCGCTGCTGGAGATTGGCTGCAGTGCCGGGCTGAATCTGCTCTGGGACCGTTACCGTTATGAGTATGATGAGAGTGAAGAAATATATGGCGATCTTTCCTCGCCGGTACTGATTACTTCTGAATTTTGTGCAGACCATCCTGCTGTACTCAGCGATCCGATGCCTACTGTCTCAGAGCGGATTGGCGTTGATCTGAATGTGATTGATACCTCAATCCCCGCGGAAGCAGACTGGATAAAAGCGCTGATCTGGCCTGAGCATCACTGGAGACGATGTCTCATGGATGCCGCGATAAAGCGGCAGTCTGAATTTGATCTTGATCTGCGCAACGGCAACGGTTTCGTACAGGTGGAAGAAATCGCAACAGAGGTTCCTTTGGGTTCATTGCTTTGTATCTATCATACGCATGTGGCGAATCAGATTTCTCAAGCGGAGCGGGAATCCTTTTTGAAAACGTTGAATCAACTGGGACAGCAGCGCGACCTGGTTCATATGTTTAATAATCTACATGATGCCCTGTTGAGATTACAGATTTATCGGGATGGTCAGCTGAGTGAAATACCATTAGCGAACACGGACGGGCATGGTGACTGGATTGATTGGCTGGCCTAAGTGGTCTGAAATACGCTTATCTTTCAATACACGTGTATGACAACAAATTGAATAAACGACAAGCTGGTGATTCATAAGCAACACCGGACACAATATACTGCTTGTAGAATACCAGAGCACTTCAGTAGGAATTTCCAGGAAATGATTCAGAGGTAAAGCCATGCAGAAACCCATACGAGGAATGACGCTGTTGGTGATTACGGCGTTTACGATTTCGTTACTCGCCGCTGACCAGACTGAAAAGAGAACGTTTCAGGAACCGCAAACGTATGAAGATGCAGAAGGTTTGTCCCGGAAAACGGCTGGATTTAAGAATCTGCAGAAAATCGGACTGGCCATGCATAACTACCACGACCTGTTTGGGCAGTTTCCGTCGGCGGTCGTGTATGCTGCGGATGGGAAAACGTCGCACAGTTGGCGGGTGGAACTGCTGCCGTTACTGAGAGAGTTCGTTGATGGTGCAGCGCCTTTCAGGCTCAAGTATATGGATCGAGAATTGTATAATGCGGCGATCAAGGAGTGTGGTTACGATATCAACCAGCCTTGGGACAGCCCTGAAAACCTGAAAGTTCTCGATCACATTCCACCCGTCTATCACCACCCTGGAGACAAACCCGATTCTACCGAAAGCGCTTACTATGCTGTGGTCGGAAAAGGGACGGCTTTTGCTCCCGGCGAAGTTACCAGCTATACGGACATCAAAGAGTGGCCCGCTTCAACATTGATGTTGGCCGAATCGCGCAGCAGAGCGCCCTGGACGAAGCCGGTTGACATCGCTTATTCAGAAGATGCCACCGTCCCCCGCTTTGGCGGCTTCACTGCGCACGGTTATCTGACTCTCAGCTGCGATGGCGGTGTGCATTTTATTTCAGACTCCGTCTCCCCCAAGAATCTGCGGGCCTTCATCAGCAGAGACCGGACTGATACCATTCAGATTCCCGGTGTGCCTTATCGGTATTAACCGCAGTAAGCTTCTTAAAGACAAAGTTCCTCAGTATGCAAACGACAAATCGCATTGTGATCGCTGGAGGCAGCGGGTTTCTGGGATTAAACCTGGCGCAATATCTGACGGAACTGGATTATGAAGTCGTGCTGCTCTCGCGAAACGAACCCCAGCGTCAGGGGGCCTGGCGGTTTGTACGCTGGGATGCCCGCAGTGTCCGTGAGTGGTGCCGGGAACTGGAGGGAGCAACCGCGATTGTGAACCTCGCCGGTCGCACGGTCGACTGCATCAAGACTCCCGATCACTGTGACGAAATTCTGCGTTCGCGGGTAGAAGCAACGGAGGTGCTCGGTAAAGCAGTGCGGAAGATTTCCTCGCCGCCTCCGGTCTGGGTGCAGATGTCGACAGCACACCGGTATGGCGATCCGCCGGAGTGCGTCTGCGATGAAGACGCTGCCTTCGGATATGGCCTGGCTCCTTTCGTGGCGCAGGAATGGGAAGCTGCTTATTCCCGAGCGGTCCTGCCTGAGATGCGGCAGGTCATTCTGCGAACCAGTTTTGTCGTCGGCCGCAACGGAGGTGCTTTGTCGCGGCTGAGTAAACTCGTTCGCTGGGGACTGGGGGGAACTGTAGGCAGTGGTCAGCAGGGGATGAGCTGGATTCACGAACTGGATATGAATCGCCTCTTCTTTCGTGCGATCATCGATGACAGTATGCAGGGAGCTTACCTGGCAACGGCTCCGGAACCGGTTTCGAATGCCGAATTCATGCGCGCTTTACGAAAAGCACTCAAGAGGCCGATCGGTCTGCCCGCGGCAAGCTGGATGGTACGGATCGGCGCGCCGCTGCTGATGAAGACCGATCCCGAGCTGGCTTTATATGGTCGCTACTGTGTCTCGCGTCGTTTGCGGGAAGAGGAGTTTGAGTTTTCTTTTCCCGATCTGGAATCTGCGCTGCAGAACATTTATAGTTGAGGTAAGTCAGATTTGAAACGGACCGAAGCCACAGGTGTTTTTTATGAGAACCCGATTGATGACATACCAAAAGCTGACACTGATGTTGTTACTGCTCACAATGGGGTGTGAGTCTGCAAACAGCATGGATGAGGGAGTGGCTGATTCAACTGAAGTCGAAAAATCAACCCAGCCTGAAGTCATCCAGTCACCGTCGGATTCATTCGATCCGATGTATCGACCGGTGATCGTGATCATGAAAAATCTGCCGGGAGGTGCGTCGTCTTCGGTCAAATTCAGTCCTATGCATCGCTCTCCCAATAAAACGGTAAAATACGGTTTGTCTTTGGGCAGTGAGCTCCCGCAGGGAGGGTCCAAAGTAACCTGTCAGTATCTGCGAACGGATCAACAGGGAGATCATTATCGTTTCGAACGCACGTTTCTCCATGATCAATCGACACAGAAAATGGTGACGAAGGAAGTTGTCTACACAGGCAAAGACCTGGTGATCTTTCAAGACGAGGCGCAGCGCATCAGTATGCGGCCTGCAGAGGATGAATCTGAATAGCTGCAGATGGTTACGATCCAGCAGTTCAAAATAAGTCACGTTCTCATAACGTGCTGACTGAGAAGGTCACCGCTTTTCGGACCGGGTTGGATTTCGATGCAAGGCCAGACTGCGACATTCTGCCTGCATTTTTATGAACGCCTGTTTTTTAAGCGACAAACGACTTTGACTGTTGTATACTCGTACCTGGAACAGAAAATTAGTTTTCTATAGAAAATAGTCCTGAGCAGAACGACTCAGCGATGCTGTTCCGAAGAGTTGATTGATTGAACATTTTATGGAGAGGACAAGTATGTCGATCATTACTGCAAGTCGGGTCTTTCTGAAACATGCGCTCGGTGATTCAGAAACTGTCAAAGTGGAACGCATCCTCGATGATCAGGAAGGGGAAGTTTCTTTTTCTCCTGAGGATCGTCGCTGGAAGCTGAATCAGAATCAGCTGATTATTACCATTGACGTCCAGCCGACAGAAAACGTGGTGTTTGAATGCCACGACGAGCTGACTGCACTGGGCCTGCAGATTGCAGATGTTCCCGAAGTGATTATTGTCGAAGGTCTCGCGGAGTGCTCCGATGTGTGCCGTCAGATCGCAGAGCGACTGGCAGCAGAATTAGGGGGCATCACGCGTGGTGCAGAACAATGCAGTTGAGACTGCGCTCAGTCAAACTTATCAGCCGATGAAAACCGGCTCTCTGTTTCAGAACCGGTTTCGCGGCTGATTGCCGCTGATTTTTGTTGAAGAAATTTTCGTGACTCTCATGGAGTCTGCGATTGGGAAATGAATACGGCCAGTGGATTGTTGCTCCACTGGCCGCACCTGTTTTCAGCAAGCTGGCGGGTCAGATTTAATACTCGCCGATCACATTTCCGTCTGATTTACTTCCCAGGTCCTGCCAGGTGCCCAGGTTGATGTTTTCGGAAATAAACTGAATCCGTCCATCTGCGAAGAGTACATGCACGCCGCCTGTATGCTGGCTATGCGAACCCATTAGAGCCGGTCCGCCGGTTCCGCTGGAGCATTCGAGTAAGTCGGTATTCGGTCCGACCAGGGTCGTGTAGCTCCACATATGCATTGCCTGTCCCCAGAACCAGGTGTAACCTCGCAGCATCTGGTTGGCAGTACCGGTGCAGACTGTATTGGAGGTGGTATTGGCACTGGCGTAGGGAAGTCCCACGATACATTCGGCAGCGATCATGGTATTCGAAGTTCCGTCGGTAATGTCACGAATGCGGGTGGCGCTGTTCAGGAACATGATCGATTTTCCGTTGTTCGCAAAGTCAGTTCCGCCGGCTGAGAAAGTGCCGTACTGGGCTGAGCAGACAACATAGTTGGTCGGGCCATAAGCAGACTGCCCTGTGGTTCCGCGGCTGCCGGGATCGCTGGGGCAACGAAAGACCGGCAGTTCCTCTTTCATGACGGAAGTATTGGCGGTTCCGGTATTACCAGGCTGGATGCTCCAGTCGATCAGGTTGTACAGATTCGCCTGATCCACGTAAGGGAGAATGCGTGCCTGCCAGCCAATCTGGCTCGACAGCCAGCTGTTCGTGACAGTGCGCACATGGGCGGAGGGGAACGTCAACGCTGTATCGTGATAGTTATGCAGAGCCAGACCGATCTGCTTCAGGTTATTCTTACAGGTGGAACGGCGGGCTGCTTCACGCGCCTGTTGCACGGCTGGCAGCAGCAGTGCGATCAGAATCGCGATGATGGCAATCACCACCAGCAGCTCAATCAAAGTAAATCCCTGGCGGCGCTTCAGAAAAGTAGTTTTCATAGTGTTTGTGTTTCCCTCTAAGAATAGAAATAGAATGATCAATCAGATCATCGGACTGCAGAAAAATCGCTAGCGGGTCTGGAGTGAAAAATCAGCGGTGTTTTCACCGGTCTTCACTTCATACCTGAGCGTGGAATCAGCGTTGTATTTCGCAGGAATATACTGCTGCATGATTTCGGTTTTAACGCCGTCAAAGTTCTGGAATTTACCCGTTTTCCGGGTGGCGTTAACCATGATTTTATTCGCACCGACTACCGGTCCCTGGTCATTCGTCAGCGAATAGACGCCGTTGGTGATAATGGCCTGAACCGCTTTGCCATGAACCCGCTGCCCTGTAGCATCGATGTCGGGGATGAACTGAATACTCCCCTCGGAGAGTGGCTTGCCGTCAAAGCTGACCGTTCCTGAAACAGCGGCGCGTTCCAGACCTTCTTTCGAACCGCCAAAGCAGCCAGTGAGTGTCAATGCGCACAACGTCAGCGCAGAAAAAGTCGAGCGGGGAACGGAAAGCATAGTGCCTGTACTCTCGAAACAAATGGGAAAGCGTTAAAGGATCAAAGCAATTGAGCTGCGGGTCTGGCTGGTTGAGAAAGCGAGTCTTAGAGCGTCTTCAGTGAGGATCGGGGAGATCAAGGCTTGCGCCGGGCAGGTTTCGTGTCGCAGCAAATCTATGTATCTAACCCCCATTATATGTTGACCGTTCGCGGAAATTTAAAAAATTATGAAAAAATGAGGTAGAGGCGCGCTGCTAATCTTTACTCGTCTGAAACTGGTAAACACTGAAACACTTTTCAAAGCCCGTGAACTGGAAGATTGATCAGGTCATTCAAGGTCGAACTGATACGTGTACGGATATATTTGTCCTTTTTCATTGTGAATGGGTACCAGTGTCTCTTATACTTGAGAGCAGATAGAAACAATCATTCCTCAGACTCCTGCCTTATTGAATCATATGGAACCCTCCTGATTTGGACCCATCGGTCGCTTTGACAGCTGAGATTTCAAACCGATTGCTTTTCTAAACCCGACAACTGAATTTCGAAATTGTTAGAACAGACAGGCTCGCTATGTTCCCCGTTTCGCGAAAGAATTCCGTTGCGCTCTTTCTGTGCGCAATCACCCTGACCGGCTGTTTTGGTGGCTCTGCCGAGTACATCGAACGCGCTGCCGTCTCTGGTTCTGTTACCTTCGATGGCAAACCGCTGCCCGAGGGGAGTATCCAGTTCGTACCCGATGTCGACTCCGCCGGTAAACCGGTACGCGGCAAAATGGCCCAGGCATTGATCAAAGACGGAAGCTATTCCCTCTCAGCCGAAGAAGGCCCCGCCGTCGGCAATAATAAAGTCCTGATCAATGCGACCCGGAAAACGGGCAAATTTCAGGAATCGGACGGTCAGAAAACTGAGATCATGCAACAGTACATTCCCGCCCGGTACAACACACAGACCACTCTGCAGTACGAAGTCAAAGCGGGTGAGAATACCGCCGACTTTACACTCGAAGCCAAATAAATATTTTCGTCCAGTATGTATTCCGCGTACTGATGTCTTTTCTTCCCGTTTATCATTCAGAGGGATTAATCAACACTATGAAAGCGTTATTTCTGAAGCGTCGCCAGGGGTTTACTTTAATTGAACTGCTGGTCGTCATTGCCATCATCGCGATTCTGATCGCACTGCTGTTACCGGCTGTGCAGCAGGCCCGTGAAGCAGCCCGCCGTTCCAGCTGTAAGAACAACATGAAGCAGATCGGCCTGGCATTGCATAACTATCACGATACATTTGGCACTTTCCCGCCGGCCACCATTCGCCGCCAGGGAGCAACCAGCGAATGGGAAACCAGCATGATTGGCTGGCAGGCCCGCATCCTGCCTTACATGGATCAGGCGCCCCTGTTTAATAAAATCAACTGGAGTGTCGAGCCCGGAAATGGGGGCACTGCCAATACGGAAGCCCGGAACTATGAGATTCCCGCCTACCGTTGCCCCAGCGATCCCGGTAACCGTGGAAAGACCGGACAGACCAGCTATGGCCCGACCAACTATGTGACCTGTACCGCGAATACGGGAGGCTACGCAGCCGGCGGTTCGACCTACCAGAACAACGGTCGTTCGGTCATGTTCCTGAACAGCAAAACGCAGATCAAGGACATCGAAGACGGGACCTCCAATACCATGCTCTCTTCCGAGTGTGTGGTGGCACATCCATATGCCAACATCAACGCCACTTCCGGCACTGTCTGCACCGGGACGGCAGATCAGAAGCAGCGTGGTTTTTCCTGGTTCTTTGCCCAGTCGATGTATGCCTGGAGCTACACCACACTGATCGGTCCCAACTCGGACTTACTGGAATGTGCTCAGAGCACCGGGGGATCGGCTCTGCTGGGATCACGCAGTAAACACGTGGGTGGCGTTCACACACTGTTTGCCGACGGACGCATTCAGTTCATCTCGGAAAACATCCACCTGGGAACCTGGCAGAACCTGGGTAACAAAGCGGATGGTAATGTGATTGGCGAATATTAAGTCGCTTCATCGCTGAACGGTAAAACAGAAACGGCCAGAGAAACTCATTTTCTCTGGCCGTTTTTTTGTCGAGGTAAGCCGTTTATTTCTTTGCGGGGATCACGGGCAGCACGATGTGCGAAGGATGTGTGGCATCGTGGTAGATCGTATTATTCGCCTGCTGTGTGCGGCGGTTGTCGTTCAATGGTTCACCCGTATTGGGATTGATGTCGAAACGCGGGAAGTTGCTGCTGGAGATATCAACGCGGATGCGATGCCCTTTCTTGAAGACATTCGAAGTCGGATAGAGTTTGATGGTCACGGGATAGATGGTGCCGGGCTCCATCAGCTTCTCTGAGTTGATGGAATCACGGAAGCGGGTGCGGATGATGCCGTCGCCGATGTTGAGGTCGAAACCACCCGGGAAGTCAGAACTGGGGGGATACACGTCGATCAGCTTGGCGGTGAAGTCGGTGTCTTTGGCATCGGATGAGATCCAGAGGTTGACCGCCAGTTCGCCGGTCACTTCCAGATCTTCTGCCAGTGGTTCGGTCTGAAAGACGATTACATCATTGCGGGCGGAAAGGGGGATCGGCTGCGTCCAGTTCCAGATGAATTCGCTCCCTTTCTGATCCCAGCCCCCCTGCACGAGGATGTCGTTACCGCTGGAAATATTACCGCCAATCGTGGGGACCGGATTGGCAGGATCAAACAGAAAAGTCGTAGAAGACTGCTCCGCTTTCGGTGCCTGAGTCGCGAGACCGCCTTCCGGTTGCAGATGGTATTTTGTGTAAACGGTCCGTTTCAGCGGCCATTCACTTTCATTGCGCCAGTAGCCGCCATGATAAAGTTTGCCGTCCTGTGTTCTGGTTCCGTCGCCGGTTCCCATCACAAAGATCCGGACTGGTGTTTCAAAGGGAGCTTTCGTCCCCACACTATTGTCGATGCCTTTGAGCCAGTGATCGTACCATTCCTTACGCCAGCCCAGGGGATCGGCGATGGCGGCTTCTTTGCCGAAGGTCACCTGTCCGTGTGAGTAGGATCCCTGCTGCCCGTGAATCCAGGGACCCATGATCATATACACGGGGCCTTTGATGGTTTTCGACAGGACCTGGAAGTTCGCTGTGTTGTTTCTGCTCCATGAATCGTACCAGCCGCTCACCAGGTAGACGGGGATGTCTTTGTACTTCTCCGGGTAGTCGATGATGTTGTTCTGAATCCAGAAGTCATCGTTAGCGCCATGCTTCATACCCTCGACGAGCCAGTCTTCGTATTCGGGCGCCAGCTTCATCGGCGTGGTCCCTTTGCGAAGCGGGAGCTGAAACAGGTACTGCACGCGGTTCTCTGCCATTTCCTTCAGGGCAGCTGCGGTGCCGGGATCGTGTGAATGACGACTCCCTTTGCCGGCGTTGAGATAGATCCAGTTCCAGAAGCGGAGCTCAAACGCGCCCCCGTTCCGCATACTGGCGTAACCCAGGTTAGACATCGCATCGACGGGAATCACGGTTTTGAGTTCGGGTGCTTTCTCCATCGCCAGCGCGTGTTGTGTCCCGCCGACATAGGAGGTGCCGATCATGCCGATCTTTGCGTTCGACCAGGGTTGTTTCCCGATCCAGGCCGCTGTGTCGACACCGTCGACGCCATCATCGGTCAACATGTGCCACACCCCTTCGGAGGCATAACGCCCGCGCGTATCCTGCGCGACGAAGGCGTAGCCATGCGAAGCGTAATACATGCCCGACGATTTACAGCCGTTTTTGTTGTAAGGGCGTCGTTCCAGAATAGTGGGCAGTTTCTGATCCAGGACGTCACCATCTTCCACGGGAAGATAGACGTCGGTCGCCAGCTTCACGCCGTCCCGCATGGGCACCATTACATTCTTGCGTACTTCCACCGCATACGGACCACTGGCGGCAAACGCAGCTGATGTGATGAGCAGACAACAGAGAAAACCGGAAACCATCAGCCGCAGCTGAGAACGAAAAATGGAGCGGGAGATCATGGTGAAAGCTTTCTAAATCAATTCATATTCGGCGGAGGCTCATGCCGAAAAGCTCAGGTGGGAAACAGAGTTATTGCATTAAACACTGTCTCTGCAGGCTACTTGGAAGCGGGAAGGATGTCAATTAAGGAGCCTGTCGTGAAGCGCCAATTCGTGTGACTCCGGTTTGATGTATTGAATGAGGCTGCAACTTGAGAGGATCTGTTTTGAAACGGATCTTGTCTGTATTTCTGTTCTGGCATAAGATCCCAGCTTGTTCCAGCAGGCACTGGTTATCTTTTCTCAGAGGAGAATCAGAGAGATGCAAAAAACTTCTTTCACTTTGCTGGCAGGTTTGTCGCTGGCTCTGTTCAGTCTGATGCCGTTCGAAGTGCAATCGGAGGAACCGGAGAGCCCTGTTACTGCTGTGAAACCGCATGAGCAAATTATTTTGTCACACATTCCTGTGTTTGAATACTGGGAATCGGAAAATGGTCCGGTCGATTTGCGGAAACATTATCCCCGGAAAACGGCAGAGAAACGGCTGCAGAAAACTCTGGGAATCGATGTTCCGCAGCTCAAGTTTCATTATGGACCAGGCCCACGGGTTTACTATATCAATGGTCTGCCCACCAGCCAGCTTGGTTACCGTCTTCAACAGTTGAACAGTCTGTAACGGATTTTATGTCAGGCTCACTTATCTGTTTTTAGTGAAAGGCAAGTCAGATGCAGCGCGTGCTCACATTCTTTGTTCCGGTCCTGGTACTGTTGCTGATTAATCTCACTGCAGAGACGGGCCGTTCAGACCAGGCCCTGCAGCCAACAGCACCCCAGGCACCGCCTTCCAATAGAGGCAGCTCTGAGGCCACTGAAAATACACCGGATCTGAAAGTCGCAGAAAATGTAAGGCGCCTGGAAGAGGATCTGGCAGGGTGTCGTTTATTTCGAGCTCATCTGGAACTGAGCCGCCTGGTTCAAAAGTATCCTCACACAAAAGCCGGTCAACGAGCCCGTCAACTTCTCGAGGGAGGAGGCATGCACATCATCGACTTCCCGATGAAAACCTCTGATCACTATTACTACAAAGGCGTCCCCATTTATCGATATTCTTGTGGGTTTTACATCTCCACACCGGAAGATGTGATAGAGGGAATTCGCTTTTTTTGAAATGCTGGGCACGCATTTCACTCTACCGAACTCTTAACCAGATACCGTTTCAACATCGCTTCATCAATGTCCACGCCCAGTCCCGGTTTGGTTGGCACTGCCATTGTTCCCTCTTTGATCTCAAACCGTTCGGTGATGATGTCGTTCTCCAGACTGTAATAGGTGCAGTCGTTGGCGAGGGGGAAGTTCGGGGAGGAAGCCGCCATGTGCAGCATTGTCGCAGTGCGAAGACCCAGGTCGTGGGCACAGTGAAAGATACAGGGGACGTCTGCTGAAGCCGCGACTTCGCCGACAAGTTTGACGGCCCAGATCCCGCCACACTGATAAGTGTCGGGCAACAGATACTGGGCGGCGTCCAGCTCTAATATCTTGCGAACGTTTTCCATGGTCGTGACCGATTCATTCAATGCCAACGGCGTCGTGGTCTGCTTGCGGATGTCCGCCGATTCCTGCAGCAGGTCTTTGTGCATCGGCTGTTCGAAGTACTGCAGCTCATAAGGTTCCAGGTCGCGGGCCAGCTGCAAAGCGACTTCGGGTGTGTAACCCATGTTGGGATCGATGCGGAGATTGAGCTTGTCTCCGACTGACTCGCGGATCGCGCGGACCATCGCCAGATCTTCTTCCGGCGCACGACCTGCTTTCGTCTTAAGTGTGGAGAAGCCCTGCTCGACATAATGTTTTGAAATGGCAGCTGCTTCTTCCGGTCCCCGAATGCCCATACAGCAGGTGACCTCGACACGATCCCGATACAATCCTCCCAGCAGTCGATGCAAGGGGAGTCCCGCCTGTTTGCCCAGAATGTCCCAGCAGGCCATCTCGACCAGCGACTGACGGTATGGTTCCTCCCCCATTCCCCAGTCAGCGTACAGCGCGGCGATGTCGGTCGGATCTTTGCCCAGCAGAATCGGGCGGAAGTAGTCGGCTTCTGCGCCGGTAAAGCTGACAGCGTTCTGGAACGAGAGCCGTTGTGGCGTTTCGCCCCAGCCAGTGATGCCGGCATCCGTTTCAATGCGAATCAGCAGGGCACCGGTGCTCGTGGAGAAAATGTAGCGGGACTGATAGGGGGAGACAGGTGTCTGCAGGGGGACATCTACCAGAAACGTATCGACGCCTGTGATTTTCATGGTGTTTCTCCAGAGGAAGGTTCGTGCGATCGCTGGATTAATGCTAGCAGTTCGCACATTGAGCAGCAAGCAGATTGAGTATTACCTGAAGTACCCCCAGTAATCTTGCTGGGATTGAGGGGATATAAAAAAGAAAGGGTAGGCCCGAATGTAATTCGGGCCGAGCGGAGCGAGCAGGAAACTGACAGAGCAAACGATCAATCCGGATAGAGGCGGAAACTCGCTGCTCATTCAATACTTTCACTGTCAATTTCCAGTTGTCTACATCAACCCCGAAGTTCATTCGAGGCCACCCCTACTGTTTAAGAATGATCAACGGGGCAGGTTCCTGAAACATTGCACGTCGACCACGGTTGTTGTGACAGCCTGGCTTCCGTAAAGTAGAATCCAGCTCTGCTCCAGATGCTTTCCATTCCAGTAAGGCTCCGCCATGATCCCTGACATCACCAACCTGTTCACACCCTTTGAAAGTCTGCCTGATGATGAGCAGTTCGAGGAACTCTTGCGGGGCAAGTCGTGTCGGGTAGAGCGGATTGTATCCACCGGTCAGTCCACGCGGGAAGGGCAATGGTACGATCAGGAGCACGCCGAATGGGTTGTTCTGCTCTCGGGGTCGGCGGTACTGCGATTTGAGGGAGAAACCGAGGGGCGGTCCCTGATTCCCGGGGATGCAGTGAACATTCCCGCGCATTGTCGGCACCGGGTGGAAGCGACGGCAGCGGACCGGGAAAGCGTTTGGCTTGCAATCCACTATGAGCCTGTCGAGAATGGGTAGAGTAAACGACAGTTTTCAGCATACTTTTATTCCAATCGATTACAGAAAAGAAACACAGACTGATGAAAAAGAATCCGGTCAAGGCGGCGTTGAGTGAAGGGAAACCTCAGGTAGGAACATGGCTTTCATCGGGCGATATCATGATGACCCGACTGATGGCCCGCGTGGGTTTTCCCTGGCTGACGGTTGATATGGAGCATTCTCCCATCGACTGGTCGCAGGCGGCGCATCTGTTCGGTGCGATTGCGGATGCGGGTTGTGTCCCTCTGTGTCGCGTTCCCCTGGGAAAATATGAATTGATCAAGCGGGCGCTGGACGCCGGGGCGCATGGAATTATCGCGCCGATGATCAACACTGTCGAACAGGCAAAGACCGTCATTGATGCTGTCAAATATCCGCCGATTGGAAATCGCTCCGTGGGTGGCGTATTGCATGCGATGAACTTCGATGCGACTGCCGGCGACTATTACAAGCATGCCAACGATGAGATCCTCGTCATTCTGCAGACCGAATCTCCCGAAGGTGTTGAGAACGCCGAAGAGATTTACAGCCTGGAAGGCGTCGATGCGATCTTCGTAGGACCTAACGACCTGACATTCCAGATGAGCAAAAAGACCGGCGTGCATCCTTCTCCCGATGAACTGGAAGCGATGCTGCAGAAAATTCTGGAGACCGGTAAGAAAACCGGAACGCCGGTCGGCCTGCATGTGCAGACCATCGAAGCCGTCCAGCAGCGGATTGAAGAAGGCTGGCGATTCATCGCGTGTGGCAGTGAAGTGAAATTCATGGTCAACGACGCGCAACGGATTGTGAGCGGTTTGAATCTCAAAGCCGAAGCTGCCGACCTGGCGCGGTATTAAGCGAAACAGAGTCTAAGAACAACAGGCGGCCTTGTCGAAAAGCAGGGCCGCTTTTTTGTTTACTCTTCGCTGATCTGAATGATCGTGCGTTCCCGGTGTTCCCCTTTGAGCATCGCATCGACTGTGTCCTGAACCTGTTCGAGCGAGATGACTTCCGCGCGGGATTCGAGGTCGGGCAGTTTCCAGTCGGTCGCCAGTTTCTGCCAGAGCGCCGTTCGTTTCCGGATCGGATACCAGGCCGAGTCGATGCCGTCCAGCGTGACACCACGCAGAATAAAGGGGAAGACCGTCAGATCAAGTTCTGCGCCTCCCGCATTCCCACAGGCGGCGACGCAGCCATTTTGCTGGATCGAGCGAATCACGTGACTCAACATCGGACCTCCCACAGTGTCGATGGCGGCAGACCAGCGGGCTTTGAGCAGCGGCTTTTTTGAATCGTCTTCCAGTTCATCGCGACCGATGACTTCGCGGGCTCCCAGTTCAATCAGGCGGAGGGCCACGGAAGGTTTCCCCGTGACCGCGACCGGATGAAAGCCGCCACGTTTGAGCAGAGACAATGCGAAGGAGCCAACGCCTCCTGAAGCGCCGGTGACAAGGATGCTTCCCGCATCGGTGGGAATCTCGTGCTGAATCAGACTGTTGACACACATGGCGGCGGTCAGGCCGGCAGTGCCGAGAATCATGGATTCTTTCAAGGTTAGTCCCTCAGGCAGCGGGACCACCCATTCCGGCTGGACGCGAATGAATTCAGACCAGCCTCCCCAGCGTTCGACCCCCAGTTCATAACTGGTGACGATCACCGCATCTCCCACTTTGAATTGATCCGACTTCGACTCTACTACAAAGCCGGCGGCATCGATGCCAGGGATATGCGGGAAGTGTCTCACGACGCCGGGATGCCCGGTTGCCGCCAGCGCGTCTTTGTAGTTGATGGAAGAATAGACGACCCGGATTGTCACATCGCCTTCAGGGAGATTGTCAGAAGGGACTGACTGCAGCCCCCCTGTAATTTCTTTCTGTTCGTTTTTGTTAACCAGAAAGCAGGAAAGGGAGTTCTGCATGATGACGTCTTTCTGTCTGAAGTGTGCGTTTACCAGGGGCCGTCGGGTGTTTCCATTTCCAGGATCCGCCAGCAGTACCAGCTGGCGACAGTACGATAAGGCTGCCAGCGTTCGGCGATTTCGATACAGGTCTTTTTGTCCGGGCGGGTTTTGAGTTCGTAGATTTTCTGGATCCCGTTCTGAATCCCCAGGTCGTCGTGAGGAAAGATATCGGGACGACAGAGGCCGAACATCAGAAACATCTGCGCGGTCCAGACGCCGATCCCTTTGACCTGGATCAGCTCACTCGTGACCTCTTCGTCGCTTAACTGATGCATTTTATGCAGGCGGACTTGATTGTCCATCACCATTTCAGCCAGATGACGAACGTAGGTTGCTTTCTGATTGGACAGGCCGACCGAGCGGAGCTGTTCGTGCGAGAGCTGCATGATTTTTTCTGCCGTCGGTTGACCCTTACCGGTCAAAGCATGCAGCCTGAGATAAATCGTACGGGCAGCGGAAGTCGAAATCTGTTGTGAGACAATCGAACGCAACAGGAGTGCAAACCGAAAACGGTACGGTTTGAGCGGGCAGGGGCCGATGCTGTCGATGACAGGTTTCAGCAGCGGGTCTGCCTTACTCAGATGCTTTGATGCTTTCCGGAATGTTGCGGCGTGATCGCTCATTGCAGCTTTCCAGCGGGGGTATGTGTGGCCAGATCGGCAATCATGTCAATTGTGGCGACTTCGACCGCCTGTTCCCATTCCTGAGGAGCAAACTTTTCGGAGTACGGCGCTTTGCGGATTGCGAAGTTGATGCCTCGCGAGCTGTTGATGATCGCACCCAGGCCCTGTTCGTCAAAGGCACCCGCGACATCACCGGCACCTGCGCCCTGACTGCCATACCCGGGAACGAGTAGGGGAGTGTGTGGCATCAGAGCACGCAGCTGATTGAGTTCTTCGGGATAAGTCGCACCAACAACGGCACCGATAGATCCGTAGTTGCCGTCCCCTTTGGTTTTGAGAGCCAGTTCTTCGACGACGGAGGCGACGCATTCGTAGAGATTGGTACCTTCCGTTTTTCGATCCTGAAAGGTACCCGCTCCGGGATTACTGGTGCGGACGAGAACATAAATTCCGGCACCCCGTTCGACGGCGACATTGACGAATGGTTCCAGCGTGTCACTCCCCAGGTAAGGGTTCACCGTCAGACAGTCGGCGGCCCAGATTGCAGATTCCGGATTTTCACCGGCAAGGTAACCGCGGGCATACGCTTCAGCAGTAGAACCGATGTCACCCCGTTTCGCATCACAGATCACAACCAGACCGGCTTCGCGGGCTTTCAGAATGACACGCTGCAGAGCGGCGCAGCCGGCGGGCCCCCATTCTTCAAAGAAGGCCGCCTGCGGTTTGACTGCCGGGACAAACGGCGCGACCACATCGATAATACGGAGGCAGAACTCTTCAAAGGCCGCCGCTACGATCTCTGCCTGACTGTGATGATTCTTGCTCACATTGCTGACGATATCGGCGGGGAGCCAGTCAAAACGGGGATCGAGGCCGACCAGAGCGGGAGTTTTCTTCTTCTGGATGGCGGCGTTCAGTCGATCGGAAAAATGATGCATCGTGTAACTGCTTTCGGTGATTCGGTTTAGGTTTGTTTTTATGTTTTGAGTATGGCAGAATTCTTTCATGAATCATACTAAATTAAGCCGACAATGGAATAATACCGGTTTTGGAATTCCGGAGCGGAATGAGAGTTTTGCGGCAGTGCGAACCAGAGATGATGCAGGCCTCAAATGTATAGACGACCGAACTCTCATTAACACAACTCAGGTTGTCTGCAGTGCTTGCGCAGCAGGGTTCATTGCAAATCCCGGATTCAAGGAAGAATCATCGATATGCTGGATATTCTCAGCCCTTATCAGTACAGCCAACAACGAGCCGAGTATGATGCCGGCATTGCCCGGATGCGTCATTCTCATTATCTGGACTATCCCCGCCACGTGCATCTGGAGACGCTGGCACGGTGTAATGCGAGTTGTAATTTCTGCCCCTATCCCAATCTGAACCGTAAGCATACGAAGATGAGTGACGAGCTCATCGATAAGGTGTTGAATGAACTGACCGAGATTCCCCCGGAAATGAACTTTCAGATCTCACCGTTCAAAGTCAGCGAACCGTTTCTGGATACGCGTCTGTTTGACACACTGGAAAAAATCAATCACTTACTGCCTCAGGCGAAGATCACGTTGACGTCCAACGCATCGGCGATCACGGAAGGCAAGCTGGAAGCGTTACAGGAAATTAAAAACATTGCCTATCTCTGGATCTCGTTTAATGATCACCGTGAAGCGGAGTACGAACGCGTGATGGGGTTGCCTTATCAGCGAACCATCCAGCGACTGGAGATGATTCACGATATCTTTGCCGAAGGTGATGTTTATTTTGGAGTGGTACTTTCACGCGTGGGTGATGGAACTCCAGCGGATCAGGAATTTGTGCAGTGGTGTAGTATTCATTATCCGTTATTCAAATCGAATGTATTTCCCCGGATGGCGTGGACCGGACAGGTTGAAGGGTTAACCGTCAATGAAGTTCCCAACATGGGTTGTGAACGCTGGTTCGAACTTTCGATTACGGCGACCGGTGAGGTGGCCCATTGCTGTGCCGACGGGCAGGCAGAATATTCGATCGGCAATGTGAACGACCAGCATGTGCTGGAAATCTACAACTCTCCCGAGTACCGAAAACTGAGAGAAGCCACCGTGTCGCGACTGAGTGTGTCGCCGTGCAACAAATGCACGTTCATGTAAGACCGCTTCCTCTGCCGGGTACGGTTCGCGCCTCAATCTTTTTTGGGTGTGGGTTGTTTCAGATACGGCTTCAATTCAGGAACCGTTGTCGGAATTTCTTCCGCGACAAGTCGCGCGATCTCGAGTGCTCCCTTACGTGAGAAGTGTGTGCGATCGGATTCACTGGGACTGAAGTCACTGCTGCCTGCATCTCCCAGTTGATTAAACAGCGCCACACTCTTTTTGTGCAGATCGATCACGGGGACATTCTTCTCTTTGCCGACTTTGATCATGGCGTCTGCATAAGGTCGCAGGATGGTCCAGATCTGTCCGTTTTCAAAACGCCTGCGGGTCATGGGAGTGACCAGGATCGGCTTGATATTCGCAGCCCGTGCTTCATCGATGTACTGTTTCAGGTACTGCTGATAAGTTGTCGCGGGATCGGTTTCGCGGTCCCCTTTGCCGGGACAGTCGTTGTGGCCGAACTGAATGAAGAGGTAATCAGGCTTTTCTTCCAGTGCTTTTTTCCAGCGTCCCTCCCGGATGAAGCTGCTGGAACTGCGGCCGGAGGCGGCCCGGTTAAAGATGGTGACATCATTGGTAAAATATTCGCCAAAGATCTGTCCCCAGCCGGTCATGTCGGGGCGGTCTTTGGGAGGCTTATTGTAAGTCGCGACTGTTGAATCGCCGATTAGTTGAATACGGATTGGGGGAGCTGCTTGAACGGGACTGGAAAATGACAGCAGGCTGGTCAGAAGAACGATGATCAGAGTAAGCTGAATGCGGACAAGAGGTTGGGGCATGGTATCTGTTTCCTGATTCACCGGGGGAACATTGTTGATAATAGCGATGCCTGGGAGGGAATTGACAGACTCTGGTAGCGTCACGGTCTCAAGTGGGTTAATCTGATTAAAAATTGAGTTGACAGGACCAAAGTAGCAATTAAAATGGACAATGCTATCCGATATTGTTTGTATTCCTGCCTGTTTCCGGTCTGTTCATGCTGTCTGAGTTTTCAACAGCAAAACCAGACTCCTGCCATTGAGTCAATAGAGTAGCATGCCGATGTATCATTGTGAAGAATTAAACCGGGTCTCAAGAACTTTGCAGCGGGTGATTTTGACAGCGGGTCTGCTGGCAGGTTGTCTGCTCGTTCCAGCAGTTGTTTCAGCCCAGCTCAGTTTTGAAGAAGCACCCATCAATTACAACAAGGCGGAACCTGATAATCTGATTTCCCGATTTCAGAAACGCCTGGATGCGGGTGAAATCAAGCTGGCCTATGAGCGGAAGAACCGGATTGGTTATCTGCCTGCGGTTCTGGATGCATTGAAGATACCGGTTTCTTCTCAGACGCTGGTGTTTTCCAAGACGAGTCTGCAGGTGAAGCATATCGATCCGCAGTCGCCGCGCGCGTTGTATTTTAATGATGACCTGTATGTGGGATACGTGCAGGGGGGATCTGTACTCGAAGTCTCTGCCAGTGATCCTAAGCTGGGGACTGTGTTTTATACCATGTCTCAATCGCAGACATCGCATCCCACGTTTGTGCGCAAGACCTTTGAATGTACCCAGTGCCATGCGTCTTCAATGACGCAGGGAGTTCCCGGACACATCATGCGCTCGGTTTATCCGGGGCCGGACGGGATGCCCGCATTTCGGGAGGGAACGTTTCGCAGCGATCATTCCAGCCCGTTTTCTGAGCGTTGGGGGGGCTGGTATGTGACGGGCACACATGGAGAAATGCGTCACATGGGGAACCTGATCTTTCGCCAGGGGGACAGTTCCCGCAATCTGAATCGCGAACCGGGGGCGAATGCCGTTGACCTGGAGAAGTGGTTTGATACCAGCGCCTATCTGTCGCCTCACAGCGATATTGTGTCGCTGATGGTACTGGAGCATCAGGTGAAGATGCATAACCTGATTACCCGGGCGCAGATTGAAGGACGCATTACCGAGCGGGACGCTGCTGTTATGAATCGAATGCTGGAGCGCGAAGCGACGTTTCAAAGTGACAGTACAAAACGCCGTTATGAGAGCGCAGCGAATCGACTGGTGGATTACATGCTGTTTGTAGACGAACTGCAGCTGGACGATCAGATACGGGGAACGTCCCGATTTGAATCGGAGTTCTCCCGGTCGGGTCCCCGGGATAAGCAGGGGCGCTCGCTGCGGGATTTTGATCTGAAACGCCGCCTGTTCCGGTATCCGTGCAGTTACCTGATCTATTCTGAATCGTTCGATAAACTGCCGCGACCAGTGCTGGATGTGGTGTATCGGCGGCTGTGGGAAATTCTGTCTGGCAAGGATCAAAGCAGTGAATATGCCCACCTCAGTGCCGCAGACCGGCGGGCCATACTGGAAATTCTGATCGAGACGAAACAGGGGCTCCCTGAATACTGGAAGCCTGCCGAGCCCGATACCCGGCCGACGGGTGGCTGATAGCGGAAGGTTCTTATTACTTTCGAAAATCGGGCTGAATACCACCACATCTGCTTTGATAATGGTTGTTTCAGTGAATTAGCCTGCATAGAATGACCTGCGTAATGAGATTCGACAGGGTCAGTCTTCTCCGAGAACACCTCACGTATGAGCATGCTTTCCTGCTCGATCTCTCTTAACCAGTCATTTCCTGTCTGGATCATTGAAACCAGTAACCGCGCTTAGACCACGAGGAGCTTACGGGTATGCTGCCCCGCCGCGAAGTATTTCCACACGTTATTGAAATCAACTATCAGGCCAGACAGCGTTTGGGATGTTGTGTCTATCTCGTCTTTAATGACCAGAACGAATGGCTGCTGATTGATATCGGTTATGAAGACACGGTTGGTGAAATCATCGAAATGATCCGCCAGATGGATTTTCCGCTGGCCAACTGCAAATATCTGATTGCCACACACGCTGATGTGGACCATATTCAGGGATTGAGCCGCGCCAAAGAACTACTCCCCTCCGCGCAGGTTGTGGCGCATCCGAGTGCTGCCCGCTTGCTGGAAGTCGGCGATCGCATCAGTACTTATGCAGAAATCAGTGCGCAGGGAATTTCGATTGATATGCCCGCCTGTAAAGTCGATCTGGAAGTGAAAGAGGGAGACGTGATCGACCTGGGTGGGGATGTGAAGCTGGAAGTCTGGCACACTCCCGGGCATACCGACGGTCAGCTGGCATTCCGGTTTGGCGACTTGCTGTTCTCCGGAGATAACATCTACCGGGACGGCTGTGTGGGCCACATTGATGCCCATCATGGGTCTGATATTCCTGATTTTATCAAATCACTGGAACGCATTCGCGATTGTGATGCCAAATGGCTGCTGCCCAGCCATGGACCGATTTTCCAGAACAGACGGGAACTGCTGCAGTCGACCATTGATCGTTTGAATACATATCTACATATGGCTGATTTCGGAACCTGTGCTGTCGACTGGCCTCTCCAGGACGAATGGGACGAGGAACTTTTAAAGGGATTCGACCCCAAAACCGCAGAATAACTGCCTGAGGGTGTGTGGATTTTTGTTCATTTTGGCGACGATTCCCGTTGATGATTCGTCGTAAGAATGATGAACAGTTTGTCTGAAGCGGCCTTTGAGCCGCTTTTTTTGCACATTTTGCATCAGATCAGGGGGCGGACAGCGATATTCCTGCTGCCATAATCCGCAAAACTGCTATTATATGCATGATCTTCATCACAATCACAAATGTTGTGTGTGGTACGACAAGTTCAACCCGATACGGCGACGAAGAATACCAGGATGGAGCGATCGTAAAAAGCGATTATGCTTCAGCATCCGAAGCGGGCAATTCCATTTTTTTGTGCATTCGAGATTGATTCATTTAGCGAAACAGTGACAATTCAAGGGATCTGATTTGGAAAAGAACCGGCGATTACCGGAAATAAATTCAAGTCGGATGCAATCGAAATGCAGTTTTGGATCAAACAATATTCTATTTGAATTTTAATTCCCGCCTTTCTGGGCTGAAATTCATAGATTAGATAAAGCCTCTGTGGCTATTGGATTAATTAATGGCTTCGTTTTTTGAAAAGCGCGATCCATGGGGACATAGTCTGTCATTGTGGGTTGTCGTTTTGATGATCTTCGTCACTCCGCTTCTCTTTGGAGTACTGCGGGAGATCCGTCAGGAAAATAACGTCGAGAACTGGCTGCCTGAAGATGATCCCCAGTCAAAGGTTCTCTCATGGCATCGTCACAGCTTTGGCATTGAAGACCGTCTGCTGCTTTCCTGGGACGGCAGTTCGCTCTCCGATCCGCGTGCGGATCGTTTGAAACTGGCTTTGATGGGAACTCCTGATGAAGAAGGAGTTCGTCGTGGAGGCTCCCCCTATATTCAGGCAGTCTTTACGCCTCAGGACGCCATCCAGAAAATGGTGGATTACCATATCGAACCCGAAGAAGCGCAAAAGCGCCTGAAAGGAGTTCTGGTTGGTACGGGCATGCTGAAAGTTCAGCTTACTGACGCAGGCCGCAAACGACAGGAACAGACCATCCAGGAACTGATTTCCAAAGCGAAACAGGAACTGGGAGTGGAACTGACGGTCAAACCCGCTTTTAAAGAGTGGGTCGAAATTGTCGATGAAACTGAGGTAGCAGATCCGGCTGCAGAACCCGTCGCAGACAACGACGATGAAGACCGGGTTGATTTTGAAGCCCTGGTGGCCGCGATTCCCGCTCACGATTTCCAGCTGATCTGGCCGCGGATGCAACCTGATGCGGAACTGACAAAACAGATTGAAGCACTGGCACTTTCTCTGAAGCGGCCTGATATCAAGCCGGAAAAGACTACAGACGACAACCAGGACGGGAATGAGAACTCCGAGTCCCATCCCGCCTTGGTGAAAGACTGTTTCTTTGCTGTCGGGACACCGATTGCGATCGCGATTGAACTCTCCGATACCGGTGACGCCGACCATGCCGCTGCCGTTACTGCAGTGAAAACAGCTGCTGTTGAAGCAGGGATTCCTGCAGACAGCCTGCGCATGGGGGGGCGACCTGTCGCCGGCGCTGCGTTGAACCGGATGGTGAAAGAGTCCTCCTGGAATACCGCTTATCCGATCTGGCAGTTTCATCGACGTTCTGTCACGCTGTTTTCCGGATTGATTGGTATCGTACTGGCATTTCTGATGCTCAAGAGTGTGCGTCTGGCCTGTCTGGTGCTGCTGGTCTCCTACTACACCACTTTCGTCGCTGTTTCGATTGTGCCTTTGACAGGGGGCACCATGAATATGGTGCTGGTGGTTATGCCAACCCTGTTAACGGTGTTGACGCTATCCGGTTCGATCCATGTTGCCAATTACTGGAAGCATGCGGCACACGTTGATATGAAAACGGCTGTTACCAAAGCGGTCGAAATGGCAAGAGCTCCTTGTGTGATGGCCAGCCTGACGACGGCGATCGGTCTGGCTTCGCTGATGACCAGTCCGCTGTCGCCAGTCCGTGATTTCGGGCTGTATGCATCGATCGGTTGCGTGATTTCGCTGGTGATGGTGCTATACGGTTTACCTTCCCTGTTACAGTTATGGCCCGCCAAGCCTCCGAAAGCGTCTGAGATTGACGTGAAGCACTGGCACAGCTTTGGCCGGATTCTGGCGCGTCATCAGATGCTGGTGTCTGTGAGCTGCCTGGTGATCTTTGTAGCCGCCTGCTATGGATTTAAATGGTTTCGAACGGAAACCAAAGTGATTCGCTACTTTCCGGATTCCTCGCGTGTCATTCAGGACTATCTGTTCCTGGAAGAAAACCTGTCAGGAATTACGCCCGTTGATACCGTCATCTGTTTTGACGAAACGGCCCAGAAAAACATGAACTTCGTCGAACGGGTGGAACTGGTCCGTCAGATCGAACGTAAAATCGCCGAGCACCCTGAAATCAGTGGTTCGATTTCTCTCGCTGATTTTCGACCGACTTACAAACCCTTACCACCCGATGCGAGTACCTTTCAGAAGCTGCGGAATGCGAAGCTCGTCAATGAAACCGAACGCCGCGTGAAGGAGTCTTTAAAAGGGGAAGACGCCGAAGGCAGTAAGAAAGGGGCATTGAAAGACGGAACGGTCAAATCGTTTCTCCATGTCGCTGACAAGACGGCTGAGATGGAACAGGAGACTGAGAACGGGACGCGGACCGTAGTCGTGGAAAAGGGAGATGAATTGTGGCGGATCACCGCCCAGGTGGCGATTATGACCGACCTGGATTACGGTGATCTGACAGATGATCTGAATCAGATGACACAGTCCGTGCTGCGTGATCACGCCGGGACGACGCATCTGGTGACAGGCACAATTCCTCTGTTTTTAAGGACTCAACAGGCGGTTCTGGAGAGCCTGATTAAAAGCTTCGGCCTGGCGTTCATTGTGATCGCAATTGTGATGATGGTCCTGTTACGCAGTATTCTGGGGGGGCTGATTACCATGTTGCCCAACCTGATGCCCATCGGCGTAATCTTCGGGCTGTTATCCTGGATGCGAGTCTCCGTAGACATCGGCACGATGATTACCGCATCGGTGGCGCTCGGAATTGCCGTAGATGGAACGCTGCATCTGTTGACCTGGTTCAAGATTGGAATTCAGGAAGGCAAGACAAAAAGTGAAGCGGTCGCCGCTGCGTTGGGCCATTGTGGTCCTGCGATGTGGCAGACCAGCGCTGCCGTTGGCATCAGCCTGGCAATGCTGTATCCGGCGGAACTGCTGCTGGTAAGTCGCTTCGGGGTGCTGATGTGTGCATTGATCACTGCAGCGTTACTGGCTGACATCATTTTTCTTCCGGCATTACTGGCAGGACCTCTTGGATCTCTGATTGTGTCTTCGTTGAACAAAGAGCGGGAACTTGCTGAAAACGTGCCTTTGCTGCAGGACGGCAAAGAAACGAAACCGCATCTCTCGCATGCCATCAAGAGATCACAGTCCGAGAAGTCTCTCGAGACCTGAAGGGCGTCAGCGGTCTGCGGGCGAATCCGCTTTAACCATAGTGTCTGTCAATCTAATGTACCCGGTCCAAATCGACCTGGAGACGCTACAGTAAAACGGGACACAGTCTACTCGGGCTGGTCTTCAGTCGGTTCGAGTTCCCGTTTCTTCATGAAGTGAATGTCCATGCTGGATTTTTGCAGCAGCTCGTAACGTTCCCAGACGGGCGGGCATTCGAATTCCGCATCCCGGGGTGTTCTCAACAGCAGATGGCAGTCTGCGGAGGAGACATTCTCTTTCGACATGCGTTCTATCGATTCATACAGACGCGAGCCTGGTTTGAGATCGTCAATCATTTTGTAAGGCGGGTCTAAAAAGATCAGGTTGAAAGGCACAAAGTCCGGCACATTTTTGGGCCGAAAGGAAGAGAGCAAGGCATTGGTTTTCCAGCAGAGTGTGGTGTCCTCGGCTCCTATACTTTCCACATTGCGTTTGAGCAGTTCGTGCGCTTTGCGGTCCTGTTCAATGAAGACCACACTCGTGGCGCCTCTGCTGAGTGCTTCCAGGCCGAGGGAACCTGTTCCTGAATAGATATCGGCCACACGCTTGTCTTTCACGGTGTCCCCCAGCCATTCGAAGAGGACTTCTTTGACAAAGTCGGTAATGGGTCTGGTGGTCTGTCCGGGGTTGGAATGCAGTTTCCGACGACGATATTTGCCTGCAATAATTCGCACTGTAATGCCATTTCACTAGAACGGGTGTGAACCATTATCTGCGGGTGCACACGAGGTATCAGGTTGCTTTTCTCAGGCGATTGTATAGAGGCTGTTACGGAATGAGAAGGATCACTGCTTTTCCTGCTCTTTCCGGGCAACCCGTTCCCAGTGCTGTTTGATAATTTCGGCGGCTTCTTCCGCGACGGAGTGGAATTCTTTTTTCACGCGGTATGCTTTGACCGCAGGTTTGCCTGCAGCATTATCCGGGGGAGGTAACTGTGAAGAGTGAATAATAGTTGTGTCGCCTGAGTTCGCTTCTGTTTCATCTGCCTCTTCTGAGAGCCAGGTTGAGATTTCATCATCGGAGAGGGGCGCCGATTTGTCAGGACTGAGATTAGCCGGTTTGGGGATTGCCTTTCTGGCTCCCACCAGTTCAAACAGCATGGGGCCGACGCGTAAGTGGTCGCCGGGATGAAGCGGACTTTCTGTCTGCACCCGTTTATCATTAACGAATGTGCCATTCTGACTGTTAAGGTCAACGACAAACAGCTGTCCGTCACGGCTCTGCAGTTCGCAATGTTTGCGGCTGACATCCGGGTCAGAAACGCGGACATCGCAGTCGAGTTCTCGTCCGATCGTAATGTTCCTTTCTGGCAGCTTCAGAGTTTTTCCTTTGTATTTCCCCGATTGAATAATGAACTTTGTCATTTGCTGTGCCTTTAATGATGATGAGAACTCAGGGATGTAAACACGGAATAAGGTCGGGTGTTTGAGCCGGGTTGAATGACAGGTATGATCTGATTCTGGCGGTATCAGTTTTCATTGATTGCATCTAATGAAAAACAGAAAAGGAGAACTGCCCATCAGAAACAGAAGCGAGTTCTGCTCCTGAAAAACAGTGTTTTATGATCAATCATGCAGTGGAACAATCAGTGCTTCTCTGCAGGCAGGGCAGGTCAGAGTACGTCCGCGATGTTTCACTTTGACCTTGATTCGTTTCCCGCAGCCGCAGAAAAAATGAATGTGTTCTTCAGAGGAATTCGCAGGGGTTTCACTGTGAGCGTGTTCCCAGACATCGTCTGAAATGACTTTGATTAATTCGAGGAGTTCGTCGGTGTTAAATGGCTTCAGCAGGTAGCCATCTGCGCCGACTCGATTTGCCAGATGACGTGATTCCGGTGAGTCGATGGCAGTCAGAATCAGAATGGGGACGTCGCTTTCTTTCTGCTTCATGCGTTCGCAGATTTCAAAACCGCTTTCCTGTGGCATGATCAGATCCAGAATGACGAAATCCGGTTTGTGCATGCTGAAAGAAGAGTGGGCCTGTCCGCCATCTTTTGCGACAGTCACATGATAAGCGTGCTCTTCCAGCAGTGTTTTCAGGAAAAAAGCGGTGTCCTGTTCGTCTTCTACAACGAGAATATGATTGACGATGGAAGAGGTAAGTTCCGAGCGAATTTCATTGATAGCCATTGTGGAGACTCTCCATTTCAGTGTCCCCGATTCCGTCGGGCGGGTTTGCGATATGGAATAATCTGCAGAGATTTCAATTTGCAGAGACTGCCTTGGTATCAAATCTGTGGAGTTAAACAGCGGTTATTCGTCAATAGAAGTCCATTATGAAATTGAATGATCTTGTAATAAAAGCCTGATATTTATTGTCCCACATCAGTAATTAATTAACACGGCAAAAGTTTTTTTTTCGAAGGAAATAGCAAAAAGTCCTGAAAAACAGGGCAAATACATTGACTTTTGGAATTAAGATTACTTTACTTACGCTTGGCTCGGAGAGAGGGAAACCTTGAATCCAGGCCCAAAAACAAATTGGCAACTCATTATGACGAGGTGGGAATCCACTTCTTTCATTTTCAAATTTCAGTATCAGGAGTTCACGATGGCAGCAAAGGCTACGACTAAAGATAAGCCACTTACCAAAACAGAGATCCTCAATGCACTGGCTGAAGGTTCTGGACTCACCAAGAAAGAAGTGACCGCAGTTCTGGATGAATTAAGCTCTCTGATTTCCAAAAATCTGGGCAAGCGTGGTCCTGGTGTTTTCAACATGCCTGGTCTGCTGAAGATTCAGGTTCAGCGTAAACCTGCCACCAAAGCAACCACACGACCCAACCCATTCAAGCCTGGCGAAATGATGCAGGTTGCTGCCAAGCCAGCTCGCAACGTCGTCAAAGTACGACCTCTCAAAGCACTGAAAGAGATGGTATAAGTTCCATCGCTTTTCGCTGATGATACAACCCTCAAAGATGCAGCTCCTGATTCAGGATGCTGCATCTCGACAGGTTAATCGGCAGTTCGCGTTTCCGTTTCGGTGCGTCATTCACTTATCTAAGCCTGTTCTGAATCGACTGAACTTTTCGCAAGTACAGTTGAATTTGAGGGCTTAGAGTCCCAAAACACCAAATTTTCTTTGAAATTTAGGTGTTTTTTGTAAAGAGTGATTTTGTGTCGACCGTGAATATGTCAATTGCCGTAAGTCTTTTTTGAGTTGTATCTTGCGATTGCAGTGTAATACCTCAGATGCTAATCAGCTGATTCTCTCCAGCCCCGTTTGCTGTATCAGTGTGCTGCTGCGTTGCGCCAGCCTCTTGACGCTCTAAATACGGACATGTAAAATCTGTACGTTAATGGATCATCAGTATTTTCACTGATAGATTGCAGTGGTGTAAAGCCTACCAGTCAACACCACGTCAGGATTTACGCAGGATGCTTTATGTATCCTGAGAGAGAACAATGGCATGTTAGTTTTATCCCGAAAGAAGAATGAGAAAATCGTGATTGACGAGAACATCGTCATTACGATCGTCGAGATACGCGGTGACAAAGTCCGCCTGGGGATCGAGGCACCTCGCGAAGTCCCCATTCACCGTAGCGAAGTCTACGACGCAATTCAAAACGAACAGAATTCCGTTCCCGAAGAACCAAACTCAGTTTCCGATACTACAAAGAATGACGCATCGGAGTTGCTGCAGTAAATATTCTGTTTGTACATCTATGAATACTAACGTGCCGCTTCACAGCGGCTTTTTTTAGCGATACATATTCATCGGAAATCAGTCCAGCCAGAGCAATTAGAAGTTTTTTTCAGAGATCCTGAATTCTATTAACGCCGTCCGCTTGACTTATCCGATGGAAAGCTTAGATTACTATCTCTTGACGGCCCCATCGTCTAGTTAGGCCCAGGACATCGGGTTTTCATCCCGAAAACAGGGGTTCAAATCCCCTTGGGGTCATTTACCCTGCAGCGACTATTATCCTGGATAGTCGCTGCTTTTTTATGCGCCTGGTTTCTTATTCTTTCCCCTCTGCGGCGAAACTGAGAATGTCATCGGCATACTCAGCGATACGAGCGATCGCTCCTGCAATGGTTGCCATGTTTTCTTCACTGGTCAGCAGGACCGGGTGATGCAGCACAATCATGTTGTGGTCGCATTCCGTCGCGATGTTGAGTTCTCCAACTTGTCGGAATCGACGCCGGCTGTGAATCGCGTGGAGCGATCTGAATCCCGGGTAGACGGCAATCCCTTCTGCCTGCATCGCCTGGCAGAACAGATCACGTGTGAGCCCTGAGAATGACTCAGGCTGATACAGGAAGCCTAGCTTGTAGTAACCTGGCACGTTGGATGTTTGTGGGGAGAGCTGCTTATTTTGGAAAGCGATCAGGCCTGAATTGTCGCCAAGCTGTGTGAGAAGAATGTCCACGTGTTTCTGGCGAATCTGATTCTGTGAATCGAGCGTTTCCATCTGAGGAAGCAATAAGCCCGCCTGCAGTTCGGTCAGCGGGTAGGCTTCGTTGCCACGATGGGAATAGAGGCGAATCCGTTGTGCAATTTGTGGCGATTGTGTCAGGATCGCGCCCCCTCGCCCCGCTGTGAGCAGTTTGCTGCCGCCGAAACTGAGAATACCAGTCTCGCCCCAGCTGCCCGCGATACGGCCTTCTACGAGGGCTCCGGGAACCTGACAGGCATCTTCAATCACGGGAATCCCACGCTGGTTGGCGATGCTGGTGAGTATCTGCATGGAAACAAGTCCACCATGCAGGTGTGAGACCAGAATGCCTTTTGTGGAATCGGTAATGGCCTGTTCCAGTCGATTCAGGTCGAGATTAAAGTTCTCCGGGTCGACGTCTATCAGGACAGGCGTTGCACCGACTGTCACAATATTCTTGAAATTTCCTTCAAAGTCATAAGCGGCAAGAATGACTTCGTCACCAGGGCCGATTCCCAGTCCCCGTAAAGCGAGTTCAACAGCAGCAGTCCCGCTGGAGCAGAGAATAACCTGTTCTGTCTGATGCAGAGTGGCAAGTTTCTGTTGCAGCTGTCCGGAGCAGGGGCCATGATACTTACCCCAGTCACCCGTCTGTTGGGCCTGTTGCAGTACCTGGTTGATGGCGGGATCGGGGAATGGCCACTCGGGAGGCCCTTCAGGAAAAGCAGGAACTCCGCCTAGAATTGCTGGTTTTTCAGAGAGCAGGCTGTTCATTGGTGCGGGAACCGATTCAAATATAAGGTAGGAAATCGGAATTCGTGGATAACATAGTATTATTCTGAAGAACGTTTGATTAAACTGGAGTCAGCACAGCTTGTCGACGGAATTCCGAGGCGACCTGCGAAGCTTCCTGTTTGTTCTTCAACTTTAATATTCAAGTGAGTCATATTATGTCACATCAGATCAAATTTATCATGGTGGGTGGTTTTTTAGGAGCAGGAAAAACCACAACATTAGGACGGCTGGCAAAATATTATTCCGATCAGGGTTTGAACGTGGGTGTGGTCACCAACGATCAGGCAGCTGATCTGGTTGATACAAACGCGCTGCGGTCACAGGGATTGCATGTGGGTGAAGTCGCCGGTGCCTGCTTCTGTTGCCATTTTAATGCATTGATGGACACGATTGAGGAACTGGGTTCGCAGCAGAAGCCGGATGTCATTCTCGCGGAACCAGTCGGCAGTTGTACGGATCTGGTGGCGACGGTGATTCAACCGATCAAACGCCTGTTCGATGCCGACTTTTCGATTCATCCCTACGCCGTGCTGATGAAACCCAGTCATGGTCTGAAGATTCTGAAAAATGATCAGGGCTCCGGCTTCTCGCCTAAGGCGGCCTACATTTTGAAGAAACAGCTGGAAGAGGCAGACCTGATTCTGATCAACCGGATTGATGAATTGGCTGCAGAACAGGTGGATGAGATCACTTCACTGGTGAATGAGCAGTTTCCGGGAACTCCCGTGTTACGCACATCAGCACTGACCGGGGAAGGTTTTGAATCATTGGTCGAATTTCTGGAACAGGATGGCGACTTTGGCAGCAAGATTCTCGATATTGATTACGATATTTATGCAGAAGGGGAAGCAGAGCTGGGCTGGTTGAACAGCAGTGTCCACATTTCCTCTGAGAATTCGTTTTCTCTGGATCAGTTGCTCATGGATGTCATCACACAACTGCAGGCATCGTTCAAAGCAAAGTCGGTTGAAACGGCACATCTGAAAACAATCGGATTATGGGAAGGATTTTTTGGTGTCGCCAATCTCGTCAGTAATGACAGCGCACCCAAATTGTCGTTATCATCTGATTGTACGGTAACGGAAGCGGATCTGATTGTGAATGCGCGTGTGGCCTGTGATCCCGAAGCGTTGACGGAGCAGGTAACACAGGTGCTGGAGAACTGTGCCCAGGCTTTGAACGCGAAGCTGGAATTTCGTCAGACACAGAGTTTCCGTCCGGGGAGACCTGTGCCTACGCATCGATATGCAACGCCACAATAGGCGGCGGTTTCCGTTAAATGAATTGAGAGTGGCGACCAGCATTTAATGGAATTCAATGTCTGAGCTAAGTGAGAGTTTTGATGCGGGTCGACGGCAGAAGCTGCGCCGACAGTTACAGGCATGGTACACATCTCATCAGCGGGATTTACCCTGGCGGCGACAGCATGATCCTTATGCCGTCTGGATCAGCGAGATCATGCTGCAGCAGACCGTCGTGGCGGCAGTCATTCCTTACTTCCAGCGCTTCATGTCTCGCTTTCCCGATGTGCAAACGCTGGCGGCTGCGGAAGAGAGTGAGGTGCTGCAGCATTGGGAGGGGCTCGGTTACTACAGTCGCGCCCGGAATATTCATAAGGCGGCGAAGCTGATTGCCGGCGAACTGGAGGGGCGTTTTCCCCGCGATGTCGATTCGCTTCAGGCGCTGCCGGGCATCGGCCGCTACACCGCGGGGGCCATTTGTTCGTTTGCCTATGATACGCGGGCTCCGATTGTTGAAGCAAACACGTTGAGGTTGTATTCGCGTTTGATCGGGCTGGAAGAGGATCCCCGTTCGAAGTCGGGCCAGAATCAACTGTGGGGGTTTGCAGAACTGATTCTGCCGCGCAAGTCGCCGGGAGAGTTTAATCAGGCTCTGATGGATCTGGGGAGCCTGGTCTGCACGCCGCAGAATCCGGACTGTGAGCATTGTCCTGTGAGTGCGTGCTGTGAAGCGTATCTCCGTCAAAGGCAGCATCTGATCCCGGTTCCGAAAGCGAGGCTGGAAATCACACCGCTGACCGATGTGAGTATCGCTGTTTTCTCAGGGACACAGGTGATGATTCGGCAGCGAACAACGGGAGAACGCTGGGCGGGGCTGTGGGACTTTCCCAGGCTCACGCTTGAAGAAATGAGCGGGAGTCCGCATCCGACGTCAGTTCGCAAAGCGGCAGGCCAGCAGAAAGAGTTATTTTCTGCACAGCAGAGTGCAGGGGTTGAGATACCGGAGGGGCTTTCTCCCACTGTGATTCCCCGCCTCGAAAGCTATTTGAAAGAACAGGCGGGCATTGAAGCCACAATGCAGCAGCTGATCACGGAAATCCGACACAGTGTGACCCGGTATAAAATTCGACTGCTCTGTTTCGTTGCGCAACTCGAGCAGCGATCGACGAAAAAACAGTCATCTCAACTCAACAGTCAAGCCGGTGACGCGGGGTATCAGTGGGTATCGGTGAATGAGCTGGAGTCCTATCCGCTGTCGGTGACAGGCAGGAAGTTTGCGAAGCTGCTGGCAGAGCGGATATAACACACTGCTGAATGTGCTGCTCCTGGACGCATTCAAAAAGTAACCGGCGCAAAAAAATCCCCATTCTCAAAATTGCCTGAGATTGAGAATGGGGAAAACGCATTTGACTCAAGAGAAGAAAGCGGCATCCGTGCCAAAAAGACCTTCCATGGAATATAAGCCTTTAGGGTTACCGGATGTGATGGGGATACTGAATGAGTCGCAACCCTCTCCTGTAGTCAAAGACGCTGTAGAACAATGGATATTGTTACTTGATTGTGCGTTAACCGGATAAATCTTTGAAGAGGCTGCCGAATTCAGGCATGTCCTGTTCCAGTAGATTTTGCCAGGCTTCCAGGTTCCAGATTTCCACGCAGATGACTGCGCCGACAATCATGACTTCCTGGTTGGGCTGAACCCCCAGAAACTCGCGGAAGCCTTCCGGAATTGTACAGCGAGAGCGATTTGCTAACTGAATGGTACGATTTCTGGTGGACAGTAATCGTCCCAGGCGTTGCACTTCGTCCCAGCGGTTTTCCAGACGGTGTGACTGAATTTTCTGTTTAATCAGATCCACACCCTGCTGCTGTCTGTTTTGCCAGTCGGCAGCTTTCCAGAGACTGAGACACCCTGCTCGTTCCTTGGTTAACATCGTTTCCCCCGACTCGTCAGTGATAGCCTGAGCCATTTCTGCGGGAAGCGAAATGCGAAAGCGGTCGTCGACCGTTCGCTTTGTCTCTCCCGTAATAAATGTGTCACTGCTCATAACCAGCCTGTCCATGGGGGGCGTGTATCACCTCTCAGCGATATCGAAGATGTTCGATATTGTACTGGGCGGATAACCCACAATCAACTAGTTATCAAAGATCAATTGGGCAGGAAACCCACTAAGGACCGAATTTACCGTTGGATTTCCAAAAAGGCAATCACTGATTGTTTAATTCTGTCGATTTTATCAATTTTTCTGATCAGCGTTTTTTCACGTGAACAATCTGGCTCACGGTTTATCGCCTGGCTGAGATCAATGTCAGTATTCATGGGACAAGACATCAGAACGGATATCGTGCGCAGCTGCTGGCCTGGATTCCCCTGCGTAGACAGGATTCTGCTGAATATCAATCGATGAATCCGAGTTCATCTGCAGCAGGATGCAGAGAAGAGAGCTTGATCGTCGTGTGGCACAGTGACACACATCGCTTTCTTTGTGTGAGGTCGATGTGTCACTGGGTTACCAGCGACTGATTAAAAGTGAAGCAAAAAAAATGCCCGGCGGAGTCGCTGAAAAGAGATCAGGATCCGCCAGGCATGAGAAGTAGATCGACCCGTCTCAGAGACAGGACGAGTGAATCTTAATATTCACGATTTTTGAGAATCCCGGGCAGAGGCACGGGGTAAGAACCATCAGCGCGGGCGATCACAGGCGCTGGTGAATCCATTGTCAGTTTATCGACATCGGGAGCAAACTCCTGTTTGCAGTTCAGCATCTCATCGTAGGTAACGATCTGGCCGGTGTGTGCAGCCATACGTCCCATGGATGTCACCAGACTGGCTTCTGCGCCACGTCGCACTTCGTTGTAAGGCTGATCGTTGCGGATGGCGTTGATCAGATCATCCCACTCCAACTGGTAGGGGTTAGGTTCTGGTTGCGGGTAAGCCCAGAGTAGATTCTCATCGGTTTCGTTATAACCTTTGTAGATGCGTGCTTTCGCAGGATGGTGGGCTGAGGTTGAGATGACAGCCAGCCCTTTTGTTCCGTGAGCGAAGCTCGCAAACTTCTGACGACAGCCGGGAATCGTACGACCACGCAGGAACAGTTTCGTGCCGTCTGCGAAGGTGTATTCTACGCTGTAGGTGTCGAAGTTCTGATCGACGTTGTCGCCACGGTAGTGACGTCCGCCGGAACCATCTGCCTGAACGGGCCAGGCATCTTTCATCCAGCAGCTTTCGTCGATGTTATGAATGAGGAAGTCGCTGAAGCCGCCACCACTGGCCCAGAGGAAGCCATGGAATCGGGAGATCTGATACAGCAGTTCGCTGCTCATGTTTTCCGGTTTAGGTCCTGTGGCTGCAGAACCGGTCGGGCCGGCCATGCGGTAAGCACGCAGTTCCAGAACGTCGCCGATCTGACCATCTTTGATGCGATCGTGAAGTTCCTGACGTGCTTTACAGTGACGGCACATCAGACCAACGCCGACTTTCAGGTTTTTCTCTTCTGATTTTTTGGCAAGCTCCAGCATCTTGCGGGTACTGGGCCCATCAACGGTGATGGGTTTTTCCATGAAGACGTTGATGCCTTTTTCGATCGCGTAACCGAAGTGCACCCAGCGGAAAGCAGGAGGAGTCACCAGCAGCACGACATCTCCCGGTCCCAGGCAGCTGATGGCTTTTTCATATCCGTCGAAGCCGATAAATTTCTGGTCATCGGGTACATCAACTTTATCACCGAACTGTTTTTTCAGACTCTTGTAGCTGGTGTTGAGACGATGGTCGAAGACGTCTGCCATTGCAACCAGTTTGATCGGGCCACTGGTGGTGGAGAGGGCGTTGGCTGCTGCCCCCGTTCCACGACCGCCACATCCGACGAGGGCAATTTTAATCGTGCTGTTATCAGCAGCGTAAACGTGGGGGATCGACGTACCGGCTAAGACAGAAGCCCCGGCTGCGAGTTTACTGGAGTTCTTTAAAAATTCGCGGCGGGATGAGACATTCTGGGGCGCTTCACTCATTCTGGGCTCCTTGGCAGTTCAATGAAATAAGTTCAAGTTGTTGATCGTTTATCTGATACGTCGATTGAACGAGGAGTGCTGGTTGACAATCGAGATTCTGTGGGGACAGAAGCAAAAGAACATCAGATAAATACATATGAGAATATCTGATTATATCAATGCAAAAGAGGCACTTGCAACTTGTTCTAATGATTCTCTACGAGGAATTGAGGGGGCAATCACAATAAAAAAAGCCGAAGACTGAAAGGGAGTCTTCGGCTTTTGATTTATTAGTGATGTTTAATATTGTGCTTAGAAGTTGTAGCCAGGGTTTTTAGGATCGAAGTCAGCATCCGTTAATCCAACGTTGGTGCGGATGTTGGTGTAGGTGTATTCTTCGACCAGTTCCGGTTGAGCGTTTCTTCTGGTTGGCCAGTCATACTGTTCAACACGGACAGGCAGGTTGGTGGCCTTGTCGATGTAGAGTCGAGTCATCTGAAAGCGGATACCCTGTTTCTGCTGTGGGTAGCTGGTCTGCAGCACTTTGCACTGCATGTTCCCCAGTTTGGCGTCCGGGAAGTATTTGACTGAGACACCTGCATCATGGGCTCGTTCTTCTTTCCACTGTTTCAGGATCTGATACAGCATTTTACGAATGCCGATTGTTGTGATCGGGTAGCGGCTCTCATCCATTGCCTGAGGGCTGTTGGGTTGCAGAGAGACCGTTCCTACCAGACCTTTGATTCCGGTTTCATGGGCAAGAATCTGATTTCCGTTACGACCGTGAAAGTAGATGACTTCGCGACCAGCGTGCGGCTGCTGGAAACCCAGGTACACACTCAGTGGGCTTTCACGGAACTTGATAGACATGGTATGAGTCGGCTGCATTTTACGGCCAACCTTCTCGCGTTTAATGAATGTTGCCTGGAAGTCTTTTACTTCCGCAGTTGTTTCGTAGCTTTTCATCGCCAGGCGAATGGCAGGATCCAACGCGTGTTCAGACTGTGCCTGCAGCGGGCTGGCCTGTGTCAGGCAGGCAGTCGCGGTCAGAGCCAGAACTCCTGCGATGGCAACGAACTTCTTCGTCTGGCGGACCAGAACAGTGTTTTGTAAGTAAGAGTGCTGTTTAACCATTGAATTCCGTGACTCCCTTTGTCGAAATCCACTTGTTTTGGACTGATTTCCGACTGAGCACTGTTGGCGGAAAAACTGTCTAAAACCAGTAAGAAATATAGACCACACAGATTTACGAAACCGCTGAAGGGTTTCCTGCAGTGAAATGATAAGGTCTTTGTAAATGAATACCGAACACAGATCCAATCTGCATTTTGACTTGATCGTGTATTATTAAGATCGAACCTCAAGACAAACCGTAATCAATTAGATCACGTGTTCTCCCTGTTTTTTTATAAATTGTCAAGACAGATTCTTCAGATTGACTCTTCGCATTATTGCGATGCGTACTTTTTATCTTGGCCAGGGCAGCCCGGTGACCTATTTTAACAATTGGTGTGATCTCTGGAAACAGGAGATTTTGAGTAGATTTCCCGAAAAGAAGAGAATTCATTAAAGTTCAATTGTTCCATTTACAGTCTTTCTGTATGATCCGCACCCCTGAAGCAGTTGATTGTGGTTGCATCTTTTAACAGATTGATTGTTTCAGGCAACAACGCTTAACTGAGTTCCCGGTTGTAATCGAGCCGGGAACAGGCCATTGAGTGATTGTGAAAGTGGTTGGCCAAGATGGTTTCTGGTAACCAAAACATTGAGAACAAGGAGTGTTCCCATTGTTCAAATCGGATGGTTTCCGATAGCGTGATTGCGAACATGGAGGAGAAACGCAAATGCGCTCCAAATCAAATGACTTTTTTTCAACGCTGCTCGTACTGATACCTCTGGTCGCAGTGCCGATGCTGGCGATTTTTGGAATTCCGGAAATCGCTCCCGTTAAAAAGTCGGCTCTCAATGAAAATGATCTCTTCGAAAACGAAGATTCTACCCGTTCCCCGTTCGAAGAAATTTCGTTCGATGGCTCACCGCATGAAATTGATTTAGGTAACGAAACCGCTTTAACAGATCGATCCGGTCAACCTGGATCGGGAATGCGCAATCCCTTCGGTGAAGCTGCGACAGCGCAGAACGGACAGCGGAATAATGAAGAATGGTTGCCTCCCGCCGGTGCTCTGGACGGCTGGGAACTGGAATCACCTCCTGCTCAGAGAGAACCCGATCAGAAAATGGCGGGACTAACGCCGCCAGATCTGGAAGAACGTCAGCCACTGGGCGGCAATCCGATTCAGCAGGCATCGTTTGACAGTCAGCCTGCTGCAGGAAATTCACAGAATCCCTTTAATCAGGGAGGTGTGCAGCAGATCGACACGGAAACAAATCCATTTGCACAGAACACACAAATCCCTACCCAGACAGAAACAGCGCAAAAGGAAGTCATTGATCAGCAGTTTCGAGAGCGTGCAGAAACGATGCTGCGACGAGATCCGGTTACCTGGAGTGCCGCCGTTCAAAAACTGAATGAGCTGGGAATTCGCGATTATCGTCTGGAGCCTGGTGCACGACCCAACGAATTTTTATTCAGCTGTTCCTATTCCCCCCCGCACAATCCGCGCGTCTCCCGGCGGTTTGAAGCAGAAGCACTTGACCCGCTGATGGCGGTCATCAAAGTGTTACAGCAGGTCGATGAGTGGAATCAGAGTCGCTGAAAAAGCCAATGCAAAAAGCCCTCTCTGAATCGATTCAAAGAGGGCTTCTTTTATTTCAAGCTGTCAGAAGTTCCCGTTGATCAGGCTTCATTCTTCTTTTTCTTCTCTTTGTTTTTCTTCTTCTTTGCTTCCATTTTTTTGCGCAGCTCTTTGGATTTGGGGGGAGCCTGACGCTTCAGGTTGGAACGTGGGTCAACTGTTTTTTCAGCAGCTTCAACCTGTCCACACAGGTCTGCCAGTGAAACAGCCACATCCTGCTGACGATAAGAGGAAGAAGCCGTCCAGGCACGACAGCTTTTGTGTCCCTGGATGTGGTAGCTCTGATCGAGGCTGCGAATCGCCTGGCTGAACTCAACCATTTCATCATTGATCGCAGTCGAAGCCGCACTTAATCCAACGGTTGCCCCCAGGACTCCAACAGTTCCAAGCATGACCAGTTCAGCGGACATCACTAAACCGGCTTCATCATTCCAGAAATTTTTCAACAGATTCATTACAGACCTCTCAAGAAAGCGGTGACAGTTTGATTGAGAGTGAGGTGAGAGTGAGTTCCGCCTGTACCGATTGTAGCGATTATTCGGATAAATCGGATTGTAGCGATTTTTCTGGTCGTGTTAATATGAGTTGATTGGAAAATATGGATAAAAATAAAAATATCCAGGAAGATTTGTATTATGTCTATATATGATAATGGGATACAGCTTGTTTGAGTGGTTTGGAGCTGTGAGTATCGAATTGCTTCCGCTCCTTCCTGGTTGGCAAATGGGCAATGCTGAAGACCAACCTGTTCCGGATCGTGACAAAAAAACAGGTCTCGGGAAGAACAATTGCCGCTGATGAAGAGCATTCCGCAGAGGGGACAGTGATCTTTCAGGAGAAATTCGCGGGAGTGAATCCCTTTATACTTGCCTGATTTGTGTTTTCGGGACATGATCGTAGCGATCATTGATTCAGAGCTCACGGTAATACGCCACAGATCAGAAGAAGGGCCAGCCCAGCATGTCATCACAGCAATCACCAGTCGTAATCGGTATTCGACTTTCCATTATGATGTTTCTCGAGTTCTTCGTGTGGGGAGCCTGGTATGTAACCGTCGGTAACTACATGGGAGCCAACGGCATGGGCGATGCAATTTACTGGGCCTATACCGTCGGTCCGATTGCCGCCATTCTTTCTCCCTTTATCCTGGGAATGGTTGCTGACCGCTTCTTTTCTTCCGAGCGAGTGCTGGCAGTCCTCATGATCATTGGTGGGGTTGCACTATATATTGCACCCAGTGTCGTGGGAGAAGGGGGAGCTGGCAGTAAAACATTTATCTTATTGCTGTTGCTACATATGCTTTGTTACATGCCTACATTAGGGCTGACGAACACGATCGCATTTTCTCATCTGAAAAATCAGGAAGTATGGTTTCCGCTGGTACGCGTGTTTGGAACCTTCGGCTGGATCGGTGCCAATATCCTTGTGAGTAAAGTAATGAAGGCCGACCTGACCTCCCAGCCATTATTAGTTGCAGGTGGCGCAGGTGTGCTCATGGGGATTTACAGTTTAACACTGCCTCACACGCCCCCTCCTTCCAAGGGAAAGGCGATTTCTGTTCGAGATATTCTTGGGCTCGATTCCCTGTCTCTATTAAAAGATCGCTCCTTCCTCGTATTTATGGTGAGCTCATTACTGATCTGTATTCCGCTGGCCGCTTATTATGCCTATGCCCCTGTTTTTGTGGCAGATGCTGGTATATCTGAACCTGCCTATCGGATGTCGTTCGGTCAGATGTCGGAAGTTGTGTTTATGATATTGATGCCGTTCTTCTTCAAATTCCTGGGTGTTAAACGCATGCTTCTGTTTGGTATGTTCGCCTGGGTGGCCCGATATGCCTTGTTCGCAGCGGGTGCCGGGGAAGGGGCCGTTGATATAGGAGCAGGCAGCGTTTACTGGATGATCATTTTCGGGATTTTACTACATGGAATCTGCTACGATTTCTTCTTTGTCACCGGCCAGATTTATGTTGACCAGAAAGCGGGGCCTGCTATTCGTGCTCAAGCGCAAGGCTTTCTGGTATTCGCGACCCAGGGGGTCGGGATGCTGGTAGGTGCTCAGATCAGTGGTAATTTAATCAATAGTATTGTGGTTGGCGATGGTGCTGCGAAGCTGGAGAACTGGAAAGAGTTCTGGATCATCCCCACTGCAGCTGCATTCGTCATTATGGTAATCTTCCTGATCCTGTTTAAGGACACTCCTAAAGCAGCTGTCACCGAAGAAGATGTTGCCAACGCGGCAGGGACAGAAGAGATGGTTTAAGTTCTTGCCTGTTGAAACTAAAACAGCCCTCTGTTCCAGGTGAGCAGAGGGCTGTTTCTGTTTGCAGTCTATGAGGTTTGCAGCACGGTCAATTACTGGCGTGGTACAGGAGCCGCCTGGAGCCGGACAGGCATCATGGATTCGACGAGAATGTATTCCCCGCGTAAATCATTGCGGAACCAGCGTTTTCCGGTTACGCCGACAGGTCGTCCGAGGGCCGCATCCAGATTGATTTGTGGTGAGACCGGCTGCAGATAAGCCAGAAACTGACCGTTCGGGGCGGTCAACGCATGCGCTGGCATTCCCGGTCGAACATTATTTAACCGGCGCACAATACCCGCACCTGAGAATTGTGGCTGTGCAGGCGCGGTTGGTTGTGGTGTTACGCCTGGCTGTGGAACCGAAGGTTGAGGCGCGTTTGGTTGTGGCAGTGGTGCCACCGGTTGAGTGGGAGCAGTCGGCTCTAAAGCTGGTTCTGGAGTCGGCGGCAGTAACGATTCTGAACCAGGCGAGACGGTAGTACCAGGTGTGGGATACCGGCTGGTTTTGTTTTGATCGGGAGCCATTGAGACCAGTTCCGCATCGCGTTTGCTGGTTTCTTCGGCCAACTTCAGGAAATCCTGGTATTCAGCTTGCACTTTTCGATAACGATTTACGGCTTCAATACGCAGATCAATTTTGCTGGCAATTGCAGGATGTTTGATTTCCTGTTGCAGGGTTTTGTAATCCTGTTCCAGTCCATCCAGATCCCAGGCCGTTGGTTCTGCTTCGATCATGGCACGGAACTGCGTGTCGATCGTTTTGATTGCCTCTTTGGCAGCAGCCATCTGTTCTTCTTCCGGAACACTGCGGCGGGCTGAGCCATCTGTAGGTGTTTTGATCATTTCCTGTCTGGGAGCAGGTGAATTGTTGAGTGGCTTACCCTGGCTGAACGGATCGTTCTGATTTTCGGCGATCGGTTGATCGACGGGTGCTGGTGGCATTTTTCCTGGTGAAAACTGATCGGTGGGGATGATCAGATGACCTTCAATCCAGCGCCATTCGCCCGTGGGCGGTTTGATCTGATACATCAGCACATTCCCAAATTCAGTGGGAACATTTTTACTGCCGAGAATGGTCACTTCATCATTTTTAGAAAGGCGAATCTGTTCCACATCGCGTGATTCACCAAAGGCGCTTCCTACACGAACGACGACGCCGTTCTCCGTGACTCTTCCTGACTGGTTTCCTGTTTTCTGTACATGTTCTGCACGGATCCAGCTGAAACTGCCCTGGGGGGGAGAAATCATGAACCAGCCACCCGGATCATGTCGATGCACGGTCACGTGGCTGCCTTTTTTGAGTTTCAGTGTTGGATAATAGCGGGTTCCATTCCCACTGCGAACCAGTGCCTCTTCCGCATTCACGACCGCGTCGTAGGGAAAAGTGCGTTTCGCCGCAAAACTATCGTCAGCAAGACTGAGCAAGAGCCCTGTGATTAATAAAGGTGTCAGAATCCAGCGGTCTAACGGACACATGGAATAAGCCTCCGTGCTGACTATAAAACAGCCCATTTGAAAGGTATTTATTAATTTGTCGAATGTGAGTGATTCAACAGAAATGTTCAGGAATTTCGAATCGAAATAGATTCAATTGAGGGGAAAGGTCTCGGTAGAGATGTTGAAAGAGATGCGTTTAATAATCAAAAACAAATTATAGGGCAAGGCCAAAAACGGAGCTGGGTGTGGACGTCCGGGATTTACCGGGAAGATTAATGTCAAACAGCGGGGGTTGAGTAAAAAGAGATTGAAAATCGATCTGAAATTGAATGCAAATGCTCACTTTTTCGTATTGACGTAAAATCCAAACTATGCAAAATTATCGTTCTCTCAGTATGGTTAGCTGGCTCATATGACATGAATCCGGCTGTATCATTAAAGTAAAATCACATTTCCTAGAGACTTTGATTTCAAAACTGTCAATCTGAGGCTGGGTACAGTTTTGTTACCAAATCAAGAGAAATTCTAATTCGTTTGATCGCCACTACGGAGAGTGGTCCATTCTGCAAAGGAGTGCTTCGGTCGTGAAAAAATTAATTGCTTCAGCTACGGTTATTGCCATCGCGGGTTGTTTTACCTGTTTCACTGAAACAGCGTCAGCACAGGGTACCGCACCTGCCGCTGGGGGAGCCCCTGTGGTACACAAAGTGGGCCTGATTGATATGGCTCATGTGTTCAAGAACTACGAAAAGTTTACAGCGCTTCGCGAAGAGCTGAAAGAAGAGATCCAGCAGAGTGATGCCAAAGCGAAAGCGATGGCAGAACAGATTCAGGCAATTCAGAAAGAGATGCAGGATTTCAAACAGGGAAGTCCTGAGTACCTGGCTCGCGAAAAACAGCTGGCCCAGGCTGCTTCTGATTTCGAAGCATTTCGTAAAGTGGCACAGCGCGACTTTCTGCGAAAGGAATCACGGATCTATCACACCATTTATATGGAAGTGACCGACACCGTCAAGAAGTATGCCAAGATCTACAACTACACTCTGATCATGCGGTTTAACCGGGAAAGCCTGGATACCGATGATCCTAAGAAGCTGATCCAGGGCATGAATCGCCAGGTGGTATTCCACCGTGCCGACGATGACATCACCCTGTCGGTTCTGGATTACCTGAACCGCAGCTACAAGCCTAAAGGGACCGCTACTGGCCCTAAAACCAGCACTTCACGCTAAGTGGAATGCGGTGTGAGCACTCTCTTGGATGCAGTGCAGGTAACTTCTGCCTGCCTGCATCCTTTTTGTGATTTTTCAGGCACTTGCCAGTAGACCGTCAGCGAAGGAGTAGGCGATGCGAACTCGTAACCAGAGAACGCTGGCCAGATCAATACAATGTTCCGGGGTGGGGATTTTTACGAACAGCGATGTAAAAATTCGATTCTGTCCTGCCCCTGAGAATCATGGGATTCAGTTTGTACGAACCGATCTGGCTGGTTCGAAACCAATCCCGGCTCTGATTGAAAATGCGGTTTTCAAACAGAGACGAACTGCGATTGAATACAAGGGGGCCTCGGTCGAAATGATCGAGCACGTGATGGCGGCATTAGCGGGCCTGCAGATTGACAATTGCCGCATCGAAATCAATGCCCCGGAAGCACCCTGTTTTGATGGTTCTTCCCGGGAACTTTCAGAAGAGCTGCTGGAAGCCGGCATTGTCGAACAGCCTTTTCCACGCAAACAGATTTGCATTGAGCAGCCTGTGAATGTCGAGGATGAATCGGGCAGCTTTATTCAGGCCAAGCCATTAAACCGCTCGGTACTGGCCATTGGATATTATCTGAATTACGGTGAAGACTCTCCCGTAGCTCCGCAGTGTCTGACACTCGAAATCAATCCGGAAACCTGGATGAGCCAGCTCTCCTTTTCCAGAACATTCGTGCTGGAACAGGAAGTCGAGGCGATGCAGTCGCTGGGCTTTGGTCAGAAACTGTCTGCGAAAGACCTGCTGGTGCTGGGAGCAGAAGGTCCGATTGACAATGAATTACGAACTTTAGATGAATGCGTGCGTCATAAAATTCTGGACTGTCTGGGTGACTTCGCTCTGATCGGTTGTGATCTGCAGGGTTATTTCTGTGCTCACCAGTCCGGACACGCTTTAAACCGCGAGTTAATCAAACAAATCAAAGCAACACACAAGTCTGCTCAGTCTGACAGTACCTGGAAGGTTGCCTGAAAATTTCCATTTCGGTTGCTTGCGAGCAACTCCAAAAATTTACGTTCTGGTACGTCGTTGACTGCAGACTTTTTAGGATGTCGAACATGCCGACAAAAATTTCAAATCTATCCTATGTCGATCCCCAGGCAGAAATCGGGGAAGATGTTACTATCGGGCCATTTTGTAATATCGGACCTCATGTCACCATCGGAAACGGGACGGTACTCGACAGTCATGTTTCCATAACAGGTCATACTACGATTGGCGAACGCAATCGATTTTTTCCCTGCTCGGTAATCGGCAGCGAACCTCAGGACGCTGGTTACACCGGAGCCCCAACGACCGTTATGATTGGGGACGACAACCTGTTTCGTGAAGGTTGTACCATACATCGGGGAGCCGAAAAAGAAGATCACAGTACCCGAATTGGTAATCGGAATACCTTTCTCTGCAATTCACATGTGGCACATAACTGTCGAATTTTTAATGATGTAACACTGGTGAATGGAGTTTTGCTCGGCGGCCATGTCCACGTTCACGACCGGGCCATTGTCTCCGGTAATACGGTCGTGCATCAGTTCTGTACGATCGGGACCCTGGCTTTTATCAGTGGATCTGCCCGGGCTACTATTGATGTGCCCCCTTATATGATCTGTACGGGATCGGATGATTTTCGCGTGAGAACCGTAAACATGGTTGGCATGCAAAGAGCGGGAATTTCAGAGAGTTCGGTTGCCGTCATTCGTCGTGCCTTCCGACTGTTTTACCGCAAGAACAAGAAGCTCGATGAAGTCCGCGAGATTTTCAGTCAGGAGCTGGACGGAGTGATTCCAATGGCTTTACAAACCCTGTTTGATCACTTTCAGGCGATTCAGGGCAGCAAAGCCGGTCGAGGTCGCGAAGCAGCCGCTCGAAGTGCAAAATTCAACCCGGAAGCAACTAATCAGGAAACAACACGGAGAGCAGCATGAGTTCATTGAATGTAGCCGTTGTCGGAGTCGGGGCGCTGGGACGCCATCACGCACGGATTCTGGCAGGTCTGGAAGGCGTCAATCTGTGTGCAGTCGCTGATACCAATCCGGTTCAGGGACAGGCCATTGCAGAGCAGCATGGCAGTCGCTGGGTTGCCGATTATCGGGAACTGTTTGAAGGCGTAGATGCCGTCTCACTGGCTGTACCCACTCACGCACATCTGGCGATTGCCAGTGAATTCCTGTCGCGTCAGATTCCGGTTCTGGTAGAAAAGCCGATTGCCTGCAATCTGGAAGAAGCAGAAGAACTGGTGCGTATTGCCGAGGCTCACAGAACATTACTGCAGGTAGGACATGTGGAACGCTTTAATCCTGCGACACAGGCTGCCTTTGATCGCTGTCCGAATCCACGATTCATTCGCAGTGAGCGGGTCAGTCCTTATACCTTCCGTTCGACCGATATCGGAGTCATTCACGATCTGCTGATTCATGATATCGACCTGGTACTTTCAGTCGTCAAATCGACTGTCAAAAGCGTCGAAGCGTTTGGTATTTCCGTGATGGGCGAACATGAAGACGCCGTACAGGCACGATTGCGATTTCAGAATGGTTGTATTGCCGATCTGACAGCGAGTCGCATTTCTCCCACAGCGAAACGGGCGATGCAGCTCTGGGGTGCAGCGGGTTGTGTCAGCGTCGACTTTACCAGTCGCGAAGTCACCGCCTATCGCCCTTCCGAAACGCTGTTGTATGGAACGCCTCCACTGGAACGCGCACGCAAAGCAGGCGCAAACCTGGAAGCATTGAAGCAGGATGTATTCGGAACGTTTCTGAAAGTGGAAACACCGGAAGTCTCAGCCGCGGATGCTTTAACTGCGGAACTGGCCAGTTTTGTTGATGCGATCCAGACCGGTTCGGCACCACTGGTAGGTGGTACACAGGCGCTGCAGGCAATGCAGGTTGCCGAACGTGTACTGGCGGCAGTGAATGAGCACGAATGGGATGGCAGCCAGCATGGAGCCGTGGGGCCATTCATTCAATTCCCAACAGAAGAACGCCGACTGGCCGGTTAATACAGCCAGTCAGCGGTTCGGGTTTCAGAGAACTGATCAGAGTCTGATTTATTTCAGATCTTTGAGTGCAGCGGTGACTTCTTCGGCGTGTCCGTCGACTTTCACCTTAGGCCAGGCAGCGGCGATTTTGCCTTCCTTGTCGATCAGGAATGTCGATCGCTGAATGCCCATGTATTTCTTGCCATAGTTCATCTTTTCCACCCACACTCCGTACTTCTCTGCGATCTCATGGTTTTCATCGGAGAGCAGGGTAAAGGGGAGTTCGAACTTGGTGGCAAACTTTTCGTGTGATGCGACCGAGTCAGGACTGATGCCTAAAATGACCGTGTCCGTGCGTTTGAATTTGGCAACGCGATCTCGAAAATCACACGATTCTGTTGTGCAGCCTGGTGTGTTGTCTTTGGGGTAAAAGTAAAGGAGAACATTTTTTTCTCCCTTGAACTGACTCAGACGCACTTTCCCTTCCGGGTATGCGGGAAGATTAAAAGCAGGAGCACGCTTGCCGGCTTCTGGTACTTTGCTTTCGGTAGCCATTGGAAATTCCTTGAGATTGAGAGGGAGAGTCGGCTTTATTGCCTGTCGAAAACTGCGTGAAAGGGGAAGCCTGTTTACATCACAGGCTTCGAACGATCAATGACGCACTGATATTTTAACAGGCTACCAACTACTTTTCGACTGAGCGAGTCTCACGAAATGGATGCTGTTGTCTCTGATTACGAACGCCAGTACTGTTTGTGGTACTTTGTAATCGTATCCAAAGCGGGTTTGGCCTGTCCCTGGGGATTGATCAGACCGGAATGAGGAAAACGTCTTGCATCCTGATCTCGAAAACGGGACCAGTACACACCTGTGACGGAGGGTTTGGCCAGCAGGAGCGGCAGGTAAAGATCGACCCATTCCGCCTGGGCGGCTTCACTCCAGTCGGTCTTCCACTGGTTGGACTGGACTTTGGACATGGATGGGTTTTTCTCATCCACGACAGCATCATCACTGGGGAATGCAAGCGTTATGTGCAGAGGCAGATTCAGCACGCTCCATTTATCGATCAGCTTGGAAATATCCAGCAGATCATGATGATGGGAACCGTTAGGGTAGTAGCCGATCCGCAGTTCCAGATCGATGCCGGAAAGCCCGACTCCCAGGCGGTCAATTGCATCTACAAACTGCATGGGGGATAACTGGTGCTGCCCCTTCGACAGGTAATCTCCCCAGGGTTGTTCGACTCGAATGTAGCATTGGATGGAGTCATCGGTCTGCTTGGCGATTTCAATGGCACGGGCCGTCAGAGTGAGCCGCGTTTCTTCGTTAAGACCGAAGACGCCGCCTGTGTTCATTGCGGAAACCAGCGTCCAGGTGCGAATACTGCCGGTATAGCGGGTGATCGCGGTTTCAATGAAATGCGAGATGATACTCTGGAAGTTGACCATGTCGAGCTTCCAGGATTCCAGCCAGTCAGGCAGGCCGTGCGGTGCAAAATCCAGCAGGCAGCCTCCCCGGATCAGCAGATGATTTTTTTCGCACCAGGCTACCTGCTGATCACACAGGTCCCAGTCCTGATCTCCCTCATATTTTTCGATCAGTTTCCAGTTAACCAGATCAATATTTGCGGCGTCGAATGCCTGGCAGATCTGTTTGCTTTCACTGGCATTGGGAATGAATTCTCCCAGGTTGCAGCCCAGTGATACCGGGAGCTTCATGGCCTGCGAACGCTGGTGTAAAATCGTCAGTCGCTGACGGGCATAGATCTGAACCAGCATTTCAGCTGCAGCGTGTGCTTTCTGCAATGCGACCCCTGCCAGCTCCGAGCATTCCTCAAGTTTGTCCTGAATCACGGCAGCCTGGGCGAAGGCAGCAAACGCTTCGTCGTGTAATTTGATTAATTCCGCCGGGATATTCAGGCCGGCAATCTGCCAGACACTGAGCTGATCTTTGAGTGTCGAGATTTTTCCCCGCGCCAGTTCGAGCATCAGGACATACGGTTCTTCCCGTTCGGGGAGCGATGCGGTTCTGACGACGGGGCGACCAAAGTCAGTGATGTTCCAGACAATATTCAGTTTACAACTCTGCGAAGTCTGTCTGCGGAATGTGATGACATTCCCGTCAACTTCAACCCGGGTTGGAAACACCCGACCATCGACAGCATTCAGATAGGCGCGATGAAGATCAGACCAGTCTTCAGGTACTTGAGAAGGTGCAATTAAAAAACGCAGGTTGCCCATGTAACGGGTCGCAATCGTTATCTGAATTAGAAAGAAGGAGTTAAGACAGTCATCGGGTTTATTGTAACGTCTCCTGAACGATTTTGGGATTGAAACGCACAGGATGGATGATGTTATGGATTTAAGGGACAGACGCGCAAGAAATCGGGTCTTAAGCTCTATTATTGCGTTTGAGGGACCAGAGGCAAGTGTAGAGTCGTATGGATGTACATGATGAGGGGAGATGCTGGATCTGGCGTGACCCTGACGATCCCCCATTTTATATGGGATTTATGGGTTATAATCTGCCCTGAATTGTTTAGCAGCTTCGATCCCGCTACACTTCGGATGTTCAAATTCATTAGATTTTAATCAGGATGGTCTCTGAATATGGCTGCAGCCGCTTTTATTGAAAGCACGCTTTCCGGTATTCCCGTAAAACGGGGAAAAGTTCGTGATGTATACGATTTTGGAGATCGGTTGCTGTTCGTCGCGACCGACCGGATCAGTGCATTTGACTGGATCCTGGCTCCCGGAATTCCCGATAAAGGCCGGGTCCTGACGCAGATCAGCCGCTTCTGGTTTGAACGGTTTACGGGGATTCCCAATCACCTGCTGAGCATGAATCCTGCCGACCTGCCACTCCCCGATGATGCCGATCTGGAAGCATTACAGGGGCGCTGTATGGTGGTCCGAAAAACGGAAGTCGTCCCGTTTGAATGTGTCGTTCGAGGCTATCTTTCCGGTTCCGGCTGGAAAGATTATCTGGCGAATGGAGCCGTCTGTGGAATCGAGCTGCCGGCTGGAATGCAGCAGAGTGACCAGTTACCCGAGCCACTCTTTACACCAGCTACAAAAGCAGAGACTGGCCATGATGAAAATGTTTCATTCCAGACCATGCGTGATGCGATTGGCGGCGAACTGGCAGACCGCCTGCGAGAACTGAGTATTCAGATCTATCAGCAGGGTTCAGAATACGCACGTCAGCAGGGCATGATTCTGGCAGATACCAAGTTCGAATTCGGTCTGCTGGACGGGGAACCGATTCTGATCGATGAAGTCCTGACCCCCGACAGTTCCCGCTTCTGGCCGGCAGATCTGTACCAGCCAGGGGGGGCTCAACCTTCGCTGGACAAACAGTTTGTACGTGACTGGCTGGAAACCACGACCTGGGACAAAAACAGCACTCCCCCCGTGCTGCCCGATGAAATCGTGATGAAAACCCGTGAAAAGTATTTTGAAGCATTTCAAATGCTGACCGGTCACGCGTGCACCTGGTAATACGGCCCTGAAAACGATTGGGATTCAGGAAAATCTGGCGATGGGGTCGCTGGCCCACTATACTGGAAACTGATGAACTTCTGCGACGAGGCGAAACGGATTATCGTTTCAGTCGGAACAGATTGCCTTGGTTCTCTGTTTGTATCGGTGTTCGAGGCACTGGATTGCCAAATTCAGCGATTTCTCCTGAACTTTTGCCAATGAACGGTTCCAGGAATCGTAGGTATTGGGCAGGGGGATTTAATTTCTCAAATTCCGACAGGCAGTCTGTCGATGAAACCAGTATGACTGTACGATTATTTCCTGAGTTCGTTTCTGATTCCCGACACAGTTCCGGTCGATTATTTCAATCCCGTTTTGTGTATGCGCTGATTCTCTGTTTCCTCGGGTTGGAGCTGTCTCCACTTTCGACTGCTCAAGCGGGAGAGGTGGAACTGGAGCATGGCACGATTATCAGGGGATCACTGGTTCCAATTCTAGGGCTGACAGATACGCTGGCAGCGAAACTGGAAGGCGACGTCCCTCCGCAGGAATCGGCACGCACGTTTGACGGTGCACCGATTTATCTGGTCGATGACGGGATGGTGCGGTATTTCGTCCCCCGCAGACAGGTAGTACGAAAAAATCACGATCAGGAACTGTCCCGTCTGGAAACTTTCAAGTTGCCTCAGCGGGTCACGGGTCGCAATCAGATGTTGAAGACCGTTGGATCCTATATTGATGTGACCGATTTCGATGAATTTGGTCGGCGGACTGTAACCCTGAATACGAGCAAAGGAAATCTGCCTTTGCTGCAGGGGGTGACCGAGATTACGCCGCAGTATCTCAAGGTGACAGGGCTCAAACATCAATGGGATCTGGGACTACGTACGACATCGATCAAAGAAGAAAACTTAGACGCGATGCTGAACCGCGCCATCGATCAACTGAATCCGAATGAGCGCATCGCTGTGGCTCGGTTTTATATTCAGGCCGGTCTGTATCTGCCCGCCGGCAAAGCATTTGAAAATATCGAACGCGATTTCCCTGAGTACAAAGATAAAATCGCGTCTTACGTGACTGAGTTACGCACACTGCAAAGTCAACAACTGCTTGATGAACTGAATCAGCGCCGTAAAGCAGGTCAGCACCGCCTGGCGCAAAATGCGATCATGAAGTTTCCCACCGATAACGTGGCTCAATCCATTCTCCGTCAGATCCGTGAAGTTCAGGATGAGTACCACCAGCAGCAGGAACAGATCGATAAAGCACAGATTCGTCTGGGAGAACTGGAAGCAGAGATTGAAGATCCTGAGACGAGAAATCTTCTGCAGGCTTATCGTCGCGAAGTGATGTCACAACTCAGTTTCGAAACCATCGGTCGTCTCGGGGCATTCCTGAATCTGGAAAGCGATGAGTCACTCTCCGCGCGGGAAAAACTGGCGCTGGCTTATTCAGGCTGGATCGTCGGTGCGGCGAATGTTGTCACTGATCTGAATACTGCGTTGAACCTGTGGACGGCCCGGGCACAGGTATTGGAATACCTGAGGAGTGAAAATGAGCAGTTGAATGATCAGATGCTTGAAACGCTCGGTAAGCTGGAAGGTGTTTCTGAAGCAGTCGTCAAGCAGATGATTCCGTTGCTGCCCCCCATTCTGGATGCGCCGGTGCGTGATATTTCAAACTCCTTTACCGTGCACGTGACAGATCCGAACGCCGAAGTCCCCGTCTCCTATTCTGTTTTATTACCAATTGAATACAACCCGCATCATACGTACCCGATGATTGTAGCGTTGCGGCCTTCCACTCTGGATGCAAACTCAGTACTGGGCTGGTGGGGAAAGTATAAGAAAGGTCCCGGCCAGTCACAGCGGCGCGGTTACATTGTGATTGCCCCGGAATATCTTTCGAAAGATCAGGAAAATTATGAAGACAATGTCACCGCACATTACACAGTGATTGAATCGATTCGTGATGCGAGAAAACGGTTCAATGTCGATTCCGATCGTGTGTTTCTGTCGGGGCATGGAACCGGCGCCGATGCTGCCTTTGATATCGGGATGTCACATCCGGATCTGTTTGCCGGTGTGATTCCAATCGCCGGTAAAACAAGTGCCTTCAACCTGCACTACTGGCAAAATGCCAAAGATCTACCATTTTATATCGTGGGAGGCGAACTGGATCGCGATACACTGGAGCATAATTCGCTGGTGATAAATCGGATGATGCGTTATGGCTACGATATTATTTATGCCGAGTACAAAGGCCGCGGTTATGAAAGTTACTACGAGGAAATTCATAAACTGTTTGACTGGATGGAACTGCACCAGCGGCTGAAATATCCTAAAGAGATGGAAGAGAAAATTTTAAGACCGATCGATAACCGGTTTTACTGGGTACGCACCGAAAACTTCCCGGCACAAATTATGCGACCAATCAGTTATTCCGGAAATCAGCGTATTCGCGCCCGCCCGGTGAGCCTGAAAGTCAGCATCAAGCTGGGCAATGTGATTTATGTCAGTTCCGGCGGGAAGATCAATACACTCTGGCTCAACCCGGAGCTGGTCGATTTTGATAAACGACTGGAAGTTAGGATCGACGGTCAGCGGAAGTTCAATGATTTTCTGCGACCCGATATGAAAGCCATGCTGGATGATTTCAAAAATCGAGGCGACCGCCAGAAACTGTTCGACGCCCGACTCGATTTCTTTTAACCGTTGGGTTCAGTTTCCCTCGAACGACATGATCCGTGCCGCGTGTCCTTTGCTGGAAGTCTTTTCACTGACGCGAATCTTTGCCTGATGTTTTCCCGGCTTTAACTCACTGTTAAAGACCACAGAGCGCGGATAATGCAGGCCTTTGCTGTAGTGATGATACAGGTCGAATGGTTGAAACGGGCCGCCATCAATGCTCACTTCCAGGATACCAGCGTCGGGACCAGCGACTACGAATACGCCCAGGGCAGTTCCTTCAAAATCAAGTTCCAGTTCTGCTCCTGCAGTATTTGCGGTCAGCATGGGAATGCTGGTGAAGCGGCTGCGCTTACTGCCGGGAATGTCATCCCATTTCGGAACTGAGATCTTCCAGCCTGATTCGATTTTCGCATTTTTGATATCGATGAAGTGCCCATTCATAAAACTGTGGGGATTGAGCGATTTCTCTGGGACGGGATGCTTGGCGGATTCTCCCGATTCCTGCCAGGCTTTCGTCAGCAGTTTTTCAATCATGGCTGCGCAGATGGCATTTCCGAAGGGAGCAGGGTGGGTGCCTCCGAACTGTTCCCAGGTCAGTTGTTTCGCGTCAATCAAGCGGGCGACTTCACTGGCCAGGTCGACGGTAGAGATCTGGTAGTGGCGGGCAACCTGTTCATGGCTGGAACTGGAGAGCGGTTTCTTCTGGTTTTGAATGGTCTCCAGCATGGAAGGATTGACAAAGTGTACCATCACAATATCTGCATTCGGATTGTGGCGGCGGATCTGGGCAATGACTCCTTCCATCCCACGAATGGCGGCCGCTGCGGAGTGACCGGCATCCTGGTCGTCGTTCACAGCGAATTCTACAAAAAACAGATCCACGGGTCCCTGGCTCAATACATCACGCTTCGTGCGAAAAGCGCCCGTATTGGAACACGTTGAAGAGATACCGGCGTTGGTGAATTGAAATTTGGTTTCCGGAAAGGTCTTTTCCAGAAACTCCATGACCATCGGGCGGTAACCATTCATTTCCGTGATGGAGCCGCCCAGAAATGCGACATGCCCGGTTTTGGTCGATTCGAATTTATGTTTGCTGTTCAGATAGCTGCCCCGTTGATGAATATGCTGGTCGGAAACCGCAGGAAGATTCTTTGGCGGTGCAGCCGATAAATGCGAGTTGAGAAACAGGACGATCAGCAAAGCTGTCAGTTGAACGCTGGGGGCAAAGGTTTTCATGGAATTCGAGACTCAAAAAGAAAAGTAGTTCCCGTGGGGAACGGGAAAAAGAACAAACAATACAGGATTCCAGCATGCAGAATCTGAAAGCCAAGGTCAAGAGTTCTCCTGTTCAACAATTGATTTCAGGTTACCGGGTTCGCTACGATGGAAGCTGAAACGAAGCTGGTTGTTCTGCTTCGCATACTGAAAGTCCTCAGCGTTGGCAGGAGTATTCATGAAATCGTGTTCTTTTCTCTTGATTGGTTTTTTCGCCCTGTTACTGGGCTCGTTACATACTGTAGAAACGCAGGCAGCTGATAAACCGCATATTGTGTTTGTAACCGGGGACGATGAATATCGGTCAGAAGAATCGATGCCTATGCTGGCGAAAATTCTGAAACGCGATTACGGTTTTGACGTGACCGTTTGCTATTCACTGGACGAAGACGGAAATATCTCTCCGGGAAATCAGAAGTCGATCAGTGGTCTGGAAGCGTTGGATGATGCAGATCTGATGGTCCTGTTTACCCGTTTTCGCGATCTGCCTCCCGAACAGTTTCAGCATTTTTTGAAGTACGTCAAATCGGGAAAACCGGTCGTCGGTTTTCGTACAGCAACGCACGCCTTTAAATTCAATGATCCCCAAAGCCCTTATAAAGAATGGAATGATCAAAAAATCGCAGAGCTTGTGGGTCAGAAATGGATCACACACCACGGTCACTTCGGCGACGGACATGAATATCTCACTGAAATCACAATCAACGATGATGTCAAAGATCATCCGATTCTACGAGGCGTGAAACCCTACAAAGCGTATTCCTGGTTGTACCATGTCGACGGAGGTAGTGAAGGGCATCAGCTGGCTGGCGACAGTCAGCCTTTGCTGACAGGTCACTCACTCAAATCCGGTCACCAGATGAAAGGGAACCTGGATAAATATCCGCTGGACAATCCCGTAGCCTGGACGAAAACTTATACGGGGGAAGATGGAACCAAAGGTCGCGTCTTCTTCACAACGACCGCTCATCCGTTTGACTTTAAAGATCCCAATGTCAGAAAACTGGCTTTGAATGGAATCTTATGGTCGCTGGGCATGGAAGATAAAATTCCGGCTGACGGCGCAAAAACCGATCTGGCTGGTGAGTACAATCCGAACAATTCCGGGACAGGACCCAAGAAATATAAAACCGGGCAAAAGCCAGGAAAGCTGTAATCGAATACCGTTCGAACGCACTTCTTTAGAGCGCAGTCTGTCACGGGCTGTGCTCTTTTTTGTCAGTAGTTTTTCCAGAAGGAAGGGACAAACAGCACGAGGATTGCAAACAGTTCCAGTCGGCCCAGCAGCATCAAAACCGTTAACAGGACTTTGCCGGAGAGGGTGAAGTCGGCGTAGTTTTCGGTGGGGCCCAGTTCTCCGACGCCTGGACCGATGTTATTGAGCGTGGCAACAACGGCGCTGGTACAGTCGATCAGTTTTTCCGGTTTATTCAACCGCCATTCGGTGTTCGGTTCAATCGCCGTCAATAACAGGCTGCTGAAAATGAAAATGATCAGAACCAGGCTGAAATAAACGGTCACATCATTGCGGATCCCCTGTTCGATATTCGTAGTACCAATCCGGACGGGGCGGACCACGTTCGGACGAAACGATTTTTCGATTTCCAGCCAGATGATTTTGGCAAACAGAACGAATCGGATGACTTTAATGCCCCCAGCGGTTGAACCGGCGCATCCGCCGACGAACATCAGCAGCAGCAACAGCATTTTGGATGATTCATTCCAGGTGTCGAAATCCCCTGTTCCATATCCGGTGGTCGTCATGATCGACACCGCCTGAAACCCGGCGTAACGCAAGGCCTCGGGAAGGTTGTTGTAAATCTGATTGCTCAACAGATTGTATGTCAGAAAAATCGTCGCCCCGGCCAGGATGAGTAAATACGTACGGTATTCAATATCATTCCGCAGAGGGGCAAAGAAGTGTTTCCATGAGTGATCGTTCGAACGCAGGTTTTTCAGGGAGAGGAAGTAAAGTGAGAAGTTTGTGCCTGCGATGACCATGAAAACAGCGATCGTAAATTCAATCAGCCAGCTGTTGAAATAGCCGACACTGGCGTTGTGAGTACTGAAGCCTCCGGTTGCCATCGAGCCAAAGCTGTGACAGAACGCATCAAACACACTCATCCCTTCCAGCCACAGGATCAACGCCAGTACCAGGGTGAATGCCACGTAGATGACCCACATCACAATCGCCGACTCCCGCACGCGCGGCCTGACTGCTTCGCTGGTGGGGCCGGGAACTTCCCGTTTCATGAGTACCTTTCCCCCCGCGCCAAGATGTCTCAGAATGGCGACGAACAACACAATGATCCCCATCCCGCCCAGGCAGTGAGTAAAACTGCGCCAGAACAGAACCGAGCGGGGGACCAGCGCCGGGTCTTCCAGTTCGCGGAGCACGGAGGCCCCAGTCGTTGTGAAGCCGGAAATCGATTCGAAGAGTGCGTCAGGAATGGTCATCGGAACATTCGGCGCGACCATTGATCCTGAAAACAGAAAAGGGAGACAGCCCAGAATCCCGGAATAAATCCAGCTCAGGCCCACGATAGCCAGCGCCTCTTTCCGCAGGATTGTGCCATGCTCTTTTCGGCCGATCAGGTAGAACAGGGAACCGGAACCCATGCTGCAGGCGATTGCGCCGCAGATGCCCCAGAATCCAGCTGCTTCGAATTCCGTTGCTTCACCAAAAACGGGAAAAGCCCAGGGGAGGCTGAAGACCATGGATGCACCTACCAGCATGCCCACGAGCCCCAGCAGGCGAAATAACAATAACCAGTTCATTATATTTCAACTTATTGATTTTGTACGGAATGGAACGACTGGATTCTTCCAGTAGATTCGAGTTAAATAGAGGTACACTATAAGCCGTGGGATTATAGCACGTCAGTACAAATTGAACGATACTACTCAATCCGATTTGGGAAATTCCATTATGGTCGCTCAGCCTCGCATTCAATTCTTTGTCTCTTTATTTTCAGTATTTTTGTTATTTTCTGCAGCAGACGCAGCAGAACTGGAACAGTTGACCTATCACAATCCAGGTCTCGAAGTTGATCTGGGAGTGGGCTTATGGGCCTGGCCACTACCGATGGATTTTGATGGTGATGGTGATATGGACCTGCTGGTCTCCTGTCCGGATAAGCCTTCCAATGGAACTTACTATTTCGAAAATCGATCCAACGGCAAAAATAAAATGCCGGTCTTTGAACCGGGAGTCCGTCTGGGGAAAGGTTATCATAATACCTGTCTGTCCTACGTGAATGGGGTTCCCCGTGTGCTGGTGTCGGGACAGGAAGCGGTCAATTTCAAAAAGCAGGGCTTTGACAAACTGAGCAAGCTGCCTGTGGATCGCAATGTACACGGAAAGAAAGTGCGTGCGAACCAATGGTACTATGTTGATTACGATGGTGACGGCGATCAGGATCTGGTCGTTGCCGTTGGAGACTGGGGAGATTACGGCTGGGATGATGCGTATAACTCAGAAGGCCAATGGACGAATGGTCCACTGCGTGGATTCGTATATGTTCTGAACAATGCAGGCACGGATCAAAAGCCGGAGTACGAGAAGCCGGAGAAGATTAAAGTCGGCGATCAGCCACTCGAAGTTTTCGGCTGGCCTTCTCCCAGCTTTGCAGACTTTGACCATGACGGCGATCTGGATCTGATCTGTGGTGAGTTTCTGGATCAACTGACGTATTTTGAGAATACCGGTTCCCGCACGAAACCTCGTTATGTGACAGGCCGACGATTGCATTACAACGGTCGGCCATTGCAGATGGATCTGCAGATGATCGTTCCCACTGCAATTGACTGGGATCAGGATGGCGATACTGATCTGGTGATTGGTGACGAAGATGGTCGGGTGGCCTTCATGGAAAATACGGGAGAACTTCTGGGGGGCTTACCTCAGTTTCTACCCCCTCGTTACTTCCGTCAGAAAGCTGCCGGAGTCAAATTTGGAGCACTCGCGACTCCCTATGCGTATGACTGGGATGGTGATGGAGATGAAGATCTGATCGTCGGTAACACAGCCGGCTACATCGGGCTGATCGAAAATCTGGATGGAGATCCTCAAAATCCCAAACTGGCGGCCCCCGTTTATCTGGAAGCGGGAGGACGACCCATCCGGATTCAGGCGGGCCCCAATGGTTCCATTCAGGGCCCCGCGGAAGCGAAGTGGGGATACACGACACAGACGGTCGCAGACTGGAATCAGGATGGTTTGCCCGATTTACTGGTGAATTCCATCTGGGGAGAAATTCTCTGGTACCAGAATATCGGCACAAGAACCAAACCGGAACTGGCTTCAGCGCAGACAATTCAGGTGGAATGGAATGGTGATGTTCCCAAGCCGCAATGGAACTGGTGGAATCCTCGCGGTAATCAACTGGTGACGCAGTGGCGAACCACGCCTGTCGCCGTTGATTATAATCAGGATGGTCTGATGGATCTGGTGATGCTGGACCACGAAGGTTATCTCGCATTTTTCGAACGCACGGGATCGGGGCAGGATTTGAAGTTACTGCCCGGTAAACGGATCTTCGTTGATGAAGCTCTGAAGCCGATTCAACTCAATCCCAAACGGGCCGGCGGCAGTGGACGCTATAAACTGCATATTGTCGACTGGGACGGTGATGGACGGCTCGACCTGCTGGTCAACAGTATGAACGCCGATTTTTACCGTAACGAGAAAACCGTCGACGGAAAAACCGTACTCAAAAACATGGGGCCGCTCAGTTCTCGAAAACTGGCCGGACATACCAGCAGCCCCTGTACGGTCGACTGGGATCAGGACGGTGTGCGAGACCTGATTGTCGGTGCAGAAGATGGTTATCTGTACTGGATGCAGAATCCGCGCTCGAAGAAGTAATTCCGTTTTTAAGGTGTGAACGGGCAGGGTAATGCAGTCACAGAATCGAATCGCATTTAAAGAGTGGGGAGCTGTCTGCGCTGCGTTGGAGCAGGGAACTCAATCGGTGATTGTTCGTAAAGGAGGCATTCACGAAGGGGAAGCCGGCTTTCGCGTTGAACACAGCGAGTTCTGGATGTTCCCCACGCGATTTCATCAGGGGGCAGAACAACTGCAACCTGCGAAATGCAGTCTGCTGAATCAGCCTTTGTCGCAGGAGCCGGAATCCGGGAAGTTGAATCTGTCACTCTATTCTGTCGTCGAAGCTGTGCTGGAACTCAAAGATCCAGCATTGCTCCCGCGTCTGCAATCGCTGCAGGTATTGAATGCAGAGACGATCCAGCAGCGGTTTGAATACAAAAATCCGGGACTGTTTGTGTTACTGGTTCGCGTCTTTCGACGGGAGCAGCCTGTCGAAGTGGAACAGGAATCGCGTTTTGCCGGTTGTCACTCCTGGGTGGAACTGTCGCAGGATTATACCACTGCTGATCTGAAGCCCGTATTGAATCCCGAGCAGTTTCAGGAAGCACAACAGGCGTTTCAGGAAATCGTAAACAGTGCGCAATAGTCACAGTTGATCAATAAAAACAGCCCGGTTTCAGGAAGCCGGGCTGTGTGCTCAATTGAGTTAAAGCTGTTATGCCTTGAAGATTTTTTCACGACCGGAAGTGACATTTTTGGTCGCATTGCGTGTATCCAGGATCATCTTACTGTGTTTGACGATGAAGTCATAATCGTAAGCCGTATGATCGGTGGCAATCAGCACGCAATCTTGCTCCGCCAGATATTCGGGCGTTAATTCCTGGCTTTCCATGGCAGGGACATTGTGATGTCGCATCTTGGGAAGTTTCGGAATATGCGGATCGTTGTAAGTAAAATTAACGCCACGTTCCAGCAGCAGATCCAGCAGATGGAAGGAAGGACTTTCACGCGGGTCATCGACATCTTTTTTATACGCCACCCCCAGCATGCAGATTTTGCTGCCTTTGAGTGGTTTGGAAAACTGATTGAGAAATTCGGACAGTCTGTCAATCACATAGCGTGGCATACGGGTATTAACTTCCCCGGCCAGTTCGATGAATCGGGTTGTCTGTCCTTCTTTGCGTGCCAGCCAGCTCAGGTAAAACGGGTCAATGGGGATACAGTGACCACCCAGACCAGGTCCCGGATAAAAGGCCTGAAAACCAAAAGGCTTCGTCTTCGCGGCGTCAATCACTTCCCAGACATCAATGTTCATGCGGTCAAATAACGTTTTGAGTTCATTGACCATCGCAATATTCACGGCACGATAGGTGTTTTCCAGAATCTTACAGGCTTCGGCAATTTCCACCGAGGAAACCTGAATGACATTGACGACCGCATGTTCGTATAACGCGGCGGCAATACGCAGACTGTTCTCATCAATCCCGCCCACCACTTTGGGAATGCCGGCTGCAGAGAAATCCGGATTACCAGGATCTTCCCGTTCCGGGCTGTAAGCAAGAAAGTAGTCTTCACCGACTTTGAGCCCCGTCGCATCTAAAATTGGCAGCATTACATCCCGCGTCGTTGTCGGGTAAGTGGTACTTTCGAGTACGACCAGCTGTCCGGGACGCAGGCTGGCAGCGATTGCCTCTGTGGTTTTCTCCACATACGTCAGGTCCGGGTCGCGGCTCGTTGTCAGCGGTGTGGGGACGCAGATCAGCAGGGCATCTGCCTCTTTCATCCGGGAGGCTTCCGCGGTTGCTTCGAACTGTTTTTTCTCCAGCCAGTTGGCGACTGTTTTGGAGGGGATATGCTGAATATAGCTTTTACCAGCCTGCAGCTGATCCACCTTGAATTGATCGACATCAAAACCCATGGTTTTGAAACCGCTGTTTACAAAAGCGTCAATCAGAGGGAGCCCGACATAGCCTAAGCCAATAATTCCAATGGTTGCCGTTTTGTCTTTGATCGCCTGCTCAAGCTGATTTGCCATCTAAATTACCGTCCTTGTTTAGTTTTTAAATGCAGGGAAATGATACAGCTGAAGTCGCCGGATCATATCACTCGAACTTATTTCCTGCAAGCATTTTAGCGGGTAGCCTCCCTTCGCCGCAGGGACCGGTTTTTTACTAGACAAGTGTTCGAAATCTGTCCCCATCCCTGCAGAGTTTCCCTCCTTTACAGCAGTCCGGAGTGCCGTAGAAGCGGTTCAGGGCTCGGTTCCCGGCCGCGGAATTCTTTGAACAGATCCATGGGGTGACGACTGCCTCCCATCGCCAGGATTGTGTCCCGAAATCGACGTCCGGTCTCTTCCACGGCCTGCTCATCGTCGAGCCCTGCTTCTTCAAATGCGCTGAACGCGTCTGCACTGAGAACTTCGGCCCATTTGTAGCTGAAGTAACCAGCCGCATAACCACCCGCAAAGATATGCTGGAACGAGCATAAAAACCGATCTTCGGGCAGCATGGGCAGGACCGACGTGCTTTGACTGATTTCGCGCTGTACGTCGAAAACGGATTGACTCCCCTCGGGATCGAATTCGCTGTGCAGTTTCAAATCGACGACGCCAAACTGAATCTGACGCAGCATTTGAGTACCCGCCTGAAAATTACGAGCCGCTTTGATTTTTTCAAAGAGCTCATCGGGCAGTGTTTCACCGGTTTCGAAGTGTTTGGCCATGCCCAGCAGAGTCGGTTTGTGATAGCACCAGTTTTCCATGAATTGACTGGCAAGTTCGACGGCATCCCATTCCACTCCATTGATGCCTGCCGCGTCGGCTTCGTTGATCGTTGTCAGCATATGCTGCAGACCATGCCCGAATTCATGGAACAGGGTTTCCACTTCTCGAAAGGTCATCAGGGATGGTTTGGAACCCACAGGCGGCGTCGAATTGCAGACCAGGTGTGCGACCGGAAGTTGTACTTTTCCGTTCACAATTTTGCGGCCCAGACAGTCGTCCATCCAGGCACCTCCCCGTTTGTCAGCAGGGCGGGCATAAGGATCGAGATAAAAACCGGCAATCGTTTCGCCAGATTCATTCGCGATGTTGAAGTAACGGACATCCTTATTCCAGACGGGAATGTCTTCCGTGACCTGGGTCACCGTAATGCCAAAGATGCGATTGACCAGATGAAACAGGCCATCCAGTACTTTTTCCAGTGAAAAGTAAGGTCGCAGTTCTTCATCGGTATAACTGAATCGCTGTTCGCGCAGACGTTCTGACCAGAAAGCGAAGTCCCATTGAATAATGGGTTCCGTTTCACCTTGTGCAGCAGCGAATTCCTGCAGATCTTTCAGATCCTGCTGGCCGTTATCAAAGGAGGCGGTTCGCAGGCGCTCTTCCATCTCAAGCACGGCATCGATGCTGGGGGCCATCTTTTCTGCCAGACTGACTTCGGCGAAGTTGGCATATCCCAGCAGTTGCGCTTTCTCTTTACGCAACTTGAGAATCTCTGGAATCAATGGTTCGTTATTGATGTCACCTTCTGAAGCACGCGTGATAAAAGCACGATATACTTTTTCCCTTAATTCACGATTACGACAGTGTTGCATGAACGGGCCGAAGCAGGGAAAGTCCAGGCTGATGCGCCAGGGACCCGCTTCGGGGGTCGCTTCGACATCAGGTGTTTTGTTATCCCAGCTGTTATAAGATTGTGCCGTCAACTGCTTGAGACTGTCGGGGAAGCCGGCTACATCATCGGCATTCGTAATCACCAGTGTGAAGGCTTTGGTTGCATCCAGTACATTGTTGGCAAATTTTGTAGACAGGCTCGAAAGTTCTCTGGCAATTTCATTGAACCGGACCAGTTGTTCGCCGGAGAGCCCAATCCCTGCCAGCTCTGCGGACAGAATCCGTTTTTCGATAATTCGTTTTTGTGCATCATTGAGCGTATTCCAGTTTTCACTGTCGCGCAAAGTGACCAATGCTTCGTAGATGGGTTTGCTCTGTCTGGCGCTTAATGAGAAGGCCACGATATCCGGCAGAACGCTTTCGTAGGCTTCCCGGATTTCAGGAGTATTTTTCACCCCCAGCAGATGTCCCACTGAACCCCAGGATCGTTCCCACGGATAATCCAGTTCTTCCAGAGGCTGCATTAAGCCTTCCCAGGTGGGTTGCGCTTCGGCTTCAATTTTTTTCAGACCCGCTTCTGACTGCTCCAGTAGTGCTTTGACTGCAGGTTGAATATGCTGAGGCTCAATACGATCGAAACGGGGAAGCCCCTCTAAAACCAGAAGGGGATTATCTGCTAAACTCGATTGCTGATCCATTTTTGAAACTGTCCTTCCCGGGGGAATTGATAATATGCATAATTGAGGGGTTATTGATACGGAAATCAGTACTGCCGTTGATCAGGCAGGTCATCATAAAAAAAACAGACGCTGATTTAAAAGGCATTCTTATGGATTCGGGAAATCGATACAATGCCTGAAAACAGTTTACCTTTTTTACAGGAAAGTTAGTACCGGAGAGCAGAGGATATGAGGCATCTTTTCTCCATCTGGACCGGACTGGTGCTATTGGTCTTTCTTTCGTCTTTCAGTCGGGCTGAAGAGGTTTCCCCGTCTGTCGCTAAGAAAACAAACGAATTAAACTCTGCGAAGGAATTAGTAATGAAGACCATGGGTGGGCGCCAGTTCTGGGGTGATGTACAGTTCTTTCAGGGCTGGAAGATTCAGCAGCATGTCATCAGCAAGCATTATCGCCTGCTGGATCCCAAAGATCAGAGGCATGCCAGTGGAGGATTGGCCGATTGTCAGCAGCGCCTGCAAGAGATTAGAGAAGCAGAAGAGATCCCCCCCATGCAGGGGAAAGCGGTCATTCTGATCCATGGCATCATCCGTTCTTCCAAATCGTTTGTAAAAATGCAGAAGACCTGTCAGGAGAAAGGCTGGCTGGTGGTCCCCTTCGATTATCCGAGTACACAGCGGACGATTCCCGAAAATGCGAGCTATCTGGGAAAGGTTATTCAATCACTGGAGGGAATCGAAGAGATCGACCTGGTGGTGCACAGTATGGGAGGGCTGGTTGTACGATCGTGGCTCTCGCAACAGGATGAAGTCGATCCGCGCGTGAAACGAATGGTCATGCTGGGAGTACCCAACCGGGGAGCGGATATGGCAGATCGCTTCCGTTCCAATTTACTGTTCAAAGCCATTTTTGGTCCTGCTGGTCAGCAACTGGTTACAGAAGCCAACAGCGATTTTATCGGCAATCTCCCGACCCCCCCTTTTGAATTTGGCGTCGTCGCCGGGGGACGAAACACTCTTAAGGGATATAATCCGCTGATTCGAGGAGATGATGACGGGACCGTCGCAGTCAGCAGTACGCGCCTGCCGGGAGCAGCTGACTTTATCATGCTGCCCGTTCTGCATTCATTTATGATGAACGATCCGGAGACGATTGCACATACGCTGCGATTTCTGGAGACGGGTGCCTTTCGCGAGTCCGGAAAACCACAGCCGATTCCTGTACCTCAGGCAGAAACAGTGCCATAATTATGGGTGGAAGTTGAACTTCCACTATTACCGTTTCAAATATTTATTGTACCCGTCTGAATGAAATGGACGCTTCGTATGGACCGTGATCAGCGACATCTGCAGTTGCTTTCCAAATTACAGATTCTTTTTGGTATTCTGAGCGTATTTGGGACCGTGATTTTTTACTGGGCGATCAAGGTCGTCTCGGATGCTGCCAGAGATTTTCTGGAACAGTCGCGTACGGAACTGGAAGCATCTCTGATGATCGGGTTTGGTGTGGTGCTGCTTTTAATTGGAATTGCAATTTTATTCTGTATCATTCTGGCGGGGCAGTCGCTGGCACGTTACGAAAACTACCGGTTCTGTATGATCGTTGCTATCTGTGAATGTCCGATGTTCCCGTTTGGCACCATGTTGGGAATTGCCACGATTGTGGTGTTGCTGCGTGATTCGGTGAAGAAGTTGTTTTTGAAAAACAGTGAGGAAAGTCAGCCCGCCAGCTAGCCGGTTTTGCGATTTTTCTTCTGTTACGCTTTCTCTCAAAGTCTGATCTTTCATGTCTGACAACTCAGCCGTACCTGCAAAAACGACTGGCTCCGCTCTCGCCTGGAAGTTAACGAAATGGGGACTGCTGGCGCTGGTGCTCTACTTTGTCTGGAAGCAGGGAGCACAACTCTACGAACAGCAGCAGGAAGCAATCTCCGACATTCAGATCAGCCCCGGCTGGCTGATTTTGTCTGGTATCTGCTACTTCATTGCCTGGTTGCCTTCCGTCTGGTTCTGGCAGAAGCTGATGCTGGCTTCCGGGGAAACAGTCGGTTTCTGGCCAACAGCGCGTGCTTATTATTGTGGTCACCTGGGAAAGTACATTCCCGGTAAAGTCACTGTTCTCTTGATTCGTGCCACGTTGCTCAAAGAATCTGGTGTTCGTGTTTCGGTCGCAGCAGTGACAGCCGCCTATGAAACACTGGCGGTGATGGGAGTGGGACTGGTTCTGTTTCTGGCATTAATTCCGTTTGTGATCGACGCCAGCCAACTGGATGAGTGGCCCGCGTGGGTTCAATATATTCAGTCACACCCTTTCGTGGTTCCCACTCTCATCCTGATTGTACTCTTTGTGTCACTCCCCCTGGTGGCGCGGTTGTTGAATCTGTTCTCAAAGAAATTCACACGCTCGAATGTGGAAGCGACAGCGGAAGCACCACAGCCGGACTTTTCCCTGCGACTGCTCTATGCTGGTGTATTGATGTTTTTACTCAGCTGGAGCCTGCATGGTTTGAGTCTCGGACTGACACTGGCTTCGATCAGCGATCAGGGACTGGTCTGGCAAGAATGGCCTCGCTGGATAGCCGCCGTGTCGGCTGCGTACGCTTTGGGGTTTCTGGCGCTGTTTGCTCCCGCCGGACTTGGTGTACGGGAAGGGTTAATCTCGGCAATTCTTGCCGGTTCTGCGGTAATCGGTGATGTGAATGCCTTTGTTGCTGCGATATTGATACGAATCGTTTCATTTGCTAGTGAATTACTGTCTGCCTTTGTTTTATACTATAGTTTAGGAGTTCAGGCTGTTTCAGACGGTGATTCCGTCTCGAAGCAGTCGGCTGCCGATACAGATAAAACTGAATAGATTTATAATATGAGCGAAAGGTGTGTGTTGTGCTCTCTATCATGATCCCGGTGTTGAATGAATCCGAAAGTCTGCCACAGCTCTATCAGGAAATCTGTGACACGAGCCAGCAGCATAACATCGATCTGGAAGTAATTTTTATCGACGACGGTTCGACCGACCGATCCTGGGAAATTATTTCAGGCATGGCTGCAAAAGATGACCGGGTTTCGGGGATTCGCTTTCGTCGCAATTTTGCCAAAGCAGCCGCACTGACGGCTGGTATGCGAGCCGCTCGCGGTTCGGTGATTATGATGATGGATGCCGACCTGCAGGATAACCCGAAAGAGATTCCCCGGTTTCTGGAGAAACTCAATGAAGGTTATGATGTCGTCAATGGCTGGAAAGAACGCCGTCTTGATCCCTGGCATAAAGTCTACCCAAGCAAAGTCTTTAACTGGATGATTGCCAAACTGACCGGACTACAGCTGCACGATCACAATTGCGGCTTCAAATTATTTCGAAAAGAAGTAGCCGCAGAAATTCGGATCTATGGAGAACTGCATCGGTTCATTCCCGTACTGGCAGACGCCCGTGGTTTTAGAGTCACTGAAATTCCGGTCCATCATCGCGAGCGACAGCACGGTCATTCGAAGTACGGCGTCCGTCGATTTCTTAGAGGGTTTCTGGATCTGTTAACCGTCCGTTTTTTGACAGGTTACGGACAACGTCCTCAGCACATGCTGGGAGCCATTGGTCTGGGCTTTCTTTCAATCGGATTTCTGGGCCTGGGGTATCTGGGGCTGATCTGGATTCTGACGAACCTGTTCGGTATGGGTTTCGGACCGATTGGGAGTCGACCTCTGTTAGCTTATTCGATTGCAGCAACCTTTCTGGGTGGTCAGGCCATCAGCCTGGGATTGCTGGCAGAACTGATTGTCGCTTACACAGGCCGCCATCAGGATTCCTACAGCATCTCTGAACGGACCGGGACAGCAACTCAGAATGAACAGGAGATTGTGGTCTGAATCAGAAGATAGATTTGGAAATCTAATGTCGATCCTGTTAACTGATCTGGAAATGAAGCCAATCGATGAAAATTACGTTTCTGGGAGCTGCTGGAGAAGTCACGGGCAGCCAGCATTTAATCGAAACCGACTCCCGCCGCATTTTGCTGGATTGTGGACTATTCCAGGGACACCGGGAAGAATCGTATCTGAAAAACAGTCACTTTGCTTATCCCCCGGAATCACTGGACGCGGTGTTTCTATCGCATGGTCATATGGATCATTGCGGGAATCTGCCACGACTCTACAATAAAGGATTTCGAGGGCCGATCTTCTGCACCTCGGCGACTGCAGATATTGCTGAGATCATGTTGAAAGACAGCGCACGGATTCAGGAAGAAGATGCACGTTATCTCGCGCGAAAGCTGACAGACAAGCACCCGCCGATTGAACCCCTGTATTCCGAAGATGATGTTACGGGAGTGGCGAAACAATTCGAACGTCTGGAGTATCAGGAATGGCACGAGCTAGGCGATGACCTCAAGGTCCGTTTTCTGGATGCCGGTCATATTCTGGGATCGGCGATCATCGAGATGAAGATCAAAGATCAGCGCGAGTGGCGGCATCTGGTCTTTACCGGCGATCTGGGGCGACGCGATTTGCCTTTACTCAGAGATCCGGAACTGATCGCAGGTTGTGAGGTACTGATTTCAGAGAGTACCTATGGGAATCGGGTTCACGAAAAGGCATCGGATGTTAAAGAGGAACTGGCACAGATTCTGGATGAAGCCTACCGACTGGAAGGGCGCGTGATCATTCCGGCGTTCAGTCTCGGGCGTACTCAGCAGATCATCTATTATCTGAATGACCTCTATAATGAAAAACGACTTCCGCATATTCCCATTTTTGTAGACAGCCCTCTGTCAACACGGCTGGTTTCCGTCTTTCGTGCGCATCTGCATGATATGGACAATGAAGTGCAATCAGTGATCTCCACCGACCGGGATCCTTTCGGATTTTCTCTGCTGGATTATGTTTCCTCGCGAGAGGAAAGTATTGCGCTCAATAAACGCAAAGGGGCATTCGTCGTCATTGCCGGAAGCGGGATGTGTGAAAATGGTCGCGTGCGCCATCATCTGAAAAATGGAATTTCCGATCCGGAAAATACGGTGGTGCTCATGGGCTACCAGGCCGCCAATACCTTAGGTCGGCGTCTGCAGAATAAAGATCCGAAGGTCAGGATTTTTGATCGTTATTACGAGGTCAAAGCGAAGGTGGTTCAGTTAAGCGGTCTGTCCGGGCACGCCGATGTCGAGGATTTTAAATGGTGGTATGAGGAATCGGCAAAGCGCGGCAACATCGGGCAGGTCTTTCTGGTGCATGGCGAACCGGAGTCGGCGACTGCCCTGGCAGCGTTGATCCGGGACCAGTGTGATGAGGACCCAATCATTCCCCAGTATCATGAATCTTTTGAAGTATAGCGATTCGATGACGAAACCGATTTCACACCCCGATCACAGTCTGCCCGCTCTGGGTATCCGGCAACCCTGGGCAGAACTGATTCTGCGTGGCGAAAAGACGATTGAAATTCGCTCCAGCCAGACACAGATTCGAGGGACGATTTATGTTTACGCCTCCAAAAAACTGGCGACCACACCCCATGCGGAAAAAGCAGCGTTGAAAGCTGATATCGACGTGGATACGCTTCCAACCGGCGTTCTGATCGGTACAGTCGAAATAGTTGATTCATTCCCGGCGACGGAAAAACATGCTTCCGCAGCCGGTGTGCCCGCTGAACTGCTTGCAGGAAAGTATGGCTGGAAGCTGGCAAACCCGAAGCGATTAAAAAAACTGATCGTTCCTGAATACCTGCCTTACGGAGTCTGGTTCTACCCATTTGTGCGCAAAAACCCCGGAGCCAGAAAGAAACCGTAAAGATCAGCCCCGGGTTGCTGCCGCCATCTGACCTGCATACTCACCAATACGGGCAATGACGTCTTCTCGCTTCTGATTTTCATCAGAGAATGCGGCGAACTGCTTCACAATCGCAGAGCCGATAATAAATCCATCCGCTTTTCCGCGGAGCGTATTGACGTGCTCCGGATTACTGATTCCAAAGCCCACCGCTAAAGGCAGGTCTGTCAATTCCCGTAATGATTCGAGGTGAGCTGTCAGTTCAGGCGGCAGTTCATCGCGAACGCCGGTTGTTCCCGCGACTGAAATACAATAGATAAATCCGCTGGCCGTCTGCACGATGCGTCTGGTTCGACCTTCCGGAGTCAGCGGGGAGACCAGTTGCACCAGATCCAGGTTACTGGACTTGACCTGCTCTGCGAAATCGGATGCTTCATCGCCGGGGAGGTCCGGTACGATCAGACCCGAGAAGCCGGCTCCTGCTGCTTCCTGCAAAAACTTTTCTGCGCCATAGCGAAAGATGATGGCATACGAAACCATGGCAACCAGAGGTGGAAGCTGAACCGTTTCGTCAGCAGAAAGTGATTTCAAAGTTTCAAACAGATCGTGAACGTGAAATTTGTTGTTGAGTGCACGCGTATAAGATGCCTGAATGACAGGACCATCGGCGATCGGGTCACTGTAAGGAAAACCGACTTCAACCAGATCGACGCCTTGCGCCGCCAGTTCTTTAAGGACATCTGCGGTGGTTTCCAGGTCAGGGTCACCGGCGGTGATAAAAGGCATGAATGCCATACGATTTTCAGATTTGACCTGGGCAAATTTTTCAGAGATGGATGTTGTCACGATTCGCGGTACTACTTTATGTAAATGATCAGGAGACAGATGCAGGGGACAAATGGAACAGTGAGATTAGATTTCCCGTCCTAACAGGCGGGCCACTTCATTCACATCCTTATCGCCGCGCCCGGATAAGCAGACGACAATCGTTTCATCGGGACCAGCTTCCCGGGCCGCTTTAATCGCATGGGCAATGGCGTGTGAAGATTCAATCGCGGGAATAATCCCTTCCAGTTTCGCCATGGTCTGGAAGCCTTCCAGGGCCTCATCATCGGTGATGGCGGTATAGTTGACGCGTCCCGAGTCTTTCCAGTAGCTGTGCTCAGGACCAACTCCGGGATAATCCAGACCTGCAGAAATGGAATGCACGTCCATCGTCTGGCCGTCATCGTCCTGCAAAACGTAACCAAAACTGCCATGCAGTACACCTTTGGCACCATAGCTGAGTGTGCTGGCATGTTCGCCCGGTTCGGGACCTCTGCCTCCAGCTTCCACTCCTGTCAGCTTGACGGATTCATCGTCGATGAAGGGGTAGAACATGCCTGCGGAGTTGGAACCTCCGCCGACACAGGCAATAACATGATCGGGCAGGCGACCCGTCTGTTCGAGACACTGTGCCCGTGATTCTTTTCCAATGACGGACTGAAAATCCCGGACCATCATCGGGAAGGGATGCGGTCCAATCACGGAGCCGATGATGTAATGAGTGGTTTCCACGCTCGACATCCAGTCGCGCATCGCTTCATTGACGGCGTCTCGGAGTGTGCGCGATCCACTGGTGACGGCGCGAACTTCTGCTCCCATCATTTTCATGTTGAAGACATTCAGCTTCTGACGGCGGATATCTTCTTCTCCCATATAGACAATACACTCGAGTCCAAAGCGGGCACAGGCAACAGCGGAAGCAACGCCGTGCTGACCGGCTCCCGTTTCGGCAATCACCCGTTTTTTTCCCATCCGCATTGTCAGCAACGCCTGGCCGATGGTGTTATTAATTTTGTGGGCGCCGGTATGATTCAGGTCTTCCCGTTTAAAGAAGATTTTCCCGCCCCCACAGAATTCGGTCAGTCGTTCCGCGAAGTACAGCGGGTTGGGCCGTCCGACGTAGTTTTTGAGCAGGTCGTCCAGTTCTGCCTGGAACGAAGGGTCCTGTTTCGCTTTCTCGTATTCCTGCGTCAGCTCTTCGAGAGCGTGCATCAGGGTTTCAGGGACAAAACGTCGACCAAATTCTCCAAAACGACCTGATGCGTCAGGCACATTTGATAAACTCGTACTCATAATTGGCTCAGATATACTAATGTAGGTTCGATAAAATGTAGCAGAGACCCATTATTGAATTCCCGGCGTCGATGGTCAATGCCCCCCAGTTGGACGGTTCAGAATCAGTAAAGGTTCGCCCGATATAAACAGGATAATTGATTGTGAACGTTGATATATGTACTTTGGTATCATGGCTTTGTGACATTTTAGACACGAAAGTGGAAGTGTCTCGTCAGATTTTTCTAGGTTTTTGCTCTCCAGTTAGATAAAATACGTGATGCGATTTGTGGGGCAGTCAGCCTCGCAGTCTGTACAGGAGGGGGATTTGATTATGAATATGGCAGATGAAAAACTGGCGGAAGCCATCAATTGCGAATCGATTCACATCGATGAATTTGAACGGTTTTGTCTCCTGGAGAGCAAACCACGCGGGTATCAGAATCTGGATGACAGCGATATCATCATTCCTGATTTTGCCCGGGATCTTCGTGCTGCACGTCGTGAAATAAACGACTTTGTACCCCCCGTGGGTTGAGCGGCCTGCTTGAAACTTCAAGGTGAAGTGGCGACCGGAAAAATCTGAGCTGTGATGAAATAGCGCTCACCTTCGCGCTCTACGACCAGTTCCGGTGCCCATTCCAGCAGAACCTTCAAGTCTCGTTTACTGAATGTATCGAGATTGCGGAAACTGAACCGGTTTGGCAAAGGCTGTTTGAGAACGCCTTCCTGGACCAGCTTTTTAAAGCGGGCAGGAGTGACGTAATCGGAGTATCCATAAGAGCCCGGGAGTCGGTATCTTAATATTTCTGCCCAGTTCACATACACATAGGCAATGTGCTCTGTTTTGAATTTCGCTTCGATTTCACTGGCCGGTTTCATTTTCAGTGCTTTGTCCGGCGTGTCTGATTTGATTTCCGCAGTCCACAGCTTGAAGATATCTTCGTCAAAGACAGTGCTATACACGACCGGGAACTCTGCATAAAACAGTTCGGCGTCGCCAACCGAGAGCACAACCTGATCCGGTTTTAACTTCATCTGATTCAACAGCAGAATTTCCGGTCCAGTCATCTCGATCGCAAACTTTTCTGCATGACGCATGTCGTCCAGATAAGCGTTGTATCCACTCAGACCGCTGGTCGTGATTCCCAGGTTGAACAGGACTGCCAGCAGAATGGCCGCCGACAGACTGACTTTCCAGATCGTACGGGAACACCAGGTCGCTCCGATTCCCGCCAGGACGGCGACCACTGGGATCATGGGAATCCAGAAGCGGTCGATCCGATGCGTAAATACCCACCAGGAAAGAAACAGAAATCCGACATAAATCCAGAGCCAGAAAATCAGACGACGATGCTGGGTTTTCAGGAATGCCAGTGGTGCCAGGCTGAAAAGCAGCGGACTTAACCAGTCGCTTTTGAATGTGACATCAATCAGTTTCACCACCAGATCAACGGGATTGTGATCTTTGGGACTATGCCCGCCTTTCCATTTCTGGTTGAGTGTTTCACTCAGGTCGGTTCCGCCAAATACAGAATAGAGTAACGGGTAGACCGGGTTTCCCGTCTCCACCAGGTTTTTCAACAGCCACGGTCCAATGGCGAGCAGCGTTCCGGCTGAGAACAGGACGGCCAGCTTGAGCGTGACGGTCTTTCGCAGTTTTTGCTCCTGTTTTAACAGAACCCAGCTGAAACCCAGCAGTGTCATGCCCAGGGGAATGACAACGGAAAGCACTCCCGGATACTTGCAGGCCATTGCCGAGCCGGACAGGAAACCGGTCAGACAGGTAAACGCCCACAGAGAGGAGGGGGGAGCCGTCTTGAGTACAGAGGAGTTTGCGTCATCCGGTGATTCAGGTTGCGACCATTTGATCAATGCTTCAATCGCAAGTATCAGGCTCAACAGACTGGCGATCAGATAAAAAGAGAGTGCACCTTCGGTATAGGCAATTATCGAAATCCGATACGTCCAGGGAGTTGTCAACAGGATCGTCACCGCCAGCCAGCCTGCATGCGCACCGAACCAGCGACGGGCAGTCGTAAACACGGCCAATGCGGAGAACAGGGAAAACGTCATCAGAATCAGTTTGCCGGCCTGCGCACCCGAGAACCAGTCTGCTTTTAATGTCATCGCCAGCAGCGTCAACATCTCAGTCAGGAAGGGGAAACTTGTATAAATATTGTGAGGCAGAAAACCAATATATCCCTGCTGATAGTATTCTTTCGGGCCACCAAAATGATATTCCAGTACATCGTAATCGGTCGAAGGCAGCATCGAACCCAGTAACATGCTCAAAACAAACGGTGACATGAGCAGGATGCAGATCATCCGAAACAATTCCTCATACCCAAAGGCTTCCGGCAGCTTGAGCTGGAATGGAATCAGGGTTCCCGTTTTCTGTTTTGATTCCTGAACTGCAGACAGGAAGCCGATCAGGGCTGAGAGAATTAACGTCAGGTAACAGAGTCCTTGTGAAAGGATTCCCAGCAGTCCGCCTCCCAGTGTCAGCAGGGAAACCGTAGAGATCCCAACTCCATATGCAAATACGGTACGCTCTGCAGTGAAAGGATTCGGCGGAACTTTGATGAGTCGGGTCAGCAGGATACCCAGTCCCCAGGCGCCAGCGAGGACGGTCAAAGCAATTCCCATCAAAGGTAACCGCTGCGGAAAAAAGGCCCAACCTGAGGGAGGGGCATTTTCAACGGGCAGAGGGTCAACCAGATCAATCAGCAGGACGGGAAGATAAGTAAATACATCCCAGCGGCTGGTTGCCGGATTGCTGTTAGGAAGGGTGAAACTGATGAAGGCGATAAAAAACAGCAGCAGCCAGACAATCGCGCCACGCACATACAATGGGCGGTCCTCAAGAGGAGCGAGAGCAGTGTCGTTGGCAACCGGGTTTTTCATGGGTGAAGATCTAATCGTATTGAAAGGTAATCTGGAATCGCAGGAGTTTTCATCAAGTACGGCGTTTCCAGTCGAATCCCAAATCCAGTGAAATCACAGAATGTGTGAGCGCTCCCACACTGATGCGTTCGACACCGGTTTCTGCCACACTGCGGAGACTCTCAAGCGTAATGCCTCCGGATGCTTCCAGCAGCGTTGTCGGCGAATTAGCGTTCCGTAACTCAATCGCCTGTTTGATGATCTCTGGTGTCATGTTATCGAGCAGCACGATCTCGGGTTTTGCCTGTAACGCATCCGCCAGTTGATCCAGCGTGTCCACTTCAACCTCTATCGGTTTCTGACCATTGACTGATTCGCGTGCCTGCTGAATCGCAGCGGCAATGGTCGGTTGAGAAGCGCGAGATGCCCAGCCCGCTAGATGATTGTCTTTAATCAGAACCCCATCATACAGACCCATGCGATGGTTCGTACCTCCGCCGGCAGCGACTGCATATTTTTCCAGAACGCGCCAGCCAGGAAGTGTTTTGCGCGTATCCAGAATGGTTGCGTTCGTCCCGGCGACCGCTTCCACATATCGGGCCGTGAGCGAGGCGACTCCACACAGATGCGTCATAAAGTTTAATACAGTCCGTTCACCAGTCAGAATTGAAGCAAGAGGGCCGGCACAAGTCGTAACGATTGAACCTGGTTCCAGCGTCTCTCCGTCTGAGAGATGATGAGTGCAGACGACTGCAGGATCCAGTTCACTGAAGATGAGTGATGTGATCGGAGAGCCGGCCAGGATTCCATGTTGTCGCGCGACAATCTGGATTTCTGCCTGATCCGACTGGTCAATCAGTGCCTGGCAGGTCAGATCACCTGTCTGCTGCAGATCTTCTTCCAGAGCGAGTTTGATGAGAGTTAAGGCTGCCTGTTTCTGGATGTCAGTGAAGGGAACGGTCACGGCTAAAAATCGAGCTTTCCTGCTAAGTGTCTCTGTAATGTTAATCTATTGCAGTGTTTAAGATTCAAGACGGCAATAAAATTCAGACGAATAATAAGAAAATAAAGCGTATAATGTCTATGGTCGTATCATACCAGTCTGCAGTCTGAGATGTAATTGGGAGAAGAGCATGATTATTGGAGTCCCTCGTGAAATTAAACAGGATGAGTATCGCGTAGCATTGATTCCGGTGGGGGCCGAAGAGCTGACAGCTGCCGGGCATACCGTGCTGATCGAACGAGGGGCCGGTCTGGGAAGTGGGATTCCCGACGAACTCTATGAAGAGAATGGGGCCGAGATTGTCGAAACGGCAGAGGAACTGTTTGCCCACGCGGATATGGTAATCAAGGTTAAAGAGCCTCAGCCAACAGAATGGGCTCTGTTGAAACCAGGCCAGATACTGTTTACCTATTTTCATTTCGCCGCTGATGAGAAATTAACGCGTGGCTTTCTGGAGACGGGAGCTACTGCGGTTGCCTATGAAACCCTGGAAGGCCCGCATGGTCAACTGCCTTTGCTGACACCGATGAGCGAAGTCGCGGGCCGAATGAGTATTCAGGAAGGGGCAAAATATCTGGAACGTCCGCAGCTGGGGCGCGGGATTCTACTGGGAGGAGTCCCCGGTGTTCCCCCTGCGCACATTGTCATTCTGGGAGGGGGAGTGGTTGGAAAAAACGCAGCACAAATTGCCGCAGGCTTTCAGGCGGATGTCGTGATTCTTGATATCAATGTCGACCGACTACGGTACCTGGAAGATATCATGCCTGCCAATGTGAATACCCTTTATAGCGATCGACACAATATCCGGGCAGAACTGGAACTGGCCGATCTGGTGATCGGTGCGGTATTGATTCCCGGAGCCCGTGCGCCGGTTCTGGTTCCTCGGTCCGCATTGAAAATGATGAAACCTGGTGCCGTGCTGATTGATGTTGCCGTTGATCAGGGGGGCTGTATCGAAACGACGCGGCCGACAACGCACTCCGATCCGACATTTGTGGTCGACGGTGTTGTGCACTATTGCGTGGCGAATATGCCCGGTGCAGTCGGTCGTACGAGCACCTATGCTTTGTGTAATGTGACGCTGCCATATGCACTCAGACTCGCCAATCAAGGCTTGAATACGGCCTGTGCACAGAACCACGGCCTGCTGACAGCGGTCAACGTCCATCAGGGGCAGGTGACCAATCGTGCGGTCGCTGAAACCTTTGGGATCGAATACAAAGAGTTCAAACCATAAAAAAAGAGGCGAGAACCAGGTTCTCACCTCTTGGGTTTCTATGGAATCGATTCGTCGACGGTCGCTTAAATCAGTGGGCCAGACCAGTCGGCAAATACACTATCCAGTTCTTCATCGACAACTTCGGAATCCCGAACATCATCCAGATCAAATTCAGGATTCAGGCTCAGTTCCAAGGTAGAATCTTCTGGTTCCAGGTCGTCTGATAGATCTGTTTCATAAGTGACATCAAACAGGGAACCGATCTGAAGATCCTGGTCCACGGACTGTTTCACAATCAGGCTTGAACCTGAAGGTGGCAATGCAGGGCTCAGATACCAGGATGGTAACTCGTCTGACTGCAGTTCCGCTGGTTGAGATGTTTCAGAGGCGATTTGCTGCTGCTCTGGTGCAACAACAGGTTTCGAAACAGGAACCTGGGGTTGTTCTGCAGGTGCAGTAGTGGCTGTTGAAAGGCTTTGTATCGTGGTAGCCGTCAATGGTGCACTCAATGGAACGATTACTGCTCCGTCTGCACTGTTGTAAGCGGCCTGCAGTATTTGAATATCCAGTGCGGAGATCATCTTCCTGGTAGATGGATCCAGGGTAGCACCCATGATGTCGTCCGGATAGAACGTTTCGTCGATATGCAGCCCGTCATCAGACAGTGGAGCAACAAAATCCCAGCTGACAAATTGAACCTGTCCGGTATCACTGGTTTCTACATGATCCGTGTAAGCGGAATAACTTGTTGTGAAGCCGGCAGCGTGACCGATTTCATGCAGAAGCACCGTATAGAGATCATAGTGACCTTCTGCAGCCGAGCCGGCAATCGCCAGGCCATTACTGTCGAATGCCTGACTATCCACAGAGGAGTACCAGCCCAGGCCGCCGGCATCGTCATCGATGTAAATACGACCTTTAACCGGAATCCCGTTTTCATCAAGTTCCAGAATATGGCCTTCACCCAGTTGTTGACCACCCAGGTCAGTTACGACGACTTGAACCGCCAGGTCAGGATTTCCTGTTGCGGTTTTCCATTCATCGGTGGCTGCATCAATCAATGTCGACAGACTGTCGCTACCAGCGGTGGTGATCTCAGACCCATACCATTCCTGCGGGAAGTTAGGCGGGAAGGAAACCTGTTGTCCGTTGTCTCTGGATTTGCCGTAATTCGATACCAGGAAAATCAGGTCTCGATAGTTCACCAGACCGCTCTTGTCAAAGTCAAGCGACCAGGCAAGACCAGACTTTGCATCTACCACGGAAGTACCATAGAAGGAAGTCAGTGTGATCAGGTCACGGTAATTGATAAGACCATCATCGTTCAGGTCGAACGGCACAGCCCAGAGTTCTGTATCCAGTATTTCGCCCGTAGAAGCAGTGACGCCACCAAAGTCAGTGACATCCAGAGAGGCGTTGATGACTCGGATACCCAGGTTATGCGGGCCGAGGAAGCCGGTCACTTGATCGATGGCAACGTTATCCTCGCCAATCGATTCAAATTTGACGCGTGCCAGCAGGACCTGTCCACTGCCACCGAGGTTCCCCTGGCCGTTCTGACCGCTGATACCGGAGACGATGCCCGCCTGATCATCAATGCTGGCTGAACTGGAACCACCAAAAGCAGAACCAAACTCGACCTCGGTTGCGGTAAAGTAGTCAGTATTGTATTCCAGATCGAAGTTACCGCCACTGATGCCCGAACCATCGCTGGTATTACCCCAGACTTCAACCCAGAAGCTGTCCCATTCATCGATCCAGTCCACACTGTCAGGCACAGAATCGGTTTCGCCATTCGCATCGGTTGCTGTTGGCGTTGTCACCAGCGAAGTACTGATAGTGGTATTCGGAGATGCCGTCCCGGTCAATGGTGGGCCAGCAGGATCCAGAATGGTACCGGTGGCGGTTGCGGAAGGAGAGAATTCCAGAATCTGTAAGCCGCTGAAGGTATCCGCGACAAACGCAAGTGTACCTGTCACGAACAGACTGCGGGCACTGCCGGGGGTATCAAACGTGTTCGCAATATAGCCTAATGCTAAATCGATGACCTGTAGACCTGCTGTTCCATCAGTCACATAAGCAAAGTTACCAACGACCTTCACACCAGAGGCGATACCGGGAGTATCCAGAGTATGGTGAGGTGACGCGTTAAACGGGTCAGAGATATCGATAACCTGCACACCACCTTCACGATTCGCCACATAGGCAAAGTCTCCCACAATATCGAGACCGATCGCGGCACCACCGGGCGTAGCGACTGTCTTGTGATGTGTCAAATTTCCATTGGGAAGTGTGGGATCTGAAACATCGATGATATGCAGCCCATTATTACCGTCTGTGACATAGGCTATGTCGTCTCTCACAATGACACCACCTGCCAGTCCACCGGGAGTGGAAACTCCAAAGCTGCCTAAAATCGTGGGCGAGACAGGATTTGTTATATCAATGATCTGTAATCCACCACCGTTTCCACTATCGTCAGCAACGTATGCCAGTGTCTGGGCACCTTTTACCTCGACAAAAACGCCACGGGCACGGGCGGGAGTGGCTATGCTGCCTACAAATGTGGGATTCGCAGGGTTCGAGATGTCAATGATCTGTAAACCTGCTTCGCCAACTGCCAGATACGCCAGGTTGCCGACGACATCAATTCCCTGGGCAATTCCCTGCTGGTTAAAGTCGTAGGCACCGACGTGAACCGGGCTGGAGGGATTACTGATATCGAAGATCTGTAATCCGCCATCCCGGTCAGCAATGTAGGCGTAGTTCCCCACAACATCGACGGCAATAGCCGCATCTGTCGTTGCAGAGCTACTGCGAGAATCAATGCTGGTCAGGTAGACCGAACGTGTGCCGGCCTGCAGACTCGACAGGGTCAGGTCAAAGGTTTCCGGACTTTCCACAATCGTATCAGGAGTCACGTTGACATTGACTATCTGTTGAGTTTCATATGCAAGAAACGTCAAAGTATCAGCGAACGGGGAGTAGTCGTCTAATGCGATGGCAGTACCATCAAAGGTTGCCGCATCGACGGTAATATCAATATCAACCGGGTTGGACAGTGTAACGATAAACTGGAAGGGACTGTCGTTTTCCGTGCCAATCACAGGAGAGATTGACAGGGTCGCCGAGTCGTCGTTGAGGATCGTTCCTGTTGCAGCAATATCGGTTAAAGGAATGGTGGATTTCGATACATCACGCCCCACGTTATCCAGGATACCGAACAGGACGGAGAACTCTTCATCACCTTCCACGACATCTTCATTGTTGATATGAATCGTGAAATTCTTGGTTAATGGATCTGTCGTATTAAAGTTCAGAATCAGTGGTTGATCAACGTCGATTGCCGTGTAGTCGTTCTCATCTAAGAGCGAAGAGACTGCTTCCGTATAAATCTCAACTGAAATATCCGTGTCGACCGGGTTAGACAGTGTTGCGGTAAATGTCATATCGCCGTCTGATTCGAGCTGGGTCACATCATTGATGGTGATCGTCGCATGATCATCGTTGATGATGGTACCGGTCGCGACGGTGGGTGACAGAGAAACATTCAGCCCGGCATTATTCAACTGGCTCAAAAGTACTCTGAAAACTTCGTCTCGCTCTACCTTGTGATCCTCGGCAATCAAAACGGTAAAGGTTTGAGTTGTTGGCGGAGAAAGTGATGTCGCATTTCCGGCAAATGTAAACACTTGAGGACTGACAGAAATATAATCACCATCGGCAACCGTTGCATTTCCAATAGCCGATCCAGGCAGATTTATACCGTCCGCCGTAGATGCGGTGAAACTGACATTCTGAGAGATTGCCGCGGAAAGATTGACATTAAACGTCAGGCTGGTGTATCCAGGCGGCGTGTTTGGAGCAGGAGTTCCTTCATTGATTGATGCAGAAGTGACGCTGATGATTCCTTTATCGAGACCGTTCTGGATGATTCCGATGCCTTCGGTTCCCGATGTGACATTCCTGCTGTTTGTTGCCAGGTTATCCATTGAAACTTTGAAGACTTCGTTCAATTCCACAATGCTGTCATTGACCACATCGACATCAAAGTGGAATGTCTGCTCTTCTTTGTTAAACGTAATCGTATAGGGGGAACCGGTTGTTAGAAAATCGATATCAGCAAGTGCGGCATCGAGCCCTGGGAATGCTAAGAGTTCTGACGCACTCAGACCCTCGGCGTCCGCAGTTAAAGTGATCGTCGTATCTACCGGTGCCGTCAGGCTTGCCGTGAATTGGAATACACTGCCGTTAGCTTCTTCGGTTTGAGATACTCGGGAGATATTGACTTGAGCAGTGTCCGTGTTTTTAATCGTACCGGTTGCCGAGGTTTTTCCCAGGGGGTCTCCAATGAGATCGGTGAGGAGGACAGCACGGTTACCAGCGGACAGGCTGTTTTCATCAAGTGAAACAGTGAACTCTTCGTCTAATTCAACGACATTGTCATTGTTGATGAAGACAGTAAATGTCTTGAATCTTTCACCTTTACCGAAGATCAATTCATGATCTGAGACCGGGGTGTAGTCATTGTCAGAATCAAAGCCTGAGAGCGCATTGGAGAGGGCAGTGCCATCCGCTGTGTTGACATTGATCGAAACTTCTGTATCAACTTCGTGATCCATCTCAACCGTAAATGTAATCGAACCTGCTTCTTCATTCCGGCTTACATCCTGGATATTAAACAATGCCTGCTCATCGTTAAGTATTGTTCCCGTCGCTTCGGTTGTTAAACCTCCACCAGCTAGTTCCACGTCGAAGTTCTGGACGTTCACAAGATTGCTGAGCAGGACGGTTAAACGTTCGTCAAGTTCAACAGTATCGTCGCCAATGATCGTGACGGTAAACGTATCGGAGGTAGAACCCGCGGCGAAAATGATTGTATCACTAGATGAAATATAATCATTGTCAGCAACTGTTGCTTCCAGATCCAGTGTTGCAGCATCGATTTCAATCGTGCCCGCAACCTCGTGATCCAGACTGAGTGTAAAGGTCATTGTGGTCGTGAAACCGTCGTCAGATTCCTGAACGTCATTGCCAGTGATAGACAAAATCGCTGAATCATCATTATTGATTACTCCGCGACCGTCGGTTCCGAACCTTACGTCCAGGCCACTGGCGGAGATCGAATTGATGATGACATCGAAATACTCATCCAGTTCGACGGTTTCGTCACCGTTTACCTGGACGAGGAAAGTAGCGGATTGGGTGAGTGCATTAAAGATGATTGAGCCATTGGTGATCGCTTCATAGTCGTTCTCGCCAACGTTGTTACCTGTATTTACTGCACCAGTTGTACCGGTTCCATCAGCAGTGGAATAATCCAGTGTGACTGCGGTGTCAACCTGGTTGGAGAGAGTAACGGTAAACTGCAAATTGCCTGTCGTATCACCTTCATCCTGAATAACCGTATCAATGTTCAAGATCGCGAAGTCATTGTCGTCGATGGTGACGACAGCGGTATTCTGAGTACCAATTACTGCATTAAACGTGACATCGGTAATCGCCAGATCAATCGTTTCATTAAATTCGACAACATCATCACCAATGATCGTGATGGTGTAAGTCGCCGTAGATTGATTAGCAGCAAATGTCACAGGTGTGTCGTCATTAATCGCGACGTAATCGACGCCAGAAGTCGCTGTTCCCGTTTTAAGGTCTGATATCAGAACGGTGGATTCAGCCCCAATTTTATCTCGAGTCAGGGTGATATTGATAGTTGTGATCGTACCCTGGTCTGTTTCGGTGACTGAGTACGTTGCTGATTCAAACTGAACAGCTGGAGGATCGTTGACGGTGATGTCGATGACATCTATGTCGAATTCTGCCGGACCGTCAAAGTTGGTCAGGTCGCTGGTGGTCATCGTCAGCGTGGCTGGCGTAGCGCCAGACATGGATGAATAATAACCGGAAACAGGAGTCCAGATGGTATTTTCCAGGGCCGTGTTTACATCGTCAATTAACCCTCGGAAAGTGAACGTGGTTTCGCCTCCGGTTCCGGTTCCAACGATCATCTGCACATTGGCTGTTGAACCCAATGTTAAAGTTCCATTGGCGGCGGTTAAAGTGACTTCGACCAGTCCATCCCCCAGAAACGCATCCGGGTCTGAAACTGTTAACGCATTTCCATAGGCGGTGCCGAAGTATAGCGGCGTTTCCGACTCCGTACTGACGGCAGTATTTGGACTGTCTGGAATTGGCGTCCCGTTGAAGTTATTGAGCGGTGGGTCGTTGGCCCCGTCTGTAACGACAATCGCAAACGAGGTGGTCAAGTCAGTCTGGTTTGGTTGCAGCAGATTGCCGGCACGGTCGGTGATTCCTGTAGCAGCAGAATTATCGACATTGATTGTATAACGCGTATCCAGTTCAAAGACACCAGCAACTGCCGAGAAAATCGCTTCATTGGTGTTTGAGTTATAACTGAAGAGATAGTCAACCCCTTCCACCAGTGTCCGTGTTCCAGTGCTGGTTTGTGCGGTCAGGATGAACTGCGAGGAGTTAATCTGAGCATCGTCAATGCCAATGCCGGTGTCCCGCAGTTCAACAATCATGCTGGTAAACAGTTCCGGATTTGCAATGTAGACCTGAGTAGCGACTGGGTCCAGGTCGAGTCCATTCACATCATTATCTGGTGGTAAAGTGATGGTAGCTGTCGGGCCGACAAAATCAGCTCTTTCAATTGCACCACGATCCTTGAACACGTTCGATCCGAGCCCCGGAGGAGGTGTCTGGCTCGCATCGTCAATACGCAGCTGGCCGAAGACATCATAGCTGGGGGCAAATACGTCAGACGCCGGGATTCCCAGCGGTGTTTTCACAGCGGTAAAGAGCGGACGATCAGCCAGACGGTTTAGAGAACTGTCGATGGCTTTCGAATTATCAGCCAGGTAAAAGTTTCCAGCAGCAGCATCAACAAACAGTGCATCGGTATCCAGTAATTCAATCGCGTGGGTGCCCACGGTTCCGTTTACCAGGTTCCCCTGGAACAGGTTTGCGTCAACTACGACAGAAGCACCACCGATTGTCTGAACGTTGATACCATTGACGGCCTCGGCAACGATATTATTGACAATCGTTGCACTGATACGACTAAAGACATTGATTCCCTCCAGACCACCATAGATCGTATTATTCACAACTTTGACGACAGGAATCACACTTTCCGGGAAGAGAATATCTCCAGTAAGGTCAATGCCAGCGAACGTTGAATTAACAATGAGATTGTTCTGCAGTACTGCCCCGGGAGCCAACAGCTGAGTATTCAAAGTCGGCAAGACCCGCGTTCCCCCCTGATGAGGGAAGTAGCCTTCAAAGACATCGCCACGTACGGTTTCGACGACAATACCATTTCGAGAACTCTGGATCTGGTTCCCTTCAATCAGGACCATACCCTGTTCGCGATGGAAGTTGTCATCTCCCAGTAAGCCATCTTCTGCCACCAGTCGATCATTCGTGTCGAAGAGTCTGGCGATCTGAATGTTCGACTCGGTTTTGTCGGGAAGGACTCCATATTCTGTACCACGCCTGATTTCAAGGTTGTAACTTCCTGTCAGCAACTCATTGGCGGCATTGCTGGATTCAGTATTCCCTGTTCCGTAAACATCGAAGAAAGCCGTTGATACGTTTGCGTTGGTGACCATCTCACCACGTTCAGCAAAACCAACGATGATATCGTCGATGTAAAACCCTTCGCCCGTGTTGTTCTGCCCACGTCTGCTGCTGTTAAACGCAGACTCGACGTTACCGTGTATGTCTGAATCAAAGTCTCCATGCTCACCAATCGACCCGGCAGTACTGTAATCGAAGCGGAGCTTTAAACCGGACTGACCGGCAAAAGCAGACAGATCGATGCGCGCCTGACGCCAGACATTATTCGCAGTGTCGAAAAGTTCCTGAACGTAATCACGACCAGTATCATCGCCGTTCGTATTTTCCGATGCTGTGTGCGTGATATACGTAGGCAATTCCCAATTGTCAGTTGAAGTTGATTTTGTAGAGTTGTTTGTTGCAATTAAGTGCCAGGTACCAAATTGATCCTGTAAATAAACACGGGCGCTGTCTCGCATCTGGTTAGTTGTAGATGAATTTGTTCTCTCAGTGTCCAGAAAATAATTGAAATAAATGGTAGGTGCATCATTGGCTGAATAACCATCCAGACTGAATGTGTTGGTTGTCAGACTTCCCAGAGCGCCCCCGGGAAGATTAACGTTATTACCAATATTAGAGTTACTGGTCAGGTCAAATAGAACATCATTGTTATAAATTCCATACTGTGAATTATCAGCTCCTGGCGTATAAGTTAAGTATGAATTTTGTGTCGATGATCCTGGTATATGGTATTGTTCCAGACCAAAGTAAAAGCTGATCGCCCCATCCTGCTGAGAAAAATCATTATCGGAATTTTCTTTATCCAGTGTCAGATCAACTTCACTAGGCAGACGGCTGTTATCGGGGGCAGCATTAATACCGTGTCCGGCTGTTGTCCCCTGACGTTGTGTCGTATGCCAGAGATTAAAGTCCAAGGGTGAGAAGGCAATACCTGAACTTGAACTAGTAGCATCAGATGATTGTTCGGTGCCATTATTCCCAAATACGCTTACCAGAGCGCCGTTGTTATTAGTGTCAAGCGCAACAAGTTCCCCGGACTCAGTAACTGCAAACACATAATTTTTGTATGTACTTTCAAAAAGATTTTGGGGACCTAAGGCAGCTCCAGAAAAATTGAGTCCATAACTTTGTCGTAGTTGTGCACTGGTGTTGTCTGTACTGGAAACATTAATTTCTAGAACATTTCCATTTTCTGTTACACCGTATAAAGGAGTCCCCCCATTAGGACTTGAGTTAAAAGATTTGAAGGCCATACCAGTAACCAAATCATCAAAAACTGGCGTCCCATTTCCATTAATTGTGGTATATGTTCTAGGAGTTGTTGTACCGAGCCCAAGTGCCTGATAGCCATTCGTACTGGCATTTCCAATCATTCCAGCCCTGATATATTGTTTGGCTGATAGCGAATCATTTATTTGAGCAACAATCTGTCCAAGATTCCACGAAGTAGAGCCACTACTATCCCCATCTAATGTGATTGTAATAGAAGCTGTACCTACACTGATTGAGTTAGAGGTACCGTGCTGAAATCGGACCTGAATATTTTCACCGCTCTCACCAGGCACGACAGATTCAAAATATAATGTACCCCTGCGCGGTGTGGAATTAGTATCAGTGATTTCTCCTGTAGAAACATTTGCTGCAGTAATATTGTTTCCCTGAAGCAGATAACCGCGGAAGCCATTCACGAGTGTGCCACTACTATTACTATTTCCAATAACAGCTCCTGTAGCAGGGGTTGCTTCATATAATTTTTGGAATTGAACGCTATTTCCTGAATTATCACGCCCTGATTCTGTTACCGCGTAATATAACTCGTAAGTAGGAGTTGTACTTGTACTTCCTACACGTGCATATGTCATTGCCTCGATACTACGTGTATCAGAGTCTACAGGGGCATTAGTAAGGAGTTTTAGTTGCCTGCTGAGATTTGCAGTTCCTTGAGTGTATTGAGTTCCAAGAAGTTGATTTCCTGAAATAGTAGTTATGTTTACTGTGCCAACAGGATTGTCAGGTAAATTTCCTGAAGAATCGATTTCAATTAACTGATTATTTATGATACCGAACAGTCTACCATCAGATCGCATTACAATGTCAGAAATCTGATGCGTTGAATCAACGCCTGTTACGTTTCCAATGGAAGTTTCAATGTTTCCATACTGAGGATCCATTGTCGACAAATTCAAACCATTGGTAGTGAAGAGCACGACATCGGACAGATCAAATCCGGTGACGTGAGTGTCAATTTCACTATCAGTGATATCAAACAGTTGAGTGTCTGGTTCAATATCGACTCCATTCGACGAGTAACCCTGAGAACCGATGTGATCTTCTACAATTCGCTGGAGGGAGTTAATTGGTTCCAGGCGAACCTGAGCATTCGAGTTTGAGCCGTTGTAGGTTGATTGCAAGGATGACGCGAGTCGAGTGTTGGATGTGACGGCGACATAATACCTGCCGGCTTCCGGAAGTTGAACACTGCCGATGAACGGATCGAGTGTGCCGAATGAACCTCGGGTCAGATCATCCGCATCCGCTCCCTGTCCGATGCCCGGCTGATCGTCGGCGACATTCGATTCACGGCTGACAAAAATGAGTCTCCCGTTGGAATCAAAGACTGAGAGCGTTGTATCTGCTCGACCAAGTCCGTCTGCATAATCGATATCGAATACCGTTGCCCAGGTTTTTCCACCGTCATTGACGTCTTCGGCTCCCTGGAGGTCTTCAAAGGTGATCTCGAACTCATATAAATCGACTTCACCTTCAGAGGTAAGTTCGCCACTCACGCCAATCGTATTCCGGTCGCTGGCCAGTAGATTTCCCAGGTTCTGGATTCCTGATCCGATTTCAACGGTTTCATTCACCAGAGGGGAGTGAGCTGGAAGGCCTGCCAGATAAATGGCGTCTGTGGCGTAGCGGATATCAGAATAACGGACGGTAGAACCGGGCTCTTCATCTACCTGTCGCAGTCGTACCTGTAGTTGGTACTCGCCATGAGATTGTCCCCCGTTACTGCTGACCCGGACGAAATACGTCGTCAGGATTCCGTCCATGCCGGGAAGTACAATTCGCATACCGGCATCATTGGGATTGCTCGAGTAGAAGTCGCCACCGAAATTAGGATTCTCAATCAAGGGGTTTGGAGTCGTCGCAAATGGAGCCGTTCCTGCAACGCCATCGGTGTTAGTATTGGCCACTGCGATGACACGTCCGAGTGGGTCCAGCAGTTCAATGACAGTATCCAGCGCGAGGTTGGTCCGGTCGATGTCGATCCAGATTTGAGTACCCGCTTCGGCATTAAAGCTGTAGATATCTTGATCATTTGAGTTGTTACTGGCGATAGAGCCATGGACTTCGAAACCAAGTCTGCGGTTCTCATCTCCACTCTTTTCATCCGGCGCCAGTTCTCCCAGGAATTGAGCTTTGCGGATGAGGGCATTGATGTCACCATTGCCATCCAGCACTGCCAGCTCATTTTCATTATAGATGGCGACATTACGATCGTGGCTCATTTCCAGGAACTGCAGCCCAGTCCAGTCACCGGCTGCCGGATCGGATTGCGTGCTAAATGTATTGTCAACAAATGTTCTGGTTACGCTATTTCCATCCAGATCGATTCCGGAACCAATGGTGTCGTCATAAATGGATGTTAGAACAACTGGATTTTGCGGCGTACCAAGGATCTGCACGATACCACCAATACGGTCGTCGATATTTGCACCATGCCCAGTCGCCGTGAAACCGGCACCGGAACTCAGTTTGACAACCAGGCTGGCATCTGTTGAACTCTGAAGCCGTAAGCCGCCGTATGTGTGGAAATTATCAACGGTGATTGTGTTGTTTAAGATATGGTCAATGTCCGTATCGTCCCAGACGGATTCGACAGTCAGCAGTTCCCCACGAACGACCATTCCCAGAATGCCATCTACATCCGGGTCATCTATCAGGAACTGATTCAGGCGAACCATGGGGCCTGCGTTGCCAGCCAGATAGTCAAAGGCGTCGATGGGACCAGTTGATCGTCCATAGTCGTCCAGGATATCTGACTTCAGAGAGTTGGCATTAATGTCGATCACACTGCCGCCATTATTGACGAAACGGTTGTTGACAATAATAGGCTGGGCACCACGCACAAAGATCGTGGTTGCTTCATTTATGCCGAGGCCGTTGCGGTCTGTAGAGGAAGCGTTTCCTTGATTTCTTTCGAATAATGTGTTGGTTAAACGCAGATCAGCCTGATGGACTTCGATGGCGTTGACAAAATCTGAAAATCCTTCCAGGGGAACTTCACCGCCTCCATAGGCGATAATGGCATGGTCAATAGATCCATAAGAAGTCTGGTTGAGAATGATTCCCCCCCAGTTACCTGCCTCCGCTTGACTTTCGTTTACACCCTGGCTGTCGTCGTTGGTCGTATCGAATGTTCCACCGGCACCGTAGCGGTCATCATACAATGACGTGAAGATAACAGGAGACTCTTCAGTACCTTCTGCAATGATGCCCGCGTTCCCTCGACCTGTCTGAATTCGGGCTCCCCCGAGTTTCACGACCATGCCGGCATCAAAGATGACGCTGCCACTGTAACGTGCCTGCAAGCCTGTTCCCGTATCGATGGGGCCACCCGTTCCGGCTTCGATGAACAGGTTTTCTGTAATGATGTGGACGATGTCGGTATCGTCAAAACGTGCCGTGACGTTAACTTTGTCGATGTCCTGTCCAAACAGTGTTTCACTGCGAATGAACAAACCGTTGAGTGAGTTGTCGATAATTGTGTTACCGTAAATATCAGGACCGTTTCGCTTCAATGTCTGATCATGGTTGAAATCACCATTCTTCATTAGAGTGACATCAAAACTGTTAGGATCTGCTGAGATCGCGGCATTCGCGCTGTTAGTGATCGTATTGTATGCCAGCGTGGGACGTGCTTCCTGGATATGGATCGGAGCAATCGTCTGAAGCACTGAATTGACAAATACCTGACCACCACCATAGCTGATATCGGCATTGGCGATGTAATTCAGGAAGACAGAGTCGTCTTCATAGTCGGAGTCGGCACGGAAGATAATACCACCCCAGTCACCGGCATTGGCACCATCGGAGGGGCCATCATCGTCGCCACCGACTGCGTCGTTTCCGTACGCAGTCAGGACTACCTGTGCATCAGGAGTCCCCAGAATCTGCAGGGCAGCGTGGCTGCGATCTTCGAGAGTCGAGGAACTGCCGACGTCGATCACGGTATTCTGCAGCTTGATGACGGCACCCTGGTCGATGATCACGGTCACGCCTTGTGGAACAATAATGGATTCCCCGTCTGCCAGGACGTTGAAGTCGTCATCATAACCAATCAGGTAGTTGTCACTGTCGTCTGTGGTACGCAGGTCGCCATCAGTACCACCATTACCTAAAATACGGATGACCTGTGTCGAAGCAGTTACATTATTCAATGCTTCGGAAATTGTGGAATACGCATTACCCAGTGTCCCATTACCGACGGCAGGGTTGGTCTTGTCGACATAAATCGTATTGGTAGCGTCGCTCGCGACAAAGAAGAAATCGTAGGCACCACCGGGAATACCATCAGAATCACCATCGAAATGTGTTCCCGTTTCATCCAGCAGAATTTCAATGGTATCGTTGGTGGCTGGCAGAAGTGCAGCTGCTTCATCCGTAGCCACAGGTGCATCGTTTACGCCAGCGATTTCAATCGTAACGGTTGCTGTATCGGTTGCCCCGTTTTGATCTGTGATTGTGTAAGTGAAACTATCTGTATCAGTTTCAGTTGCAGCGAGACTTTCAAATGCGCCATTGGGGTCGTAAGTGAAGGTTCCATCGGCGTTCACAGTCAGGAGTGCACCCGATACCAGTGTGATCTGGTTGCCCACTTTTAAAGGCGAACCATTGACTTTAGTAACAGTGAATGAATCAGAAGAATCTAAGTCACTGTCAGCAGTGGTCGGATTGGCGCTGAAGACGTTTCCGTCAATCACGGGGGTATCTTCATCTGTGTTGATTGTATCGTCCACTGCGACGGGAGCATCGTTCAGACCATTGATGGTAATTGTAACGGTCTGCGGGACGGTGATTCCCAGGTCATCGACGACATTATACGAGTAGACAATGACAGTCGATTCGCCAAGTGCAAGTCCACTGTAAACGCTGGGGTCAATATCCAGCGCGTTGCCATTGATTGTGACTCCACTATCGTCTCCACTGATCCAAGTCAGGCTGTCGACGTTCAAAGTGTCTGACAGATCAGGATCACTGGCATTGGTCAGCAGGTTCAGGCTGTAAGCGGGGGTGTCTTCGGTGGCGATAGAAGTGACTGGCGCTGAGACAGAGGGGTCATTATTGAGACCATTGATCGTGATCAAGACGGTGGCGGAATCGGTGCCGCCATGTCCGTCATTGATAATATAAGTGAAGCTGTCGATGTCCGTTTCAGAATCTGCCAGATGATCAAAAGCCCCGTTGGGGTCATAGCTGAAAGTTCCATCTGCATTCACAGTGAGCAGGGCGCCGGAATTTAAAGAAATGGGGGTTCCGATAATCGAATTGCCGCCACTTGTGGAGATTCCATTGATATGGGTAATCAGCAGCGTGTCGTTTGTGTCGGGATCGTTGTCTGTACCGCTGCCATTATCTGCCAGGAGGTCACCACTGATCGAACTGTTCTGATCGGTTGTGAATGCATCCGCGTTTGCTGTCGGGCTGTCGTTGACTCCGGTAATCGTGACAGTAACGGTTCCCAGCGATTGTCGTCCGAATCCATCCTCTTGCAGAACATAGGTGAATGTGTCTGTAATGGTTTCACCGGCAGACAGATAGTTGAACAGGTTACCCTGATTGTAGTCAATACTGCCATCGCCATTCAGATTAAGAGTAGCGCCGCGAGCCGATGTCAGACTCGGCAAAGAAGATACGGTTAAGTTTACTGGGCCTACACCCGGATAGCTATCATTGGCTAATACGTCAATGTTGCTGATCGTCGTATTTTCCGTGGTTTCTATCGAATCCAGACCGGCTATCGGTATCAGATTATCGGAGAGAGTCAATGTGACGGTCGCCGTGTCGAAGCCACTGTTTCCATCACTGATCTGATAATTAAAGGTTTCAGTGGTTGTCCCTGTGAGGGAATCATAGACACCATTCGGATCATACGTAAATGTCCCATCCTGATTCAGAGTCAGCAGTGCACCGGAGCCCAGTGTGATTTGGGATCCCACATCTACTGTTACTCCGTTGACTTGTGAAACAATCAGTGTGTCACTGGTGTCAGTATCGCTGTCAGCTCCGTTCCCATTATTCGGGAAGATGTTCCCGCTAAAGCTGCCTGTGTTATTTACATCAAATGCATCGTCCTGGGCCTCGGGGCCGTTGTTGACGCCATTGATTGTAATAGTCACAGTGGCTGTGTCTTTCCCGCCGTTGCCATCTTCAATGGTGTAGCTGAAACTGTCTGTCGCGGTTTCAGAAACAGCCAGACTAGCAAAAACACCATTCGGATCATATTCAAACGTGCCATCGTCATTCACGGTCAGCAGTGCACCCGAGGCAAGTACGATCTGATTATTCACACTCGCCGAGACGCCATTTACTTCAGTAACTCTGAATGTATCCGTGTCGTCAATATCACTGTCGATGCCATTTCCATTATCTGCGAACAGGTCTCCGTTGAGTGGCGCACTTTCATTTGTCTGCAATGTATCAGCTGTCGCAACGGGAGGATCATTTACACCTGTGATGTCGACGGTCACAGTGCCTATAGAGGTTTCTCCATTTTCATCTTCCAGAATATAGGAAAAGGTGTCTGCAGCCGTTACGAATTGCCCAGCGTCGAGAGCATCGAAATTCCCGGTGGGATCGTAATTGATTGTTCCATCCGCATTCAGTGTCAATGTGGCACCGCCGGCAGATGTCGGGCTGGTAAAGCCGATCACCTTCAGATTCGCATCGACACCATCAGGATCAGAATCGTTTCCTGCGACATCGATATTGGTAAGAGGGGTGTCTTCGTCCGTTGCAAGAGAATCCGCATTGGCGACCGGCAATTGATTTTCCGAAATGGTCAGGGTCACCGTGGCCGTATCAGTGCCACCAAAGCCATCGTCAATCGTGTAAGTAAAGGTCTCGGTGGCAGTCGTGATTCCTGTAATGGTTGCATAGTCTGATCGCGTCGTTGGATCGTACTCGAAAGTTCCGTCTTGATTTAAAGTGAGCAAGCCACCCGAAAGGAGTGTGATTTGATTGTCAACACTCGTAGTGACTCCTTCTACTGAAACAACAGATAATACATTGGTGGTGTCAGGATCACTGTCAGCACCACTACCGTTATCGGTAAATACGTCACCATTAAAGATCAGGTGTTTTACGATTCCGAATGCGTCCTCATTGGCAGACGGGGGATCATTCACTCCGGTGATTGTAATCGTTGCGGTCTGTGAGACTGTGCCTCCATTGCCGTCAATGACATCATAGGTATAAACGATGACAGCAGATTCGCCTTCTGCCAGTGAACTGTAGAAAGCTGGGTCAATATCCAGTGAGTTGCCATTGTCTGTTACACCCCCGTCATCGCCACTGACCAGAGTCAGATTAGTGACATTCAACGTGTCTGTCGTATCCGGATCACTGGCATTGGTCAGGAGCTCCAGGGTGAACACGGCATCGTCTTCCGTCATCGAGCCAGTCACCTCAGCTGAAACGGCAGGATCATTATTGGTACCGTTAATTGTGACAAATACGGTTGTCGTCGCCGTTCCTCCTTTACCATCTTTGATTGTATAGGTGAAACTGTCGTTGGCTGTTTCTGTGACTGCCAGGCTTTCGAAGGCACCGTTGGGATCGTAGTTGTAGGTGCCATCAGCGTTGACTGTCAGGATGGCGCCGGAGTTCAATGCGATCGGTGTCCCGATAATGGAAATACCGTTGCTTGTGGCAATCCCATTCAGGTGTGTCACAACGAGGACATCGTTCGGGTCGGCATCACTGTCGGCACCGCTACCGTTATCCGCGAAGAGGTCACCGCTGCCAGCGGCATTTTCATCGACAGAAATTGCATCACTGTTAGCGACCGGGATATGATTGATACCGGTCACAGTGACAGTGACGGTTCCCAGTGATTGTCGTCCGCTTTCATCTTCTACAATATAAGTGAAGGTGTCGGTGACGTTTTCACCGGCAGACAGATAATTCAGGATGCCTGCAGGATCATAGTTGATCGTATTGCCAGACACAGATAATGCGACGCCGAGTGCCGATGTCGAAACAGGTAGTCCGGCAAGAATCAGATTTGCATTATCTCCGTCAGGATCGTCATCGTTAGATAAGACAGCGATATTGTTAAGCGGTACATCTTCCGTAGTGGCGACAGCATCCGGATTTGCAATTGGTGTTAGATTGTCGGATAGATTCAATGTGACGGTCGCCGTGTCAAAGCCACCGTTTCCATCACTGATCTGATAATTGAAGGTTTCTGTGTTAGTACCAGACAGTCCATTGGGATTGTAAAGAAAACTACCATCTGCGTTGACTTGTAATAAGGCACCGGAGGACAACGTGATCTGGTTACCCACACTTCCAGCCAGGCCATTGACTTGTGAGATGCTAAGTACGTCAGAGGTGTCAGGATCACTGTCAGCACCGCTCCCGTTATTCGGGAAGAGGTTACCGGTAAAGGTGCCGGAAGTATTTACGTCAAATTCATCATTCTGGGCTACGGGATCATTGTTGACGCCATTAATCGTGATGGTCACAGTGGCTGTATCTGTCCCGCCGTTGCCATCTTCGATGGAGTATGTGAATGAATCGGTAGCAGTTTGAGAAACGGCCAGCCAGTCGAAGGCACCATTGGGATCATAGTCAAAGGTTCCATCAGCGTTGACGGTCAGCAGAGCACCTGAGGCAAGCACGATCTGATTATTAACACTCGCCGAGACGCCATTAACTTCCGTTACAGTCAGGATATCGCTGGAATCCGGGTCGCTGTCAACTCCCCCGCCATTATCAGTCGACAGTAAGTCGCCACTGGTTATGAGATCTTCATCGGTTGAAAATGAATTTGAAGTGGGAAGGGCTTCATCAACTGGATCGGCAGCGAAGTTGAGTCTCAACTCATAGACACCATCTGTGTAACCGTTATCGCCAGAGTTTTCAATTTCCGGATTGTAATTATCATTGCCGGTGCTGGTTACCCCTATGAAGTATGTCCCCGCAGCTAAATTCAGTTCCAGTAAAGAGTCATTACTGAAGTAGTCGTCATTGCGGGCGATGACGTTATGGTCTTCATCAAACAGCGTAAGTACGCTGTTAAGGAGACTGGAATTGGTAAGACGTTCCGCAAAAACCTCAGCACGAAATCTACCTGACTCGTTCAGATGGAATTCGTATAAGTCGATATCATTAGCGTCGTTGCGAAAAAGTCTAAGCAGATGATCGATATCGTAGTCACCTGGATAGACAGTCTGTCCAGGATCTTGCGGCAGATCACCATCCGAAGTCGGAGTCTCTGCCCCCCCCATAATTGCAGGGAGATCATATGCATGTCCGAGTCCCAGTGCGTGTCCGATTTCATGAAACGCAGTATCCATCCAGCCTCCCCCAAAGACGTTATCTTCAGGGAGTTGAAAGTCGGTGGCGTCCATAACAATGTTACCAGAGAGTGAGCCCAAAGGAGCCAGGCCAAGTACCCCTTCAGGACCCACAGGAATTCCAGTTTCGGACGCACGCAAGTCTCCGGTAACAATCGTCATTCCCTGGTTAGCCGATTCGACAAACTCGATACCGGTGTAATAGGCATAAATTTCAAAAATTTCACGTGCGCGTTGTTTCTGTTCCTCTGTGATCGCATTCTGTAATGGATTTCCTTGTGCATCGATGCCATAGAAATCGCGGAAATTGTAATAGGCTACAGTGATTGATCCCGATATAACGGGGTTGGTACCACTGTTCGCAATATGGGAATCCAGATTCGCAGGTAAATCTCTGTGGCCGGGTTCATCTCTGCCACCGGGCAGGGGAGGCAGGCCGATTCCCTGTGGTTGAATTTCAGAAGTGATCACAAACTCTTCTGAACCGGGAGTCCATACAGATGAAACATCTACACTAGTACCATTGATCTTTGTGGCGGTATCAAATGAGGAGTTCTGATCGGGAATATTTTCTACACTCAACAACTGCTTATAGGTGGTGTCGAAGAAATAGGGGGTGTTACCCGTCCCCATTGCCACGGTCCTCAGATCTCCGAGATCAGTTTCAGTGGCGACAGGTGCCGGAATATCAGTAGCCGAGTCACTACCACCACCGGCAATGATTTCCACAAAACGTTCGGCAGGATTGCCATAAGGATCTAATCTGACAATGTGGCCTGTTGAGTCGGAATAAATCAGATAGCCATTGGCATCGAAGGTAAAGTCTGTGGCTGTAGACAGGTTGAGATCAGTTGCTAAAACTCCGTCGGCAAGGGGAGTACTTCCTCCACCGGCTACTGGTATTAGTAAACTTGTCGGATTAGCCGGATCAAAGTTCAGGTCAGGAACTGTAGGACCGAAAGGAGCTGACTGGCTTGTGTGAAAATCAATGTAGTAAATTCCTGTGTCTAAGTCCGGGTAAGAAGGGAGCGGTGATGTATACCCGGAAGTGAGAATGAAAAGATTGCCCCAGGAATCATATTCCAGATCAATGATATCCATGCTAATTTCGAAAGGAGAAGTACCAAATTGAGTGGGAACTCCTGCTAGAACAAGTCCTGAATCTCCATCGATCAGAATCAACTGACCAGCACCTGAATCTTGAAAAGAAATATTTCCTGCGCTATCGATGGCTAGCTGAGCAGGACTGACTAGAGCCAGGTCTGTGGGGGCATCCCCCGTATCGGCTGTATTATCTGAACCACCACCGGCGATCAGCGTAGCCTGCTGTGTGACAGAGTCGATTTTCAAAACAATGCTGTCAGCAGCCACATACAGATTGCCGGCTGTATCCAGCGCCAGATCTCGAATTTCTATGAGACCCAGGCCACTGCCAATGATGCTGATTTTATTGGATGAATGGTCAACGCGAAGAATCTGATCTGTGCCGCCATCATTGTAGATAAAGTAATAGTTTCCAGCGCCATCGACGACGAGACTTCTGATATCAGCATTCAGATCCAGGTTTGAAATCGATAATCCGTCAGAAGGTGCGGTAGAGCCGGAGCCCGAGAGGATTGAAATCGTTTCATTGTCGATGTCCAGAGTTGTGTATGTGTCTATGTCTGTATCTTCAAAGGGCGTATCAGAAACACCGACACGCAGTCGATAATTATGCCCGGCAACCAGTGGCGTGGACAGTTTCAGTACAGTCACGTCCGATAGCGCATCATAAGTGGCAGTATAACTGGTCGTCAGCAGTGGAGTATTATTATTAAAGGTATCAATAATCTGGTAAAAGCGGGGATCGTTTGCCAGATCCGGATTCAGGTCGTCATCATTGAAATAGACCAGGATCTGGTCATCGCGGACCACCAGATTGCCATCTGCTCTGGAGAATCCGGGATCGGCAGGATTGGTCAGAGAAAATGAGATCGCAGGTGTGAATGAATCACCTGAGATCGTCAGGTCTGTCCCACTTTGTGAAATCGTCGCATAGCCACCAGTTGCCAGGAGGGAATTATTAAAGGCTTCCAGGATGCTTGAAGCGACTTGAGATTCCGAATCTGTAGCTGCATAAGCTACCTGGAGATTGTTCGCATCATTCAAACCGCCACCGTTCAGGTCCATCTCAAAAGCCACAGAGGCACCGCCCACGGTGATGGTGAAAGTGTCTCCATCCTGCAGAGCAGTGGCGTCATCAACAGACAGAACCTGCTCGCGTAAAACCGGCTGAGCGACGACAGCGACAACTTTCGCTCCCAGATCCAGTTCGAAGTTGATGATCTGATCGGCACCGTTCTGGATTCCATCGTCAGAGAAATCCTGGAATGCATCACCATTCAGATTGGCTAATGGATTGTTACCGGTTCCAAAGATGGTGATCTGGTAATGATCGTCGGGAAGGGCAGAGGCAAAGCGGACGATGACTTCATTTGGATTGTCACCGATACCGACGTAGCCGGGCTCGATCATAACTTCGTTGCCATCTGCGAAGGTTCCATCCTGACCACTGCGGACAATCTGAATGCCTCCCAGCGAAGCGGGGTCAATCTCCTGGCCGGGAGAAAAGACGAAGGTCAGTTCCTGAGGTGCTTCGTGATAGACCTCGCCGTCGGTGAGTGAGAGGTCGATATTCGGTTCGATATTGACCAGCGATGCTCCCGCCAACAGTGTGCGGTCTTCCAACTGCTCGGCAGTGGAAAAGGTGCTCACATAGTTTTTGATTCTATTTCGGCTTTGGCGTTTTCTCTGGCCTCTGCGAAGACAGTTTAACAAAGAGATAGATCTGCGAAATGACGACACGAAGGATGGGCGGCCCACAACCATGGTTTCAGTCTCTCTAGCAAATTGATGTAAGAATCAGTCAGGATTGATTCTAGATGTTATTAGTTAGCCAAAAATATAATCCTATTTTTGATTGGAAATGACAAATTCAGGAAATGTGTATTTTTCTAACAGAAAGGATTAATCCGATTCTGCCGTTATTGTTAAATAAGCTAAAATGGTCAATGTGAGTAGTCAATATAAATCTACTCAGATAAACGCGTATATCTCTAAAAACAATTGTAGCGATTGAAAGAGTCGCTGAGTACATCAGCGGAATTTCAGTTCAGTTTAAGTTACTAAGTCGTTATTTGATAAAACTTTGAAATCTGAAATTAAGTTCGTGAGAGAGTATCAGCAGGCCTGATTTTAGTGAATTTATATTGGCGATAGTAAGTGTTGTGTCTTTATGTATACTGAGTGTATGTCATTCGCCTCGTTAAGATTCGAACGATTGGGTTCGTGATTTCTAACTGTCTATCTCGAAAATAAATTTTCAAAATTCAGAAACATGGAGAGCCAGTCTTTCGGTCTGAATTCCTGCTTTCTTTTTAAGTGATCTCGCAATAGACTAATTACTCAATTGGTCATAAGTGTTTTAAAATAAATGCCTTCTGTAAAATAAGAGATTCATGACTAAACCGCTGATGGTAATCAATGTGGTAGGTCTCACCAGCGAGATGCTGGGAGATCGCACACCTCATTTAACGAAACTGGCAAATCAGGGATTTTCCAGATCGATGGGAACGGTACTGCCGGCCGTGACCTGTTCTGCCCAATCCACTCTGTTGACGGGGTTGATGCCACGAGAGCATGGGATCGTCGCTAATGGCTGGTATGACCGGGATCTTGCTGAGGTCATGTTCTGGAAACAGTCAAACAGACTTGTCCAGGGGGAAAAAATCTTTGAAACCGCAAAGCGTCGCGATCCTGCTTATACCACGGCGAAAATGTTCTGGTGGTATAACATGTATGCGCCGGTGGAGTGGTCTGTGACTCCCAGGCCCAGTTATCCCGCGGATGGCCGAAAAGTCTTTGATTCCTATAGCCAGCCGGAAGGTCTGAAAGATGAATTGCAATCAGAACTGGGGGTATTCCCACTGTTACGTTTCTGGGGACCCGGCGCAGATATCACCAGTTCCCGCTGGATTGTTGATTCTTCGATTAAGGTGTTTCAGGAGAAAAAACCAAATCTCACTTTAGTCTATCTGCCTCATCTAGATTACAACCTGCAGCGTCTGGGAGTCAGTGATCCTGCCATCGACCGGGATATACGTGAAATCGATCAGGAAGCAGGTCGACTGATTGAAGCAGGACAGGCAGCAGGTGCAGAGATTGTAGTCCTCTCCGAATATGCTATCACCGACGTATCCAGACCAGTTCATCTCAATCGTATTCTCAGAGAGCAGGGGTGGCTGAAAGTCAGAAAAGAAGCTTTAGGCTGGGAAACCATGGACTGCGGTGCCTCGGAGGCATTCGCCGTTGCCGATCACCAGATTGCTCACGTATACGTGCAACAGCCTGAAAAAATTTCTGCTGTCAAAGCACTGCTGGAAAAAACTGATGGTGTTGAAATGGTTCTCGATCGGAGTCAACAGGCTGGGTTTGGCATCGATCACGAACGCTCGGGAGAACTGGTGGTAATCGCTGCTCCGGGGGCCTGGTTTACCTATTATTTCTGGCTGGATGATGTGCTGGCACCCGATTATGCCCGCACGGTCGATATTCACCGCAAACCCGGTTATGACCCGGTCGAACTGTTTATTGATCCAGCCATCAGGTTCCCGAAACTACGTATTGCGAATCGGCTGGCCAGAAAGATCCTCGGCTTTCGATACTATATGGATCTGACCAGTCTCGATGCGACTCTCGTCAAAGGAAGCCATGGCCGCTTACCGCTTCCCGGGAAAGAAGAGGCAGAAGCTCCTGTGTTTATCTGCTCATCAAAAAAAATTGAGCGGGATGAAATTCCCATGACAGCAGTCAAAGAGATGCTGCTGGAACTGCAGTTTGGCAAATAGGGCCAGGCTCCGGTAAGTCAAACTTCAGAAAGAAAATACGGCGATTGAAGTTCGTATTCTCGCAGGCAGATAATCTTTGTCTCCCGTGTTGATAAATACCCCAGCTTCACAAAATCGGCATTGACTCAAAACCGTGTTGTGAAGATGATTCCGCCGCCTGTGGCAGCAGCAGATTGCATTTACAGAACTGGACTTAAATCAACATCTGAAACACCCGCATTCATGTCATATCATTTAATCAACACCATTCAAAAATTAGGCCATCCTAAAGTCATGGTGCTCGGCGATCTGATTCTGGATCGCTATACCTGGGGAAATGCTGAACGCATCAGTCAGGAAGCTCCCGTTATCCTGTTACGTGAGGATACTCAAGAAGTTCGACTGGGAGGCGCAGCGAATGTTGCCAACATGCTGATCGGTCTGGAAGCAGAAGTGACCATGGCCGGCGTCACAGGCATTGACCCTGATGGGAGCGTGATCAAAGAGGCGCTCGAAGAATGTGGCGTGAACTGTTCTGCTGTCATTGCAGATCCGAGTCGACCCACTACCGTAAAACAGCGTTTTATGGGGAGAGCACAACAGAGGCATCCTCATCAGATTCTGAGAGTCGATCGTGAAGTGAATACGCCACTTGATCAGGCAACTTCTGAAACGCTACTCAATACCATTCTGCCTTTGATCCCGGAGCAACAGGCGATTCTGGTCAGTGATTACGCAAAAGGTGTCTGCACTCCTGAAATCTTATCGACGATCATCAAAGCGGCCCGTACAGCGAATGTGCCCGTGATTGTCGATCCTTGTCCGGGACGAGATTACCTGATGTATTCTGGTGCGACCGCCATTACCCCCAATCGGCTCGAAACATCTCGTGCTGTGGGTTTCGATGTGAAAAACAGGGAAGATGCATTTCGGGCAGGCAGGCAGCTGTGCCTGGAATTGTGTCTTGATTTCGTCTTTGTCACTCTGGACAGTGATGGTATCGCTTTGACACTGTCAGATGGGACAAGCGAGTTACTGCCGACCCGCAAACGCGAAGTCTATGACATCACCGGTGCCGGCGATATGGTGCTCGCTACGATTGGTGTCGGCTGTGCCGCCGGTATTGCTCCTGATGATCTGGCACGACTGGCCAATGTTGCCGGTGGTCTGGAAGTCGAGCAGATTGGCGTGGTCACGATCAGTCGCGAAGAGATGCTCGCCGATCTCCTGATGGGATCTCGGGTGACCAGCGAAAAAATATTGCCGCTGGAAGAATTGCAGCGACATGTGGTTGCCCGCCAGAAGCTGGGGCAGAAAGTCGTTTTGACGAATGGCTGTTTTGATGTGATGCATGTTGGACATGTCTCTTATCTTGAGCAGGCTGCAGCAGAAGGGGATTGCCTGATTGTTGCCGTCAACAGCGATAACAGTGTCCGCTCTCTGAATAAAGGTCCGGACCGTCCCATTTTCGGCCAGGACCACCGTGCTTCCATGCTGGCTGCTCTGGAAGGAATTGATTATGTAGTCATCTTCGATGAATCGACTCCTTGTGAACTCATCAGCGTTCTGAAGCCGGATCTGCTGGTCAAAGGGGGCACATATCAGAAGGAAGAGATCGTAGGCTGGGAAATTGTCGAATCATATGGCGGTGAAGTGAAAGCACTGGGGATTACTCCGGGTATCTCAACCACTCACGTACTCGGCATCATACGCAGCAGCCAGGAAAGTGATAGCATCTCGACCGTGAACAACTTCCCCATTGAACTGCCAAAACGAAAAGCCGGATGAAAATTGCAGTCTTTTTACCGAACTGGATTGGAGACGCCGTAATGGCGACTCCTGCGCTGCGGGTCATTCGAGAAGAATTTTCGGAAGCAGAAATCGTCTCCATACAAAGACCTTATGTGGCTGACGTGCTGGACGGACTGACTCTCGTCGATCGATCCATTTCCTGGAAAAGCGGAGAGAAGCTGATTTCTCAGTTTCGTTTTCTGCGACAGCTCAGGAAAGAGCGCTTTGATCTGGCGGTCCTGTTTCCCAATTCATTTCGCAGTGCCAGCCTCGCATTTTTAGCTGGAATTCACAGACGAGTGGGAATCAATCGAGATCACCGAAGCTGGTTATTAACCGATGTGCTGACCGCGGGTGACCGACAGAAACCACATCCCGCCATTGATGAATATCTGCGAATCGCCGCAGTTGTCTCGGGAAGAGATCTGTCTGAGAGTGAAGCTGCTCCTGGTTTCTCTCGAACGATGGAACTGGCCATCACAGACAAAGATCGCAGTCGCTGGACTGCATTCTGGAATAAACAGACGGCTGAATTTAAAAGCCGTCCCTTGATCTGTCTGAATCCAGGGGGAGCATTTGGCGCAGCGAAACACTGGCCGACTGCGCATTTTGCATCACTGGCGCAACGGATTACGACCGAACTGAAACGCTCGGTTCTGGTTGTTTGCGGCCCCGCCGAAAAGCAGGAAGCGCTGCAGATTGTAGCACAGGCCGACAATCCCTTTGTCACGTCGCTGGCAGCAGAACCTCTGCATCTGGGGCTCACCAAGGCTGCGATTCAACAGGCCGAACTATTGGTCACCACCGATTCAGGGCCGAGGCACTTTGCCGCACCGTTCCAGGTGCCTGCTGTGACTCTCTTTGGTCCGACGCATCAGATGTGGAGCGAAACGTTTTATGATCGCAGCCTGCCTGTGCAACTGGATCTGGATTGTGGCCCCTGTCAACAGCGGGTCTGTCCTCTGGGGCACCATCGTTGTATGAAAGATCTTGGCGCGGATCAGGTCTTCCAGGCAGTCGTTTCGCTCCTGAATCGAGAGCAGCAAAAAGCAGCTTAAACCGGCTTATGCTGCCCGTGCTGTTTTCTGTTCGATCAGTAAGTCTGTCTGCTGTCCTGCCGGCAGCTCATCCTCGCGGGCATGTGTTTCTACATAGACGATCTGCCAGACCATCAGAGGGATAATTCCCAGTGGCAGGATGGCGGGTGACCAGGAAGCAACAGGCAGCAATAAACGTTCGACGCCGCCAGTCCCCAGGGGAATCAGCATTAACCATGCGGCTACTGCCAGCGTCCGGTGACACTGTTCCTTAAAGCTGACAATCAGTGCCCAACTGGCGACAGGTGCAGCCAGGAGAAATGTCAGCCGCTCGGTTCCCGGTCCGACCAGCAACTGCCAGCAGACCCAGGTTGTGAGCACACCCGTGAAATAAGTTTGCATGGAATCAGATATTTTCGCCAGCCTGATGCACCAGAGCAGGGCCAGACCCGCCATCCCCAGCTGCAGCAGTGTGTAAACACGATCATCCACATAGGTCCCGAACTGTTCGGCAATGGTATAGGCATCGCGCAGGCCGCCTTGTCTGAGCGTGCGGTAAGGGCCGGTCAGTAATCCATACCAGTTCTGATATTGCTGAAGTACTACAGGCAGAGGACGTGTTAAAAAGGGAGGGATCACCAGAAATGCACATGCGGCTGCAAAACGGGGCGAAAGTTTCCAGGGAAAACGGGCCATCAACAGTAATGCCAGCGCCGCAGGCCAGAGCTTAATATGAACAGCAGCAGCCAGCAGGAAGGCGGCACTCCACCAGCGCTCTTTTTTCAGTGAAACAACCGCAAACACTGCCAGCGCGAAGACCAGAGAGTTGCTTTGTGCAGACCAGATCGCCCGCGTACAGCCTGCCAGACTGAGGATCAGAAAACCGGCTTCCTGAAACCGGGACCAGTCACCGGGGAAGATCTCTTTCACCAGTAATCGTAGCGCGAGCACCAGTAACGAAATATTCAAGGCTGTCCAGAGTATGCCTCCCAGTGAGGCAGGCAAGACAGCAAAAATAGAAAACGCCAGCGCAAACGTGGGGCTGTAGCGAAATCCCGTTTTGTACTCTTCATTATCATACAAATTCCGATCAGCCCACCAGTTGATGGACGAGTCGGCAAAGCAGGGATAAACAGATTTTTTCTCAGGTTGCAAAACGAATTTGACACTGACGGCGATCCATAAGACCGCCCAGAGAATCAAGGCGCGTTTCAGCCAGAGGACACCACACGATTCTTCCACCAGGGGGGATTTGAAAAACAGTGGATTTTGAGAGGATTGATTCATGTCAGACCTGAAAAATAGGTGTCTTACATGCAAAGACAGCAGGATAAAGCCGGGAGCGAAACGATCCGTGCTTTTAAGATGTTTCGCCAATCAGGGCAAGGTCAATCAGTCGGCCTGCGACTTGGATCGCGAGGTGATCAGGCTTTTTCTTAACAATTGAAAAAAATGTCGTCGCTCATTACCGGCCATTTGCCCCAGAGCAGCCTGTATACAGATGATCTGAAGAGAAAGGGGGACTGTAACTCCATCATTTAATGGTTGAATTGCCAGTCGATCCAGCATGCAGACCAGTGAATCAGCGAGCGAGAAACTGCTGCGGATTCCCACGGGGTCAATCAACCAGAGTGAGAGCGGGGTCGAATCTCGATGGGATACTTTCACTACGACATTTTCCAGTTTCAGATCGCGATGGCGTAAGCCTGCCTCCGCGATGCGACGGACAATCTTTCCCAGTTCCCTGGCGAGTTCGTATAACAAGTCAGACGATTCAGGGAGTTCTGATTTCAGCAGGTCGTAGGCTGTCGAGCCTTCAATAAAAGGCATTTCCAGTTGATAAAAAGAACCTGCCCGATAAACGGGGGTTGCTGGTTGTGGAGTATTGACGCCTGCCTTGAGTAGTTTCCAGGCGCCCGTCAGTTGGCGGTCAGGCTGAGACTGTCTGAAGAATGTTTTCCAGCGGAGTGGCCAGGTGACCGGCCAGCGTTTGAGTGTCGTCAAACCACGTCCTGGTAATTCCAGCAGCCATACGGAACGTAAGTCTTCTTCTTTCAGGCAGCGAATTGTCGTATAAGTGGTACTGCGATCGAAGAGTTGGAAACAGGGACCTGCTTGAGGATGGGAATCAGACAATTTCAATGCAGCTTTTCATGATTTTGACGATTGCTCTTTTCGAGACAGTAAATTCCTGCCAAACTCTCGGCAATCTTTCAGTAAACAAGTCAATAGATCATAATAACCTGAGACAGTCAGGTATTTTCTTTTAACAGGAACGCGCACGGTTGACAATCTTGAAAATTGTTCGACTCTCCTGTGAAACGTGGCCCGTTCGTCAGTAGCATCAAAGTCAGCTTTATGTCGTTATCGATTATTGTCATTGTCAAAAACGAAGAATCATCCATTCGCGAGTGTCTTGCGTCGGTTGCCTGGGCTGATGAAATCATCGTCCTTGATTCCGGCAGCACCGATCAGACGGTCAGCATCTGCCGCGAATACACCGACAAAGTCTATGAAACGGACTGGCCTGGATTTGGTCCACAGAAAAATCGTGCTCTGGAGTATGCAACGAAAGACTGGGTGCTCTCCATCGATGCCGATGAACGCATTTCGTACGACCTGCAGACTGAGATCAAACGCATCATTCAAATGCCAGCCCGCTTTGACGCCTACACCATGCCTCGCCGCTCGAATTACTGTGGACGGTATATGAAACATAGTGGCTGGTGGCCTGACCGGGTGGTACGCCTCTTTCGACGGGGAAAAGCCAGCTTCAGCGACGATCTGGTGCACGAGCGGATTATCGTGTCAGGCAAAACCGGAAAACTCAAGGAGCCAATTATCCATGAGTCGTTACTCACGCTGGAGCAGATTCTCAACACAATGAATTCCTATTCGACTGCCAGCGCAAAAATGCTGGCAGAAGAGAAACAGCAGGCAGGACTCTGTAAAGCTGTCATGCATGGAATGTGGACGTTCATCCGCACATACTTCCTCAGAGCTGGTTTCCTGGATGGAAAAGAAGGTTTCATGCTGGCTATTTCCAATGCAGAAGGAACTTATTACCGCTATCTGAAACTGATGGTCATTAATAAAGCGAATCAGAAGGAAGTCTGATCAGTTCATGCCGGGCATTGCAGTCATCATCACGACATATAACTGGCCTGCTGCGCTGGAGGCAGTGCTTGTCGGGTATTTATCGCAGATTCGTCCCCCGGATGAATTGATTATCGCCGATGATGGTTCGACTGCAGAGACGCGCGAAGTGATCGACCAGTTTCGCAGTCAGGCACCGTTTCCCGTCAAGCATGTCTGGCATGCTGACGAAGGCTTTCGTGCCGGAGCGATTCGCAACCGGGCGATTCAGGCTTCTGAGGCAGACTATCTGGTATTTACCGATGGTGACTGTATTCCGGCGCCCTGGTTTTTAGAGTCGCATGAACGGCTTGCTGAAACTGGCTGGTTCCTGTCCGGGAATCGGGTTCTGCTTTCCGAAGGTTTCTCCCGTGAACTGCTTGAGCAGAAGATTCCTGTCACCAACTGGTCCTGGGGAGACTGGTTCCAGGCGCGTCGACGCAAGCAGATTAACCGTCTGCTACCTTTATTCCAAATTCCACTGGGGGGCTGGTATCGACATCGGCTGGCCCGGCAGTGGGAAGGAGCTAAAACCTGTAATCTGTCGGCGTGGAAACAGGATTTACTGGCGATCAATGGATTTGATGAAGATTATACGGGCTGGGGAATGGAAGACTCCGATCTGGTACTGCGATTGATCAGAAATGGAGTCTGCCACAAAGATGCCCGCTTCGCGGCGGCTGTATTTCATATCTGGCATCGGGAGAATTCCCGGGATCAGCTGGAAGAGAATCAGCGTCGTTTGCAACAACTCATTGAGACAGACCGCATCCAGGCTCGCATTGGAATTGCGCAGGCGCAGTCTGCTTAAGCGTTCGGGGTCTGAGGAAAGGTCGCCGTCTTAATCTTTCCGCAAAATCTCTACGAAGAAGGCACCACGGGACACGCCATTCCCTTCATCCAGCCATGTCTGCAATTTTTTCTGGCCGCGCATCAGGTCGACTTGAAATGTCGTCGACAGATCGCCTTCTGCGACCGCCTGTTCCCGTTTCACATCACCAATCTGAATCCGAGCCGTTCCTTTTTTCAAAGGCTGACGGGCTGACTCCGGACGAGAGCGTAGGGTGATTTCATACGTGCCTGGCTCAATCACGTCCACAATCCAGAAGCCGTTTGCAACAGGATTTTTGGCAATCAACTGATGATTCCAGGGAACCTGCTCAATGGGCGCATGCCAGTCGTGGCAGGTCAGGTGTGATGGGTTCTCAAAACGGGAACCGATACCGATCGCGACGTAACGATTGAAAACCGGAGTCAAACTGCTCCACCATTTTTCATATTCGGCCGAAAGGTATTTCACGACACCTGCATATTCTGCGGCGACATTTTTTGTCTGGCCAGGATCGTTCTGGATATCGTAGAGTTCCTTTTCATTGACCAATCTCCAGCGTTCCGCCATGACCGATGACTTGCGCCATTTTTCCGGTGATTCAATCCGCTGAGAATGAACAATCAGGGTTCTGTTTCGTAGAGCGTCTTTGTTTCCGTTTAATATGGGAACAAGACTTGTACCGTCCAGCTTGAGTTCACTGGAAATCGTCAAGTCACACAACTCTGCCAGCGTGGGAAGAATATCGATATGTGCGGTTAACTGGTTGATATTCTTTCCCCCCGTCAATCCTCCCGCGGGCCAGTGAATATAACAGGGGACGCGGTGTCCACCCTCATATTCCGAACCTTTTGTTCCCCGCATGCCGGCATTGAATCCCGGCCAGGTTTCCAGTGTGATGGGTTTCCCTTTGGAGAGTCGTCTCTGCTGTTTTTTACTCAGGTCTTTAGGCTTCGGACGCTGCAGTCCTGCCGCGGTGCCATTGTCGGTCATGAATATCAATATGGTATTTTTTTCCAGACCGGAATCTTTCAGGTAGCGGAGCAGGCGTCCCATATTTTCATCGATATTGGTAATCATGCCATAAAAGGCCGCCATTTGTTTTGGAACTTCTTTCTCCTCATACGGATCGCTGTATTTAGGATCGACCAGATAAGGGCTATGAGGCGCATTGGTAGAAAGATAAGCGAAAAATGGTTTTGTTCTGTCTGCTTCAATAAACTTCAGCGTTTCATCAAACCAGATGTCAGTGCAATAGCCCTGAAACTTTTCCGGCTTTCCATTACGCAGATAAGTGTCGTCGAAATAATCGTTCTGCCAGTAATCGGGGGTCTGTCCGACCCCTCCGCCGCCATGCTGGACGACCGTATCAAATCCCTGGTCCTGGGGACGCAAGGGGTAATTATCGCCCAGATGCCATTTCCCAAAGAGGCCGGTGCGATAGCCGTTGCTTTTGAAGACTTCCGCCAGGGTGACTTCATTTGTATCCATCAGTGAACGGCCCATGATTGTGTGCCAGACACCGGTTCGTGTGGAATAGCGTCCCGTCATCAGCGCAGACCGCGTTGGAGCGCAGGTAGGATCGACGTGAAAATTCGTCAGTCGCAGACTCTTCTGATACAGTTGGTCCAGATTTGGTGTTTTGATCATCTGGTTGCCGTGGGCGGCAATATCTCCGTACCCCTGATCATCGGTGATGACGAGTAGAATGTTCGGTTTTACAGATTCGGGAGCCTCTGCCGGGCAATCCTTCAGGCTGACCAGTAAGATCAGGATGCAGGTCAAAAGGTGCAGAATGGGTCGCATAGCCTACTCGTCAAAGTGTTGATGACTCAGTAATCGTTACAGATATAAATCGATTTTTGTATGTATTTTTCCAGATTCCAGTTTAACTACCCCCCTCAGGGAAAGGTAGTAATATTTTAACTTGTCTTAGATTTATACTGACGCTGTGGGGCCTCTGTTGGTCGTTCCCGGGCTGAATTCATCAGAAAGGGAAAAGTAACAGGCTGAGAACCTTCTGACCGATCAATTCCTTTTGATTCGGGACTTCGCTATGATGGGCCGGAATCCGGGGAATATCTTGAAGAAAAGTGCGGATCGACTGCCGGATAAAATATTTCAACATCATTTAATTACTGAAAAGAACCATGGAAGCCGGAATTGTAGGCCTGCCGAATGTAGGTAAATCCACGTTATTTAATGCGTTAACTGCTGCGGGAATCGCCAGCGAAAACTATCCGTTCTGTACAATTGAGCCCAATGTGGGGATCGTCAATGTGCCAGATCCGCGGCTGGAGATTATTCATCAGTATATCCCTACCGATAAAGTGATCCCCGCCATTTTAAGACTGGTCGATATTGCAGGGATCGTGCGAGGAGCCTCGGAAGGTGAAGGGCTCGGCAACAAGTTCCTGTCGCATATCCGCAATGTGGATGCCATTCTGCACGTGGTGCGCTGTTTTGAAAACGGCGACGTGATCCATGTTGAGGGGAAAGTGGACCCGATCAGTGATATTGAAACCATCGATATCGAACTGATGCTGGCTGACATGCAGACTGTTGAATCCGCAAAACAGAAAGCCGCCAAAACCGCCCGATCGGGAAATGCGGAAGCGAAATCACGATTGGCCGTGCTCGAAGTCTGTGCCGCCCGCCTGGCAGAAGAAAAACCATTACGCGGTCTGACATTTGATAATCCGGATCAGCAGAAAATATTCAAAGGCTACCAGTTCCTGACTGCCAAGCCGGTCCTCTATCTGGCGAATGTCGATGAGGATGACATTCAGGGAGAAGGCGAACTGGTACAGCGAGTCCGTGAGCGCGCTGCCGAAGAGGGGGGCGAAGTGGTCGTTGTCTGTGGACGGCTGGAAGCGGAAATTGCCGAACTGGATGAAGCAGACCAGAAGGAAATGCTGGAAAGTGTCGGGCTGGAAGAACCAGCGCTGGCGGTTGTAGCCCGCGCCGCCTACCACACGCTCGGTCTGCAGAGTTACTTCACCGCCGGCAAGATTGAAATCCGTGCCTGGACGATTCCTATTGGTGCCACTGGGCCACAGGCTGCGGGAGTCATTCATACCGATTTTGAGCGGGGTTTTATCCGTGCGGAAATCTTTTCCGTTTCTGACCTGGAGCAGTACCACACGGAAAAAGCAATCCGGGAAGCAGGCAAGCTTCGCGTGGAAGGCAAAGAGTATGTGATGAAAGACGGCGATATCTGTCACTTCCTGTTTAATGTGTGAACAGGAAGTGCAATAAATCGACTTTCTGAGACTTCTTTTATTTTTTTGAGAACTCCAGTCTGAACGAAGTTGTCTGTATTCAGGTCCGATCCTGAGTGTCTCCGCACGTTCAGATTTTCTTACCACTTACATAAACGAATTGAGATTTGCATTATCATGAGTCTGTTTCGTCCCCAGGTAGAGCAAATGACCGGCTACACACCCGGTGAGCAGCCGCAGGAGTCCGGCTGGGTCAAGCTGAATACCAATGAGAATCCCTATCCTCCTTCGCCGCATGTGAAAGAAGCGGTGGAACGGGCGCTGTCAGGTCGGTTGAACATCTATCCCGATCCGCTGGCGACAGAGTTTCGCAAAGTCGCCGCTGACCTGTTTCAGGTGGAACCCGACTGGATTCTGCCTGGCAATGGCAGTGATGAAGTATTAACCATTCTGATGAGAACATTCGCGGATGCCGGCGATCTGGTTTCTGCTCCTTATCCCAGCTATACGCTCTACGAAACTCTGGCGGAAATTCAGGGGGCGCGCTTTCAGAAGATTCAGTTGAACCCCGACTGGAGCTGGCCCGTCTCGCAGGCACAGGAAGTTTCAGCCAAGAGTAAAATTCTGTTTACGCCAAATCCGAATGCACCGTCCGGAAACCGCTGGTCGGACGAGGAGATTATTTCGCTGGTTCCCCCACAAGGCGTGCTGGTACTTGATGAAGCGTACGGCGATTTTTGCGATCAGCCACACAAGGGAGAGTTGCTGCAGTCTGAAGCCGGCAAACGGATCATTGTGACGCGTACCTTCAGCAAGTCGTACAGCCTGGCAGGGATCCGGTTTGGATTTGCAGTTGCGCACCCGGATCTCATTCAGGGCATGCAGAAAGTCAAAGACAGCTACAACTGCAATACCCTCTCACTGGCCGCTGCACTGGCTGCGATCAAAGACCAGGAGTGGATGCAGGCCAACACGAAAAAGATCCAGGCGACCCGGGTCCGGTTGATTGCAGAACTGAATCAACTCGGTTTTGATACGGTAGACAGCCAGACCAATTTTGTCTGGTGCACGCATCCTGATAAAGAGCATGAGCGTCGCTATCAGGAATTAAAACGTCGTAAGATCCTTGTACGCTACATGAAGTTTGGTCTGACTGATGGCGTGCTGGATGGCTTAAGGATCACGGTCGGGACCGACGACGAAGTACAGACCGTTCTCAATGCGTTGAAAGAGATTGGCTGAATCACTGTTATATCGTGCACAGTTTGACATTCTCACAGGCGCGATTGAAACGGTTATGCAATTCAGGCCGACAGCATCTCTGCGAATTGACACCAAGTCGACCTGTCGCAGCGAAGCATTTTTGAGAAACCCGATCCGGGCTGTAAGATTATAGAAATCAACAAGTTGACCTTTATTAAATGAGTTCTCTGAAATGAGCCGCAAAGCATCGATTAAACGTGATACCGCAGAAACGCAGATTGAGTTGTCGCTGGAACTGGATGGCAGTGGCCAGTCGGATATTCAGACCGGCGTCGGTTTTTTTGACCACATGCTGACTCTGCTGGCACGTCATGCTCTATTTGATTTAACGGTCAAAGCCAACGGCGATCTGGAGGTCGACTATCACCACACAGTGGAAGACGTTGGCATCTGTCTGGGAAAAACACTCTGTGAAGCGGTGGGGGATAAAAAAGGAATCACCCGCTATGGCTCCATTACACTGCCGATGGAAGAGACGCTGGTCACGACGGCACTTGACTTGAGCGGTCGCTCCTGGTTTGTGTTTGACGTTCAGTTTCCAACCGAAAAAATTGGTCAGTTCGATACAGAACTCGTGCGGGAATTCTGGCAGGCGTTTGCCTCGAATGGTTTGTTAAACCTGCACCAGGTGCTTCATCACGGCAGTAACAGTCACCACATTTCAGAGGGACTGTTTAAAGGAACGGCGCGGGCGCTTCGGCAGGCGGTTACCATTGATCCACGTCAACAGGGAGTTCCTTCCTCCAAGGGTGTGCTGTAAAAATCGCGGTAAAAATTGCTGAATTAATCTCAAAGACCGCGACCGTTTTTCGCTGAAAACAACGAAAAAATGACGGACTTTTCTGACTGCATTTTCAATGCGAAAGTCAATCTTCGGTAAGTTATCACCGCTGAAAAAAACGAATTTTTTTTTCGTGCGCTTTTTCGTGGCATCTATGTTGACTCTCAGCCTGGAAAAGTTAATCTGAGAATTAGCTCTGGTTCGTTGAAGTGATTTGAACTGAATTTCATTTGATTCAAACCCTTTGGCTTTAACGTTTCAGTCTGTTTTTGAATTTAACTTTTGCCATTCCGACTTGGACTGTTTCCAGTCACAACCTGAATAGACAACATCGTGGCAAGATTGGTTCTTTAAAGTGAACTGAGTCAACACCATCAACGATGTTGAAACCACTCTTCGCAATGAGATCTTTGTTACACCCGGTATTCGGTCCCCGATCGTAATTATCTGTGGACACTTTGCATCTTGATTGCGCGGATCTGTTTGATTCTGGTTTGAAACAGATTTTGTTTCGGAACGCTGTAGAAATTAAATGAGGAAACTCCCGAAATCACCGCTTGTGCCAATACGGATGGCGACTTGGGTTGTTTTGACTGCCGAAAAAAATGGCCAGTAAGTGTCAGCGGCAGCCTAGGACTTGATGGCTCTGTACGGATTATGAGTAAGTTGGTTGGTAGTCAAATTTATTGTGATTGAAGCTCACAATTTTCTATTTCGGGAGTTTCCCTTTTTCTCTCAGGCGGCTGCCTGATTCTCCTCTTCAACTTCGTACAGCAATGCGTTCTTCTCTTTCCCGACCAGTTTAATTGCGCCGGTGTTACGCAGGCAGTATGCCATCTTCTGTGCCAGCCAGCGGGGGATACCAGCTGCTTTGGCCAGATCTTTGGTCTGAAAGGGAGCAGGGAGCTTTCCCGGGATCAGCTTGAGCAGGTCAGCCGCTGTGTTGAGTTCAATCTGTTCCTCGACGGATCGCAGAACTCGATCGGTCACCCGGTAGTCTTTCCCTTTCCAGCGGCGGGGCTTGCGTGCGATCCGATGTTCTTCCTGGATCGTCAATGCGACTTCCAGCGTCAGGCGTGGATGCGGGAACACATTGGAAAAATGCACCATGTCTTCAAAAAGATCAAACACCGAGCCACGACGGGGACTGAAGCGGGCCGAAATCGGTTCGCCATTCTTCTTCTGACGTTTGATCAGATATTTTCGGATCGCGATTGGCTTCACGACGTGCACATCATAGTCTTCCAGCAGGCAGCGGACCTTGTCGCGAATTGCTCCCAGGGAGCCATGCTGAATTTCAATCAGTCGGTCACCGTCGATGGCATCAATCCGGTAGGAACCCAGCGTGATTTCTTCACACTCGCTGTTCGGTGCATAGAATGATTTCAATTGACGATGCAGTGAGGTTTCCATACCAGGTGCACGTTCAGGAGAGGGTAAGTACAGTAAAGCAGACGCTGATTGCCGGGCATGGTAGGTCAGATAGAAAACTGTGTCTATATGAATCTCAAATGCAATCAGGCTGCTCACCTGATGCGGTCAGCAGCCTGAATCTTATGGCAGTCGAGATGATTAACCTATATCAGGAATCAATGATAGACAGGCGACCTGTGCTGTCGCCAAATGACTCGACCGGGGCTCCGGCCCGATCCAGCATGGAGACGTACAGGTTACTCAAGGGGGTTTCCGTTTTAACCTGATGATGGAAACCGGTCTTGATTGTGCCACCACCTTTACCAGCCAGAATAATCGGCAGGTCATGGTGGCTATGGCGGTTACCATCACCGATGGCACTTCCATAACAGATCATCGAGTTATCCAGCAGATTGCTGTTCCCTTCCGGTGTCTCTTTCAGACGTTTCAGGAAGTAGGCAAACTGTGAAGTCAGGTACTCATCAATTTTCTGAATGTCGGCCATCTTCTTCTCATCATTGCGATGGTGCGACAGTTCGTGGTGGCCTGAGTTCACGCCGACCATCGGGAAGGTCAGGTTGCTGCCGGCATTGCCCACCATAAACGTGGCGATACGAGTGGTATCGGTCTGGAAGGCAAGAACCATCAGGTCGTACATCAGGCGGATGTGTTCCTGGAACTCGCTGGGAATACCATCCGGCAGTTGCATTTCCGGTGGCTTGATTTTTTCCTGATGGGTACTGCGTTCAATCCGCTGTTCGATTTCGCGGACGCTGGTGAAGTATTCGTCAATTTTGCGCTGGTCATTGCGCCCCAGTTGTTTCTTCAACTGATCGGCATCGTGCTTGACCAGGTCCAGAATACTCTGGCGGTCTTTCAGGTGACGGGCACGTTGTTTTTCCCGTTCGGCTCCACCACCAAACAGGCGTTCGAATGCCAGTTTGGGGACGATCTCTTTTGATGTCGGAGTAGAAGGACTTCGCCAGGAGATATTGGATGAGTACGCACAACTGTAACCAGAATCGCATTGCCCGGCGTTTCGGCCGCGTGTCAGACCCAGTTCCAGTGAAGGCAGACGTGTCAGATGACCGACCTGCTGTGCGGCTACCTGGTCAACAGAGACTCCCGCTTTAATATCGGCACCGCTGGTTTTTGTCGGATGCACACTGGTGAGATACACGGAAGCACAACGGGCATGGTCGCCGGCACCGTCGCCGAGTGCGCGGGCATTGATCTGGGCTAACCCGGAAATCACATTGATGTCCGACTTCAGACCTTCCAGTGGTTTCAGGGTTTTCGGCAACTCATAGTTCTGACCTGCGGAGGTAGGATACCAGGAAGGACCAATCACCCCGTTCGGGAAAAAGATGAAAGCGGTTCTGATCGGCGCTTTCGCTCCAGCAGGAGCAGCGGCAGCCAGATTCAGCTGAGGCTGCATGATGTCCAGCAATGGCAGTGCCATCGTTGTTCCAAGTCCCTGCAGGAAGGTGCGGCGTTTCAGGAAATTAGTCATTGTGAGAACCTCATTGGCGTTTCAGGAAGGGATCGCTTGTGACAATTTCGGTGACGAGCGCCGAAAAGCGATATCCTCTGGTAGTAAAGTTGTTGGTGATTTCATCCAGCGCACACTTGTCATAGTATTCGACACCACGACCAATGGCGTAAGTTAGCATCTTCTCTGCTAAAGATCGGCAAAACCCCTGTTTCTGCTCTTCCAGAATCCCAATTAATTCTACGGGACTCTTAAAAGTCTGACCACTGGGTAATTGACCAGAAGAATCGATTTTATGCTTTCCTTCCTTGTCTCTCCAGCGACCAATGGCATCGAAGTTTTCGAAACCCAGTCCGAGAGGATCCATCTGATCGTGACAGGCGGCACAACCGGCGATTTTACGATGCAACGCCAGCTGTTCGCGTAATGTGGCATTTGGTTTTGCGCCGGCAACTTCTTCCAGCTCAGGAACATTTGGCGGCGGAGCAGGGGGAGGTGTGCCCAGAATGTTTTCCATGATCCATTTACCCCGTTTCACAGGAGAAGTCCTGCCCGGGTTGGAAGTCAAAGTCAGGATACTTGCCTGGGTGATCAGACCCGCCCGCTTCGATTTATCGAGGCTGACTTTCTGGAATTCTTCCCCTTTGATTTTGTCGTTACCGTAAAACTTCGCCAGATTTTCATTCATGAACGTGTAATCGGCGTTGATGAATTCAATCACACTTCGATCTTCTTTCATGATGTAGCTGAAAAACTCTTCCGTCTCACGACGCATGTCAGCTTTCAACTGCGTATTAAATACGCGGAATTTTCGCGGATCGGGGGTCAGGTCATCCAGGTTGCGCAGATTCAGCCACTGGCCGGCAAAGTTTTTGACGAATGCTTCCGACTTGGGATCTTCCAGCATGCGTTTGACCTGCACCTGCAGCGTACGGCGATCATGCAGTCGTCCCTGGGCTGCCAGATCGAACAGGGTCTGATCGGGCATGCTGCTCCACAGGAAGTAAGAGAGTCGGGAAGCAATTTCGTATTGAGCGATTGTCTTACTGTCGGTTTTGCTACCTGGATCCTGCAGGCCTTCAATCCGAAACAGAAAATGGGGAGAAACCAGAATCGCCTGGACGCCTACCTGGATACCCTGCTCGAAGGTGCGGCCCGACTTCACGCGTGCTTCGACCAGATCTACGATGGGAGCTACTTCTTCCCGGGCGACCGGACGCCGAAATGCCTGTGTGGCAAATTCGCGGATAATCTTCTCGGCACAAAAGTGGACCGAGCGACCGCTGCCTGGTGTGCAGGTGATGATTTTATGATGCGAGGCCGGCAGGTCCGACGGCAGTTGCCCTAACGGCCCCTTGAATGCGACTTCATTCACATACAGGTTCCGGTCCCGTTTATTGGGAGGCCCTTTAGGATCATAAAAGTCGTTCAGGAACGTAATGGTCAGGATATGTTTTCCCTTAGACAGTGGAACTGCCTGGGGCATGGTGAACGTACCGGGAGAGTTCCTGTCCTCTTTGACATCGAACGTTTTCAGCAGTTTGCCGTCCAGCTTGACTTCCATTTTAGCTGGTTCGGTACCTGCGGGAGTCGAGCCGGCAACGATCTGGAAGTCATATTTCCCGGCCTGTTTGATTTCAATTTTCCCTGACAGGGTACCGCGAGAATGAAAGCCGGCACCATTCTTTCTGATGGTGACAGCGCCTTCTTTGTCATAGTTCTTCTGCGAAAGCTTCTGCCAGGGATAGCTGTCGGGAGTGTTCGCAAAAATGGCTTTCTCAGAGATCTCTTCTGCAGCATCCAGATATTTTTCCATCAACAGGGGAGGCAGTGTCAGCACATCCCCAATATTATCGAAACCATAACCCACATCGTCGGAGGGGAAGTTTTCCGCTGGTTCGAAATCAATGCCAATCAGATCGCGAATTGTATTGTTATACTCGCTGCGGTTCAGTCGACGAACAGTGACGCGGCCCGGATCGATCTCGCCGGTGCAGTCCACTCCATACAAAGCATCGTCAAACCAGGCCAGAACGTCTTCCCGTTCCTTGTCTGTTGGCAGAACGCCCGCATCTTTAGGAGGCATCGATTGAATCTGGATGCGCTTCACAATTTTTTCCCATGCTTCGCGTTGTTCCAGAATGCTGTCGCGGGACTGATATTTTTCCAACGCGAGACCAGCCTCGGCTTCCTCTCCTGTGTGGCAGTCAAGGCAGTACTTTGTAATGAACTGTTTTACCTGAGACTTGAATTGCTTTTCCGATTTCTCCAGGCTCAGCGGGGCACCGTGTGCAGCGGAGAGACAAATCACCAGGCTCAGACCGCAGGCTGCGATGCAGACACTTTTCAGAGTCTTGAGTTTTGAGAGCCGGGATGTTGATTCAATCATTCGCATTTATAAAAAACCTTCGGGCGGGGGACTCAGGTTGGTTTCTTTCGAGTGGCCTGGGATCGAAAGTGGTGAGCGCGTTGATTGCACACGTTCAGACTGAGGCAGGTAATTAGTGGCAGGAAAAAATCTACTTATAGCCTAACGTCCCCAGAGACCGTTTTGCAAGATCAGTCTGCCACAGATCTCCTGTATTCAGGCTATTTTATAGCACGATGCTCTCCCTTTCTGTATTCTACCTAACAGCCTGACAATGGGTTTCAATATTTTTAGTTCTTAACTATTTAATGCGAACTTAATGAAACCCGACACTGCCTGATTGCTGGTTATTGACAGGCTCGATCCGGCTCTGCATCCTAGGAACAGGCGATCTGCTGTTCAGGCAGGTTTCTTCTTAAAATTTTGATCTCCCATCCTTTCTGGTACTGAACTGATGAATCAACGCGCGATGATTACTGTTAGTGTCCGGTGGAAACTTCTTTTTCTCTGCCTGTTTCTGTTGAATGGCTGTGCTTCGAGTACGGTCGAAAATTATCCGGATCGACCAATTACGATTATCTGTCCCTGGTCGGTCGGCGGTGCGACAGATCGCACGTCTCGACAGCTGGGCGTGTATCTGGAACAGGAACTCGGCGTTCCCGTCAATGTCATTAATGCGACAGGTGGTCGCGGAGTGACCGGCCACAGCCGCGGTCTCAATGCCCGTCCCGATGGTTATACGCTGGCCATCATTACCGGCGAACTCAACATGCTGCACTGGCAGAACCTGACTCAACTCACGCATCAGGATGCCACCCCGATCGTTTCCCTCGTCGACGGTGCTGCTGCCGTCTTTGTGAAAAAAGATTCTCCGTTTCAGAATATGCAGGAACTGCAGGACTATGTGAAAACGCACCCCGGCGAACTGACAGCCACCGGTACGGCGAGTGGCGGCATCTGGCATCTGGCGCTGGCGGGCTGGCTCGACTTCAGCGGGTTCAATGCCGAAGACATTAAGTGGATCCCCATGAACGGCGCGGGTCCCTCCATGCAAGAACTGGCCAGTGGCGGGGTTGACCTGGTCTGTTGTAGTCTCCCGGAAGCCAAGACGCTGTATGAATCCGGGGAAGTACGCTGCCTGGGAGTCATGGCTGAAGAACGCCTGGCAGAGTTTCCTGATGTGCCGACCTTTGCTTCGCAGGGAATGAACTGGAGCATCTCAGGTTGGAACGGCCTGGCGTTGCCTGCCGGGACGCCGGAACCGATCGTGGAGAAAGTTTCGGCAGCCGTCAAAAAAATTACGGACGGTGAGGTCAAACTCAATGGGATCTCATTTCCAGAGGCGATGCGGGAAGCAGGCTTAAGCACCCGTTATCGTGCTGGTGAAGAGTTCTCGGCTTTCCTGAAATCGAATGACGAGACGCTGGGAAAACTCTTGACCAGTGATGCCTTCGCGAAGATGTCGACACGGGATACCGGACCACTGGTCTTTCCCGGGATGATCGCGGTTGCCATGTGTGTGATCCTGAGTTGCCTGGCGGTACAGAAAAAGGTTCATGCACTCGCCCCGGAAGTAACCGGCGATGCCGTCACGCGGCAGGGCATCGTCAACACGGTTCTCGTTCTGGGTGGAATCGTTTTTTACTTACTGTTCGCCGAAGAACTGGGTTTCATTCTGACTGCAGGTGCCGTTCTGTTTCTGCTGCTCTGTAAGTTTGGTACACGCTGGTGGGTATCTGCTTTGATTACAGTATTGTTCATTCCAGGAATCTATACCCTGTTCGCCCAACTTCTGAGAGTTCCCCTGCCACGCGGTCTGCTTGGCTGGTAGCCTTTCGACTCGACTTTGTTCTGACTCTGACCTTCGCCTCGCAACTTGAAGAATCAACATGGAATCGACATTCATCACCGCGTTACAGAATATTGTCTCACCCGAAGTCCTGCTGGTGATCTTTCTCTCAGCCGTCTACGGACTGTTTGTCGGCTCCATCCCGGGGCTGACGGCAACGATGGCGGTGGCATTGTTGATTCCACTCACCTTTTATCTGGATAACCTGTCTGCCATCGCTGCGATTGTGACACTGGAAGCCTGCAGTATTTTTGCCGGTGATATCCCGACCACACTCGTTCGAATACCGGGGACTCCCTCTTCGGCCGCATATACCGACGATGCATATTCGCTGACCCGCCGCGGTCTGCACGAAACGTCTCTCGGTGTTTCGCTGGTTTTCAGTGTGGCCGGCGGTCTGTTTGGGGCACTCGTGCTGATCCTTGCCGCTCCGCAACTGGCAAAGATTGCGTTTGAATTTACAACCTACGAATACTTCTGGCTCTATGTGCTCGGCTTGAGTTGTGCCGCCATCGTCTCTACCGGTTCGCGTCTCAAGGGAGCGCTCGCTCTGATGATCGGTTTGATGTTTGCGACAGTCGGACTGAGCGAAGTACACAGCGTGCCTCGCTTCACTTTTGGGTTTGATGAACTGTTTACCGGGATCAACTTTATTCCAGCGATGATTGGTCTGTTCGGGTTATCCGAAGTGTTTCGCAATACACTGACTTCGAAGACAGACGAAGAAACCGAAAAACTCAAGTCGGCAATCCCTGTGGAAGAAGACAAGTCGTGGTTCAAGCATCTGAAACCCGTCTTTGGTGGCGTTCTGCCTCAACTCTGGAAACGGAAATTCAGCTGGTTCCGTTCCAGCTGTATCGGTTCGACGATCGGCATGATTCCCGGTGCCGGGGCCGACATTGCTGCCTGGATCTCCTATGCCGTCTCCAAAAAATGTTCCAGAACTCCGGAAGAGTATGGCAAAGGTTCTCTCGATGCGGTCGGCGATGCTACCAGTGCCAACAACTCGGCTCTCGCCGGTGCCTGGATTCCCGCGCTTGTCCTGGGCATCCCCGGCGACTCGGTGACCGCGATCGTGATCGGCGTGCTGTTGATGAAAAATATTACTCCCGGTCCTGGTATTTTCGAAAATCCAGATCAGCTGGTTCTCGTGCACGGGATTTATCTGACGTTTATCCTGGCCAACCTGCTGTTGATTCCCTTGGGATTCCTGGCCATTCGCAGTGGTGCGCAGCTGGTGCGTATTCCCCGCCGCATCCTGATGCCTTTAATTCTGATGTTCTGTGTCGTCGGTTCGTACTCCATCAACGGCAGCTACTTCGATGTCTGGGTCATGCTCGGCATGGGCATCCTCGGATTTATTCTGGAAGTCTTCGCGATTCCGCTCGGGCCGGTTGTGCTCGGCATCATTCTCGGCGGTCAACTGGAACAGTCTTTCGTACAGAACCTCTCCAAAGACGACAGCATCCTTTCCTTCTTTAACCGTCCTATCTCAGCCGCCCTGGGAATCTTCTGCATCGCGCTTTGGCTGGTACCACTCATCATGCCTCTGCTTCGAAAAAAATGGTCGACTCCTGTCTGAGAGGTTTGATTCCCGCACAAGAGAAGCAGTTCAAGCAGGTTTACGAGTCAGCAGCAGTTGGCCGGTGCGTATCAGGCCCAGACTCACGAATGCCAGGCTCGGCAGCAGCAGGGGGATCAGAAACCGTTCGCCGGCTGCGATAGGCAGATACCAGGCAAATGCCAGCCAGAACAGCAGCATCCAGATCAGGTACAGTCGCCGGGCTGGTCCGGTTTCCGACAGGAGGCCGATGATCAGAAACGGCAGCGCCAGCAGTCCAAAGAACAGTCGTCCCTCATCAAAGGGGAGGGGACCCAGACTGCGCAGGAAGATGAAGGTCTGCCACAGCAGGCCTTTGACTTCCCGCTTGATGATGTCAGTCATCGTATGTGTCTGCCAGTAATGCTGCGCCGCATTTCGGAGCGAGCCCCGTTCCTGAATCAACGCGTGGGGTTCACTGAATTCATCTTCAAACAGCAGGTACGAATTGGCATTAAAAGTGGGGCTGCCGTAAACGCGCACATTGCGAATCAATAAAGGAGCGGCAATCACAGAGAAGCTGACGAGGAGCAACATCAGACTGACAGCAACCCGTTTCAAGGGGACAGTCGTTCGTTCTGTCTGATTCTCTTTCGGCTTTGAATTATTTCCAGGCTGTTGTTGCAGCATTGCGGGAAACCAGCGCTGCCAGTTGACTGTGTACGAACACAGCCAGGCGATCAGTCCCAGCATCAGCAGGAGCGCGGTGCCTTTTGTGAGCCACGCCAGCCCGAGCAATAGTCCAATCCCCGTCAGTTTCAAAAAGGGGAAACTTTCTGACTTGCGCAGTTCGGGCATCCGCAAAACGATCAGCCACACTCCCGCCACGAAAATCAGCAACAGTCCTTCACAGACGACGCGGGCCGTCAACTGACAATAAGCGGCATTGATACTGAGCAGAATCCCCGTAAGGCCCCCTGCCAGATTTCCATAGTAACGGGCGATTCCCATTGTGAAGATCAGCAAGGCGCACAAGCCACACATTGCCGACAACCGTTTGCCTGTTTCATAACTGGGGAAATTTGAAAGCAGAGCGACATACAGCGGATGTTGATTCGCTTCGGTATAGTCACCAGTAAGCAGTTGCTGCAGGAGTGTTGCAGGTCCTCCCATCTCCTGAACGGCTTTCGCCTGCATCAGAAAGGAAGCCTGATCGTTATTGTCCGGCAGCGGTTGCTGCGGAAGAATAGTCATGATCACAATAAAATAGACAATCAGGGAACCAGACAGCAGCAGGCTGCCCGTCCAGTGATTCACCATGGGCCGCGGTAATGCCAGTGCCGAATGGAGCTGTTGTCCTTTCGACAGGATTCGTTCCCAGAACCGGCCTGGCATCAGACAGCCAGCGATTCCCAGCAGCACCACACCAGTGGCGCAGGGCGCCAGCAGCGTTGCCAGAGAAAACTGCTGAACGAGGGTTGCCCCTTTCAGCCGCAGCATTTCCATTACCGCCAGCCCTGCTAAAGCGGCGGTGAGTCCTGAGATCAGTCGAGGCACAATCGTGTTCATCTGGAAATCATGCTTTCAACGGAGATTCAGGGGAAAAAACAATGATCAAAGTCAAACCAGGCTGGAAATATCAATTCGGACTAGGCTTAACTCGCAGAATGGTCTATCTTTCGGTCTGTTTATCATAGCATATTGAAGGCATTCTGAAATCTCAGATCGGAACCAGAGATCTGTGCTTCAGAATCCAGGAGTAATGAGTCACGTGAATCCACAGAACGACTATCTGCATTGGGACATTAACCGCGTCCTGTTTGAAATCGGTCCGGTCAAGATTCGATACTACGGTCTCTTCTTTACCGCCGGTTTCATCTGTGGGTATCTGTTGCTGCGCTGGATGTTTCGAACCGAAAAACGGAACGTCGACGATGTGGAATCACTGCTGATTTATATGGTGCTCGGAACCATTATCGGTGCGCGCCTGGGACATTGTCTGTTTTACCATCCGATGGAGTATCTCAGCGATCCCATCAGATTCCTGCAGATCTGGAAAGGGGGACTCGCCAGCCACGGAGCAGCGGTCGGAATTACCCTTTCCGCCTGGCTATATTCACGCAATCATCCGGATCAGCCTTTGTTATGGCTGCTGGATCGTCTGACCATTCCTGTCGCTCTGGCCGGTTTTTTCATTCGCATTGGTAACTTTTTTAACTCGGAAATTCTGGGACGTGTGACCGATGTTCCCTGGGCGATCGTGTTTGAAGACGGCCTGGGTTTAGATCGTCCTGAAGATCGCCTGCTGCCTCGACACCCTGTCATGCTGTATGAGTCGTTCTGTTATGGCTGCTTTTTTATAATCCTCCTGCTGCTCTATCGAAAATATCGCAGCGAAACGCCGCGCGGGTTACTGATCGGCCTGTTCTTTATCATGGTCTTTACAGCCCGATTCGTGCTGGAATTTTTCAAGATGCGACAGGCGGAGTTCGCAGAGAGTCTGCCTTTGAGTGTCGGGCAGATGTTGAGTATCCCCCTGGTGATTGCCGGCATTGTCCTGCTGGTCAAACGGCGTCCGGCACCCCCTCTTGAAACCGAGCTGATGTCAAAAAAATCAGAAAAAACGAACTGATGTGAGATTTTGTATAGATTTTCTGGTTAGCAAGTTCTGCCTCAGACGTCTGTTAAAACGTGCCGATCATAGCTGAAAATGTGTGTTTTTGTATATTTTTCAGGATCGTATTGCCTTAAATCGCAGTTACCAGTAAAGTTCGCGGGCAAAATACCCAGATTTTACTACTAATGATCAGGTTAAAACGATCATTTCGATTTCGGGCATTTTTTTGCAACACGGAGGATGGACTTCGGTGTATAATGAGATGCAGGCTTAACTCGCTTGCTGCCAGACGGCAGCGACTTAAATGAATTGAGGCGACTTGTGGCTCTCACAGACATAGACAAGAATTTGCTCAGGCGTTGTCTCGCTGAAGAGCCGGGAGCATGGAAGGACTTCGTAGACCGGTTCATTGGCCTGTTCACACACGTCATCCACCACACCGCTCATGCACGCAGCATTCGCGTCACTGATAATGATGTTGATGATCTGCTGTCTGAAGTCTTTCTGGTCCTCCTCGCCAACGATTACCGGGTCCTGCGGAACTTTCGTGGCAACAGCTCTCTGGCTACTTATCTGACTGTGGTCTCACGGCGTGTCGTTGTAAAAAAAATGGTTGAGCGTCGCATGGCAGAAGCCTTAGGCCATGTTTCCACTAAATCCAAAATGGAATATGTGTCTGAAGAGCACGCGCGTCACCAGCAGGTAGTCGACGATCAGGAAGAAATCCAGAATATGATCAGGCAACTGCCTCCCACTGATGCACAGATTGTCGAACAGTACCATCTGCAGGGAAAGTCTTACCAGCAGATCAGCAGTGAACTGGATATTCCGGAGAATTCGATCGGCCCTACACTGTCACGGGCACGGAATCGGATGCGGGAAAATCAGTCCAACACTCGTACGCTTTAATCGTCTGCTTGCCCTCCTCTCTGCGAGTTGAGTTGCCGTCGAAAAATCTGCTTACTGTCCTCGGCTCGTGTTCTGAGTCCTGCCAAATGCAGGTGGACCACCAAAAGGGGGAGGACCGAATCCACCACGTCCCGATCCGCCACGCTGACCAGGTCCGGGGCCCCGTTTCTGGAAACTGGGGTCAGGTGTTCCGCGGAAATTTCTCGGCACAAACGGAAATGATTCGGTCAGATAATAGTGATACGTGCCTTCAGGATATTCAGGCGTGACTCCAAAGCGACCGTTGCACTCATCCAGATCACCGGAATCTTTCACATATTCAAAGTCTGCTGTAAAAGTTCCATCATATCTGCCCCCCGGGCCTCCCGACCGACTTCCTTTTTTAAGCTGATAGCTCGATTTCATCTTGCGAAGTTTGCTGGTCGCATCTTCTGCATTGCTGTAGCCGTACTGTGAATAAATCGGGAATCCGTCCGCGGCGACCCCGACCAGGGTCATTTCATTTGCTTTACCCTGTTTGGAAATCAGACCGTGGGGCAGGCCATGATAATGATAAGCTCCGGTAGGTTGTACATGCGCATTGCTCTGATCGAGTCCCAGATTGATCTTGCCGGAAAGTGCTTCGTAATTCCAGCCGGATCGGAAGTCACGATTCCAGAACTCCGCGGTTCCCGGATCGAAGACCACGCCGTTGACGGCGATACCAAAGATCGAATGCTGACTGGGTGTGCTGTTGCGGGAAACCTTGGGTTCCAGAGGCACACGATATTCATAATGTTGTGGCCGAATTGAGTTTGGATTATTCCGGTTGGGAAACTGACCCGCCTGATGATCGGGGATGCCATTAGAATAGATGTACCTGTAGTCGCCTTTGACAACCAGCTTTACCTGATTGGTTGCCGTAGTGCCTGTTGGCCCGAATCCCGGAGGGGGATACCCGAATACAGGTCCCGTACTGCAGCAGATCATGCCTATGGCACAGAAAGCGAGTCGTCGATTATTCAAAGTGAGCCCCTTTTTGAGTCAGATCTCGACTGGACAGATTATTCATCAATTCTTCTCACCAGTTCTGATAACGGGCAGGAAGTCGACGAATCCACCGGGTTTTATGGTTTTTCTTTAAAACATGCCAAATGTCGTCTTCCCAGAGAGTGGCTCGGATCGTGGCCTGAAACGGGCGTACTGTTGACAGCCACACACACGCTCACAAAAATCGAGGGTGAAGCAAGCAGTGGCCGTCATGATCGATCGGCACTGAATTCTCTCACTCACGGATTGAACGACCACCCCTATGATTCGACAGAATCTGGAAACGGATTGAACCAATGCAAACTCTTCGAACACGATTTTCGTTTGCGTTTCGATCAACTCTATTACTGCTGGCCCTGGTACTACTCCCGTCACCAGCTGAGTTGCAGGCACAGAAAAAAACAACGGAGACGGGTTTTGTCAACGCGGTTTACAAGGATGATCAGGGCGAACATCGTTATGTGGTTTTCGTTCCGAAAAACTATAACCCTGAGAAAAAATATCCGGTCATCCTGTTTCTACACGGTGCGGGGGAACGGGGCGACGATGGATTAAAGCCGATTCAGGTCGGTCTGGGACCTGTGATTAAGCAGCAGGAAAACTCCTTTCCGTTTGTCGTCGTCTTTCCACAGGCAGAGATCAGGCAGGAAAGCCTGCTGGCGGGCTGGCTCGCCGATTCACCCGGTGGAAAACGGGCGCTGCAGATTCTTGATAACGTGATGAAAGATTATTCGATCAACGCCGATCAGCAGATCCTGACAGGCTGGTCCATGGGAGGTTATGGTGCCTGGAGTCTGGCCGCCGCGGATCCCAAACGCTGGTCAGCTGTCGTGCCCCTCGCAGGGGGAGGTAAAGCAGAGTGGGCCTCTAAACTCAAAGAAACACCCATCTGGGCCTTCCAGGGAGCCGACGATCGGGTTGTATTACCCAGCGAAACAAAACAGATGGTCGATGCAGTCAAGCAGGCTGGTGGAAATCCCCGCTTCACGGAAGTGCCTGATGTGGGACACGATGTCTGGAAAGTCGCTTATACAAAACCACTGTTCGACTGGATGTTGAATCCGTCAAGTGACGTTGCCAACAGCGCGCCGCTGCTGGTCAAACCCGATCAGAAACGTCCTGCTGAAGTCGACGCTGATACGCCGTTTGTTCCTGCGCTCGTGATTGAGAACGCCGTCTCGGTTCGACTGGGGAACCGTTTCCTCAAAACGCTGGCAGATGCTGTTCCCAGTATGGTCCCTCCCGATATGCTCGAAGGGGGCATCGATGACATTTATGATTCCACGGTCGCCCAGGGACGCAGCTTCAGCGTACAGTTTTCCGGGATCTCTTACAAAGGGGAACTGGAACGTGCCGCCGTTGAAGCCTATGCAGCAGATACTTTAAACATTCAGCTCGGCATTAAAAACGTGGACCTCTACATCAGAAGTACCTATGTGAACGGCAATCGCCATGCTGCTGTCGCAGGGCCGATCTCGGTCAGCATCGGTTACCAGGAGCCAGTCTGGTTGAGTTTCGATGTGAAGCCTTACATTAAAGATAATCGGATCAAGCTGCAGTTACTGCGATCCCGGTTTAATATTCCCCAGAACAACTGGTCTGTCTCCGGACCGGCAGGCGTATCCACACGCGGGATCGGCATGACCTCGGAAAAGGTCTCCAGTGGGCTGGTTGACGGAATTTACGGCAGCAAAGGACGCATTGAAAACGAAGTCAAAGCCATCGTACCTGGCCTGGTTGAAGAACTGGAAAAGCAGATGAACTTCGACGAAGCCAGTGAAATCGTGGATGCCATCTGGCCGCTTCCCGTTTATCACCCTCGGATGCAGCTCGCGCCAAGCCAGGTGCTCACAGACAAGCAGGGGATTTCTCTCAGTTTTGGATTGACTGTTGCTGCTGTTGATTCAGCTGCGCCACCCGCGCAGATCCAGCGATTGAATTCGTTCGGGCGTTCCGTCAACGACATTCCCAAAGTGACTGACCTGCAGATTGGTGTCGCGCCTGGCATGCTGAAACCATTAACAGAAATGCTGGTCCAAGCCGACGTCGCGCGGATTCCCGTACAGGATATTCCCGGCCATTCATTCGACACACTGGTTGATCCTAAAACCATGCAACAGGTCTTTCCCGATCTGAAGCAGTACGGCGATGATTTGAAAATCTGGGCGGAACTGGTACTCACCAGACCCATCCAGGTCGAAGATGGCGGGAAGTCAAAAAAATCAGATATCAAACCGTTCCGATTCGAGGTGCCTCAGGCAGCGATCTCGATGGCGATTAAAAAATCCGCCTCGGATCAAAAATGGACTCCCTACGCGGAATTTACCCTCTCACTCGGACAGGATGTGGAAGCAGAAATTGTGGATCGCACTTATTCCAAACGCGCTTTGAAACTGGACTGGGAAGGGGGAGCTAAAATCGGCGGTACCGCTCGGTTCGCTCCCGATTATAAGCCCCAGGATACCAGCATCGATCAACAGAAACTGAGGGATCTGGTTCAGTCTGCCTGGAGTGGCTGGACGAAGCAGGGGCCAGCTTCCGTCGCAGAGATTCCTGACATCGAACTCGGTTTTGGACGTTATCGTATCAATAAAGTCGACTGGTCTGCCCCTCAACTGCTGGCGACCTTCACGGTACCCGAACTTAAACTGACCAATAACACCAAAGTTGATATGGAATACGAACTCAAAAGTCCTTACAGCGACTGGGGGGGACCTTACAAATTAAAACCCGGTGAGTCGCATACTTTTGATGCGGCCACTCCGTTGCTCTACCGTCGCAAGGTGAATAACCGGATGCAGGTCTTCACGCTGGCCGCGGGCTCCCATTTTGAATTCCTGCCGGAAAACGGTAATGAGAGTGGTACATTATTCGAAGCCGCAGATAACTGATCAGTTTTCCGCGTCTGGTGTTTCAATCTCAGTGATGCGGACAGGAAACAGCGGTAACAGGTTTTTTTCCGCCAGCGAAGCCGGGGAGATGCCTGTTACCAGGATCAGTAATAGAACGGGACCGAATGCCAGCCAGGCGAAGAGACGGTGTTCCTGTTCGTAATTCGTATCATCTTCTGGCTGCGCTTTAGTTTCTGCAGCAGTTTTCAATAATTGCCAGAAACCGCGGATCAAAGCCAGTTGAAACAGCAGACTGCCAGCCAGGTAAAACAGCGCCACCAGCAGGCTGTCTTGTAAGAGGTTCCATAATAAAACAAACTGCACTGCAAAGCCGCCCAGTCCCGGTAGTCCTGCGAGAGACAGAATCACAAAGCCGGCTATCCACACCAGTAGTCGACTGGATTTTCCTGTGACAGTAACTGACAGAACCGGAACCACCAGCAGTAACAGGCAACATGCCAGCCCCTGAATGACATTGTATATGATCAGATTTGCAACGGCGGCAGGTTCAGCAGCAAACAGGAGCGTAAGTGTTAATGCGGTTTGACCCAGCAGGAAACTGACAATGCTTTGCACCAGACCGCCACGACAGGCCAGCAGAGAAAAATAGAGAAAGCCACACATTCCCCAGAAGCTGATCTCTGCGGAGATGCTCTGTACCACTGATTGATTTAACGGGACCATAAAACGCAGCATCCCGTAGATGCTGATTTTGGTGAATAATGCCAGCAGGACCAGGCACCAGGTGGAGCGATCCTTTTCAAACAAAGCGGAATCCGATTCCTGTCTCATCCATTGCGTCATACCGTAATGAGCGGGGAAGATTGCCCCTTTGATGGTGAAACCTGTGATCAGAACCAGAAAAATCCAGGGGGAGATCGTACTCCAGTAAGTTTCTGCCAGCGGGTACAATGCGACATCGTCCACGGTGCCCTGTAAAATATCATTAAATTGAAATGTGACCGGTTGAGGCGATTCCAGCAGCAGCCCCTGCATCCAGGTATAACCCGTTGCTGCCAGCAACAGCCCGGTCACGATAAATGCATCGCCTAGAAACTGCAGAAACATGGTACTTTCCAGCAGCCGGATGGAGCGTGAACCGCTCCAGATGCGGATCAGACAAAGCATACAGAATGTCGAAGCCAGCAGGAAAGAAACAAAACTGATCAGGTCATAAGAAACAAACAGACCCGCCAGTAACGCCTGAAGCAGCATGAGCAGGAAATAATGTCCCCGCGATTCCACTCCTATGCGCCGGGAGAGCAGGATCAGCGCCGGCCAGAGAGCAAAGGGGAGCAGCAGAAACCAGAGGGAGACACGGTCGATTGCCCATTGAAAGTGACGTGGTGTTTCTCGACGCCCATGACTGACTTCATCTGCAGGCAACTTCAGTGTAATGGAAATGGCACGGGTAGGGCTTTCGTCTTTTAAGGCAGGTGCTGTCAGCAATGTGGCCAGAATCAGACAGGATATGAGTGAATTGGAAAATGCGGTCCAGCGATTGAACTCCATCCCCAGCTGGGAAATCCCCCAGCCAAAGCAGGCACCTGCGACGGGCATGATAACCAGTAACACAGGTGACAGTGAGATGACAGTGTTCAGAAACGAGTGCATACAGGACTCAAATGACAATAACTACATAATGAAAAAAGAAAGCGAGAAATAACGGCACTTAAATCTGCAGTACCATCAGCACAAAAATCAGGATCGACATCGTAAAAATCAGAACCAGAGTCGGAAAAGCCGTCTGTCCGTTTTGCATCTGACTCAATAAGTGTCCCCAGTATCCGGGCAGCTTCTCCAGCATGCGACGGCTAAGTGCCGTTACCAGCCAGTCATCGAGAAAAGCCACACATTGAACCAGATAATTCACTGTCTGAAGGATAACCCGGTTCAGAATCTGGTTGGCATGGTAATGCGATTCACCCAGTTGCAGCAGGCTGGAGGTGGCGTGCTGGCTTGTCGTTCCCCTGGTTTGAGGAGCCGTCATCCAGGCCAGAATCAAAGCGACCAGCACTGCGAGACAATATAGTGAGCAGAAAAACCAGTCCCGTTCAAATGACTCCGGACCGAAATTTTTCAGCGGCATCTGCCAGTACCCGGGCACCAGTGGGAGCGGGCAGAGCATCGCCATTGTCAGCAGGCAAATCAATCCGGTGATGCTCCACAGTAACAATGTGGGAAAATGATAATGCGACTTTGTGGTGGTCTGTCGCGAAAGACTGAAATAGAACCGGGTCAGCCCAAACACATACACGCCAACCAGTGGCAGTATCAACCAGATGAGAACGTCATTTCGTAGCTCGGTTACTGACTCACGTGCCGTGATCAGAGGGGGAAGTAATGTCCCCAGGCTAATAAAGGCTGCAGCCAGTAGCAGGAGCAGACAGACTCGGATCGTGGGTAGAATCGTTTCAGAGAGCCGTTGCTGTTGTTGTCGGCAGGCCAGAGAGAGGAGTACGGAAAGGACGCAGATTTGTACTATAATCAGAGGCAATAACACTGCAGGAAGTTCTGATCCGCTGAATCCCAGTGTGGCGACGATGATTCCCGTCAGGGTGGCTGTCAGCCAGCAGAGGCAGCGGCTCCAGTCTGATACTCGCATGAGAGTGATCGCAGAAAATCCGGTGAGCACGGCGGAGATGATTGCCAGTTGTGTGATTAAGTTCCGGGTCGCATCAACGGCCAGTAACAGCGGCGCACAGCGCATTAATAAAAACAGTCCCACAGGCATCGCCAGCAGATTCAACGCCGCCAGCGAACGACCGGGCCACGGGCGAGTATTGCTGATCACCAGCGCAGAAGCCGGAAACAATCCCAGGCGTGGCACCACTGCCAGAAAAAGGGTGACTCCAATTCCCGGCAAAGCGACCCGGTTATGCGCCTGCACTGCCTGAATCGCAGCAGGCTGTAATGTTTTCATAAAATCCAGAGAAGAGAAATTCGTATGGATCAGAAAGAGTGCCAGCAGGAGCAGCGCATCAGAAAAGGTATTCCAGCCCCACCAGTGTCGACTGACTGGCTCTACAGCAGACTCTGTCTGAAAATTGACTTCATGCAGCAGATTCAGGCCGAGTGAGAGAATCAGCCAGAAGAAAAACAGTTCCAGGAAGTTGGTCGACAGCACAATTCCCGTCGCAGCACAAAACCCAAGCAGATAGAGCGGCCACGCATAACGACTTTCGGAATCAAGCCTGTCTGCAGTCCTGGGGCTCAGTAACAGAAAAAACAAAGAGCACAGTGAAATCAGACCATACCATGTCAGGCTCACGGAATCGAACAATACGCCGATCTGTAATTGAGGAGTGGATTTTCCGGCGAGAGCGAGCCAGTTCAACAGTGTCAGTGAATAAGTCTGCTGCTCAAGGCGGGAACTGAAAAAACAGAGACAAGTCACAGCGACGATCGAAGTCAGCGTGACACCAGCGACGACCGGCCAGTGCGGCTTTCCTCGCAAGACGCCACAAGTCACCAGCGCAGCAATCAGCAGCATCACAAACGGTGTGACCAGGCTTAACTGCAGGAGCACTGTGATTGCTTTATCCACCGGAGTCTGTTCCTTGATCGGGGAAGATACGATAAGGGGACTCGGTCGCCGGTTCTTCTTCCTGTACCGGCTTCGGGTTCTGACGTTTCCGTTGTGACTGGAGAATCAGGAAGGAGAGCGTACTCAGCAGCGGTAAGAGAAACAGGAAGATAAGTAGAAAGGAAAAACTACCCTCTCTGACACCGCGCGACTGACCATAGGCGGCACAGATCAGACCGGCACCCTGCAGCCAGAGCAACAAAGAGAACACCATTGAAAAAGCATTCCGCTGCAGGAGCATACCCAGAAATCCCAAAGCAATCAGGAGTACCGCCACCAGTAATTGATTGTGTAACAGTGCGACAGATGTCAGCAGAATCATGGCTGCTTTCCCTGTTCATCAGAAATGAAACGCGTGATTCCCACAAAACAGACCAGAACAAACAGGATGAGTACAATCAAGGCAGGCCAGTGGTCCGTCAGCAGTTGTCTGACCAGCAGCAGGCCTTCTACTTCGACTGCAGCAGGCTCAGGTATCTGTCTGCTCGTCGGGCCCCATTCACGATGAATCACCCACAGAAATCCACACAACAACAGGCTGCAGGCCAGACAGGCTAAAAACGGTTCGCGAAACGATCCTTCCGGGTCTGCATCATCTGTTGGGGAATCTGCATTGGAAATACCCGTAAAGACAAACAGCAGCAGCATACCCCCAGCGATCAGCCAGCAGATCCAGATCAGAGGCAGGAGATCAGCCTGCAGCAACAGCATCCCTCCGCAAAGGAATGAGAGGGTGGCGGCCGTCAGTGACCATTTCAATTCGGAAGCAAAAACTGCTGCCCCTCCGAACCCGATCACGAACAGCCCCACAACGAACGGACTGAACTGCATGACCCATCCCCGGATCCCGCTACCGTCTTCCGTATTAAGGGGCTGCCCGAACCAGTAAAATAAGATGCTGACCGCAAACAGGGATAACACAGGCCAGCCCCACCGCTGTCTGGTCGATTCACTTTTCTGCTGTGTCGGCAGATTCAGGTAGCCGTAGATTCCGGTAATCATCAACAGCACCAGCACCGTCAGTGTCAGAAACAGCAGATTGTCACCCGTGCCCGGCAGATAAAATTTCAGGTCATCCATTTTACGTCTGATCTTCAATGAGGGGTGTCGAATTTTGTTTTGCGGTCGTTGTTAATCTTTTGAGGTTAGCTTTCGGCAGCAGGAACCCGGCCCAGATCGCCAGCAGGCTGAAATTCAGCAGTACATGCATCAGGGGATCGGACATTCCCAGCAGATGGAAGGCGAGAAACGAAGCCGTTAACGCGATCAATGCCAGCCACAAAATCAGCTTCCAGAGACGTTCCGGATCAAAACCACTGCATCTCTGGAGAAAGACTCGTAACCGCAATACAAGAACCACTAAAACGAGTATGAATACCAGCGAAGCTGCCAGTTCCCCGAACTGCATGCCGGTACTTTTCTCCCCCAAAGGAAAAAAACAGCTGGGACTGACTGCAACGAGATCCAGAACCAGGATACCAGTCACCAGCCGCAATTCACGGAGCCAGTTCTGCACCGGGCTCACCCGACGATCAGGGCAGGCATTGATCAATAAGTAAGGTGCCATCCAGGCAAGAATCAATGCGAAAGTTCCAGCAGGCTGAAGCACAATCAACGGGAGAGAAGTATGGCCTCCCTGTACGGCATGACTCGAATAGACTGGTAAATAGGCGACCACCGCGGCCCAGGCCAGTAGCAGTGGCAACCAGAAAAAAGCATTCAGAATCAATGAGATGGAAGCGATTCGCCGTCGCTCTGTGATTGCCAGACTGACTTCACCGGCAATCTGCAACAGGTTCAGCAGACCCAGAAACAGCAGGGGAGCAAAGCGACATGTCACCAGTTCCGATTGACTGGAGAGGCTGCCAGTTCGGGTTGAAAAAATTGTATAAAGCACTGGATACAAACAGAACATCAGCAGACTGCACAGTAGAGAGAACAAAAGCAGATACTGATCAGATCGATTTCGAATCTGCTTCTGTGCATGGGCAATCCTTCTCACCGCACACAACAGTCTCGCTTTGAAACCGGTTTCTGATAAAGGATAAGCCAGTTCCGAAAGTGTAAATGAGAGAACCAGTACCATGCATAATAAGCCCAGCATTCCCAGCAGAAGCAGCACCGTCTCAGTCATCAGACAACTCCTCAGATTCTGATGGCTGAGCGCGGAATGGCTCGTCGGCAATTTGACCCTCATGGAACTCAGAGAAATCTGCGAAATCAGTTTGTTGCACCGGTTCAGGGAAAGCCAGCATTCCCGTCCAGAATGTCATGCCCCAGACCAGCAGCAGTGCACCGGCAAGCGTGAGTGTGACAGGGTGATTCCACGATGCAGTCTGCATGGTAGTCCCCAATACCAGCAGCAGTGTGGGCACGACGATCAAGACTGAAGTAAAATTCCAGTACAGTCGCCGTAGAACTGTGGAGCGAGAATCATCGCCGGGCAGAACCTCGGGTTCAGGGGGAACTGCCTCAATGTCTGTGGAGCTGCGAAATCCGATTTTGATCGTAAACCACACGATCAGCGTGCAGCAGACGGCGATTAAAAGATATTTCAGAAAGAGAAACCAATCCATGGCGGACTTTCAACGCTGTGATGAGGTACAATCGTTGTGATCTTGGTCTTATTGACGCAAACATCACCTGCGGATTTTAAGTGAAATCGCCTCCCATGCGAAACGTCTTCATGCCCGTATTTCGTTCAATTGGAAAAAGTAATTTTCTCTGCATTCGAATCAGAGTATCCTGTAGTCGAAGTATTTCCAGAGATTCACTCAGAGAATAGACGACCTGTCAACCTGATAGAAACATGATGACACCAGATTCAGATAGATTGATTTTTGTCTATGGAACCTTGAAACGTGGTTTCTGTCGTGGACATTATTTGAAGGACCAGACATTTCTCTCAGACGCGTTGAGCACTGCCGATTATACCATGTACGATTGTGGCTCCTATCCCGGCCTGGTCAAAGCGGAGTCGGGGGGCACCAGTATTCACGGAGAGCTCTGGCGCGTTGATTCGCGATGCCTGAAAGTGCTGGACGAGGTTGAAGGAGTTGCCGAGAATCTGTATCAGCGGGGAGAGATTCAGCTGATACAGCCCGAAGTAACGGAACCAGTCCAGACCTACTTCTATCAGGAATCGGTGAATCAGCTGCCGGTTGTGGGAGCTACCTGGCAGTAATCTCTTGAATTCACACAGAATTACTTGTGAGAAATTACCTGTTTCTGCAAAATGAATTCTTCTATTTCTTTGCCGCCAGGACCAGACTCATGTCTTCACAGACCGCCACTCGTAGAAAAATATCGTACGCCACATTGCAGGAAATCATCGATGATGCCACCCGGTTAGCTGCTGCAGATGCACCCACGACGGGTAACTGGTCGAAAGGGCAGATTTTCGATCACCTGGCGCGGCTCATGGATTATTCACTCGATGGTTTTCCGTTCCGACTGCCCTGGCTGTTTCGATTGCTCGGGAAGCACTATTTCAAATCACGGATCCTGAAGAACGGCATGATGCCCGGCATCAATTTAAAAGGGGACTCAGGAAAAGCCCTGCTTCCCGATCCTATTGACGATCAGGCGGGGCTGGATCATCTGCGAACTGCGATCCAGCGACTGATAGCAGAACCCCAACGTTGCCCCAGCCCGTTTTTTGGTGAACTGAGCCGGGATGAATGGGATCTGCTGCATCGCCGCCACGCAGAACTGCACATGAGTTTCATCGCGGAACCATAGTCATAATTCCCGCAGCTGAGAAACAAGCCGAATCCAGATGACAATCAGTAGTGATGATATCGCGGTCTGTTTATAATCCAATTTGAGAATAATCTGACTTACCAGGAACAGACGAGAAAGGCAGCTCATGTCAGGGAAGAAATCAGTGAAGGTCGTGATTGTCGGAGGAGTCGCCGGCGGAGCCAGTGCTGCGACACGTGCCAGGCGCTGTAATGAAGATGCGGAAATTGTCCTGTTCGAGAAAGACGAACACGTTTCCTTCGCCAATTGCGGCCTGCCTTATTATATTGGCGGAGAAATCACCGAACGCAGTAAACTGCTTGTCGCGACTCCTGAGCTTTTCAAAAATCGTTTCAACATCGAAGTTCGCACAAAACATCTCGTCCAGTCGATTGATGTAGACGGGAAAACCGTCTCCGTATTGAACCAGGAGACAGGCGAATCTTTCACTGAAACCTGGGACCGGTTGATTCTCTCTCCCGGTGCGGCTCCCATTGTTCCTCCACTGCCGGGCATCGACGCGCACAACGTCTTTACGCTCCGTAATCTGAATGACACGGATGCCATCAAGGAATATATCGAACAGCATAATTGCCAGCGTGCCGTCGTGGTAGGTGCCGGATTCATTGGCCTGGAAATGGTTGAACAGCTGCATCATCTCAAAATGCAGACCGATCTGGTGGAACTGCAGCCCCAGGTGCTGCCTCCCCTTGATCCCGAGATGGCACAGTTGATTCAACAGGAACTCACGGCGCATGACGTTAATCTGCATCTGGGAACGGCACTGGAAAAGGTGACCGTCGAAAATGGAACCGCGGTTGGTGTTGCGCTGGGAAATGGCACGACAATCGACACCGATCTGATTATTCTCGGGATTGGTGTGGCACCGGCGACGGGGCTGGCGAAAGCTGCCGGGCTCGAAATCGGCAAGTTCGGCGGCATCTCCGTCAACGAATTCATGCAGACATCCAATCCTGAAATTTATGCGGTCGGCGATGCAGTCGAATACATGCATGGCGTGCTGATGGAACCGCTCCGCATTCCGCTGGCTGGACCTGCGAACCGTGCTGGTCGGATCGCAGGTCAACACGCGGTGACCGGATCTGCCGACCCCATGATGTCGCCCGTTGGTACTGCAATTGTCCGTGTGTTCGGCTTAACCGCCGCCATGACCGGCTTGAGTAAGAAGTTTGCAGAAAAAGCTTCCCGTGAGAATCGTTCCGTGATCGTCGTTCCCAAACATCACGCCGGTTATTATCCCGGTGCAGAATCACTGTTCTTCAAACTCACGTATAACCCCGAAACAGAGCGGGTTCTGGGCGCTCAGATCGTGGGAAAAGAGGGCGTCGATAAACGCATCGATGTCATCGCCACCGCTTTGAAATTCCGCGCCTCCATTCGCGATCTGGCCGGTCTCGATCTCGCGTATGCACCACCGTTCGGCTCTGCCAAAGATCCCGTGCATATCGCTGCTTTTGTCGCCGGCAATGATCTGGACGGCCTGGCCTCCATCGTGGAAGTCGACGCCGACCTCGATGAGTATCAGATTCTCGATGTCAGAACCGATCAAGAAGTCGAGGCCTTCCGCTTTCCCAATATCATTCACATCCCCGTTGACGAACTTCGTCAGCGGCTCTCGGAACTCGATCCTGCTAAACCGATCGTCACGGTCTGTCACACTGCTCTTCGGGGTTATATTGCTGCCCGCATTCTCAAACAGTCTGGCTTCAAAGACGTCCGCAACCTGACAGGCGGTATGCTCATGCAACGCTACGCTCGACCGGAATTGTTTAAATAGCATCACCGACAGTCGTAATGAGGATACTTGCCGTACGATGTTCGCCGACTTCGCCATCATTTCCATCCTGCTGGTCATCGCGCATCTGTTACGCTCTCGAATCAGGCTTCTGCAATCCCTGCTGATCCCGGCGCCCATCCTGGCTGGCTTTCTGGGACTGATTGGCGGTCCGCAGCTGCTGGATCTGCTCCCCTTCAGCCTGACTGCAGAAGGCAAGACGGCGATGGAGCGTTATCCCTATGAACTGATCGCGATTCTGTTCGCGACACTCTTTCTCGGGCATCAGCCGCGCCGGCCTTCTCTCCGGACAATGCTGCGCGATGTCGGCGATACCTGGTTTTATAACTTCGCCGCTTACATTGGTCAGTTTGGAGTGGCATTACTGTTCGGACTGTATGTGCTCCCATTTTTCTTTCCCGATCTGAATCCCGGCTTTGCTCTGATGATGCCCGCAGGCTTCGCGGGAGGACACGGCACCGCAACTGCTGTCAGCGAGTCGTTACAGGCAGGTGGTTTCGAAGACGCTTTGAGCCTGGGATATACGTTCGCCACCATTGGTCTCCTGCTGGGTATCTTTGGTGGACTGCTTTTGATCAACATCGCCACTCGCCTGGGATGGAGCCATCTCGTCAAGTCGGCTCAGGAACTGCCTAAAAGCACACGCTCCGGATTTCTGACTCCCGAAGAACAATCCTCAATGGGAACGAACACGGTGAGTGCCATGTCTCTCGATCCGCTTACCTGGCATTTCGCGATCGTCATGGCGGCCTTTGGCGGAGCACATGGCATCGACTACCTGTTTCGTCATATCCTGGAGTCGAAAGTTATCCTGCCCCTGTTCGCAGTGGCGCTGCTGGTGAGTGCGATCCTGCAACTGCTGCTCGAACTCTGTCACCTTGGCAAATATGTCGACCGACAGGTGATGGCCCGCATCGGTTCTTCGGTCTCCGATTACCTGATCGCGTTTGCGGTCGCTTCGATCAAGATCAGCGTGGTCGTCGAATATATGGCGCCTCTCATTGTGATGTCATTGCTCGGCTTTCTGTACGCGGTAGGTATGCTCTGGTTTCTGGGACGACACCTGTTTCACAACTTCTGGTTCGAACGCAGTATCTTCGCTTACGGCTGGATGACCGGCGTCGTCGGCATTGGCGTGCTGCTGTTGCGGATTGTCGATCCCCAACTGAAATCCAAAACTCTACAGGATTACGGCCTCGCCTTTGTCGGCATCTCGCCACTGGAGATCCTGCTGATCGTTGTCGTGCCACCACTCGTTGCGCAGCAGATCATTCTGGCCCCCGCGATTGTGATACTCGTCGTGGCAGTCACCTGCTTCTGTCTTTCTGCATATCTCGTCGGCTGGTTCCGTACACCGCCCGGTCAACTCCGTCCCGGCGAACAGGAAATCATCGACGACTTAAAGAGCTGATTCTGATACTCTCAAACAGAAACAGTCAGGGGATTGATTCACACTCTGGATTATTATTTACCCAGTGCCTGCAGGACCTCTTTCGCACTCGCCCGGTTGCCATGCGTCTTGCTGATCTTCGCATACTTGATCTTGCCATCGATGCCAATCACGAAAGTGGAAGGATACGCGGTTTCCCGTTTGGCATCCCAGCGGAGATGATAGGCGTTTGTAAATTTGTAATCCGGATCGACCAGGAAATAAAAGTTCTCAGGCAGGCTCTGATCGCGGATGAATTCGTCGGCCCGTTTTTCCAGATCTTTCGCGGGGCCGGGATAGACCATGACTACGCTGGCTTTTGCTGCTTTCAACCTGACAGCGTTGGAGATGAACTGGCCTACCTGTCGCGTGCAGATCGGACATTGATAACCCGGGTAACCCCGCAGTACCAGTAACACGACTGGTCCCTTTTTCAGCTGTTCTGACAGCGAAACCTTCTGCCCGCCTGGAGTCGCCAGCTGAAAATCTTTCGCAGTATCTCCGACAGCGGGCCTTGTGGCTTCTTTATTCGCGGTATCGGCTGCAACCGGTTTGCCGCCATGGATGAGTAACAGTGCCAACATGGTAACAGTCAACGGGCGGACGAATTCGAGCGAGCACATAGAGATCAGCTCCTGAAGAAAATAGACAGATAATGATACGTTGATAACATTACATCCAGCCACACAGAGTGGTCACACTGATATCATAGTCATGTCTTATTTTCTGATCTGTGAAATTTTGCACTAAATTTCAAACAGATAAAACGTTTTTTCTAATGATCTGCTTCAGGGATTGGACTGTAATACGCCGATTAACCGTTCAACTTCCCGGTCAAATATTGCTGGATCGGTTTCATTTTCCTGAAAATCAGCGGCGACCCGGTTGCAGAGTACCTCTTTCTGCTGATGTTCCCAACTCCCAAACAGATGCTGGTCCAGATTCAAAGGCAGCAGTGAATGAATGACGTTCGTGTCCCGTTTAAATTCACGGTCTTCATTATTAATCGCCAGTTCGATTTCCTGATTCACCCAGTCGCTCTGCAATGAATACTGGGATGCACACAACAGGACTTTATCCAGAATCTTCATGCCGCGATCGATGGAAGTCTCCCCAGCATGCAGAGTCTGTTTCTCATCCAGCCAGCAGCGAATTCCCTTCGATTGAAGTGCAGCATGGAGTCTTTCAGCAAACGCTGCATCTTCCGGGCTGTAACAGATAAAACAGGAAAAGAATTCCAGAGCGGTCTGTTCAAAATGATCGGTGATGTATGCAATCAATTCGTCCGACAGCCCACATCCCCGCAGAAACTTTGCCGGAATATGTCCTTTAGAACTCATCAATGTATCCATGCCTAAAGTACTTGGTCCCTCATGTACCACCATTTCCAGGTTCACAGCGCGGGAGAGATCTACTTTGACCCACAATGTATTCCGTGAGATTGCTCCATTAAAATCCACTTCGCGTAGATTGGAACCGTGAAAATTCACCCTGCTCAAATCCGTGTTACATAAGTCCGCGAAACAGAGATCGGCTTTTTCCAGGTTGGCTCCGGTCAGATTGGCTCCTGCCAGATCGGCACCACTCAGGTCCGCTCCGGCTAAATTCGCACCGCTGAGATCAGCTCCTAACAGATTCGTTTCCGTTAAATCTGCACCGCTGAGATCAGCGCCGCTTAAATCCGGTTTGACATCCGGATTTTCAGTCCGCCAGCGATCGATGGAGACAGCGCCGGTTCGAAATACATCTACATACTCAGAATTCGCCACAAACGCTCTCCCCGGACCAAATGAATCAATAACCGGCCCTCATTCTGACAATGCCGCCACCGGACTGCAATTCACTACTCAAACAGTTCTATAAAAGCAGTTAATTCTTGATCGAATCGGGGAAAAAGCCGATTGTTACGTCAAAAAAACAGTGAATCAACTTATCTCCATCCTTCCAGCACGATCTTGCCGATGGTGCGCCCGGCTTCCAGGGTTTTGTGTGCCTCTCGCAGATTGGCTGCGTTGATGGGGGAGAGCACCTGATTTGCCGTACAGGAAATCTGGCCAGAGTCAATCCAGTTAGCAACCCGGTTCAACAGATGGTGCTGCTCGATCATGTCGGGGGTTTCAAACATGGAGCGTGTATACATGAATTCCCATACGAATGACGCGGACTTGGTCTTCATCATCGACTGTGCCAGAGGATCTTTATTTTCTACGATCGAAACAATCTTCCCCTGGGGGCGAATCAGATCGACGACGCCGTCCCAGTGTTGATCGGTATTGTTAAAGAGTGCGATCGAATCGATGTATTTCATACCCAAAGCTTCGATCTGCGGTCGCAGGGGTTCATAGTGATTAATCACATGGTCGGCTCCCAGTTGCTTCACCCAGTCTGTTGATTCCGGCCGCGACGCAGTTGCAATGACGGTCAACCCCGCCAGTTTTGCCAGTTGAATTCCAATCGAGCCTACACCTCCGGCACCTCCGATAATTAACAGCGTCTCGCCGGAATTTCCCCCTTCGACATCCAGTTCCAGTCGTTCAAAAAATGCTTCGTAAGCCGTGATTGAGGTCAAGGGGATGGCTGCTGCTTTTGTGAAATCAAGTGACTTCGGTTTCGAGCCGACAATCCGTTCGTCAATCAGTTGAAACTCGGAATTGCATCCGGGGCGTGTGATGTCACCAGCATAGAAGACTTCATCGCCCGGCTGAAACAACTCTACGTCCGGACCAACGGCTTCCACGATGCCCGCAGCATCCCAGCCCAGCACTTTGGGTTCTGACTCGACCTTGTCCTTGGGAGCCCGCACTTTCGTATCCACGGGATTGACAGCGATCGCTTTCACCGCCACCAGCAGGTCCCGCCCGCCCGGCTCCGGTTTTTTCAGTTCCACATCCATCAAAGATTCCGGGTCATCAATGGGTAGATAGCGGGTCAGTCCAACGGCTTTCATCTCAGTATTCCTTTTGTGTATCAGGATTTTAAAAGAGTTTCCCTGCCGTTCATGTTCTTACGAATGTCAGGGGAAATCAAGTGAGCCTGCAACGCAGTACAACCTTTACAAATTGAAATGGCTAACCCAGATCATCAACCAGTCCCCCTTCGACACGCAGAGCGGCACCAGTCGTCGCCGATGAGACAGGCGAGACAGCATATGTCACCATTGAGGCGATCTCCTCCGGTTCAATAAACCGTTCGATCATGGAATCAGGTCGAAAGCGGGGAATGAACTCTTTCCGCATTTCTTCTGCAGAGATCCCTTCCTCCTCTGCAAGCTGCGCCACGAATTCGGCAACGCCGTCTGTCCACGTTGGTCCCGGGAGGACAGCATTCACATTCACGCCGGTCCCCCGCAGGGTCTTCGCCAGTCCCCGCATCACAGCCAGCTGCGCGGTTTTGGTCATCCCGTAGTGGACCATTTCATCGGGGATGCTGATTCCCGACTCACTGCTGATGAAGATAATCCGTCCCCAGCCACGCTCCTGCATCCCCGGTGCCAGCGCTCTGCTCAAGCGGATGCCACTCATCACATTGATTTCGAAAAACCGTGACCATTCGTCATCGGAAATTTCGAAGAAAGGCGTCGGCTGAAAAATCCCCGCATTGTTCACGAGAATATCGATGTTACCCACCGCATTCAGTCGTTTCAGAAACTCAGCCACTCCTTCTGCAGAACCCACATCGCCGTGTACGGGAACCGCTTTCCCTGCCCCCTGAATCGAATTAGCTGCTTCTGCTGTCCGAGCAGCGTCGCGACCGTTCACGACGACCGTCGCGCCTTCATTCACCAGAGTCTGTGCGATGGCCAGTCCGATTCCCGATGTCGAGCCTGTCACCACCGCTGTTTTTCCAGTCAGTTGTAAATCCATATCGAATCTCCAGTTACTTAAGTCTGCGTCGAAAATCCCGGTGGTATTCCTGTGTTCGAATCAGAAAACTCGCGAATTCCACAGGGGAGCTGGTATAATCAGAGAGCACGCAGGAATCATAGGCACGACTTCGACGGCGATCAAATTTCAGCAGGAATTTACCAGTTCCTGCAAGCTGACGGCATTTGATTCACTCTGAATTCACAGGGAGAGCAGTATGGGAAACTGGTTCAGAAAACGAATCTCGCTGATCGCGACACTTTCCATTCTGGCATTCTTCTGGATCATGACCGAAGTCTATGGCACTGTTGAAGTGCAGCAGGCTTATGTGAAGTTCAACCGCGCCGGCATCCCGGCCCAGACCCCCATCTACACAGACCATCGTCCCGCTGATCCCAACACAGTCTGGACACTGATCGCTTATCCTAAAGCTCCCTTACCGTTTATTGTCAGTCTGGAAGTCGATATGACACCTTGTGACATCTGGTGGCACCCCGTGCGACAATACTTCTTCTGGTGCCCCGGCTATCACACCACGTTCCCCATCTGGGGCAGAGAAGTCGCAGGGACTTATGAGGAAATCGAATCGGTAGCCCAATAGCCTGTTCGTGTGCTTTCGTGCTTTTCGTGGTAGTAATAAAAGTCCGTGGAAATCAAATGGAACCCACAATCAAAATAAAGCTGTTCCCCTGGAATGCCGGTGAATTCGGACGTGGGCTCTGCTTCATTCTCGCATTCAGCTTGCTTTATTGTTTTCAGGAGTTTGTGATAACCGGATGGGAATTGGACGGTGCTGTGATCATCGTAGCACTCACGATGATTTATATTCTAATTACTTTCTATCTGGCGCTCCTGTGCCAAAACAGATTGATACCCTGTCTGATCCTGCTGCTGTTTTGGTCAATGGTGGTTTTGATATCTCTGATCGACTCAAAGAGAAGGATTCCGGATTATTACTCGTTCGTCTGCATAGAATTCTTTATTTCCGCTGGTTTCATATTCGTTCTGCAATTGCGTTTCATTGCAGCAGAAAAAATGCGTTTGAGCAGCGAGAGAGCAGAGAAGACTGCCACAAACCAAAGTCTGTTTCCTGTCAGCACAAAAGAAATTGGCTGCGGAGTCTTCTTCTTGTTGATCCTCTGCTCGATTGATATTTTTCAGGTGTTTTATGTAAGAAATCTGGGACTGTTGCGCGGACTCGCATTCTTGATCTATGCATTTCAGATGTTTGTGTATATGAACTGTTTCATGGCGATCTTATGCCAGAACAGATTGATTCCCTATCTGGTGGTTACTTCATTTTGGACCTTCTTTGCACTGCTCGATTATCTGTCCCCGGATGCCCGGCTATACCAGACAGCAGGTACAGCATTTCTGATTAATGTCGGTTGTGTCTTCATTTTGCAACTCGTTTCCGGCGTAGCCGAAAGAAGACTGCGCGTTCGCCAACATCCTGCCATTCCACAGATCAATGAGAGCTGATGCTCTTTCTCTGTTCCGTGTGCTTTCGTGCTGTTCATGGTAGAATATCAGACAGCGATCTACTGACTCTTTGAACTCAGAGAACATATCTATGACTACGGAATTAAAAATCGAGCCCCTGACAGCCGTTGACCCCGAAATCGGCCGCTGGCTCTGGGCACTCGCCGAGGTTCGTCAGCGTACACTCCGGCTGGTTCAGGACTGTGATCTGCAACTGCTGGACTGGCGCGGTCCGGATGGCAAAGAGAATTCCATCGGCTCCTTGCTCTATCACATCGCCATCGTCGAAATGTCCTGGCTGTATCTCGATCTGCTGCAGCAGGAGTTCCCGCCTGAAGTCAAAGAACTGCTCCCCATTACCATGGCGGACGTGGATGACAAAGTCAGTCAGGTGACTGGTGTGCCTCTGACAGAACATCTCAATCGACTCCATGCGACCCGCGAAATTGCATTCTCAATCTTCCAGAAAATGGACCTCACCGAATGGCGGCGGCTCAGGCCTCCCGTCAATGAGCAGAATTACGAAACCACACCCGAATGGGCCATCTTCCACCTCATCGAACACGAAGCCGGCCACACTTTCCAGATCTCCTCGCTGAAGAGACGCTGGCAGCGGTTAGAGCAATAGCCAGATCACTCGACGTCTTCGACTTTTCCTAGTGCTGCCCCCACACCACCCAGGATCATGCCCGCAGTTGCCCCCAGTCCGATGGGTAGTCCAAACGCATACAGAGCCACCGGGTGCGTCGTCGTCATCACATTTTCATTTTCAATGAGATGCCCATTCGCTCTCTGTTCCACATTGACGGAACCAGCCCAGCCAGGGGGAGCAAACGGACTGTAAGCAAGCGAGAACCAGAACAGCAGCAACGACCCTCCCAGCATCAGCCCCGCAAAACCACCGGCAAAACCAAAGAACGCGATCGAAGAGAGAATTCCACTCCGTTTACCAATCGTCTTCCAGTTACCCGATTCCGGAGTTGTCAGGTCTGCTGGTTGACTCTCTGCCTCCGTCCGCTTCACAATACCCCGATTGTGGACGGCCCGTTTTGGTGTGAATGCGCCGATGAGTGCCAGTCCCACGCCCACAAACCAGCCGCAATGCATCCACCAGCCATAGGGTTCTGCTGAGGTAACCCGATCGCCGACAGAACTGACTTCCAGAATCAGAAAGGACCCCAATCCAAACAGATTCGCAAAAACCAGCCCCCCAACAGCCATCGCCAGCAGCAGACCATAGCCCTGTGCGAGTCGTTTCCCCAGCGTCAACAGCATCGGCATTTCTCCCCTCGGAAACTATAGAACAGGCTGTTATTACCTCTTCTCATTAGAATTAACGAGGAATTCTGCCAGGTGGATCAAATTTTTTTCGTGTCGTCATAGCAGAAAAATCACAAAGGCCAGTCAGCTCCGAAGCACCCGCGTTGAATCTCCGACAACTGCTGGATTCCTGCCGTCGCCAGTTCCAGTTGTGCGTCCAGCATGCCCCGGTTGAAGGTCTGTCCTTCGGCGGTTCCCTGAACTTCGATGAAGTCGCCCCCTCCGGTCATCACAACGTTCATATCCACGCCCGCGGTGCTGTCTTCGATGTAATCCAGGTCGAGTACCGGCTCACCATTCACTACGCCGACACTCACTGCAGCGACGCTGTCCGAGAAAATCCGTTTCGGGTCGAAGACTTCCCCCTCGGCCAGTTCGCAGGTTTCGGGAATCGCCAGCACTGTATCCAGCAGCGCCATGAAGCCACCTGTGATACTCAGTGTCCGGGTTCCTCCGTCGGCTTGAAGTACATCGCAGTCCACGGTAATCGTCCGTGGTCCCAGAGCAGCAAAGTCGACCACCGCTCGCAGACTTCGTCCAATCAGCCGCTGAATCTCGCTCGAGCGTCCGTCGGCCCGACGCTGTTTGCGAGGCGACGTACTGCCGGGCAGCATGTTGTATTCCGCAGTCACCCAGCCGCTCGGGTTTTCGTCGTTTTTCTTCCAGGGGGGGACGCTGTTATCCAGGCTCGCCGTGCAGAGGACCACCGTATTGCCTGCAGAAATCAGGATGCTTCCCGGCGTCGCGCGGGTGTAATGGCGTTCGACTTTGATAGTTCGGAGCTGATCGGGCTGACGGGAATCGTGGCGCATGGAAGTATCCTGTTCTGCTGGAGACGTCAATCGTAATCTGTGTTCAGTTGATTTTTCGCTAAAGTTACCACGCTTTCACCGTGCATTTCAATGCAAGAACCCGCGCTTTCTATTAAGATAGACTCATTGACGGTTCCCTTTGTTTGAGGATGTGACTCGCGTGTTGATCTCGGAAATATTTCACTCACCCCAGGGCGAAGGCAAATGGATCGGGGTCCCCTCGATCTTCATTCGCACCAGTGGCTGCAATCTGCGCTGCTGGTTCTGCGATACTCCTTACACCTCCTGGAATCCTGAGGGCGAAAAAATGTCCGTCGATCAGATCCTCGAACACATCTCTCAGTTCGACTGTGAACACGTCGTCGTTACCGGCGGCGAACCGATGCTCAGTCACGAGATCGAATCCCTTACCCAGCGTCTGCACGCCGACGGCAAGATCATCACCATCGAAACCGCGGGGACCATTCTCAGCGACGTGCATGCCGACCTGATGTCCATCAGCCCCAAGCTTTCGAACTCCACACCGGTTGATAATCCCGACTGGGCACATCGTCACGATGCCCGCCGCGATCAGCCGACAGTGATCCATGAGTTAATCAAACGACATCCTTACCAGATCAAGTTCGTCGTCGACCATCGCGAAGACATCGCCGAAATCGAAGACTACCTGATCCGCTATCCCGAAATCGATCGGGCGAACGTCTACCTCATGCCCCAGGGGATCACGGCAGAGATGCTGGCCGAACGTATGCCCTGGATCGAAGAAATCGCCGCCCAGCTCGGCTGTCAGGTGACGAGGCGGATGCACATCGAACTCTGGGGCAACGTCCGCGGCAAATAATGCTAGCCGTGGAAGATCGCGGCCCGTGCCTCTTTCACCCGTTGAACTGCTGCTTCCGAAGTCTCTGCCAGCGCCGTCAGGTGACCCATCTTGCGACCAATCCGCGATTCCTGTTTCCCATACAGGTGCACTTTCACGTCAGGAAACTGCTTCAATGCCGTCCAGTCGGGCGGACCCGGTTCCCAGTGATCTCCCAGCAGGTTCGCCATCGCAGTGGGGCCCAGTGACCTCGTCGAACCCAGTGGCAGTCCGCAGATCGCCCGCACCTGTTGCTCGAACTGACACGTCACGTGCCCGTCGATGGTCAGGTGTCCCGAGTTATGAGGCCGCGGCGCAATTTCATTAAGCATCAGACGCTGATCGCCGGTTAAAAAGAACTCAACACACAACACGCCGACCACATCCAGATGCTCAAAGACCGCCCGTGTCACTTCGACAGCCTTTCGGTTCACTTCGTCACCCATCCCTGAGGGAAAGACCGAAATATCCAGAATATGATTCGCATGGTCGTTCTTCATCGGCCCGTAAAATTCAAACGAACCGTCCAGACCCCGCACACCCACGACCGACAGTTCGCAGATGTAATCGATAAACGCTTCCAGTACGGTTTCATCCGCTCCCACTTCCTTCCAGGCGGCTTCCGCTTCGTCGGGCGAATCAATTTTGACCTGCCCTTTGCCGTCATAACCCGAAGTGGCCGACTTTAACACCGCCGGACATCCCAGTTCCGACAATGCCGTTTTCAGTTCCTCCACCGATCTGACCACCGCGAACGGCGTCACTGGAATTCCCGCGTCCCGCAGTTCCGATTTCTCACGAATCCGGTTCTGCGCGACGTGCAGCACATTGGCTCCCGGACGAACCGGTGCGAATTGCGAGGCGGTGTCGGTTGTCACGGACAGCACGTTCTCGAATTCGAACGAAATCACATCCACCTTTTTCGCGAAATTCGCGACTGCGTCAAGGTCATCATACTCGCCAACAACTTCCAGGTCCGCCACCTGTCCGGTAGGCGTCTGACTTTCGGGTGAAAAGACATGCACGTGGTAACCCAGTCGGCGGGCTTCGATGGCAAACATGCGTCCCAACTGGCCACTACCCAGCATTCCCAGCGTCGCGCCAGGGGCGATCAACTCACTCATAGTTCCGAATTTTCCAGTACGATGTCAGTTTGCTTCTTGCAGAATTCGTGCATCTTCGTGCGCAGCTCAGGACGGGAATTCCCCAGGATCCGAATCGCCAATAGCGCCGCGTTCTTCGCTCCCGATTCCCCAATCGCCAGCGTTCCCACAGGCACACCGCCCGGCATCTGTACGATGGACAGTAGCGAATCCAGCCCCTGCAGCGCCCGGCTCTTAACGGGAACTCCCAGAACCGGCAGCACCGTCTGGGCAGCCACCATGCCCGGCAGATGCGCCGCGCCGCCTGCTCCCGCGATGATCACTTCCAGGCCCCGCTGCTCGGCGTCCTTTGCATATTCGTTCATCCAGTCGGGCGTACGATGGGCCGAAACCACCCGGCACTCATGTTCGACCCCGAATTCCTTCAGGATCGTCGACGCTTCTTTCATCGTATCCCAGTCCGACTGACTGCCCATGATGACCCCCACCAGCGGGGAACTGTTTTCTGACATAATCAACTTTCCTGTTGAGGCAATTCTCGCCCCGCAAGCGGGTTAATTTCTAAGCAAGATTGTGTTATTTCCATTGGTTGTGGACCTGATAATACTCAATTTCCTTACCTGATAGGAGTCTGCCATCCCCTTTTTTTGCAGGCTCCTGCCGACAAGTGCACGTTCGTTTGACATTCTGAGTCCGCTGGTCTAGTGTTAGAGACGATTTCTTCATTCCCAGATGTGACAATTTGAAAGGATCTTCTTATGGCACGCCCTGTAACATTATTCACCGGACAATGGGCCGACCTCCCCCTGGAAGAGATGTGCAAAAAAGCACAGGATTTCGGTTATGACGGCCTGGAACTGGCCTGCTGGGGAGATCATTTCGAAGTCGACAAAGCACTGTCCGACGACACCTACTGCAACCGCAAACGCGAACTCCTCGAAAAATACGACCTGCAGCTCTTCGCGATCTCCAATCACCTCGTCGGCCAGGCCGTCCTCGATAACATCGATCAGCGTCACAAAGCCATTCTCCCCGAATACGTCTGGGGTGACGGCGATCCTGCCGGCGTCAACGAACGGGCCATCGAAGAAATGAAGAACACCGCCCGCGCCGCTCAGAAGCTCGGCGTCAGCGTAGTCAACGGCTTCACCGGTTCCAGCATCTGGCATCTGCTCTACGACTTCCCTCCCACACCACGGGAAATGTACGACGCCGGTTACCAGCTGCTCGCCGACCGCTGGAACCCGATTCTCGACGTCTTCCAGGAATGCGGCATCAAGTTCGCGCTCGAAGTCCACCCCACCGAAATCGCATTCGACATCTACTCGGCAGAAGCGTCGCTCAAGGCCCTCGACAATCGCGAAGAGTTCGGCTTCAACTTTGACCCCAGCCACCTCATCTGGCAGGGCGTTGATCCCGTCGAATTCATTCGCTACTTCCCCGATCGTATTTATCACGCTCACATGAAAGACGCCTCCGTCACCCTCAACGGTCGCACCGGAATTCTCACCAGCCATCTGCCATTCGGCGATCAGCGTCGTGGCTGGGACTTCCGCAGCGTCGGTCGTGGCGGTGTAAGGTTCGAAGAAATCATCCGCGCCCTGAACGACATCGGTTACGGCGGCCCGCTTTCCATCGAATGGGAAGACATGGGCATGAACCGCGACCAGGGTGCCCGCGAAGCCTGCCAGTTCACCAAGAACGTCGACTTCGCCCCCTCCGACATCGCCTTCGACGGCGCGTTCGGAGACTGAATTCAGAGCTTCGGTTAGATCGATCTGAAGAAACAGGGAGAGCGACTTTCGTTCTCCCTGTTTTCCTGCGCATTGAATCAAATTCTCAACTCCCAATGCAAAACATAATTAGCCGCAGGGCATTAGTCCCGGTTGCTTCCCAATCTATTCTTATTCTCACGTTTTGATTTTTACTCTAACAACAACCGCCGGGTGTCACAGTTGGCTTGCCCAACTGTGCCGCTCAGTTCCGACTCTCCTACGTCGAAGGGTAACCCCGAATGTAATTCGGGGTGAGCGCAGCGAGCAGGAAACTGACAGCAAAATCATCCGACCGCTCCTATGAAAAAGCTATCCTCCAGACAAAGTCCCGGGTGGCACTGTTGGTTTACCCAACAGTGAATTTCAGAGTTCGATGCAATATTTCTCAAGATGGATGACGTTCCCCTAAACACTGTTGGACGAGTATTTAGACCGGACACATGATACACAACCGTTCGGACACATAGGTAACACTTTCTATTGTTGTTTACGAGACGTTGAGAGAGTTCTGAGAGCGTAGCGAACAGAGCTCTCTCAACGTCTGCGACTTTTCCTGCGGGGACGGTGTTTTCTCAATTCGATCTTACCAACTTTGAATGTGCGATAATACACGTCCCATTCTCCCTCCTGCCCGTTACTGCGTATCCCCACCAGTTGCCCCCGAAACGAACGACTCAGGTAGTACTCTCTGCTTTGGAATACAATACGCCCTTCAGAACCAACTTTCCGGACAGCGAAGCTGGAATTGTATTCGAATTTCCTTCGTCGTTCCGGGTACTCTCGAGAGCTCACCCGATAACGTTCGATCGGCGTTTGATAGTCCAGGGCTTCGTGCGGACGCTCCTGATTATAAACAGTCTGCCAGCCATCGAATGTTTTTTGCAGTTCAGCATGATTCTTGAAGCGACGGCCCTGCAGGACCTCCTGCTTTAATGTCCGATGAAACCGTTCCTCTTTTCCCTGGGTCTGGGGATGGTAAGGCCTGCCATGAATCACCCGCACATCCAGATCCATCAGCCAGACTGAGAAGCGGGAATAACTCCCGGGACTGACCGTTGAACCCCAGGGCGTCCCGTTGTCCATCAACATTGCATGGGGCAGCCCGTAAAGGCGAAAAGCGTCTCGCAGGTGTTTTTGAACTGTGGGGCCTTTCTGATTTCCACAGGCCTTGAGAACCAGAGAAAAACGGGAATGGTCATCCATCACCGTGAGCGGATAGCACCAGCGTTGATCGAGTGTGGGAAACTCTCCCTTGAAATCCATCTGCCAGAGTTCATTCGGCTCACTACGTTCGAAACGCTGGAATTCCTGTCGTTTCTTTGATTCTTCTGGATCAATCCGCTGATGTCGTTTCAGGATCGCAGTAATCGTACTGGCAGCCGGAACATGTTTGTATCCCAGGGCCAGCAGGCGATGGTGAATTTTGCGACCTCCCCAGGTCGGATGCCGATCACGAATTGACAACACGGCAGTCTCCATCTTTTCCGATGTCGGAGAACGAAACGTATGGGGGCAACGAGAGCGGTCGGACAGGCCTGAATCCCCGTCTTCCCGGAATCGTTGTAACCATTTATAGCCCGTCTTACGCGCGATTCCAAAACGCAGACAAAGCTCTGAGATATTGGCCCCTTCCACCGAAGCCAGCAACACAAATTTTTTACGTTCAGACACCCGATTACACTCCTTCCAGACCATGTCATGCTCCCCCTTAAATGAAGTCACATAACAGTTTACATGAGTGTTACCCATGTGTCCGAACGTGTGTTACCTATGTGTCCGGTCTTTACAACGAGCCAACAGTGCCACCCTGATCATTAGGATGGGATGCCACCACTGCGCAAACCACCCAGCTGCAAATCCAGTCAGTAACCACAACGATCTGGAACAGATTGAACTTGACCCCGCCGCACCAACAGCGATAAACGTTGTTCTGAGTCGCGCGCGTGACCAGTTTACAGTGCACTGAAACACGCGACAGTTGTTCCTGTTCTTCACCATAAAACAGCCCCTTTTTTCCATGTTTTCAGTTCGCATAACCGCACCTGTTCCGAATGTATGCCTGCGGGTCGCCGCACTTCGCAGCCAGTTCACCACAAAACCGCCCCGGCGTCGCTTCATATCGGACCCCTGTCACCCTGTATCGCCACCCGATTCTGTCCATCCCCCCTTGACACCCTCGCGCCCCTGCAGAGAATATCCCTGTGAGCAATGAAAACAGAAGGAACCCGAAATCAGCTTCCACACGATATTCATCAGCAGATAAATCAGAGAAACAATCCATCACGTTACCTCATGCTTTATTTAATAGTCCCACCAAACGTTCGTGTGTTTTCGTATTTTTCGTGGTAGAAAAATTCACCCCGAATTATAAAGATCAGCTCCCATGCCCCGCAGATGAATCTTGCGAACTGATGAACGGCTAACCCCGAAAGTAATCCGGGCTGAGCATCGCGTGCTAGCCGTAGGGGCGTGACCCATGTGTCCGCCCGCCTGGCGATGTTCAAACCAGATTCGCACCGCAATGGCACCAGATGAAACCGGCTTGCTTCTTTTTTCTACCACGAAATACACGAAATGACACGAAAATACCGGGTAACCCCGAATGCAATTCGGGGCGAGCGGAGCGAGCAGGAAACTGTCAGAGCAAACGATCAAACATCCCTCCCATGCACCCACCAGAACAACCCGGCATGATCCGCCATCACACTGGCCATCGATTTTGTTTGATGAATATTGCCAAACTCTGGTACGATTGATTGAGTCTGAAGCGAATGAAGATTCTCTCGTACTCCCCTCGAGTCTCCTGAAATTCAATACCACAATTGGAAGCATGAAATGAATTATCCTCTCGCACCTGAGCCAACACTTCGAGCAGCACTCAGAGTCCTTCATGTCGCGGCATATACAACCCGTAACTGGACATTGAAGGAAGAAATCTCACGAGAGCAGATCAATGATCTATGGGAGGCAATACACGTAATTCCCTCGTTGATCGAGCACTGGCGCGATAACGAAGAGTGTCAACGCGAATTGAGAAGGTATCTACAGGAGTATGACGAGCGGTGGGATGATCTCAAGTTAGAAGTCCGGTTTGACGATGCTTTGAATCATCCTGATCTGTAAAGTGCTTGATTCGGTTATTGCCTGACATCAAGAGTTACCAGGGCTTTTCGTTTGAGGGATCGCTGGTTGATGACCAGGTAAATGATGTTACCCGACCTTGATCGGAGAATACACGATGAGTGTGTCCGCCAGCGAATTACTTTCGACCTATGTCATACGCCTGAAAATGCAGAAAGAAGGTATCACAAATCCATCCGACCATGTGAAAGAAGTAACAAGTCAGCTGGTAAACCGACTTTCCGAACTGGATGGATCAGAAAAAATCACCATTGAGAACGAAGCCGACGTCACCAGGTTTGTCGTAGCAAAGACAGGCGAAGTGCTCGCCGAACTAGAGAACAGCAGAAAAGAAAATTAGCCGCAGGGCGTTAGACCCGGTTGGCTCCCAATCAATTCTTAATCTCACATATTGTTTTCTACTCTCACAACAAACGGTAACCCCGAATGCAATTCGGGGCGAGCGCAGCGAGCAGGAGGTCGCAGCTCCCGCGTTCCCTGCTGAGCCAGGCTTCCCCTGCAAGCTTCCTGATGGATGGCACCAGCTTCTTTTGACCAGCTAACCAACGTCTGCTTCACCCCTCAACGAAAATCAATGCTGTTTGTTCCTCGGGCGTCGGTTACAATGGAACAGGACCGAAAGACGGCTCACGAACATCGAACTTTTGCGGATGTCTGCAATGAAACTGTTTCAGCGTTTTCCCTGGAAGCTGCTTAAGCATAAAGGTGTGATCACTTTTTTGCTGTTCGTCCTGTTCATCTACACGGCTGCTTCTTCCACATACCTGACCTACTTTGTCACTGGTTACGTATTGCGGAGCCCGTTCGAGTCCCAGGGAACGTATCTCATTCGGTCCATTCTGTTTCTGAGTCGTGAGCACAAACATTCGCCGGAAATGTACCGTGCGTATGTGGAAGAATTACAAACACTGGAATGGGACGATGTCAGGGGAGAGCTGATGCCCCGTTATCTGAGAAGCTCTCCATTTATCGGTTCCCGTTCCATGTTTTGTGTGAAAGACATGATGCGTCTCTGGCCCAAAGAGTTGAAGGCGGAATGCGAACATCTCATCGCGAAACAGGAGCAGCACCCGACGTTGACGGAACGCGAGTATTTGAACATTCTCTATTTACACTTCGAGCTGTGCAGCAGCACGCATCCACTCATGCAGGACGTGGCCTCGGGCAGGGGTGCCAGCGAATCCTGTATGAAAATCAGGGAGATCGTTAATAAGAAACCCCTCACCGAGGAGAGTTTCTACTCTGACCATGACATCTATATCATGAAAAGCGTTGTAGAAAACGCCTGCCCCACTGAAGTGGAATCGATGGGGAGCGCACCCGCCAGCGTATTAATCTCGATCTATGTCATCCGCGTCCAGAATCTGGAATCAGACACCCCCAAACCATCTACGCCGGAACAAGAACGAATGTGGCAACTGGTAAACCGACTTCTCGAACTGGACGAATCAGAAAAGATCACCATTGAGAACGAAGACGGCGTCACCAGATTTGTCGTAGCAAAGACAGGCGAAGTCCTCGCCGAACTAGAGAACAGCAGAAAAGAAAATTAGCCGCAGGGCGTTAGCCCCGGTTGTCTCCCAATCAATTCTTAATCTCACATATTGTTTTCTACTCTTACAACAAACGGCTAGCCCCGTATGCAATCCGGGCCGAGCAAAGCGATCTAACCGTAGGGGCGTGACCCATGTGTCCGCCCGCCTGGCGATGTTCGAATCAGTTTCACACCGCAATGGCGCCAGATGAAACCCGTATTCTTCTTTTTTCTACCACGAAATACACGAAACCACACGAAAGCAACGGGTAGCCCCGAATGCAATTCGGGGTGAGCGCAGCGAACAGGAAACTGACAGAACAAACAATCAAACGTCCCTGCCACCCACCCACCAGCACAAACCTCCGGGTGCCATCTGTCGGCTTGCCCGACAGTGCTCAGCTACCACCACACCCCAGACAAATTGACATCATACCCCCGTCCCCACATAATCAAAAGTTGATTCCTGCAACCTGTCACATTGAAATTCAACCTGCAAAGCACGCTCACCATGAACATTCCCCGTCTGAAATTTGCACTCCTCATCTGCCTCCTGGTCATCGCCACTCCGAAGTTCCTCCCCGCCGCACCACCATCAGACACCTACGGCCCCGCATTGACTCCCCATCGGGTCGACGGCGTCGATGCCTGTCAGGCTGTCGCCGTGGCTGGCAACCGCCTCTATGCCACCGGGCGCGGCAAGTTCCACGTGCTCGACATTACCCGGCCCGAAAAACCGGTCCCGCTCGGCGAACTCTCCGGCCTGGGCAACACCCGCCAGCTCTTTATCAAAGACAACATCGCCTATATCACCGCCCGCCAGGATGGACTCTGGCTCGTCGATATCTCCGATACGAACAAACCCCAACTCCTGAGTCACTACGACACCGTCGAGATGGCCACCGGCATCTGGGTCTCCGGCTCTCTGGCCTTCGTCGCCACGCGGCAGTACGGCGTTGAGATCATCGACGTCTCCGACCCTCGCGCCCCGCAACATGTCAGCATGCTGAAAACGGGCGAAGCCCAGTCCTGCTGGGCCCGCGACGGCCTGCTGTATATCGGCGACTGGGCGCCCCGAAAACTCGTCATCGCCGACGTCCGCAACCCGCGCCAACCCACCATCATCAGTGAAGCCCCCCTCGACGGTTTTGGTGACGGCGGCTGCCTGCGCGGCAACTTTTGCTTCGCCGCCACCGGACACCATTCGCGGGGGAGCCGCGATGACGGCAAAGGGCACGGACTCGAAATCTTCAATGTCGCCGATCCCGAAAAACCGACCTTCGTCTCCCGCGTCAAGTTCCCGGCCTCCTATCACATTTCGAACGACATGTGGACCGCCCGCGTCGCCGGTGATCACTGTGTCGTCGCCGACACCTGGAACGGACTCTTCGTCGTCAACATTCACGACATCAAGCAACCGCGGATCGTCGCCCACGCCATCCTCCCGCCCAGGTCAAAGAGTGACAGCACTCCCGACCCGGTTGGCGGCATCGCCCTTGGCCAGGGAGTGATCTACGCCGCCGGCATCTTCACCGGACTCTACGTCGTCCCCGCGCCCGGCATCGCCACTCCGGTCGTCCCCGAACAGGACCAGGCACCTGAACTGAAAGCCGTTGCAGACCAGTCCGGCGATCCCCGTTTCCTCAGCTACCAGCCCGGCGGTCAGGTCCGCTCTGCCACCGTCGTGGGGGACATCGCCTGGGCCGCCTGCGGCAGTGCGGGCATTCATGCCGTGAAGCTCGGTAAAACCCTGGAGCCGGTCAGCGTGACCCCGGGCAAAGGGGAAGTGATGCACCTGGCCGTCTCCGGTTCGCGACTGTATGCCGCCGAGAACGACGCCGGTCTCGCCATCTACGACATCGGCCCCGAATGGAAGCTGACGGAAATCGGTCGCCTCCAGTTGAAGAACCGCAATGTGAAACAGGTCGCCTGTCCCGCCCCAGGGCGGTTCGCCTTATACCACTGGGGCAGCTCCGCCGTGGAGATCGCCGACCTCCAGGATCCCGCCCACCCCCGTGTGGTCCTGAAAGATTCCCAGGTCGGCCTGTTCTACGGCGATCAGCTGGTCCCCGAACTGCTGGGGGGCCGTTACCTGGTCGCCTACTGGCACCGCAGCGGACCGGCCTGGTACGACGTCTCCGGTGAGAAACCCGTTTACCAGGGCAATACGCCCGACGAGCGGCGCTACAGCTTTACCGACGGCGTCTGTCTGTTGGGCGACCAACTGCTGCTCGTCAAACACGGCAAGCTGCAACTGCTCGACCCCGGCGACCAGCGCGAAGTCAGTCAGCTGCCCGCGATCTCAGTCCCCGGCCATCGTCTCCGCGGCCGCCCCAGCACCAACGGCAATTTACTGGCCCTCTCCCGCCGCCCCGATCAACGTGTGGAACTCTTCGACATCACCGACCTCCAGCACCCCAAACCGGTCGGCGAATATGATCTAACAGGCCACCCCGGCGCCTGCCGCTTCTGGAACAACCAACTCCTGATCCCCGCCGGGTATCAGGGTTTGTTGCTGGAGCGGAAAATGGAGCGTTGAGCGGCGCTTTTTCAGGCAAATCAACTCCCTCAACAAATCATTCCGATCCAATAAGGGTGTTACGTTTGGCCTGCTCAACATTGAGAAAGAATTTATCAACCTGGAAAAGCAAAACATTTCTCCCGAATGATTTTGCCAAGAAATAAGATGAGTTCTAATAAAGTTGTGATTCATGAGATGAGAAAAACAGATCAATTTTAGAGTATTTAAGTATGGCTGCTGGGCTGTGTAAATGTTTTTCTGTTATAGACTTGTGTTGATGCTGTGAGTCTAATATGCATTGACCCATTTATGCCGATGAGTATAAAATGCAAAAGAGATATATCTAAAATAGTGGAATATTCACGAACGGTAGGGTTACTATTACAATAATGATCACTTTACTCATTTGTGGTGACATATACTGTGATAGAATGTGATTAATGCGATAAAGGCTGGTAGATGTCTATGCTCAAATTCGGCCTTATATGGAAGAAAAACTCTCAGCATGAGTAACGAAAATTGCCCATCTTTTGACAATCCTCCTGTCATAGAGACTGCTCTTTCAATTCAATTTGATGAATTATCAAATTTCAAGACAACGCACTTTGGTATGTTCTATGAAACAGTCAAAGATAGATTTCCAATTGTCGTTGATAAGTCTAGGCTAGCTCCAGTAAAAGAATATTTCCCCAGAATCCCTCAAATGCAAGGAATTCGGTTTAGATCGAATGAGGGGGGGCCTGAGAGGGTTTGGTATAAAGAGCCTGATAATGGAAGTAAGATGCTGCAAATACAACCAGACAGGTATGTATTTAATTGGTGCCGAAAGGATCTTGAAGAGTATCCTCGGTATGAAACATATTTACCGGTATGTTTAAATGAATTTAAATCCTTTTCTGACTGGGCAGCAAAGAATGATTTGGGAGAGATAAAACCAAATCTCTGTGAAGTTACTTATATTAACCGACTTTATACTAAAGACGGTGAAAACCTAAGTGATTATTTTGGAACCGTCTTCACTGGTTTAGAGTGGAAAACTTCAGACGGATGGCTTCGTCAGCCGCCAGAGAATGCATCATTCAATCGAGTATTTGTAATTGGCGACATGCAGGGTCGATTATATGTTGAGGCTGGTTTTGCCGTAGATAGTGATGGTCAAGATTTTATTCTTTTAAAAATCACAGCAAGAGTGAATATCAATAAAACAGACGAACTTAAGGAATCTATGGATCTCGCTCACCTCTGGGTGGTGAAAGGTTTTGCGAGTCTTACTAGTGATCAGATTCAGAAAGAACGTTGGAAACGGAGTAAACCATGAGTCCAACATGCGTAGCAGATGATATTTCCGCTTTTTCAAAATCCAGCCTCGTGGAATCGATCGCCATGGATACAGGGGAAGGACTTACTGAATGGTGGCAGAAGCATTCAGAATGGTTTCACGAGTGCGAAAAAAATATTTTTAAACTCCAGGAATTGGAACCAAACTGGAATAGTTATGGTGCTAAACCTGTGAGTATTAAATCAATACAACTTGCTCGTGATATTATATTTGAGCTTTCCAAGATGTCTGCTGTGAATTGCCCTCGGATTGGTGCTTCACCAACGGGGAATGTGGTTTTGACGTGGGAATGGCACGATTTCACTCGTGAACTTGAGATAGAAATTGATCCTGCAGTTGGCATTCGCTATTCATATACCGATGAATGTTCTCCCGAAAAAGAATGTGAGGGCGAAACTGTTGATCCAATGGATATCAGGCTTATTCTTACCAAGTAATAAAAGGCACAGGAAGGGCTTCAATAATTTGTGGAATCAATTGACGACGAACAAATTATATTGAGAAGAGTACCACCCACTCAATCATTTTTAGCCACATGTGCTGATCGAAAAGGTGGAGGGTTGAGGGCAACCTCAATTGCAATGGCAACAGCGCGAGACGAAGACTTTCTCTCCTGTTCCCTTCTGAGTCATACTACACCAAAACAATTGTTAGACCAGCTTCAGGAATCTGGTAAAGACAATAATGGGTGGATGGTTTGTATGTTTCTTGCTAAAGACGTAAGAGAAGCAGGCTTTGAAATCTTTTATGATCCGACTCCTATTGACCCCGGGCATTGTAGTATCTCCGGTGAAGGAGGTATTGCGATCCCAAATAAAAAACTTCAAAAGCTCGCGAAGAGAACTCGGATTTTGACACATGAAGAAATAGAAAATCCCAACCAGATCGTTTGATTGTTGTTTTTTTCTAAAAACCTGTTTTTTGAAATTGATCTCATCTTCAATTAAGTCCTGACTCATTTCCCACTACATACCCGGCCCAAACTCAATTCTCATAGAACCACAGACACAGCAATTCCCCCAGTCAGATACCACGTGGCAATGTGCTGCTCCGTGCGTCTCTGCATCCTCCTGTCAATCGACTCCGCCTGAGGAACATTCAACGGACGCTGACGCTGCTGACCACCAGCACGCCGGAAAAACGCAATCGGGTCCGCACCCCGGTTCTATTTCCCGTACTGCGATTGGCAATTTCTGGTCTGCCTGAAAGTGAAGCGAACCTGCATTTAATCGTAGAAGAGGCACCTGTTTGACACGAAAGCCAGACCGTCAAAACACGGCAGTTCCTCCCGTTCCGGCGGGCTTTTTCAGTTCGAGCTTTTATTTTTATTTGTAATGGAAATCGTTCAGATGCCCGGTTATCTTAGAGCATCATGAATGGTTTGACTCAAATTCTTTCTCGCATCGAACAGGGGGATTCCGAGGCAGCAGATGAATTGCTGCCAATGGTCTATAGTGAGTTACGCAAACTCGCTGCAGCGAAACTTCGCACGGAAACTCCCGGTCAAACCTTGCAGGCAACCGCCCTGGTGCATGAAGCGTACTTGAGGCTCGTCGATTCTCCCCAGTCACAGCAGTGGGATGGGCGGTCACATTTTTTTGCAGCGGCCGCCAGAGCGATGCGCCGGATTCTCGTGGAAAATGCAAGACGCAAGCAGCGAGTCAAACATGGCGGCGGTTTAAAACGACAGGACCTGGATCTGGTGGCTGTGGTTGCCCCTGAAATCCACGAAGATCTGATCGCGCTCAATGAATCCCTGGAACGATTGGATTCCGTCGATCCGCAGGCAGTCGAACTCGTCCATTTACGATATTTCGTAGGCCTCTCCAACGTCGAGGCAGCAGAAATCCTGGGGATCTCCCCGCGCACCGCAGACCGGGTCTGGGCCTTCGCACGAGCCTGGTTGGCGACCGATCTCTCTGACTCGGAGAACGAATTTGAGAAAAATTAAGGATTCTCTGGCGTAATTGCAGCAGATTCGTCGCATTGTTTACAGACCCTTCGCTCACATTTCAGATCACCATCACGGGAACAGACTGTTTAAATTATGAACGAACGAGAGCTTTTTCTAGCCGCGTTGGCAATTGAGGATCCAGAGGCACGCGAGGAATATCTCGAAGCAGCCAGTGTGGACCATCCTGAACTGTGCACCAGGGTAAAAGCCTTACTGGCAGCGCACGAAAAAGAGAGCCAGTTTCTCAATACTCCTGTGGCCAGACAGATTTCTCCCCCATCCAAAAAACGCCCCGCGCCGACGACGGTTCACGCTGAAGATTCTTCGGATGCGCAACATGCGGAGGATGGCTCTGACCCGCTGGACGATGCAATCAAAACGATTATTCAGGACGAATTGACTGCGACGGACCCGATTCTTCCCGGCTATCTGGAGCCATCAACCCGACCTGATTCTCTTGGTCGACTGGGACATTACGAGATTCTCGAACTGATCGGCAAAGGGGCCTTCGGGACTGTGCTGAAAGGATTCGATGAAAAACTGCATCGTACGGTTGCCATCAAAGTCCTGGCACCTGAAATGGCGGCAACCTCACCTGCGCGAAAACGTTTTTTGAGAGAAGCCCGCACTTCAGCTGCGGTGCGACACGACAATGTGGTCAGTATTTTCGCGGTTGAAAATGAGCCGACACCCTATCTGGTGATGGAGTATATTCCGGGCGAGACGCTGCAGGAACGGCTCGATGGACAGGGGCCGCTTGATCTGATTGACGTACTGTTGATTGGCAAGCAGATTGCAGATGGACTGGTCGCTGCCCACGAACAGCAGCTCATTCACCGCGATATCAAGCCGGGAAATATATTGTTGAAGAGTGGCGTCAATACTCATGTCAAAATCACCGACTTTGGTCTGGCTCGTACGGCCGATGACGCAAGCATGACGCAAAGCGGAACGATTGCCGGCACACCGTTGTATATGGCTCCCGAACAGGCGCTCGGGCAGAAACTCGACCAGCGGGCCGATCTGTTTAGTCTGGGAAGTGTATTATACCAGATGGTCAGCGGACGCCCTCCGTTTCGTGCACCAACGACGGTTGCGGTCCTCAAACGTGTTGCTGAAGAGACGGCACGGCCCATTCAGGAGATCATTCCGGAAGCACCCGGCTGGCTCTGCAGGTTGATTGAAAATCTGCATGCCAAGGATCCTGACGATCGTTATGATTCCGCTGCGAAAGTCAGTGAACTGCTCACCTATTGTCTGAATGAAGTCCAGGCGGGACGGGTGCCTGTCATTGATGATCCGGAAGGGACTCAGGCGTATTCGGCCCAGGTGAGCCCGGCGGCTGAAGTTCAGACAAAGACAAAGCAAAACTGGTTCTATGCGGGGATTCCGATTCTATTACTGGTCGCTTTGGGATTCAGTGAACTCACCGGTATGACTTCGTTCTCGAATCGTCGTGCGGAGATTCCTTCTGTTGAACCTGCTGAAGAAGTTGCCTCGGCGGCTCCACAGGCTGCTCCTGTACTCAAAGCGAAAGCACCTGAAACAGTGATGCCTGCAGCTGCAAATCCACCAGTCGAAGGAAACAAGGGCGATGCTCCTCCCGTCAGTGAATCGCCTGAAAAACTTGAGTCATACCCTCTGAAACTGGCAGCGGAACCAGTCACGCATCAGCCGGGTGAACCGCTTTCGAAATATGCGCTGCTTCAAACGCCACCACAGTTGCCGGGCTTATTGAGTTGGACAATCAACAGCCGCATCCCTCGCAGCGAAGTGGGCCGGGCTCTGTATTCTCCTGATGGAAAACTTCTGGCTACCAGAAGCGATGACTCCACTGTGAGAATATGGGATGTGAATCTTAGGGAACTGCGTCATGTTTTTTCCGTCGATAGCAACGCGGGCGTTTTAACGTTTTCTCCTGACGGGAAATATCTGGCCACCGGAGGGACAGGCAAGACCACGCTTGGAATCAGAGATGTTAAAACCGGTCAGATGGTACGTTCTTTCTCCGAAGATGAGGTCGGTTCATCGGCCCTGGCATGGGATCCTCGGAGCCCACGACTGGCGACCTGCAATAATAATGACATTACTGTCCGCAACCTGGAGACGGGCGTGAAGCCGATTGTTCTGGAAGGACACCACGGAGAGGTCCGTTTCCTTTGCTGGTCACCAGATGGGCGAGAGTTAGCCTCCGCCAGCCGGGAAGACGGAGTCATTATCTGGGATACGAACAGTTGGGAAGAAATCAGTCGAATCAAACTTTCCGGTCAACTAAAGGGGCTGACGTATGCACCACGGGGAGAATATCTCGCGACGAGCAGACTCAAAAATAATAAAACGCTGCTCGAGTTCTGGCAGACATCCAACACTGAGCCTGCCAGGCCTGCGATCGAATCGGAACAAATTTACGCATTTGTTTTTTCTCCCACACGTCCCGAGATTATGGAACTGCGGGGGGGAAATGTCGTCGCGCGGCGGGATTTAACCACAGGTGAAATTCTCGCGGAGTACAAAGCCCCGTCGATGGTCCGTTCGATTGATATGTCTCCCGACGGAGAGACGTTAGTTACGGGCGGGAGTGACGTGCTGGCCTGGGGGCTGAGTCACGGTAAACCGGAACCGTTTTTTGAAGTCTCCCGGGGGAAGATTCTTTTCCTGAACTGGTCGCCTATAGGCAACCTGATCAGTTTCGCTGACTATTACACACTGCAAACCCTCTCCCTGGCTGACAACTACAGATGGAACAGGGTAGGCGGTCTGGGAGGGAACTTTGGTTTTACATCAGATGAACGCTACCTGTACGCGAAAGAAGCACCTGAAAAGGTGGGGTTTTTTGATCCCGAGACCGGAATCAAGGTCAAGACGATTCAGGTCAATGGTTATTGTAGAGTGAGTTTGTCACCGGATAGTCGCTTACTGGCTGCGGTAAGTACGAAGAAAAATCCCGATGGAGGGGGATTTCCGCTTGAATTGATCGATGTCGAAAATAAAAAGCCTGTCTGGACACACATCAGTAAGATTTCGGAACTAGGTTCAACAGAGTTCTCACCTGACGGAAAGTGGATTGCGATTTCGGGTTTGACACATGATAAGGAGAAGTCTGGTAATATCGAAGTGCTCAATGTGAAAACGGGTCAACTTGAGAAAGAATTCACCAGAATTCATGAAGGAGTGGGCGCGATTACCTGGTCACCAGACAGTAAGGCGATTGTTGCACGCAGGGGCTGGACTACCCAGTTTTACCCACTCCAGCCTGGTGATCCTTACGATAATTTACATTTTAGCAGTGTAGGATTTAATTTGGGGGGAGTCGTCCACTTTTGTCGTGATGGTAAAACGATAGTGGCCAGCAAGTATGGCGATGTAGCAAGCTGGGATCTTACCTCCGGGTTTAAATTACAAAATAAGATTGAACGACTGCGAAGTGCCGTCAGAAAACGCAACTTTTTTATCGGGACCTCGTTTCATTTATCCAAGGAGAATACAGCCTGGTCACCGGATGATCGTATCCTGGCAATCAATGTGAATAACCAACTGGTCGCGTTTTACGAACATCAACAAGATACTGTCCTCGGGGCATTGTCTCTGATACAGACTTCTGACCACTTGGGAGCGATCGCCGTCGACAAGTCCGGACATTATCGAGTATTAGGAAAGGTGCAGGATCAAGTCTGCTACACAATCCTGAAAGAAGATGGCGGTCAGGAAACCCTCACCCCGGCAGACTTCGAAACCCGCTTTGGCTGGAAAAACGAACCCAGAAAAGTCGAGCTGTTAAAGCGACTTGCTGAAACCGCTCCTGCACTCAAAGCGGAAGCTCCTGAAAGCAAATCGCCTGTAAAACTTGAGCCTTTCCCTCTGAAACTGGCAGCGGAACCAGTCACGCATCAGGCAGGTGAGCCGCTCGCGAAATATGCGCTCCTCCAGACGCCACCGCCGCTGCCCGGCTTATTGAGTTGGACGATCAACAGCCGCATTCCCCGCCTTCAGGTGAGCCGGGTTTTGTATTCTCCCGATGGAAAACTTCTGGCTACCAGGAGCGATGATTGCACCGTGAGATTGTGGAATGCGACTTCAAAAGAACTGCTTCACGTTTTTTCATTGGAGCATATCGCGGGTGAATTATCATTTTCTCCCAACGGGAAATATTTGACCATCGGAGGGACAGGCAGGACCAGACTTCAGATCAGAGATGCTAATACCGGCCAGAAAGTGCGTTCCTTCTCCAAAGATCAGGTTGGTTCACCGGTTCTGGCATGGGATCCTCAGCGCCAACTCCTGGCGACCTGCAATGGGAAAGAAGTGACAGTCCGTAATCTGGATACAGGTGTCAAACCGACTGTTTTGAAAGAACATCAGGGAGAGGTTCGTTTCCTTTGCTGGTCACCAGATGGCCGTGAATTGGCCTCCGCCAGCCGGGAAGACGGTGTCATTATCTGGGATACGACCAGTTGGGAAGAAATCAGTCGAATCAAACTTTCCGGTCAACTAAAAGGGCTGGAGTATGCACCCCGGGGGGAATATCTCGCGACGAACAGTCTCCAGAATAATAAGTCGCTGCTCGAGTTCTGGAACACCTCCCACGCTGAGCCTGCCAGGCCTGCGATCGAATCGGAACAAATTTACTCATTTGTTTTTTCTCCCACTCGTTCGGAGATCTTGGAACTTCGCGGTGGAAATGTAATCGTGCGACGGGACTTAACCACGGGTGAAATTCTCGCGGAGTACAAACCACAATCACACGTTCGTTCAATCGATGTCTCTCCAGACGGGCAAACGTTACTCACGGGGGGAGATGAGGTTCTGGCCTGGGGGCTGAGTAATGGTAAATCCGCTCCGTTTTTCAATGCCTATAATGGGAAAGTTCATTTCCTGGACTGGTCGCCCACAGGGAACCTGATTTGTTTCAACCTCGATCATTCAGAGCACACTCTCTCATTAGCAGAGGAAAACAAATGGACCAGATTAGGCCAATTGGGAGAAAGACTGTATTTTACCTCGGATGGACGTTACCTGTCCACGAGAGGTGCAAATGGCAATGTGGGATTATTTGATCCCGAGACCGGAAAACGGGTCAAGAGGATCCATATCAATGGTTATTGTAGATTGAGTATGTCTCCGGATAGCCGCTTTCTGGCTGCGGTAACTTGGAAACAAACTACCGGTGGAGGGGGCTTTCCGCTTGAAATGATCGATGTCGATACCGACAAGCCCGTCTGGACATACACCAGTAAGATTACGGAGCTAGTTTCAATAGAGTTCTCACCTGACGGAAAGTCGATCGCGATTTCAGGTTTGAGTATTGATGAGGGGCAGAGGCAGCTTGGCCATATCGCCGTGCTCCATGTCGAAACGGGTCAACTTGAGAAAGAATTCACCACGATCGATGGAGGAGTGGGTGCGATTTCCTGGTCACCAGACGGGAAGGTGATTGCTGCACGCAGGCCCTGGGTTACCGGGTTTTTCCCACTCCAGCCTGGTGATCCTTTCGTATTTTTAGAGACTCCTGACTTAGCATATAATTTGGGCGGAATCGTCCACATTTGTCGGGATGGAAAAACGGTTGTGACCAGCAAGTATGGCGAAGTGGCAAGCTATGAGCATACTTCCGGGTTCAAAATACAGGATGACATCAAAGGATGTCGTCCCGTCAGAAATCGCAAATTTCATTATGGTGGTTTAGATCACATGAATACAGCCTGGTCACCGGATGAAAGTATTCTGGCAATCAGTGTTTATGGGCTGCTGGTAGCATTTTATGAGCATCGACAGGATTCCGTTGTCGGGACATTGTCAGTGCTTAATGGTAACGATCAGTCGGGAGCCATCGCCATCGACAAGTCCGGACATTACCAGATACTGGGAGACGTGCAGGACGATTTTTACTACACAATCCTGAAAGAAGATGGAAGCCAGGAAACCCTCACCCCGGCAGACTTCGAAACGCGTTTTGGCTGGAAAAACGAACCCGGAAAAGTCGAGCTGTTAAAGCGACTTGCTGAAACCGCTCTGAAACCTGAAAATGCGAATGTAAAAGAATAGACATCGACGGCGGCGCTGCGTGCGTCTCTGTCTGCCCCTGTTAATCGACGCGCCTTGAGGAACATTCTGATGCAGCTGTTACGGTCCACATTGATTCTCTCTCTGACACTGGTTGCCTGCAGTTCTGACCTGTTGGCACAGCCAGCCGCAAAATTCGCCCCGGTGAAACCTGCCGGCGATCCGGCGACCTTCGGTGCGAACATTCAGCGGACGATGACGCTGCTGGCCACCAGCACGCCGGAAAAATGCAATCGGGTTCGCATCCTGTTCTACGGCCAGTCCGTCACCCGCAATCCGTGGTGGGAGGACGTGGCGGATGACCTGCGCAAGCGCTTTCCGCACGCCGACCTCGAAATCGAAAATCGCGCCATCGGCGGCTATGGCGGACCGGTCCTGATCAACACCGCCGAATTTGATCTCTATCCCTTCTACCCGGACCTGGTGATCTTTCACGTCTGGAGTGGGGTGGAAAGCGGTCACCAGGAAAAAATCATCCGCCGCATCCGTGAGCGGACCACCGCCGAGGTCCTGCTCTGGACCAGTAACCTGCGCTGGCCGAGTACCGTCCCGCCGGACGGCGACCCGCAGCATCCCGACGTGCTGGCCAAAGACGCGCAGGATCAGGCGATTTCCGATCTCTACTTTCGCCTGGGCCGCGAACTCAATTGCGAAGTGGCCGACGTCCGCACCGGTATGCAGGGCTATCTGAAACAAAATAACCTGGTGGTGAAAGACACCCTTCGCGACACGGTGCACCCCAATGCATTAGGAAACTTCCTCATCGCCGAGCTGGTCAAACCGCATCTGCGTTATGATTCCAGTTTTCCCGATGACAAATGGAAAGGCCTCGTTACCGATGTTCCCATAAATGATGCGCGTGTCCAGAAGAAGGACGATGGCTCCCTGACGCTGAATTTTCAAGGCAACCGCATCGATGTGATCGCGGCTCCCGGTGACGCAGCCAAAGCCGACGTGCTGCTGGACGGGAAATCCCCCTCGCAATTCCCGGAGCTCTACTATCACACGCGCCCCAGTCCCACGCCCGTCGCAGGACGCCCGGCCTTTAATCGCATCGATCATCGTACCCCGCTGCAGGTGGAAACCTGGACCGCCCGCATCCTCGAATGCGATCTGGAAAAGGATGTGCTGCGGTACGAGGTCAGCGGCTCCAAAACGGGCCCCGACGGCACTGGCGATCACAAACAGCGTTTCGTTTCCCACTCCGGTCGCGTGGTGATCGAACCCCGGATGTGGATGGTCAACTGGTCCCTGCGTTATCGCAAACAGAGTTTGCCTGAAGATTATCAAGTCACCTGGGAAACCAGACCGCTGTTCGTCGATGTCTGGCAATCCCCGGCGGTCACGGATTCTTCCAAAGAATATCCCACGGTCCTCGCTCAGGGCTTCAAAAACGGCGACCACAGCCTGACACTCACGCCACAGACTACAGGCAAACTGCCGATTAAAGCCTTCCGGATCTACCAACCTCCGTTGAAAGTTTCCGCTGAGGATTAAAAGGGAGTATGCAAACGCAACGCAACTGAGTCATAATCGGGTGGTGTCCCGCAGCTCGATCATGTCCCGTTTAAGTTTCTGTTCCTCTGTTATTATATTATTAAGACGAATTAAACTGATTGCGTTGGAGGCCGGGCATACGGAGACTGTTTTATTCTTCAGCGACATGATAGACTCCGTTTCTCATTTCCATTCGGCGACTGGCACCTTTTTTAAGGAGTGTGTTGTGGGTTTCACTCGATTTTTGACCGTCCTGCTTCTCTGCTTCCTGTCGACTGCCGCTAAGGGCGGTGAGACCGTTACCGTTCTGAACTACGTTCGCGCTGAGACGGACCTGCAGTTCAAGGATTATGCTGCCAAAGCGGGTGGCGTTGGCAAACTCATGAATCTGCGCGAGGTGTACTCGGTAAAAAACCAGACGACCATCCGCGGCAATCGGGACACATTGTATTCATTTGGCGTGTACGACCTGGCCAGCCCCGTGACGATCATCAAGCCGGCTTCCCCGAACCGGTTTCAGTCTCTGCTCGTGATCGACCAGGACGAGTACAATCCCGTTCTCAAGAATGGTGCGGGAAAGGTGACGTTGACGATCGACAACGTCGGCACACGCTACGTGATGTTGCTGTTTCGCACATTCTGTGATCCGAACAGCCCGGCAGACATGAAAAAAGCACACGCACTTCAGGATGCGATCAAGGTCGAGCAGGCGTCAGCGGGCACACTTGAGCTGCCAGACTGGGACATGGCGTCGCTTGTGGCAACCCGTCAAACCCTCAATCAGCTGGTCAAGCAGCTTGACGGCCTTCCCAATGCCTTCGGGCCAAGGGGGGAAGTGGATCCGACTCAGCATCTGCTGGGGGCCGCGTTCGGATGGGGCGGGAACCCGCAGCGCGGGGCGATGTACTTCAACGTTACGCCTGAAAAGAACGACGGCCAGATCGCTTACACACTTACGATGCCCAAAGACGTGCCCGTTGAGGCCTTCTGGTCGGTTAGCGTGTACAACAAAGAAGGTTTCTTTGAACCCAATGACCTCAATGCCTACTCGTTCAACAGCATCACGTCGCAACGCGATCATGACGGCAGTGTGACGATTCATTTCGGCGGCGACCCCCAGGCAACCAATTATCTCCCCATCACTGATGGCTGGAACTACATCGTTCGCTGTTATATTCCCGGCTGGCAGATCGTGGAAGGCAACTGGACACCGCCCGCTCCGCAGCCTGTCGAATAATGGCCCCGCACAGGCCCCGGAACTGATAACTGATTCCTGTCGACCGTTTAATCGTTTGCCGTCCCAGGCAACGATTGATCTGCGAGCATTTTCTCAATCTGAGTAATCGCCTTTGAGCGGTTTGAGCCCTTGATCAGCCATTGAGGGAGTGCATACAGCGCCGCCTGATTTCGGTCTTTGTTGCCTGTAAGGACATCTTGGATCTGCCGCAGCCGGCTTTCATTCTCGGCCCACAGCACGTGCTCACCAATGCGGATTCGGAACCAGAACCGATGTTCAAGTGAGGCGCCTGATTTGAGTTCGCCCACAACACCACATTGGGAGCACAGAATTCGTTTGACACAATACCCGATGTACGGGTTACGGTACGTGCCACGCACACCGCGCGCGTACGTTTTACCGACGCAACGACCACCGCATGCCGGGCAGACAAGGTCGTAGTCAGGACCCTTTTGGCCATAAAATGGTGTCTCTGTATCAAACCACATGGTGCCCGTTAACCTTTGAGAGATAGAATGACGAACCTGTCTAAATCTATCAGGATTACTGTCTCGTATCAATTACTGCCATCAAACAAATAAAGGTTCCAGGAACCTGAAATCCTGCCCCCGGTGAGCCTGATTGTCATACCGCGAAACTCTGCGCGAGTCAGTCGTAGTTTCTCACTTGATCAACTGATAGCCCGTGCGTGATGTCTGGTATTTGATTTCGTGCGCGCTGCCGAATCCGCGGGTTTTTCCGTCGCCGGTCATTGTTCCGTTTTCGCAACAGGCGACGACTTTCAACACGCCCTTTGCCTGCACGTTCACCGGTTCGCTGATGGTGATGTCGAACGTGCCGTCTTTTTCTACACGGGCCACGTAGGGCTTTTGGAAATACTGGGTTCGTACGTCAGGTGCCGTGTCGTAAACGATAATGCTGTGCGCCGGGACGTTCGAGGTAACGCGTCCGGTCAGATGTGCCACCCGTTGCTGGCGATCGTTCTTCACAGCGAGGTCATGCCATTCGACTTTGGGAATCTGATAGCGACGCTCTGCGGTTCCCGTGAATAACGGATGCTTCCACAGAATCGCCGCTGAGGCTTCCGTGACATAACCCCGTTCTTCCTTGTTTTTCATCACCCTGCGATAGTTGGCGATCGTCGCGCCCATCAGAGGCATACCCAGATCCTCTTTGATGAGCGGCCCATTGTGCGGCAGCCCGAGTGCATGACCGAATTCGTGGATGGTGCCTTTCAAAGTCAGGTCTTTCAAGAGGGGGCTCGCCAGCTTGTCTTCCAGAGAAATCTCCCCCGGCAGATTCGTATAGTTGACCTGCGACAACCCACCCGCTGCCGCGTTCCCCGAACCCAGGTAGCTGCTGTACTTCAGCGGCGGATCGCCCACGTACACCCAGACCCACCAGACGTCTAATGTTTTGGGAAGCTTGAATTTCTCCATTGCCAGCAGCTTCCCCTTTCGCGACAGGTTTCCGTCCTTCAAGGGAAATTTTCCACTCGCCAGCGTCTCCGGCGATTTGACGAATAAAACCTGCACGCTGCCATCGGCGTTTCGCTGGAAGATCTGCTCACGGGCGGGCGGGTAGTCCCACGCTTTCATCCACTTCACCAGCATCGCTTCCGTGTAGTCTGCGACTTGTGTGAGTCGCCGGGCGACACCGGGTGGCGCATCGACGTCAGCCGGGGTTAAGAAGACAATTTGCACCCGGGGCATTTTTGCCTGGCCAAAGGCCGAGATCGGGGAAGACAGTAAGAGCACAGCTAAGAAGAGTGAGCGCATCATTCTTAACCCTCGACACAATGAAGTTTCCACCTGATAAATCAATTGTCAATTAATGTTACCCGGTAAAACCCGAGTCACAAGCACAAAACCCGCAGGGAGGGAATTTGATCTGACGGAAATGTCTAAGTGACAGCAACCGGGCAGGGGGCCGCGTGTGTACTCTGCCTCTGAAGTTCCGTGGATGACTGCCAGCTCACTCCCTCGCAGCCACAATTTCATCGGGCGGGGGGACTTCTTTGAGCTGGACTGCTTTGATGGTCGATTGACCGCGGGCCAGGGCTTTGGCGACGCGGTGGGCGCCGTCGAACAGCTGGCCGTCGGGGTCGAGGAGAATCGGGTAAGCGGTGTCGGCTCGTTCCATTCTCTGAAAGTGCGCGACCACATTGCGTAACGTCGCCGGGTGATGGTCGTCGAACCAGCAGACGGCGTCCACGTGTTTGAGTGACTCGATTTCCACCTCAATCACCGTCGCGTCCCGGGTGGCCTCCCACAGCGGTTCCAGATGCCAGACATGGTATTGATCTCCTACCTGCATCATCATCCGATCAACGCGTTGCGATACCATACTGTTCCCTTCCGTAATCGAGGTGAATCAGGTTGTCAGGCATTAAGCCAGATCAAGAAGCCGCTTACGAGCAGCAGGCATGAGAGTGCCGCCAGCCAGAGTGCCGCCCGTCTCCATTGCGGATGGAGCAGGGCGGACAGAGTTGAAGTCAGCAGGCTTGCAATCAGTGAGAGCCCCACAATAAGCGAGCCGACAGCAAAATAACGCAGACTTTGCCAGCTGTCTGCCGCCGGTGCCCCAAAGGCAAAGATGACGCCGACCACAACCAGACAAAGCGAGCAGACAGTGATTCGCAGAAGCAGCGGCATGGCGATTCTCATTGGCCTGACTCGCGGGATGCGAATCGTAATAACCATAGAGATATACGTGCAGTAAAGAGAAGTCAATCCGGAACTCGTTTCACTGGCGGTTTCCGTTCTACACAATGCAGGCGGCTGGCTCGGAGAGGGGCAGGGGAACTGCTTGCAGACTGAAAAAAGGGCAGGGATTTCTGTTCAAATCCTGCCCCGTTTACGTGCCTGTTGTGCCGGACGTTGTCTATTTCGACTCGTGCTTTTTGAGGGTTTCTGAAATGCTTTTCGCCACTTGCGTTCCCAGTTGTGTATAGCCGTCTTCGTTGAAGTGCACATCTTTGGGATTTTGCGTTTCAGACAGTTGAGGTGTGATGAAGGTGAACAGATCGTCGATTGCGATGCCGTGCTTTTTCATGACCCGCGCTGCGATGACGTTTCGTTCTTCGATGGCGGTTTTGATGGACGGTCCTTCTTTCCAGTCGGTGGGAACCGGCGTCGTGCTGGCCCAGATGAGTGTGGCTCCCGTTTTCTGCAGGCGTTCTACGATGGTCTCCAGGCGTGCTTCATAATCGGCAATCGGCGTGCGGCGGTCGTGGATTCCGAAATTGAAATGAATGACATCCCAGTCCCCTTTGCCCAGCCAGACATCAAGTTGCTTTAACGCGGTCGCCGTTGGTCCGCAATTGGCGGGGGCGCGGTGCACATTCGCTTTCCCTGCCAGAGCGTTTCGGGTCGCCACAGTATAGCCGCGGGAAACGGAATCGCCGATCAGAATGACGCGCGGCAGCTGCGGATCATCGGCAACATAATCCCAGGCGGTGATTTTTCCCTGCAGCTTCGATCGCTGATAATGGGGGAGATAAAACCCGCCCAGGTTTTCTTCCAGAACGGTTTCCCATTCCTGCTGCTCGGGAGGGAGTGTCGCTTTCCAGGCGGCGAACTTCTGATTCAGGTCGGCTGCCTGTTTTGCTTTTTTGGCAGCCGCTTCACTGGCATTGGTCGGCTCTGTCTTTTGATCTTCACCCCGGGATGGCGTTGCGACCAGAATGATTAACGCGAAGAGAACAAGACAGGATCGTACATCATAAGCGGAACGGAACATGGTGATCTTTCTGAAAGTGAAACGCTGATTAAGAGAACAGGGCAGAAGTATGCTATCTGGTTTTGTTTTTTGGTTTTGATTTCAATTCCAGATTGATGACGTTATCCCCTTCTGTGACTTTGGCTGTCAGTTTGCTGAGTTCCTGATCGAACTGTTTGTAAGTAATGATACTCACATCATGGTCGTCGACTTTGGCACCATAGGTATTCCGGTTGAACAGCAGCGTGTATTCGCCGTTTTCGTCAGTCATGCCTGTGGAAGCGCGACCCGATGAAGGCTGGAACAGAATTTCCGCTTCGGGCAAAGGTTGGCCATCCAGGGTGACGACACCGGATACCGGTGCGATTTTCGGCATATCGTCAGGCTGATAAGAACAGCCCGCCAGAAACAGGCCTAACAGGCTGACCCATTTCAGCGTGTGTGATGAATCAAGTTTGAGCATAGCGCACCTCATAAGAGATAAAAAATGGTCCAGTTGTATTGATCGTTCGCGCAGCACGGGCACGAATCCCACAACGCCGGGGCCTCAAAGTGAGGCACCCGGATTGTTGGTATGGGGAACGCAGGCGAATCAGAATTCTCCAATAATTTCGCCACCGCCGATCGAAGTTAAGGCGTTCAATACGGAGAACTGATCGACATTTTCACTCATGAAACGGACAGACCCGTCTGCCAGTAAGACATGCACGCCCCCTTCATGCTCGCTTCCCGCTCCGTTACGGTTCACGCCGGGATAAGACGGGTCGGTATAAATTCGATTGATGCCCCGACCGGGGATATTGATCCAGTACACGTAGGTGTAAGCGTTCCAGTAGGGACCGTTCCAGTCTTCCTGGCCCTTCTTGCGCAATGGTGTTTCCGCCATGCAGAGGACGTTGGTAGTACCATCGGTTAAATCGCGTATCCGGGGTGAACCGTTGGGTCCCCACATCCCTTTCTTGGGGTCAGAGGTATTTGCCCAGGTCGTCGTCCAGTTCCCGTCGTAGCGGTCGGTCACCAGTCCATAGCTGGTTCGCTGGGCGCCGTTGCCTTGTGAAAAGGCATAGTCTTTCGAACCTTTAGTCGGTCCGGGATCGGAGGGGCAGAGGAATACGGGTACGGGAGAAGTGACTACCGAAAGCTGATCGGTCGTAGGAGTCGTGCCCGTACAACCTGAGCCTGCATAATTTGATTTTCCACTCGGTAAACTGAAATTGTAGCTGTTATACAAGGCCGTCTGTTCGAGGTAAGGCAACAGCATCTGGTAAGCCGTATGATTGAGGATTGTTCCTGGTGCAGTCCCGCTCATGGCGTCACAACTTGTCCCCGGTGCAATCGCCCCTGGTGGAAACAGGCTGTGGGAAGAGTGATAGTTGTGCATCGCAATTCCAATCTGTTTCAGATTGTTTTTGCAGGTGCTGCGTCGAGCCGCTTCCCGCGCCTGCTGCACGGCTGGAAGTAACAGGGCAATCAGAATGGCAATGATGGCGATCACCACCAGCAGCTCGATCAGCGTGAAACCCTTTCTCCTGTGATTGTGTTGTTCAGAGCACATAATCAACTCCTCTTTCTATAAAATGAATGAAACATGGTTACTTGAAATACGGTGATAAATAGCTAATGAAAAAACTCCTGGTCTCAATTCTGTAAGGGCAGGTCATCAAAGTCAGGCGAGCACACAAGCGGGCGTGCGAACCTTTTGAATCAACACGCTATACCTGTTCTGATCAGACGCTACTCTGAGTTTCGAATAAAATAAGTTCCGTCGAGCATGTATTCCCCCGAATTCACTTCGCCCCGGAACCGGTCCGGGATGAGCTGCAGATCACCTGACTGATATCCGGAAGGGATACCGTGAATGTGGTCCTGTGTGCCGGAAAAATAGGTGATCTCTCTTTTCTTCGGCCCCTTGGGGGGGCCAGAGGATTCAATCAAAGCCAGTACTAAATCAGTCGCGGCAGGGGTAAACGGGATCAGGCCTTCGTTACTCGGAAACTCCCACTCGGCTGTGGTTTCATTGAAGTAGACCACTGCATAATGTGCCGAAATTTCCGCCCGAGCCGCTTGGAAATCCTTATCCTGAATACGTTCGAGCAACGATGTGGGAGAATACAGCAGGTAGGATTTCCCCACGTGTTCATCGGCGCCAAAAATGTTTTGAACCTGCTCGGGCAGGAGTACGATATTCGGCGTCAGAGCCTGTTTGTTTCGCTGAATCACTGAATAGAACTTCCGGGAAAGGCGCGCTTCAGGCAGCCACTGGTCCTTACCTGCTGCACGTCGCATTGTGTTTCCTTCAATGAGGTTTACGGTCTTTCCCCGGGAATCAGCGAGTTCTACTTCACCTTGGAAGACCTGCACGCCCGATGTGCCCGCGTTGTCGATCTCGACACCAAACAGCGTTCCCAGATCACGCACCGGTCCGCCCGGTGTTCTGACAGTGAACCCCTTGCCTTTGGGTGTTGTCACTTTCGCCATCAGGATGCCGGCGGAGACATTGATTTCATTTTCCCCCGTGATCGCAAACGTGGCGGGCGCGGAAATCGATGTTTTCACTCCGGTGATGAAAAGCAGTTCCAACTGACCGCCGTCCAGTTTGTAGATTTTGTCACCTTCCAGCTGATCGCCGATACTCAACGGATCCTGATTGAAAAATCTCACTTCATGAGTGTCAGCGACTGTCACATGATAATCGACGATTTCCGGTACGATCACCTGAACCGCAACGGGTTTTTCGACAGGCGGATCGGGAAGTTGACTGGTAATCCAGACGCAGATCACCAGAATCAAGGCAGCAGGCAGACCCATCAGCATGAAATAAGGCATTTTCGAAGGGGCCTTAGGCTCCTGGATAAGTGCATTCAGACTTTCTCTGTTCGAAAAACCGCCTTTATGAATCTGTTCCAGTTGCGAATGGATTGCGATGAAATCGACGTAGAAATCCCGGGCCGACTCATCGATCTCCAGCGTATGCTGTAATTGACTGAACTGTTCTTCTGAAATCTTACTGTCCAGATGCAGTGATATCATTTTTCCCAACGCATCGATCTCCAGGGGCGAATTGTCCGACTGTGAATTGTTCATAAGCCGTCCTCCAGCTGGAGGGACTTGTCGACGCAGTCAATCAACGCCAGTCTCAGTCGATATAGTAATGAGGTGATACCGTTGTAGGTTCGTCCCCAGATGCCGGCGATTTCTTCCAGCGACTTCTCTTCCTGGTAACGCTGCTTCAGCAATCGCTGGTGATCGTCAGGCAGTTGTTCCAGGCAGTGAAACAGAGAACCCAGCCGCCTGTCGTACTGCTCGTTTTTTGAGATCGATTTCTCAGAGATTTCCTTGAGGAGCTCTGCGTTAAACAGTAACGATTCCCGTTGTGCATCCCGGTGATAAGAGAGCACTTTATAGTAGGCGATTTTCGAAGCCCAGGCCGAAAAAGAAGTGCCCGGAGTGAAGTCGACCGCTTTCTCCAGGATACTTTTATTGGTTTCCTGCAGAATATCGTGCGTATCGTTTTTGTTGCCGGTTAACGACAAAACATAACTGTACAGCTTTGCCTGGCAGTCGATGAGATTTAATACAAACTCTTCTGAAACCATCATTTGCGCTTGAATCATCTCTAAAATGAGAAAGTGGGTTGAACTGGCTGTTATATTAATATTCCATAAAGAGCCAGTTTTTGTCGAAGTGTTTGCCAGATAAATCCAGGAATATTCAAGATGAGTATTCAACACACTGAATCTGGTCCACCGCCTCCCCCTTTTGCATTTCCGGGCAAACCGATCATAATGCACTCTCGAACAGACAACATCCCAAACCACCAACGAAAACTCGCCCATGCTTTCTGAACTCAAACTCCTCGACGCCACACTCCATCGCACGGAGACGCAGACCCGCATGCCCTTTCGGTTTGGTATTGCCGTCATGACCGCGGCACCGCATGTCTTCCTCAAGTGCCGCTATGAAATCGGCGGGCAGGTCGTCACCGGCATCGCCTCCGAGGGACTGCTGCCCCGCTGGTTCGACAAGTCGCCCGAAAAACAGGCCGATCAGGAAATCGACGAAATGCTGCAGGTCATCCGGCAGGCCGTCGCATTCGCCCGGCAGGCGGCACCTGCGCCTGCGTTTGGTTTTTGGCGACAGGTCTATCAGGCACAGGTCACCTGGGCCGCGGAGCAGGGCTTCCCTTCGCTGCTGGCTCAGTTCGGCGTCACAATGGTCGAACGCACCCTGCTCGATGCACTCGCGCGTGCCGAACAGTGTAACCTGGCCACGCTACTGCGGGAGAATCGCGTCGGCCTCGATCTGGCTTCCATCCATCCTGAACTGGCAGGTCGCACGCCAGCTGAGTTCCTCCCCGCACAGCCGCTGACGAAAATCATCGCCCGCCACACGGTCGGTCTCTCCGATCCTCTGACCGCCGCCGACCTCACGTCCGAAGACCGCATCGACGATGGCCTGCCACAAACGCTGGAAGACTGCATCCGCGCCTACGGACTGAGGCACTTCAAACTCAAGGCCCAGGGGGATGTCGACCGCGATCTGGATCGACTCCGTTCCGTCGCAAAAGTCATCACACAACATTGCGGCAACGACTTTGCTTTCACTCTGGACGGCAACGAGCAATACCGCGAGTTCCCCCGCTTCGTCGAACTCTGGGATGGCATCCAGGCCGACGCGGCTCTGTCGGCTTTCTTCGAAAACCTGATCTTCATCGAGCAGCCCCTGCATCGCAGCGTGGCCCTCGACTCCGCCATCGCGCACATTGCCGACTGGGAAAACGGGCCGCCCGTGATCATCGACGAATCCGACGCTGAACTCAGCGCACTGGAACAGGCACTGAAGCTGGGTTATGCGGGAACGAGTCACAAGAACTGTAAAGGCATCCTGAAGGCGACCGCCCATCGCTGCCTGATCAACCACCGCAATGCCACCGAAAACACGAACCGTTACCAGATGAGTGGCGAAGACCTGGTGAATATCGGCCCGGTCGCCCTACTGCAGGACCTCGCCGCCCAGGCAGCCCTGGGCAACACCTCCGTCGAACGCAACGGCCACCACTATTTTAATGGTCTGACCCCGTTCCCCAGAGAAATCAGCCAGCTGATGCTCCAGCAGCACGGCGATCTCTACACCGAGATGGACAACGGCTTCGCCCGCGTCAACATCACGAATGGTGAACTCAACCTGACCTCTGTCAACGCCGCCTCGTTCGGCGTCGGAGTAGAAATTCCCCTGGATGGCTTTGAGGAATTGTCACTCTAAATAATAGCGAGACAAAAATGACTGCATGATGACTATCATCTTTCGTGCTTTTCGTGGTAGTAAAGAATTATTGAGGTTGGATAAAGTCCAGCCTCGCTTTCGGTCTGGCTGACTGTATTCAGACGGTGTCCACCACTCTATAATCGGGAACAGTCTTGCTAAATCTAATCGAACGAATCTGTTTCTAAGAGAGAGTCAGTAGTGGAAGACAAACACGACAGGGAACGGCTTCAGGCCTTCATCGAGCAGTTACAGAGTCAGAGCGGCCTGGATGCTGTGACGTATGAGCGGATGCTGGCGGAGTTGAACACGTCTCAGACGCCGGTCGGGCAGGATGCGGAAGGCCGCCAACGGATTGCTTTTTTTGATGCGAAACAGTACGACCTCAATTCGTTTTCGCATCAAAATGAGGGGCGTTTTGAATTGATCCCGATGGAAACGCCGCTCAATGAACAAACTGTTTCCGCAGCAGCCGGTTGCAAGGTGGTCTGTATCTTCGTGAATGATGAGGCCCATGAGCGGGTCATTGCGCGGCTGGCTGAACTGGGGGTGGAATTGATCGCTCTGCGTTGTGCCGGCTTCAATAACGTTGATCTGGAGGCTTGTCAGAGGCACGGCATCAGTGTCGTGCGGGTTCCCGCCTATTCGCCGCATGCGGTCGCCGAACATACAGCCGCGTTGATGTTGATGCTCAACCGGCATTTGCACCAGGCTTACCTGCGGAACCGGGCCGGGGCATTTGTGTTAGATGGGCTGACCGGTTTCGATATGTATGGAAAAACCGTGGGCGTCATTGGCACGGGTAAAATCGGGCAGTGCGTTGTGCAGATCCTGAACGGGTTCGGCTGTCGGGTGCTGGCATATGACGTGCAGGAAAATCCCGAAGTCGCCTCTCTGCCACAGACAGAGTATGTCGATCTGGACGCATTGTTTGCGCAGTCGGATATTGTCACATTGCATCTGCCGCTGTTCGAGGAGACGCATCATCTTATCAATTCCCAGACCATCGCCCGGATGAAGCGGGGCGTGATGCTCATCAATACGTCGCGGGGAGGCCTGGTGGAGACGGTCTCTCTGATCGAAGGCTTGAAGTCGGGGCAGATCGGTTATGCCGGGCTGGATGTCTATGAAGAAGAAGCGGGTATCTTTTTCCACGATATTTCGAACCAGGTGCTCGACGATGACGTGCTGGCGAGGCTGATGACATTCAACAACGTGGTGATCACATCGCATCAGGCATTCCTGACCCGCGAGGCACTGGATAACATCGCCGAAACCACCTTCGCCAATATCGCAGAATATTTCGCCGGCAAACGAGGAACAGAACTGACGCACCACGTGGGTTAAACTGACCCTTCGCAATCGAAAAATGAGCATGAGAACCAGGCCAGCCATTGACGATTGAGGAGGTGCGCAGAAAAAAAGAGGCCTGAGGAGAATACCACAGGTTCCGATGACCAGGAGCCTCTGAAGTCTTAGTGAAGGTCCGTTTTTCCCACGAGAGAGCAGATAGTGAAACCCTTAGTCCGACTATGATTACCGTTCGAGCCGGGGGGGATTCGAATCGACGACAGAAGCCCAGGAGGAGCCGATACGTAATTCGTCAAACAGGTAGTTGCCTTTTGTTCCGACGTGCAGGCGTACCAGGTCCCAGGTATTTGAGTCGTGAAAAGGGGTGGAGACGCAGGTCCAGACCGGCGGTTCCCGCTTCGGTATCGTTTCGGTTTCGGAAAGGACCCGCATGAAAACCTGGTCGGGAGCATTCTTGCTGGCAACGATTTTGGCCACGATGAAAAACGGTTTTCCCGTTTGCAGCGGCGGTGCCTGTTCCACAATCTGCATGTCGGCCTGCAATGTCGCATAACCTTCCGAGCTCATGCCAAACAGGATTTGGCGGGAATGCGCTAAAACCTTTGAGGTCTGCAGCGACAAATTTCCGAACTGTTCATCCTTTATATTCGGGCCACTGTTGTTTTTCTGCAGATAAAAACTGAGGTAATAAATGGCGTTCGTATCCATGCGGATCGGTTTTTCTAACGCGCGCCAGGCCATACTTCCATCGCGGAGTTCAATTAACCCCAGCTGGCTTACTGCCAGTTGAGTTCGAGACAGCGACTTGCCGGGGTGACTTTCACCCGCAGCGGGTTCGCTGCTGTTCTTGGCTTTTGTCCAGGGACTTTTCCAGCCAGTGCCCGCATTCTGCCACTCCGAAGCCGTTTCCGGATCTTTAAGGGCTGCAGGATGAAAACTGTCGTAGACCCGTAACTCCTGTTGAAGAGCGAGCGGCGTTTTGGAATCGCCGGGAACTTCTCTTTTGAATTTCTCCGGCAGCAACTCAATCTCGTCGCTCTTGTTATCTTTCAGCCGCCGGGCCTGGCCTTCCTGGACGATAATCGATTCCGCGAACTGCTCGTTCTTATGATTGGGGTCGACCCGGACCGCACCTTCGAACACATGCAGGTCGACTTCACCATCTTTGTCAATGCGGGCCCCGTATTCGGTGCCGATATCATGCAGGGTGAGCAGGGGAGTAACCAAAGTGAATTCGGGCGTGGGTTCATAGCCGTGTAACACCATGTTGCCATAATCGATATGGGCACAGCAGCCTGTTACCAGTTTGATTTTGGTTGGCCCCTCGATTACCAGACGGGTACCGGAATCGAAGCGAAACTCGGCAACCCCCTGTTTCAGTAACAGGTCTTCTGTCAGCAGACGCTGCCCGGAGAATTCAGGACGGGAACTACCTGCCCAGACACAGTCGGTCGCGCGAGTGAGCGTGGCGACATAAGGCAGTTCTGCGCGAATCGAGTCCGTGACGGCGTTAGGAGCGCGTTCCCAGAGGAAGTCGCCGGTGCTCATCCATTCGACCATCAGTAACAGTAACATTGACGCAGCAGCGACCAGAGCGTAATTGATGAACGCCGGCTGTCTGGTCGATGGTACAATTCTGTTGACCTGCGGCTCGGGGATGAAGGGGGGGGGAATTGCCTCTGCTTCCTCAATACCCGTCTCTTCCAGTGTCTTCAGTCGTTCGAGCAGTTCCGGGGAAATTCCCGAATCGATATCCAGGTATTCAAAGTAATGCTGCATGGCCTGAGGATTGTCAGCGAGATAGTTCTGGAACGCTGCAAATTCTTCTTCAGAGAAATCTCCATCCTCGCTGTTGAGCAGCTGGTTCAGTAACTGTTCGAATTCGGGGGGAAGATCCTTGATTGACATTAGACCTGCCGCTCACTCTTGAATTTACTTAAAATGCATTCGGCCAGTTCACGTCTGAGAAATGTCAGACGGTTATACAGGGTCTGCAGCGCCCGATCGGCCGTCTTTGCGAATTCCTTGACAGATTTTTTTTTCAGTACAACTTTTTGCAGCAGCTGCTGATCTGGTGTGGCCAGGCCATTCATGCAATCCTGCAGAAACTGAATTCGACGATTATACTTACCTAAATCTTTCTCTCGCTGTTGAGCCATGGCTTCAACGAGATCCTGGCTGAAATAATGCCGATCGTTTCGCGTGCTTCTGCGGTGATTGCAGACCGTATAAAAGGAGATTCCACAAGCCCAGGAAAAGAAGTCTCGATCTCGATCGAACTCATCAAATTTTTTCCAGAGCGTCAGGCAGACATGCTGGTAGACATCTTCCGCATCAGAATAATGAGGCACCAGTGTTCGAATATAATTAAATATCCGAAAACGATCTTTATCTAACAGAGAAGTAAAGACCGCTCTGGAGCTGGAATTGAGCGACGAAAATGAATCCGGCATATACCCGGTAACTCCGTTCAGAATCGCAACATGAAATGCAAACAGTCTGCTGACCTGGAAAGCGCATTTCAGGAGAATTAAATGGGGCGGACGTTTATTGAAAACGGGTGTTTTTACCTATAACTGATGTTAATAACAATACATACGATTAGTAAACATGCAAGCAAAAAGTGATGCTCATTTTCTAATTGTTCGCAAAGCAGTCAGGCTGTCCAACCGGTAATTCTGGAATTTGCGATTAATCAGTTGAATTACTCAACAGAGAGGGAAGAGGATAGAATGATCTGTTTTCCAATCGGACATTTTCCTCTTTTAAAGACGATGATGGGAACTGACCATTCGGCAAAAACGAAATGCCAGCAACCGGGTGGAGTGTCGTTCTCAGAATCTTTCGCAAAGAAATGGCGCACCTGTTCTACTAATTCACAGATTTCAAATCAACTCCATCAGCACCAGCATAACAGCCCTGCACGGACGATGAATAAAACGGCTATTCAATACGGGGGATCGCCATATGCAATGTATAGAAGTATAAAAGCGAACCATAAAAAAGATCCCAGATAAAGGTATATTCACCTGGTTTCTCGCGTACCAGCGCGATGATCAACAGCAGCGGATAGAATAACAGCAGGTAAGAGATGAGCAGCCACACGATCGGTCTGATGAATACACTGGGAGTACTGAGAAAATCGATGAGAAATCTGAGGTGACCAATTGCTGGCAGATACAAAAAAATAATCACAACAAAAGTGTGGATCCATAAAATGCGACGGACTGTTATGGAACACTGGTCCTTTGTAAAACTATCATGATGGTTCCATTCTAGTTCAACAGCTCTCACACTGCCAAAGAATTTCTCTCCAACGCACAGCTTGGGTGAGCCCGAATGCAATTCGGGCCGAGCGCAGCGAACAGGAAATTGTCAGCACAAGCGATCAACCCAACAACAGCATGCGATCTCCAGAAATGTAGGGGAGGACCCATGTGTCCTCCCGCCTGGCTCGTCACCCCGCATCACCAAACTCAAACAGCCGCGCGTTCCGCATCGTAAATTCTACACGTACCGGTTGCCCGATTATTACTGTTCGAGTACCAGTCGGGGGCGATCGGGATCGACGACCGAGGACCAGGTACTGCCGATGCGTACTTCATCGAACAGGTAGGCGCTATTCTTGCCTGCATGAAGCCGCACCACGTCAAACACGTTTGAGTCCTCGAAGGGAGTCGTGACACAGGTCCAGACCGGCGGTTCCTGATCCGGAATGGGTTCTGCTTCTGCAAACGCACGCATGAAGACCTGATCCGCCGCTTTTTCACTGGCGACAATTTTCGTGACGAACAGATATGTTTCACCGCTTTGCAGGGGGGGCGCTCTTTCGATGATCTGTGGTCCCGCCTGCAGAATCGCGTAGTTATTGATGCTCATCCCCATGCGGATTTTCTGGGGATCTTCCTGCTGGTCGGAAGGGAGCAGGGCGAAATTTCCATACTGGTAAGATTGATTTTTTTGATCTGTTTTGATTTTCTGCATGTAGAAACTGATGTAATAGATCGCGTTGATATCCATGCGAACTGGTTGCTTCAATTTACGAAAGAAAGAACTTGCTCCGCGGAGTTCGAGCAGCCCCAACTGGCTGGGAGCCACTTCGGTTCTGGCCAGTGATTCATGGGGGCGACTGAGTCCCTGGTTCGCTCTACCGCCGCTTTTCGGGGTCCGCCAGGGGTTCACCCAGCCGATTCCGGTGTTCTGCCATGGGGAAGTCTGCTCGGGATCAAGAATCTCCGGGGGATGAAAACTGTCATAGACCCGCAGTTCCTGTCGCTGTGCCTGTAAATTCTGTGGAGTTCCCGGAACTTCCCTTTTGAAGAGTTCCGGTTCCAGTTGAATATCTTCGATTTTCCTGTCGTTAAGATGCCGGGCCTGGCCCTTCTGGATGATCACCGATTCTGAAAACTGGTCATTCTTCTGATTGGGGGCGACCCGCACGGCACCTGCGAACACATGCAGATCGACTTCACCATCCCGATGAATCTGCGCGCCATATTCAGTGCCGATATCCTGCAAGGTGAGTAGAGGAGTGATCAGCGAAAATTCCGGTGCTGGATCATAACCGTGTAGAACGAGCTTGCCATAATCCAGTTCCGCGCGGCTGGACGTCACCAGGTTGATTTTGGTGGGCCCCTCAATAATCAGACGCACGCCCGTATCAAAGCGAAATTCAGCGACCCCCTGTTCCAGCACCAGGTCCTCCGACATCAGTCTCTGGCCGGAGAATTCAGGCGGAGACTCGCTGCCCCAGACGCAATCCGTAGAACGCGTGAGTGTGGCGACATAAGTGCGTTCCGCTTTACTGGACTGCGGATCGGGTGTCTGGTTCCCTGGGAAAAACCCTGCGAAGCTCCATGCCAGCAGCAGTCCCACCAGCAGCGAGCAACTGGCAACGGCAGAATAACGCAGCATCGCCGTCCGCCTGACGACGATCGGCTGCGGGGAGGGCTGAGGTTGTTGAGCGTTTTGTTCCTTGAATGTCTGTTCCAGCGCCTCCAGACGTGCCTTCAGATCACTCTGCAGTCCCAGGTTGATGTCCAGGTAATCAAAGTAGTACTGCATCGCTTCGGGATTGGTCGAAAGAAATGCCTGGAACTGGTCGAACTCGGATTGCGAAATCTCTTCGTCCGGACTGTCTAACAGCCGGTTCAACAACGGTTCAAATTCGGGAGGAAGATCCTGGATTGACATTTTGCTTACTGCTCATTCCGCAGCTTACGCGAAATACACTCTGCCAGTTCCCGTCGGAGAATTGACATACGGTTATACAGCGTCTGGATCGATTTCTCTGTTGTTACGGCGATCTCCGCGATGGACTGTTTTTCAAAAACAGCATCCCGCAGCAGCTTCTGATCGGACGAGGTCAGGGAGCTTAAACATTCATGGAGATATTCAATCCGACTGTTGTAGTTAGATAAATGTTGCACTCGTTTCCGAGACATGGTTTCCAACAGGTCCTGATCGAAATAAAGTCGATCATGACGCACGCCTCTATAGTGATTCCGCGCTGTATAAAATGCAATCCCACAGGCCCAGGGAAAGAAATCTCGATCCCGATCGAACTCTTCGAATTTTTTCCAGAGAGTCAGGCAGACATGCTGGTAGACATCTTCCGCATCAGAATAATGAGGCACCAGTGTTCGGATATAATTAAAAATTCGAAAGCGGTCTTTATCTAACAGAGAGGTAAAGATCGATCTGGAACTGGAATTGAGCGACGAAACTGAATTCGGCATATACCCCGGAACTCCGTTCAGCAGAACTGCGTGGAATGCAACCACTCCATAGACTTGGAAAGAAACGTACAGCTGCATTTAATTGAGCAGACGTTTTTTTAAAACGGGTGTTTTCACCTGTCACTTATGTAAATAACAATACAAACGATTAGTAATCATGCAAGTGAAAAATTGAAATAGATCTTATCACTATTTGCAAAGCAGTGAGGCAGTTCAACCAGTAATTTTGAGATTTGCGATTTCTCAGTTGAATTGCTTAGTGGTGAGAAAAAAGAATAGAAATATCAGTTTTCAATTGGACAAAGTCCTTATTAAATACCGAATCCAGACTCAATTTCCAAAATCCCCCTGATTCTCAGACAGGTCTCGTACCATTCTTATTTTTTACAAGATTGAATATTGTATAAGCGGCACTTTTCTCGCAGTACCCTGGTAAGTATCTGAGCGGTTTCCTCTGACGAATGTATATATGGAATTTGATATAAATCGATCATCACTTAATTGACCACTAATGTACTATCTGTTCAAATATTGAATGGTGGTGTTTTGGCAACTATTGTACGCAAAGCACTTGGTATGGAAACGAGTTCACAGGATGGAGCACAGGACAAATGATGAAGTATCTAATTTAAAAAGGACAATTCAAATGTCTAACGAATCTTTCGACGCATCTCGAGGTACTGCTCTTTGGGCTTTTAATCAATTTAAGCAAGACGCATTAACTCAATTACTTCAGGATTTGGTCGAGGTGGAAGAAACTGGAATTTCAGAAGAGGTTTGCTTGAAAGTTCAAAATTCACTGAAGCAAATTGCAAATGCGGCTTCTGCAATTCCAGATGGAAGTTTTTTCAGTCGAGCGATCTGGGTAGATATTGATGCTTTTAGAGATTCATATAGAAAATGGAATGATGTAAAGGGAGAAAGTACAGAGTCGATTCAGGAACGAGACAAAATGCTTAGACAACTTCGAAATAAGCGACATCGTATCGCCTGTAAAACCCGTAAACATCAACATGTCCTTTCTACCGAATTAGATCTTGAAGTTGTTACAAGTATGTATGGAGCCTTCAGTCAATTAGTGACTGCAGTGCCAGAATTATTTGCGAATCTGGCAAAAGCCATTAACCGTTTTAACAACAAGAAATAAAAGTTTGAATTTTCTCTTTGGGATCAAAATGGAACCTACACAAAGAGCTTTAATATTTCGACTTGATACCGTGTGTTTGTATATTCCAGAGAGAAAAAATTAAAACTGCTTGTCAATAAGAAATCAGAATCCAGGATTCGAAGATAATCATTTTTTCTTTACTGATCCCCAAATATCTGTCCCCCCCAATTCTCTGTTCATTTCCCGGTTGTCGGCGAAGAGAGAGCAGATACCATGTTATAAAAGTAACTGGTAACCGAAGGGGTGTTCGAAATGAAACAGACAGAGTCATCACAGAACCACGCACAGAGTCTGCCGGACCGGGAGACGATGTATGACGCACTCGTGCAACGGGACAGCAGCTTTGAAGGGGTGTTCGTCGCTGCGATCCGCACGACGGGGATATTCTGTCGCCCCTCCTGTTCGGCCCGGAAACCCAGGCCCGAGAATGTCGAATACTTTCCCGACGCGAAAACCGCCCTCGCGAATGGTTACCGCGAATGCAAGATCTGTCGTCCGCTGGTCGCTTTGGGATCGACGCCCGACTGGCTGCAGCCTCTGATTGAAGAAGTCGAGCAGGATGCCACCATCCGTCTGCAGGCGGAAGATCTGCGCGAACGGGGTCTCGATCCGGTGCGTGTACGTCGCTGGTTTCAGAAACTGCATGGCATGAGCTTCAGCGCGTATCTGCGGATGCGGCGGATCAACCAGGCCTTCAGTCAGATTCAACACAAATCGTCCGTCACCGACGCCGCTTTTCAGAGCGGGTATGAATCACTCAGCGGGTTCGGTGAAGGCTTCAAAAAAACAATGGGGACCGCGCCGGCGAAAAGCAACGGTCAGCAGGTGATCGTTGTGAATCGGATCTTGACGCCGTTGGGGCCCATGCTGGCGGGGGCGACGAAGCAGGGGATCTGTCTGCTGGAATTCACCGACCGCCGCATGCTGGAGACACAAATCAATCGCCTGCAGAAACATTTGAAAGCCAAAGCGCTGCCCGGCGACAGCCGCTTCTTTCCTCTGCTGGAAGGACAGTTGGAGTCCTACTTTGCCGGGAAGCGGACGGAATTCGATCTGCCACTCATCACACCCGGCACCGAGTTCCAGCAGAAAGTCTGGGCGGCACTGCAAACCATTCCCTGCGGTGCGACCCGTTCTTATTCCGAACAGGCCGAGATCATCGGCCAGCCGACCGCTGTCCGCGCCGTCGCCCGCGCCAATGGCGATAACCGCATCGCGATTCTGATTCCCTGCCACCGCGTCATCGGAGCCGACGGCACCCTCACCGGTTACGGCGGCGGCTTATGGCGCAAAAAACGCCTGCTGGAAATCGAGCAGGGTACTGATGCCCCTGTAAAGTAAACCCAAGTACGTCGGCGCACATTCATTGACAGCGGGTGGCCGCGAATGCAATTCGCGGTTGTCAAAGACAACAGGAGGTTGCGGAGTGAACGAGAACTGGTGCTATGTTGTGCCTCAAGCTGTTATCGGTTTATTATAGGAATCCGGGTTTAGCGTTGGACGTGGGAACTGCGACCTCATGCTCGCTGCGCTCGGCCCGAATTGCATTCAGGCCCACCCTTTTTTCTTCCCGGTTCGTCACGATCCTAAAATCTGAGCGGCATGGGAGTTCAATTTACTTCCCCGGCTTTCCTTCTCCCCAGCGCTCCTTATTAAACTGCTCCGACTGACCGCGGGGAATTGTCAGCGTGTTCCATTCATCACCGGCCTGAATACGAGCGACCTGAATGATCTGTCCCACGTGATAACAGGTGTGTCCCAGGGAACGTTGGATTGCCAGCGGGACGGTGTGGGCATCGCCGCGGATATAAACGGTTTTTTCTAGATCCTCAGGCGTCAGGCTTTTCAGGGAATCGAACAGCGTCGTCCAGCCCTGTTCCCAGTAAGCCAGCAGTTCTTCGCGTGTGGCGAACGTATCGACAAATTCTTTATCCCGGTTCCGGTCCCGTTTTTCGCCGTCAGTTGTCAGAAAATCAGTCCACCGCGAAATCAGATTCCCGGCGACATGCTTCATGATCACCGTGATGGAATTCGTATGCTCGTGCAGAGCCGTACGCAGCCCTTCGTCCGAAACCTGTGCAATTGCACGTTCTGTCATCTGTTTATGAGACTCAAAAACATTGAGCGTCGCCGAGAGGAATGGTGTGAACTGATCCATCTGAAATCCCTTTATGTTTGTGTTGTCAGTGCCAGTTTCAGTCTGGAGAATGAATCGGCTTTTCGCAAGCGAAGAGACAAACCCTTGTGGAAATTCTGGTAAGCAGACTGTCTTCTGCTCTGGTAGATCTCTTATAATATAGGAATGATGCGTCAACCCTCCCGAAAGATTTTCGTTCTGCTGGGCTTTTGTGTGACAGTCGCCTGCGCTGCCTATGTGTGGCAGAAAGCCGATCGACCTGTTGTAGTGCAGCAGGCGCCACCTCCAGAGCCGACTGCCCTGGCAACGCTGCAGCAACTGAAACAGCTGGGAGCCCGCTGGAAACGGAACCAGGACGGGCAGGTCTACTGGCTGTTTCTGAAACGTCTCCCCCTGGCCGATGACGATCTGACCGTGCTGAAAGAACTGCCTGAAGTGCAGACGCTGACCCTGCGGGGCGTGCATACGATCAAAGGGAACCACTTCACAGATGACGGCCTGCGTCACGTGGGGCAACTGAAAAAACTGCGTTATCTCGACCTGAGTGTGAATTACCAGCTGACCGATGCGGGGCTGCGTCATCTGGAATCGCTCAAACAATTAGAGTATCTCGATCTGAGCGGCTGCCGCAGATTCTCCGACGCCTGTGGCGCATCGCTGGCACAACTGACCAGCCTGCGGACACTGAAGCTGAGGCAGACCTCGTTAACTCCTGATGTTCTGACTGCCTTGAGCCAGTTACCGGAACTGAAGCATTTGGCAGTCAAATATTCTAAAGGCATGTGGCTGAATGAAAACACGATTGTTCCTCTAGAAAAAATGCCCCTGGAAGAGTTGGAGGGTATGCTGATTAAGGATGAGAATCTTCCCTTAATCGCGCGGCTGAAATCATTGAAGTCGCTCCCCTTTGAACAGGACAGGTCGATCAAAGATGATCAACTGAGTTACCTCATTCATATCAGACAGATAAAAAAATTGAATGTCGTTCTCACCCGGGGAACCAGCGATACCTCGCAACTGATACAACTTCAGGCGCTGCCTGAACTGGAGACGCTTTCGATCAGTCTCGGGAAAAGCACTGAAGGAGATTCGCTCGACAGATCGGGACTGCTTGCCTTGGCAAAGATTCCTGCTCTGAAAGAGTTGGGAATAGGCTTAGTGAATGTACCGGTTCTGGAAGCAATCAGCCACTGCACTCAGGTCCAGAAACTGAAACTCAACGTAGATACCAGTCAGTTTCAACCGACCGATCTGGCGTACCTGAAAGAGATGAGTCGCCTGAAGGATCTCACAGTGCAGATTGCTCTCGTTTCGGACGATCTCTGGGCGACACTGGGGAAGGTGAAGTCTCTCGAAGAAATTTCGTTTAACTGGGGTTGGCCGCCACAAAAGGAACCCCCACCGTTTTCTATGACCAGCCTGAAACAGCTCCAGAACTTACCCCATCTCAAGGGGCTGGACCTGAATGGTTTTCCTGTGACCGATGAGGGACTGGGTTACCTCGGTCAATGTCGAGCTCTCGAAAGACTGGAGCTGAATCATGCTCCGATTACGAATGCGGGACTGCTGCAGTTACGCCATCTGTCTCACCTGAAGAAGCTCAGTTTTTATGGCAGCAAAATTGATATGGAGCCGGCTGTGGAACTGCATCAATTCATCCCACAGTGTCAAATCGAAGATAACTGGTGCTGTGGCTGCATGACCATTTATGCGGATCGACGTCTCACTCAGAAAGAAAAAGTGGATTGAGCAGCGCCGCCGGGGAAAGCAGGTCACCGCTGATAATCGGCCACAATGCCATCGACGGCTTCCGCCAGCGCGGGCGTCAGTACTTTCATTAACTGGCTCCCTTTCTTTTTGCGGCTCTGATTATAAATGAGATATCGGTATTTCGCTGCTTTCAGCAGGGGCAGCTGTTTTTGGGTGACGGAGCCATCCAGCTTCGCTTGCTCTGTTTGATCCTGCAGGCATGCTTTCTCATAGTTAAATTTGTGACTGTAAAGTTCACACCAGGGAAGCAGGCCGCCATTGAGTTTACGGGCTAACGCAGGCTGGTCTCCCTGGTTGAGGCGGATATCAAAATCGATCAGATTTTCCTGATCCTCTTCGAAGCCGCCGACAATCAGCAGTCCGCCCCCATTTACGCCGACCAATGATTTGCTCAAGATCGCTTCGGTATTGCTGGAGATCTGCCCGCCCAGCGCCAGAAAACGCAGATCAATGCCAACCGACCGCGCGATGTCAACCAGCTTGCGACCATTGATGGCCCGTTTGGTGGTATAAACGGCTAAACAGTTTTGCATGGAATGCTCCCGATGTTTTTCCGGCTGTAGCTGAAATGTGCTTTCGATGTAAGGTGCCAGAGTCTATGATAGTCTGTATGAAACATCCGTTCAAAGTAACCTGTTCGACTTTATTTCTCTTCAGCAGTTTCTGCTGTCTGTCTGGCTGCGGTGAACCTCCGATCCCGACACAGACGGCTTCACTTTCGACAGAAGGCAGTGGCGAATTTTCGTCGATTCCGCGGGACGAAGGTAAAAAACCGGAAGAAACGGAACTCGATTACCTTCTCAGAAAAGGGGGCATTGATCGCATTAATCCTGAAGAAGGGGGAGGCTATTATTTTTCCAATTACTTCGACTACTGTAGCGAAGACGAATTGCCCATGCTGACCCGGGTCGAAGGACTGCGCGCATTTGATATGTTTGACGGAAATTCATTCAGTCCGGCTGGCTGGAAACAGATTGGTCAGATCTCCGGGTTGGAAGCGTTTAACGTCTCGTGTCAATCTGTGACTGATGAGCATCTGACTGGTCTGCACGGCCTGTCGCATCTGAAAGACCTGAAAATCGTCACACGTGGTGTGAAGCAAAGTCCCATTTCCGATCAGGGGCTACAGGTGCTCTCCTCTTTTCCCGCCCTGCGCCGTCTGGTACTGCATAGTCGCGAGATCAACGTGCGTGGTTGCGAACTGATAGGCGACTGCACAGAACTCCGTGCGCTGGAACTGTGGGGACCGATCACAGACGAATGTCTCAAGCCCCTGGGGAAGCTGAAAAATCTCAAGCATCTGATTGTGGTAGGGACGTTTTCGGATGCCGGTCTGCAGCATCTGTCTGGATTAAAACAACTCACTCGCCTGGTACTCCACAGTGACCAGATGACAGGCAGCGGCTTAAACAGTTTTGCAGAGGCACCGGAATTACGGGAGTTCGGATTTTCCGGCAGTTCTGCAGGCAAAGCCACATTAAAACAACTGGACCAGTTGCCCGGTCTTGCCGTATTGAATCTCTCGACTCCATCAGTCAATGACACGGTTCTGCAGACCTTGCCCGATCTGCCTCAATTGGAAGCACTCTCCCTGAAAAACTCTAACATTACCGATAAAGGTCTGGATGCCCTGGTCAAGGTGAAAAATTTAAGGGAGCTGGTTTTGTACTCGACTGAGATTACGAATGCCGGTCTGACTCGACTGGAACCACTCCAGCAATTGCGATTGCTGGTGTTGGGAAATCCAGGCCATACGGAATTGATTACCGGGAAGGGACTGGAGCCGCTGACGAAACTGTCTCGACTGGAGGTACTCGACATAGACTATATAAACGCTGAGAAACTTGATTTACGCCCCCTGGCACGCTGCCCTTCTCTGGTGGAGGTGATCCTGAATTTCGGCTCTGATGATGTCCGGAAACGCTGGCAGGAAGTGCAGGTTGAACGACCTGAGCTGAAAAAAGTTCAAAAGATCATTCCTGTGACGCGACTTTTAGAAAAATATTTTGCCTCTTACGGTGAAATTCCCTGAAATTGTCGTCCTCTTCTTAGAAGCATAAATTATAACCAGCTTGCGACCATTGATGGCCCGTTTGGCGGTATAAACGGCTAAACAGTTTTGCATGGAATGCTCCCGATGTTTTTCCGGCTGCGGCTGAAATGTGCTTTCGATGTGAAGTGCCAGAGTCTATGATAAATGGTACGAGACAAATGTTCAAAGTCTGAGATGTTAATTCTCCGATTCAATCAATGGTATTAACCAGTTCAGGAACCAGAAACGTTGCAGGTCTTCACAAGTATCGCACATCTGATGACAGTTGCTGTTGCCGTCGGAGTCTCTCTGATTGTTTATCTCCGCCTGATCATGTTTCCGATGAAGCATGATTTTGAAATCGAACTGGTGGCACAGCTTGCAGCTGCACTGACAATGCTCTTAACTGGGCTGGGGTTGAAACTGATTCGCAGAAATCTCTCGCCGTCGATGAAATCAACGATTCTCTGGAAGGATGTCCTGTTTACATGCTGTGTGGTGGGAATACTTGTTTTAGTGCTCTTTTTTTCAATGATGTCGATGGGACTGGGGTTAGTGATTCTGATACCGTTTTTAGGTTGGTTATCGACATTGCAAAATGGTCTGATCCTGATCGCGCTGTGTGCTGGTTTCAGCGCATATGTCGTCCTGCTCGCCAGTCTGGCATTGATCTATCCCTTTCTGTTTTCCCTGCAGTTCAACGAAATCTCCACTTACGAACTGCCGTGACGAAGCGATAATTTATTTACAGGATAAAATCATGCAAAGAATGAACCCCTGGATGTTACTGGTTACCGCAATCTTTTTCTCGATTACATTCTATTTCGGTGAGGGTAATACAGGAATGATTGCCGTCGGACTGCTGGTGCTGTTCAACCTGGTCACACTCTATCTGTTACAACTGCAGAAAGAAAACGACGAACTTCGCGCACGACTGGATGTATTGGAAGGCAAAGAGACTGCAGAAGAACTGCCTGAAAACCGGGCAGTGGTCCCTCGTTGATCAAGCTGTAATGATATGATCACAACACAGCACCTGAAGAATGCGATGGATACGGAACTGAAGCCGTATGGATTTCAACGCAAGGGTTCGAACTGGTATCTGTCCAGCGAAACAGTGATTGCGATGTTGAATCTGCAGAAGTCACAATATGGCGCGACTTATTTTCTGAATCTCGGTTTCTGGTTACAGCGGATTGAACACAACGATTTTCCCCGTGAACATCAGTGTCATGTTCGCACGCGTGCCAGTTCACTCTGGCCTGAGGGAACGCCTCGCCCGGAAGCAGGTCCGCCTCGCATCGCCGACCTGCTGAATATCGACGACTATCCCTGTGACGATACGCAGCGTCTCGACCAACTCAGACAATTTATCGCGGTCAAACTGATACCTGTATTAAAAGCAGGTCTCACCATCGAGGGACTCAATCAGTTGCTGGCGGATCACGATGAGTTCCTGATTACCCTGGCTGCACGGACTGCTCTGAGATTAGCGCCACTTGACTGATTCCTTCTCACAGTTCCGCCGTCACGCCCCGATAGGTGATCTTAATTCCCTTGGCGGCGAATTTTTCGGAGAGATGCGGGATGTCGTTACTGTGTACCAGTACGATGACAGAGTCTCCTTCCAGTAAAATCGTATCGGGAGCGAGGTTCTGTTCGACTTCCCCGTCGGCGCGGCGGATGGCAACCACCAGGAATCCCCGATCGCTGCGGACTTCGATTTTATCGAGTGTCTTGTTGACAAACGTGGAGCCCGGCGTCACCTGCAGTTCTTCAAACTGCAGGCCGAAGTGACCCAGCTCGTCGGTAATCGCACCTTCGCTGGTCAGCTGCTCCAGCATGTTTTCCATTGTGGGACGCATAATCAGTTGCGCGACTTTGCTGGCACCGATTGCGGTGGGAAGTACCACACGGTTCGCGCCACAGCCCAGCAGCTTTTTTTCGGTCTTGGGATTTTCGCCGCGTGCGATGATCATCACATCCGGGTTCATCTCCCGTGCGGTAATCGTGACAAACACATTCGTCGCGTCGGCTGAAAGGACGGTCGCCAGCACGGAGGCCCGGCGGATGCCCGCCTGTTCCAGGATGTATTCCTCAGAAGCATCGCCGTTGATCACCCAGTAGCCCTGATCTTCAGCCGCTTTCAGACGACGCTCGTCGCAGTCGATGACCACGAACGGTTTTTTGGCCGCGTGCAGGTTTTTGGCCAGGATCGAACCCATGCGTCCGACGCCACAAATGATGGTATGGCCCGACAGTCGTTCAATTTCTTTCGTCATTCTTCTCGCTCCCAGGGCACGGTTGAGTTCGCCATCAATGACCATCTGCATGAAACCGCCGATGGTGTAAATCACCGCTCCATAACCGGCAATGATCACCATGATCGTCAACGCCCGCAGCCCCGACGATTCAATCGGCTGCACTTCCCCGTAACCGACGCCGAAGATGGTGATGATGACCATGTAGATCGAATCTTCCAGCTTCCAGCCCGCGGAGACATAGCCAATGACGGCGACCAGGCAGATCGTAAAGAACAAGGCAATCCCGGTCATGATTTTACGGAACGGCCGGGAGTGACCTGGCTGGTTAAACTGAATCGGATCACCAGAGAATAATGATTCAGAATCCGACATGGCTGGGGGTCTCGATATCTGCGCTGAAGTCACACTTTTTCAGAAGACAACAGGAACAGAGCCGACTCAGCAAGACGCTGGTCGGCTCCGGTTCCGAAGACTCGATTGTTAACGACTGCTGTTATTTGATGAACAGCATTTCCTGGTAAGTTGGCAGCGGCCACAGATCGTCGGCCACAATACCTTCCAGTTCGTCTGCATATTCGCGGACTTTGTTCATCAGCGGCAGAATCGTATTGCAGTAGTAGTTTGCTTCGGCGAGCAGATCTTCCGATCCGTGCTCGGCACCGGCGGTTTCCAGTTCGCCAATACTGTCCTGCAATGCTTTGACCAGAGAAGTCACTTTATCCAGTGTCTTGGTGTCGAAATCGTAGTCCAGCATTTTCAGGCTGGCACAGTTGGAAACGAGTTCGCCCTGGTAACGGATGACAGCCGGGAAGATCATGGTCTTGGCCATCTTCAGTGTCAGGTTGTACTCGACTTTGATCGACATGACATACTGTTCAAGGTAGATTTCCAGGCGGCTTTCCAGTTCGCGTTCTGAAAGGACACTGTACTTCGTAAACAGTTCTTTGACTTCTTCGGTCTGCAGAATCGGCAGAGCATCGACGGTGGTTTTGAGGTTCAACAGACCCCGTTTTGCCGCTTCAGCGTGCCATTCATCACTGTAACCGTCGCCATTGAAGATGACGGCACCATGCTCATTGATGATTTCAGTCAGCAGTGACTGTAGAGCAGAGTTCAGTTTAGAAGAGTCGCCACCGGTGGCTTCTTCCAGTTTGGTCGCACAGTAATCCAGTGATTCAGCAACGATGGTATTCATTGCAACCAGTGGACCGGCGATAGACTGGTTAGAACCGACAGCACGGAATTCAAAACGGTTACCGGTGAAAGCGAACGGGCTGGTTCGGTTACGGTCACCGGCATCTTTCGGCAGTGGAGGCAGAACGTCGACACCAACGGTCAGCGTACCTTTAGGAATCGAAGAGTTAGCACCACCGGCTTTGATCTGTTCGAAGACGTCGGTCAGCTGATCACCCAGGAAGACTGAGATGATGGCTGGAGGAGCTTCGTTGGCTCCCAGACGATGGTCGTTACTGGCGGAAGCCACAACGGAACGCAGCAGACCCTGGAACTTGTGAACCGCACGGATGACGGCGGCACAGAACAGCAGGAACTGAGCATTTTCGTGAGGTGTATCGCCAGGATCAAGCAGGTTGCCCTGTGAAGAGCTGCCCATGGACCAGTTGACGTGTTTCCCTGAACCGTTTACGCCGGCAAAAGGTTTTTCGTGAGTCAGACAGACCATGCCGTATTTTTCTGCAGTACGACGCAGTGTGGTCATCAGCAGCTGCTGATGGTCGGTCGCGATGTTAGCGGATTCGAACAGCGGAGCAATTTCGAACTGTCCGGGAGCCACTTCGTTGTGACGGGTTTTCACGGGAATACCCAGTTTGAACAGTTCGCGTTCGGCTTCAAACATGAATGACAGCACGCGGTCTGGAATCGCACCGAAGTAGTGATCGTCAAATTCCTGTCCCTTGGGAGGCTTGGCGCCAAACAGGGTACGACCGGCGTTGAGCAGGTCGGGACGGGCGTAGAAGAAGTTCTTGTCGATCAGGAAGTATTCCTGTTCCGGACCGGCGGTCGATGAAACCAGGCTGCCGTCAGTGTGACCGAACAGCTTCAGGATTCTCTGAGCCTGGGCATTCAGAGCCTGCATGGAACGCAGTACGGGAGTTTTCTTGTCGAGGGCTTCCCCGGTCCAGGAAACGAAGGCAGTGGGAATGCAGAGGGTCGTTCCGTTGGTGTTTTCCAGAATGTAAGCCGGGCTGGTCACGTCCCAGATGGTGTAACCGCGGGCTTCGAAAGTAACACGGATACCACCAGTCGGGAAGCTGGAACCATCGGGCTCGCCCTGGATCAGCTGTGAACCACTGAATTCAGCGATCGCACCGCCGTCTCCATCGGGAGAGAGGAAGCTGTCGTGCTTTTCTGCGGTCGAACCGGTCAGCGGATAGAACACGTGTGCGTAGTGAGTGGCACCCTTTTCGATGGCCCAGTCTTTGATCGCGGAAGCAACAACGTCTGCAGTAGAGCAGTCCAGTTTCTCACCAGCTTCGATGGTCTTTACCAGTTTCTTGTAGACTTCTTTGGGCAGTCGTTTTTTCATGGCCGACTTGGAGAAGACGTTGGCGTTGAAGAGCTGTGAAGTTGGTTCTTCTTTGTAGTTCATCGGTGGGTAGCTCGGCTTATAGCTGGTGACGGCGGCGATGGCGGCGGAACGGGCCGTACCAACGGAGGTTTTGGTACCATTGGTGCCACCGGAGAACGAAGTGGATGCATTCGAAGTTGCTGTGTTCACTGTTTTGACCTTTTCATTGGGCGATTAAAACTACTGACAAAACTGTTGGAACTTGTGAGATCCATCAGAAAAACTGGCTTGATATCCAGGACAATTACTTTTCTTAAGATGTTTAATTCTTCTGAGTGATTCGCAATCGACTTGAAAACCTGGTTTGTGCCAATGGTCAGATGTACCGTGGGCTCGCGCCAAATTGCTCAGAACTTTTGTGAAATTAAGAAGTAGTAATTATTACAAAGCAGAATATGTGCCAAACTTCAGCAGATTTAGGATTTCCAGACTCCCTGCGCAGTCGCTGTCACGCGGACTCGGCGCTACTATGACAGATTGACATTCTAATCCACTGCATCTTCGGCATTTGAGTGAACCGAGCCCCCTTTTTCGAACTCCCGCTGATCGTCGAATCAGGGGCCTTAAATTCACGGGATCTCTTACAACCTGCCCACGGCTGTATTTCCTTAATTTTCCTATGCAAATAGAGCACGCATTCTCTGCCTGAAAAAACAGCACAGCATTTCAGCAGCCTTCATTCAGGGCAGATTCAGCGGACTGGAGGGTAGGGGCTTTGAGTGAATTCTAACGATTCATATGAGCGATCATTGATGAATGAAAGCCTCTGTCATGCAAGTCATTTTGAAGATGCAGCAGGCGATTTCAGCAGGATCAGATTCGCCAGTAAGAGCCGATGATCGGTGTCAGACGCGACTTCCACAGATACCTGTACAGACTCGAGGAAATGATCAATCGAAATCGGTCCATCAGCAGTAGCCGCGTCGAGTTGAGAGGGGTCGTCTGGGCCTGTGTTACCTGGAAACTCTAAATCGCTGACTCCAGATTCAAGTCTATCCGTCCTTTCTTTTATGGTTTAAGATCTGCTCGCCTGGATGGTGGTGGCTGCGACCCCTCATTGGATTGGGGAACGCCGGGGATGACCTTATCAATTCAAGTTGACAGGAATCGCATGATGAGATGGATCTTGATGCTACTGATCCTCTGCAGCGGCTGTACTGCGCCCCTGGAACTGCATGATATCGCAGACTTACGAGTGGACCAGGATCGCTGCCACATCCACAATGAACAACTCAAGGAAGACATTAACTCCGTCGAGGATTTCAACGGGACGGACTACAATCGTGTCAGTTATTTCTTCAACTACACGGAAGTCCGGCGTGAGTTGTTTCCCTATGCGTTTGATGATCAGGGTGACGTGACAGGCAATGGCGTCGCGCTGGTCAAGTATTGTCCCCGTTGTCGTGCCGCAAAACAGCAGTTCATAGCCGACTACCCGATTCTTGAAGATCCTGAAAAAGGGTATTGGAAAAAAGAGGGCTGTGGCTTCGATGCAAAGCTGTATATCAAAGATCATCCCCCCGTCGTCTCCGGTAAATGAACATGAAATTGATCTATCGGTATATCCTGTTAGCCGCAGGGCGTTATCACCGGTTCTAGCAAAGCTCAGTGATGATGATGGTCACTTTCTTGTGAATCAACATCAGAATTATTAAAGAAATCTGATCTGACAACCAAATAAAAATCAGCCGGTCCGACGAACTGGACCCGTTACCGGGATTCCGCACCGAAGAGAAACGTCTCAAAGTTCTGCTGTAATGTTGAATCAGCGAACTTCTCCGATGATTCTGAAACGTCCAATCCTCGTTGCTCCAGCCAGTCCTGTAAATGGGCCAGCAGCACGCTAACCGCTTCGTTTTTCGTGATCAGTCCTTTTTCGACCTGCCGACGCAATTGTTTCTCGTTTTCTTTCTGGATCAGAAAGGATTGCGTTTCCTGCAATGTCGCCAGCCCCAAGTCTGCAGTAAACTGCAGCTCGTCTAGCAACGGCCCCAACGGCGGTAATTGATTCTGATTCATTGTTGCTTACCTCTTGGAAAACATTTCTTAGTTCCAGATCGACGACTCATTCCTCACCCGGCTCCAGCAGTAGATCCGCAATCACCGACCGGTGGTCAGTATCTTCACTCAGTTCAGCGATGACCCGCAGCGGCTGGAAGCGATGGTCGCAGCGCACCTGGTCAATTCGCAGGAACGGAGCCTCGTTGGTAATCGTGTTTCCCCAGCCAACACCGGTTGTGGTAAAGGCGTCGCGCAGATTCGTCGGCAGTTCGTTGAAGATCGGATCGCGCGGGTTGACGTTGAAATCGCCCCCCACAATCACAGGCAGATCGGTCGGCAGTTCTGACAGGCGACGACTGAGCTGCTGCAGCTCATCCCGCTGATGAATTCGCTGATCACGGTAGGCACGCCAGCACTCCGGGTTCCACAGGTCCGCGCGAAATGGGGGCGGCGTCAGACGCAACGAAACGACGATGACCTCCTGGCCCGGTTTGACACTGACTTTGCCGATCGTGTAATTCACAGACGACGCCAGCGGTTCGATGGGAGTGCGACTCAGAATCGAAGCATCCACGCCCGCCAGCAGACCGAAATTTTCACCCAGCATGATTTGACCCACCTCGCGCAGCGTTCCCGCGCCCGGTGTCTCCTGAATCAGAATCAGGTCGGGCTGCCAGCGATCCAATGCTGCGACGGCGCGGCTGCTGCTATGCGCGTTGAGTGAAATGACCCGCAGTGCATTCTCTTCTGTCGGATGCGACTCTGCGGCGGCACTACTTTGCCACAATCCCCGCCAGAGACTCAAAGGCGTATCTGCAAATACAACCAGGAACAGAAACCAGAGGCCGATGGACGTCAACGCGATCCGCTGTCGTTTGGTCCGTAACAGAATCAACGCCAGACAGAGTCCGCCAACAAACCAGCACCAGCTCGGATAAACGGTTACCGCGGCGCAGGCATCGGGTTGCCACTGATAACAGGCACTGACGCCAATCCACAGCAACAGTGTGATTGCAGTGGTGATGCACGCGACAAATCGATCCAGCCTGCTTTCAGGGTTAGAAACAGGTTGTGGCTCGGGTTCAGTCATACGAGGCTTCATTTCAGAGAGGAAACAGTGCGGAAAAAGATCGCCTCTGAAATTATAGTTGGTGCGCCCACTCCCGTCAGCGGTGAATGCTGACAAACTGCGCCCCGTTTCTCCACCCCTCAATCCTCCAGCGGCGGTGCCTGATCCTCAAATACGTTTTTCCCTGCTTTGTCCTTGGTAATCGTAAACTGATCGTACAGTTGACCGGTCACCGTTTTGGCCTGATACACCAGGCGGTCCTGCTCGACGGTAATCACCTGGTACAGCTGCTTGCCCTGGGCGCGGCGGCGGAAGGGATCTGTCTGAATGGTCTCAGCCGGGTACTCCTGCAGTTCATACATCTTCGGGCCGCTGACCGAGACGACATACACGGGGCCGCCCGACTGATCCGCCACCCGCAGTCCGGTTGCCACATTCTGTTCCGTTTCAATTTTTCGGCTGAGTTGCAGGTCGATCGGCCCGGTCCGTCCGTAGCTGTGATCGTGTCCCTGCAGTACCAGATCCACTTTGTACTTTTCATACAACCTCTGCCAGAGCTGTCGCAGTTCCGGATTATCCCGTTTTTTACTGGAAGAATAGATCGGATGATGATGCGTCAGAATCGTCCAGCGGTTCGGATTGTTCTGCAGGACTTTCTTCAGCCACTCTGCCTGTGCTTCGGTCTCGCGATTCGAATCCAGGCCGATGATTCGCACCCCCTGCACGTCGACATAAAAGATATTCTCTGTAGAACCCTCGGGCCCGTTGGCCGGAAACTCAAACCGCTGACCCCAGCGTCGACTCAGTGTCTTGGAAATCTTTTCCTCCCCTTCGGGTTTGTCGGCAAAGGGATCGCGTGCGTATTCATGGTTGCCGGGAACTGCCAGTTGGGGGACTGTATTGAAAATCCAGCCGCCGCCGTAAAACCATTGGCCCCACTCCTGGTCATTGTTTCCATGATTCACCAGATCCCCGGCATGCAGCATGAACGTCATCTGCGGGGCATCGCGATACGATTCTCGAATCAGCCGCGACCAGTGACTCTTGATATCGTTCTGGGCATCCCCGACGTACACGAACCGGACCGGCGCCACCACGTCTCCGTTTGACTTCTGCGCGGTGCGGTACTGAGTCCATTCGCTCCAGGCATAATCGGCGGTCATCGGCTCGACCTCCTCCCGATCTTCCTTAGCGAGGGGCACCGTTCGACGGCTCCCCACACGATAGACATACAGGGTGTTCGGCTTCAGATCCTTAAAGGTCGCCGCATGCATGTGCACGGTGCCCAGGTTCGTTTTCAGTGGGGAAGTCGTGGCTTCGACCACTTGCGCGTGCTTGAGAAACTCCGATCCCGTATCGGCAGGCGCAATCTCGGCGACGGCATCAGGACTCACTTTGCTCCGCCAGGTCACGGCAAACGAAGTCGCCGGATCCCCCTTCCACGAGAGCAGAATCCGGTCCGGCACATCCGTCGCCACCGGCAGTGTCGGTTCGACAATCATCTTTTCGTAATTCTTCTTGTGCTCCCATTTGGTTTTTTCCTCTCCCCGGGCCGGCACAGCCAGACAGCAACAGACAGTCAGCAGGCACGATGCGGGAATCAATTTGAACATGGGAAACGTCCTTCTGGTGGAGAGAAAACAAAGGGGAAGCACGAGCAATCCTTCACCCCGATCATTCAAGTTCACACCAGTCTAACAAATCCTAGCGGCAAAAATGATGAAGCTTGTGTTATTTAATCGACAGGATCGTGTTAGAATGTTTTTCTGCAGCTGGTGCGAGTCAAAAAAACGGGATATCGCCAATACTGGTTCGGTTGACCTGCGAAGCTCTGATATGATTTCACAGGAATGAGAGTCCAGATGTTGATCTTGCTTGAAGTAATGAGCCGCAGGGTATTAGCTCCGGTTGCTCCCATTTGTAATGACGCATTCTAATAAAGAAACTCCACGTGGGAATCGGTTTTAAAAAATAACCATGTACGAACAGCTGATTGAGAGAATCAAAACTTTCACAAAGTCAAAGTCCTCAGAGGAACTTCTGCTTCCTGTCTCCCCGGATGTTGTCGCGCAGACTACAAAGCAGCTGGGCTTTTCACTTCCCATCTTACTTAGCGAGTGTTATCTGCAACTGGCAAACGGAGGATTCGGTCCCGGATATGGCGTGATGGGCCTTGCAGGGGGAGCCACTTCCGACTTTGGTGATCTCCTGGAAACATTCCAGCAGCTGAAGAGCGACCACGAATTGGAAGGGGAAATCTGGCCATCCGGTCTGCTCCCTTTCTGCGAATGGGGCGGCAATATTTTTTCCTGTGTGGATTGCCACGACCCCCGGCACCTCGTCACGACCTTCGACGCTGGTGCACTCACTCCACAAAACTATTCGATCACGGAGTTCTTTGAACTCTGGCTCAACGATATCGACCTGCTGGACTTTAGCTTGCCGACAACTGGCGACGTGGAAATCACAAACCCCTTCACCGGCGAGAAAATTCGCATTTCCAAACACAAGCCAGACGATCAGTAACCAGGCTCCCTTCCGCCGATCCGGATTCTCCTGCGGAAAGCTTACGTCCACCGATTTCAACCAGCTATGCAACTCCTTCCACAGCTGTTGTGCCTGCGCCGGTTTCTGCTCTGACAAATCGGTCGTCTCCGACGGATCCTGGCTCAGATCGTACAGCTCATTGTGATCGTCTTCGTAGTAATGAATCAGCTTCCAGTTCCCGGCCCGCACTGCGCTGGCGGGCGTTGTTGTCGGATAGTAATGCGGGTAATGAAAATGCAGCCGTTCGCGTTGCAGTTTCTGTGTTGAAACAGCAGTCAGCCAGAGCGAATTCGCCGGCAGTCTCGATCTATCACAACGGTGTCTGACTGGTAAACAGGATCGGACAGGTTTACGATGTAATTCAACTCCTGTTTATATTCTGAGTTGAGGATCATCGCATGAGATTTCACCGTCATCAAGTACCCGCGTGTTCTGTTTTCTTACTTGTTCTCCTGGCTGCCACAGGCTGGGCTGATGAATCGGAACCGGGCCGCGACAAGGCAGCGAAAGTGACTTTCTCCACCGTCCTGGATCTGGGACAGGATGTCGGTCAGAACTTTGGCTCACTTTTCGAACTCCGCGATCAAAGTGGTGCCGTCATTGCGGGGGCCGGCTTCATGGAAGTCTATAATACCCGCTTCCGCGGCGATCGTCATACGCTGCAGTTTTATGTCAAACCGACTCACGAATCAGAAAAGTTTCAAACGGAACGACTGCCTCATCCGGATCTGGGGTGTGGCATTTATCTGATGGATCTGAACCAGACCATCTCCGCCTGGGGCGGCGATCGTACCGAATCGCTGCGCACCTGGGACCCGTCTGCGGAAAACTGGTCGGCCCCTCATTCACCGGAAACGGGACCGCTGCGCAGCGGTGATGGTCAGATGCGGATCGGCAAGGGGCTGTTGACATTCTGTTCGAACAAAGCGACCTACAACGACCGGGTGATTCTGAATCCTCCCAAAGTGGGTCGCTACTATAACTTTTATTACGCGAACGGTTTCCTCTGTTTCTATTACGGTAACCGATCGGAGCAGGGGGGCTTCACCCGGGTCATGGCCTGTCCGTGGACACCCGCGGATCAGACGCCGATTGATCTGAGCAAAGCCATCAGTATCGAATGCAAGTTCGTCGGCGCAACACCGTTTGCCTGGGGGCAGTTTCAAAATGAACTGCTGACCGTCTCGAACTATGGTGGCGTATATGCCTTTGACGGCAAACAATGGCGGACCGTCAAAGAGGCGAGCAAAAAATACAGCTACCAGATTTATTCGATGCTCAACTTCCGCGACCGCCTGCTGCTGGCGCAGTATCCCTCAGGAGAGCTATTTGAATATCGCGGCGGAAGCGAAATCAAACAACTGCATGGCTGGCCGCCTCGACTGCCCGAAGTCTCGCCCAGTGCGCGCGAAGCGCAGACGCTGGCCATTTACCGCGGCGACCTGTTCGCAGGCGTCTGGCCGTGGGGTGAACTCTGGCGGTATAACGAAGATGAAAATCGCTGGTTTTCCCTCGGACGCATGTTCTCACATCCCGTCGCACATAAGCGAACCGTACATCCATATGAAGAGCAGGCTCTCGAACACAAGCTGGTGCTGAACCATTGGGGACAGCGCGTGACCGGCCTGGTTCCCCTCGGCGATTCGTTAATGGTCTCTACATCCACCAAAGGCACTTATCCCTGGTCTGAGAAATACAAGTTCCTCACAGACGACCAGCGACGTGAATATGGATCCGTGCTCCATTTCAAAATGAACGGTAATCTGGCAGCACAGATCAAATGGAAAGATCAGCCAATCCAACTGGAATTCGTAGTCGAACCCAACCAACTTGTCATTCGTCAGGACGGACAGGAACTCGGTTCGACTCCTTTTTCCACGAATGATATAAAACGTCTGCAGACAGCCACCCTCACCTGGGGCAACGGGATTTTCGGCAAGCTGAACGGAACTCTGCAAAACTCAATGCGAAAGCCCATAAAATGAAAACGATCATTGGCTTCTGTGGGAATTTGAATTGAGCATATCTCCCAGTGCACGTTTCGTTTTCACAGACACATTTGGAGAATTTCTCCAGATCAGGAATCTCTGATAGATCAGATCGTAATACAATAAGGAGAACAGTGGTGGTCTTTCTGGATGTGTTGAAAAATAATGAGGGGGTGTTTCTGGTTCCTTATGTCAAAGGTTCTCATGGGGCAAGTGTGGCTCGGGGAAAACTGCAACGTTTCTCGGATGAATCGTTTCGTTTAATCGGTGGGGCTGCAGTGGTTAAGATCGTAAACGATTTCTATGAGATTCCCTGGGAAGAAACAGAACCTTCCGAGTTGTATAACAGCATGACTTCTCGGGCTCGCAATGCGTTTCTCAAGAAGTCTCTAATGTTGATCATTGTGGGGCAAAAAGGGACCGGCCAGATTCAACTGGCAACAGAAGCAAACGATCGTTCCGAACCAATTTCTCTCGAAGAACCTGATCAGATTGCTGCGGAGATACTGAAATGGTTTGATCTGCATTTTGACTAAAGTCGGAAACAGAGGTTGAGCAGGTCTCGCTTCCGTCGTTGTCGTCTCTAAACCAAAATGCAGTCATTTAGTTTTCTGTTTTCGGTATCTCCAGAACCCGGCGATGCCGGCAGGGATCCAGCCCAGCAACACAGCCGCAAAAAAGAACGCGGGAATCGGGGGCATCCCCGGACTGCCCGGTCCCGCTCCGCCGTCCGAATTAAAGAGATCCTCACACAGCAGCGCGATCCCAATCAGCATCACCCACGTGCCGATTCCCCACAAACAGCCGAAGGCAGCCGGTTTCCAGCGTTCGTTATTTTGTGACGCGGGAGGATCACTCATTACTTCCGCCGCTCCGGAATCTGCTGTTTTCAAAATCTGTAAATCAATAATCAAACCATTGTGGACGACAACCATCCAGATTACTGTTGAGTTCATTGAGATCAGACCTGTATTCTATAGTTGAGTACCTGAGAATTCGAGTATGAATCTGGTCGCCTGTAATGTGTATAATGGCGAATGATTCATCAAACCGAGAAGGAGAACGTTATGCGATATCTGGCTCCCTGTTGCTTCAGTCTGAGTCTGTTTCTGGTTGCCTGTGCGAATGAAAGTTCCACGCCCCCGGTTCCCGCTGAGAAGCAGGTGACGGGCGAGGATGTGAAACAGAAAATGGAAGAAGCCGTTGAAACCACCAAAGAGTTCACCAAGCAGAAACGCGATGAATATTCCCAACAGATGCATGAACAGCTGGAAAAACTGGATGAAAAAATCGCCGAACTGGAAACCAGAGGCGCAAAACTCAAAGACGACGCCAAAGTGAAATGGAATGCGCGGCTGGAAGATCTGAAAGCGCAGCGGGAAAAAGTGAGCGAAAAAACAAAAGAATTCAGCGAGTCCTCCGCCGAGGCCTGGGAAGGCCTGAAGAAAGACCTGGATATCGCCTGGGGCAATCTCAAAGAAGCGTATGACAAAACTGCAGAGGAAGTGAAGGAGTAGAGTACTTTACGTGCCCCCGCTTCTGTCTCAGATGATTTCGCCGAAAATTAATAACTTAGTTGTAGACCACTGCTCCTTTAAAGCGGAAAATGGAAGTGTCATTCATTGCTGACGGATAGAAGTCACAAGGTCGCGCCGCCCGATTTCTGAATGAACCAAAGGCTGTCAGTGCATAGTTCAGCAAAGGAGAAGGAAATGGGATATGAAGCCTGGGTCACAAGTGGTATCGGCGCCCCGTTCAGTCTGCAGACACTGGAGCGGGAACCACTGGGGCCGGAAGAGATTGAGGTGGCGGTAGAACATTGCGGCGTCTGCCATTCGGATCTCTCCATGTGGCAGAACGAATGGGGCATGACCACGCTGCCTGCCGTCTTCGGTCATGAAGTCATCGGCCGTGTCACGGCTCTGGGATCGCAGGCGAAAGGGTTAAGTGTCGGACAGCGGGTCGGCGTAGGCTGGTTCAGTGGCAGCTGTATGCATTGCCGACAATGTCTGTCGGGCGATCAGCATCTCTGCCTGGAAGGGCAGCCCACGATTGCCGGTCACCTGGGAGGCTTTGCCAGTTCCGTGCGCGCTCACTGGGCCTGGACGATTCCGTTACCCGACGGTCTGAATTATGCCGATGCCGGTCCCCTGTTGTGTGGCGGCATTACGGTCTTCAATCCGCTCAGCCGATTCGCGACGCCTAAGAGTCGTGTGGGCATCGTCGGCATCGGGGGGCTGGGACATATGGCGGTGAAATTTGCGTCCGCGTTCGGCTGCGATGTGACCGCCTTCACCTCTCGCGAAAGCAAGTTCGACGAAGCCCGCAGTTTCGGCGCACATCATGTCGTCGCCAGCCGGGACTCGGCTGCGATCCTGGAGCTGCAGAATTCCCTGGACCTGCTGATTGTCACCGTGAACGTACCGCTCGACTGGGACGCGCTGCTGAAAACGCTCGCCCCCAATGGCAGGATGCACGTGGTGGGAGCGGTGCTGGAACCGATCCCCGTGCCCGTCTTCACACTGCTCACCCGTCAGGCCAGCGTGAGCGGCTCTCCCACAGGCTCCCCCGTCGCGATGGCCGAGATGCTCGATTTCGCCGCCCGACACCAGATCGCCCCGCAGACCGAACACTTCCCCATGAGCCAGATCAACGAAGCCTTCCAGCACGTCGCCGAAGGCAAAGCCCGCTATCGTGTGGTGCTCGATGCTGATTTTTGATATTGCGTGTGACGTGTTGTGGCTGGAATGAAACAGGGAGTGGGGAGTACGCTTACCGTCTCTTAACTCACTCATCAAAGTGCGATTTCTTCCGCAGCAGATGATGGTAATGCTGGGCGAAGCGGTGCGATTCGTCGCGGACGTATTGCAGGAGTCTTAAGCCGTATGAATGGCGGCTCAGGCGGCGGGGTTCGGTTTCGCCGGGGACGTAGACTTCTTCTTCCCGTTTGGCCAGGGAGATTGTGAACGGGGGCTCGACGCCCAGTTCGCGCATCGCGGTCATTGCCGCGTTCAACTGCCCTTTACCGCCGTCAATCAACAGGATGTCGGGGAACGATTCTCCTTCCTGATGCAGGCGTCGGATGCGGCGGCTGACGACTTCGCGGATCGAAGCGAAATCGTCGATTCCTTTGACCGTGCGGATTTTGAATCGCTTGTAGCCATGCTTGAAGGGGAGGCCGTCGATGAACTGCACCAGGCTGGCGACGGTTTCGCCGCCCTGCAGATGCGCGATGTCGACCCCTTCGATCCGGCGGGGCAGTTCGGGCAGGCCGAAGACTTTCTTCAGACCCTGCATTCCTTTTTTCGGATCGATGTAAAAGACTTCGGGTTGCGCGTGGTCTTCCAGATTGCCGCGGAGTTTGATGCTTTCGAGCAACTGGATTTCATCCCGCAGTCGGGCCGCTTTCTCGTAGAGTTTGGCTTCCGAGGCGGCCAGCATCTCTTTGCGCATTTCGTTGAGCAGCCGGTCTTTTTTGCCGTCGAGAAACAGTTTGAGTTTGTTGATGTCCTTGCGATAGTCTTCTTTACTGATTCGCAGATTACAGGGAGCCGTGCACTGGTTGATGCTGTGCAGCAGACAGGGGCGGAACCAGCGCCACTTCTCATCCCCCTCTTCGATGTCCAGCGAACAGTTACGGAAGCGAAAGATTTTCTGCAGCACCGTAATCGTGCCCCGCAGCTGTTTGGCATTCGTGAAGGGGCCGTACAGTTTGGTCCCCTTGCTGTGTGGCTTGCGGGTGAATTCGACGCGGGGGAAATCTTCGCGGGTCGTGATTTCCAGATAGGGAAACGTCTTGTCGTCTTTGAGTTCCGAATTGAACCGCGGGCGAATGTCCTTGATGAGCCGCGCTTCGAGGAGCAGGGCATCGACTTCGGTCTCCGTTTCCAGGTAATCGATATCCGCAATTTCGGTGACTAGTTCTGCAGTGCGACGTTCGACGGCAGCGGCCTGGTTGAAATAACTGGAGGCGCGGCTTTTCAGATTGACGGCTTTACCGACGTAGATCACACGGGCCTGCGCATCTTTCATCAGATAGACGCCAGGCGTGGTCGGAAACTTACGGACCTTCTCCCGTGGTGACAGCGCAGCGTCTTCCGGTGCGGGAGCGGCTGGCTCTGTTGCCGGCGGTTCACTGTCGGGAAGATTGTCCGTATCAGACACGGAATCCGATTCCTGTAGACGAAAGGTGCTGGTTAAACGATGCAGGGATTTTTGTATTATAGAAGGGGAGAGCCGATTTCAGAAGCCGCTATTTTCTTCGATCATCTGTTTGACGACTTCGCGGCGGTCGCCGGTCGCTTCCATGATCTCCAACTGCCGTTTGGCGCCGGATTTATGGACCAGGTCACAGATGCGGTTTAATTCGTCCGTACACTCCAGGCGTTCCGACATCGGCGCAACCAGGTCTACGAGTTGCTTTGTTGTGTCAATGACGGAAAACAGTTTGTAGTTTTCGCTGTTGACCAGGCTGGCATCGATGCCGTAGCGGGTCGCCCGCCACTTGTTCTGCTGCACCATCATCGGATGATGCTGCAGCTGATAGGCGCCTTCGTCGATTTCATCGGAAATGCATTTGACCATGCACTGCACGAACGCGGTGAGGGAGAGCACCTGTTCCAGGTTCGCCGGCATATCGCATACGCGGATTTCCACGGTGCCGAAATTATGATGCGGGCGGATGTCCCACCAGATTTCCCGAATCGTATTAATGAAGCCGGTACTGATGAGGTGATTAATGAGCCACGTGTATTCACTCCAGTTTCGCATCGTGGGGGGGAGACCAGCGGTCGGCAGGCCTTCCATGATTTTCGAGCGATTCGAATGCAGGCCAGTATTGCGGCCTTCCCAGAAGGGCGAATTCGAAGAGAGCGACAGCAGCAGCGGCAGATAGCGCAGCATGCGGTCGCAGACCATGACTGCTTTGTCGCCGGAATCGACGCCGACGTGGATGTGCAGACCGAACGTAACCAACCGGCGGGCGACGTCCTGCATCAGATCGACGAGTTCGTAGTAGCGATCGTTGACGGTGATTTTCTGATCCCGCCACGAAGAGAACGGATGCGTGGCTGCCCAGAACAGTTTCAGTCCCAGTTTGTCGGCGGCGGTGGTCACGTCCTGCAGTTTGCCCGTCAGATCCTTGCGCACATCTCCGACCGTGCGACAGACGTCGGTGTTGATCTCGAGGTAACTCTGCATCAGTTCGGGCTTGACGAATTTGCCGGTCTCTTCCGGCAGTTCAGCCAGTAGTTCGGTGATCGAATTCGAGAGGGCATAGGTCTCGGCATCGACGAGTTGCAGTTCCAGTTCCACACCCAGTGTCGGGTAATCGTTTCTGGCAAAGGAGATGGTTCCCATCGTACTAATTCCCTTTTTGGATGAGCCTGGGGTTCAATGTAAGTAACAAAGCGGTCTGCAGCATGATGCGACTGCCTATTATAAGGGCCCGTTCGTCGATATCGAAATACGGGGAATGCAGAAATACCGGCTTCACATCGGGTTTCGCACAGCCCAGCCGCAGCATGGCTCCGGGGATCTGCTGCAGGTAAATCGAAAAATCTTCTCCCCCCATGCTCGGTAGTTCGATGAGTCCGACCTGCTGCACTCCCAGGACATCTTTGGACGCCTGTTCCAGAGCGGCTGAAATGTTACTGTCATTGACGACGGCGGGCAGGGGAGATTGAAACCGGACCTCAATACGGGTTCCCGTGCTGCGGGCAATGCCGGCAGCGATGTCTTCAATCCGCTTATGCAGCACATCGCGGGCCTTGTCGTTCGTGGAACGCAGCGAGCCTTTCAGATGTGCAATTTCAGGGATCACATTGGGAGCCAGACCGGAAGAGATCTGGCCGATAGTAAATACAGCAGGCGTACGCGAATCGATCGAGCGGGGCAGGTTCTGATACAGGCTGGAGATCAGTTGTGCGGCGGTGGTGATCGGATCATTTCCATGATGAGGCCGTGCGGCGTGTGCTCCTACGCCATGAATTTCAAAGTGGACTTCGTCGCAGAAGGCCGTCATCACGCCATAGCGAATATTTGCTGTTCCCGCAGGAATTTCCGGGTCCATATGCAGGCCGATAATCGCATTCACGTCGTCGACGGCACCCTGTTCCACCATCCAGCGGGCACCCAGGCAGATTTCTTCCGCCGGCTGAAAAATGAATCGCAGACGAATTCCCTGGCCGGGCCAGTCTTTCTCTAACAGTTCGGAACAGCGGTTGAGGCTGAGGGCGGCTCCCAGCGCGATCGCGGTATGCGCGTCGTGACCGCACAGATGACCGACGCCGGGATTATGCGAACAGTATTCGACTTCTTTCAGGTCGGTTATCCGCAGGGCATCGATGTCGGCGCGAATGCCGATCAGCGGGGCATCGTCGGCCGGTGTTCCCAGTGTCATGTCGGCAATCACACCGACGCCGTTTTTCATCAGTTTCGGTGCGAGGCCGATTGCTTCGAGTGTTTTGCAGATCAGTTGTGACGTCTGTTTTTCTTCGCCGCTGATCTCGGGGTTTTTATGCAGCGTGCGACGAATGTCAATGATCGCCGGCTGCAGTTCGCTGAGTATTTGTTCGAGTTGTTTTGCAACGGCCTGGTAGAAGGCTCTGATGTCCGTCTGATCGAGCGAGAAAGATGCCACTGAATACTCCGGTTCTGCCCTGATTGATGCAGACCGTCTGCGCGACAGTCAATAAAATCAGAGACTGAGATAAAAAACTCTTAATTTATAATTCTTATTTTAATGAAGTTAAGGTTATCATAAAGGTATAAGCAGCAAACAATGGAGTTCAGGAAAAAATAATTGAACTCCATCCCGGAGTACCCACACCCAAAATCCCACCCCGTTCACTAAGCAGATTGAAACAGGAGGCGACCCCATGCAGGAACCGAATCAGGAACGCCGAACACTTTTAAAAGGGGCTGTCGCGACTTCTCTGGCATCGCTGGCATGCAGTCTTTCACTGGGGAAAGCGACTGCAGCGCAAGCCGACCCGGATTTAATCAAACGTGAGAATCAGAAAGAGGGTTCCAGCGACTGGCAGCTGACCCGTATTCAGCTGGATAAACGCGATGGTTTCCGCTCTCCCAAAATTGAAGGCTACTGTTCGCGACAAAGTGTCGCAGCCGGCGAGCCGATCGACATCATGGTTTCGACACGGCCCGCGCAGGAATTCAAAATTGAAATCTTTCGCACCGGTTATTACGACGGTCGCGGTGCGCGGCTGATGAAAACGCTGGGACCATTTCAGGGAAAACCGCAGCCTGTGCCTCAACCGGGGCACAAGAATCTGCACGAATGCCACTGGGATGCGGCGGTGACGTTGACGATTCCCGATGACTGGCCCAGCGGCGTCTATCTGGGCCGACTCTCCACGTTGAAAGATAAAACCGGCTACGGGTACTGGCAGAGCTACGTCGTCTTTATTGTTAAGGATGATCGTCCCGCGGATATCCTCTTTCAATGTTCGGACAATACCTGGCAGGCCTACAACAAATGGCCCAGCAACTATTCGGTTTACACACATCCCAAAGGGACACAAGGTCCGTGGGCCGATGTCAGTTTTGATCGACCCTATGCAAAGTACGCGCAGATTTATGAGAACCCGCAGTCCATCGGTTCCGGGGAATGGCTTTGCTTTGAATTCCCGTTTGCTTACTGGCTGGAAAAGCATGGCTACGACGTGACCTACTGTTCCAACAGCGACATGATTACTCCCGAACATGGTCTGAAATGCAAATCGTTTCTCTCGGTCGGCCATGATGAATACTGGGATATCCGGCAGTACGAATCGGTCGTAAAAATGCGCGACGCAGGCGTGAACCTGTTGTTCTTCTCCGGTAACTCGGTCTGCTGGGTGACTCCAATGACTGCCAGTTCGGACGGTCGCCCGAATCGCATCATGTTCCGCGGCGGACCGTACGGCGGAAAATACAAGTATGCGGAAGCCCGTGAGCGGGATAACGGACCGTTCCCCCATCGTGGCCCTGATGAAGGCTATCTGATGGGTTCACGGAATGTCGACCCGGTCAACGGCGGTGGTGACTGGGTCTGTGAACTGCCTGAGCACTGGATCTTCGAGAACACGGGTATGAAAAAGGGAGACGCGATTCCCGGTCTGATCGGCTGGGAATACCACGGCGATCCTCCGGCCGACATTCCCGGTCTGGAAGTGGTGGCAAAAGGGACCGCGTTGCAGGGGGGCGTCAATCCGCAGCAGTGGACCGCTACGATTTATCCCGGCCCAAAGAACAACTTCGTCTTCAACGCATCGACGATCTTCTGGTGCCAGGATCTCTCCAGCCCGCCCGGACACATGCTGCCCTGGTCCCACTGGTCGCGTCCGCACGGACCGGATGAACGCGTGCAGCAGATCACGCAGAATATCCTGCGACGCGCTACTTCCTGAATCAGACGGTCAGGGATTGAATTTCGCAGACAACGCCTCCTGAATCAGGGGGCGTTGTCGTTTTGAGGTTACGAAGTCTGTTGTTCTCATTCACGAACAACAGTGGTTGGTATCGTAAGCTTCAACAGAAATACATCAAATCTTCGCAATTGGTGAAAATTTCGAAATAAAATTTCTCAGGCGGGCATGGGGCGTTGCAGGGGAGGTTCGGTTTCCGTTCTGATTTCAGCAAATCCTAATTGCTTTTTGGTGGTTGAACCGGGGATGGCGCGGACATTCATTACCCGGTTCAGCGAAAATTTTTTTCAATAAAACGTGCCTGCCCGACACGGTAATTTATCTCGCCTTCATCAAACCTTTCTTATGTCCGGGTATAAGTAGGGGCTGAATTGCTGACGGACTCATTCCCGCGCTCGGCATACGCTTTTTTCAATCGACGATGTCAGCGCCTTGTCCTGAAACAGAGCGAACTCCAGCCCCGATTCTTTCAGGTGAATGTCCCGAAGTAAGACCGCTTTTTATTATCCCTCCCTTTTTTTCGTGAGGATTTCAGATGTCGTTCACAAACATCCCGCCCCGGCGACGTTCCGGGTTTACTCTGATTGAACTGCTGGTCGTGATCGCGATTATTGCGATTCTGATTGCTCTACTGCTGCCCGCCGTCCAGCAGGCCCGTGAAGCTGCCCGCCGTTCCACCTGTAAAAATAATCTCAAGCAGCTGGCCATCGGTCTGCATAACTACCATGACACGCATGATGTACTCCCTTTCGGCTGGGATCAGCGGGGTGCTGCCTGGAGTGCCATGATTCTGCCGGCGATCGAACAGGGAAATATCTACGATACGCTGATCTTCCAGGAGTCGGGAGACGGCAACTGGGACTCCGGCTCTGCCAATACCACCGCTGCGAGCACTTATCTGCCTGTCTTTAACTGCCCGAGTGCACCGCTGCAGAAGCACTACAATTTCAACAACATTCCCCAGCGTGCCCCGGGAACTTACCTGGGTAACTCCGGTTCAGAATCCAGTTCGGACGATGATTCGACTAAAGAGACCGGCTCGAAATCATTGGAAGAAGTGATTCAGAATGGCATGTTCTATGCCTGCAGTTGCGTCAGTTTTCGCGATGTCAAAGACGGAACTTCGAATACATTTATCATTGGGGAAACGCAGACCGACCTCGACTTTGGTAAAGATGGTCAGTCGATGGATCACTGGAATATCGGTTCTCCGCAGACCGATCCCTGTGGCTGTAATAACGGCACAGGGGGGACTGAATTCTCTGAGTTCGTCGGTTCTACTTATCCCAGGATGAACGCCCGCCGGACCGATCCTTCCGTCAGCGGCCACCTGATGGAACTCTCGTTTGGCAGCTGGCATTCAGGCGGTGGTCACATGGCGTACGCAGATGGCTCAGTGCATTTCATCTCAGAGAACATTGATAAAACAATCTATCAGGCACTCTCTACCCGCTTTGGTCGAGAAGTGACCTCGAATTAATCGTGCTGATTTGAGTGTGGATCGACCGTAACTCTGCCTCCCTGTTTTAGAGGCACGACCCCTGCTTTGATGATGTCTGGAATGCTGTAAGGTGTTGTTATGAAATTGTTTATGATTGTCTTTCATCGTTCGCTTTCCCTGTGTGTCTTCTCCTGTCTGCTGTTGTCGGCAGGGTGTGGGGGATCGATCGATGCTGACTACAGTAAGCTGGATCTGGTTGATGTTTCTGGCACTGTCACACTGGATGGGCAGCCCCTTTCCGGTGCGACAGTCGCCTTCGAAGCGCCGGATCGCACTTTTTCCTCAGGAGTGACGGATGCCGGCGGCAACTTTACGCTGATGTTCAATACCGAAAAATCGGGTTGCCTGACCGGACAGAAAACCGTGCGGATCAAGTTCGTCACCGATTCCGAAGCGCCGGAAGGGGAAACCGAAATTGAAGGCGCAGAGAAATCGCCGGCAGCGTCCGGACAGAAAATTTCGGAGCAGTACAACACAAAGTCAACGCTGACCGCGACTGTAGACGCGGATCACACCAGCTTCAATTTCGATCTCAAAAGCAAACCGTAAACGCGGGCTGAATTCTTATTCGTCCAGCTTTTCGATGCGTCGGGAATGGCGGCCCCCTTCAAACGGGGTGCTGAGCCAGATGTCGATGATCTCGTACACATCGTGTAGTGAGACCATACGCTCGCCGATCGAGATCATGTTGGCATTATTGTGCATGCTGGCCAGACGCGCTGATTTCTCATTCCAGCAGACGGCACAACGTACGCCTTTGATGCGATTGGCGGCGATCGCTTCTCCGTTACCGGAACCGCCCAGGACGATCCCTTTTTCAAACTTTCCTTCTGCAACTGCGCGTGCCGCCGGCATGATGAAATCGGGATAGTCGACCGACTCTGTGGAATCGGTACCCATGTCTTCGACCTGGTATCCTGCTTTCGTCAGATACTCAATGATGCGGCGTTTGTACCGATAGCCGGCGTGGTCGGAGGCGATAACAATACTTTTGACGGGGGTTTCTGAAGGAGCTGGAGATGTCATTCGTTTGAGATTCTAAAGTTGATAATCCTGATTGTGGCATTTTTCACAGCAGACATAACGGGCGAGGCAGAAAGAACTGACTCGCCCGCATGTCGAATCTGACTGAAAACTGCGGGAATCGAAAATGGGTGATTGTAAGAAGTGAACTGACTATTTGCCAATTCGGTAAAGCTGTGTTTTAGTCCGAATCAACAGTGTGTCCCCGGCGACGGCATAGGAAGCCAGTGTCGGTTCTTTCAGATGATTGCGGCTGATTTCTTTATAGGTTTTGCCGGGAGCGATGATCGTGGTTTCCCCTTCTTCGCTCTGGAAATAAATCTTGCCGTCGGCATAGAGAGGTGAGGCGGAGAAGTTGCCGCCGACCCGTTCTTTCCAGATCAACTCGCCGGTCTTCGCGTCAAAGCACTGAGCGATCCCTTTATCGCTGATGGCGTACAGTTCGTCTCCCACGATCAGCAGAGAGGGCGTATGTGGAATCTGGCTTTTGTTGGACCAGGCCAGATGGGTCTCCGTCACATCCCCTTTGCCGTCCGGACGAATGGCCAGCAGTGAAGGGCGGTCGTAGCTGGTAGTGACAAAAATCAGGCCGTGACTGTAGATCGGGCGGGGAATGACAGAATAACCTTCGTAGTTCAGATGCCAGATCTCTTTCCCGTCTTTCGGGGAATGTCCGGAAATCACATCGGTGCCCGGCGCGACAATCTGTTTCTCACCGTTGACGGTAATCAGTAAAGGTGTACCGAACGAGAATTTCTTGCGGCCTTCGACATTGCGCTCGACTTTCCAGACGATCTTTCCCGTGTTTCGATCCAGGGCGGCAATGAAGTTGGACCCTTTACCATCGCAGATGATGACGAGTTTGTCATCAACAATGATCGGCGAACCACCGTTGCCGTGCTGCATTTCGTATTCGAGCTCTTTGGTTTTCCAGACGACATCGCCGTCCAGTGTCAGACAGGCAGTGCCATGCGTGCCGAAATGCACATAGATGACTTTGCCATCGGAAATGGGAGTCGGGCTGGCGTGGCTGTTCTTTTTATGAATCCGTTGTGCGGTCTCTTTTGTTTCCTGAAAGATCTCTTTGTCCCATTCGGTCTTGCCCGTTTCAAGATCGAGGCAGACCAGTCGCAGTGACTGTTCGGGATCGCTGTCTGCCTGTTTGGGGACAGCCGTTGTGACGTAGACTTTTTCGCCAACGACGATAGGGGAAGACCAGCCAACGCCGGGCACATCGGTTTTCCATAATACGTGCTCGGTAGGGCTCCATTGAATGGGCAATGCTTTTTCGCCGGAATGTCCCTGGCCGGTCGGGCCACGAAACTCGAACCACTCTTCCGCACTCAGGGTTTGAGGCGACAGGGAAGTAACAACAGACAGAACGCAGAGGTAAATTATAGTGGGAACTCTCACGTCAGCAGGCCCTCCTGAATGAGGCAGTGGATCTGTACTTGTGTGCAACAGCGCTTTTTGTGATGGGTTAATTTTGTCACAATATATAGAGTCTGACAAGTTATGCGGGCTCTCTCAAGAGCCTGTATCTCAAGATATTTGCCGCCGAAAAAAGATTTAACCGGGATTTCAAATTTTTCATAACGTAGTTCATTGACTCTTTGGGAGGGACGGCTATGATTAACGAACCTGATACAAATCTGGTGTGCGTAAATCGTTCGCCCATTGGATTTAGATCATGATCTTTGACAAAATGGTTGGTGGCCCCAAATTTTAAGAGTGGAAGCCGGTATGTTCTGGAAGTGATTCTTTCGGG
>NZ_JBLXHC010000009.1:0-323357 GCF_048260065.1 Gimesia sp. | reverse complement strand
AATCCTCCATGAAATGAGACTTCACCAGTCTACCAGACTTACCGCATTCGCGCTAGACTAAAATGTGACGCGCTCTAGATTCTAAATTATTGCCAACTTTCTCAGCGTTCGTGCCGATGATAAATTGAAGCAGGCAGTTCGGAATGGGCTTGACGTCAGCCCTGCCAGATCGTAGGATACACAGTAACTATGCAAATTCGTTGTAGAGCGTAGAGTAAGGTTGTAATCAGATGTTCCGTTTCACCATCCTCACCTTCATCACACTTCGTGTGACTTTTTGCCCGCTTTTTTGTGTGGCAAGTGGGGATATTGCGCGACCGGTCGCCTTCTCGCCAGCCCACACTTGTACGTGTGTTTCAAGTGAGAGTCGTTCATGCCCGGCGGGCTGTCCCTGCGATTCGCCATCTCCGTGTGAATCCGGCTGTGTTTGCCAGATCACGCCCGAACTGAACAGTCGGATCGTTTCCTCCGATCTTGCGTGGTCCCTCGACTTTGCGCCGGTGTGCTTCGGCACGCTGGACTTCTGCAGAGCCTGCGCATCTCGCTGCGAAGATCATCCGCACCGCTTCGGACTCGAAAGCGGACGTGACGTTCGTCTCGTCTTCGCATCTCTCTCGCTATAGGCCGCTGCTGGCCTGCGCTCGCTGACCAGCGAACTCTGCTACCAATTACATTTGTAATTACGCGTTGAGTTCAGATTTCTGGTTCGCCTGCGCTCCTTGGTAAGCACTTGGATTGCGCTTCGCCTTCCGTGCTTTTCCCATCTTCACCCAGCAGGAGGTACTATCGTGAATCATTCAGTCATCCATACGCCAGAGACGAGCCTAGGTCTATCATCCCCAGAGTCGGACGTGAATAATAGTCCTGGTAAGTCTCCCGGCACCACTACGAAGCCGCGTGGCAAGATTCGGCGGATTATATCGCTGGTCCTCGGCGGCATCGGGCCAACCTTGGTTCTCATTGGCTTTGCAGCGGTATTCTATTTTGGCCACCGCAACGATTGGAAAATCCCTAAGTTCGCCGCATTGACTGGCTCTGCGGAGGCTGTTCGGACTGATTGGTGCGAAGAGCACTCGGTCCCGGAATCGATTTGTGTCCAGTGTGATCCAACACTGATGCCCAAAGGACCAGACTACAGATGGTGCCCAGAGCACGGCGTTCATAACTGCCCGCTCCATCATCCTGACGTTGCCCAACTGAAAGAAACGCCAACTGTTCTGGCAAGTGACTTGGAGCGGGCGGCACGGGCACTCGCCATTGCTCCGCGAAAGGAAAACAACAGCGCCTGCGCGGTTTACGAGACGCGCATCCAGTTCGCTTCGGTCGAGTCCGTGAAGCAAGCTGGTGTCGATGTGGAATTGGTTGAGCGACATCCGATTGTGGAATCCATTTCCGGCAGCGGCGAGATTGTCTACGACCCGACTCGACTAGCGAGTTTGGCTTCTCGATTGCCCGGCAGCGTGTGGATGGTCCAAAAGAACGTCGGAGACAAAGTTGCCAAGGGCGAACTTCTCGCGGTCATCGATGCCCCTGAAGTCGGCAATCTGAAATCGAATCTACTGCGTTCGCTCGCCGAAGAGAAGTTGCAACAACAGAACGTATCGAGACTCACCCAGGCTCGTGAAGTGATTGCTGGATCGTTGATCCTCGATGCAGAGGCCGCGTTGGCCAAAGCCCAGGCCGATGTCCTGAATGCCGAGCAATCACTGCGAAATCTTGGCTTACCAGTGCAGGTCGATTCTTTGCGAAGCATGTCTGACCGGCAGGTTCTGGACAGCCTGCGGTTGCTCGGAATTCCCGATGAGATTCGATCACAGCTTGACAGTCTGACAGCAACCACCAACTTACTGCCAATCGTTTCACCGATTGATGGTGCTATTTCCAAGAGAACCGTAGCGCCGGGTGAAGTCGTTGATCCGACACGAATTCTATTTCAAGTCGCCGATACGCGACAGATGTGGCTCACTCTGAGCGTTCCGCTGGAGAGCATGGACCAGCTTGCTGTCGGTCAAAGCGTCCGATTTCAAGCAGACGGCAGCCGACACGAAGTCCAAGGCCAACTGGACTGGATCAGTACAGCCGCAGACAAGCAGACTCGCATGGTGCAAATTCGAGCCGTGCTTCCCAATTCCGATGGCCATTTGCGAAGTGAGACATTTGGCAGAGGGCAGGTCATCTTGCGAAACGAACCTGATGCCATCGTGATCCCAAAGGGGTCGTCACACTGGGAGGGCTGTTGTCAGGTCGTGTTCGTCCGCGACAAGAGTTATTTCGACAGTCCCGAAAGCTTCAAAGTATTCCACGTTCGCTCAGTGCGTTTGGGGGCGACCAACGGCAACTACACAGAAGTGATCTCTGGTGTTCTTCCGGGCGAGGTGATTGCCACTGTGGGCAGCGACGTGTTGCGAGCGCAGTTACTAAAAAACAATCTCGGTGCAGGCTGTGACTGCGTCGCTGAATAAGGAGCGCATGGATGCTTAATTGGCTCATTGATTTCTCGCTACGCCATCGTGCGTTAGTGATATTGGCGGCAGGTCTGTTCGCTGTCGTTGGTGCGTTTTCGCTTCAGCAACTCGACATCGACGCCTTCCCGGACACGACCCCGGTGCAAATCCAAATAAACACCGTTGCGCCGTCGCTGGCGTCGGAGGAGATCGAACGACAGATTACCTTCCCAGTCGAGCAGGCGATTAGCGGTTTGCCGGGACTCAATCAACTGCGATCTATTTCCAAGTTTGGATTGTCACAGGTCGTAGTCATTTTCGACGATGGCATCGACATCTACTTCGCTCGACAACTGATCAACGAACGGCTTTCAACAGTCGAACTGCCTGCCGGGATCAGCCGACCGCAGATGGGACCAGTGTCAACCGGATTGGGTGAAGTCTTCCACTACGTCTTGGTGTACGACGGCGTTGACTTCTCGAAAGTCTCGAAGGAGGAGCGTGTCAAGCGGTTGACCGAGTTACGAACGATTCACGATTGGGTCGTCAAGCCTCAATTGCGATCAGTGCGAGGGGTCGCCGAAGTCAACAGTTGGGGTGGTTACGAAAAGCAGTATCAAGTGCGGCTCGATCCCGAGCGGCTATTCAAGTATGGACTGACGTTTGAACAGGTCTCAGACGCGCTCCAAACCAACAACGAAAACGTCGGCGGCGGAACGATTACCGATGGCAGCGAAATGTTGCTCGTTCATGGCGTGGGACGAACGGTCAACATCGAAGAGATCAAAGACATTGTGATCACGTCCGAAGATGGCGTGCCGATCCGCGTCCGCGATGTCGCTGACGTGCAGATCGGCCACGAAATTCGTCGCGGAGCAGTCACCGCCAACGGTCGCGGCGAAGCGGTGCTGGGGCTGGGTTTCATGCTGATGGGCGAAAACAGTCACGACGTCACGTGGTCGATCAAGGAAAAAATCCAGAGCATTCAAGAAACGTTGCCGGCCGGCGTAAAGATTCAAACCGTCTACGACCGCACCGAGTTGATTGATCACGTCATTCACACCGTCCAGAAAAACCTGTTCGAGGGCGGACTGTTGGTGGTCGCGGTACTGTTCATCTTTCTCGGCAATCTGAGGGCCGGACTGATCGTGGCGATGGCGATTCCCCTATCGATGCTGTTTGCCTTCTCCGGGATGCTGAAATTCGGGATCGCTGCCAGCCTGCTGAGTTTGGGTGCGATTGATTTCGGTTTGGTCGTTGATAGCTCGGTCGTAATGATTGAGAATTGCGTGCGACATTTGGCTCACAATCGAGACGGGCGCAGTCGTTTGCAGATCATTCGCGACGCAGCGGTCGAGGTTCGCAAACCGACGATGTTCGGCGAACTGATCATCATGATCGTCTATCTGCCGATCCTGACGCTCGAAGGCATCGAAGGAAAACTGTTTCGACCGATGGCCATGACCGTCATCATGGCTCTTGCCGGCTCGATGGTTCTGTCGCTGACTCTCATGCCTGTCTTGGCTAGCCTGTTTCTCCCAAAAAACATCCAAGAAAAAGAACCGCTGCTGATCCGCGTACTCAAGCGGCTCTACGCACCCGTACTGCGGTTTACGATGCATCACAAGGCGTTCGTGATCGGGTCGGCCCTGCTCTTGCTCGTCAGTGTTTTCGGCCTCGTTGCTCCCAATCTTGGTTCGGAGTTCGTGCCTCGGCTTTCCGAAGGTGCCATCACAATAAACGTGGTGCGACTGGCCGGAACCACGATGGAGGAATCCATTCGCTACAACACGAAGATGGAGCAAGTGTTGTTGGAAAAGTTTCCGGATGAGATCGCACAGGTATGGAGTCGTATCGGGACAGCGGAAGTCGCAACCGACCCAATGGGTACCGAGCTGACCGATCTGTTTCTCACACTTCATCCGCGCGAAAGATGGATGCGGGCGGAGACGCAGGAAGAACTGACGAAGCTTGTGCAGGAAGAACTGCGTGACCTGCCCGGTCCACGACTGGCCATGTCACAACCAATCGAGATGCGGATGAATGAGATGATCTCGGGCGTCCGCTCCGATGTCGCTGCCATTCTGTACGGGGATGACCTTGACCTAATGGTCGCCAAAGCATCGGAAGTCGAGCGGGCCTTGCAGTCCATTCCCGGTGCCGAGGACGTCAAAGTCGAACAAGTTTCCGGCCAGCCGGTGCTCCAAATTCGAGTGAAGCAGGATGAAATTGCTCGTTACGGAATAACGGCCAGTACGATCATGAACCTCGTTCGCGCACTCGGAACCCATAATGTCGGGGAAGTTTACGAGGGTCAATTGCGATTTCCGCTTATTATTCGACTGCCGGAGAAAGCTCGTGCCGATCCCGACGCGATCCGTCAGATTCTCGTTGCGACGCCATCGGGTGAGCGAATCCCGCTATCACGATTGGCGACCATCGAAAAGGTCGAAGGGCCGAATACGATCAAACGGGATTGGTACCAGCGGCGGATTACGATCGAAGCCAACGTGCGTGGCCGCGATCTTGGCAGCTTCGTCGCCGAGGCACAGCGTGTCGTTGATGAAAAGGTGCAGCTACCGGCGGGACGATATCGCATCGATTGGGGTGGGCAATTCGAGAATCTACAACGCGCTCAAACGCGGTTGATGATTGTCGTGCCGGTTGCACTGTTGATGATTCTATCGCTGCTCTACATGACGTATCGCAATTGGGTTGACTCGTTTCGAGTCTTCACCGGCGTTCCATTTGCATGGATTGGCGGCATTTTGGCGCTGTGGATTCGTGACATGCCGTTTTCCATTTCGGCTGCGGTCGGATTCATCGCGCTGTCCGGCGTCGCAGTACTGGACGACATGTTGCTTGTTTCAACGATTCGACTACTTCGCCGGCGCGGACGTTCGCTTGACGAAGCAGTCGAAGAAGCAGCCATGACTCGGTTGCGACCGATTCTGATGACAACTCTAGTCGCCAGTCTCGGGTTCGTGCCAATGGCCTTCAGCACCGGAATGGGCGCGGAGGTCCAGAGACCGCTGGCAACAGTTGTGATTGGTGGCGTCTGTAGCGCGATGATCATGAGCTTGCTTGTTCTACGCGTGCTCTATGTCGTGTTCAACCTGCCGGTGGAGAGTCTGCATAAGAATGATGATAGAGGAGACGATGACGGTCATCGTCTTGAACCAGACGAACCGATTGAGCCGGAACTCAGGCATACCCCTGAACCGGCATCGATCTAACTTCAGTTCGGCGATGCCGAAGGAGAATCTGATGAAGTGGATGTTTCGGACGCGCAGCCTTTGGATTGGGTTGACGACGATGTTTGCGCTGCTTTCACTGAGCGTGGTCATGTTGAGTGGTTGCGGCAAGGGTGAGGCGATGAAGAAAGATCCCGCCGGGGCAGCGGCGGTGACCAATATCGATCACAGTCACGGGGGTTGGTGGTGCGTCGAGCACGGCGTGCCCGAAGAAGAGTGTGCCCAGTGCGACAAATCGTTGGTTGCAAAATTCAAGGAGGCCGGTGACTGGTGCGAAGAACATGATCGCCCCGAATCGCAATGCTTCATTTGCAGCCCCGCACGAGTCCACAAATTCGTCGCTCGCTACGAGGCCAAGACCGGCCACAAACCGCCCAAACCGGAAGAATAGGAATGTCTCGACCGAGTGATCATTCATTGCGCCAGCTACTGAAACGAACGGGCGGCGCGCTGCTGGTCCAACCGGGCTGCATGTGTGGCTGCTCCGCACCGACGACCTGTCTCTCGCCAGGCTGCGGAAGCGACTGTTTCCACGATGTTGTGGCGAAACTGGATTTACGGTCACGCACCGATGATGACCAAGAAACAAACTTCTTTCCCAAACAAAGAACGCAGTGATTGTCCTTGTGGCTGGGGCTTGAGTACGTGTTTCGCCAGCCTGTGAAACCGTGCGTCCCCAGCCACACTCTTATCCGAACGCCCTAACCCCAACGCTTAAACGAAAGGAGAGTTCCATGTAGCACATTCTATATCACCCCGTAGTCTGTCGTTTTTTCCATCAAGTGTTTCCCGAAAATGGAGTCTCAATATGTATCGTTTGTTAACTTGTGTCGCGCTGGCCTTGGCCGTTTATTCAACGAGTTCCTTGTGGGCGGCTGACGACACTGTAAGTGCCAACACCATAAAAACGACTATCACCTTGCAGGTGCTGACGTGCGAAGGCTGCGCCAAGAATATTGCCGCAGAATTGTCCGAAGTGCCCGGAGTGGGCGGTGTCAAGACGGACGTGAAGTCCAAGACTGCAACCGTCACTCCCAAGGTCAATGCGATACTCTCGCCGCTGCAACTGTGGGAAGCCGTTGAGAAGGCCGGTAAAACACCAGTCAAGCTTACAGGCCCCAGTGGAACCTTTACATCTAAACCGAAGATGTGATACGCAACATGTGTTAATGCGATGCCGCCAATGCCGGAATCATTCCGACTTGGCGGTATTCTTTACAGGAAAGCGAGTCACATGTCAGGCTCCAGAAAACGTGGACGGCCTATTGTATACAAGCTTGAAGATCGTCGGCGATTGGCGGAACTAATTCGCTAGTACAGCGTACGCGGAGCGCGTGAAATGTCGGCGAACACTACCTGTGTTGCCACATTGCTAAAGATCGCTGTCGAGTTTGGAATCGAATTGAAGAAGGGACGACGACCGCGCCGTGCAGCTTGAGGGCCAGCCAGAAATATCAGGACAAGTAAGCGGCATAGGGGAATGATGGAAATCGATGGAATGTGAACTATGAAAGAATACCGTTTCCGAGTTGCCAACCTGGATTGTGAGAATGACGCTGCGCGTTTGCGTCGGTCGCTCGCATCTCAGTCGGATGTCGAGTTGCTTCAAATCCTGGCTTCTTCGGGAACCGTTCGTATTCGAGCCGAGGAACAGAAAGTCTCGCAAGATGACCTCGAAGGCCAGCTTCGTGAGTTTGGTTTCCCCGTTCAGAAACGGGGTGAAACCGCTGAACCGCAGCCGTTCTGGAAAGACCCGAAGGTTCTTTCCTCGCTAATCTCAGGCGTGCTGCTGCTTGTCGGTTGGTTGCTCGGTTACGCCCTTCCTGATTGGCTGCCGCTGACGCTGTATACGCTCAGTGTTCTGGTCGGCGGATACTATTTCGGTCGCGAAGCAATTGAAGAAGTGCTCTTCGAGCGGCGGATTGACATTGAGCTGCTGATGACGGTCGCCGCCATTGCGGCCTACGTGCTCGGCCAACCTGCCGAAGCGGCGATGCTGGTGTTTCTGTATTCGATCAGCGAGGCGCTCGAAGGATACACGGAATCGAAGACACGGTCGGCGGTTCGAGCGCTGATGGACTTGGCGCCCAAGACCGCCTTGCTGCTTATCGATGGAAAAGAACGCGAGATTCCTGTCGAAGACCTGCGAGTCGGCGACATGTTTCTCGTCAGGCCGGGGCAGGCAGTGGCGACTGACGGCGAGGTGGCTGCTGGTCGCTCAAGCCTTAATCAGGCTCCTGTGACCGGTGAGAGCCTTCCGGTCGAGAAGCAACCCGGCGAGACGGTTTTTGCAGGCAGCATAAATGGTGAAGGCTCTCTGGAGGTAAGGGCGACGAAGGCGTTTGCCGAGAACACGATTTCACGCATCATCCAGATGGTCGAAGAGGCTCAGGAACGCAAGGGGGAAAGCCAGCGGTTCATCGAGCGATTTGGCTTCTGGTACAGCCCCGCCGTTCTACTGATTGGCTTCCTGCTTGCGGTTATTCCGGCCTTGTGGTTTTCCACATCCGGGACAGACTGGACGATCCGTGCCACGGTGTTCATTGTCGCGGCGGCTCCGTGTGCCCTAGTTATTTCTATCCCGGTGACACTTGTCGCCTCGCTCGGCACGGGGGCGCGGAATGGGGTGCTGATCAAAGGGGGCATATACGTCGAGCAACTGGCGCGTATCAGGGTTGTAGCCCTGGACAAGACGGGCACGATCACCCGAGGTCAACCGGAGGTCACGGAGGTCATTTTGGCCGAACAGGATGAGTCGATTCCCCCCCGTCAGGAGATCCTCGCTGTGGCGGCAGGCATTGAACGGCTGAGCCAACACCCATTAGCGCGAGCCATCCAGAGCTACGTTGAGGCGGAAGGAGTCGACCCCGCTGAAATTGCAGCGTTCAATTCTCTGACCGGTGCGGGGGCTTCGGCGACCTTCAATGGAACAACGCTGCACATCGGCAAGCCAAGTTTGTTCGAAGATCAGCTTGGTATTAGTCTTGATCCGCTTTGGGAGCAGATAGTCCGCCTCCAGGCCGAAGGCCAGACGGTTGTGGTTTTCGGAGACGACCGCATCCCGTGGGGGCTGTTCGCCATCCGCGACAATATCCGCCCAAAAGCCCGTCAGGCCATTGATGACTTGCGCAGGACTGGAGTAGAGAAAGTGGTCATGCTCACCGGTGACAACGAGCGCACGGCCCAGGCGATTGCCAAAGAGGCCGGCATCGACGACTGCTATGCCGACCTAAAGCCGGAGGACAAGGTCGCAAAGGTGCGTGAACTCGCCCGAAGCCTCGGACATGTCGTGATGGTAGGAGACGGAGTCAATGACGCCCCGGCGCTGGCTGAAGCCACGGTCGGCGTGGCAATGGGGGCGGCTGGCACCGATGTGGCTTTGGAAACAGCGGACGTGGCACTGATGGCCGACGACCTGGAGAAGCTGGTTTACGCCCTACACTTGGCCCGCCGTAACCAGCGGGTCGTTCGACAGAACCTCGTCTTGTCGGGGCTGGTGATCAGTGTGCTGGTTGTCGGGGCGGTGGCCGGTTGGTTCTCGCTCCCGATCGCCGTGCTTGGACATGAACTCAGTGAGTTTCTGGTAATCGGCAACGGTCTACGGATGCTAAGGGACTGAGAAAGCGGATGAGAATGAGCGATGTACGCTGCGTTTTTGCCTGACAGGAATACATCATGCGAACAATCATAATCAACGCACTGCCAGTTGCGATATTTATGCTGCTTGCGAGCTGCGGTCCGGAGACAGGAACGCAGGAGGGGCATTCTGTGGGTCACGAGGCCGTGATTGTGTTGACCGATGCGATTTATGAAGAGCACGTGTTGCGTAGCAATGAGCCAGTGCTGGTTGACTTTTGGGCGGCTTGGTGCCAGCCGTGTCTGGAGATGAAACCTATCATCCGGGAACTGGCGGAAGAGTACGATGGACGGGTCAAGATTGGACAAATGAATGTAAAGGACAATCCATTCACGACCGCGAAATACGAGATCGAGGCGATACCGGCACTCCTGCTCTTTCAGGACGGAAAACTCTTCAGGCGAATCAATGGCAGCAAAACGAAAGACGAGTTGGTTCGCCTACTGGAATCGGTACTCGTGCCAGCGGATCGAACCGCTGTTGAAAAATAGCGACGAGGCGGTTACTCGTCATACCCGTGGAGACCAGGACTTGGATCTGGTCTGAACGACAGCGGTGTTCGACAGAAATAATGTTCATCCTACGCCATTTCATATTTCTCCGATCAAATAGATTCTCAGCCACGGGAAAGTGATGATTGGAATCGGTGGTGACGACAAACTGGCGTTTGACCTTGGAAATCAGGCCTTCTTCACGCATGGTCCGCCGCACCGATTCGAGGCAGCATCGCAGGTTTTGTTCCAGGATGTCTTCAAGAACTTTGCGATAACAGTAGACGGAGTCGCTATCACGATACGCCTCGTGGATCTGTTCGCGGTGCTTTTCGATCCAGGCGTACTTTAGTTGCGATCCATTGTACTGCTCAACGTCAAAATATCTTTTTCTCCAGGTGACTGGTCGTTGTTGCCTTAGGACGCTGTACGGCTAGGGTTTGTTTTGTGCCAAGGGACGGTGATTGGACACGCAATGGAGCCGACAGAGGTCTCTTGTCTCATGGCCATGAGACGGATTGACGGGAGCCTGGAACCGCACGCAGGCCCCAACTGTTCAACACGCGATTTGCGCATTGCCCGCGCAGAGAATCACAACGTCAACCGCGCCAAGAGAACTCAACACTGGAACGCAGTCACGGGTGGTGGGGCGTGCGAAGAGGCGTCCGCCAGATTGTTGGCCACAGGCAATTCGGTCGCATCAGCCCAGGCAAAGAGCAGATCGTTTTGCGTCAGCCGTTGCTCTGACGTGTCAACAGATGCAACGATTGTCGTCGCCCGGTGGTACTCGCATGCTGGACATTCGCAAGGGGTGCAGTCTTTCGCATCGCCGCAGCACGCGTCGTCGTGGGTCGAAATGCCGCACTGGCAGAACGCACTGGGCACCCACGCCAGCGGCGCAGCGATCAGGACCAGCAAAGCTGCCGTCAAAGAGAATGCAGCTCGGAATTTACTCGCGGAACTGGTCATACTCCAAATAGTCTCCCATACGCCCGGCTGACGCGTCAAGGGCTGAGGCGGCTTAGCCGAGACCGTCAGACCGACGAAACAGGGGCCGGGCGGTGCATCAGGAAAATGTCCCGAAACAACGAGGAAGAGATCAGTAACAATCTCCGCGTAAACTATATATCTACAATTCATCCTTCTCGTTATGGCCTCCTGGGTGGTGCCTTTCGCTTGATGCTCAAGAAACGCAATCATCCGCATGCGGCAGGAACTCAATGCTTCCAGTGACGACATCGTAAATCGCACCGATGATCGCAACTCGACCTTCCTGATGAAGAGTGCTGATCAACTGACTTCGCAACAGAGCCGCTTCGGCCATAGCGCGGACCTGGCGACCGAGGTCACGGGTCAGGCGCTGGCCGCTACGGAACCGCTCATTGCCGTCACGGAGTATTTGCAGTACTTTCCGAGGAGTGAGAGTACATTGAAGCACTCGGGTGGAAAAGTCCACGTACTGAATCTGATCCCTAAACTGATACTTATTCTTGAACCCTATTAAGCTCACCTGCACGCCTCGCGCCGGTGCTGTCTCCTCGGAGAAATCTCGCAAGAGATCGAGTATATCCGGGTCTATGTAGTCCGTGTTCTGAGCGTTGAACAGCACCTGGCCTTCGCGCGGCACTGCATCAAGGACTTTCAACAAGGCGGCCCGATTGAGAAAGCTTACCTGGTTGGCGAGCTCGATGTGCAGGACGTCGCAGCCCACGTGCTTCTCAACAAAGCGACGGATCGGGCGGCGCAGGTTGCTGTTGAGAATGAAGCCAAGGCTAACCGCTAATCCGATCAGAACCCCGACCAGCAAATCGGTTAGAACGATGGCCGCTACCGTCAGAGCGAAGGGGATGAACTGATAGCGGCCTTCATCCCACATCCGCTTTATCAACTTTGGACTGGCGAGTTTGAAGCCCGTAACCAGCAAGACAGCGGAATCATGTTCAGCCACATCGGAAACAACATGACGCTCACGAGAAGTAGTGCCCCATGCACGATTGTGGCCAGCTTTGTCTGACCTCCGGCATGGACATTGACGGAGCCACGGATGACGACAGACGTGATGGGAATTCCGCCGATCAAACCCGCGACCGTGTTGCCGATACCCTGATCCAGCAGTTCGCGGCTCGGAGGGGATCTGCGTTGTTGCGGGTCGAGCTTATCGACCGCCTCGAGGTTCAACAGCGCCTCCAACGACGCCACGATGGCGATGGTTAATCCGGCCATAGCTTAATGCCGTACTCCTCATTGGATGTCAACATGTCTGGAATCGGAATTCTTCGTTCACTTGGCTCGATAGGTCAAGAGTCGCAGGGCGTTAAAAACCACAAGCAGCGTTGAACCTTCGTGGAACAGGACTGCGGCGCCCATTTGCAGTCCGAGGATTGTCGCGGGGATCAGGAACGCCACCATACCAAGACTGAACCACAGGTTCTGTCGAATGATTCGGCTTGTTTGACGGCTCAACCCGACCGCGAAGGGGAGGTGATTCAGGTCGTCCGCCATCAACGCGACATCCGCAGTTTCCAGAGCAATGTCCGAACCGGCCGCACCCATTGCGATGCCAACCGTCGCATTTGCCATTGCGGGCGCATCGTTTACGCCGTCGCCGACCATCGCCACGCCCTCTTGCTTGCTGAGCTTCTTGATCGCCTCGACTTTGTCGTCCGGCATCAAGTCCCCCCAGGCTTCGTCGATTCCAACTTCATTGGCGACGGCATCGGCGACCTGTTGATTGTCGCCAGAAAGTATGATCATCCGCTGGATGCCAAGCTCTCGCAGGCGGGCAATCACGTTCTTGGCCGCTTCTCGCGGCGTATCCATCAGACCCAAAACACCAAGGTAGGTATCACCGCGACGCACGATCATCGTCGTGCGGCCGTCAGCTTCCAGTGCTTCGACTCGCTCCCGCAGCTCTTCAGGAAGCGGCGGTCCATCAACTTCTCCAAACAAGTCGTCTTTGCCAATGTACACCGCCTCGCCGTTGATGTTGGCTTTGACGCCACGCCCCGTGATGGATTGTAAATCGTGGGCCTGAATCACCGATTCGCTGTCGAGGCGTTCGCGTCCACCACGTACGACCGCGGCGGCAAGGGGATGGTCACTGAGTTCTTCCACGGCGATGGCAACCTGCAACAACTCATCCTCGGCGACGCCATCTGAACTCACAACGTTGGTTAGCCATGGCTTGCCTTCGGTCAACGTGCCGGTCTTGTCGAAGGCGATGGCGTGGAGCCTTCCCAGATTCTCCAGCGGACCACCGCCTTTGACGAGCACTCCGCCCCGAGCCGCGCGCGAGATGCCGCTGAGAACCGCGCTTGGGGTCGAAATTGCCAGAGCGCAGGGACTAGCCGCCACCAACACCGCCATCGCGCGATAGAAAGATTTGGTGAATGGCTCGTCGATTATTGTCCAGGCGAATAATAGCAAGACAACCAACGTCAATGCTGCCGGAACGAAGTAACGCTCGAATTTGTCGGTGAACAGTTGCGTGGGCGACTTTTGGGTCTCGGCCTCATTCACCATTTGTACGACGCGGGCCAGCGTGGATTCACCGGCGATCTTGGTCACCTGAATCTCCAGAGCGCCACTTCCATTGATGGTGCCGGCGAAGGCGCGATATCGGGCGTCGAGCCGGTCGGCATTCTCCGTCGCCTCTTGCAGATTATCGACGGCCTGTTTATCCACAGGGACGCTCTCGCCGGTAATCGGGGCCTGATTGACGCTGCTCTGCCCCTTGACGACAAATCCGTCGACGGGAATACGTTCATTGGGTTTGACAATCACTACGTCCCCGACCTGGAGTTGCTCCACGGGTAATTCTTGGGTGCTGCCTTCACGGCGGACCAGTGCGGTTTGAGGAGCAAGTTCGGCGAGGGCTTCAATGGCCCTCTTAGCCCGGCCCATGGCATAATGTTCGAGTGAGTGACCGAGGCTGAAGAGAAATAGCAGCAAAGCGCCCTCAAACCATTCTCCGAGCGTAGCCGCGCCGATGGCCGCCACCAGCATCAGGAAGTCGATCTCAAAACGGCCAGCACGAATATTCTCAATTGCTTCGCGAAACGTAAAAAAGCCGCCGAAGAAGTAAGCGGCCAAGAATAGGCTCCACGGTGCCCATTGATTCACAGCAGCGAACGATAGCAGCCATCCGATGAGCAGCAGCCCGCCGCAAAGCGCGGCAAATCCCAACTCCGTTCTTTCACCCAATAGGCCATCATGTTCGTGATCGTGTTCTTTCGCGACAGGTCGGTCATCGGCTTCCGTTAGTTCGCCGTGTGTCGCCTTCTGTACTCTCTTTTCAACAGTTTGCACACCGATTTTCGCTACCGCGATTCGGATGGCCTCTTCGTCGGTAGATCGGCGGTCAAACTCAATGCGCAGCACGCCGGCCGGGGAGACCGCGGCTTCCAGCACGCCTTGGATTTGATTCGCCCGTGCCTCGGCCGTGCGAGCCTGACGGGCATGCATCGGTTTTGAATTGAGCAAAAAGTGTCCGAACCGCTGGTCAAGATCTGCTCCTGCCCGTTTGGCCAGCGCCCGCACCTCGCCGAGGGAAATGCGGTTGGGATCAAAATGGATACAGATTTGATCCTGCCCCATGCCGATCGTGTTTTTGACATGTGCGGTCTCAATTCCTTCTTTTGCTGTCAGCAATTCTGTTAGGCGCAGGACGCACGCGTCACGGGCATCTGGAATTACCGGTAGGACCAGACCAATCTCAATCAGCGTCTTTGCACTCATCCTAGTTTCCACACCGGTTTTGTCCTTCAGGCTGGGTTGAAGAAGTTGTCGGACCCAATCCACGCCATCGCACGTATACTATCACGAATGTACAAAAAGGGCAAGGTATGATTAGGCCGCCCCTCGTTGCTCGCGGCTATTGCCGTCCGCATTGGGAGCGTCTTGCCTTATAATACATGTTTGTCGCGGACGAGGGCGCGCGTGATGGAATCTTGCACGCAGCGTTTCCCAATCCAGAATAAGTGCCCCACCTGTCACTTCATGTTGCTTCTTCCAATTCATCAGCAATGCCAGGCAGGCGTGATCGATGTAGCTTAGCCCCTTGAAATCGACGTGCAGGACGACGCCAGGCGGGACCGCCTCGAGTGCCGCCGCCCACTTCGGCAGAAGGATGAACGTCGCGGAACCTTCCATTGTCAAGTTATCAATTGTGTTACTTGCAGTGCCTTTTTCGTTGATTGGCTCTTTCTTGCTGATCTATATGCTTGGCTATAACATGAGCGTTGCCGTGTGGGTTGGCATCATTGCGCTTGCGGGTGTCGATGCAGAAACCGGAGTCGTGATGTTGTTGTACTTAGATGTGGCATACCACAAATGGAAAGACGAAGGGCGGATACATAGATTTGACGACACTGAACACGCAGTCATGGAAGGCGCGGTGTAGCGCGTGCGACCAAATGCGACCAAATGCGACCAAATGCGACCAAATGCGACCAAAGATGATGACGGTTATGGCGATCTTGATGGGATTGTTGCCGATCATGTGGTCCACAGGCTCAGGCGCCGACGTCATGAAACGTATTGCCGCCCCGATGGTCGGTGGGGTCGTGACGTCATTTGTGTTAGAGCTGCTGATCTATCCTGCCATTTACGCCATCTGGGAATCGTGGACAGATCTGCGAGACATCGATCACACTGCGGAAAAAGGTTGAATCAGGCACAACGTTGCTTTATGAGTCGTGCCGCTGGCTGTTCTCGAACCGCAATGGTCGCTGGATGCGCACTTTGCAAGCCCATTACGTACAGCAGCTTTCGCGAAAGCTGCTCATTTGCAGTCGATTCAGCGTTGCGCTTCAAAATACCCCAGTACGGTATGTGACTTGCAGCTACATCGACGAGAAGCGAGGAACATCGACTGATTCTGAAGTTTGCTCTGCGTCGACGCGCGGAGTTTCGTTATCTCCCATGAACAAGGAAAAACGCTATGAAGACCAATACTATTTTTCGATCACGGTTCAGCATCTGTGCAGGCGCTGGAGGCATTCTCCTCTCACTGCTTGCTGTCTCGTTGCAATCGCCTGCACTTGGGCAGAACAACTCGAAAGCAGGTGGCCAGAACGACAAGAAAATGTCGATGGAATGCCCCATGATGACTGGCCTGAAGGGAATCAGTTTGACCGCTGACAGTCCGCCGTTGCTGATGGCTAGAGCGAGTGAGTTGAAATTGACAGATGAGCAACAGCAGAAACTGAGAGCTATTACCCAGGAAGCTCAGAGTAAGGCAGCGGAAGTGTTAACCGAAGATCAGCGGTCAATGCTTGGCAAGTCGTCTGGCAAGGCAATGTCAATGATGGAGATCGCAATGATGAGAGCCAAGAAGATGGACGATAGTGAATCTGGCATGATGTGCCCCATGTGCAAGAAGAAGATGGAAGGCATGATGAAAGGAAAGATGAAGAAAAATACGAAGGAGCCGAATGGCAAGACAAAAACACAGTAGCCGTGTCGCGTCAGGCAAAGCACCACTGCCACTTTTCACCGCAGCAGTGTAGCGACGAGTTGGCAGTGCGTTTGTTTACATACCGTCCTTGGGTGGCCGAAAGACTGTGCGGACTCTCTTTGGCGGGCGAAGTGGCTAATTAGTGACTATTCTAAACCGGAAAAACTGTGATGAAAACTAAGAAAGAGATCATCTTAATCACGGGAAGTAGCGGGCGGCTTGGATCGGCGACGGTTAAGCGGCTTGCTGAGCGTTTCCAGGTGATCGGATTTGACCGTGCAGGTGATCCGCATCCGCCGACGGAGGCGGAATACGTCTGTGTTGACCTGACGAACGATGAGAGTATCGACGCAGGAATACATCGCGTTCGTGAAGGATACGGAACAAAAATTGCGTCGGTCGTACACTAATACTATGCTGCGTACTACGACTTCTCGGGAGATCCGAGTCCGAAGTATGAAGAAGTCACAGTTCGCGGAACGGAGAGACTGCTTCGTGCATTGCGTGAGTTTGAAGTGGACCAATTCATCTTCTCCAGCACGATGTTGGTTCATGCTCCCTGCGAGCCGGGCGAGCGGATCGATGAAGATTGGCCGCTTGATCCCAAGTGGGACTATCCCAAGTCGAAGGTCGCTACCGAGCAGGTCATTTCTAAGAATCGGTGTGCGATCAAGTCTATCAATCTCAGAATCGCCGGTGTCTATGACGACGATTGCCATTCAATTCCCTTGGCAAATCAGATAGCGCGGATCTACAAGCGGAAGTTGACAAGTCGAGTCTATCCAGGAGATCCATCCCGCGGTCAAGCATTCGTTCATTTAGACGACGTCGTCGACGCCGTCTACCGATGCATCGACCGTCGCGAGTAATTATCAGATGAATCAGTGTTTCTTATCGGAGAACCGAAAACGCTCGGTTGCACGGAATCGCAGTCAGAATTCGGACGATTGATTCATGGTGAGCCTTGGGAAACGACCGTGATCCCGAAGTCGGTTGCCAAGACGGGTGCGTGATTTCAAGATCACATGCCGTTCGCGGAGGAGCCTTTCATCAAGCCGTGGATGGTTGACTTGGCGGACGATCACTATGCGCTTGTCATCACCCGTGCGAGCGATGCACTGGGCTGGCAACCTAGCCGTTCATTGCGTGAAACGCTGCCCACTATGGTTGCCGCGCTGCGACGTGATACTTCGACTTGGTACCGCGACAACGGTCTTGTACCGCCATCCTGGGTAAAGCACGAAACGACCGCAGCCCTAGATAGTACGGACATTCGGATGATATCTGTAACGAATGCTGACAGTCAGATAAAGCCGGCGAAGTTGGTGGCTTTTTCCTCGTAGCGAGTGGCCACACGTCGACAGCGTTTGATTCTCCCTAAGAACCGTTCGATCTGGTTGCGATGTTTGTAGATCTTCCGATCATATCGCCTGCTCCAGTTGCGAGACGCTTTTGAACACGCCATTCCGGATACGGTCCTGGGTAATGTCGCGGAACCAGCGTTCGATGACGTTCAGCCACAAACTGCTTGTCGGTGTGAAGTGAATGTAAAATCGCTTGTGACGCTTCAGCCAGTTCTGCACCTTGGGGTGCTTGTGAATGGCGTAGTTGTCCACAATTAAATGCAGGTCCAACTCGGGGGGCGTCTGCTTCAATCCCCACCATTCGTTTCTCGGCAAATCGATTTTGCCACGTACCGACAGTTCGCCTGGTACAACCGAGTTCCACTGCAATGTCTTTATTCTCGCGACCTTGAGCTGCCGCGAGAATCATCTTGGCTCGCAGTACCAGTCGGGCTGGCGTGCTCCGCCCCCGCGACCACGTAGTCAGCAATATTCGTTCTGCAGCTGTCAATGTGACAGCAATTGCAATACGCACGTCTCAATTCTCCTTATCTGGAAAATCAGACGACAACTCTACCAAATAAGTTCCCACAATTTTAAATCACTACACTAGTCGTGAGAGTCTGGCCATTCAGGTGGGAACACGGCTGACTGGAGATGATGTGGTGGCAGCTCTGGATCGCGTCAAAGCGGCTCGAGACTGTCCTCAGTCAATCCGTGTGGATAACGGGCCCGAGTTCATTTCAAAGAGTTTGGACTGATGGGCTTACTTCAACAACGTTACTCTGGATTTCAGTCGGCTGGGAAAACCGACCGATAATGCGTATATTGAATCGTTCAACGGGCGGGTTCGTCAGGAATGTTTAAACCAGCATTGGTTTTTAAGCCTGACAGACGCTCAGGAACAAGTTGACCAGTGGCGGCTGGACTACAACGAAAACCGCCCGCACAGCTCACTGGGAAATCAGACCCCGGTGGAGTTATCGGGGGTTCCTTCGCTGCGTGGGCTGACGACGCCCCCTTCCATGATCCCTGCCTGTAAATAGGCTCGAATCAGTTTCAGGATGCGTCGATCCTTGATCCGTTGTGCCAGACGTCCCATCAGTACATCATGGTTCACGCGGTCAAAGAACTTTTCCAGATCCAGGTCGACAACCCAACGTTGGCCGGCTGCAATGTGCGCTTTGGCTCGATCCAGCGCCTGATGGGCGCTACGACCCGGACGGAAGCCGAAGCTGCTTTCCGAGAACGTGGGATCATATAACCGCGTTAGCACCTGCAACAGTGCCTGTTGGATCAGTCGGTCCATGACCGTTGGTATGCCCAGCATCCGCATCCCTTTCCCTCCCGGTTTGGGGATTTCCACCTTCCGAACGGGATCAGGACGATAAGTTCCGCTGAGCAGTTCCTCCCGAATCGCTTCCCAGCGCTGGCAACAGCGATCCCACAGTTGATCAACGGTCACACCGTCGACGCCGGGGGCTCCCTGATTACGAACCACACGCCGGTAAGCAGTCAACATGTTTTCTCGACTGAGTACCTCCTCTAAAGTAAAGAACGCTGGTAGTCTGATGGGATCAGTCCTTGCCGAGTCCGTTTGACGCGCAGACGACTTACCCTGGGCGGTTCCGCCGCCTGCTCTCGATCGTTGCTCAGGCATCTCAGCCTTCGGTCTGCGTCTGTTATCGGACATCGAAATTTCTGCATCAAACAGGTTAAAAGGTTCGGCCCTTCACGCCACTCAATACAGCGCTACTATGGCCTCGGCTGACTTCTGAAACGGCATCGCGACTCCTTGCAGAGGCACTAGCCAGACGGCACCGTTTCAGATCTCTCAGGGTAAGACGCGTGACTTTCCTCCCATATACCCGCCACATATACGCCGATTCGATCCAGATGACATCGGGCTTCGAGTCTTACAGCCCTCTCGCCCATCCAACCGGCGCCTCATATGTGATTCGTGTTCCTCGGGCCAGGAGTTTGCCTGCTGCTTCCTTCAGATTCCACCTCGCGGTGGACACCCTTGCAGTTCGGCTAAGAGTTCCTGTCATCAAGGCCTCCATCGGGACTTACACCCGACAAGTCACTTCCCGGATCGCTTTCGCTTACCGGTTGACAGCGTCAGGTCGTGACGCTGCGCGTCATGCCTGACGCACTGCGAAAAAATCATCCCTGGCGCGCCAGGGATGATTAAAACTTGGATTTCTAACATTCCAACTGGTACAAGGTTGGGGGCAAGATCAACAACACATTTACTTCTAGCTGTAATTATATTATAAATAAATTTAGAGATTGACCTAAAACTGTCAATATGCAATAATTACTTGCTTGTTATTAATAATAAATATAGCATATCTTCAAAGGTACCCAAGAATCATGGCAAACAGTATGTTAAGCACTTTAGCTGCTTTATCCATAGTGTTTCATGCATTGCTTGGTTGTTGCTATCATCATACGCATGCACACAATGACATACCTCACCATGAGCATAAAGAGAGTTCTCAGCTTACTTCACTTTGTTTGTCTATGCACGCAACAGCTTGGGTTTCGCACAATCACACTGATACAATAGCTAGCAACTCCTCACACAATAACCCAGAGAATCACGAGCACGACCATATTCCATGTGAGGAAAGCTCTTGTACATATGTAAGCTCATCTCCTATTGAATTAACTGCATTGGTAAAAGCAACTTCACTTGAAGTTGCACCGATAGTCACTTCTATCAATGTATCTACCACACGCATTGAGTACCGTCGAGATATTCCGGTTAACTCAATATCCACCAGTATGCGCTTGCGCAAACAGGTCTGGCTGGTCTAGGCGGTCTACGCCTCTTCTCAACTGTAAACTGACCGGGTCACAGTTCTTCTGCGCAATTTGCGTGTCACTTGGCACCTAAGTCCGTTCTTCTTTCCTAGTATCTTTTCACCTAAATGGTGTTCTGTTGCGCTGATAGCGCGGGATAGTATCATGCGATTTCAATTAAGCGATATTTCGCTCAAATGGTACGGCTTAATAGCTGTACTCCTCATATCGGGAATTTGCTGGGGTGTTCGTGACACTTGGCTTCCACTCGTCAAGCAAAAATTCTCACTAATCAATAAACAATCAGGCGAAAATCTTGCTGGTAGCCAGGGAGAAGACATCGGCCACAGTGGTCACAACCACGGTGATCCTAGTCATGCGCATGAGGACTCAACGTCTTTGGAGCTCTCTGAGCAGGCGCGGCGTAATATTGGATTGATTGTTGGTGAAGTCGCGTTGCAGACCTATGAACGAACCTTGAACATTCCAGCGATGATCGTTGAACGTCCTGGACGGACACGAATCCATATTACCGCTCCCATGACTGGTATCGTAACTCAGATACACATCATTGAAGGAGAAGCCATTCGTTCTGGAATGTTAATGTTTAAAATTCGTCTCACACATGAAGATCTCGTCCAGGCTCAAACAAAATTCTTACAAACAATAGGTGAATTAGAAGTTGAAAACCGTGAAATCGCTCGTTTAGAGAAGATCACATCTGGCATCGTGGCTGGGAAGGTAATTTTGGAACGAGAATATGCAAGACAAAAATTAAATGCCATATTAAGCGCACAGAAAGAAGCTCTCTTACTACATGGACTATCAGAGACTCAAATTTCTCAAATTGAATCAAAGCGAAAATTAATTCGCGAACTCTTAGTGTATGCTCCTGCTAGTGGGCAGGGTAACGAATTACAGTTACCTGAACCTCTCCTTAGACAAGTCTCTGATATTTCACAAGATAGCAACCAGAAATCAAAGAAGCAAACGTCCTCATTTGTGGTACAGGACTTGCAAATTATTAAAGGGCAGTCCGTCCAATCGGGGCAGACTTTGTGTATTCTTGCGGATTTTAGCGAACTATACATCAAAGGAAATGCGTTTGAGCAAGACAGTAACGAACTACATGCTGCAGCGCGCAATGAATCAGCTGTATCAGCTGTTCGTGAAGATAACCAACTACATTCAGAGATCATCAATGGATTGAAGTTCGTCTATGTCGCGAACCAAGTAGTCCCGTCCTCTCGCGCAATGCACTTCTACGTGGGGCTTACAAACGAAATTGAACGAAATAAAAAAACCAATGATGGTCATTACTTTATCGATTGGAAATATAAACCGGGCCAACGATTGCGACTCCGTGTTCCTGTAGAGCACTGGAAAAATAAAATTGTGTTGCCGATTGATGCTGTGGCACAGGAAGGGGCGGAGTTCTACGTATTTCTCGAGAACGGAGACCATTTCGACCGTGTACCAGTTCACGTTGAATACAGCGATCAATATTCGGTGGTTATTGCCAATGATGGTTCGCTGTTTTCGGGTGATGCGATCGCGCTTTCTGGAGCGCATCAAATGCAGGTGGCACTAAAGAACAAAGCTGGCGGTGGCGTTGATCCTCATGCCGGACATAACCACTAAGAGGACCTAACAATGTTAAATTCCATAATTCGCTTTGCTCTACGTCAGCGCTTACTAGTTGTTGTATTCTCATTATTTCTGCTGGGGTTTGGTGGATGGCAAACACTCCAAATGGATATAGATGTTTTTCCAAATCTGAACCGGCCACGAGTCGTTGTAATGACTGAGGCGCCAGGAATGGCACCCGAAGAAGTCGAGTCGCTTATCACATTTCCACTCGAAACCGCTATCAATGGTGCCAATGGAGTCGAAGCAGTTCGCAGTTCTGCTGGCGTCGGTATCTCGGTGATTTATGTCGAATTCGACTGGGGTACCAATATCTACAACGACCGGCAGATCGTAATGGAGCGGTTGCAACTCGTGCAGGATCGCATGCCGGAAGGAGTAAGACCTCAACTAGCCCCCATTTCATCGATCATGGGCCAGATTATCATGATTGGTATGTGGAGCGAAGACGAGAAAACTTCACCGTTGGAGGTACGAACACTTGCTGACTGGGTTGTTCGACAAAGACTGCTCACCATTCCTGGTGTTTCCCAGGTATTCACGATGGGTGGAGGGCGGATGCAGTATCAAGTGCTCGTTGACCCCGACAAGCTACTGAAATATGGTGTCACACTCCACGACGTTAAAAGGGCTTGCGCGGAGAGTAACGAGAATGCAACGGGTGGCTATCTTGATGATCAAGGGCCGAATGAATTTCTCGTACGAGCGATTGGACGCGTGCAAACGATTGATGATTTAAAAAAAGTTGTGGTAATAATGCGCGAGGGGCGACCAGTACGACTTTCGCAAGTGGCCAAGGTCATGGAAGGGCCACAAGTCAAACGTGGTGATAGCTCGGCGTATATTCGAAACGAGAACGGTGAGTTTTCTGGTGGTCCGGCTGTTGTCCTGACCGTAAACAAGCAGCCCACCGCAGACACGCGTGAAGTTACCGATCAGGTCATGAAGGCGCTTGAAGAACTCAAACCATCACTGCCGGACGATATCCGTATTCAGCCGGAGTTGTACTCGCAGAAGGCCTTCATTGATCGGGCCATTGAGAATGTAATCGAGGCGCTCCGAGACGGCGGCATTCTGGTTGTCATTATCCTGTTTCTGTTCCTGATGAATTTTCGAACGACGTTCATTACATTGACCGCAATCCCACTTTCGCTCGCCATTACCGCTCTGGTCTTCACTGCTTTCGGGCTTTCCATCAACACAATGACTCTTGGCGGGTTAGCTGTGGCGATTGGCGAACTAGTCGACGATGCCATTGTTGATGTCGAAAATATTTTTCGTCGACTTCGTGAAAATCGTCATGCGGAGAATCCGAAGCCCCCGCTTCTTGTCGTCTTTCAGGCGAGTGTCGAAATCCGCAATTCCATTGTTTTCGGAACAATGATTGTCGTACTGGTGTTTATTCCGCTATTCGCTCTGTCAGGCATGGAAGGCAGGCTCTTTGCACCGCTTGGTGTAGCTTATATTGTTTCGATTCTATCTTCTTTACTTGTATCCCTGACATTAACGCCTGTCTTGTCCTACTGGTTGCTCTCACGGGCGAAGCTGATGGAGAGTGAAAAGGATGGACCACTTTTAAGATTTCTGAAATGGGCCGCTGGTGGCGCAATTTCTCTAAGTCTCCGCTACGCAAAAATAATGTTATTATTCGGCGTGTCTGGTGTAGCTGTTGCTTTTGTAGCACTGGCGAGTCTGGAACGGGACTTTCTTCCTCCGTTTAATGAAGGTGTGGCACAACTGAATGTGGTTTTGCCACCAGGTACAGCATTAAAAAAGTCGAATGAGATTGCGAAATCCGTAAATGAACGTTTGATGAAGATTGAGGGGGTTGAGGCCTTCTCCAGACGAACCGGACGGGCTGAACTTGACGAGCATGCTGAAGGCGTCAATGTCTCCGAAATGATTATCAGTTTTGATCCAGAATCTGATCGAGGTCGGGAAGTCGTAATCGAGGATATTCGTCACGCGATGGAGGATATACCTGGAATCGTGACAACGGTTGAACAGCCTCTAGCGCATCTTATCTCGCATATGATATCCGGTGTGAAGGCCCAGGTTGGTATTAAAATCTATGGAGATGATCTCAACATCCTCCGACAAAAGGCCCAGGAAATGGCTGCAGTGATGCGCGAAATTGAGGGAGTCACAGATTTGCTCGTCGAACCACAAGTTGAGATTCCGCAACTCCGCATCCAACTTGACCGTGACCAACTTGAATTGTATGGGCTTACTCCATCGTATGTAAATGAATACATCTCCACGGCGATGAACGGCGAAGTCGTGAGTAGTGTCCTGCTTGGTCAACGAACGTTCGATCTACTTGTTCGCATGGATGAAAAATATCGAGAAGACATGGAAGCACTCAAGCGGCTGTCGATTGATCTGCCGAATGGAGGAACGACCCCACTGTCGTCATTAGCTAAACTATATAAATCTAGCGGACCGAACACAATTAACCGTGAACTCGTGCGTCGTCGTATTGTCATTCAGTGTAACGTTACAGGTCGTGGACTGGTCGATGTCGTGGCAGAAATGCAACTTGCTCAAAAGCCAGTCATTGAGTCGTTGCCGTCCGGCTATTTCGTCGAATACGGTGGGCAGTTCGAAAGTGAGAAAAGTGCGAGCCGTACTATTGGAATCTTATTCGGTGTCTCAATGTTTGGAGTTCTGATGGTACTCTACACAATGTTTCGCTCGATAAATTTTTCTCTTCAAGTGATGATGGCGCTACCGATGGCCTTTATCGGATCGGTAATCGCTCTATTAATCACCGGGCAAACCCTGACAGTTGCTGCCATGGTAGGCTTCATTTCATTAGGAGGCATTGCATCGCGGAATGGAATTTTGCTACTGAATCACTATTTGCACTTGGTCCGTTACGAAGGCGAGTCCTGGTCGAAAGAAATGATCATTCGTGCTGGCCAAGAACGGCTGGCTCCAGTGCTAATGACGGCACTGACCTCAGGCATCGGATTAGTACCACTTGCTCTCTCCGCCGGGGAACCAGGCAAGGAAATTCTTTATCCGGTTGCTACTGTAATTTTGGGTGGGCTGATCAGCAGCACTATTTTGGAATTCTTCATTCGTCCGGCTTTACTCTGGACGTTCGGACGCAAGGCAGGTGAACGAATCGTAGAATCTACGACGACTGAAATCCCTCTTATGGAAGAATCATTGGAGAGTCAACAGCCTGTACATGATATTTTAAAATCTTAACTGTCGATACCGAAGTCGACACTTAATTTGAAACTTTCACTGGGATGTATAGATACTTCCAGCAACTTCTAGTCTATCAAAACTGAAAGGAAAATGACTATGTTTACGATGAATTTGAAGAAGACCTTATTTGGTGGCATCACAATGGTGATTGCTGCGAGTCTGTTTGCAAATTCTGTATTGGCTGCGGAAAAAGAAATCGTTGGTTACCGTCTGCAGAAATGGAAGACGATTCATTTTGACGATGGCCAGAAGGCTAACATTCACATTAAGGCAGTGAAAAAACTCGGTTGTGAAGTTTAGAAGTACGACCATGGCAGTCCTCGATGTAACCTATCGTTGTCCAAATGGCAAGAGATCACTCTTAAAACTCATGATTCTGCTCGCCATTGAGACAAGTGGCTCGAGACGAGTGGATTTGAGACAAAGTACGTGCACTGAAACGTACCTATAACAAGAGACTAGAATACGCTTTGGAATTATGAGGGCGGTGAAAATTAAAAAATCCGTCACTGACTCTCTTCTCTGAACCCGCTTTTTCTAACTTATTAACTTTAATAAAGGCGACAACTCATGATAATACGAAACCATTTGATCTCAAGTACAGCCTTTTTGCTCTTAGCAATAATCTTCTCTGGCTGCTCATCAGAGTCCAATAAATCACAGAATCCAGATGTTCCCGACTTACCTCCGGCCACAGTTGAGACTGATGCCCACGACCATCCGAGTGACGGCCCACACCATGGCCATCTTATCGAGTTAGGTAAAGAAGAATACCACGCCGAATTCATTCACGATGAGAAGAATAGTACTGTCACAATCTACATCCTCGACGGTACCGCAAAAAATGTTGTTCCCATCGACTCCAAAGAGATTTTGATCAATCTCAAACACGATGGGCGCGGGGAACAATTCAAGTTGACTGCTTTGCCTGACAAGGGAGATCCCGAGGGACAATCGTCACGATTCGTATCGAATGACAAAGAACTCAATGAAGATCTTCATGCCAAGGATGCGGATGCACGCCTCGCTCTACGAATTGCTGGGAAATCATATTCCGGAAAGATCGAACCTGATCATGGAAGTCACGATCACAAACATTAGTATTCAAAAGGACTACTACAACAAATTAGTTTTAACAATCAAATTCAAGATAACTCGGTTTTAGTAGCGGGCGGTCATTAGGATTACAGTTTCCATGCCGTCCGCTATAGAGAAAATGTTTTTTTTGTGGTGGCCTAGAGCATTGGGTGTTCAAAAGCATTTTCATGACACTCACTGGGAGGATAGGTATGGTAGCCAGAGAATCTGGCGGAAGAACCAATGATCGTTCATCAAATTATGGAATCACTCTGGGACCGATTAACAAATATAAATTCACAAGCTACATGATTCTAGGTTACGGAATCAATCGGTGACCAAAAGTAAGCTAGTTGAGGTCAGACAATTATAGTCCCGTTGCTAGTTCAGAGGACTGCGCACTTTTGGAGATATCAGCCTTAGGAATGCTGTCTAATTTGAGTAATGTTTGAGGGAATCCTAATTGAATCTTGTGTGATGTGACAAATAGGTCCTCGTGTGAAGAAGAATGAATGATCAATAATCTATCTGAAGAAAGAAACTATTATGTTACCGTCTTTCATAAACAAGCCACCAAGCAGGAAAAATCTACGAACGATTCGCTTTCAGCTACTACTGGCAGTGAATGTGACACTTGGTGCGGCCCTTGCGGTATTACTTTTATGGCAGTATGAACGCGAAATGGAAGAAGTTGTTACGGAAAAGCGTTCTGGTCTGAACGATGAAGCAATTGCTATTCACGCAGCAGCCATACATTTGATTCATGACCATGGTATTCGTTACGTTCAAAGTTATATCAACTGCGTCTGTCAACAGATGCGGAGTTCCACGTCTCCCGGTCATCAAATTATAGTTCGGCTGAACGGAAAAGTACTTCAGACAAATCCACACTCACCGAAAACAACAGAAATCTTTTCAGCAATTGATTCCAATACAGCACAGAGCATAAAGTGGAATAACCTTGATATGCTCGGGCTGATTGTTGGACATCATACGGGAGACAATATCAGTGTGTTCGTTTCCGAGAATCGAGAAAATGTGCGTCGTGCTATTCGTCGCAAGGTCCTGATACAGCTTTCCATCCTGGGAATATTAGGTCTGTTGGCAACCACTGTCGTCAACGTAGTTCTGTTGCAGATTATCGGGGCTCCACTGAATCAACTGTTAAAGACCGTCGAAAAAATTTCGGCTGGAGATCTTGAAGCGGAAGTTCCGTCATTCAATAGTTGTGAGATGAATCAGTTGTCGTCTGCCATTAATTCTATGAGCCAGACGTTGTATGAAAACGACCGCGAACGTCGACATCAAATGGAAAAGGCAAGAAATATCCAGCAGCATCTGCTTCCAAATGGTATTCAGATCCCAGGTCTAGTGACGGCATGTGTGTTTGAACCTGCTGATACTGTCGCAGGTGATTACTACGACTTTTTACCGTTGGCAGACGGTTCATGGTTGATTTGCGTGGCAGACGTTATTGGACATGGTGTTCCGGCAGCAATGGGGGCGGCCATGCTCAAATCACTGCTAATGGCCGCTTCTGAACTGCCACCATACGAACCTGAAAGTCTACTCCAAGAAGTTAATCAACGATTTGCTGCCACGATGTTGCCAGGTAACTTTGCATCGATGTTTCTCGCTCGTTGGAAACCGGATACCAATGAATTCTCGTGGGCAAGTGCAGGCCATCTTCCTGGAATAATGCTCGAAAAATCAGGACGTCTCGATTCATTAAAAAGCACTGGAATGCTAATGGGGTTGGACGCTGGTACTGTTTGGGACCGGCAAACTACTTTTCTGTCAACCGGAGACCGAATTCTACTCTTCAGTGATGGGGTGACCGAAACACGCAATCCGAACGGAGAACTCTTTGGCCAGGAACGACTAACGGCATGGTTTTCACGCTGCAGTGTACTTTCACTTCAGAGCACTGTGATGCGGATTATTGAAATCCTAATCGAGTGGCGAGGTGAGTCCACCCTGAGCGATGACCTAACACTTGTGGTACTCCAATGTGTAGCCAACAAGAACGAGATTTCGACGATCGAGACTGATGACAACAAGTCATTTGCAACACTAAACATTCTTACTGAAATGGAAATAAATTCACAAAAATCAAGGATGAGTGATTCATGACTTTTCAGATAAATCCGACCAATGAATTGCGTGAGATATGCCCAAACAGCAAGGTTGTCGTTATGACTGCGGACAACAACAAGCCACAGTCAGGAGAGGGATTAATTAAAAAACTGACATATTCCTGGTCACTCTGGTTGGGACAGTATCGCATTACGCTGGAATTCATTGCCATGGTTCTGGTCCTATTCACACTGTTAAGGGTTATTCTAGTTTTTACATATGTTGATTGGAATTCCGTAGCGACACACGAATTAATTCAATTAAGCATTATTGGATTACGGTTTGATTTACTTGTGACTTTCCTCTATGTGATGCCTCAAATCATTCGTCATACATTCTTTTATAAAACACCTTCAGTTAGTCGTTTGAATCGTACGTTTCTTCACTTTGAAATACTGTTTACAGTTTTGTTCATTCCCTTTCTATGCGTTGCAGAATTCCTGTTTTTTGATGAATTTCAATCACGTCTAAATTACATCGCTTTTGAGTATTTGGTTTATCCACATGAAGTGTTCGGCAATATTTGGGAATCATATCCCATCGTATTATTGTTCTTCGGCATCTTCATCACTGCTGGTAGCCTGTTTGTGATTATCCGAAAGCGAGCACAGAATGTAGTCGACATACCCATTCCGAAGAGTCGTCGATATGGAATATTCTTTATGGTCGTTTTCACGATCAGTATCCTGTGGTCTACAATAAGTATGAGTAGTACCAAATATTCTCAAAACCGGATTGTTAACCAGTGCTCCGGAAATGGGCTTTACAGTTTTGTGTTCTATGCCTGGTCGTGTGGTTTCGATTATGATGAGTTCTACCTTACCATCGATCGAGAAGAAGCCAATCAGCGTGTTCAGCAGCGCATCATTACTTCAAACGACCATCGACACGAATTTTCACTTAATCCGGTAGACCGAACAGTAACTGTGCACAGAATTCAACGTGATTGGAATGTCGTTGTGATTCTTGAAGAGAGTTTGGGCTCTGATTTCGTAGGTATTTTGGGCGATGATCGCGGGCTCACTCCTTTCTTTGACAAACTATCTGCTGAAGGTATCTTGTTCGATAATTTCTACGCCACAGGTAACAGGACGGCTCGTGCACTAGAGGCTGTTCTAACTTCAATGCCCCCGATTCCTACAGAATCCATCTTGAAACGTGACCACTCAGATAATGTCTACACTCTGGCTCATGTACTAGCAGCACGTGGATATAATAGGGTGTTTATTGAAGGTGGACATGGAATCTTCGATGGAATGCGCTCATTCATGATGTCCAATGGATTTGAGAGGTTTATTGAACTGAAAGACTATGAAGCCCCTACCTTTACAACGGCTTGGGGGGCCTGTGATGAAGACATCTTCAACCGATCACTTATTGAATGTGATGATCTGAGCAAACGCAATAATCCCTTTTTTATGGTTGTTCTCACCAATTCGAATCATCAACCATTCACATATCCCAGTGGTCGAATCGATTTGCCCTCCGAAGCGAAAAACAGGACACATGCGGTGAAGTACTCAGATTGGGCATTAGGGAATTTCTTTCAGAAAGCAAAATTACATGAATTCTATAAGAACACATTATTCGTTGTGATGGGAGATCACGGTGCCCGTGTGTACGGAAGCCAATTGTTCCCGATGAAGTCATATCGAATTCCAGTTCTTATGATTTTGCCAAGTGGTAATGGTGGGGGAATACGATGCTCGACGTTAGCTTCATCTCTTGATATTACACCAACAATTATGGGACAACTCGGTGGGACGTATCGATCCGTCTTTTTCGGACGCGATGCTCTAAGCATAGCTCCGTCATCCGGTTATGCGTTGATGCAACACAATCATGACTTGGCACTCCTTCAAAGTAATCAACAGATGCTGGTCCTTAGTAGCCAGAAGAAGTATGAGTTATTTCGCTTAGACACCGAGACATACTCTCTAACTCAACAACAGGAAAGGAATACCAGGCTTCGCAGGGATGCGATTAGTTTTTTCCAATCAGCACATCACTTGTACTACCAAGAACGTTGGTTTCCAGCTGAGACATCCGTTTCTGAGCAATCTCACGAGATACACCATACGCACAACATCCCGATCTGGCAGCATAACAAGCCAACGACAGGTAGAAAGTTTTGAAAATGATCAAGATTCGCATAGATCTTTTGTCTGATTAATGTGAAATGCGTGACTTCCACCACCTCTTAATTTTGTTGATCAGGAGAATCCAAACGAGAGTGACACAACAACAAATCAAAAGCGGAGAACTCAACACCGATTTGTAGACTAATGAGCAAACGGAAAAAACGAAAACGAAAACGAAATCACATGAAGCCGATTCAACGTCGGAAGTTAACGCCAAGGGAACGGTGGGGTTATACAATACTGATTCTTTTCTTAGTCGGACTCAGGTTTATCCCATACATTATTGATTTGATTTGGTATCCCAATCCCTGGAACGCATTTTTGTTGACTGCCGTCATAATTTTCCTTGTAGTCTCAACTATTCTGTTACTGAAGCATGCCAAGGTGTGAACGATGATTACGCTATCTCCAATAGAATGGCAGCTGTGATTTAGAATACTGCGTCGTTTCGTCATGATCGTCTCCTTAGAAAAAGTCTATTGGAAACTCTCACAACAAATGGATCAAGTTAAGGGGAGCATGCCACCTGAAGTACTATCTTTAATAATATTTCGACACAATCGGAGTGATGCAGTCAATATGAAGAAATTGAAACTCATAACTGTTGCGAAGCGGGGACTTCCTCTTGTGCTGGCAATCTATTTTCTTCCTTGGATTACACTTTTCTATATCATTTGTGGTCTGCTAGATGTAATTAGAAATTCGGATCGTAGCCCTAACACTTTTGCCCGCTATTTTTTCGGTAATGGTGTCCTCACTTGGATGCTGTCGCCAATGAATTTGCTCTTTGATCTATTGTCGTTTCCGTATTGGAACAAAGGAGTATACCGACTTAACGAACTTCCACTGGAGTATCAGCAAGAGCTGAATGATTTGGCTAACGCAATCAATGAAGCTGACCTATGCAAACGCGCAAACGCTCAAATGAAGGATCATAAGCGCCTGATGCTGTTCTATAAGTGGTATGGGGTAAACAGCGAAATGATTGATGACGTCCCAGCTTTTTGTCAAACGTTTAAGTTCATCCGTACAATCGGCGTATCTGCTTTTCGGGGACACGAATCGACCTCTCGACATTTTGGTCCGCTACGGTTGACGTATCGAGTGCTGTTGAATTTTGGTCCGGTGCCGCAAGGAGCATCTTATATCGAGGTGGGGCGTCACACAAATTACTGGCGGGATTGTCGATTGTTCATTTTCGATGATACGTTGATTCACCAATCGTTTAATCAGGCTGATAGTATCCGATATTGCTTGTTCGTCGATATCCTGCGTCCTTCACCCTGGCCGAATTTGATGGATTGCATTTTGAGATTCATTAGGTTTTGCCTTTCGAATTATAATTCAGTCTTCTATAGAAACTGGGATGTCGTTTGGAATCAAGCCGCCAAGGAAGTTTCGGAACATAGCAAACTCGACGATGATATTTGATTTGGTTGTTAGGTGACTGGACTTCATCCACCAGTGTTCAATATGAATTGTCTTGGGTAAGATCGCGTAGGCTTTTAGAGAATGTTGTGAACTCCCCGGGAATAGTGGGCGCTCTAACTAGAGTGTAAACTATTCTGACGATGAACAACATGAACAAGTAGCTGTTGAAGTCAAAATCTAAACCCGAAATTACACGGCGGTTATTTACAAATGAGTTCATACTTGAAGCCATCAAAATGGTCACCAAGCAAGGCTTCAACACTGCTGAAGTGGCACGCAGCCTGAATATTAACGTAAGGCTCATTGTTCTTGAGCATCAGCCAGGCAATGATAACCAGTTTACGTGCTGTTCCATAGACTACAAAGTTCCAACATTTTATTTGGCTATCCGGTTTAATGGGCCCGAGTTCATTTCAAAGAGTTTGGACTGGTGGGCTTACTTCAATAAAGTAACTCTGGATTTCAGTCGGCTGGGAAAACCGACCGATAATGCGTATACTGAATAGACTTGGCCCCCTTAACCGCGTCCACCTAAAATGTGGTAACATATCGATTTTGGACATAGTTTTGGGAGAATGAGCAATGCCGAAAAAACGCTTTACTGTTGAGCAGATTATTCAGAAGCTTTGTGAAGCGGAAGTCGAACTGGCTCGTGGCAAGACGATTGGCCTGGTCTGCAAACAACTGGGAATCACTGATCAAACTTATTATCGCTGGCGTAAGGAATACGGTGGAATCCGTACCGACCAGGACAAACGCTCAAAGACCTGGAAAAGGAAAATGCACGCTTAAGGCAGCTGCTGGCAGATGCTGGCAGATGCGGAACTGGATAAGGCGATCTTGAAGGAAGCCACTTCGGGAAACTTTTGAGCCCGGCCAAGCGATGTCAGGCTGTGAGTTATGTTCGTAATATTTTGGGGCCTGAGATCCTTTCAGAACGCCGGGACTGCCGCGTGTTGGGGCAACCTCGTTCCACTCAGCGACGGGAGCCATATTTGTCGCCTTTCTGCCACAAGAAATAACGGTAAGTGTACTGACCACATCATAAATTGCGCCGGTTGCACGGATTATTCCAATCGCGCGGCCTTCGAAATCCAAACCGTAGACCGAAACGGAAAAATTGATTTATCATGCATGATACGAAGAACCGATCTATTAAAGAGATTGTGTATTCTCTTTCTATCGGGATCTCAGGATGAGATGGTGGTATAACAATTGGATCTGCCTCAGCTTCGCGATTACGACTCTCGCGCAGACAACCATTCCCTGTGATACCCACTGTTGTCATTCTGACATGCATACGATATCAACTCAAATTTGTCATCAACACTGCCATGTAGATTCGGTGGTGGAACCTGTTCATCAAAACCCAGAGCCAAACTGTCCGTTTTGCGTATGCAGTGTGGAACGAATTCTGGTGCTGATTCCCAACAAAACATACCGACAGTTGAAGCAGAATTATGTTTGTTCACACGATATTGCAAACGTTAGCGATGAGCATTACGAGATTCAGAATAGCTGGCTCACAATCGACAATTTCTACAAACGACGCTCCATCATCGCGGATCTGAGGAAACTACTCATATAAATCATGACACAATTCCGTTAGTGTCTCTGATATCTCTCAAATCTACATATTATTGATGATGTAAGGAATCTACCATGATTCGTTCACGACTGATCCGGTTCTGCATGGTACTGCCATGCTCTTGCTTAGTGTCCTGCGCCCATTTCGGCGAGACGCAGGTCACTGATCACAAAACTCCTGCCAAAATGGATGTTGCCCAGCAGGAAGACGCTCCCAAATCGCTCAAAAAGATGGTTAGAAAGAATGTCTCAAAGTCAAATCAGCCAGCTGATGCTTCCCGTACAGAAGTCGCCGACAACCTCAGATCTCAACAGACTGAAAAGGACATCGTCATTTCGCTCGACGACATTTCCAGCGACGACGATCCACTCCTGCAAACCGGTTTCGAACCCAAAAGCACAACAATCCCCCCTGCCCCTACAACGGGATCAGGAGACAAGACTCCGGCAGAACCGGATCTGATCGCCATGACTCTCGATCTAGACAGCCTATTGCAGATGGCGATGGAATCAAACCCCACACTCGCGGAAGCCACCGCGGTCGTCTATAAAGCCGAAGGGATCAAAACCCAGGTCGGTCTGCGTCCCAACCCCGTCTTTGGTTATTCCGGTAACGAAATTGGAAATGATGGCAGAGCCGGTCAGCAGGGAGCCTTTTTCAGCCAGACCTACGTTCGCGGCAACAAACTGCAACTCAACCAGGATGTCGCCCACCACGATGTTCAATCGCTCTCCTGGGAACTGGAAGCGCAGCGATTTCGCGTCAGCAACGATGTCAAGTCGCAGTTCTACGCCACCCTCGGTGCCCAGAAGCGGCAGGAAATCACTTTGAAATTGGAGAAAGTCGCGGAAGCCGGTGTCGAAATTGCTCAGTCGCTCTATAAATCAGGACAGGCTGCCCAGCCTGATATTCTGCAGGCCGAAGTCCAGTTGGGAGAAGTCCGTATCCTCCGTCAGAACGCCGAGTACGATCTTGAATCTGCCAAGCAGCAGCTGGCAAGTCTCGTCGGTACGCCCGACCTGTCTCACTATAATTTCACCGGAGAACTCGACGTTAACTCCGTGAAATGGAACTGGGACGAAGCCTACAACAATCTCGTCGCCAACAGCCCGGAAATCCAGGCAGCTTGTGCACGCGTCAATCGGGCCCGCGCTCAGATCTCCCGTCAGGAAGTTCAGGCCATGCCGAACCTCCTCGCCCAGATCGGTGCCGCTCATGACAACGCCACCGGCTCTGATATCGCAAACGTCCAGATCGCCCTCCCCATTCCAATCTTCAACCGCAACCAGGGGAATATTGCAACAGCCAACTCCGAATACAACCGCTCTGTCAAAGAAGTTGAACGTCTGCAGCTCTCTCTCAAAGTCGAACTCTCCAAGGCTTACCGCGACTACAAGAAATCGCTGAAACAGGTCGAACGTTATCGGGAAGACATCCTGCCCCTCGCTCAGAAAAACCTCGATCTCACCACCCAGGGTTACGAAAGCCAGCAGTTTGACTTCCTGCGTGTCTTAACCGCACGTCGCACGTACTTCGAAACCAACATCAACTATGTCAACTCGCTGATCAACCTGCGACAGTCCGAAGTCCGCGTGAACGGCATGGTCCTCTCTGGTGGTTTAAACAGTGTTCAGGACATCTCACAAGGCGTGGGTGGCACCAGCAACCGCGGACAGGCTTTGAGCGGACAATAAAGCTAACAGAGCAATGTCGACGTGCAACACTACTGTTTGTTCTTCTTCAGAAAGGAGAAATTGTGGTGATGGATAAATTGAGTTAACCTTGCCCTCAACCTTACGTGAGTGACTCTACTCTAAAGTTCGTTCCCACCAGAATAATATTTTGCGCCGTTTCCGTGGGCTTTCCATTCCGCCAGATTGCTTAAATGTTGCCCCGGCGTTTTTTGCTTTTGCAAGGAAAATGTTGTATGCACACGATAATCTCGAGAATGCCAAATTTAGACTCAACCCCCACTTTCCATCCAACCGATGAAATGATAGCCTTGAATATTTAATGTGCATATATTGACTTCATTTTCGTCTTCACAGAAGGGTAGATGCATATGCAGCGGATCGGGTTGATTACTATTCTTATCTTCTCGACAGCGGTTGGGGTGTTACCCTGCCCGTTCCATTTTCAACCCTTCTCGTCATTATTTCTTGGGGTAGCTTCGCAAGCATCGATCGGTGACTTAGATTACGAGCCATGCTGCCCGATTCCGGTTAAGAAGTTACCATCGGGTGGTGGTCTACCCTCTCAGCCCAAGTGCCCGTGCGAATCTCGTGATGAGTTCACAGCATTTCCGGCAACGCGCATTCAACAGACCCATCGAGATTCCCAGGAAAATCCTGTTTTGCCGATGGTCGGTGCCAATCTTTGCTACCAGTATATTGGCTCATCCAATATCGCGCAGCTAATTTCCGATGCACCGGTGTTGTCCCTTAGGGACCGTCTTCATGTGCTCTGCATCCTACTTTGTTGAGGTTGTCTGGGTGATGCCCATCGTCCTGTACTACTCGACGGTGAAGCTTCCCCATCTCATACGAATCATCTCGCATTGACAACGGTTTAGTCACGCGCGTTCACGAGATGGGACACTCATTGGTAAATTGTGACCGTCGTATAAGTTACGTCGTCGGTTATTACTCACTCTTGACATACATCGGTCCCTTAGAGTCCTCTAGGTCACGGATCGAGTCAAACCGGACTAAGTCGGGGCAGTCACAGCCTGTCTGCCTCTGCCCAATCTTGGCGAAGGAACAGGATGTTCACATGAAGAAACTAATTGAGGGGCTGAAACATTTCCAGAACCATGTCTTGTGGGAACGACGTGAACAATACGAGCGGAGCGCCCAGAGCCAAAAACCACAAGCGTTTCTGATTACGTGCTCGGACTCCCACGTCCTTCCCGATATCTTTATGCAGGCTGATCCAGGGAACTTATTCGTTACACGGAATGCGGTCAATTTGGTTCATCCGTGCGATGGTCCGATCGGTGAAATGGCTACGATCGAATACGCCGTTTCCGCACTTGGTGTGACTGACATCATTATCTGCGGGCATTATGATTGCGGTTCAGTTCGTGCAATCCTGCACCCGGAAAAAGCAGTCAATCTGTGCAAGACGAACGAGTGGCTAGCCCGAGTCGCTGAGACTAGCGAGACGATCCGGAGGGAACACCCCAGTATAGAAGGAGTTGCCTTGTGGAACAAAGCAGTCGAGCGGAACGTACTCTTACAGGTCGAAAACCTGGCGAAACATCCAGCGGTCGCTGCTGCTTTGACTGCCGGCACCCTTCATCTGCACGCCTGGGTCTTGCGATTCGAAACAGGAGACGTGCTCGCCTACGATCAAGCAAGCAAAGCCTTCGCGCCGTTAGCGGAGACGCCGGTTGTCCACGCGGACCGGCCTGATTCTGAAACGAGTTCACGGTCGCCCGAAAACATGGGATCGCCGAAGGCTTCGCGAGTCGCTAAGCCTCCGAAATGGTTCGAGGTACTTAAGAGCGACATTCCATCTTCATTGGTGGTCTTTATGGTTGCCCTACCGTTGTGCCTGGCTATTGCCAAGGCCTGCGGTGTTCCAGCGGAAGTCGGTCTGATCACCGGCATCATCGGCGGAATTCTGGTAGGATTGATTGCCGGCAGCCCATTGCAGGTGAGCGGGCCCGCGGCGGGGCTCATTGTTATCCTGCTCGACATTGTCGAGAAACAGGGTATCGGGATGTTAGGAGTCGTTGTATTTCTGGCTGGATTGATTCAATTCGCCGCTGGACTCCTGCGGCTCGGACAGTGGTTTCGAGCCGTGTCACCCGCTGTCATACTTGGCATGCTGGCGGGAATAGGGGCCGTCATTTTCTCCCAGCAGTTCCATGTCGCGTTGGACGATGCTCCCGACCGAAATCCATTGGTGAACTTCGTGAACATTCCACGGGCTCTGACGCATGTTTTCGTCGGCCACGATGGGCACCCGGGGCACCTTTCTGCTGCCCTCGTTGGTGCCGCCACGCTGCTCATTCTGGTGTTCTGGAAGAGGATCGTTCCGGAAAAACTCAGGGCGGTACCGGCTGTCATCGTGTCGATCGTTGTTGTAACGGCTGTTTCCGCCTTCCTGGCGCTACCCATTGAGAGGGTCGAGTTTGACAGTTTGGGAGCGGCTGTCAAATGGGTTAATTTTGGTTCGCTCCCAGAGATTCTCACTAGTCCATCGGTTTGGAAGGTTGCACTGATAGTCGCCTTCGTCACGAGTGCACAAACACTTTTGACTGCCGCCGCCGTCGATCGAATGCATCAAGGCCCTCGGACCCGTTATGACCGCGAGTTAGCGGCTCAGGGTGTCGGCAACGCTATCTGCGGACTAATGGGTGCGTTGCCAATGGCAGGAGTAATTGTTCGCAGTTCGGCCAATGTTGATGCAGGTGCTCGAACCCGTTGGTCAGCAGTGTTTCACGGTGCATGGCTGCTGATATTTGCTCTCTTGTTTCCCCAATTGCTTCGAATGTTGCCTACGTCCGCTCTTGCCGCACTACTCGTGTTAACCGGCGTCAAACTGCTAGGGATTCGTGCGATTCGAGCGTTGTGGCAAGAAAGTCGGAGTGAGGGAATCATCTGTGTCGTCACGGCCTGTGCTGTGGTGACGCTGGACTTGCTCACAGGGGTATTAGTTGGAATCGGATTCTCTATCATAAAGTTAATTTATACGTTTTCCAGGCTTTCAATTTCCCATCGCTGCGACCCGGACGGTGATCGTAGAACGCTAGTGCTGGAAGGTTCGGCGACCTTCATCCGTCTGCCGAAGTTGGCGGCGGCATTGGAAGCAGTGCCGTCGGGTACAGTCCTGCACATCGACTTGAAAGGCTTGAGCTACATCGACCACGCCTGCTTCCAACACTTGATGGATTGGGAAAAGCAGCACCAAGCAACGGGCGGCGCACTCGTGCTGGATTGGGATACATTGCACGCAAGGTTTCACAGCTCCCCCCCGCGGCCGCCGCAGTCGTCTAATTTCCAACAGTTCGAGGACAACGTAGGCGGTGATGACTGCGAATGGTCGAGAGCGGCATAGTTTCTACTTGTCGGTGCTTCGACATTCGTTGTCGAATTTGCCGTGGCTGGTATTACAACGGCGACGGCTTGAAACGGATTAAGACCGGAATGGGCGCAGCATCAGCGAAGAATCAATTTAATAGGACAGTACGATGACTGATAAGATGAGAAAAAATATTGACCTGGTTCTGCCCAGTGTGTCGGATATACGAGATGCCTGTGTTCAGCGACTAACCGAGTTGTTGACCGCAAAGGAAGGTGTCCTTCCGGTGAGCGTGCAAAATCTTTCCGGTGTGATTTTTTGGTGAGCCGGTTGGGAAGCGGGGGCCAGCTGGCGGCGGGGGCTCAAGCAGCGTTGGGGAGTTCAGCGATTGTCTGGCGGTAGTTCCAGGGCAGGAACCGTTCGGGATGGGCGGCGACTTCGCCGGGATGGCGGAAGAGTTCGGTGAGATAATCGAAGGGGTTCGCCTGATTGAGCTCGCAGGTGTGGATCAGGCTCATGAACATGTCGCCGATGCGGGCCCCATTTTGCGTGCGATAGAAAAGCGAATTCTTGCGATGGCAGATCGCTTTTTTCAGAGCCCGCTCGCAGATGTTATTGTCCAGCGGGGCTCCGGCTTTGTGCAGAAAGAGCGTCAGCTTCTCCCAGTGTCTGAGCAGATAATTGACGGCGGTGCCCAGAGCCGAGTTCGGCTCGACGAGCTTTTCGTCGAACTGCCGATGCAGCCAACTCTTCAATTCCGTCATCGCCGGTTGGCTGTGGGCTTGATGTAACTCCAGACGTTCTTCGGAAGACAGCCCCTCCTTCCGGGCAGCGGCATCATTTTTATAGACGATCTTCAATGCTTCGAGCACATGGCCGCACTCTGCGGGAAACAGATCGTGAATCTCCACGAACTGCCGGCGGGCATGGGCCAGGCAGTTGGCGACGATCGTCCCCAGTTCCCGGGGCATGTTCCGCGCGAGCGCATCGCACATCTGGATCGGAGACTCAAGTTCGGCTGCGCGCTGCTTGAGTACCTCGGCCAGATTCTCGCCGGCGTGCCGATGCGAGCTGAAAAACAACGCAATGCGGCGACCATCCCGCGTGGAAATCACGCCGGACGTGAACAGACCGGTGCGGTCCGGATTGTCCACGAAGGGAATCCGGCGTTCCCCCATCAGGGTCAGAATCTTCACGGTTGTGTCGTCGTTGTAGAGAATCGTTCCCTGAGCGGCTTCTCGCATGAGGTCTTCGAAAGCCGGATTGAGTAGAGGGGCAAAAGTGGAAACCACATCCCACTGAGTCGAGGCCGGCAGAGGAATTTCCAGGTTCCCCTGCAGGCCCTGGAGGCGGTTGAAGGGAAGCCCGCTTCCATATTTTAAAAGGCCGATCATCGCACCGGCCCTGGCATCGTATTTCTCGCGGCTGGCTTCCTGGGGAAGCGCGGCCGTGAAGACCTCGCCGCACAGACCGCAGCGGAGGCGTTCCAGTGCATAGGTCCTGGCACCCAGCGGAGCCTGGCCTGTGATCCGCACCACAGTGCGGGGCGGCTTTTGATAGAGGGTTCCCTTCCCGCATTCCGGACAAGGATCGCCGACGTGAAGCGAGCGGTGAGGAATTTCGATCTGCTCGGCTCCGCGATACGCGTCGGCTCCGTTTCGACCGTGGCCTCTGGGAGGTGGTTTGCCGTTCGGCTTTTTGTCGGATTCGTCGGACTCGGTTTCGCCCGCGTCCCCGGTATGCTCCACGGATTTGCCGGAGTTCGGCTCGGCATCGGCCTGATCAGAATTTCCCACGACCTGTCTGGTCTTCTCCGTCTTCGCGCCGAACAGCATCTTCTGCAGCCGGCCGATCGACATGTTCTTTTCTTGAATCAGGCCCGCCACATATTCATAGGATTCAAAAACCCGCTCGATCAACTCCGCATCTTGAAGAGCCAGCGATTGCCTGGCGCGGTCCGCCACATCCTGGAGTCGTTTGTGATCCACTTCCATGACCTCCGGTTTCTTCCGATTCATGATCCACCATCCGTGGCAAACACAGAGCCTCCAAGTCCGTTCGCTCAGTGAAGAAATACCCTGATTATCGCAGCGTGGCAAGAGCAATTGTCTGATGCGACAATCAAGCCTGGGGGCCCACGGGCCGCCAATCGGGGGCAGCTCCCGTTCGCTCCGGGTTGCCGGCCGAGAACAGAACCGACAATTGATGAGCAGCCAGGCGTTGCGTGGCAGCATCTCGCGCATCGGGCCACCAGTGAAGGCGCCCTTCGGAAAAACGCTTGTGACAGAGCCAGAAACCCTGGCCATCATACACCAGCACCTTGATGGCCGTCTTTCTGCGATTGCGAAAGCAAAACACCGTCCCCGCGAAGGGGTCTTCACCCAGGGTGTCTTTGCATAACCGTGTTAGCCCATCGATGCCCCTGCGAAAATCCGCCGGTTGGGTGGCGACCAGGATCTTCATCTGCGGTGTAATGGCCAGCATCAGTTTGAACCTCGCAGGCTGCGTCCCACCACCGCGATATCGGCGGCCTGATAACCTGTCAGTTGGACCCGCAAAATTCCGGCATGGTCCTCCCACTCGATCACGCATGCGGAAGCCGGGGCAGAGACGGACGGTAATTCGACAAATGCCGAGCCGTTCTCCGCTGGCTGCCCTTCCGCCAGGAAAACCCGCTTCTTCAACGCATAGTAGTCAAGCTTCAACGACCGAGCGGTGCGTGTCACACCATATTTGCCAGCCAGCCTGACCGCCATTTTCCACAAGGGGGCGGGAATCCGCGCCCCGGGCTGTTTTGTCTGCCGCCACGCCGCCAGTCGCTCCCGAACCCTGGCCAGATCCGGGGGCAGTGCACGCTGATTCTGATTCGCCATCGCCGACCTCCTGAAAAGAGAAACCGCTCACGATAGCAGAATTTAAAAAAACAATCATGCACGCTTACCGGAAGGACACAAAGGAAGGGATCGAGACCACCCATGCGACGGACAACAAGGGCATGAGTCAGGACCAAATTTGCATCCACTATGATCCTGAACGACTATCCTTGGGGGAGGTGCGCGAGTTGGCCAAACGGTACACAACTCGTCAGACAGCGCGATTGAGCGTCTTTGTCTACATCGAAACGATTTATAATCGCAAGCGAAAACATTCGGCCCTGTTCCGCTACATCGAAACGTTCTACAATTCAAAACGTTTACATCAAACATTAAACTATCAATGTCCCGACCAGTTCGAGAGAATATACACTCAATAACTGGCCGCATAATTCACTCTTTGGGAGTCCGCCAGTCTTGGGCTATCGCAACTCTTAACTCGACTGGTAATTGGGTAGTATCAATCTTAGCAGATATTGTTTTGATGTTTGCATTGTTGCAGTACTGGGGACTCTGCATAATTCAACAAACAACTAAAGTAAATAGCAATTAATAATGAACCGACTGTGCTGTTTATTATGAAATCCTGATATTGTTGCGCGAGTTCTCACGCCTGAGAAAAATGCAGTCCGTTCGGCAACGAAACACAGTGAATCATCACCGTCTGAAATGACTCTTCCATATTGGGAAATTGATTTCGGGATGAATTCACTGTTGGAGATAACGAACTGCGCACGGCCAACCGGTCATAGCTGGCGAGAGAGTGGTTCTACTATACTATCAAGTTGCTCATAATATTTGTGGCAGTTTTGTGGCATTCGTTTTTGCCTTAAATGAATTAATTCCTGATAAAAGTTCTTGACGTTTGATAGAATAAGTCTATTATTATAGTCTCAAACACATGGGAAACCCGGCAACAATTCAGCGGTCAGAGAATCCCCCTCTCTCCGCTTAATTGATTGCCGTTGAGTTATCCTACATAACTCAGCGGCATTTGCTTTTTCTGGACCGCTCCAGAGCTTCTCATTTGCGACTCTTTTTGTGGCACGGGGGTTCTCTGGAAGGTTCTGTTGATGAAGCAATCATCAACAGAAAATCGGAAGTGTCACTCAATCACGGCCCCATTGTTCCACGCCACACTGATCTGACGAATGACCTCGTCGACAATTTCGCCAGGTCCCATGCCGCCTCCGGGGCGAGCTGCGGCTGGCAATAACAGAGGTGCCTGTCCTACGATTTCGCCTGTTTTGAGCTTTACCAGAAAGACTTCACTGGGTAAATCTTCCGTCGGGCGACCGTTTTCGTCATAAATGCTCGGCTTCGCCTCTTGGCTGCGTCCGATGATCAGATACTCCAGGGATAAAGTCTGTTGGAGCTTTTTTTCCATATCGAACCCATTATTCTTGAGCGCGGAAGGGATCAGGGGATTAGCATCGCCCATCCATGCAATCGTATATTGAAACTCATCACCAGAGACTGAAAAACGTTGCCGCTCGTAGTCATTAGCCGTCAGGCGACTCGATCCGCTCAGATCAGGTGTCTGATAAGTTTCCAGGTAACTTAATGAGATCATTGATGTGTTGGACCGTTCCGCATCACCCACAATCAATATCGGTTTTGGATTCAGCGTGAGATCGATTTTCGTCTCCTCAACCGTAGCGAGCCCATTAATACGAGTTACGACATCTTCCAACGTCGAATGCAGCGGCTCATACTGTGATTGATATTTTTGAATCACATCCCCGTTCGTAGGTCCGAACTGAAAACCGTGCCGCACGCCATAGCGCACGAGTGCCAGTAACATAAAGCCGATAACCAATGCTTGAGGGGCATACTTTTTCATACTGTTCTTTCTAAATCCGTAACGCAGGAGGCTATGCAGAAATCACAGCAAAGCATGTGTTCCAATAGGTCTGCTCAGTCTCTTACAGTCATCCATGGTCTGACTCACTCGCTAACGTTTGCCTGGCATCAATTGATCATGCGATATCACTGTCAGCAGCTGGAGCGCGTCACATTTTACCATAGCGTGTTTCATTCTAGTAAACCTGGTTCAAGTGGCCCTGGAGACGCTACAGTAAAACTGGACACAGTCTAAATCCGTGAGAAGTTCCATAACAGTCTGAGCGAATTGATCGTTCAAGCCTCTACTTATTATGAATTGATGTGAGCCAGTTTGTGTAACATCGAAAATCGCCCCGAGTACTCGTCGACGGGTTGCGCGAAGCGTAACCTGTCCCTATGGACGATATACGTTAGCTTACCGTTTCCCGGTGGTGATCTCTATCCTTATTTGCCAGCTTCCAGGACCGTTGGTTGATTGTCCGGCGAACGATGCGGCCTGACCGCATACACTTCTCCAGTATTCGATCAGCAACTTCGTCTCCTGCAAATTGGCAGGTCGTTGAAGTTTCTCAGAAAAAACATGGAAACTTTCTCCCTGTTCAACCGCGTTAGAAATTTTACAGGGGGAAGAGTTCGCCTCAAGCAGAAACATTTCCCTAAGCAGCTAATAATAAACAACTTAAACACATCGCCCAAATTAGATTCACCATGGTAAAACCGGCATATCTTGAAAGAATTCGGTGCATTTTTCCCACAGACGGGGCTGAAAATGTCAGGAAAACTGAAAAAAACTCGTCTGGCGTGTCACAACTCAGAGGGGGGCTTGTAAGGGAATTGTCTCAACGAGAGCAACCTTAACAACACAAACTTTTTTCTTCTGGAGCCTGACATGACATTCAACTTTAACACAAAACTGTTTCGAGAATTCTGCAACAAAACACTGGTTAAAAGCCTGCTTTGCGGACTTGTTGCTTTCAACACACTGGGCGGTCCAGATTTCGCTGTCGCAGCTAATCCGACCTCTCGTGCTTCCGAGTATGAAGAGTGGGGACTTGATTACCCTGGCAAGGGAGCACAGCAGGGATCAGAAGCACCAGTCAAACAACCTGCTCCGCAAAATCCCCCTGCCCTGTCGCCTGCATCCAACCCTTCAGACCTGATGGGGGGAACGGTACCTCAAGATATTGCCAGCTCAGTCGAGCAGGCCACGGTTCAGGTCATTGTGTTCTACGCTGATGGCAAGCACATGGTGATGCCCGGCTGGATTGTCGATACGGAACGTCGCATTATTCTTACATTCGCTCTGCTCAAAAATGCTACCGCGGTTCAAGTTGCCTACCCCCAGGTTCCTTCCCGTGACAAGGATTCGCTGGTTGGTTCTCCTGCTGTGATCCTGAAGTATGACAGCAAGATGGATGTGGCTTATCTGCAGGCCAAATCGATGCCACAGGAACTCGTCCACCTGACCCCTTCGAACGCACCACAGGGTGGGGCCACACCTCAACGCACTGTCAGCCACAAACCAGCTGTCCCAGTTCCTCCTGTCCAGGGTGGTCACAATGGCGGTCAGTTTCAGGGAAATGGAAACGGTGGATACACACCTCCACAGCAGCAGTCAAACCCGCTCGTCGGAAAATGGTATCTGCAGGATAACCTGAACGGGGTACAGATTCAGATCGCCGTCGCCTTCGGTGCTCGTGGGGAGTTTGCAATGGAAGTGGTGGCTGTCGATTCCTACGGCCAACAGAATTATGATTCCGACAATGGAACTTACCGAGTCAACGGCAACACACTGGTCGTAAACACCAGCGATGGTGTGGAACAGTCAAAGTTCTGGTTTGAAAATGGAGTTCTCTATGTGCAACTGGTTGCTAACGGAACCACCATGGCTTTCCAGAAAGTATCGTAAGTCTGGTTGAAAGAGGTTGGTTGTGGAAAGCCCTCGTTCCTTGTGAACGGGGGCTTTTTTTGTGTTCTGAAACATGCTTTGCTGAGCTGCATTCGCCGTCATCTAAAACAGCCACTTGCGAATTTTGCAGGTGGCTGTTTTTTTATCTGATCTCAGCGCCTGATCATCACTTGTCGGCAGGAGTTCTTTCTGGCTGGCCAACGATAAAGAAACTTGCCCAGTAGAACGGGTGGGCCGCTCCGCTTTGATCCCGCCTTTTTAATATGAGTTTTTGCTGGGCCCACTGCATGGATTTGACTTGATCGCCTGATTGAACGAACTTTTGATAGAACAATCCCATCAGTTCGCGCGTCTCTGTGTCCGGTACTTCGAACATACTTGTCAGAAGACTATGAGCTCCAGCTACTAAAAACGCGCGTTGCAATCCCCGGACTCCGTTCCCCAGTTCAGAATCACCCAGGCCGCTCTCGCAGGCACTTAACACAATCAGTTCCGTATTGCGAAAATCCATCGATGAGATTTCCTGGGCAGTCAGCCAGCCGTCCTCGAGATTGATACCTCGTTCCTCGCTGCTCATTGCCAGTTGATTGGCTCCCGCGAGCACGAGCCCGGATCGCAACAGCGGATTGTCAACATATCGCAGTCTTCCCAGAGCTGAACCAGATGATCGCTGAACAGATCGACTCTCGTTATAAGCTCCTGCATTTTCGAGCGGGAGGTAAAACCCATGAGTGGCGATGTGGATGATCCTGGGAGAAACCACTGTCTTGAAGACTTCTTCAGCCGCGTCCCCTCCATAGAAAACCTGCACGGGGCCATATTTGGAATCCTTCAGTTGCGTCTGAACAGATTCCGCTTCTTGCCGGGCACCCGGTAGGGGCCGCCACCGAAGCGATCTCAGTTCCATCTCCCCGGCACCGCGCAGTGCGAGGCTGACATTGGGTGACAAGTCGATTCCCAGTGTTTTCGCTGTCGTGATTCGTTCTTTGCGAGTCGCGTCATAATCCGGATCGGCCAGCACCAGAGTCCCGCGTCCGGGCGCGGCATTTTCACGGAGCAGGTCCCGACCGGAAGAGACATAGCTGATGGCCAGGTCCTCAACCAGATAATGACCATTGGCACGGTTTAATGCGGCAAACGGAATGAAATGAAGCTGTCCGTCAGGAGCGACGACAAGGTTTTCAATGTTCGTTAATTCCTCGTCAAACGGCTGCAGGAGGCTGCGGTACAGACTGGAACTCAATTCCTGATACTGAGACTCCAGTTCTTCCTCGGACATGAAACGCAGTGACCGGGGCACACGTTCAATGTGCCCCCGGAGTTTCTCAATCTGATCATTGATTTCCTTCAATCGCCCCAGATCGACGAGGCGACAGGCTCGCGTTTTATCGGATGGCAGAAAGAAGGCGAGGAGGTGCGGGTCGTCCCCGGCTCGAGAGGCTGGATCTTTCAGATCAATCAGGCCGCTGACAACAAACTCGATGAGAGCACTGCGAGGACCAAGCTTCCCGCGTATCTGCTCGACATCCACACCCGTCAATTGTAATTGCAGACCGGCCCCGCGCATGGCGAGGGCAACCTGTTCCTGCAGTTCCTGTATTCGAATGATGGCTTTGGTCTGGCGGTTCGGAACAAATTTCTCTCCGCCATCAGAGACCTGTTGTTCCTCAAACTGCTCTCCGGTGACGCTCGTCTCAGCCAGCCAGATCCTGAGCTGTTGGATTTCCTGGAGTTTGCTGGCAATGTCGGCATCATGAATCAGGGCATTTTGGGCCGCATTCATCTGACAGGCGATGTCTAATGCCAGCCCCTTGCGTCCCAGGATCCGCGAGAAGACTTCTGAAACCGAATTCTCAGGTAGCTGCCCCGTGAGTTGGAGAGTCACAAGCAGTGAATAAAGATTAAACCGGTTGTTCAAAAGTTTGGTCAGAGCGGCTTCCGGTCGCAAGACCAGATTTGTCATCAAAGAACGTTCGTCAATTTCAAAACAACGCTTCAGGAAATCAAGTGAGGCTGCAGAATTACCCCGGCGCGCTTTAACTTCAGCCAGATTATAGAAAATCAGAAACTGAAGTTCGTTCCCAGTTGCAGTGCTGCCAACCCTGGAGTTGTTTGCCTGGTCCAGATACTGCTCGGCGCGTTCGAGTTCTCCCCGATTGAGGGCCACCGCCCCGAGATTATTCAGGATCTCTAAAACTTGTGGATGATCAGGGTTCTGGTAGAACTTTTTGTAAATCTGCAGTGAACTTTGAAAATACTTTCCAGCTTCCTCATACTTCTTTTGGTTGAAGCTCAACGTGCCACGGAGTTGAAGCGCGTTCGCGTAGTCCTTCGAGTTGGGATCTGTCGACTTCAGTTTCTGGAGAAATTCATCAACAACTTCCTGCAGAAGCGGATGGGAGACGGGAAACTGCAGGAGTTGCCAGCCGGCTGCAAGGATGAATTCGGCTTCGGCACGGAGATCAAGGCCGAGACCATTGACGATTTCCATGGATTCCAGCAACGGATAGATGGCCTGCATGTCATTACCGAGCGCTGAATAAATTGAAGAAAGCGTCTTCAGAGCTTCTGCATTCTTCAGACTCATTTTACCAAAGACGGCTTCAAATCGCTGACACGTTGATTGGGCCAGTTCCAGCGCTTCGGCATACTGCCCCTGATAACTGTGATACTTCACAAGTCGATGATAACTTTCCGCCAGGGCCGGAGAGTTCTCTCCCAAAATATCTGTTTGAGATTGGATCGCCTCATCTAACCATTGCTTAGCCTGCTGAACATCTCCGGCCGCCAGTGCACCGAGTGCGGCCTCCGATTTGGCTTCCGCAGTCGCCGCATGTCGATCGCCCAGCAGATCGGCTCGTATGCGGACAGCCTCGCGATACATCTCCAAAGCACTGCTGATCCGACCAGACTCTCTCTGGAGCTGAGCGAATTCAAGGCAGGTGGTCGCGACATCGCGGTGTTTGCGTCCCAGAATCTCGGTTTTGGCAGCCAACACTTTTTCCAGCTGAGAGATCCGTTCTGCCGTGGCTTCGTTCTCGGACTCATCGAGCGCCTGTGACTCCAGATCTTCAGCCTCCAGCAATTTCTTACGTGCTTCAGGAGAAAGGCCAGCAAATGTGCGTGCTTCACGCAGTTCGTTTTCGGCATCGGCCAGATGCCATGGTTCATTTTGAGCCAACTCCCGGGCATGATCCCTGATGACGGTTAGCACACGCAAGTAGGGCTCTGAATCTGAAAACTGCCCGGTAATTCCCTTCATACTCTGAAGAAATCTCAGCCACCCCTGTGCCGTGTAAATCTGCGGACGTTTCAGTGTTGATTTTGACGAATGGTTATCCTTTAACGTCGTCTCTGAATTCGGCGGGAACGTACCCCCTGCCAGCACATTCCATAATTCCTCAAACTGCTGAACTGCTTTGTGTTGATTTTCGTCGGTCTGCTCAAGCGAGATCTGTGCCAGTCGAATATCGCACCAGAGAGAGGAAATTTTCTGATCCTGCTGCAAAGTCCGATCCAGCTGGTCGAGTAAGCTGCGTGCCTCCTCATACCGTTCCTGCTCCTGGAACATGGATGTGAGATTCAACACGGCATCAACCTGTAACCCCCGATCATATAAACCGGGTGTTTCGACCATTTTCAGAAATCGGCGAAAGAAGTCTTCCGCGGACACGTATTGCCGCTGGTTGCGATAGAGTCCCGCAACGTTTTTTAATGTGATCAGATGGGCTTGGGTAGGAGGGCCCGCCAGTTCATCGAAAATATTGACCGCTCGTAAATAGTTCTGAAGTGCCTCATCGGTCCGACCCAGAGTTTCGTAAATCGTCGCGATCTGATTGCAGGTCTGGGCGGCAAGACCACGATCGACATTCAGAAGTTCCCGTGCCAGTTTTTCTGCAATTTCGCAGTAAGGAATCGCTTCAATCAACTGACCTTTACTACGATAACAGAACAGAAGTTCGTTCACAGTGATGAGATATTCGATGCCGGTGGTGAGGCGCAGTGCGTTCAGGACATCTTCCGCTTTGAGTAGCGCGTCGAGGGCATCATCATGCTGCAGAGTATTTCGAATCCGACCGACAATTCGCAGAGCGTGTGCGTATTCCCAGGTCTGGTGCCAGGAATTCTGCTCATAGATCCCGGTAGCGGTCTCGGCCTGTTCCAGTGTTTGTGCGGAAGCCGTTCCTGTCCAGTCAGCAATTTCTACAAGAAGTTCTGCGTAAGTCGGATGGTCATCTCCCAGCACCGCGCGCATGGGCTTAAGAAGTGATTTGTACAAGGTAAGCTTTGCATTAAGTTCCTGCGTATTTTTGGCGACCTGAAACTCCGCACGGATGGCAGATGGAGTTTTCTCCCCGAACAACTTCCGGATCAACCCGTAGTACTCACGACTCAATTCCAACGCCGCGTTTCCGTCTCCCGCATTTCTTTTTGTATCAATCTGTTTTTGCAGAACCAGGCAGCGGTCCATATCCTGCAATGAATCTTGATTCATGTTTCGACAGCGCTGCAAAACCTTCAGTTCCCACTCGATATCCCGTATCTGGTACTGACTTTTCCCGGTATCGGCTTCAATCTGTTTCAGGGTAGCAAGGCTGTTTTCGAGGTAGCTCTGTGAGGTCTCCCATTTATGCTCCGGCAAAGCCTGTTGACTGAGATATTGCTCGAGACTGACGAGGTTGTACTCAAGCAGTTGTGTCTGCGAATTGATGAGACCGACTCGATTTCTCAAAAGATGGCAGGCTTTCTTCAGCACGTGATGGGCTTCTGCATACCGGCCGGTCTGGATCAGAAACAAACCGTAGTTGTTGAGAGTAATCGCATAATCCGGCTGGAAATCCAGGTCGGACTGCTCGTAGATTCCAACGGATTTGCGGAAATGATCATCGGCGAGATCGGTGGCGCCAGTATGCAGTGCCTGATTGGCCCAGACTTTATGTAAGTAACCATGTACAGGATGCGGAGTCTTCGTGACCTGAGGAATCAGTTGATCGAGCCGCTGTATTTGAGTGACCGAGGAACTCGGATCATTCATCACTGTCAACAGTTCCTGGCTTCTTAACAAAGACTCGATCACGTTGAGATGGCGATCTCCCAGCAGTTCGAGCAACACGCCGGCACGCGGGCGATTCGCCTCTAAGGCTTCACGATAGTCGTTTTTGAGCAGAGCATTCAGGAAGTCCCGTTCTGCATTCAGAAATTTCATACGTTTTGTGAGAGGTAGGTCGGAAATCGCAGTCAATGTCTGTTGAAAGCGAAGTGCGTCTTCCGTTTTCCAGGACTCGGGCTGATGCAGGCTATTGACGATTTCCAACGACTGGTTTGCATACTGTAATGCGGCTGTAGCCTGATTGTTCTCCAGAGAGTATTTGGCAAGATCGCGAAGCCTCCACGCTGCCTGGTCTGACCTGGAACCATAGATCTGCTGTTCGAGGTGGTAGACCTTCTCGGCGAGCGTGATCGCTTCCGCGAGATTCCCTTCGAGCCAAACCGCTTCCATCTCTGTCAGCAGTTTGCGTCTTTGCTTAGCAGCACTGGTATCAGAAATGATTGCAGGCCGCGGTGCAACAAGCGGCTGATCTGGTTGCTGGGCTCTTAGAAGCTCTGGTTGAAGTGCTACTCCCGGACCGGCAAACCAGGCGCAAAGCGAGAACAGGAGAATGAACCCTCCCATGCCCATGGCAGAGATTTTTGGGGATGCTGGCACGTACTAGACTCCCAGTGATTGCATCTCTGGCAGGTGTCCCATCGTTCTGAAGACTCCGCAATCGTCAAACAGTGAGAATCCGAGCTGATAAATTCATTATCGCCCTGCCTTGAACAGAGGTCAAGTTTATTTAGTCCGTCAGAATGTCACACCACAATCCAAATACCGTTTCCAGCAGAACGTCCCCGACTCAACTCCGATTTCCGGTCAACTCCCAACTTTTCGCGGAAACGCTGTTCGTTACCCGGAAAAGCACATAGAAGAACGGAAATGTGAAATCATTTCAGGGCAAGCAGAGGAGCGTTTACTCATTCTCAAACAATTGTTGAACCTCCAGAAGTCCCGCTGCGTAATTCCCGATGGCGTCTTGACTACAAAGAATCGCGACCACATAATGAACGGGAGTATCAGCCCCCCGCTGTGTTTACAGCAGGTTGCGTTCTTCGGGGTTTTGATATGATTCCAGCACCCATCGAACCACAATTCTCTCTCTGACGTTGGAACAAAAAAGGAAGGTAATATCACAAACAAACACCGGACTCAGACAATTCCGATCGAGATGGATTCTGATTTCCTGTGTATTAGCTTTTTTCATTATTTTTTTGCAAATCACCTGTCACAACTCGAGTCATCCGCTGTACGGGAGAGTGCCTGGTGCAAAGTCGAAAGTTCATACTTCGAAGTTTGCACCTGATGTTTTGCGAAATGTAAACTTCATTAACACGCAATACTGTTCCACAGCTGGAGAACATGAGCAACCCAACAGGAGATTACGATGAAAAAGATGAAAAGTTCCATTCTGACTGCATGTATCGCCGGTAACCTGGTCTACGTATCCCTGAACCATGTTACTGCTCAGGAAATTAGTTTCCCCGATGCATCGTCACGAATCACAGACCCCGTTTCAAACCTGGAAGTCTCAAAGGCTTCCGCTTCCGGAACCATTGCGAAACCGCAAGGAGCCACCTCTTTGGGGCGGCAAGATACGGCCACCCAAATGGCGGCTGGTTCCCTGAGCCGGAACAATCAATCAGACAATCGAAACGCCGTTCTGAACCAGAATGAGGCGATCGGTCAACTTGGCCGGACAACGTCGTCCATGGCGTCGACTCCCAAATCGGGTTCGTTGAATTTTTCGCTAAACACCACAAAAGCCGGGAACCAGGGCCAGATCAGTCTACCTGTCTCCCAGTCGGCAAGAAATGCTCCCGGTGTGACAGGCAAAGAGAATTCTTCGATCAATCTGGATGTCTTCTCACAATTACGTCTTGTGGACTAGTGCTACGGGCACCTTACTAAGTAAAGGGAAGACAATGATTAATCTGACAAAACCGCTGTTTTGCATATTGTTCCTGGGGATTTTCCTCGGGACGCTCCCCGAACGATCGTTCGGGGAGGTGACCGATAAGCACCGTGAGGTTGTGGATCGGGTAACAAAAAGATTGCTGGCCGTTATGGAGCAGCCAGAAGGATGGGAAGTCTGGCCGCCCAAAGTCACCGTCATCGATCCCGGATTTGCCAACGCGTTTGCGGGATTTCGAACTGAGAACGGTGTGGATGTCCCGTTTATTGAGGTGACAGTCGATACGATCGAAAAGATTGCCAAGTTTGATGAAGAAACTCTGGCATTCACGATTGGCCATGAACTGGGGCACCTTTACCACCGTCACAGTCATAAGAAAATGGAGTTTTTCCAGAAATTTGGAAACGATCTACAGGTGGTCCGACTCGCGACAGATCGCGAGAAAGAACTCGAAGCAGATCTATTCGGGATGCAACTGGCATTCAAAGCCGGTTATACCCGTCGCGGACTTGTAAGCGATCTCAATGGATGGCGCGGTAGCGGTCCGCCTTACTGCAGTTTTGAAGGTTTGAAACTGAATCACCCCTCCTGGGAAGATCGTGCGGCTTACCTGTTTGACGATGAGCGGACAAAGGCCTTATGGCAATCACTCAGTTCGTTTCAGACCGGCGTGATGTTTCTGGAAAATCAGCATTATCCGCACGCCGAAATCTGTTTTCGAAACGTCACAGAGGAGTTCCCGGAGTGCTATGAAGCCTGGGCCAATCTTGGTTATGCATTATTGATGCAGTACTGCGATGGGCTCGATGAGAAAGACTTGCGAAATTTTGATGTCGGTCATCTCGTTGTCGGTGGTTTCTATCGACGTCCGGACTCACTGGAACCTGCCGTTCGCGGTGTGGACGAAAAATTGTGGTTTGAAGCAGTCGGTGCTTTCCGCGAAGCTTTGCGGCTCAAGGAACGCTTGCAGCTGAAAGACCCATTTCTGATGGTCAAAGCCAATCTGGCAGTGGCCTATCTGATTCATCCGGGAGGAAAAGATGTTGGCCAGGCGGAACGCTGGTTTGATGAAGTCTTCACTGCACTCAAGGATGAAGACCAGGCAAAGACACTCGATCCTCTGGTCCATGCTTCCATTCTGATCAACTCCGGGTCGGCACGCGGTTTCAGTCCCGAACTGACAGCTTCGACCTTAAAGTTACTGGCAAAAGCCAGAACGGTGCGTGGCAATGGGGAAGCCGTAAAAGCGATGGAATCCGCATTGCGATTTAACCAGGCACGAACTCTTACCGTCAATGCGGAACCTGAGAAGCAACAGACGGCCCTTAAGCTGTTCGAAGAATATCTGAACGGTATGACTGCATCCAGCTCATGGTGGCCAATCGCTTATGATGATTATGTCAATCTCGCAAAAGCCGCAGGGGTCAAACCGAAAGCAAAGTCCCAGTTTCGGAAACCCGGGGTTAAGGACTGGCGACCGGTAACGGCTGTCAAACTCCCTGACGGAAAAGTGATCGGGCTCAGCCAGAGCCTGAAAATACTCAAGGATGATTTAGGACCGGCTGACGTCGAAATCCCCGTCGTCGAAGGAACGAATCTGAAGTACTACAAGTATAAAGATCTGGGCATTACCGTGCTGGCTACACGTGAAGTACTGGCAATTATTCTGGATGGTAAGGCAGCTCCTGCCATCACAGTACATCGTCCGGGACTCGGCGGAGAATCGATCGATGTTTCCGTGGGAATGCCCAGTGCTGAAATCAAGAAACGATTTGGGGATGACTGGGATGTCGAGCTGGCACATCTGTTCGACGTCAAAGAGTATCACCAGTTGTATCGCGATCTCGGGCTTGCAGTCCAGTACGATAAAGGAGTCGTTAAAGAACTTGTTGTTGCGGTCGTACCCGTCAACGAGTCGCGCTGAAGCAATACAGTTTCACACTACTATTCTTAGTCAATTTATTAAAATCTCACTTAACCTGCTCAAGAATTTACAGATTGGAAACTAAAATGAACTTGCACGTAATGATTCGATCACTGCTGGCTTTTTCCCTGATGTTTGTTGTCATGGCCGGTGGAACAGCCTTCGCTGATGAAAAAGACCAGGAAGCGGAAAAAGCACGGGAGAAGGCGTTAGAAAAATTAAAAACGAATCTGGAGAAGATGTCGAACGATGTTTTTCTGCGTGAGCAGACTCTGGATAATGGAAAGAAATTCTACCAGTTGATCTGGGAGATGGATGGAGAGACTTCCAAAATCACCTTCGAACTTCGCGAACTGGGTCATTTTAAAGGCGAACTGGTTTTCGGCATCCTGGCATACACGGTCGTCGCTGGAGTTGAGGAAGGTTCTCTGCCTCCCGCGGTCATCAAAGCTGTTGCCACGAAGAATGAACGAACCGGCCTGGGTTATTTCAGTATGCCCGAAAAGTTCGACATGGTGTTCATGAACATGACCACCCCTTCAGATACACTGACCCCCTCCCAGCTCTGGATGATTTGCGCCTACATGCATCAGAACCGGGTCGGATTCAAAAAAGAGATCGAAAATTTATTGAACGCTTCAGGGAATTAGTCCGCTTGCCGTAAATCCAGCGGTGAACATTTCGCAAAGGTTTGGTCGATTGATCAAACCTTTGCGAAATACTTTTTTGGGGTGGGGGATGAAGCCGAATTCAGAAAATCAAGACGAGAGAGAGTTACATGCTGAAACCACTTTTCTGGGTACAATTTCGGATCAGCAGACAGCCCCCCGAAGAATGGGTTCTCCCGCTCCTTTACCTGAGATTCCCGGATTCCGTCTGATCTCAATTCTCGGTCAGGGAGGCATGGGTTGTGTCTATCTCGCTCAACATCTGGACCTGGAACGGCTTGTCGCGATCAAGGTTGTCGCTGCGGCTGGCGCGGCTTCCCCTGCCCTGTTGTCGCGCTTTCGAGAGGAATCGAGAGCAGTCGCGGCAGTGACTCATCCTGGTGTCTGCCAGATCTACGAAGCCAGCGAGACAAACGGTCTGCCTTACCTGGCGATGGAATACATCGAGGGTGTGACGTTATCCGAATCTCTGCGAGAGCAATTGCCTTCCCCCACTCAGACGGCAAAGTTGATTCTCGCGATCTCCGAAGCGATCGAAGCCTGCCATCGGGCCGGAATTCTCCACCGGGATCTCAAACCCTCCAATGTCATGCGGGACAGGGACGGGAACATCAAAGTCATGGACTTCGGTCTGGCCAAACGCCTGCACGGCGGCGACGAACACAAAACACAAACCGGTGAAATCATCGGAACCCCCAGCTACATGGCACCGGAACAGGCAAGCGGTGTTGTGAAGCAGTTTTCCCCGGCTACCGATGTCTATGCCATCGGAGCGATCCTCTATGAACTTCTGACCGGACGTCCTCCCTTTCAGACCCCCGACCTGATGCAGACGATTATGATGGTCTTGACCGAGGAACCAGTCAGCCCGCGCAAACTACAACCGCGGGTTCCGGTCGATCTGGAAACCATCTGCCTGAAGTGTCTGGATAAAAAACCGCAGAAACGCTACGAATCTGCTGCCGCGCTTGCCGAAGATATTCAACGGTTCCTCGATCATCGTCCCGTTCAGGCACGGCGAACGCCTTATTGGGAAAAAAGCTGGAAATGGGCGCGCCGACATCCGGTCTACACAGTATTGGCAACGGTTTCCATCCTCACACTTGCTGCGGCAGTCCTCGGAGTCTCATTTCACGTCGAACGTCTGGAGGTTGCTTTAAACCGATCCGAACGACTGTTTCAAGGGAGCCAGGAACTCGGTCGCTGGCTGGTGAATGAGCATATTCCTCAAATCGCACGACTGCGCGGTGGCAGCACGCAGCAGGAAGAACTCGTCTCGAAAACACTCGAGCATCTAAAACAGTTGGAACAGGACGTAGCCGCCGACCGGACACTCGCCGAGTACATTGCGCAAGCCTACCTGAGAATCGCCGAAATTCAGTCCGATCCGTTCTTTGCAACCGATGTGCGACTCCAGCAGGCTGTTGAAAGCTATCGCAATACATTGCAGTTATATCAAGATCTGGAACAGCACGCGGGTGCCGACGCATCCAGTCTCAGACAACCCCGTGCCGAAATATTGATGCGGCTGGCGCAATTGAACCAGCAACTCGGCCAGGGCAGTGCCGCGCAGAAAGAGGTCCAACAGGCGACTGAGTTACTGGCTGCCATTCAGAATCCCGATCGCAATACTCGTCTTCTGATCCTGAGTGCAGACTGGTTGACGGTCCTGCTCGATCTAGATCGCCTTTCCAGTCAGGAGTCCTTCGATCGCTGCCGAAAACTGATGGATGCCTGCCGCGAACTCCAAAAATCCGGTGATGATCCTGCCGTCGATGAACTGCTGGCACAACTTTCTCTGCTGATGGTAGATGTGGTTGAAACGTCTCCACAAGGGACCTTCGAAAACAGTAAGCGTCTCGTCAGCGAATATCTGGAAGATGCCATCTCCAGTTTCGAGCAACCGGCCCAAAAAGATTTGCACATTGTCTGGCAGCAGGCCAAAACACGCTCGCGTCTGGCTCAAATCCTCGTTTCAGAGAACCAGCAGAAAAAAGCAGATCAGCTTTTGGATCAGGCCATCGAAGAACAGCGGAGCCTTGCCAGCGAAATTCCGGAGAGTCCCGTTATCATCTTGTCCCTGTTGGCGTTTCTGGAACAACGTCTGGCTTTGGAGATCGCCAGCCCCGATCTGGATGCCGCTCTGGAAACGGCACAGGTGCACCAGCAGTTTTCAGAAAAACTGTTTTTGTCTAACCCGAAAGAATTCCGGGAACAATCCCAGCACTCTCACAAACTGATGGCTGACGTACAACGGCTTCGTTTGCGCTACGAAGCAGCTGCTGACCATCTGCGTGAGGCGATCGACCTGGCCCGAAATGATGGTTCCCGACAACAAAAATTGATTCTCGCAGGTTTACTCAGATCGTACGCTGAACTGCTCGTCGAAGGCGATCGTCAGCATTCCACCGCTCCCGAACAGCTCAAATCCCTGCAACAGGCAATTGCGTATTTGAACGAGAGCCTTGAAATTTACGAAAAGCTGGACGCAGCAACCCAGAGCAGTCCCGGTTCACCTTACTGGAAAACGGTCGCATTGAAACATCAACTCGAAACAGAAATGGAACAGCTGAAAATTCGCAGTCTGGAAAGAGGACGGACTACAATACCGCCGGCAACGCTGGATGCTCCGAAATCAGTGCAACAGAAATAGCAGTATCCTCAGCCTGAAAACAAAACGTAACATTATCAACAAACAGCCCCCGGAAAATTGAGATGTCAGATCTGGAACCTGAAGAATTTGTATCCCGTTTCGATGCACAGCCGACCCGCTGGAGCGTCATCCAGCGAGCCCACGGTGAATCGCTCGCCGGTGGCGCCGAAGCAAGACAGTACCTGGTGATGAGATACTCGCCTGCAATCCGACGCTATGTCCGGGCCATTACCCGTGACGAACATCTGGCAGATGAGATTTCACAGGATGTCATGGTCCGGTTGCTCCAGGGTGACTTTGCAGGAGCAGATCCCCAGAAAGGACGCTTCCGCGATCTGCTCAAAGTAGCAGTTCGTAATATGGTTCGTAACCTGTGGGCGAAACAAAAAGTCCGCCGTACTGTCGATTACGATCTGGACCTGAATGAAGACAGCTCAAACAATGAGACCGATGCGGCCTGGACCGAGAGTTGGAAGGACCAGATCCTGAGCCTTGCCTGGACTCAACTCGAGCAGTATCAGCAGAACCACACAGGAAGTGTGGCTTACAGCATCCTGAAATTGCGGACCGATGATCCGGATTGCTCTTCCGAAGAACTCGCCGAGCGTCTGAGCCAGGAAATCGGAAAACCGGTCCGCGCTGATCAGGCACGCCAGCAGTTGCGCCGGGCACGAGTCCGGTTTGCAGAGTTTCTCGTAGCGGAAGTCGCAGATGTGGTTAACGTAACAACGCCAGAGCGACTTGAGGACGAACTGGCTCAGTTGCAGCTGTTGGATCGGATCCGCGATGTTCTGCCGGCAGACTGGTCTTCGAATTCCAGCTGAGGTCAGGGAAAAAAAGCATGCGACTGCCACAATTGCTGATGCATCTTCGTGACAATCGCACACCTGACTCTGGTAACACAGAGTTCTGAGCCACCGCAAGCAGCCCTGTTAGATCGCATCACATTTAACCATAGCGTCTCTCAATCTGATATACTCGGTACAAATGGCCCTGGAAACGCTACAATAAAACTGGACACAGTCTAGGGAGCCGCCTGCAGCGGATGCCAGTTGCCCCCAAACTGATCCTGACTCGGATTGTAGAGCGGATCGTTTGTGATGATATACTCACCCAGCCCATTCGAAAATGCATATTCATAGTTCTGAGGAAGTTCCACATCATAACCGGTTGCCGGGTCATGATAGGTTTCGACTTCACGAATGGATTCGCTGAACTCACGTGCGACATGATCGATAGACTCCTGCCGATATTCCCAGGATTCCTGCTGCGATTCTCGCATTTCTTCATACATTTGATTCATGATTTGCTGACGACGAACTGCTCCCTGCTGACGAATCTGGGCCATTTTCCTGTGGAACTGGTTGATTGCTTTGAGCCAGGCGGGATTCTGTCGCATCGAACGCATCGCGGTAGCATAAATGAGTTGATTTTCCTCCCATTCTGCTGCAGGTGCCTTGAAGAGGAACAGATTCGAAGCCGTAAAGGACTGCATGCCGGTAGAAGGAAAGTCGGACCGGAATAACTGGACCACTGCCGACTCCAGGTACCGTACTCCGTTTTGAGTGTACGCGATTTGTGCTTCGACAAAATCCAGAGTCACCCGGCATCCATTGGCTTCCAGTCTGCCCAAACCCAGTTTAATCAACTGCTGGCGAAGTGCATTGGTAAGGTCGGGACGCGGTTTTACCGAAACGATAACAGCGCCCGGCCGGTAGTTCGGGATAATGTATTCCTGCACAACTCCCGTTGCATCAAGCGGCGACGCCAGACGTGAGGCATTGCCGGTCTGGATCATCATCTGACGAATGCCAGGATCCGTAAACCAGATCCAGGAATAGGCAGGCAGCATATCAAAGCTGACCCGTCCATCAGGACTCATCGCGGAAAAACTCTCGAAATAGGCAGGCTGGTTCGGATCGTAGTGCGTGCTCCACTGAACTCCTCCGGCAACCTGCCAGTCAGCGGGCATGAGAAAAGACCGGGCGACAATTGGTTGTCCGAAGCCATTCGCATCGTAGAGTTTTATGTGTTTCATGTGAATTTTCTGGCGATAAGGAGCCGCGGTTGCTGTGTAATAGAACGAGTTCATAATCGTGACGGATACCAGGCATACGAATACAGCGAGTCTCGGTATTCTCATACAGGAAAGAGTTTTCATGGTCGTGTTCCTTAAAGAGTGAAATGTGAACGTCTTCCCATACCGGTCTGAAGGCGGTTTGTGACACGGTTCGGACAGATTTTTTTGTAGAGAAGATCTTGTCTGGATAGAAAAAAAGCCCCCGTTCCCGAGGAACGAGGGCTTTTCAAGAACAACCTCTTACTCTTTCAACTCCTTTCATGATGCCTGCTGGAAGGCGAATGTGGTTCCGTCTGCAACCATTTGGACATACAGGACACCGTTTTCAAACCAGAACTTTGACTGTTCCATTCCATCGCTGGTCTTCAGAGTCAGCGTGTTTCCCTGAATACTGTAGGTACCACTTTCTGAATTCTGATTCTGCTGGCCGTTAGCATCGACTGACATTACTTGCATGGCAAACTGTCCCTGTGCACTGAATGCTACGGCGATCTGAATCTGTGTCCCGTTCACTACATCCTGCAGATACCATTTTCCTACGAGCGGATTTGACTGCTGCTGGGGAGGAGTGTAACCACCATTTCCCTGCTGATGACCACCGTTGAATGATCCCTGCTGTCCACCGTTAAATCCGCCACCATTGAACTGTCCCTGCTGTCCGCCCCCCTGGAAGCCACCACCAGGGAAACCACCCTGCTGACCACCATTGTGACCACCCTGAGCAGGAGGCACTGGTGCAGTCGGCTTGTGGCTGACAGTACGCTGAGGAGCGGGACGTCCCTGTGGTGCATTCGATGTGGTCAGATGGACGAGTTGTTGTGGCATCGTTTTGGCCTGCAGATAAGCTACATCCATCTTGCTGTCATAATTCAGAATGACGGCCGGGGACCCTACCATTGTATCTTTTTCATCGGAAGGCACCTGCGGGTAAGCAATGTGAACCCTGGTGGCATCTTTCATCAGAGCGAACGTCAGGATAATGCGACGTTCCGTATCAACAATCCAGCCCGGCATCATCATGTGCTTGCCATCACCGTAAAACACGATCACATGAACTGCAGCCTGCTCAAAGGAGCCAGCGATGTCCTGAGGGACAGCTCCCCCCATCAATTCTGCAGGGTTCGATGCAGGTGCTTGAGAAACAGGAGCCTGCGACACAGGTCGTTCTGCTGGAGCTTCAGATTCCGAAGCGGTTCCCTTGGAAGGAGTCTTACCGGGATAATCCAGACCCCACTCTTCATACTCGGCAGCTTTAGAGGCGGGATTAGCTGCGACAGCGAAATTTGGACCGCCCAGCGTGTTGAAAGCAACAAGTCCGCAAAGCAGACTTTTAACCAGTGTTTTGTTGCAGAATTCTCGAAACAGTTTTGTGTTAAAGTTGAATGTCATGTCAGGCTCCAGAAGAAAAAAGTTTGTGTTGTTAAGGTTGCTCTCGTTGAGACAATTCCCTTACAAGCCCCCCTCTGAGTTGTGACACGCCAGACGAGTTTTTTTCAGTTTTCCTGACATTTTCAGCCCCGTCTGTGGGAAGAACGCCCTGAATTCATATTAGAAAACCACGTTACTCAGCTCATCCCCAGACCAACCACAATACGTAACCTATTACGAAATAACCATTTAGGAAACCTTACCTCGTCATAACCAACTCCCTCCCTGCAAATTTAATCAGCCCGCACAATTTATCCTGATTTCTGTCCCAGTTTCCCAGGTGCCATTCCCAGTCAGGTTCTACCTTGGTGGCACTTTTGCGGCACGGGGGTTCTCTTGTACCGAAGAGCTGCTTTGTTTTGAACGGGGCAATCGCGGGTTAGTCAAAATACTGACAGCAACAGGGAGGAAATCGGGGGCTACGAATCGTGGATATTTTCACACCATCCATTTTCAGATTGAATGTCTCAAATAAATCAAAACAATATACGAACAGTACCCCCGCGGGTGTTTCGATCTCTTTGACCTCAGCAGTTTATGATTACTGGAAACCACATCGACACTACCAGTTTGCTTTTGTTTTTTGTGAACACTGACCCTGGAGACTGCAAACCCAATTTTAAAGGGAGGGTTTAAAACTTTCGAAAATAACCATCTCCTTTTGATCACGCTCCGACAAATGAAACAACCTCAAAGGAAGTATCGAACGCCTGCTGCAGAAGTTGAAGAGCCTGCATAAAGGAGGTCACTCCGCACACTCATTATGCAAAACTTGAACGTTGATCATCGTTGTCGAAACATCTTTTCCCCTCGAACTATTTTCGCTTACCTGTCATCACGTCATACTCAGCAAATTGTCCGTTGGTCGCAGAAACTCGAACCGTTTTCCGATCAGGTGACAGATATAAAGATGGATTCAGTGCTGCCCCGAGATGATTAACCTGCACCTGCCACAACGGAGCAGGAGACTCGACTCCCCTTTTTATAAGTGAACAACTGAGGATACCCTGATCCCATTTGAGGTATCGCCCACTCTTTCCATCTAAGGGAACCGGCTGTTGATATGCCGTCCAACCTCCACTCGATTTGACAGAGGAAGAGTTACTGGAATGATTCGGTGGCGTACTGGCTGGCGCGGAACCTGGAACTCCCGTCAGCGGTATCCCACCCCCTGGCATTCCCCAGATCCAGATGGTACCGTCTGTGTGCCCTGTTGCTGCAAGCCAGCCATCAGCCGTCATGTCCGAACAGGTACACCAGCCGTTCTGAGTCAGAAACTTGTGAGTCAGCTTCCCCAGACTCAGATCCCATATCCTCAATGCAGACTTGTCCTGCTCAATTTTTTTTCCATCCGATAGATCGCCAAGATTTTTAAAAGCTTTGCTGACGGTTAAGTTCTCATAATAACTTGAAACCAGGATTCTCTGTCCGTCAGGAAATACAGAGATCCCACTCACCCAGGAATCCTGAGTATAAGGGCTGAATGCCATTTCTTCTGTTTTCAGTTTTTGAACCACACGCCCAGTATCGATATCGCAGTGAAACAGAGCTGTCTGAATACAGCGACTGGTGCCAAACACAAACTGCTTTCCATCCGGTAAGCAGGCAATAGAAGAAACATTTCGGTTAAAGCGTGGCCCGAAGGCATTGTCATCGTATTCTGCTGAAAAACTGTGTAACGGCTTCAACGTTTTAAGATCAAATACACTCACACCCTGACCATAGTTACCAACACCGGAGACCAGCAGATTCTTTCCATCAGACGTCATTTTCAGTTTTGATTGTCTGAACTGCTTTCCATTCATACGGTGGTACTCGTCTCCCGTATCAAGATGAAACCAGATCAGACTCTCTGCCGTTCCTACGATGACGCTACTGGAATCGGGAGTTGCCAGAATAGACGAAACATGCGAATTGTAGTTGTGAAAGGTATGAATCTGCTGTCCTGTCTTCATATCCCACAGTCGCAGTCGGTCATCTTCGACCACCTGATTCTTCACCTTACCAGCCAGCATATCACGAAAATCAAGAGACATCACGGCGTTGGATGGCAGGTCATCAACACTACCACTGATCAGCCGCGTTCCATCAGGAGTAAACTCGAGATATTCAACCATCAGTTTGTGACGATCCTGCATAGTGACAGAGGGGAGCCCCGTACTGACATTCCAGACAGAGATCCTGCCACTTTCATCGCCAGCTGCCAGAAGCTTACCATCCGGGGAAAACTGTAGGCATCTCACTGCTGACCCCCGACTTTTCAGAGCCAGCAGCTTTTTACCCACCATGGCCTGCCTGAGTCTGATTTCTTCCTCTTGCTGAAGTAATTTTTTCTTCTTGTCGATCTCTTTCTGCTTCTGTTCGGCCAGGATCCTCTCCTGTTCCATCTGTTTCTGCTTCTGCCTGTTAGCTTCCCGTAGTTGAACCGCAGCGGGAATCTGGTCCTTTAACCTGTCCTCGAAAAAGGCCAGCAGAGTTTTGTTGGAGATTTTATTGTTCCTGAAAGCAGCCCCCTTCTGAAACTGATTGAACTCTGTGTCTGTCATTTTCTCTAAGACGAGCAACGGGCTGTTGGGATCTGTTACGAATTGCGCTTCATCAAGCAAACTCTGCGCCTGATCGTGACAGCTGCCTTTCTCATCCGCCAGGTATTGAACCAGTTCTGTGATGGCCTGGGAAATCTGCCGTTGTTCCACTGATTGTTTTGCCGTCTCGAACAGAGCATCTGCCTGGAAAATTGCATTGCGATTCTGAAGCTGAGTGAGTGTTTCCTGAGCCTGAGTCGTATCCGTGACATGCGTGTTCTGCATAGCCGCCAGCAGGCTTTCCTCGACAGATTGAAACTGAGCAGGTGATCCGTTTTTAATCCAGTCTTTTGCACGATCTATTTCTGTCTGCAGATGATTGTCTGCGATCAAATCCTGCCTTTCAGCAGATCGCTGGCTGGTGCTGTAAATAACGAATCCTGAAATGACTACTGCGACGATGGGCGCCACCCAGAAACCCCAGACCCAAAGCTGAATCTGCTTCGCTGGTACCACTGGTTTAGATACTGCTGCCGATTCTATCGTAGATACCGGTGCTGCAGGAGGCAGAGGAGGAGCAGCGTGCGCGGGAGGAGGGGGCGGAACAGGTGGTGGATTGGCGGGGAACTTTAGTGGTCTCTGGCAGAAAGGGCATGGCGCAGTCCTGTTAAGCAGATCACTACCAAATCCGATGATACTTTGACAGCCAGGACATTTTGTTCTGTATACAGGATTCACTTACGGCTTTCCCCATTCATCAGAACGTCTTTTTTGAAGCCATCCCTGCGTCATTTTGTAAAGTAGACGACTTGTAATCACAGCTAACCAGAGTTATCCCCCGATCTATATCAACAGCAATGGAAGTGAACTGAACACAAATGAACAACCAGCCACCATACTTCTCCACATACTACCGGCTTCCCTGACTCGATGTAAAACAGAAAAAGGGTTGTTTCGAAAAACAACTGAAGCATCACCTAAATCTTTTCAATGAATGATTGCAGTATTAAAGCCCCCACGATGCAGTATGTGAGTACTTTGAAAAGTCAAATCAAAAGAAATTACCGGCATCCATATCAAGGTAAAAATCAGCGTCCGTTTTTAATTCTGGTCGGGGGAAATCTTCACTCAGCAATCCTTTATCATCAGACAGGACTTACTTAGAGATTGTCTGGTAATTAAATTGATTCACCTATCTTGATCTGGCATAATGTGTACTTAATTGCGCTAACAACTCAAAATGTCCAGTGATAAGGTGTAAGGCAATCAATGCGTTCAACGCAAAAAGATGCGCTCAAACTAGGTTTGCGATCACGAATCACCTGTCCTCACTGCTGGCAGGAATTTGCTCCTCACGAAATTCTCTGGATCGCCGTTCATCCAGATCTATGTGGTGACCCAGTTGCTGGTTCAGATGAACAACTCCGGTTTCTGCCAACCCGCTTTAATGTCAACGGACAGGCAATAGATATCAAAGGAGTGCCCTGTAATGATCTCGCCTGCCCTCACTGTCATCTGAAAATACCACGTGCGCTGCTGGAAATGAAACCGTTGCTCTTTTCAATTCTGGGAGCACCAGGTTCGGGTAAATCCTACTTTCTGGCCTCCATGATCTGGGGATTGCGGAACATATTGCGACGTTCCTTTCATTTAGCTTTCTCGGATGCAGATCCCCTGGCGAACCAGCTGCTCAATGACTACGAAGAGAAGCTGTTTCTGAACCCGGATTCGCATGAACTGGTCGCTCTGCCGAAAACGGAAAAAGAAGGAGAACTCTACCAGGGGGTTTCGATTGACCAGCGGTCCGTCTGGCTGGCCAAACCGTTTGTCTTCTCCTTACAGCCCGATAACAACCATCCGCTCAAATCAAAATCCACCCAGCTTTCCCGCGCTGTCTGTCTATATGATAATGCGGGCGAACACTTTCTTCCTGGTGGCTCAAACGCGAATAATTATGGCACTCAGCATCTGTCGCTTTCGCAAGCTCTGTTTTTCCTGTTTGATCCAACGCAACATCCCCATGTAAGAACCCGGTGTGCAGGTAAGACAGCAGATCCGCAAATGAAAGATCGTGCCTGGACTCATCGACAGGATCAGGTTTTGTTCGAGGCTGCCAGTCGCATTCGAACTCAAGCAGGAACTGCGCAGAATGCCAAATACGAACGCCCGCTGATTATCGTCGTTACGAAATACGACGCCTGGTGTTCTCTGATTGGCTGCCCTCCTCTCAATTCCTCGCATCTTATGCAGGAATCAACAACAGGGGGTTTTCAGCTTGATACAGAGCGCATTCAGAAAGTCTCAGATAAGATCAGATCCGTTCTTTCTGATCTGACCCCTGAATTTGTATCGGCCGCAGAAAGCTTTGCCGAGAACGTGACCTACATCCCCGTCAGCGCACTGGGATCGGGTCCGGAACTCTCGCCACAAGGCGGACTGGCGATCAGGCCATCACGGATCCGGCCGATGTGGACCGAAATCCCGTTTTTATTTGGACTCCACAAAGCAGTCCCCCATCTGGTGCCCTCCCTTTCCTCCCCGGCCCGACAGACCCAACCGGGAAATGGTCAGGTTTCTGAACAAGACGCGCATGTTCAGCCACAAAATCATCGAGAGGCAGGAACATGACCCAGGAGATTATCTACACTTCAGCACCGGAAGGACTCAAACCCGGCAGTCATGGATTCTGTACGGTCATCAGCACGTCTGGAATGGCACGCAACCTGGCAATGAAACTGGAGTCGATGAGTGCCTATCGACATGCTTTTCCCCCTCACACCACTGCAGCCAGATTTAATCCGGTCAATTATTCCCACCTCAAGATTCAGATTGGTGGTCGAGGTTATCATGTACTCTCCCGCATCGCTGATGCAGGTCAGGATTACACACAACGCTCGAATAAGCTTGCGCATCATGTGGCCCTGGATCAATCGGAAATCATACCTGTCGGACCAGCGGCTATCCTTGCGACTGAAGGATTTTCGTGTACACAGTGGGACGGGAAGGTCCAGCTTGTTCCCCCGCGGAAAGTGCCTGCGCCCCCGATCGCTCCTTCTGGCCCCTGTCAGGCGTGGAAACAGGTCAGTGGCGACGCCGGCTGGGCAGGTGTAGTAGCGAATCAACTACTGACAAATGCCGATAAGCCGGTCTCAGTGATTTTTCCTAAAGGAACCGATACGCTGTCACTGGTCTGTGAAGTTTTTTCCCTGCTGCCGGAAGACAAGCGGTGGCGGACCACGTTCAGTACTTACTTCACGAAACTGCCGGCAGGCCTGGATTGCCAGTTGCGATTTGTACTGGATGAGACTGGTGAAGCGACTGCATTGCGACGGCACCCCCATGCCCTGGTGATTGATCTGGCGAAACCTGCTACGGTCTCGGAAAACAATCCTTTAATTTCCCTGGCACGAACCGGCGAGATAGAACGACCGCATCCTCCCGTTGCGCCCCGACCGTCCACAGCTGCACCAGCGGTATCCCCACATACTCATTCCCCCGAAGATTCAGTTTCTCTCGAAATTACGGAAGAAGATCTGGTGTCGGACAAACCCCCTGCACCACCGGAATCGGCTGCCGGTGTCTATCATTTTCCGAACCCACAGGCTGTCACCGGCGGTCAGCAGACGCCTCACACTGCCTCATGGCAAGCGCGGCAGCAGGCAGATTTTTCGAACCGGAAACGACGGCGGACGAAGATCATCTACTTCGTGGCGGGGGGAAGCGGACTGATACTGCTCCTGTTGCTGACCTTCCTGATTGGATCCTGGTTCGGGAAGAATCAACAAGCCAGTGTGCCGTCTGAAGAAGATAAGAAAACAGCTCCAGTAACGATTGCAACCATTGAGGAAGCTGTTCCAGAGCCAGCCGCGGTGGAGACCGAAGAACAAAGCCTACCTCCCGTTGCGCCTGAGACCAGTTCAAGCGAGGAAACAGCGAAGCCCCCAAAGGCAGAGATGAATTCAGCTAAAACCAAAGAGCCGGAACCAGCAACACCACAACCCAATCCGAAAAAGCAAGAGAAACACAATCCCTTTCAGGATCCGGCTTTTCAGAAGCGGGTTCTCGCACTACCGGAATGGGAACAAAAACAAACTGGAGATCTCAGAAAGTCTGGTAAAAATGAGAAATGGTTCCCTCTGGCTAAGCTTAATCTCCTGCCGGAAGAGTCATTATTACTGGAAATTATTGGGGGCAAAACACTCTTGTCCAACAGTAATTCTGATTTTGAAGTGGTACCTGATTCAAGATCAAATGCACCTCGCAATCGTTGGATTATTCAATATCCACTACCTCCATCATCCCTAGAAAAAAACACGACGCCAATTGCAGAATTGAAATTGAATGAAGGAATTCTTTCATTTAAGTGGAATAGTAAGAATTTGCACGACGATCTCTTAAGATATGCCTCGCTAAAACTTATGGTAGGCGACCAGAGTCTTATTTGCCAATTGAGAAATACAATTAAAACTGAGCCACTCCAATTCGGAAAAGGCAAAGACCAACAACTTCTTGAAATAAATTTTCCATTTGAGCAACTCAGCACATTTAAAAAGATTGGATACAAAGTATTCATTGAAATAATTTCATGTGATTCTCAAAAAAATGGACCGGTTGCATGTCAATTTATGACAGATCCACCACACATTTTAGAATCACAATACAAACTTATTTTTCCAATGGACTTTAATCTTGATACAGATGACTCATCATTGAAAGCTCCTCCACAATTTAGAGTGGAGCTTAGCCTTGAGGAAAAAAAGAAGAAGGAATACACCTTGCTCTGCAAACTTTACGGTGCTCCCAAGTATCTTCAAAGTTCCTTTAATGAAGGTTATGACATCATATCGGCTGGAGAGGGACAGCTATGGACTAGTGAGTATGGGGATGAGGTCGTTAATCATCGTCTTGGCAAAGACAGGGAATCGAGTATAAAAAAATCTCTCGACGAAAAACGAAAACAGCTAAATGACGTATTTAAAAAATTAAATAATTCAAATGCTAACAACAAAAACGATCTTCAGAAAGAGTATGACAAAAAAGAAAAAGACCTGAAAATCGCAACCTCGATGCTTAGTCACTATCCGGAACAACGTAAGTTTTTCGAAGAAACTTTTGGTCCGGAATCGACCGGTTGCCGGATTCATTATCGACTCTTTCTGAAACTGGAAGACCATGAGATCGATTTATACCGATCACGAGAAAACTGAGAAGTACCGGCACAGCACACTGGATTCCCAATGATGCATCGTAAAAGAATATTGAATTCATGAATGAGATACAGCAACTGGTAGAACAGATTCAGACATTGCTGACCGAATCTGCCCAACCACAGTTCAAAATAATAGAAAGGCTGAATCAGAGCCTGATCGAGATCGTTACGGGCATTAACAGCCGCCTGCGCCGCTGCGACTCTCTGCTGGAGCAAGGCTTACGCTCTGAAGCCATTCAACTCGCAGAACAGGAACCGGATGTTCTGACCGCGGTCTCCTACCTGGATTTTGCAGAATGGGAGGAATGGACAGACCTCGTCCGACAGGCTGGACTGCAAGTGGCGCCGGAACCGCTGCTGGAAACCGCTGCCGAGTTGAATCAGTCTTACACGGTCGAATCGGCTCTGGAAGGTCATCTCAAGCAACACCGACTACTCGCACTCGCCCGGGCACCGCTGTCTAAACGCCTGATGGTCATGCGAAAAATCATGAATCTGGATGCTGATAATCCCGTCTGGCAGGACGATATTGAAGTCTTCGAACGGCAGCGTTTTGAACAGATTCGCGGCGAACTGCAACAGGCGTCGCAGCAGGGAGATGCAGACTGTCTGGCGAACCTGGAGCAGGAACTGACTACCACTGCCTGGTTCACTCCACCTCCGAAAAAACTGCTTTCCCAAACCAGAAACACTCATCGACAATGTCGAATCCAGAAAGCCGAACAGGAACTGAAGGAACTGGAACCCAAGCTGACAGAAGCCTTCGCAGAACTGGATCTCGAAAAAGCGCGTCCGTTAAGAAACCGCTGGAACGCACTCCTGCAGATTGCAGGTCAGAACCCCAGTGAATCATTTCGCAAAACAGAGCTGTTAGTGCAGCCGGCATTGAACTGGCTGGACGAGGAAGATCAGCTGCAGATCGAAGAACAGGCCTACCAGCAAGCCCTGTTCAATCTGGAACAGGCGATCTCCGAACAGCGCTCTGCAGAAGATCTTCAGGAACTGTATCACGCAGCCACCCGGACGGGACGGGATCTGCCGACACATCTGTATCAACGCTACACCGACTGCATGCAATATCAGGAAACGCGCTCTCGCAGACGCTTTGTTCTGATGGTAAGCAGCACGATTGTTACATTACTTTTGGTTGGCTTACTGCTGGGATATCTGATCCAGAAATCAAACCGGCAACAGGAAATCGCCACACATACTGCAACTCTGGAAGAATTGATTTCCAGAGGAAAATTGCCTCGCGCAGAAGAATATCGGACGCAGTTGCAACCTCAGGCATGGATCATGGAGAGTCCTGAAATCCAGCAGCTTTCCGTGAGGCTGGATGGCGCGCTGGAGCAGGAACAGGGAAGAGCCCGCCAGTTTCAGGCAAAACTGAATGAAATTACCGAACAGATACACCCCGAAATGAACTGGGAACAAATTTCTCAGGCCGAATCGGCAACTTCTAAAATCAGCCCTCTGGCAGTGACAGCTGAGGAAAAAGTGCAACTGGGACGAATGAAACTCTCTCTTTCCCGGGAACGTTCTCAGCTCCAGAAACAGGTAAACGATCAGTTCAAGCAGGATGTGGATAAATTCACCAGTCAAATTCAGTCACTGAATACAGAGGAAATGGTCAATATTAATAATGCCATGACCAGTCTGGATGAACTACTGGTACGCAAGCATGTTTCTCCATCACTGAAGAACGATTTACCTAAACTGAAAGTCGTTCTGCAAGAGAAGCAGAATCTCATCCGACGTAACGAGGATCTGCAGAGACAATATATGCAGATCAGCAATTCGGTTGGAAATTTCGATCGATATCAGAAAAGTCTGGAAGAGTATATCCAGAAGTTCCCCGGAACGAATCAGGCGATCGGATTCAAAAAAATCATCGAGAAAGAGCTACCGCTCTGGAAGCAGTTGAAACAGTGGGAACTGCTGCAACGCGACTGGAACCAGATTCAGATCAGGCAGCTTACACCACAGTTAGCCAGAAGTCTGCTCGACAGACTGAAAAAACTGGAAGCAGAAGAAAAAGCGTTCCCCGTGCCGGATACGATTCAACAACTGCGTCCCGCAGTCGAAGCGATCAGCGCACGCACTGATATGAATCAGGAACCAGCATACAGCGGACTTCTGGAAATACTGGAAGGCCCCCTGTATTCCAATCTGAATATGGTCCAGACTCTGGACGATAAGCGATATTACACGCTTCTGGCCCCCAGAGAGCTGGGAGCCCGGTTGATCTTTGACAAATTTAACAACATCTCATTAACCAGATCTGAGAATTTTTCCATCGATAAATCGGATGTACTACTGCCTGGAAAGCTGCCGGATAAAAAAGATGAGCTGGACTGGTCGTCTCCACAAAGTAAATTCACAAGAAAAATCAACGAACAAATTCCCCATGCACTGGATAGATCCTGGGAAACGACATTTCTCAATCTACTGGAAGAGCTGTATAACGATAAACAGATGGAACCGATTCTCAAGTATCAGCTTCTGCGTAGTGTTCTGGAAATTGGATGTCAGGGAAGCCTGCCTCTGCAACAGGTATTTGCAGCTGATTTAAAAGCCCTTTCGGACGTGAATGTCGATCCCGCAGCCAACTGGATTGATCCGGAAGATTCCCGGTCTCAGTTCTCCAGAAAACAGGTCATCAATAAACTGAAAACACTCTCGTCTCCCCTGAAAAAACAAGCGGAGATCGACAAACAACTGGATCAACTGAGCGAACAAAAACAAACTGTAGATTACGAGTGGATTGGCTGGCTCAGCCATAACGCGCAGGGAGAGCCTTTGGTCCGCTTCGATATCAGTCATCCTTCCCGTGAAACGGGAGATCTGTTGGTTATCGCAGCCGAGCCGGAAACAGATCAGATTTTTCAAACGGTGGGAACGATGACTCAGGGAAAAATCAAACTCAATTCCCCCCGAGTTGGTGCAGACATGAAACAGCCGCTCCTCTTAAATGGGCGTGCTGTTTTTTGTCAGGTTTATGTCAGCCAGGATAAATGAGTGGGGTCATGGAGCGCCAAAGTGGATGAATCACAATATTATATACGAAATCGTGGTCGCATTCAGGGCCCGTTTGACCCTCTGACCCTACAGTCGCTGGCTCGTCGGGGTCGCTTTGCGCGACATCATGAAGTTTCGCAGGACAAGCTGAACTGGTTTCAGGCCTCCGAGTACCCGGAGTTATTCCCTCAACGCACCACTCCACGGGCCAAAACGCAGGAAGCCGACCTCGAACCCGATCATTCCGCATCGGAATATTCCAATCTGTCAGACGAACCCGAAGTAGATTCCAGTGCTCCCGAAACGGTTAGTGCCGAGCCCCCTCCGCCCGTTGCCGATACGCAGGATCAATGGTATTACCTGTCTGTAGATCAGCAGGAAACAGGCCCGCTTCTGCTTTCCGACCTGCAATCGCGATTAAGAAACAATCACTTACCGGAAGACACTTACGTCTGGAATCCCGACCTGCCAAACTGGGTGCAAGCGAATACGATACCGGAGCTGTCTTTCTCACAACCAGTTCTTGTTTCGCCAACACAGCAAACTTATACATCGCCTGGTCTGGTCTGCCATCAGTGTCAGAATATTCTGGATCATTCTACCTCCTTTTGCCCGAAATGCGGCGCAGCACAACATACTAATTTCGCTGGTTCGGGTACCTCAGCGAGAGTACTCCCCCGTCGCAGCGCCACAGCTGCCCTCCTGCTCTCTATCTTTTTGGGTGGATTTGGAGCTGACCGTTTCTATCTGGGATATATCGGGACTGGCTTTTTAAAACTGATCACCTTCGGCGGACTGGGAGTCTGGGCATTGATTGATCTGATTTTAATTGCGACAGGAAAATTGAAAGATGCAGATGGTTACCCATTGGAGTGACATCGGTCAATCAATTAAGTAAGTTTCAATATCGAAGGTTCGTTGTCTGAATACACGATCGATTCAGTTTAGAAAGACATCATGCAATACAGAGATCATCAGAATTCCCCTCAACGGCTTTCCTGGGTACAGCAGGATATTGAACAGCGACTGATGTTCAAAGGAGGCAGATATACCCGCGTCAATAATTTTCTTTCTTTCCTGATCGGATTATTAATCACCATTCTCATCTACGCTGGCCTGTATTCAGTCCAGCAATCTGCCTTCGCCGTCATGTTCATACAGCGGGGCCCTATCCCTTACTTCATTATCTTTTTTTCTGCCTGGTCGTTAGTCATTCTGTTTTTGAAGTGGCGAAAACTGAGCTTTCAGAAAAAATGCCTGAAAATCATGGTGGTACCGCCGGAACATGATTTTATTCTCTCTGCTGCGTCAGTCGATCAGGTAATGGAACAGATTCAGTCTGCCGTTGATGATCCGAAACAGTTTGTACTCTTCAACCGAATCGTAGTTGCGCTTTCGAATCTCAGAAACCTGGGGCGTGTGACCGATGTCGATGATATCCTGAGGTCGCAGGCTGATACCGATGTTTCATCAATGGAGACGAGCTACAGTCTTTTATCGGGGTTCGTCTGGGCCATTCCCGTTCTGGGTTTTATCGGTACAGTGATGGGTCTCTCCGAGGCGATTGGCGGTTTCGGGTCAGTGCTCCGCTCGGCAGAAGATATGGACAAAGTGAAAGCGGCACTTCAGGATGTGACTGCAGGGCTGGCGACCGCTTTTGAAACAACTCTGGAAGCATTAGTAGCAGCACTCATCATTCAACTGCTGGTCACGTTTATCAAAAAATCCGAAGAAGAATTTCTCGATCATTGTTCTGAATACTGCACTCAGCACATCGTGAATAAATTGCGGATTATGCCCTACGAAGCAGATCCCGCACACTGATGAATATTTCTTATTGCCTATTCAATAAGACAGACAGGCTCAGATAGAGTTACTGGCTGCGCATCACGCGGGAACTGGCGCCATAGGACAAGCGTTTCTGATCGGGAAGCAGGATCAATTCATACGGATTACCACGCTTGACGAGAGCCTCTCTGACCAGATTCCATTGGATATGCGAATCCGGTGACACCCAGACGCGGATCAGATGCCGCCCGGGAATTTTCTTGGAATCAAGCCTGTCTGTTACGGGGCTGATGTCGGTTTGCTTTTCAGAGATTTTCAGACCGGCTGAAAGAACGGGGTCCAGAAACTGGGTGCCGCTTTCAGTGGATCGCCGCGACTCCGCAGGGTCGGTGAGATTACACAAGACCCCCTGTTTCAAAATGAAGTAAGCATCAGGAGCGCCGACTTCCTTTTGAGCAGTAGGCAAACGGGATTCACGGGAATTTTTGGCGACCACCCCCTTCAGCTTCACAGATAGATTCTCCAGTTCCTTTCGTAAATCTTTGAGCTCTTGAGACTGCTGCTCCAGTTGTTCGTTGATCTCATTGATCTTCTGCTGCATCTCTGCTGTCTCTTCCCCGCTTCTGGTAGTGGAAATGACCGTCTGAGAAATGTTGAGCTCAGATTCATGCAATTTTTTCGCAAGCACAATAGATTCCTGGTTGGTAAATTGCGCCTTGATCGTTTCCATCTGGGATGCTGTTTCATTCAGAGTCTCCAACTGCGATCGGGCCTGCTCCAGGTCGTGTTGCAACTGCAGCAGCTCGAGATCCTGTTGAGCACGGGACTTCTGCGGAATCTTGTTGACCTGCCTGCTGCTCATGTTTACCAGCACGATCACCAGAATGGCTATAAACAAGACACCACCAAACGTATTACAGATCGTGTCCAGTAATAGTTCCAGACTGCTCTCTTTAGCTTCAGCTGAGGCTCGGCGTGCCATTATACACCTGCCCCATCCTGAGGATCGATCACGACTTTATCCTGATCAATCGCATCATATCCAAATGAGATTCCCCGCTGATCCAGCATCTTGAAGACTTCTTCGTAAGACTTTGCCGCATCAGGTCTCAACAACAGCATGCAATAATCGGCAGAGGAAGACAGACCGGAGACCCAGCTCTGAAACTGCTGATAATTACTGAATTTCAGAGGTTTAGATATCACCCCCATGCGTGCGACCTGCACGTTCTGTTCGGAAACATCTACCAGCCATTGCGTTTTGGGTGTATTTTGAGCCGGGCGAAAAACCAGTCTCTTTCCGTCCTCCATCTTCTTAACCTGTTCCGACTTATGCGCAATTTCTTTTTTCAGTTTCTTGATCTCTTCGGCATCCTGCTTGCGCTGCGCAGCAGTCTGACTGGCAGTGTTCAGACGCTGTTCCGCCTTAGATTTCTGATCGCGCATCGACTGTGCATCTTCGGTAGCTTCCTGCTGCACTGTTTCAGCATCTGCAAGTTTCTGCTTGAGGCTGTTCGCATCCAGAAATGCATCCGGTGTGAGTTCCTGATTTTGAGTATCGATTTGCTGCTGGAGCATCTGGCTTGCCTGTTGCGCCTGAACCAGTTGCTGTTTCAACTGTTTGATCAGTTCAGCACTGTCGGCTTGAGCTGACATGGGATGTCGTTGAATCAGTTCGAGACTCATTAACAGAGTGATGAAAATGACGATTCCGGTCACGGACGTAATGATATCCTGAAATGCAAACAGCGAAAATTTATTCTGTTTTTTTCTTCGATTCATCTTGCTGGATTTTCAGTCAGGGTACGAACCGGTGCTGTCCGGAATTTTCCTGGGCGATCCGTTTTAACAGATTCTCGCCAGAACGACTTTGAAAGACAATCGTATGTATTGCGACTTTGCCGGCATTTTGTGTTTTGAGCAGGTCTGCCACCTGGGAATCAAAAGCACCGTCTGTCATCAGGAAAATCGAATCTGGTGCAAGTGATAAGGCACGTAATAAAGCAGACTTCGGATCAGTTCCTCCGCCGCTCCGAATTCCATCAACCCATTGTTCCAGTTTCATCACATTTTGATCTGTAGCCGGCAAAGGCCGTGGAGATGCTTCACCCGGATAAAACATGGGATAGTCAGTGTTTGAGAAAAAAATGACATAAAAACTCTGACTGAGATTTAACTGATTGATCGATTTCTTCAGTTCCTTTTTCGTCAAATCAATCCGTGGCCCTCTCATACTTGATGAAGAATCTACGACATAGACAAATACAGGCCCTTCTGCTTCGATACCAAAAAATCGAGCAGTTCCCACCGAATAGGCAGGAGGTGGTTCGGACGAGTTCATTGTCCCCTGCTTTGGGTCTGGTGGTTGAGACGACATCCCTGAACTGGATCTGGAAGACTGTGGTTTCACATCGGGCTGGGGAGGAACAGGCTGGCTTGACTGCTGTTGCGTTGAGCTGGATTTCTCTGTAGCAGACGCGGATTGTGGTGGTACCTCATCCTGAGACTTTCCCTGTTCGGCACCAGAAGTTTTGGAATCCGAAGACGAATTCTGATCTCCCTGGGCTGCATGACCACCTTGCCCACCACCTGCATGACCACTGCCAGCCTGGCTACTGAAAAACAACCAGTAGAGCAGACATAATATTATCAGTAACAACAAGGCTATCGCCGCTGCCAGAAGCAGCTTTTTTCGTTGATTCTCCTCAAGGGGTTGGTGGACTGTACTCGGACTGCGTCCCGGTACGATTGTCTCCAGGTATTGCGGATCAGACGAAGTCGACGTGCAGGATGTCGCATCCCCCTCAGGTACTGACTGAAGTTCGGAGGCAGGACGTCTTTTTAAACCTGTGATCTCCCGTTGAGTCTTCGGGGATGATGAAGGTGAAGTTTTCTTGCGCTGCCTGTTGTTTCCCAACAATTGAGTGGCTGGCATCCAGGTTCCCTGTTCTCCTTCCCGAACCTTCTCATCAGGATGCAATTCTCCCTGGCTGAGGAGATAGACCAGTTCTCCATGGTCATAAGGCCCCTCAATGTTATCATTTTTTTTCAGATAGAAATGTTTCATAGGAATAACATAATATCAGGTACGGTACGATCCAGATCTTTTTATTATATCTTCCCGGGTTTATGTTTCCCAGAATTGATTTCATATTCTGGATCAAGCCATTTAGAACTTTCGAAAGGGACTTCCGAATACCAGGAAACCGCTGAAACAGCTTGTGATGATAGTTTCGATACCGCTGTTATACAGACAGGCCATATCCGTCATGCTATGACTCATTACTGGATTGAAACACGGAAATTTACAGTGCCCCGATGCTGTGTTTTCCAGGAACGAATGAGAGCGATGAATCATTGGCGTTTGAGTGTAAATTCGCCGATCTTCTTTGAATGTTTAAAATTGCGATCGATAAATTCGTCGAGGCGAGTCACTCCGCTTGATTCCTTACTTTGATTTGGTTCCTCAACAAATTTTCGATTCCACAACACGACCGTATCGACCTGGTTCGATTCCAGGTCCTTTATTATTTTTTGCTGTACTGATCTGGTTGTTGTGACGCCTGGATCAAGATGGTGATAGAACGTGCCGCTTCGTCTACCCGATAAAAAGTAAATCATGATTGCATTAATAAACACTTTATCGTGACGCGGAGACCCTACGAATATCGGAGACTGCTGTTTGTCGTTTTCAAGCTCATGGACAAGAGCAACGAGACCATTAATTTCATTTTCTGGATTGAAAATCATCCCTTGTGCCCGATCGATTTTAACAGGCAAACCTTTTTGATAATTCACAACATTGATAACAAATGTCCCAGTCAGATCCAAAATAAAAAACGAAATAAATAAATACATGATCGGTCGTAGAAGTGAGGCTGCTTTTCTGAAACAGGAGATATAGAAGTGGATCAAAATCACCCAGATGGGAAGGGACACAACGAAAACAGGGAACAGATGCCAGAAATCACAGCGGTTAAAGCCATAAGGAATGAACAGGATAGACAATGCGATCAAAAACAGAAAAAGCGTTTTCTGCTGGTTGTTTCGAAATAGTTCTCCCCGTTGTTTTCGTTTTGCCAGCGGGGCCACCAGAAACAAAGTCAGAATTGGCGCGATGAAGACCAGCAATTGAGAGATCATAAATAAAGCATACGCACAACCCATCAAAATATTGTTGCTAAACAATAACGAGACTATTCCCCGGGTATGGGTGACAACAAGATCAACGGGATATGGAAGCACTCGGGATGTGAGCGCCATTGCAGGATATATAACAAGATTCTCGAATACAGAATGGAATCCCACAGTCAACAGTGCCCCGTAAATTGCCCCGGCAACGAAAATAAAACCAGTCAACAAAGATACAAATGATCGGAATCTTTCTTGAATTCCCTGTGAGTTTTCTCGGGGGCATGCAATCACTAAAACAGACGCCACAAAACCATAGACACCAAAATCATGTCTGAACACAGCAGACAGGCCTAATAATATACCCGGCAAATAGGGGCGTCGATTTTGACTCACATCCGCCGAGAGCCTCAATCCTGCAGCCAAAATCAACATCAATGCGGGAGAGATCATTTTCAGAGGAGAGCCATCCAGTGCCGCCAAATACACCAGAGGTGCAATCAGAGACCAGCGCTTTGCCAATCCAAAGATACGGCAGATCGTAAAGATCATTGTGCCCGACAAAGCACAAATAACTGCATCGTTCAACCGCGATACAATGAGTTGATCTCCAAAGACTTTAAACAGAGCAGCCAACCAGTAAAATGTCCCTGGACCATAAATGCAATAAAAATCATGGTAAGGCATGTCTCCGGCCAATACTCGCTGAGCTCCAGATAATTGAAGGCCTTCATCATACATGTCTACCACCCCGAGAGTAGTTATTGTGGGTAGTAGATAAATAAAAGCGAATAAAAACACTACCACCCCAGAAAGTAACATTGTCTGCTTCTTATTATTTTCCGAGGCGTGTATGTCTAAACCGGAAGCCTCTTGCAACTCTTCCTGATCTTGATGTTCCATGAGACTTTCGTCGCTTTCCCGCTCTTCTGAGGTTTCTAAATTTCTGCAATATCGTATTTCCAAATCAATGGAGATATGACATTTGTGTTTTGAAATGAGGATCGCCGGAGACGTTGAGTACGAACCCACTCTGCTGTGAATTCAGACTCATTTTCAATAAGCAGGTTATGGAGAGTTGAGTTGAGTATCATAGGAGGAGAAACGCTATGGATATGTGGGATCCAGTTCACTGAACTCTACAATACAATCAGATCTATCTCTTCCGTCATGGTTGAGAAGAAATCGTCGATCTCATTTTCTGGACGCAGAGAGACTTCACTCAGTGCTTCATTAAAACCAGGCAGTTTGCGAACTCCAGGATCCAGTGTTTCCTGCATCACGCCCTCAGCTTCGTGATCGACACCGAGAATGTGCCCCAGTTCGTGCAATATTACAGTCCAGAGATCAATCTGATTTGCAGCCGGTCCATCTTCTAACGCTATTAAAGTTAAATCACTGGAATATTCAAATTCGGAGTGATCGAACGGAGTCGCGTCGATAAACCATCCATATCCTGCCGCATTCACATCAATGTAAATCGTGTTGGCAAGAGCATGTCCGAGGGCATCTCCCTGCAGGTCCACAACCTTGATACTAACCTGCTCCACTGTTTCCTGCTGAACTGGGTCGAGTTGTGGCTGAATCTGATCCACGATCGAATTCAGTGTATTCTCGGCAGCTGATTGAGTTACTGTTTCAGGATCTGGCTTCGCTTCAGTCAGAGGATTAACGAGTAGTTTTTGATTCCAGGTATTGGGATAATTGGCAGGATAGTTAACACTGTTATTGTCATTTTTTCTTATGCCGTAATTGCCGACCAGCATAATTAGATCGCGATAATTGACCTTGTCGTCCTGATTCAGATCGGAGATCCAGGCAACTTGTGAATCAGACTCGCTGGGCATGTGACCATAAACGCTAACCATTAGAATCAGGTCTCGGTAGTTGATAATATCATCGTCATTGAAGTCAAACGGGTTGGCCCAGATACCGGTTTGAGAAGAGGGCGCGACTGAAGTATTGACGGGAACGCCTCCACTCAAGGACACCTCCTGAGAGCTGATTTCAAATCCCAGGTTATAGGGACCGATACTTTTACCGTTCAGGTCGACGCTCACCTGATCCGTTGTCAGTGGCTCAAATTTCAGCCGGGCAAAAAGCAGAAATCGCTCTGAACCGAGATGGTCTGCATTCGTTTCCGCATAGATCCCCGAGACAATTCCCGCCTGATCATCAATGCTTGCTGACTGATTGCTGCTGAAACCGTCTCCGAACTCAATTTCTGTGGCGGAAGTCAAAGCCGTCTCATAACGCAAATCCAATCCAGCCGAGAAAATACCCTGGTTTGCTGGTGCGCTGGTATCAATCCATAATTCTACCCAATAGGTATCCCACTCCCTGAGGTGAGTTAAATGTGGAGGTAATGCGTCCGCTTCTCCGGAGAATTCTGTAACGGTAGGTGTATCGACGACGCGAAGTTGAAGCTCAGCAGAGGCACTTGCGTCATCAATGATGGTTACTTCACCCAGACTGTCTTCTAACAGGATGCTGAAACCATTAGCATGGAGTTGCGAAAGCTGTACCTGAAAGGTTTCGTCATTTTCGTAATATTCTGAGTCGATGATTGAAACACTAATCGTTTTTAGCTGTTCCCCGGAAAGAAAAGTCAATGTGCCTGTAGTATCAAGATAATCAGAAGTACTGAGGGCTGTCAGATCACTGAGTGTGTAATCGAGACTGAAGGTACCTGCAACTGCGTGATCCAGTGTTACTGTCAGAGTGGCCATTCCCGCATCTTCAAAAACAGTGATATCATTAATGGACACCTTTGCCTGACTGTCATCCTGAATAGTGACCTGCCCCTGCGAGTCGGCAATGACAACATCCAGATTGCCGCTTTCCAGATTGGTGAGGTTGACCAGGAATGTTTCGTCCAGTTCGATTAAATCCGACTTGGTGAGGGAAACGGTAATAGTTTTCGTCTGCTCATTTGGATTTAAAGTGAGTGTGCCCGAAGTGGCCTGATAGTCGTCCGGATCACCGGCGGTCTGGTCAACTGTTGTGTAGTCAAAGCTGATAGTATCTGTCACCTCTCGGTCCATGGAAATGGTGAGCGTGGCGGTACCGTCACCTTCATTTACGATAACATCGTTGATTGAGATTTGGGCCTGATCATCGTCGAGAATCCAGACGTTCATGGAGTTATCTTCGAGGGAGACATCTCGACCATTGGCCTCAAGGGTGCCAATCGAAAATTCAAACCGTTCATCCCGTTCTACAAGATCCGAATCAACGATTGGAATGGAAATCGTTTTTTGCTGTTCACCGGGATTGAAGATCAAAGTGCCATATGAACTTAGAAAGTCATCTCTATCATCGGTCGTCACATCTTGTGCAATGTAGAAGACAGAAACCGTAGTGTCTACCGCCTTGTCCAGAGATACAGTGACCAAAGCATTTCCGACATCTTCTCTTACATAGAGATCATCCAGGACAAATCTGGCCTGATCATCATTGAGTATCGAAACCTCACCCTGGAAGTCACCCAGAATGACATTACTGTCGCTGGTCTGCAGGTTGGATAGATTGATGAAAAAAGTTTCGTCGAGCTCAACCAGATCGGAATCAATAATTGAAATATCTATGGTCTGCAACTGGACTCCAGGATCGAAAGTCAGAGTGCCGTTAACACTGGTGTAATCGGAGGCGGAGTCTGCAGTCTGATCGGCGGTCGCATATTCGACACTTACTGAACTACTAAGGGGCTGAGACAGGTAGACCGTGACTCTCGCGAGGCCGGAGCCTTCATTGATACTGATGTCGTCAATCCAGAGTGTAGCCTGATCATCATTCTGAATGGTCACTGTTGCCTGCGGATCAGAAATCTGAGCATGGCCTGTCACATTCAGTAATTCAATGCCGAATGTTTCGTCACTTTCCAGCAATGTATCGCCATAAACGCGGATGGAGATTGTCTGAGTCTGACTGGAAGCGTCCGGATCGCTATCAAAAGTAATCGTGCCAGTTGTGCTTTCATAGTCACCATCTACGACTGTGGCAGTGCCATCAACGGTACGGAAATCGACGGTTGCTCCGTAAATCAGATCACCTGGTTTTGTGGCGGTACGTGTGACACTGGCTGTGATCAGACGGGAACCATCGTTTTCCTCACTGACGCTGACATCCTCAATCGTAATGTCAGGGTTTTGGGGAAGCCCATAAACATAGACTGAACCAGCATTGAGGGCACCGTCATTATCGTACTGGGCACCAATAAAAATGGTATCATCGGCAATAGCAAAATGACGGCCGAACTGATCCCCGGTTTCTGCATCAGGGGAGCTGATTTTCTGCTGTTCGACCCAGGTCTGATTCTCCCGTTTAAAAAGATAGAGCGCACCATTGTTTGATGGTCCAGTTGGGTCAGCACCACTGTTGATCAAGATCTGCCCCTCCTTGATTTTAACATCTGCTCCGAAGAAGGCATTCTGAGTGGCGTCTGATGCTCTCAGTGTCTGGATCGGATTCCATGCACCACTCTCGAGGTCATGTCGGTAAAGTATGGCCTTACCGGCACTTGCGAGCTGATTCGTACTGGATGTCGCCCCCACCAGCAGTAGTTCACCTGCCAGGCTGACTGAAGAGCCGAATGATCCCAGATTGCTGGGAGACGTATCTTTCAATTTCAGAGTTTGTGTCCAGGAACCCGCCTGCTCGGAGAAGATGTAGACGGCACCACTGCGGTACTGCGTTTCTGAATCGAAGCGGGCACCGATGACAATTGTCGAATTTTCGATGTCAATCGCATTTCCGAAGTTTGCTGATTCGGCAGGATCGTCAGCCACAAGCTTGGCTGTCTTCGTCCAAACTCCATCGGTTCTCTGAAAAACATAGGCAGAGCCGGTATAGTTTTCTGTGGCTCTGGCTCCGACAACGATTGTGTCACCTTCGATGACAACGACATCACCGAAGAAATGGCTGTCAATCGTATCATTCACATTCAGTTCCTGCTGTAAAGTCCAGCTGCCGTTGGAACGGGTATAGACATATACCGAGCCCATGTCCTCAGCGATTCCGTCACCCAGGGGAGCTGAGACAACAGCAGTGTCACCACTGATAGCGACTGACCAGCCAAAGCGATCCGGAATATTGTCTGCATCAGGGGCCAACAGGGTGTCCTGGTAATTCCAGGTATCATCTCCCGTATATTCGGGAGTTCCCTGATCGTTTCTGACATAAATAAATGCACTGCCCTGGCCGGCATAAGTCGCATTCCAGAACAGAGCACTGGAAATCATCGTATCGCCATCAACAGCAACGCCGTAGCTGAACTGATCATTCAAATCCTGAGTTCCGACAGGATACAGTTTATGCTTGAATTCATAATCCCCGAGATCGTCGTCTTTGAGTGTGACGGCAGCCCGATCATCTGGGATGACTACATTCAGTCCGCCCGCCTGCAGGTTACTAAGTTGCACATCAAATGTTTCCGGGAGTTCTACCTGGGCGCTATCGACCAGATCGATTTCTATCGTCTGATGCATCGTCCCTGGAGCAAAGGAGAGAATGCCAGTCTGGCTGAGATAGTCGTTCGGGGAGGTAGCACTCTGATCGATGGTGCTGAAATCCACAGTGACGGTACTGTCAACCGGCTTGTCGAGGGAGACCGTCATAAGTACTTTTCCGGCTGCTTCATTGACGATCAGATCCTGTAGTGAAAGTGTAGCCTGATCATCATCCACGATCGTGACGACTCCCTGATTACCAGCAAAGACAACGTCGGCTCCCGACTGAAGCTGGCTCAAATTTACCAGTAGTGTTTCATCTGCTTCGATCAGGTCAGAATCAATGAGGTTGACCGTAATCGTTTTCGTTGTTTCACCGACGTTGAAGGTGAGGGTGCCGCTAATGTTGAGATAATCAGTACCGTCTGAGGCGGTCTGGTCTGAAGTGGCGTAGTCAACCACCACAGTTGTTTCCACAATCTGATTAAGAGAGACGGTCAACCGGGCGGTCCCCGCATTTTCGTCGACAGACACATCCTCAATCGAAAGTGCGGCCTGATCATTATCCTGGATACTGATTTCCCCCAGTGGGTCAACCAGAAATACCGAGGTTCCTGCTCCCTGCAGGTTGGACAGTTGAACCTGCAGGGTTTCGGCCGACTCGACGTAATCTGTATCCAGGATGGAGACCTGGATCGTTTTGGAAACATCACCCGGATTGAAGGTTAGCGTACCACTACTTTCGAGATAGTCAGAATTCACAATCGCGGTGCCGTCGTTTGTCTGGTAGTCGATCGAAAAAGCAATGTCCAGGGCCTTTTCCAGAGTCACAATCAGAGTAGCTGTCCCGGTAGCTTCGTTGACTTCGGCATCACTAATAGACAGGTTTGCATAATCGTCATCGAGAATCGTGATTTCTGCCTGATCTGTGATGAGATCGACTGGTGAGCCATTCGTTTGCAGGTTGGTGAGTTTGACGAAAAATGACTCTGACTCTGGCAATTCGCCGATGGTGTCATTCAGGATTGTCAGAGTGATGGTTTGTGTGGTCTCGCCTGGATCGAATGTCAGTGTTCCTGATTTAGCAGAATAGTCTGAATCGACCAGAGCCGTACCCTCAAGCGTTTCAAAATCGACCGTGATGCTGGTCAGCAGAGTCTGATCCAATGAGATGGTCAGCAAGGCCGTCCCGGCATCTTCATCGACGGAGATATCCTGGATAGAGAGGCTGGCCCGGTCGTCGTCCTGAATAGTGACCACTGCCTGGGTATCGGGGAGGCTCACATCCAGACCCGCTACCTGTAAATTGGACAAATTAACCAGGAAGTTCTCGTCGGTTTCGACCAGATCCGAATCGATCAGTGTGATTGCAATCGTCTGTGTGGTGTCACCTGGGTTAAAAGTCAGGGTGCCTGATCGGGACTGGTAGTCAGAACCACTGGAGGCAGAATCGTCAGCGGTGGCGTAATCAATGGAAATTGCCTTTGATGCTGCATGATCAAGAGAGACTGTTAATAACGCGATGCCTGCCGCTTCATCGACCGTGATATCATTAATGGAGAGGAACCCCGGATCATTGTCCTCGATCGTGACCACAGCCTGGCTGTCAGCCAGCGTGGGCTGGAACCCGGCGGACTGCGGGTCGTACAGATTGACTAGGAACGTTTCGTCCAATTCAGTCATATCAGAGTCATTGATTGTGATCTGGATGGACTGCGTGGTTTCACCGGGATCGAATGTCAGGGTACCTGTGTTGGACTGGTAGTCGGAACCACTGGAGGCGGAGCCGTCTGCGGTTGCATAATTGACAGTCAGAGCTGAAGTGAGTGCCTGATTGAGCGTCACGATGATGGTTGCGGTGCCCGCGTCTTCATCGACTGTGATATCATTGAACGACAAAGTCGGTTGATTGGCATCGACAATCGTCACCTGAGCCTGGCTGTCTGTGAGAACCACTCCCGGGATGGAGGTCTGCAGATTAAAGAGGTTCACCAGAAACGTTTTATTGGCTTCGATCTGGCTGGGGTTCAAGACGGGTATGGAAATTGTTTTTGATGTCTCGCCCGCGCTGAATGTCAGTGTGCCTGTTATTGCCTGGTAGTCGACAGTATTGAAGGCTGTCTGATCGACGGTGGTGAAGTCGATGGAGACCGGGACATCAATTTGTTTGTTTAATGAGACCGTTACATTCGCAGTCTGCGCATCGCTGTGGACAGTCAGATCATCGATAGTGATATGAACCTGATCGTCGTTTTCGATGGTCACTTTCGCTTTCCGTTTCCTTAACAAAACGGGAACCGAAGGATCCGAGAGCGAAACAAAGAAGTACTCATCCGATTCTGGATTGGTATCTCCAGTGATGTTGATCAGGATAGTTTTCGTGTACGAGGAAGCACCGGAACTGGTGTCGAAAGAGAGGGTGCCTGTTTGGGACTGGTAATCGTTGTCGGCGGTGGTTGCTGTACCATCAGAGGTCGCGAAGGCTAACGAAACATTATTCCCGGGAAATAGATCGAGGCTGCTACCTGTGAGGGTGACGGTTAACTGTAGCGACTGAGTACCAGCATTGCCTTCCACAATAGAGGCATCCTCAATCGAAATTTCAGGAAGCGGGCGCCGATTGATTACATACACTTCTCCGATGGCGCGAGGACTCCCGGTCGATGCATAACTGACGATATTATTTCCACTGACAGCAAATTCGGAGGCAAAGAATGAGCGGTACTCTCTCGCGTCGGGATTTAAGGAGAGTCTGGTTCCGTTCAGACTGTCCCAGCCAGATGATCCGTCATAGATATAGAGCCCTGCCCGGGATCCAGTAGAACCATTGCCGACAACCAGCGTTTGCCCGGAGAGGTCAATGTGATCTCCATAGTAAAGCGTAAGGTTTGTCTCGCTGGCGCTAAAAGTAGTTTGCACAGGCTGATCCCAGCCGGTACTGCTATCGAGTAGATACACGACTCCGTTTGGGGTTGAAACATCGTCATATTTAGCAGCAACGGCTACCAGGTCACCTTCAATGGAGACTGCTTTCCCCAGGCGCTCATAGGTCAGCGGCTCATTAATCGTCAACCTGCGCTGCGTGGCTGTTGTTCTCCAGCTGGTACTTCCCTTTTCGAACAGGTAGACGGCACCTGTGTCCCCTTTTTCCGGAGCGCCAACGATGATACGGTCCCCGTCGATATCGATGCTCTGACCAAAATAGTCTCCGTATGAGCCGTCATCGGCGTAGAGAACTGTTTCCACGGGGCTCAAAGTGGACCAGTCTGATCCGCGTTTGGTATAGACGGAAATCACACCCGAATTAGAAAAGTTGCCGGTCGCCTTTGGTTGACCGATGACAATCGTGTCTCCACTGACGGCCAGGGTGAATCCGTCACTGTTTTTATAATTGTATTTCGACAGTAGCGGACTGACTTTGGGGGGAAGCAGCGTCCAGTCAGCTCCGTTGCGTTCGTAGATATAAACTTCATAATTCCCTGAAGTCAGTCTCGCACCAATCAGAATCGTTCCATCGTCGATGGCGACTCCGAGTCCAAATCCAGTGACTGCAGAGGGATCGGGAGGCAGCAGGCTCCTGACAAAATCCCAGGTATCATCGCTGTCGACATCGGGAGTTCCCTGGTCGTTCCGGGAATAGAGATAGACTATTCCATCGGGAGCAAGGGATGAATCAGTGCCCGCCGCCGAGACGACCATATAGTCACCGTCGATGGCGATGTGGTTTCCGAAAAGATCATCGCCATTATGTGATGGCTGATTTTCACCTGGGAGCAGTTCATCGGACTGGGCCCAATTGTTACTGCCTGTTTTTTCGTAGGTAATAATCGAACCGCTGTTGCTGCTGACGGAATCGTCTCCCGGCGCACCAATGACGATAGTGCTGCCGGAAGTAGCCACTCCAAAACCGAATTTGGTGTTTGAACCGACTCCATGTGAGATGACCTGATCAAGCGTGGCACTGTACCAGGATGATGTGGTTTTATGATAAATATAGGTTTTCGAGTCGCCAGTGGCCCCCAAGATGTCGCCAGTGGCCCCCACGATCAGTCTGTCTGCAGTCAGTGCCAGATCACTGCCAAACTCATCATACTGAATTCCAGAATAAAATTTCACTTCAGTGGGGTCGAGAGTACTCCAGTCTGTTCCATTCCGGGTGAAAATCTGAACGGAACCGATAGCATAGCTGTTACTGTCTTTCTTAACACTGCTGATTGCCACGTCCACGCCATTCGTAGCCACCTTGGAGCCGAATCTGCCGAGTTCTGTGCCGTTTCTCGGGAGGAGTTTGGCAATGGTCGGAGACAAGGTGGACCAGTCGGCACCATTTTTGGTGACGACATAAGCGGCACCACTCCAATATCCATTCGGGCCTGCATACCTGGCGCCGACCACGATCAGGTCTCCGTGGATAGCCACGGCATTCCCAAAAGCATCTGATGAATGCAGATCAGACGGCTTTATCTCCGAGATTTTCGGGGCCGCCCAGGTCTCTCCCTGTTTTTCCAGAATGTAAGCTGCGCCGCTGTTCACAGTGCCGGTCCTGCCGCCTTCGGCTCCCACCACAATCGCATCTTCGTAAATGGCGACGGCGCTGCCGAACTGGGCGGTATTGTACAAGTCCTGGATGGTGACCGATTCCACCTGTGGGGGCTGAGAAGTCCAGTCACTTCCCGATCTGGTGAAGATGTACACGGTTCCCGCAGATTCGTGTTTGGCTCCCACGACAATGGTATCGCCCGACATGGAAATGGAACTCCCGAAGGAGAAATGATTTTCCTGAAACGGATCTGGGGTGAGTGCCGTCTGGAAGTCCCAGGTATCATCGGTCTTATCAGTGGCGGTTCCGTTTTGATTCCGGGTGTAGACATACACGGCCCCTGGACCAGAATCGGGATATATCGTCGTGCTCGACAGCAGGAGATCTGGAACTCCCACCACCATTGTATCTCCGTCGATGGCGACAATGCGTCCGAAATAATCTTGGGAGTGATTGGCATTAGCCGGATCGGCAGACAGGCGCTGCTGTAAAACAAAATCACTGTCATCACTGATTTTCAAGGGGGGCGTATCATCGTCTTCGATTTTTACAAATGCCTGGTCATCCTCGAATTCGATCAGATAATCTAAAGACTGAATGTTCTCGAGTGAAACCAGAAAGATTTCATCCGGTTCGATCACGTCATCATTGACGAGGGGGATCGTAATGACTTTTGTTGTTTGTTGGGAAGCAAAGAAGAGAGTGCCTGATGTTTCAGTATAGTCACTTGTGGGAAGCGCAGTATGTGAATCTGTATGGAAGTCGACACTGAAGGGGCTGTCGATCGCCTGGTTAAGGGAGACATACAGGGTCGCCGTTCCCTCGGCTTCATCGACCATGACATTGTCAATCGACAACCTGAGCGCAATGGAATCGATGATGGTGACCTCGGCCTGGCTGTCTGCGATCGTGACGATCATGCCGTTCGACTGCAGATGGCCCAACTTCACCAGAAACGATTGGTATGCTTCCAGGGGGGTCGAATTGACAATCGGGACGGTAATCGTTTTCACCTGCTCGCCGGCGTGGAATTGCAGCGTGCCTGTGGTCTCTACATAATCGTCTGAACTGGTTGCAGACTGATCAGCGGTTGCAAAATCCACAAACACATCTCCATCGACCGGGGCACTCAAGGTGACCTGCAACACAGCGGTACCTGCGTCTTCGTTGACTGTAATATCATCGACCGAGATCGTGGCCTGGTCATTGTCCCGAATCGTGACCCGGGCCTGACTGTCCAGTACACCCACATTGAGTGAGCCGTCCTGCAGATTGAACAGGTTAACCAGAAACGATTCATCAACCTCCACAAGATTATCATTGGTCAGAATGATCTCAATCGTCTTCGTAGTTTCTCCGGCTGCAAATGTCACGAGGCCGGTGGAAGATTCAAAATCGGTTGTTGAATGGGCGGAATCGTCGGCGGTGGCATATTCGATGCTCACTGCTTCTGCCTGGGCCTTCGACAGGTTGACCGCGAGTGTAGCGGTGCCCGCACCTTCATTGATCGAGAGATCGCTGATCGTCAGTCGCGGCCGGGTTTTTTCCAGAATCGTAACCAGTGCCTGATCGTCATTCATCAGGACCTGATAGACTCCCGACTGAATGTTGTCCAGAAAGACAAAAAATGTTTCGTCGTCTTCGACGATTGCCGAATCGAAAATGGGGATGGTGATCGTTTGGGAAGTTTCCAGGGGATTAAACGTGACCGTACCGGACCGGGCCAGATAGTCATTTGAGGAGACAGCCGTGCCATTGGCCGTGATATAATCGACCGACACAGTCGTAGGAATGGCTGAACTGAGCGAGACATGCAGCGTGGCGGTTCCCGCGTCTTCATTCACAGCCAGATCATCGATTGACAGGAGCGGGATGATTGTCTGGTCATCATCCTGGATGGAAATCTCGCCCTGGCTGTCACTGAATGCGACATTTGCTCCCTCTGACTGGATATGGCTCAGGTTCACGTAGAACGATTCTTCCGCTTCCACCTGACTGTTATTCACAATCGGGATTGTGATGGCCTGTGATTGCGTACCCGCGGTAAACGTAATTGTGCCCGATAAGCTGATGTAATCAGCTGTGGCATAGGCGGTGCGGTTGGCAGTCGAATAATCGATATTGACCGTGGCATTGACCGGCTTATCCAGTGAGACGTAAATCGTTGCCGTACCGTCATTTTCATGGACGCTGATGTCGTCGATCCGTACCAGTGACTGGTCGTCCTCGATAATGGTTATCGTTGCTGTTCTTTCCAGTAATCGAGCACTCCCCAGTGAATTTGAAAGCGTGACCAGGATCGTTTCATTTTTTTCAACAAATGTATCGCCGAAAATTTGAATTGTGAAAGTTTTTGTTTGTGAAAGAGCATCGGAGTCACTTTCAAAAGTCAAAGTCCCCGAATTTCCCAGATAGTCCCCCGTCGTAATTTTGGCATCACCATCCATCGTGGCGAAGTTGACCTGCGCAGGGATACTCAAGTCGCCAGGAGTTGTACTGGTGCGAGTGACCTCGATCGTCACGTATTTCGAACCCGTATCACCTTCTGTAAAACTCATGTTGTCAATGGAGATAATCGGGAGGTCTGTCGGGCGGTAGACGTAAATGGCCCCTGCCGCTTCAGCCTGTTCACTGTCTCTCATTGCATTGATCATGATCAAATCATTGGAAATTACTGAATCTCGACCATAATACGAAAATGCGTCGATATCTATATCTCCCAGACGATCTACCTGAATCCAGGTCTCTCCCCCTTTTCTGAAAACATAAGTTGCACCATTATAGGTTCCGGTAAGATAAGCCGGGTCTCTTTGTGAATTGACCAGGATTAAATCATCCTGAATATCGACATTGAGTCCGATTCCTAAACTAGCTTGAAAATCGTCAGGCAGGATTGTCAGCATCTGGGTTTCCTGCCAGACATCATCGACCCTGGTAAACACAAACGCGGCACCAATATTTTCCAGCTGGCCGAGCTCAGGATGTAACACATCTTGAGAGTCTGCACCAATAACCAGATTGTTCCCATCCAGCGCCACACTGCTTCCGAAGTTTGCGAGATCCTGTATCGAACTGGCATGTAACTTTTGGACTTCGATCCAGTTCCCATCCTGGAGTTCATACACATAAACAGCACCACTGGCGTAATGCGTTTGATCATTTGAATCAGAATCTGCACCTACAACCAGAATTGAACCTTCAACATCTATCGAAGATCCGAAGTGTTTTTGTTGTTCAGGATCGGAGGCAGTGAGTCTGACAGATTCTGACCAGGTGTTTCCAGAGCGGGTAAAAATATAGACTGCCCCCTGTTCTTGAGTAGAATAGGGATCATAATAACCCGAGAGATTTTCTCCACTCGCAGTTTCGACACCGACGAAAATAGTGTCGTTTTCTACCACCAGTGTAGTACCGAATCTGGAATATTCCTCGGGATCTGACGCTTTAAGTTTCTGCTGGAAAGTCCAGACATTATTTGAACGTGTATAGACATAAATGGCACCGCTGTTTTCGGCCCCTTCATCATCGAGGTAATCCGTGACAACAGCAATGTCACCAGCAATGGAAACGGTAAATCCAAATCCATCTGTTGTATAGCCGGCTGGAGGCAATAATGTCGCTTGATAACCCCAAGTGTCATCTGAAAAAACAGCAGGGGTTCCCTGGTCGTTCCGAGTATAGATAAAGGCAGCGCCTGCATTCTCTCCCGCTTCATCCCAGCCTCTACTACTGACAATCATAGTGTCATTATCGACAGCAAATGATCTTCCATATTCATCATAGGAATTGGATATTCCCGGCGTAAAGAGTTTTGACTGCAGTTCAAACTGATGAACAAAATCATCATCCGGTTCAATTGTGACGACTCCGAGATCGTCAGCAATGAAAACATCGTAAGTGTTAAACTGAAGACCAGTCAGTTGAACCTGAAAAGACTCTTCCGATTCATATAGTTCATCATCAGTAATATTAAAGGAGAGAGTTTTTGACTGTTCTCCGTTATCAAAGTTAATAAATCCAACCTTACCACCGAAATCATCGTTGGTTGCTGTGTCTGCAACAGTCGCATAAAATACTCTAACAAAATTATCTACAGGCTTATCAATTGAAACAGTCACTTCAACTGTCCCGGCAGCTTCATTGACGGTCACGTCGTTAATCGAAATCCGTGCCTGGTCGTCATTCGCAATCCGTAGATCCCTGGTCGACGAACTGATCGTTGTACCCGAGCTATTATTCGAAAGGATACCCTTAAATTTTTCTTCTTCTTCGACCAGAAGATCTCCATTGATGATCACCTCCACGGTCTGGGTCTGTTTCAGGGATGATGAATCTGCTCCAAAAGTGACTGTGGTCGAGACCGGAACGTAGTCACCCTCTCCGGACAGGGCTGTGTCGTCTTGTGTATGGAAATTGACAGAAGCGACTGAATTGAGGCTTCCGGCATAACTGCCTTCTCTCGTAATAGTGAAGGTAGCAATTGTGTCTCCTGAATCGCCTTCATCAATCCTGAAATCAGCACTGATAGAAAACTCCGAAGTCAGCAGCGTCCGATCTTCCAGCACTTCTGTTTGAGTGATGGATTCCCGGGTCGACAGCGCGTGTGACAGGGAGGCGGCGGACAGACAACGCAACCTTCGTTGCTGTGATGTTTTTCGTTTGCGTAAGGGGCGACAACGGTTTGAGATCGACCTAAGCCAGTTCGTCAGGAGCATGATGCAAAAGACCTTTAGCCAGACTGAGCAGGTTCAGTTTGATTATCGAATTCAGTGATTTCAAAGATTGAAATTTAAGGTTGGATTGAGTTGAGAATTGGATTGGGTTGAGTGTTCGCGTACAGCATCTATACAAAATTACTATTGAACACAACGGTACCAGAGTAATGACTGTAAATCCAGTTAATTAATTAAGAATCAACAGGAATTGGCATTTTACAAAAGAGAGGAAATGCCACGCATTTATGGTTGGTCTCGGGGAGATAAGTGTGTAGATCCGACTGAGACTTTCGAAAATGTATTTCTGGTGATCGAGACGTCTTTCCAACAGCCTTGTCATGGTGACATCTCCCCGCAAAAGGTCATTGTCTCAAGACATGACCTGATCACTGGTTCAAACGATTGTAGAACCAGGAAGTGACAAAGTGATAGAGATACTGACCGATCGAGTAATTGTTCGGTTGGCAGGTAACGTCCAGGCGCTGTCCTGCCCACAGTTCTTTGGAATTGCCTTCTGCAATGGATAGAATGAGATTGAAGTGAGGTTCGAGCAACTCGTAATCGGATTCTGAATCTTCGGAAGAAACAGGTTTGACCGGCAGTTCACCGCCATAAGCGGCTGCCAGTGCTGGTTGATTTAAGGTCACAGTGGCGCGGGGAATCACTTTTTTCACTGGGCAGGGCAGCAGTGATTTCTGGAGGACATGGACCAGCACCTTCTGCTCCGGCGCATTCATAAAATGATCCAGATCATACTGTGAAACAATAACGTGCAGTTCCTTCTGACTGTCATCACCAATGGTAATGATCGTCTCCCCCTGCCTGACAAAAGTGCCGCGTTTCGATTTGAGGTTCCGCGTTAAGACGCGGCCATTGATTTCGGATCGAACCGTCAGCTGTTCAAAGAGGTTCTGCTTTTCCTTGAGTCTGGTCTGCAATTCTCTCAGGGTTTCCTGTTCGACCTGCTGATCGGCAATCTGTCGTTTCTGTTCGTGCTGATGGACGCGTAATTCCGATTGCTGAATCTCAATTTTAAGCTTCGCAATTTCGACTTCCAGTTCTCGATTTTGTAACTGGATGAGCAACTGACCCTCCTGGACTTGCTCGCCACTCTCCACATATATCTCTTGAACAAATCCGGGAAGCTCCGCGTGCTTAATACACAAAGGAGCAAATTCCACAATCGCAGGTGCATGGAATTTTCCAAACCAGGGAACATCCAGCAGTATGAGAACAGTCAGCGACAGCGTTGTTCCCGAAACCAGTATGAATCTGATGCGATTAGGAACTTCGCCGGCATTTCCCAGGAGGATATATTTTGCGCAGCGGCAAACGGGTTGAATCACCCAGAGCCCGATCGCAAAGAGAGAGAGAATAAGGCCGGCCCCCTCGAATAACGTTGCGGCTGTCACAATCAGACTGATACAGACAATGAAACGCCAGAGAAACGATGCGATTCCAAAGGTGGCTATGATCAACCGGATGCGCAAAGACCAGTCAGGGAGCATTGTCTCGACGCCCAGGAAAATCCGTTTCAACCACTGCCGTAACCAGAGTTGTCCGTTTGTGTAAAGATTAGGAATACCGAGAAGATCTACCAGAATGTAATAACCATCAAATTTCATCAAAGGGTTCAGATTAAACAGCAGGCTTGTGACGCTCGCCGTGAAAACAATATTAAAACAGACATGATTCAGCCATGCCTGTGTCGACTGCCCCCAGAGACAGGCAGCGATCGCCGCGATCCCCAGTTCGATATACAGTCCCGCAGCAGCGACGCGGATTCGTGCCCATCGAGAAGGAAAACTCCAGCTGGAGGTCACATCAACATAAGGGAGCGGTGCAAACAGAACAAACAGGAAACCCGCTTCGCGAACGGTCCCGTTATTTCTTTTACAGACGATCGCATGCGCAGACTCGTGGCACAATTTGAGAATCACCCAGCAAACCGCCAGCCAGAACCAGTTGTCGGTAGAGAGAATCGTCTTTGATGAATCATAGAATTCAGTGTAATGCAGGCCGATGCGAAATAGAGCCCACACCAGCAGTAATCCCCAGACGAGAACTGCCGGCATTGAAAACAGCCAGTCCCAGATCCGTTCCATCCGGGAGAATAAACGGTTCGGATTGCCGATCGGACAGCGAATCACGATCAGATTCCATTTGGAAAAGAACGAAGCCGCTTTGTTGTTATTGTCATTCTGAGGGCGGAGACGTTCGTCCTGGCTGTTGATCAGATCGCTTCGAAATGCCCATTGGCAGAGGCTCACGATGTCAGTCTGTGACAATTGATGAAAGGGGAGCGCCGTTGAGAGTCTGCTATAACATTCCTGTACCGTGGACCGTCCGTCGAGCAGTCTCAGGAACGTATACTCCGTCGATCCGACTCGGTGATAACGCGAATGCAGCGAATCATTTACCGTATAGTAATCCTCTCCATTCGCATGCTGAAATGTGAATGTAAGATCCTCTCGCAATTTGAAATAGCTACTGAAAAATTCGCGGATACTTAAATCAGCATTCATGATCTACCTGAAACATGAGATAACGACAGTAATTTTTGACCGCCTCTCTCGAGCAGTCTGGTCAGAACAGATATTTCCTGATCAGATTCCACGGTTTGTGAAACAGAATCCAATAAACGGGTTGATCGACCGTCGTGATCCTGGCTCGTCCTTTCATGCCGGGGCGAAGAACTCCAGCGTCGTTTTCCAGCATGGCTTCTGCGATGAAGATGTTGGCCTCATCTCGAATTTCTGCGCGGGGATGAATTCGTGCCAGGGTGAGTGTCTGATCGGAGTCTGGTAATGCTTCCAGTCGTATCTGGACGTTCTGGCCTTCCCTGACATGGCTGATTTCAGAATCAGGCACCGCCACTTCAACGATCATCCTGTCCAATGGCGCAATCTCAAATAGTGCTTCACCGATTTCCAGTGGAGCGCCTTCAGTCCAGTTCAAAGAGCCGGCAACAACAATACCGTCAACAGGACTTTTAATCTCAAGATGATTGATGCGATGGTCGATCAGTTCGAGTTCCAGACTCACTCGTTCGGCTTCCAGACGCGCAAGTTGCTGTGTAGTGTAATCACGGACGGCCTGTGCAGAATCTCTGCGTTTGACTGCCTGATTCCGATCCGCAATCAGACCGGAGCGTTTCCACTGCAGTTCCCGTGGATCCATTCTGGCCAGGACATCACCTTGATGGACAAGATCACCCGGTTCCACCAGCATGGTTTCCAGAGTTCCCTCAAAAGGAGCCACGATGAAACGCTGCTTCACCGGCTCCAGCTGGCATTCGCATGCAACCTGATAAGGCCACGGTACAAACAGGATTGCGGAGAGAATAAGACATGTCCCAAGAACTACAAGCCGGATTCTGTCCTGCAGCAGTTTGCGTAACGCCGTCTTCCAGGTCCCTGTCATCCCGGACTGTCGTTGAGACGCTGTAAACGTATTCGCCAGTGGTGTCGCAGCAGCTTCGAGCAGACGGCGGGTCTTCTCCATTTTGTCAGCAGCGATTTCAATGGCGCACAGTGCGCCTCGTAATTCGTGTTCCGTACAAGTGAGTGGAACACAGATTGCGGACTTAGCATTCTGCTGCGTACAAACGGATCGAAGTGACAGGGAAACAGAATCTTGTCCGTTTTCCTGCTCCGACCAGCAGGCTGTTTCATTTCTCTGAATGGTTTCTTCCAGCGCAGTTTCGATCGCCTGAGCAGCCGGAGAGGCTTTGTCGAAATGTTGAGTGTCTGAAATTGCGATGAGCCGACATCGTGAGTTCGGCGTTGATTTGATTCCAATGGCGATCTGGCGACAGCCCAGATAGTCAGCGAGTTCTCGGGCAGCATGTTGAGTAGCCTGAATCAGGTCTGTTTTCCGGGCAATACCTGAAAGTAATTCGACGATGGCGGCAGAATCCCGGGCCTGTTCCTCGCTCTGCAATCCATCCCGTAGAACGCGCCACAATTCAATATGACTGACCAGTGTCTGCAGCAGCAGAGAAAAGGGCTCGGTCGAGCTTGAAGAGGGGTAGACCACACCCAGCGCTTCAGCTTCCACTCCCCTGATAGTGACAGGAGCCGCATACAGCGTTAATTGAGCATCGATGCTTGCCTGAATTTCGACTTCCTTACTCTGCACGCTTTTCGTGCAGGCCAGTTTCAGCTGAGACAAGATGCCAGCATCGGGAACAACTGTCGTCTGCTGATAGAAAAGACGCCCGTTATCGAGTTGGCTGGATGCATCTCGGCTGTAATAGACGATCGCAACCGGCTGACAGTGGTGTGTCAGTTCTTCGATAAGTGAATTCAGCAGCTGGTCATGCGTCAGAGAAGTTAATGTGCAGCGCAGCATCGACTTATGCAAACTACGATGTCGACGTCCCCTGTTCGTGTGGACGCGAATCTGCTTAGTTTGTGTCGGGCGAGTGCTATCCGAAGGCATGCGAATTAACTTTCGTGTTGAATCGTACAACGTTCGCCGCTGCGAAATTCGCCATTGCGATTATCAATCCGGATTTTCACCAGTACCGTTCCACTCTGCGCGTCTGTGACAGGCGAAATGTATTCAATGGTCCCCTCAGTTAAGGAATTGTCATGTTTGAAAGTGACTTCCAGTTTGTCATTTATTTTCAGTTGAGAGGCCTGCTGGCTGGTCAGCGTAAAGTAAGCCAGCAGCTGGTCAATCTGCACAAGAGTCAGTGTTTCCGGACTGTTGGGAGCGACAAATTCTCCCTGTTCTTTTTGAATCAGATGGACGACTCCTGTAATGGGAGCACGAATGGTTCGTCGACTGATTTGTGTTTTGATTTTCTGATATTCGAGCCGACGGGCGATGAGATCTTCCTGGACAGTCTGCACGTTGGCTTTGGCGACGGCGGCTTCATACTTTGCCCGATCAACTTCTTCCTGCCGCGCGTTACCTTCCAGTCTCAGCGATTGCAGAATCTTGAACCGTTCATTTTTTAATTCCAGTTCTGCTCTGGTACTCTCCAGACGGCCCTGGGCATTCATGTTCTGTTCTGCTACCGCCAGTAATGCATTGTGGACATCGTTATTGAGTCGCATCAGGGGAGCCCCCTTGTCGACAGCCTGCCCCTCGCTGATAAAGATTTCGTCAATGATTCCCGTTTCGTCCGTCGCAACTCGAATGGTTCGATAAGGCTCGGTATATCCTTCCAGCTCAAGAGCCAGCACTGATGGTGTTCTCCACAGCAACAGAACTGCTATGGTCATCATCCAGAGTCTGGTTTGTTTTACGTTCATCTGATCTCAACCTCAATCGGGAATAGAAATCATAGTGCTTTAAAACATTTACTTTTCAATCTCAGGTACCACAGGTAGCAGTACAAAGCCAGTCATCATGCTGCACGAGATGCTTACGTTGATTTCTATTGGTCCGTTCGGCTTCGTGTTGCAATTTTACAATCCTGTTAAGGATCTGCTTCGTCACGTAAATTTCTCCATTTACATCTGCCCGTCGTTTCCAGGACCGGATTCCATACGACCTGGTCTGCAGAAAGAAAGGATCATCAATTGCTGCAAAGATCTGGCTGGAACCCGGCTCTCCCTTTCGTGCAGCACGTCCGATCAATTGCCGGTCGATGCGTGCCGAGAGTTGAAATTCCGATGCGATAACATGCAAGCCCCCTGCCCGAACGGTATCCGGATCCAGTTTGATATCAGTGCCACGGCCTGCCAGATTGGTGGCGATCGTGATGCTTCCGCGTTGACCGGCAGAAGCAATGACAGTTGCTTCTGCTGCATCCTGCAAGCCATTGAGCAGATGATGTTCAATCTGCCGCTCATGTAGTTTTCGCGAGAGTCGCTGGCTGCTCTCTATGTTAGAGGTTCCCACCAGTACCGGTCGCTGAGTGGAATGCAGCTCCAGGATCGATTCGATCAGTGCCAGTTCCCTGGACTTCTGGTCAACAAACAGACGGGGCGGGAGTTCGTTTCGCTGACAGAGCCGATGCGGGGGAACGACAGAATAATCAGTCCCATAGACTTCATAGAATTCCTGATGACATCCCTGGACCGTGCCTGACATCCCGCAAAGCAGGTCATACTTTTGAAAATATTTCTGTCGTAAGATTCGCGCAAGTGGCTGGCTTTCCCGCGTAATCGTTTTACCTTCTTTGGCCTCTACAGCCTGATGCAATCCATTTCGCCAGTTTCTGTCCGCAAAAATACGACTGGTATGAGGATCGACAATCTGAACCCGGTTATCAAATACAACGTAATGAATATCGCGGTGATAGAAGTATTCAGCCCGCAATGCCTGATCGACATACTGCAGCCACGGGTGATCGAGCCTCTCGTTGGGAATATGACTGATATCGGTCGACAGACGAAGGATCCCCAGATCCGTGATTAGTAGATCGGAAATGCGATCATTCACGACAAAGTCCCGATCAGCTTTGAGCGTGAGCGCAACCTCACGCGCAGCGTGATAGACGTCCGGATTGTCAGCAGGCTGCCCTCCCCGGGATGAGAGGACCAGCGGTACCGTTGCCTCATCGATCATGACACTGTCTGCCTCATCGATAATCGCGGCCGCATGCGATCGCTGGACGGTTCGCGGCGGTTCAACAGTTTTACTGCCACATAAAGTACTGGCAAATTGATTTCCCAGTCGGGAGGGCTGCTGAGATTGCAATGCCATCTGATCTCGCAGGTAATCGAATCCGAATTCGTACCCCGGGCCATAGGTAATATCAGCAGCATAAGCATCTCGCTTCGCTTCAGGTGCGAGACCGGTTTGATTCAGACCAACAGACAGCCCCAGTCGTTCGTAAACCGGAGACAGATCCTGAAAATCACGTTCCGCAAGATAACTGTTGACTGTCATGACATGCACGCCACAACCTGTCAGCGCAAACCAGCATGCGGGAAACACAGCCGCTATCGTTTTTCCTTCCCCGGTCTGCATCTCGACAATCTCGCCACGGATCATCGCCAGTCCGGCCAGCAACTGTTCCGGGTAGCAGGTCAGACCGAGTACCCGGCGTACTGATTCAAAAGCCAATGCAAATGACCGGACGATAAGTCCATCTAGTCCATCGCCGGGATGCTGACTTAATATTTTTAACCGGTGACACTGATTTACCAGATCGGCATCGCTCACATTCACGAGTGACCGGGCAATCATATTGATTTGTGATAGCAGTTGGCGGTCGTGATCTGGATGTGGTCTCCTTGACCAGAGTTGCTGCAGCTTCATCAGTTTGCCCCCTGTTGACTGTTCTGTACCGCAGGTGGCAGAGGTATTGTCTGATCACTCGCCCGGCTGAGAACAGGTTCTTCAGGCATTGGGTCTAAATCGGAGGGCAGGTTGAGTTGCTCCTGTCGGAGAATGGTTCCAGTAGCCCGATTCAGTTTTGTCAGGCTCATGACATGATCAACCTGAGCGGTGGCAAATGCGTGTTCTGTTTCTGCGCGACGATCCTGTGCATCGATGAGATCCTCAAGCAAAAAGCTGGAAGAGCGATCGAGGCCAGGCAGCATTTCCCAGCGACGCTGCAGGAATTCAACATCAGCATTGGCGGCGATGAGCGACTGGTACTGACTCTGTAAATTTCGATTGGCTGTTTTAACGTAACGCACCGCAGTTTCGACTTCTGCGCGCAGATTATCGACCGTGAATTCGAACTTACTGATTAAGCGGCGCAGTTCCACGGTACGCTGAAGATGACGCGATCTCGCCTGCTGCCTGTATAACGGGACTTCAAAGACAATCCCGGCTGTATAACTTGGCTCTCCCACACTGAACTGATCAACCCAGGCCCTGGAGACATCAAAATCCCCTTTCAAACCACTCAGGTAGGTTTCCAGTACCAGGTCAAGTTTGGGGAGCAGGTCATTACAGGCAACTCCCAGGCGAACCCGGGCTGCCTGTATTTCCCGGGATGCAATATCGACTTCTGAACGGCACTCCAGCGCGGTGGCAACCGCATCTTCAATCGTCACGGGAATATTGACATCAACCGGCTGCTGCATGGAGATTAATTCCAGATTCGGCCTGGAATCCATCTGAGGCGAATTAACCAGAGCACGCAGTCGCGTTTCGGAATTACGAACAGAGGCTTCCGCCCGGATCAGTTCGGATCGTCTTCGGGCAACAGCAGCACGAGCCCGGGCAATCTGACTCTGAAGCGAATCGATGTTGTAGCGTTTTTCCAGATAGGTCAGAATCTGCAGGCCGTCCTGGAGGTGTTTCTGTTTCTGGAGAAACAGCACCCGGTTCAAATAAAGTTCCCAATAGGCTTCCGTCACATTCAGGAGATGGTCCTGTAATGCGGCCTGGGTTCGATCCGAGGCAATGTCAGTATTGAGTTCCGCCAGAACAATCAGACTCTCATTATAGGCTTCCCCTCTTCCGTTCAGGAGAGGCTGGTTGAAACTCAATGTGAGCCGGGCATCGCCCTGATTGGGTGGGACGAAGAAAATCGAATTGCTGGTATTCATGCCAAACTGCTGCGAGAGCTCAATCTCACCCCCCTGCAGATTTTTTCGTCGAACGCCGAAGTTCGAATTCCAGTCGTTTTCTCTCAACCGACTGAAATTTGTCCCCGTGTCGAGAGTACTGCTGGAAGGAATGCTGATACGGTTGAATTTCGACTCGATAAACAGTTTGGGATCGAATTCTGCCATCGCCTGGGTAATGGCAGTTTCAGCAATGATGGGATCGTCGTTGATGATCCGAACCTGTGAAGAATTCTCCAGAGTTTCCTGGATCAGCATATTCACATCAACCAGGCTTTGAGGTGCCCCGGGACGAAACTGCGTTGTGACGATATTGGACCACCACGGAGAGAAATTCACGGGAATGACCTGAGCGTCTTGCGGTTCTCCTGCTACGGCATCGGGTAAAGGAGAGGGAGTTTCCAGTGGAGGCGGAGGCAACGGTGTGTAAGGGACAATCGCCTGGGCTTGCTGGTAATGCGGGCTCACAGTGGTATATGCCACCTGCTGTATCGGTGATGTGTCCAACTCCGGAGGTAACAGTTCAACCGGGGTGTTTGCACTCTGTTGAGACCGGAATCGGGTCTCTCCTGTGACATCCGAGAGTAGTGTGGCTGCCTGATCGTATCTCACCGGCACGTCTGGCTCTGAATCGCTGTGTGACGCAGGCAACAGATTTGAGGGAGATACCTCAGACTTAACGGCTTCCCTTTTGGCTAACGCCTTCAACTGCACCGTGTTCGGCAGCGCGCACCCGGAACATCCCCAGACGACCAAGGCAAAAACTGGCCAGTATCGACTGAATAAGTTTAGTTGACAGGAGGGAAAAGCCTTTTGCATTACGTTACACCATAGGCATAAAAGATCATGTAATCGTTATCTCTCATTTAAACTCCTGAACTTAATCTCTTCACCTCCCTTTCCAGTCACTTAAGGTATTTGTCCTACATCTGAATGAGGGAATAACAATGCAATGCACAAATCTGCGCAGGGGGGACAGTCATTGGTTCCGACCAGTCAGAAATGCGGAACCTATATTTGCCGTGTTGAGTTAAAGCATCTCATACCGGCTGTCATTGGTCATCAACCTGCAGGACGAAGAGATTCGCCTGCAACGGTACTAAGCCCCAGAGAAGGTTCTCAGAAGTGTGTTGGAATCTCTTTCCCTACTTTAAGAGAAGGTCTGTTAAGAAGCGCAATCTCGGCGGAGCAGTCAAGGCATTTCAACTGGAGGAACTGCTGATGTTGAATGCGTCTCCCGTTGCAGCTGCGGTGATTGACCCGAACCTGACATCCGACGCCGGCATGATCGATTCAGGCAGCCCCCTGTATCCCACGGCAGAAATGACAGCAGAATCGACGACTCAGGTCGTTGATGTACCCCAGGATAATTCGCCCCCTTCCAGCGATTCTGAAAGTGATCTCCTTCAGCAGTTTGGTCTGACGGAAGCAACCGATGAAATGCAGCAGAATCTGGATCTGGTATTCATTGATGAAGCGACTGATAACTACCAGCAGTTGATAGAAGATCTGATTGCGCAGGGAAATGAGCAGCATCGGATCGAGATCATTTTGCTGGACAGCGAACAGGATGGGATTCTCCAGATCAGTGAAGCGTTGGAAAATTATTCTGAGATAGATGCAGTCCATTTCGTCTCTCATGGTACCGATCAATCTGTCAAACTGGGACCAACCTGGCTGAGGCTGGACAACCTGGAGCGATACGTGAATGAAATCAACGGTTGGAGCAACTCATTCACTGCTGAGACGGATCTCCTGTTTTATGGATGTAATCTGGCAGGCAGCGACTCCGGACAGGAACTGCTCAAGCAGATACAGATACTGACAGGAGCAGACCTTGCAGCAAGTACTGACGACACCGGTGCAGCAATGCTGGGAGGCGACTGGGATCTGGAATATGAACTGGGAGAACTGGAGACGGGGGCACTATTTTCATCGAAGCTGCAAGACGAGTGGCTGGGACTGCTTGCCACTGAAACGGTGCTTGATCAGTTCAGTTCCCAATTATACAGTAATAATGATGGCACCCAGAACTGGAGCAGCAACTGGGTGGAAAATGATAATTCCGGTAGTTCTCAGAGTACCACTTCCGGGGATGTCAGGATTACAGGGGGAGAGTTGAGGATGGTCGGCGAAAGCGGGGCATCCAACAGTGTGACTCGTGAAGTCAACCTTTCCACAGCCCATGATGCCACTTTGTCATTCGATGCGTTTTCCTCCGGGACGGAAGCGAATGACTCCTTCTCTGTTCAAATCTCCGATGATGGCGGCAGTTCGTGGACGGTCCTGGATGTCCTGACCGATTTTAGTGGAACTTACAGCCAGGATATTTCAGCATGGATGGCTGCCGATACTCAGATCCGCATTCAGATCGACACCGGATATGATGGCGGCTTGCTGGGAATTCTGTTTGTCGAGTACTTATACATCGATGATGTGCAGGTCAGCTATACGGTCAATAACCTTCCCGTCATCACTTCAGACGGGGGAGGCTCCGCAGCAGCAGTCAATGTTGCAGAAGATACGACCGAAGTAACCACGGTAACAGCGACCGACCCAAATCTGGATACACTGAATTATGCAATCACAGGTGGAACTGATGCCGGAAAGTTTTCTATCGACAACGCGACGGGGGCTCTCTCCTTTTCAGTCGCTCCCGATTTTGAAAATCCGACGGACAGTAATCTTGATAATGTCTATGAAGTAATCGTCGGAGCCAGTGACGGTTTTGGGGGAGCTGATTCACAGACGATACAGGTTACCGTGACTCCGGTAAATGAAGCACCTGCAGCAGCCAATAATACTGTGACCACCAGTGAAGACACACCTTACACTTTCACCGCAGCCGATTTCAATTTCAGTGATATTGACGGGGATACGCTGGCGAGCGTGAAGATCACCGCATTGGAAACAGTCGGTGCGCTGCAGCTGTCCGGCGTGGATGTAACTTTGAACCAGGTGATCAGCAAAGCAGACTTAGACGCCGGTAATCTGAAATTTGCGCCCGTATCCAATGCTCATAGTACAGCTTATGACAGTTTTGGCTTTTCCGTCAACGACGGAACGGTGGACTCTTCTTCTACCTATACCATGACCGTTGATGTGACCTCAGTGAATGATGCACCGACCGCTGCAAACAACACGGTAACAACCAGTGAAGACACCCTTTACACTTTCACGGCGGCCGACTTCAACTTCAGTGACATCGACGGTGATACGCTGGCGAGCATCAGAATCACAACGCTCGAGACCGTAGGAGACCTGCAACTCTCTGGAGTCGATATCACGTTGAACCAGGTGATCAGCAAAGCAGACATCGATGCCGGTAATCTGACTTTCACCCCGGTTCCGAATGCGAACGGCACCAGTTATGACAGTTTCGGTTTCTCTGTGAATGACGGGACCGCAGACTCTGTTTCGGCCTACACGATGACCGTAGATGTCACCTCACTGAATGATGCACCGACCGCTGCTAACAACACGGTAACAACCAATGAGGACACACCTTACACTTTCACCGCAGCAGACTTCAACTTCAGCGACACCGACGGGGATACGCTGGCAAGCGTGAAGATCACCGCCTTGGAAACTGTTGGTGCGCTGCAGCTGTCCGGCGGGGATGTGACTTTGAACCAGGTGATCAGCAAAGCAGACATCGATGCCGGCGATCTGACTTTCACCCCGGTTCCGAATGCGAACGGCACCAGTTATGACAGTTTCGGTTTCTCTGTGAATGACGGGACCGCAGACTCTGTTTCGGCCTACACGATGACCGTAGATGTCACCTCACTGAATGATGCACCGACCGCTGCTAACAACACGGTAACAACCAATGAGGACACACCTTACACTTTCACCGCAGCAGACTTCAACTTCAGCGACACCGACGGGGATTCGCTGGCGAGTATCAGGATCACAACACTTGAAACCATCGGAGCTCTGCAGCTCTCTGGACTCGATGTCTCCCTGAACCAGATCATCAGTAAAGCAGACATCGATGCGGGCAATCTGACTTTTACTCCGGTTGCAAACGCAAATGGGGTTAGTTATGACAGTTTCAGTTTCACTGTGAATGATGGTATCACAGACTCTGTCTCCACATATACCATGACCATTGATGTAACCTCAGTCAACGATGCACCGACTGCTGTAAACAACACAGTCACAACAAGTGAAGACACGCCTTACACTTTCAATGCAGCCGACTTCAACTTCAGCGATATTGACGGTGATACGCTGGCAAACATCAGGATTACAACACTAGAGACCGTAGGAGACCTGCAGCTCTCTGGACTCGATGTCTCCCTGAACCAGGTCATTAGCAAAGCAGATATCGATGCCGGGTATCTGACTTTCGCTCCTGTTGCGAATGCGAACGGTACCAGTTACGACAGTTTTGAATTTACAGTCAACGACGGTGCGACAGACTCTGTCTCCGCCTATACGATGACTGTCGATGTCACCTCAGTCAACGATGCACCGACTGCAGCAAACAACACGGTGACAACCAGTGAAGACACGCCATACACTTTCACTGCAGCCGACTTCAACTTCAGCGATATTGACGGTGATACGCTGGCAAACATCAGGATTACAACACTAGAGACCGTAGGAGACCTGCAACTCTCTGGAATCGATGTAACACTGAACCAGGTCATCAGTAAAGCGGATATCGATGCCGGGAAACTGACTTTTACTCCGGTGGCGAATGCAAATGGCACCAGTTATGACAGCTTCGGGTTCACTGTCAATGACGGCACAGTAGATTCTGTCTCCACATATACGATGACGATAGACGTGACTTCTGTAAACGATGCGCCAACCGCCGCGGATAATACAGTTAGCACTGTTGAAAATTCGATTTATACTTTTACCGCTGCTGATTTCAGTTTCAGTGACATCGACGGAGATTCACTCGCCAGTGTAAAAATCACATCTCTGGAGATGGTTGGTGCGTTGCAACTGTCTGGCGCTGATGTCACTTTGAATCAAGTGATCAGCAAAGCGGATCTCGATGCGGGCAACCTGACGTTTACTCCGGTTGCTGACACGAATGGTGTCGCCTACGACAGTTTCGGGTTTGTGGTGAATGACGGTACCCTGGATTCGATCTCGGCATATGCGATGACGATCGACGTGTCACCGGATCCCGGGAACATGATCCTTGATCAATTCGGATCTGTTTCTTACGGCAATAATGATGGCACAATTAACTGGAGCAATGACTGGGTTGAATTTGACAACGCGGGCAGTCCTCAGAGTCCCGGCAGTGGCGATGTGAGAATTACCGGCGGCGAACTGAGGATGGTTGGCGATAACGGCTCGAACAACAGCGTAACCCGTGAAGCAGATCTTTCTACAGCACACGACGCCACACTCTCTTTCAGTGCATTGTCCAGCGACACGGAATCCGGTGACACATTCTCCGTTCAGATCTCAGATGATGGCGGCAGTTCATGGACGGTCCTGAATGTCCTGACCGATTTTACCGGTAATTACAGCCAGGATATTTCATCATGGATGGCTGTCAATACACAGTTACGCATCCAGATCGATAGCGGATATGATGGCGGACTGCTGGGGCTGCTGTTTGTCGAATATCTCTACATCGATGACGTGCAGATCAGTTATACGGAAAACATTCCTCCCGTCATTACAACGGATGGAGGAGGAGCGACGGCCTCGCTGAATGTGGCCGAAAACACGACCGCAGTAACCACGGTTGGCGCCAGCGATGCCGAGCTGGATACACTTCAATATACGATTACGGGGGGAACCGATGCTGGTCTCTTCTCGATTGACAATGGGACCGGTGACCTGTCTTTCATCTCCCCTCCCGACTACGAAAGCCCCCTCGACAGCAACCTGGACAATGTCTATGAAGTGACAGTAACAGCGAGTGATAGTTTTGGTGGATCTGATTCACAGACGATACAGGTTACCGTGACTCCGGTGAATGAAGCACCTGCAGCAGCCGATAATACCGTGACGACCAGTGAAGACACGCCTTACACTTTCATGGCTGCTGACTTCAATTTCAGTGATGTCGACGGTGATAGTCTGGCAAGCATTCAGATCACCACATTGGAATCGGTCGGTAGCTTGCAGTTATCGGGTGTCGATGTGACTTTGAACCAGATCATCAGTAAAGCGGATCTCGACGCCGGTTACCTGACGTTTACTCCGGTCGTGAATGGCAGTGGAACCAGTTACGACAGCTTCAGTTTTACGGTGAATGATGGCACGACGGACTCTGCCTCTGCTTATACGATGACGGTCGACGTGACAGGCTCTAATGACGCACCGACTGCATCAGACAACACGGTGACGATGAACGAAGACACGCCGTACACGTTTACTGCAGCCGACTTTAATTTCATTGATGTCGACGGTGATACGCTGGCAAGCATTCAGATCACCACCCTGGAATCAGTCGGTAGTCTGCAGTTATCGGGTGCGGATGTGGCTTTGAATCAGGTCATCAGCAAAGCGGATCTCGATGCCGGTTACCTCACCTTTACGCCGATTGCGAATGCAAACGGCACCAGCTATGACAGCTTTGGCTTTACGGTGAACGACGGAACGTTGTATTCATCTTCCGCTTATACAATGACTGTAGATGTCACCTCGGTCAATGATGCGCCGACCACTGTGGATAATACGGTAACGACGGATGAAGACACGCCTTATACATTCACTGCAGCCGACTTCAATTTCAGTGATGTGGACGGCGATACTCTACTCAGCATCAGGATCACAACACTCGAGACTGCCGGATCTCTGCAACTGTCCGGCGTCGATGTGACACTGAACCAAGTGATCAGCCGCGCGGATATCGATGCCGGAAATCTGACGTTTGTACCTTTCGCCGATGAAAACGGTGTGTCGTATGACAGCTTTGCTTATGTGGTCAATGACGGAGCTCTGGATTCTCTGGTTCCCGGTACTATGACAATTGATGTGACTCCCATTGATGACGCTCCGACTGCAGTCAACAGTTCGGTCACCACTGACGAAGATACGCCCTATACATTTACGGCAACGGACTTCAATTTCAGCGATGCCGACGGCGACTCATTGGAAAGTGTCAGAATCAGTTCATTACCGACGGTTGGTGCACTGCAGTTGTCCGGCACGGATGTGACGCTGAATCAGGTGATCAGCCGCGCGGACATTGAAGCTGGAAATCTGACGTTTGTGCCCCTCGCTGATGAATATGGCACGTCTTATGACAGTTTTGGGTTTATCGTCAGTGACGGCAGTCTCGATGCAACTGTCCCCAGTACCATGACAGTCAATGTGACTCCCGTAAACGATGCTCCCGTCATCACATCCAGCGGAGGAGGACTGAACGCGATTCTGCACACCACGGGAAATGTATTGTCGGTTGTCGTCGTAGAAGCAGCCGATCTGGAACTCGACACACAACTGCTCAGTTTCTCGATCAGCGGCGGGTTGGACGCGGGACAGTTTTATATTGACGTATCTACCGGCGAACTGTCGTTTCTCATCGCTCCTGGTAGTGCATCGCCTCTGGATGGAAATTTGAATGACATTTATGAAGTCATGGTTCAGGTCAGTGATGGACTGGGGGGAATTGCAACACAGCTGATTACCATCGTGGTTGATCAGGTCAATGAAATTTTCCCATCGGATCAACAACCGCCGGACGAGACCGATAATCCGGATCCATCAGATGATCCCACAGAGACTGAGGGAACGGACCACAATCCAGTTTCAGGGAATGAGGACATTATCTATTCTCAGCTTCCCACTGCAGATCCTGAACTGTTTCCACAATCGCTCAACAGAATCTCACTACGTGACGAGGGGGGACTGAATTCTAATACGTCATATCAGCAGTTCAATCCACTTAACCTGCAAACGCTGAATCAGTCATTGGCGAATGCAACAGACAACACATTGACCTGCTATGAATACGAAGGGGGTGGCGGGCAGACAACCAGAACTGCGCTGCTCCAGTTACTTCCTGCTGAACCGAAAAGTCCTCTGGAATTGGAACCCGTCAAATTTGTCCATACAGAATTGAAGTGGGCCAGATACAAAGAAATTGAAGAACAGGTGACTCTGACTGCTGATCAGCAGCAGCGTCTAATCAATACAGCAGCTGTAATTACCACGACGGTTTCGTCCGGGTTATTGCTCTGGGCATTACAGGGTAGTTATCTGTTAGCGGGATTAGCCAGCAGTCTGCCGACCTGGCGGTTTATGGATCCCGTCGCGATTCTCGATCAGTTTGGTGAGGACACTAATGATGAGGGTGACTCACTGCAAAGTATTATTGAGCAGGCTGAAGCAAAGACTCTCGATCCATCTGTGACTTCTGATGAAAGCGAGATCCTGTGATGCGTATCTCCGTTACCACTCGGATCGTGGCTGGTCTCGTGCTGCTGACTCTCAGTACGATGCTGATTGCCTGCAGTCTGAAAATGGTGCCTGATCAGAATCGAGTCCATATGCAGGATCGAGCCAGATATTGTGAATCGCTGGCAGTCAGCAGTTCACTCTTTCTGACACAAGGGAACATCGAAACCTTACAGAGCTACCTGAATGCGGTTGTGAAAAATCAATCCGATATCAGTGCAGCCATATTAAGACGCAAAGATGGCAGCATATTTATCCATGCTGGAAAAATGTTCAATCTTTCAGGAAAGCCTGAGGAAGACCTGTTCAACAAAGTCCGGATTGAACTCCTGGAACAGAATCAGCCTTGGGGACAACTGGAAATCTATTTCCCGGCAGAGAAACAGGGGCTGCTTTCACTCTGGCAGATGCCTATGACCCGGTTCATTCTCTTTGTCCTGGCGTGTTGTTCAATCGGTTTCTATTTATTTCTACGCAAAAACTTACAGTCGCTGAATCCATCCAAAGTAATACCGGGGCGTGTGCAGGAGGCACTTGACACCCTGGCAGGTGGGCTGTTGATTCTCGATACGAAAGAACAAATCGTTCTGGCTAATAAAACCATTGCCCGGGTGCTGAAAACTGCTCCCGAAGAACTGCAGGGACGAGCAATGTCACAGCTACCGTGGGTTCTTCCCCCTGAATTCGAGACGGACGATGAATTGCCCTGGAGACGTGCATTAAGCGAGGGGACGATACACAAAGGCATCACACTCTCACTGGAAAACAATTCGACAGTGGCGGACACTTTTGTTGTCAGCTGTGCTCCCGTGCTGGACGATCACGATCACTTACGGGGTGTGCTGGTCAGCTTTGAAGATGTGACCGAGCTGGAGAAAAAGAAATCAGAATTGCGAGAAATGCTGCATGCGTTGCATGATTCGCGTGAAGAAATACAGAAAAAGAACGATGAGCTGCAGTACCTGGCTACCCGCGATCCTCTGACATCCTGCCTGAATCGACGTTCGTTCTACGAACAGTTGGAATCGCTATGGGAAGAGGCTCAACAACAGCAGTCAACACTGGGATGTGTGCTGCTGGACATCGATCATTTCAAGTCGATCAATGATAATCATGGTCACTCTACAGGAGATCTGGTGTTGAAAGGTATTGGAAGTACCTTGATGGAGCTGGTCCAGGAACCTGGTGTGCTGTGCCGCTACGGAGGCGAAGAATTCTGTATCCTGTTACCGAATCATGACATTGATGAAACCGAACAGGTTGCTGAAAGTTACCGACAGGCAGTAGAACGTCTGGAGTTCGAGGACTTGAAGGTCACCTCCAGTTTTGGCGCAACCGCATTCAGTCTAGGTGCCAGCAGTCCTCAGGAACTGTTGGACGAAGCTGATAAATGTCTATATGTCGCAAAACGGGGTGGACGAAATCAGGTCGCCCGCTGGGACCGCGTTCCCGTGGATACTGATTTCAGGGAACCAATCGCGCGCGAACCCGCGCCAGCGTAGCAGACGGCGAATACTTACATCGAAAAACGGATTTGAGTAATAAGCAATCAATACAGGTAGCAAGAATTCTTATTTCTCTCCCCTCAACACTGAATACCTTTGAGTTGTAAGCCAGCAACTTAAAGGCATTTACTACCCCAGGTGTCTTCTGCTCTCACTGCAGTTCCTCATTGTCAATTCTGACAGGCTCAGTCGAATTCCCCCGCTCTTTGCTGTCGATATTTTCGACCGAGGTGTCGACTTTTCCTCATCCCCATCTGGACTGATTTTTATTATAACGGGAATTGTTGCATGAATTCGCTTGAGTGATATTTGGCATGTCTCTTGCTCCAGCAAAGATCATCACAAATTGATTCCTTAAGCTTTTCAGGAGAACAGACGCCGTGGCCAGACAGACCACCCGAAAGCATTACGCCGGATTTACGTTGATCGAATTACTTGTTGTGATTGCGATCATCGCGATTCTCATTGCGCTGCTTCTGCCGGCAGTACAACAGGCGCGTGAAGCAGCCCGACGGATGAGTTGTAAGAATAATCTGAAACAGATCGCGCTGGCCGCTCACAATTACGAATCGGCTTTTCGTGTCATGCCACCACGCAGAATTACCACGAATGGCAATCGTCGAGGCTGGGGGCCGTCCATTCTCCCGTACCTGGATCAGGCAAACCTGCAGGGACGTTACGACTTCAACAAGAATTTTTATGATCCGGAAAACGAAGCAAACATTCGTGTTCCACTCGCCGTTTTCATGTGCCCGTCGGCTCCCGGTCCGCGACTGGTAACCGTCATCCAGAGTGGCGTGACGTCCGAAGGTATTGCGGGAGACTATTTCGGGCCGAACAGTTTTCGCTCAGACGAATACGGTGTGTCCTCTTTAAGTGGAAACAATCAGATCACCGCTATGGACGATCTGCCCCGCACACGGCGTTTTCGCGACATAACCGATGGCACAACAAATACCATGCTCATCACCGAACAGGCAGGCCGTGCAGACTATTACATAAAAGGGATTAAACAGGCTTCCAACGCCGGTCTGAGCCAGGCGACCAGTTGGGGCTCGTGGCCTTCTTATCAGGTCTTTCAGGTGCAGGTCTTTGGCGCGGATGCGGTAACCAGAGATGGCCCGGGGGGCACCTGTTCCATCAACTGTAATAACAGTCAGGGTATTTACAGTTTTCATACGGGTGGTGCACACGCTTCGTTCGTGGATGGCTCGGTGCACATGCTGTCTGAATCGATCGACGCGAACGTCCTGTTTGCGCTGATTACCATTAATGGCGGAGAAATCATCAATCAGGATTTCTAAGAGATATATGACTTGTAATACGAAAATGAAATAACCTGGAAGCAGGACTACTTCTTCCAATTAATGCGTCGCGATATTTAACCTGCAGGCCTTTTAATCGAGAAAACCTATGCGAGACTGGCTGAATCCCCTTGAAGTCGTCGTGCTCACTGTCTGTTTATTAATCTTTTCGAGTCTGTTACTGCCTGGACTGCTCGTCGCGCGGGACACGGCACGCGAACAGTCGTGTCAGGATCGTATGCAGCAGATGGGTACTGCCTTCCTCCAATACGAAAAAGTTCATCGAGGTCTGCCACCGCGACGGAGCGGGTTCAATGATGGAAACCCGTATGGCGGCTGGGGAGGCTATATTCTCCCTTACCTGCAACTGGCAGACCAGTACGATACGCGCTATGACTTTTTTGATCCCAAAAATAAATCGATTGTCGAAACACAGTTGCCCGTCTTTCTCTGTCCGGCAAGCCCTGCAGAGCGGTTCGTGCAGATTCAGTCGCAGGCTTCTACCAAGTCGCTCAACCCGGACAAGTCGACCGTTTATACCTGCAAAGCCGCTGCCGTTGACTTTATTACCTCTAACGGCGTGCAGATGGCCCGAAACGGATATGGGATCAACGCGATGGGAAAAGAAGGCCGAATCGGAAACCAGCGTCAGCCGATGACCGACAATGAAGATCTTCCGATATCGAAAATCACGGATGGTCTCTCCAATACCCTGCTGCTGATTGAACAGGCCGGTCGACCTGCTGCCTGGCGAAATAAAACAAAAAAGCCAGGAGATGGACAGTTCGGCATGAGTCCCAATGCCCGCGGTGCCTGGGCAGGCTGGGGATCGATTTCCTTTGGTGCCGTGAACCCGGAAACAGGCGAAAGGCCACCACGGGGTGACAGCACAGACTGCAGCGTCAACTGCAACAACTGGCTTGGGATTTACAGCTTTCACAAGGACGGCGGGTACGTGCTGTTCTGCGACGGCAGTGTCAAATTCTTCGGCACTAAGCTCGACCCCCTGACATTCGCTTATCTGACAATTCGTGATGATGGGCATTTAATCGAACATGACGATTTTTAAAATCAGCGATCTCTACCCCTTACTACGCCGTGCATTCACCAGGAACGAGCTGTGGTCCAAATTAAAAATGAATTCCGATCGAAAATGCGATTGCTGGCTGGCTGGCTGTGTCTGCTGATCCTATTGACTGCTGCAAACGCCAGCCGCGCAGCCGAGGTCAGCCCACTTACCATTTCCCGCCTGATCGATCAGCGGCTGGGAATTGACGCTGCCAATAACAGTCAGTTTGCCAGTGATGCCGAATTTCTGAGACGTGTCACTCTGGATCTGGCCGGCCGCATTCCTACGATCGTAGAAGTGCATGAATACCTGAGTAACACTTCAGAGTCGAGGCGTATCGAAGCCATTGATCGTCTGATGCATTCAGGCGTGCATTATCGCAACATGGCAACCTTCTGGCGACGAGCCTGGGTTCCGCAGGCAGACACGCCCGAATTCGATTCGGTAACGGATGACTTTGAACGCTGGCTGATCCATCGCCTGCAGAAAGGAGCCCGTTACGATGAACTGGTTGTAGAAGTCCTCACGCTGGACCACGCAAACAATCTCCCGGCGAGTACCACACCGATTGGATTTTATGATGCCAACCTGGCTAAGCCGGAAAATCTGGCAGCCAGCGCCACCCGTGCCTTTCTGGGAATCAATCTCGACTGTGCCCAGTGCCACGACCATCCTTTTTCCCGCTGGACTCGCGAGCAGTTCTGGCAAACAGCCGCGTTTTTTGCCGAACCACAAGTGAATGACAAGTCGCAGACTCAACCCCCGAAAGTTCGCGTTCCCGATACGGAAATGGAATACGAACCAGCATTGCTGACAAAATCCAAAATCGAATGGCCTCAGAAACTGGATTCTGTAAATCTGCGTCTGATCCTGGTTGACTGGATGAAAGTGAATGAGGATCAGCTGCTGGCAAAGAACGCCGTCAATCGACTCTGGGCACATTACTTTGGAGAAGCCATCATTGAACCCGTCGATGATCTCAGCCGAGACGAAGTACAGACCGGCGACCGTGCCCGGTTGCTGAATGATTTGTCTGCTGCTTTCATCGCCAGTAATTACGACCTGGATATGCTGACCGAGGGAATCGTCAGTTCCAATGCCTATCGTCTGTCTTCGTCTCCGTCTGGCACCATATCACAATCTGAGTCTGATCCCGATGCCCCTGGTCCTTTCAGAATCACCAGAGCCACCGTGCGCGGATTAACGGGCGAACAACTGTATGACAGTCTGCAGACGGCAGCGAACCTGCCTTCCGAACGCAGGGATGTGGGAGGGCGTTCCGATCGCAGCCAGATGAACGAGTTCGCTTCCCGCTTTTACATCGAAAATGCGTTCAGCGCGGAACGATCGATTACCCAGGCACTGACATTAATGAACGGTTCGTTCGTCAATGAACTGACAACGAAGCAGGGAAACATGATGCTGGCCTCTCTGCTCAGTTCTCCCTTCATGAGTTTTGACGAAAAAATCGATACCGTCTTCATTGCCGTTCTGGGTCGTCACGCGCGGGCTGATGAATTGCAGGTGGTCAAACAAAGCTTCGAATCACATAAGAATACAACGCCTGAATCACATTTAGGCAATCTATTCTGGGTACTTGTTAATTCTTCCGAATTCAACACCAATCACTAATTGAGGTAAAGGTTTTTATGTCGAACAATTTTCTTTCACGACGCGCTGCCTTACAAAACATGGCGCTGGGCATCTCTGCCTGGTCCACATCCAGCTGGCTGCCTTCCCTGGTAACCGCAGCTGCAGAAACAGGTAGCAAACCCAAGTCGGTGATACTGATCTGGCTGAACGGTGGACCGGCGACAATCGACTTGTGGGATCTGAAACCCGGAAATAAAAATGGCGGTCCGTTTCAGGAAATTGAAACACAGGTTCCCGGCATGAAGATCAGCGAGCACCTGCCTTCCCTGGCAAAACAGGCGTCTGATTTTTCTATCATCCGTTCCATGTCCACCCGCGAAGGGGATCATTCCCGCGCCCGCTTTGTGACGATGACCGGATACACGCCTCAAGGCGCGATCAAGTTTCCTGCGCTTGGGTCGCTGGTGGCTAACGAGTTCAATGTCGAAAACGACATCCCCTCTTATGTGCATATCGGCGGACAGCCGACGGTCAGCGGAGGAGGTTTCCTGGGACCCCAGTTCGCCCCCTTCGTAGTCGGCGGACGCAGTCGGCGGCGCGGACCTGACAGCTCGGATCTGAAAGTCGCCGATCTTGCCCCCGCGTCTGCCGAACAGCAGGCAGAACGACTGCAGCTGCAATCAGGTTTGAAATCGTTGTCCACCCTCCCCGCTTCCCTGGTGACAGACACACTCGACTCGTCCCGCGACCGGGCACTGCGGTTGATGAACCCCAAGGCAGCGTCGGTCTTCGACCTGGAGCAGGAAGATGCCTCACTCCGCGATGCCTATGGCAGAAGCTCGTTTGGACAGGGCTGCCTGATGGCACGTCGGCTGGTGGAACGAGGCGTGAGTTTCGTTGAAGTCTCGCTCAATGGCTGGGATACTCATTCCGACAACTTTGAACGGGTCAAGGGGCTCTCGCAGCAACTGGATCAAGGTTGTGCCTCTCTGATAAATGATCTGCGTCAGCGCGGATTACTGAAAGACACCCTGATTGTCTGCCAGGGTGAGTTTGGCCGAACCCCCCGGATCAATGGTCAGTCAGGTCGCGATCACTGGCCGGCCTCCTGGTCGATGATGCTGGCAGGCGCAGGAATTCGCGGCGGTCAGGTGATCGGTAAAACGAGTGAAGACGGTACGAAAATCGAATCCAAACCAACGCGAACAGCGGACCTGATGGCCACCGTCTTCCGTGGGATTGGTCTCGATCCCAGAAAACAGAACATGTCCAACGTGGGCCGACCGATTCGTCTGGCCGATCCAGATGGCAATGCGATCGAGGAGCTGCTATGAGAATCGTCTTGATGGTAATATTCTCCCTGCTGGTCACCGCTCTGGAGGCATCAGCGCAGGACAAACAGAATTTGAATCCAACGACACTGCTCTCACTGAGTGAAGGCGACCAGACGCGTTTGATTGATCTTCAAGTGACTGTAGATAAGCTTCCCTACGAGACCTACTGGACGAAGACATTTGACGCGATCTTCGATTTCGCGGACAGTAATTCCGATGGTGTATTAAGTGCAGAAGAACTTCGACTGGTCCCTTCCGCTCGCGCAGTGAGGCTCTCGCTGGGCAGTTCCTTTACTCCCCCGGTCGCGGCAATTCAGTCTCTTAAAGAAATCGTCTCCGATGAGGCGCAGAAGTGTACCCGGGAACAACTCCGAGAATATTATCTGAACCATGGTGCCGGCAGTCTGCAGATCGGCTCCGGTCAACTTGCTAATACTGCAGCCATTACAGCAGCGCTGGTCCGGACACTCGATACCGATGGCGACGGTAAACTTTCGCAGGTCGAATTAAATCAAGCGGAAACAGCACTACGTCGGCTCGACACAAACGATGATGAGCTCATCGGTGCCGGTGAACTGGTTCCCAATGCAACCTATCCGGGTCGCTGGGCAGCCAGAGCACTGCGTCCTTCCACAGACATTGATCTTTCTGCCTCAGGTGATCACAGTCTTGTATTAAAACAGTTACTGACTCGCCCTGCAGAGAACACCACAGAAGAAACAGTCTGGCATATCAATCTTGCCGACCAAGTAACTGATCGACCTCTGAAGGTAGCAACACATTCATTATGTAAAAGCTGGAGCGTGCCCGGTCCACAGCAGGAACTCTTTCAACAGTTACGTGAAGAGATTAACAATGCCGCAGACGAAGCACCTGAAGCATCGACAGAACAGAGTTCACGCAACCGACGTTCCTCACGCGCCTGGCTGAAACCTCTGGCCGACCGTGATTTGAATGGAACACTTACTCAACAGGAAATTGATCGCTGGCTGGATCTGCAGCAACAGTTGATTCACGGACAACTCCTCATCAGCGTGTACTACGGAGGGGGGCTGTTCGAGTTGCTCGACACCAATCACGATGCCGGTTTATCCATTCGCGAATTGAGGAGTGCCTGGAAGACTCTGGATTCGGCTGCATGTACCTCGGAAAAGCATGTCGAACTGGACCGGGTTCCGAACGTTGTGCTGTTTGTCGTAAGTCAAGGCTACCCTGACAGTCTCGCCAGAACTTCCACATCAGAAATCGAATGGTTTCAATTGATGGATCGCAACAGAGATGGAGATGTCTCGCGCCGGGAATTTACCGGATCCCCCGCCGCCTTTGATCGACTGGATCAGGATCATGACAGCCTGATTTCCCCCAGTGAAGCAGAGAAAGCCAACTGAGACCGGACAATCTTTTACTTAAAGAGATCTCCGGAATCAGTTGATTCTTTCTCCGTTGACTTCACAGTTTACATATTAATTTCGTACCCCTTGCGGTTTTCACGCGAGAGAAACGCGTTTGCCTGAGCGTCGTCAATGATTTCCCGTTTCACGGGATCCCACTTCAGATCACGTCCCAGTCGCATCGAGATATTAGAGAGATGGCAGATTTCCAGCATGCGGTTATGCGACCAGACATCGGAGATCGGCTGCTTGCGTGAGTTCATGGCTTCAATGAAGTTGGCAGTATGATTCTCGCTGACTTTGCCGCCATATACTTTCTCGATCGCATCTTCGGGGAGTGGATTGTCTTTCAGAGCTTCCACTGGTGCCCCGACGATTTTGCCGCGATTGACGAAGAACCGGCCTTCGGTACCTTCGAAGAGAATTCCATTATCACCTTCACTGGTGATAATCATCTCTACGTCGTCAGGCATATCGACTTTAATTTTAAAGTCTGTGGCGGCGTTATACTGATCGTTTACCGTCGGCCAGCCATCCTTGTATTCAACGGGTAACTTGTATTCCAGCGGAGAAATTTTGCTGGGACCTGTATCGCTGGCGCCGAGTGCCCAGCAGGCAATATCAACATGATGTGCGCCCCAGTCGGTCAATTTTCCACCAGAGTATTCATGCCAGTTGCGGAACGAGTAATGACAGTTGCTGTAAAGCGGAACGCCGCCGCCGTAACCTTCGCGCATTTCAGGAAGGGCACGGTAATCAACCTTGGGAGCCGGTCCCAGCCAGAACTCGTAATCCAGACCTTCAGGAACAGAGGCCACGGGAATGACAGGCGAAGCCTCCATTCCATTGATGCCACACGTTACTTTTTTGACTTTGCCGATACGTCCATCGCGGATGAGTGCGATCGCCTGCAGGAACCGCTGTCCCGATTCGGACCGCTGCATGGTTCCCACCTGGAAAACGCGACCTGTTTCTTTTACCACTTTCTCGATGAGCTTGCCTTCATCAATTGTGAGTGTCAGCGGTTTTTCACAATAAACGTCTTTTCCGGCATACATGGCTTCGACTGCGATTTTAGTGTGCCAGTGATCGGGGGTCGCGATCATGACCGCATCGATGTCTTTTCGATCCAGGACTTTTCGATAGTCCTTGTAAGCGTCAGGCTTCTTGCTTTGTTTCTTTTCTGTTTTCTCGACATTCGCGCCCAGCACATTCGCATCCACGTCAGCCAGTGCTGCGAAATCAGCAAATTTGAAAGACTTCGAAGTAATCGCCCAACCCTGATTTCTCAATCCGATCGTCGCAAAAACCGGTCGATCATTAGGCGACTCATATCCGAATGCGCGATGTGTTGAAGGACTCAGAACGGAAGCGGCCCCTGCAAAGGCGACTCCCTGAATAAAATTGCGGCGCGTAATTTTTTTGGATATTGACATCGAGCGATTTCCTCTTGGAGATATTTATCAGAAGTCCTGTGTATGAAAGTACGTTGACACCCTTAAAGGCGTTGGATGCGTTACAAAAACAGTACGCATCAGTAGGAGTTATTCTATACGAAGCACCCTGGTGAGTACACCTTAAACTGGTAATCTTCAGTACATGTGCCAGCTGCAATCTGTTGGCGATAATTGCTTTAGCACACAGGTGATCTCTGACTTTCAGGAATTTTGTACCAAATTCCAATTTGATACATTGCCTTGTTCACCCAGCAAACATAGACTACATGTAAATTATCACCACAAAGACCATTAGTCAGGCTTACGATCTGACAAATTCCCGCCCGCGCAGCTCACCAGAGTGCAGTGAAATACGACATAACACGACATCCAGCAGGCCCTCCCTGCTGACAGGAGGCATAGTTACCTTGAAAAGTCACCTGAAATCTCTGCGACAATTAATGTCGTATTTCCTGTTTTTCTTATCTATCTGCCTGTCTGGATGCAACCAGCAGAACCCCGCTGCCACACAGAAAGTTTTGCCAGTCGTCACTGTGGCAAAACCAGTCACCAAGCAGATTGTCGAGTGGGATGCCTACACGGGGAGGCTCGAAGCAATTGATTTTGTGGAGATCCGGGCACGTGTCAGCGGCTATCTGAAATCCACACATTTTGACGAAGGACAGATCGTCAATAAAAATGATCTGCTGTTCATTATCGACCCGCGTCCTTATCAGGCGGAGCTCAACGGAGCCCGCGCCGCTTTGAGTCAGGCAAATTCGCAGCTGGTTCAGGCAAAGGCACAGCTGGAAGAAGCGAAAGCACAATATCAGCAGTCAGAAGCACAACTGGTACTTTCGACGGCACAGTTGAAACGGGCACGCTCTCTAAAATCGAAAAATGTGACTACTCAGGATGAACTCGATCAACAGGAAGCTGCTTACCTGCAGGCGAAAGCGGACCACGAAGCCAGCCAGGCGGGAATCAGCTCTGCAAAAGCGACGATCGAAACGGCGATGGCGGTGATTGAAGCTGCGAAAGCCGGAATCGAAACGGCGCAACTCAACCTGGATTACACGAGAATTTATGCCCCTGTCTCCGGTCGCATCAGTCGTAAACAGGTATCTGAAGGAAACCTGATTAATGGCGGCACAACCAGCTCGAGTCTGCTGACCACCATTACTTCCGTTAAGCCGATCTACTGTAATTTTGACGCGAACGAACAGGACGTCTTGAAATACATTCGACAGGCTCAGGCCGGCAAACGAGCCAGTTCGCGCGAGGCCAAAAACCCGGTTTTCCTGGGGCTGGTTGATGAATCCGGTTTTCCTCACAAAGGTCATATGGACTTTGTCGATAATCGATTTGATGCAGACACCGCGAGCATGCGGGCACGATGTGTGTTTCCAAACAAAGACCAGGTTCTCGTACCGGGCATGTTTGCACGCATTCGTATTCCCGGCAGCGCCTCTTACGACGCAGTTCTGATACCGGATTCGGCGGTTGGCACGGATCAGTCGGCACAGTATGTCTATCATGTCGTGGATGATGTTGTACAACGTCAGATTGTGAAACTCGGGCCCATCGTCGATGGATTACGTGTGGTACGCGAGGGATTATCGGGAAATGAATCGCTCATCATCGAAGGGCTGCTGCAGGTGCGCCCTGATATGAAAGTCACTTCCCAACAGGGAACTATCGAAGTCATCGAAGACGGATTACCTGATGACTATGAACCACTGCCTCCCGAGCAATGGATCTCACCTGCCCCCGATCCGCTCCCCCAGACGGGAACTCAAAAGGTCACTTCGCTGGACGGGCTGTCTGGGGACGCTCAATGAAGTTTCCCCATTTCTTTATCGAACGTCCGATCTTCGCCTCCGTCTTATCGTTCATGGTCGTATTGATTGGAGCGATTGCCTATATCGCTCTGCCGGTATCTCAATACCCGAATGTGGCACCGCCTACGATTGTCGTTCGCGCGAGTTATCCCGGAGCGACGCCCCAGGTCATTGCCGATACAGTCGCCACGCCGATCGAACAGGAAATGAACGGCGTAGACAACATGCTTTACATGGAATCGTCATCCAGCAGTGACGGCACCATGCAGCTCACCGTGACCTTCAAACTGGGTACAGATCTGGATGACGCCCAGGTGCTGGTACAGAACCGGGTCGCGGTAGCCGAAGCGCGGTTGCCTGAAGCAGTACGACAGATTGGAGTGACAACCCGCAAACAGATTCCCGACATGCTGATGGTGGTACATTTGAATTCACCCGACAATAGTCGAGATCAGCTATATATCAGTAACTTTGCCTTTCTGCGAATTCGCGATGCACTCATGCGACTGGATGGTGTCGGAGATATTCGCGTAGCCGGTGGTAATGAATACTCCATGCGGGTCTGGCTCGATATCGAGAAAATGACCCATGTCGGTCTCACTGTCGGCGACATCGTGCAGGAAGTGCGTCAGCAGAACGTGCAGGTGGCAGCCGGCGTGATCGGTCAGCCCCCTATCGATAACAGTGGCGCATTCCAGTTGAATGTCACAACTCAGGGACGGCTACAGGAAGTCGAAGAGTTCGGCCAGATCGTCGTGAAGCGAGGCGACGATGGTCGTGTGACACGATTGAGCGATGTTGCCCGCATTGAGCTGGGAGCGCAGGACTACTCGCGAATCAGTTATCTGGACGGGAAGCCTGCCGTCGCGATTCTGGTCTATCAACGACCAGGGACGAATGCCGTGGATGCGGCTGAAGAAATCAAGCAGACGATGGCCAACCTGAATAAAGATTTTCCGGAAGGGGTCGGCTATGAGATCGCTTACAACCCCACCGACTATGTAGAAGAATCGATCGCAGAAGTATTCGAGACGTTATACATCACGACTATCCTGGTAGTGCTGACCGTGTTTCTGTTTCTACACGGGTGGCGTCCCACGATCATCCCCGTCATTGCCATTCCGATTTCACTCATTGGTACGTTCGCCGCCATGCAGCTGTTTGGTGTGACACTCAATACACTGTCACTGTTTGGGCTTGTACTTGCCATTGGTATCGTTGTGGATGACGCAATCGTGGTTGTTGAAAACGTGGAGCGGCTGATTGCCGACGGTCTTTCTCCGCGCGAAGCAACCCATAAAGCGATGGATGAAGTCGGTTCAGCCCTCATCGCCACGACCCTGGTTTTGATTGCAGTTTTTGTTCCCACCATGTTTGTTCCGAGTCTCAGTGGCCGGTTTTATCAGCAGTTTGCCCTCACGATCGCCATTTCCACCGCGTTCTCCACGTTTGTCTCACTGACGTTGAGCCCTGCCCTTTGTGCACTATTGCTCAAACCGAAAAACTCAGAGCGAAACCGGATGGGCAAAATCGTTGATGTGTTATTTGGCTGGTTTTTCCGAGCGTTCAATCGCTTTTTCGACTTCACGGGAAATATTTACGCAGGTATCGTTTCGCGGATCATCAGAGTCTCTGGAGTTTCGCTGCTGATTTATGGAGGACTGCTGGTTGCCACCTGGTTCAGTTTCGGTATGGTCCCGTCAGGTTTCATTCCGGCCCAGGACCAGGGATATATTATTGTAAGTATCAGACTGCCTGACGGAGCCAGTCTGGCGCGAACCGATGTGGTGACGCAGCGCGTCGCTGCGATTGGCAGCAAGATTGATGGCGTCGCGCACTCTGTGGGAATTGCCGGCCTCTCGGGTTCGACCTTCACCATCAGCCCCAATGCCGCTGTCTCGTTTCTGCCACTGGAAGATGCCAAGGAACGCGCTGCGCGAGGACGGGGCGTCAATGCGATTATTGAAGATCTGCGTCGCGAAGTTGCAGTAATCAACGAAGCACAGGTTTTCATCATTCCCCCACCACCGGTCCGTGGCATTGGACGCGGGGGCGGATATAAAATGTACGTACAGGATCAGGGGGGCGCCGGTATTGAAGCGCTGAACCAGGTTACCGAAACCATGCTGGCGAAGGCGAATGAACAGCCGGGACTGGTTCAGGTCTTCTCCAATTTCCGGATCAGTGTGCCCCAGATTTATGCAAACGTGGATCGTACTAAAGCCCAGATGCTGGATATTCCCATCAGTAATATCTTTGAAGCACTTGAAGTCTATCTCGGCTCGGTCTATGTGAATGATTTCAACTTCCTCGGCCGAACATACCGTGTGACGGCTCAGGCAGAACCGGAATTCCGTGATGAGCCGGATGATATTCTGCGTTTGCGGACACGCAGCGCACGTGGCACGAGTGTACCTCTCGGATCAGTCGTAGAACTGAAACGGACAGCGGGACCGGATCGAATCGTCCGTTTCAATCTGTTCCCGGCTGCAGACCTCAATGGAAATACCGTGCAGGGTTACAGTACAGGACAGTCATTAACGACGATGGAACAACTGGCTGACGAGAATCTGCCTCCCGGATTTGGTTATGCGTGGACAGAGATCGCCTTTCAGGAGCGCCAGGCGGGGAATACAATTGTCTTTCTCTTCCCGCTCGCTGTTTTATTCGTATTCCTGACCCTGTCTGCCCAGTACGAAAGCTGGATTTTACCCTTGGCAATTATTTTAATCGTACCTCTCTGCCTGTTGTTTGCCATCATTGGGATCTGGTTTCGCGGCATGGACAATAACATTCTGACACAGATCGGTTTTATCGTTCTGGTAGGTCTGGCCTGTAAGAATGCGATTCTGATTGTTGAATTCGCGAAAGCGGAAGAAGACGCCGGCAAGGACCGGTTCCAGGCCGCCGTCGACGCCTGTCGATTGAGATTACGACCAATTCTGATGACGGCGTTCTCATTCATTCTGGGTGTCATTCCCCTGTTGATCGCTACCGGTGCCGGATTTGAAATGCGACGCGTGCTCGGAACAGCGGTGTTCAGCGGCATGCTGGGAGTTACGCTGTTCGGTCTGTTTCTCACCCCGGTCTTCTATGTTGTGCTGCGACGTTTCGCCCGCAAGCCGAAATCAGACAAAGTGATTGAAGCAGCGACTACACAGGAACCGTCAAAACTGACAATAACGTAAGTCGAACAGGATTTTAACGCTCACTCCAGACCGGACTGACGATTCACTTAACCGGCAATAACTGCAGGGCATCCAGAATGACAAACCCTTCTGTATTGTCATTGGTTATCCTGATGACGGTTTCCTGATCGGCATCGAGATTGACGATCTTCAGCGGACGGAATCGCTTGCCCTGGGGCAAAGCTTGAGTCTGATCGACGATCATCGACGACTGGTTCTTTCCGGAAGAAACAAACAGGGGGATATTTTTCGCACGAGTCTCATGAGCCGAGTAAGCCATCAAAAGCTGGTAGCGACCACTCTGAGGAACTCTAAATCGAAACACAGCGGTTGCCTTTCCATCTCCGCGCTTGGCATCATGGAGATAACCGTTACCGATATGTGGTTTAAAATTGGTTGAGTGACTCCATTCACCTGTCAGCTCGGCACTCGTATTATCCAGAACCAGCCCGGGCAATGTTCCGGGATCGATGGAAACTGAAACCTTGGGAGCTTCTGACGGAGGAGGCAATTCGAGTACCTGTCCCTGTGCCAGGAGTCGCTTACGAAGCTGTTTGTAAGGCAGTTCCTGAACTGGCACTTTTTCCCGGGCAGACAATGCTGCAGCAATACCGGCACTTTGTCCCAATATCATCCACGTCGGTTCAACACGAATGGATGAAATACCGACGTGCGTGCAGGAGAGCGCTACAGGTACCAGTAAATTAGAACACTCTTTCGACAGTGGTAAAATTGAACGGTAAGGTACGTGATAAGCATAGCCTTGTTTCGGGCTGGTTTTTCTGACGGGAAAGATTGTCCCTTCATTAATCACACATCCGTCTTTCAATGCTATCCGCTGGCAGTCGTGGGAATCGATCGGGAATGATGAAACTGCGATGGGGTCCTGCTTAACAGGTTCTTCCAGAATGTCTTTCTGACTGAGAACATATATGCCTTTCATGCGTCGTCCCTCGCGCACATACAAGGCAGGAGAAAAGTGGTCGTAATCCTGGAACTCATCCTTACACAACCCCAAACGGGCATACGATTTCCGAACTGATTCCGGCACTGCAGGATCTGTCGTGAGAAAATGATAGAACTCCAGTGTATATTGTTTATGTTTTTCCCAGATGATAGCCCGCTCCGCTGCGTTGGCTTCACTCCAGCCGTTACCGCCACCGACCAGACCGAGTGAGAACTGACCACCGATCGAATTGTTGCCATCAAACTTCCCTCCCGGCAGCGGATATAGATCCCATCCCAGACGGCCTCCGGATTTCGCGAAACGCCGCATCACTTCGAAACGGGCAGGATCATAGTGGGCAGGTTTTGGAAAGGGGACGCGGTTTCCTGGATTATCAGTGAGACAGAGACGAAAACTGTATACCATTACATTGGTATCTCCTTCGTCCTCTGGACCGGCATCAGTCGTGGTAATCAGGGGTAATATTTTACCATCATTGTCGAATCCGTTGATCTTCATTCTTTGTTTCGGGTAACGCTTGCCCGCGAGAGATTCATCATATTCTGCTTTCCCTTCCCGACCGATCGTCCAGCTGACTCCAGCAGATGCCAGCAGGTCGCCTTCATAAGTGGCATCGACAAAAGTTTCAGCCTTAAAAATTCCATGGCCAGTAATCAGACTGGTTATTCGAGCCCCCTCTTTTTTAACCGATTGAAGGGAATGTTTCGTCAGAACTTTAACGTGTGCTTCATTGAGCATCTGATTGGTCACGCGTAAAGCCACGTGTGGCTCATAAGTCCATTTAGACTGATCTTTTACGCGAACCTGATAAGGCAATTTGATTCCACGGGAAGCATAATCCTGCTCAATACGCGTGTGCCATTCATCAAACAGCCCCATGACTGTACTACGTACGGTCTGATTTGAGTCACTGAAACTCAATCCGCCCGTATTCAAGCCACCGACATGGTCGGTCGGTTCGAGAAGAATGACTGACGCCCCCTCGCGAGCTGCCGCAATCGCCGCGCAGACCCCACCCGGTGTAGAACCATATACGACGACATCAGTCTGGGTGGTGTTATCTTCTGACTGGGCGCAGACACGGGAACCCGTTGAAAGTATCAGGAGGCACAGAGCGCTGAGCAGTATTTTCATTTGTCATCATCTCTCATATTAAACTTAATCAGAATTCTGATTCTTGACGATTCCTGTTCACTTTCAGTTTAGTGAGTCAGCGAAAAAGTGAAAATTGATTTCACCTTTTGAAAACATGTCTTTCGAACTGTTCACTATACTGATTACCCGGGAATTTGCCCAGTCGGCTTAACTTCAATCCAATCACCGGATCAGGGGTCATCACGAAATATTGTCGCACCCCTGCAGATGAATTCTGACTCAGCCTTCCATTGATGCAGGAATTTGACGACAATAAATTTTATACACCTGTTATTTTCAACGAAGCATACTTCCCTACCATTCTCGGAGGTCATACTGATGAATGCGAATCAGCAACTTAACAACCTGGGACAAAGTCTCTGGCTGGATAATATCACCCGCGACCTGCTCTCCAGCGGGACCCTGCAGCGTTATATCGATGAACTTTCGGTAACCGGACTAACTTCGAATCCGACCATCTTTCATCAGGCAATCAAAAACAGCGAATCTTACGACAGCTCCATTCAGGAAAAATTTAAGAACGGCAAAGAAGGTGAAGCGCTGTTCTTTGAAGTGGCCCTGGAAGACATCACGCAGGCTGCTGATCTGTTTCGCCCGGTCTGGGACCGCACGGATGGCGTGGATGGCTGGGTCTCCCTGGAAGTCTCCCCCCTGCTCGCTTACGACACCGAGAGTACTCTGGCGGCAGCGAAAGATCTGCATGAACGTGCCGGTCGCCCGAATGTGCTGATCAAAATTCCCGGCACGAAAGAAGGACTCCCCGCAATTGAAGAAGCCACCTTTGCCGGGATCCCTGTGAATGTCACGCTGTTGTTCTCCAGCGAGCATTATGTCGACGCTGCCGAAGCTTATTTGAGAGGCGTTGAACGACGCATTGAAGCGGGACTCAATCCTGCCGTCGGTTCCGTAGCATCCCTGTTTATCAGTCGCTGGGACCGCGCCATTGTTGACGAAGTTCCTGAAACACTTCACAACCGTCTGGGAATTGCCATCGGTCTCAAAGCTTACAAAGCTTATGTAGACCTGATCAATTCACCCCGCTGGCAGCGGGCTCTGAACTTCGGTGCCCGTCCGCAGCGACTGCTCTGGGCCAGTACCGGATCGAAAGACCCCAATGCATCCGACGTATTATATATCACATCTCTCGCATCTCCGTTTACTGTCAACACGATGCCGGAACAGACTCTGAACGCCTTTGCCGATCATGGTGAAGTCGGGGACGCTTTGCCGGTAGATGGAGGTGACAGTGAATCCCTGCTTAACGAATTCACTCAGGCAGGAGTTGATAATCAGGCTTTAGCTGCCCGACTGCAGAAAGAGGGAGCAGAGTCTTTTGTGCAATCCTGGAACGAACTGATGGAAGTGATTACGACCAAAAGTGAATCACTGGTACAGGCAGACTGATCAACCAGGGTCAACATTAAAACAGACATTCACCAAAGTCAGGTCTCTCTCATCAACAGTGGCCTGACTTTTTTCTTTGCACACTTGTTTGTATATCATTTCGAATATCGAAGTCGGATTTCATTCATTTTTTTACCTGTAAATAAATGGTGTACTGTGGAATCAGCAGGCTGATTTCGATAACTTCGACTGGTCAATCACATGGTTCAATTAATCATTTTCCAATTTATTCTGAGGTAGAAGACGCTCCTGATGAAAATTGATGCTCAACTTCGTGTTATTGTTTTACTGGTATGCGGCATTATTTTGTGTGATGGTTGCAGTTCTGGTCCCGATGACGTGCCGGAAACAGGAACCGTTACAGGAACAGTTACTCTCGATGGCTCACCCCTTGCCGAGGCACTCGTTATTTTCCAGCCGGAAAGCGGAAGGTCTTCATCAGCAACCACTGATTCCACAGGGAAATATGAGTTAGATTATACGTCGACGCTCAAAGGGGCCAAACTTGGTAAACACACTGTGAGCATCACCACGTTCAAAGCTCCTGAAGGCAACCTGGAAACGAAGGAAGCACAAAAGGATGTTCCCAAAGAAAAAGTCCCTGCCCAGTACAATAAAGACACCACACTGACGGCTGACGTCAAAGCGGGTGAAAACACCATCGATTTCGATCTGCAGTCAAAATAATCAATCCGGCTGGAACCGCTCGCAGCTCAAAGTGAAGTAACTCAATTCTGTTCTTTACTGCGTCGGGTCGCTATTTCAGCCAGTTGCAATGCGTGCTTCTGGAATGGCTTGCGCCCGGTCTGTTCATAGAACCGGGCCAGTTGTTCCAGACTACGGGCTGCAGCCTGAAACTCTTCGGCAGATAGTTTTGAATCTGGTGAAATGACCAGCGGCTCCAGCCCCTGTTCTGCCAGCTCAAACCCGGGATGCTCTTCCAACAGTAGATTCAGATCTGCCAGTGCCTGGGAATCCTGATTCAGACGAATCTTATTTCGAGCAAGATTGTATCGGGCAAATGCACTCTGTGGATCAAGGCTGAGTGCCTTCTGCCAGTAACGGGCCGCTTTATTGAACAGTTCTGCGGAGTTTTCCGGCTGAGAAGTTTCAGCAGCTTTCTCGTACGCACTTCCAAGATTGTTACAGATCTCTGCATCCTGGGGATCCAGTTTGTGAGCCTGTTCCAGATGCGCAATAGCTGCCTGCCACTCCCGGGTCTGCGTCAGGATACTGCCGAGAAATTTCTGAACCTGTAGATTATCGGGATCCTTATCCGCCAGTGGCAGTAAGAGATCGCGTGCTTCTTTAAATCGTTCCAGTTGCATCAGCGCGGATGCCAGTGGGATGGCGCTACCAGTGTCATTCGATCCCATCTGTTTTTTCAGGCGGTTCACCTGTTGCAGTATCTGCTGTCGCGACTGTAGAAACTGATCATAGGCGGCTTCGTCTTCCGGGTAACCGGCCTGAATTCTTCCCGTTTGCGGCAGCATGCAGAACAGAGTCATCAAGATCACAAACGGCACGGCAGCCAGCCTGGGCCAGCGATTGACGGCCGGTCGCGTCCAGGCAGTCCACAACCAGTCAATTCCCACTGCAGAAAACAGCATCCAGAGTGGAAGCATCCCTGCGCGAAACCGACCAAAATTATAGATGAGTAAAATTGAAATGATGTGTACCAGCAGCAAACCTAGCGGCAGCAGCAACTGCTTTCGACGAGAGAAGGAGACGATCAGCCCCAGACATCCCAGCCCGCTGAACAGTCCGAAAGTGGGCAGATAAGGCAGCGGTGCAATCCATTCTCGCGTCGTCTGAAAATAGGCACTATCCGGTACTTCGTAGTCATTCAACAGAATCTGTAATTTCGTGAGTGTCAGCTTCCCACTTCGCAGAGGATCAGCGGCGGCACTTTTCATCCCCTGCCAGAACCAGTAACGCGAACATTCCGCGGGTGACAAAGCGGGTTGTCCGGTTCGCTGCCGGGCTTCTAATCGAAAGTCCTCATGTTCAAACATCGGATGCGTACGAATGAATGGAGGGGGTGAATAATAACCGTTTGCGTCTGGCCCCTGAGCCATGTAAAAGACCTCGCCGCCGCCTGTGGTCACCGCGACAAACTCTCCCGTTACCAGAGCATTTCGAATCGTTACGGGGGCAAGCAAAATTACACAGGCAGAGATCAACACGAGGACTGACTGGTAACAAATCTTTTTAGAGGCACGCTCAGCGTCGGGGTTCTGCCAGAGAAACAGCAATACCGGGATCATCAACAGGATATGATTCTCACGAACCAGAACTGCCAGACCAATTGATATACCTGCCAGCCACAACCAGCGCAGGTGATATTGCTCTCGAAATCGGAGACTGGAATATAGTATCAGCGCGGTAAAAAACGGGCTGAAAAATGTTTTCATCAGCATGATATCGTAAAAGACCAGCGGGCCGAATCCTGCAGTCAGAACTCCGGCGATCAGGGCCACTCTTTGAGTGAACAGTCTCTGCGCTGAAGCATAGATTAGCAGGCAGGTTCCACTGCCTGCAAAAGCCTGTAGTGTCAAAATCAATGTTTCCGGACTGTCAAACAGCCAGTACCAGAAGCCAAGGAAATACGCGTACAACGGCCCCTGTGTAAACGCTGCGGTTGCATTTCCCGTTCCCTGAGCAAGATCCAGACCCCAGTCACGATAAAACTGGTGATCGGTACGATAATGCCCTGCCAGCGGGGAATTGAGATACGAAACCAGATAAAACAGACGCACGCCGAGCGCCAGACAGAAAATCCCTGCTCCCTGCCACCTGCCTGTAACTGGTTTCGATGTCTCGCTGCTTTTCAATTTCATACGTCTCTGACAACTCGACTGCAGTCTGATTCACCGTCTGCAAAATACAAAAAAGCCCGACTTCCCAATTATAAGAAGCCGGGCTATTTTAGATATACCTGATCAGGTTAAACAGTCACCTGATTAGACTGTGTCCAGTTTTACTGTAGCGCCTCCAGGTTCATTTGAACCGAGTAGATTAAATTGAGAGACGCTATAGTTAAATGTGACGCACTTTAGAATTCGCCGAGTACATTTCCATCATCGATGGAAGCGAGACGGTCGTAGGTTACCTTGTCGATATTTTCGCTCAGGAAACGAATCCGACCATCACCCAGCAGGAAGTGGGCTCCGCCGACATGCGCACTGCTGAAGCCGTATTGTGCGTTCGTCGTTCCATTGATTTGTGTCGACATCAGATACTGAGAGGGATCGGACTCACGCAGGAACTGAGGAGCACCATGGATTTTGTAACCGGAACTCGCACCTGTTGCACCGATCCAGATTCCACCGATATTTGATCCCTGGGTGGTTCTTTCGCCTCCCAGCATGGTGTTACTCACACCATCGGTCAGGTCACGAATGCGGATTGCACTGTTACGACCAAAGGCAATCACGGGAGCGGAAGCAGGATACTTTGAACCCACCGTCAGGTAATTGGATTTTCCATATCCGGAAAGGTCGGAGTTCGTTCCCCCCATCGGATCGGAAGGACAGATATAAGCGGGAAGAACTGTTTTCGCTTCGTTCGCTCCAATTGTGGAGAAGGTGGAATCGTACCACTTATTATCAAAGCCACCCTTTGACTGGATCTGGTTATACAGGTTTGCCTGATCCAGGAAAGGCAGAATGAAGGTACCCCAGCCGATGAAGTTGTTGTAAATATCGGTTCCTGCACGGCAGTAACCGGGAGGAAAAACGCGATGCGTATCATGGTAATTATGAAGCGCTAAACCGATTTGTTTGAAGTTGTTTTTACAACTGCTTCTACGGGCAGCTTCACGCGCCTGTTGCACTGCAGGCAGTAATAAAGCAATTAAAATGGCAATAATGGCGATCACAACCAGAAGTTCAATTAACGTGAACGCCCTTCTACGTAGAGTCGTTTTCAACTGAGTCTCCCTGAATATTAAGATCTTAAGACGAACATGTGGTATCAGCGACAATGCCAATACCGGGTAGATGAATCTATAAAATCACTGTTTTTACATAGAGAATATGTAAAAGATTTGAATATATTATTTTCAGGTTAATTGATTAAGAAAGGCAGGCTATTTCATATATCTTCTCAACACCAGCGTTGTCTATTGAAAAGGCACTGAATTATCCCAACTATTTTAAATGTCCTGTTTAAAACAACACGAATAGAGATAATAAGCCCTTAAACGCATATCAACACTGGCTTTATAAACAGTATATGAATATCTACTATTAAATCATCTCGCACCTCTTAATACGCTCTTAACGTGAAGATAGCTGGCGCTGAAATGAGATTGGACTGACGCGAGAGGCCTCAAGCAGCACATAGACAATTCAGAGAGAATCAGAAATCAATCCCGAAATCGAGCTGCCTGTTCCTGACGTTGAGCCTGGAGTGCGTCTGCGGAAACCTCTTCGGAGTACCGCCAGACCATCTCAACCATCTGCGCGTGATCGATGGGTTTTGACAGGTAATCATCGCAGCCTCCCTGCAGGCAGCGTTCGCGGTCCCCTTTCATGGCATCGGCAGTGAGTGCAATAATCGGTGAATCCAGGCCAGCCGCCCGCAGTTCTGCAATTGCCTGCAAACCGTCGACGTGAGGCATCTGCATATCCATCAGGATTACATCAAACGGATCACCTGCATCACGGGCAATTAACGCCATGTCTATTCCCTGTTGACCATCTTCGGCTGAGACGACCGTAGCACCTGCTTTCTCCAGAAAATGCTGGCTGATATGCCGGACCTCGCGTCGGTCGTCTACAACCAGTACACGACAATTGAGACGATGTGCATTGGGAGACTGCTCGGTGCCATCTGCTTTTCTTTCCAGAATACCGGATTCAATCAGAGGAATTCCTTTTATGGAGCCGGTGGGAAGGCGTACGCGGAAGATGGATCCCTGACCGACTTCACTTTTAACTTTCAGCTGGCCTTTCAGCATCTGTACCAGTCGTTTACTGATCGCCAGACCGAGTCCGCTACCTCCATAGGCCCGTGTAACCGAAGTATCTCCCTGCGAGAACGGTTTGAACAGTCGCTGAATCTGGTCTTCACTCATGCCGATACCAGTGTCCTGAACTGCAAATTCAATGGTCGGTTTATCAGAATCTGACAGCAGTCTGATCACCAGTCGGACCTCACCATGCTCGGTAAATTTGATGGCATTACCAACCAGATTGATCAGAATCTGCCTCAGTCGGGTCGCATCGGTCACGATCGTCTCTGGAACCTGTCCGGTGAACTTGACATTCAACAATAGGTTCTTTTCGTCGGCCCGTACCTGCATGAGTGCCTGCACATCAGAAACGAGCTCTCGGAGTTGCGTTTCCTTCATCTCCACTTCGAGTTTACCGGCTTCGATGCGTGATAAATCAAGAATGTCATTGATCAGGTCCAGCAGATGCTCTCCATTTCGCTTCATGATCATGACGCAATTCAGATTATCGGGATCAGTCAGATGCCCGAGCAGAACGTCGGCGTAACCTAAAACCGCAGCCATCGGAGTGCGGATCTCGTGACTCATATTCGCCAGAAATTCACTCTTGGCCAGGTTGGCCTGTGAAGCCTTCTGTTCGCTTTCACGAATCGCTTCTTCCATCTCTTTGCGGGCCGTGATATCCTGCACGGTCGAACTGACCCCCCAGACCTCCCCATTCTTATGCGTCATCGGGTGATAGTTCACCAGCCAGCAGCGTTCTTTGTCACTGGCGGGAGTCTTACCGCGCACTTCGTGATTTTTCACTGCCTGACCAGTCTGAAACACCCGTTCGTAAAGCGGTTTGAGTCGATCCGCAATCCCTGGAATTAGCTCAAAACAGACGCGTCCCAGATGTTCTTCCCGGGGAATCCCATTGATGCGGGCCAGTGTATCATTGATTCGCAGATAACGGTATTCGCGATCGACCAGTCCCATCCCGACCGGAGCAGTATCATAAATCAGTTCGAGTTCCCGTTTCTGACGACTGGATTCCGCCTCGGCGGCGCTCAGGCTCTCTTCTGCGATCCGCTGTTCATGAATATCGCTGACCGTTCCCACCCATTCCAGAACCTGTCCTTCCTGATCAAAAACGGGAACAGCTTCTGTTATCACAGGACGGTATGATCCACTTTCCGCATGCCAGATATGACCATGCACACGATAGCTGGACTGCTTACCCGCGGGTTTACTCCAGAGTGCAGCCAGTTCGGCGCGATCTTCAGGCAGTACCGCCTTCAGCCAGCCTTCTCCCTGGTGATCTTCCCAGGTCTGACCGGTAAAACGCTGCCAGGATACCTGGGCGACAATAAAATTCCCACGCGGATCGGTCGTCCAGATAATGCTGCTGGTACCGGTTAAGAACGCCTCATATCGAGACTGCATCCAGCGCAGATCATGTTCGATTCCTTTTCGCTGCTCCACTTCTTCCAAAAGTCGCGCATTGGTTGCCGCGATTGAAGGGAGCTGCAACAGACGGGGCATATATTTGATTAATACAATTACCGTTGTCCAGGAAACGACAGCAGTCGCCAGCTTTAATACTCCCGAGATCCGATAAATCGGATTCCAGAAAATGATAGCTTCAACCAGATGGACGGTACCACATAGCAGAATGAAAGCAGCAAACAGGCCGAAAAGCTTTGTATAGGGAACGTCGCGCCGTTTATAAGTGAAATAGATCAGTACAATCGGGATTGCTGTATAAGCAGACCAGGTACCGATATCGGACAGAATATGTAACCAGCCCTCACCACTCGTCCAGTTGCCACAATTCCAGCGAGCTGGATAGTCCGATGTATCAAAGAGCTTCGAAAAGAACTCAATCATCCACTCAGCCTTCTCCCCTGCTACCCAGGAACGCTTTCATACTGATGTTTTTTACTCAGGACTGACCAATGAAGGGGATACTTTAACGATCATTTACCCACGAACAGATCTGTTTCAGATAACTGACGTCACCTTTGCGACGATGATTGAAAGGAAAGGTACAGCGCAAGACTTCATTGTCTTAACGTTGCCCGAACTTTTCCATTCTCTGGCTGGCATTAACTTGAGATATGTTTATCGTTAATTCAGTTTATACAGTCGTTTTGATTTTCTCAATACTGATCTGATCAGACAACGGGAGAATGATTCGGCATCTATTAACTGATCCTGTTTTCTAAACGATCTTTATTCATATAGACTCACTCAGGCTCATTAAGTGTTTCTACCCCGATTACCATCCCCTCCAGTTCACTGACGATCTCGCATAAAGTTTTCCAGAGATAGACTGCGTAACTGCAGTCAAACCAGAGTCGGTATGCGGGAAATCCCTGACACGAGTACGACAAAATGCCGCAGCTGACACCTGCCAGACGGGTAAACACCCAGGTATGATTCGACACTTCGCGAAAATTCACACCACACGTCTGCACTAAGACCTCATGCGCATGAGAACCAACCAGTAGAATACTGGCATCCTGGCGTTCGACTCGAATCAGTTGATTCCCTCGTGATGTCAGCAGCGTATCCAACTGAGGAACTACAAGGTCCAGTAAACTACTCTCCAGGAGAAACTCGACCGTTCCCAGTCGGACAATTAATCCTCCGTCCGACAGATGCTCCAACGCATAGACCTGTTCGGGAACCGGCAAGCCCTGTTCACTTAACCAGCTGGCAGCAGCCGCACCTTTCAGGCCCAGTCGAGACAAACCGCTCAAATCACACAGCCCCAGCTTCTGCATTGCCGCCTGTTCCTGCTCGCGACTTCTGTACCTCAACACGATCGGCAACTGTGAGTCTGGCAACCAGACTGGTTTCAGCGGCTCCAGCAGATGCTGAATCGGTGTTCGGCGGAAGATTGTTTCAGGCATCACTTTCTCCCACAGGCAGGTTCTGTCGCTGATGATCGGGATCGTAAAAAGGCATCTTTGTCACTTCAGCGGCAATCATTGTTCCCTGCTCCCCGCGAATTTCCACACGTGTTCCAGGCGTCGCCAGATCGGGCCGTACAAATGCCAGTGCAAGTGGCGGCCCCCAGGTAGACCGTCTGGCGATACTGGTAATCCGTCCGACAATTTCCCCGGCCTCAATAATCAGATGACATTCTTCGGGCAGTATTCCCGAGCTGGTTTCGGGAAAGGACAGTCCCACCAGGATTCGAGTCAGTTCAGAGCGTGCAGCAATTTCCAGACTGCGACCTCCCACAAAAAAGTCTTTCCCATTACCGATGGCCCAGGCTGCATTTGCTTCAAACGGATTAGTTAACGCATCGGTATCCTGGCCTACAATCAGATGCCCTTTTTCCAGCCGCAGTAAGCGTTGTGCTTCCATACCAAAGGGCTTGATTCCGAACTGTTGCCCCGCCTCTATTAATTGATTCCAGACATGCAGCCCCGAGGCAGCGGGGACATGAATTTCAAATCCGAGTTCTCCGACAAATCCCACTCGCAATAACAATGCAGACACTCCGGCGACGTTCGCAGGCTGCACACTTAAATAAGGGAACGACTCTGCATCGAGATTCAAATCGGTCAACTGCTGCAAAACTGCGCGGGAATGGGGGCCAGCAATGTTCATTGCAGCCAACTGCCCGGTCGCATTCACCAGCGTCACATTCATTTCCCAGATTTGTGCCCAGCGTTGCATTTCACGATAAAATGCCGCGGCTCCACTACTGGTTGCCGTCACATAAAAACGCTCATCGTCGAGTCGAGCGATCACTCCGTCTTCGATGATGACCCCGGTTTCATCACAAGCCAGACCGTAACGCAGGCTGCCTGGTTTCTGTTTCACAAATCGTCCGGTATAAATGCGTTCCAGAAAACGGGCTGCGTCGGGACCACAGATCTCCAGTTTTCCCAGCGTGCTCACATCAATCAGCCCCACATTCTGCCTGACGTGACAGGCTTCATCATAGATACAATCTTCCCGTGTTTTACCGGTATGCTGATAATACTCGGGCCGCAACCAGGCTCCGGCGTGAATCATCAGAGCGCCAGCCTGGTTGTGCCATGCATCGAGAGGTGTGCGTCTCTGCGGGTGAAACCGTCGTCCTGCCAGATGTTTTAAAGGGACAGGCTGATAAAACGGGCGGGCTGTCGTTGTACCGGTCTCATTGATGTCATTCTGGTTCAGCCGCGCCAGAATTCGCACAGCGTTCATATTTGACAGTTTTCCCTGACTGGGTCCCATACCTACCGTCGTGTAGCGTTTCAGCAGTTCGATATTATCGAAGCCTTCCTGGTGTGCATTTTTAAAATCTGCCAGATGCAGATCTTCATCCAGGTCGACGAAGTTTTTCTTTCCCGGATGTGCTACAATCGGATAAGGATGACTGGGTGCTGTTCCCCGATGATCAATCGCCGCAGGCAGCGAACCCGAGTATTTTCCGAGAAAAGAAGCCGCTTCCAGGCCCGCTCGTATCCCGTCCGCAACCTGTTCGATCCAGTCATAGACACCGTTGAGCCGGCCGGCTGCAAACAGTCCAGCAGGGCTATCGGCCTTGGGAATCAGCTGCTCAACCTGTTCATTGTATTCAAAGCGTCCCCCTGCCTGATAGTAGATACTCGCATTCGGTGCCCAGCCGACACTCATCACAATCGCGTCGCATTCAATCGACATTCTTGAAGACAGATCTGCATTCCCCGCGTCATCCAGTCGACAGACAACAGCCGCCCGCACACCGGTCTTACCGGCTGTCGGGAGTGCTTCATAAATCGCATGTTGCTGATAGACAACAATCCCCTGTTCTACGACATGATCTCGATACAATGTATCTTCCGGACTGCTTCTTAAATCGATAATAGCAGCCACCTGAACCCCTGCCTGATCCAGCTCCAGAGCAAGTCGGTAACCATCACTGTTGGCCGCCAGTACGACCGCTCGCTCACAGGGTTTAATGGCATACAGATGCATTAACCGCTGCGCTGCCGAACCGAGCATCACTCCCGGCAGGTCATTATTCTGAAACACCGCAGGCTGTTCGAAACAGCCGCTTGCCACCAGTGTGGCTTTCGAACGTAATTTTGTCAGCTTGCAGTCATCGACCAGAGCAGCCCAGTGATCCGCATAACAGCCGGAAACCTGGGTACGACTGCGCAGCTCAATATTTTCCATTGACCTGATCTGCTGCAACATTTGCTGTAACTGCGTTTGGGCCAATTCATCAGTAATCCACTGCCAGCCAAAACTACCGCCCGGATATTGTTGCTCATCGACAATTATCACCTGCAGGCCCTGCTCGGCCGCTGCGATCGCACCTCCCAACCCCGCCGGCCCTGCCCCGACCACCAGCAGATCACAGAAAGCATAGTCTTTCGGCGAATGCGGAGAACGTGCGGCGGCATCGATTTTGCCGAGCCCGGCCACTTTGCGCATTTGATTTTCATAAAACGGAAACAGCCAGCGCGGCGTGTGAAACGCTTTATAATAAAAGCCAACCGGCAGGAAACGACCGAACCAGTCCATGAAACGCAATCGATCGCGTTTCACACCCCCTTGTGTATTGACGGCCTCGTATTCTGCTCCCGGTTCCACCAGCAGAGTATCACCCCGCAGATTGAACTGATCCTTCGTCGCCACCATCACATTCACATCGTGGCTCATCAGACTATAAATCCCGCGGGGCCGGTGATATTTGAAGCTGCGTCCCAGCAATCGGACATCATTCGCCCAGAGCGCACTCGATAATACATCCCCTTCGAACGCGGCAATCGTTTCGCCTTCGAACTGAAACTCCAGCGGGCGACTGCGATCAATCCATTCCCCTGGTTGAGGCGGCAGACGTCTATTCATTGCTGGAACTCTTTCCATACAGGTAGGTCTGCAAGAACTCATCGGTCCGGTTATCCCGCTCGGCGATAAACCACACGCCACTGGGAACGTGATACCACCACTCGCGTTTTACCGCAGGTCCCCCTGCTCGATGGAACACGTAGTCGGCCCATTGTTCGTCCGTCGATTCCCGCGGATCAGGCATCTCACGAACTTCGCCTCCAAAATGAAATTCCTGCAAGGGGCGCGGGCCATTAACGGGACAGTGAATCAGTTTCATAAGTTAGTGTCCGACCGAAGCCGCTCCTTTCTCACCAACCAGCTGGAAACGACCGAAGCGCGACAGATTGAACGCCTTGATCAAATCGTGATTTCGTTCCTGTGCCAGCGTGAACGCCATCGTCATACCGCTGACAGGCGTCGCTTTGAATCCCCAGGTTCCCCAGCCACAATCAATATAAAATCCCTCAATCGGGGTGGTACCCATGATGGGCGAGAAGTCGGGTGTCATGTCACAAAGACCGGCCCATTGGCGCAGGACTTTCGCTTCCCCCAGACAGGGAAACAGATCGAGCATGTGGCTGCCCAGCCCTTCAGCGAAATCAAGTGTCGAACGCATCGAAATCAATTCGTAGGGATCCAGTGAAGCCCCCGCTACCAGTTCGCCCCGCGACGACTGACTCACATAAAGATGCAGACTTGCCGAGACCACTATGCTGTTCAACCACGGTTTCACGGGTTCTGTCACCAGGGCCTGCAGCGGATGTATGACCAGTGGCGTCCGCAAGCCAACCATGTCCGTAATGTGGGTTGTCCAGCCGGCCACCGCGGACTGCACCTTCTTCGTTTTGATAAAACCGCGATCGGTGTGCACACCAGCGACTGCCCCGTCGCGGATTTCGATATCAGTCACTGCTGTTTTCTGATGGATCTCGACTCCTCTCTGACTGGCACCGCGGGCATATCCCCAGGCAACCGCATCGTGCCGCGCGATCGAACCGGTGGGATGATACAGGGCACCATGAATGGGAGCCTGATGGCCGCCGCAATCAAGGTCGATTTCGGGAACCTGTTCTTTCACAAACTCAGGTCCTACCAGTCGACTGTTGATGCCCAGGTGCTGATTGACTTCCGCCCGCCAGCGCTGCGTCCGCAAAGATGCTGGCGAATGTGCCAGAGTGAAATGTCCCCGCTCGGAATAAAACAGGTTCAGATTCAAATCCCGTGACAGATCCTGAAACAGATCGACGCTGGTCTGATAAAAACGGGCTCCCTCGGGTGTCAGATAGTTCGAACGGATAATGGCCGTATTGCGCCCGGTCCCTCCTCCTCCGAGATATCCCTTTTCCAGCACTGCGATATTCGTAATGCCATGATCTTTCGCCAGATAGTAGGCTGCCGCCAGCCCATGTCCCCCGCCACCAATGATCACCACATCGTATTCCGACTGCAGTTTGTCGGGTGTATTGAACATCCGCGGTTCGGAATATTCTTTACTGAATCCAAATTTTAATAATCGGTGAGGCATATTTGGATAGCGTGTTACAAGGAAGGTAAATCAGGAAGTCAAATCAGCAGACAGCGTCTCAGAAAAATGTCAGGTACTCGTCAATCTCCCATTGTGTCACCTGTCCATCATAGGTTTCCCATTCGCGGATTTTTAGCTCGATGAATTCGTCCGCAATCACTCCCAGAGCGTTTTGGATCACACTATCGTTCCGCAGTGCGCTGATCGCCTCCCACAGGGATTGTGGCAGGATCTGCGTTCCTGTTTCCTGGATTTCACTCAGAGATTTTTCGTACAGATTGCCCAGGTTCGGTTCACCCGGATCGATTTTATTTTTAATCCCATCCAGCCCCGCTGCCAGGTAAGCCGCCAGAGCCAGATAAGGATTGCAACCAGCCGATACCGTGCGATCTTCAAAATGCCCGGGACCTGCCGTGCGGATCATCTGGGTCCGGTTATTGTCACCATAAGAAATAAATGCCGGCGTCCACGTGTAACCACTGCGGCTGGAATACAGGCCCGAACCGAGCTGCAGACGTTTATAACAGTTCACGGTCGGACTGGTGACAGCACACAACGCGGGTGCATGCTGAAGTACGCCCCCGATAAAATGATACGCGAGTTCCGAACAACCCAGCCCCCGGCGATCGGATTTATCCTCAAAGACACATTCCCCCGTTTCTGCATCCGCCAGATGAAAATGGACGTGCAGTCCACTCCCCGTGCGGTCAGCAAACGGTTTGGGCATATGTGTGGCAATCGCACCATATTTTTTCGCGATCTGAGAAGTTGCCATTTTGAAAAACGTGATGCGATCCGCGGTCACCAGCGCATCCTGATAATCGAAGTTGATCTCATACTGTCCGTTGCCGTCTTCGTGATCGGTCTGATACACACCCCAGCCCAATTGATTGAGGGCGGTCGTCAGTTCCTGCAGATAATCCATCGCCGGTGCCATCGATCGAAAGTCGTAACAGGGTTTGGCCAGCGAATCGACGTCGTCCGGATTCCAGGGCGAAATACTCCCGTCCCCGTTTTTCGTAACCAGAAAGTGTTCCGGCTCCATCCCCACATTGAAACAATAACCCAGCTGTTTTGCTTCGGCCAGTACCCGTTTTAAATTGGTTCGTGCACAGAAGGGATATGATTCGCCATCGACAAACAGATCCGCAGCGAAGCGTGCCGTGTTCGGTTTCCAGGGAAGTGGCGTGAAGGTATCCAGGTCAATTCGAGCCAGCATGTCATGAGAACTGGGGCCCTGGCCGACTCCCCAGACCGCAGCTCCCGCGAAACCGGCACCGGTATCGATCATGTCATCCAGAGCCGACCGTGGCACCATCTTGACTTTCGCCGTTCCGTGGATATCCACGAACTGAGCCAGCAGAAAATCGATCCCTGCCAGTTCCAGTTGCGTGCGAATTTCTTCACGGTCACTCATTGTTGTTCCTCGCTGTCAGATTCAACTCCTGCGGTCACACATTCGAGCACTTAAACGGAACCAGCTCCCGGGATCCAGCTGGTTCCCGCCAGAGGGACTTTTGCCATCGCTGCTGCTTCGACAGTCAGCGCAGCCAGATCTTCTTTCTCCAGATGATGTACGTTCGACTTGCCGCAGGCCCGTGCCAGGGTCGTCAGTTCCATATTCAGAACCTGCAGATAATTCTTCAGTCGCTTCGCCCCGACCTCCGGAATCAGCCGCGGTTCCAGTGCGGGATCCTGCGTAGTAATGCCTACCGGACATTGACCCGTATGACAGTGATGACAATACCCGGGCGCGGTCCCCAGTTTCGCATAGTCTGCGGTGACATCGACCTCTTCGCCGTCCGCCCGCTGGTACGCATGATGGTTGCAACCCAGCGCGACGAGCACGCCCTGTCCGATTGAAACCGCATCCGCACCCAAAGCGAGTGCCTTGGCGACGTCGGCTCCCGTGCGAATGCCTCCCGAAATGATCAGTTGCACTTCACCCAACACGTTCATATCGCTGAGGGCTTCCACTGCCAGCGGTAATGCGGCCAGCGTCGGAATGCCCGTATGTTCGATGAAGACCTGCTGCGTTGCGGCAGTCCCCCCCTGCATACCATCGATGACAACCACATCTGTGCCAGCCTTTACTGCCAGCTTGACATCCTCCCGCACGCGCGTCGCGCCCATCTTCACGTAAACCGGAATCTTCCAGTCGGTGATTTCGCGCAACTCTTCAATTTTGATTTTCAGATCATCGGGCCCCGTCCAGTCCGGATGCCGACAGGCCGATCGCTGGTCAATCCCTTCAGGCAGCGTCCGCATCTGTGCCACACGGGGAGAAACTTTCTGCCCCAGCAGCATTCCGCCGCCCCCTGGTTTCGCGCCCTGACCGAGCACCATCTCAATCGCATCCGCTTTCCGCAGATCGTTGGGATTAAAACCGTAACGCGAAGGCAGACACTGATAGACCAGTGTCTGCGACGATTCGCGTTCTTCCGGCGTCATTCCGCCGTCGCCCGTCGTCGTGGACGTTCCCATCTGCGTCGCCGCCCGGCCCAGCGCTTCCTTCACATTCGCGGAGAGCGAGCCAAAGCTCATCCCGGCAATGGTGATCGGAATCTCCAGCTCGATCGGCTGCTTCGCATACCGCGTGCCCAGCACCGTTTTCGATTCGCATTTCTCACGGTAACCTTCCAGCGGATACCGTGACGCGGACGCGGAGAGGAAAATCAGATCGTCGAAGCTGGGCACACGCCGTTTTGCACCCATGCCGCGGATCTCGTACAGCCCGTACTCAGCGGCCTGCCGGATGTAAGAGAGGGAATGCTCGTTAAAACTGGCACTCTCTTCGCGTTGAATCGACTTGTCCGAACTCACACTTGCTCTCCGCTGCTGTTTTCGTTGCAGTATGTTGTTTAATATTCCTGATGGGCGTCCGCATTCCAGTGATACAGACTGCGGGCCGAACTGACCCGCTTGAATTCGCGGGGATCAAAATTCATCTCCGCGCGAGACAGCAGTGCTGACACCTTTTCAAAATCGTCGTCCTGCATCTCTTGCTGTTGTGCGTCGGCACCAAAACTGTGAATCTTACCTCGCACATAAATCGTCGCTTCATACAGCGAATCTCCGAGATTCGGCCCGGCGTCGCCACAGACCACCAAAGTCCCCGCCTGTGCCATGAAGGCAGAGAAGTGCCCCACACTCCCCCCGACAACAATCTCGGTCCCTTTCAAAGAAATGCCGCAACGGGATGAGGCATCCCCTTCGATCACTAACAGCCCCCCGTGCCCCGAAGAGCCTGCACATTCTGAAGCGTGTCCTTTCACACGGACCAGTCCGGACATCATATTCTCGGCAACACTCCAACCAACATTTCCATGTACGGTGACCTGCGCCCGCTGGTTCATACCCGCAGTGAAATAACCGGCGTGACCCAGAATGTCGACGTGGACTTCCGCATCCAGTCCCGCAGCGATGCTGTGCAGGCCATCCGGATTCAGTATCTCGATCCGTACAGACTGCTCTTCCAGCAGTCCCTGATGCAGGTACTGGTTCACCTCACGAACGCTCAACGTTGTCAGATCCAGTTGTTTCATACTGTCCATGAATAAATCTGTTCCGGTGCCGGCTCATACACGTGAGCCTGTTTGATATCGGGCAGATGCGCCAGTGAGCGAAATTCGGAACTGACGGCGACGTAATCATCTGTCTCGGCGACCACAGCTGGTTTACAGGCAAAGGCATCCCGGACCAGAACCATCCGGTCCGCGGTTGCCATCAGAAACGTGAAGAAACCGTCCAGCTCACTCTGCGCGACGGAGATCGCTTCTTCCAGCGTATCCCCTTCCCGCATCCGCCATTCCAGGAATCGGCAACCGGCTTCGGTATCGTTGTCGGTCTCAAAAGCGATCCCCAGCGCTTCCAGTTTCCGCCGCACACTGTAAGGATTAGAAAGCGAACCGTTATGTACCAGGCAGAAATCTTCCCCCGCGGTAAAGGGATGCGCATGCGCGGGAGAGACGGCTGATTCCGTTGCCATGCGTGTGTGTCCCACCGCATGTGTGCCGGTCATCTCGGGAAAATGATACCGTCTGGCAATCTCGGCAGGATGTCCTTCGTCTTTATAGATTTCAATCGACTGACCTACCGAGAGCAAATGCACTTCAGGAGCAGTCCGCTTCAACCAGGCTTTGAACGTGTTGACTGTGACCGGTGAAACCAGGGCGGCATGATTTTCGACAAAGGTGAGACTGACCTGCGTCTCCAGTTCACTTTGACAGCGATCGGCGAGAGTCTGCCAGTCGAATTCGATATCAGCCGCATAGAGAGCGAACCGGCGACTGGTCGTTTCAAGTGGACTGCGAAACAGAGCCAAACCTGCGGAATCGGGTCCGCGGGTCGCCATGCAGTCGAGCATGGGAGTGACCAATTTCCCCAGATCGTCACGATAATCGCTCCGTCTGGCCAACAGTCCAACAATGCCGCACACAGGCAATCGCCTTATTTAAAAAACCACTTCATGCGAGCGAATCACGAAAGGGTCAGCAGGAACCAGGCAGGTTCTTAAGATTGCAAGATACCAAACCCGCACGGGATAACCAACTGAATCGGGTTTGATTTATACTTTTTTCAAAACCGGGAAAAGAACAGCACCGACGGCAGCACACCTGAGACAAATGGGCATTAACTGACAGTTGTCGCGCGGGTGCGCAATGCATCAACCAGTTTACGAATCAGGGCGTCTGCCTCTGCATCCGCGGTTTTAAAGTCGGCTCCCTGATTGAGGGCAACGATCTGGGTATCCAGCTTCCCCGCCCAGATCTGGCAACGCTCGACCAGCCAGGCGCGATCATCCGCTGATAACTGAGGATGAGGGGCATTGATCAGCGTTTCGCAGCCGGCACGAAACTGCTTGAGTCTCGTCTCCAGAGCTGCTTTGGTGTCCGTCGGTTTGTTGAACCACTCTTCTGCAGAATCGGCCAGCTTATTCAAATATTCCGACGCGGGGACATCAGCCGTCAATGCGCCGGGACGATTCCAGCCCCACCCGGGTGCCGGCGCAGGCTCCTGGTTTAAAAAGACTGCCAGTAGAATCAGCGCAGCAGAGACAAATCCGAGGAGACCAATTTTTCTATACGACACCGTCTTATACGCGGGTGCCTGCTGCACCGTTTTCTCTTCAGCAGACTGTGTCTCTCCCACTTGATCCTGCAGCCATTGCTGGCTTTGTGAAACTTCAGCAGCATCACTTTTCGCCAGGATGCGATCCTGCCAGTATGCGCCCCCTTCCAGAAACAGTCGTTCCTGTAATTCGAGTAAGCGTGCCGGATGGGTTAATAACTGCTGGATCTGCTGTGATGACAGTTCCCGACAACCCTGCTGCAAAACCGCATCTGCCTGTTCCTGCAGGATCTGTTCCAGTGACAGTTCGGTATCACTGGCATTGGCGTGAACGGCTGACAGTTGAGAGACAACTGAAATCAGTTCCGGTTTGATCAACAGCTCATCGAGCCACTGCTGCAGTTCGTCTGTTTCTTCTGGTAAATCGAAGGCGGTAAGCATCATGCTGGCTCCTTCTGTGCAGATTGAACACAGTCTTCCAGAAACTGTTTTGCTCGGTGAAAACGGGTTTGGACAGTGGTGTAATCCACCTGCAGCGTTTCGCTGATCTCCCGATGGCTCTGACCGGACAGTCGCAGACGAACGATCTGCTGACGAATGTCGTCTAACTTGCTCATGCAATCCTGTAACTGCTGTTGCTCTTCCCGATCAATAAACGCCTGGGTTGCGTCATGCAGTTCCGGCGCATCCATCTCTGCAGAAAGTGAAGTCATCTTTTTTTTTCGAAATTCATCCAGTAACAGGTTTTTGGCGATCTGAAACAACCAGCCTCGAAAATGGGTGCCATCAAAATACTCGGGAATTTTCTGCCAGGCCCGTAACCAGGTCTCCTGGGCAATATCAACTGCCTGCAGATTCGAATGGCAGCGTGTTTTCAGAAAAGCCAGCAGGATGGGAGCATGGCGTTCATATAACACATTGAATGCGTTTTCCGCTTTCTGTTTTTGCGCAAGAGTCTCGTCCTGACCTTTGATGAGGTCAGCCAGTACTTCATCAGACTGGGGATCGAGATTCTCACATGTAGACATTTCATTACGATACAATGGATAGAACTGAATCTCAAGCAGATTTTCAGGCCAGCGTATCTCCCAGGCTGATTCCATAATTCCGGGCAGACTGCCCCCGGAGCGGGGACAGTCTAGTAGCATACCTTGACCCATTTTGTGACGGGCACTTTGACGGTTTTGTAACAGACCTGGCGTACACGATAAGGATGGCCATGATGATCGTACCGCGTCACAAAATGGACAAAACTGCGATTCTGGTACTGATACGTGACGACTGGTTTCCACATACAGCGGACTGGTGGTTGAGCATAGGACCGGGCCGAAACTTCCTGAGCTGATGTGAACACGAACAGACAGCTGGCACAGATCAAAGCAAACGGGATTAATTTCTTACGTAACATGATCATTTCTCCTGAAAATCCGAAGGGATAAAAACGAATGTGACTGACTAGAGATCAAGAATGAATCAGACGAGATTGCTGTATTTTTCCAGCGTTCTTTCGTCGACATCGACTCCATAGTGAATCACGTTGTTCTGTGTGTTGATGGTTTCCCCAAGCATTTGAACTTGAGAGACATCACAGTCAGCAGCCAGGTACAGGTTGCTCATGTTTTCCTGATGTTCTGCTCCGGTTACGACGAGGGTCACGTGCAATGCGAATGTGAAGAGAGTTGACATGGTTCTGCCTTTCAATTGATTTCTGTTTTCCTGCCAGACTCAACATTGTTCCGGCTTTCAACAGGAGAACGGGGCAGCCCGGGATTTCTTCCGCGGTTTTCTCAAAAAAAGTTGAAAGTCTGTAAAACAACTGAAAAAAAGGGGTTTTATTATTTCGGGATCACAGAATCTCTCGGAAATCCGGCTCAATATATATGAGGTACGGTCGATTGTCCCGAAGACAGCTCAAACTGAAACGCCCCCGATCGGGACTACTTCTATCTCAACATGGAAATGGATCAGGAGGGAAACGTCCGATTCGCTCTGTCTGAATTCTGTAAAAAAATCAGAAACACGGGAAGATTTTGGAAGCATGGTCGTTTACATTGATAAATGCCCATTTTGAACCGTCGCATCCTGAGAAAAATAGAGAGGTCAGGCATGAGCCACACCCGCCTTCTAAAATGGATTACGCTATCTTTTATTATTGCCGTATTCTCAATTAATATTCCGGCTCCTGCTGTCGCGCAACAGGATAATCTGGCTGCCGAAGTCAAACAGATCTTCCGTACCCGTTGCCTGGAATGTCACGGCGATACACGGCGCGAAGCAGACATCAACATTCTCGACCTCAGTACATTTGTCGGTGCAGAAAGCTCTGTTGTTCCCGGCAACGTCGATGAATCGGTGCTCTACGACTATATCGCGTCAGACGATGAAGACTTCCGCATGCCGGAAGCCCCCCGTCCTCCGCTCACGACGGGTGAAATAGAAACCATTCGCAAATGGATCGAAGCCAAAGCGCCTGCGTTTCCCAGGGATGTTCCGCTTCCCGAAGAAGCAAAGCAGGACCCGGCTCTGGCAAATACCATCGGCACAGAATTCGTACTGACCGAAATCCTGAAGTTCGTAGAAGCGACTCCCCGCAAGGATCGTCCCTTCCTCCGCTTCTTCAGCAGCAACCATCTCCTGGCATCCGGAGTGACGGCGGAAGAACTGGTAGAGCAGCAACACGCACTCGCCAAAGCGATCAACCATCTCTCGTGGATGCGTGATATTGTCAAACCGATCTCTGTAGATAAAAAATCCAATACCATCTTTGCCGTGGATATTCGCAAACTGGGTTGGCAAAAATCCGATGTAAATCCTGTCTCCCAGCAGGTCCTGCCCGGGAACGAAACGGTTGACAAGTATGATCTGATCTTACTGGAATACCCTTATGGAATCGCATTCGAAAACTCTGAAACGTTTGACCGCCTGTGGGACGTCTATCTCAAACCGGCTGGTCTGATCAGACCCATCCCCTACCTGCGGATCGACTGGTTCATCAGCGTTGCCACCCAGTCACCACTTTATGAAGATCTGCTGGAGCTACCACATGAGCTGGATCAGCTCGAACAGTTGATCGGCGTCGACAGTGAATCAAATTTATCCAGCTTTACGGCTGCTCGGGCCGGCATGACTCTTTCGGGAGTCTCCCGCAATAATCGCATTGTCGAACGGCACCCATCCCGCAACGGTGCCTACTGGAAAAGTTATGACTTTCAGACCAGCAAGGGGCTCCAGAACATGTTCGCCGACCCGCTCGACTTTCATTATGCCGGCGGTGAAATGATCTGGAACCTGCCGAACGGTCTGCAGGCATATCTGATCACCGATAACGCCGGCAAACGAATCCTGGAAGCCCCCACCACCATCGTGACCGATAAATTTTCTGAAGATCGAGTTGTTCGAAACGGTTTGGCCTGCATGCGCTGTCACGACCGGGGGATGAAACGTTTCGCCGATAACATTCGCCCTGCCTTTCAGTCCCTGCCTGACAGAACGGGTATGAACAAGCAGGAGATCCTCAAGCTGTACATTGACAAACCTGCAATGGACGAATTGCTGGACCAGGATGAACAACGTTTCCAGACCGCGATGGAACAGGCATTGGGAGGTACCGTGAAACACGAACCTCTCACTGCCACCACCCGTAAATTCCTCGATGCACCACTCACCCTGACTCAGGCAGCAGCCGAGTTGGGTCTGAAAGAACCCGGACAACTGAGCGCCGTTTTCAAACTGCCTCAGTTCACACAACTGGGACTGGCTGGTCTTTCCACCGGCGGAGTCATCCGCCGCGACACCTGGGAAGATTATTATGACCGTGTCGTCCGTCAGCTGGGGATTGGCACTCCTGTCGCAGCCGTTGATGGTCTGACTCGCCCCGATCATCTGGCTGAAGGACTGGCCCAGAATCTGAAAGTCAGCACCAATAAAAAAGGGAATACCTTCTCACCCGGCGACGAAATGGTGATCACCATTAAGAACGAAACCGGCGTGGATCTGTTTATTGAACTCGTCGGAACCAGTGCTCGCGGCCGCAAAGTGGCGCTCACGAAACAGGTGCTGCCTTTGAAAAACGGAACCGTTTATCGCTTCCCGGAAACAGGTGCGATCAAAATTCAACCTCAGCTGGGGACGGAATTCATTACCGTATTTGCCAGCCCGCGCAAATTTGCACCGGGAGTTCTCCTGCGAGGAGAGAATGTCGGCGACCGCTTCATCCATGATTTTTACAACTACGATCACAATCAGAGTCGTTTCAAAAATAACCCCAGTCAACTGATTAAAAAAACGCTCAATATCGAAACCCGATAAGCGTAAGTCAAGATTCACTTAAGTCGGTGTCAGCGAACACCTCCGTCAAGGCTTGGAAGGAATAGATAAGATGAAATCCCTGTTCAGAATGAATCGATTTTTCATAGCATTTCTCTGCTTCTGCTCGCTGCTGGCAGTGCAGGCAATCGAACTACAGGCGGGTACCATTCCGGAAGAAATACAGAAACAGATTCCCGCCGTGCTTGATTACCTGAATCAGCGTCAGCTCAAAAACGTAGGTGTCTTGAAATTCCGGGTCAAAAAACCGGGTGAGAAAGTCAGCAGCGCTGTCGGTCCGTTGAACTCTCTGCTTGCAGATCGACTTGAGGTCGCGCTGATCCTGGGGAATCCCTTCGATGCAGACCAGCAGATCAATATCATCAAAGATGCCAGTAGTCAGGTCGCTGATATTGAAAACGCCAATCACTTGAATGCCACAGGCCGTGCGGTTTTGTTCGGACCAGAATTTAAGCTGGCTTGGGGAGACAAAACTGTCAAAGCTGATGCCTTCCTGACGGGCGTGGTACAGATTCATGAAGATCGCAAACGCGCGACTATCGGCATTCTCTGTTTCGATAAAAAGGGAGGAGACCTGGAAAAGGCCTGTCCGCTGATCGAAGCAGACCTGGACCCGACCACCCTGGGTGAGCTCGGCGAAAGTTTTGTACTCCGTGGTGCCTTTGACGGCGGTGCGCCACAACTGACTTTCAAACAGAGTCAGGAGAGAAAAAAGAACGACGCATTAACCCAGACGGTTCGCGTCAAAACCGGACAGAACGAATTCCCTCTCATGGACGATTCTGCCCCCATCAATCTGGAAATTCTCTACGACGGACGGCCCGTTGATATCGAGTTTCGCAACGGGCAGGCATTCGTCATGGAACCGCGGGAAGGACAGGAAGTACAAATGATTCTGAAGTACTCCGACCTCGCGAAGCGACGCGTCGGTGCTGTTCTGAAAGTGAATGGCGAAAATACTCTGTATCGCCAGACACAGCGTGATATTGACTGTTCCAAATGGATTCTGTCCCCCGAACATCGCAAAACCATCGTCAAAGGATATCAGCTCAAGAATAACCAGGCCCAGCAGTTCAAAGTTTTGAGCCAGTCAGAGTCTCAGAAACGGGCCATGGACTACGGACGCCAGGTGGGACAGATCCAACTCACCGTCTTCCCGGAACTGACAGGCCCGAAACCCACACCCAGCCTGCCAGAAGCAGCCGAAGAAGATCTGCTGGCAATGCTGCGGGGCACTCAGCCTGCGAAACAACCCCTGAATCTGAGCGCGCTCAAACAACAGCTCAGAACAGCCGGCAGTAAACAGCTGGAAACACGGGGACTGATCGTGGAAGGAGACACCCAGAAGAACAAGGTGACCACAGTTAAATTCACACCGGACCCGACACCGGCCATGACTGTCACCATTCACTACTACACTCCCTGATCGCGTGCTCAACATTCTTTTTCGCCGTAATCGCATCCCGTAAACGGACAGATCCTACGATGAAACCATTTGCCTTTTCAGTCTCTGTCGTGTTCAGCATGCTGTTTTTCCTGCAGTCTGCAGCAGCACAACGCATGGTCGTCACGAAGAATGCCACCAGCATCAGAGTCGGCGAGCGAACCATCGCGACAGTCAAACCAGGTCAGCAGGTCTGGGCATTCAAAACAGAAGGTGACTGGACCTGGATCAAACATCCCAACTACACCGAAAAAGGCTGGATCCCCCTCAAAGACCATCAGAATATACAGCAAACCGCACAGCAGAAGGAATTCATCGCGGAAGGTGTACGACTCCAGAAAGTTGCTGCGAGAATCAAAACCGGCTTTTATTCTGCAGAACGTAACAAGACACAGCGGCTCATCTGGGAGAACTTCCAAAAAGCATGGGGAGACGATCATCCCAATACGGCAGTGGCGCTCATCAATTACGGAATCGAACTCGATAACAATGGCGAGTATCAGAAAAGCATCCAGATCCTCAGCAAATGCTTACCCGTCATCGCACGCTGGAAGGGGACCGACGACCACGACTATCTGCTCACTCTGGAAGTCCTCTCCGCGGCACAGTTCCGATCTGCACAATACAAAGAGGCTTTAAAAAATCTCGAACGTGCCATCCAGATCCGCGAAGTACATTATAAGGATGATATCGAAGGCCTCGCAAAACTGGTGGCGAACCTGGGAGTCATGTATGAAAAACAGGGCAACATCACCCAGGCCCGCATTCTGATTGAACGTTCGGTCAAACTGCGGACCGAAGCCCTTGGTCCATCACATAAAGAAACACTCTCGGGAAAACTGCAACTGGCCGGAATTTTAAATGTTCTGGAGGACATTCCCGGTTCGAAAAAACTGCTCGAAGAAATCATCATCACGAATCGTAAACTAGGCCGCGAAGAAGAAGAGCAGACGATCAATGCCCAGTTTCAGTTGATGCACCTGATGCAGAACAACCAGGAATGGGATCAGGCGGTCAAGATCGGCAAAGAGCTGATGCCGGTAGTTCGTCGAAAATATCGAACGGATCATCCGCTGTATATCAAAATCACAACCGCCATCGCGCTACAGTCTGATGACGACAAGGCGGCTGCAGAGTTGGCACGAGAGTCCTTTAATGCATCCATTCGCACGCTGGGACCCCGCCATCCTCAGACTTTATTCCTGCAGTTTAAACTGGCCGCCCTGGATTACCGGATCAGGAACCTTGATGTTGCCTTAAAATCATTGCGGGAACTGGTCCAGATTTATGATGTACTGGAAGGCTCAACGGAAAGAAAAAACACGAATAATCGTGAACTGGCCCAGGTGCTGAATGTGCTGGGAATTGTTGAAGCAGATTCAGGTAACTGGAAGGCAGCCGCTGAAGCATTTGACCGTGAGCGCCGTCTCTCCAAACGCTTCACAGACAAAGTACTGCCCGGTTTGAGTCAGCAGGAACAGCTGCGTTTTCTCACAGGCCATGATGCCCAGCAGTATCAGCAGGCTATCGGCATCATGTGGCAGCAGCGGTCTGACGACTTGATCACCCAGACCAGCCTGGAAGCCACACTCAATCGCAAAGCCCTGGTCCAGGAAACCCTTTCCAGCCACGAACGTCTGCTGCGACAGTTTCAGGGGGCGGCAAAAAAAGTCGCAGAGAGCCTGTTCAGCATTCGACGAGAATTAGCATCACTGACCCTCAAATCGGATTTAACCGAACAGCAGAAGCAGAACCAGTTTGACATTCTGAACCGCCAGGAGCAGACATTGATTCAACAGCTCGGGCTGGCTGGTACGGCAGCCGACCAGAGCAAATGGGTTACCCTTCAGGAGGTACGGAACAAACTCCCCGCTGATTCCGTCCTGGTCGAATTCGTTCGCTTGACTCCTTATGTCTTTGAAAAGGAAGGGGCAACTTCCCAAAAGCATCGCTACGCGGCCTGGATCATCCCTCCCGCCGGGCGAGGATCTGTGAAAACAGTGGACCTGGGTGCCGCTTCTGAAATTGAAACGACCTTACGCACGGGCCTGCAGTCCATTCAAAAAGGAGCCGCACAGACACTACAGACAGGCGAATCGCAGGCGAAACAAGCTACGCAGAAGCTGTTGCAATCGCTCTATCAGCAGACGCTCCAGCCACTGCTCCCTCACCTGCAGGACTATCAGCAGGTGATTCTCGCCCCCGATGCCTCGCTCTGGCTGGTTCCCTGGGCGGCACTTCCCCTTGATGAGAACCGCTTTGCCGTCGAACAGTTTGAGTTTCGTTATGTCGTGTCCGGCAGAGAACTGTTGAAAGAGACGTCCAGCCGGGGAGCACAAATCACGTCCCCCGTCATCTTTGCCAATCCCGATTACAATCTGTTCGGCTTAAAGGAGTCTGACGAAAACAGCACAGGACTCCAGCTGGGACCGGTGAGCCTGTTACCCGGGACGGCACAGGAAGCGCTGCGGATCACTCCCTCACTCAGCAAATACACGGCGACTCCTCGTATCCTCACCGAATCGGCGGCGACGGAAGCAGCCTTCAAAACGATTCGCAGTCCAGAGGTTCTGGTCTTGAGTACACACGGATTTTTCCTGCCTGACGAAGCGGCTGTCAGTCTCGAACAGAAAAAAGCCATGTCGCACGCTATCAAAATCTATAACGCAGCGAATAAATACTTTAAAGCCAAAGAATACCAGAAGGCACAGGTTCCCGCCGAATGGGCGTTTGAAATCTGCAATGAAGTGCAAGGTCCCAACAGTATCGCGACCAATAATTGTGCCCGATTGTCAGGACAGATCTTACGGGCCCTCAAGAAATACAAACAGGCACTTCCCTACTATGAGTTCCAGCTGGATTACCGACTGCTGAATGATGGCACGAGCAGAAGAACCATATTCGCCTTTAAAAATCTGGCCAGCCTGCATGGGCTCATGAACAACAACGAAATGGAGACGACCTATTATGCACAGTCGTGGCGGATGGGTACGAAGGTCCTGGGCCCCGATGATAAATCTGTCCATACGATTCGTTCTCTGCTACTTGAGGCGGCTGAAAAATCGGAAGATTTCGCGCTGGCCTGCGAAGCCAAACAGCAACAGATCGAATACTACAAACACAAGTATGGCCCCGAACACGCCAACACCATTGTTGCCGATCTCAAACTGGCACAGCTGCTTGAATTGGATAAAAAATACGAAGCCGCCGAAAAACGCTTCCTTGAGAATCTGGCGTTGCGACAGAAGGTCTACGGCTCAGAATCGGAACGGACTGCTTTAGCGCACAGCCTGTTCGGACAATTCCTCAATCGACGCGAACGCACGAAAGAAGCCGCCGAGCAACTGGTGCGCGCGGTCGAAATTCGGGAAAAGATTTCCCCCGAGAAAAAATCGTTGATGTTCAACTCGTATTATCGACTGTACCAGGTGTTCGATAAACTGAAAGACATCGAACAGCGTGAGAAGTATAACAAACTGATGGTGGCAACCGGATTACGCCCTAAAAAGCCGGCTCCCTCAAATCTCTCCCCACCCGCTCCTGGTAACACGACTCCGAATTCAGACAAAGTAGCGGAAGAGAAGCCCACCGAACCAGTCGACCCCGATCTGCAGCTGCTGCGAACAGCGGCCCTCGACCAGATGACCCGCATGGTGCAAACCTATCCCACCAGCCAGACAGGCGATGTGAACCCGCTGCTCCGCTGCGGCCTGATGCTGGCCGGCTGTAACAATCGGCCCGAAGCACTGCGAAAACAGAAGGATGACGGCGTCTTGACGGGGCTGGAAATCATCAGCACCGACTTGCGAGGCACACGCCTGGTGGTCCTTTCCGCCTGTGAAACCGGCGTTGGTGAAATCCGTTCGGGAGAAGGGGTCGCCGGTCTCCGCCAGGCATTCCAACTGGCGGGTGCCGAATCGGTAGTCGCCTCCCTGTGGAGCATCCCCGATCAGGAAACCGCTTTGCTAATGGAACAGTACTTTTCCAATCTAGCAGCCGGCATGAAAAAAGCGACCGCCCTCAGACAGGCCCAGCTCACCCGCATCAAAGCCCGCCGCGAAAGAAACGGCGCCGCCCACCCCTTCTTCTGGGCCGCATTCACACTGACCGGCAAGGATTGAGTTTAGATAGCTGCGGATGTAAATTTGAATTCTTGCAGATATTAACCTACCGCTTGACGAGCCATTTGTCGGTACAGTTTGGCTGGTACAGAATGTTGCAGACGCCAGACGATACTCATCGGCCGGTCACCAGAATGGGAGACATAGTCGCAAGGGCCAAGAAAATAATACGGGGAGGCAAGTCCTGAAGTCTGCTTTTTAGTTTCCCGCACAAACAAGAGCGGTGTGTAACCACGGCTATGGTGATTGATGTATCTTTGACCGGTTGGAGATTCCGATGAAGTATTGCTCTGCGATTGCCAGTGAAATAGTTCATGCGAAATTAAATAGTCTTCGTACATCGTTGTCGGGGAATACTCTTCTTCCGTTTTTTGTAGAGTGACAAACAAGGCATCTATCTTTTTATTTTTCAGATGCAATACTCCCTCACGATGATCTGGTCGATGCTCAAGCGACCAATGCCCCAAACCAACTAGAATTTCATCACGTGTATATTGCGCATGTATCGTTAAGGGTCCTGAGACTTCAGGGAGACGTCCCGCACGAAGTGTAGGAGCTTTCTTGAGACAGTAGTCCAGAACTGATATTAAATCCTGTCTGGCAGCCTGATTATTAAATAATCGATTCTGTGCCTCTCCGATCGTCCAGCCTAGACCAACTTTACCCCAAAGTGTGACATAGAGCATTTCTAATGCTTGTTTCTCTTCATTTGAAGATGGCACCTGTGTAGACGCTATATGATTGGTCCAGCATTCGATTTGTGTTGCACAATCAACGTGAATTAACCGACGTAATCCTTTCGCGAGTTGAGTTTCGTCAGAATCTGAAATTGGTTCAATGAGACCGGCTTCTGCGAGCAAACGAGACCAGAGTCCCCGCTTTAATAACTCATCTAAGTTAGTATGTAGAAAATCTAAAGCTTCATGAAGGAATGGACTACGTCCAAGGATTCGTCCTAATTCTCTAAGTCGTAAGATGATAGTTGGTTTGTTGAGCCGTAATGAATCACGAATATTGTCTAATACACGTTGCTGCGCAACACGTTCCAATTGAACCACACAACCACTCGGTAAATGGGGGAAGCCATTTTCGATTTCCCGATCGAGACGCAGTTCGGGCTTCGTACTGAGTGCACGAAATCTCGATGCGAATTGAAATTCTCGTCGTTGAGCACCGATGAAATCGAGGATTGTCAAACATTCTTTATCATCATGGAGACGCATCCCTCGTCCAAATTGTTGTAAAAAGATGGTGAGGCTTTCCGTTGGTCTTAGAAAAAGTAAAGTGTCAATTTCAGGAATATCGACCCCTTCGTTATACAAATCGACCACAAAGATAAAGTTGATATCTCGAGAACGAAGCTGAGTCTGCACTTGGTTTCTAACTTCATCAGAAGAATCAGCAGTCAATGCAGCTGCAGGAACACCATGTTCTTTAAAAAATCGAGCCATGAACTCAGCATGAGCTTTACTGACACAAAAACCCAGCCCACGAGAATCTACTGGATTGAGTAGGATTTCGTGTGTTTTTTCTAAAATCAACTGCGCACGGCGATCGTTGCCAGTATAAATCCGATCCAGATCATTGATCGCATACCCACCACGTTGCCAATTTAAATCATCTAGGTTTTCACTATCTGAGACACCAAAATATTGAAATGGGCAGAGTAATTTACGATTAATCGCATCAGGCAATCTGATTTCAGCGCTGGTACGCCCTCCGAACCATTTTAGGACATCGAGTTGATCGGCCCGATCTGGTGTTGCGGTCAGACCCAATAAGATATTGGGACGTACGTGATCCAGTAAACGTTGGTAACTTGGTGCAGCCGCATGATGAAATTCATCGACAACGATATATTCGTATTCATCGGTTGGAGATTTCCAGAGTTCACGTGAGTTATAGCTTTGAATAGAACAAAATAGATGTTTTACCTGGGATGGGTCTCGTCCTCCTACTAGCAGATCTCCAAAATTCTGATCGCGTAGTACACCACGAAATGACGCGAGTGCTTGTTTCAAGATCTCTTCTCGATGCACTATGAAAAGAAAAGAAGGTTGGCGTCCCTCTTCTTTGCAAATGCGTGCATAATCGAAGGCAGCTAACATAGTCTTACCCGTTCCAGTAGCGGCAACTACCAGATGCGTTCTTTTGTTTTGGACATCACGCTCTGCAACTAGGATGTCCAATATTTCTTCTTGAAAAGGGTATGGTCGAATATGAAATGCAGGCAGCATCGATGGATCTGATGAACTCAACCGTTCATTCTTAATCGCAGATCTCAGCCGTTCAGGAGCCTCGCCACTGAATGGCTGGAATTCGTCGTCCTGCCAATATGTTTCAAAGGTTCCCGTGATCTTTCCCCAAAGATAGGAAAGTTCGTATTGGCTAACCTTCGTTGTCCATTCAAGGCCCTCAGAAAGGGCGGCGTTTGAAAGGTTCGCTGAACCGACGTAGGCACTGCCGAAATCGGTATCTCGATGAAAGAGATAAGCCTTGGCATGCAAACGGGTTCGTTTCGTATCATAACTGACACGAATCTCAGTGTTGGGGAGGTCGCTTAATGCTTCTATCGCCTTTGGATCGGTAGCTCCCATGTAACTAGTAGTGATAACCCGAATGCGGGGACGATCTGGGTGAGGGCTTGAGGCCAATTCTTTTAAGTCATCCAGAATGACACGGAGTCCACTCCATTTCACAAAGGAACAAAGAATATCAACTGAATCTGCGGTTGATATCTCTTTTTTTAATTGGCTTCCCAAACTGGGGTCCAGCCGTGTTCCCGTTAAAAGTGCAGAGCGAGATAAGGGAGTATCAGGGCGATTCTCAGAAGTTTCAGGCTCGGTGTGATGAATTGCCAGCAGCCGTTCGAGGGGAGTTGCGATACGTAATCGATTTTCCCAATCTCGTCCTAGCTCTTCTGCAAGCAAATTGAGAATACGATCAACTAATCGTTTTTGTTTCTCAGCTGCTTCCTTACCTCTAAATCCAGCAATCCCAGTTGCTAAAACATGTTCCAAGTATTGAGCAATCGCAGTATGCGCATCTTCCGCATCAACTTTACCTATCGTGGCGTAGAGACGCGGGTCAGCGATTGTCTGTAACTGCTCCTTTAATTCTTCAGTTAGAAGTTGTTCATAGAGCCCTGGCTGGATGCTGTCTGTCATTCTAATTCCCGATATCAAATCATCGTGGTGCCTGCCTCAATGGTTTCCCTATCACTGTAATCAGAAGTCAAGTGATTGACTACCGGATGGAACAAGTGGATCAACGCATAAAAACAAATAATTGCAGAAGTGATTTGTCATTGTTTTCAAGTCAATTTCAACGATAAGATAAGAGAATGAATTAAGTCATATATAATTAAAAGAAAGCCTACCCATGCCCCTGCCTCTCAACCGTCGTGAATTCATCCACAGCTCCCTCTGTTCTCTGGCTGCGACCTCTGCGACGGTAACAGCTTCGCTGCAGGCTGCGGAATCGAAGCCGTTGATGGGTTCTATTTCGAAAGAAACGCTGTTTCGCAATCGCGATGGGGCCGGCGTCACCTGGTTTCATCCGCGGGGGTGTATGATTCCCGGGGCTGAGGGGAACGCGACGTTTCAGTTGAATCTGCAGGAGATTGGCGGCTCCGATTACTTCGGGCAGGTGCACTGGACCGAATCGACGGACCGGGGCAAAACCTGGAAGCAGCCGATACCCATTGCCGCACTGGGACGAGATCCCGTCAAGGAACATCCGGGTCTTAAAGCGGGTGTCTGTGATGTGACGCCGCAATATCATCCGCAGACCGGAACCGTCCTCGCGCTGGGGCACGTCGTCTTTTATCGCGGCCCCCGCTTTGCCCGCGGCGATCAGCTGGCCCGCTACCCCGTCTACGTCACGCGGGACAAAGACGGCCAGTGGTCAGAGCGGAAGATCCTGGAGTGGGACGATCCCCGTGGCGGGGAGATCTATACCAACAACTGCGGGCAACGGCTCGTCATGCCTGATGGCGATATCCTGATGTCCTTCACCTTCGGCGCGGGCAAACAGCCCCGCATGGTGGCCGGCGTGCGTTGTGCCTTTGATGGTTCGACACTCAAGATCCGCGAAGTCGGTCCGCCCCTGGAGAACAAAGTCGGGCGGGGCCTGCTCGAACCGTCTATCGCCCGTTTTGCAGATCAGTACTTCATGACGATTCGCGCCGAAGACGGGCACGGCTATGTCGCAGTCAGCCCGGACGGTTTGAATTATCAGCGGAAGACCGCCTGGGCGTTTGACGACGGCACGCCGATCGGCATGTCCACCACACAACAGCACTGGCTCACTCACTCCGACGGACTGTTCCTGGTTTACACCCGCAAAGATGATACAAATAAAAATGTGATCCGCTGGCGCTCCCCGCTCTGGGTGGCAGAGGTTGATCCGGAGCAACTCTCCCTGATCCGCGCTACCGAACGTGTGGTCCTGCCCCTGGTCGGGGAGGGCGTGAACGATCCCGACAAAGTTGCTTTGATGGGTAACTTCGATGTTACCAACGTCAGCGCGGACGAATCCTGCGTCACCGTCGGCGAGTGGCTGCCGCGAGGTGGGGCGAAAGGAGACCTGCTGCTGGGCCGGATCAAATGGAATCAACCCAACCGCAGTGTACCGGATTTTGTCAGTTAAGACTGACCTGTCGCGGAATCCACCGCAGATAGAGTGCGTCCCGTTCCTCCAGCGATTGATAAAGCAGGGTTTCTAGTTCATCCGAAATTCCGGCTTCTTTTGCCAGTTCGACCGTTCCATGGAAAACAAAAATGTCGTTGGGACCCTGTTCTCCATCCAGTTCAAAACGATCAATGAGAATCTTCAGATCTTCCCGGTTGATCGTTCCCAGATAAGTTGCGATTCCGGCGTCGTAGAGATCGAAAACTTCGTTATCAAAGTCATCGAGTCTTTCCGGCGGCAAGGTAACGAAAATGCCGGGATGTTCTTTTTTGTTTGCCTCATACAATTCTGCTTCTTTGAGCAGAAATCGTTTTCTGGCTCTTCCCTCAGAAATATAACTTATCATCGCGGCTGGAAGTGCAAAAATCACACACAGAGCCGAGATTTCAGAATCCCAGATTACCTCCAGGAGACAACTGGAGATAAAAACAAGGATCGCAAGTTCTGCGACTAAGGTTGTTTCTCCTCCTGATGTCCACTTCAACGGCTGATAAAATCCCCAGATTCGTCTCAGGATCATATTCACGAGGAACAAAACCACAAAGGCGATCAGGAGAATGGTTAACAGGAGCTTCATGGGAACGGTCTCTTGAAAAATGCACGACGCGAAATGACATGGATTCAACCATGTGAAGGTCATCATTGATAATGAGAACGTAGCAAAGCCGGTGTCGGATTGAAAATTTCAATCCGATTTCGTGATCTACCGCTTAAATTGAGCCGTACTTAAATCAGTCAGATTTCAGTTCCACCCGCCAGATGAGCCGTTGCTGTTTCTGCACGGTTTCGCGATTGAACAGATCGAGTGGCTCTTTCCCCGTGCGTGCGATGGGAACTCCCTCGACCGATGGTACGTCGGAAATGGGGACGCGAGGGACCGTCAGCTTTTCTTTTGTCGACTCATCAATTAACAGTTCAGTATCAGACTGACTTTGATCCTGTTCACTGTCACGGAGTTGCAGCTGCAGGTTGTGTTTGCCTGCGGACAGGTTCCGTGCGAAATACTCAGTCTCGACCGGCTTGTTTCCGGATTCGTCTACTGAGAACAGTCGCACGCGGGCGGTCTTTCCTACCGGAACCACACAACTCCATGCGTGCCAGTTCTTGTAATCGCGCCGGCCGCCGGCCACGATCAGTTCTCCGGGTTCGACCTCAAGCGGTGTAAACTGATGTGATTCCCCGGTAATCACCTGGTAGAGCGGTTCTCCCTCTACGCTTTCCTCGGCCGGGCCGATAAACTGCTGGCGGGCACTGTCCCAGTACACTTTACGAGGCGCCAGGGTTCCATTAGGCAGGGTGCCACAGACTTTATAATCCAGGGCTCTACCATTAAAGGCAAAACCCACAAAACCAAATTCCGCCAGTGGTTGTGACGGGCCAGGTTTGCCGTTCCAACTGGTCGCGTTGGCATAATTGTGAATCGTCAGGGCAGGCTGCGCTTCCCGTCCGACCTGATACCATCGCTGGATGTATTTAAATGGGCCATGCGGTTCAAATGCGGATGTCTCGTAGAAATAATCGTCCGTCCCTCCTATGTTGACCAGCATCAGATTGGAATAACTGCCGCTGGAAGAGGCCCAGCCTCCCAGCATGCGGATCAAAGTGCCTTCCGCATCGAAGATAAACGCAGCCCGGGGTGGAAAACGGAGCTTGGGTTTGAGTTCCCAGCTCGCTCCTTTAGGACGGACAGCACAGAGAACGATGATGCGCTGGCCCTGCGGTGTGGGAATCGTGGCGATCGGAGATCGTTTAGACTTTTTTGAACTGTTTTCCCCAACCAGGTTCCAGTCACTCTTAAATTCAAGCGGTGTCGCGGCGTCAAAGTTATTGATTGCCAAGAGTTGATTCAGGACCACCATTGACGGCTGTTTCTGCAGTTGTTTCAGCAGTATCTGGGGAGAATCGCTTAACAATGTTTCTGGTTTTTCGTAGGCGACAGTAACATCAAAGAACTGGTATTTCTCTCGGGGTTCTTCCTGGGAAACGCTCAGCACGACGACCCGTCCGTCTGCCTGACGGGGAATGATCAGTCTTTTGCTCTGGACATAAGCATCTCGATCGTCTCCCTTACGTTCCACACGCCCCTTCACGGTAATCCGCAGACGGGAAACGGCTTCCCCGTTGACTTCCAGGGGAAGCGTTAGCCGGACGATGCCGTCGTCTCCTGATTTCTCTGAAGCCACTGGTCCAAACCGCTGTGATGCCCAGAGTTGCCAGTCATCAGGCGCATTTTCAAAAGCGATTTCGCTTACGGTGACAGTGATGTCTGGAACCGGCTCAGCGTCTTGATTCACGACGAGGATTTCCCGTGACGAGACCGGCACATATTTTTCCATGGTAATGGTCCGTCGCAGCGTCTTGCCGCCTGACAGGTCGATTAAAGCATATTGCCTCGGACCATCTTCATAAGAGTTCGGGTAAATGGGCATTTGATAACCGTCTGCGGAAACCTTGTAAGATTCACGATCATCAGCGGATAGATTCCGGACTCGGGCGATCCCCTGCTGATCGGATTTGACTCCTAGAAACGTGTCCTGTGCCCATTGATAGCGCTGTTTGAGTTCGTCTTTATCTGGAGGATCAATATAATTCTCGATCGTTAAAGATTCCGTTGCCGGTATGAACAGTTCACCTCCAAAGAATAAGCCGTTGGGATTGAATTTGACCTCGGCTCCTTCAATCGGTTGTCCAAGCGGGTCGACGACTTTGACGTCCACCGACGTCGTCGGCGTACAGGGAAGTTCCACCTCGGTTTTATAAAGCCCTTTTGTGAGCGGGAAGAGATGGGGCCAGAAGGCATCGTGCCGACTAATGGCATTATCGAGAATCGATTCCGGACCGGCGTTGTGTCGTTTCAGGTAGTCTTTCAGCGACTGGACGGTCGGTCGGGTCGACTGGTAACCATCAACCAGTGCAAACAGTTGGGCCTGTCCGCCTGTCGGCAGAGAATCGAACTCAAACGTGCCGTCTTCTTTAACCGTTGCCGTCTGCTGCCAGGTCCAGCCACCGCCAATTTTATGATCCTGCCCTTCATTGATATAAAGTTCCACACAGCCATGTTTGATCGGCCGGGGAACGGAGTCGTCCAGGCGTCCCTCCAGGCGGATGCCCGGCTCGAGAATCGCGACAATCGTACCATCCTCTTCCACGCGTTCCGGCTTGGTGACATCAATCAGGTGGCTGAACAGGATCGGTCCTTCTTCGTTTTTGGCTACAACCCGCATCCAGCGGCGGTCCAGTTCCACCACCGGCGAGGTGAACAGCCCCAGACGCCGATCGTCCTGTTTGAATTCACGACCGATAATGTGCGTGTCTTCCAGCAGAGGAAAGGCATCGGGCAATCGATTTCCTTTCGCGTCCACTGCTTTGACACGTATGATCCGTCCCGGCTGTAAAACCAGTTTTGGATTGCCGCTCAATGAATACTGCGTGCCCGCTTTCGCATAACCCTCGGCTTCGGCGGAGATCTGTGCCCGGGCGGCTCCCTTGGGAACCTGAATCGTGACCTCCCCCTGCTCATTCGTCACAGGTGGGTTGATCGTGATCTTACCCAGCATGTCCCCCTCGTTGTCTTCCCACCAGCCTATACGGACCTCCGCACCGGCAATGGGTTGGTCCTTGTCATTCACAACCGTGACCGTTTTCGGCGCTGTCTGCTTCAGATTGATGTCGGGTTTCCCCGGTTTGCGGACGACAAGGGCCGCCGGTTTCTTTTTCTCTGCTTTGGGTTGATTAGCGTCGGCTTTCGATTCGGCCTGCTGTTCATTTTCGGGTGGCGCCGGGTTCTGTGCAATCACCTGCGGACTAAAGCGAACCGAGGCTATGCCAACAGACAGTAGCACTACTAACAGCAGGCAGGCATAACAGCGGGAGCGCTTCAACGTATTGAAGGAGCGTGGCGTTTCCAGCCATTTCAATCTGCGCAGCAGGTAACTTCGATCAGCCATTGCAAGTGCGGAGGCTCTGCTTTCTGCGCCCTGACGATGCAGCGCCCAGCCTGCCAGCAGACGTCGGTAGCTTTCGAACCCATCGATTGAATCCGCGGCCAGTGCATCGGACATGTGCTCACACGCCAGCCGATGCTGTGCAGGTAACCGCCAGACCAGCGGATGAAACCACCAGACCGCAGTCACGAGACGCGAGAGCAGATCCCAGCATGAATCAAAGCCAGCCACATGCGATAACTCATGCATCAGAATCGCGCGGCGTTCGGATGGGGAGAGTCGGTTATTCCATGACTCTGGTAACAAAATAGTCGGTCGAAAGATTCCGACCGTACAGGGACCTGCGATCTGGTTGGACAACAGGACCGGAGGCACACGTTTGAGTGCAATCTGCGCTGCTAAACCAGCACAGTCAGACTGCAACGCAGCGGGGGCCGTCTCTGCAGACACTAACAGTTTTCTCGCACGTTGAATCTGCCAGCCGATACGCAGCAGTAAGAGGACACTGACCGCAAGCCAACCGAGAAACCACCAGGAAATTTCAGCTGTAACTGGAGACGTTATCGGCCGATTTGTCATGGAATGCGTTTTGATCTCAGGTTTAACAGGGGCGACTGTCGTCTCGGGCAGGTTCGGTTCCGATTCTGTGCCTGAAGGTATTTCAGCGACCAGTGGCTGGGAAGAAATCTCCATAGTGGCGTTGTTCGGTCTCGGATGTTTTTGCGGGCTATTCGGTAGAACTGGTTGCAGGGGGACAACGGTCTCTGACGTTCTTTTTTCCGAGATGATTGGAGTTGCTGTTTCAGTCGTTGTTTCGGTTACAACATCGGTTACCGAATCAACCGGTGGTAAAATCGCCAGACTGGTGACTGGTAGATACAGACAGGCCAGAGGCATCAGCAGAGCCGCTGAAATCAGACAGCGTGACACCAGCACGGACCAGCGCGGATTGCGGTTACGAAGTAGTCTCAGCGTCACCCAACCCAGTGCCAGTAACAGACTAAGTCGGACCAGTGTGTTGATGATGAAAGCGGCGTCATCCATTTCCAGGTCCTCTGTAAGTTTGATATTCAAAAGGAAGCAAAGCGTCGCCCGTTACGATTCGCCGCGGGCAATTTTCTTGAGCTGTTTCAGTTCTTCGGGGGTCAGGCGTTCTTTCTCCGCCAGTTCCATCAGCAGTTGACCGGTGGACCCGCCGCTAAATACTTCGGCCAGCCGCCGGACCGTCTGTCGCAGTTGTGTTTCTCGTTTGACTTTCGGCGAGTAAAGAAACGCCCGACCATTGCGTTTACGCGTCAGCAGTCCTCGCTCGACCATGCCGACCAGTACGCTGCGCAGGGTACCGTTATCGATCTCCCAGCCGAACGCTTCCTGGATTTCACCCGGTTTTTGAGGCGACTTGTTCCATAACAGCCGCAGGACTTCCAGTTCATTCTGATTGGGTTGTTCCATTGCAGGGCCTCTAACGAAACAGGATATACTTCATTTCTATCTGTGATTTTTTCACACTTCAGTCGGAAACGCAAGAGCAATGTGTGAAATGTTCACACATATTCTGCGATTGTTTACGGCTTGAGTTGCTTGTTCAACAATAATCGGGAGGGGGCAGGCTACTTAAATTTCTTCGCCGCCTGATTGATCAGTTTTCTGATTTTGGGTGGAGTGCTTTCCAGATTTGCCAGGAATACGGCATCCGTCATGCTTCGCTTGGATTTATAGGGATTTACTCCTGCCTCAACCAACGCCTGGACTGATTCCAGATGCTTTAAATTCAATGCCCAGAGTAGGGGTGGGCCTCCACATAATAAACTTCCACTGCCTGCATCCAGCGTCAATGAAGCATTCGCTTCCGCCAGGATCTGGATCATGTTCGGGTCGTTTTTCCAGACCGCGATTCCCAGCGGACGGACCGGAGAAAAACCTCGCCCATAATAGAGTGGATCTGTCTCATTAAAATCATACGGTCTGGGAGATATGGCATTCGGATTCTCTACACCAAAGTAGAGGTACTCGGACCATGCATCCGGATTCGCACCGGTTTTGAGCAGCAACTGCACCAGTTTGTCATGACCACACATCACCGCCATCGCCAGTGGAGTCACCTGACCGGCAAACGGAAAAAGATCCCCCCGGTGGTTCACGTTGACTCCTTCTTTGATCAGTTTTCTGACTGCTGTGATTTTATTCTGTCTCACTAACGCGAGCAGATCCTCAATGCGGGTATCGAGCACACCGGCGTCGATGAGTGCCGCTTTGAAATCCAGGTAACGTTGATGGGAGTCTTCCCAGCGCGGCTCAGCACAGAGCCCCATCAGCTTCGTAGTCCCACCCTCAGTTTCCGCATGCAGATCGGCACCCGCGTCGAGCAGTCTGAGCAGCACTTTTACCGTTTTTTCCAGTTCCCGTTTCTCTTTTTTGGGGTCATAGCGATGTGATCGTGAAGCCCACACGTGATGAATCGCCATGCGGCCTTCCGAGTCTTTCAGATTCAGGTCAGTGGCCGCCTCCAGCAGGAGATCCAAAATCTTCAGATCTGCATAATCCACGGCTTTCATTAAACAGGTCTTTTTTAGATCACAGGGATTATTCGGGTCAGCACCATACTCCAGCAGCAGGGACATCATCTTAGGGGACTTCCTGTCAAGGGCTGTTACCAGAGGATGGTCATCCTTGAAAACGGGATTGGGGCTGGCACCTGCTATTAATAATGCTTCTGCAATCTTGAATGCATCAAGCTTTATGGCCAGTTCCAGTGGGGTACTGTCAAAATTATACTCTGATTTAAACCGGGCATTGACCGGCACACCTTTTTTGATCAGCGCGCGTACTTTTCGCAGATCCTTTTCCTCAATCGCCTGTTTCAGTTCCTTATCAATTTTGGGGAGATCACGGCCTTTTTTTCGATCGGGAAATAACGACTCTTCTACCAGTTCCCTGGCGGTTTCCGAGTTTGTCCGCTCAAACAGATACTTCGCCACCTGCTTCCTGTTCGCCTCGAACGCCCGTTCGAGAGGCGTCTGGTACACTTCGTCGAGTTCATCCGGATCGGCCCCCTGCTCGACCAGCAGCTTGACCATGGCCAGATTTCCCTGCTCGGCGGCACGGTGCAGGTATTCGTTGTCTTCCAGACGCCCCCAATAGGCATTCTGGAATTCCTCAAACGTCATTCCCTCATCGAACAGGTTTTTCAATGCAAGCGTCTTCTTCAGTTCGACCAGTTCGAACACATCCCCCCAGTCGACGGCATCCGTGGGCTCTCCGGTAAATGGATTCACCGCCTGGGAGCGTTTCGCTGTGTCCGGTTGTTTCTTGCGTGCTGACGATTTCTTTTTGGCCATGTTGATTGATCCCGGTTCTCTCTGAGACAGGTTGACTCAAGGAATTGTTTCAAAAAACTGGTGTGCCGGAACCAACTTACAGTGTGTGAATGTCTATTTCAACCGCAGCAGCTGAGCTGGTTCGTCGGTATAAATGCGTTCGACGCCCTGCTGGAGCAGTTGCTGCATCAATGCGGGATCGTTGACGGTCCAGGCACCTGGTTCGAGGTCGGCGGCTTTGATCTTTCGGACTTTGTCGGGAGTGATGCCTTTAAATTGCAGGACAAGTGCTTCGAAGCCGCGTTGCTTAGCGATCCTGATGTCGGCGTCGAGATCGGTATCAGCTCCCCGATCCCAGAAGACGGGGAGCTCCGGCGCCAGCTGTTTGACCTGCGTCATGTAATTCAGATTGCCGTCATTGAAACCGACCCAGGATTCCATCTCCAGGCGTTTGACCAGCGCGACCGCTGCTTTCACACAGTCGGCCTTGGGTTGAATCGAGACGCGGGTCTTGTTCTGCTGTTTGACGAGCAGCAGTACTTCTTCGAGTAACGGCATCCGTTGAGGCGGGCATGCTGCTTTGGACAACTGGTGCCGTTTTCGGAAGTCCGTCGCCACGTCGACTGTTTTGAGTTCTGCGTATGTGGAGCTGGCGACGTCAAGATTTTTGTCGCCGACGCGCTCCGTGGTTTTGTCGTGTGTGACGACCAGTTGGCCGTCTTTCGTCTGGAAGATATCGAGTTCAAGCCAGTCCGCACCGACGTCGATTCCGCTCTGGAAGGCGGGAATCGTATTCTCGGGATACTCACCCGAATTCCCCCGATGCGCGGTGACCCCGTTCTGCAGAAAAACAGGTTCCGCAGCAGACAATACCGTGGTCAGCATCACAGCAAACAGAATAACAAACGCAAACTTCATCCCAGGAGACTCCCTTAAAAAACCGAAGGCCATGCTATCGGCTGGTGATGAAGATCTCAAGAAGCGAGGATGAAATTCACTCAGGCGATGATATCGTGGACGACATTCGATTCAAACTGATGTGTCAGTCGTTCGCCCAGACCGTTACGTTCGTAGACCAGTCGTTCGTGATCCAGTCCCAGCAGATGCAGTACCGTGGCGTGCCAGTCCTGAATACTGACGCGGTTTTCGACCGATGCATAGCCGACCTCATCGGTATTGCCGTAGACGAGCCCCCGTTTCACTCCTCCGCCTGCCATCCAGGCTGAGAAACCATAGGGGCCATGATCGCGGCCGGCGACGTTCATCTTGGCGCTGGAAGTGATCTGTGCGGTTGGGAGACGACCGAACTCGCCTCCCCAGAGAACAAGCGTCGAATCGAGCAGGCCCCGCTGACGTAAATCTCTCAGCAGGCCCGCCACTGGCAGGTCGGTCTGTCCACAGGCGGACTGTAATGACTGCTGAATTTTGGAGTGGTTGTCCCACATCTGGCCGCGCGTGTAAAGTTGTACGAAGCGCACCCCCTTCTCGACCAGCCGTCGCGCCAACAGACAGCGTCTGCCGAAACTGTCTGTCTCTTTCTGATCAATGCCGTACATCGCCAGGGTCTCTGAGGTCTCCTGGGAAATATCGAGTGTTTCTGTTGCTTCCAGCTGCATGTTGGCAGCCATCTCATAATTCTGGATGCGGGCTTCCAGTTCCTGCTGACCTGGTCTTAACTTCTGATGCATGCGGTCGAGCTGTTTGAGCAGCAGCTGTTTGTTGCGGCTGACCTGTTCCGTGTTTGAATAATCCGGTGCAATGTTAAGCAGCGGCGATCCGGTGGCTTTCATGCGTGTCCCCTGATACAGGGGCGAAAGATAACCGGACATCCAGTTATCTACATTGTTGACCGGCAGGCGATTGCTGGGATCGGCGAGCACCACGTAAGCGGGCAGGTTCTGGTTTTCGTTTCCCAGGCCATACGTAATCCAGGAACCAAAAGCGGGATGGCCGGGGAAGGTTTGCCCGGACTGCATTTTGTAAATTGCCGGTTCGTGGTTGGGGTGCACGTTATACATGGAACGCACGATGGTCATCTGGTCGACTTCCTGCGCAGTGTATGGCAGGACATCGGAGACCCAGGCCCCCGATTTACCGTGGCGTTTAAATTCGAAGGGACTCTGCATCAGTTTGCCCGTCCGGTCCGTTTCGAAGACGGCATTGCCTGTGAGTTCGCGCGGCGCTGTCTGGCCGTGAAATTTCTTAAGTGCCGGCTTAGGGTCGAACAGGTCCACCTGGCTGGGACCTCCCTGCATACAGAGATGAATGACCGACGTGGCACGGGGTTTGAAATGGGGACGCCGGGGCTTCAGATTTTCCGGGAGCTGCTGTGTATGATGTGTTTCCCCGGCTGCGAATGCCTGCGACTGTTGACCGAGCAGCGAAGTCAGCGCGACGCCATACAGACCGTCGGTCATGCGATCGAAAAAACGCCGCCGTGAGAGTTCGGTCATCAGTGCTGGTTGTGCTGTGGAATCAGTCATGGTCGTTTCAATCGAGGTAAAGAAATTCGGCGGAGTTGAGCAGCACGTGACAGTATTCAGTAAACCCGTTCAGGGACGGTTCAGATTTCGTTCCGTCTTTCGCAGATGTCTCCAGTAACTGAATCGAATTCAGAGCCAGTTTAGTTTCTGCAGACGTCGGTGCACGCTGGAAGACCAACTGGTAGGCCCGTTCAATTCGCTGCCGCGGGTCATCCCCTGCTTCGGCACGCACGCGGCGGGCAAAGTGATCGGCCAGATCATGAACCAGACGGTTATTTACCAGCAGCAAGGGTTGTGAAACCACATTGGAATTTTTGCGTTCGGTACAGTTCGGGTTCATCTGCGGGAGATCGAAGACTTCCAGAAACGTAGGCATATCTTTGCGGCGATGACGAATATAGATACTTCTGCGCCAGCCTTCGGAAGTCCGTTTAGATGTCACCAGTCCATCCGGGCGGAGTTCCACATCGACGGGCTCGCCATATTGAGTTTCATCGAGCTGGTCGGCGGTGAAGATCAATGCATCGCGAAGCTCTTCGGCTTCAAGGCGGCGGAGCGGCATGCGGGAGATCAATCGATTCTCCGGGTCCGATTTCTGATGCAGTGGAGTGACGGCTGAAGACTGGCGATAGGCCTGCGAAGTCATAATCAGTCGCTGCAGCTGTTTGATGCTCCAGCCTTCTTTCACAAACTGGACCGCCAGCCAGTCGAGCAGTTCCGGATGGCTGGGAGGCGTGCCCAGGGCACCGAAGTTGTCGATACTCTCCACGATTCCGGTACCAAAGTGTTTGTTCCAGATGCGATTGACGAACACACGGGAGGTCAGCGGATGATCGGGTTGTGTGAGCCAGCGGGCAAACGCAAGGCGTCTGCCGGTTTTTAATGTGGTCTGCTGAACCGGTTCTATATGATACGGAGAAATGCCGTCGGCAATCGCAGAGGGAGGCCCGGGCTCTACGAGACGTGTCGGCTGATTTTCATCGCCACGACGATAAATGTAAGTGGGGGACGGACGACCGCGATCCCAGAGGGCACGGATCATCGGCGGTGTTTTGAGGGAAGCCTTTAACTCTTTAAGCTGTTTCTCCAGTGATTTCTTCTGGTCCTTTTCAAGCTTTTTATCTTTGAGCTGCTCTTCGATTTCACCGATCTGCTTTTCCAAGGGCGCATTATGCTCGTCAATGGCGGCCTGTTCGTGTTGAGGTATCACCGTCAGCAGCCGACTGCGGGCCCGCTTCCACTGATTGCTGAAGGGTTGCGGCGTCATCCAGTCGTATTCATCATACGCACCTTTGAAGATTGCGACGACGCGGTAATAGTCACGCTGCGGAATGGGATCGTATTTGTGACTGTGACAGCGGGCACAGTTCATCGTCAGACCCAGTAAGCCGCGCGAGAGGACATCGATTTCATCGGTGATGACTTCCATCCGATCGGAAACCCGATTCACTGGGTTGGCAGAGGTCCCATCGGGGGCCATCCGCAGAAAACCGGTCGCCACCAGTTTCTCAATCGTTTCGGGGGTTGCATTCTCAGGCTTGCCGTAATCGACCAGTTCATCGCCGGCCAGTTGCTCGGTGAGGAAGACGTCATAAGGTTTGTCTTCTCCAAAGGAACGAACAACATAGTCGCGATAACGCCAGGCATACTTGCGAATCAGGTCGGCACTGCGTTTTCCTTCGGAGTCGGCGTAACCGGCCAGATCGAGCCAGAACTGCCCCCACTTTTCTGCATAACGGGGGGACTCCAGCAGTCGATCGATGAGCCTTTCATATGCCTGGGGTTTGTCGTCTGCGAGGAAGGCCTGCACTTCTTCGGGAGTGGGGGGCAGGCCCGTCAGTACATAGGTCACACGACGAATGAGCGCGCGTCGATCCGCTTCCGGAGCATAGCTGAGCTGATTTGCTTCCAGCTTGCGAAGTAAAAATGCATCGATCGGATTTTTCACCAGGGACTGATGCTGCACGGAAGGTGGCTCTGCCTGCTGGGGAGGCTGAAAGGACCAGAACTGGCGATCTTCTTTTGTCACCAGGGGATCCTGATCATTGATGAAATCCAGGGGTTCCTCGTTGACGACATTCAGCCCCTGCGCGATCCAGTCTTTGACAGTTGTCAGTTCTTCCGCTGTCATCGGTTCAATACCGGCGCGACTGATTTCCGCTTTCGGCGGACAGGTTTTTTCTTCAATATATTTGATCAGCAGACTCTCGTCCGGCTTACCTTCGATGACGGCTGTTCCTGCTCCACCCCCTTTGATCATGTCGGCTTTCGTCCGCAGGTCGAGTCCCCCTTCCTGGTATTCGGGGCCGTGACACATCACACAGCGGCGATAGAAAATCGGCAGGACGTCATGCTGAGATAACTGCACTTCCGCAGTCGCTTGCGGATTGTGTTTGAACTTCATCCCCTGCGCGATCCAGTTGTGGATCAGCTGCAGTTCTTTTTCTTCAAGTGGCCTGGAACCTTCGGGAGGCATCTGGCCATCGTGCAGGTATTCATACAGCAGACTCTCATCCGGTTTGCCTGACACCAGTCCGACTCCCGATTCGCCCCCTTTCAGCAACGCAGCGGGGGAACTCAAATCGAATTCGGCTTTCCGGTTTTTCGTGTTGTGACATTCCAGGCAGCGGGCCTGAAATATGGGAAGAATGGTGTCTTCATACACAAGCGGGGATGATGTGGAGGGGCTCGTTTTTTCTGCAGCGTAAGATCGCTGTGACTCAGGAAATGATACCAGCAGACTGCTTAATACCAGGTAGAAAAACGTACGCCGGGAAACGTCCATTGCTGTTGTTTCTCGCGATTGAGGAAGGAATATTCAGGAGGATGACAATCAGGTCTGATTGTCCTGTTACTCTTGCAGGTATTCATCCCGATCACGGAGAGCGGCCCGCATCCCGGAATATCGCCATTATAACCGGTTTTGCAGTCAGAATGTCAAGAAATTAACCCCCGGTTTGGCAATTTGGAGACAGGTTATTGTTCACGTGACCTCATTGTTTTCCTGTGATGAAGAATCGGTGCAATCACCGCTTCTACAGACAAACTTGTTGACTATCAAATTTCAGAGAATTAGGATTGAGATCAGTTGGTTGGAAAGGGAGACCTACGTTTTCATTTTTTTCAGGGAACCAGTTTGATGATCAGATCAAGACTTATGAAAGTCACCGTCAGTCTTCTGACGTTGATGCTGCTGCTGACAGGTGATCCGCTGCTGCAGGCGGGTGTGACCAAAGATGCGGCGAGCAAGTATCTCAAAAATGTGCAAAAAGGAAATCCCGATTTCAAGTCGGTTGGTAAAATCACATTTGGACCCGGCGGATTGCTGGTGGTGGCGGACCCTGCGAAGGCAACAATTACTGTTATTGATACTCATGATGTCGGACCATTGAAGAAACTGGAACAGAAAGTTCCCAAGGTGGATGTGGCTGTCGCTTCCAGCCTGGGTGTTGAGCCATCAGAGATTGACATCGCCGACATGGCTGTCAATTCACAGAGTGGTAATGTGTATCTCGCCGTCAATCGCAAGACCGACGGACAGCCTGCGATTCTGATGATTGATGCCCACGGCAAAGTGAAAAACTTTGATCTGTCGGAAGTCGATTATATTCAGGTCGCATTGCCTGGCGGAAAAGATTCGAAAATTCGCAACATCACCGGCGTTGCTCTGGCCAGTGACCGTCTTCTGGCAGCGGCACAGTCGAACGAAGAATTCGCCAACAAAATTTATTCCATTCCTCTGCCTTTAACGCATGGAACTTCCGCCGACATCTATAGTGCGGAAACTTACCATGTTGCACACCGCAGATGGGAAACCAAAGCCCCCATTCAATCGTTCGTGCCTTACTCGAACAAAGGGAAAAACTACATCGTCGGTGCCTTCGCCTGTACGCCCATTGCCAAGTTTCCCCTGGATGAACTGCAGTCCGGCAGTAAAGTCAAAGGGACCAGCGTAGTGGAACTCGGTTCCGGTAACCGGCCCCTGGATATGCTGACTTATGAAAGTGACGGCAAAGAATGGTTGTTGACCAACACATTCCGCTTCCACTGGAAAAAGAGTATGTACGGCCCGAGTAAATGGTGGGGCGTGCGTGTGAATATGGATTATCTGGATGCAGAAGACATCAATGAAGAAGCAGCCCGCCGCGATGTGAAACAGAAGACCGGTCCTGACGGCATTGAAATTGTCGATCAGTTGTCCGGTGCGGTTCACATCGACAAGCTGCAGAAAAAAGAGATCGTCGTACTGCGCGATAACGACGGGCACCTCGATCTGGAAATAACCGAATTGCCCTGACGAGTGATCTCCTCCGGTTCACAGGCTCTTTTCTGTTCGGGTTTGGGAATGGAAAAGAGCCTGTTCCTTTTATGTCCAGGGTCAAGACGTTGAACGCGATTCGATTTGGGGGGAATGCATCTCTGATGTGTAAGTCATCATCTGCAACCTGCTGGCACACTCTGTCACTGATTGTCTGTGTTCTCTTAATTGAAGCACTGACATGCGCTGCCGGGACGCCGCAAGAAGAACCATTTCAGCTTGCGTTTGAAGCGGATGCGAACGATCCTCGATTGTGCCGCGTGGTGGTCACTGCCGAGAATGTCCAGTTCTGGTCGGCACTGACTGAGGCAGATGAGTCACAGTTCCAGCGGGTACTCTCACTGAAACGGGAGACACGATCAGACGCGAAATTGCCAGCCATGCTGGGCACTTATCGGCTGACTGAGGATCGTCTGGAATTCAAACCCGCTTTTCCGCTGGTCCGAGGCAACCGTTACCGGGCAACCTTTGATCCCGCGGCTTTAAAGCTGGCGTCAAAAAGTCCCCACAAACGCTTACAGGCAACATACGCGATTCCCCTGCCCGACAGCAAGCCGCCCCGGGTGCTGTCGATTTATCCGTCAGGGAACCAGTTGCCTGCCAATCATTTGAAATTTTATATTCAATTCTCCGAGCCTATGCAGCAGGGAGATATATTCGAACACTTTTCTCTGTTTAACAAAACACAGGAGCAATTCGTGCCCCGCCCGTTTCGTCATACGGAGCTCTGGTCGCGCGACGGTAAACAGCTTACGCTCTGGTTTCATCCGGGAAGACAGAAAACAGGAGTGAACCTGAATGTCGAACTGGGAGCAGTTCTGAATGCGGGTCAGGAATATGAACTGCGCATCAGTCCGAAGTGGGCCGCGTTGTCGGGACACGCGTTAGGTGACGAAGTCAGAAAAACATTCCAGGCGGTTGCCATGGATGAACGCCAGCCAGAGATTCACGACTGGAAATTGAATTCCCCTGCCAGCGGAACCCGTGCCCCCCTGATCTGCCAGCTGGGTGAATCGCTGGATTTCGCGCTGCTGCACAGCCAGTTAAGCGTACAGACAGCATCCGGCAATCCGATCGCAGGCAAGATTAAACTGGATTATGCAGAGTCGGTCTGGAAATTTACGCCGGACAGAGCCTGGCAGCCGGGCGCGTATCGACTGCAGGTGGGAACCGTGCTGGAAGATCTCGCAGGCAACAGTCTGCAGCAGCCATTCGCCGTGGATCTTTCAAAACAGCAAACCGCCTCGAACCGGGTCGGCGAGTCTGTTACACTGCCCTTCGAAATCAAATAAAGTCCTGTTGTTCTTTCTCGAGGTTTACAGATGATGCGCGCCCTGTCTGTTCTACTCCTGTTCTGCTGGTGTCTTCCGGTTCCTGCTGCCGAGCCAGCGCCTAACATCGTCTTCATTCTGGCCGACGACCTGGGCTGGAAAGACCTGGGTTGCTACGGAGGCACACTCGCGGAGACGCCTCATCTGGATCAACTGGCAAAACAGGGCTTGCGGTTTACGAACGCGTATTCTCCCGCGCCGATCTGCAGTGCATCACGGGCCTCGATTCTCACCGGTCGCACTCCTGCACGTCTGCATTTTGAATTTGTGACCAAGCCGGCCGGCGTGAAGCCGCCTGCACGTCAATTGCAGCCGCCCGAGTACACGCGCGAGCTGCCTTTAAAAGAAGTCACGATCGCGGAAATGCTGCAGCAGGCGAACTACCAGACTGGCTTCTTCGGGAAATGGCATGTCTGTGAACATTACCAGCATTACCTGGGCTGGAGTCCGACGCACGGACCCAAACAGCAGGGCTTTCAGTCGGCGAAGGAAACATTTGGCAGTCATCCGTATGCAAAGAAATTCGACTGGAAGCCCGGCGATTTCAAACCAGGCGAATTTCCGCCCGACGCAGTGACAGACAATGCAATTGACTTTCTGAAACAAAAACGGGAGCAGCCATTTTTCCTGTATCTGTCTTACTTCCATGTACATACACCGGTCCGCGCGCCGACTGACTGGCTGGTGAAAAAGTATCAGAAGCGGGCTGCAGTCGACACGGGTGATGAGATCCTGCGTACTCATTACGGTGCGTTCATCGAAACGTTGGACGCGTATGTGGGACAGGTCCTGACGGCCCTCGATCAACAGGGTTTACGTGAATCGACGCTGGTTGTCTTCACGTCCGATAACGGCGGGACTCCCGAGTACGCCGACAATGCACCACTGCGAGGGAGTAAATGGAACCTGTATGAAGCGGGCATCCGCGTGCCTCTGCTGGTACGCTGGCCAGAGCATGTGGCGGCAGATTCGGTCTGCACGACACCAGTCAGCGGCACCGATCTGTTTCCCACATTTTGTGATGTGGCCCGAGTGGATTGCTCATCATTGACACTGGATGGCGAGAGCCTGCTCCCGCTGTTTCACGGGGCAACTGCTGCCTGGCTCGAACGGGCGTTAACGTGGCATTTCCCGTACTACCATCCGGAAAAAGGATATCTCAAAGCGAAACCGGAGATCGGCATCAACGATTTCATCGTGAGTCAAACCAGACCGGTGTCAGCCCTCCGCCGGGGGAACTGGAAACTACTGCAGTTTTATGAAACCGACCAGCGTGAGTTGTACGACTTGAGTGAAGATCCTTCCGAGCAGCACGATCTCAGCAGCACTCATTCGGAAAAAGCGGCAGAACTGCAGGCCGAACTGAAACAGAAGCTGCAGGCACAACAGGCACGTTATCCTGTCGCTGCAGCAAAAGACTGAAATCGAAAGCGGGAATCAGCCGAGCTCGGCAATCGGAGCGGAAGGTCCTTCGACCAGTGGCGTGGGACGTCCGCCTGGTTTAATCCAGTGACCGTAGGGATCGATGCCCAGTTTCTTGAAGACGGTGGCTCCCAGGTCTCCAGGTCCCAGTCGGCGTTCTGCGATTTCCCCACCGCGACGATCGGTAGCACCAATCACCTGACCGCCGGGCACACCTGCGCCGGCTGCCAGCATCGACATGACGGGAGTCCAGTGACCGCGGCCATCGGTTTTGGTAATCACAGGACCGCGACCAAATTCACCGAGAACGAGCACCAGCGTGGTATCGAGCAGTCCCCGTTCGTCCAGATCACTGATCAGAGTGGCGATGCCATGATCGAGAACCGGCAGCATTGGTTTGAGACCTTTGTTGATGCCGCCCCATTTGACTTCATCGCCGTGATGGTCCCAGTGCCCCCAGGCATCGCTCATCGTGATGAACGTCACCCCTGCTTCGACGAGGCGGCGGGCCAGCAGTGATTTCTGTCCAAAGGAATGATTACCGTACTTCTCGCGTACCTGGGCTGATTCCCGGTTCACGTCAAAGGCTTTGGCAACATTTCCTGAGAGCACCATATCGTACGCTTCCTGCACATAACGATCCTGCAGGGAAAGTTCGGGCGAGAGCTCGGTATGTTTTCGCAGTCGATCAAACTGCTGACGTAATTCTTCACGGTCGGTTAAGCGGGCCGTCTGTACGCCATCAGGCATCCCAAACTTACCTGCGGATTTGACGCCATCCAGTGGTTCATAGCGATGACCCAGGTGACCGGCTCCATAAATGTCTGCCGCCATGCTGTCTGCCAGCGCGACGAAGCCAGGCATACCCGGCACATTGGGACCACGGAATTTCGCTGCGACCGAACCCATCGAAGGATATCCGCCGCCATCACGATTGTCGTTCGTACGACGTGATTTGGGATTACAGGCCTGGAAGGTGGTCGGTGTGTGGTTACTGGTTGAAGCATCCATGGAACGAATGATGGCGAACTTATCCATCATCGCCGCCTGCTTTGGCATATGCTCACAGATTTCGATACCGCTGACGGAAGTCTGAATCGGATTGAAAGGGCCGCGAATTTCTTTCGGTGCCTGCGGTTTGAGGTCCCACATGTCGAGCTGACTGGGTCCGCCTGACAGCCAGATCATGATTACAGACTTGGCTTGAATCGGATGTGTCACCTGTGCCTGTGGTGCGCCCAAAGCCTGTCGCTTGAGAAGTTCCGGCATGGAGAGCCCGGCAAGTCCCGCCATTCCCATCTGCAGAAACCAGCGACGGCTGCCGACATGGACCAGATCAGATCCAGGAGCAAACGCGGAAAATCCGCTGCCAGACTGGTGATGCTGTCCGTGGGAAAGATTGAGTGGCTGGGACATCCGAATTCTCCCGGTGTGTCATTCGACGGTTTTATTATTTATTTAGGGTTAGATAGAAAATGGTTTCTCAAATAAAAAAGAAACGATTTCTATCGTATTCCCTGTGGTGAGCAGCTCAGGCAGGAATTTGTAGTAAGTATCAGCATACACGAATATGATCGGAAATAACAACGCGAAGTTCCTGAGAATTCTTCAGAATCTGACTTAGAGTATTCACACTTACAGTATTTTAGTGGTATAAAGCGTGTAACACGTGCCAACCGAACCATTCCAAATGCAACTTCAGCATTCACTTAAGTCAGTTTCAGGACTTTGATGGCATTTTCGCGATTGATTTTCGCGCTGACTTCAGCCGGCAGCTCCAGTTTTTCGAACAGTTCAAACTGAGGTACGTTCTGGCCTGGTGCAAGATAATCGGTGCCAAACAGAATGCGATCCTGGCGGCGGATTAAAAATTCGGTTCCAAATTCGAGATCACGGGAGATGGCATTCGCACCGGAGCCCGCTGAAAGATCGCCATAAATATTGGGATAGCGACTCATCAGATCATCAATGGCGCCGCCCGGTTTGACTTTGTCCATGGGATAGCCCCCCAGTTCTTTGGGAGTGAGACCGCCGGAAATCGAAGCCCACCAGCCGGGACCGTGTCCGATGAAATTCAGCTCGGGAAAAGTTTTGAGGGCATTTTCCAGACGCTTCAGGCCGGGGACATCTTTGCCGCGAATGTTATCGATATGAAACAGAAGTGGAATGCCGACTTCCTGGCAGGCTTCGTAAACGCGCATCATCAGCGGGTCATCAAAGTTGAGCCCCACCTTATGTTCGCCGAAGCCTTTCGCTCCCTGATCGACCCAGGCCTGGATCATACCGACTAACGCTTTCACACTGCCGGCATGTGTGGTGCGCGGGTCAACGGAGCAGAAGGGAATCAGTCGATCGGGATGATCTTTGGCAGCCGCCAGCACGGATTCGGTGGTCTGCAGATACTTGGTGGATTCCGGCGACGTCAACGGGAGCACACAGGATTTTTCAATCTGGTTCTCGTCCATCCACTTGATCAGACCTTCCGCCGTCAGATTCTTTTTCGGGTCGGTATAGGTGCCAATATGCGTGTGAACGTCAATGAAGCCGGTTCCCGCTTTGATATTGGGTTCAGCAGACCGGACTGTTCTGTGGGGCCAGTGACCTACGGCGGCACCGAGACCAGCCAGCAGGAGTGATTTAGTAAATTCGCGGCGGGAGAGATTCATAGTTCGTTCCAGAAAATTAAAGTAGGGAGCGGGTCGCGCTGATTTCATTCAAAACGACCCACTCCAGAAATTCAAGTCTGGAACTCATTTTTGTTTGGGAACACGGCGGCGGTTCTCGAACGAAATCTGCTTTACACCCTTCGGCGCCTGATTCGCGTGTTCGATGCGTTCGTGAAGAATCTCGGCCAGTTCGTCCCTTAATTTTTGAGTTTCTGCCTGATCTGCCAGGTTGTGCATTTCTCCAGGATCGGAACTGTGATCGTAGAGTTCCACCCCTTCACTGCCGTTCTTGCCCCATTCGGTGTAACGGAACGTGGGCGTACGCAGACTGTAACCGTTCAAATATTGAGTGAACGCGGTTTTGCGAGGAGCAGCGGACGCATCTTTTAAAGCCGGTACCAGACTGATCCCGGAAATCGATGCCGGCGGTTTCAGATCACACAGTTCCGCGAGTGTCGGATAAAAGTCGACCATTTCTGCAGGCGCAGCTGCGGCCTGTCCTTTAGCGGTGACACCAGGGCCGGCGATGATCATGGGGACATGAGTCGCGTTTTCAAACAGCGTGGTTTTCTGCCAGTGTCCATGTTCGCCCATGTGATAGCCGTGATCGGAGGTGAAAACAACGATGGTATTTTCATCAAGGCCTGTCTTTTTCAGAGCAGACAGGATGTGTCCCAGCTGGGCATCGGCGAAGGTAATCGATGCGTAATATGCCTGAATCGCCTGGCGGGCCAGCTTGTCGGGCAGATCAATCTGATCTTTTTTGCGGGTGACCGATTTCCGTGCGGGCACCGGAATTGTTTTCAGATAACCGTCGGGGATCTGAGGGACTTTGATTTGATCGACGGGATATTTTTCGAAGTAGCTTTTAGGAGCGACATAGGGTGTATGCGGTCGATACAGGCCAACAGCGAGGAAGAACGGTTCCTTCGATTTCGCAAATTTTTTCAGCTGCTGAATGGCGATGTCGGCAGCAATGCCGTCGGTCTGTTCGGCGTCGGTCCCTTCGGCAGCCAGCCAACTGAGTGTGCCACCAAAGCTTCCAGGCACGAGGCTGAAGATCTGGTCTTCATCATCCACATCACGTCCGCGGGGGTTGAAAGTCTGATTCCAGGAATAGGGATCGTCGTGTCCGCCGGTCCCGATATGCAAGGGGACGTTGTAGTGATAGATTTTTCCCACACGGGTCGCGAAGTAGCCATGATCGCGAAACATCTGCGACATGGTCTTCACGTTGGGTACATGTTCGCGAATGTAGATCGCATTGCGCTGCACGAGTGTCTGATCGGGGTACATGCCTGTCATGAACGAAGCCCGGCTGGGTCCGCATAACGGGAACTGGCAGTAGGCATGTTCAAAACGAACGCCCCGCTTGGCGAGTTGATCGATATTCGGCGACTGTACCTGGGGATGACCGTAACAGCCCAGATCGCAGTTCAGGTCATCGCAGATCAGAAACAGAACGTTGGGCTTTGTATCGGCGGCGGAAGCAGACTGGATAGTGACTGACATGCAGCACAGAAAACAAAAGATGCAAGTAATGATTCGACCGAGGCTGTAGATCATGAACGCGCTCCGTTGTGATTGACTTGGTTGATTCAGAAAGGGAACATTCATGCTAACAGACTGAATCAGCAAATTCAGCTAAGAATCCAGTTTCAGCGCGAGAAAATGTGCCCCTTTTTCGGGACTGATCAGCCCTGCACTTTGGAAACGAAGGACTCCATAATCGCCAGTGTTTCCGGGCTGACATGATGCTCGATACCTTCGGAGTCGGTCGCGGCTGTCTCTTCACTGACGCCGAGGGCAATCAGAAAGCTGAGGACAATTTCATGACGGCGGCGGGAGTCTTTCGCAAGCCGCGCACCTTGCGAAGTGAGTTCCACGGGACTGTAAGGCTCGGTGGTGACGTAACCGTCCCGCTGCAGACGGGCTACGGTGCGATTCACAGTCACATGGCTCACAGCAAAATGTTCTGCCAGATCTTTGACCCGACAGACGCCCTGCTCTTCAATCACTTCTGCAATCGCTTCAACATAGTCCTCTGCGATTTCCGTTGCATGATCCACACGCGTGCGCTCGTGTTGATTCTTTGGTTTCTGCTTTTTAGCCATCCTGTCTCGCCTTGAGTGTCGTAAGTGAAATCAGGCGTTCCATGTTACCGGGATCTGGCTGAGTTTGACAGCCTCAAGGAATCGGAATTGAATTCGAAGTGCAGGCAAACTCAACGCTTAACTAAATGAGCACGTTCAATCGACGGCAGGAAACAAACATGGGAAGAACTGAATGAAATTGCGATAAAACTCTGACGACTAATCTTGTTTACAGTACCTGTACCATTTAACCTAATGACTGACCTCTAAAGTTTTTTATATCAGGTTTAATATGATTTCTCGATTTGATGATTCCGTTCCTGCTACCAATTGTTCTGCGTTCCTGCGAAAGACCGAACCGGGCATTAAACGCCTGCCTGCTTTGATGTTCTCTCGAATTTTGCTGGGCCTGTGTGTCTGTCTGGCAAGTTCGTGCGGCAGTTCGACTCCCACGGAAAAACCAGAAATGACACCGCTGCATGAGGCACTCTCCTCAACGACTCAGGAGCCTGCTAATAATAATTCGGCTTCCAGTAAGACACTCAAACCTCAGTCGCCAAAAACTTCGTCATCCCCTGCCAGCAATTCCACAACGAGCCGGCCGGACAACAATTCGACCGAACTGGTATTTAAAATTGTGTCATTACACAAGAATGTAAAACAGTTTCTGGAAAAGTCCGAGAAGAACATCGACACGGCGGCCAAGACTGCACAACGCTCCCTGGACTCGACGCTGCAACAAAACTTTGCTTTCTATCAGCCGGGTTCGGTACGCGTCGATTTGAGACAAAACCGACTCTCACTCAGAGTGAACACAGAGAACGTCGGTGATCTGGTACGTAAGTTGAACAAAGTTGGTTATCAGATGGTAACGGTTGCCCCGCTGGAGCGGACACTTCGCGAAGAGCTGGCGGCAGAATCTGGAGAGGACTCGCTGGTAAAGCAGGAACTTCACTATCTGGCCCAGATAAAGAGTCCTGAATACCAGTCGCAGCTGGACCAGAATTTTCAGATCGGTTCGGAAGCATTACGACTGATTTTGAATGAACGTTTTAAAAACGAAGTTCCTGAATATGTACCAGACTCGCTGGTGCTGGATCTTGAATATCAGAAGCTGACGTTCGAAGTGATCACTTACCCCAGCCCTAATCTGGGCGTTCAGATCAATAACCTGTATCAGCTTCCAGTCAGCATTGGCGCGAAACCATACCGCACCATCGAACAACGCACAGAGCAGCAGCTTCATCCCAGCCAGGTTACCTACGAGATTGTCGGCATCGAAGATTTTTATGAACGCGCGATGCAAGATCAGTTCGGTTACAATTTCTGGCGAAGTTCTCTGATCCACGACCTGGAAGATCGTCTGGAAACCGGTCTATCAGGGTATGTGCCGTTCAGCCTGGATGTCAATCTGGTGAAGAAGATGATTACGTTTCAACTGGATCATGTCCCCGATCACCGGGTGCCCGATTTCATCAATAATGAATCGGGGGAGTCGCTTGCAGGATCGAAGATTAAAGTCTCAGCAGAGCCTGTTCTGGTGGAAACCCCGGGTCCTGCATTCCGAACGCCTAACAGGCCGATGAAGCGGGTTGTCATGAAGGTTCTGCTGGCAGAGAAAAGACTCAGAAATGTATTTGAGCGTCCCCAGTCATTACGGCCCACAGACATTCAAGACATTCACCGACATCTTGATGACGAACTGAGTAATAATCTGGATGGGTATATCGGAAAGTCCGTCCGGTTTGATATTCCGAACAAGGAGTTATCCATTCAGATCGATCGTGTTCCCCCTGATGACCTGATAAAAATGGTGAATGGGATTCGCTCCCTCGACCTGGATGTCGATCAGGAACTGGTTTCAGTAGAGGATGTTGTCTATGACCCGGAAGCCTCTGAAAAAACCATGTATTTCAGCTTCGTCAATCAAGGTCAGAAACTACACCAGTTTGATAAGATCTTTAAGCAGCATGTGGCGGACGGAAACCTGGGTGCAATCGGAGGCTACATTCCGGGCTCTCTGCAGATGGACTTTGATCAGGGGACGTTTAACATTCGGGTTCGGGTTGTTGAGAATGATGCCCGTGATATCGAGTCCGCGATAAATGCCTTGGCGAGAATCAAACTGGAATGTACTCATCAGCAGACAAAACTACCTGAATCGGGTGGAAATCCACTGCAGCCGGGGATGACTGCAAAACAGTCCACAGAGCCAGCGCTCATCAAGGAAAACGTCAAAGTCACGGTCAAATATGGTCTGTACGGCGGTAGAGCCACGGGGAAACCGCAGTCAAGTGCCCGGAATGCGCTCGACGGATTTTCCTGGATCGATCTGAAAACACTGCAATTTGACGCCGACAAGAAAGAATTCTCTTTCGAGACGACAGGCCCGTTCAATCGCGGGGCGCTCGAACGTTCGCTGAAACGGCAGAAATTCTATCAATGTGTGATCTCACACCAGGCACTGGAGAAAAATGCAGAACCAAAAGAGTAATTCAGCGCAGTGGTTCATTCTCTCATTCTCTACTGATAAAAAAACCGGACCGGCTCATGGAACGAGACCGGCCCGGAATTCTGTTTGCAAACTCATAATGGATTTTATGCCGTTTTAAGTAACTGACTCTGAGGAATATCGCAAATCGTCCCTTCTGAGAGTGTCAGCGTTTTCCTGGCACAGTTGGCGGCGGACAGATCATGGGTCACCATGATGATGGTACGCCCTTCTTCATTGAACTGCGTCAGGTACTCCATCACCTGGTCTTTGGTATCCGGATCGAGGTTCCCCGTCGGTTCGTCAGCCAGAATGATCGACGGATCATTGGCCAGCATGCGTGCCAGCGCGACGCGCTGCTGCTGACCAACGCTCAACTCCGCCGGTTTATGCTGCAGACGATCCTGCAGACCGACTTTGCTGAGCAATGCTTCCGCTTTCTCCTGCTGCTCGCCGCGATGTTTCTTCGCCAGCACCATGGGAATCTGCACATTTTCGATCGCCGTCAGATAGGGAATCAGATTGAACGTCTGAAACACGAAGCCGATCTTATTCTGTCGCACTTCCGCACGCAGATTAACGGGCAGATCATAGATCGATTCCCCGTCCAGCAGAATCCGACCTTCCGAAGGAGCCGACATCGCCCCCAGCATCGAGAGCAGCGTCGTTTTTCCGCTGCCACTGGGACCGATAATGGCGATAAAGTCGCCGCGGGCGATTTCCAGGCTGGTGGTATCAAGGGCCACCACTTCATCCTGTTTCTTGCGATACACTTTGCGAACTGCTTCTAAAGTTAACATGGATCAGACCTCCTTGAAGCACATACAGGGATCGAGCTTGGCCGCCTGTCGCGCGGGGATATAACTGGCTGCAATCGTCACCAGCACGGCAATGGCCGCGGAGATGAATGCCAGGCTGGGAACGGGCAGAACAGAGACATCAGCAAACGCGGGCCCCAGGAACACCGCCAGCACGCTGCCTGCAATGTAACCGGTGATACCGCCGGCGAGCCCAAGCAGAGCCGCCTTCGCCAGGAAGAGTTGTGTGACGAAGCGGGGAGTTGCCCCCAGCGCCATCAGCGTGCCAATTTCGCGACGACGTTCCATCACGTTGGCAAAGCTGGCACTGGCCATGCTCGCACCGCCGACGGCAATCAGAATCGCCAGGAACAAGTACGAGAGATTGGTCATCATGCGGTTGATGGAAACCTGAGTCTCCACCACGTTGGCAATCGTGACCACTTTCGTGCCCGGCAGCAGCGACTGCAGATCGCCGACCAGACCGTTGGCGACATCTTCACAGCAGCCCATGACTTCGATGATGTTGACGACTTCGCCTGACTTCGACAGACGCTGCACGGTGTGCAGGTGTGCGAAGACACGACCATCGTCTACGGTTCCGGTCGCCGGCAGTGTGGTGAGTACTTTGAACTTTTCGCCCAGCAACTCCAGAGTGTCACCAGTGGCCAGTCCGTTATTCGCAGCATAGTCGGAACCGAGAATCACTTCGTCTTCATTCAGATTCTGCAACGCCCGTCGTTCTGCCAGTGCTTCCGGCGCATCCTGATTTTCATCGATCACATTGATCTTCGCTTTGCAGCCTTCGTGCTTCTTGAAAATCATGCCCCCCTGCCAGGCAGCCATTTTCTGAATTTCTTCCTGAGGCAGGATGCCTGTGAGAATGACATTTTTACCGTCAATCTCGGTTGGCACACACAGCTTGGGAGAAATCGCTTCCACACCGGTCAGACCAGCGAGGGCCAGTTCCGCGACATGTTCTTCGGGAATGGTTTCCTCGTGCATGTCAGCGGAATAGTAATCCTGCAGCGTAACCCCTTTGGGCAGAATGAGCACATTGGCTCCCAGTTTATCGAGCTTTCCAGCGACTTCTTTCTCTGAGAAAATCGTCACATTGCGGATCGCCACTAATGCGGTCACACTCAGCATGATTGCCAGCAGACTGGCGATCAGAGCGGTCGGGCGTTCGCGCAGCTCTTTCCAGATAATTGTTCTCATAGTCATGAGATGGCCTCCTTCTCAAATGTGACGGATTATTTACAGTGCTTACAGCCTTCGACGCCACAGCTTTTACCGGCTTTTTTCAGTTCGGCAATCAGCTGCTGGCTCGTCACATTTCCGTTGTACATGCCAACCATCACTCCCGGAGGTGCCATGAATACGACCTTTGTGTTCTGTCCATCCTGGGGGACTTCGAGTTCTTTCAGGAAGTCAGCTTCAGTGGCTTCTGTCTGCGAAACGTTGACGACTTCCACCACGTTCTGATAGCAGGGCACTGCTTTGAAGTCCTTTACGCCTTGAGGCAGTTCAGAAGAGGCACTCCCGTTGACGCATAGCAGCACCATTTTGCGGCTCTGCAGTGTCTTCATGCAGCGTGCCTTGGCAGGTGAGACGAAGGACTGCTGAATGTAGTCGGCGTTGATCTGCTTTACGAAAGAACCGGTGATCGCGCCATTGGGAGCCACGGCCAGTGTTAACGGCATCGGTGCGCGAGAAACGCCATACTCTTCAACAAGTCGGGATTCCGCAGGATCGGCAGTGTTGACAGCGACAAAGGTTGTTGTATCTGCTTTGCCGGACAGGTTCTGCTGTAATGTGCTCCACATGGCTTTGGTGGCATCGTCCTGGTTTTTCCAGAACATGATGAATGTGTATTTATTCTCTTTGGCAGCCGTGGCCCGCGAAGTTTCTACTTTGCTGAGTGAAGCAATCTTCTGAACCTCCTGGGCAGAGCTGACCGATGTCAGCGCCATCGCGAAAGCACAGATAACACATAACTGTAAACGATTATTTTTGAACGAAATGAAATTCGAACGTGTGAACATGCTAAGATTCCCCTGTTTTGTATTAATGATTTGTATTTATTTCAAATGGAAGTTCCGCAGCTGCATCTTCAAACGGAGAGTGACCGACACGGAACATGACTGACCGTAAATGCTGTCTCACGCAATCTTCATACCGATGGTAAGACAGCTGGCTGAATTCAGGCAGCGGATCAGCGGGCCCGGGAAGAACATTTATAAGCGCAATGGTGCAGTGATCGTTGCTTGTAAAGTATCGATGGCGGTTGTATTTAAAACGGCCATGCGGCCCGAAATATGATCCTCAACGATCAGCATGTCGGGAGAGTTTGTCATGCTGCGGAGATTCACGGCGGGTGTGGTTTGCGCAAATACGATTTCAGATATATGGCAGGCACAGGGACAATCGTGCTGCTCATGATGTTCCCCGGACTCATGGAGATCGTGCCGATGACAGGTTTGAGAACAGCACGCAGGTCGAATGGTATCACAGACTTCCTGCTCCGGTTCAGCATGCCCCCATTCGCTGATCGCGGACACTCCATGTCCCCAGCAGACGGGGCACGGTTGCATTATCAAAGCGATCAAAAACAGACGCAGCAGTTTCATCGGGTCTTTTCACTCAAATCGTGACGACAGAGAATTTCTGTGGGTATTCGTTTCTTCCGCGGAGCACGCAGGAAAAACTGTGATCAAAGTGACCACAAAGCGAATCTCTATGAATACCCTGTTTATCGTCAGCACCACTTCGACGGCTTTACAGCAACTCACGATTTGAGGTCTTACAGAGTGACACAACACGGTGCAAAATTACCCGTTTTGAGCAGCTTACAAACGGACACAAACCCAACCATCCCAGACACCCTAAGATGAAATCATCGACAACCGCCTTGGTGATCAGGAATCTGACTGGAAATGTGAGCCATCGACAGAAAAAACTTGTATCAACTACAAACTGTAGTTACATTACCTACTAACTGTAGTCATGCACTGCTGCAGGCGCCAATCCACCTGAATCGATATGGAACACCTTTATGTCAGCTCATGAATCTGCTCCGCTCACCCCTGCCCAACGAGAACTGATGGAAATCGTCTGGGCGGAAGGTGAAGTCACTGTCTCAGAGGTACGGGACCTGCTGGAGGCGAAACGGAATCTGGCGAGAAACACCGTACTGACCATGATGGTGCGGCTCGAAGAACGGGGCTGGTTGCAGCATCGCACACAGGGACGCACCTTTGTGTATTCGGCGGCGCGTCCCAAAACAGTTTCACTGGGGATGCGGGTCAGCCAGATGGTCGATCGACTCTTCGCCGGCTCCCCGGAAGATCTGGTCACCGCATTAATTGAATATCGTGGCCTGACTGCAGCCGAAACCAGGCGCATCCGTTCCATGATTGAACAGGCAGAGGCAAAACAAAAACAGTCGGGACAGCGGAGGAAGAATCAATCATGAATGTCTTACCCTGGATACCCACTGACCAGACTCTGCTCTGGATGTTCAATGTTCTGATTCAGACCAGCTGCATCGCCCTGTTCGCCATGCTGGCGGGGCTTATCCTGCGACGCTCACCAGCCGCCCGCTACAGCCTGCTCTGTTCCGCACTCTTTCTGGTCTGTCTCTGTCCGATCGTAGCTGCTGTGCTGCAGGCAACCAGTTTCAGTCTGTTGATCGTTCCCGCGAGAGTTCGTACGCCAGATCCAGTTGCATCGGCTTCTCAGGAGTCACAGGCAGCAGCACCGGCTCCTGGTCTGCCTGTTTCAGATACTACTTTGAACATCGACTCCCAGTCAACGAATTCATCCACAGACAATCCTGCGGAAACCGACAGCCTGGTTCAGGATACCGGTCAACACGCGACATCTCAAAAAGCTGGTGAACCAGATCAACCGACGTTTCAATCAGCGTCGACAGCCACTTTCCTTCCGGGTGACAGTTTATTCCGTCCTGCAGTATCCCTGCTCCTGTTGATCTGGGCCGGCGTATCGCTGGTACTGCTGATTCAGTTCGCGGTGAACTGGTTTCGTTTATCAAAGCTGTTACGAACCGCCAACGAAAATACTCGCGAGGACCTGGCAGAGCTACTGCATCAATTCTGGACAGCGATGAACCCGGGCAGACGAACACTTCCGAGACTGTTGCTTTCCAATCAGGTTTCCGGCCCTGTGGCCGCGGGCATCCGTTCGCCGGGAATTATTTTACCGGAAACGCTGCCGGATCAGATCAATGCCGAGCAACTGCGAAACATTCTGATTCACGAACTGGCACACATTGCGCGCGGCGATCAGATTGTGGTGCTGCTGCAGAATCTCATTCGGGCTCTGTTCTGGCTGCACCCGCTGGTCGGTTTGTTAAATCGCCAGGTGGCACAATCTCGAGAGGAAATCTGCGACAACTACGTGCTGACTGTCGCCGACGCTTCCTCATACAGTCTCACTCTATTGACGATGTCTCAACTTCTGAAGTCTCCGCGTGCGTATTCAGGTGCTGTCGGATTATTTACCGCGCGCTGGAAACTGGAACAGCGTATCGCCGGATTGCTGGATGAACGCCGCAGCCGGGTGACGCGACTGAGTCTGCCTGCATGGTCCTTAATAGTCGTCGTGTCAGCGGTCATCTCAATCACTGCCGCTGCCGGCACGGTCTCAATGGCGGTGGCTGAATCTGTCGAATCCGATCCGCCGGCGAAGTCATCTCAGAAAACGACTTCGACACAACGCGAAAATCCAGAAGTGTCCGTTGAAAAGACAGCTGTCACAGACAAATCAAAAACAGACAGTCCCCCCGCGGACCAGGAATTCAGATATTCAGGCCGGGTGGTCAATGCAGAGGGGCAACCGATTGAGGCAGCCACGATCAATGTCATACATTCGAGTGCGCGGCAATTGAATGCAGGTGTGAACGTTTTCGTTCCGACTCATCAGTCACTGGCTGAAGTCAGCACGAATGCAGACGGGCAGTTTCGTGTAACATTTAACGACGGATGGACCCGTTATCAGCGCGACCGCAAAATTCGAAAAAGTCCTCCCGGTTCCAACCCTGGTACCATTCTTCTGGCCACAGCGCCGGGACATGCGCCCGCCTGGATTTCCTCCCTGGAGGAAACAGAGGGCAAACCACTGGAATTCAGACTCAGCGAACATACGCCCTCCATCCGTGGTCAACTGGTGAACCAGACAGGGAGGGGTCTGGCGGGAGTGACGGTGTCGCTGGTCTCACTCTGGAACACGGAAAAGGGAGCCGTCGATCGCTGGCTGCAGAAGTTGCCCGAACTTCGCAAGCAGGGACTGTTACCTGCTTATGAAAATCATATTCTGCAGGACAGCTACCAATCTACGGCGGGCCAGTTTCCAGCTGATTCTTACATTACCGCGAACACTCCAGGCATCCCCGCCACGTTCAAAACAGACAGCGAAGGGCGCTTCCAGATTTCCAACCTAGGTAAGGACCGCCTCGCCGTTCTGAAAATCGCAGGCCCCGGCATCGCCACACAGCTGATTGCCGTCGTGACCAGAGAAATGCAACTAGTAGAAGCACGACCGCTTGAGTACAGCGACCTGATTGACGCCACTTACTATGGAGCCGATTTCCAACTGGTGACGAAACCGGAACTCGTCATCGAAGGCATTGTACGCGACCGGGAGAGCGGTGCCCCGATTTCCGCCCGCATCACAGCAACCCGCGCAGTCTCCCGCGTGAAGAGACCCGGATACAACAGCACGCATATCCGCAATCTCGATCTTGATTGTGTCACTGACGCAGCGGGAAAATTCCGTATCGAGCATCTGCCCCGTCACAGCGAACTGTATTTGAACGTGCTCCCTGAGGAAAACCAACCCTACTTCCGGACCTCTTTGCAAGTTATAGAACCTGAAGAGGACGAGCCTGTATCTCTCGACGTGAAACTGCAGCGGGCCATCCTGTTTCGCGGCAAAGTCACCGATCAACGCACAGGCAAACCGATTCCCAATGTCCGCTTTGACTACTTCCCCCTGCGTTCCAACGAGAATGCGACAAACTACCTGCGCTACCAGTCGCCCGGCAATGCCGTACAACCGATGCGTCAGCGATTCAAGTCTGCGGAGGATGGATCGTTTACGCTGCTGGGCATTCCAGGAAAAGGGATCATCGCAGGGCAGCTTCGTAATCCCGATTACCGGACGGGAGCCGGACTGGAAGAATTAAAGGACCTGATCAGCAAAAACACAAAGACATTAAAAACATACGATTATTGTTCCTACACCGATTATCAAATTCTGAAGCTGGTCACAGTCCCGCCGGGAGAAAAAGAATTTGACGTGGAACTTCAGATTGACCGCGGTGCTTCAATCCAGTTTGAAGTGTTCGGCCCCGGTGGTAAACCGCTCACGGGTTATACAATCAATGGCCGCCCTGACACGAAGGCAAAAGGGAACGTTTCCACTAGGGACGGCTTTTACGAGAACCAGACCCACACGATTTACTTCCAGCACCCTGCCTTAAACCTGGGGCGTGCCGTCACCATTACCGGCGTTCCTGAAGCTGGGCTGATACACAAAGTGCAACTGGAACCACTGGGATCCGTGAAAGGGCAACTGGCTACAGAGAAAGATGTCCCTCTGACGGGATCCAAAATCGAACTTCTCCGCCGTGCCATTCCGGGAACAGACGCGGCTCCCACCCGGGATGTGTTAAGGCTTGAGAAAAGTTTTCGTTGTAAACAAGACGGATCATTCGAGTTTCACGATTTGCCGGTCGGAGCAGAATACACGCTCTACTCCGTTCTGGGTCACTTCTATCTGCCAGAACAAATCAAAGTGAAACCGGGGGAAACCATTGATCTGGGTGTGATTCAAGTTCCGGAAAAGAAGCAGTAGAAACATCCATCAGTCATCCGTCAGACTTGGCACTTAGCATGGATTTTATCTCTTTGCAAAAAACGGATCACAGATGTTTTTCCACAAATGCCCAGGCTGCTTCGTCGTTGAATTCGTGTCCCCCTTCGAAGATCACGTGTTCGAAGCGATCACTCAAATTGAGCCGTTCGTAGAATTCCGCAGCACGGGGCGCGATCTGTTTGCCTGTTTCGCGATGGGATGCGTTATCGCGTGAGCCGGCCTGGATCTGATGGGCGCGCGGGCAGATCAGTGCCACAAGATCGGCGTCGTTAAACAGCGTCATGCGATTCATAAACCGAAAGTCGGACGGCACCGAGAGTTCCTCTTTTGCATAGCGACCTTCCTGAACGCCGAAGTAACAGCTGGAGACAGAGACTTTAATGCGCGGATCGACTGCGGGAGTCACTTGCGCGTAGTATCCGCCGTAGGAGAGGCCGACCATGCCGATCCGGCTGGCATCGACATCGGGACGTTTGATGAGTTCATCAATGGCATAAGTGATCTTGGCAATTTCGACAGCGGTGATACTGGTGCCGATGAGTCGCATGCGGTCATCAATCTGTCGGCGAATGTCTTTGGGATAGCCGTCAGCTTTAAACAGATGCTGGGGCGCGTAGACAATAAAACCCCGTTTGACCGCGCCGCGAACCATGTCGCGATAATTGGCACCGCCATTGAACAACGCAACTTCGGGAGAGCCGCCACCCCCATGCATGGAGATGATTAAAGGCGTTTTCCCTTTCGCAGAGCGGGGAACAATCAGGATCCCTCCGGAGTGCACGTGCGGCAGAATGGGAAACATCGCCCGATAGTAAACGCCGAGGGAATCTTCACCGATCTTTTTGTAAGAGGCAGGCTGGTCGGGCCGTTGACCAGGAGGCGGATAACCAATGCTTTCACAAAACGCGGCCCGCAGCGGTTCAGCCGACTTCGCGAATGCAGTGGCGGAGGAATAATCGGGCTGGAACAGCTGTTCGAATCGCCGCCGGTCCGCGGCAATGGTTTTAATATATTCATCAAGTTCCCGCGCCTGCTCCGTCCGCAACGGATTCGAATCAGCCACACTCTGATTGAAGTAGTCAGGTTTCCCAGGTTCAGATTGTGCACACCCCAGTGCAGGAATCAAAACCCAGATCAACGCCACTAACTGAGCCGCCTTCATACCTTTGTCCTTTCGATGTTGTGACAGGCATTCGATATCGAGTCAAAGTTCGAATTTTATTCTAACCAGCATGATATTCAGCGTCTATCTGCAGCCGCTGAGTTAGAATTTTCACTTGCGCTAATTGCCCTCTTCCTATCAGTGCCTTTCCGTAAAATAGCGATAGAGGCTGCGCTCTGTTATCAGGGATACCAGTGGCGGAAGTGCTTCTGTTTTACAGCTGAAATGCTGTGGAAACGATCTTCACATTTCTGCTTTTATTTTTGTCGGGGGGGAGTTCGATCATGGTGTCTGCATTCAAGGAAAAACGGACGGTGAACAACGGGAACTGGTGGGGCGATACAGGTCGATACTGGCGCGATATCGACGTGAACCGGGTTGATATTGGAGCGATGTCGGGGCGGGAGTGGGTCGAAGTGTGTCGACCCGCAGTTTATTTGAATGTGAATCGGGAACAAGTGAAAAACGGGCATCCATCATTTTTGCAAATTCCAGTTGGGTTTTATGATGCGGGAATAATCAGGTACAGGAACATTCAGTTGAAGAAAAACTGGACACGCGCGCGACGCAGAACTAAGAGGGTCTCGATTGGCGTGAGCGGGTCAAGTCGAATTTGTTTCCTGATGGGAAATCTGAGCAGGAGTGCCCTGTTTTCAGGTTTCACTGCGAACGCCTGACGATCCGGTCAGATCCCTGGAATTATTTTTTTCAGTTTTTGATTGACAGAATTGTAGCATGGGCTACAATAACACGCAAATGTAGCCCATGCTACATTTTTCACACACCCTTTTGTAGCGCTGGCTACTTTTTGAGCATGCCGTTTTCACACCTGTTAAGGTTGATCGAGATGAGTTACCCGCCCTCCCGAATGTCCCGCCCCGGCTTTACGCTGATTGAACTCCTGGTGGTGATCGCGATTATCGCGACGTTGATTGCCCTGCTCTTACCCGCGGTGCAGCAGGCCCGCGAAGCAGCGCGGCGCAGTCAATGTAAGAACAACCTGAAGCAGTTGGGAATCGGGCTGCATAATTATCACGATACGCATTCCTGTTTTCCCGCCGGCTATTATTCGTATGGAACCAGTAACGGCTCGGGACCTGCGTGGGCAGCGATTGACCCGACAACCTGGGATGCGGCTCCGGGCTGGACCTGGGGGACGATGATACTCCCGTTTATGGATCAGGCGGTTCTGTATAATGCGATGGATTTGAATCGTCCCAGCTGGGATCTGGCGAACGCCAGTGCCGCCCAGACGAAGTTGTCCGTCTTTCTCTGCCCGACTGCATCGGGGGGAGATGAACCGTTTCTTGTGCAGGACGCCAGTGGCAGTCCTCTGCTCAAAGGGGGCGAGCAACTGCGGTTTGGTCGCTCTCATTATGTAGCCAGCCATGGTCAGGAATCGTGCTGGGGGGAATGTGGCTCGAGTACTACGGGCGTCGTTTTCACGAACATCTACACGAAGACCACCAAAACAGTGACCATCAACGGCGATGCTTCCAAAGTGGCAGACGGCCCCTTCTTTCGAAATTCACGCACACGATTCAGTGATGTGACTGATGGAACGTCTAATACCATTTTCCTGGGTGAGCATTCGTCAAAACTGAGCGATAAAACCTGGGTGGGGGTAGTGCCTGGCGCGTTCACACACCCTCGGTTTACATCGCCCGAAAATAGTCCGGACGCCGCTGCAACGCTGGCATTGATTCATGCGGGTCCTTCCGGCGGCGAACTGGATATTACCGGTTTCCCCATTATCCACCCTGTCAATTTTCCGACTTATCATGTCGGCCAGATGTACTCCGAACACACGGGGGGCGGACATATCTGCATGGGGGATGGCTCGGTGCGATTCGTTTCTGAGAATATTGATCTCCTGCTCTGGGCGGCACTCTCAAGTATCAACGAGGGTGAAGTGACGGGAGAGTTTTAATGCGAAATCGAACAAGCCTGTTTTTGACAATGCTGTTTCTGATCACTCTGCTGCCGTTGAGTGGCTGCGGGTACCCGGCTGTCTCGTCGAAGACTTATGAAATCTCCAAAGCGCTGTACTCGGTCTGTAATCAGAAGAGTACGGAACGGCTGGAAACCGTGCAGGAATTAATCCAGAGTTCCCTTGAGAATAATGAAATCACTGAGAGGGAAGCAGGCTGGTTGAATGCGATTGTGGCATCAGCGAATGAAGGAAAATGGGAAACCGCAACGCAGGAAGCACGCCGCCTGATGGAAGATCAGACGGGGCGCTGATGCCCTTCGCGTTCACCGTCATTCCGGGCGAAACTGTTTCTGCCAATCTAACGGCTTGACGCTGATGTCGGTGTCATCTTTGTAGGATTTGCGGAGCTCAGTGAGCTGGTTTTTCAGATCTGCAATCGTGTCTTTGTATTTGGGATTGCCGTACTGGTTGGTCAGCTCTTTGGGATCGTTCTGCAGATCGTAGAATTCCCATTCGTCGAATTCGTAGAAGCGGATCAGTTTATAGCGATCGGTACGGATGCCGAAATGCTTGGCGACTTTGTGGACGCTGGGGAAATCGAAATAGTGGTAGTAGAGGGAATCGCGCCACGTTGGATGTTCCCCTTTGAGCAACGGAACCAGCGAGCGTCCCTGCATGTCGTCGGGGATGTCGGCACCTGCGATGTCGAGGAAGGTTTCCGCGTAGTCGAGATTCTGGACCAGGTTGGTGTTAACGGTTCCCGGTTTTGTTACGCCGGGCCATTTGACGATCAGCGGCATGCGGAAGGATTCTTCGTACATCCAGCGTTTGTCATACCAGCCATGATCGCCGAGGTAGAATCCCTGATCGGAGGAGTAGACGATGACGGTATTTTTATCGAGGCCGGTTTCCTTGAGGTAAGCCAGCATGCGACCGATGTTTTCATCGACGCCTTTGATACAGCGGAGGTAGTTTTTCATGTAGCGCTGGTATTTCCAGCGGACGAGATCTTTACCAGTGAGGTTTGCTTTTCGCAGCGCTTCGTTTTTGGGATCGAAGGCGGCGTTCCACGCTGTAAGCTGTTCGGGTGTCATGAACTGCAGATTGCGGAAGCCGGACTTGTCAAGCGATTTGCCGGCTTTGGGATCCCAGCCCTCCAGTTGGGGGCCGAAGTTATCGTAGACCAGGTTCATGTAATTTTCGATCGACATCTCCGCATGACGGGCGGGGCTGGCGTTGTCTTTCCAGTCGTCGAAGAGGGTGGTCGGTTCGGGAATGGTGATGTCATCGTAAAGATGCAGGTGACGGAGTGCGGGCATCCAGGTGCGGTGGGGTGCTTTGTGCTGGCACATGAGCATGAAGGGTTTGCCGGAGTTGGCGTTCTGTTTGAGCCAGTCGAGAGCCATGTCGGTGACGATGTCGGTGCAGTAGCCTTCGATGCGTTCGCGCCCCTGGGCGGTTTGGAATTCGGGATTGTAGTAGTAGCCCTGCCCCGGCAGGATCTTCCAGAAGTCGAAGCCCTGGGGATCGGAGGTGAGGTGCCACTTACCGATCATGGCAGTCTGATAACCGGCTTTCTGCAGGAGTTTGGGGAAGGTCTGCTGGTCGCCGTTAAAGCGGTTGCCGTTCCGCATGAAGCCATTAATGTGGCTGTGTTTGCCGGTGAGGATGACGGCGCGACTGGGGCCGCAGATGGAGTTCGTGCAGAAGCTGTTTTTGAAGAGCATCCCTTCAGAGGCAATCTTGTCGATGTTGGGAGTGGGGTTGATCTTCTCGAGCATTCCCTTATAAGCACCGATAGCGTGAGGCGCATGATCGTCGGTAAAGAGAAACAGGATGTTAGGTCGATCCGCAGCATGAGCCAGCGAAGAGAGAGCAAGACAACAGAGCAACACGAGCGCGCGAATCATGAAAGTACCTATGAGTTAGATCGGTATCAGAATTATGAAGGCAGGTGATTTCAGGATAGCGACTGGCAGGGGCAGATGCCAGTCGGCTTGCGGCGAGAAAATGCGAGTTGATTTATTCGAGAGATTAATAAATGGTTAGTCGGCAGGTTCTTCATCCTTCAGACATTCAATGCCATGCTGACGAAGCGAACGAGAATAAAGAGGGAAATGCAATATATGTCTGCTGCGTTTCATAGTGCTACATGCCGATTGACTCAGGAAGCTGGTGTTTCCTCGGTATCCGGTTTGAGAGTTGGGTTTTCTTTGAGCAGATTGAGTACGGCGATCAGGCTATTCTGATTCGAGAATTCAGCGCCGACCAGGGCAATCACTGCGCTCAGATTTGCGATAAACAGACTCGTCAGACTGGAATCACTGGAAGTAAAGTATACGACAAACATTAACACGTACCATAGAACGAACAGAACGCCGTTTCGTTTGCGGCTCTTTTTCATGTGCTGAATGAATTTGTCCAATGACTGTTCCTGTGGCATTTTGATGCTCCTGCTCTAAAAGAAGTTTTATGACAAACCAGGGACGATTTATTGTGACCTTTGCATTTTACACTTTGAGGTTATGGTTTGCAGGAGGATCCCATGGAATGATTGGAGAATCGTAAAAGAAAAACAGCCGGGGTTGGTCAGTTGCGTTCGGATTTGAGCTTATTCCTTCATTCTGTTGGTTGATCATGTGTCGCAGGAAGATCAGGATGTCCCAGTATTTCCGCTTTCAAGAGCAGATATTGATAGTGTTTAGAATGCAGTGTGGGAGGAAGTGAAATCAAAAGTGATTTCTTACCACTCAAGTCGGCGGCGACGTTGATGCGTCTTAGTTCGACGCTGGGGACCTGGAAGTTAATTTTTTTACCAGAGACTTTGGTCTGCATTATTTTCACGCGGGAGATTTCACTTTGCTTGACCAGAACTTCGACGTGTACCGCTGTGTGATCTGCTGTAAGGATCGGCCTGAGTTCAAGTGTCATTCCTTCAGCAATGACTTTCAATTCCGGTTTCAATTCTCCGGATTCTGCTTTATGTACGCCGATGACAAAAGGCCTTTGCACCAGACTGGCGATGGATGCTTTCTGGCCATTGAACAGCGTGACCTTCGGATTAAAAGCACAATGACTGTGCTCGTCTTTCTGAGCGGCCTGGATCAGATTGAATTCCTGTTTTTCGTTGATCACTGCCACACTGATGGGAAAATACTCTTCAACCGCAGCACTTGCCTGCACAACCGGAAGTGGATTGTTTTTGTCAAGTTGCGGTTGACCTGGAGCGGGGGTTGTATTTTGGAAACCAGCCAGACCGGTCCACTCAATATCAGTTTGTACCGTAACATCAGAGGCAGTTTCCATGAGAATGTTGGCAAAGGTAATCTGGCCGCAACCACTCTGTTCCCAGGTGCGGAGCTGTTGAGTCAATTCTTCGTGCAGCGAATCCGGTGCATTGACTACAAGACGGTTCTGCCCGTCGTACTCTGCAAGTGCCTGTTTAAGCGATTTCTCATCTGACTGGTATTTTTGATTTTGTATTTCCAGCAGATATTTGACGTGCGACATGAGATACTCATATGCCTGCTCTTCAGAAAGCATTCGTTCCTCGGAAATCCTGCCGATCACTTTGTTGACCTGATAGATCCGTAAGCAGAGCGGCTCTAAACTTTCGTCGTCAGGTTGCGGGAGTTTAGGGAGCTCTGCATACCAGTTGTGCTGGTGTTCAGTTTGAATCTGCATTTGCTGATTCGCCGGGGCGGTGGAATCTTTCACATCCGCCAATCCCGTCGCTGCGCAGAGAGTAATGACAATGATGACGGCTGTGGTGTGCAGCGGGTGGACTTTTACTGTTGCGCTGCGGAGTGCCTTGAGCCGGTTGGCGAGTGACCGTTTGCGGAAGGGGGACTTCAGAAATCCGAGGAGCGAGACGGGGAGTGAAATTCGCCAGCGAGAGACAGGATCGCGTTGTGCGAGTGTGAGCAGGAGTTCGCTGAACTCGCGGGAAGGATCGCAGTGTGTATCGTTGTCCTGCTGTTCGCGCCAGCGGAGGACCATGGCATCGCGGGACTGTTCACGGAGGTTGCTGTAACGGGTGGCTGCCAGCCAGTAGAGAGGATTCCACCAGTGGAGCAATTTCAAGCCGAACAAAAACCAGTTGACCCACAGGTCCCGCCGGATAAGATGCGCCAATTCGTGGAGCATGATGAGCTGGAGCTGACTGTCGCTCAGTTCTGTGAGATCGGTGGGGAGCAGCAGTTTCGGACGCCGGGCCCCCATGACGGAGGGCTGGGAAATGTCGTCAGTAACAATCACCGAAACAGAGCCGCGGAAATGGACCTGCTCGCAGCAGGTGTTCCAGAGTTTTAAAAGTCGCTGATCTGTGGAGGCGGGAAGTTGATTGATCTTACGAGAGAATCTCCGATGGGTGATGAGCATCCGCGTCAGGATGAAGACAGCTCCCACAAACCAGAGTGGCGGGATGATCCGCAGGAACCATTCGAGGAAGGAAATAAGATATTCCTGAAGTGTTTCGGCGAAACTGACTTCAGGGGGTTTTGGTTCCGGGAACTGGATTTGATGCACGAGAGGCAGATCCGCTGCAGTCGTCGTGTTAGCGTCGTTAACCGGCCAGGGTTCAGGAGTGTAAGCATCACGGGGCGGTTCAGCGGGTGTCGATTCCTCCATGAATTCCACAAACAGATTCGTCAGACTATACGAACTCTCGGGAGCAAAACCATAGGGAACGGCGAGCCGGATGAGAACCAGTGCCCAAAGCAGTCCCATCTGTCCGGCGGTCAACCATTTTCGGGCGACGAGATTGACGAACAAGACGAGCGCCGCCAGCAGGCCGGCGATCATGGTAGGGATGATTAACAGTTCCAGGATTTGATCGGTAATTTCAACATAGAGATCTGCAGTCAACAGGAATCCATTCATGTTCAACGTTCCTTCTCATCGAGTATGCGGCGGAGCTCTGCGATGTCCTGTGCAGAGAGTTTTGTATGTTGCATAAAATGTGCGAGGAGTGGGCCCGGTTCACTGTCGAAGACGCGATCCAGAAAGGCACGGCTGGCCTGTTTGACACAGGCCGAGCGTTTGATGCGGGAGCGGTAGACATAGCGGTTACCCTGCTGTTCGAAGGTGAGCACCTCTTTTTTGACCAGGCGATGCAGCATGGTTTTGACCGTCTGAGGCGCCCAGTCCGTCTGTTCAGAAAGCCGCGAGACAATCTCCTGGGCAGCAAGCGGCTGGCCATCCCAGATGACGTTCATGACCTGCCATTCGGCATCAGAAATAGAAACCTGATTCATTTGATAACTTCCTCCATGAGTGTTTACAGATGTAATTAACTACATTTGTAAACACAGTCAAGAGGAACCGGGGGGCAATCTACTGAAGAACCAGGAAAATCGTCGTTCAGAAAGCGGCCAGGATTACGGCAGAGGCAGAACAAGAGTAACTGAGCTCCTGCCTGGGAAACAACTTCAGAGAGAGAAAGTTACTTTATCTCCTGCTCACTGATGACCAGAATCTTCAGTGTGTCAATCAGACGTTGTTGACTCATCGTATCTACCAGAATACAGAACATGAGCCCCAGTACCAGATATTGACCACCCTTCTGGCTTGAAAAGAAGATGAGATATCCCATCCACAGGAACAGGATTGTCAACAGAAAGTGTTTTCGTCGCAGGTTCTGTTTCAATTCCTCCAGATGCTGCGTCAGGGAAAGTTGATTGTTCATTTTCTCTACTCCTTCTCCACTCCAGAACAGTGTCAGATACAATATAGAGCGACCTGATCATTTTACTCAATTTTATAGCAGCAAGGGAAGAAATACCCCTCAACAAGGGCGTTTCCAACAATTGACTTACTCGTGTATACAGTTCAAAAAGTGTGAATAACCAGTGAAACTGGCATAAAATGGGAGTTTATTGCAGGTTCCCGCTTGTGACAGATGGCAGAATTCATTACAAGGGGCATGTGGATTTTAAAAATAATTGAGGGTCAGTATATCCTCAATTATTACTGGTTGATCCCCTCAACATCCCACCCGTGTTTCCTGCAACGCGCTCCCTGAGATGGTCCTGTGTATCGTCGAAAGGTTCTGTTTGAATCGAAACAGTGAGTAGTGTCTTATCAGACCTTAAAAGGCACGTTGGCCGAAATGGTCCGCACGCTCGTTGGTGTGCTCGCCTGAGATTGCCCAACTGCCAATACAGGATTGATGACCAATAGTTTAAGTTGCTGAACCTTGAAATTCGGGATTTGCGAGACAGCAAATCAAATTCAAGTCTGCTTTTGCACTCGAGCGGTTAGTTTCCTGTGCGTCCCGTATCCGTGTTGGCACGGAGAGTCTACTGGCGATGGGTTCGCCTTCCAGGCTGACTGTGCAGACCAACCTTGAGAATGTTATTGGAGTTTTGATGTTAGCGTTTTTTTCGAAGCATAGCGCTTCGGTCAAGGATGATGTACTGTCTGGATTAACGGTCGCCCTGGCGCTGGTACCGGAAGCGGTTGCTTTTGCGTTTGTCGCTGGAGTCCCACCGACAATCGGTCTGTATTCCGCATTCTTCATCGGCTTTATCAGTGCCCTGGCTGGAGGCCGCCCCGGTATGATTTCCGGAGCAACAGGCGCGATGGCTGTGGTCGTCGTTTCACTGGTCGCCATACATGGCATTCAGTACCTGTTTCCCGCCGTCATTCTATGTGGGCTGTTACAGGTAACCGTGGGTGTGCTGCGGCTGGGTAAACTGATTCGTCTGGTCCCTCATTCGGTGATGCTGGGATTTGTGAATGGACTGGCCATCGTAATTGGTCTGGCACAGATTGGGAGTTTCAAAACGCTGGGCATTGACGGAACGATGACATTCCTGTCAGGGGCCCCCTTGATGATTATGATCACACTGGTTGCCCTGACGATGGCAGTGATTGTACTGCTTCCCAAACTGACGAAAGCGGTTCCCAGTTCGCTGGCTGCGATTATCATGGTCTCTGTCATCGCCGTCGGCATTAACAAATTCGCTCCTGAGAGTTGGGTTCCAGTCGGACAGAACAACGTCGTTCAAACAGTGGACGACCTGATGATGAACAACCTGAAAGCTAAAGCAGTTACAGAAGCTGAAGAGAAAGCTCTTGAATCTGCTGACACGAGCGCAACAAAACAACCTGCAACGGCAGCCGTTTTAAGTGAAACACAGATCGCAGACGCTGTTGCTTCAGTGCAGCCGACCAAAGAACCGTTGCCGATGCTGTTCTTTCTGGACTCGCGGTATGTACTGGCACCGTTTTCATGGGAAACACTGGTCATTATCTTCCCGTTCTCGCTGATTCTGGCAGGAGTCGGCCTGATTGAATCACTGATGACACTGACTTTGATTGATGAAATCACGGAAACACGTGGCAGTGGAAACCGGGAATGTATTGGCCAGGGTGCCGCAAATATTGTGTGTGGTCTGTTTGGCGGCATGGGAGGCTGTGCGATGATCGGTCAGTCGCTGATCAATGTGAATTCGGGCGGACGCGGACGTCTTTCCGGTGTCGTCGGAGCCGTCGGTCTGCTGGTTCTGGTCGTGCTGTTAAAACCCGTGATCTCCATGGTGCCTATGGCGGCGCTGGTGGGCGTGATGTTTATGGTGGTGATCGGAACCTTCGAATGGAGCACGCTGCATACCTGGAACAAGGTTCCTAAAAGTGATGTGCTGGTGATGGTACTGGTTGCCGGCTATACGGTGCTGTTCCACAATCTGGCTGTCGCTGTTTTGCTGGGAATCGTTGTGCAGGCGTTAATCTTCGCCTGGCATCATGCCACACATATGATGGCTGACATTCATTTTGAAGACGACGACAAAAAAGTGTATCAGTTGCATGGACCGCTGTTCTTTGCTTCGGTCAGCAGTTTTCGCGAACTGCTGGATCCGGTAAATGATCCGCCGATTGTTGCCATCGATTTTTACTTCTCGCGCGTTTACGATCAGTCGGCAATTGAAGCGATTAACAAAATTGCCGAACGTTATCGCCAGGAAGGTAAATGTCTGCATCTGCGAAATCTGAACGCCGACTGCAAACGAATGATCGAGCGGGCCGGCGATCTGGCCGAAGTCGATATTTCCGAAGATCAGCATTATCACATTACGAAGATGATTTGAGTCTGATTCAATTCGAGACAGCCAACGCCCGGAAGGTCAGCCTTTCGGGCGTTTTTTGCTGGCAGCAGTTAACCAGCGATCGAGTTGATTGGCGAAAGCCTGACGATCTTTGGCATTGAAGTTGGCCGGGCCTCCTGTGATCTGCCCTTCCCCCCGCAGGTCGTCCATCAGATCACGAACCGCAAGTCGCTGTCCAACGTTTTCAGCAGTGTAGAGTGTGCCCCGCGGATTGAGTGCCAGCCCGCCTTGCTCGACAACCTGTGCAGCCAGCGGGATATCTGCTGTCACGACAAGATCTCCCGCTTCCGTGAGTTCAACAATGCGCTGATCTGCCACATTTAATCCCGGAGGGACCAGCAGGCTGTCAATATACGCGGAGCGTGGGATGCGCATCGGTTGATTCGCTACCAGCGTGACTTTGATCTGCGTTCGCTTCGCAGCGCGAAAAAGCAGTTCTTTGATTTCTGCCGGACAGGCATCTGCATCAACCCAGACCTGCATCAGGCAACTCCTTCTCGATTAAGTATTCTGTTGTATTCGACTAAAGAACGAATGCTGATTTGATTGACTGATCGCTGTTATTATCAGTGCTGTTTCTAACAGATCTTAAGTAAATGAACACTGTATATCTTTTAACGTTTTATGAGTCTGCTTTTCAATTCTAACAGTCGAAAGTCGCGGAGCACTGTCTCTGATGAGTTTGACATCAAGACAGACAGATGGGTATGATTTGCTGATTCAATTCTTAATTATAGCAATCTGCTTTTCTGGATTGCGGCTGTTTTATATTGTACCAGGAGTCAAAATGAAGTTGCTCAAGTCGTTCGAAGTCGTGTGTCTTTCAATAATTTCTTTGTGTATTGCTACGGGATGTGGCGACAGCGGAGGGAGTGACCAACCAGATCTGGGTACAGTGACTGGTGTGGTGACAATGGATGGTCAACCGCTGGCAAATGTAACAGTCACTTTCAGCCCGGAGAATGGTCGACCTTCCATCGCTCGTACTGATGAAGCCGGCAACTATGAACTGGGTTATCTGGCTGAAACCAAAGGTGCAGTGATCGGAAAGCATACCGTCAGCATTATTACACCACAGGAAAATCCAACTCCTCCCGGACAGGTCTATAAAGACCCGATTCCTGCTAAATACAACGATCAAACCACCCTATCCGCAGATGTAAAAGAAGGTGCAAATACCTTCGATTTTCAGCTGGAATCCAAGTAAATAAATTAACTTTCGTAAGACCGGGGTGGCAATTCGTATCATCTTAACACAACCATCACTACCTTCAGTGTACACACCACGTATACGTAAGAACCCGTCTCTGAATTAGTGCGCGATTTTCTATTACAACAACTCAAATCCAACACGTTTTCCGGTTATATTCCACTGATACTTCGACAATAATAGATGTGTTCGGGCCCACCTTTAAAATCCTCAATCCGAATTAACCGTAAAGTCTGCTACCCGTCGCTTTGCACAGATTATTGAAAGACGCGTTTATAGTACTGTCCCGCCGCTTTTAAAACTTAACACGACATTAGACTCAATGTTTCACGGGCTAGATTAGTTCGAATTTTTATTTCGTTCTTTTTCCACTTCAATTACCAGTTCATTTTCTTATTCTGGAGGTAAAGATTCTGATGAGACGAGTTAAAAGTAAAGGCACATTCTTTTTCAAGTTCGGTTTCACACTAATTGAACTTCTGGTAGTGATCGCCATCATTGCAATCCTGATTGCACTGCTCTTGCCGGCAGTTCAACAGGCACGTGAAGCAGCCCGTCGCAGCACATGTAAAAACAACATGAAGCAGATCGGACTGGCACTACACAACTACCATGAAACACATACTATTTTCCCGCCGGGTTACATCGACAATAACCCTGCCCTTAACAGTCCCGTAGATGCTTCGAGCAATCTGAACGCTCTGGGCTGGGGTACCATGATTCTACCCTTCATGGATCAGGCACCGTTATACAACCTGATTGGAACACAGACAGGCGGCTTCGCCTATAACTGGATGGATTCCAACCATGATGGCAGCGGCAGCACCAGTGATGCTATTGCAGCTGCAAAAACAGTATTACCGGCTTTTATCTGTCCAACCGACCCGATGGGAGGCGTAAACACTGACATGAACGGCTTTGGAAAATCTAATTACCTGGCCAGTTCTGCCACCGGTGCTAATGGACGTAATGCCGTAATGTATGCAAATTCAACAACCAGAATGAAGACCATCACCGATGGTAGTTCCAACACAATATTTGTTGTGGAACGTACTACAGAAAATGATGGTGGTGGAGCAACAAACTGTGGTGGTTCTGCCTGTTCCTGGAGTGGCGGTCTCTGGATTGGTCCTCGGCTGATTGGAAGTGCTGTTACATGGCACCCCGGAGTTTCCTCACTGGATGTTGGCAGCAGTGGCGGTGGAAGCACTACCTATAACATTAATGGCTCGTCGGCAACCTGGGGCAGTGCCTGGATTGCATCCAGCAGCCATGAAGGTGGAATTCATATCGTTCTTGGCGACGGCAGTGTTCGCTTCCTCTCTGAGAACATCAACCTGGGCACTTACCTGGCACTGGTCACACCCAACAAAGGAGAAATCGTTGGCGAGTTTTAATCAACTTCGCTCACTGCGAATTCTCTAAGTAACAAAGAAGCCCGATCACCTCATTCCGAAGTGATCGGGCTTTTGCTTTTAAAAGCACGTTTTATTAGCTTTGTTTAGTTTTCATTTCTTTTCTAAGAGTAATAAGTGTCTATTCAAGACAATCCAGTCAAAGCAAGATTTTTTCATCGGATTATTCCTGTTAACACAATTCTACCAGCGAAATACAAACGAAGCAGAACGATTTCACGCTTTGTTCACTGGATGATCTGTCTTGAGTTCTCCTAGAATTCCCGATGATGCTTCAGGCAATATAAAGAAAATATCTGACCCGCTAATCATTCTTTTCGATGGCACAGATCTCGTTAAGAATTGCATTTCTTATTTCTGGCTGCGAAGCAAATCCTGTCTAATCAGACATTATTACTTGATCACTATTTATCTTTATTCATTTCATAGAAGGTACAGATCATGAAACGTCTACCATCCCGATTACGCGTTGTCTGGCAGCGTGGATTCACGCTGATTGAGCTACTGGTGGTCATCGCCATCATTGCCATTTTAATTGCGCTGCTGCTGCCAGCGGTGCAGCAGGCACGCGAAGCTGCCCGTCGCAGTACATGTAAAAACAATCTGAAGCAGATTGGCCTCGCTCTGCACAACTACCATGAGACACACCGTGTCTTCCCCCCCGGCTTTATTGATAATGAGCTCGATTTCACAAGCTCCAAAACAGCTTCGCAGAGTGCAAACAACAATGGATTGGGCTGGGGTGGATTCATTCTTCCCTTCATGGATCAGGCGCCTCTGTACAATCAATTGTCAACACAGACCAACCAGTTTGGTCAACACTGGAGCATCAATGCTTCAGATCTGGCAAAAACGGTTCTGCCTGCTTACATCTGTCCTTCAGACCCGATGGGTGGTGTGAATACCGATAAGAGCAGTTTCGGAAAATCGAACTACCTTGGCAGTCACGGAACGGCAGCAGCCACAACCAGCAACGGAATTCTGTATGGTAATTCCGCTACGAGAATCCGTGACATCACGGATGGTACCAGTAACACCGTTTTAGTTTCTGAGCGTACCACCCAGAACGATGGTGCCAACTCAACCAACTGTGGCGGAACGGCCTGTAACTGGCAGGGTGGATTATGGATCGGCCCTCGATATACATCTTCCACCTCAACCTGGCATCCTGGTGTACTGCATTATGATGTCACCAACTTCGGCGGTGGCAACACCACTTATCTGATCAATGGCTCTGCAGCAAGCTGGGGAGATGACTGGTGCGCAGCCAGTTCACACGTCGGCGGAGTGCACATGCTCTTTACAGATGGACGCGTTCGTTTCGTCAGCGAAAATATGAGTAGCGGCGGTTCCAATACCACTTATCATAAACTGGTTACCCGTAACGGGGGTGAAGTCGTGGGAGAATTTTAAAGTCTCTCAGGCTTAACCATCGCGTCTCTCTAGCGAATCTACCCGGTTCCAATGGACCTGAAGACGCGATCTTAAAACGGGACATAATCTGAACGAAACTGATTCTTTTGTGCTCTCAATAAAACAGGCGACTCATCACACTGTTGATGAGTCGCCTGTGTTTTTTAAATTCATCCAATCGAAATTGCTTCATGCACAGCGGAAAACAGACTGCAGCATTGTCTGTCAGCGTTCGTAATTTGCTGAACCGCTGAGTCCCACGTTAGGGGTTGGATGATTTTTCAAGCAATTTCAGTTCTCTGATCGCCCGACCATGATTCGGGTTTAGCTTGAGGCACTTCTGATAAGCTTCTATTGCAGCTGATTGATTACCGAGCAGACGTTTAATTTCTGCAACATAGAACCATGTCTGGGGATCCTGAGAATTCAGTTCCGCCGATTTCTCGATGGCTTCTTCAGCGCGTTGTAACTGGTTATTTCGGAAATTGATCATAGCATACAACAGCGCCATTTTCGCCTGGTGGTAATCGCGTTTCTCCAGATTATTCTGCTGCTCGTAATAATTTGACAGAGTCTGATGCACTTCAATCGTAGGCGTCATCTCCAACATTCTCTCCAATAAAGGAACTGCTTTATCAAGATCTTCTTTAAGGATGTAAGCGCCGGCTTCGAACTGGATTGTCTCTGCATTGACAATACCGTACTTCTTTAATTTTTGAATCAACTGCAGCATCTGTTCCGGATTTTTTCGCTGGTACTGCACTTCCAGCATGCTGATCAATGTCGCCTGGTACTGGGGAAGGCGTGCATTCAATTTCTCCAGTAATGCATCTAATTTCTGAGCAAGGTGATCCATATCATTGCGTCCCAGCATTTGATTATAGTCCTCGACTTCTTTCTGAATGCCATGACGTATACTGTAGGGTCGCAGAAAGGCGGTATTAAAATGCAGCTCAATCATACTTAGCGCGTGTTCCACATGGTCCCTGGCCTGCTTTGCCTCTTCCATACGTCCCAGCGACTCAAGAGCCTGCGCCTGCAGTTGGTTGAAGACAAGTGAATTAGGAGTTTTTTCCAGATTCCAATCAATTATGGGGAGTGCTTCATCAACTCGACCTGAACGAACCAGTAATTTCGCCAGTTGATAAGCTGCCGGTGGAAATGCTTTATTCTGACGAAACACTTCTTCTGCTTTCTCCGCATTTTCTTCACGCAGATAATTCCGGCCTATCGCATACAAATAGTGTCGGCGATTCGCAAACGGTTCGTCTGTCTCACCACTGAATGCTTCCAGTTTTTCATATTCGCGCGTACTGGCCTCCATGCGCCCCGTTCTGTCCAGGCAAAAGGCATAACTGGCCTGGGCTAACGCATCGCTGGGATCCATCTGCCTCGCCTGTTGAAAACAGTTTTCGGCATAGCTGTAAAATCCCTGTCCGAGAAATGCCTGCCCCAGGCGTAACCATTCCTTACTGGAACCAGTTTCTGCCTGCTTTGCCAGTTCCTGAAAATCCGACATCAGTAATGGATCGAGATTTTCTGCATCAGGGAGCACTGGCAGAGGACGAGCCAGTCGATCTGCAATGAGATAGCCACTATATCCCAGTTCTACTAGCAGAAGTATCAGAAGGAGACGAATCAGCTGGATCATGGTTTGTCCTCCTGAAGATTCAACCAGGCGGTGATTCGACCTATTCTTTGAAATGGTTTGCGTAAATTCAATCCACCTGCGACCATGTCATCTCTGCCATCTCCGTTGAGATCCCCGGCTGCAACTGTGACGAGATGGATAGGGTTACTGTCAATCTGCCAGGTTTTAAAACCCTGTTTCCCGTCGTTTTCCAGCCAGACAATACTGGCTGTCTTAGGGTCGTACCAGTCGTTGGTCATACTTACCAGCACAACATCCAGATCGCCATCTCCATCAAAATCACCTGTATCCGCAGCGTAAGTCCCCCCCAGATCCGAAATGCGATGGGTTTCAAATTCCCAGTTACCTTTATTCTCAAACCACAGGCAGCCGTGATAAGGTTGCGGATAGGCGTCGAGGTCTTCCAGGTTATCACCGGCTGGTAGAATCAGATCTTCGTCACCATCCTGATCGAGGTCGGCATGAATCAGGCCTGCCCCTCCCAGGTCGAGATTGATTGTGAACCAGAGTCGCCTTTTTTTGAACTCACCATTTCCCAGGTTTTCAAATCCCCAGAGCTCTTCTTCATCCTGAGTGACAATGGCAGCGATATCCAGATCACCATCGCCATCGTAATCAGCGACAGGGACATGAATGGTACCAGGGGCATTTAAGAGTTCATGATCTCGAAACTGCAGGTCTCCCCGATTCTCCAGCCACAAAACGGAACCACGATTATATCCAAATACGGCCACTGCCAGATCGAGATCACCATCACCGTCGAAGTCACCAGGCTGCACATCCGCCACACGTCGGACATCATTCAGGATCACGTGTTTTTTATAACCGTCTCCCTCTCGTTCGTAGAGCTCCACGCGACCAATCACTCGATCATCGGGCATGAGATTTCCAAGAATTGAAACGATGATATCCTGATCGCCATCGGCATCGATATCAACGACGGTTACATGGCCCGGTGCGGCCAGGTCAATCAGCAGAACTTCTTCCTTCCAGGAGGCTGGTCCCTCTTTTTTAAACAGGGAAACACTGCCTCGACCGGAATCACAGCCGATGATTTCGTTCTGACCATCGCCATCGAAATCCAGAATCTGCACATTCGTAATCAGCGGTAAACCCATAGGCTCTCCGCCGACCACTGCCCGCTCAAACTTCACAGGCGAAGCAGGATACGTTGTCCCCCCCGAAAAGATTTCTGCAGGTTGTCCCAGTGAGGGTAACGTGGGAAGAATCAGCCACATGACAATCGGAATCGCAATTATCATGATGACCAGGGCGAGCGCGCGGGTTTTCAGTGACATAAAAATCCATCATTGCTTGCAGGGAGTGTAACCAGAGTTGATTAGTCAATAACAGGAATACCTTGCTGTTCCAATCATATAAACCAGACAAAGGCATCGCCATTCACTTACTACGCCAAAAACTGCGTTCATATTAGAAAAAACCGCTGAATTCATGCAACGGTTTGCAGCAATCACTGAATTTTGAATGAGATCGTATCCCGTTTTCCGATTGTCTCTTCAGGGGCATTTAAACCGAGAATCATCGTCCAGAAGACGCTACCTTAAAATGTGATGTACTTTAGAGTAAGGGACGGAACCGACCCTTTTTCCCAAAGAGGGCACTTTTGAGTTGCGAGAGACCAATATCGCCCCGCGCAGCAAAAAAGGCAGATCAGCTGAAAAATTTGCCGATCTGCCTTCATCGCGGTGTAAACCTGATCAGAATTTGCTGATCTGGTTTGCTGTAGTGCCTGCTATTTCAAGTAGCCAGTTATTTTGCCAGTGGCATCCAGTTGTTAATTGTGGCCTTTACTAAATCCGGTACCCCAGTGACCATAATGAATTCCGGAGAAATCATGGTGGCCATGTGCATGAGAACGAGTCCCAATATACTGAGTCCCATTGTAATAGCTGCCTGTGTAGGCCTGGTTTGAGCCACTGTTTCCATTTTGTGCGCTCATGGTTTGATCCGAATTGTCGAAAGTCATCGGATCAAACGGTTTCCACATCCCGTTATGATCGACCAGCCATTGTCCCTGTTTGGTCAGAAACCACCAGCGACCATTGTGGTAACGATATTGCGCACGGGTTGCGTCATCAATATTCAGATGCGCTGTTCCTGCACGTACTACCGGATCGATTTGAGTAACGGTCTGATCGGGCAACACCTTGCTGGCTGCACCAGCATCGTCAGCCTGAACTTGTGCTGATAAGAAGAGGGGGCTGATTCCCAATACTGCAGCAACGGTCAAAATTTTAAAAGTGAGCGCTTTCATGTGAACACCTTCCTTTCATTTCAGGTATTTATGATTATTCCTGACCGCGATGATTAAGTGATACGCAAACGTCATACCAGCACTGAAAGAGAAGTAAATCTACTTAGGTCTGGAATAGGGAATCTACCTACCCTCCAATGCTGCAGCACTTTTTTATAAAGAATCCGTTGAGCGGAAGTGATGAAAACAGACCCGGTTACATCACGCTCACTGGCAATAAACCGTTCCTTACCAACGTCCGGAACGGTCAATACCGAGCTCTGAGTCGAAGTTTCAAGCCTGCAAGAATTTGCCCTCGCCTGCAAAATCTTGCTCAACCAGCAGGATGATGAATGACAGAAAGTCCCTGCCGTTTATGAATGCTGTCACGGTCTACCACATTAGGATGAAGTAGAAACAGGGTTTTCCAAAGACAGCGGGCAACTCACGAAATTTTTATTGAGGCGTTCGAGGTCAATCATTCGCCTGCAGGCTCAGAAAATCATGCAGCTTTTTAAGCTTGTCAGTATTGATGTGATCCACTCCCGCGGCAACCAGTTCCTGCCAGAGTTCTTCAGATTCCGGCGTCGCCCAGAAACGCACCCTGCGCCCTGCTGCATGTGCCTGACTGACAATCTCCCGCAATTTTGTGCGTTCCGCATCAGACATTTTCCCTTTCCCTCGATATTGAAAATGTGATGTCCAGCGGTCGCTGATCAGCGGCATCAGATGAGGCGGTTTTTGTGAATCCAGATCACTCAACCGACCGTCTATTCCAACATATCGCGGGTTGTCGGCTTCGATCATTTTAACAGGTCGATCTCCTGAGATCACAACCTGCACAGAATGACGAGTTGTTTCTCCATCCTGATAAGTATCGAGGAGATCTTCATATGCCTGCAGTTGTTTACGCAAAACCTGATATACGTCCTCGCCATCAGTTTTAATATCGATCAACAGAGTAAATGGCGGAGACTTTGTATCAGGTTTCTGTACGTTCTCCTGAAAATAGATCTTCAGCGGATCGAGATATAACTTCCGGAGCGTGCGATCTTTTGAAAGCTCCTCGCGACTGTGTCCCACGAGTAATTCTCCATCGACGAGAAAAATATCTGCTTCCACAGACCAGAAGCCGTTTTTCAATGCATCCTGCAGCGGGCGTTTCTGTCTGTAGTCGTTATGGGCATGGGCTCTGAAGAGAGGCTTCTGCTGATTTTGCTGCGCCAGAACAGGCGAAGTGCTGCAAGCCAGAACCAGCAGTATGACAGAGTAGAACTTTATATGAAGCACATCACCAGCCCGTGAACTCAAGATATGTAACGGCAGCCTAGGGTTAATAAAACTCAGGATCTGAGTGAATGACCTGACTGCAACAAACTGAAAAGCACCAACTCCTTCAGAGCAAATTCGCATTAAATCAGGACACAAGCTAGTAGTCGATGAAGCAGTTTTCAAGTCCTTTCTGCTCGATTCATCATTTATTCACGATCGATGGTGGCCACCTGTTTCAGAGCAGTCTGAATGAGAGAGGTAAGTTGATGCGGCTGCTTGTACCATACCATAGTTTTAGTTTAAAACGTATAAATCGGCAGGAGTCAGATACTGAAACTTCATCATGAGTTGGGCGGTACAGGTGGTATTATGGCTCGTAAAGGAAGAACCCGATCATGCAAAGACTCCATTTCGACTCCGAGATCCTGAGCTCTTCGGAGAGCTGCTTCTTCCATTGAAATCCAGTCACCGGTTTCAGTTTTATGAGAATTCTGGGACTCCCACTCATCCGCAATCTTATGGAGCTCGGGTCGGGGAATCTCACGTAGTGCCGCCCGGCACTCGGCAGTCATCTCCTGGTCATCTGAATTACGAAGTACTGCAAGTAATTCTTCGTGGCTCCAGGGCTGATCGATCAATGCTAACGCCGAAGCAGCTATGATCCGATTATCGGGAATCATCGAGCACAACGCTCTGCGGAATAGTCCTAATGAGTCTTCAGGAAAGTATTTCAGAGCAAGAATGGCAGCATCACCGATTGCATGACCAGAGATCATGCGCAGTTTTTGTTGAATGCTTTCACGATCTGAAGAGTGCAGAGTCAGGTATTCTAAACACGTATACCAAGTGTGTGGGTGAGGGATTTCTCCATCAGGATCAGTTCTATCTAGCAGACTCCAAACTTCGTTACACCAGGCCCCATTCTCCATCTCTAAAAGGATGTCCAATGCAGCTGATACTGTGCCTGACGGGGGTAATCTTAAAGCCTGGCGAAGAATTTCATATCTCCTGGGACTTTCCATTTCAAAAAGGCTTCGAAGTGCTAACCTCTGTTGATCATCGCGTTCAAAAAACTGGATCAGATCTTGCTCGCGATCGAGCTGATTCTTGGTAAACGCATCTGAGACATCTGGACGGGAGGCTTCTCCCTTGATGAGTAATCTCCAGTCACCGAAGGCAGCTGCCAATTTTTTATGGAGTTGATCGGATGCCGCTTCTTCAAAGTGTTCGAGTAAACACAGTAACTCATTGGAGTCAAACCCCAGACGTACTACGACTATTTCGTATCCTGGATGTTTTTCAAGCAAGCCAATATCCAACAGGCCCTGAAAAGCAAGAGCCACCGTTTCCAGAGAAGGATGGAGTTCGATAACCCGTCGTTCCCAAATCTCGGGTTCTTTGAGAGATTTCAGGTACCATTCATAATAGTATCCGTTGAACCAATCCGCTGTCTCGTCATAGAAGTTGACGTCAATCAATTCGCCTGTGATGCGGTTGGTCAGACGACAACATCTACCTTGATAATCGTACTCCCAGTCTGTGTTGGCTGGTACCAGACCAGTTCGTTTGATATGAGGATGGCCAAATGCTCCGGCTTCAGCAAGAGCATTTGGATATCCGCTCAGCTTATCGCGAACAATATGCAGAACGAATTCCTGACGTTGCCGGTGTTTTACGAGAGAGCAGAGCGTCCACAGAGACCAGGGAGAAATCGGGAGCGGATTCGAAAGGCATTCTGCGATGAACGTCTCTATATTATTCGACTCCAGACAAGCCTCTAGACGAGAAAGAATATCCTGGTAAAGCATTGTTTGATTCCTTAGGACGGAACCTGAAATCAAAAAAACCCCCTGGATTGTACCTGGGTACATTCGAGGGGGCCATTTGATGTAAGTCTAGTACACCCCGCAGGGTTCGAACCTGCAACCTTCGGTTTCGTAAACCGATGCTCTATCCAATTGAGCTAGGGGTGCCTGTCCCGGATGGGAAAGCGTATTTTAGCGAGGCGGTTCTCCCTTTTAAAGCCTTTCGGAAGCTGGATTTGAATCTTTTTATCAGCTCTCGTACAGATTTCCGTCCCTGAACCTGCCGAAATCAGGTTTTTGGAGGGTGAAGAGCCATATACATCAGCCGTTCTTGATCCTTTCCAATCCTGCAGTATCTGACACCAGAAACTGACTTAGGTTCCAGACATCTACAAAAAAAGGCTCTGTTCTTGAAAACAGAGCCTGGTGGACGACTATTTCAAGCGTCCTTCGAGTGTGAGTTCCCCCCTTGGGGATCAGCTCGTATTAGTGATGTCCATGATGACCGTGATGTCCATGGTGACCATGTCCACCTCGGTATCCGCTGCGGTAACCGCCTCGATAACCACCATAATAGCCACCACGTCCGTAGCCATAGCCTCCACTGTAAATCCCGATCCCGAAGGAAGGACTACTGTAGTAGAAACCGCCGGTCCCATAGGAAGGGTAAGAATAGCCGCGGCTGTAGCCATAGCTACCATAACCGTATCCGCTTCCGTAACCGTAGCCTGAGTAGCAGCCATAACCGGCGTCTGCCTGTTGAGATGGCATCACTAACAGTGCTCCCCCCAGAACCAGTCCCATACAAACTGCCAGTTTCAGCCCTTTTCGCTTTCTGTTTGGTGTTGATCGAGCCTGGTCAACCGTATCTGATGTGTTTCGCATTGTTTCGCTCCTTGGAAAAATGAACCATAAAAGAGTGCCACAGAGATTTAATAAGCGTCCTCTCTGATTCTCTGTCACTCGAATGCAGTACGGTTGAGATTCCATCATTCATCCTCTGTTTCTCCGTCTGCCGTAATTAAAAGAATCGCTATAAGCGTGCCAGAAACAGATCTTTGGGGTGAATGTTCCTTAACTCCATAAAGTTGAACGAGTTAACAATGCGACTGGATTTTGAGTTCCTGGGAAAGCTTTGAAAACCGTCTCAAAGTCGCGTCAGTTGAGATCATTCTGACGTCAGTGAAAAACAGGTTTCCGGCAGGATCTGCCGATGAGAAATGAAATAAAAAAACAAGTCTCTCACTCAAACGGTCGGGCCGAACCATAAGAATAAGAGACTTGTGAAAAATTGCCTGCGTGAACCTGCTGAGAGGAACCGGCCCGACAAGATCAGCTAATACCTGATCGTGGCGGATCTATTAAAAAACATGGATTAGAATCCATAGTAGAATCCAAAACCGGGTGTGTAATATCCACCACGGTAGTAGTTGTTATATCCGCGATAGTAGTTGTTGTATCCACGGTGATATCCACGATTATAACGCCGATAGTTATTTCGATATCTATTGTAGCTGTGTCTGTAACTTCTTCGTGCGCGATTATAGTCGCGCTGGAAATGATTGTAGCTTCTTCTCGCCTGCTTCCAGGCTGGTGGTCTTGCTTCAGAAGTTTCGATGGCACCTATAAATAAAACACTACATGCCAGCGTGGCGATGGTCAGTGCACGTTTCATGGTCTTGTCTCCTTGATAAGAACCTGTTGTCGGATTTACCCCCGATTGAATAAATCCGACAACCAACGATGTTTCAATTTTCGTTTCTATTTCAGGTAAGACGCAAGAGGTGTGCCAATCGTAGGGAATTTGAGTTTAAAGGACTTAAATCGCATGAAACTGCAGAGTTTCGCGTATTTTTCACTTCATTCTGCAAAAGAATGCAGAGTTGAACTGTTGTAGAAACGAAAAAAGTGTGGTCGAAAAGAGAACAACAAAGCCGTTCAACGACCACACTTCAGTAAATCTGAACAAACAGATCATCAGTGTAAATTTACTTGTTTCGCTTTAAACTACCGGACTGATTAAAACTCCGATCTGTTCAATTTCTGCTTTCATCTTATCGCCGTTTTTCAGAAACTTATTCTTCGAGGCACCGACGCCACTCGGAGTTCCCGTCGAAATCACATCGCCGGGTTCGAGTTGTACAAAACTGGAGATAAATTCGATGATCGCCGCAACCGGGAAGATCATCTCAGCCGTAGATGCGTCCTGTTCCACATTCCCATTAACGGACAGTTTCATCTTCAGAGTTTGCGGGTCCGGAATATCATCTGCGGGAGTGACACAGGGGCCCATCGGGCAGAACGTATCGTGCCACTTCCCATGCTGCCAGTCGAAGAAGGTATCTTTTTCGCGCAGCGTTCGTCCTGGATTAGGTCGAAATTTTCGGTCAGAGATGTCGTTGATCACGGTGTAGCCGGCAACATAGTCGAGCGCTTCCGCTTCTGAAACACCTTTGCAGGGTTTTCCAATCACGATTCCGAGTTCGAGTTCCCAGTCGATGTAATCGGGAGAGACTTCCGGAATTTTGACCGGCTGCCCTGGATGCGTGAGCGTTGTCAGAGGCGGTTTCATAAATACATAAGGGAAGGTTTTCTGCCGTTCTTCCGCTTTCCCTCCCCCTTCTTCAATATGCTTGGAATAGTTGCCGGCCAGCAGTAACAACTTGGAAGGTTCGGGAACGGGAACCAGCAACTGTACCTCATCGGTCTGAATCGAAATGGGAAACAGTTCTTCATCCATAGACTGCTTGAGCTGGGTTTCGACGGCCAGGACCAAATCCCGTTGCGCGCCGCCAGGCAGAAACGGAAGCAGTCCCTCTGATTCATCCAGAAGAACTCCTGCCAGCTCCGCGGCTGCCGCGAAAGGGATGATGGTATCTTCCGAGTAGAAACCACAGCAGGTTTGATTTTCAAATTGATAGCGACAAAGTCTCATACTGTCAGAACTCCTGAACGGTGAAATCAAGTGGGAGGCAGCTTCCGGTTCAGCGAAGATCGCCTGGCCCGATGCCATCAAGTTCGGCACACGTTCTCCTATCCTAGCGAAAAGAAGATGACAGACCAATTCTCAGCAGCAGTTAAGAGAGCTGCTTTTGGAATCTCTTCAGACTGATTCCAATAATCGCGATGCAGCAGAGACTGAGCCCAAAGACATAAGGCAACAGATCAGTCAGGTCAGCCCCTCGCAGGACAATACCTCTGAGAATCTCCAGGAAGTAAGTCACTGGAATCATGAATGTCACCAGATAAATGGGGAGAGGCATCTGAGATCGAGGGAACATGAAGCCCGACAGCAGAACAGAGGGAAGCATGATCAGAAAGGCAAACTGAATCGCCTGCAGCTGAGTTCTGGCGATTGTGGAGACCAGCATACCCAGCCCCAGGCCGCAAATCAGAAACAATAGCGCCAGCATCAGGAGTTCCCAGAGGTTACCGTGTATGGGGACGCCAAAGAAAAAGACCATTAATGTGAGCACAATCAGTGTTTCAATGAATCCGATCAGAGCGTAAGGTGCCAGCTTTCCCAGCAACAGTCCGGACTTACTGACCGGTGTCACAAACAGTTGCTCCAGTGTTCCCAGTTCCCGCTCCCGGACAATCGCAAACGAAGTCAGAAACAGTGTCACCAGCTGCAGAATAATTCCAACCAGCCCGGGAACAAAAAAATGCGAGCTGTCCAGATCCGGGTTATATAACAGTCGTGGCCTGATCTCGATGGGTAGAGCCGCCTGTCCGTCAGCGTCGCGGGCCGGTACGACATTCAGGTTCTCTGCAAAACTTTTTGTCATGCTGGTCGAGAGATTGAACCCCAGCAGATTCGAAGCATTCAGTGCCGTCGTTGCGACCTGGGAATCACTTCCGTCAATCAGCACCTGGACCGAGACCTGCTCCCCTTTTAACAGGCGATCAGAGTAATCAGGGGGAATCGTCACCCCCACTTTGGCTCGCCCGGACTCGAACGCATTGCGAAAATCTTCATGGTTAAAAACGCGGTCTATAATCTGAAATGTGCGCGTATTGGCAAACGCATCCTGAAGTTCGCGCGAACTGGCGCGGCCATCCAGATTGAAGATCACCGTTGGAATATTTTCGATCTGGGTGTCGATGGCAAATCCAAAAATCAGCGTCTGCAGAACAGGAACCGCGAAGACAAACAGCAGTGTCGACGGCTCGCGGCGGACATGCGAAAATTCCTTAACCAGAATTGCCCAGAACCCTGCCAATATTCCCGGCGTCATCGGTTCCGCAGCAGGACGCTTCAGAGGCGGTTTCTGTTCCGGCAACGATTCCTGCTTCGCGCGATCCGGAGGTTCCGTTTCGACTTCAGGCTGTTGCTGACTCGCTGTTACCGTCGTGGGAATACTGGCACCCTGATGATTCAGTTCTTCTGCCCGACTCAAGGTGACAAACACATCTTCCAGGGAAGGCGTGATGTGCCTGACCTGAACTGTTTCTGGATTGTCTGTTACCTGACTGATGAAATCCTCTTCGGACAGACTCTGATCGGCGAGCACATGAATCGTCTGACCAAACAAAGTCGCATCTCTTACCCCCTGCATTTCCCGAAACGTCGAGAGCAGCATGGCGGGATTTTCTGTTTCAATTTCCCAACGGGCGGTTCCTTCCGGGGTCACGGTCGGTAATTGTTTGAGTTCATTCGGTTTACCACAGACGATCAGTTGTGAGTTATAAATATACCCCACATCGCTGCAGCGTTCTGCTTCATCCATATAGTGGGTCGTGACAAAGAGTGTCACCCCCTGCCCGGCGAGCTGGAACAGCAGATCCCAGAGATCGCGACGGGCCACCGGGTCGATTCCAGCCGTCGGTTCATCCAGAAATACGACCTGCGGTTCGTGAATCAACGCACACCCCAGTGCCAGCCGCTGCTTCCAGCCCCCCGACAGGTTCCCGGCCAGCTGATCCAGCCGATCCTGCAATGAAGTCAGCTCGATGATTTCCTGAAAGCGCTGCTCCAGTTTTTCAGGACTGAGACCATAGATGCGTCCATAAAATTCAATGTTTTCCCGTACGCTCAGATCCGTATACAGACTGAAGCTCTGTGACATATAGCCGATGTGTCGCTTGATCAATTCAGCGTCTTCGGCCACATCATATCCCAGAACCTGCGCCGACCCGCCCGTTGGCTCCAGCACACCGCACAGCATGCGGATAATCGTCGATTTTCCACTGCCGTTGGGCCCCAGTAAACCGAAGATGGCACCGCGTTGAACAGTAAAGCTGACCTGATCGACGGCTTTCAAAGAGCCGAAATCGCGCGACAGCTGATTCACTTCAATGACTGTGGTCATGCAATCTATTCCTTCCCATGCAGCCAGACATCGGCGGCCATACCGGGACGGAGCAGTTTGTCTTTATCTTTGATACGGACTTTGATGCGAAATACCTGTTTGGAACGTTCTTCGGGGGTCTGCACATTACGGGGTACAAACTCTGCCTGGCGGGACACAAAGCTGACGCGTCCTTTAAAGATTTTGTGGGGATAGCTGTCGATCGTGACATCGACCTCCTGATCGACTTTGATATCCAGATGATTTTCCGGTACGTAACAGCGTACCCACAGTTCATTCCAGTCCAGGATCGAAACCACGGGGACGTTGCTGCCCACCAGATCACCGGGTTGCAGGGTGACTGCTTCAATGGTTCCATCCAGCGGTGCGAAGATTTTCAGTTCTTTGATCTGATCTTCAATTGTCTGCAGGAATGCTTCCGCTTTTCTGACACTGGCGGCCGCCTGTTCAATGTCTTCCTTGCGACTTCCATTTTTCAACAGCTGCCAGGATGCTTCCGCCTGCTTTAACTGTGCCCGGGCCTCATCAATCTCTTCTTTTCGCGTTCCCTCTTTCAGGAGATCCAGGGTTTTCTGTTTGACTTCTTTTTTAGATGCGGCAACCTGCATCTCGGTATTGGCAGTATCCAGTTCATCTGCAGAAGCTGATTTCTGACCGAAGAGCGTTTCAATCCGCATCTGTTTGGCCTTTGCCAGCCGATACTCCGAATCTGCCAGATGCAGTTCAGCGACCGCCGAGTCAATTTCCTGCTGTCGAGGCCCATTGATCAGCAGTGACAGATGTGCTTTAAGCTGATCGACCTTAGCGGCTGCTTCCTCGATTTCTTCTGAGCGGAATCCGGCCACCAGTTCTGCATGTTTCGCTTTGACTTCTGCCAGCCCGGCGATTGCTTCGGTTCGTCGTTCGAGTAAATCGTAGGGCTCCAGTTCAATCAGCAGGTCACCCTGAGAGACGGACTGCCCCTCTTCGATCAGCACCTGTTTCACACGTCCTCCGACACGCGACCCGGGCCTGATATCGTCGGCTTCGATGAAACCGGAAACCCGCAGGGGAATATGACGATTCTGGCTATACACGAGTGCCACGATTAACGTCACACCGGCAACAATCAAGCCTGCTATTTTCTTCAAGTGGGTTACCTCATGCTGCTGAAACAATTCATTTGAGGATACATAAATTCATTCTGATGCGCCCGTTGTTTCCTGAACTGAAATAATCAGGATGCATCTTACTCGAAACCACAGGTAGACAGTAGTAATCCTGCCTGCTCACACAGCAAGCTGCCGGAAAAGTGGTCCAGAATCAGTAATGACCTGCCAGCCCCGCCCGTCAGACAGAGTTCAATACGGTACTCAGGGGAGGAATGTTCGAGTTTTCTGCTGAATTAGATTGCACAAGAATCGGGCAGATACCCGGTTGGCCTGCGGGAGTTTGATGATTCAAAAAATAATATACCGTGAATATGGGATATCCCAAATAGCTTTATCTTGTTATCGGGTCTCAAGATAAGCAGCTTACACCAGGTATGAGTCGTTCCGCAGAATCGGTTTGGCACGTGATTCGCTTTTCCGTATTTCACAATAATCATCAAACAGAAACATTCTCTTAAACAAGTGCCCTTATAACTCCGGGCGTTCAAAGAATGTGCTCGAAGCTGTCTGATGAGCATATTGCCAACCTGTTTTAAAAGGAGAGATGGTGTCCCACTTACCATCTAAAAGAAGAGGAATGAGAAGAGGATTTACACTAATCGAACTAATGGTAGCGATTGCAACGATCGCTGTACTGATCGCATTACTCTTACCAGAGATCCAGAAGGCAAAGGATGCCTCACTGAAAGCAAGCCAGAAAGACGGCCCCTACTGGGTTTACCGCGAATACGAATACGCGGGTGGCCCTGTTATCTCGGAAATTTCCGGAACATATAAGCATTCACTTCAGGAAATCCTGGACATGTATGCAATCAATCTGAAAAAACAGCAGAAACAGAATGAACTGGAACTGGAGCAGATTGCTGAACTGGAACGATCAGGCGACGTCGATGCTGCCATCGCCCTGAAACCGATTGATACCAAAGAATCAAAACCACAACGTGTCCCCACCTGGTACACCAGTCATTCCGAATTTGGAGATCAGGATCTCTCTAAAAAAGAGAAAATTGAGAAAACCAAACGGGCACTGAAAAACTTTAAGTTTGATCTGACCCAGAATACTGCTTCTCTGGTTGCCCGGCGGAATCTGGCTGATGCGATCAGACAGTTACAGGACGATTTGAAACAACTGGAATCGCAGGACTGAACAGGTCTTCGATTCAGCAGCTGACTACTTTAAATACGACTCTCCAGCAAAACAGGTGGGGCTTGATACGGTTATCAGGTTTCACCTGTTTTTTCATTTCCCGTGTTCCAAAAGCGTACTTTTCCAGCTGTTATTGTAGATATTTCAAACTTTTAAAAAGCAATCAATTTTAGTGATGTTGCTCTTGGCAGAAAAAAGAAGACGCATTATAAATCCGCCTCTGTCGACTTCCGAATGAGTAAAACTCTCTCACTTCACTTTACTCATTCCCAGGCACGACAGGATATGCAGTCGCATATCACATCTCGAAAAACCTACCATCCCATTCAAAACAGATTTATGCCATTCATCTTTCCTTGAATCAGCTTGGCTTTTCAAGGGTGTGTGATGATTCAGTATTTGACTGATGCGTTTGCTTCAGCATCTCTGGATTCACACTCCCGGGAAACGTGATTCTATTCAGAGATCGATAAAGGAGCACTTAAGATGCCCATACTTGTACGGGTATGCCTGCTTACCGCAGTTAGTTTATTTACGATTTCACAGTCAGCCTGTCAGCGTGGACCGAACGCCCAGTTGCGTCAGAGCATGTACCGCTCGCAGCAGCTGTATGATCAGAACTCCGAACTGGCAATGCAACGTGATCAGTTCCAGCAGTCTGCCAACGCGCTGCAGCACGAACGCGATCAACTGGCCATGCGGGCTCAGTCACTGGAATCCAACCTGAATATCGCCAATAAGCGGCTCGATAACCTGAACGCAGAACGTTCAGAAATGCAGCAGCGGTATGTCAGCCTGATGAAAAAGGCCAAGGGACAACCCAGCCCCCTGGATGGCGAAGCAACCCGTCGCTTTCAGGAACTGGCAGACAAATATCCCGATTTCGAATTTGATCCGCATACAGGCGTCAGCAAATTTCACTCAGACATTCTGTTTGCGTCCGGTAGCGATAACCTGAAACCAGCAGCTCAGGAGATTCTGAACCAGTTTGCCGCCATTATGAATGACGGGAATGCCAAACGATTGAATGTTCTGGTTGTGGGTCACACAGACGATAAACCCATTTCGAAAGCCAGTACACAGCGACAGCACCGCACCAACTGGCATCTGTCAACCAACCGGGCCAACTCAGTTGTCCTTACACTCTCCAAATTCGGTGTGAAGCAGGAACGAATGGGAGCCGCCGGTTACAGTATGTTCCAGCCTGTTGTGCCTAACCAGAACGATTCGGCTCGACAGAAAAACCGTCGCGTGGAAATCTTTGTGCTCGCACCTGATGCCGTCGTCGCCGGCTGGGATCCTAATCCCACACTGTTGAATTAATATTCAGAGCAGCCACTCATACATTAAACAGACTCGTTTCAGCGAGTCTGTTTTTTTTGTAGCATCAGCATTTCAGATCTCGAAATAGGATTTGATACCACTCAGGACACTGTCGACAGCTACGGAAGCCAGAATCAGCCCGCCAATTCGGCTGACGACACTTGCTCCCGCATCTCCAATCAGTTTCTGAATCCTGCCTGCGAGCAATAGAAATCCGAGAGTAATGACGAGAACCGAAATCATCGTTAGCGTGGAGATCAGTTGTTGCCCGATATGAAACCGATGATTATCAGTAATCAGCACAACGGCCATCATTGCACCGGGTGATGCAATCGAGGGAATTGCCAGAGGAAACACTGCTTTATTCTGATGCGCACTGACATGCGTGGACTCTTCAATTTCCGACTCCGGTTTGCTTTCACCAAAAATCATGGTTAAAGCGAACAGAAACAGAACCAGGCCTCCTGCAATCTGAAACGCAGCCAGCGGAATCTCGAGTAGATCCAGCAGAATCTGTCCGCCAACAATGAACAGCAGCAGGACCAGACCGGCGGTGATGATTGCCTGGTAAGCAATTTTTCGCTGCACCATTCTGCTTGTGCCGGCTGTCACCGCGATGAATACCGGAATCGAACCAATCGGATCAATGACGGCCCAGAGATACACAAAATCTCTGAGAATATCGTCCCACTCCATACTCTATCTCGTCTTTCCTTGAATGCTGATTCTCAATCTTCCGGGCTGTATTGGGGATTCAACGCAGAGGGAATCGCCGCCTGAACCTGTTTCTGCCAGCGATGGAGGGCCTGTGATAACTGTTCCACTTTTTCGGGATGACTCCCCGACAGTTCCCTGGACTCCCCGATATCGAGCCGCGTATTGTAGAGTTCCTGATGACCGTCTTCAAAAAACTCCAGCAGTTTCCAGTCTCCCTGACGAATCACGGAAACAGGCGTCGTGCGAAACCGCTGCTGCATGCCCTGATATTTTTGCAGGTAAGCGGGAAAGTGCCAGAACAGACTCCGTGCTTCCAGTCGAGATTGCGGATCTTTCAGGAGCGAAACCAGACTTTTACCATCTAATAACGCACTTTCCGGAACCGGTATGTTCGTCATTTCCAGAAAGGTCGGATAAAGATCGACATTAACGACCGCTTCGTCAGACGCACTTCCAGGCTGTGTGACGCCGGGCCACTTAATCAGCAGCGGAACGCGGATTCCCCCCTCATACAACATTCCCTTCGAACCGCGTAATGGTCGCATGCTGGTGGCAGGACCGTATCCGCCGTTGTCGGAGGTAAATACGATGATGGTATTCTGATCAAGCTGCTGCTCCCGTAATGTTTGCAGCACACGGCCGATACTCTGATCCATACTGCGAATCATGGCTGCATATGTCGCATGCTGATGCAGTTTCCCGGCAGGTTTGGATTTGAAATAAGCGACGTCCTGCTCTTTAGCCTGTAAAGGAGTATGAACCGCGTAGTGTGTCAGATACAGAAAAAAAGGAGACTGTGCATTGTCTTTAATGAACTGACAGGCTTCCGTCGTCAGTCGATCTGTCAGGTATTCGCCCTCTTCCCCATCGCTCAACTGCGGGTTGTTATAAGGGCTGAAATAACCGCCTCGTGGACTGCCTGTCTTATTGCCAGCGATATTGACCTGAAAGCCCTGCGAAAGTGGTGACGGTCCCAAATGCCATTTCCCCACACTGGCACAACGATAACCTGCCTGCGAAAGTCGTTCGGCAATCGTTGTGAATCGATCATCCAATACGGTTTTATTCTTCGCGGGGATCAGCTTCCGATAACGGTCATTTCCCCGGGCCGGGTCCCCCACCGTATACACGCCATGCCGGGGTGTGTAAAGACCTGACATCAGACAGGCACGACTGGGAGCACAGTTAGGTGCCGCTGAATAGGCGGCAGTAAACTTCATCGATTCGTCGGCAAGTCGATCGATGTGAGGCGTTTCGAAATAATCACTCCCCATATAGCCCACATCGCGCCAACCCAGGTCGTCAATAAAAAACAGGACAATATTCGGACGCTGTTTCTCAGCATGAGCTTGTAAGGGTAATGAGAGAAACCAGCAGAACAGCAGCGCAATCCCCAGTGTACGAGGCATCTGATTTCCTTCCAGGATGAAAAGGAGTGGTTTTTGCGGTCTTGTTTGATTACGATCAAAGTCTATTGACTATTCTAAGCATCTGCCTGCCCCCTGTCATGGCCAGCGTTGCTCAAAGAATCAATTCCCGCCGACTGCGAAATGAGATCAAAGTCGAATCCGGAACACCTGAAATCTCCTGTGAGGAAGACCGTCGTGAAGAAAATCAAAGTAGGGCAGATTGGAGTAGGACATCCGCATGCAGGTGGAAAAATGCAGGCATTTCGACAGTCGGACGAATTCGAAGTGGTCGGCGTTGTCGAGCCCGATGAAAAGCTGCGGGCTTATGCTGCTTCAACGGGTGTCTATAAAGATTTGCCATTTCTGACACAGGAACAGTTACTCAACATCGACGGACTGCAGGCAGTTGCCGTCGAGACCCTGGTCCCCGACCTGCTGCCAACCGCGGAGATCTGCATTGCAGCCGGTAAACATATTCACCTGGATAAACCCGCGGGTTTATCTCTGCCGCATTTCAAACGCATTCTGGATCAGGCAGCGCAGAAACACCTGCTGCTGCAGATGGGATATATGTATCGATATAACCCGGGAATTGTTCTCCTGCGCGATCTGCTGCAGAAAGGCTGGCTCGGCGAGCCGTTTGAAGTGCACACCGTCATCAGTAAAAAAATGGATGCCGCCAGTCGCAAACAACTCGAACCACAACCGGGAGGCATGATGTTCGAGCTGGCCTGTCATGTGATTGATCTGGTCGTACAGATTCTGGGTCGCCCCGATCAGGTCACGCCGTTTGCACAGCATGCCTCTGACATTGACGACCGTCTCCAGGATAACATGCTGGCAGTTTTCAGTTATCCACGGGCACTGGCTACGGTAAAATCGAGTTGCAATGAAGTCCAGGGATTCGATCGTCGTCATATTGTGGTCTGCGGTTCGGAAGGCACCTTCCATCTGCAACCGTTTGGCAAACCATCTGCCAGCCTGACACTTTCCCAGGCCAAGGGTAAATACCGAAAAGGCCAGCAGGAAATCTCGTTCCCAGGTTACACGCGCTACAAAGATGATGTCGCAGACATGGCGAAGATTATCCGCCGCGAAAAAGATATCGACTTTTCTTACCAGCATGACTACGACGTTCAGGAAACGGTCTTAAAATCAGCGAGTCTGCCGGTCACCTGATTATTCCTGTTTCAATTGTCCGTAGGCATACTGTGCCGAGGCGATGACAGACACAGTCTCGTCTGTTTGCAGAAGTCGGTGTACTTCGGCTTCATCCTCCAGTGGAATGACGAATAAATCTTCCACATCATCGCTACTGACTTTACTGAGTAGACAGATCAGTGCCCAGTCTCCGGCCAACGCCAGTTGTGTTGCTGCCAGAAGATCTCCAGGTTGGCTGTCACGCAAAGGCTTGATGGCATCCAGCGGTTCATGACAGCGAGACAGGATCTGCAACCCTTCGCCGAGCTCGGCTGCGATCTGTGTCAGTAAAACAATGCGCCCATCCTGTGTCACCAGATTACGGGCAGTCTCCAGCACGCTTCCCAGCTGATTCCACTGATGACCGGTAGGGCCGTCCTCGACGGCAATGATCACCATCTCCGATTTGTATTCCGGCTCCAGCTTCCAGTATTCATCCAGTAACTGTTTTGCTTTGCGGAAGCTGGCTTCGAGGCTGCCAAAGACAATTTCTGCGACCGACTGTCCACCTGCGGGGATGACCTGCAGACTGTACTGCAGCCCCAGCATCCAGCCAACCTCATCAATCAACTGTCGCAAGGGACGACTTTCGGCTGGAGTCAGTTCACGGTGTGACTGTCCGCGACTTTTGATAATTGCTTCCTGAGTGGAAAAACCCGGGTAGATCGAACTGCCGCCACCGGCATAGCCAATCAGGGGATCAAAGCCGACCTTTTCAATTGGCAAAATGAAATCCGCTTCGAGCAGATGCCGCGACAGATAAATTCGTTCTCCTCCGGCTGAAGTCCCCAGATAGCCGACGGCTTCCTGGGAATCCGGTTCATGAATCACCCACGACGCCTGCTCCTGCAGTTCGGAGTTCACAGCTGCTTTCAATTTCTCCTGCAACTCACTCGATTCTGAAGGAGTCTGCAGAATGGTCACATCACCGGCTTCGATTCCACACTCGTTGAAATAGTCCCAGACCGCGTTAATGATTTCGGCAGCCGCAGGAGCCTGGTAATCAACGGCAATCGTGATTTTATCTCCCGGTACAATCGCCAGGTCCAGAGGCGGCAATTCGAGCGGAGCGTTCAAAACCTGCTGCATCCGGGCTGCGACATTTTCAATGCCGTCTGGCGCCTGGTGATAATGGATCAGACGCTCGGAATCGATTTCACTTTGAAATGAGCCGTCAAAACCATATTTCAATTCTATTTTGACCGTTTCCGTCATCGAAGCTGTTTCATCCCGCCTGACTCGACCTGATTTTCTGCTGATTCAACTGAGAATCATGTTTTTTACGAATTGGAGAGTTGAATTCCATCAAATGGGAACCAACACTGGAATGTTAGCGGTTTAGAGGTGATTTCTACAGGATATCTGATCACAATATTAGAAAGTCACTGCAGATTGCTGCGTTAAGATCCATTCCCGTTCGAAAGAATTCGCCGGTTTCCTTACAGGAATTTCACCATGACAGAAGACGATCAACTGATGATTCGAATTCAGAGTGGTGAGCTGCGCGCGTTTGATGAACTGGTTGAGAAATATCAGGGCCCGCTGATCGGTTTTTTTTTCAGAAATACCCGCGACTCGCAGCTTTCCGAAGACCTGTCTCAGGAAACACTGTTGCGCGTCTATAACCAGTCATGGGATTATCTGCCGCAGGGACGTTTCCGGGGCTGGATGTACCGGGTGGCCCGCAACCTGCTGATCGACAATATTCGACGCCAGTCACATGATGCCTTGATCAAAGCCTATACAGGTAAGCAGGCAGATGAAGACGATTCACTCAACCGCCTGGCCAGTGAAGTCGTCTCACCGGAAGAGAAAGCCAATGTCAAAGAACTGGCGTTGATAGTCGATGAACTGCTGACAACAATCCCGGAAGATCAGCGTTTAACATTCACTCTGCATCACTATTCAGAACTGACACTGAATGAAGTCGCGGAGGTGATGGAAACGAACCTGGCCACAGCTAAAAGTCGACTGCGGCTGGCCCGGGAAAAACTGCGAGAGAAATTAACCTTGTTAGGCGTTACGGGTCCTCAAAAAAATTAAGTTACTGATATAATAAAGAGATTCTCAAAAAGAAATGAACCTGATCAAAGCAATCTGCGTTGACTCCCGCGGGCCAGCAGAATCGCTTTCTTTTCACTAACACATGCAACAGTACGGAGTAGAGGGGATGAGCTATTTCAGTCGGCTCACTGACATTGTTACCTGTAATTTGACTCACCTGCTGAATAATGCGGAAGACCCCGTTAAGGAGATCGAACAGATTATCTCTGAAATGAAAGAGGGGATCGCAGGTGCCAACCGCAGCGTGAAAACCGCAACTTCGAATGAACAGGCGATTCAGCAGGAACTGGATGATTATGAACGTCAGATCTTCCAGTGGAAAGAAGCCGCGAAAAACGCCCTGGGCATGGGTGATGAAACAGAAGCACGCAATTCGCTGGTGCGCAAACAGGAAGTGGAAGATCTGAAAGCCGGTCTGGAACAGCAGCATCGGGCTGCCGTCGCGACCTGCGAGCATTTGACCACGACCCTGCATGCCCTGGAAGCCAGATTAGCAGAAGCCCGACGCAAGCAGCTGGAATTAACAGAACAAGCCGGACTGTCAGCAACATCGGCACAAAACACACCGAATCCCGCTGAAACCGAATCACCACTGACCCCCTCCCGTTCAGAACAGATTGATTCGGAACTGGCTGAATTAAAGCGTGAACTGGGCCAATAACCAGTCAGCAGGACATCATTCACGACCAGGAAAGTCGAACACGCTATAACCCGTTTAATCGATTTGTTTTATGGAACCTCTGCCCTGACAAAGTGAACATATGGTTTGAGGCTTAAATAGTTGCTTAAGAATAGGCCATTCAACAAGATGGTACTTGCAACAGATCAGTTCTAATTTAGAATTAAAGATAGAAAACTGGGGGATCTGGCAGAACTTCTTGATCCCTGGTTCCGGTTCTGATCAGGATTTCTGGAGAAGGCTCTGGAATGGCTGATACGATTAATAGAACCCGCAAGTTCTTCGCAAAGGCCTCTGGCTAACGGGTTTCAAGTCTGAAACGACTGAAATTCCCCAGCCAGTTGTCCGATGACGATTAACACACATCCTCAATTCCTAATTTACATCAATGATGTTGGAGTCGTGCCACCATGGCCAAAAAATATCTGAACCTCGAAGAAGCCGCCGCCGAGCTGGGCATGGAAAAAGAAGAATTGAACCGCTTGCGAGAAGCGGGCGACATTCGCGGTTTTGCCGACAGAGGTGCCTGGAAATTTCGCATGGAGGATGTCGAAGAACTGGGACGTACCCGCCAGGCGGATTCCGATCCAGCGATTCCGTTGTTCAATAATGAAGACCTGGAAGACGACGACCTGTTCGACTCTGCCATTCTCGATGACGACGACATGACTCTGGAATCAGATAGCGTCATTGATGAAGACGAAGTCGGTGAGCAGGCAACTGTAATCCGTGGCAGCGTACACGATGACGATGATGAGCCTGTCGAACTCAGCAGTTCCGACAGTGATGTACGACTCGTCATTGACGATGGTGACGATCTGCAGCTGGACAGCGAACCGGAACTGGTAGCCGTCGGCGAAGATTCAGACAGTGATGTGCGCCTGACCGACGATTCCAGTATTGACCTGGGCAGTGACAGCGATGTGAAACTGGTGGAAGGTGACTCTGAACCGGACTTTGAAATCCTGGATCTGGATGCAGGCAGTGACAGCGATGTCAAACTCGTCGCCGACGATTCCAGTCCGATGGGCAGCGAAAGCGACGTCGCGCTGATTGGGGAAGACTTCGATCTGGGAAGCGACAGCGATGTAGCCCTGGTGTCTGATGACAATGACGAATCATCAATCCTCGCTGAAGACAGTGGGCTTTCCCTGGCAGAAGACAGCGGCATCTCATTAGCCTCAGACAGTGGTATTTCTCTGGCAGGTCCGCTGGACAGTGGAATCTCTCTCGAATCAGCAGATGAGAGCGGTATTTCTCTCGTCGGTGACGATGCCAGCGGCCTTTCCCTGCAGGATGATACCGGCAGCGACATTTCCATCACTGCTGACAGCGGGATCTCGCTGGAACCATTCGACGTCGAAGATGATGAGCAGACTTCCCCGATGATGGCAACTGGCGGCGGCAAAGATGCAACCATGGAAATTCCAGCCCTGGGTGACGATGATGATTTTGCCGACAGCAGTTTTGACCTGGAAGATTCTAATTCCGATACCAGCGTACTGATGCTGAATGAAGATGGCGATGCCGGCGGTTCGTCAGGATCTGTCATTCTGGATTCGGATGAAGATGAAGGCGAGTCGGCAATCTTCGATGACGACGATGACTTCGCCAGCGATGACGGTATCTCCGATGTCTTCGATGATGAAGATGACTTCGACGATATTTATGACGCTGACGACGATGATTTTGATGACTCATTCCAGAGTGGTGAAAGCCACGCTGAGTTTGTCGCACCTGCTTCTTTTGGTGGCGGACGCGGCGCAGCGATGGCAGCTCCTGAAGCGGAATGGGGAGTCGGAACATTTGTCGCATTGGGCATCTCAACATTGTTAATGAGCGTCTGTGGTCTGATGATGTATGACCTCATCCGCACGATGTGGCATTACGATGACCCCTCTGCCGTCAGTTCTTCCATACTGGATATGGTCCGCGGACTGTTTTAAACGAAGCCTGCGATCGTTCATTCCAGTTCGAGATGAGATATTTCTGATATCCAGCATTCTGCTGCGCTAAGATTCCCGAACAGTGAAATCAGCGCGGACAGTTTTTTTCCGCTTCTCACCAGATGCAGGCTTTGCAGTCGGGACTCACGCGAGGCAGGTTTCTATAATGGACGCCATGTCGTGATGCCCGCCCTGCTTCTATCTGCATTGAACTGGTGAAAGAATATGAATCAGAAATCCCTGTGTCTCCTCGTTCTCCTGACGATCTTTATTTCAACTTCCCTGCAAGCGGCTGAACGCACTCTGCGCTATCGCGATCGGAAACCGCAGGAATACAAGTTGACGGCCCGCGCCAGCAAAATTGATCCCCGCGCCAAAGAGCATCCGGAAATCGATTACGTTTTTGAAGCGAAAGGGAAACCACAGGACCTGGAACATGCGGTAGTCGACACCCGCGTTAAGCCACGTGGTAAACTGGTAATCTGGCTGATGGGATATAACAGCCAGCTGTTCGACCGACTCTCCAGCTACGGGCTGCATGCCATTCAGGTCCATTATGCAAACCGCTGGTTCTCGAAAGTCTGTCGCGAAAATCCCGTCGGCGAAACCTGCCGCGGCAATGTCCGACTGGAAGCCGCGACCGGAGAAGATTATAGCGATCAGGTGACAATCCCTAAACCTGATGGCATGAAAGAACGGGCGCTGCAGTTTGTGAAATGGCTGGCAAAAGAAAATCCACAGGGTCAGTGGGATTATTACCTGACACCGGATGGCAACGATCTCCGCTGGGAAGATGTCATCATGGCAGGCAGCTCACACGGTTCCACGACAGCGGCCCGGTTCGCGAAACATCAGAAGGTCAGTCGCGTGGTCATGTTCTGTGGTCCCCGCGATCAATATCAGAACTGGCAGGCGCTCCCTTCCGCCACACCGACCAATCGTTACTTTGGTTTTTCACACGTACTGGATGGCGGTTGGACCGGAGATCATTACTGCCGATCCTGGGAGCTGATCGGCCTGAATGAATTTGGCCCCATCGTGAATGTCGACAAGGCAAAGCCTCCCTACGGCAATACCCGGCGGTTGATCACCGACTTCGATGTCAAAAACAACGACCGACGTGCCCATTCTTCAGTCGTGCCAGGCGGAAGTGCCGGCAAGGATGCGAAAGGGCAGTACATCCATGAAGCAGTCTGGCGTTACCTGTTTACAGAACCGGTAGACAAAGTCGGTAAGCCGGTTCCCCTGGATCCAGGTTGCGAGAAAAACCAGCGGGACAGCTGATTCGAATCTCTACGAATGTATTCAGGCAAACGGTAAGCGACCCCAGACCTGCACGACGCGGGGAACTCCGGTTAAGGTTCTGGGATCGGCGGCATAGTCATTGAGTTCTCTGACGATCTTGTCAATCTCTTCGGGAGTGGCGAGGTCGTCTTCGAGGACTGCGTCGGCAATGTTCTCCATAGTGAGTCCGTTCAACAGTTTGACTTCCCCCTGCAGTCCTGTTGGCTGTACGACGGAGACTTTCAGATCCTGAATCCCACAGTCATGCAGTAGTCCTGGAAGACGCTGTCCCATGTTCGGATCACCGCCTCTATTTTGAACGACCGTGTTATACAGGTCGAAGAACCTTTGAAAGGAGCGACTTTCGGGGTGAGCGAATGAGCCACTGAAATCAATATCCTCCACAACCAGGAAACCGGTGGGACGCAGTTGTTTCAAAAATGATCTGATTGCGGAGACGGGATCCGCAAGATGAGTTAACAGAAACCGGGAGTAAACCAGATCGTATTCCGGCGCTGTAGGAATTTCCTGTGCATCGGAGAGGCGGAATTCCACATTCGTGAGTCCCTGCTCTGCCGCTTCTTCACGGGCGATTGACAGTTTCGTTTCATCGATATCAATGCCCACCGCTTTTCCGGCTGGAGCGACACGCCGGGCCAGTTCGCGTGTGACATCTCCGCCGCCACACCCCACATCCAGACAGGTCATCCCTTCAGACAGATTGACCTGATCCAGTAATGCCGCCGTGCTCTTCTGCATGACGCGTCCCAGAACCCGGAGACGTTCCCGACCTTCAATCCCACCTCGAATCACATATTGATTTTTCCGGTTCATTCGCACCCACCTGAATAAGTTTTTCTCAGTATCTCAGCCTGGATTGATATCAGATCCAGTCCTCAAAACAGGTAACGTTGAAAATCCACCAAATTCACATATTATTACATTCCTGGTATTTATATTTTTATTGAATCACCGTTGCGCCTCTATTATTTTCCACCGCTGTATACCCGCCCCTCTCGATCCTGCACTTGCACGTGGGTATCCCAGCTATCACCGTAAGTATTTTCATTTAGTCCTACCTGCCATTCCTCCGATTTTCAGCTTTAATTCAGAACACTTTAGCGAAATCTCAAAAAAAGCAGGAAATTTAAAAATATCCTGTAGTCTGACCCGGTTTACTGGAATGTAGTTAGAAGGGTCTTTGTCACTCCACATTTCTTTGAGCATGCATTTGATCAGAAACTGATTTCCCTGATGAATGAAGTCATCGTGAATAATCAATTTTTCCAGCAGCTGCTACAGCATCAGGGGCAGTTGCATGCCTATGTGCTGTCACTGGTGGGAAATACATCCGATGCACGCGATCTGCTTCAGGATATTAATCAATGCCTGCTGGAGAAACAAAGCAGCTTTACACAGGGCACGAACTTTCTTGCCTGGTCACGAAAAGTAGCCTTCTACAAGATTCAGTCTTACTGGCGCGACAAAAGCCGGAGCCGCATGTTATTCGACGATGAGTTGCTGAACAGCATGTCTGAAACCATCGACAGCATGCCCGACCTCTACCATGAACAAATCGAGGCAATGCGTTCCTGCCTCACCCAGCTACCTGAAGAAAAACGAACCTTGATGCAGCAGCGCTATGGACAGTTTCTGCCACTGAAAAGCATTGCCGAATATTGGGGGAAATCAGAAAAAGCCATCAGTGTCATGTTATTGCGAATCCGATTGCGTCTCCAGGATTGCATACAGAAAACAATCGCTGCGAGGACTCGTTATTAATGATTACAGAAAATTCCGCCAACAGGGAAGATCCGCTCCCTTCATTAGTGGCTCGTCATTTTGACAATCAGCTGAATGAACGAGAACTCTATCAGTTGCAGTCACGGTTGAAGTCTGACCCGGAAGCCAGAGTTTTTTTCATCCAGTTCTCGACATTACAGACACAACTGGAATGGGTATTCACTGATTCAACGACGCCACAGGAATGGTCGCATTTACCTGCCATCGAGAAGCCTGTCAGAAAGAACTGGAATCTGATCGGATATATCACTGTCTGTGCGTGTCTGTTAACAGCCAGCTTTCTCTTCCTGTATATGATGCACCCGGTTGCATACGTCTTTCCTCAGCCGAACAGCGAGTGGACTTCAGGCCCTGTGATGCAGGAAGAACCGGTTCGCTCCGGGTCGCAGCGACATCTGATCAAGGGCGAAATTGAAATCCGTTACAAAACGGGTTCGATCGTCAATCTCAAAGCGCCTGCATTCTTTACTGTGGATGGAGACAATTCCGTCACCCTGGACCGGGGAAAACTGGTTGCCGACATTCCTGAAGCCGGGCAAGGTTTCAGAGTCGGCACAAAAGCGGGCCGCATCGTTGACTGGGGAACCAGTTTTTCTGTGAGTGTGGACAAGAGTCAAAACGCGGAGATAAAAGTTTATCGAGGAAAAGTTTCGGTTGGTGGAGATTCCGAAAACCCGAATGCCACAGAACTGACTGCTAACCAGGCAGTGCAGATTGACTCGGCTTCGAAAAGAATACAACACAGCAACTACTCCAGCAGTGATTTTATTCCACTGATTGCGCGAGATTATGCCGTAAACCACTTTTCCGACAATGTGATTTTTCAAGAGCAACTTCCGGATCAGATTGCCCGGGGAGATTTTCAGGTACTCGAACAGGACGGGGCCATTTTTCTGTTTCCCGAAAAACGAAATATTCTGCTCTCGGAAAACTTACCTGTTTCTATCTCTCAACCTGGCAATTACCAGGCAGAGGCTCAGATTGAAAAAGCAACCGATTTTATCCCACGGGGCATGACAGTAGACTGCTATCGAATTTACTACGATCCCATCAGTAACAATCAGGACATGATTCGTGTTGAAGGAGAGGTCCATTTTCATCGCCCGGTTCTCGGCATCATCACAACAAAGAACCGACTGCTTGAAACAGATGCTGTCTTGAACCCGCTCTGTGCAAGTGGTGTGTGCCCGCCCATCAAACACCAGGAGGTTGAAGCCCGCATCTCCGAAGATGGAGGACACCAGGACATTCTGAGACTCTCGGAAGATCGTAAATCACTAAAAATCATTTTGTATACGGGTACGAAATTCGTTGACGAATTTCGTGTTCTGGTTGCCAGCCCTTAACCTTTTGTTTGCAACCGTTTTGTTTATGAAATGCTTACTTTCAATATTCACAAATTCTACCTGACTCAAAGTTGTGAGTCAGGATTGCGCCATTATCTGCCGTTTTTTCATGTTATCTGTTCACAAGGAGACATTTATGAAATCTCATCGAACTGCACAGCGTTTTCGAGGATTCACGTTGATTGAATTACTTGTTGTCATCGCCATTATTGCGATATTGATCGCCCTGCTTCTGCCTGCGGTCCAGCAGGCTCGGGAAGCAGCACGCCGCTCCCAATGCAAAAATAATCTGAAACAGCTCGGTCTGGCGTTCCAGAACTATCACGATACATTCAAAATGTTCCCTCCCGGCTATGTAGACGAACGAGGATCGGGGGGAACGCTTGCAGATAACGAAGGTCATTGGGCGTGGAGTACTATGATCTTACCGTATATTGATCAGGCTCCTCTCTACAATCAGATGAATCCGGGGCCGATTACTCCATCAACAGCTTTGAACGATGCAACCGTCCGTACCAGCATGCAACAGCCACTCGCCGCATTCCGCTGCCCTTCTGATCCCGGTCCATCTCTGAATGGAAATGCAGGACAGGAAATTCAGGCCGACAGTGGCACTAATTACGGACTTCCTGTTTCAAACTATGTCGCATCCAATAACAACCGGACCCTGCGTCAGTCCCGTTCATCAAATGGTGCCAACGGGGGATCGGGAGCCACGGGAGCATTCTGGCGCGACAGCAGTTTGAGGTTTCGCGATATCACAGACGGAGCAAGTAACACAATCCTGGTCGGGGAGCGCTCCTACAAAATGGGTACTGTTGATTTTTACGCAGGTACACTTTACGCGGCTCGTGAATTTGGTGGTACCAACGGACCGGAACAGGCAAGTGGTAACCAGGGACTGATCGCCATCTTTGGCGCTGCGACATACTCCATCAATCCGGCGAACCCGTCAAATGTCGCAACCCGCCAGGCATTCAGTTCACTTCATACCGGAGGAGCTCACTTTGGTCTCGCAGACGGTGCCGTACGGTTCATCAGTGAGAACATCAATTTGAATACGGATGATGCCGTCAACAGTACGTTGGAAAGTCTGATTGGTGTCGCCGATGGTCAGATCCTGGGTGAATTCTAAACGCCCCTCCATTGGATTGGCATACTTTCATTCACGTCTCAGAACGCGAAGGGTTCTATTCGATTGAACCTTCAAGATGTAAGAGACCTGAATTTCCCACGACGATGATTGACTACCGTTTCGTTGTTTAGAAATTTGTGCGAGAGACTACGCTCAAGGCAAAGTGTCTTTTGAAAAGGATAATTGTCATGCCGCTCAGGCTTTTGAAATTGTGTGGACTGAATTGTTTGATCTACCTGATGTTGACCGGCTGCGGAAATTCAGGCCCAGACCTCGCTACTGTGACTGGTAACATCACTCTCGATGGTCAACCTGTAGCAGATGCACGGGTTGAGTTCTCTCCGTCAGAGGGACGAACTTCGGTCGGTACCACCAATGCCGATGGCGTTTATGAATTACAGTTCTCCATCGACAGAGCAGGAGCGATGATCGGTCACCATAGTGTAAAGATCACAACAGAACGTGCGGCAACAGGAGGCGAAGGGGGTGAACCGCTGGTGCCCGGCTCCAAAGAACTGCTCCCCCCAGTTTACAATTCGAAGAGCCGACTTACTGCCGAAGTTTCACCTGGCGAAAACACCATCGACTTCTCACTGCAGAGCCAGCCCAATTAACGCGAATCGGCCCTGGCCGGAAATTTATTTGCGCTGAATTGCTTTTTGGGGAGCACCGTACCTTAAAATCGAAAAAAGGGCGGCTGATCTTGCGATCAACCGCCCTCTCGCAGTTTCAATTTTCAATTACTGAAAACTCTTCTGGCGTCTCGTTGACTAGTTCGAACAAGTCGGAGCAGGTGCCGTGCAAGTTTTAGGTGCGGGAGCCGTACAGGTTGGCTCGGGGCAACAGGTTGGCACGGGTACCTTGCGGCATACTTGTCTTGGAACACATCTTGTTTTTGTCACACAAACAGTTCGCGGTACACACTTGGTTCGAGTAACATACCGTGTGCAGCAGACCTGCTCACAGGTAGTGTAAGGAACTTTGCGGGTACAGGTTTGCTGCTCATAGCTGCAGGTGGTATAGGGAACCTTGCGGGTCCGGCATTCTGAAACCATGGTGCAAGTGGTGTAAGGAACCTGTTTGGTAACACATTCTTCTTTCCAGCAGCAGGTCGTGTAAGGAACCTTGCGGGTTCGGCATTCACGGACCATCTGGCAGGTAGTATAAGGAACCTTCTTGGTTCGTGTTTCGCACTCATAGCGAACGCAGGTGTACGGTACCTTCTTGGTAATCGTGCAGGGAACTCGCTCACATACTGTGTAAGGAACCCGTTCATGCTTGCACTCGCGTTCGTATGTTGTGCAGCAGACTTTGCGGGTGACCGTCTTGGGGCACCAGACTCGTCGGCAGATAGTAGTGCCGGGGCACTGAACCTTGACTGTTTTGCAGCAACCAGGTTTGTAGATCGGGCAGCAGGAGCTGCAATCGTATTCCCAGGTTCCTGGTTCACAGACACATTTTTCAACAACCGGTCCCGGGCAGTGCTCGGTGACTGTTTTCCATTCGCCACAGCAGACTTCTACATCATGCCAGGTATGAACGGGTTTGCAGATCGTACGGCAGACATCCCGGTAGCAGGTTTTGTAATTTGTTTTGTAGATCGTGCAGCACACATCACGGTAATGTGTTTCGCAGATCGGACGACGAACTGTGTAGCAGACATCCCGGTAGCAGGTGTTATAAACCGGCTTGCAGACTGAGTAGCAGACGTCTTTGTAGCAGGTGTTATACACCGGACGACGACGTTTGCAGCACACAGTTTTGTAGCAGGTTTTGTAAACAGGACGGCATACATTGTAGCAGACCTCACGGTAGCAGGTCTGATACACGGGTTTGCAGACCGTGTAACATTCATCACGGTAGCAGGTCTTGTACACATTCTTTGTGTATTGGACGGGAACTTTTTCACAGACAGTATCATAGACTGTCTTCTGGCAGGTGTAGTTCTGCTTTTCCCATACAGTTTCAACTACGGTTTTATAGCAGGTACTTGAGCACTCTTTGGCAGCACAGTAATCGCCACAAGAAGTACATGCCTCTGTGGGACAACACTTGTATCTACCTGCTCCCAGGTAACCTGCCTGGGCTTGCTCCCCAAAGCAGGCCATAATCATCGCGGCCGCCAGAAGGGGAATCCAGGTTGCATTTTTCATTGGTCTATTCCTCTACATGAGTTGTTCAGCATACAAAATTGAAAACTGGAAACAGTTAGAATCTACTTCGTCATCAAAGTTGACACCGCTTAACCGATACACCCATTTCTCCGCAGCTTACCACTCAACCTGTTCCCCTGAGACACCACAAACCATTCGACCACTACAATCGATACCTGTCGGCGATTCTCCAGGCTTGTCCCCCCGCTCTCTTTCAACGATTATGACTGTTATGCCGATACGAATGATCTAAGTACCTGACTGGTAATCTCCAAAAGCTGCTGGAAGATTTACCGGCTAAGACTCGATCAACGAATGCCCGCCTGCTATCCTCAAATGACTCAAGGAACCTCGAATCTGTGTTCAATAGTAAAGTGAGACATTTAAATGAAGTTTGGCATTTGTCAGGAATTGTTTGTTGACTGGGAGTGGGAAAAACAATGCGATCTGATCGCTGAGATTGGTTATAAGGGAATCGAGCTGGCTCCGTTTGCTTTTGCCGAGCGTCCCTCGGATCTTTCTGCAGAACAACGGGCATCCCTGAGAAAAACGGCGGAAGATCGCGGGCTGCAAATCTTTGGCCTGCACTGGCTTCTGGCAAAAACAGAAGGTTTGCATTTGACCACTGCTGATGCAGCTGTCCGGAAAAAAACAGCCGATTATCTGATTGAACTCGGAGACCTGTGTGCCGACCTGGGAGGCGATTTAATGGTCTTTGGTTCTCCCTTTCAGCGAAATATTGAAGAAGGCATGACGCGCGAGCAGGCATATGCAAATGCCGCAGAAGTTTTCCGGAACTGTCTCCCTGCCATTGGTGAACGTGGAGTGCGGATCTGTATGGAACCGCTGACCACCAAAGAAACCGATTTTGTGAATACCTGCGCCGAAGCAATCGAACTGATCGACATGGTGGGAGCCGATAATTTTGTGTTGCATCAGGATGTCAAAGCGATGCTCGGAGCGGAAACCGAATCGATCCCGGAACTCATTCACAAATATGACACACGAACCGGTCACTTCCATGTGAATGATTCCAATCTCCTGGGTCCCGGCATGGGTGAGACCGACTACCATCCGATCTTCAAAGCGCTGAAAGAAAGTCGATACGATGGATGGATCTCAGTCGAAGTTTTTGACTATGAACCTGGCTGTGAGTTTATCGCGCGCGAAAGTTTTCGTTATATGAAAGAGGTCTGGGAAAGCGTCTGAATGACTCAAAACAAGCGATGAGTCAAAAAAATTTTTGAAAACGTCAAAAAAATTCTACCCCCTTTTTGGCCTCGTTTTGATTTGCAGCGCGCGTGTTTTAAAACAACGTCTCTACAAGACAAAGACATTAACGCAAAAACAGAATGATCGATTTTACCCTATTTTTGTAGGGTGAAATCGATTTCTTTTTTTATGTGTTCTACACAGTGTGAGTTTGCGATGATGTTTTTTATTGCGATTTCTTTTTTAAACACTCTTGACGAGTCGGTTTACAACGCACAGAAAAGATGCTTTTCATAAGAGAATTGGCTTGCAGAATTTTTCGAAATATTTACGATGATTGCCATTAAATAGATGTAAGTCCTTAGTGCGTAATGAGTGTCAATTAAAAATTCGTTTTAGTTGAATCAACGCTCATTCAAAACGGGGACAAACATCGGAGTCTGTCAAGGTTGACAGACTTCAAATTCTTATTCGTTGTGGCAGACCTTTGCCGACTTATAGCCCGGAGCCAGCGGCAAGGCAGCCCTCGTTTAACTCTCAAAGGAGGATTTGCGGTGGCAAAGAAAAAGGCAAAGAAAGCAGCACCTAAAAAGGCAGCACCAAAGAAAGCTGCTCCCAAGAAGAAAGCAGCCCCAAAGAAAAAAGCAGTGAAGAAGAAAGCTGCTCCAAAGAAGAAGGCTGCTCCTAAAAAAGCTGCTAAGAAAGCCGCCCCAAAGAAAAAGGCAGCTGCAAAGAAAAAAGCAGTTAAAAAGAAAGCTGCTCCAAAGAAAAAAGCCGCTAAAAAGAAAGCATAGTCTTTCTGTTAGCAGCAGGAAACAACAAGCCATAACGAGTAAGAAGCGATCGGTTTTTTCGATCGCTTCTTCTATTTAAACAGCTTCCCATTCTGCGAACGTAAGTCCCTGAATCGCTCTCGCACAGCATGCGTATTCATTAATACACCACATCTCTTCTTATACTGGTACCATGACTTGATTTAACGCTACAATCAGATCTCGATTCCTTTGTGATTCTGATCAGACGGAAAGTGCCCTTGCCTTGAATCAACTCAGCACAGATCGGCCTGTAAAACCAAAACGAAAACTGTGGCGTACCCGGTTTAAGATGGCGCGAAACACATTGTGTTTTGCACCACGAATTTCATATCAGGAAATCAGTCAGCCGACTGTCTCTGAAGAAGCGTTACAGCATTGGGGCGAATTCATTTTACTCAGTGATGCAACCGCGGTTTTACATCGCGATGGAACTATTACACGACGCGCACACAACATGACCGCGTTATATTCAAATGAATCTCTGGCGCAATGGGATGAAGTCTATCGGTTTTATGATCGTCAGACAGCATTGCATAAAATCCAGGCTGCCAAAGTTTATCTGCCAGACGGCAGTGCCAGAAAAGCGAAAAAAGTGGTTCAGCCATACGGACAGACAGCGATCAATTTTTATCCGCTTCGTCCCGGCGTCACTGTCGAACTGGAAGAACAACTGGATCACTTTGTCCCGGATCGAATCGCTGCCTGCATGTGGGGACAGGAGTACTTTCAGTTTTCCATTCCCTGTCGTCGACTTCGTTATACCGTCGCGGTAGCGCAACCATTCTCACTCGAGTACCGTTTGCATCTCACTGACCTGGAACCACAAACCTGGCAGCACGGCGCCTACCAGGTCTACCAGTGGGACCTGCATGATCTGCCAGGTTACGAAACAGATGATGGAACTCCACATCCGCGCGAGGTTCTTCCGTGGGTAGACTTCACAACGCTTCCTTCCTGGCAACCAATCAACCGCTTTTATCTGAACGATCTTGAACCGCCGGAAAAGACACCTCCCCAGATTCAGAAATTGTCAGCCGAGCTGATGCAGGAAGAGCAGACTGAAGAAGAGAAAATATTCACCGCTTACAAGTATGCTTCAGAAGATGTCCGATACGGGAGACATCCGAATGAACTGGCGCTGGAAAAAACCCGCGAAGTCGGATCGATGCTCGAAGACATGCGCGGCGACTGCAAAGATAAATCTTCGCTGCTGGTCTCTCTACTCAGACATCAGGGCATTCAATCTTCAGTCGCCATTTTACTGACACGCATGAATGGTTCGACGGCATTGCTACCCGGTGCCCGTTTCGATCATGCGATTGTCTCTGTGACCACATCCAGTGGCGAACGCCTGTGGCTGGATCCCGCAGGAGGACCGGTCACGTTCAAAGACATTCCGTTTAATGATCAGGGGACACAGGCGCTGCTGCTGAATCGTGAAGGAGGCGAACTCACTACCATTCCGGAAGGAGGTCCGGAGCGGCATCAGATCAATCGCGTTTGTGAAGGAATTCTCGCTGACGACTGCAGCTATCAGTTCAGTTCGGAAGTCACGACATCCGGTGATACGGCGATGGAATTTCGTTTGAAGTATGTGAACCGCAATGAAGACTACACATCGCTGACACTGGAAAAAGAACTGGCCTCTACCTGGACGGGGGCCCGTATCGAGGAGCCACGATTCCTGAACCTGAAAGAGATTTCTGAACCGGTCCGTTACAGCTGCCGCACAACCCTCGATCAATGGGCCAGACAGATTGAAGAAATCATTCTGTTTCGAATTCCCTGGATCGGCTCCATGCAGACCGCCGGTCTGATCAACGTTCAGAAACGAAACTCGGCCCTGCAGACTCCCAGTCCGATCCGGTTCACCGACAGTCATCGCATCCAGATTCCCGCCGGATTCACCGGCTACGGCCTACCCTACGAACATCATTTTGAATGCAAATGGGGCCGCTATCAGGCAACCGTTCGCGTTGAAGATTCATTCCTGATTTGTGATCGTCAGGTAGATCATCTGGGTGGGATTGTGTTTCAAAATGAGTATCCGGATTTCAAAGAATACTGGGAATCCTGCACGCGTGCCGACGCGCTGGATATCGTCTTAATGAAACATTCTCATTAAACATCTGTATCATTTGATATCTTCAAAATGCTCCCTTACCGGCTGTCAATCGAAATCTGAACTTCCAGACAGGAAATGGTGTCAGACAGAGATAAATAGCCTATTCTCTCACTGACAACCTGTTAAAATAGAGAGTAGGAGGCAGGGCTCCAGTTGAGCCCCAATATTACTCTCCTCATTATATATTAGATAAGGTTACAACTCCTTGGCGGATCCTAAACGAGAAGAACTACAAGTCAAAACAAAACGAGCCATTCTGGTCTCCGTTGTTTCTCCCTCAAATCATATCGATAAGAGTCAGGCCCTCGACGAATTAAAAGGACTCGTGGAAACTGCTGGTGTGAAAGTCGTGGGAACTCTGGTGCAGAACCGGGAGAATCCCCATCCTGCCACCTGTCTGGGAAAAGGAAAACTGGACGAGCTCAAACAGATGGTGAAGCACGTCGATGCAGAGCTCATCATTTTTGATAACAATCTCTCTCCGTCTCAGGGGAGAAATATCGAAGAGGAAACAGGCACGATCATTGTTGACCGCAGCGAACTGATCCTCGATATCTTTGCGACCCATGCCAAAACTTACGAAGCCAAACTGCAGGTTGAGCTGGCGCAGCTGCTCTATTTCCGTCCCCGATTGAAGCGATTGTGGACCCACCTGGAGCGTATCGAAGGGGGTGTTGGCGCGGGTCGTGGACCTGGTGAAAAGCAGCTGGAAACGGACCGTCGTCTGTTGGACAAACGAGTGGCTGAACTCAAACGCAAGCTCTCGGAAGTTGAACGTCGCCGGGAACGAACCGTGTCCAATCGATTCCAGCAGCTGACCGTGTCACTGGTGGGATATACCAACGCCGGCAAAAGTACCCTGATGAATGCACTCACCGGCGCGGACGTCTATATTGCAGACCAGCTGTTTGCCACGCTCGATACGCGCACACGGCGCTGGGAGCTCCCGCACTGGGGCGAAATATTATTGAGTGATACGGTCGGATTCGTCCGCGATCTACCCCACCATCTGGTCGCTTCGTTCAAGTCTACATTGGAAGAAGCGCGACAGGCAGACCTGTTACTGCATGTGGTAGACTGCAGCAATCCGGAAGTGGAACACCATATCAAAACCGTTAACAAGGTTTTGAACGACATCGGGATCGACTATAAAAATGCGGTCCTGGTTTTCAACAAATCAGACAAAGTAGAAGACCGATCCAAGCTGGATGTGTTGCGTCTGAAATATGACAACGCAATCACCGTGAGTGCCGTTTCCGGCGAAGGCCTGGATCGACTCTCCCAGGCTGTCATCGATCGGCTGGCATCAGGTTACGTTATCGTAGAACTGGAAACTCCCGTCGGAAATGGCAAGCTGCTCTCACAGTTGGAAGACCACTCTCTGATTCTGTCGCGCGAGTATTCTCACGATGATACCCGCGTCACCTATCGGGCTCGCATCGCCAGACGGTTTCTACCTATGCTGAAAACCGGTCCCGATACCGAGCTCAAACTCCATGATGATGAACTGGCTGTCCCGGGAGATATGATTCCGGAAGAAAGCGTCAACGAATACTGAGACCGGTTCCCGACCCGGTGCGCTTTCCCCTGCCAGTAAAATTGTGTATTACTGATTCATACAGAAACGTTCTCTAAACTCAACGGAGCGATGACCGCATCATTCGGAAGTGGAAACTCCGGAATGATATCCACCCGACTTCCCGAGACAGACTGACAAAGTACCAGCGCGATGAAGAAACGATGGATTTACGGCATCATCATATTTCTGAGTATCACGTCCATCGGCCTGGCGATCGACTGGTGGTCGGCTCTGCCTGAAGGAGAACAGGCAACCTATGTCGGCAGGCAAACCTGCTTCCAATGCCATCAGAAACAAGCCCAGGAATGGAAAGGCTCTGATCACGATCTCGCCATGAACCCGGCCATCCCTGAATTCGTGCTCGGAGATTTCGACAATACTGAGCTGGAACACTTCGGCATCACGTCCAACATGACCCATGAAGGGGACAAGTATTTCGTCACCACCCAGGGGCCGGATGGAAAACGGGCGCGATTTGAGGTCAAGTACGTCATCGGCGTAAGGCCGCTTCAGCAGTATCTGGCTGAACTGGAGCGCGGCAAAATCCAGGTGCTCCCGGTGACCTGGGACACAGTAATGAAACGCTGGTACTACGCCAGTCCCGACGAACCGTTTGGTCCCGAAGACCCGCTGCACTGGACCGGATCGGCTCAGAACTGGAACCACATGTGCGCGGAATGCCATACAACCAACTGGGCAAAAAATTATGACGTCGCCACCGATGCGCATCATTTCTCTTTTTCGGAGATGCGAGTGAGCTGCGAAGCCTGTCACGGCCCGGGTTCGATTCACGTAAAGCTGGCCAATTCCCATTCGCTGTTCTGGGATCGTCGTTACGGATATGGGCTGGCGAAACTGAAAGGCAAAGACGCCACCGCACAACTGGAGAGCTGTGCTCCCTGCCATTCGCATCGCCGACACGTGGCCCCCGGGCACACTCCCCTGGACCGGTTCCACGACCACTTTGCCCTCTCCCTGCTGGATGATCATCTCTATCATCCCGACGGGCAGATCAATGAAGAGGTCTATGTCTTCGGTTCTTTCACGCAGAGCAAAATGTATCGCAAAGGGGTGCGCTGCACCGACTGTCACAATCCCCATTCGCTGAAGCTCAAGTTTGAAGGCAACAAGCTTTGTACCCAGTGTCACCTGGAAGCCAAATACGATGTCCCCGGCCACCATCATCACAAGATGGGCACCAAAGGAGCCGCTTGCGTTGAATGCCATATGCCATCCAAAACGTATATGGGAGTTGACCCGCGACGCGATCACAGTCTGCGTATCCCCCGCCCTGACCTGTCGGTCAAACTGGGGACCCCCAATGCCTGCAATCAGTGTCACACAAAACCCGAAGAGAATGCGGAATGGGCGGCTCACAAAGTGGAGGAATGGTACGGACCGAAACGGAGGGACGATCCCCACTATGGCGAGATTCTGGCAGCAGGTCGCGCCGGCAAACCGGAAGCCGAACAGCCCCTCATCAAACTGACCCGGGAAAAAGAAGTCGGTCCCATTGTCCGTGCGACAGCGGTCTCCTTACTGGCAACCCGCTACAACACACCGGAAAGTCGCGAGGTCGTCGAACGCGCTTTGAAGTCCAAAGAAGAACTGGTCCGCCTGGCGGCACTCCAGGGATTTGAAGGCTGGGCTCCCGCTTCCGAACAGGAAGCCAGCCAGATCGGCAAACTGCTGGCGGAAGGACTGACGGATTCCTCGCGTGGCGTCCGGTCCGAAGTCGCCCGCATCCTCTCCGGCCTGCCAGTCATGCCGGACACCAGTCAGAACCAGAAAGCACTGAAGCAGGCACTGGAAGAATACAAGGCGGGTCTGCTGACTGACGGTGACCAGTCTGGTTCCCACATGAGCCTGGGAATCCTCTACGCAAACCAGGGAGACCTGAAGAAAGCGGAAGACGAATTTCGAACGGCGATCAAACTCTCGCCCGCCGTCGCAGGTCCGCGTTCCAATCTGGCCCAGCTGCTGGAGCAACAGGGTAGAGCAGACGAAGTCAAAGAACTGCGGACCAAAGAAGCAGAGCTGCTGGCGCGAGATGCCAGACTGCTTCCCGATAATCCCATGCTCCAATACCGACTGGGGCTGCTCTATTATCTGCTGGGTCGGGAAGACGAAGCGGTCATCGCATTGAAGCAAGCCTGCGAGCTGGAACCGCAGTCAGCGGATTTTCGGTTGATGCTGACCCTGCTCTATGAGAAACAGCAGCAGTGGAAACTGGCATGGGAATCAGCGGCCGCGCTGGTCAGGCTGCAGCCCAACAACCAGCAGTTCCGCCAGATCTATTTGAACATGCATCAAAAAGCAAACCCGGAAGGCAAGTGAATGCCTCCCGGGTCTGTGGATGACTGAGAGTATTTGTCTGACGGATCTGTCAGGCAGATCTTCTGAGAACCCCGGTGATACGCTCGAAGGTATCATTCGAATCGAAGGGAATCAGAATCTGACCTGAGTGTTCGGTCTTGAGTTTGATCTCCACCTGGGCTCCCAGGATCTCTCGCAGTTGCTGCTGGAGATCAACCAGATGATTCGTCATCTGCGGTGGTGCCGCCGCTGGTTGCTTTGTGTTCTCAAACGGGACAGTATCAACTTCACCTTTGAGGATCTTCCTCACCTCGGCTTCAGTCTTGCGGACCGAGAGTGACTCTGACTGGATCTGCTCGCAGAGTGCCACCTGTTTGTCGTTATCCAGACTGAGCAAGGTCCGGGCATGACCGGCGGAGATTTTTTCTTCCTGCAGCGCCTGCTTGACGGGTTCTGCCAGATCCAGCAGGCGGATCATATTGTTGACGGTCGAACGATCCAGACTCAGTCGCTGAGCCAGCTGCTCGATGGTACTGTCGAATTGTGACAGATAGTTTTTGAATGCCTGCGCCTTTTCGAGAACATTCAGATCTTTTCGCTTGAGATTCTCCTCGATCGCGACTTCACAAACCTGTCGCTCTTCCAGGTTCAGCACGCGGCAGGGAACCGTTTTCAATCCGGCTTCGCGGGCCGCCTTCAGACGACGCTCGCCGGCAATCAGCTGATATGCCCCTTCGTAAGGACGGACGAGCAGAGGCTGCAAAATGCCATGCTGACGGATACTGCCTTCGAGTTCTTTGAGTGAGTCTGCCGCGAAATCCTGCCGAGGCTGGTAGGGATTGCGTTCAATCAGATCGATATCAATCTGGTCCTGCTCGGCGGGAACGAATACTTCCTGTCCCTCGGGAGCCTGGCCATCACCCTGCTGATCGGAATCGGAGTCAGCTCCGCGTCCGAGTAAAGCATTCAAGCCGCGACCTAATCGACGACGGGGGGCACCGGGAGTTTCTGCGGGATCCACCTGTGGATCTTCTGGATTCTGGTTTTGATCTTCCATGACCTTCTTCTCTTATAATTAAACTGCCTGAAAATAACGGAGGGTAACACAAGGCGCGGGATTCTATTTCGAATTTCGAAATGAAGCAAGAGGGCTTTCAAACACACCCAGGTGACTTGACTGTGTCCGGTGTTTCACGTGGAACACCCACCTTGCCTGAGTTACTTCACAGCCTACTGGAGCCTCCGTCTGAATCAGTCACGCGTTGCCCAGCAGCATTGAGTTTTGATTTATCTGAATCGGGTGTTTCACGTGGAACACCTGCCTTGCCAGAACTACCGGGCGCGATAGAGCAGGACCGGCTCAGTTTCAGTTGAGTCACCGGGTACAGATTGATTTAACCTGACCAGAAGGCTGGGTGAGTAGTCATAAGAGTGAACCAGTTCAAAACGGTCTTTCACTCTCGCGAACTGTTTCTGAAAATTCGGATCTGTCGTCGCATGGGGACCCGCGACCAGATAGGCGGGATTTTGTGACGAGAGAGAATTCAGAAACTCCAGATCAGCAACCGGACCGGTCAGAGGATGCCCTTGTGCCTTGAGGTAATAAAACAGACCAGGCTCAGCGTAGGTATAGAGAATCGCATTCTCGCTGTTGTCACCTGAATCGGACCGCAGGTCAGCGAGGATATTCTGTGCGATTGACTCGAGTCCGGTTCGCGATTGCCAGGCCACCAGAGTCCAGGGTTTGAATGCGACGACCAGCAGCACAGCCACAGCCACCACACCAACAGCTGGAGTGAAACGGAAGCGATTCTGATCTGATCTGGAGGAAGGCTGGAACAGTTCCGAGAAGGATCCCCCTGACCTCTGATCCAGCCAGCCCGCCAAGGCAGCGGTTCCCAGCCAGGCAGACATGGTCCAGGGAATCGTCAGGCGGGGATAGGGATAGTAGAGTGGTGTCGCCAGCAGCAGACCACAGAACCAGGCAGCCAGCAACCAGGTCGCCAGTTCGCGATGCAGTTCTGATTCCGGTATCTGATCTTTCTCAGATGAAATCGGAAATAGAAATCTTCCCGCAGAGAAAAACAACTGCAACAGAATCCCGATCACTGCCAACAGACCAAGCACGGGACTGATCCCCACAAAAGCAGAGAGCAAAATGGGAGCGGCAGCAAACAGCCCCAACAGGACCAGGTTCCACGTGAAACCTGGCGAGGGACCATCGGAAGTAACGGAAGCAGCAGACTCTGATTTGACTGTTCTCCAATGAACGACCAGAACACAGAGTACCAGACAGACGATGCCCAGGCTGAGAAAACCAGAGGTGCCTTCCAGCATTCGATGGTTCTCCCATTGACGCCGAAAGGAATCGAGCCAACCCGAGAACCCGACGATGTAGCGACTGTGATTAGCCGAGACGACCGAATAGCCACCCGACTTCTGCAACCCGATCAGAACGGGAGACCAGACCAGAAATCCGATGACTGCAATGACCAGCCACCGGAGAAAATATCCGGCAGGCCGCGGGAGCTGACGTCGACGAAACAGAACCCATGGAATCAATCCGGAGATTCCCACCGCCAGTGGAAGCCAGCCATTGTATTTGATCGACCAGCCAGCGCCAGTCACAATGCCCGACAGCAGGGGCCATTTCCAGTCTTCGGAAATGAAACTTTTCCAGGTCAGATAGACCGCCAGCAACAGACAGAACCCGAGTCCCACATCGGTGAGTGCGACTCGGCTGTAGAGCAGATGCAGGTCGCTCAGACTGGCCAGCGCCAGCGCGACCAGCCCTGCCGCTGGACCAAACCACTCACGGGCCACCCACCAGATCAAAAGGACCGTCAGTATTCCGAAGAGGAGCGAAGGCAGAAATACCCCCAGCGGTCCGCTTCCCAGGAAGATCATCGACCACTCAATCAGGAACGGGAAGAGCGGCGGTGCGTAATAAAATCGTCCCGGGTACTCGGCCCCCTGCTCTGCGGAGAACCACAGATTCGATGCGTAGACACCTTCGTCGAAATGCTCGATCGCTGAGTCTGAAAGAAACAGAATCCGCAGCAGGCATCCCACCAGCAGGATCGAGGCGACCATGATCATTTCCGAACGCGGGATCGATGTCGTTTTCTGAGTTGTCTGCTTGAGCCGTGCCACGTCCTGCTTTCAATTTTGATGTCGTTTTATTGATCAAATCCAAGTTTCCAAATTCTACAGGAACCGTGGTCCTGTGCCTATCAATTCCCCTGATTCGTGAATTATCATAGTCTGAGCGGAAACCAGAGCCTGAATTATGTTGACAGGACAGAACAGGATTTTTGAACTCACGTTGGGATTCTGATCTGTCCGCCTATAATACAGTGAACGATGTTATCGAATTTTCATCAGGAAGACAGCCCTGTCCGAAACGGTTCTGTCCAGGTTACCCGAACAACATTAGCACGAGAAGAGAGAGATTAATTCGATGAGTACTCCAGCGAACCTGTATGACGAAGCAGTCAAAATTTATGAAGGCGGGAATATTGAGCAAGCCGTCGAGAAGCTGAATGAAGTTCTGGCGATGGATGAGAACTTCACCCTGGCCCATTCCGCCATCGCTGTGTACTACCAGAAGCTCGGCAAGTTTGACGAAGCCATTGCCCACGCCAAGAAAGTGACCGAGCTGGAACCGGATGACCATTTTTCATATCTGCAGCTGTCGGTGATCTGCCAGCGTTGTGGACGCATTCACGAAGCAGAAGATGCACTGGCGAAATCTCACTCAATGGGTCAGGGAAAATAAACGGTTCGATTCTGACCTGATAAAACTCAAAAGCCCTCACCCGAAATTCGAGTGAGGGCTTTCTTGATTCTCAGATCACGAGTTTATCACTCATCAGTGATCACACGAAATGGTGATTCTTCTTCCGCTTGAAATGGTGAGGGGGCTGCTGGCTCTTCGCCTCGAATGACCTCAAACGGATTTTCGATTTCGGCAGAGACGGTCGCGGACTGCTGTTGAATGATGGCTGGTTTTTCATCGAATGAAATTCGTGCTGGCTCCGCGGGTGTCAGTCGTTCCCGGGAGACAGCCTGACGGACGGAAGCCGTGTTTTCAAGCTGTGCAATTTTCAGAGGCGAGGTCGTGTTAAAGAGACGACCATCTGGTGACTTCATTCGAACGAGCAGAGTCAGTTCTGAATTGCGAGGTGTGGTCTGCCAGGGAAGTTCAAAACGGAACCCGGAACCGGCAAAGCCGGAGTACCAGTGAGAGCGAACTTCCTGACTGTCGAAGGTCCACAGACCAACCCGGCGATTCTCTGCGGGCTGATTCAGATCGACCAACTCCAACTCGAATTCGGCGGGTAGCTTGACCGTTTCCCCATCAGCGTCATGGGGAGTGATGACAGTCGTCCAGAGTTCATCTCCCTGTTGGCTATCCAGGTCAACGCCCCCCGTCAGCAGGCTGTTGACCTTCACACCAGTGACCCTGTAGAGGGCTTTGGTCTGCTCAGGCAGCAGGCTGCCGTTGGATGCTTTTGCCAGTTGCTTTGACATTTCTTCAGACTGATGTCGTGCCGATTCCAGCGCATGCTGCGACTCTTTCAAATCGCGCTGTAAGGCAAAGATACTGTCTTCCTGCTGACGCAGTCGGGCTTCCAGCAAATCAGAATGACCACGACCTCCACACCCCATCAGGGTGAGAATCAACAACAACGACATCCATGTCGTAAGGTATTGCTTCATTGGAAATCAATTTCAGCAGAAGACGTCTCTTCTGCTCTCCTCTAAATCAGATTGAAATTATTCTTTGGTCCCGGGCAGTTCAAGGTGCTCCAGAACGTTATCAATCAGACCGTACGATTTGGCTTCCTGGGAGTCCATGAAGTTATCGCGGTCTGTATCCTGTTCAATTTTTTCGAGCGTCTGACCAGTGTGATGCAGCAGAATCTCATTCAGACGCCGCTTCATCTTCAGTACTTCTTTTGCATGAATTTCCAGATCGGTTGCGGTTCCCTGCATCCCGGCCAGAGGCTGGTGAATCATGATGCGGCTGTTGGGTAACGCATTGCGTTTTCCAGGGGCTCCCGCAGTCAGCAGCAGTGCACCCATACTGGCGGCCTGCCCGATACAGTAGGTCGCAACATCACAGGAGATGTACTGCATCGTATCGTAGATCGCCATCCCCGCGGTCACGGAACCACCGGGTGAATTGATGTAAAAATGGATGTCTGCTTCGGGATCATCGAACTGGAGAAACAGCAGCTGGGCGACCAGACTTTGTGCCACCTGATCGTTAACCTGTGACCCCATCATCACGATGCGGTCCTGCAGCAGACGACTGTAGATATCCATGGCCCGTTCATCGCGGCCATTCTTTTCGATCACATAAGGAGTAAGGACCGTCATATAAAACTCACTTCAATTGATGATAAATTTGATGGTTGATAATCATTCGACAGTCTCTCTGCCGACTTTTGTTGTCTTCTAATTATTCTTTATCTTTGTCTTTTTTATCGCGAACCAGCAACTCGTCGACCAGGCCGTATTCAACTGATTCGGGAGCGCTCAAAAACCGATCGCGGGAAGTATCGAGGGCAATCTGATCGATTGTCTGACCGGTGTGATCGGCCAGAATTTTGTTCAAAACTTCGCGTGTATCCAGAATGTCTTTGGCCTGAATTTCGATGTCGGAAACCTGTCCGCCCACTTCGCCGTAAGGCTGATGAATCATCATTTTAGCGTGAGGCAGAATGTAGCGTTTGCCCTTCTGACCACCGGCGACCAGGATGGCACCACCACTGGCTGCCAGACCGACACAGTAGGTGGCGACGTCGCATTCAATGAACTGCATGGTATCGTAAATGGCCATCGTGGAGGTCACGGAACCGCCGGGCGAATTCACGTACAAGTGAATGTCCTGGTGACGATTTTCAGACTGCAGATACAACAGTTTCATGACGATTAAATTCGCACTGGCATCGTTGATGACACTGTCCAGAAAGATAATCCGGTTGTCCAGCAGGAGATCGCCAATCCCCATCTGACGCTGCTGTGAATAACTTCTGGCACGCTGATTTGCCTGGGTTGGCATCTGCCCGGAAAGGGGGTCAAACATGATATGATCCTGAGATGTAATGGTTGCTATAGTGACTCGTGACGAGGTTAATTCTGATTTAACTCTCACATCATTTTGAACCACCGACTATGGCTGGCCTGCATCAGGCAGTCAAGCGGCAGCTCCATTATTTCTGTTCCCTGACAGGGAGGAAGAGAGCCCGTTTTCACCCCGTCGCGATCGCGCAGGGAGACCCTCCTGTTGAATTGAAAATTATATATCGTTCCTTATCCGATTTCCCTGTGATTCGTCAAGAGACGTTATGCAAAGTTCCCTTTCGCAGCAGTCTCAACACCGCTTTCTTTTTCTCTTTATGAAAGCTTAGGTTGTCAGCACGCCAGCAAAAAGCGTACACGCATACAGTATCACAATTAACGATAAAAAAACACCAGAGACGAAATGAATTCTGGTGTGATTTGCAGCAATCAACTGGTCAGTGAGGCGCTTTATGAAGAGTACGGTAGCCTGCCTCGATCAGACTGTATCCAGTTTTACTGTAGCGTCCCCAATTCCATTTGGGCCGAGTAGATTAGATTGACAGACGCTATGGTGAAATGTGATGCGTTCTAGAAATCACCCTCTTCGAGCTCCGCCTGTTCGTATCGCTGACCGGCAGGGGTGAGCAGTCGAGCATAGACACCAGGATCAATTGCGGGAGACAGCGACTTGCCACTCCCATCGCAGAAGATCACATTTACCACGCCGCCTGAGTGATTCGAACTGGGACGCCAGGCGTTCCCCTGCTTCGCGTTCAGATTGACCCCGATGCGCGAATTGGTTGAAGTGGTCGCATTCTTCAGATCGAATCCGGCAGGAAGTTTCAGAGATGTACCGCCGCTGGGATAGACAGCCTGCATATCAATGCCGAAGCCGAGGCTGCCCGTATCCTGATCGGCCCAGTTGCCAGCCTGCAGATTTTCAGACAGCATCAATGTCTGAGCCATTCCGTCAGCTTCCGAAATGAAATCCAGTGACATCCGCGAAGTATAAGGACGCCAGAAGACACCACTGGCAAACTTGACCGGGATATCTTCCATTGTGGTCGGATCACCATCCAGGCCGCCATCGCCGGCCGGGTGATGACCGACTCCGGTGGAGGCATCGTAGCGAACCCCCATCTTATTATAATTGGCCGTTACATATCCGATATAGACAACATACGACAATGCCCCCCGATCCGTTGCAGCTTCGTCACTGGGACAGGAAAAGACGGGGAACCGAATCGTGTTCATTCCTGCCAGCTGTTCGATCGCGGCTGTATTCGTTTTGGGGTCTGCTGCCAGCTTTGCAGTCGCATCCCAGCGCTGACGAAAAGCGACGCTGTCCAGAAAGGGCAGAACTGTCGTGCACCAGGTCAGGTCATCATAACGCTCATTGGCGTTTGGTTCCGCGTCTGTTGAAATCCGCAAATTAGGGTCGACCAGCAGCGGTAATTCGGAGTTGGACCCCGAGGAAAAATTAACCATCGCCAGGCCGACATTACGCATGTTGTTCAGGCAGGATAATTTCAGGGCGGGCCTATGAGATCGTGGCCCCATCGGCATGACCAGCGCGATGATAAAAAGTGCAACCGTAATGCACACCACGACCACTTCCATTTTTGAAAAACCGTCCCGCCGTTTTCGATTACTGCACGATGCGACTGCTTTCATCACTTTCTCCAACTAAAATGAAGTTCCGTCTACCACAGCCTGCCCATAGCGTAAACCTGCGGGAGTGAGCAGGCGGGCATACACGCCGGGATCGATGCCTGGTGTCAGTGATCTCCCACTCCCGTCACAGAAGATCACATTCACGGCACCGCTGGGATGATTCGAACTGGGGCGCCAGGCGGTTCCCCTGTCTGCCCTCAGGTTGGAACTAATGCGGGAATCCGTGTTCGCTGTTCGTAGATCAAAGTTTGCAGGCAGCTTGAGAGAAGTGCCATCGAGCACACCTTCCATATTCACGCCGAAGGCGATGTCGCCGGTGTACGTTGAATGCCATTCTCCAGCCTGCAGATTTTCCGACAGCATCAACGTCTGCGTCATGCCATCGGCGGCTGAAATGAAGTCGAGCGACATGCGAGAAGTATGCGGTCGCCAGAAAACGCCCGAAGCAAATTTCATGGGAACGTCAGTGTCGACGGAGGAATCGGAATCAAATCCCCCATCACCGCTGTCCGCATAATGAGTTGAATCTAAAGCGGTATTATAATTCGAAGTCACATACCCGGCATTGGCACAAAAAGTAAGTGCACCAGGCTCAGCAGCGTATTGCGCGTCGGGACAGGTAAAGACGGGAATCCGTATCGTCTTCAACTGGTCCAGCGTTTTTTCCGCGTCTGCTTGTGCGACGGATGTGGGTCCTGACGCCAGACGGGCCGCGGTATCCCAGCGATAGTGGAAATTCACCTGATCCAGATACGGAAGAAGGGCTATGCACCAGGATCGATTCGCATTGTGCGCATTTCCATTGGTGGACCAGATACGATCAGTATCGACCAGGAGTGGCAACTGACTATCGTCAGTGAATGAGTAATTCACAACCGCCAGGCCGATATCCCGCATGTTGTTGAGACAGGACAATTTTCCTGATGAGTGTTTTCCACTCTGAATCGCAGGCAGGGTCAGCGCGATCAGGAGGCCTACCACAACGATTATCACCACCAGTTCGAGCAGTGAAAAGCCGCTGCGGTACTGTGGTGACCGTCTGGTTCTATTGTTCTGCATGAGAGGCTCCTTAACAGCATGAGACAGGGGAAAGTCTAGCCTGTATCCAGGTTTACTGTAGCGTCTCCAAGGCCATTTAGCCTGAGTATATTAGATTGAAACACGCTATGGCAAACTGTGACGCGATCTGGAACCAGCCATAAAAAAAGCACCAGAGATCCGAAGATCCCTGGTGCCCGCATGTTTGAACCGATCTGAGAAAAAATGACTCAAATCATGGTTGCAGTCAACTTCACTCGCTTAGAAAGAAGATCCGTCAACAACAGCCTGGCCATAACGCAGACCAGCAGGAGTGAGCAGACGTGCGTAGACGGCTGCATCCATCTGTGGAGTCAGTGATTTTCCACTACCATCGCAGAAGATCACATTCACAGCACCACTGGGGTGGTTTGAGCTGGGACGCCAGGCTTCTGCTTTGTCTGCGGTCAGGTTGGCACCAATACGTGAATCGTTCCCCGAGGTCGCGTTCAGAATCGTATAGGCATTCAGTGGCAGCAATGTCATCGCGGTAGAACCACTGGGATAGACTGAGTTCATATCAATTCCAAATCCCAGACTGCCGGTATCCTGGTCAAACCATTCACCAGCCTGCAGGTTTTCAGACAACATCAAAGTCTGAGTCATACCGTCGGCTGCTGAGATGTAGTCCAGTGACATACGGGATGTGTAAGGACGCCAGAAGACACCGGTTCCAAATTTAATCGCATTATCGGCAGTCGTGGTATTGTCATTGTCCAGACCACCATCACTGTTTGGAGCGTGGTCGAAATCGTTATTCGCATTATAACTACCGGTAACATATCCAATGTTTACAACATAGGACAATGCGCCCTGGTCGGTAGAAAACTGGTCATCAGGACAAGTGAAGACCGGAAAACGAATGGCATTCAAGCTGGCCAGATTCGAAATCTGAGTTGCTGTTGCACCGGTTTTCGCAGCGAGACTGGCTGTTGAATCCCAACGCTGACGGAAACCAACATTGTCCAGGAAAGGCAGAATCGTTGTGCACCAGGAAAGGTTGTCGTTACCGGCATTGGCATTACCGGAATCATTTTCGATGTTAGGATCCACCAGCAGTGGCAACTGAGAGTTGGCACCGGATGAGAAGTTGACGACGGCCAGTCCGACGTTTCGCATGTTGTTCAGACAGGACAGTTTTCGTGCTGATGCACGGGCACTTTGAATGGCCGGCAGGGTCAGCGATACCAGGATGCCGATAATGGTGATCACCACCAGCAGTTCGATCAGCGTAAACCCTTTACGCTTCTGCAATTTTTGTTTGGTTCGACGTGTATTCATGTCATTTCTCCTCACTAGAAATACGGTTCAAACAGATTATATATTACTTATTGACAAGTATCAAAAACAAACTCAAAACATCTCGATCCCACAGGAAACCAGAGGAATCCCGGACTAATCCGCTCTACAGGAACAGACGATTTAATCGTCCACGTCCCACAGACTCTACTCACAGGCCCGCGACCAGAGCTGGTTACTAAGGCTACATGTCGTTCCCCCTCATTCCTGTGTCACTATTAACTATTATACCCGATTGTCCTGTTGTGTTGGTCAGGTAAAATCACTTATTACTAATCTTCCTGGATCGACTGAATCAGGTGACGGTAGCGAACCAGTCGTTTCCAGTGATCAAATTTTTTCGTAGCCGGCTCATAGGCTTCTTCCACGCGAGTCCGGTCGACTACAAAGAAGCCACGATAATCGGGAACATGAACAGATTTACCGTGTGCCCGGTCGCCGATCTGGACAAGTCCATCATGGGTTGTCAGGCCCGCTCCAGAAGCTTCAAAGTAAGCCACCGACATGAAGACCACAAATGTGTTACTGCGAGTAGTCATATTCCCCATGATTTTAGATAAAATCCGGTTGCGTGAATGGAAGTCAGCCGGTCCATTTTCGTGTTCTGCGCGAGTCGCTACTTCAAATAAAGAACGTGGATCATCGAAATCTGAACCTCTATCTAAGGGCAGTGATCTGAAAAGTGTATTTTCGCGAGGGTCTCGATAATTAGCTCTATTTGTATCAGGACTCGAAGCCAGAAAATCGAAACTGCGAAATGGTCGCGAACCAGGTGTACCGGGCAGAAAATTTTCTGCCTGAGCATCATATGCATCACGTGAGAGAATAAACTGCTCCCACCAGTTTCGAGCCGATCCTTCACTGGTATCATTGAGACGATGAACTTTGTATGCATTCGTCACATCAATATTGTAGGCCCCACCATCGAGGACGCTGTTCGTTGTGCCCATATCATCAATCCATGCCGCCAAGACTGAAGGGTCTCTGATGGTATTGGGATTCAATTTACCTGGTACCCGAAAATCTTTGAATGGATTGGCCAGCTGACGATGAATGCGTGTAGGAACTTCGACATACTCAAACAGTCGATACCAGTAACTATAGCTCGAACCAGGAGCAGAAGTACTGACACCAGCATTACTAAGAAATTTCTGAATACCGGCAGTTTTGATGTCGGTCCCCGACTGCTGCTGGCCGCTGTCAACCAGGGCATTTGTAATAAGCCTGCTTCTGGTTTTCGCAGGATCAGAAGAACCATCCAGATTACTCCCGTTAGGCCCTGTAGCAGAGATCGGCAATGTCTGTGAGGCCACGATTTCCTGAGTTGGACCGACAATCGGAATTGAAAACAGTTCAACCGGTGATGAAAAATCACGGTCAAAATGAGGCTGCCAGGCACTAAAGTTTCCAGTCGTACGTGAATTCTGCTGTCCGAAGGTATTACGAATATTTCCGGAAGCGATGGTATTCACGGTATCAAACGCTTGATGTAACGGCTGCGAGCGTTCCTGACTTTTCATGGCGCCCCGATCGAGCTGTGCCTGTACTGCAGCCGCTGTGTCGGAAGTGAGATTGAAATCACTTTTTGGTACTGACATTTCATCTACCAGAATCCAAGGATTATCCACATCTGGAGCAGGTGTTCCAGTTGTCAGATAGGTATCACGCCCCAGATGAGCTTTTCGGAAGAGTTTGATTTTCACATCAACAGTAGTTGCACTTAACTGAGTTCGCCCCTGGTCAAGAAAACTTCCCGCTGTCGTGGTAATATCAGTAAAGCTGTCATTCAAAATTGTGACGAGTGATTGTGTCGTAGACTGATCAGTCACCATATCGATTTTGTAATTGGTAGCGATGTCTATTGATGGTATAATTCGTTCGTTAACACCTGTGAAATCACCATTACCATCCAAATCGACTTTAAGTTCACTGTAAGGATCACCGCCACCTGAATCCAATGTATCTCCCCCACTGGAACTTAATAGCGTAAACAATCCTCCCGGATCCACACTTCTGTTTTTGGGGATCGCATAACTTACCATACTTCCATCCACTTCCAGTCCAAGCATCCATTTGCCACGAGCGCCAAAGGAGACCGTATATGGACTGTTGTTTCGCAATTCAATGGCACTAAAGAATCGCTCTTTATCCGTGCCATCCACTTTATCATCAGGAAATTGAGTCACAGCGTGGTCGCTCATCTGGTCTTCACATTGAACCAGAATAAACTCGCTCAGTGTCAGTTCAACCGCTTCCACACCCCAAACGACTTTCCGCTGACCAGTCGCCTGTTCAGCCGAGGTGTTTGTATAAGGATTGTCATCCAGTCCCCAACCATCACTTAAATCTGAATCATACTCAAACCGGGTCATGACACTGTCTGGGTCTAGCGCATCAACCAGATTGACAGCAAACTGTGCCATATGTAATTGCAAATCTCCAGTACGAAATGCAGCTGGTGACGTTGAATAATCTAAATTCAACGTACAAAGCAGTGTATAAATATCACGAGCCATCCGTTGACGGTCATAACGAGCCCAGAACTCCTGTTGTTCAAGTGTTGACGGAGGATAAGCCGGCAAATTGCTACTATTCCAGCCAGTATTGATGACCGTCGCAGGCAAGGAATCTAATACACCATTCCCATTTAAATCCTCACCGGTATCGAGTGTGCCATTATCATTTAAGTCTTCACCCGGGTGTGGTGTAAGAGGGCGATAAGACACAGTACGACCCGTTCCGGTATTTTCAAACACCAGTAACTGATTCAGATTCAACTTGCGTTGTTGTGGATTATTCAAAATCCAATTAATTGTCTCCTGGGTCACACCTGGAATTGAAATATCCTGTGGTAACCGGACTCCAAGCAATGCGACTAATTCAGGACGGTAAACCCCATTCTCGATTAAAGTACGTGGAGGGAATGTGGTATTCGGGTCCGTGGGCTTTGAAAACTGCTTGCGATCCCAACCAATTGTGGTAAACCGTTTGCGACGTTCGTAGTCGGAGCCCCCCGTGGTCCCGAAGTTTCTGGGCATCAGTGAAGCCAGACGGGAAGTGACGCCGGAGCTGACAATATCGGTTCCGGAAAGTTGCAGATGTGCCATTTCTTCCGGACCGAAGGGATCATCATAAGGGCGCTGAACTTTCTCCATGTCGACAACGATTTCATCGGAATCGTCCAGCAGGTAGTGCTCCCTGGCTGTCGTTGTATTGTTATTAAACAGGGCTGCGGGCCAGCGAACGGAATCCGGGGTATTGGATAAATCAGGACCGGCGATTTCATAATTGGCATAATAAGGCCAGGTGGCTGGTCCCCCGGTTGGAGCCTGAAGATTAGTGCGACGGTAGTTGGCCCCCGATCCCCAGGTGCGACCAGCTCCGTTATGGGCCAGCGGGTGTTTGAATGAAATCGCACCGGCACGTGATCCCTGCAGCGAACCACTTTTGTTACTTCCTTCGTAGCGGTCGGCATTATCATCAACGAGTGTCTGACCGGCACGTGGAAATGAGAGGGTCGTAGCACCGGAGGTATCTACGATGAAAATATTGTCTGTCGTGGCGTCCCGCTGTGATTCGTAAAGACGGTTCGGCTCACCCCAGCGACCATTGATCAGATCGCGGATATCGCTTTTTGTCCCGTTTGCAATCGATGAGGGAACGGTATAGTCGGCGCGTCCGTAATTCAGGAAGAAGTATTCCATGTTGGACAGTTCAGGCCAGAGGGTCGGTTCTGCGCCAAAGAACATCCGATGTTGTGTAAGAGCTGTACCGACAGGGCTGGGGATCTGCGCTGTCATGGCCCACTGCGGATTGATTTCACCGGGTGAAGAGAGGCCCTGATGTGAACGTGACAGGAAAATGAACTGGTTCGAACCGGATCCTGAGGTATTATTACCGAACGTACCGCCGGGGGCATAGTTCAGATCGACGCTTCCCGGCTGTCGCATGTTCCCCGCAGTATTCAGATTGATCAATCCATTTGTGTCATACACGGTAAAGGAAAACATGGGGATAATGTATTGCCCCGGGTTCTGCGGGTCTTCAATCGGAGGGAAGTCGAGATCCAGCCAGACCCCTTCCCGAATCGTATCTCCGTCGTTATCAACGTCGAGTGAGTATTCGGTATCCGAGGTACTCATATCCTTCGCAGTCCAAATGCCTAATGCCCCAGGATTCGTATACCCAGAGTTATCAAAAACATTGGTACTGAAGCGAGATGAAGTCGAGTCATTACCGGTTTCACGATGTATAAACGTGTGACTGTCATGAGGACGGAATACACGTGTCGAAACTGAAGCGTCTCCGTATGGATTGGTAATTAAACCACCGGAATCAGTTCTCATATACTGAGGACGATGAAATGAAGGGATAATGACCAGTCGCACATCAGTCTTATCAGTCAACCAGTTGGGCCCGGGAACGTAACCTTTATACGCCAGAAACATGGTATTGATATCAGGTGAAGAATAATCAACATCCATGTCAGGAAGATTACCAATAGCGGTATTTGAACCCGATTCACCCAGTCGTGCCGCTGGAGAAAGATTTACCCCGATCAAAGACTGATTTGAATCACCACTGCCATTAAAATCTTGATCAACATCAGGCCCACCACCATTGAGGACTACATTAAGCCCCCGACCATTAAAGGGAACTCCATCATCTCCTAACATGTTGTAGATCATTGAATGAGGAGGATAGTCTCCCCCCCAGAGGGCGCTGTTTTTGCGGTATTTGTCAGGGCCTTTGATCAGTTGTTCGAGACCCCAGTTGAAAAGGACATCTGATTGCAAGCCAGGATCGGCTTCGTTGATGGCAGCATCAGCAAAGTTTTCGGCGCTGGTCTGTTCCTGTGCAGCGAAGGTGTAGAACACCACCGCCATCAAAGCGAGAATGGCCAGCAGTGCGATCACCACCAGCAGGGTGGATCCGCGGCGTTGCTTCGTGAACTGACTGTGGTAGCTGCCTGCTTGTTTCATTAAGATGGATTTCATTTCCATACCTCCCGAAGTGTCTAATGACCGTGACCCGGACCGGCACTGGGAAAACATTGTTGGGGTTTCAATATATCAGCAATCAATCCGCCAGCAGATTGCGTAACGGATGAATGATTGTCATTTGTCGTAACTGTTGAGATGTCACATCTAAATAGCGAATGGTAATTTGAATCGCTTTCAAGGCTTTGGGATTTCCGGAGCCATCAAGGGGGCGGAACGGGGGCAGATCCTGACCTGTTGTATGGTCGCTGTCCCCGTCAGCATTGTCGACGTCGTACTGGATATGCCAGGTATCATAAATATTGGTAGCATGGGTCGAATCCGGATTGTTATTCTGGTACGCCGGAGTGGCACTGGAGGCATAGTCTACGGCGATGGAACTTCCAATGTCGGTAAACTGACCCAATGCTTCATCAAATACTTTAATATCAAAGGCAATGACATTCGGCAGTACGAGGTCTTCTGAACGACGCAAACCGTCTGCATACTGTGTCACAACATTTGTGGTGCGATCCAGAACCAGGCTGGAACCTGATGGATTCATTGGATTGGTGCCACCGGCTGTCGAAGGTGCCTGCGGATACTGGAAATCGTTGTCTGATGTTTCCTGATGGGTAAACCGCCCGATGTATTGTGCATACCCGTCGGCGTCATCCACGTACTCCCGAGGCAGTCCTGTAGTATGGTTAAAACCAAAGCGATAACGGGTACGTCCCAATGAAAAATTCGGCGACTCAAGTGTTGTATTATCCAGTGATCTTACATCATGAAAGTTCGCATAGGCGGTTGGCGTGCCATAACGATAGACTGAAAAATCAAAGTCACTCAGGAAATTGCCTGTCGTATATGTTCCGGCGCCATACAAACTGTTCGCAGGATCGAAGAACTCCAGCCCCCCTGCCGTCAGCGCATTCTGTGCTGTCTGTGGCTGGGTAGAGGCTGTGGTTTCCAGATCCAGGGGTTTGCGAATGAGCAGCGTTCTCCGATAAAGGTTACCGCCTCTCATGAAGTAACAGACTTCAGCGTAGGGAGAGACAGAGGTTGTATCTGAGTTAATTCGTGCATCATCGGTTTCAGGCTGATTAGGATGCGCAATCGAAGGTTGCTGCCCGGAAGGTGTCACAGTCCCTCCCAATACGGACGCTTTCCCGTAATAGGGTGTTGTATCCAGCAGCTTGGTTGTGATATTGGCATCGACGGTAAATTGAATCAGGTCATCCGAATCGTTATTGGGATCGTTCTCCGAGATCACCAGGTAGCCGCGTCGATCCCTGTAATCACTGATTCGAATCGGAACTGGCTCATTATAGTCGAAAGGCACGAGATTCTGAAAAGTCCGTTTATTTAAATCGGATTGAATCAGAGTGGTCAGCATGCGGGCCCGTTGATCATTTTCAGAAAGCCCCCGCTGGGCGGTAATCGAGCTGGAAGCGATCTGGAAGATCTCGGTAAACATGACCATCATCAACAACACCAGCGCAACAGACACCAGCAACTCAACGAGCGTGAAACCACGCTGAGTGATTGCGGAGTACTGCCTGCTGAGTCGTCGGGCAGTGATCTTTCTGTTACCTGCTGAGTGTTTCATATTGAATTCTCAATCCCAGTTCGATTTATCATTTTTCAAACGTGATTTCAGATCAGTTAGATGGGTCCAGCTTATTGCCCAGGGCATAAACCTGGACCACATCGGAGCGGACGATCACACCGTCTGCAGTCGTCGCGGAACCACCTGAAGTGCGAATATCTTCTGCGATGGGCTGATCCAATGTGACCAGAGCTGCCGTCGCGGTACTGTTTTCCGTAAAGTTTTGGATGCGATACCAGCGTGCGTTTTTGACATCAAAGAGATATCCGCCTTTTCTGAGAGGAGGCCTGATATCATCCACCGACATATTCAGAGGCGCACCGGTAATGTTGTTATTATAATGCAGGGTAAACTGATAGTTGGGTTCGTCATCGGAGCCTTTCCACCCCAGTTCACCACGGTCATCTGTGTTTCCATCCTGGTTATCATCAACGCCATCTACCCCGGGAGAGCCATCAGCGCCGGTGGTGTATCGCACGAAATTGCTGACACTGTGAACCACTTCACTGAGAGGGGAAAAGTCCCGTTTGAAAAACACAACGACATCGACGGCTGCCACCCGTGTTGGCTGATGCCTGACAGAAAACATATAGCTGTAGCGCTGTTCCTGGATTTCAATCCGTACCTTGGAAACGATCCCCGTCCCATCGGAGGCAACATAACGCAAATTATCTGGTAGAGCAGTAAAGCCCGTTAAAGAATGGTTCGAAATATCTGTAGGAGAAATTGACGTCAGAGGTCGTATCTGTGCCACTTTTCCTGATTCATCAAAGATCACGATTCGAGACCAGATTCCCTGTGAATAACCGTCGACCGCATTCTGGTCGATATCGGTCATGAGTTCGGTCGTCAGTTCTGTTGAATCGAATTCAAGTCCGGTCAGAGAATTTGAAATCGGGATGCCTTCAAACTGCAGTACCCAACTATCCTGCTGTGCGAAAAAATTCGGCCCGGTACCCATTGCGGTAAAACCGGCATCAAAACGGAGCACATTACCGTATGCATTTCCCTGACCATCATTTCCGAATCGTCCCTGGTACGCAGGATCATCGGCAAGCAGATAACCAATCGGATCGACCATGTATTTTCTATTGGTATAGCGGTGCTCATCGCGATTGCCGTCGTTATCAGGATCATGAAGCAAACGACCTGGGAACGCATCCAGCATGGCTTCGGCGTTATAACGTAAAATGGTTGCATTCGTCAGTTGGGTGGCCTGTGCACTCCGTTTGACGGAGATCGGAAACAGCGTTGCGAGTGGAATCACCCCCAGCCCCATGATCATGACTGACATGAGGACTTCCATCAGAGTCACACCACGACGGCTGGCAACAGCTCTGACAGCATTCTGACTGATTGTTCGTTTAAGGGATCTCATTTGGCTGTTGCTCCCGTTTCCGCATAATAAAAGACATCTGGCGGCAATTGCGTTCTGGCATCAATACCCAGGGGATATGCATTCACACTTCCGGTACGGGTAAAGATTGACAGCAGTGAAGGAGTTGTATTGTCCAATACTTCCCACTCGACTGATCCGTCTGAAGTGATGATCTTCCCCGTGTGACGGGGACCATCATCCCCGACGACCAGGAACACAGAGGCATTTCCACCACTGGTGCCTGCCTTGCGGCAGATGTATGTTCTGTCATAAGGCTTATATTGATAAGTACCTCGCGCTGGAAGCTGCACGACTGCGCCTTCCGCATAGTCAGTGTTTCTGAGCCAGGACGATTGAATATTGGCGAGGGTATCAATCACAAAATGGATTTTCCCACTACCGGCCTCACTTCCCAGAACGGAACCACGAGGTGAAAACATCAGGTCCAGCTGACTGGAGTACAAACGATAGTCGTCGGATCCCGGCCAGAGTAATTCGCCATTATCATCAGCACCACCACTGGAATCATCGTCGATACCTGCTTTGCCGGGAGACCCATCGGGCCCCTGGTTGACATGAGCCGCATCAATGGGAGGCTGCCAGCTGGCAGGGAGTAACGATCGATCCAGATCAATACCAGTATCATTGGGAAGAAGAATCGGCTCTTCACCTGACAAGACGACCGGAGGCAATTCAAGCAGATAAGTGGATGGACCACTCCCGGGAGAAAAAGCAATAACCTCATCCGGTTCGGAAGTCCCGGCGTCCCGATAAGGCGTTGTTAACCGAAATAATTCCGTCCCCCCAGAAACACCAGATCCACTGACGTCAATAACATACCAGGTCCCACTGTCATCGCCTGGAATTTTGATTCGCGTACCTTCTTTGATCATCCCACGTAAATAAAGCGTGGCCCAGTCTGTCCCATCACCGCGAACGTAATAAATATACGGTGAATCTGCGACGCCATCTGAAGGACTATTATCCGGTCGCTCCATTGTAATGATACCCTGCTGCCAGTTTGGGCTGGGGGCGATATAAACCATGCTGGTCACAGCTGTCGGATTATTGGGATCCAGCATGAAACGAACTCCACGGGGTTCTTTCGCATAAATGGCCCGGTCGCGGGCCCCCGCGAGATACGACTGCACCTGGCGCGATGCACTACGAGTCAGATCTGTTGAGAGCGCAAAGTTAATTGAAGTGACTGTCATCACAATCAGAATTGCGAGGATCGAAATCACAACCAGCAACTCAACGAGTGTAAAACCCACTCGTTTTGAAGGCCGCTGCAGAAATTGATTATTCGTTTGAAAGGCTGGCATAGGCTTACCTTCCTCCGGCACGTTGATTGTGATTGGTGATATTGTCAAAGACGCCTTCCACAGGTGGTACAGCTATAGGCTGTGCCAGCACTCCATTATTGGCAAAATCATGGGGTTCATAGATACCGAGAATTCCATCCTCACCAGCAGAGACAATTAAAGGCAGTGAGTAGGTATCCATGACTCCGTATTCACAAGGGAATACGGTCAGTGGATCGGTGTCATAATAGTAACTGGCAGAATCGTTAAAGAGGGATTGAACCAGACCACCCGAACGGGAGTTTTCATTTGCCAGTCGCCCCAGTGGATCATCTGGATCGACTTCCAGAGGATCGCGTTCGGAAGAGGATGTCGGCACTGGTGGCAAACCGATGAAAAACGCACCTGCCACATCACGTCGAATAGCACCTACGCCATAAGGGCGAAACAGACGTGATGGCCAGTGATAAAACCGTAATGGTCTGCCCCAGCCATCAATAAACTCCTTCAATCCGTCACCATCTGTATCTGCGACTTCAGAAGTGCTGAAAGCATCTTCACCCACAGGGGTAATCCCCAGTCCGTCATATTGAGTTAAAATAAAATAGAGATACTCAGAGCTGATACTGAGGCCGCCGTCTGAACCAAGACTTCCGGCAGTCCCTGATGCAACCCCTGCTTTTGTATCCATGTCAGCATTGATTCTTTTGCTGTCACCTACAAACTGCGGAAAATTTTCGCGAAAGAGATCTTTTCGAACCAGAATTTCGATGATCGGATCAGTGAGTGAATAATATTTTTTATCGCCCAACTCTGAAACAAGCTGTCCTCGTTTACTGCTTAAACGAGGTTGAATCAGTTTGTCAGACCGCTTCGATTCCAGTAGTTTCTGAAAAGCCTGAATGCGCTGACTCAAGAGGCCATTCACTTTAACGATATTAGCCATCGTCGCTTTTTCACGGGCTTTATTACCGATATTACGTACGACGAACGCTGACGTGGCAATTAAGAACAAGAGAATTGCCACGACCATCATCAATTCGACAATGGTGAAGCCATTTCGCCTGGTTCGAATATCTTGATCTGCCTGTAAACGACGCATGAAAAAACCTGACTTGTAATAAGGCCCTGATGACTTGATTATTTCAGTGATCCACTGGTGAAGTTAGTGACGTTATCTGCTTCCACAGTACGTCCCGCAGGAAAGTTCTTATCCGGGTCATAGTTTCCACCAGTCCCATATTGGGCATCGGCACCTGGTGAGATAATCTGGTATGACTTAGGCTTATAAGCAGGTCCAAGTGTTGCGCCAGGCGTCCCCTGGTGATACACGTTCTTGACATCGACTCCCAATGCTGGAATCACAGGCAGTTCACTTGTACGATAACCGCGGCCACCGTAACTACTGAAGTACAGATAAGGCAACTGCTGACTGGGAAACACATCTTTATATTCGGCTGCATTATCATTATCGATATCTGTGAAACGTGAGATGTCAAATTCGAAATAAGGCCCCTGACGGTTGGTACCGCCGCTGGCAATGGAAAATGGGTTGGCAGGATTTTTAGAAAATCCATTCGGAGTTTTTCCTGTTGAGTCGAAGACGCCTCCTAGGAAAAAAACGAGACACTCTCCACCACTGAGTTCGAATGTGTCAGTGGTATCACCGTCATTGTTGATATCTCGACTCAGGGCAAAATTAAACTGTGGCCACATCTTGCGTATCAGCGATTTACTATGCTGATCCCAGGTAGAACCCCCGGCTTCGTATAGATTGATGTAACTGGGAGGATCGATACCAAAGTCAGCCTTGAATGCGGTAATGGCTGCATCAAGATTGGAGATCTCTGCACGCACCTGTGACTGTTGTGCCCGCAGGCGGACTGCACCGATGGCAGGGATGAGCAGACCGAGCAGAATCAGGATAATGACAATTGCGATCATCAGTTCGATTAATGTGAACGCACGCCTGCTGTACTTTGACGCCGAGAGGGTAATTGGCGGCCGACGTTTCATTGCTTACTCCTAACTCTTTACGGAACAACAGTTTGAGATTAGAAAACCCTGCCTGTCAGTGTTTGAGAGTCAATTTGTCAGAGAGTTTTCTACATTATATAGGGGCAAATTTCATGCCTTGATGTCCACAATACGCATAACCTGTTATGACTGCTTACTATATTGCTATTTCACTACGTCACAGACAGGCGTTTTTGCTGGAAATTTCTGTATTATTCTGCAACACCCTATCCAAAACACTACGAAAGATCGTTCAACAGCTTAATTAGCGGCATGAAGAGGGCGATCACGATGAAACCCACAATCAGACCCAAAACGATCACCATCAACGGTTCGAGCAGACTCACCAGAGCGTCCACGAGCACGGCGACTTCTTCGTCGTACACGTCCGCAACCTTGTAAAGCATGTCGTCGAGGGCACCGGTCTCTTCACCCACGTCCACCATGTTGACCACAATATCATCCACGATGCGCGCTTCTTTGAGCGGAACCGCCATGGTTTCCCCTTCGCGAATCGCGGCGTAGATGGTGTCGAACGCTTTCTGGAATACCATGTTCCCCGCGGTGTCACGGGCAATAATAATCGCTTCGAGAATGGGCACCCCGGATGCGATGAGCGTCCCCAGGGTTCGACAGGTACGTGCCGTCACCGACTTACTGATAATCTTGCCCAATAACGGTATGCGCAGCGAGATCCAGTCGACCACGAACGCTCCCTTCTTATTCTTCCTCACAATCTTGATAAATATGTAAAACGCCAGCGGTATCGCCGGGAAGAGGTAGAAGTAGGAGACGACGATATCACTCATCGACATCAGCATCAGCGTGATGCCGGGCAGTTCCGTACCGAAATCCAGGAAGATCTTTTTGAACTTCGGAATAATCCAGTACATGATGAAACCGACGATCAGCCCCGCCACCGTGATCACGGCGACCGGATAAATCATGGCCCCCTGCACCTTTTTCTTCAGACTCTGGGCGCGTTCTTTGAACTCAGCCAGACGCTGTAGAATGACTTCGAGAGCACCGCCGGCCTCCCCGGCTTTCACCATGTTGACGTAGAGGTTGTCAAAACATTTCGGCTGTTTGGCCATGGCTTCAGAGAGTGTATTCCCCGATTCAATGTCTTCGATTACACCATCCAGAGATGCTTTGAGCGGGCCGGGCTTGGCCTGGGCTTCCAGAATGCGCAAGCTTCTGAGAATCGGCAGACCGGCGTCCTGCAGCGTCGACAGCTGACGGGTAAAGGTACAGAGCTGCTTGGGCCGCACACCACCGATGGAGAAGCCCCCTTTTTTGGGACTGGCCTTTTTCGCGCCACCGCCGCCTTTACCACCGGCCCCTTTTTTCTGTTTCTTACCGCGACCTTTTTCGGCAATCTTGGTAACGAAAAAGCCCTTCTCTTTAATGAGTGTCTGGGCATCAGCTTCAGAAGGGGCCTCGATCGTGTCTTTCACTTCGAGTCCAGTATTATCCATGGCCTCATACTGATAAACCGGCATGGCGTTACTCCGTCAAAAGTCGTCTTAAAAAAGGTTTGTATTGTTAATGAACCAGATGGTTCTCAATCAGGCAATGTCTTCCACTACAGTTTCGCGGACCACTTCGTCAATTGTAGTGACACCATCAAAAATCAGTTTCAATCCCGCCTCACGCAGAGTGGTCATTCCCTGGCTGCGGGCCATTTCGCGAATGTCATCCACCGAAGCATCTTCGGTAATCAGGTCGCGAATTTCATCGGTGACGTCCATGAGTTCATACAGTCCGGTACGACCTTTGTACCCCGAGTTATTACAGGTTGCACAGCCTTTTCCGTAGTAGAAACTGTACTGGCGTGCCTGCTCAATCGGCAATTGAAGCTCCAACAGCAGCTCATCACTGGGTTCGAATTCGGTACGGCATTCCTTGCAGATGGTTCGCACCAGACGTTGCGCCTGAATGGCTTCGACGGTAGCTGTGATAAGGAACTTGGGAATATCCATATCGCGCAGTCGGGTAATCGCCGAAGGTGCGTCGTTGGTATGCAGCGTGCTGAATACCAGGTGGCCTGTCAACGCGGACTGAACGGCGATTTCTGCGGTTTCGAAGTCACGAATCTCGCCGATCAGAATCTGGTCGGGATCGTGACGCAAAATCGCACGCAGTACGGATGCAAAAGTCACCTGAATATCGGGATTCACGGGGACCTGAATCAGACCGTCGATATCGTATTCAATCGGATCTTCGGTTGTGATAATTTTTTCTTCAATAACGTTGAGTTCGTTCAAAGCGGAATACAGTGTCGTCGTCTTACCGCTACCCGTCGGTCCCGTCACCAGCACAATCCCGTTAGGACGGTGAATCATTTCACGGAAGCGTGACAGAGTGGTGGGGTCCATCCCGATCTTGTTGAGGTCCAGCTGCACCACGGTCCGGTCCAGCACCCGCATAACCACAGCTTCACCAAACAGGGTAGGCAGCACACTGACTCGCAGGTCGACCGGGTTTCCGCCAACGTTTAATTCGATACGACCGTCCTGAGGCAGACGACGCTCCGCAATATCCAGGTCCGCCATAATTTTCACACGTGAAACGATGGCATTGGCCAGGTGGCGAGGAGGTGGCACCATTTCGTAAAGCACACCATCGGCACGCACGCGGATCTTGAATTCATCTTCAAACGGTTCCAGGTGGATGTCACTGGCCTGGTCTTTAATTGCCAGCAGAATCACCATGTTCAACAGTTTTCGAATCGGGGCGGCGTCGGCGACTTCTTCGGAGGAAGAAAGGTCATAAACCTGTTTACCCCCGTCTTCACCAAGCTCGTCTTCCATATCGCCGATCACATCTTCGATACTGTCCTGATGCTCCGAGTAGTGACGGGCAATCGCTTCTTCGACTTCTTTCAGATTCGAAACGGCACCACGGACATCATAACCCAGGAAGTTTCGCAGGTCGTCCAAAGCGGCCACATTCTGGGGATCCGCCATCGCGACAGTGAGTACGCCGTCTTTCAGAGAAACCGGCATAATCTTGTAAATAGACGCCATGGTTTCCGGCACCAGTTCGAGCACCTTGGAAGGGATGTTGGTCTCTTCCAGCTCGATAACGGGCATCCCCCACTGCTCAGCGAGCGCCTGTGTAACCTGCTCATCAGTGACCAGGCCCATACGAATACCAACCTGACCGATGATTTCACCGGGACTCTGCTTCTGCTCTTCGAGGATATCCCATAACTGATCTTCTGAGATATATCCCAGATCGACCATGATTTGACCAAGGCGTCTCGCTGCCATGTATGTCTACCTTTTCAGTTTGTTGATTCTTTCCCAAACGACTGACTTACCGCGGCGCTTCCCTGCTCCTGAATCTCAATCTTCAAAATCGTCATCATCATCTTCGTCGTCATCGTCGTCTTCGAGTAATCCCTTCTTCGCCATCGCGATTTTGGCTTTCAGTTCACCGGGATTATTCGAACGCATGATGACATCTTTTTCCTCGCAGAGTCCGTCACGCCAGAGATTAAACAGCGCGTCATCCAACAGCTGCATTCCGTATTTACGTCCGGTCTGAATACTGGAGTTGATACGATAGGTTTTGGCTTCACGAATCAGGTTCGCAATCGCCGGCGTTACCACCAGCATCTCGTAGGCAGCCACCAGCCCTTTTGGTTTTTTGGGCATGAGCGCCTGACTGAGAATGCCGATAATCGACGAAGAGAGCTGCGTTCGGATCTGGTCCTGCTGACTGGTCGGGAACACGTCGATGATACGGTCGACTGTCCCCTGGGCACCGGTTGTATGCAGTGTTCCGAACACGATGTGCCCTGTTTCCGCAGCGGTGATCGCAGCAGAAATGGTCTCAAGGTCACGCATTTCCCCCACCAGAATCACATCGGGATCCTGTCGCAGAGCACGCCGCAGCGCTTCGGGGAATGTGGGAACATCAACACCGATTTCCCGCTGGTTGATCGTCGACTTATTGTGTTTGTGATAATACTCAATGGGGTCTTCCATCGTGATGATGTGATGGTCCATCGTATTATTCATATGGTTAATCATACTGGCCAGGCTGGTCGTCTTACCACTTCCCGTTGGTCCCGTCACCAGAAACAGACCACGTGGGCGTTCCAGCAGATCGGAAATAACAGAAGGCAGACCGAGTTGTTCAAATGTCAGGAACTCGTTCGGAATACGACGCAGCACCATGCCGATCTGGCCGCGCTGTTTAAATACAGAGACTCGGAAACGGGCTTTTTCACCAAAGGCAAAACCGAAGTCGGTTCCCCCCACTTCCTGCAGTTCCTGCTGATTTCGCTCGGGAGTGATACTTTTCATCAGAGCAACTGTATCATCAGGCTCGAGGCTTTTGGTTTCCAGACGAACCATGTGACCGCCCACACGAACAACGGGGGGCTGGCCTGTGGTGATATGCAGGTCGCTCACCTTTTCTTTAACGACCGTCTCCAGCAGTTTGTCAATCTGAACTGTTGCCATCCAAAGTACTTTCTGAAAACTCTTTGATTGAAAAGTGAGCGATCACCGAATGTTCGCGGGAACGACGTTAATGACAGAAGTCGAGATCATTCTTTGAGTTGAGTATTCCATTTCCCAGAACGATTTGGCTCCTGGACATATCCCTGATCAATCGGGTCCAACAAGAATTTAGTGAAACGTAAATCAGTAAAAATAAAGAAATAAAAGATAAGACGATTTAGAAATGCTTTACTGAAATTCAGGTCGCTTTTTGGCGTTCCTGACGTAATTATCCGGTATTCTGCTGCAAAACTCAACAAATGCACGAAAATAGATCAAAGTCTTCACATGAAAGCAGAACCTGTTTCAGGCACTTTTCATGTGCAGAATCTGACCATCGATGTATTTTGAAACCCTGTTAACCCCCTTCGAGCCCCTTCGCCAGCTTCATTGCTTCCGAGAGCGTCGTGATCCCCAGCAGGGCTTTATCCGTCGCATCCTCAGCCAGCGATTTCATGCCGTGAAGACGTGCCTGCCTTCTAATATTTTGAGCCGCTTCACTGCGGAAAGTCATCTCACGTATAGAGGAATTCATCATCATCAGCTCAAACACAGCCTTGCGACCTTTGTAACCGGTATGTGAACACGTGTTACAGCCTTTACCTCGATTATGGATGGCAGTTGCGAGCTTACTTTCAGTCAATCCAAGGTACTCGAGCTCACCTGGATCGGGAGTGTAGGTCTCCACACATTTACCACAAACAACACGCACCAGACGTTGTGCCATGACCGCCATCACACTGGAAGCAACCAGGAACGGTTGCACACCCATATCGATCAGACGTGTAATAGAACCGGGCGCATCGTTCGTGTGTAGAGTACTGAATACCAAGTGTCCTGTCAAAGATGCTTGAATTGCCATCTCTGCAGTTTCTTTATCTCGAATTTCTCCCACAAGAATCACATTGGGTGCCTGTCGTAACATCGCACGAATGATACGCGAGAAATCGAGGCCGATACTATGCTTGACTTCCACCTGGTTAATCCCGGGCAGATAGTACTCGACGGGATCTTCAGCGGTAATGATCTTACGGTCAGGACGGTTCAACTCACCGAGGGCACTGTACAAAGTTGTCGTTTTACCGGACCCCGTAGGACCGGTCACCAGGAAGATACCGTTCGGGCGCCGAATGATCGTCTGGAAGCGACGGTAATTCTCTTCTGAGAATCCCAGGTTACGAATACCCACTTTGATGTTGTCACGATCCAGGATACGCATGACCACCGCCTGGCCATGGTTGGTTGGCAGAATACTGACTCGCAGGTCGTAGTCCTTGCCACCAATGGTCGTTTTGATTCGACCGTCCTGAGGACGACGTTTTTCGGCGATATCCATTTGCGCCATGATTTTGAAACGTGACACAAGAGCCATCAACAGGCGGCGGGGAGGGCTGTCGCGTTCAATCAGCACACCATCGATACGGTAACGGATGCGGATCCGGTCTTCGAAAGGCTCAACATGAATATCACTGGCCCGCATATTAACGGCTTCACTGATGATCAGGTTGGCCAGACGAATCACAGGGGCACTGTCGTCTTCTTCTGCGACATTGCTTGAGGAGGCCAGTTCGGTCGCCGTAATATCGATGGCGGTTTCCGTGAACTCCTTTAACATCGTATCGACCGACTCTGTTTCGCTCTGTCCGTAATGCCGGTTGATGGCAGCCTGAATCGATTCAATCGGAGCCATGACCACATCAATATCACGGTTAATAATGAACCGCAGTTTATCGAGCACCTCGTATTTCATCGGGTCATGTAATGCAATCTGCAGCGAATCCCCGTCCATACCCACGGGAATCACAGTGTTTTCCCGCGCCATGGATTCCGGTACAAGTTCGATGACCGACTGCGGGATTTCGAGCCCTTCCAGCTCAACAAACTCATAGCCATACATCGATGCCTGAGCTTGCGCAATGACTTCCGCACCCACGTATCCCAGCTTGACAAGTGCTTCTCCCGGTGAAATTCCCATCGAACCGGCCATACTCGAGGCTTCATCCAGCTGCGCCGGACCAAGAAACCCATCGTCTACTAACTGTTGCATCCAATCGTCGGCCATTCAATTTCTCCACGGAATAGTATCAGTTTTAAACTGCGAGGAGTCTGTTTTTCCCATATCAATCAGTGGGAATCAAGACTCCAGTCAAATCTGGATTATTAAAATTATATGAACCCCAGGAGGAATTCCACCATAGAACAGTTTCAAATCCTGCTGTTACTGTTCGCCATACCCATAGCAATTGAGCTGACTGCTTTCTGATTATCCAATGAGCCATTGGGGAAATAAGACGTTAGATATGTCGAGCGAGAATTGTTCAAAGTGCCCGAATCTGACAGTGTGAATATCCCGGAACACGTTTTCAATCGAGTTGACGGGAAAACTCTTTAACCAGCCAGAACAGGCTATTTTAATTCTGTAGTAGACATCGAAGGGTGTCAAGGATGTAAATCACGATACTGATAATACTTGAGAGAGTTTTCTCATGCCCTCTTTCCAACAGAATCGTCGTTGATACATTAGTTTCAGACTGAAAACGAGAGTGCCAGTTCCTGCATGGCAGCGACGGCTGTTTCAATTTGCTCCACTGTTGTAAAAGGCCCGGGACTGAAGCGTAGTGTTCCGCCCGCTTCCTTTGAGCCAATACAGGTGTGAATTCGTGGCGCGCAGTGTAAACCCGCTCGGATCTGAATCCCGAAATTCTCATCCAGGATGGACGCCAGTACCTGTGGTTCGGCGAACTCACTAATCAGACTGACGACCCCCACCCGGTTTTCAACCATTTCGGGTCCGGGCAACAGAAAACCATTCAGCTGCTGCAGGCCTACCAGCAGTTGTGCAGTTATTTCCTGTTCGTGCTGACGGAGTGCAGCGACGCCTTGTGCAAGAACATACTCGAGAGAAGCCCGCAAACCAACCAGCCCCGGAGCATTATGGTTACCTGATTCATATTTTTCAGGCAGTGAGACCGGTTGGGTTTCCTCTTCGCTGCGGGTGCCGGTCCCCCCCTGCCTCAAACTATCAACCTGATCAGCCAGCTCCGTTCGCAGATAAATCAGCCCCGTCCCCAGCGGGCCCAGCAGACCTTTGTGGCCGGGACAGGCCAGAAAATCGACAGGCATGCTGGATACATCCAGAGGCAGATGGCCGGCGGTCTGAGCGGCATCGACCAGAAAAAGTACACCCGCCTGTCGAGCAATTTCGCCCACTTCATTTACAGGTTGAATGGTGCCCGTCACATTCGAAGCATGATTGAGAATGATAAGCCGCGTATTCTTTTGAATGGCATCTCGAAACGCCGTCGGCTCGACCAGCCCGGTCTGATCTGCGGGGATGATGGTGATCTCCAGTCCCCAGCGGCTGCTTAACATCTGCAGTGGCCGGAGCACGGAATTATGTTCCACATCGGAAGTGATGACGTGATCCCCGGGCTTCAACACACCTTGAATGATTGTATTCAGGCTGTCTGTCCCGTTGAAAGTGAAGGCGACCTCTTCAGGGCGTGCAGCTCCCAGCAGTCTGGCAGCGAGCTTGCGACATTGATCGACGGAGGACTGCAGTTCAATCGATTTTCGATAAGCGCCTCGACCGACGGCGGCACCAGTGCTTCGGTTATAATCATCCATCGCAGCATAGACGGACTCGGGCTTGGGAAAGCTGGTGGCGGCATTATCCAGATAAATCAAAGGCTGCTCGGTCATGGTGCTCAATCAATCCACTTTCAGATTTCAGCCACCGATCGAATACATCGGGCGATCCGGTTGAATGAATCGGGCTGTGTTGATTTCATGCCCTTCTTTTTTCGCGGTAATACTACTGCGGACCGCCGCGACAATCTCTTCGTCAGCAGCATTCGCATGGAACAGTCCGCGGATATCGGTCTCGTCCAGGCTGAACAGACAGTTGCGCAACTTCCCGTCAGCCGTTAATCGAAAACGATTACAACTCATACAGAAGGGGGCACTGATTGAAGAGATAAAACCAATCCGCCCAACGCCATCCTCGAAGACAAAGTTAGAAGCAGGGGCACTCTTATCAAGCTGGTCCAGCGGCGTCAGAGGCATAATGCCCTGTGAGAGAATCTCCTGAATTTCATGCGCAAACAGGACCTTGTCACGTTCCCATTGATTATCTGCATCCAGAGGCATAAATTCGATGAAGCGAATTTCGGCTCCCGTTTCCCGCGCCAGTTTTCCGAAGGGAACGATCTCATCTTCGGTCAGATTGCGGATGGAGACCGCATTGATTTTCACGGGATCAAAGCCGGCGTCATGGGCGGATTGAATTCCCGCGAGTACCTTATCGTAATCGTCGCGGCGGGTAATCTGTTTGAACTTGGCGGCGTTTAAGGCATCCAGACTGATGTTGATCCGTCTCAAGCCGGCATCATAGAGTTTTTGTGCCTGTTCAGGCAGCAGGATCCCGTTCGTCGTAATTCCGATATCCTTGATACCCGGAATGTCGGCGATCATCTTCACCAGTTCGGGAATGTTTTTGCGCACCAGAGGTTCTCCGCCTGTCAGGCGAATTTTATCGACTCCCAGCGGCACTACCAGACGGATGAAGCGGACGATCTCCTCAAACGACATAATCTTACTGCGATGCACGAACTGTACGTCTTCGGAAGGCATGCAATAAAAACAGCGAATATTACAACGATCCGTTACGCTGATGCGCAGGTTATTGTGCACACGCCCAAAAGTATCAGTCAGTTGAGTCAGATTTTCCATCAATGCCTCTTACGATCAACGCGGGAAGTACGGCCTGCTGTCTCCCGCCGGTTCACTACTCCTATTATAGTCAGCCTCAAAGTGGAAACAGATTTATTTTGCTTCAATATCCGGATGTTCCCACTCGGTTGTGCCATCGGCCCAGTTTTCTTTTTTCCAGATGGGCACGATCTCTTTGAGCCGATCAATCAGAAAACGCCCTGCTTCGAAGGCTTCCTTGCGATGCGCGGAACTGACGGCGATCGCCACACTGATTTCTCCCAGCGTCAGATGTCCGACCCGATGCTCAATCGAAATCGCGTGCACATCCCATTGATCGCGCGCTTCGTCAACCAGCTGCTGCAGCATCTGGTCAGCCATCTCCGGATAGGCTTCGTAGTCTAATGCCACCGTCTGTTTCCCTGCAGTCATTTCACGTACGGTCCCCATAAACAGGACCACAGCACCACATTCATTCGAACGCACCTGCTCGGTGATGGCGGCGTAGTCGATGGGTTGATCTGTTATGGAAATGGAGTCTGTTTTCATAATCAATAACCAAAATACCAGGTTGTAAGATTCAATTCAGCCGCCACTGACCGGTGGAAAGCAGGCGACCTCCTGAGTTTCCGTCAGCAACTGATCTTCACCAGCGTAGGCGTTGTCAACGGCGATCAGCAGCTGTCCACTCAATGGCTGCAGTTCAGGAACCTGTTCGGCGATCGCCTGTCGCAAACGGGCGACGGTTGTGCCTTCCTGTATCTGAACTGAAATCAAATCACTGTTTGCCAGTTCGCGGGCCCGGGCAAATAACCTGACCTGAATCTGCTGGACTGTCATGACACTACCAGTTTTTTCTTTTGCGGCTGCAATGCCCGTCCCAGTTCAGGCATCAGTCCGTAAGAGAGTGCCAGCAATTTGAGAGGGTGGATGGTGGGAATCCGACTTTCCTGTTCCATCTGCATTTTGCAACTGCTGCATTCAGTCACACCCGCGTGAACGTTTGTTGTTTTCATATGATCGATCAGCTCCCGACCGATCTGTTTGGAAGTTTCAAAGGTATCGCGAGCCAGACCATAGGTACCGGCCATGCCCGAACAGCCTTTTTCAATTGTATTCACCCTCAGCTCAGGAATCAAAGCGAGAAGCGAATTTAAAGCCGAACGCGTCGATAAAGCCTTGATATGACAGGGCGTATGGTAATCTAACTCCAGATCCAGACGTCCAAAATCGGTTCGCAAACGTTTTTCTTCGTATCGCTGCCAGAGGAATGCCCCCGCTTCGCTGACCTGTTCCGAAATGACCTGACTGTCTTCTCCGGGCACTAGCATCGGATATTCCTGTTTCAGGCAGATCGCCGCTGCAGGTTCGGTACAGATAATCTGATGCCCTTCTTTGGCGAATTCCGCTAGGATTTTAATGTTCTCTTGCGCAAAGCTGCGTGCCGCGATCAAATCGCCGGCGGAAACCATGGCCATCCCCGATGCCAGCTGCTGAGGCGGGATGTAGACGGGAACCTGGTTATGCTGCAGGATCGCGAGCATCGCGTGTGCCAGTTCGGGATCGTGGTAGTTAGCGTAATAGTCAACGAAGAAGATCACCAGATCCGGGTCACTGCCGGGGCGCGGGCGTTTCAAATATTTCTTCGGGACCGATCTCAAAAATGACCGCCGCGAAAAGAAGGGAAGCTTGCGATCGCGGTGAATGCCCATCATTTTTTCCATGAGCCATCGCGCGGTAGAATTATTGATCGCCCAGTTCGCCGCCATGGAAAGCGTACTGCCTAACGCGCCGAACGAATGCGCGCGGGACAGAATCCAGTCGGTATGATCCAGTCCGTTTGCAGAGACGTAAGCGGCTTTCGCTTCGATGGCCATCTGAGGAATGTTGACTGTTGAGGGACAGTCCAACTGACATTGCTTGCAGTTGAAACAGGTATCTGCAAGATGTTTGGTCTCCGCCGAAGAGAGTTCGTTGGGATGCAGAGCACCGGAGAGCAGGCTGCGAAAGAGATTCGCTTTGGCGCGGGGAGAAGCTTCTTCGTCAGGGGCAATTCGAAAGACGGGACACATCCTGGAGCCCGCATCCTGACGTCGACAGGAACCACAGCCATTACACCGCGATGCCTCCTCCTGCAGTTCCTGCGGTGACCAGGCAAGCTGAAGATCGACCAGTTCGGGGAACTTTTCAGGAACCGGTCTTAAATTTCGAATCGTTACGTGCGGATCATCGTTGATAATTTTGCCCGGGTTCAACAGATTGTGCGGATCGAAAATATCTTTGACCTGCCGAAACACGCGATACAGATCCCCATACTGCGAGCGAATGAAAGCAGTCCGCGCCAGTCCGTCGCCATGTTCGCCACTGATCGTTCCATTCAGAGCAAATACGGTCTGATAAAGTTCGCGCGCGATCGTTTCCAGAATGGGAGCATTGCGATCGGTCAACGTCGGTAAAAAGGGGCGCAAGTGAATCTGTCCGGAGGCAGCATGGGCATATAAAGTTGCGGTCACCTGATGTCTCTGAAAGACCTTCTGGGCTTTTTGCGAGAATTCATATAGCGCTTCGGGGGGAACAGCGATATCTTCGACGAACGGCTGAGGCCGGGATTCCCCCGGAAGACGACTGAGGGAAGGAACCACTTTCTGAGGCAGCGACCAGAGAAATTCCACTTCATCGGGCTGATGGGATTCCATGGCGACAACCACCCGCGAATTGATATTTTTCACTGCCAGAATCACATTATGCAGACGCTGCTGTACCTGGGCATCATTGAAGCCCACCTGCTCGACCAGCAATGCCGCTTCGGCAGCCGGAGAAATCAGGGAAGCAAAACGGGGATCCGCCTCACGGGCCAGTGAGAGCAGCCGCCGATCCAGAAGATCGCAGGCGGAAGGCTGTTCGTGGATAATGGTCTGCACGGCTTTGATCGCAGAAGCCAGGTCACCAAACAACAGGAGCGCCACCCCCCGATGTGCAGGTAACGGGGAGACATGTACCAGCGCAGAAGAGATCAGAGCCAGTGTGCCTTCCGAACCAACCAGCATGCGGGCCAGATTCAGATTCTGTCGGCTTTTAATCCCTTTGAGAAAATAGCCACTGCAATTGGGAATTCCGGACCGCTGTTTTTCCTGAATCAATGTGGCATGATCCGTCAGCAGCTTGGAGAGCTTACTCAATATCGTTCGTTTGGCCTGTTCGCCGCGCACTTCCAGAGTCGGTTCGCCCAGAAGTGACGTCCCGGAACCGAGGGGAGAGGGCTGGTTCAGGATCGAGAGACTCTCATTCCCCGCTTCGAAACAGGTTCCATCTGCCAGAATCAATTCCAGACGATTGACGTAATCCCGGGTGGAACCTACACGAATCGCCCGGGATCCGGCAGCGTCAATCGCCAGCATACTGCCCAAGGTTGTCACTTCGGTATTCGAGGGATCGGGGGGAAAATACAAGCCCTGTGTTTTCAGATACCGGTTGAGTTCTGCATGAACGACTCCGGGCTGAACGTGAACCAGATTCTCGCTGATTAACTCAAACGCATTCATGTAACGTGCGCAGTCAATCACAATCCCATTGCCGATGGCATCACCGACCAGCCCCGTGCCTGCTCCGCGTGGAATCATGGGGACGTTCATTTCTGAAGCATACCGGGCAATCGTGATCAGGTCATTGCGATCACGGGGAGAGGCAATACAGAGCGGAGGGACCTGATACAGGCTGGCATCGCTGGCATAAATTGACAACGCAACGGGATCGCATCGCACATCACCTGCAATCAGACTGGAAAGATCTTCTGCGATTCGTTGCTGTTGACGGTCCAAAGTTACAGGCTCTCAGGTTGAATGATTCGCACGCTCATCAAAAGTTTTTGAGGCAGGTTCCATTGTATGCGATTGAAGTACCCGGTTTGAATACTCAATCGACCGAATCGGGCTGCGAGCCATTGATTCGATTGCCGGTGTGAAAGAATCCGTATAATACACGCAGCCCGCAGCCTTTATTCATCCTGCCTGGTCGACACTGCTTCTCCAGAGAGACCGTTCACGGCAGTTTCAGCGTGACTCTGGCGTACTCTTGCCGAAACCAGATGTATCTCGTGACTGTTTTGACAGCCATTCACAGGCGGGTTCCGGTAAACCTTCATGACCGCCCTGGAAAATCGTCACACGTGCATTGCCTGATTTTCGTCGGAGATGAATCTCGCGTCCGTAGGTTTCATCGGTCACCTGATCCGAGGGCTGAGGATCTTTCAGTGTTCCCAGTTCCCACAACTGTTCAATCTCCTCTTCGGAGACGGGAGTCGTGTGGTTCTTTTTCGCGAGAACATTAAATGCATTTATCGTATTGGCGAAAGGAACGGAACCTGTTTTACCGTCTGTCACACCGGCGTTGAGATCGAGTGGTAATTCCGTCGCGTTGCCGATCCAGAACAGAGGAGAGCGATCGCGGTACTCGGCATCAATCTCATCAGAAGTACCAGGTTTGTCGGTCAATGATTTTAAAATCATACGGGCATAATTCTGAGGCACACCGTCTTTCAGATGGAAGCGGTACCACTCAGCCAGATCGCTGATGCCGACCCAGGCGGAAGCAGCAGAGAAACGATCGGGATGATGACCGGCCATCAACATTGTCATGTGCCCGCCTCCGGAAGAACCGGCGAGATAAATACGGGACTGGTCTACGTCGTAGTGTTTAATGACATAATCGATGGCGTCCAGAATATCCTGACGTGCCAGCCGGGATCCACAGGCTTCGGGCTGCTGATTGACGCCCCGAAAATCAGGGTGCAGATAAATCCAGCCGCGCTGTTCTGCTTCCTGCAGCCACTTCGCATTATTCTGCTTGTAATTGCCGCTCCAGGAATGCAGAAAGACAAACAGAGGGGTCGGCGTTGTTTTCGCAGTAGCGGGAGCCCAGAGCATGGAAGGCTGTAAACTCTGATCCAGACTGCTTTTGACTTTGATGAGCTCCAGCTTTGCCGGCTTCGGTTTCGTCTCAGATCCTTTTTCCGCTGCTGACAGAGATTCCGGATTCAAAGAACAAATTCCTGAGACAAAAAGAAGTAACAATACGAGTTTTGACATGGATGCGGTTTCCCCAGTTGTTTGATACGACACGGTTATTCTTTCTCTTCCTGTGATTCTGATTTCTGGTCGGCGTATTCAATTTTACCCCAGAGATTTCCCCCCACTTTTCCATGCTGCCAGGTACCAGCATAACGGCCTTCGAAGAACATCACGCGAGACGTGAACGTTCCCAGACCTGGGATGGTCATCTCGGTCAGCGAAATGACAGGAGTGTCGCCAGCCCAGAAGACATTCAGAGGCATCGGTACGTTGACGTCGTTATTCCCATATTTAATCCGGGCAGTGATCAGCCACTGATCCCCCTGCAGTTTTTTCATGGAGGCGATCTCATAGCGTTCTTCACGGGGTGGTTTGTTGTTCTGTTTTCCATCAACGCTGAAATGCCCCACGAGCGTTGCCCCGCTCATCTGCTTTTCCAGTTTTTGTTCCAGTTTCGCCTGCTCGCTGGAACCTGCATCCTGCTCTGCAGCCTGTAATGCTTGAGAAACTGCCACAGAAGTCAGCAGCAGCACACAGACAGTCAAAAAACGATTCTTGAGAAAACTCATGATTTCGGCCTCTCATTTTCATTGTGAATTTTCAGAACGAAGTGAATTCGCTACGATACCCTAATCCTACACGATAACCGCTCACAGGTGAATCAACCGGTCAAACATATGACAGAATCCAATCAGCAATCACAGCCAGCGGGATCAACGGACGCGGGCAGCCCGCAGCCGGGGACTCCCCCTGATTATAGCATCCTAACCCCCGCTTTTGAAAAGCTTTGCGATGTAATCGCCCGCCTGCGATCTCCGGAAGGCTGCCCCTGGGATCGGGCACAGACGCTGGAAACGATCAAGCCTTATACGCTGGAAGAGACCTACGAACTGCTGGAAGCCATCGATTCCGGCAATGATGAACACATTATTGAGGAACTCGGTGATCTGTTGCTGCAGATTGTACTCGACTCCCAGATTGCCGCCGACGAAGGTCGATTTGATCTGACGCATGTCGTCGACCGACTGACTCAGAAAATGATCGAACGCCATCCGCATGTGTTCGGCGATGTCGCTGCAGAGACACCGGATGAAGTCCGTCGCAACTGGGACCAGATCAAAGAGCAGGAAAAGCAGCGACGTTCCATCTTTGATGGGCTGCCTGCTGCATTACCGGCATTGGCACGCGCCTCACGCGTGGCAGAGAAAGCAGCGAAAGTGGGATACGATTTCCCGCATCGCGACATGCTGTTTGATAAGCTGCGGGAAGAGATCCAGGAACTGGCGGATGAAATATTCCCCGACGGTCAGATTCCTCACACGCCGGCAACCGTGGATGCGGACATTGTCGCTGATACGGAACTCGCAGACCCGGAACTGCGTGAACGGGTGGAAGGGGAACTGGGCGACATCCTGTTTGTGGTCGCCAATATCGCCCGCCGCTGGAAGATCAATCCCGAGGAAGCACTCCGTAAAAGTAACAGCAAGTTTCAACAGCGCGTGCAGAAAATTGAACAGGAACTGGAACGGACCGGCGGTTCCATTCAGGAAGCATCACTGCAGGAAATGGAGCAGATCTACCAGGCAGTCAAGCAACAGGAAAAACGGGACATCTGAATGATTTATTATTCGGGACAGCTGTTTTAAAATGGCAGGTCAACGCCCAGCCCTTCTTCGAGGGCCAGTTCATAAACTTTGGCACCCATGGCGATATCTTCGACCGCCAGCCCGACGGATTTAAACAGTGTGACCTGGTCATCGGTAGCGCGGCCGGTTTCGCGTTCGGCGACAATCTCACATAAATTGTGCATCAATCGCCAGTCGGTAATGCCTTCGTCGACAGGCTGCATGAAGTCGCCTGCTTCAATTTTGCACTGCTCGATATCATCACAGACAATCACGTCAGCCCGTTTAATGGTCGTACGGTCGATTTCCCGTCGCGAGCGATGATTGGCGCCGATCACATTGAGGTGCGTCCCTTCATCAAGCACACGCCCGTCAAACAGTGGCGTTTTACTACTGGTAGCGCAGATGACGATGTCTTTTTCGGCTGCCGTCTCATCGGGAGAATGTGAGGCGGTCACCTCAACATCACACAGTTCGGTCATTTCTTCAGCGAACTTACTGCAATGTTCGTAGTTACGCGAGTAGACCGAGACGAATTCGATTTTTCGGGTTAAACAGATGGCCTGCAATTGCGTACGCGCCTGGAGCCCGGTGCCGAACAGACCGACGACTTTGGAATCGGGTCGCGCCATGTATTCGGTTGCCACTCCGCTGGCAGCACCGGTACGAAGCTGGCCGAGGAAGTCCCCTTCGATCAGCGCCCGCATTTCACCGGACTCCTGATCGTAGATGGCGACGTGGAACTGGGCTGCTTCTCTGGTCGTCGTGTATGCTTTCCAGCCGACATAACCGAGATATTCGCTGGCAGCAGACATGGTGTGCAGCATGATACCGGGAGCTTTGACACGTTGCCGGGGCTCATTATTTGCGCGACCGGCGGCAAGTTCCTTGAAGACCTTGTGTGTGATCAGCAGAGATTTCTCCATATCCATCAGAGAGCGAACGTCATCTTCGGTGATATACAGTGCCGCCATGTACGGTTACCTTTTCAAGTGTAGCTTGTGTCCAGGTTGACTGTAACATCTCCCGATTCATCTGAGCCGAATAACACAGATCGAGAGACGCTATGGTTAAATGTGGTGCGCTCCAGTACATTTCCAAAATCACAGTAGCGCGCTGCTGATGTCACCCTCAAAACCGACATCAGCATCTTATTACACGCTAACCTGAAATCCGTTGATATACAATACCAGTATCAACCTGATAGTAGCCAACCGCCTCGGCGACATTCCAGGCAACCGTATTGGTTTCATCGACATGCAGTTCAAGTTTGGTGATCAGTTCATCCTGTAGTCGGCGGGCAATTTCCAGCAGTAACGACTGGCCGTACCCTTTACCGCGTTCCTCTTGATTCACAAACACGTCGGTCAGCCCGATCACGCGTTCTTCCCATTTGGGGATGTAGAGATCCAGACCGACAATGGTCGCAGAGGCAACTGCCGGCTCACCTGTTTTGGAAGCGAGCTCAAAGTGCAATGTTTCGAGTCGCCCCATTCGAGTGAGCCACCACCAGTTGGGTGCCTGGTAATCATCGGAAATATTCAACTGCATTTTCCGGCGGATATTGACCAGGTGGAATTTGATCGGCGGTTTCTGTCCCAGCAGATCGCGCTGATAGATGCGGGTTGAGCCAACCGAATCGTAGCCGATCGATTCAAAAAATGGTGCCGCCAGCGGGTCTGACAGTAGAAAACCGGAAGGACGGGTGCCGCCATACAGGCCTACCAGGTAGGGGGAAAGTAAGCCGGAAGGTCCTGCCGTGATTTCTGTAGCCCCTTTGGATTTCAGGTAGTCTTCTGCCCGTTGAACGAGTTCGCGGCCGATTCCCTTGCGACGGAAATTCGGATGTACAATGACGGCGCAGATGACCCCTTTGGTATAGTCCAGTGCAGAACCTTTGTCATTGGCTCCGAAGCCGGCCAGCACAAAACCAATGTGTTCGCCGTTCTCTTCTGCAATGATCAGTCCTTCGGGATCGAAGTAGGGCTGCGAGAAAATCAGCACTTCGAAAGCATCATTACTGAGGCATTCCGCGGCTCCTCTACCCAGTCCTGCGGTGTGCCATAGCTTCAGCAGATGAGGCGGGTCGGTATTATGAAAGGCGCGAAACTCAGTCACAAAGTTTTCTCACAAAATGTGAATGGGACTTAGAATCAGATATTCTGACACAGGAACAGAAAAAGCCCTCTTGTAAATTCCCAAGAGAGCCAGTGTGATTCCTTACTTTACTTTTTTGACAGCTTCGACAATCGCAGCAGCAGTCAGACCATATTTATCCAGCAGCCCCTGGGGATCTCCACTTTCTGCGAAACAATCACCTACATTCACGTAAGCCATGGGAACCGGATTGGTTTGTGAAACCGCCATTGCCACCGCAGATCCCAGTCCACCGTGTGAGAGATGCTCTTCAGCAACAACAATCGCACCGGTTTCATGTGCCGCTTTCTGGATGGCTTCTACATCCAGTGGTTTCACAGTATGCATATCAATCACACGCACACTCATGCCTTCTTCAGCCAGTCTGGTAGCAGCATCCATCGCACCAGCAACCATCAGGCCGTTTGCAATAATCGTAACATCGTCGCCTTCACGAACCGTATTGGCTTTGCCGATCTCGAAGGTATCACCCTCGGAATAGATCTCGGACACTTTGGGGCGTCCCAGACGCAGGTAAACGGGTCCTTCGTGTTCGATCATCGCTGTAGTTGCTGCTTTGGTGGAAACGGCATCAGCGGGGACAATCACCACCATGCCAGGCAGACTGCAGGCCAGCGAAACATCTTCAATGCCCATCTGAGAAGGACCATCTTCTCCGATAGAAATCCCGGCGTGGGTTCCGACGAGTTTGACGTTCATATTCGGAAATGAAATCGACATTCTGATCTGGTCGTATGCATTACATAACAGGAATGCGGCAAAACTGGCAACAACCGGGATATGTCCCGTAGATGCCAGACCGCCGGCCACACTGACCATGTTGCTTTCTGCGATCCCGACGTTAAAGGACCGATCCGGATAGGCATTCGCAAAGACTTCGGTTCGGGTTGAGTTCCCGACGTCACCGTCCACCGTCACGATACCCGGATATTTATCACCCAGTTCTTTTAATGCATCACCAAATGCATCACGGGTGGCTTGTCCGATTTTCAATCCACTCTGTTCGCCTAAATACATAATAATTTAGTCTCTTTTAGTCTATGTTAACTGTAGATGTTATCTGTTTCGATCTTCCAGCGATGTTCAACTTACCGGAACCGTTTCCGTTCAGGAACACCTGCCGGCAGGGTTCTAAGCTAGAAACGCCAGTGCTTTTTCTGCCAGTTCTGGTGAAAGCGGCTTACCGTGATAGTTCACATCGCCGGTTTCTTCCAGGATGGGAAGAATTCCATACCCTTTTTTCGTCTTTGAAATAATCGCTTTAGGACGATCTGTGACCTTGGCTGCATTTTCCAGGGCTTCCACAACCGCCGCCTGGTCGTTGCCGTCAATCGTCTGTGTATACCAGCCGAACGCCGCGATCTTTTCTTCGAAGCTACCCAGATCGAGCACATCCTGAGTCGCACCAGTCTGCTGAAATCCGTTCTGATCGATGATCGCAGTCAGGTTGCCCAGCTTGAATTTTTCAGCAGCGGCTAATGCTTCCCAGACCTGACCTTCCCCCATTTCCCCGTCACCAATGATGACGAAGACGTTGGAGCCGTTGTCGTTCAAGCGTGCGCCGAGGGCCTGCCCGATGCCCAGTGAAAGCCCCTGACCCAGCGAACCTGTCGAGGCTTCAATCCCGGGCAGACGTTTCATGTTGGGGTGTCCTTCGAACGGACTGCCCAGTTTGCGGAGTGTCATCACATCATCTTCAGAGAAGTAACCAGCTTCCGCCATGGCTGCGTACAGCACGGGAACCGCGTGGCCTTTACTCAGAATGAAACGATCGCGACTTTCCCAGGTGGGGTTTGCAGGATCATATTTCATGAAGCCACCAAACCAGAGTGCATTCACGACTTCCACAGCAGACAGGCTGCTGCTGGGGTGTCCGCTGCCGGCTTCAGTGGTCATACGAATGATCAGACGACGAAGGACTTTCCCTTTTTCCTTCAATTCTTCCAATGATAAAGCATTTGCTTGAGCAGCCACTGTACTTCCTTCAATTCTTCTAAACAGACCAAAAGTCACCCTGCCCTCTACCGACTCACTTCCTTCAGTTTGCTGATGTGACGAACAGATTCTACATGACTGAAGAAGTGCGGTGCCGAAACCGGGTCACCGTAGATTGAGCGGCGACAGCATTCACGCGCCACCAGGCGCAACTTAAGCGCGTCGATGTATTAAGGGTATGCTAACGAGCAAAGCTGCCAGCGACAACCATACTGACAAGAGAAACCCGTTTGACAGACTGGAAAAGGACTTACGTCACCCGATTTTCGATAGATTCACAAGTCGCTCCTCGCACTTTGATCCGGGTCACACGCGGTCTCGGTTTTAGGGAAATACACAACTGTTTATACAAATTACCTTTAAAGCCAGAGACTGTTCCCGCATAATAGAAACAGTTCTTTCGAGCAATACAGCTCAGACTCTTTCAGCAATGAGGCCCTCAACTCATGTCAGAATTACCGTTTACAGACCAGGAACTGCTGGCCTACCTGGATGAGAATCTCTCGGTAGCGTTGATGTCTCAGGTTGAAGACGCGCTACGTCATTCTGACTCACTCCGGGTCCGCCTGGCGACGCTGTCACGCCAGCGGAATGACGGCGTACATTCAGTCGGAGAAATCTGGAGACGAAATCGCATGAGCTGCCCTTCTCGGAGCCAGCTGGGAGGCTATCTGCTCGAAACACTGCCTCCTGAGTATCATGCCTTTATCGAATTCCATTTAACAGAGACCGGCTGTCGCTACTGCCAGGCAAATCTGGAAGATCTGAAAGCGGGGCTCTCGGCAGCGTCACAGGATTCGAATCGACGTCGTCAGAAATACTTCCAGTCTTCCGCCGGCTATCTGTCTGCGGAAAATGACGCGACTTAACCGCTGATTTCAGTCAAGCGGTCCTGACTCAAAATCGGTTTCGTTAACCCAGCCGGCTTTGATTTTTTCCCCCTGCATATAGCGTTCATAAAAATTCCGCGTACGGGGATCGGAATACTGATACTTCTCAAAGACGGAACCGTTCCCGAGTACCCGCGGATCTTGCTGAACCGTCAGCTCCTCCTGCAGCTGTTTTTTCAGTGAATTCTTTACATCCTGAAATTCCGGTTTTGCTGCCAGATTCTGCATGCAGTGTGGATCTTCGCTGGTGGCATACAGTTCTTCCGCAGGTCGTCTCCCGAATGCCCAGTCCCAGAAGTCTGTCTGTTTCCCGTCGCGGCGCAGTTGCAGAATCACCGACTTGGTCGGGCTGCCATCGCAGTTGAGATATCCGGTCTCGGGATTACCGGCGGGCCAGCGGCCGGGTTCGTCATTTTTGAGATAGAGCATCCCCTGTTTCACGATGCCTCGAATCGGATATCCCTGATCATGGGGCCTGCCGATATCGTGGCGTTCTTTACCAATGAGAACGTGGTCCCGCTTCGGATTGACAATGCCAGATTTTTCGGACTGGAAAATATCTGTCAGACTGCGCCCGGTAATCGGCTGCATGCCGGCTGCTTCTGCATTCAATCCAGCGGCTTCCAGAAATGTCGGAGCGAAGTCGATGAAACTGACATAATCTTCAATCACCCGGTTACCGGTGGGAATCCCCTGCTTCCACATGATGGCCAGCGGCAGATGATTGGAACGTTCATATTCCTGTCCTTTCACTCGTGGGAACGGCATTCCATTGTCGGCAGTCACAACAACAATCGTATTATCCAGTTCCCCACGCGATTCGAGCAGATTCAGCATGCGGACCAGATGCTGGTCGAAGTATTCAATCTCGTAAGCATAGTCGAGCATATCCGTGCGAATAGTTTCGTTATCAGGCCAGTAAGCGGGAACCCGATCAATATCGCTGATCTTCTTGCCGGCATTCTTGATCCCCGCACCATATTCATAACCCCGATGCGGTTCGAAACCGCCATACCAGAAACACCATGGCTTGTTATCCCCACTTTTTTTGAGGAACAGTTCAAAGTTGGCAGCGTAGTCGATGGGTGAAATTCCGCTGGCGGGTGGCTTCGTCTTTTTCTGGTTGAACGCGGGACCTGCCAGATCACGGCGCTTGCCGTTCGCATCAACGGCAACACCAGGTGCCCAGCCCTTCGCGGTCTTCCCCACAGAGTAACCCGCGTCCGCCAGTGATTCGACGTACGTTTTAAACTCCGGCGGGAAAAACGCCATGTGGTTGCCGGCTTCTTTCAACTGCCACGAGTTGCGGCCCGTCAGAATACAGGCCCGTGACGGCGCACACTTGGCATTCGGCGTATAGGCATTGTTGAAGAGCAGACCTTCCCGCGCCACCCGATCAAAACCAGGCGTCTTGACCCAGGAACAACCATACGCGCCCATATGAGGGAAGGAAGCATCGTCGGCAATACAGAACAGAATGTTTGGACGTTTTTTCGCTGCTGTCTTTGATTCCGCTTTGACAATTCCCGTACAGAGCATGCCGAGAAGTAACAGAGTTAACGCTGCGGTCAAACGGTTTTTCATTTCAACTGTTCTCCAGTAGAGCCATCCAGGGTGGAAGCAGTGAGGTCGGTAAGATTGAACTTTTATCTTACGCGACTGGAGAAGCGGTCTCAAGAAAGAAAGGTTCGCGACGCTCAGTTACAACTGAAGTCGGTCAAGCGAGCTCCTGCTGCGGGATTCTGCTGCCGTTCACGATGCCTGTTTTTGAGAAAGCTCAACAGAAGATCACTGCGGAGGTCGACATCCTGTTCTTTCAGCAGCAGTTGGCTGAGAGCAGGTTCCAGCCTGATTGTCCCGGCGAGTGTATCACAGAGCGTGCCCAGACTGACTTCGCGGTGCAGCTGGTGATAATACAGCGGATTGGAAGCATGATCCATATAGATGCGGGCATAGAGTTCCAGCAGTTCCAGCTGTCGATGTTCGCGGTGAATGACTGGCTGATCTGGATAGCAATCGGTTTGCAGATCCAGCAGTGCTTTCGTGTAAGGCAATTCCGATTTCTGCAACACCACCATCTGTGCGCGACACAACCCCTGCAAAAGAATTGAACGGGCTCCTGATTTAAACTGATACGGCGTCAGAACAGACGCGACACAAACAGTACGAATTTCCGACTCCGTTGAAAGTTCAGCGCCGGTTGCAGGGCACGTCTGTTTGAAATCGACGGCGATAATACCATGCGTGGCGAGCGCTTCATCGATCAGCTGACAGTCGGCGGGATCGGTCAGGCGGAGTGGAATGACAGAATGCGGCAGGAGCACGAAATCGTCCAGTTTCAATACGGGAACCATTCCGGAGACGGACTTTAACTGCTGCTCGATTACTGCGTTGTCTGTTACCATTATATATTCCAACCCCGTACATTGAAAAACCAATCCGAGTGCTCCATACTGAGTCCATTCATGAATCTCAGCTGGCTGGTTCAAATCATGCCAGTCAGAGTAGCACTCCAATTTGGGAATTGTCACGCAGAATATGGCTAAAAAAAAATCGCAGGTCGCGTCAGGTTCCGGTTATAGCGACTCACTTGATGACAAAAAGAAACATGCCCGTAAAATCGCACGCGGGCTGGCAAAACTGTTCCCGGAACCAGAATGTGCGTTGATCCACGATTCCCCATTCCAGCTGCTGGTCGCGACCATTCTCTCCGCGCAATGCACTGACGAGCGCGTGAATGCCACCACGCCGACCCTGTTCAAAAAATATCCGACTGCAGAAAAACTGGCAGCCAGTAAACAGGAAGATGTCGAAAAGATTGTGTACCCACTCGGCTTCTTCCGCGCCAAAGCAACCAACATCCGCAAGATGGCGTTAGCGGTTACCGAAGAACATGCTGGCGAAATCCCCCGCACGCTCAAAGATCTGGTGGCGTTACCCGGTGTCGGACGAAAGACCGCCAATGTGGTGCTGGGAACCGCATTCGGAATTCCCAGCGGCGTCGTTGTCGATACACACGTCAAACGCATCTGCAACATCTTCGGGCTGACGACCAGCAAGAATCCGGAGATCATCGAACGCGACCTGATGGAAGTGCTTCCCAAAAAAGAATGGATCGACTTTTCCCATCGGGTCATCCTGCACGGTCGCGCCACCTGTGTGGCCCGTAAGCCGCGCTGCACGGAATGCAGCCTGCTGAAAATCTGCCCGCGGATCGGGTTAAAGCCACTCGTGGAGTGAACGCTTATCACCAGTCGCCTGCCGGTACTTGGCTCTGTTTCCGAAAACGTCCGTCTGAACTGTTGAAAGCCGGTGCGCACCGGTTTATGGTTCCAGTATGCAGAGTTTTATTCCATCCTTCACAATAATGAGAAGCCAATGATCCTGACCGGGAAAGAAATCAAAGCACGCCTGGGAACAGATATTATCATTGAACCCTATCATGAAAAATATCTGAACCCGAACAGCTATAACCTCTGCCTGCATAACGAGTTGATGGTCTACGAGGAAATCGTGCTGGATATGGCCCGCCCGAACCGCCTGGGGAAATACATCATCCCCGAAGAAGGCATGGTGCTCTATCCCGGACAACTCTACCTGGGACGGACTGTCGAACGGACTGAAACCCACAACCTGGTGCCGCTCCTCGAAGGACGCTCTTCCATCGGACGTCTGGGAATTTCCGTACACGCGACTGCCGGTGTCGGCGATATCGGGTTTTGTGGTTACTGGACCCTGGAAATCACGGTTGCTCAGCCCGTTCGGATTTATGCCGGTGTAGCCATCTGCCAGATCATTTACAACACGGCGATTGGAGAAATTGTCGCCTATAACAGTGACAAGTACCAGAACAATAAAGGCATCCAACCCAGCCTGTTGTTCAAAGAACTGGACCCGGCGGAATCACGCCAGATGCGACTTTCATTCGGCGAAGAGGCTTCTCAGTAGTCTGCTCTTACGGAAAACATGCAAACAAAAAAGGCGCTACAGAATTGACTGTAACGCCTTTTCTTATTTTGGTTCTGAACCGTTTACACGGTCCAGGTATCACCGGTGTTGAACAGTGCTTCCAGATCCCCTTCGCCGTTTCGTTCGGTGGCGGATTCCACCTGATTGTAGACGGCTTCGTTGTAGGTTGGATGTTCGACACAGCGGAAGACTCCCATCGGTTCCGGCATTTCCGGATACCGCATGCTGGCCAGCAGAAACGCCAGATTCATATCTTCTGACTTTTCATCGTGGAACAGCAGATCGTCTTCCGTGACTCCTTTACCCAGTTCGACCACTTCCGGCTGGTCGTGACTGTTGAGGCGAACGCCTTTATCGCGATTTTTACCAAAGATCAACGGCTTGCCATGCTCAAGATAGATCACGTTCTCTTCCTTCTCTCCCTTTTTGGAAGCAAAGGCAAACGCACCTGAGTTGAACACGTTGCAGTCCTGATAGACTTCCACAAAGGCAGAACCTTTGTGATTTGCTGCCCGTTCGAGAACGTAGCAGAGGTGTTTGATATCGACATCGACGGAACGGGCTGCGAATGTCGCCCGGGCACCGATGGCAACCGACAGCGGATTCAAAGGCCGATCCACTGAACCGAAAGGAGTACTCTTGGTTTTCGTACCAGTCGGACTGGTGGGAGAATACTGACCTTTGGTCAAACCATAAATCTGGTTGTTGAACATGATCACTTTCAGATCCACGTTACGACGCAGAACGTGCATGAAGTGATTTCCGCCGATCGACAGCGAATCGCCGTCACCGGTGATCACCCAGACCTGCAGATCGGGGTTGGCCAGCTTCACTCCGGTGGCAACCGCAGGAGCCCGACCATGAATACTGTGCATGCCGTAGGTGTCCATGTAATACGGGAACCGGCTGGAGCAGCCAATTCCGGAAACGAACACGAACTTCTCTTTGGGAATACCCAGAGTCGGCAGCACTTTTTTCATCTGGGCGAGAATAGAGTAATCGCCACAGCGTGGGCACCAGCGGATTTCCTGATCGCTGGCAAAATCTTTTGGCGAGAGGACAGGCAGTGTGACATCAACGCTCATTTTTAACTATCCTTAAACGCAATAACTCGTTTTTTAAACTGGTTTCTATATGGTATCAGATCAGATGACGTTCATTGAGATCAGCTCTCTTTGATCATCTCTCTGATTTTATTTTTGACTTCACTGATCAGGAACGGTTTCCCCTGAACTTTATTCAGGCCAACGGCATCAGCCAGGTAAGTTCCGCGAATGATCATCCTTAACTGTCCGGTATTCAACTCGGGAATCAGGACTTTCTTATAGTTCTTGATCACATCACCCAGGTTGCGGGGGAACGGATTCAGATAGCGGATATGGGCATGTGCTACTGACAAACCTTCCTGTATCGACTGTTTCACAGCAGTGCGGACGGCACCGTAAGTTCCCCCCCAGCTGATCACCAGCAGGTCTCCCGATTCAGGACCTTCGACCTCCTGCTCAGGAATGAAGTCGGCGATCCCGGCAATTTTTTCAGCCCGGAGCGTCGTCATATACTGGTGGTTTTCGGGAGAGTAATTCACGTTACCTGTGACGTCTGATTTTTCCAGGCCTCCCACGCGATGCTCACAGCCGGGTGTGCCGGGTACGACCCAGGGACGGGTTTTCTTTTCATTCCGCAGGTAAGGCATGAATTCCCCATCCGTCTGTGTATTTTCCTGGACGACGGGAATTGGTTTGAGCGAGGAGATCTCGGGAATCTTCCAGGGCTCGGCACCATTGGCAATGTAACCGTCACTGAGCAACAGCACGGGTGTCATGAATTCCACAGCGATCCGCAGCGCCTCTTGTGCCATCTCGAAACAGTCTGCTGGTGTCGCAGGTGCAACCAGAGGCATCGGGCAGTCACCGTTGCGGCCAAACATGCACATATACAGGTCCGACTGTTCTGTTTTGGTAGGCAGCCCGGTACTGGGTCCGCCGCGTTGCACGTCGACTACAACCAGCGGCAATTCCATAATCGCTGCCAGTCCAATCCCTTCACCTTTAAGTGCGATGCCGGGACCACTACTGGCTGTAATCGCCAGATCGCCGGCGTAAGAAGCACCGACAACACTGGTAATCGCAGCGATTTCATCTTCCGCCTGGAAGGTAACCACATTGAAGTTTTTCAGCTTGGAAAGTTCGTGCAGAATATCGCTGGCGGGAGTAATCGGATACCCGCCATAGAACAGCTGCTTGCCGGCCAGTTTAGCGGCAGTGACAAAACCGAATGCCAAAGCTTCGTTACCGGTTACCTTGCGATAATTACCGGGTGGCAGATCCGCAGGATCGACGCGGTAATGCACGGTAATCGCTTCAGTTGTAATACCGTAGTTATAACCGGCGTGCAGTGCTTTCAGGTTCGCTTCGACCAGTTCCGGTTTTTTGGCGAATTTGCTTTTGACCCACTCTTCGGTCGGGGTCGCATCGCGCTGATAGAGCCAGTAGACCAGACCCATCGCGAAAAAGTTTTTGCAGCGTTCAGCTTCACGAGGCGAAAGTCCCAGCTCGGCGACAGCATCGCGCGTCAGGCTGGTCATTGGCACTTTCTGAAGCTGGTAGGCAGCCAGAGATTCTTCGTCGTCCAGCGGGTTACTGTCGTAACCGGCTTTAGAGAGATTCGATTTCTCGAAGGCATCTTCATTGACGATCAGCGTCCCGCCCCGCTTGAGATCGACGAGGTTGGTTTTCAGCGCCGCAGGATTCATGGCAATTAAAGTATCGACTTCATCGCCGGGTGTGTAAATGTCTGAGCTGGAGAAACAGATCTGGAAACCACTGACTCCGCCCAGAGTACCGGCGGGTGCGCGAATTTCTGCAGGAAAGTCAGGCAGTGTGCTGACATCGTTACCGAAGACGGCGGACACATTCGTGAACTGCGTGCCGGCAAGCTGCATTCCATCGCCACTATCTCCACAAAAACGAATTACAACAGCATCCAGTTGTTCGCTGATTTTGCCATTAGCACCAGACACATCAGTGGTCGACATTCTTTTGTTTACTCCCCGGTAGTCGCCTGACTTCAGGCGGTACAGTCTCAGTTGAATGAAAAAATATTTTTAATGTTCTGGCTCCCCGGTGATGGCTACTGCCGTTCGTTCAAATAACGGATTCGCTGGTCTGGTCCTGTTTCTCTATAACGAAAAACCAGACACTTCATCACTGAAAAGTTAAAACCGTGGAAAACGCGATGTGCTCTCTCGGACATGGCTCGAGTCTGAATTGCTTCAGACTCGATAGAAGGAGGGAAATATGCAGGAGTAGGCCACACTTGGTTTTCACAATTTACATGCATTAGTTCGTATGTCGGGCGATACCTTTCAATCCCTTTCGAGTATTGAAGTTCCGGCTCCAGACATCCGTGCTTTCTATCACGGCCTGTTTACCATCACTCCATTGAACGGCAAACTCTACGTAACAGATTTATTCCTTATAATCGGCATTTTTGCACTATATTCAACACTTGGAAAGGCCTTAAACATCACATTCTTTCCTGATTCTTCAGATTTTCTCTCATGAGATGCGACAGACCTGCCCTCAATTAAAATTATAGGCAGACATTTCATTCATCCAACTTAAATTAAACCATATTATCCAATTTTTGGTTCTCAATCCGTTTTCAGATCAAGGTCTGCGAAATCAATGCCCCTAAGTGCAATGAAAACAGGGAGTAGAAACATAACGCTTCTACTCCCTGTTGAGACACGGTTCACAACAACCAGTTCAACTCATTTTCGTCATCGTGTAAAAATAATTCATAATATCGTGAGGCAGCTCCTGAACATCGATATTATTGAAGCCTGCATCTTCCAGCATCGAACAGGCCAGCTCTTTCCCCCAGCAGGTCCCCAGCCCCGCGCCCCCCTGTGCCAGTGATACGGTCATGCAATGCATGGTCGAGATCGTATAGAACATCGGCCCCAGAGGATTGGTGATGTTCTGCTCCACATTGCTGGAGGCAGCGATGTCCTGCATCAGGAAAGTGCCTCCCGGTTTCAGAGCGGCATTCACTTCACGAAGCACCTGGTCCGGTCTGGCCTGGTCGTGAATTACATCGAAGGCAGTGATCAGATCAAAGGTGTCCGTCAGATTCATCTGCGAGACATCCTGCACACGGAACGTGACATTAGTCACGCCCCGGCCGGCGGCTGAAGCCTGAGCCCGGCCAATCGACTCTTCGGAAATATCGAAGCCGGTAAAGCGGCTTTCGGGAAAAGCGGCTGCCATTTCAATCAATGCCAGGCCGCTGCCACAACCGATATCCAGCACATCAATGCCGGTTTTCAGCCTGTCTTCCAGCCCGGGCACCAGTGGCAGAATATGTTCGAATAACCCACAAACGACCGAGTTATAACTCTCCTCGGCCATTACTTCATGGAAGCGGGCAAACTCGGAATAAGGAACCCCGCCCCCTGCACTGAAGCAGTCAACGATCTGATCTTCCACAGAACCGAGCACGGAAAACCACTGCATGGTCGTCGCAAAATTGTTGGAACCGGCGGCCCGTGTCAGCAAAGCAGCATGCTCGGCGGGAAGAAAATAGGTTTTCAAGACCGGGTCGTATTCCATGATGCCACCGGTAACCATCGCTCCCAGCCACTCGCGGACATAACGTTCATTCAGGCCGGTCTGCTCTGCGATGGCCTCGCTGGTGGCATGTTCCATGTCGCTCATGATGTCAAACAGCCGGGCCCGGTGACCGATGGAAAGCATGAAAGACAACGCACTGTGATTGACGATCTGCAGCAGTTTCTGTCCGAATTCGTCTGTTCGCTCCGCATCAATATTCAGATTACAGTTGTTACACATTTTGAATCCCTTTCTGATTGATTCTGTTGATTTAACCTTTTTCCTGTTCACAGGGGCCCAGACAATCCCGCAGTTAAACTACTGAGCGAAGAAGCTGGCCGAATGTTACCGCTTATTTTGAAAAAAACGACCCGAGATCCCACTTTCTCCGTCAGATACATAAAGAACCGCTTGCGCGATAGACTTACACAGGTGTCGAGTGCTAAAATAGAGCCTCTTCCGCAACCGGAAACCATCCGAAAACTGGAGATCGCGAATGCCTGGCAGACTATCAGACCGACTCTTATCACGGCGCGAACTATTGAGAGTAGGCGCGCTCGGTACCGCCGGTCTTACCCTGCCTCAACTGCTGGCTTCTCAAGCGGCCAGCGCGGAAGGCCCGACGAACAGACCTGCGGCGAAAGCCGATGCCTGTATCATTCTGTTTCTGAACGGCGGCCCCAGCCATCTTGATATGTGGGACATGAAGCCGTCCGGCCCGATTGAAATTCGGGGCGAATTCAATCCCATCGCCAGTTCGCTGGAGGGGGTTCAGGTTTGCGAACACCTGCCGCTGCTGGCGCAACAGATGCATCACACGACTCTGATTCGTTCGATGAATCACAGTGTCAACAATTCGCATGCGGCTGCCGTCTATGCGGCACTCACCGGACACGATCGCGGCGAACAGGGGGGCGGTGCGAAACCGGACGATCATCCCTGCCCGGGAGCGGTACTCGCAAAACTCCGACCGGCGCCCAATGGATCGCTGCCTTATATCTCACTTCCCTACAAAACGAAAGAAGGAGCCGCCGGTCCGCTGCAGCCCGGATTTCTGGCGGGCTTCATGGGGGCGACCTACGATCCATTCTGGGTGCTCGACGATCCGAATCAACCGAATTTTCATGTGCGTAACCTGGCACTGCCGGAAGGTCTGGCCATGGAGCGCATGAACAACCGCCGTGGCCTGCTCTCATCACTCGATCAGGGTTTGAACCTCAATGCCAATCAGACGCTGGCCTCGATGAATGATTTCCAGAGACAGGCATTTGATCTGCTCACATCCAACAATGCCCAAAAGGCATTCAAACTGAGCGAAGAACCGGACTCTGTCCGCGACCGCTACGGCCGCAACATCTACGGACAGAGCGTACTGCTGGCGCGCCGACTGATTGAAGCCAACACGCGTGTCGTCACCATGTCGTGGGCGCCGCATGCGAATGCCACCTGGGACTCGCACGGTCAGAACTTCAACAAACTGAAAAACGAGCTCCTGCCTCAGTTCGACGCCGCCTGTAGCAGTCTGATCGCCGACCTCGCCGAACGGGGAATGTTACAGCGCACGCTGGTTGCCGTGCTGGGCGATTTCGGCCGCACCCCGAAGATCAATAACAATGCCGGTCGTGATCACTGGAATTCGTGTTATTCAATCATGCTGGCCGGCGGCGGGATCAAGCCCGGCTTCGTCCTGGGAGCCAGCGACCGCTCAGGCGCGGTTCCCACTCACAGCCCCGTCTCTCCTGGCGACATCGTCGCCACCATGTATCGCCTGCTGGGCATCGACCATCAGCATCTGATCTACGACACCCTCAACCGCCCGCACACGGTTGTTCCCGAAGCCCGACTCGTGCCCGAAATTATTGCGTGAGGTTTTGCAAAACGGAATGTACCATGTTGAACCTCACGATTTCCCATGCTATGTTCAAACTGACTTGCCTGGGTTTAATGTCAGCTTTCCTCATCACAAGTCTGCTCTCCTGCAGTTCTGAAACGGCACAGCATTCCTCGAAAGAGACCTCCCTCAAACGACTGCAGCAGTTGAAAGCCGAATTATCGTTCAATGCGCAGGGGCAACTGATCGCCATTGATCTCTCTGAACGCGATCTCGCGGATGCGGATTTGCCCGACCTCTCGCCGTTTGTTGAACTGCGTGAATTCCATGCCATTTACACATCACTTCGCGGCCAATGTCTCTCCTCACTCAGTCAGTGCCCAAAACTCGAAGTACTCAACCTGTATGCGGCACCGATTGAAGATTCACACTTAAACCATCTGGACAGTGCCACCAGTCTCAAAAAAGTCAATCTGGCAGGATCCAGCGTTTCAGATAAAAGTATCTCCATCATCAAATCCTGGAATAATCTGGAAGAACTGGAACTCGGAGATTCCAGCTTCACCTTTGAGGCAATCGAAAAATTACACAGAAAACTACCGGAAGTTGAAATTTACCCAACGCCGTCCTCTTTACCAGCAGGCATGTGAGCAAAATGGCTTCCACTCGCTCACCTCTTATCCGACAGCGCTTTGTTCTGACAGGGATCACGCTTGTCTGTCTCTGTAGTTTCATTGCCTGGCAGATCATGAAACCCAGATATCTGTTATCAGGTGTTACCAGATCATGCTTCAATGCAGAGTATATCGCGCCTGAAACCTTACTTGCCGTTGGAAATCGAAAGCTTTATGAATTCAAAGGCCAGAACTATTCAGAGACAACAATTCTCTACTCTTCGGAATCACGGTTATATTCTCTGGGAACACATCGCGATTCCCCCGTGAAAGTCATCGTTGGTGATTTAGAGGGTAGGATTCACTTCCCAGAGACTGATCTGGCTCCAGTGAAAGCCATTGGGGGGGTTGTCTTTGCCTGTGGCATTAAAAAATCCCGAGATTCTTCTGAATGCACCATCATCGCCGCAGGACATGACGGCGTCCAGGATATGGGATGGGGAGGAAATGTTCGCCTGATTCGATACAACGGCAAAACGCTTGAACTCGGGAAGAACTACGAATTCGAATGGACGCCAAAGAGCTTATGTATCGCCCGCAAAAGCAACACGATCATTGTCGGCTGTGGTCGTGGTGAAATTGTAAACATTGACCTGGATACTGATACACGCAAAACGTTTCGCGTGGAAGGAAGTGCTAGACACTGCGTCTTGTCGCACGATGAAAATCTGCTCGCGGTCGACGAATACGAGTCTGTGACTGTACGGCGTGTTGCGGACCTTGAAGATGTCATCGCACGCTTCCCCATTCAAAAAAACGAGAAGTGGATTCACACATGTATCCGCTGGCATCCGTCACAACCAGAGGTACTGATGATCGCAGAAGCCGGAGTCGGTATTAAACTGCTCAATGTTTTCAGCCCGGAAATTCAGCTTATCAAAAACCCGAACATTACAGAGCCAACCACGATCTGGTTTTCAGAACACGATCACACTTTCAATATCCTGCAGAGAGACTGGCGTTTCATGACGATGAAACTGAAAAATCAAAATGACCATTGATTCCCCGCGAGAATCGGTACAATGCAAGTCAACCGGCTTTCTACCAACGGAAAGGTAAATGCCATATGGCTGACTTACATAATTGATATCAGAATTATATTCAAATCTTCCTGATGCTCTTATGTGGTATTCCAATGACAGGCTGTTCCAGCGAATCAGAAAATGAGAAGGCTACTTTGGGTATTGTCGGTACCTGGCAATGTCCGAGTCCTGGCAAGCCTCCGCTGAACGGCGAGTGGGGTCCAATGTGGGAAACTTGTGTAATACATGAGTCAGGGAAAATCGAGTGGATCTTGTCAGATGAAGCATTGAGCCTGTGTGCGCTCAAGATAATCGAGTCAGGTATTTTCTCGCAGCAGAGAATTTAATTCATCACCAACTGCGAAGAATTGCTTCCAGTCTGGAACTGTTCTGATCTGGTCCGCAGTCCATGTCTCAGTGCTCAATCTAAACCAGATTCTGCGAATCTCTTCACTCAGGGAAACAGCTTCGCTGTTGATATTCCCCGCAGTGAATAATTTTTGCAAACTGTCTTGGTGAAAGTACGACGTCACATCGATGTCGAACTCTTCAAAGAGCTTGTATTCCAGCTCACAGTTTTCCAACATAATAACCTGTGAATTACATTTCGCTGCGGTCTCCAGGTACAATTCATAAAGTTGCTCCAACGTAATTTCGTTCATCAAACTCACCTTCACATAGATGTTTCACAATGTCAAATACGATTCCTGGATTTGTAGAATTCTCGCAGCAGCCTGATATATCTCATCAGGAACTGGTGTCCCGACTGGAAAAGAGTTCCGGCCTGGGTGTATCTCTGATGGATCCGAGCAAACTATATAATTTTCCAGACAGCCATCAGCCGAGTGACTCTGCGCTGGTATTTCTGATTTCAGACTATCCGCGCAGCAAAAACGCGACTTACCTGATTGACGGTCTGGATTTTGCGCCGGAAGCAGACATTGACTTGCCACTTCGCAGCCGGGATCGTCTTGAGTTGATCCTGTTACTAATTGAGTCGCTGTTCGAGATTTACAATATTTCCCGGCTCTGTGTTGCCTTTAGTGACATGGATCAGATTGAAGCGGTCATCAAAACCAGTCAAGCCAATCTGCGTAAGACAATTTTAGAGGATTGCGAATCCAATATCATGCCCCCCTGCTCTCTCTATGACATCACCGTAGATTGACTCACGTACAAACTGACAATCAGGAACACGAACAGGCTCCCTCCCCCGGTCAGCTGTCTTGATCTCGACCCACAATTTTGCGAAAGACAAAATCTATATCGTCGCGTTGCGACAGCATACCCAGTTCGACCAGCATGGATAGTGTGCGATAGACGGTTGAGCGCGAGCAGCGCCGTTGCTCTACCTGCTTTGCCTGCGGCGACTGGACATCTTCGACCAGATCCTCGGCGGTAAACTCGTCCGGCTGACGGGCGATCGCTCGGGCCACCATCAGGCGTTCCCGGGTCAGCCTGAGCCTTTGAGACATTTCGTGCGACTCAAAGCGTGCCTGCAGTTCGTCTTCAAAGTCCATGCCTGGCTCCCGTCATGAAATCGCAGCAGGAACGGTTGTCTCCAACTGCTGTTTTAGTCTCCTCTGAGTACACCCCCCTTCACGCCTCTTCCGCGACAGGAAAATCGGTATAACCTTTGGCACCGATGGGGCTGTACCAGTCCTGCATGTCGGCTTCAGGCGCAAGTTCCAGGCCTTCCGCGAAGCGATGGACCAGATCCGGATTGCTGATAAACGGGCGGCCGAAGGCGATCATGTCGGCATCACAGGCAGCGATGGCTGCTTCGGCAGACTCCTGTGTATAACCGCAGTTGCCGATCAGCGGGTTGTGGAAGACTTTGCGGAATTCGGCTAGAGTCATCGGCTCACCCAGTTCATGAAAACCGAATCCCAGACCATCCATGACGTGCAGGTAAGCCAGACCGAACTGGTCCAGCTGCGAGGCGACGTAAGTAAACTGTTCGCGATAGTCGGGGGACCCCATATCGTTAAATACGCCATTAGGAGAAAGCCGCACACCCACACGACTGGCGGGCCAGACTTCGGTCACCGCAGTAACGACTTCACCCAGCATGCGATACCGGTTCTCCACACTGCCGCCATACGCGTCTTCGCGGTGATTGGTTTTCGACTGCAAAAATGTGTCGAGCAGGTAGCCGTTGGCAGAGTGAACTTCAATGCCATCAAAGCCAGCCCGTTTTGCCCGTTCCGCTGCGTTTCGATAATCGGCGACGACAGCCGACAGCTCATTGGTTTCCAGCGCGCGGGGAACTTCATGTGGTTCTTTACCTTTCGGCGTATGAATATACTCGGCGTCGATCGGAATTGCAGAAGGTGCAACATGCTTTTCCCCATTATGGAAACTGGGGTGCGAAGCCCGGCCGCAATGCCAGAGCTGCATGAAGATCTTCCCCTCCTGTACATGGACGGCGTCAGTAACGGGAATCCAGGCCGCTTCCATTTCGTCCGTATAGATGCCGGGGCTTTCATTCCAGCCATTCGCCTGCGAAGAGATTGTTGTCGCTTCCGTAATCAACAGACCAGCGGCAGCGCGCTGGGCATAGTATTCCGCCATCAGGGAATTGGGAATCCGCTCTGTTCCCGCACGGGACCGTGTCATGGGTGCCATCGCAATCCGGTTGGGCAGTGTCAGATCGCCAATAGAGACTGAAGAGAACAGATGAGGTGCAGACAGATCCATGAGAGATACCTTCGTGACAGGCCAACGAAATGAGAGCGCCAGGAGAATGTTTTTTAACACCAGTCAGTGTACGCAGCAGGTATCAGGAAGGAAAGGAGCTGCAATCCACTTCGCCAGTAGAGTGTATTTTCGAAGTCGTACGCACAGCCGCGAATCACTCGCATGCATAGCGAAACTGGCAGTTCACAAACCAGTTCGCAGGCTGAGAACACAATGTTCAGGCATTTTTTCACCCTGAAAACGACTCTTAAGCCACTGGCATGTGAATTGCTTATATTACTAATGAAGCACTCCCTGTATCAATTGAGAAGATTAGAGCCCCATGAGAATTCACCGACTGCGTAATGTATTGAAAAAGACCGGTTCCGAATTCGTCGCTGACGAATGCATGGGTAGTGGCGCTGCGATTGCGTACTACACGATATTTTCACTCCCCCCTCTGCTGGCAATTGTGTTCGCAGTATCAACACAGTTCTGGAGTGCCGAGCAAGTGTCCAGCGTGATCAATTCCCAGTTGGGCTTACCCATTGAACAAAGCGTATCTCAAGCTGATGAGAAATCGAACTCGACAGCATTCAGCCTGACCAGTGTTGCGGAACGCGCTCATCCCGGACACAAACCGGAGCATCCCTGGTGGGCGCGGATTCTGGGGATCGGAATTCTGATGCTCTCCGCCAGTGGTGTTCTGGCCCAGTTGCAGGGTGCTTTGAACAAAGCCTGGAATGTCGAACCCGATCCTCAACAGGGGGGACTGATGTCCTTTCTCAAAAAAAGATTGATCTCTCTGGGCATGCTCATCGTTATCGGACTGCTGCTGCTCGTATCCCTGGTGCTGACAACGTTTGTCGATGAGTTCACCCGCTGGATTCAACAGGGCGAACCGACGGGGGGCATGCTGGCAGGTATGATGGTCATCAATGGCATCTTGACTTTCGCTCTGGCAACCTTACTATTTGCTGCCACTTTTAAAGTGCTGCCTGATGCAAGGATTCAGTGGCGCGATGTGTTTGTCGGGGCGGCTGTGACGGCGTTTTTGTTTGTCATCGGTAAAACCGGGATCGGCTGGTATCTGCAGTTTTCCGAAGCAGGCTCCAGCTGGGGGAGTGCCGCGACCTCGATGATTGGAATTCTGATCTGGGTCTATTACTCATCCCTGATCATTTTGCTGGGCGCCGAATTCACACAAAACTGGGCCATCGAATTTGGCAGTGGCCTGAAACCCGCGCCGGGTGCCATCCTGGTTACTGAAGAAAAAAAGTATCACCGTAGTGAAAGTGAAGTCCTGCTTCACAAAAGTTGAATCTGTAGAACCGTTATCCCCTCCATGATCACCTGTATTGAAAGGCCTGTATCATGATTCAGAAAATAAAACGCAGCCAGACATCCCCTGTCAAACCTGTCATTATGCCCGCCAGTGACAGCGTGTACCGTGCGGAACGCGTTGATCGCTTCGCGCAGATTGAAAAGCTGACCCGTTTTCTGGATGATGCCATCAAAGTGCCGGGAACCAACCTGCGCATCGGCTGGGATTCCCTCATCGGACTTGTGCCCGGACTGGGCGATGTGATCTCCACTGCCTTATCCGGTTACCTGATCTACCAGGCGAAACAGCTGGGCGCGTCCAACTGGGTGCTGGCCCGCATGGCGGGTAATGTGGGGCTGGACTTCCTGATCGGTGCCGTCCCCGTTGTAGGTGATGTCTGCGACGTCTTCTTCAAAGCGAACCGCCGCAATTCCCAGCTGCTGAAAAAACATCTGGACCGTCGCAACGCCGGTTGAACGAGGAATTCAATTCTTTAAATTAGGGACCGGCATTTGCGCACCGACCTGTTTCAGATGTTCCTGCAGCTTCTGTTTTAACCGGGCTGTCAGTTCCGGATAGGTCTTTGAGATGTCAGTGGTTTCGCTCAGGTCGTCTGCCAGGTTGTTGAGTTCAGCGTGGTCGTCTTCGTAATAATGGATCAGCTTATACTCACCGACACGAATGGCGGAATAAGGAACGCCGATAAAAACATTGTAATGCGGGTAATGCCAGTACAATGCTTCGCGGTCGAGTGTCGCCTGGGGATCTTTCAACAAGGGAACCAGTGAGAGTCCGTCGACGTTCTGGTTGTGTTCTGCATTGCCGGTAACGCCGGTGATGTTCAGAATCGTCGGATAAAAATCCATGGTGATGATCGGCTCCGCGCAGACAGAGCCGGCCGGTGTGACACCGGGCCAGAGCACGATGGCAGGTACGCGGGTCCCCCCTTCCCAGTGTTGTCCCTTTTCGCCACGGAGTGGATCGTTATTACTGGTTTTGCGACGGACGCCCCCATTGTCGGAAGTGAAAATCATCAGCGTGCGGTCAGCAATGCCACTCTGTTTCAGTTATGCTCTTACGCGGCCGACGGCTTCATCAACGCTTTGAATCATGGCGGCGTACTCGGGATTTTTATGACGTTTGCCGGCGGGCAGCCCTTTAAACTTCTCGACGAGATCGGGGCGTCCCTGAATGGGCGCATGCACGGAATAAAACGAGCAGTACAGAAAGAAAGGTTTATCCTGCTGTCGACGGATGATAGCGACCGCTTCGTCAGCCATGCGATCGGTAAGATAACGATCCTGCCGCTGTGCTTCCGTGAGACTGCTGTCCCATTTCATCGCATCGCCACCATAGGGGAAGTGATAGCTGCGGGGCAGCCCGCGATTGGTGCCACTGATGTTGACGTCGAAGCCGTGATCCTGCGGAAGATTTCCCGCCCCGCCCAGATGCCATTTTCCCACATGAAATGTCTGATAGCCGGCTGCATGCAGCGCCTCAGGCAGTGTCGTGTATTTCTGATCCAGATGCTGTTTCCATGCGGGTGGCTTCAGTGGGAAATCGGTGTAGGACTTCGCCCAGCCGGGAATCCAGTCTGTCAGATGTGTGCGTGCGGGATACATGCCGGTCAGCAGCGCACCGCGTGTCGGCGAACAGGCATTGCAGGCGGAATAGTTCTGCGTGAACTTCATCCCTTCAGCAGCAAGTTGATCGATGTTCGGACTCTGATAGTAATCGCTGCCATAACAGCCCAGATCGGTCCAGCCCAGATCATCCACAAGGAAAAAGACCACGTTCCAGGGCTTTTCGTCTGCAGCGTGTGACGTTTCTGTGACAGCAAACAACGTCGTTGACAGGATCAGAGCCTGTAACACCAGTATCGGCCTGAGGGACATCATCGGTTCTTTTCTCACTCCTGGCTGGAACTCAGAGATCGGACTTGAACGCAACCTGATCTGACCTATCATAACAGGTCGGAATTGAAGAAGCATGCAGCAAACAATAGAAAAAAGATGATCGGAAACAGGAGCGGCAGTGAATTATCAGATTTCGGAAGCACACGGGGAACCAGTTGAAACTGCGGTCACAGCGATTCTGTCGGAGAACTCCCGATCGACTGGGTTTCCGTATGCGCCAGAGCCTGTGAAACTCAAGATTGTCGAGAACGACGAGATCATTGCCGGGCTCGTTGGCTTCACACTCTGGGAGTGGCTGTATATCGAGACGCTGGCAGTTGATGCAAACCATCGCGGGCAGGGACTGGGACGTCGGCTGGTCCTGGAAGCAGAACGCATTGCCCGTGCGCGAAACTGCCATGCGGCCTGGGTCGATACCTTCAGTTTTCAGGCACCCGAGTTTTACTCACGTCTGGGTTATACTCCGTTTGGAACGCTTCCCGATTTTCCCGATGGTCAGCAGCGGATTTTCTTTCGAAAAGAACTCGCCGGGTGAATTATCTGTATTGGAATTGTCGACGACCTGCCGTTTCGGTTAGCATGACGGAAGTCAGATAAACCCGCCGTGAGATTACTGCTCCATTCGAAAGTCCGCACCCATGTATCAGACCTGTTTTCTGTTTCTGCTCTCCTGTCTCTGCCTGATCCCGACGCAGGCGACTGCTGCGACTGTCATTAATGCAGGTGTGGGCGGAAACCGGAGTTCACAACTCCTGAAGCGGCTGGACCGCGATGTATTGACGAAGAAGCCGACAACCGTGGTTTTGATGGTGGGCACAAACGACCGGCTGAATTCAGGCGGGTTCATCAACATTCAGTCCTATCGGAAGAATGTGGAATCGCTGATCGATCAGATCGAAGCGGGCGGCGCGAAAGTTCTGCTGATGACGCCACCCACGTGCCTGCCCGAACTGCTTTTCAGTCGGCATGATCGGAAGAAGTATGACGATCAGTCACCGGTCGAACGGATGCAGGAAGTACGAACGGTGCTGCTGGAGGTGGCCCAGCAGAAGAAAGTCGCTCTGCTGGATTTCCACGATTATCTGCTTCAGCACAAACTGGTCGACGATCAGAAAACGAGCCTGCTCCGCAACCCGGCCAACAGTGGCGTCAAGGATGGCGTGCATCTGATTCCCGCGGGATACGAGCTGCTGGCGAAACTGGTGGCCGAGAAATTGAAAGCGGGCAAGTTCGACACGACGACGGTCGTCTGTTTCGGCGACAGTCTGACAAAAGGTTCTACGAAAGCAAATTACCCGGCGTATCTGCAGGCAATACTCAACAGGGAACAATGACAACAGGCTTGCTGGCTTAGTCAAAAGGAGCGCACACGATGGATGAATTCATGCAGGCAGCGATTGAAGAAGCCGAGAAAGGACGCGATGAAGGGGGGGTGCCCATCGGGTCGGTGCTGGTTTACGAAGGCAAAATTATCGGCCGCGGACACAATCAGCGACAGCAGAAAGGGAGTGCCATTCTGCACGGCGAGATGTCTGCATTGGAAAATGCGGGCAGGCAGCCGGCACGCGTGTATCGCAACAGTGTGATTTACACGACGCTCTCCCCCTGCCCGATGTGCAGCGGTGCGATTCGCCTGTATCAGATCCCCCGCGTCGTCATCGGCGAAAACCAGACCTTCCTGGGAGACGAACGCCTGCTGCTGACCAGTGGCATTGAACTGGAAGTCCTGCAGGACCCGCGGTGCATTCAACTGATGGAAGACTTCATCGCCGCCAACCCCGAGATGTGGAATGAAGATATCGGGGAATGATGAAATGGAACAGACAGAAAAACAAGTTCATTCATCCCGCCTCTTTAAGAAGGCTACTGCGTTCGTTTCGCTGATGATTTTTTTGCAATGGTGTGTACTGGACTTTTATGTTGTGCGCATGATTCCCTACCCGGAACAGGTTCATGACAACGACTGGACGATTCTGATCATACCGATCCTGCCCTCGCTCCTGTTGATTGCATGGTCGAAATGGTCACACAGTCTGCTGACACCTGGTCAGATCACAGGCGCGATTGTATTGGGAATAATACTTAGTATTCCGCTGATTCTGTTTTTCGGTGTGAATTTTCATCTCTCTATTGGTGGTCAGCTTTAATCGGCCCTGAATTTTGATCAAGCACTTCGTGAATGGCTTTCACCAGTTCGTCGATGGTACGAAGACTGGTTGTTGAAAACCCGAAGGGTTGTGGTTCCTTCTGCCTGGAGGTAATGGCCGGTCTGACGACAGCGAACTGGAAAGTCGGCTCTAATTGCTCGACGTGCAGATCACTGATCAGGTCCACGTCCCGTGCCACCTTAAAAACAGGGACATCAAAGAATTGTGCGATTGCTTCTCTTAGCTCGAGTAACAACGAAGGATCTTCCACTGGCCGGGCAGACAGAAACTGCTCTTCTGTTGTATCCGGACTGTTAAGTAAGTTCTTACGTATGTCCTGCATCGTGGCAGAGTACCTGACAGAATCCCGAGTGAAGAGAAGAATCGCCGCAAAAAATGTGCAGAAGGCAGGTATCATTGCCACCCCCAGTCGTTCGATCCAGGTCAGGTCTGGAATAAAGAGTGAGGCCACGAAACCAATCACGAACGCCACAACAGCTAACAGACCGGATAAAATCAGGAGAACCCGCACGATCAGTCTTCTCCTGTCAGACGTACCCTACTGGATAAAAACCCGTTCTTGCTACTGAGTCTGCACCAGCACGCGCAACCGTTTAACTTCGTATTGTGAGGCGTTCGACATGAAGGTCCAGTCACGGGTGCGGCCGGTGCTGTTGCCGATGCCGATGTCTGCCGAGGGGCCCCCTTTCCACTGGTTGATCGCGAAAATCGTCTGCTTTGCCTCATAGTTGTGGACCTGCATGCAACCATAACCGTCTGAGGGCTCGGATGGTTCATCGCCGAAATCCCAGAGGGTCGCGCTGGCGTTAGGAATGTTCTTTGCATTCAAAGGACCATAGTTGCTCGGCCAGAATTCAATGTTGCCGCCGGGCAGACCTTTACCCGTCACGATGCCGGGCACATTGGATATCACATTGAGATTGCTCACTTTCGTTTGAAAGCTGGCTTTGCTCTCAAACGTGGGCACAGCAATTTTAGTGATATCAGTGGTGAAGGCGTCCATGGAGACATACACGTATTGCGTTTCTTCACCGATCTTCTGCAGCTCCAAGAAGTAGGCGATGCGGCCATAAGGCGTGGTAAAATCCCGACTCGAATTGAAAGTGTAATTGATTTTGCTGCCCAGGTTTTTCAAATCAAGATCGTAGACCAGCGTGTACTCTTTGGATTCTTCGACTTTAAGCGACATCCAGTCCCGTTCGGGAACTTCGCCTGCCCGGAACGGAGCCGCCGGCAGACCTTCTTTGTTGGAGAGATTGGGTTCTGCCAGTTTATTCCAGCCAAACCGCATGGCGGCGGCCTGCTTGACTTTGGGGGAAGACAGGATCACCGAGTCCCCTTCAATGACGGCGTCTGCAGGTACGAAGTCAGTTTCTTCGCCGATGATTTCAAACCAGTTCAACGGTTTACCGTCGCGCGACACCAGACCGCTGCCGACGTGGTCGAAAGTGACGCGCAGTTTGGCGCCTTCTTTCTTGAGTGATTTGAAGACCGGTCCGGAATAGACGAGCCCTTTCTGGCCGTATGTCTGTGCCAAAGCGATCAACGCCAGGCGAGCGCCGACGTCCTGTTTGTTCGTGGGATGGATGTCTTTCAAATCGCCGATATCGTGAATGACAACCTGACCGGTGTGTGGAATTTCCAGCGACTTGTTCTGCGCTTCCCAGAAAATCGGTAGGATACTGGGGGATTCACTGCCGTACTGGAAGGGAGCAATCTGTACGTACAGGAAAGGGAATTCCCCCTGATTCCAGACTTCCCGCCAGCCGCCGATGAGCGCTTTCATTTTTTCATAATACAACATGCCCTCGACGTGATTCGATTCACCCTGATACCAGATGGCACCACGAATCGCATAAGGGACGAGCGGATGAATCATGCCGTTATAAAGCGTGGTCGGCGAAGTGTGACTGGTGAGCGGTTGAATGGCGGAGGGATAGGCCGGAGGCGGCGCGAGCGGAGTTTCTGCTTTCAATGCCGTTTTTGCTTCCGCGGTCCAGCCTTCCAGATTTTTCAGATAAGCGCCCAGCGTCGTCTGGTACGCGGCGTTCGCAGGGTTGGTGAGATCCACCTGTTTCTCAATGTCGGCCAGCGCGGGAACCTGGGCAAATCCGGCGGGGGGTGTCCAGGGTTCGATGCGGGTGCCACCCCAGGAGGAATTGATCAACCCGATCGGGACATTGAGTTCCTTGTGTAATTTACGGCCGAAGAAGTAACCGGCTGCGGTATAGCCGCCGACCGTGTCAGGCGAACAGACGGTCCAGGTGGCATTGACATCATTCTGTGGGAAACCTTTAGGAATCCGGGGAATTTTGATGTGACGAATCAGCGGGTAATTGGCGGCGGCTTTCTCTTCTTCGAAATTGTTACTGCGGGAAACGGGCCATTCCATGTTGGACTGTCCGGAACAGAGCCAGACTTCGCCGATCAGCACGTCTGAAAATGTGACTGTGTTTTTTTCTCTGACCTCCAGCGTGACGGGATCGCCGACCTGCTGAGGCGGCAGCTTCACCATCCATTCGCCTTTGTCGTTCGCGACGGTGGAAGTCATGGAAGTTCCCAGTTTGACCGAGACCTCATTGCCCGGATCGGCCCAGCCCCAGACGGGAATGGACTGACCACGCTGCAGGACCATATGGTCGCCGAAAATGTGAGGCAGACGGACTTCCGCCTGAATCTGCGTGGTGATCGAACAGAGCAGTAAACAGGTCACAGCGAGCAGTGAGACACGTTTAGATTTCATTATGATTTCAATTCGTCTGGAGTGATTCTTGAGTTGTTTGCAGGATCAGGAAAGCGGACTTGATCCTGCTTTCTTTTCAAATGATCACCAACTTTGAGAGAGGACGCAAGGGAAACGTCTGAGATTTGCCGGGTTCGATCAAGACAGAACCAACGTGCGCACGGGTGCCCTGAGTTGCGAGAAATGCTCCGACGACTTTGCCCGGATGATCGGCTCGTCGCTTTGTCGGATCAGATTGGGAGTCAATCCACCTGCAGTGCTGCCGTTTTATTTGTCAAGCGGTTTAAGACGGAGCGTGAGGACGACCGTATCGGGATAACGTCCGTCAACACCGGAGGTGATCAATTCGACTTGTTGACGCTGCGTTGCGAATCCCGGATACGATGCAGTGAGTTCATACATCCCCGGAGTCCCGATGAATGAATATCTTTCATTCTGCTGGCTGTGCAGCGAGAGTGTTTCTGCGCCGTTTTTCAGTTGCAGATCACAGCCCGGCAGCGGGACCCCATCCTGTGTGAAGACGTTGACCACGCGGAATCCCATTTTCCCGGACGGATTTTTAATATCGTCGGGAGTCAGGTTCAGGGATTTCGTTTCCTGCGTTTTGAGAGAGACCGGCATTGTCTCGGTAGGATTTCGCACATCCTGACTGGTTAGAAAATAGTTGCCCGCAGGAATATGGCGCGCCGCAAAGTTCCCCTTTTGATCAGGATAAATGTGCGTCAGCAGTTGTCTGTCCTCACTCCATAATTTGAGCGAACTGCAGCCACCCGGACCACAGAGCGATTCGTCCAGTTTTCCCTGCAACGTTGACATACCGTCTGGTAAAGCCAGCGTGACAGTAGCGTTTAACGTTTCGGGGGTGATGCGGATCTGCTTTCGGACTGCTGGAAAACCGGGACGCTGGGCGATTAATTCGTATTCTCCCGGCGGAACCAGATTGAAGACATAAGGTTCGTTTTTATTCTGGCGCGGTGCGAGGATGCCCGTATCCAGACCGAAGGTCCAGACGGGGTTATAAGTCTGAAGTTTGAGCCGCAGCTTATCGGTCGCCTCTGGAGTGCATTTCACTGTGAGCTTACCGATTTTCTGTTCGATGGTGCCAAGATCCTGGGCTTTCGCGAGCAACTGAAATGAGTCGACACGAACCCATTCGTTGTGCTGGTCTGCGACCTCATAGTACAACGTCCGTTTGGCGGGACCGGCTCCATAGAATTGAAAAGCACCATCGCCGTCCGTAATGGTATACGCGCGAAAGATGCCAAAATTCGGAGTATCGCCGGCAAGCAGCAGACGCGTTTTTGACAGGGGAACGCCGTTGACGTTCAACCGACCTGTCAATTCGGGTTGACCGCCCAGGTTGAGTGTGCTGGTCTTACCGTTTTCCGGCAGAATAGCTTGACGCACGACGCCATTCGAGTTCCATTCTTCGGCTCGGAGTACATAACAGAGCTGTTCAGGCAGATGCGCGACAGAGTACTCCCCTTTTTCATCGGTAATCACAGTCGCTAATCGTCCGGCATCTCTAGGAGTATTTCCGCTGTAGCCAAAATTGTCCTGGAAGAATAAGGTCACGTTCGGTTCGGGCTTGCCTGCCATATCAGTAACGAGCCCCTGGACCGTACCGCCACGTTTGAGAGTCACCTTGATGTCAGGGATCGGACTGGCTGCCAGATTGATCTCTTTGACAATCACAAAGGTATAGTCCGGGTGAGTGACTTTCAGGGATTCCGGACCGGCATCGAGGTGCGTCAGGGTAAATTTTCCGTCAACAGTTTTAACGGCACCGACCTCCGTGGTAAACATCCCTGTTGCAGGCGGCATCATGCCTCTGGACCTGGAGAGAGGAATCACGGTGGCACCGTTAACCGGCTGCCCCTGTTCATTCACAACGGTCCCGGAAAGCGAAACCCCTTTTGTCAGTTTGACCTGGATCGGTTTCCCCTGATATTCATCGGTATTGATCGGTTCGCTTAAGGTCTGTGCAAAACCACTGGCGGCGACTTCGACCCTGTAAATTCCCGGTCCGTTCACTTCGACTTCAAATTTGCCATTCACATTGTCGACATCCTGCCAGCGGGGACTCTGCACAAAATTGGGACCGCGCAACGTCCTGATTTTGATCGCGCGAACCTGATATTTTTTTTGCAGCCGGGAAGGATTGCCGCTCACGACGGTCCCTTCCAGTTTTGGTTTCCCCTTGACCACCACATCCAGCGTGATATTTTCAGACGGCGCAGAGACTTCGCGGGGCCCTTTCAACTCAAAATTGGGGGACTGAAGTTCGAGTCTGTATTTGCCGCGCTGAATGGGATCCAGGCGAAATTCTGTTTTCCCTGGCGGAATGTAGATACTGCCTCTCCGTCGCGGGTCGTCCGATTCTGCGAAGATCCAGAAGCCACGATGCTCCTGAGGATCGCCCGAAAAGTTGATCTTACCGGAAAGCGAGACCAGAGAAGCGGGCGACGGGTAATCCAGTTTTAAAGAGAGTGGTTGCTTCTCTTTCAACAGAGAGGAGGAACTGAGGACTGCCCTTGGGGAAAAACCCCTTCCCCCTGAAGGAACAGACACCGTAACGTTATAGACATCATCGACAATGTGAGGCAGTGAAAAGGATCCATCCTTACTGATTTCATAACCACTGGGAGATCTACCGTAGGTCCACCAGTCAGGGAGTGCGATGATTTTCCACCCGGCGGGAGGTTTGCCGTCCGAACAGAGTACCTTGCCCTTCACGTCGGTTCCCTTGCGTTGAACAATCTGTCGCTTGACGATTTTTTCAGGATCGTCGAGTTTGATTATCAGTTTTTCAAACCCATAATCTGGCGAAGAGGTCGCGATCTGGTACTGGAACTCAGACGGTTTCAAGCCGAGTCTCACCTGACCTGTACGATCAGTGCGGTTGGTTTCAGGACTGTATCCTCTGGTGTCCGTCAATGATTTGGCATAAACGGTGACATTGGGCACAGGCTTGCCCTGCTCATCCACGGTTTCGATCTGCAACCGGCAGGCACGTTCGAGTGTGACGTCCTGTACGGTATTCCTGTTGAACGAGAGAACAACGCGCGGACAGTCTCGACTGTGTTCGACCCCCACCCACCGCTGTGATTTGATCATCATCCGGTACTCTCCCGGCTTATCGATCTTTGCAAACAGATAACGTCCTTCCTGATCTGTTTTTGTTTGAATCAGCCGCCCTCCATTGCGATGGAGGAGCGTGACCTCGGCATCAGTCACAGGGGCGCCGGTTGGATCTACAATGCGTCCACTGAGGATGCCTTGCGGCGCAGGTGATGCTACTTCACTTTTTTTCGGTTGTGCTGGAGGCTCTGATTTCCGGTCTGGCTCCTGTTTCGTCGTCGTCGTTGCTGCTGTAGGACCGGACTCAGGTTCCTGTCCCGATTTCGTTGTCTTTGCTGCATTGTCCTGTTTCGATTCCGGCTCAACTGCCGCCTGAGAACGATCCAGCCGAGACATGGGCAGTAGTAGGACACCGGCAAACAGAATCGTTGCGAAACCGACCAGTCCCAGTCTGGCAGACCTGGGAACAGGTCGCGATATAATCCGTCGAATCCGCTGCGCAAGGGGTTTACGCGGCTCGAGAATGCCAATTAACTGCAGGCTGAGTCTGTCCGGAAAAGAGGTCAGGGCTGCAATATCCAGCAATGTGGACGAGTAGTGTTGTGACTGTACTTTGAGTGTCACGAGCACGGCTTCGTCAACCGCCTGTTCGCGTAAGCGTCTGAGCATACTATGCGCCAGCCACACCAGTGGATTGTAAAAATACAGAATCAGCAACAGGGTCTGTAAACAGTTCAGCTGCAGATCAAAACGTTTCCAGTGTGCGAGTTCATGTACGAAGACCTGACGCAGCTGATCGTGGTCGAGTTGATTCAACAGATGACGAGGCAGGATGATGGTCGGTTTCCACAGACCACAGATCGCGGGGCTGCCTGCCCGATCAGAGATTTTCAATCGGACGACATGCTGCTTGAGACCGGACAGCTGACAGCAATCATTCATCAGTTCGAGCAGTTCAGGAGACGCTTCTTCTGCCTGGTGGATGAGTTGGCGAACCTGACGTGTGCGGCGGACGACGAAACCGCACAAGACAACTACAACTGACATCCAGGCAATCAACAGCATAGCCGCGGGATTCAATCGCTGATAGGGAACCGGAATTGCTTCGCGGGTTTCTGCAACGCGCAGCGGGGGAACCGATGCGGTACTGGAAACGGTTGGGGGTAACTTCGCAGGCGCTGGTGTCACCTCGGGAACCATAGCTGGTGCAGACAACCGGTCTGAGGAAAGAGACTTCGATTGTATGGCCTGAGGTTTGAAAGCCTCTGTCGGCTCGACCTTTACTACGACAGGTGAAGTTTCAACAGGGGCAGCTTCGAGAGGCGCTGATGCAACGGGTGCGGTCTCAGGCAGATAGTCTGTCAACCAGTACGCGATACTGGCGGGTGAGTACAGAGTGACTGGCAAAACCAGTTTGATCAGTACCAGAGACCAGAGCCAGTACCGGGTGACGGCACGCACTTTCTGTCGCAGACACAAATCCACCAGAAACAGCACGACGACCAGAATGCAGACCTGCACAAACATCGCACTGCTGAAGTTCCAGTATCTTTCGCCATAGTGATTGAGCAGTGCGGTGATCTTATTCAATGATTCAGCCATATCTCTGACTCCCGATGCGAACTGTTTGACTTACTCTGGCTGCCGATCGGCACGGTTGATGATCTTGCGGAGCTGTTTGATTTCTTCGGCGGAGAGTTCTTCTTCGTCGACGATGAATTGCAGCATGGGTGTCAATGCACCATTGAACGCGCGGCTGAGTAAGCGCTTCAACTCACCACGCCTGGCATTGTCCGGACTGATGGCAGAACTGAAGAGATTCAGGTTACGGATTGACTTTCGGGTCAACAGGCCCTTGGTCACCATCCGATCCATCGTGGTCTTCACCGTGCTGTAAGCCCAGGCGTAAGTTTCTGCCAACGCTTCCTGAACGGTTCCCGCGGCACAGGGTTCGTGCTCCCAGACCACGTTCATGATGACCCATTCGACGTCAGTCATGGTTGTTGACGGTTCATTCGATTTCGCTTTTTTGCCCATCATTTTCTCCTCTTGTACGACACGTGCCGACTCTACACTACATTTGTCGAACTGTCAAGAAAATGTTTCACAGAATTATCGAAAAGGAATTCAGCACTGATGAAACAACGAGAGCAAAAGCGGACTGATTGCCCGCACTCCGATTGCTATGGGGAGTTGATGGTCATCCCGCTGGAGCGCATTCAGATTGAGAATTGATCGCTGCTGTTAAAGCAATCGATCCAGGAACTGAGCGAGCGGTGCACCATAGCGTGCGGCATCGTAATGAGATCGCGCGTTCCAGGCGGCTTCGCGCAGTTGCGCAACCAGCGTGCGGTCAGCCAACATCTGTGCAAGTTCGTCAGCCGTATCGAACTCGAACATAGGGTATCCCTGCAGGTAGCTCTTGATGGCACCGTAACCGTGCCTCGGAATTGCCACGGGGACACCAGCAGCCACACTGGTGATTAATCGGTCGGGAATGGTCAGGTAGAACCGGTCATCGCGGGCACAGGCCTCTGTGTTATACGCGATCAGGCTCGCATCATACTCGCCAATCTTGCGAATCAGCTCTCGCATGGGGAGTGGTGTGAAATGACGTCGATGCGGGTGTCCATCGTCTGTCTCAGGTGAGCGGGCATGGTATAAATCAATGCCCGCATCCAGAATGCTGCTCATCAGCGGACGCACATCGTCGGCGGCAGTCGCCGTGGGGCTGCTCATGTCTGTTCGCCCGACGAAGATCAGATTCGGACTCTCCGCTGTGGGACGCAGTTCACCAGTTGCCTGAAAGCTTTGTGGCCAGCAGGGAGGAATCACAACCGATGCTGGAAAACCGGAGCGAAAGACGCGACCACGCACACACCCCTCGGTCAGGTCCGATGGAAAGATGATTCCATCCAGAAATCGGGCGGCTCTGCGCAGATAAAAGTCCTGACGGAGAATCCCCCCCTGTGTCAGAGCCAGCGGGTAGCAGAGCAGCAGCAGTACCACCTTGACATCCGGGCGGGCCTTTTTGATCGCCAGCAGATCCGGCAGTGGCAGTGTTCCCCAATAGCCAATCACAATTTTCGATTGAGTTTCGTCAAGCGTAGACAGTACGGACTTCAGGTAGGCAGGATCACTGGTTCCCCAGAGCTGATCTGTCAGCCGGGAAATTTTCGATCTCCAGTTTCTCCGTTTCTTTGTCGCTCTCTGGGAATCCGGTAGAGATCCAAAGCCGGCCACATAACCGCCGAGCATCGCCTGCAGACTGTCGGTGTGTTCGCACTGCGTGTCGGTACCGAGTACCGTGACAATGGTTCTCTTAAGCGGAGAACCATCGCTCATGGTTTCATGCTGAGATTTCTGTGATGGCTTCTTAATTACTAACTGCATTCGATCTACTCTGAAATAAGCAGCATTGAAAAATATTAATTCCTGTCAGCGCGGAGATAAAACATCATTGATTCTGTTACAGCAGTTCGGCATTCGTCAGGTGCCAGCAGTTGGAGTCATTCAGGGCTTCCAGTTGAAAGTCTTTAAACTGGGGATTGTCATGCACAAAAACCTGGGTCGTTGAGTTACGCTGGAAGAAACCAAATCGTGAGAGTGTGTTCGCGATCTCTGTTCGACCAAAATAATTGAGGATGATCGTTTCCATGTTGATCTGACGGCAGTGCCTGGTGAATGCTGCCAGCAGCTGCTGGAACGATTTCTGGTCACGATAGAAAAAGTCCTGAATTCCGGCTGCATGGTCACCACCTCGACCGGTATCCCCGATCACATAAACCAGGTAACCCAGCAGTTCCTGCTCACGGTTCTCCAATGTCATGATCTGGAAATGGGTCGACGGTTCATTACAGAAACGCCATTCCAGAAATTCGCGAGTACGTTCGACCATGATTAAATTGTGCGCGTGCTCTTTGAAAAGCTGATAAAATCGTTCATCGATCTGTGCATCATTATTTACCTTAAGATGACGCGGCAGAAATGTTCTGGATTCGAGAGAGTAAAAACGGAGCGCCAGATCAACGAGCGCTGTCGCTCCCTTTCTGAGAATTCTGTTGGAGATATAATCCTTGAGCTTGTATTCACTGCGCAGCGGTTTGACCCAGTGCTGGAACGTGCCAATTTGTTTGTAACGACATCGTTTAAAGACCGCCGCCGCACTTTCCGTCATGCCGTAGATAAAATGAAAGTCGGTTTCGGGGAGGTGAGAGATTAAGGCACGTTGCAGTTTCAGCGCTGCCTGAGCCGATCGGTGTGCTTCATCGATGTTGATGGCTTCAGCCTGACCAACGGCAAAGAGTTCGCCTTCATAGTTCATGCGTCTTCGAAACAGGCCGGTCGATCCGATGAGTTTGTCGGCTGTTTCTTCCCGGGCCAGCCAGCAGAGGTTTTCACCGAACGGATTCTGCTGCTGGTACCAGTTAAACCACTGAGAATCTTTTTTCTTAAGATTCCGATTAATCAGGGAGATCAGTTCTTCCTGATCGTCACTCGGTTGAGCCCGGGTGATAGAGTAACCCATGTTATTTCAGCCTGCTTTTGAAAACGAAAATTACAATCCAGCTAGAGACAGATGATGCAGAAGCTTAGGTCATGGGAGTGGAAAGTCAAATCAGGAGATCTGGCCGGCGGCCGGCCTGCAGACGATATACGGAGAAGCCCTCCCAGGCGATTACAGGGGAGAATGAACAGAAATCTGCCACGCCGGGGTTTCGGAATGGGTGTTATGAGAGGAAAAAGTAGATTTCATTGGTATTTGATAAGAATGAAATCATACCTGCAGTCTAAGATCGAAATTAATTAAACCTTTTCAAGTATTTAGTTTAAGACAAACTCTTCGTAGATATTCTTCAAAGGTGGTCGCGATTTCAGACACACCATCAAAATCATGATCATATATAAATACTTTACCATCAGCAGCCATACCGATGGGGTTTCCTGCATGGTCTTCTGAAATCATAATCCAATGATTGGCATTATCGATTCCCATCTGCCTGAGTTGCTTTGTGACTTCGACCACTGACCAATTATCTTCATCCATTACATGCGCAGCACGAAGTCCGAAAATCGGGTAGGGGCCGACCACTGCGCCACCATATTTCAGAATGAATGCTCGAAAATCTTGTGGGAAGGGGACACCTATCTGTTGCTCAGCAATATCAACTTCTTCATTTGATGGTACTTCTTCAGCACACATGACTGGTGATTCATTAAACAGAGTATCGAGTCGTTCGATTGTATCTGCTGTCATGGCGTTAGCACTCTACCAGGGAAATCTTCAATGAGTCTCGATTTCCACCAGACAGTTCAAAAAGTGTGTAAGGAATACTCTGTGGAAAAGGTCGTGAACGGCTAAAAGATCATGATATTATGCGGTTAGCTCTGTGTAATAACCATTTGAGGTCTTATTCAATAAAAAAATTGTCTCTATGAATCTAGCTCTCATGAAAGCCAGCAGGAGTATTTGAAATCACTCTTAGTTTCGGTGTTCCAACATTTTCTACCAATTCAACAATATTACCTATTCGTGTAGATTTGATTTCCTCTAAAAACACCTCAAGGTTCGCCAGACACTCTTCCACATTTGATATCTTGTGACCGATATCAACAAGTTTCGCAAAAAGATCATTCTCGATCACATTTTTACTCGTCAGTACCACAAGTCCGTATGATACTAATTTACCAGAGTTGCTTCCAAGAAAAGCAAAACTGCCTTCGTTTATTTTAACAGGAACTAAAAAATTGCTTGACCGCTTATCCGGTTGCTTAGGATCAAATGCAACTAATATCTTCTTTGACTGAGCCATATATGATAATTCCCATGGTCTGTATTCAGAATCATTTATTTTATATCTAATTTTAAAGTTCACTCTCAAGAGATTATTTGACGTAGCCCAAGTTTCTTCATTGCGTTATGATCCATTTCAACAAAATAGCTTCCTGAGAGTAGCTCTTCCGATACGACAACTCCCAGAAGACCAGCAAGATTAACATTCATTCCAACAGCAGGCTTAGCAGAAATTCCCCCTATTGTATTGCGAACTTTCTGCGGGCAAAGTACGTATAGTAATCGCCATGAACTTCTTCGATATCGCCGGCATCCTCGTGGCCCTCGCAGCGGCCTTCGCGTTCATCAATCACAAACTGCTCAAGCTGCCGACGACAGTAGGCCTGATGTTGCTGGCGATGCTGCACGCAATCACTCTGCTGTTGATCGATCGGTTTGTCCCGGGGTCGGTCGTACTGACTTCTGCCGAGACGCTCATTGGTTCGATCGACTTCGACCAGACGCTGATGCAGGGCATGCTCGGCTACCTGCTCTTTGCCGGGGCGTTGCATGTCAACCTCAATGACCTCAAGCAACAAACTGCGGTCATCGCCCTGCTGGCGACCGTCGGCGTCCTCGCTACAACGTTCATTGTCGGCGGGCTTACCTGGTTCATCACCGGCTGGCTCGGCATTGAGGTCCGCTTCATCTACTGCCTGATCTTCGGCTCAATCGTTGCTCCCACCGACCCGATCGCGGTCTTGGGGATCTTCAAGAGCCTTGGCGCCCCCAAATCGCTGGAGACCAAGATCGCGGGTGAATCGTTATTTAACGACGGCGTGGGCGTGGTGGTGTTTATTGCGCTCCTGGGCATCGCGGGGTTGGGCGGGCATGGCGAGTCGCACGCAGATGGAAATCAGCAGGAAGAGACAAGCCGGGTCGTTCAGCAGAGCGAACAGGAACAGCCACACGAGGAGGTTCAAGCAGGCGGGGAAGTGACAGAGACGAACGCGAGCGACGTCGCGAAACTCTTCGCCCTCGAAGCTGGCGGCGGGATCGCACTGGGCTTTGTGCTGGGGGTGCTCGCATTCCTGCTGTTGCGATCCATTGATCACTACGCGACGGAGATTTTGATTTCGCTGGCGGTGGTGACGGGTGGGTATGCGCTGGCGATGAAGTTGCACCTGTCCGGGCCGTTAGCGATGGTGGTCGCGGGGCTGATTCTGGGAAATCATGGCCGCACGCTGGCGATGTCCGACAGAACGCGTCAGCACCTGGATACATTCTGGGAACTGGTGGACGAACTTCTGAATGCGGTGCTGTTTGTGCTGATCGGTCTGGAGGTTCTGGTGCTGTCGTTCCATGAAAAGTATCTGCTGGCCGGGGCGCTGGCCATCCCCGCGGCACTGCTGGCGCGATTCCTGTCCGTGGGCACGGTGGTAACCGTTGTGAAGAAGGTGACCGGCCGGGAATTCACACCGCATGCGATTAAGGTCATGACCTGGGGCGGCCTGCGTGGCGGGATCAGTGTGGCCCTCGCGCTCTCGCTCAAGGAAGAGATCCACGCTCAGCAGTCGCAGTACGACAACGTCGGCGAACTCATCCTGACCATGACCTACGTCGTCGTCGCCTTCTCCATCCTCGTCGGCGGCCTGACCATCGGCCCGATGCTGAGCCGCCTGGGCCTCACGGGGCAGAGCAAAACAGACTCGCATTAACTGCGGAGAGCGGGTCACATTATTAAAACTGGACTCTATTTCGAGCTTAGATCAGATACCGTCTCCAGCCAACTCGGAAGTTTCCGCTGAAAAGAGTTCCAGTATGCCTGGCGTCAGACAAACTTTGTTTTCCGGAACCGCATCCAGAACTTGATATACTAATCAGGATTCTGGATAACTTTTTCACTCCAGCTTTTTCTTAACCCCATCTACTGCCAACACGACTCGAAAACCAAAGAGGTAAAAACGGCTAGTTTCGGGCTGATCCAGACGCCTGGAATCAACGTAAGTGACTACTTTGGGCTTGTGATCAGTTGTGAACATGGTCAGAATGATAACTTCAGAAGAATATTAGCGATTTACATTCTGGTTCGCCCTATTCCATTTTGTGGTATCAGGTTAGATGCTGAATGGGTTGGCTGCGTCGGCGCCGGAATTCCAGATATTATCAATCAGCGCTTTCATTGAACACCATCAAGATCAGGAAATCAGGCTGCAGGTATGAGCGACCCACCTCCAGAGACTGACGGGCAGAGTTTGAATATCGATCAGCTGATTGCTGATTTCAAAGCGCGCACCAAGGCTAGTGAACAGTTCTCCTTTGAGAAATTGCTCGAGGCACATCCCGAACATACCGCTGAACTCACACGCTATTTCCAGCAGTGGAAAGAAGCGGAAAATGACACGTCGTCAACGGAAACCAGTGCGCCTGACAAAATCTCATTCGAAGATGCAACTGCTCACACGATGATCCAGGGAACAGGTGATTCAGAATCATCACTCACCCGGGACTTTCAACAACCGAATCCGGAAGCAACCTCTGAAATCGAAATCTCAAAGACGTTCAGTCGCTATGAGATTCAAAAGGTGCTCGGCCAGGGAGCGATGGGAGCCGTTTATCTTGCTAAAGATACGCAGCTGGATCGTGATGTGGCTCTGAAGATTCCCAAGTTCGGTGACGGGAACGGTGTGGATGAAGCAGAACTGCTGGCACGCTTCTATCGCGAGGCCCGGGCGGCAGCAACACTGCGGAGTCCCAACATCTGTCCCGTCTATGATGTCGGCGAAATCGATGGTCAGCACTACATCACCATGGCGTTCATCGAAGGCCGACCGCTGAAGGATTATACGAAGTCGAAGAAGACCCATTCCGAAAAGCAGATCATCACCACCATCCGGAAACTTGCGCTGGGGCTGTCCGAAGCACACGAAATTGGTGTGATACACCGTGATTTAAAACCCGCGAATATCATGGTCGATCGAAAAGGGGAACCGGTCGTCATGGACTTTGGTCTGGCGCGACGCAGTTCGAGTGATGATGTGCAGG
>NZ_JBLXHC010000008.1:0-325155 GCF_048260065.1 Gimesia sp. | reverse complement strand
AGCAGGCTTGCATCGAGGCGGAGGTCTCCACCTCAGGCACTCTCATCGAACCGGTGAGAGTGCTTTTTTTATGCGCTGCGATTTCTAGAGCGTATCACATTTAACCATAGCGTCTGTCAATCTAATAGACTCGGTCCCAATGGACCTGGAGACGCTACAGTAAAACTGGACACAGTCTAAGTTCGTCGCAGGATCAGGTCAGCCAGGAACGGCTCTGATGAGGTTGATCGGCCTGTTCCAGGTGATGCGGAGGTTGCAGCGAATCATGCGAGTGGATGATCGCTGATTCCTGTGGTGTTTCATCCTGAATTTGTGCAATCAGTTCGCACCAGCTTTCCCGATGGATCTCCAGGACCTTGATTGCATTCTGGATATACCCGGCATCCTGTTTGACATCGGCGTGATGCAGGTTTTCATAAACAAATACAAACAGCGCCTTAAGTTGTTCGACCAGTTCAGGCTGCTGGGATGGGTCCAGGCCGCCAATCAGCTCTGCGACAAGATCACGACTCTTATCGAGTGCAAAATGAGTCTGCTCAAAATGTTTTTCTTCCGCAGCCAGCGCTGCTTTTCTGGCAAAGCGTAAAGCTCCGTCAACAACCATGAGATGTAACTGGTGCGGTTTTGCGGTTAAAACCTGGTTCTCAATGTAGTCTGCTCCGTTCATCTCTCTGGTGGCCCCTCTCACTGATATTATTGAGTCGTAAATAGATAAATAGTCATATTGCAGCCTGATTAACTGCTGCTGGAATTCTGCAGTCCCTGCAAGGCGGTCTGTTGTGAGTTCAACTGGTTGACGATGGTTTCCTGTAATGAGAACTGACGAATGAGCCGTTCGCGACGGGCTTCCAGGATCGTATTCAATTCATCGACGCGTGTATTCAAAGCCAGTGCCGAGGCCTGTAATGAATCCGTTTGTGCTTTGAGTGTTCCGGTGAAAGGATCGGTCATCGCAGTGATGATTTCGTCCATCACAACAGCGAAACCGGTGTCCTCCTGCTGGAAAAATTCGGTGACGGCATCGGGATCGTCGGCGAGCCACTGATCGAGAGTTGAACTGTTTAACTGCAGTTTGCCATTACCGTTGAACTGCACTCCCAGCTCGGACATGCTTTTGACATCGCTGTTACTGATCGACAGCTTTTTCGTCAGCATGCCTTCGAGACGGGAGATAGTATTCAGTACCACAATGTTCCCATTCAGAACGCCTCGTTGATTTGTTTCTGAATCGTAACTGGTGAGTGCATCTGTGGCGTCAACAAAACTGTTGTAGGCAGTGATAAACGAATTGATCGTGCTTTTGATGCCTGAGGTGTCGCGGGCTACATTGATGGTTGACGGAGAGGTTCCGACCGATTTCAGATCAATTTCCAGACCAGTGATGGCGTCATCGAAGCTGTTGGTGGATGAAGTCAGCAGAAACGAAGTCTGAGGGTTACTTCCAATGCGGATTAACGCATCATTGGCATCGACTGAGGTGGCGAAACCGAAGTTATAATCACTTTCCAGAATCAGCTCGCCGGCAGCGCCACTGCGGGAGGATGTAATCGAAAGTCGAGCGGAATTAAAGGCCGTCCCATCATCGATAATCGTAGCCGAAGCGACTCCGGTGGCATTGATTTTTTCTGTGATGTCTTCGAGCGTATCGGTGGCTTCAATCGAAACTTCCGTAATCTGGCGGCTGGTGACACCCGTCGTTCCCGAACCTATGATGCCCAGCGTGGCGGCAACGGTACCACCGGAAACTTCTTCTACTTTGACGTCAAACGAACTACCGCCGGTACTTTCCACGATAAAGCCATCGCCGGTATCATTCAGCCGCGCATTGATCTGGGCACCAGCGGTATTTGCCGCATCATTTATCTTTGTGAGGACATCTCCTACCGTTTTGGTCGTATCTGGATCTGAAAGATTCACATTAAAGCTGACGCCGTTTCGATCTGTAATGCGAATGCTGCCCAGAGAGACAGCCGTACCGTTTTTCCCGTAAGTGGAGAGTGAGGTATCCTGGTTGATATAGCGTAAATCGAGTGAACCGGAATCAACGGTGTGTTTTGAGTCTGCCAGCAGCGTGTCGATTTTCAGGAAGCTGGCCAGGTTTCCGGTTGTATCCTGGATTTCAATCGAAGTCCCCGAAGCAGCAGAGGTGTCTTTGATCTGGATTCCCGTTTTGGTAGCGTTGAGACTGGCCTCAATCTGAATGCTGCCGTTCGCATTGATGGCGCTGATCACATCATCCAGTGTTTCAGCACCGGAAAGATCGATGGTTGCATTTCCGCCTGCGCCATCTTCAAAATAAACCTGTCCGGCATTCAGAACGGTGCTGCTGGCGGAGATGCCACCATTCAAATTTCGCAGCAAAACCGAGTTCAGTCCTCCGGACAAAGTACCTGTAATCGTGCCTCCCAGGCCGGTGGTCTGGATTCCCAGTTCGCGGGCAGCCAGAGAACCGTTCAAGGCAGTCACTTCAAATGTAGTGGCAATACCACCCGTGTTATCAGTCAGACTCAGTTTCCCATCGCTGGTGATCGCTGCTGTGATTGAGCCACCGTTGGATGCATTATTATTGATCAGATCGACAACATCGCCAATGGTCTGTGCAGAATCCAGATTGACATTAAAACTCGATGCATCGGATGCCGTAATCTGGAGATCGTCCAGACCACTGACCGTATTTATGCCGTTACCATCATTGATCTGTGACAGATTGAAATCGCTGGTAACGCGATACACAGAATCACCCGTTAAGGTGGAACCAGCGACAGATTGCAGAATACCCAGGTCAGCGGCAGTTTTTCCTCCAGAGACTTCAGTGACTTTCAGTGTCCCCAGGCCGGAACCGGTATCGGTCAGTACCAGATGGTCACCATCAATGCTGGCGACAATGGAAGTGGCGGAACCGTTGATTTCATCGACCACGTCCTGAATGTTGAGCGTTCGTGATAGATCAATGACTTCTGTCTGGCCGTCCCGGTCGGTGATGCGAATGCTGCCGCGTTGGACTCCCAGCCCGTTATTCAACTCTTCGAGCAGCTTGGATTCATCCAGCTTTCCGCCTTGGGAAAGCGTGATCGTGGTTGCTGTACCGATGGGGGTTGTGTCCGAATCTGCGAATCCTTTCGACACCACCTGGTGGTTTGAAGCCAGTCGCAATCCCTGCAACTGGTAAGTTGCAGCGGTGGCAGTACTGTTCGCAGCGACGCTGAACTGGCTGGTGTCAGAACTGGTGGCCTTCAATGTTTCGAAGGTACTTTTCAGATTCAGCTTCTGAACACTGTTATTGAGGGTCAGCAGGTTGGCGTCGAGGGTTTTGATGCCCCCTTCTGTCGCTTCAAAGGCAGAGGCACGGTTCGCAAGTTTCACCAGGGCGTTACGTTGCACGCCGATGATCGCGTCCACAATCTCGTTGATATTCAATCCGGTTGCCAGACCGACACCGGAACTGATGCCCGACATGTTATCAAGCCTGTTTCAAGATAAATAAGCTAAGGGTTCTCAAAAATCTGCCCGCGCATGCAGGACGGCTGCATCTAAATATTTATCGGTTAGTGAAAGGTTACCGCTTGAGCAGAGTCTCTGATTGAAGGCAATCGCTCAGATGAGGTGTTAAAACTTGCCGGTTGTAGGGACTGTGGTGCTGTTGGTTATTCGATTACCGCGTAAGAAAGCGAAGTGGCAAACGGGAACCGTTTCAGACGTAAATTAGGCAGCCCCAGTGTTTCCATGGCGGCCAGTGTCTCTCCCGGAAATAAATCCATATTGAGTTCATCAAAGGCAATAATTGCCCCTTTGGGCATCCGGGGAATCAGCAGTTCCAGCGCCACCCTGGTCGGTTCGTACAGATCTGCATCCAGATGCAGGAGCGAGACAACCAGATGCTGATTTTTTTTCAGGTACTCAGGCAGAGTGACACTGATATCTCCTTTAACCAGTTCGACTTTGGAAATGTGATTCAGGTAACGGGTGGAATTATAAACCTGGATTGCTTTCTCCAGATCTTCCATGGCGTTTTCTTCTGATTTGAAACCGCCAACTTCCAAATGCTCGCTGGTACCTGTGGTGTCTTTCTCACTTAATGAAGGAAAGCCTTCAAAAGTATCAAAGCCGATCACTTTGCGGAGATAATTGACCGGTTCCAGAATCGCGCTGAATTGTGCCCATGCCATCAGGCTGGCACCTCGGTGCACGCCTAATTCGACTACGGATCCGTGGACTTCCAGCTGCTGTTTGAAAATTTCGTAGCGGGCCAGCAATTTGGTTATGGATTGCCGGGAGACATACTTGGTAAACGCATCGAGTTTATTCAGATTCGAGCCGACGCTTGATTCCCAGTACTCCTCGACCGCATTCAATGCATTCAGGTCACTGCTGGACTGGTTCTGTGATTCGCCTACGTTTCCCTTTAACAGCCCTTTTTTTTCTGACATTTCAGTTACGCTTTTCAATGAATTAGGAAGTGAAATCGGGTCTGAAGTGACCTGTTGATCTCTGGTTAAGACGCCGTTCGCGACATCGCCTGTCTGGCATGTGTAATGTCTCTAATCCGCCAGCCATCTTTCAGAAACTGAGGATCCTTCAGGTCGCGATACCGCAGATTCAAAACAAATCGGACATACTCTGATTGATTCTTGCAGGGAGTGTGTGGCGTCAGACTGTGAAATAACAGTACATCGCCCACTTCCAGTTCTGTCGGTACAACACGTTCATACTGATGCACTACTTCGGGAGGCAGTGAATGCCATTTTGTGTTGATGCCATGATTGTGCTCATCATGGGCGACAGGTGGCTTCCGGTGCTCTCCCAGAGCGAGTGACAGGCTCCCGTTATATGGATCCGTTTTCTGCAGAGGTGCATACAGGGTAATTGTGGAATAAGGACCTTCGTTGTAATACCAGTCCTGATGCCATGAAGCGAGATGCCATTCTGCATGAGGCATACTCATGAGAATGATATAGCGATCATGAATGGAGATTTCGGTCGAGAGCAGTGTTTCGAGGATCGCCAGTAATTTTGGATGTGCGCCCATCGTGTGGAGAGAGGGAGCTGCATTCATGGAATCATATAAAATACTCTGTGCTCCAGGGTGATTGGATTCCAGAGATCGCAGACGGTCACTGATCTGAGTGATTTCATTTGCATCTTGAGAGACGGTAGCACCGAAGTGACTTTCCAGCAGAGAGAGTCGTCCTGACAGATCTTTGCGGATGGCAAGAAACTCATCGGGAGAGAACAGGCCTTTAACCAGGATCGCTCCCTCTTCTGCGTACTGATTCTTGAGTGCGTCGGAAAGTTCAAAACCGTCCTCGGGACAGTTCAGCGTACATAATTGATTAAGGGGCAGCATCGTAATTCCATCCCTGGTTTCTATTGCTCAAAGAAAAAATTATTCGCCGTAACCAAACTGGGTCACCAGAGGTTTAAAAAACCGGGTGACCATCGCCTGTTCTGATTGCGAAAGACGGTCACGCCATTTTCCAATCATCAATGGTTGAATAGGTTCCGTGTCTTCCGTATGTTCTCCATCGATTCGTACTGCCTGCGAAGTGACAGAGGCATTGGCGACGGCTGCAGGTGTCGTCAGGAGAACGTCTATTTCCCGTGCAATCGCCGCGACTTCATCCAGTTTCAGCAGGACTCCCAGTTTGGTTGCCATCTGAAAGATCAGGCCTTCGGCATTTTTCAGAAGATGTTCGTAAGGAATGACCATGATGCCGGGCAGACAGAGTGCATGATGTATTTCCTGATATGCTGCGACAGTCTGATCGACGGCATCTGCAAACGACATGTCCTGAAATTCCATCTCTGCACAAACGACATCCCGTGGATCCCGATAGTGATAAAAAGGCCGAACGGCGTCATCCTGGGCAGCGGCAATCGCTTCCTCTGTCAGGAAATCGAACTGCAGGATCAACCGTTCATTCAGATCCATGGTACTGATGATCTGGTTCAGTTCTTCTAGAGAATTCGCTTTTTCTGATCGAAACTCGAAGCTCTGATGTTGCCAGATTTTCTGGAATACAGCCTGCGACCAGTCAGTGCCTGAGTTGGGAATACCAAAATTGAAAACGATCATAATTGTTCCTGTAAGAGATGAGGCCCGGGAAAGCCGGCAGAATAGAATGCCTGCCGGACTTTTGAATTGCTAATTGAGATCCAGTTCCTGTGATTCACGCTGACGCGTTTTCTGGGTAAGGAATTGCGGACGGGGAACTTTTGCTTCGGTCTTTGAGCTGCGATAAGGATGCTGATCCTGGAAATAATCAATGAGTTTACCCTGGTATTCAATCAGGATTGTTTCAAATTGAATTTGATTACGTTGGATCTCCAGTACGATATCCGCGGCACGCCATTGTGTGGCAATCAGAATGACGTCAACAGGGTTTTCCACCAGTTTGTCACGGAAGAAAATTTCCTGGCCGGTTCCGGGGACGAACGTGCCGACTTTATTCAGGTCGGAATCGATTACAGTCGGGAACCGCTGTTTGTCCAGTTTGTGCTGATTGATGAAGGCAGCAGCTTTTCCCGTGCCTCCCCAGATGGCCGTTCGCTTTCCGGACTTTGTCAGCTCGTCAAACTGAACTGCAAGATTGGTTGCTGACTGCAGTGCTTTTTCCTGAAAGGCGATCGCCTGTCGCGCCAGTTCGACCTGATGACTCTGAGGCTGGAAACTGGCGAGACCGTAGATGACTTCGTCGTTATAACTGGTTTCGATCAGGTCAACACGTGTGGCACAGCGTTTCAGCAGGCGTTCCAGTGATTGCGTTGTGAAATGTGAGTTATGTTCATAGAAGAAATCCACAGTACGACCGGCTGCCAGTACTCCATCGATACAGGGGACTTCAATAAACAGGCTGGTTGCACAATCAGCCACATTCGCAGCAAATGCGACTTCCTGGGCAAAGCCCAGTGGATTCATCAGGTGTTCGAATACATGGCGGCTGATAATCAGATCCGGCTTCAACTCAGCCAGATGTATACCAGGTTCAAACAGCATGGCACGCGCTTCGATTAAACCATCTTCGGTTTCGATTTCTGCATTGGGATCAAAGCCAATAAATTTTCCCCAAGGTATTTTTCTGGCCAGAGACCGCAGTAAGTGTCCTTCACCGCAGCCAATTTCCACGACGGTTGGATTTTCCGGCAGTCTGATGGAGATCAGATCACAGACCTTCTGCAGGTGTTCAGACCAGATGGCACCTTTGTTAAACATCAGGTTTGGTTTGTCAGAATAAGGGACTTTGGCATAATCGAAAGCGGCATTTGAGATATGTCCACAATCCACGCAGCGCATGAAATCGTGAGGCAGTCGTTCCATTGCCTGAGCTTCTTCACAACTTTGAGGCCAGGCCAGTGTGGTCAAAGGCAATAAACCTCCATCGTAAAACTGAACTGCGATATGATAACCACACGCAGGGCAGGTGTAATTCTGCATGGCAAAATTCAGAATTTTGATTTGGTCAGCGTTTCCTGGCTGATTTGATGAAGCATCCATGCTGGGTTCCTTGCTGGTGTCCGAGCTGCTCAGACAGAGAGAGGATTGATTGACAGACTGCCGGGTTTCGCAGTGTTTTAGTGCTGATTCGAAGAACGATTCCATTTCCCGGACTGTATTGATATCTTCGAATATCAGATGACTTTTTGAGAGTATTTTGAGGCGAAGCTGATCACGGAATGCTTCATCGGAACCGATGTGACAGGCCAGATCGATATATTCTTCGATTGACGAAACCACGCAGTCCTGAATTCCCATTTTGTTGTAAATGGCGAGCATTCCCCGCCCCCGCATATATTTTGCCGGTAGTGTGACAACAGGGGTTCCGATTGCCATCGACTGAAAAGATGTATTCCCGCCTCCGAAGTGTAGAGGATCAAGCAGCACGTCAGAAATATAAATCAGGTTCAAAAAGTCGGCAGTCGACATCCCTCGTAACCAGTGAATTCGATCCACAGTGTCCGGAAACGTTTTCTCGAAGCGTTCGACGAGCAGATTTTTCCACTTGGAAGACTGATCGCGAATCATGACAATCCGCGCTTTGGGATCCTGCTTGAGAATTCCTGCGAGGATCTGGTCAAATTCCGGATGAATCTTAAACAGAGTCTGGGGGCAGGCGTAAATATGTTCGTCGTCCGACAGCCCGAAAGCACCCCGGTTTTTGATTTTCTCCGGCAGTGCAGGGCGGTAGTAATATGAGGGTAGAGAATCCAGCTGTACCAGTTGTTCTGTGTAGTGTTCCTGGGCGTCTTCCGGTTCGATCAGTTTACTGGAGATGAAATAATCAATGGTTTTCAGACCGGTTGTGATGGGATGTCCCCAGGTCACACACTGTACCGGTGCATGTCTGGTGGTCGCCAGTGAGAAGATAAGTGGGTCCATGCCGATATCCGCATAAAACAGAATATCCAGTTCCAGACTTTGTAAACGTTGATTGGCCTGCTGAAGGTCAATTCCTAGAAAGACATATTCGTCTGAGTTGGCACGAATTTCCTGAGCAACATGGTCATTATGTTTTAAGGGGGAGATGGTGATGACATGATATTTTTCACGATCGAAATTCTTGATGATACCTTTCATCAAGGACCCGATTGTATGTGCATAGAACAGATTGGAGATAAAGCCGATTCGAATGCGACCATCTCGTTCTACTGTTGGGTTTTGTGGATTCCAACTGAGTGTGTTCTTGAGTTGATACAACCCCGCCATACGTTCGATGATCGGCCGATCGTTATATCCCTGATAAGCAAGATAAAAGGTACCAGGAGTCAATTTGATTGAAGCGTCGATCTGTATCCTGTCGGCGTGCATCTCTTCAATTTTTTCCATAAAGGATAGACGCACTTCCTCAATTGCTTCGAGTGAAGCAGGTATGGGAGGCAGCAAACTGGCAATTGCCAGTCGGTATTCCGGTAGAGGTCGCAGTTGGAAAGCTTTCTCCAATGCTTCTTTTGCTTCTTCAAATTGACCCATACCCTGATAAAGAGACGCCAGATTACTGTAAGTGGAGGGATTGCTATCATCAAGTTCCAGCGCACGCTGAAAATATTTGAGTGCTTTGCTGGTTTGCTTTTTTTGATTGCAGAGGAACCCTCGAAAGATCCAGAGAGAGGCGTTATCAGGATGGTCTTTGATCGCTTGCTTGATCTGCTCTTCAGCATCCTCAATTCGCAATTGCGATGAATAGAGTTCGATCAAATTCAGTCGTGACTGAAGATGGTTTGGATCCAGTTCAACCAGTAATTCAAAATAGCCAACAGCGGAGCCGAATTTTTTTTGTCGTAGTCTGACAGAACCCATTCCATACAGGGAAGCGGTGTTCGTCTGGTCGCTCTGATAGAGACTTTGAAAGATTTCATAGGCATCATCCAGGTCGCCGAGCGACGCCATGAGAGACCCCAGTTGAAAGGCCGACCCGGGATGATTTCGATGTTTTTCCAGAACTTCCCGATAGGTGATTATTGCTTGAGAAGTCTCGTTTGACTCTTCGAACGCCTTACCCAGGTGAAATAAAATATCATGATTATCTGGAGCCTGCTTTAGCGCATCCTGAAAACATTTGATGGCAGATTCAAAATCTTTCTGCGCGGAATAAACGATGCCCATGTTGTTTCTAATTTCCCAACAACCTGGTTGTAACTCGATTGCTTTTTGGAGCATCGTGATTGCTGCTTCGTATTTCTGCTGTGATGTCAGAAATACAGCGTAATTTTTCAGAGTCCCAATATCATCAGGGGCAAGCTGCAGTGCCAGTTGATAAGACTTTTCGGCAGCTTCAGAGGCGTCTGATTTCGCGAGCGCATTCGCCAGATTGAAGTGAGCTGTATGTAACTGCGGCGCCAATTTCACGACATTTCGGAAAATGGAAATGGCTTCTTCCAGCTCATCTTCTTCCTGTAATAGATTCCCGAGATTGATTAGCGCATCTATGTAATCGGGTTTGAGTTGAAGGGCTTTGCGGTATTCAGCGATAGCTGCCTGTTTTTTTCCAGAACTGGCGAGTGTGATTGCCAGATTGTAGATGAAAGTCGGGTTCTGAGAATCCAGCTCGATGGCACGTTGATAGTTGGTAATCGCGTCTTGAAATTTTCCTAAGCTTTTAAATGCGGCACCGCGATTGGAAAAGAAGGTCGCGATTCCGTCGTTCCGGCTGATCGCTCGTGTGATGAAATCGATGGCTTTGTCATATTGTTTCAGATGCAGATAGACCACGCCCAGTAAATGCAGGGCATCAACCTGTCCAGGATCGTGTTGCAGAACTTTACGATACAGTCCTTCTGCCTGAGGCAGATGACCCGCCTGATGCTGTTGAACCGCTGTTGCCAATAGTTCCTGAGGTGAAGGCATGGGATCTTCTTTGAATCACAGATATGATTGAAAAAAATTCAATAATGACTGAGCATAAGTATCCGACATGGAATGCCAGGTAATCTTTTCCGGTTATTCTGTTTGTATCGGCTGCGGTGGGGGGATAGATAAGCAGTTTCTTGGGGCCGGAGCAAATCGGCAGGAATCTGGGGTATTCTCCCCACACTTTCCGGTAAACTGGGTAGAAATGAATATATAAATAAAAAAACACTACCCATCATTGGATGGATAGTGTTTTGATTAGTTTCAGTATTTCTCATTCGATGAATGAGGTTCTCGAGGATTATCTCAAGAGACTTAATACCTGTTGTGGGTTCTGGTTGGCAATCGAGAGAACCGAAATACCAGCCTGGTTCAAAATCTGAGCTTTGGTCAGATTCGCGGTTTCGACAGCGAAGTCGGTATCCACAATCTGGCTACGTGCTTCAGAAATGTTTTCCAGAGCAACACCCAGTGAAGAAACGTTGGTTTCGATCACGTTCTTCTGGATCGCACCCAGACGACCACGCAGTGTGGAAACACGGTTGACCGCTTCTTCGATGATATTCACCAGGTCTGAACCGGGAACCGAAGGACCGACGTCCAGCAGACTTTTTCCACCACCGGAACCGATTTCGAACAGTTTACCGGAGACACCACCCAGACGGGCTGTGTTGACGGCTTCGATACCGATACCGACCTGACCAGCGGCTGATACGTCCTGTCCGATCTGGAACAGTGAACCACCACCGGTGATTGTCAGGCTGGCAGTATTATCAACGGTGTTGGCAGCAGCTGTGAACGAGAATGAAGCGTCCAGCTGTTGAGACCGCAGGTTTGCTGACAGACCTGAGCCCTGGGCGACCTGACCGTTGATACGGGCAACGATGTCGGTACCAATGGCACGTTTCAGAGAGTTGCCTGTGGCGATGGCATCAACAGTATCAAAAGTACCACTCAGAACATTCACGTCTACGAATTCATCTGATCCATAGTTAGAAGCACTGAATGTCAGGTAGGCGTTGGTACCACCGCTTAATGCAGCAGAAGCGGCAGCGTCGACCACACCAGCACCAGCACCTTCTACGGTTGTTGAGATGTACGCGTTGGCATCTGAGTTACCATCCAGCAACGTTTTGATGTCGGCTGCAGTCGAGGTAATGGCACTATTACCGTCCGTCGCCAGACTGACGACAATGTTAATGTCCGTGGCATTATTCGAGACAGTCACGCCTAAAGCTTGACTGGCCCCACTGGGGTCGACAAACGAAATGTTAATATTTTGGTTTGTATCGCCCAAGATACTGTCTGATGTGCGAGCGTCGGTAAAAGTCAAGTCGGAGTTGACAGCAGCACTGTTGACTGTCAGGTTGCTGGCGACCTTATTCGTTTTGGTTGCTGTTACACCTGTAATGTCGGTTACGCCATTCACAGCGTCTCTGACGTTGTCTAAGGTGCTGGAAGCACCCAGGAAGAGCACCTGAGAACCGCTGGAACCACCAACTTCAATCGTAGTTGCTCCTGCCAGACCGCCGTCAACAGCACTGTAATCCAGGCTGGCCTGGGTGGCAGCAGTTACGATGGTCGCGTCGAGTGTGATTGAGCTGCTGGTACCAAATACGGCTTCGTTTACCTGGAAGTCGGAGAGTTTTGCGGAGTCGGCTGCAGAAGCCTGAGTACGGAACGCTTTACTTCCGTCAATCAGTTTGTCACCAGCGAATGATGTATTGGCAGAAATTCGGTTGATCGCTGATAATGCAGTGTCGATCTGCAGCTGGTTTGCCTCGATTTCATCCTGAGACAAAGCACCTTTGTTCAAACCTTCCTGGACCAGACCACGAACCTGGTTTAACAGGTTGGTCACTTCGCCCAGAGCCGAGTCAGCAGTCGCGATTACGTTGCTGGCACGGTTACTGTTTTTAATAGATTGTTCAATTGCTGATACCTGAGATCGCAGAGTTTCGCTGGCGATCAGACCTGATGGATTGTCTTTACCAGAGTTGATTTTCAAACCGGTTGACAGTCGTGTCAGTGAGGTATCCAGAAGATTTGTAGATTTGTTTAAACTACGCAGACCTCTCAACGAGGCAACGTTAGTATTAATTCGTGTCATGGCAAACAGCCTTTCTCACTTGTAAATAAAGCTTCCCAAGGGATTAATGGGTATTAGCTACTTATATGATTTAGGTTTCGAGTGATGCTGAAACCACCCGAAGACATTAGTTTGTGATCCTGTCAAATCCTATAAATGTGAAACAAAGCGATACATTCTGACAGGATTGCTCGAACTGATGTGGCTTATCTTTCCATAACAAAACCATTCCAGATTCAGACGGCGCAGTAAACGTGCAGAGGGAAGCTGCGCATTCACGCCCCTATTCTATCGGAATGTTACTTTAGGTAATCTGAGTGTCTTTGGTGTTTTTTTGAAAATAAACCGATCTCTCCGGTATCGCACTCGGGAAAGGATGACTTGTAACTATTATCCGTTCCTTCATCAAAAGTTCGGCTGTAACTCTATTAACGTGAGAGAGGAAAGTGGTGATCGTTTCATGCAAACGAATATTTATGTTAAGGCGGGCTGCAGGATCGTTGCTGTTTACCTAACTGGACTTTGCCTGCCTTGCAGAACAGTTAAGAGTTGCTTAACTGTCAAACTTTATCGTGCGGCAAATCCCTCTTGGTATTTCTGGAGTTAGCAATTCTTAAGTTGGCTCACTTTTGCATAGATGCGAGAAAAATGAGCAGATGCTGTCCCGGCTGGCAAGGCTGGACTGTGAGCAGAATCAGGGGGAGAAAATGGTGCGAACACAACAGTTTTAGGGAGGCCTCATCTCCCTCCCTAATGATGATTTTGGGAGAAACTCTTTGTGATGATCGAAGGCAGATTCTTCCGTTCCAGTACGGCTCCTGGATGACCATCTTGATCGAAGTCAGAGCTGCGGCATCAACACGGATGAATTCGAATTTGCTGTCTGATTTGATAGATGCCAGAACAATGTTTCCAAGATAGACAGAAATAACTCGTGCCTGATTCTGGTGTCATCTGAAAACAGAGCAATGAATCCATTTGTTCTGAATCTCATTTTGAAATTCCACCACTGCGAATATCAGCGAATACTTCGGTTCTGATTTATTACTACTATGAGTTTCAGACTGCAATGATAGCTTCAAATGAATTGGAGCCTGTTGGGTTTTCCCGTTATGAAGTGGATTCAAAAGGCGTGTGTTCAAGATCGTTTCTGTGCGAATCCATGGTGTGCTTTTTGTAACTGCTGTTGCAGAGTTGTTGATTATGCGGGTTAATGATAATTGTTCTGATGAATGCTGGTCGTAACAAATGAGCTTGGTCTTCGCAGAGACTCAATCTTTTCATGCAAAAAGTCAACGCTTATTGCTCAAGATCACTGATCGGCAATGACGATCCATCTTTCATATCTTGCCAAAAGCGAACATGCCACAGCAGGTGGTTGAATAAGCAGACTGATGAAGTCGCAACAGTTGATGGAATAAATATCACAGATCATATTGCACCTGCGCTGAACAGATTCACTTTCAAGAAGTATTCATCCTAAGAAGACCATATTCACGAATCGCATACCTTAGGGAGCAGCAACGCATGCCTTTGTGTCCCCAACACACTAGTCATCAGGTTAAGGAAGCCCACTCGAGATTAGGACGATCACTTGTAAAAATTCAAACAACACGTCACGCCTCAACAGTCGCATCAGAGAATCTCGCAGCCATGTTCCAGGACTGGGAACAAAAGTGGTCGCACCGTCGCGAATTGATCGCCAGTCGCATCGAATTGATCGAGACACAGCTCAAGGCCCTTGAGCAGACAGATCTGCCGATGCCACAGTTTACTATTTTTGATGATCCGGGAGAGTAGCGTCTACCCGGCCTGGAACAACGTCGATGAAGAAACCAACGCGGTCTCAGGACCAGAGAGCGGAAGAAAACACCTGACAAAATCGATCCTATTCTGTTTTTAAGTCAGGACCGCAGTTGGTTGACCACTTTGCTGATTCGCTGAATGGCTGCTTCAATTTCCTCGTTTGTATTGAGGAATGAAAGGCTTAAGCGAACAGCCGAGCGATAGACGCGTTCCTCGCAGCCCATCGCCAGCAACACGGGAGCTGGGTCCCGTGAGCCGCTGGCACAGGCGCTGCCCAGTGAACAGGAGATGCCAGCCAGATCGAGTGAGATCAGGAGCGCTTCTCCGTCCAGGCCGGGAAACGAGATGTTGAGGGTATTGGGAAGCCGATGTTCCTGACTGCCGTTGACAACTGCTGGCGCGCAGAGTGTCAGCAGACCTGCCTGCAGTTGATCTCTCAAGGCAGCGGTATGCCTCGTTCGAGCTTCCTGTTCCTGCACAGCTGCTGCCAGCGCTTTTGCCATGCCCGCTGCCAGTGCCACCGGTTCGGTTCCCGCCCGTTTGCCGCGCTCCTGATGTCCGCCAGCAATTTGAGGCAGCAGGCGTGCGCCTTCTTTCACAATCAGAACGCCCACACCACGCGGACCATGAAATTTGTGAGCTGCCAGGCTGACGGCTGTCGCGCCTGAGTCATGAAAATGAAACGGAATTTTCCCGATTGCCTGCACACAGTCCAGATGCAGAGGAATCAGATGTTGCTGGCAGGCTTCCGCCAGGGGAGCAATATCCTGGATCACTCCGGTCTCATTATGAGCCAGGATGGAAGTCACCAGTTGAACGTGATCCCAGTTGAGTTTTCGAAGTGCATCGGTTTCAATTCTGCCATCACTGTCTAAAGGCAGTTGAATCTGTTTCATCCCCCGTGGTGCCAGACGCCGAATGGTATTGACCGTAGCCGGATGCTCGCCGGCTGGCAAAACAATTTCTCCGGGAGCACCAGACAAAAAACCCTGGATGGCCAGATTGATGGATTCCGTACCCCCGCTGGTAAAAATCACTTCCTGTGGATGAGCACCCAGGAGTGCTGCCAGCTGTTCGCGGGCATCTTCAAGAACTCTGCGCGCCTGGCGGCCATCTGCATGGGCGCTGCCGGGATTGGCATAGTGTGTCCGATACTGTTCTGCAACCAGGTCCACCACATCATCCAGGGGGCGCGTTGTGGAATTGTTATCGAGAAAGATCCGTTGTGAAGCTGGTATCGACATGACAGGTCAGTATTTCAAATTCGGTAACCCCGTGGGGAAAACCGTTACCCCTTTGCGGCTTCTTTCGCCTGAGTTTTAAGCTGGTTGGGAACATGTTCAATCAGCATGTCAATAATATCGTCGGGAGCAAGTCCTTTGCTGTCTGCCTGAAAAGTGGTGACAATGCGATGTCTGAGAACGGCATGGGCAACCGATTTGATGTCCTCGGTTGAGACATGGAATCGTCCTTCCAGTATGGCCCGCGCCTTGGCACCCAGAATCAGAAACTGTCCTGCACGCGGCCCGGCACCCCATGATAGATATTCTTTGACAAATTTGGGGGCGGTTGCTTCGCCAGGACGAGTGGCCCGTACCAGATCGCGTGCGTAAACAAAAACATGCTCGGCGACGGGAACTTTTCGGACCACTTCCTGGAGTGCCAGAATCTGTCGGCCCGTTAAAGCGGCTTCCAGCTCCGGTTTCTGATTCCCGGTCGTCTGTTTGAGGATCATCAGTTCTTCGGCAGCCGTCGGATAATTCACGACCACATTAAACATAAAGCGGTCCAGCTGCGCTTCCGGCAGTGGGTAGGTACCTTCCTGCTCAATCGGGTTTTGTGTTGCCAGTACAAAAAAGGGTTCCGGAAGACGATAGGTATTTGAGCCAACAGTGACGTGGCGTTCCTGCATGGCCTCCAGGAGTGCAGCCTGAGTTTTGGGGGGTGTCCGGTTAATTTCATCTGCCAGCAGGACGTTGGTGAAGAGTGGTCCCTGCATGAACTGAAAGGAACGATGCCCGGTTTCCGGATCATCCTGCAGAACGTCCGTCCCTGTGATATCGGAAGGCATCAGGTCCGGGGTAAACTGAATTCGACGAAATGAGAGGTGCAGAATTTTGGCAATCGTACTGACCAGCAGTGTTTTAGCCAGTCCCGGTACACCAACCAGCAGGCAGTGGCCCCGGCTGAACAGGGAGATGAGGATTTCATCCACAACCTCGGACTGACCGATGATAACTTTGCCAATTTCCTCGCGCATCAACAGGTAGGCATTGGATAGACCGCGGATGGCCTGTGCTTCCAGATCACGTTGTGCTTCATCATCTTCCTGCACCATCAGATGCTCTTCATGGTCGGCCATAAACCCTGACTGCCTTTGCAATAAAAGACCAAACTACTCGAAACGCTTCTTATTGTTTATACTGGTCAGCAGAACCGAATGGAAGGGGCCATTTACCAGGACCGGAAATCCCGACTGGCCTGGCTCTGAATGCTGTTCGTCAGTTAACATGTTTCACGCAGATATTATCATCACTTCACCTGTAAATTGCGAGTCAGAACGTGCCTCAGCCCCCAGTATCGTATCTTGTATTTGATGTGGAAGCGATCGCCGACGGAGATCTGATTTCCCGTGTTCGTTATCCGGGGGAGGAATTATCCCCGGCCGAAGCTCTGGCCCGCTATCAGGCCGAACAGGTGGAATCGACGGGCAGCGATTTTATTCCCGCCACTTTCATGTTGCCGGTTTCTGTTGCGGTCGCCAAGCTATCTGAAGACTATCGACTCCAGGATCTGACCGTACTCGATGCTCCAGAATTTCGTCCGCATGTCATCACGAAGAAATTCTGGCAGGGCTGGGTGCACTATGGTCAGCCGACGTTCGTCACGTTCAATGGTCGTGGGTATGATCTGCCGGTTCTGGAACTGGCGGCATATCGCTACGGAATTTCTCTTCCGGAATGGTTCAATGTGAACGCCCGCAGTTTTGATCAGTCTCGCAATCGCTATAACACCGGCGCTCATCTTGATCTGATGGATCTGTTTTCCAATTTCGGTGCCGGCCGGATTACGGGAGGGCTGAACCTCCTGGCTAACCTGATTGGCAAACCGGGCAAAACCGGCATTGATGGTTCACAGGTGCAGTCGATGTATGATTCCGGCAAAGTCGATGAAATCAACGACTACTGCCGATGTGATGTGCTGGATACCTATTTTGTCTTCCTCCGCTCCCGGGTCCTGGCGGGACTGCTCAGGATTGATGATGAGCAGGAGGTCGTTACGGAAGCGTATCGGTATCTGGAGCGGGAAGCGAAATCCAATAAGGCGTATCAGCATTACCTGGAACACTGGGGCGACTGGGAACCGCCGAGCGAATAAGCTCCGGGATTCACTCCGTATAATTCACGTCCATGCCCGACAGGAGAAACTGAACCACCTGATGGTTTCTGGTTTCGCTGATTTTAATGGGCAGTGATTGAGAAGTGTGAAATTCCAGTTCAACAGACTGCCAGCCGGGCTGGGGTTGATTCGGATCAGGTTTAAGTTTCAGTGTAATGTATTTTGATGCTACCGGTCCTGGTTCATCCGTTGATAATTCAATGCTGAATGATTCGATTTCGAAGGTACTCTGATCGACGTTCATGAGCCACGAGGACAGGTTCTGCATGGCGGACAGGTAGACTGCTCTGGTCGAAAGGTTCGTATTATTTTGAGCCGTCTCGGCATCCAGTAATTTTTGCTGCTCACTGCGTGGAAAGAGGGTAATTCCATTTCCGAGTTTCACAGAACCAATTCTGCGAGATGCCGTCAACCAGCGCTCTACCAATATTTCAATTTCCTGAAGTTCAGTTTTGTTTCGGTTTTCAGCACTGGTCTGGGAAAAAGAAATTCGTTGAATCGGATTTCCTTTTACAGGTTTTAACGTAGAGACATCCTGAGGGAAAATCGCTTTGGCGACGGTTTGTGAAACGAAATTCGGTTGCGGGTGTACTGCGATGACGGGGGTCTTACGGACTTCTTTTAATGCGGTTAATTCAACTGCGGCAAAACCGGCTTGTGATTTTGTGTTACCGGGTAAAAAAGTTAACGATTCGGGCAGCATGGATCGTGTGTTGATCTGCAGTTCAAAGGGTCTGCACAGATGCCGGGTTAAGACATCTCTGGGGACCCCCTTCAGAACGATCACGGAATCCGTTTTACTGACGACTTGCCAGTCGTATTCTGTCAGTAAGGTCTGAGCCGAGATGGGGCGTTGAAATTCGGAAATCAGTGTCAGTTCATGACCACTGAAGTAAGCCTGATTCTGCTTCTTGAATTTTTCTATTGTCGACTGTGGCCCGACCGGTGACAGAAAGCTGGAAGCAGCCGCCCATTGTGACAGAATCTGTCGCGGATCATTCTGATTGTGTTTGACGGCAGACTGAGTTGCAGGCGGATTTTCAGCCGGAAGCGGTGTCGCTGCCAGCAGTGTCAGCAGAGTCGAATAAATAATCAGGAAAGGATGACGACGCATCACGAAACTCACTCTGAAATGGGAAGAAAAACAGACCTCGCGCAGAATCGGAACTCAATGGTGCGCTGCCTGGAAGATGGGGGTGGAAATGTAGCAGAAAGGCTGTTTTGAGAAAACGGCAATCTACAGTCAGGTAAGCAGGGGAAATGCCACCTGAAAGAGGGATGCGTTAAATTTAGTCTGGTCAGGAGTTTAGGTGAAAATCGGTGGTTTCCAACAGAGAATTACTGTAGTGAGTTCTCTTTCTTCTTGAGTGTCTGAACCAGTGTTTTAAACGTGGGGAGTGGGTGCAATTCACTGAGATCGGGGTCTTTTTGCATCCACTCCACATCTTGAAATCCGAGTTCGGAAGCCTTGTGCAGATGCTGGATTGCGGTCTCCTGATAACCCTTGATGGTTTTTTGAACGTCGGGTGTTTTATTCTCGTCTTTCAGATTGATCAACGCCCGCCCGTAGACGCAGGCGACGTTGTAGTGAAACAGGCCGTTCTCTTCAAAGTTTTTCAACTGTGCTTTGACGAATGTAATTGCATTGTCGTCCTGATGGTTATAGACCATGCAGATCGCCAGGCCGGTAATGGCTTGAGAACTTTTGTTGTCTAGCTCGAATGCTTTCTGGAAATCTTTCTGAGCGGCCTGCCAGTTCTGCTGCTGTAAATGGATGTGGCCGCGTCCCGTGTAGGCGTCGAGATAACGATCGTCTTTCTGAATCATCTGATCGTACACATGCATCGCTTTTTCCCATTCCTCGGCTTCGGAATAAGTATGAGCTTTATTGATATAGGCATACATCACATACCGGGGATCTCGCTTGAGACTGTTTTCTGCCAGGATCGCATCGCAGACAGCGATAGCCTCTTCATAACGTTTGAGTTTGCGGAGCAGAATAATCTTACTCGTATATGGTTTGATCTGTCCTGGATTGACCTGGATTGCCTGATCATAAGTCTTAAGGGCATCGTCGGGACGTTTCAACGAGAGCAGCAGATCGGCTTTGAAATCGTACAGACTCATATAACGCGGGTTGGCATGGATGCCGCCATCATAGGCTTCCAGGGCTTTTTCGTTTTGATTGTGTTTGGAATAATGCGATGCCAGCATCACATAAGCAAAATGATCATGGGGGGCAATTTCAATCGCTTTATGCAATTGCTGCAGTGCTTCTTCCGATTGTGACTGGTTGCTGTAGATCATGCCTTTCGCGACATACAATCGCGCATGCATGCTGTCAATTTGCAGTCCCTGGTCTGCGGTTTTGAGGGCCTCGTCATATTTCTGCATCGCATTCTGAACGTTAACGATCCCCTGATAGGCGGGGACGAGCAGAGAATCGATACTGAGAGCCGTCTGATATTGTTCCAGGGCTTCCTCGTACTGTTTTCTTCCCTGTTCGACGTCGCCATTTTTCACATACTGATAACCGGGAGAACGTGAATAAATATTATTCAGCGCATTTGCCGCAGCTCTTTTTTTCTCATCGAGATTTCCTTCAAAGCGGGCATCCATGATAATCCGACGCGCCTCAGGCGTACCAATGGAAACCAGAGACATATAAATGTCATTCCAGATGGCGGCCTGATCGGTTTTACGCAATGTTTTCTGCAGATAATTGACGGCTTCGATGGAATTCGATTTCCGTAAACTGTCGATTGCCCCGTTGACAATTTTCAGGTCGCTGTCATTCAAAGCCTGTTCGACCAGTTTGAAATATTGAGGTGATTCGACTTTCTGCAGTAAGGCAAGTATCAGAAGTTTTTCGTTCGTATTTGCCTGTGGATAAATTTTGAGGAAACCGGATTCCACAGTCTGGTCCCCGATCGAGGCCAGAGTTTTAATGATGGCAATCCGCAGACCGGGTTCGAGCTTCAGATTTTCCAGGTGTTTAAACAGCAGTGGAATAGCACGAGGATCTTTCAGTCGATCGATGAAAGAAAGCATGGTCTGGGTTGGTGCAATCTGTTCCAGTTGAGATAGAACATAATTCGAAGCCAGTGTTTCACTCTCATTGTCTTTCTGCTGAATCAGTTCCTGAAAGGCGACTTCGCGGATTTCCGGATTGGGTGACTGCAGCGCATTGGTCAATACTTCAAAGAGTCGTGGATGACCATTGAGGACCAGTGCTTTGATTGCCGCTTTTCGAAGTTCCAGGTTATCACTCGAGATGAATTCATAGATGGCGTCTCCCCACTGCGGGCGGGGACTCTGGGCAATAATTCCGATCATCGTTTTCTGAGAGGTCGGAGGGCTTTCTTTCAGCAGTTTCAACAGAATCTTCTGGCCCTGAGCAAACCGGGATTCTGCCAGGCTGGCAACAGCGACTTCTGATTGGGGGCCGACCGTCCTGGCAACTTGAGCCAACCGTTCGTAGCCGCGAGGATCACCCAGATAACGTAAGGCAAATAATGCAGCCTGTTGTACAAGCGGATCGGGATCTGATGTGAGTTCCAGAATCAGTGGCAGTTCTTCATTTGTCAGCTGTCGACCGCCACTGATGAGAGCGGCAATTTTCACCGCCGGTGTTCCTGTTCGGATCTGCTCAGCAACTTTTTCCCTGGTCAGGACACTCATGGCACTGTCGAGTGCAGCGTGAATCGCCTCTGATTCTTTTTCATGTGTGACCTGGCCTTTATTAATTCCCAGGTAAGGAACTCTGGTATCCTTAAACACTTCCCCGGACAGATGCAGTTCCGTAATCATGTTGGGAAAGACAGGGAAAGGAGAATTCACCATGGCATTCGTCCCCACCTGATTTGCAGCGCGAGGCAGCCAGTTTCTGACCGATTCGTCGATCTGAGTTTTCGGATCCGGGAAATGCATGACGAAACGTTTGATGTTCTGCGTCGTCAGTTGATCGATTACCTGAATCAGGCTCCCGATATTAATCGAATTTATTTCTCCGCTGACAGTCAGTTCAGCCAGACACTCACTGGGCCCCAGCAATTTAACTCCATATTGTAATTTACCGAGTTCGAACCGGTTCACATTCAGTTTCATTGTCTGATCATTGACTGTGACCTGAAATTCAATTTCCGGAATACGGGGCGCTCCTGGTAACTCGGTGAGTAATATCCACAGACTGTCCTGTTCACCGGGGGGGACGGTGACTTGATCTTGAAAATTTAATTTATTGAGTCGCTGGCTGCGTTTTCCCAACTGGACAATCTGGTTGGATAGATTAGATGGTAACGTACGCAGGGGAAACGGCTGTCCGTCTACCATCGCCTTTATCTGGCTGCGCATCAGTTTGAGTGGTTCTGGACCCTGGTTGATCAGAATCAAACGCGTCAGGAGAAAATGCATCCCATTGGGTGCGCGGTTATAGGTGACGTCCCTGACGGTATCGTCAACAATGATAAAGGCTGTAGACTGCTCGGTCACGGGAGGCTGATGGGCGGCCGGCTGATTCACCGTTTTGAGTCTCGCTTCGATGCCGTTGAGTCGCTGCAGGCTCTGAGCATTTGTCGGCGGACTATCCGATGAAGTCTGCTGTATGGTTTTTTTGCGCAGACTTTCCGTCTGAGAGTAGACCTGTGCGGGAAGCAGGGTGAAGAGTGTCAGACTCAGCAGCAGACAGGTTCGATTTGTCATCCTGTTTCTCCCGACGTTCAATCAGACAATTACTTTTCCGGCCCGGATTTCAATCCAGGTTTTGATCTCCGATTCCGGGGGAAGTACCCGGAGTCCGGTTTCCACATCAGCGCTGAGTAGATTGATGGCATTAGTCACACACGTGTATGGTTCCAGACAGACACAATCCCGGTCCGGGGGCGTGAATACCACCAGCTCGGAGAAGATCGCATCGTAGTCCTGAGTGACGACCAGTCCAGCCTGCTCATCCATGATCAGACATTCGTATTGTTCGATATCTTCAGGCATGCCCGTGAGAATATCATCTGCCTGCAACTGATCCAGCCAGGCCCCTTCCCGCAGGTCGTGCGATTTTCCAATCGACTTTTTGACGCCGACGGGAAGGCAGTCTTCGAGCACCCATTCCTCGCTTGCCGGCGATTCGACCAGACAGTTTTTAACATCGCCGGATTCTGAGAGAGGAACTTTAAAATATGGGTGTGTCCCCAGTCCCCAGGGTATAGAAACCGAGCCCGGGTTACCGACGCGGATGTCTGCCCGTAAAGTGGTCCCTTTGACTTCATAGCGGACCTCAATAAAAATGTCGCCGGGCCAGTATTTCAGTCGGTGTTTTCCATCGATACTCAGTTGAAACTGGCCTGTCACAGCAGACTCTTCCTGTGAAATGACCCGCCAGGGAAGATCCAGACAGAATCCATGGATGGCATTCCCGGTTTTGTCGTGATAGGTCTTTTCGGCGGGGAGTTCATAAGAGACTCCTTCCCACTGAAATTGTGCGTTGGCAATGCGGTTCGGGAAGGGGAACAGAATGGGAATCCCACCACTGCTCGGACGCTGGTTTCCAGATGCAAAATCAGGATGTGCGTCGATCACATCGATCGGCTGACCATCTACCATTGCCTGAAATTCAAAACAGTTGAATCCCAGTTCGGGTAAAATGCTGGCGAAGGAACCGGTTTCCGGGTCTTTAATCTGAATGGGCGTCATGCGAGAAGATACTTTGTTTTCAGGTAGATTAATAGTTCGTGCTAAGGTCAGTCGGTCGGCAGCGTTTATCAGTTCCACTCGGGGTGCGCCGTTTCCTGCGGCAGGAATCGTCGTTCTGCCATCGCACGCTCCATCAGAGTGTCCCAGATATCATAGGGGTCAATTTCGAAGATGTCTTCCGTCATAGCAGGGGTATAGAGCCAGTCCATCCGATTTATTTCGGATTCCAGCTGCAAGGGTGCCCAGCCGGCACAACCGAAAAAGATCCGAAAATCCAGATTGGGATCACCTTCCGAGATTCTCCAGATTACCTGTTCAAAGATTTCCGGGCTGCTGCCCATGAACAGATCCGGTACGATCGCTTCAGTTGATTTTTCAAGGTCTCCAGCGTTATGCAGGGCAAACATGCCGTTTGGTTCGACAGGCCCACCCATAAATACCATGTCCTCAAGTTTGGGCATGTCAAAGTAGCGGGATAATGCATTGGTAATTGAAAAGGAGGAAGGACGGTTAATAATCAGGCCCGTGGCTCCCTGCTCGTTATGTTCCACGATCAGCACAACAGATCGATAAAAATTGAGATCGTTCAGCTTACGGGACGCGATTAAGAATTGCCCCTTCAAAGATTTCAGCATAAAGCGAATCACTCTCCTTGCAGTGGGAAGTTAAACGGACAAGAACGGGATAACTGCACAAAAGGCATTATATCTGTCCAGTTGATGAAAAAATAGAGTTAGATTTTCAGAACAGAATCGCCTTCTCTATGTAGCAGATTAGTGGGATTTTATGGGTCACCGGAATTCTGAGGCACTTCTCTCCCTCGAATCGGAAAAAATCAATGTTCAGTATTTTAAGTTGAACGTATGTGGGCTATCCTGATGGATGGCGTAAGCATCTTTCAATTACAGAAAATTCCTAAGCGCCCCTCCTGATTTTTATTTTATAACATGGGCCCGTCACAATGAAGACGACAAAAACGCAATTTGCTGTTTTGTACGCGATCCTTTGCTCAATCATGCTTTCACAACAGCTGCCAGCTGAAGAAAGTTACGAACGTTTTGTCGTGCGCAACTGGACCTACCGCGATGGGACCCAGGCGACCGGGAAGCTGATTACCGTCAAAGGTCCGACTGCCACCCTCAGTCTGGAGGGAGAGGGGACAGTGTATGTCCCTCTTGAAAAATTAAGTGTAAAAGATCTGAACTGGATCTACGAATATCACAAGCGAAAAAAACTGTTAAGTTTTCTTCCCCCTGAATATCGTAAACCTCAAAAAGAATTTGTGAAAGGTTCAGAGCCGGACACTTCCCCGCCTGCGAAACCGGCTTCCACGCAGCCTGCATCAGAACCGACTCCCGGGAAACCTGCGCCGGAATCAATGCCTGCAGAGACAGCGAAACCCTCTGTTGAAGAAGAGTCATTCAAACCGTTTACGGTCCGTGAATTTACTTTGAAAGATGGCACCCGACATACAGCCAAACTGCTTTCCGTAAGTTCAGATGGGAAAGTCACTCTGCTGAAGAATGCGGGCGGTTCTGTCCGGGTTCCTCTGGATGAGCTCAGCGAGAAAGATATCGAATGGATTATTGGCTATCATCAGCACAACAAGCTGGTTTCGCTTCTTCCTGAAGCGCTGAAGGCCAGAGCGGGTGAACCGGGAACCAGTCTGGGGCCTGCAGCTGCGCCCGCGAAAATGGAGCCAGGCAAAGACATGGCTGCTGAGGTCAAACCAGCTAAAGCGGACGAAGATCCGGATGTCAAAAAAGCGGATACAGAAATTGATCCCAAACTGGTTGCTGTATTGAATGAATATCGTGTCTGGACTGACAAGCAGGGGAAGAAATCGGAAGCGAGATTCACGCGTGTCAACGGTCGCGAAGTAGTGTTTTTGGGCAATCCGGTTGGTTTTATCAACGTGCATATCGGCACGCTGATCCCTGAAGATCTGCAACTGTTGCGGGATGCGTTGAAAATGCATGGCCGGTTTGACGAAATTCCGCTGGCCTATCGTGAGGATCCCGATCCCAGTCTGTCGCCTACCAGATTGAAACAGTTCATGCAGCTCAATTTTCAACGAAAGTGGACTGATTTATCGGGCAATTCGGTCGCTGCCTCCTACGTTAAAATGGAGGATGGTAATGTTTCTTTGTTGATTACAAAAACAGGAGTGGTTCAGGAATTTCCGTATCAGAACTTCATTCCCGAAGATCAGAGCTATGTGCAGGAGCGTCTCGGAAAAGAAATTCCGGGAAACTTTTTCCCTGAAGTGACAGAGGTCACACTCACCCCCGAGGAGCGGGAAAAGGAATTCCGTGTATTTACTGATTTAAATAAGCGAAAGCTCAAAGGTAAATTTGTTCGTCTGGCTTACGGTGAATCTGTGGCTGTCGTGAATACCGGTGATAAAGAAGAACTGTTCATCACAGAATTCTTCAGTAATTCTGATCTGAGTCTGATCAAACCACGTAAGCAGAAACAGTCAGAACAACTGGCAATGAATAATAACGCAGGCAGGGGAGCTTTTAGTAACAGTATGGCTCCCAATCAGAATCAAAATATGTCTGACGCCAACAGGGATATGATGTCCGATTTTCGATTTAAGTCAACGAGAGTGTTTAAATGCCCGATTTGTGAGAAAACACATTCAACGGAATCGTTTACGTTTGAGCAATGTCCCCACTGTGGGTTGAAGAGCACTGATACCGTTTACAAATGCGAAAAGTGTTCTCGATCCTTCAAGACCGATCATTTTCAGGGGTTACGAGCACCGTGCCCTTACTGTAATCCAAATCAGCAAAGCCGCCAGGTCGCTTCCAGCAATAACAGTAATAACATGGTACGCGGTGGTTTCGGGAATGATTTTGCAGAAAGCGATCGCTCAGACAATTCTTCTAAGTCCGCTTATGAATGGGGCCGGGCTCATGGTGAGGCGGCTGGCAAGTATTTCTGGGTGGTACTATCGCTCTGTTTGTTGTTGTTCATCGCTTTGAAACTTCGGGGCTGAAGTTCCGACAAAATAGTGTCAGCGAAAACGAAGTGAGCTCGAATCGAATTCGAGCTCACAAAAAATGTAACTAAGCAGCAGCGGGCACTACGGGCGTTGATTCAACACCGGAAGTTGTTTTGAAGTCTGCATCTGTTGTGCTTCTTCAGGGGCAACATAATCACTGTGGCAGGATGCTTTATCCTGTTCGCCAGTCATTTCTTTTTTGACCTTGGATGCCAGCTTGTGAATTTCGTCCGGGCTGAGCACGCCGCGTTTCTCCAGAATTTCCTGTTGCTCGGCGGTTAATGCCAGCGATTTTTTCGCTTTATCCCAGGCATAATCTTCCGATTTACCTGACATGAATTCCTGGATTTCTTTGGAGATTCGTACGCTGCACCAGTCGTGTCCGCACATGGCGCAGAAGTCGGTATCCACATCCAGGTCTTCGTCGTGTAAGGCACGGGCGGTATCCGGGTCGAAGCTCAGTTCGAAATGTTTTTCCCAGTTGAGGGCAGCCCGGGCTTCGGTGAGATCGTCATCACGATCGCGGGTTCCGGGTATTCCCAACGCGACGTCAGCGGCATGGGCGGCAATCTTGTATGCGATACAACCCTGTTTGACGTCGTCTTTTTTCGGCAGACCGAGGTGCTCTTTGGGAGTCACATAGCAGAGCATGCTGGCACCGTGATAGCCGGCTGCGGTTGCTCCGATACAACTGGTGATATGATCGTAGCCCGGGAAGATGTCGGTGACCAGTGGTCCCAGTACATAGAAGGGGGCACCGTGGCACAGTGTCCGCTGGAGCTTCATGTTGAACTCGATCTGGTCGAAGGAGATATGACCGGGGCCTTCGATCATGACCTGTACCCCTTTTTGCCAGGCACGTTCGGTCAATTCACCCAGCACACACAGTTCTGCCAGCTGGGCACGGTCTGAACCATCTGCCAGTCCACCGGGACGCAGTCCGTCACCGATCGAGAAGCTGACATCGTATTCCCGCATGATTTCGCAGATGTCATCCCAGAGTTCATACATCGGGTTCTGCTGTTTGTTGTGGAGCATCCACTTTGCCAGCAGTGAACCGCCGCGGCTGACGATGCCGATCAGACGTTGTGCAACGAGTGAAAGGTGTTCCTGCAGTACGCCGGCATGAATGGTGAAATAGTCGACACCCTGTTTAGCCTGATGCCGGAGCATCTGCAGAATGCTGGCATGATCCAGGTCTTCCAGTCGACGGGCGATGATCATGGAATAGATGGGCACCGTACCAATGGGAACGGAACTGTTCTGGATGATCGCCTGCCGACAGCCGTCAATGTCGCCGCCTGTGGAGAGGTCCATCACGGTGTCAGCACCCCACTGTTGTGCCCATTTGAGTTTTTCGATCTCTTCATCTGTTCCCGAAGAAACAGGCGAAGCACCCATGTTGGCGTTGACTTTGGTCTTGGAGGCCCGACCGATGGCCATCGGATCGAGTTGATATCCGAGGTGCACTTTGTTGGCAGGGATAATCATCCGGCCGGCAGCGACTTCATCGCGGATCTGTTCTGCTGTCAGATGCGGTTCGCGTTCGGCGACCCGTTCCATTTCGGGTGTGACTGTTCCACAACGGGCAAATTCCAGCTGGGTGACTGGCAGGAAGTCAGTCGGGGGAGTCCAGGCATCGGCGGTTTCATAATTTTCCTCAAAGCCCGCTTTCAGTTCCCAGCCTGCAGGCATAAAGTCCCAGGCTGTTTTTTCGGAAGGAGCAGGCATGCCCGGTGTGTCGGGAGAAGAGAACGTCAACGCTCCTTTCGCTCCGGGAGCGATCTGTGGCGGATTTGCGAAACTCCCCGGATTGGTCTGGTTCGGACGTGTCGAGGGGTTTCCACCAATGGGTGGCAGTGAGTACAGCAAGTCGTTCGCAGAGGAGGAGTTTGTCATGTAAAAGCATCCTTGTTAAGTGTGATGCGGTGAATCGAGTCGATTTGTCGCCTGGTTTTATCTTGAAAGAATCCGGATCCAGGAAGTGCTCAGCGAATGCGATAAGTCCTGAATGGGAATTCCTGCCTATATACTAGTGACCTGACTGCTTTTTTCAAACTCAGTAGATGCTTACTCTCGAGGGTTTCCCATTGAATGTCTCATTGGTTATGATCTGCACATCATTAAAAAAGTCGCTGTGGGCAACCTCTTTGACATAAAAAAGAGGTAATTGAAAAAAAACGGAATTGATCAGGTTAAGGGAAACCATGCAGTACGATGTTTATGGCGTTGGCAACGCATTAGTTGATATTCAGGCACGCGTCTCCGACGCCACACTTCAGAAACTCGGTTTTGCTAAAGGGATCATGACCCTTGTGGATGAAGATATCCAGCAAAAGGTTCTCGGCGAACTGGATGGTGCCCCTATTTCCCAGTGTGCCGGCGGTTCTGCAGCCAATACAATTCTAGGAGTCGCTGATTTCGGCGGTAAAGCAGCCTACGCCGGTAAAGTGGGCAGCGACATGCTGGGGGAATTCGATCTCGCCGATATGCGCAAACTGGGAGTGACGATTGAAGTTCCTCCTGCCGCAGAGGGACAGACCGGGACATGTGTGGTGCTGATTACGGATGATGCACAACGGACGATGCTCACCAATCTGGGTGTCTCCGCTACATTGAGCGTCGATGACATCAATGAAGAACACATCAAAGAGTCAAAATATGTGTACGTCGAAGGCTACCTGTTTACAGGAGAGACGCAGAAGCGTGCCGCTTACCGCGCCATCGAACTGGCAAAAAAACATGGCGTTAAAGTGGCATTCACCGTATCCGATCCCTTCCTGATCAATCTGTTCCGGGACGAATTCCAGGAGCTCATCGAAGGTCCCGTGGATCTGCTGTTCTGTAATCTGGAAGAAGCCCGCAGCCTGACCGGCAAGCATGATGCCGTCGATTGTGCTCATGTGATTCACAATCATGTCCCCAATCTGGCGCTGACTCTGGGCGGAGATGGTTCGATTCTGATGCATGAAGGACGTGTGATTCCCATTGAAGGTGTGGAAGTGGAAGCCGTCGATACTACGGGTGCCGGAGACATGTATGCCGCTGGAATTCTGTATGGAATTACCAACGGTTTGACGTGGCATCAGGCAGGGCATCTGGCTTCGCATGCGGCTGCCCGGATTGTCTCGCAACTGGGTGCCCGTTTGAAGAAACCGTTTACCCCGGAAGAAATTCAGGAACTGTTGAACTGAAATGAATCACAGCAATTACCCCCTCTTCGTACGACGCGACCTGGACGGTTTTTTCGCTTTAATGATCGATAACCTGGTCCAGCTTCTGCTCATCGTCGCGCTGTGCGGCCTGTGTGGTATCTCTGCTGATTCTGAATTACTGCTGCAATATATTCTGCCTGGCGCTGCATTGAGTATTCTGTTCGGGAATGTGTTTTACGCGTGGCAGGCGCATCAGCTGGCAAAGCGGGAGAATCGCAGTGATGTCTGCGCTCTGCCTTACGGCATCAATACGCCTTCGCTGCTGGTCTATATCTTTTTTGTGATGATCCCCGTCTATCAGCGGACCAACAGTGCGGAAGCAGCCTGGCAGATGGGGCTGCTGGCCTGTTTCGGCAGCGGTCTCATTGAGTTCGCTGGCGCGTTTATTGCAGACAGTGTTCGTCGTGTCACGCCACGGGCCGCGCTGCTCTCTACGCTGGCGGGCATTGCCATTGGTTTTATCTCGATGACATTTGTCCTGAAGATTTATCAGCGACCGATGATTGCCATGTTGCCGGCTGCGGTCGTGCTGCTGACCCTGTTTTCGCGAAAGAAGCTGCCCGTCCCGATTCCCGGCGGACTCCTGGCGATTATCGTCGGGACGATCTGTGCCTGGGTGTTACCGGAAGTGATACCTCAGATGCTGCAGGGATCACCCATGAGTGCAGAAGCAATCAAAACAGCCTGGAGTCAATCGGGCTGGTATCGTCCCCATTTTGCAGGGGGGGCATTGTGGGAACTGTTGAAAGAACCGGGCGAATGGGCCGGGTATATGTCAGTGATCTTTCCGATGGGGCTGTTCAATGTGATCGGCAGTATGCAGAACATCGAATCGGCTGAAGCTGCGGGTGACAGCTATCCTGCCAGACCGGCAATGATGGCCAATGGTCTGGGAACGATTATGGCTTCGTTACTGGGCAGTTGTTTTCCGACAACCATTTATATCGGGCATCCGGGCTGGAAAGAAATGGGTTCGCGAGCCGGGTATTCTACATTGAACGGGGTCTTCTTTCTGCTGATCTGCCTGACAGGAACCACGGGCGTCATCAGTCAGATCATTCCTCTGGAGGCCGGCGTCGCGATTGTACTCTGGATTGGGATGGTGATTACCGCCCAAGCCTTTACAGCTTCGCCTGGCAGGCATGCACCGGCTGTGGCGCTCGGATTATTCCCGGCGATCGCTGCCTGGGGCGCGACGATCATGCAGGGGACGCTACTCGTAGGTGGGGGTAAATCATTGCAGGACGTTTTATCAGCAAACCTGTTTACGGAAGTGAATGGATTTCTGGTGCATGGGCTGGTGGTGATGGAGCGCGGCTTTATTTTTACCTGCATGATTCTGGCAGCCATCTGTGCCTGTCTGATCGATGGGAAATATCGCTCGGCGGCAATCTGGTCCGCGATCGCTGCTCTGTTCTCTTTTCTCGGACTGACGAACGCCTACGAAGTCATCAATAATGACATTCATTTTCGTCTGGCGTTTCTTTCGACCGAAAGTGTAGATGGAATTGCTTTTCGTGCGACGGGCATCGGGATCGGCTATCTTCTGTTTGCTGCCACTTTTTTAATTCTGGGTGGCTGCAAAGACGAACCAGCAGTTCAGGAAGCAGAAGAGCCCAATCCGAAACCGGAGCTCAGTCACTGAGTTCAGTGCTTACTGTTTTGTCGGCGCTTCGTAAATCCGCACATTGCGAAACTGGCTTTCTGCCCGGGCGATCACATCTTCATCAGCAATAAAGTGCAGATAACGATATTTCCCCGTCAGGTAACGGCCTACACGAATTCGAAATCGTTTCCAGTCATTTCCTGAATACGTATTAAACTGCTGCCCGATATGGGACCAGGCTTCGTAGCCGTAGATCTGGAAAACATGATTTCCTTTATCGTATTTCTTATCAGTGTCAAAACCGAAGCCATGAATTTGACCTTGATGTAACGAGCGGAAATCAAATTCGATGACCGTGTTGGGGGTGATCTCTGTGTTGACTTCCAGTGTCTTCCAGGCATTCCCCCACAGACGAATTCCTTTGCCTTGTTCGATGAGCTGGTAATCAGTGGGTAATTCGTATTGCCCGTCCTGAAAACTGTAAGGTTCAATTTTGTGTGAGGCAAAGTTGATGGCGGGAATATCGCCGGGAGGATCAGCCACTTCAAACTGATCCCGTGCCGGGAATGCACTCTGGTCGGCCAGTTGACGTGTTAGTTCCTGTCCGGTACCGTCAAACACAATGGCCTGCCCTGCGCTGACCACCAGTTCATTCGTGGTTTCGGGAACCTCTTCCTGATTGATCTCAGCGTCTGGTTTATCCTGTGAATGGGTGATCGAGACGCTGCCTGCAAACACGTGAAGTTCTGTCTGTTCGTCGTCGTTGACTGACAGACCAAAATTGGCTGATTGTGACAGCAGTGTCAGATTGGCTGTCGTCAGTGTAAAGCTATGATCGCGAGCACTGCCCACGACAGCCAGGCGGCCTGACTTCAGATACGCGCGGTTATCAGAATTGATTCCCAGTTCGGCAGGTCCTTCCAGCGCAATGGTCGTACCGCTCAAAAAGTCAATGAGTGCACGCCCTGATTTGAGTTTCAGCCAGCCGGGAACCAGAGGCTTGCTCACATCCTGAGTCCACTCGGTCCGTTCCCAGACAGGTTGATGTTCTTCGATAATCATGGCTGCGGGGACGCCATCACTGGAGTCCAGCCGTGTGACGGCGCTGGCCGGAGTGCTGTCCATCAGCAGCAGGACCGTCAGAAACAGACAGGCAACAACGGTTGTCGCCAGTGCATAACGCATCACGGTCAGCTGTTTGCGCGCTGATGCAACCCCGGGATCGACACGCAGAGTGCTTGTTTCTGTTTCAGGAGTCAGGCAGAACAGTTCGGGAAGAGGCTCGGTCTGTCCCTGCTCCCAGAGCAGGAGCGAATCGGTATTCATCATTTCCAGATAGAGTTCCCGGGCTGCTTCATCCGTTTCCAGGCGTTTGAGGAAATTCTGGTTTTCCTCATCCGTCAAGACGCCATCCAGAAAGGCGGAGATGATTTCCTGAGTATTGTTCTTTGATTCTTCAGGATTTGGCTTCTGGTTCATGACTCACAATTCTCCCTGCTCACTGGCAAGTGTTTTCTGAACGCACTCTTGTAATAACTGTCGGATGCGATAAAGCGTCTGTGACACTGCACCGACGGAACGTCCCTGTGCCTCTGCGATTGCCTGCACCGAGCCTCCCGAGGCATATCGCTGTTGAATCAGGTTTCGACTCTGTTCTGGCAGCTTGGAAACACAACGTGCAAGTACACGCTGCAGATCCTGTTTGCCTGCCAGTTTCTCTTCATTCTGTTTCGCCAGCATTTCGACCAGCTCGACATTAAACACCATCGAATCTCGTTTATTATCGCGATAATAGGCCAGGACCTGAAAGTATGCGACTTTACAGGCCCACGCAACAAAGTTGCTGCCTGCTTCAAATTCTTCTGAACGACGCCAGAGAACAAGATTCGTTTCCTGCAGCACATCCTGAACGGCCTGGGGATCAGGCAGCAGTGAGCGAATATAAGCATAAAGCTTGCTCTGGTGGGTAGTTAGAAGTTGGACAAAATTTTCAAGTTCTTCGGGTTTCAAGACGGCGCCGATCCTTACAGTCCCAGCTGCCTTGCAGTCGGCAGCGTCATGATTCTCTGATGTAATATACCAGATTTTCTGAAATCTCACAGAATGAGGAGTTTCCTGGCAAAAAAACTTAAATCGAAGAATCTCGATATGAATTAGCGTGAGATCCGGCTGCTGTTCGGTATAGTTTAATACATCAAGATTTACGCTGATGTGACGTTCTCAAGTACTGTATTGTTTGTCGGATCAGGAATTCCTGAATTTCGCATAACTCGCCTGCTGTGAACTTTCATTTCAGACTGTATCCAGTTTTACAGTAGCGTCTCCCGGCATTGAGAGACGCTATCGTGAAACGCGATGCGATCTGGAATCTGATATCGGAATCGCCTGCTGTGAAACAGAACCGCGTAACTCAAAGTGCTCATTCTCTGTTGCTGGTTTCATTTACTCTGTCTCTGTTATCGATCTCTGCATCGGCAGATCAGCAACCGTCGGCCGTCGAAGCGAAAAAGCCAACACCTCCCGGTAGTTACCACGATCTGATTCGTTCTCATCAACCAGCGGCTTACTGGAGTTTTGAACGGCGCGAACAAAACGGTTTTCAGAGTCAGGCTGCAAAGCCCGTCCCGGCGCTGGTGAGTGGGCAGCCGATGAACCTCATCGCCGGTCCCCGTCCTGCTGAATTTCCCTTATTCGCTGATCAGAATCAGGCGGCTGCTTTTCAGCCTGGCCAGGGTTTCCTGCGGGTCGTTGATCCGGGTGAGCAGAGCATTTTCGATTTTGCCGCCGGGGATGCGATCACTCTGGAAGCATGGATCAATCCCAACTCCACGAGATCCGGACAATACTACTATATCATCGGGAAAGGGCGTACGAACCGGAAAGGAGTTGCCCGGGATAATCAGAACTATAGTTTAAGGCTGACCGGTTCTGAAATCAGCTTTCTGTTTTGCACTCAGCCGGAAAAGAAGGGTGAGAAACCACTTTACCATCGCTGGACTTCTACCGGGGGGGGAATCAGCACGCATAACTGGCATCACGTGGCAGTGACGTACACGTTCGGCAAAAAGAAAAGTCTCAACGCATATGTGGACGGCCAGCCTGTCTCCGGAAAATGGGATGTCGGCGGCGATACGTCGCGACCTCCAGTAGTCGACAATGATGAAGTCTGGATCGGTTCCTCGATGGGCGGTTCGGCAAACAGTTCGTTTGATGGACAACTGGATGAGGTCGCTGTTTACCGCAGTGCGCTGACGGCAGGTCAGCTGGCGTCGCACTTTGAATTCGCTGCTTCTGATCCACAGATCGACTGGACTGCGATTCCTGAAGATCGTGTCAGAGTCGAGATTCTGGAAGGGATTCCCAATAAAAAGTCCTGGAAGTTTCGGCCACCTCGACTGGCGGAAACATTCACGCAGCCACACCTCGCGTTTATCGAAATCCCCAACCGCTATTCCGAGCGTGGCGTAAAAGTAGATCGGCCCGATCCGTTTCTGGTACGGGCGATGTCTCGCATGACGCTTCCTCAAGGCAAAAAACGAATTCTCCTGCGTGCCCGCAATGCTGCACGGCTCTACATTGACGACAAGCTGGTGGCAGAGACCGATTTCCACAGAATTACCAACAGCGGTCATGATATCGTTTACGATGTCGATCTGAGTCTGGCGCCTCATATTCGCCCCTTACACCGCGGTGATACGGAGCAGGTTGTCGAATATACCGGCGATGGCAAGCCACATCAGATTCGCTTCGAGATGATCGTGGGTGGTTCTCGGCATCGTCCCGATTTCGGTGAGACAGCCGTTTTTATCGGTAACCCCGGTGAAGATTTTCAACTTCTGACCCCCTCTGATCAGGTCGTCATGCTGACCGACGAAGACTGGTTACCTTTTGCCAGCCAGTACCGCTACGATCAGATCGCTGTCAACGCGGCACATCGCCGGGATGCTTCCGCGAAGGAAGATCAATACTGGGAATCGCGGCATCAACTTGCAAAAACCGAAATTCTCAAGCAGCCTCAAGTCAAAGTGCCCGCTGCAGTGCCAGGACTGCGGGCGAATAACGCCGTCGATCATTTCATCAACCGGCGGCTGGCAAAAGAGAAAGTGTCTCAGGCACCGTTACTCAATGATCTGGCATTTCTGCGTAGGCTCTCTCTGGACACCACCGGTACCGTACCTGCTCCCGAGCAGATCCGTGACTATCTGGCCGACGATCCAGAAACACGACGTCAGAAAGCGATTCAACGATTCATTGATGATCCCGCCTGGGCGGATAACTGGGTTGGTTACTGGCAGGATGTCCTGGCGGAGAATCCGAATATCCTCAACCCGACGTTGAACAACACCGGACCTTTCCGCTGGTGGATTCACGAGTCGTTTTACGATAACAAACCGTTCGACCGTTTCCTGACGGAACTGGTCATGATGGAAGGCAGTAAATATTTCGGCGGGCCGGCCGGCTTTGAAATGGCATCACAGAACGACGCCCCAATGGCGGCCAAAGCGCATATCATTGGTCAGGCCTTCCTTGGTCTGAATATGAAATGTGCCCGCTGTCACGACGCCCCGTTCCATGATTTCAAACAGCGCGATCTGTTCAGCCTGGCAGCCATGCTGAAACGCAGTCCGCAGGGGGTTCCGAATACGAGTTCTGTGCCTGGCTTCGATTCCAAGTCGAACTCAATGCTGATCTCTGTCACACTGTTACCGGGAGAGAAGGTGACTCCCCAGTGGACCTTTGAAGAACTGGTCAAGCCCGGCAGATTCCCAGAAAATTACCTGCGTTCTCCCCGGGATACACGTCAGCAGCTGGCGGCGACGATTACTTCGCCTCAGAACGAGCGCTTCGCAAATGTGATTGTGAATCGTGTCTGGAAGCGATATCTCGGACAGGGACTGGTAGAACCGGTAGACGACTGGGATGGCCAGGAACCCTCCCATCCGGAACTGATGAAGTACCTGTCACAGCAGTTTGTGATTCACGGCTACGATCTGAAATATCTGGCCCAGTTGATTTTCGAATCGGATCTGTATCAGCGAGAAGCAACAACCGATCTTTCAAAAATTGAAAATCTGGTAGAAACGACTTATGATTTTTCTTCACCGGTCCTGCGCCGCATGGAAGCGGAGCAGATTGTTGATTCGCTGTTTTTGATCTGCGGTAAACCGTTCGACGCAGGGCGGATGTGTATCGATATCGACGGTGCCCGCGATTATCACAATTCTCTCGACCTGGGAACGCCGAGTCGTGCGTGGCAGTTTACATCCCCGTCGAACGAACGGGACCGACCCAGCCTGGCGTTGCCGTTTGGTCAGCCTTTCATCACTTTAATGAAAACGTTTGGCTGGCGGGATACGCGTCAAAGCCCGCTTACGGTTCGTGAAGCAACGTCGACTCCTCTCCAGCCGGCAATCCTGGCGAACGGTCTGCTGGGACAGCGGTTCACCCGTCTTTCGGATGACAGCGATTTCACAGAACTGGCACTGCAGGATCAACCACTTGAAGCTTTGATAAATATGACCTTCATGAAAACGTTAACACGTGAACCTAAGGCTGAGGAACTCAAAATGTTCTCTGAGCTGCTGCAGCCCGGTTATGCGGAACGGGCGAATGCACAGGCTGAACCTGTCATACGCGAGCGGTTACCACGAAATCTGGTCAGCTGGTCAAATCATGTGAATTCCCGGGCCAATGAAATCAAGGTGGAACTGGAGGGGGCGGTGAAAAAAGGAGATCCGCCTACCAATCGGCTCGACGATGACTGGCGGAACCGCTACGAGGACATGCTCTGGACTTTGTTGAATTCTCCCGAATTTATCTTTGTGCCTTGATTGCTCGTTAAATCGAACAGGGAACACAATTTTCTGATGCGTGTGTGTGATCCTCTGCTTTTCGTATCAGAAGATGCGGAAAGTCATGAAAAGAGGGGGAATTCCCTCAAAAATTTCATAAATTGGACAATCCGAGTACAATTTGCCGTGAGATCGGCGTGCCTCCCGGTATATTAGAGTAGGTCACGATTTATGACCTGAATACATTCTTGTGTACAGTACTGTTTGTCAGGTCTGGAATGACCGGATTCTGACAAAACTCGCCTGCTGTGACGTCTCTCCTGAGAACCTGATTATCTGGAATTGCCCGCTATGAACCACTTGGCATTCGTTAAGCGTTCCCTGTGCCTGCTGAGCCTTTCGCTTGCATTACCTTTGTCTGCGAGCCCCTCCTATGCTCAAAAAGAGAAAGATTCCAAAGCAGAAAAGAGTCCCAAAGTTGCCGCTCCTGCCAGCTATCGGGAGTTGATTCTTTCCGACCAGCCAATACTCTACTGGAATTTTGAGACGCCTGCTGCTGAGGGTTACAGCAGCGTTGTCGCCGATCAGGAAAAAACTAAGCCTGTGAAAGCGCTGGTCAGTGGTAAGCTGGCAAAGTCTGCTGCAGGTCCTCGACCTTCTGAGTTCCCCTTGTTTACTGCTGAGAACAAGGCCGCATCGTTCGAGCCTGGTCAGGGTTTCCTGCGAGTTGTGGATCCGGGTGAAATGAGTGTTCTCGATTTTACTGCCGGAGATGCCATCACCTTGGAAGCATGGGTGAATCTGAACTCCACTAAAGCAGGACGTCACTACTACATCATTGGTAAAGGGCGTACGAATCGCAAAGGGATGGCCCGTGACAATCAGAACTATGGTTTCCGAATCACTGGTTCGGAGCTCAGTTTTCTGTTTCGAGGACAGCCCGAGAAAAAAGATCAGAAAGCCGACTTCCATCGCTGGACTTCGAGTGGAGCTGGGATCAGTGCCCACAACTGGCATCATGTGGCTGTCACTTACACATTCGGAAAAAAGAAAAGCCTGACTGCTTATGTCGATGGTCAGCCCGTTTCCGGTAAATGGGATATGGGCGGCGATACGACTCTGGGGCCTGTCGTGGACAACGATGAAGTCTGGATCGGTTCTTCCATGGGCGGGTCCGCCGGCAGCTCGTTTGATGGTCAGATGGATGAGCTGGCCGTTTATCGAAAGGTGCTGTCAGCCAAACAGGTAGCATCACATTTCAAATATCATGCTCCTGAACCACAGATCGACTGGACGGCGATTCCCAATGACCGTGTCAAAGTGGATATCCTGGAAGGGGTTCCTAATAAGAAATCCTGGAAGTTCCGTCCACCGCGTCTGGCAGAATCATTTACCCAACCGCATTTCGCACTCATTGAAATTCCCAATCGTTACTCCGAACGGGGTGTGAAAGTGGATCGTCCTGATCCTTACCTGATTCGCGCCATGTCGAGTGTTGTGATCCCGAAAGGAAAGAAGCGAATTCTGGTTCGTGCCCGGAATGCCTCGCGATTGTATATCGATGACAAACTGGTCGCTGAAACCGGCTTCCACAATATTTCCGGTTCGGCTCACGGTCACGTATTTAAAGTCGATCGCAGCCTGGCACCCCATATTCGTCCGCTGCATCGTGGCGATCAGGAAAAAGTCATTGAATATACCGGAGATGGAAAACCACACCGTGTGCGTTTCGAAATGATTGTCGGCGGATTTCGACATCGTCCCGATTTCGGTGAAACGGCAGTCTTTATCGGAGATCCCAAACAGGACTTCCAGTTGCTGACCCCCGGTAAAGAAACCGTCATGCTGACGGACGCAGACTGGCTGCCTTTCGAACGCGAATATCGTTACAACATGATCGCTGTCAACGCAGCACGTCGCCGGGAAGCTTCCGCGAAGGAAGATCAATACTGGGAATCGCGGCATCAACTTGCAAAAGCCGAAATTCTCAAGCAGCCTCAAGTCAAAGTGCCCGCTGCAGTGCCGGGATTGCGGGCAAATAACGCCATCGATCATTTCATCAATCGGCGGCTGGCAAAAGAGAAAGTGTCTCAGGCACCGTTACTCAATGATCTGGCATTTCTGCGTCGGCTCTCCCTGGACACTACTGGTACTGTGCCAACCACAGTACAGATTGAAGCATACCTGGCTGATGAACCCAAAACACGACGTGCGAAAGCCATTCAACGATTCATTAATGATCCCGCCTGGGCAGACAGCTGGGTTGGTTACTGGCAAGATGTGCTGGCAGAGAACCCGAACATTGTGAATCCGACATTGAACAATACCGGACCTTTCCGCTGGTGGATTCACGAGTCGTTTTACGATAACAAACCGTTCGACCGTTTCCTGACGGAACTGGTCATGATGGAAGGCAGTAAATATTTCGGCGGTCCGGCCGGCTTTGAAATGGCATCACAGAACGACGCCCCGATGGCGGCCAAAGCACACATTATCGGCCAGACTTTTCTGGGACTGAATATGAAATGTGCCCGCTGTCACGATGCTCCTTTCCATGATTTTAAACAGCGCGATCTTTTCAGCCTGGCGGCCATGCTCAAACGCAGCCCACAGGGAGTTCCCAAAACCAGTTCTGTGCCGGGTTTCGATTCTCAATCGAACTCGATGCTGATCTCAGTAACATTGCTGCCTGGAGAAAACGTCACTCCTAAATGGACTTTTGAAGAACTGGTTAAACCTGGTGCCTACCCGGAAAGCTACCTGCGGTCTGCCAAAGATACACGGCAGCAGCTGGCGGCGACGATTACTTCGCCTCAGAACGAACGCTTCGCAAATGTGATTGTGAATCGTGTCTGGAAGCGGTATCTCGGACAGGGACTGGTAGAACCGGTAGACGACTGGGATGGCCAGGAACCTTCCCACCCGGAACTGATGAAGTACCTGTCACAGCAGTTCGTGATTCACGGCTACGATCTGAAATATCTGGCCCAGTTGATTTTCGAATCGGATCTTTATCAGCGAGAAGCAACAACCGATCTTTCAAAAATCGAGAATCTGGTAGAAACGACTTATGATTTTTCTTCACCGGTCCTGCGCCGCATGGAAGCGGAGCAGATTGTTGATTCGCTGTTTTTGATCTGTGGAAAGCCACTGGACGCGGGTCGGATGTGTATCGATATCGATGGTTCCCGTGATTACCACAGCTCACTCGACCTGGGAACGCCGCGTCGTGCGTGGGAATTTACGTCACCATCCAATGAACGGGACCGTCCCAGTCTGGCACTGCCTTTCGGTCAACCCTTTATTACTTTGTTGAAGACGTTCGGCTGGCGGGATACTCGTCAAAGTCCTTTGACGGTTCGCGAATTTGCGGCCACCGCTCTGCAACCTGCGATACTCGCGAATGGTGTCATCGGCAAGCGGTTCACCCGTCTTTCTGATGACAGCGATTTTACTGCGCTTGCTTTAGAGACAGAGTCGGTAAATGAACTGGTAAGGCAGACGTTTTTGAAGACGCTCACACGTGAACCGACTGAAAGTGAGTTGAAAATGTTTGTCGAGCTGCTGCAACCTGGTTATAGCGAGCGTGTAAACAAGGATGCAGAGATCGCTTCACGAGAGCCGCTGCCGCGCAATCTGGTGGGCTGGTCAAACCATTTGAGTCCCGAGGCGAATGAAATCAAGGTGTCCCTCGAGGCAGCCGTCAAAGAGGGGGATCTTTCCACACAGCGTTTGAACGAAGACTGGCGAAATCGTTATGAAGACATGCTCTGGACGTTGTTAAATTCTCCGGAATTTCTCTTCGTCCCGTGATCGAACTTGATACTGACTGATAAACTAACCTGCAACATTTATCATAAGAGTTAACCATGAACGCATTTGAATCTACCCGTCGCGATTTTTTAAGACAGGCTTCGCTTTCCGGTCTGGCAGCATCTGCTTTGGGAACTCCCTGGCAGCAGTTACTGGCGTCTGAAAAACACGCCGATACAAAACATGGTGCTAAAAAACTGCCAATGCCCGTTGGTAAAGCCGAACATTGTATCATGATCTGGCTGGGCGGGGGGTCCTGCCACATCGATACCTGGGACCCGAAACGCAAGGGAGATCCCAAAGCGAAAAAAGCCGGCTCCTATTACGATCCGATTCCGACTGCCATTAAAGGGACCGAAGTCTGTGAGCATCTTTCCAAATGTGCGCCGATCCTTGACCGGTTCAACATTGTGAGATCGGTGCATCACGAAGTGATTGACGAACATGCGGCTGCTACCAACCGCATGCATACCGGACGACCGACAACCGGAACGATTACCTATCCTTCGGTTGGTTCTGTGGTGGCTCACAAACGGGGGTCTGCCAGCGATCACGCTCCCGCTTATGTGTTAATCGGTTACCCGAATGTGACACGCGGTCCCGGGTTTCTGGGGAGTGAGGCGGGTTACATCTATCTGACCGACACCAGTGCCGGACCGAGCGGCTTTACACGGTCTTCCCGAGTGAATCAGAGCCGTCAGGATCGTCGCGAACGCCTGCTGACGAAGATGCGGGCTGAGTACCGCCAGAAAAGTGTGGGTGGTCAGACAATTCAGGATTACGATCAGTCGGTCGCTGAAGCACTACGACTGTCGGGTCCCGAGTTCATGAAAGTATTCCAGCTGGACAATGAGAAAAGCGATCTTCGCAATTCTTATGGTGGTGAGTTCGGACAGCGCTGTCTGCTGTCACGTCGACTGATTCAGTCAGGCGTACGGTTCATTGAAGTCTCGCATAACCTGAACTTTGTGAATGGTACCGGCTGGGATACGCACAACGACGGCCAGCTCAATCAGCATCTGTTGATCAAGGAACTGGACTCCGCACTGTCGGCGCTGGTACTTGATCTTGAGAAAAATAAACTGCTGGATAAAACATTGATCGTCGTCGCTTCCGAGTTTGGTCGTCCGGCGAGATTTGATTCCGGCGGAGGACGCGGTCATCAGTCCAAGGCATTCAGTGTTGTCCTGGCGGGCGGCGGACTGCAGAATGGAATAACGATCGGTGAGACCAATGAACTGGGTGAAGAAATTGTTTCCCGCCCGGTCTCTGTTCCCGATCTGCACGCTACGATTTACGCTTCGCTGGGGATCGACCCCAGTGAAGAGCTCTTTGCCGGCGATCGCCCCGTACCGATTACCGATATGGGCGATCCTGTACGGGAACTGTTTTCCTAAGCCCGTAAGGTATACAAATTGAATTCCGAAAAACCGGGATGGCTTGAAAAAGGCCATCCCGGTTTTTGTTTCCGGAGCGTTCTGGCGGGAAAGCAATCTTATCTTGGCTGACATCTGCACGCTGGCCGTGTATTCTAAATGAATAAGGCTTCCCGTTTTTGATTCAGCTTAGAGGTTTTTCATGCCGTCCCGGTCTTCGCATTTCGCTATCATTGCAGCAGTGGTCCTGTTTCTGGGAATGCTGGCGTTATTTCTGACACTCAAAGCACCACCTGGGTTGAAGAACGGGCCTGTTGAACAGGAACCCATCAGCTTTGAACGGGCAAATGAACTGCTGAAACTGAAAAATGAAGGCGTGGCTTATCTGGAAAATGAAAAGTACACCGACGCAGATCGTCAGCTGGAACAATTGACCGAAGAATTACCCACGGAACTGATTGGCTTTCGCAATTTAACGATTTGTCGGCTGTTGCAGCTAACGCCTGAAAAAATAGCGAAACAGCCGGAAGGGGAGCAACTGAAAGAGCAGGCCCTGCAAGCGCTGAGTCGCCTGTTGCAAATACCACCTGAATCTGCGGTCAACTCAATCCTGTCGGCTCGTATTTATGCCGCTTTAGGGAAACCGCTCCAGGCGCAGGCAGATCTGGTCCATGCCACAGAGCTGAAACCAGAAGATGCTGCCATCTGGTTCGAATTGTCACAGATACAAAAACAGATTCCAGCAGAGAACGAACTTTCGCTGGCGAATGAGTCACTGGCCGAAGCCTGGAAACTGCAGCCGGATAATCTGTTTCTGACACTGGAGTACCTGCAGGTCACCACAGAACAACAGTCAGAGCAGGCGAGTACCGTTTTCGAGAAAGTCAAAACGCTGTCAGCGCCACTGGTGGCCAGCGTCAAAGATCACACACGCCTGGATTTAAATCAGCTGGTGGATGATTCGCTGACAGCGGTCAAGGATCAGAAATGGAATGTGGTTCTCCGCAACGCACGTATCATGCGAAACGTATTGATCGCCGAAGACCTCGTCAAAAGTGATCGCAGGCGCGTGGAACAGAACTCACTGGAGTTTGTGATTCATGATTTTCCACCTGCGTTTTATGAAGCGGTCGATTGGCCTGACCAGCAGAAGCCACGTACGGTTGAATTTGCCCATGCACGTGCGCTGGAATTCAGCCCGGCCATCACGTCGGAGATTCAGGATCTGCAGGTTGCCGATTTTAATCTGGATGGAAAACCTGATCTGGTAGTGCTGACAGCGAAGCAGGTGATTGTTTATTCTCAAAACGAAGAGGCCTGGCAGCTGGTGACGCAGCTTGAACTGGAAGGCGACTTTGCAGAAGTGACACTCGTCGATCTTGATGCGGATGTGCAAACGCTGATGCAGCCGGCTGAAACTGAAAAAAAAGAAGCGACAGAGTTTCCCATTTCACCAGCCCGCGACGCCGACCTGGATCTGGTCGTCAGCGGGAAATCGGGGCTCAGAGTTTTCCAGAATACCGTGTCTAAATCCGGCCAGCGGATTCTGGAGCTGAAATCACAGCCGGATACTCTGGATACGCTTTCTCATCTGCTGGCAGTCAACTTCTCCGATCTCGATCATGATGGCGACCTGGATCTGGTGGCGTCGACGGAGAAGGGGATTTCGCTCTGGTCGAACCGGGGTGATTTTTCGTTTCGAAATATCAGCGATCAAAGCCAGTTGCCGCCTGCGGATCTGGCGGTCTCTACAATCGTACGCGTGGACTGGGACCGGGATGTGGACCTCGATCTGATTTTATGCAGTCGATCGTCGAAGCAGTCCGGTTATCTGGAAAATCTGCGGCATGGTCGGTTTCGCTGGCGTCCGTTTACTCAAGCGGCTGCGGAAAACGAGCCGACGGCGAATCAGTTTGAAGAATGTGTACTGGCGGACTTTGATCGCAATGGTTCCTGGGACCTGATGGGAGTCAGCGAGCAGGGGTTAATGCTGGCTGAGACCAGGCGACCCGAACCAGGGAGTGTGCAGATTGCTTCCGTACAGAAAATCAGTGGGACGGAACCTGTCAATCAGCAGGGGAATGTCCTACAGGCCGGTGATCTGAATAATGATGGTGTGATGGATGTCATCGCGCGGGGCTCCGACAGACTGCAGTTGTTGCTGGGAACCGCGGAACAGAGGAGCGGACAGACCGCGTTTGTGAAGGATCAGGATCTTACAGTATCAGGGCCGATTCAAAAGTACCGTCTTGCCGATTTGAACCAGGATGGCAGTCTGGATGTGATCACAGTCGTTGGCGATCAAATTATTTACCAGCAGAACATGGGAAATGACTATCACTGGATCGATGTTTCACTGCGGGCCGAACAGATCAAAGGGGAAGTCAAATCGGCGAGCGGACGCGTGAATCATTATGGCGTGGGCAGTCTGCTGGAATTGCGCAGCGGTATTATCTATCAGCCACAGATCGTCGCTGGCCAGTCAACACATTTTGGACTGGGGAACCAGAGCGTTGCAGAGGCGATTCGCGTCTTGTGGACCAATGGAATTCCCGTCAACATCATCAATACAAAAACGGATCAGCGGATCTATGAGAAGCAGACCCTGATGGGCTCCTGTCCTTATCTGTATACTTGGGACGGGGAACAGTTCTCGTTTTATACCGATCTGCTCTGGGCAGCTCCCATTGGTTTGCAGTTTGCGCAAGGAGTTGTGGCGCCCAGTCGTGACTGGGAATTTCTTAAGATTGACGGAGATCGGCTCAAGCCGAAAGATGGTTTTTATGAACTGCGGATCACCGAAGAACTCTGGGAAGCAGGCTACTTTGATACGGTCGAACTGATGGCCGTCGATCATCCGGCGGATGTGGAGCTGTTTTCGAATGAAAAGGTGGGCCCCCCTGATCTGGCGGCGTTCAAAATCCATACGGTTCAGCATCCACAGACGCCTCAAGCAGCCGTGAATCACAAGGGGCGCGACGTGCTGCCTGAGATTAAGGATGCGGATGATGTATATGCGAAAACGTTCGATGAAAAGTATCGTCAGGGGCTGACGGAAGATCATGCTCTGGAACTGGATTTGAATACGGAAGCCATCCGGAACTCGAAAACGATTCCCCAGATCAAGCTGTTTCTGACGGGCTGGATCTATCCTACGGATACCGGCATCAATCTTGCGTTATCTGAGAATCCCTCAATGCCTGGTCCGCGCCCCCCCTCGCTGTCAGTGCCTGACAAAAATGGTGCATGGCAAACGATTCAACCCTTCATGGGTTTTCCCGGCGGGAAGACAAAAACGATTGTTGTTGATCTGACCGATCAGTTTCTGACAGACGATTATCGCGTGCGTATCGAAACAAATATGGAATTCTACTGGGATCAGGTCTTCTTTACTGTCGATGAAACGCCGGCTGAATTTGTGACACAACCGTTGTCACTGGAATCTGCAATGCTGCAGTATCGTGGATTTTCCACGCCCCTCATTCATCCGGGCAACGGGCCGGAACGTTATGATTACCAGAGTCTGACGACCAGTATTCAATGGCCGCCGATGCAGGGGGGCTTTACACGATACGGGGATGTGAAACCCCTGGTGGAATCCGCAGACAATCGACTGGTGATCATGGGTTCGGGGGATGAGATACGGCTGCGGTTCAAAGTTCCTGACGAACCCGTCAAATCAGGCTGGAAACGTGATTTTATTCTGCATAATGTCGGCTGGGACAAGGACGCCAACCTGCATACGATTCTGGGGCAGTCGGTCGAACCACTGCCATTTCGCGAGATGAAAAGTTATCCCTATCCGACTGAAGTATATCCAGATGAGAAGTTGCTGCAGCAGGATCGGGAGATCTATCATACCCGTCGTCAGAACAGTGCCCGTTTCTGGCAATCTCTGGCGAAACCCTGAGTGTGAATTCATGAGTGCAATTGCCACTCTGATTCGGTAAAATGCGGTTTGACCGACTTAACGATATTTTTCTCAGGTTTTTCAAGATGCCGTTTCTCTCTCGTTGCTGTTTCGTTTTCCTGATTCTCTGTGCTCCTGAAATGATACAGGCTGCAGAGATGTCGTACCCGAATTCTGTTGTCGCGACTGAAAAAGGGCCCGTGTATGTGGCGGATTTAAAGCTCCCGGGCATCTGGAGTCTTGATCAGGGAAAAGCTGCCAGTTATTTCACGGGATCAAAAGTATTTCGCACTCCGTTGAATGCAGTACGTTGTGTGACCCTTGATAATGAGGGACGCGTGCTGGCCGGCGATTCCTCTACACGCGAGGTTTATCGTTTTGAAAAAGCGAGCGCGAAACCTCAGCCACTTACGAACGGGGGGATTGGAATTCCCATGGATGTGGTGGTATTGAAGAACGGCGATCTGCTGGTCTCGGATCTGGAACTGCATCATATCTGGAAGGTCCCCGCTGCGGGCGGGAAGCCGACTTTGTTTGCCAAAGTGGAAGCCCCCCGGGGACTGGCGCTCGATCAGGGAGAAAATCTGTGGGTCGTTTCCGGAACAGCAGATCAGCTGTTGAAAGTCAGTCCGGACGGGAAAGTCTCAGTTGTGGTGAAAGGCCGACCGTTTAATTTCCCACACGATGTTGTCGTCCTGGACGATGGCTCGGCGATTGTGAGCGACGGATATGAGAAAGCCCTCTGGAAAGTCGCTGCCGACGGAACTACGGAAAAATGGGTGTCCGGTGAACCGTTCAAGAACCCGGTGGGAATCACGCGCCAGGGACAGAACATCCTCGTTGCCGACCCGCATGCGAAAATGGTGTTCTCCGTCGATCCCGAGAAAAACGTCAGCGAGCTGTTGAAGCCCTGAGGTACTTAACTGAAACTATTCCGGTTTCACCGGTCCCTCGTTCCACCAGATTGAGAACCATTCTGTTTTGTCTCGTTGATCTGTTTCGCGTCCTTCGAAATTGCCGACAGCCAGATCGAAATCACCATCGCTGTCGAAGTCGCCAGCGGTGAGGACGGGATGCTGGCCCATTGAAAAGTCAAGGGGGTGGGCCTGGAACTGACCAGGGGAACGTTGTTCATACCAGAAGAGCGTGTTGCGTCGTTCTTTGTAATCCCAGGTCATGGAACAGGCGGCGAGATCGATGTCGCCATCTCCGTCAAAGTCCCCGTGCGTGGCACAGTAGGCACCCGTCAGCGGAGCGATTGGATGATGGGTAAAGGGAAATGTTCCTTTGTTTTCAAGCCATTGCAGTGAATGATCGGGACGGAGTTCGAAGCTGTCCATGGTGTCGCCGTTGGTGTAGAGCAGGTCGAGGTCATGATCCTGATCCAGGTCAACCAGCGAGATACTGGATGAACCATAAGCAGGATGGGGGGCCTGATAAATGGTCTCTTTACGAAACTGACCGTTCCCTTCATTCAGAAACGCAACGATGATTTCGTGTTCCTGTGAGAACAGTGTGACGAAGTCGGGGCGGCCATCCTGGTTCCAGTCTGTGATCAGCACATGACTGGCGCCGTGCCGACTGTCGAGGACGCTTTGTTTAAATTTCAGATCTGTCTTCGCTGGAGAGACATTTTCCAGGTATAGCAGTCGTCCCGTTTTGTGCCAGCCAAATTCAGCGACGATCAGATCGAGATCGCCATCCTGATCGAAGTCGGCGGCTTTGCCATCTGCGACACGTCCCAGATGGTCTTGAAGAGTCTGAGTCTGCCAGGAGTTCGATTTTTTATTGAATGTCAGCAGGCTGACGGTCCCCCGGTCGTGATCTTCCGGTCCGAAGCTGCCCAAATCTGCGATGAGATAATCGTACTGCTGATCCTGATTCAGGTTGACCCGTTCGATGTGAGCAGGATGTTTGAGCTTTACCAGTAGTTCATACTCAGGTTGTCCCGCATCAAAGTGAATCCGACCTGTCTCGCCTGTGCCCATGTCGGTTAAGAGGAGTTCATGCGGGGAAGTGTCACTGACCCAGTTCAGGTGTGTTATAGCCGGGAGCAATTTCGAATCAGTGCGTGGGATGACCTGTTTACGGAAACGGATCGGGCTGGTATCGGGGTGGGGATTCTGTTTCGGCAGGCGGTGAGATTCCGGTGCCTGTGAAACGAAGTACTGGATGACTTCTGATTCCGGTGGGACCCGCAGACTGGGGTTGGGGTTCTGTTCGAAGTGTGCATACTCGCGCGGGATCTGCATCCGCCAAGCCTCTTTTGTCAGGATACCCGGGTCAGGACAGAGATGGCAGTGGCTGCAGAAATTCTGAATTTCGGTATGAAATTCCTGATAGTGTGCCTCTGAGGGGAGCGCAACAGCGGTGGGGTTTTCCACCTGCGGTTCCTGTTTCCCGCAGGCAGACAGCGTGACGAGAAACAGGAAGAGGCAGAAACGGTTTGATCTCACTTGGACTGCTGTTCCAGAATGGGACGAAGAACTTTCTCGAACGCATCGGCCTGTCTGAAGAAACCCAGGTCCGTGGGATGTGAGCTGTCGACAGTATCTTCACTGTCATCACCCAGCAGAGTTTCGCCGTCCAGATAATACAGGTTTTTAACGCCTTCCTGTTTTAGCTTTTCATAGGCTTTCTTGAGGGCTTCCCGACTGGTGCGATGTCGATCCTGACTGCTCTTTTTGAGATAGGCATTGGAATAGGTCCGGTCTTCCACCAGCAGGATGGGAGTCTCCGGGTGAGCAGCACGGAGCGTTTTCACGAGGGGCTCGGTTTCCCGCGCGACTGTCTCAGCAGTGACGTTGGGGAGGCAGTCCATGATAAAGACGCTGGCATCCAGTTCGGCGACCAGTTTGGCGACTTCAGGTTCCATCCGGCCGTTGCCGGAAAATCCGAGATTGATGACCGGCAGATCGAGACGACGTCCCAGGATGGCGGTATGAACCATGCCGGTCCGTGAGGCACAGCCTCCCTGGGTGATGGAGGTTCCCCAGAAAACGAGCGGTTTGTCTTTGCCTGCTTCACGTGGCGGTGCTTTCCAGAGGTGACTGGATTCGGGAACTCCGATTTCAACGGATTCGACGCCGTTATAAAGTGGCAGGTACAACATGTATTCGCGTTTGCCGGGAATCAGGCCTGAGATCAGTGTCTCATTGTTTTCCTGTTTTGATGGTTTGCCAACTGCCAGCCAGCGCCATTTGCCTGATTCTGTTTTGACGTACAGATCCAGTCCACTGACGCCGGTCGCCGCCATATGATTCATGGCGATATTGGAAGACGTCAGTTTCCATTTGGCTTTGATGGTGGTTGCGTCGGTGACGAAGCGAACCGCCATACCTGCCGAATGTTTGCTGAGTGACCAGACGGGAGGCCGCACGACCCCTTTGGCTTTGGCGGGGAGGCGATTATAGAAGGACTCTGTTTCGGTCCAGCCTTTGCCTTCGACGCCGAGATTTTTAATATCGAACCAGTGTGTTTTGTCTTTCTGATCAACTGTGAAATCGGAGAGCGGTTTAGACTCGGCGGATTTCAATTCATTCAGTGAGCATACGCAAAGCAGGGCAGAAAGAATCAGCCCGATCGCTGTTTGTTTCAATATCATGATGGTTCCTGTTCTCAACTCAAAAGCAGTAAATTACCTGTCACAATGGGTCTGTTTTCATTCTTCATCTTAACAGCAGCGATTCAGAAAAAGAAAGTTGAGAGCAGAAAATGCAGACAAAAAAAGAGTGGATCCGAAATCAGATCCACTCTGCCGTGTATAAGAAATTGCTGCAGTGAGAAAAGTTAGAACTCACCCAGTACTTCTCCGTTGTCGCGGGTGCCCAGGGCACGCCAGATATCGAGCGAGATATTTTCGCTGATCGTTCTGACGGAACCATCGACGAGAGCGGCGTTGACTACACCTGTGTGATAGCTGCGCGATGTGATGATCGCATAAGTGGGGGAGCCTGCGCTGCCGTTCTTTCCTTCCTGCCAGGAATTATAGTCGGCGTCGTATTCCGTTCCGCCACTGGTATAAGGTACGTAGGTGTTGGGATTCAACGTGACCGTAAAACCGGTATGATGAACGCGGCCATCGGGCCATTCGGTGTGACCGGTATCGGTTTTAAAGTCGGAACCCGAGGCAACAATCGTGGCGGCCGCTGATGCACTGCCGGGAATGGTGGTCGTTGATGGGCCGCCATTGCGCGTGTAGGGTTGCCAGCCTTTCACTTCAGCCGCCAGCAGAGTGTTGCTGGTTCCATCCAGAAAAGAAGCCATGCTCAAGCTGGCATTCGGGTAAAAGGCACCATTGCCGCTGCTGCCATTGGTGGGGTCGAACACAAACCAGGTTCCATAATTGAAACCATAGTTGGTGGGATAGAGTTTTACCTTATTATTGCCGGGATCCCGAACGCGGTCACTGTTGGGATCGCTGGGGCAGGCGTAGACGGAGATTTTGAGACCATCAATGGCGGTCTGGAAATCCCAGGCGATCGAGAGATCAACATTGTTATACAGGTTCCCCTGTTCCAACACGGGGAGGATGCGACCGTGCACGCCCCAGGAACCGTTGTTTCCTGTGGAAGAGACGGACAGGTCCACGCTCGCGCCGGGGGGGAGATATCGATAGCTGCTGGCATAATTGTGAATCGCGAGCCCCAGCTGTTTGAGATGGTTTTTGCATTGAGTTCGGCGGGCGGCTTCGCGTGCCTGCTGGACTGCGGGGAGCAATAAAGCGATCAGAATCGCGATGATGGCAATCACCACCAGCAATTCGATCAGGGTAAAGCCACGTCGGGTGCGCATTTTAAGATTCCTGCTTACTTTGTGGGCGGGTCGTTTGAATCCTGAATTATAGCCGCAAACAATGTTCCAAAGCAGTTATTTTCAAATATTTGTGCAGGTTATCCAGGATGCTATGCAGGATTTTTGTTGGTTTGCTTTTATTGATATGACACACTGAAAAGAGGTGTCGGTTATTTCGATATGCATGTCGAATAGTTCGACATTTGTCGCGGTCCTGTCGACGTTCAAAAGCGGTGCATGGCAGCCCTGGATTGAAAAATACGATCTGAACTGACAGGTTGAATGTGTTTTATGGTCCGTGTTTACCATAAAATGAAATCATCTCTGCGGGCTGTCGCGTTCGTGGAATGTTTACCTGAATTTACGTTGACCCACAGAAAGCCAATTAAGTGATGCGCTGGCCTTTAAGGTACCAGATCCTGATTCCGATGGTGGGCATTATGGTCTGCGCGATTGTGTCAGTGACGCTATTGCATGCCTGGCTGGCCACCAACCAGATTAAACTGCAGATCCGGGATCAGTTTCGCCAGATCGCACATACCCTGAATGAAGCGACGTTCCCACTCACTGCAGCAGTCCTGAACCAGACCAAAGGTTTATCGGGAGCTGACTTTGTCCTGGTGGAACCGGACAACGAGGTGCTCTCTTCGACGCGACCTGATTTTGTCCCAGCGGCTGTTAATCAGAATCCGCCTGAATGGAACCAGTTACAGATTTCAGATGTGATCGAAACCGGGGATACTCGTTTTTTTCACGCCGTCGTCCAGATTCACCAGCGATCGCGGACGGATGACGTGCAGTATTTACACATTTATTACCCGGTGAAAGCATATCGGGAAGCGTTGTCGAACGCCATTTATCCGTCTTTACTGGCAGGCAGTATCGCGTTGATCGTGGTGGCGATTCTGGCGACTGTGATCGCCGGTCGAGTCACGCGTCCTTTGCAGCGGCTCGAACGTAAAGTCGCACAGATCGCGCATGGAGATTTTCATCCGATGACTCTACCTGCGCGAGACGATGAAATTCGCGATCTGAGTATTTCCATCAACCAGATGGCGGAACTGCTGGGAGATTATGAAGACGAAGTCAAACGGAGTGAGCGGCTGAAGACGCTGGGACAGTTGCGCGGTGCGATCGCACATCAGCTTCGAAATGCAGTAACCGGTTGTCGGATTGCGTTGGATCTGTATCTGCGAAAATGTGCCGACAGCGAACAGGATGAAACATTACAGGTCGCCAATCGTCAGCTCTGTATGATCGAACAATACCTGCAGAGTTTTCTGGAAAACAAAGCCGGTCATTTTTCCAGCTTTGCACCGGTGTATCTGAATGAGATTGTCGAGAAGCTGATGAGTCTGCTGGAGCCCACTGCGCGGCATGGGGGTGTCCGGCTCATCAATGATTCTGTTGAAGAATCATTGACAATTGAGGGGGATGCGGAGTCACTGGAGCAGTTGATGTCCAATCTGATTCTGAACGCGATTGAAGCAACATTGTCGGTGCAATCAGAACCCGATGCTCAACAGGAGCTGGAGGCAGAAGTCAGGTTGAAGCTGTTCCCAAGTGGTGCAGAGTCTGTTATTTTGGAAGTCACAGATACAGGACCGGGGCCAGAGTCTGCCATTGTCAGTAAAATGTTTGAGCCTCTGGTGACAGCAAAAAAAGACGGAACCGGGCTGGGACTGTTTGTTGCCAGGGAAATCGTGCAGAACCATGGTGGGCAACTACACTGGGAGCGTCGAGGTCAGCAGACCTGTTTTATCGTAGAGTTACCTGTCTATCAGGTGGAGAACGCGCGTGTCGAAATTATTAATCGTTGATGATGAAGAATCGATCTGCTGGGGGTTGAGCCAGCTGGGTGAGAGCCTGGGGCATCAGGTGCGGATGGCTTCGTCGGCGGAACAGGCTCTGAGTCTTGCAGAAGAGGAACGCCCGGATGTCGTAGTGATGGATGTGCGGCTGCCAGGCATGGATGGGTTAACCGCGATGCAGGGGCTCTACGATCGTATCGGATCGGTTCCCGTGATTGTGATTACCGCTTATGGTGACTTGCAGACTGCAGTGGAAGCGGTTCGGAACGGCGCGTTTGATTATATCGTCAAACCCTTCGATCTGAATCAGATGGAACGGGTGCTGGAGAAAGCCATCGATGAATCCCAGCGTGATGAACTGACGCCCGGTGAGCCACGACAGGTAGAGGGACTCGTTGGTTCGACTCCTGAGATGCAGAACGTCTTCAAGTCGATCGCGCTGGTAGCGGGCTCGGAAGCGAGTGTTCTTCTCTCGGGTGAAAGTGGAACAGGAAAAGAACTGGCGGCACAGGCTATTCATCGATTCAGTGACCGTGCAGCGGGGCCATTCGTCGCGGTTAACATTGCTTCGCTGAGTGAGGGGCTGGCAGAGAGCGAACTGTTCGGCCATGCACAGGGGGCTTTCACAAGTGCGGAATCGGCGCGGGTTGGTTTTCTGGAGCAGGCCGACCAGGGGACGTTATTCCTGGATGAAGTTGCCGACATTCCTCTGGCGATTCAGATTAAACTGCTGCGTGCGCTGGAAGAGGGGGAGGTCCTGCCCGTCGGTTCGAATCAGCGGGTGAAGACGAGTTTTCGACTGATCGCCGCCACACATCGTAATCTGGAATCATTAATCAAGCAGGGGAAATTTCGACACGATCTCTATTTTCGTCTCTGTACATTCCAGATTGATATTCCACCTCTGCGAAAGCGGGTGGCTGACATTCGCGTGCTGGCGGAATTTTTTCTGGAGCGGTTTGTGGACCGACAGACGGGGATGCAGCATCGTCTGACTGCGGAAACGGTCGCGGAGCTTGAGCGGCGTCCCTGGTACGGTAATGTGCGCGAGTTGCGGAATGCGATTGAACATGCGGCATTGCGGGCAAGGGGGGGGACGATCTTACCAGAAGATCTGCCGGCTGCGGTGTCACAGTCGTTTCTGGGAATGGATGAGGCTCCCGCGGGCTCAGAAGCGGAAATCAGGGGGCTGTTGAAAGAGTGGGCAGAAGCGCAGCTGACGGATCCAGAGCAGGCTGCGAATATTTATGAACAGCTGCTGACACTGATTGAGCCTCCCGTGATGGAAGTCGCGCTGGAGAAATTTCATGGACAATGTGCCCCCGCGGCGCGGTGTCTGGGCTTGCATCGGACCACGTTGAGTAAGAAACTGAAACAATACGGAATTGAAAACAGCTGAAACACTTCTTTTGAGGAATTTCAACATGCAACTGTTGTCGCGCTGCACGTTAATGTTGATGATTGCCATCTCGGTTCTGGCAGACAGGCCGTTGTCTGCTGCTGAGGAATCAAAACAGAAAAAACCGTTGAACTTCGTGTTTATTCTGGTGGACGATCTGGGGTATATGGATGTGGGTTGTAATAATCCGCAGACCTTTTATGAGACGCCTCATATCAACCAGCTGGCGAAGACCGGCATGCGGTTTACCAACGGCTACGCGGCCAATCCGGTTTGCAGCCCGACGCGTTACAGCATTATGACGGGGAAATATCCAACGCGTGTGGATGCGACGAATTTTTTCTCAGGAAAACGTGCCGGGAAATTTCTGCCTGCACCACTGAATGACAAGATGCCTTTAAGCGAGACAACAATCGCGGAAGCACTTAAGGAACACGGGTATTCCACGTTTTTCGCAGGCAAGTGGCATCTGGGCCCGACGGAAGAATTCTGGCCTGAAAAACAGGGGTTTGATATTAACCGTGGCGGCTGGCATCGTGGCGGTCCGTATGGCGGGGGAAAATATTTCTCACCCTACGGAAATCCCCGTTTGACGGACGGGCCCAAAGGGGAACATCTGCCTGATCGTCTGGCGAGTGAGACGGCTCAGTTTATTGATGCACATCGCGATGAACCCTTCTTTGCTTATCTCGCCTTTTATTCGGTGCATACTCCCCTGATGGGCCCCAGTCCGCTGGTGACCAAATATAAAGAGAAAGCGAAACGGCTGGGGCTGACCGGTCAGGAAGAGTTTGCAGACGAAGAACAGGTGTTTCCCGTCGATGAAAAACGCCGTGTGCGGATTCTGCAGAATCATGCCGTGTATGCGGCAATGGTGGAGTCGATGGACAAAGCGGTCGGCAAAGTACTGCGACAACTGGAAGAGTCGGGCGTCGCTGAGAATACAGTGGTGATGCTGACCGCCGACAATGGGGGGCTCAGTACCTCAGAGGGCTCGCCCACATCCAACCTGCCTTTGCGCGGTGGAAAAGGCTGGTTGTACGAAGGGGGGATTCGGGAAGTCTTTCTGATTCGCTGGCCAGGTAGAACAGAGCCGGGCAGCGTTTGCGACGAGCCTGTGATTACAACCGATTTTTACCCCACGATCCTGGATCTGGCAGGACTGCCTTTGAAACCGCAGCAACATCTGGATGGAGTGAGTCTGAAACCGTTTCTGCAGGGAGAAGAACCGCTGAAACGGGATGCGTTGTACTGGCATTACCCGCATTATTCCAATCAGGGAGGGATTCCCGGCGGTGCGATTCGTGTGGGGGACTGGAAACTGATTGAACGGTTCGAGGACGGACAGGTGCACCTGTATCATCTCAAAGAAGATCTGGGCGAGAAACAGGACCTGTCGGCAAAATATCCGAAACGTGTGGCTGCGATGCGCGAGCAGCTTCACAAGTGGTATCAGGAGACCGATGCAAAGTTCCTGCAGGCGAAACCAGGTGGACCAGAACCCTGGCGACCAGGCTCATAGCCGGTAATGTCTTCATGGAATATTCAAATTTGATTTTGATTCAAGGGAAATATTTTTGTGAGAGTGCTTTCATTTTGCTGTGATCTGCTATAATCGAGCTGATCCCTTGCCTTTGTGATGGAACACACGAATCGAAGATGCGATTTGAATCTGCATTTCCCTGATCTGACAGAATAAATGGTTGAGAAGTCGTATGGCGCAGTCCACGTTGCCGGAGCAAAGCGAAAAATACGTTCAGAAGTTGAGCCTGTTAAAGAATAATCTGAGCAGCGTGATACGGGGGAAATCAGAGAGCATCGATATGATGATGGTGGCGTTGCTCTCGAACGGTTCGGTTCTAATGGAAGATGTGCCCGGCACGGGTAAAACCACACTGGCGAAAGCACTGGCCCGCTCTCTGGACGTTCCCTTCAACCGGGTGCAGTTTACGCCGGATCTGCTGCCGACCGATATTCTTGGTTCTTCCATTTATAATCCCGTGGATGGCACGTTTCATTTCCGGGAAGGTCCGATCTTCTGTAATATTCTGCTGGCAGATGAAATCAACCGCGCATCGCCGCGAACACAGTCTGCACTGCTGGAAGCGATGAGTGAAGCGCAGGCGACGATTGAAGGCGTGCGCTATCTGTTGCCTTCTCCTTTCTTCGTGCTGGCGACGCAGAATCCGGTAGACTTTCACGGCACGTATCCTCTGCCCGAAGCGCAGCTCGACCGCTTTCTGATTCACCTGCAACTGGGTTATCCCGATGCGGAAAATGAAATCGATATTTTATTTTCGCAGTCGACGGAGCATCCGGTGGATCATCTGGAGCGGGTTTTGAGTCACGAGGAAGTGGTTCAGATGCAGGACCAGGTGAAAACGGTGCACGTCGATCAGAGTGTGGCCCGCTACATGATCGACCTGGTCAATATGACGCGCAATGACCCACGCTTAAAACTAGGTGTCAGTCCTCGTGGTTCGCTGATGCTGTTTCGGGCTTCCCAGGCGATCGCGTTTCTGAAAAGTCGAAATTATGTATTGCCCGATGATGTGCAGCATATGGCTGAGTACGTATTGGCGCACCGGCTGATTTTAACTTCAAAAGCAAAATACAGCAGTATTACCAAGCTGGATGTTGTGAAGGATATCGTGAATAAAGTCAAAGTGCCTACGTAGCCCGGTCATGATTTCTCAGGCTGAAGGTGATTCGCGCGGAGGCAGTCCGGATCTATCAAAGTGAAACGTTGATTCAGTTATGCATGTCTCGGAATACGATCCTTATTCATCTAAGATCAGGAAAAAAGATTCCTTTACCAATCGCCTGCTGCTCGTGCGGATGCACAAGCATTACTGGTATTACCGCATGACCTATCCGGGAAAGATCCTGCTGTTCGGATTTTTTCTGTCCGGCATTGGTACGATTTCTGTTTCCGTCCCCATTTATAATCTGTTCAGCGTGTTGATGGCTTTGATTCTGGTAGACGGAATAGCTTCGTGGGTGTTTCGTCCCCGCTGTGATCTGAAGGGGGATTTTCCAGCCCAGACGACCGCCGGCCAGCCTGCGGTTGGTCATTTTACTGTAACGAATCGGGGCTGGTTGCCCATTTATGATATGGCTGTCGCGTTTCGCTGGCTGGAAAGACCACTGTCGCAGGCGGATCGTGACGATACTCTGGGATGTCTGTCTCGCGGTGAATCGGTCGATGTGACTGTCACCATTAATGCGCCGCAGCGCGGATTTTATGCACTACCCAAGCTGGGCGTGCATACGCTGTTTCCGTTTCATCTCAACCGCTCCGGAAACGCGGCATTACCCGGGAAATCACTACTGGTACTGCCTGCCTTTCATCAGCTGACCAGTGTTGATCTGCCAGTGGGCAGTAAGTTTCAACCGGGGGGGATTGCCTTGACTTCCAATGTCGGCGAATCACCCGAGTATGTTGGTAACCGGGAATACGTACCGGGAGAGCCCGCCCGCCGTCTTGATTTTCGGTCGTGGGCGCGGCTGGGTAAACCTGTGGTCCGGGAGTATCAGGAAGAGTATTACTGCCGGATCGCTTTGATCCTGGATACTTATATGCCTCCCGAATCCTGGTTGATCGAGAAGTTGAAAACAATCGGTCAGCGATATCAGCCGATTTTGTCTGAAAAGCAGCCGATGAACGTTCTCGAAGCAGGAATCAGTCTGACGGCATCCATAGCCGACGCGCTGTCGCGAGGAGAATATCTGATCGACCTGTTTGCTGCAGGGCCGGAGTTGTATGTATTTCGAGCAGGCCGACATACGGCGCATTTTGACAATGTGCTAGAGATCCTGTCGTGTGTCGACCGTTGTCCGGACGATCCGTTCGAGACGATTGGTCCGGCTGTGTTTGAAGAGTTATCCAATGTCTCGACAGCCGTCTGCATTTTTCTGGACTGGGACGAACGGCGAGAGCAGATGGCACGTGCCGTCCTGGATTCCGGTTCGAGTCTGAAAACCATCATTATTCATGAAGGCAATACGACACTGCCTTATAATGCGGATGAGTTTGGACCCGCTTACCAGTTTACCCCGGACGAGATTGCAAAGGGGAAGGTGGAATCAGTATGAATGCGCAACGTACCATCGCGTTCACAATGATCAGCCTGGAATGCGCTACGTTTGGGATTCTGTCTGAAACGCTGTTTTTCCCTTTCAGTATCATTGTTCTGGCCGCGCTGTCGTATGTGCCTCTGCTGCGCTATTCCTTTTCACGACGTCAGGTGTTCTGGACAACCAGTATGCTGGCCATTCTGTTTATGGCCAAATATATGATGTATCAGCATGAATTTGCTTTGGATCGGCTGGCGATCCGCACACCACTGGCATATGCGGCAGCTCAATTTGTCATTACCGTACAGCTGCGCCAGATGTTCGACAGCCATTTTGAACGTTTTCTACCAAACTCCTTTCCACTGTTCGGAATTGTCGCCTATATACTGATCGGAGACATTCTCGTTTATGGGTCGAAGGGGCGGTACTACCAGGTTCTGGTTTTCGGTTACATCCTGTTAACCGGGGTGTTTTATCAGTGGGGGCATGCTGTCCGGAAACCGGTCAAGCCGGAAAGGAAACGCTGGTCTGTTTATGTGATTCGGACAGGATTTTTCGTTTTGATCTGTATGATGGGCTGGTTGACGGCAACGGGCCTGGATCGGTACGAACGCGAACTGGATCAGTTGTATTACCGGCTGATTGAACCTCGCACGGGAGGGCTGACATCGCGTGCCGGTTTTTCGACGATTTCACGACTGGGAAGTTTGAGTAAACAGTTCGATGCGGGAGCTGAGCAGATCAAACTGCGTGTGCAGTCCACCGATGAACCAGGCTATTTTCGCGGGCGGGCTTTTGTGCAGTTTTTCAATTCTGAGTGGCATTCAGAAATAGGAAATCATAATGCGCCCATCATCGCAGTGCCTCCTGCCGGTGTGCAGGCCACTGTACCTCAGGATGGAACCTGGTTTCAGATCGGAGAGGCCAAGTCATCCAACTGGATTGAATATCAGGTCTGGTCTGAGGAGGCGGGACACATTTTTGCGCCTTTGAATACACCACTGGTATATGCCGTTGCTCATAGCGTGCAGTTTGACAGCCAGGATATTCTGACTTCACGTTCCATGGAAAGCGGATTTCCTTACTCACTTTATTATCCGCGTCACACGCTGCCACATCGTCCTGAATCGGAGCAGGCATTAAGACGGCTTTTGCAGTTACCATACAATATTTCGCCAGCGATTCAGAAACTGTCACAAGAGGTTTTCGCCGGCTGTGACACACCGGCTGCAAAGATAAAACGGGTTCAAGCCTACTTCCAGAATAACTATGAGTATGAACTCGGGATTTCGATTCCACAGGGAGCCGATCCGATTACGTACTTTCTGCTGGAAAAACCCAAGGCCCATTGTGAGTATTTTGCTTCCGGAACTGCGCTGCTGTTGAGGCTGGCGGGAGTCCCTTGCCGATACGTCACAGGTTATGTGGTGCGGGAACGAAATCATTACGATCAATATTGGGTGGCCCGGAATCGACATGCGCATGCCTGGGTAGAAGCATGGGATCCGGAACTTGGCTGGGTGACAGTAGAGTCGACTCCTGCTTCAGGGCAACCCGAATATTATGCACCCAGTGGAACCCGCCAGTACTGGGAGTCCTTTATCGGTCAGTTCGCCCGACTGAAAACAGCGTTGCAGCAGGGGCAGTGGATTCTGGCGTTGTCAGAAGCGCAGCTCCCGCTGCTGCTGCTGGTTCTGGGAGTGGTGCTCTGGTTTGTGCTCAGGTGGTTTTTTTATCTCATATTGAAAATATTACAGGAGCGGGCAGCCTTTAAGAGAAACCCGGTTCATATTCAGGAGTTGCACCTGCTACTGGCGCAAATGGATCGCCTGATGGCAAAACATAAACTCGTCCGGAAACCGGGGGAAACACTAATGCAGTTTTCCCGGCGGATTCAAAATCAGGCTGTCTCTGAGTGGTATCAGACGTATGCCTGCAGCCGATTTATGGTTGAAAATGAATCGGCTTCGCTGCTTGTGATACAGTTGAAACAGCAGTTACAGGAATACCGCCGACTGAAAACACTGTAATCATACAGTGAACCGGCAGATTTTGCATGTAAATCGGTCTTGGCAGACTGGCAGTGTCTGACTAGAATTCCTGCCTCATCTCTCACTTCTCAATCCAAACAGTTACTATTGAAATTCACTTTTTTGAAAGACGAGCAACTGGTTCGCCTTTTTTGCCTGCGCGCGGGTAGAGGAAATCTTCGTCTGTTCAGGCGGATTATCGCTCTTTCTCGTACGTCCGGATTGAGTTGGAAAGGCGAGAAAGTGAATGGAACGAACTCTAGAAAATTAAAACGGGATTCTCTCAATGAAAGTTCTCTCAAAAGCACTCATCATAGTGATCATTCCCAGCCTGTCCTTCTTTGCTTCCGGTTGTGAAATGTTGCCGCATGCGTTGCAGCCCAGTCAGTGGCATAAGCTGAACCGTGGTCCGGCACCCCGCCAGGATACTTACTTTTCCGTTCCCGATCATATTCCGGAACGCGATTTGAATCCGCATACGGGATCGCAGAACTGAAGTATTGCTGATGGACAATCGCATAATTTTGCCCATGGAAAGGTCAAAATGAAGGTTCTGATTCGAGTGTGTCTGGTGCTGGTTCTTTCCGGTCTGTCACTGCATTTGACCGGCTGTTCGCTGATGCCGCATGCGCTGCAACCCGATCAGCTGCACAAACTGAGTCGTCAGGAAAAACGAAGGGACGACATGTACTTTTCCGTTCCCGATGAGATTCCGGCTTTGAAGTCTCAGTCTGCTTCGACGACAGAAGAATAAGCTGATTCAGTCCATCCGACATGGATTGTGGCTGCTGCGAAAAAGCTGCGCCTGCAGCAAATCAGCTTACTTTTTTGATCGTGGGGAAAATTGCTGGCGATCCAGCACTTCGTTTTTCAGGCTTTTCAGTTCCACGGTCAGCGCACCCGAATTACGATCACAGGTCAACAACAGATAACTGTCTTTTCCGGCCAGAAACTTTGAATGCGGGTCGGGGTATTGAGTCCCTGTACCGCTGAGTGATGTATTGTAGTATGTGACTCCATCAGCTTCGGCCCGTTCGGCGAAATAACCAAAGCCGGTCACACAGAGTGTTCCGCGCTGAAACAGTCGTTGCCAGTCCCCCTGCAGCTGATTACGCATGGTTGCATTGCGTTCGTTATAGAGTGTTACCAGATGTCCGGGCGGATGCTGTGTAATGGATTCATACCAGCGGTATTGTTCCGAATTCCGGTCCAGAGGGTGGCAGGTTTGCCAGGTAGTACCGAGATCGGAAATGTGATTGAAATCAAGGCCGACGAACCGAATGTCAAAATCAGGGATATCAAATTTCCATATCCATTCCTGATCGGGCAGTTCAAAGAAGCGGCGAAATGCAGTAGCATCCACATCATAGACGGCATGCTCAGGCGGTTTTTTACCGCGCGGATACACTTCTCGATCATGGTTCCCCAGGACTGGCATGAAGGGCGTTGATCGAAACAGTTCGGGATAAGCGCCGATCAGCTCGAGGTAAGGTTGAATGCAGTCCGGCTTTCCAGGACCGCAGGTCTGCCAGAGATTACTGATGTTATCTCCGGCAGACAGCAACAGGTGGACATCATCTTTCAACAGACTTGAGAGATCAGGACGAGACTGCCAGTCTGCAACAATAGCAATGCGAAGCGAACCAGTAGGGTAAGCCTTAAAAGTTGCGATGTTGGAATACTGCTTTCCCGTCTGGACTCGATAGTAGTACAGCGCATCCCGTGCGGTGAGGGGGATTTCCACATGATGCAGACTGGTATTCTCTTCTGTCTTGACTGTTTTCAGTGCATCAGGGGCAAGGCCGAAATGAACAATCGAGTTGCCAGGCAGAGTCGAGCTCCAGTTCACTACGATTCGATCAGGCTGCTGTGATCGATGAGTCAACCAGATGTGTTGGATCTCTGCTGCGTCAATGGGAGCGGAAGTGTAAAGCGCACAGAGTAAGCAGAGAATGTATTTCATGTAGCGTGTCTCACGGATTCAGGCTTCGACTGTCGGCACAACTGACAATAGTGTATCTCACTGAGTGTTTCAAAATTCTGGTGTCCTTTGATCGTAGCGGGAATAAGAGGGGATTTGAATCCGTTTCTTTTTCCCTTTTAATTTAATTCGCTTTTTCTCTCTACATAGTATCTACTAACAAGGATGCCGTTAAGGAGCTGGCTGACAAGCTTTGAATCAAACTCGGCATTCTTTCCAGTACAAATCAAAACACCTTCAGTCGCTTTCGATTGAAGGTGTTTTTTTAGCTCCAGATGTCGCGCACGAAAAAAGGGAGTCGATCCAGGACCGACTCCCTTTTGTTTTTTCTGTTATGGGAAACTTATACTTTAGGTTCCCAACCTGGTTCGTATTCACGAGTCCAGAGAGTCATGGCTTCCTCATCATTCTGGATATGACCGTTGGCAGGATCGCAGGTCATCGTACGACCGGTACGGTGTGCGATGTTACCAAGGTGGCAGAGCAGTGTGCTCTTGTGTCCGATTTCGATTTCGGCATTCAGGTTCAAAGGCTCATTGTTACGAATAGCATCAATGAAGTTTTGAGCATGTTCACGCAAGCCCTGGTTGCCGTCCACTTTTTCAATTTCTTTGTCCTTGGCGTCCAGAATGCGGTAACCACCGGAAATGCCGAGAATCAAAGTTCCTTTGCTGCCGAAGAAGGTGACAAAGTCATTTTTATGACGATTGCAACTGGTACCCTGCCAGGTGATCTGTTTGTCATCGCCGAACTCGTAACCGACGACATGGGTGTCCGGGGTCTGCTGATCATCATCATAGGCATAGCGACCACCACTGGAGACGACGCGGGTTGGATAGTCGACATCCAGTCCCCAGCGACAGAGGTCCAGAGAATGTACGCCGTTGTTACCCAGTTCACCGTTACCGTACTTCCAGAACCAGTGCCAGTTATAATGAATCAGGTTGTCCACGTATTTCTGACGGGGTGCAGGTCCCTGCCAGAGATCGTAGTTGAGTTCGCCGGGGACCGCAGCTGGCTTGCCTGTGCCGATAGAACCACGGGCACTTTCGTAAAAAGCACGAGCGAGATAGACATCGCCGATGGCTCCCTCTTTGACGCGTTGAATCCCTTCCTGAATCGATTCGCTACTGCGACGCTGGCTCCCCATTTGAACCGCTTTTTTGTTCTTACGGGCGGCGGCGACCATCATTTCCCCTTCTTTGGGGTTATGGCTGCAGGGCTTTTCGACATAGACGTTTTTGCCGGCTGAACAACCCAGGATGGTGGCGGGGGAATGCCAGTGGTTCGGGGGGGCAACGATCAGGGCGTCGACTTCTTTGTCGTCCAGAATCTTGCGGAAGTCACCGATCGCCTGTGGTGCTTTTGTCGTCGCTTTTTCGACTGTTTTGGCAGCGTTAGTCAGACGGGTGTCGTCGGTATCACAGACATATTTGATTTCGACACCATCCAGGGCGCCAAAGATTTTAGCGAGCGCAAGGCCGCGCTGCATCCCCATGATGCCGATAGTGACTTTTTTGCTGGGGGCATTATTGGCGGCTGAGAGGATGGCCGGTGCTGCGAAGCTGGCAACAGTGGCTGCCACCGCCGATTGACCAAGAAAAGTGCGACGATTAACCGAATCGGACATAGTCTGGTTCTCCGTAGATTTGGGAGTGAATGCAAGGCAGGATAATATTTAAAACAAACTGTATTCTAATGGTTTCCGGGGGCAATGAACACGGAAAAACAGGATTCACGGGCATTTAATTAAAAAAACTAAGATATACCGTTTCTCGCGTGACTGCTGTGCCATGTGGGAGAATATATCAGGCTTTTCTGATGTAATGAGCGGCATAACTGCGGATATTCTGGCCATTCAGAACGTGGAACATCCTTAACTGCTGGATCGTTTCCTGGCTGAAGCGTCCCAGGGGAACGTGGATCAGTTTTTTCTGATAGCGTTTGGCAAGTCTGCGCCAGCCGATTCCCGGAGGGGCTTCACTCAGCACGGCAATATGGGGCTCCTGGCTGTAGTGACAGGCGGCAACGAGCAGTCGTTCTTCGAGAGTATCGACGAAGTCGAACTGAAAGTCGTTCCAGATATCCTGCACGGGGCGTGGCGGGAACAGAAACAGGGCACCACCGTAGGTTGCCATTCCGATACCTGGACCGACCATCTCTTTGCGATAGTCGGTCGCAAAAAAGGCGAGTGTTGATTCGTCCTGATGTTCGGCATGCCACGTAAGGCGGTATGGATAGTCGCGCGGATCAGCGGGGGAGTCGAACAGCATGAGCACACAATCCAGTTTCCCGCGACTGGGAGGCAATACTTTGACGTGAAGTTCTCCGGTGTGCCAGTTGCGGAGGGTTTCGCGGAGATCGAGTCCGTCTTTCATACTGGTGGTGAATTTTTCGGTACGTGCCAGGTCGACACCCAGCAGATTCAAAGCGTGATCTTTGACACTCGTGCGAAACTTTTCAATGGCGACGTCTTCGGGAGGCCAGCTGCATTGTTTAAATGGATCCCATTTCATTTCCCATTCATCCTGTTTGGGTTTGGGAGGTTTGGGAGAGAGTTCACAATTTCGCCATGAGATTGGATTGCCGGGCAGACGATTGCTCATCTCGAGCATGGTTCCATTGGGAAGCTGGGCCTGTTCGATGCCGAAGCTGATTTTATCAAATGGAAGCAGATGCACGAACGGGTATTCGCGTGCGGTTTCTGCGATTTGAATGGCAAACTGATCACCGGCCACCTGTTGTGCGGCTTTGACGAGTGTGTAGAGATCGGGGGTCATCCGCCGTTCGATGAGTGAGAGGTTGCGCACATACCGGAAGTAGACTGACAGCAGCTTGGGGGTTATTTTGCGGCCTTTGGATTTTAATTCGAGTCGATAGCGGTCGCGTGCTGTCAGCGCCAGTTCTTTGATCCCGTCTACCGAGAGATTTTCGTCATCTTCCAGTTCAGAGCGGGCGGCTTCGTAGAGACCCGTGATGTAAGGGAGCTCGCCGAGCATAAACAACAGGGTTTCCGAGTCAGCGGTATAGATGGTGGTTTCGTTGACCTCTTCATCTTCGACTTCCAGAGGCTGCTGGTCAATATAGGCATCGTGGATCCAGGGCCAGTCGGAAAGCGAGCAGACCAGCAGAATCGACTTGTATTTCTTTTCCAGTTCCCGGAGTCGATGTGCCATCATCACACAGCGATTGAGCGGCTGTCCATCGGGAAGCTTATTCAGAGCCGGTAAGACCGCAGCAGCAAATTTTTCCAGGGGAACTTTTTTTAGCGCATAGGGGTCAGGCAGTGAGGCGGAAATACTTTCGAACCGCTGTGTTTCCAGATCAATAAAATGCCGATCGATGTGTTCCATCATGGCGATGCGGAGTGCAGCGATCACACCCTGACAGGGATCGATGGGCACATAGCTGCAGAGTCGTTGCACATCTTCATCGTCATCCTCTTCTTCCCAGGGGGCGGAACCTGAGATCGGAGGTTCTTCCTGTACCACAGCGGTAATACTGGGCAGAAAGGTGATGGCGCGTTCGACATTCTCCTGGAATGAGGGGGGTAGCGGCACCGCCAGGCAGTCAAACTCATTGTTGAGCATCACGCGACGGACTTCGATTGCAAAGTCACCACTGCCATGAATTAATGGTAAGACAGAAATCTGAGGACTGATTTTTAAAAAACTGGAGTGAGGAGCTGTCATAATGGATTCGTCCAGTTTTTATACATGAAAGCGGTGTAGGGGACTGACCGTAATACAAATAGTGTATTGCTCAGACTGGTTGTGCTGCGCCAGGTCAGGTAATTGAATGATCAGGACCATTTCCAGCCAGTCGTCTCTTTCAGATTGACAACACACTCTACGGGCCATTCACCCTGATGCAGTTTGACGATGTTCTGAGCCGCCATCGCATAGGCGTCCCGATGTGATTCCTGATCGAGTCCACCTGTGTGACAGCTTAATAGTACATTTTCCAGTTTGATCAGGGGACTTTCAACAGGCAATGGTTCTTTTTTGAAAACATCGAGTCCCGCCGCCCGTAAATGCCCCGATTCCAGTGCTTCCACCAATGCATCTTCGTCAACCAGTCCCCCGCGCGCTGTGTTGATCAGCACGGATCCCGGTTTCATGATGGCCAGGGTATCCCGGTTGATGAGGTCGACGGTATCGGGAGTCACGGGCAGATGCAGAGTGACATAGTCTGACTGTTTCAGCAGTTCTTCCAGGCCGAGCATTTTGATCTGATGTGCTTTGGCGAATTCTTCGTTGGGGAATGGATCGTAAGCCAGTACATGCATGCCCATACCGATGGCGCGGGTCGCGACAGCCTGACCGATGCGACCCAGGCCGACGATGCCGATGGTGCTGCCCCAGACGCGTGGAGTTAAAGCCCGTTCCCATTCGCCACTGCGAACGGCGCGGTCCTGAGTGCGTGTCATGCGGGCGATGCCCATGAGTAAAGCGAATGCCTGTTCTGCGACGGAGTGATGATTCACACCGGGTGTGATGGTGACCACAATGTTTTGCGCATCGGCGGCAGCCAGATCGACGGCATCGAAGCCGACTCCGTAACGGGAGATGACTTTCAGTTCGGGCAGCTGTTCCAGTACTTCGCGGGAATAGACTTCGGCACCGGCGAGGATGGCATCGTAACCCTGAACCTGTTCGACCACGCGGTGTGGTTCTTTACGGAGATCAACATCTGTGGGAACCGTGTCGACTTCAAAACCGGCGGCCTGCAGGATTTCGAAATGCGGGCCGAATTCACACATTTTGGCAGTACAGATGACACGAGGCATGATCGGTATTCTTCTCTAAAAACAGTGCACGGACAGGGTAAAACGGGTACTGTTACTCTAGCGGAAGAAGATATCAGCTGACAACGTTCCCATGGAGAAAAAACGAAATGCCTGCTAATCACCGGGGTGGCTGAAAGAATCGTTCTGCACTCCGGATTGTCTGAGGGTCTGTCAGACGCAGCAGTTCGAGGAACTGCTTTGCTTTGCGGGATGTTTCTATATCATTTCCACCTGCTCTGGTCGGCGGGACAAGCGAAGCCACCAGGAAATAGCGGATGATGGCTTTTTTAACCGAACGTACATCATAGTCTTTGGCACCGTACAATTCGGCCAGGCGCTCCATGACGGTCCAGTCTTCCCACCGCGCCAGATTCGCGATGACCAGATCGGCCAGTTCGGGGCGTTCCAGCAGCAGTCGCATTGACTGATTCAGGCGGCGTTTCTCAATCTTATCCTCTCCGAAAGTCCACATGAAAGAGAGTGCCTGCATCGCGGCAAACGTCTCACTGAAGGCCGCCATTTTATCCCGGAACTTGGATTTATCGATTTTGTCCAGGCCGGCAGAACCTGTCAGCATCAGGTAACCGGACATCAGACCGCCGATACCCATTCGGATTCCCTGTGCCGGCTCAAGGATCTTTGCTTCCATGAACTGGATGTCCGGCTCCTGACCGCATAGACCAAGCAGCAGACCATACAGACCCAGTCGGGGAACGGGGGTGTTCTCGTTTTCCAGCCAGCTGTGAAGTTTTTCGCGAGGCAGGTCTTCCGCCAGGGGGGTGACTGCTTCGAAAGGGGCATTCGCGAATTCGGCAAAGGCATCGTTGGCGATGATCGGGTCCGGGTGTTCCAGATAGTTCAGGAAATAGCGGAGACGGTGACTCGTCTCCATTTTCTGCGAAGGGGCCTGTTTTAAATAATGAATACTGGCACTGGTCATCGCCACCGGTTCGTTCCAGTGCAGACTGATGCCGCGGGCTCCCGTCAGAAAAAACTGCTGGGCCGGTTTGCCGGCGTAGTGACGCGATAGAGTAATCTGGTCACCGACTTTCAGAGTGCTCTTACGTGGTTGATGCAGCACTTCTGAGATCACGAAGCTGGTCTGTCCCGCTTTCTGAAGCGTCCCCAGCTTGGCGCTCGACCATTGGCCGAGGATCGCGACATCCGCGAGTTCCAGCTGTCGGGAAAGCGTGGTGGAGGGACCCGGACAGAACGGGCAGGCCTCCAGCGTCGTTACTTTTAAGGCCAGCAGTAAACTGCAGAGGATAAAAATACCACAGTGCTTGACTTCAGTTCGTTTTCGCACGTTCATCACCGATCCTTCGGCTGATTGAGGAGATTCATGACTTCCAGTTGTCATCCCGCGAGCGCTGTTTCACTCAGCCTCTATTTGAGGAAGAAGAACCGTTCTGCACTCTGGACGGTTTTGGGGTCTTCTTTACGCAGTTTGTCGAGCAGTTTTTTTGCTTTTTCGGCGGTGGCTGCATCAGGACCACCTCCTTTTTTGTTCTTACCTTTTGATGCAACGAGCAGGTAGCGTACGATGGCCCGTTTGATCGAGGGGATGTCGTAGTCTCCGGTGCCATACATGTCCATCAGACGATCCAGGACAGACCAGTCATCCCAGCGGGCCAGATCGGCGACGACCAGATCGGTCAGTTCGGGACGATCCAGCAGCAGTCGCATGGATTTTCGCAGACGCTCTTTGTCGATTCGGCCATCACCATAGGTCCACATGAATCGCAGGGCCTGCATGGCAGCGTAGGTTTCGCTGAACGCGATATCTTTGGGGACGAATTTGGTTTCATCAATTTTATCCAGTCCGTCCGCACCGGTCAGCAGCAGATAGCCGGAAATGACGCCATCAATGCCCAGGCGGAATTCTTTGGTGGGTTCATTGATTTTCTGTTCCATGAAGGAGACGTCTTCCCCGGTGCCACAGAGTCCGAGCAGCAGACCGTAGAGCCCGATGCGGGTGACAGGAGTGTCAGGGTTGATGATCCATTTGCGGATTTTTTCGCGCGGCATTTCTTTGGAAAGGGGCGTGATCTCCTCGTACGGTGCATTGGCAAATTCTGCATAAGCATCGTTGGAGATCATCTGGTCGGGATATTCCAGAAACTTCAGGAAGTACTTGAGTCGTTTGGATGTTTTTTCTTCCGGAGCAGGGGCCTGTGAAATGTAGTGAAAGCTGGTTTCGGTGACTTCGATAGGATCCCCCCAGTCGACTTCCGCGCCTTTGGTTCCCAGCAGGAGAAACAGGTTGCCTTTTTTGCCCGGGCGATGTCGGTTGATTGTGATCTGATCGCCGACTTTGAGTTTGTCTTTATCAGACTGCCGCACGATTTCTTTGACTTCGAAAACGGTCTTGCCGGCTTTTTCCAGCGTCCCTTTTTCGGCTTCCGTCCATTGTGCCAGAACGGCGACATCAGACTGTGAAAGCTGTTCGGTCAATGTGAGTGACGGTGCAGAGCAGAAAGGGCAGGCAGTGAGGGCCGGTGTTTGTGCGAATATGATCAGGCCACAAATGAGAGCCAGGAATACGCGATTATTAAAATGCTTTGTCAGACCAGTCATGTGCCGAACCTCGTGGCGGTAGATTTCAATTATTGGTGAAACGAAGGGAGTTCGTTATTTGTAAAGTACTACTTCATTATTTATCAATGACGATGGCATCGTCAATCGTGTAGATGCGTTCGAGTTCTCCGTCAAAGCTTACCGCGTTGATGTGGAATACGCCGACAACGTCAAAGGGGCGATTCAGAATATAGTCGGCGGTGACACCTTCCCGCATAATGACCGGGAACAGATCGTAGATTTTCGGGTTCTTACCGAAGCAGCAAATCTGATTATCCCGTGCGAGCAGAAAGTATTCATTGCCTGTCTGCTGAAAGGGAGGATACATAAACCCGCGAATCCGAATGCGTTTTCCATCCAGGTTTTTCAGCCATTCCGGCATGAGTTCGGGAGCCCGGGGAGTGACCGGTTCCATGTTCATGACTTTGAGTAAATCGAGATCGTCGTAGTTGACGAGGAGTGCGTTTTCGGGAGAGGTTGTCCGGAAAGAGCGGTCTTTGACCAGGATTTTCACTTCCCGTGGCTCACTGGCGATTTTTTCCTGTGCCACTTCTTCTTTTGTCAGCGCCCGTTTTTTGGGGTCGGGTCTCTGTGCTACAACGGGCAAAGAGTGATCGGTGGAGGCGTTTTTCTCAGCGGGTGACGAAACAGGTGAATCTGATTTGGCGGCTTCAGTGGTTGTCTCTTCTGAAGGAGCAGCCGGTACTTCCGGTTTCACAGGAGCGGTGGCAGATGTTTCTACCTGGGCCGCCGGTTCGACCGGTTTTTGCTCAGGTGCTGCATCAGCAGTTGCTTCTACAGGTGTGGTATCAGACGGAGAACGGTCGTGATCAATCTTTTCGCTGAACTGCCTGTAATCGGTCGAGTCAGATGAAGAACACCCGCTGACAATGACAGACAGACTGCCCAGGATGAAAAGAATGAGTGTGAAACAAAACGGTCGGGTAGGATTCAGGTGGGCCTGCACGTGATCAATCTCCTGATGATCGGGTGGTTGCACCAACTTCCTGACAAAGTTGATAATGGCTCAGACTGATGATCAACCTGAGCCATTCAGATAAACAGTGAACGCGAATTTGGTTTTCTTTCCAGGTTTCAGAATCGAAATTGAATAGGCTCTCCTCTTGATCAGTAAGAAGTTCGAGCCTGTTCAAAGTGGGTTCCCTTCATTTGGTATACGGGGCGTAAATCTCCTGCAGTGGTGGGAGCTTCTGCCAGGAACTCTCCCGCGACAGAGACGAGGCCTGCATAAAAGTCAGCCCGTTTGTCTCCCTGCATTTCCACAAGGATCATGTCTTTGACGTCGGGCTGTCCGCCGAAGCAGCATTGGCCGTTATCTTTGACCAGGATGAAGCTCTTGAGGTCTTTGGTATTACCGGTGGGATACATGTAGCCTTTGAGGAAGATATTCTGCTTGTCCAGTTTGAGCACATCCGGGTTCACACTCTGGACGCCATCTTTGGTGACGAAACCTTTGGCTGAGATGTCACTGCTGAAGTTCAGACGGTGATAACCTTCCGGCACTTCGTTGGCATAAACAAAGGACTGGTAACCGATGCCACTGACCAGAAAGAAGCCTGAGAGCACCAGTCCGGAAGAGGCCACCATTCTGCCACCGAGTTCACCAGAGGAACGTTTGATATTCCAGAGGCTGATCAGTGAAACAGCAATACCAGTGACGGCAATACCCAGACCAATAATGCCGAACAGTGCGATAAAGGAAAACAGACCAAGACCCAATCCTACGACGGCGGTCGGGGGAACGGGTTTGTAGGAAAATTCGTCCTGAAAGTCAGCAGGGTTTTCCAGCGATTGATTCGAACCATCAAGAACTTGCGACATCTTGCAAGGCCTTTCAAAATATCAGCAGAAATCAGAGATAGAAAAATAACAAAATCAGCAACCATGACCCCGGAGACGATCTCGGCCGGAGTGTATACGGCTTCTCTCTTTATCATATCATGCTAGCGGGTCGAGAGCACCCCTGAAATCGTAGAGAAAACCAGAGAAATCACGCAGCCTGTCGCCAGGCAGCGCGCCTTCGCGCAAAGAAAACGACGATCCCCGGCTTTCGTCTGGAATTGACGCTGAGTGCGTACCGACTCCCTCAGTATATACGTAATCAGGCTGTTTTTTGTTGAATTTTTATGAATCTTAAGAATCACGGTGCAGTGTGGGGAATAAACTGCGTCATAAGGCACATAATCATAATAGTTTATGATAATTAGCACGGTGCCCGTTTCTGATGCCCCTTCTGTACAGGATTTCAAATTTGTCTGCAGGGACAGAGATCAGGCATGCTCCAGACAGCTTTCCACTTCTTTGTGATATTCCTGCAGTCCGGGCACTTTCAGCCCTTTGACCTTGGCACCGTCGTCCCAGCGTCTGAGTAAAACAGCGGTGTGATGAAACGGATTCTGTTCGAAATCTGCAATTTCGTCGACAGTCATCAGTCCCCCCTGGAGTTCAAAACTTCGCTGAGAGGCGCGGGAAAGACCGTTGAAATAGTCCGCATTAACTGTGCACAGATAGCGTTTTGCCGGAACATGCAGAAAAATGGGTTCTGTAACCGCCTTGCCGAAGAAGGGGGCCAGCTGCTGCGCACCGACGGTTTCGTGCTGCCAGTCTTCCGCGAGGAAGTTGTTCTGCTCGTCGTGTTCGTCCATCAGGAAGTGGCCGATGTCATGCAGCAGAGCTGCGGTGATCTGCTCCATGGTCGCATGACTTTTTTTCGCGAGATGGGCTGCCTGGAGAGCATGTTCCAGTTGGGTGACCGCTTCGTCGTAAAAACTCTGCCCGTGATCCTGCATCAATTCGAAGAGGGCAGTCACTCTTTCACTGGGAGTTTTAGAGAGCGATAAGACATAACAGAGTGAGAGTTCAATTTTTTCTTTCATATCTGCTGCGCTGGCTTTCCATCAAAATGACCAATTTTACTGATTTTCAGTTTCTCGCCGCCTGTTGTATCAGCCTCGGCGAACGAACGTCGTTTGTCGGCGTAATATTCCTCTCGCAGGTCTCCTTCCGAGCGGGCGTTATACGTGAGGTATAACGTTCGGCGCGGTTGCTGCGTTTCGTTGGGGGGACTTTTATGCGGCGCATAGGAACTGAAGAACAGCGCGTCTCCCGGCTGCATGGGAACCGGTTCCCAGTCCAGGGTCTCAGCGTATTCCGTGTCGATGCAGCCATTTTTATCCAGATGCAGCAGTCCCTGCTGATGCAGTTCGGGCGCAAAGAAGAGGCAGCCGTTTTCGGGAGTCGCAGGATCGACGGCGATAGAACAGGTGATATGGTTACGGATGAATTCATACGCGGGGGCATCCTGATGGGCAGCATAGCCACCACCTCCCGGATATTTGTAATTGATTTTTTCCTTATACAGGATTGCCGCTTCCCCCATTAACTCGCTGGCACAATCGGGAATTTTACCCAGCGTGAGCAATTGTCGAATGCCGGGATGATAGGCCAGGATGTATTCCGTGCGCGCGGGCCGCACGCCAGACGGAGTCTGTTCAAAGTGGTGCATCCATTTTTCAGGGTCGGCTGGCCAGTCGCTGATTTCTTCCACCCACTCGCGCAGATTCTCCGTTTCCGATGCTGAGAGAAAACCGGGAATTTTGAGATAGCCGGTCTGATACCAGCGGTCGAGTTGGGAGGCGTTCAGAATTGTGTTCATGATACAATACCTGTATTGGGGGTCAGGCTGGTTTCGGGTTCCTGTTCCAGCAAAGGTCCGGTTTCACTGACTGTCTGTTTCTGGCGGAAATACCAGATGACGACCAGCGTTCCTGCGATGGAGAGGGGGGAGATGATGAGCGCCAGCCAGAACAGCAGGGCCACGAAATCCAGGTTCTTCTGAAAGATTAGATTGACGATGACCATCAGGATCACCGTGCTGATGTAACCTGCAAAATCTCCAAGATAGAGCAGGTATCCGACGTTGCTTTTGTCGCGGATCATGGCGATGACCCGTTCATAGATGGTGGTATGAAACAGGACATAAGGCACATACAGACTGATGCCGATCAGCACCATGAACTGGAACGCGGCTGCTTCTGTCCAGGCAATGGTTCCCCAGTAAGAGAGGGTTGTCGCCAGCGCACACCCGAAGCCGAGACCGACCATGATCATGCCTGTCAGAAAGGCACGATAGTTAGCGCCGATAAACACGACGACCGCGCTTAAGGCGATGACGACGATGGCGACCACGAATTCAGACTGGGCAAAAATCTGTGGCTTTTCGACTCCGAATCCCGACCAGATTTCAGCAGCATAGTCGTCGCGCACACTGCGAAAGATGGTGAGTAAGACCATGAGCAGAATCAAAACACTTAATCCCAGTGCATTGCGGGAGTAAAACTGTCTGCGTTCGGTTCCATTAAAGGGAGAACGTTTCGAGCGGGCTGTCTCATCCAGTTCGCTGGGGGGAGGGATCTGTTCCAGCATCCAGACTCCGGCTAACAGGGGGAGCCAGAACAGGGCGCCGGTGAGAAAGGGCATCCAGAATTCAGAGACGCCATAGGACTGCATCAGAATCGCACCTGCCGACTTGACGGTGCCGGAAGCCATGATGAAACTGGCACACAAGCCGGCGGCCATCGCTTCGGTTACCCGTCGCCCTTCCAGGAATGCGAAGACACAGCCAAACACCATTCCCAGTGGTAAGCCGTTACAGAAAAGAAATACCGGCTTCAACCAGTACGGGGCAATCGCATACGGGAGCAGCGCGAGATGGGCAATCGCGATCAGAGTCAGAATCATGGCCGCCCGTCGGTGTGGTGTCATTTCCGAGATGACTTTAATGCCGATCAGTTTAGAGAGGGCATAACCGCTGACCTGGGCAAACAGTAGAATGACTTTATACCCGATGCCCCAGAAGACGAGGTCTTCGTACTGTGCCACGGTAAACGGTTTCCGAAATGCGTACATGCAGAAGTAAGTGGTAAATGCAGCCACCACAGACCAGGCGGTCAGGACACCTCGATTGCTCTGTTCCAGACGCGTCGAGATGTAAGCGGATTGAAATCGCATGCGGCGTCAGTACGAAAGAGGCTGTCATTTTCAGGTGTCTGTAATGACAGGTAGTGTAAAGACACAGCATGAAGTGCGAGTGAGGCGGGTATGAAATATGGATGAAGAACACGCTGCCTGGGGCAGCAGGGCGTTCTTTTCTATTCATAGCCGTATTTCAGACGGAGTGTACTCTGGTGAAAAAGTGATGCTCAATCGCTTAAGGTGCTGGCAACGTCGGTGCGGTAGGCAGTCATGGCGGGGATGAATCCGACCAGGGATGCCAGAACCACAAGAATTGGCAGCAGGATCAGTTCGGTGGAACTGAAAGCAAAAGGATCGATCAACAGGCCGCTGCGGGCTTCGATAATCGGTGCGGCGATAAAGACCAGACCGTGGCCCAGAATCATTCCCAGGATGCCACCCCCCAGACAGAGCAGGACCGATTCAGAGAGGATGATCGCAAAAACGGTTGCGCGGCCTGCACCCAGGGCACGCATGATGGCGATTTCTCTTTTACGGTCGGACATGGAGTTATAGATGCTCACGAAAATGCCGACTCCGGAAACAACAATGATCAACGACGTCAACACGATGAGCATGGTTCTGATGTTGCCTACGATATTCGTCATCAACCAGCTGATCTGCTGGATCGGGTTGACGGCCTGTGCCTGATTGCCTTCTTTCAGCTCCGATTGAAACTTGATGGAGGAGAACCCGCGCAGGCGGTCCCCTTTCATCTGCACGAGGATCGCGGTGACTTCTTTCTGAGCATCGGGAACTTCATGGCCGTGGTCATGACCGTGATCGTGTCCGCTGTGATCATGGTGATCGTGTTCTGCACTTTCTTTCAGTTGGGCTTTCAGTTTTTCTTCATCCACTTTTTCGCCGAAGAAGGCGGCTTCGCGGCGGATGGCTTCTTCCAGTGGTTTCTCGTGACCGGAGACCTGATAAAAGCCGCGCAGGTTGACGAAGACGGTCCGGTCGTTGGGAGTTCCCGTTGGTGCCAGGATGCCGACGATTTTGAATTTCTCATCATGCACGTGTCCGCTTTCTGCGGAACCATGAATCAGACTGAACTCGTCCCCCATCTTCCAGTTATTCTGTTTGGCAACGGCAGAACCGATGACTGAATCCCAGGTGCCCGGCAGAAACTTTCCCTCTTTGTTGATGCGGAAATGGCGACCGGGAATGTATTCCAGTGCGAAGTAGCGGGGGATAGTGCCAACAATCGGGAAGCCCCCTTTCTGGGTCACGTCGCCGATGGCGAACGGAATGGCTTCTTTGACGCGTGGGTCTTTCTGCAGCTCGGTGTAATAGCGGTAAGGCAGATTTTCGATCGGAGCTCCGACCCGGAAGACCGTATTCAACACCAGTTGCAGTGCACTCCCCTTGGGGCCGACAATCAGATCGTAACCGCTGGCAGTCTGATTGAACATGCGATCGATGACGCCGTTAATGACCAGGACAGAGATCATCAGCGTGACACCCAGGGCAACACTCAAAGCCGTCAGTAGAGAAGCGATGCGGCGTTGTCGGATACTTTTCCAGGCTATCGTCAGAGTATTCATTAGAGAGATTACTTTGTTCGCAAAAGAAGAATGATGAATGTTACCGTGGCTTATCGCAGCTGTCAGACGCGGGCATGCACTTTGTTGAATTCCGTCAACGTCTCCACTCGCTCAAACTGTTTCGCGACTTCCTGTGAGTGGGTGACCAGCAGCATGGCGATCTGATTCTGGGTGCAGGCGTCGCGGAGTAACTCTAAAATCGTCTGCTGATTGGCGATGTCAACGTTAGCCGTCGGCTCATCTGCCAGCAGCAGTCGGGGTTGATTGGCCAGTGCCCGGGCTACAGCGACGCGTTGTTGTTCACCCACTGACATCTGCTTGGGGTGATGATTGAGGCGGTGCTCCAGTCCGACGAGTGCCAGCAGTTCTTTCGCCCGTTCGCGACTCGGTTTTTTGCGGGAGAAGCTCATACCCAGCAGTACGTTTTCCAGTGCAGAAAATGCCGGCAGCAGATTGAACGTCTGAAAGACAAAGCCAATGCGTTCGGCCCGGAAGCGGTCGCGGACGACTTCGGCCATCGAAGCGATCTCGGTGCCGGCAATGGTGATTTTTCCGCTGTCGACGGCAGTGATGCCGGAGATGACATTTAACAGTGTCGATTTCCCGGAGCCACTCTCGCCGATCAGGACGACCTGTTCTTTGTCTTTGATTTCAAATCGCTCGATATCCAGAATCGGAAGCGTGGAGCCATCGGGCTCGCGATAACTCTTTTTCACATTTTCCAGCAGCAGAGACATACTGACCTCGATTGTTGGGCAGAGAAAGCGGTCTGGCAGAGCAGACGGCAAAATATCGTATTTGTTTTTGCAAATGTTATGCAATAAGGGTCTTGTTGACTAGGGTTGTTTTGTCGAAAGTTTGTAATTCCCGCCGATCGGTGGTGTGCAGCGGTTCTATCTTAAACAATTATTAATATAAGACTTACGTCTCAGGATACTCAAGTCGAATTTCGCGAGATCGCCGTAGGCTTAATCGAACGGATTTGTTATAGTTCCGCCTCTCTGATTGTAACCAATACACGGATGGATTGTGAATCAAGGAAGAAGACAAGATGCGAAGTCGTAACCGGGGCCGATTGATTACTCCCTTTCGTTTTATCATGATTGCCGGACTGGGGATTCTGGGAACCGCTGCCTGGAAATATGATCTGCTCCCTTTTCAGGTGAGCAGTGCTCCCACGGGTGCGCTGCATGAAGAAGAGCAGCAGGCGGTCACTCAAACAGAGTCGGAGACCGACGAAGCTGAGCCGATTCTGTCCAACGAAACGATTATCGCACAATCTGAGCCACCGGCAGAAGCATTGCCTGAAGGAAATGATAATCAGCGTGCCTACAAAACCCGCGATATTGAACTTCCACGGATTTATAAACGGACAATGAGCGGGCAGGTTGTTGAAGCGGAAACCACCGTTGATTCTCCCGTAAACGAATCATTAGAGCCACAACTGTTTAAACGACCGGAGCAGTTTAAACAGTCAGCACGGCCTCTGCAGCAGGAACAGCCGGAGATGACCGAGCGGCAGACGGTTGACCCGCGTGCGCCTCGCCAGTTTCAACCACCGGAAGGAATTAAACGCGCCAGCGAACCTGTCATTAAAACCGCCAAACATGCGAGCTATAAAGAAGAGATTGGTGCCAGCCCGGCAGAGCAGGAAATTCCCGATCTGATTGCCATTGATGAACTGATTCAGCAGCGGAAGATCCTCGAAGCGCATAAAGCCCTCTCCAAGATCTACTGGGCACAACCTGAACTGTATCCCGTGATCAAATCACGTATCGAAGAAACGGCACGGTTGATCTATTTTTCACCCCAGCCTCACTTCATGACGCCTTATGAAATTCAACCCGGCGATCAGCTTCGCAAGGTCGCGAAAGATTATAAGATCAACTGGGAATACCTGGCGAAACTGAATCAGATTGATCCCGTGAAAATCAGACCGGGGCAGAAATTGAAAGTGATCAAAGGTCCCTTCAATGCGTTTGTGGATTTGAGTGACTTTACGTTAACCGTACACGCTCATGGTTACTTTGTTCGCAGGTATTCGATTGGAACCGGGAAAGATCACTCGACGCCAACCGGTAAGTTTCTGGTGAAAGACAAACTCGTTGATCCTGTCTACTATGGTCCTGACGGTGTGATTGCCAATGATGATCCCTCCAATCCGCTGGGAGAACGCTGGATTGATATCGGCGACAGTTATGGGATTCATGGCACAATTGACCCGGCTTCCATCGGCAAAGCAGAATCGAAAGGCTGCGTGCGGATGTTGAATGAGCATGTTGCAGAAGTTTATGACCTGCTCGGCATCGGCTCGGAAGTGGTGATCCGTCCCTGAGATACAGGGAGAATCTGTTCTCTAACCAGCGACCCGTGATCTGTTTGCTGCATGCAACAATGTAATAAACACGATTTCGGGTATTCTGGGCCTGCGGTCCGTTTGAATGTTGAATTCAAGCCTGTAGAATACGTGTGGCCAACCCGGATTGAAGCGCAGTCATGGGACGTGCGCAGTCAGGATAGGCATTCGATAACGTCACACATTCAGGTTAGGGACAGAGCATTCATGTATGATCGGGAAAAACTGATCGAGTTGTTTCGGGAGCGGGCTTTAAAGTTCGGCGATTTCACTCTGGCTTCAGGTAAGAAGAGCACCTATTACCTGGATGGCAAGCAGGTGGTCCTGCATTCACATGGACTGCGGATGGTCTCTGCCGGTCTTCTGGAACTGCTGGGCGATACCGAATTCGACGCGATTGGCGGCATGTCGATAGGAGCCGACCCGATTGTTGCCGGCGTGCTGGCAATTGCTGCCGAGCAGGGGAGAGCCCTGAATGGGTTCATGGTTCGAAAAGAAGCCAAGGGGCATGGCACGATCAAGTATGTCGAAGGCCCTGTGAAGCCTGGCGACAAAGTCGTGATCGTGGATGATGTGATTACGACTGCAGGCAGTGCCCTGCTGTCGGTAGATCGGGCAGAAGAGTTCGGCTGTGAAGTGGTCAAAGCGCTGGGTGTTGTGGACCGTCTGCAGGGGGGCGCAGCGAATTTTGCGAAGCGCAATATTCCGTTTGAAGCCCTGCTTTCGATCGTAGATTTCGGTATCGAACCACCGGCAGATGATGAATAGTCAAAGTCCTGTTCGAGAGCTTTGACGATTCCGCGGCGCGCAGTGAATCAACGGTTCGTTGTGGAAATCACGCGACCCGATCCGATCGCAGCCTGTAATAAAAGACTGAACTCCCGGACTCATGGCGAATCGAGTCCCGGGAGATCAGATATGCTCGCATCAGGCTCCGTCTGAGCCGGGGATTTCCTGATTTTTGTCGATCGGCACGCCAATCATCTGGCCGCTGAAGACCATGCTGTCCCCGACCAGCCCCTGAAAGTTGAATTCGGCACGTTTGCCGGCACGAATCCGGGCGAGTTGGGCCATGATGACTAATCGTTGATTCGGAAAGACGGGGCTGCGGAAGCGGACATCGTTCATTCCGCCGAACCCGAGAAAATCGCCGCCCAGCAGTTTGTACTTGCGGGCATAGAATCCGGCAAGCTGCGCCGAACATTCACAGAGAATCACGCCAGGCATTAAGGGGAAGCCGGGCATGTGTCCCCGGACCCAGAATTCATTTTCGGTAATGTCTTTAAAGCCGACGATTCCATGATTTTCCCTGTCGACATGCACGATTCCGGAAAGCTGTTCCATCTCAAATCGCTGAGGGTTAATTTCCCTGATCTCTTCAATTCCGAACATGGGGTTGTCAAAATCAAAGTCGATTCCACCATAAAGCAACTTGGGAGGCATGGTCTCTATTCTCCATTAGGGTCATCAATATTTAAAACGGCCCTTGTTCCCTGGCAGGGGCCATTATCGATATGAAATGGTTTTACAAGGTGATGTATGTGAAAGCCTGGCCATCTGTCTGCTGAAACAGGCTACATTTATTCGTGATCAAGCCGAGATACTAACAAAAACCGGAAACAATGTTAATCGAGGATTTCTGTTAACTGGCCTAAACTGGTGATCAATCTGTCAGGTTTTGTGTCTGAATGGCGGACTTGCGCTTTACTGGCATGCACACTGAGTGAATCGCCGGCGAACAATACCGTTTTCATTCCGAAGTTTCGGGCAATCGCCAGATCGTCTTCGATGCGGGTTCCCACGTGCAGAATTTCTTCTGGAGCGATCCCTGACTGTTCAAATCGTTCGAGCAGCTTCTCGTAGAGAGACGCTGATGGTTTACGGACTTCTTCACGACAGGACAAACAAAAACATTCCTGAGTAAAGAGCTCGGAAAGTGGCGGCAGTTTACCTTGTAGGCTTAATCCCCGCAATAGGTGAACCAATGTGAAAGGTTGTGCATCGGCGAATAATGCAATTTTTTTACCCCGTTTACTTAATTCTTCAAGTGTCGCTAAAGCTTCAGGCATCGGTTGAATGCCCTGCAGTGACGCATGAAAGAAGTAGGCCACTTTCAGACTGAAGTCATCCAGGTTTCCATAGAAGGATTCGTCGAACGAATATTCGTTCTTCTGCAGCCGCATGATGAGCTGTTTCCAGAGCTCAACGGAATTGATTTCCGGTTTTTCGCCTTTGGCAGTCTTGCTGGAAATCTGCTGGTCTTCGAGCAGGTTACGATATTGTGTGAGCATGTATTCCCAGGGCGCACCCGGTTTGCGGGACATGCTGTTCCACATATTGAACTCTTTAATGGTCTTATCGAGGGCAATCTGCATTCTGAGTTGCTGTTCATGATCGAACAGCAGGCTGCCGTCAGCGATATGGAGTAATGTACCGTACACGCTGAAGGTGACCGCTTTGATTCCCGGTAAAGGTTTCAGGAAGGGGGTGGCTTTGGGAACCACCAGTTCCGGCGCGACGGGCCAGATCAGGTCGTCGCGACTGGCTAACCATTCAGCATATTCTTGGAGTGACTGCGCCATAGTGCGTGGATTATTTCCGGATTGAGTTGGCTGGAATCAGAAACAGAAGTCGACTTTCAGAGATCACTGAATCGTAATGAATGGAAAAAAGATCTGCTTGCCCTGGTGATCTGCAATTCATAAAGAATTGAAGTTCCGGTCGGGCTGGCTGGAAAAGTGCATTGATCTTAGACGAGACATCTGTGGCAGGGCAAGCGAAAAAGGGGTTTTCAGGAGTATTCCTGACAGAGACGATCGTTTAGTAGATTTAGAAATACCTCCAACACAAACCGGCATCTCCGTCGTAATAGATAAGACGGGTGCAATCAGTTTGAACCTGCTGCCGGTCACTGTTGTCCTAACGATTATCCGCCCTCTCCCGGGCGACAGGCCGGAAAAAAGCCGGAAACCTGTGTGAAAAATTCAAGTGCCTGCAGAAATTTGGTTCATATCTTAAGTGTTTCTCACAAGCGATTTAAGTGCCTGAATTATAGAGGATTACGGCCAGATATTCCTCACCATTGATTCTTCCCTGCCAGTTAATCCCAGTGTCTCTGTCCGTACTGCACTCTCTCTTGTCAAAGAACTTAAAGTCCTCACTCCAGTTTCGTCGATGCAATTAGGGCAGACGGTTGAAACCGGAAAGACGTAAAAACCACGTCGAACCAGTCAACATCAGTTTGACGGGTTCAATCCCTTCAATTGTCTGTAAGGGGGGAGAGGACAAGATGGATCTAGTCTGACGAACTGATCTGAATGGTATTGCGATTGTCATTCAGTCCAACCCCAAAAAGTATTACGTACCAGATCCCAAATTTCCTTAAAATTAAAGATTGGCATATTGAAACAGTTTCTGGAGATGCTGTCTCCTGAAACAAACCCCAACCCAAGACTACTCAGGTTACAACTTGAAACTGACTGGCCAGGATAGCCGCGAAAAGTAGTGGGGGTTAAAGCAGAAGAAAAGTAACCTTTCTTCGAATAGATTTGCCAAGCATGTGATTGGAGAGCCCGCAATGAAAACGATCTTCACTACTGGCCAAGTAGCAAAGATCTGTAAGGTTGCACCCCGCACGGTTAGTAAGTGGTTCGACTCCGGCCGTCTGAGAGGATACCGGATCCCCGGTTCTCAGGACCGACGAATCCCACGTGAGCACCTTATTCGATTTCTTAAAGAACACGGTATGCCGCTAGGCGAACTGGAAGACGAAGCCATGGGCAAATTACTGCTCGTTGGTGCTGACACTCAGGTTCGTGCAAGCCTTGACGATCTGATGGCAACTGAAGATTTCAAGATTGAATACGCCGTGAGTGGTTTTGAAGCTGGTATCCAGGCTGAATCACTGCACCCCGACTGCGTCATCGTTGATTTCGCAATGGGTCGCAATGAAGCTCTGATGATCGCTCAGAACCTGCGAAGAAACAAAGACTACACAGACTCTGTTCTGATTGCCCTGCTGAGCGATGAAGACAACGCCAGCGGTTTCGACAGAACATTGTTCAACGAAACTTTCCGGAAACCATTTGACGCAGCATTACTGGCCGAACGGATTCGGACCTTGGTTGGACGTAAAAAGCAGATCGCCTAATAGACCGGGCAGGAATGCCTTAAGGTGATTTTGCCAGGGCCGCATAGTTCTCGATATTATGGACGGTGTCGAGAGAGCGACCCACTGGACAACCAGAACAATCGCAAAGGGATTTGCTGGTTTGCGTGAACGACTAAACCCGGCCAAGAGGTCAAACTCTTGGTCGGGTTTTTTTACGCGCCGACTTTCTGCATAATGACGGGTATGAAACAAGACAAGCCTTCCCCCGAATCGATTGCCCCAAGGCGACCTGCTGCCCTCTTCTGGTATCTGTTGCTGGCGGGACTGTCGTTTTTACTGGTGGGCTCTCAGCTGGATTGTGCAGACGATCTCAGTTTCACCGGACCCGGGCCGGGCATGACGGTAGATGAACCCTTTAATGTCGGGCAGGGCGTGTTTCTTGTACGGGCGATACGCGTGTATGGTCTGGGGATTATTGCCCCGGAAAGCCTGCGGGAAATCTTTGAACATCCTAACTATCTGCCTGACCATCCCCCCCTGGGACGATTTTTGATCGGCCTGGCACACGAGTCGGTAGCCGGACTGGCGGGTGACGAGGGTCGCCCCTTTGTCGTCACTTATGGCAGATATGCATCTGCGGTCTGTTTTGCCTGCCTGGTCTTTCTGGTGGGCTGGTTTACTTTTAAGCGGGCAGGTCACGCGGGGGCGCTGATCGCCGCCGGTTCACTCCTGGCACTGCCGCGCCTGTTTGGACATGCTCATCTGGCGGCTCTGGAAATGCCGACGGCGTTGTTTTATGTGATGGCGGTTCTGGCTGTTGTTCAATGGTGGGATACGGAGCTGGCACCGACGAACAAGCGCGCCTGCCTGACCGGAATTCTACTGGGACTGGCGCTGCTTACCAAAATTCAAGCCATCCTGATTCCGATTCCCGTGATCGTCTGGGCGATCTGGAAATGGCGACAGCACGCGCTACTCCCTTTACTCTGCTGGGGCGGCATGGGGTGCCTGGTTTTCTTTGTCGGCTGGCCGTGGCTCTGGTTTGATCCAGTCGGGCACCTCAGCGAATACCTGGGCAGAACAACCGGGCGGGCGGCATTGTATGTAGAGTACTTTGGAACTAAATATGCCGACCGCGATCTCCCCTGGCATTATGCCTGGGTCATGTTGCTGACCACGGTTCCCGTCGGGCTCCTGATCTGCAGTGGTTTTGGTGTTACAAAACTCTGGCACGATTTCAAAACCGAGCAGCCAAAGCGACCGACGGCAGGGCTACTGCTTTTTGTGTCTCTGTTGTGGCCTCTGATCTTATTCACGCTGCCCGGTGTCACCGTGTATGACGGCGTGCGGCTGTTTCTGATGGTCTTCCCGCTACTGGCGATTTTAATCGGGCTGGGGGCGACAACTGTGATTGACTGGTTGACCCGACGCTTCCGTCAGAAGGTTGCCATCGTGACAGTGACTCTTTTGTTGCTGACACAGTTCACCGGTTCTTTGTTGTATGCCCCCTGCTGGCTGAGTTATTACAGTCTGCTCTTAGGGGGATTGAAGGGAGCAGATCAACTCGGCATGGAAGCGACCTACTGGGGGGATTCGCTGACCGCGGATCTGCTGGCGGAGGTTGTAGAGGAAGTTCCGGACAACAGTATCATTCAAATTGCACCGATCCTGCATCCCGCCTGGCTGCAGATGCTGCAGGAGACACCAGAGATCAAACGCAAGGGGATTCAACTGGTTCCCTTTGAATCTGAACGGCCGGTCTCGCGTTACGTCATGTATTTCCAGCGGAATCCTTACCTGCCTGAACTGCTGCAGACACAGAGTTCAGACAGGTGGACGGTGCTCAAAGAAGTCACTCGCCAGCAGGTGGCGCTGGGCCGACTGGTCTCTCTGAAAGAATCCCGCTGAACGACTATTTATCGACGGGTAGAGAAGGGTGGAATCCGGGGATCTTACAGGGAATCCGGTACAGGCCACTTCCCGCGGTGATATAAAGTGTGGAGGCGTTATCGCCGATTCCAAACGTGCAGTTGGTCGGCAGACTTGGCGTTGGAATGTAAGCCAGCTCTTTGCCTTCTGGTGAAAAGACCACAATGCCAAATCGACTTTCTGCACGGAACGCGGCGTAGATGTTGCCTTTCTCGTCGACGGTCATGCCGTCAATGCCGGTCTCTTTGGTGCCGAAGTCGGCGAGGATTTTTTTCTTGCCGAGCGATCCATCCTTTTTGATGGGGAACGCATTGAGCGTCATTCGCAGTTTGGGTTCTTTGGGTGGTTCTTTTTCCAGGCCGCTGGCACCGTTGTCGGTCTCTGCGACATACAGGGTTTTTCCATCGGGTGAAACCACGACGCCATTGGGCTTGGTGATGTCAGTGGTGGCGCGATGCACGGTTTTGGTTTTGGGATCGTAGCGAAACACACTCATGTGATCGAGTTCGAGCGGTTCGTGTCCGACATAGCGGGGATCGGTAAAGTAGACCCAGCCTTTAGGGTGAATCACCAGGTCGTTCGGGGCATTGAATTTCTTGCCTTCAAACTTGTCGACAATCGGTTTCACTTTCCCGTTCTTTGTGATTTGTGCCAGGCACTGTTTACCATTATTGGCACCACAGGCGGCGAGCATCTTGCCTTTTTTGTTGATCATCAGCCCGTTGCTCTGTCCGCTGTCGGCACTGAAGACGGTCGTCTTACCCGTAGCGGGATCAAAGGCCATGATCTTGCCTTTTCCGCCGGCAAAGTTGATGTCACTGAAATAGATGATGCCGTCCATGCTGACGCAGGCACCTTCGGTGAAACCTTTATCAACCCAGAGCTCTTCCAGTTTTGCATCTGGTGAGACAATGGAAGCATCGCCCGTTGGTGCGGGAGTTTCAGCGTAAACCAGGGAGACTGCGAATCCGGAACAAGCGAGTCCCCAGACTAGAATGTGTTGCCAGTTGATCATGGTTTAACCCTCTCTGTGGTTTTGGTCAGACGTTGATGCACTCCAGGATACGAGCGATATTCGAGTGTGTGATCCTTTTACATTCAGCTTACAGGTTCTTCAGAAGTTTCAATGGTTTGTGAGTCTCGGTTATTGCGTACCAGCCAGAGTGACGGAACCGCCAGGATCGCGCCGGCAGTCGGACCAACCAGGTAGAGCCACAATGACTGCAGGTTGTTACTGACCAGTGCTGGTGCCAGCGAGCGGGCCGGGTTCATGGAAGCGCCGCAGATCGGGCCGGCAAACATCGCTTCCAGCGCGATGACCGCACCAATCGCGACACCAGCCAGGATGCCGGTCTCCTTGGCGCCGGTACTCACGCACAGCACAACAAACATCAGCATCCAGGTCAGCACTCCTTCCAGAATCAGGGACTGCATGTCCGAGCCGGCGGGCCGCGTCATGCCGTAATTGTCGAGGCCGGGGAAGATGACTCTTAAGAGGATGCAGGCGGCAAGTGCGCCGATCACCTGACAGACGATGTAGGGGAGAACCTGTTTACCGGGAAAGCGACCGCCGACCCAGAATGCGATTGTCACAGCCGGGTTGATATGCGCACCAGAGATTTCTCCAATCGCATAAATGATGGCGGTGACGACCAGTCCAAAGACCAGAGCGATACCGACATGCGTGACGGTCCCTTCGGAGACCTGATTCGTGACGATCGCTCCTGCGCCCGAGAACAGCAGGATGAACGTACCGAAAATTTCCGCGTAATATTTTTGCATCAGATGTCAATTCCAGGGTGCGAGTGCGAAAGTTAATCGTTTTCAGGCCGTTTTGGATTTAACCAGTGCCCCGAAGGATCGGAGCCGGAGACGATGACGCCTTTAGCGTTCCAGTCCATACCGGCCCGGACGTCGGCGGCACAGTATCTAAGGGTTAAGCCACAGCGTCTGCGATCCGACTGATTGGCTTCCGAACCATGGAGCAGCAGATCGGAGTGGATCGATATTTCACCCGCCTGCAGTGTATCGTCAACGGGAGTGCCATACTGTTCTGCGTTTTCGATGGTCTGGTTGAGCACGTTGTCTTCGTGGGAGCCGCTCGGTCGGTAAGTCATATGGCCGTGATGGTGACTGCCGGCGATGAACCGCATGTTGGCGTTTTCCGGGTCAGCATCATCGATGGCCAGCCAGACTGTGACGGCCTTGGAAGGGGAGAGCGGCCAGTAGCTGGCGTCCTGATGCCAGGCGACCGATTTTCCATCGTGGGGCATTTTGCAGAAAAAGTGCGAACCCCAGGCGATGACATTTTCCCCCAGCAGGTCTTTGACGTAAGCGACGATTTTCGGGTTGGTCAAGAGGTCATAGACTTTGCCGTATTTCATATGCGCCGTGCTGATGGAGTAGCTGTTTCCGCCCGCAGCGATCACCGATTCCAGCAGGCGGTCGAAGTATTCCCGGTTCTCCTCGACTTCCTGTTCGTCGAAGACACGCAGGTTTCGCAGGTAGCCGTCCTCGTTGAACTGTTCAATATCACGGGGCGTGAGTACTTTGGGATTGGTCGTTTGGGAAGGGTAGAATTTCAGGTCGCGTTCAATCTGAGACAATTCCTCTTCGAGCGGGACTGCCTTGAAATCTTTCGATTCAGCCATGAGGTATCTCTATCTGTTCGGAACTAAGAGTGATTCCAGCAAAAAGCTGGATGCAGGACACTGAACCCCGGCGGGGGAATCGTCCTCTATTGTAAATAGGGACAGGTCCCGGAACAACTTAGAAGTGGTTGTTCTGCCGGATCACAGTGGAAGCAGAGTCTTACGACTTACTCGTCGTTTTATCCGGTTTGGCTTTGGTGGTAGTCGCTGGTGCTGCGGAAGCCGATTTGCGGTTGGCGGCACTGGCGGCGAGCCCTTCGGCAGAGATGAGGTGGACCAGATCCTGGGCCGACTGATCCATTTCCATGACCAGTCCATCAACGCGTCCGGCCAGGTACATATACATGATCAGCGACGGAATGGCGATGCCCAGTCCCAGTGCGGTGGTTAACAGCGCGAGTGCAATCCCGCCGGCAAGCTCTTCGGCTTTTCCCATCGCACTGCTGTTGGCGATATCGTTGAATGCCAGGATCATGCCGATGACGGTTCCCAGCAGCCCCATCAGCGGGGCGACTGTTGCAACACCATTGATGACGCGCAGATGCTTACGTAACTGAGAGAGCTGTCGTTCGCCGCCATCGATAATGGCCTGTTCGACTTCGACACTCGGTTTACCCCATTTGCGCACGCCGTGTGCGAAAACGGAGGCGATCGGGCTGGGATTTTCGTCACAGAGTTTGAGTGCGGAGCGGGAATTGAGCTTACCGTCCTGCAGCAGTTTCAGAAATCGCGTCACGAAATGCCGGGGAATCACCCGTCCGGATCGCAGAATGACCAGCCGTTCGATAATGAACCACATGGAGATAATGGATGCGATCACAAACGGCAGCAGAAAATACTTCAGCTCTTCAATGATTTCCTGCGGGGTAAAGGGGATCTTCTTGCCCCGGTCAGGCAGCATACCCGCTTCCGGGAGCGGCCCATTGGGATCTTTCACTTCGACCAGCTCTCCGTTGACCGATTCGACAACCTTAGGCAGTCGTTCCTGCGCGGAGCTGTTGGCGGGAGAAAGCATCAGAACCGGACCACAAAGTAACAGCAGTATCATCAGGAACCGGTACCGCCTACTGTGCTGCTGATCGACAGAGGAACCTGTTTTCGATGGCGGTTTACTGTTGATTTTGATCATGAGTACTGAATATCACTCTCGAATATCTGGTGGTGAGCAACCGGTTTCGTGTTGATTGCCGGAACAGGTTCTGCGAACTGCATAGACTGGTTGCTCTTTAAAAACTGAGTTTGCATGGCAGCCTGAACTCAGAATGGAATCTAGAGCGGATTACATTTAACCCTGGCGTCATTCAATCTAATATACCCGTCTCAAATCGCCTTGGAGACGCGACAGTAAATCTGGACACAGACTAGTTTACGTCAGATAGAGATTCCCGTCGAGTCTGGAATGGCAATTCCACTTGAGTGCGGGGCAGTCGAGGAATGGCGAAAGCAGGGAGTGAGGCTTATTTCTTACCGATCCGGGCTGTGACTGCTTTCAGCCGTTCTTTGGCCTGGGGAACCAGTTCGTGTTCCGGAAAACGCTTCAAATAATCCTGATACGTTTTCTGGGCCTGAGGCCATTCGTTCAGGGCTTCATGGCACATGGCCGCCTGATAAAGCGCCGGGGCCTGCCATTCGGGGAACTTATACTGGATGTCCACCTGCAGATAAGCCAGCAGGGCTTCCTTGAATTTCTCCTGGATCATCAGGGTTTCGGCGAGCAGGAACTGACATTTGGCGGCAGTTGCTGTCCGACGGCTGTTTTCGGAATCGATGATCTTCTGGAAGACTTTGCGGGCTTCGTCAAATTTCGCCTGGTTCTTCAGGCTTCTGCCCAGCACCTCTTCCGCCTGATACAGAAACAGACTGTCCGGATCCCAGGCGCGGAAGCGGTCGACGGTTTGCGCGACTTCCTGATATTTTTTCTGACGAAAATAAGTTTCCGCCAGCAGAACCCAGACGCGGGGATACCAGGGTTCCTGGCCGAGCGCTTTCACTTTGTCTTCCGTGGTCAGCTTCAATAATTCTGCCTGCGCCGCTTCTACCTGATTCAGGTATAAGGCTGCTTCGGCTTCATGAAACTGGGCAAACGCCGCGTATTCATTTTTGGGAAACCGTTTCAGTAACTCTTTGGAGAATTTGTCGACCAGATCCCACTTCTGCAGTTCGAGATTGATTTCAATCAGGCGGTACAGGGAGACCTGCTGCACTTTTTCATCTGATTTGGGATTGCTCTGCAGTTCATCGAATGCTTTCGCGGCAGGCTCCAGTTTCCCGGCAATCAGATCACTTTCTGCCAGGCTCAGGCGGGCGTTGTCGGCCAGATCGCTGTCGGGAGTTTCTTTTACCAGCCGGCGGAAGATTTCATCCGACTTTTCGAACTGTTCCGCTTCGTAATTGATCAGCGCCCACTCATCCAGAATTTTATCGAGGTTGTCGACTTTGGGGAATTTCTGCAGCAGCGCTTCATAAGCCTGGTTCACTTCATCGATTTTTTTCAACTGAAACAGCGTGCGTGCGGCCTGCAGACCGGAGAGCATGGCGTAGCGCGAAGGGGCGAACTGCTGCAGCGTTTTCTGGTAAACGTCGACGGCAGCTTGCAGTTGTTTGTTGTTTTCCAGACTGCGCCCCTGCATGTAGGCGGCTTCCGCAGTGAGCGGGCTCTCCGGGAATTTCTTGACGAACTGCTCGAAATGTTCTGCCGCAGCTTCGTTTTCTGCGAGCTGGAATTCACTCCAGGCTAAACCTGAGAGTCCTGCCGGATACTCGGGCGAATCGGAGCCGAGTTTGACGATCTCGTTGAAAAATGTTTTGGCGCGGGCCCACTGTTTTTCTTCGTAGTTGCGTTCTGCCAGTTGACGATACGTCTGAATCAACAGGTCTCCCACGGGCTTACGGTCCTGCAGTTGTTTCAGATATTGATCGACTTCCTCTGGCTTGTTGTTTTTGGCTGTCAGCAGAATCAGGTTCGCCAGGATCTGGTTGAAGCGGACTTCGTTGGGAAACTGCTTCAGGTACTCTTTCGAGAGGGATTCAGCTTCCGCATACTTCTGCTGAGAATTGAAATTGTTGCTCTGCAGCACTAACGCATCCGCATACTCGCTGGATGTTTTATTGGCTTTCGGATCTTTGAGATAAGGGTCCAGAACCTCGATCGATTTGTCGTACTGTTTGAGTTTCTGATACGTGCGTGCCAGGTAGAGCCGCGCCAGCAGTTGCGTATTCTCCAGTTTGGACTCTTTCAGAACATTCTGAAAATTTGTCGCGGCTGCAGCGAGATCCTCGGGCTTGCCTTTTGCATCCAGAATGCGTCCTTTGAGCAGTTCGTGATGCAGACGCAGTCCACTTTGCGGAAATGTCTTTTCAAACTGAGCTGCCAGCTGTTCGGCTTCAGCCAGCTCATCTGTCAGCAACGCGGCTTCGATGGCAAAATGCAGGCTGTCATCAGCCAGTTCACTCTCCGGCGACTGTTTGAAAAGTTGCAGGAACAGTGTTTTTGCTTCTGCGGGTTTGCCCGACCGGAGCAGGGCATCGGCCAGCTGGTAAGTGGTTGCTTCCTGCTGACTGGGATTGGGTTTGGATTTGAGGGCCAGTTCAAATGCTGCGATGGCAGCGGGCAGCTGTTGCTCTCCTTTCAGGGCAACCCCCTTCCAGTACAACGCGTTTGCGGCCTGAGTTGGATCTTTTGAGACCAGGTCAAACTGCTCGACCGCTTTTGCATATTCCTTGAGATCGTAATACGCATAACCTGCATTGAGCCGGGCGGTGATCCCCAGTGGACTTTCGGGAAATTTCTTCGGAAGTTCGAGGAAGGCATCGGCGGCTGCCTGGAACTGACCGCGATCAAACAGAGAGGTCGCGAGAGACATCTGGGCATCGCTGGCGCGTGGATGATTTTTCAGACCGGCGATCTCTTTGAATCGTTTTTCTGCTTCCTCAATCTGCTGATCACGCAGGTAAGAGGAAGCCAGGCCAAACTGGGCGTCTTCCGCCATCGCCCCTTTGGGATGACGTTCGAGGGATCGCTGAAAACTTTTAATAGCGAGGTCGGCTTTACCGCGTCGCAGCAGCACATCCCCAAAATAGGGATAAGCCCATTCTTCCAGCGCATGGTTGGGATACTGTTTGAGGAAGTCCGTGAACTCTTTTTCGGCCGCTGGCAGATCGTCCAGCAGGTAACTGCATTCTGCGATGCGGTAGACGGCATCAGGCAGGTTTTTGTTTTGCGGATACTGTTTGGCGAACTCTCTGAGGGTTTCGCGGGCCTCCCGGTATTTCTGCTGATTGACGAGTGTCAGCCCCAGGTAAAATTTCGCCAGGGGCACACTGGCGTCGGTCGGATAATTCTTCAGGTATTTACGAAACGTTTCGGTTGCGAGCTCCCAGCGATTCTGTTTGTACAGACCAATGGCCAGTTGGAATTCATCGGAGGCTTTATCTGCGTGCACCTGGGTTAACGGCAGGAGTGTCAGCAGGAGCAGAATCAGGCAGATTTGAGGCGCACGTCGATAGATGTTGAGAGAGTTCCTGATACGAAAATTCATCATATTACTAGTCGTCAGTTTGTTTTGAAGAAGAAATTGAACACTTGCCCCCATTATCGTGGGTTTTCAGGCAGAGGCAAGCGGCGTTCGGCAAAACTGCAGTGGTCCGCATGAAAAGCTGGCGGTTTTGAGGGTGAATGTGCCGTTCCGCAATCAATATAAACAGCAGGCCAGCAGGATGTTGGAGTGACCTGCTGGCCCGGATGTGCGCCTGTGAATGTGATGCGCGGCTTAACTGCCTTGAAAATGCTGGTCGGCGAAGTTCAGGTACTGCTGCCAGTCGAAATCAGTCACATCGTGTTTGCCGGTGCGGATGTGATACCCCATCTGTTTCTGCACAGGTTTGTTGACGCCAGGCATGTCATCTGCGCCAAAGCCGGCCGTTCCCAGCAGTTTGTAAACCGGTTCCGCATATTTCACCGAGAGGAATTCCCCCTTCGGGTCAGCCCATTGGTCGTCCTCGGCACTGGCGACATACACGGGCCGCGGTGCGATTAAAGAGATCAGCATGTGTTGATCGACGGGTAGATCGTTTTCCTTGTCGATATATTTATTGAAATTGTCACAGAACCAGTGCGGGAAGGCATTGTTGATGACGTGCAGTGTTTCACCAAAGCGACGTCGGCTCAGCGCCGCTCCGCCACAACCCGAGTCGTTAGAGATGACCAGGGCAAAACGCGGGTCCTGTGCACCGGCCCAGAGGGAGGTTTTCCCGAGGCGGGAGTGCCCGAAAACGGCGACTTTGTTCGCGTCGATCTGTTTGTCGGTTTCCAGATAATCCAGAGCACAGCTCAAGCCCCACGCCCAGGCAGAGATGGTGCCCCACTCATCGGGGGCGGGTTTCTGTTTAGAATTGTAAAGCGCGTGGACGCCGTTCTTGAAGCCGTCGTCGTAGTCGGGATCGATGTCGCCGCAATAGATGGCGACGAGCCCGTAGCCGCGATCAATGATGGTTTCGATGGGCCAGCGGGACGAAGATTTGCCGCGCGAGTCTGCGGTCGCTTTATGATCGACGATGGCTTTCTCTTTGCTGGCCCGCATCCAGTGCTCGTTGATTTTGACATCTGTTTCATCCGTGATGGTATGATTGCCGTAAAAGTTGAGGCCCATGAAAACGGGGACCGGTTTGGTGGCTTTCGCGGGCAGATAGATCAACAGATCCATGCGAGGCTCTTCTTTCTTTCCCGAGAAGTACACCGAAACTTCTTTGCGGATCGCTTTACCGCCCAGCGCATCGTTTTTGACAGACGTCACTTCGAACAACATGTTCTGCGGTCGTGCGGGGCTTTTGCCATACACTTCGGTTTCGAACAGCTCCAGGATTTCGGGTCTGCGGACTTTGTTCCATTCTTCGGCAGAATCGACCTTTTTTCCCTCGCTGGTGACCAGCGGGTCGGGGAGCTTGAACTGCGGGACCTTGCTTTCATCGTAATTGGGTTTGGGGCGTTGCGCATGAACGGCGGGAGTCAGGAGCAGTGTCAGGCTGAGAAGTAATAGCAGGCGATTCATGGTGAGGCGGACCTTTATGTTCTGGTGGGAAGATGATGTTGAATTCAGGTATTACTATTCTCAATCGTGGTCGTTTTCGCAACGATAGGCAATATGAAACCGTGGTTGGTCCGCAAAAAGCTTGAAATTCGGGAACTGCAGATGACAGAAGTTTTTTAACCACGAAGGTCACGAAATGTCCGGGTAGTGGTTCTGTCGTCAGGTGTCACTTCGCGTTAATCATCCTGGGGGTGGTGAGGATGGATTCGATCAGTGCGTGCGTATCCAGGCGGAGCTCTGCTGTGTCAATTTCCAGACGCTCCAGCACGATGACGATCTGATCCAGTAATTCGCCGAGTGCCTGCCGATACTCTGTTGGACCCTGATTTTCCTGTTTGTCATACGTCAGAAAAATAGAAAATTCCACGTCTCCGTCTTTCCTGTAGACTGTAGGGCCTTTAATTTCGGGAACCGTAAGTTCTGCTTTGGCACTCATGCGAAACATCAGGCTGAAGTCTTCGCCATACTTGTTGATGAACAGATCAGAGGGTTTCACCCGCTTCGTAAGCTCCTGACTGAGGTATATCTGAAAGTGGTGCGAAAACGGGAAGCTGACGCCGACCTGGATATAGATTTGAGAAACGTAGACGTTCATGACTTCTCACCTTCAGTCAGAACTGACTGTTTCCAGGCCTGGATGATGTAGCGTTTCATGCGGACACCTGCCTGGTTGACCAGCACCGGGTCGACGCGCTGAAAGTAAAGGTCGAGAATTTCGTGCATTAATTCTTCCCGGAGTTCAGCGGGTACGTGGCGGGCTGCGGGGACCCAGGAACAGAAGAAGTCGGAGAGGGCTTCCCGGGTGCCGAAGTATTCGTCGCCGATGATTTCGTCGAAGCGATCGATATAAAAGCCGTTGCCCTGGATGCAGCGGAGCATATACTCGCGGGTCCAGTGGTTATAAGGATCGTCAAAGTCTGCCAGCAGCGGTTTCCAGCGGTCGCGTTGTGTGACAAGGGAGACGGCGTCCCAGAAATCCGGATGGTCGGCCTGGAATCCGACGAGCACGCGACCGCCGTCGCGGAGGGCGCGATGAATGCCGCTCCAGACGTCCCACTGTCGTTTGACCCAGTGTAGAATGCTGAAAGAACAGACGAGATCGAACGCGTTGTCAAATTCCAGTTGATCGGCGCTCATCTGCTGGAAGTCGATCCGTCCCGGTTCGGCATAGGTGTGGCGGGCGAATCCGACCATAGAGGGGGAGACGTCGATGCCCACGATCTGGCCGGCGGGCAGCTGCTCCGCAATGTGTTTTGTGACGGCGCCGTTGCCGCAGCCGATGTCGAGGACATGTTGAAACGAACCCACGTCGATTCGCGACAACGCTTCCATTGCCTGACGATACTGCATCGAGGAGTTGTCGGCATATTCGGATCCATCCCAGCGATCTTCTGTGTCTGTCATGGCAGGCTCCCGGGTCTGTTTTCATGAAAAATCAAATTTCCTCTTTGCAAGCGTGATCAATTTCGCCACGATTGGCAATATGAAATCGGGATTAGACTGGAAAAGCTGGCCGGGAACGAAAGTTTACAAAGATCTCTCCAGGGTAATTGGAAACAACGTTCCAGAACAATTTGTGTTTGATTTGCTCGAAAGACCAGATCCTTAGTGTCGGTTAACACCTGAGTATCGAGAATACATGATTTGGTACAACACAGAAAGGTGGGGAGGAGTTGGACGATGAATATTCAAGAAGCAATTGAGAAATCGAGAGAATTTATTATACAAAAAATGGGAGTCGATTGTTATCCCGAATTTGCCACGCTGGATAGACATGCTGGTAAACCTCAAACTTGGGTCATCATCTATAGCCCATACTGTTTAAATCAAGAGCTGGACGCTGTCATAGATGGTGGAGAAATTATTGTTGTGATTGATTACCAAAGCGGTGAAACCTCATTTAAGTCTGAGATGGGGTGACTTGATGTTCGCCAAGAGAAATTGAAGGGGCATCGTGGTTCACCTACTTTGTGACGCCGCCGGTCGGGAAACACACATCATCCACTTTTCTTCGGGTAACACCCCCTTCTGATATGTATAACGCGGCCGGCAATCGAACGCAGCGTGTGAATCTGAATGGAGTAAAGAGGTATCAGCGGAAGTGCCATTCGTTCCTGACACCTTTTTAATGAGAGTCTGTTTTGCTGGAAGCGGGTAGGTAATGGAAATTGAATCCGAGCAAAGCCCATTTGTGGTCGAAGAAGGATTGTTTATCGCCGCATGGTATCGACTGCGTTACCAGCCTTTGGTCATATTGCGCAAGTCACTTCGCTGGGGGGCCAGGTTCGCCTTGTTCATTATGGGTTTGTTGGCATTTCGTGGACCCAAACCTGGTGCACCTTCTCTAACCGAAGCCGGGTTTGTGAGCTTTGGTCTGGCTGCCGCCTATGCCGTGATCTGTGAAGTGGAGTGGCGACGTCTGACCATTTCATCCGATGAAATTGGTCTGCTGCTGGGTAATAATAGAGTTATCAGTAAGAACTGGGATAAAGTCAGAAATCTGGAGATACTCTCTCGCTCGGGAGCAAAAGTCGTTATCAGAATTCACTGGGTAACAGGCCAGGGTGATTCCTGGGTTGTTGCCGGAAAAATTCAGAATGAGAATCCGGATGACGTGCTGAAAGCATTGGATGAGTGGTGTCGACGGAGTGAGTGACTATCTGACAGAGATAAATCGTTTTCCTGAAGAGAAAGGATATTTACTACCCAGCAGGCGTTGTTAGGGACTGAATATTTCGCGAGTCTCTTCTGCCGGTTTCCTGCTCGCTGTGCTCGGTCCGATTTGCATTCGGGGTCACCCTCGCTTTCGGAGTTAAGGATGGAAAAGTCGGTGGATTACTCGCCGAAGTGTTGTTTGAGGAAGGCGAGGCTTTTGTTGTTGGACCAGCGGTGGCCGCCCTGAAAGAAGTCGGCGTCGATGTTTTCTTTGGCTCCTAAAACCTGGTAGACCTGCTGTAGTTTTTTGTAGCCTTCGCGGGCGGCTGCGATGGGGAAGATATTGTCTTCGATGCCGTTGATGAGCAGGACCGGGCGGGGGGCGTGCAGGGCGACGACGTCGGACATTTCGCCGAACCGCATCATCTCGGGCATACACTGACACAGGCAGTGCGGCATCGCATAGTAGGACGCGCGGTAGGTGGAGAAGGCGCCGGCGATCATCGTGAGTTTGACGCGATCATCGAGGACGGGGAGATACATCGCGGTGGCTCCGCCTCCCGAGAGGCCGGCGGCAGCGATGCGGTCCGGGTCGACTGCGTCCTGAGTCTGCAGGAAGTCGATGACGCGCATGGCGTCCCAGCTGCGCTGGCCTTGCGGGGTACTGCCGATGAGGAGGGCGTTCATGGTCATCTGCAGACAACTGCGTTTGGTGTGTGAGACGCCGCGATCCTGGTCGCCGGCGGTTTCGTTCCAGCCCCGCATGACGATGGCGGCGGTGACGTAGCCGTGCTTTGCGAAGTAGACGGCGTAGTCGAGTTCGCTCTGGCGGGTCTTTTCTTTGTCGGCTTTGGTGGTGCCTTCATCGATGTAGGGGATGATGCCGCTGTGTCCGTGCATGCAGACAATCGCGGGGACTTTTTTCTTTAACTCGTGCGGGACGAAGTAATAGACGGGAGCCCAATAGGCGGCTTCGGTCCGAATGAAAACTTTGTTTCGGGTGAAGGTGTCGAACTCTTTCTTTTCGGCCCACTTGACTTCCAGCGGGACGCGCTCGGGCATTTGACCCAGGATGCGGACGACGGTCGGATGAAACTGTTTCCGCCAGGCCTCGTGTTCGGCTTTGTTTGTGGCTTGCCAGGCCTGCAGCGGTTCCATCGAGTCGGCGAGTTGCTGGTAACTTTCGGTGACGGTAAATGGTTTCTCGGCAGGGTCGCGTTCTGCTGCGGTGGCCGGGGTGATGCAGACACAGGAGAGCAGGGTGACGAACAGGCTACGGGTGAGTATTTGCATGAGGATTTACCGTCATTCAGAAACAGGGGATGTTTGGGTTGGTTCGGGAGTCGCTGGGACAGTCTCCTGCTCGCTGCGCTCGGCCCGAATTGTATTCGAGCCCACCCGTGAATTAATGATTCATTCTATTACAGGGGAATTGAAATTGAAGGTCAAGGGGGAGGCATGTCGGGATAAGGTGTATAAGCAGTGTGGGGCGGGGGGAACCGGGTGGAAATCACAAATATTTACCGGTATCTCGTAATTCTTGTATATAATGGTTAATATGAGCTTTCGTTACTGAATATTAACTCACCGGCGCTGTGGGGTGCCTTGGATATCACGACATGAAAAATCTGTCCCAAGCAGAAGAGATTGATGAAATCCGTACGCTGGTTCGCAAGAGCGGATTACGGAGTACGGCTGCCCGGATTACGGTGATCCAGTTTTTGCGGCAGGCAAATTCGCCGCTGACGCATGCGGAAATTGCTGAAGAGTTGACCCCCATGGGCTTCGACAAAGCCACCGTGTATCGTAATCTGATCGATCTGGCAGAAGCGGGGCTGGTCAAGCGAACCGAGCTGGGCGATCATGCCTGGCGGTTTGAATTACGCAATCCCGATGAGCCGGAAGACGCCGAGCATCCGCATTTTGTCTGTACTGAATGTGGCAGTGTTTCCTGCCTGCACGATGTCGATTTCAAGACACCCAAAAACAAGCAGTGGGCAGCGGTCGGCAAGGTGACGGAAATTCTGCTCAAAGGTATCTGCAGCGAGTGTGACGAAGACTGAGTTGACTCAGAGTCATCGAACTCAATGAGAATGCGAGTGGCTGTGTTCGGAATCTGAAGCTTTCACGTCGTGTGAATGACCGCCATGCTGGTGTGCGTGTTCCGGTTCCAGGAAGCCGATGCCATACGCGAGGGCAATGCCCAGCAGCAGGACAAACGAGAGCCGAAACCGGTTATGCGAGTGGAACTCCATTTCGGGGAGCAGGTCGCCCAGCGAAATACAGAGAAACACGCCTGCGGAGAATGCGAGCGCACAACCGATGATAATGTGCTGGTTTTCTGAGAACTGCTGCACTCCCAGGAAAAACAGGATGGCTCCCAGCGGGCACATCATGGCGAAACCAATATTGACCGCATTGCGCCAGCCGACAGACCAGCCGCTGGCGGCCATCAGCGAGGTGATGGAAACCGCGTCTAATGGTTTGTGTAAGGCAATCGCCAGAAAGGTTCCCAGCCCGAAGAGGGAAAGGAAGACTTCGTGATGTTGATCGGCGACGATACTGGCACCGAGAGCCAGCCCGTCAATCAGGGTATGCAGTGCGAGTCCAAAGGCGATCCCTACCCAGCTCAGATGATGAGAATGCGCGTGCGAGTGTGAGTGTACGGGAGCATGTGCGTGGTGATGATCGCAGTCATGATCATGGTCGTGATCGTGTGTGTGGCCTTCCTCTTCATCCAGTTCGACTTCATCCAGTTCGACGGTTCCATGCTGATGGAAGTGAAACGTACGCAGCAGGAAGAACAGGGTGACAATGCCTGCCATCATCCACCAGACCGCCCGGTCGATCGATCCCATTTCGGCAACCGCGTGAGGCAGCAGATGGAAGACGCCGATGCCCAGCATGAGCCCGCCGACAAAACTGATCAGCGTTTCCATGCGGGTGTGTGTCAGCCGGATCAGGGAAGGGAGCCAGCCGCCCAGCAGCGACGAACCCACGATGACGACACAGTAGATTCCCAGCAGAGTATAAGACCAGCTTTTGTCGGCTGGTTTGGATTCATCCGTTTCTGCATCAGTGGCAGCATCCTGATGTTCGTCGTGTGTGTGGACGTGCGCCTGATCAGCCGCCAGGGTCGTGCGGGGAACAAAGAAACCGGGGGCAACCAGAAAAGCCAGCAGCGGAATCATTAGGAGCAGGAGCGTGATTTTCACGTCGTTTTTAAAAGGAGAAAGCGGATTCATCTAATTAAAAAGCCACCTGTGATTGACGCTGTGTGAGCAGGAGTGGGTGCCGGGATGCTCACTACATCGGCACTCTTGGATCGTTATTGCAAACTAATTGCGATTGAATTTAACTTTTATATCCGATCAGTACAAGACTCCCCGGAATTCTTATCGCGGAAGATTATGAACTTTTGCACTCTGGGTTCCTTGATTTGCTGAATATGCAGACCTGAAAACGACTTAGGCTGAATTAGATCCCAGTCGGACTCACTTGGAACGAGAATCGTCTGGTTCTTTTGTCCGTTGATTCAGACCGTTGGAAGTTTTGGTCCCGTCAAGGTGGTTCGGCAGCTGATTCGAACGGGAAATCCCGCATCAGATTCAGATAAGTACAGGTTTAACTGTAGTTTACTGCGTTAAACTGTTCCGATTGGGCGCACTTTTCTGCGGGGGCATGTTGTGAGTTTGAATGTGAAGGATCTTCATCATTTCTTAATATTTGCTTTAAATTTGAACCGCCGATAAGCCTCTGTAAGGACCATATTGTTTCTGCAGGGTGGCAGGGACAGTGATCAAACGTCAAATCAGCCCGAAACGGATAGCGGGCCCTTCACATCAGGGATGAAGATGCGCAAATTCATAAAACTGGCAGGAATTCTCCTGCTGCTGGGAACGATGTTCCGTCCGCCAATCGTTCAGGCAGAAGACACAAAAATCAGTTCCGAGCAACTCGAGCGACTGTTAAACCGACTGGAACAGGCTGAAAAACGGATTCAGGAACTGGAAGAATCCAAATCCGAAGAGAAACCAGTAACGCCGCCTCCATCTCCTTCACCATTTCGTGAGGTGCCTCCCCAGCTGGAGCGAGCCTCGGGGGGACTGGACGATTCCGAAGAGATGCTGATTAATAATTACACTGATGACTCAGGCTCACCCGCCTTTGAGACTCGGCTCTCGACACTGGAAGAGGACTGGAAAAAATTCTCCGAGTCCGAGAAGGAGAAAAAGGCAAAAGATGCATCCAAGGCAACTACGATGAAAATCACGGGGCGAATTCATCTCGATGGTTGGAATTTCTCTAACAGTACTCCCGGAATTGCTGCATTCAATAATCCAGCTGATCCCATGGATCCGGAAAATAATTTAGAGTTTCGTCGGTTGCGTCTGGGTTTTGCTGGAGACATCAAGGACAACATGCTCTACAAGCTGGAGTTTGATTTTGATGATGCCAATGACCCGACGATCAAAGATGCTTACATCGGGTGGAATGATCTGCCTGTCTTCCAGACGCTGTTAATCGGTAACCAGAAGCGTCCGCTGGGTATGGACCACCTCAACAGTAGTCGATTCAACTGGTTCCTGGAACGTCCACTGGTGATTGAAGCGTTCAACCAGGATGCCCGACGTCTGGGGATCGCCGCTTATGGTGTTTCAGAAGAGGAAACCTGGAACTGGCGGTATGGTATCTATGAACTGGAAAACATTGCCAATGACTCAGGGTATGCTGGGGATGCCGGTCAATACAGTATCAACGGTCGTCTCGCGGGGACTCCCTGGTATGATGAAACTTCAGGTGGACGTGGTTACCTGCATATTGGTATTGCCGACATGTGGGCGAAGCCGGACGGAGATCCAAGTGCCACTGCTTCAAATAACAATGAAGCCCGTTTCCGTACCCGTCCTGAAGCGCGGACAGGGAGCGTACGCTGGCTGGATACAGGTGCGATTGCCGGAGCTGACTGGTTCAATACCCTGGGGCTGGAAGCGATGCTGACAGTCGGATCGTTCTCTGTGGTCAGTGAATACCAGGTGACCTACGTAGGGCGTGGCGCTACGGGACCAGACTTAACCTTCGAAGGTGCCTATGTTGAAGCCGGTTACTTTCTGACGGGTGAATATCAGCCGATTAACCGCAGGACTGGAACAATTGACCGGATCAAACCTCTGGAAAACTTCTTCTGGGTTAATACCTGTGATGGCGAAACCGGCGGTGGCTGGGGTGCCTGGCAGGTCATCGCCCGTTATTCCTACCTGGATCTGTCAGATGGAAATGTAACGGGGGGTGATGAAAGGAACTTCACCGCTGGTCTGGTCTGGTGGTGGAATTCGCATGCCCGCATGCAGTTCAACTACATCCATGCCCAAATTGATGACCGTGGCCCGATTGATGGTTACACAGGCGGTCGATCAGACATCTTTGGTGCTCGTTTCAGTGTTGACTTCTAAACTCGATGCACTTTCAGCGATGGACATTATTTAACGATTAAACTCTCAGGAAGTGAGTATTATGAAATATTTTGGAATTGTTCTGCTGGCTGTTACGGTCAGCCTGTCGGGCGGGGCTCAAAGCTCGGCTGAGTTGAAGTCAGGGGCTCCCTGCTGTGACAAGGTGAATGGAACCTGTAACAGCAACTGCTGTTCACACGGGTGCAAAACCTGTCGTCTGTATATAGAGACGTTAAAAGTGAAAAAGCACTGCTTTAATATTGAGTGCAAAGACATCTGTATTCCACCCGTACGCTTCCCCTGGCAGAAATGCTGCGAACTGAAATGTGGAAAAATCAAAACGGTTCGTGTGCTGAAGAAGCATGAATACACGTGTGAAAAATGCGGGTACAAATGGGATATAGAAAACCTGTGTGGTGCCTGCTCGACGGGGAACTGTGAAACCACATTGCCTCCCGCCGTCAAGTCAGCTGCCCAGCCACCTCTGGCACCGGCGACTGCTGTCAGAAAGTAGTATTTACCAGATAGATTCGTTTCAGTCGGGGACAGACTTCGTGTCCCCGCTGAAACAGGTAATGTGGATCTCTCAAGCCGCCGGTTTGACTTTGCGGCGATGTACCAGTGAATAAATACAGGGTACCAGAATCAGTGTGAGCAGGGTTGAGACAACCATGCCACCCAGCAGAGCACGGGCCAGCGGGATCATTGCTTCATTGCCCGGCGCGAACTGGAATGAGAGAGGGATCATCGAGGCAACCAGCGTCAGGGACGTCATCAGGATCGGTCGTAAACGCACCTGTGCAGCTGACAGTGCCGCTTCTCGGGGGGAGAGTCCTTCGTCACGACGACGATTGGCAAATTCAACAAGTAAAATCGAATTGTTGACGACTACGCCAATCATCATCAGGGTCCCCATCAATGACTGAATATTGATGTAGGTATCCGTCAGGAACAGAATCAACAGTACGCCACCCAGCCCCAGGGGAACCGCAAGCATGATGATCAGTGGGTCCACGAACGAGCGAAACTGCGCCATCAATACCAGGTAGACCAGGACCCCGGCGACCAGCAATCCCATCCCCAGCAGATTCATGCCTGTCTGCATGTTTTCGACAGGTCCCCGTAGTGATGTTGAGACCCCATTTTCGAATTCCAGCTGGTCCAGTGCGTTTCTGATATCCTGGGCTACAGAGCCGATGTCTCTGCCCGCCACGTTGACGTAGACATCGTTGACTCGCGAAATATTGTAGTGTGCGATCTCTCCTGGAATAGTAACCCGCTCGATAGTGGCAATATTGGATAAGGGGATGGTCACGGGACCATCGGGGGTATTGAGTGAGAGGGGGATGTTCCGGATTTCATCGAGCGTCTGAAATTCGTTCGATTTGTATTGCACTCCCATGAAAAAGTCGACACCCGATTTCGGATCAATCCAGATTGTGGGAGAATAGCCGACACTGGATCCGAGAGCCGTTAATACCGTCTGGGCGACTTCTTCCTGATCGACCCCCAGGTACTTGGCGCGGGTCCGATCTACCTGAATATCAAATTGAGGATAGTCCAGCGACTGTGCAATCTGAACGTCCTGGGTGCCGGGAATCTGCTGAACCACTTCGACAATTTTTTCAGCGGCATTTCTGCACTGGTCCAGTGTTCCCGCTGCGACCTGGACATTGATCGGGGTGGGAACACCTTCATTCAAAGCCAGATTAATGATCCCTCCGGAGACGAACAGAAATTGTTCCATGGGATATTTTTTCGCCAGCTTTGCACGCAGTTCCTGGATGTAATCCTGCGTACTCACAGAACGTTTTTCCTGATTCAGATTGACGATCAGATATGCGGTATCAGGTCCCGAATTGGAACTGAGTACGGTTGAGAACCCGGCCCCTTTTCCGACAGGCAATCCGATATTGGCGATGAGCGTTTCAATTTCTTCTGGTGGAATTACTTCTTTCACGGTCTCTTCAATACTGGCAACCAGCTTTTCCGTTTCGTTTAATTCGGTGCCAGGCAGAGTTTTGATGCGGATCTCAAACGTTCCCGCATCGACGTCAGGAAAGAGTTCAGAACCGATCAGAGGCCAGAGCAGGAACGATGTGCCGATGCCGGCTACGATAATCAGGCCGCTCAGAGCCGGTGCTTTCAGAATGCCATTCAGGAAATGCCCGTAGAGACCGTGTGGTTTCGTGTCCGATTCACTGTCGGTTGTCTGTGTACTGGTCTGCCCCTTACGGAAGCGTTCCCGAACGAAGGTGGCACAAAAGGCAGGCACGACTGTTAACGCCAGAATGTAAGAGGCACCGATGGTAAACGTAGCCGCCAGTGAGAGGGGAGCAAAGAGGTATTTGATCATGCCTGTCAGGAAGACAGCCGGCAGAAAGACAGCCAGCGTGGTGATGGTTCCCGCCAGGATTGCACCGGAGACTTCGATGGTGCCTTCCCGGGCGGCTTCGAGGGGGGACTTCCCCATTCGCTGGTGACGAATAATATTCTCAACGACAACAATTCCCGCATCCACGACCGTCCCGATGGCCAGGGCAATACCGCCTAGAGTCATGACATTAATGGTTTGTCCGGTAAACGCAAAACCCAGCCCGCCAATCAGAATGGATAATACGATCATGGAAACAATAATGAATGTCGGTAACAGTCGACGCAGAAATATAAACACGACGACAGCCACCAGCAATGCTCCCAGTCCGACCTGGCTGTAAAGGTTGGACATGGCTTGCCTGATGTAATGTGACTGATCTGAAACGAGGGTGACCTCCGTGGCTTCCGGGATATCGCCCCGTTCTTTCATTTTGGGTATTTCAGTTGAAATCCCGTCGTAAATGCGATCGACGACTGCAATCGTATTTTCGCCGGGTTCCCGTAGCAGGGGACAGTAAACACTGCGTTTTCCGTTGACTCTGACGATATTATATTGCAGAGCCGCATCGTCTTTAACTTCGCCGAGATCGCGAATAAAAATCGGACGTCCTTCTCGTACGGCGACGGGAATTGCTTCGATTTCTTCTGTGGTAGGCAGGGTATTTCTGGGATGAATCTGATAGTCCATGCCTCCCAGTCGTGCGGTTCCTGCTGCCAGGACCAGGTTCGATTTTTTCAGGGCATTCACGACATCGGTCGTGCTGACGTGGTAAGCCTGAAGCTTTGCCGGATCGACATACACCATCATCTGGCGAAACTTTCCTCCAAACGGGTGTGGGATCTGGACGCCTTTCAAGCCTCCCATTTTGTTGCGGACCGCGTAATAGCCGATGCTGTACAGCTCGGATTCACTCAACCCTTCCCCTGAAATCGCAGCAAGCACCACAGGCAGGTTGGAAGGTTCGCTGCGCAGTGTGAAAGGCCATTCGATGCCGGGAGGCAAATGGAACATGTCGCTCGCTTCCAGATTGACGATATCATTCATGGCTGAGCTGGGATCAGCACCCGCCTGGAAGAAAATTTTAATGACCGCAGCGCCGGGTACCGTTCGCGATTCCTGGTGTTCTATTTTTCCAGCCAGTGTCAGTGCGCGTTCCACCCGGGATGTGACGGATTTTTCCATGTCCAGAGTGGGCAAACCCGGGTAGGAAAAAAAGCTGACAACAACGGGTTTTTTGAAGTCCGGTAGAATATCGATTGTGATTCCCGGAATGACGGCGGCACCAAGCAGACACAACGCGATGGCACCTGCCAGCACTGCGTATCGGTTTCTGAGTGAAAAATTAATGAGTCCCATAACGCCCGCACCTTCTTGTATGTCACTGATTAAAAATGGTTACCACTACTGACGGAATCAGTAGAGTGGTCGTCATTGGAGGGGAGCAACTTTGTCACCCGATTTAAAGCGTTTCAAATGGGCATCAACGACTTTCTGGCCAGGTTCGAGTCCCGACAGAATTTCAATCGAGTTGCCATTATCCATGCCTGTGGTTACCGGGATGACAGAAACAATGTCATTCGAGACGGCATACACAAAGGCTTTCCCCGATTCGAAGCGGATGGCTCTGGCGGGCAGCATGTTTGCTGCTGCGGGAGCACCCAGTGAGATCGTTGCCTGCCCAAACATTCCGGGGATGAGCTTTCGGGAAGGGTTGGGCACTTCTGCTTCGACCAGCATCGTGCGGGTATGGGGATCCAGTTTTCCCGTAAAGCGGGTGACAGTGACTTTCAGTACTTCCTCAGCCGGAAAAGAAGGGAAGCTCAGCTGGATGACATCGCCTCGACTGATGAAGGCGGCATCGATTTCAGGAACGGGGATCTCCACGCGGACTTTCTCAATCTGGTCGATCTCAAATAGTGGTTCACCTTTTCCGACTTCATTTCCTTCCCGCACGAGGTCTCCCGGATTGACGGTGCGTCCCGTGATCATCCCGGAAAAAGGCGCTTTGATGTTGGCGTAATTCAACAGAACATCCAGCTCTTCAAGTTGATGCCGTGCGATGGAAGTTTGTGATTTTGCGACCTGCAGATCAGCTTCGGCAGATTTCTGTTTTGCCCTGGCGACCACTACATCGGCGCTGGCAGAGTTAATGGCAGAAGTCATAGTCTGCTGGTTGGCCAGTTCGGAATCGCGTTTTTTGCGCACTTCATCCAGAACGCGACTCTCCAGTGATCGGCGCTGGACCAGGTCATTCGTCCTGGAAAACTCTGCTTCCGCTGCTGCGACGAGCGCCTTCGTGCGGTTGAGTTCCGACTTTGCCTGTGACAGTCTTGCCTCGGCGGACTGTACGTTGGCCAGACTGAGTTGAATTCCTGCCTCAGCCCGTTTTTCTTCGGAGTCACATTGCGCGATGCGCGCTTCCATGATCTGACGCTGTTTCTGCAACTCCGGGACATCGATCACGGCCAGGATCGTTCCCTGTTTCACGTAGTCGCCGATTTCAGCTTTGACTTCTTTGACGTAGCCACTGACCTTTGCTCGAATCTCTGTCTGATAGAAAGGCAGGATCGTAGCAGGTTGGGTCGTGGTTCTGGCGATCTGTTCCTGTGTCATGGAAATCATCTCAACGGGAACGGGTTGAGATGTTTTTTTCAGGTGTGTGACATCAGTTTCAACAGAGCAACCCGTCAATCCAGCAGCCAGCGAAAGCGCGCTAATGCTGAGACTCATCATCAGGGCATGGTGTGACTTCATGTACATTTGACCTTTGGGTTCAGGAAATGTGTGGGAAAAGCATAAATCTACCATTGAAAACAGGCAGATTATAGATGGACACACGGCAATTGAAGCAGTTTTTCGGGTATTTAATTGGAAAGCCTTCCTCGGGCCGCAAAGTCAACGCAGGTGGAATAACGGTTTCAGGTCTTGCAAATCGTAAGCGAATTGAGGGGCGTTTTCGTAAATGGGCGGGTTTTTTTGCCGATATAATCGAGACAGGAAGTGTAAATAGCTAAATCGCCAAAACACGGAAGGTTTTACAATGGGTCAAGGGAGGAGCAGGTTATGGATTGGATTCGGGCTGGCCTGTCTGACTGGTTGCTCGACGGTTCAAACAGCTTTCACCGGCTCTGCAGATGATCGGCCTGATGTTCCCCGTCGCGCATCGATTCTGGCCGAGAATGAGCTCGGTGATGGGATATCGGCGCGTCCTTCCCGCAATACACGGTACCTCACAAAGAAAAAAGCCAGCCTGGTCAGTTTAAGACCCCGTGTTCCTGCAGCAGTTGCCGCGGTTGAGACCCGTGAGCACGAGATTCCTGCGTTGTCATCCGAACAGATCAAGATGGTTGATCATGAGATAAAGTCACAATCTCCATCAGCAGTACCAGCTATCGGAACTTTGACCGTCAATGGTCGTACATACCGGGTGCAGCTACAGGAGGAAGTTTTGAAACCTGCTGTTCCTGATGTTGTGACCACGGCTTCAGGTAGCCTGCCACCTGCTCCGGCGACACTGCCTGTGACGGATTTTGATTCATTGGAATTGTCACCATCGGAATTAACGCCGACCGCCGAGGAGACTCTGCGTCTCAATTTACCGACTGCCTTATCGATGATTGGTGGAGAACATCCTGTCGTCGGTTTTGCGCAATGGCGGGTACAGGAAGCGTATGCCAGACTCGATCAGGCGAATGTACTCTGGCTGCCTTCCATTCAACCCGGATTCAGTTTTGATCGGCATGATGGAAATCTGCAACCCAGCGATGGCTCGATTGTGGATGTCAATCGAAATTCATTTCAGTATGGTTTAGGAGCAGGAGCGACCGGAGCCGGCACGACTCCAGTCCCTGGTCTGGTTGCCCGGTTTCATCTGGCTGATGCCATTTTTCAACCCGAGATTGCTGAGAAGACTGCCTGGGCCAGAGGGCATGCTGTTGACAGCGCACTGAATGAGCAACTGTTTAAAGTTGCGTCTGCGTATCTGGAATTACTTGAGTCTGAACAGAACTTGCGGATTCTGGAAGAGACCCGGAATCATACTTCCGGTCTGGCGAAGCTGACCCATGACTACGCAGCGACAGGTCAGGGACTGCAGGCTGATGCAGATCGAATGAAAACAGAGTTGACCCTGGATCAGAATCGCGTGGTGACGGGGCGTGAGCGAATCGCACTAGCCTCGGCACGACTTTCAGAAACACTCAGCATTGATTCCGGACAGCTGATTCAGCCACTCGATTTCACCGTGGTACCACTGGAGCTGGTAAATCCGGAACTTGATAAGGGGACGCTGATCAGCACCGGTCTGGCGAATCGTCCGGAACTGAAAGAGGCCCAGACTCTGGTTGCGGTCGCTTGTGAGCAGTACAAACGACAGAAATATGCCCCGTTCATCCCCAGTGTCCTGTTGGGATTCAGTACCGGCGGCTTTGGTGGAGGTTTGAGTGACAGCCTGAGTGATGTGGGAGGCCGTTACGACTTTGATGCATTGGTGACCTGGGAAATTCGGAATCTGGGCTTTGGAGAAGGGGCAGCCCGCCGAGAGACGCAGGCACAGATCGAACAGGCAAAGTTCCAGCAGATCAAAATGCTTGATCAGGTTGCACGCGAAATTTCAGAAGCCCAGACTCAGGTGAAGCATCGGGCGGAAAGCATTCGAATAACGCGAAACGGAATCAAAGCAGCGGAAGAATCCTATCAGAGAAATCTGAGTCGAATTCGTGATGGGCAGGGGCTCCCCATTGAGGTATTGCAGTCTGTCAGAGCTCTGGAATCAGCACGTCGTGCTTACCTGACTGCCGTCGTCCAGTACAATCAGGCGCAGTTTCGATTGCAGTGGGCGCTGGGCTGGCCTGTGTTTGATCCATCAGAGCCGGTTGCGAATGCTCCAGGTTCTGCGATGTAAACTGGAACAGCGGTTCTCCATCCAGCGGCATCGGAAGTGGGGGAATCAATCGAAGAGGATTATTTCTTCCTTTCAATACTTTGCAAATCTGGCATAATTAATGGACTCTGGATCTGGTTACGCCGCTCGGACAGTAATCGCTCAACTCAGTTCCCTTTGATTGTGTGACATCATGATTTGTATTTCTGTGACTCCGGAATCCCGTAATTTTGCCAAGGTGGATATTCTGAACGCCGCCGCCCAGTGCGACCTGGTGGAGCTCTGCCTGGATCGACTGATCAAGACTCCCGATATCGGCGACATGATTTCCGGCTTCGATACGCCGATCCTGGTTTCCTGCCGACGCCCGGAAGACGGCGGGCAGTTCAAAGGAACGGAAGCAGAACGCGTCCAGCTGTTGAAGCAGGCGATTATTGCAGAACCGGCCTATATTGAACTGGATCTGGAAACTGCAAAACAAATTCCCCGCTTCGGAAAAACCAAACGGGTCATCAGTTATACCAGCCTGAAAAAACCACTGTCGCAGGTCGATGATATTTTTGACGAAATGGCGGATGCGAAAGCCGACGTGGTGAAATTCACCTGGCCGACACCGACACTGCAGACTGCGTGGCCTCTGCTGGCGACGATCAGTCAGAAACGGGACATCCCGGTCGTTGGTCTGGGACTTGGAGCAGCCGGCATTACGTTTTCACTGCTGGGCGTGAAGTATGGCAGCCCCTGGATTTATGCAGCGCTTGAGAAAGGGATGGAAGCGTTTGAAGGACAGCCTACAGTAGCGGAACTGAACGAGGTTTATCACTACCCGAAGATTTCGGCGAAAACCCGGTTCATCGGCGTTGCGGGGCTGGGAGTCGCCGAGCGGCGGACGATTGAAGTCTTCAATAAAGCATCAGAGCAACTCGGGCTGGATTATGTCTGTCTGCCTCTGGTGATCAATGATTTCAAGCAGGTACACAAGATGCTGGGGATTCTGAAAATCCGTTCGCTGGTGGTGAGTCCGCGGATGGGTGAGTTCATTCTACCCCTGGCGGAGCATCTGGAAGAGTCTGCTGAAAAGACCGGCTACGGAGATCTGCAGCTCAATCAGCCCGATGGCTGGCACGCCTACGATACCGTCAGACGCAGCGCGATCAAGAGTCTGGAAGCGACGCTGGAGAAGAAATCACCCGGATCTAACTCCGCTTTTCAGCGAAAAAATATTCTGGTGCTGGGGCAGAGCGGACTGACAAAAGCGGTGGTTCACAGCCTGACGCAGCAGGGGGGAGTTGTGAGTGTGACGTCGCAGAATGATAAAGCGGCTCAGGGGATTGCTCGTGCTTTTGATGTGCGCTACGTTCCGTTTGCCAATCTGTACGATACGCTGTCTGATGTGGTGGTGCAGACTGATCCTGAATTGAAACTGGGACACGGGAAAACGGAACTGAATCCTTCGTATCTGCGGGAAAGTATGACCGTCATGGATATCAGTCAGTTACCCGAATCGACCGAACTGATGCGGGAAGCGGAGAACAGAGGCTGCGAAATCGTGTGTGTGGATGATGTGTATCGCAGACAGCTTTCACAGATTTTCAAAGCGATCACTGCTGCCGAGATACCGGATGAAGTCTTCGAAACCCGCAGTGAATATACGCGTTGATTTCAGAGATCAGCTTTTCTCAGGCACGTTGATCGCAGGAGACTGCAGCAGTCGCAGTCCGTTGAAAATCACCAAGATTGAGGCACCCATGTCGGCAGCGATCGCTGCCCAGAGGGAGGCGTGGTTCATCAGCATCAGCAGCACGAACAGGATCTTGATGCTCAGGGCAAAAATGATGTTCTGGCGAATGATGGTCAACGCGCGGCGTGAATGATTGATTAACCAGGGGATTTTAGTGAGATCATCGGTCATCAGAGCGATGTCTGCCGATTCGATGGCGACATCACTGCCGGCCGCTCCCATGGCGATGCCCAGACTGGCGCGACTCATCGCAGGGGCATCGTTGACGCCGTCCCCCACCATCGCCACATATTCATATTCCCTTACCAGGGATTCAATCACAGAGACTTTGTCTTCCGGCAGCAATTCAGAATGTACCTGATCCATGCCGACTTCGTCGGCGACGGCCTGCGCAGTGCCCGCATTATCTCCGGTGAGCATCACCAGTTGTTTGATGCCTGCCTGATGCAGGTCTTTGACGACAGCCGCTGATGTCTCGCGCACTTGATCCGCCAGCGCAATGAATCCACAGACGTGCGTCTCGTTTCCGATGACCACCACCGTCTGACCGGCGTTGGATAACGCTTCCAGCTGCTGATGTACTTCGGCGGTTTCTTCTTTTCGTTCTTCCAGATAACGATGCGAGCCCAGCCAGAACTCTCTGCCGTCAATAGTAGCTGTGGCGCCTTTGCCTTGAATGATCTGGTAATCTTCCGCAGCCTGATAGGAGACCTGCTGTTCTTCCGCTGCGTCCAGAATGGCAATGGCCAGGGGGTGGTTACTGTGTGCTTCCAGCGCGGCTGCCCGTTCGAGTAACTCGGCTTCGTTGTGTCCATTCAGCGGGACGATTTTGGTGACCACTGGTCTGCCTTGCGTGAGTGTGCCTGTCTTATCCAGTGCCAGAGCTTTCAGATGGGCAGGGGTTTCGACAAAGACGCCCCCTTTGATCAGCACGCCATTTCTTGCTGCTGCAGCCAGCGCGGCGACGATACTGACGGGGGTGGAAATCACCAGAGCACAAGGACAGGCGATGACCAGCAGGACCAGCGCACGATAGACAGCGTTATCCCAGCTGACCTGAAACAGGGTGGGCAGAGAGATGAGAACGAGCAACGCGAGTGCCATCACGATGGGTGTGTAGACTTTAGCAAATTTTTCGACCCAGAGTTCTGAAGGAGCCCGCTTCGACTGGGCTTCTCCAACCATGCGAATGATCTGGGCCAGGATGGTGTTTTCCGCCAGCTTGGTGCATTTCGCTTCCAGCAGGCCATCGCCGTTGATGGTGCCGGCATAGATTTCATCCGTCTCCCGTTTGCCAACCGGAATGGATTCACCGGTGATGGGAGCCTGATTGACTTCGCTGTTTCCTTTAAGAACTTCGCCATCGAGGGGGATTTTTTCTCCGGGACGAATAATAAACGTGGTGCCGACTTCAACCGATTCGGCGTCGACCGTGATTTCCCTGCCTTCTGCATCGCGTACGCGGGCGATGGGTGTGGAGAGATCCATTAAAGCAGCGACCGCACGTCGCGCGCGGCCGACACTCCAGGCTTCGAGCAGTTGAGAGAAGGCAAACAGGAAAGCGACGGCAGCCGCTTCAAACCATTCATCGATACAGAGCGCGCCAATGACGGCGGTAAACATCAGCAGGTTCATGTCGGGGCGCAGACGTTTCAGCGCAAACCAGGCTTTCGGCAGCACAAACCAGATACCCGCAATGATGGCGGCCAGATATTGCAGGCGAACTGGCAATGGCATCGCACCATGCGCCGTCTGTTCCGCTCCCAGAGCTGCACCGAAGCTGCCGGTCAGAAAGACGTGTGTCAGAAAAGCGGTTCCCATGAAAGCGCCGCTGAGAGTGGTCAGGATGGTTCTGCCCTGGCGAGACCAGAAAGTCCCTTTCTCCGACTGTTTTGCGTCTTCGTTCCAGAGCTCGGCACTCATGCCGGTCTGGCTGATGGTTTGCATGATCGATTCGGCAGAGACGTTTTCCGACTGAGAGCGGACCGTCATTCTTCGGTTGAGTACATCAAAGAACAGATGTTCTTCACCGCCGACCAGAGGCGAGAGTTCCCGCTTGAGTATGGTCACTTCTTCGACGCAGTCCATATCCTGAATTTTAAAAATCAGTTCGTCGGTTTGTTCATTCATACAGAATCGATATTCAGAAGAGTACGTGTGGAATCAGATGAGAATTCAAAGGTTCGTTCTGTAAAATCATAGCACCTCAAACCGGGAAACTGAAAGTTCGGTTTTTTTTCTTCGCAAAATTCTGCTAAAAGAGATAAGATCCGCCATGACCGTTTTAACCGGCAAATTTTAAATCGATGAAAACCATACAGTCCGGTGTTTCCAGCAGGTCACCGACTGACACCATTAATGAAGGACCATCATGAGTAAAGATTATCTGGCCGTTCGCAGGAAGAAGTTGATTTCACAACTGAAGCGCAGGGGCGCCGAGGCGATGCTGATTACCAGCGAAACGAATGTGACTTATCTGACCGGGTTCAGCGGGGATTCGAGTTACCTGTTGATCGGCAAAGGGCAGACGGTGTTAATCAGTGACGGGCGGTACACGACCCAGCTGGAAGAAGAGTGTCCCGATCTGGATGTCTACATTCGCAAAGCGACCGAGTCGATGATCACGGCGGTGGAGCAGGTGCTCAAGAAATCGCATCTGCCCAAACTGGGATTTGAAAGCCATATCGTGACCTGCGAACAGCTGGATGCCATGAGCGGAATTTCCCCCGCCGCCCAGTGGATCCCGATAGCGGGTCTGGTCGAAGAACTGCGGATGATCAAGGATGCTTCCGAAATCCAGGAGATTCGTGAAGCGATCGAGCAGGCACAACGCGGTTTTGAAGTCTTTCGGGCGATGCTGACGCCTGAGATGACGGAACTGCAGGGAGCCCATGAGCTGGAACACGCGATGAGAAGGTTTGGAGCCCGTCAGGCGGCCTTCGATCCGATTGTCGCTGTGGGAGAACGGGCAGCCCTGCCGCATGCGATGCCGACCGAAAAGCTGATTGCGGACTCACCCTTTCTGCTGGTGGACTGGGGCGCAATGACTCAGAAAGGCTACCGCAGTGATCTCACCCGGATGATTATTCATGGGAAACCACCGGCCAAACTGAAAAAAGTGTATCAGACTGTTCTGAAGGCACAGCTGGCGGCAATCAAAGCGATCCGACCCGGAGTGCTCTGCCGGGACGTGGATCGTGTGGCGCGAGCCGTGATTGAGAAGGCGGGTTTCGGCAAACAGTTCACTCACAGCCTGGGACATGGAATCGGCCTGGACATTCACGAAGGGCCGCGCCTGGGGGGAAATGTGCCGACGGAACTGAAACCGGGCATGATCGTGACGGTCGAACCGGGCATCTATCTCCCTGGCTGGGGAGGTGTGCGGATCGAAGATGATGTACTGGTGACCCGGAATGGAAATGAAGTTATGACCAGTGTCCCCAAAGAGTATGAATCGGCAATACTCTGAGTGAAAGCGATAAAAATAGTGTTCGGATGTGTGTTGGTTGCGGTGGGGTTCTAATTTGGATCATGAGGTCACCTTAAATGATCGTTAAAGGTATTAGGACAGGAACTTACGTTGCAGGGGTTTTGTCGGGAAAACGGGCAGCGTTGTGCCCGATTTTATTGGAGAAACTCTCCTGTTACTCTTGGTTTTCTGATGTGATTTGGCTTAGAATCTGAATCTTAACATGTCAGGCGGGGTAGAGCGTGCGCGCCAGTCGTCAGCGTTTGGACCCTTTCCCCATATCGTCAGTCAAAGAGTGAAAACCTGGAACGTGTTGCTGAAGGACGTTTATGTCAATCCGTCCTCTTTACAGCCGGCAATGCGAGTGCAGCTTGAGAATACGAAATTAAGGTAGGTCAATGGCAAAAAACGAGGTGCCGAAAGGCGAGCCTTTCGATTTGGAAAAACTTCAGACTCTGTTTGAAATGATGGAAAAGCACGGATTGACCGAGGTTAATCTGAAGCGCGGTGAAGAAACCTGGAAGTTGCGTCGCGGACCGCAGGAAACGATCTCAATGGTTCCCGCCTCGATGCCGCATGCGGTGCCTGCTCCCATGGCAGCACCGGCTGCTCCTGCAGCAGCTCCCGCGCCTCCGACCGAAGCGGCACCTGCTGCTGACGCTGGTCCGGTCATCAAGAGCCCGACCGTGGGGACCTTCTATGCCTCTCCGAGCCCTGACGATCCACCGTTTGTCAGCGTAGGTTCTAAAGTGGGTTCTGATACCATTGTCTGTATCGTCGAAGCGATGAAAGTATTCAATCAGATTCCCGCTGAGATGAATGGCACGATTACGGAGATTCTGGTCAAAGATGGCGAAGCGGTCGAATTCGGCCAGCCTCTGTTCCGAATCTCTCAAGGCTGAAGCCTGCTATCGTAGAAAGTTCGCGATCAGGCAGGTCATGCCGTTGCGTTCAGAAACTCAGATGAAGTGTCCTTATTACCAAGTCAAAAACACATGTTTCAAAGAATACTGGTTGCAAACCGAGGTGAGATCGCACTGCGAGTGATTCGTGCCTGTCGTGAAATGGGAATCGAAACTGTTGCGGTTTTCAGTGAAGCAGATCGGGGCGCACATTATCTCTCGCTGGCTGACGAGGCCATCTGCATTGGACCGCCGGCTGCGACTGACAGCTACCTGATGATCAATCGAATCATCAGTGCCGCTGAAATCGGTAACGTGCAGGCCATTCACCCCGGTTACGGGTTCCTGGCAGAAAACGCCCACTTCGCGGAAGTCTGCCGGAGCTGTAATATTGAATTCATCGGCCCGCCTCACGAAGCGATGGCCCAGCTCGGTGATAAGGTCTCTGCCCGGGAAATCGCCAAAGCGGCTAACGTGCAGGTTTCACCGGGAACCGAAGGTCTGGTGACCGACGAAGCAGAAGCATTGCGTGTGGCCCAGGAAATCGGTTACCCCGTGCTGATTAAAGCGACCGCCGGCGGTGGTGGTAAAGGGATGCGGGTGGCCCGCAATGACATCTCGCTGAAAGCGGGCCTCAAAGCAGCTGCTGCCGAAGCGGAAGCCGCTTTCAAAAATTCCGGCGTCTACATTGAAAAATACATTGAAAATCCACGGCACGTCGAAGTGCAGATTATGGCGGACAATCACGGCAATGTGATTCACTTGTGGGAGCGTGACTGCAGTCTGCAGCGTCGTCATCAGAAGCTGGTCGAAGAGAGCCCGGCTCCTAACCTGCCTCAATCGGTTCGTGAAGACATTTGTAAAGCCGCCTGTCGTCTCGTTTCGACAGCCGGTTACACCAACGCGGGTACCGTCGAGTTTCTTGTCGGACCTGACAATGAGTTTTACTTCATCGAAGTCAATGCCCGTATCCAGGTCGAACACCCGGTCAGCGAACTGGTGACCGGCATCGATTTGATCAAACAGCAGATCCGTGTCGCTGCCGGCGAAAAACTGGAGCTGAAGCAGAAAAATGTCCCCTGCCAGGGCTCTGCGATCGAACTCCGTATCAATGCGGAAGATCCCGAAAATGATTTTCGCGGATCACCAGGCAAAATCACAAAGTTGCGGGTTCCCGCCGGTCCTGGAGTCCGGTTTGACTCGCATATTTACGAGGGGTACACCGTGGGCCCTTATTACGATTCTCTGATTGGCAAGCTCATTGTCCACCGACCGACGCGTGAAGAGTCGCTGGCCTGCATGAGACGCTGCCTGGATGAGTTCGTGATTGAAGGGATCAAGACCACCATTCCCCTGGCGAAGAAGATCTTTAATCACTCGGCGTTCATTGAAGGTAAGGTCGATACCACGTTTATCGAACGGACCTGGTAAATCGTTCCCAGAGATTAGTGCGACAGACATTCGGTCGTTTTGTATTGTAGCAGACCTGCGGGCATTCACTTCGCTCATCCGCCAGGGGTCCTGTGTCGGCAAAACGCTCCGGTTTCGGAAGCGAAGTTTCGCTCACTTCCTATTGTAAGCTGGTCATATTTTGAGTCTCTCAAGCAAAGTCAGAGACGTTACTTTTTTGAAAACAGGTACAGGTAGAATAATGAGAGTTGGTATTTTAACGGGTGGTGGAGATTGTCCTGGTTTGAATCCGGTGATTCGTGGCGCCGTACGCGTCATCTGCAATGCAGGCGGCGAAGTCTATGGTCTGCTGGAAGGCTGGCGGGGTGCGATTGAAGGTAACTACATCGAACTGACTTCTGAAAATACAGACGACATCATTTTCAAAGGGGGAACCATCCTGGGATCTTCCCGTACCAACCCTTACAAAAATGAAGAAGAAGATGTGCCTAAGGTACTCGCTACACTGGAAAAGCTGGGCCTGGACTGTCTGATCGCCATCGGTGGTGACGACACACTGGGCGTGGCCAGCAAACTCTGGAGCGATCATAAAGCACCTGTGATCGGCTGCCCTAAAACCATCGATAACGACCTGAGTTCCACCGACGTGACCTTCGGTTTCGATACTTCGATTAACATCGTGATGGAAGCCGTTGACCGTCTGCGAACCACTGCCGAATCACACCGTCGTATTATGGTTGTCGAAACCATGGGACGACACGCAGGCTGGATCGCGTTGTTCTCCGGTCTGGCAACCGCCGCCGACTACACGCTGGTCCCCGAGATTCCCATCGAAATGGATCGCATGGTCGAAGTGCTGAAGAAGCGTCGTGCGAACGGCAAACTGTACGGCATTGTGATTGTCAGTGAAGGCGCTCAGTTCAACGAAGAAGAAGGCGTAACCACTCAGGACGGCGAAGTCGATGATTTCGGTCACGTCAAACTGGGCGGCATCGGCGAAACCGTTGCGAAAATGATTGAAGACCGCACCGGATTCGAAACCCGACACGTTACCCTGGGTCACCTGCAGCGTGGCGGTTCACCAAGTGCCGCAGACCGCGTGCTGGGAACACGCTGTGGCGTTCACGCCGGCTGGCTGGCTCTGAAGCATCACTTCGGTTACATGGTCGCGTTGCGGGGAACACAGATTGTTCCCGTCGCACTGGCAGATGCTGTCGGCGAAATGCGAGCCCTCGAAAAGAACTTCCTCGATGAAGCAGAAGTCTTCCTGCAATAAACGGGAACACCTCCATCGAGAACAAGAGACCTGGCGCTGGCAACAGCGCCTTTTTTATGCGCTGATCGCAGTCATCAGCACCTGAGAATCGTACTCATACAGAAAGTGCATCCTGAATCGGGTAGCCCTGGATGTAATCCGGGGGTGTCGCAGACAACGGGAAACTGTCTGGTTCAGACACATGGGTAACACACGTTCGGACACATGGGTAACACTCTCGCTCTATTGGCTGTAATTTCTTAACAATCCTGTCTATTTCGTAATCTCCGCTTTCACGCTGGATTATCGTAGCTGCGTCTGTTTAAGATAGTAGGACTGACTCAAACCAGCTCTTTTTATCTGTAGCCTGTATTCTTCAGAAACCAGCTGCAGCCTGCCAGAGCGAATCACAACGGTTCTCAACGACTTGATATTCTCCCGGAGGGATTAATGACACTACAGCGCTTGCTTCGCATTCACACCTCACTGTTTCTGACTCTGTTCTGTGTCGCTCTGTTATTCAGCCCTCAGCCCGTCGACGCGGGTGATAAAGGTTTCAAGCCGATCTTTGATGGTAAGACGCTCGACAACTGGGACGGTGATCCCCGTTTCTGGTCGGTCGAAGATGGGGCGATCACCGGGCGCACGACTGCAGACAACCCGACCAAAGGCAACACGTTCATAATCTGGCAGGGGGGAACGCCGGCTGACTTTGTACTGAAACTGAAATACAAAATCATCGGTCACAATTCGGGCGTGCAGTACCGCAGCTTTAAGTTACCCAATGCGGCAGACAAATGGCGCGTAGGCGGTTATCAGGCTGATATGGAAGCCGGCGATAAGTATTCCGGGATTCTGTACGAAGAACGAAAGCGGGGCATCCTGGCCCTTCGCGGACAGAAAACCGACATCGAAAAAGGGAAAAAAATTGATGTCGTCGGTTATCTCGGCGATACGAACGAAATCCAGAAGAAGATCAAAAAAGAAGACTGGAACGATTACGAAATCATCGCCCGCGGCAATCATCTGATTCACAAAATCAATGGCGTCGTGACAGCTGATGTGACCGACAACGATCCCGAACAGCGCCGCGCTGACGGCATTATCGCCTTACAGCTGCACGCTGGTCCTCCGATGGTTGTACAGTTCCGTGATATCGAACTGAAGGAACTGCCGGCTGGCGACCAGACTTCTTCCACGGACGGCGCTAAAAAAAAAGTAGTGCTGATCGCCGGTAAGAAGAGTCACGGCTACGGTGCTCACGAGCATCGTGCCGGTTGTATGCTGCTGGCTGATGCGTTGAAAAAGAGTGGCCTGGATATTGAAACCATCGTTGTCACGGAAGGCTGGCCTGAAGATGCCAGTGTGCTGGACGACGCCGACTCGATTGTGATCTACTGCGATGGTGGCGGACGTCATCCTTACAATGATCATCTGGATGAACTCAGCAGACTGGCCGAAAAAGGTGTAGGCATGGTAAACCTGCACTATGGTGTGGAAGTTCCTAAAGGTGCTTCCGGCGATGCTTTTCTGCGCTGGATTGGCGGATACTTTGAAGAATGGTGGTCGGTCAATCCACACTGGACCGCCGACTACAAGAGCCTGCCCGATCATCCCATTTCGCATGGCGTGAAACCCTTCAGCATTAATGATGAATGGTATTACCACATGCGGTTTCAACCTGAAATGAAAAATGTGCAGCCGATCCTGACGGCTGTTCCTCCCAAAGAAACATTGAAACGTCCTGATGGTGCTCACAGCGGTAATCCTGATGTGCGGAAAACCATCGGGCAGCCTCAGCATATGGCGTGGGCCTACGAACGTCCGGACGGAGGTCGCGGGTTTGGGTTTACCGGCGGTCACTTTCACTGGAACTGGGGCCATAACGATTTTCGCAAACTCGTATTGAATGCGATTGCCTGGACGGCGCACGCGGAAGTCCCTTCGCAGGGAGTGGAATCGGCGCCTGTCACAGTCGAACAACTGGAAGCCAATCAGGATTACGAAAAACCGGACAACTTTAATCCTGCCCGGATTAAAGCATTGCTGAAAGAGTGGAATCAATAAACAGACTTTGATTAAAATGACTGATTGACACAGACCCGGGACAGCAACTTGAATCAATAAAAGGAAACTGACTCCATGAAGTACCGTTGGCTTGCCATCATTCCCGCCCTGCTGCTGAATACCAGTGCCGCGACCTCTTTTGTCTCTGCTCAGACCGAACATGATCCGAAGCAGGCCGTTCCCAGTCTGACGGTGGCCCCCGGTCTCAAAGCGACGCTGTTTACTTCCGAGCCGCGTATCAGCAGTCCGTCCAGTATGGACGTGGATTCACAAGGGCGTGTCTGGATCTGTGAAATCGTCAACTATCGCGCCGGTCTGCGTGATATCTCCACTCGCAAAGAGGGGGACCGGATCCTGATTCTGGAAGATACAGACGGCGACGGCAAAGCCGACAAGACGACCGTTTTTTACCAGGGCAATGACGTCAACGGTTCACAGGGGATTTGTGTCTTAGGGAACAAAGTGATTGTCGCTGCTTCCCCGAATGTGTTCCTGTTTACCGACGAGAACAACGACGGCAAAGCCGACAAGAAAGAACTGCTGTTCAAAATCGCGGGGGGCGAGCACGATCACTCAGCCCATACATCCATCTTCGGACCGGACGGCAAACTGTACTGGAACTTTGGAAACAGCGGTAAGCAGGTCTTCGATGCTGAGGGCAAACCGATCCTGGAACGCAATGGAAAGCCTGTCATTGATAATGGCAAACCTTACTGGGGCGGCATGGTATTTCGCTGCAACCTGGACGGTTCTGACTTTGAAGTACTCGGTCACAACTTCCGAAACAACTATGAAATCACCGTCGATTCTTTCGGCACCCTCTGGCAGTCCGATAACGATGACGACGGCAACCGGGGTGTTCGCATTAACTACGTGATGGAATTTGGGAATTACGGTTACCTCGATCAACTGACGGGGGCCCGCTGGAATTCGCCACGTACGGGCATGCACGACGAAATTCCTCTGCGTCACTGGCATCTTCGCGATCCGGGTGTCGTACCAAACCTGCTGCAGACCGGAGCCGGCTCACCGACGGGCATCTGTGTTTACGAAGGCTCTCTGCTGCCGGAAAAATACCGGGGTGAAGTCATTCACTCAGACGCTGGTCCGAATGTGGTTCGCGCCTATCCCGTGAAAAAAGATGGTGCCGGCTACGAAGCCGAAATCGCGAACATTATTACCAGCGAACAGGACAAATGGTTCCGTCCCTCCGATGTCTGTGTTGCCCCCGATGGTTCGCTGTTCGTCGCCGACTGGTATGATCCGGGTGTAGGCGGTCACCGGATTGGCGATCAGGAGCGGGGTCGCATTTTCCGGATTGCTCCCGCTGATGCGAAGTATGTCTTCGACAAACTGGATCTGAGTACGGTCGAAGGTGCGATTGCCGGCATCAAAAATCCGAACCTGGCGCGACGTTATCTCGCCTGGAATGCACTGCACGCCCTGCAGGATCAGGCACAACCTCAGCTGGAAGAACTCTATCAGTCTGACAACCAGAGGAACCGCGCTCGCGCCCTCTGGCTGTTGGCCGGCATCAAAGGGAAAACCGGCGAATATGTATCCCGGGCGATTCAGGATAAAAATTCTGACATTCGGATTACCGGTCTGCGTGCCGCCCGCCGTTACAAGCAGGATGTGATTCCGTATGTCAGTCAACTGGTGAAAGATCCTTCGCCTCAGGTGCGTCGTGAATGCGCAATCGCATTACATCACAACAAGTCGCCCGAAGCAGCCGCCCTGTGGGTCACGCTGGCAGATCAGTATGACGGTAAAGATCGCTGGTACCTGGAAGCACTGGGGATCGGCATGGATGAGCAGGAACAGAAATTCCTGACCGCCTGGCTCAAACAGGCGGGCGACAACTGGAATACACCGGTCGGCCGTGATCTGATCTGGCGTTCCAAAATTCCAATGGCGGTTCCTTACCTGGTCAAAATTATTGAAGACCCGAATACCGAACTGGACACTCTGCCGCGTTACTTCCGGGCTCTGGACTTTATTCCGGGCAAGGAAAAAGGTGCCGCTGTCGCAGAGCTGGCATTGCTGAAAGAACCGCAGAATAAAAAACGTGAAACCTATATCATCGCGGAAGCGATTTCCCGTATGCCCGCCAACACGGTCATGCAGGATGCGAAATACAAACAGGCGCTCGCCCAGGTCATCGACAGCAGTCGGGGGACTCCCGAGTTCATTATGCTGGTTCAGAAGTTCAAAGCTGCGGACTATTATCCCGAACTGGTGGCAATCGCTGCACACGCCGGCAAGTCCCAGACATCGGTGGACGCGATCCGCGCTGCTTTGAGTCTGAAGCTGAATAAGTTGATCCAGAAGTCTCTGGACAACAAAGCCGATACGGAAAAAGAACAGAATCAGAAACTCGATCTGATCTGGGCTCTGGGAAATGCAGGGCACAACGGTGCGAACGGGATCCTGCTGAAGCTGATCACCAACAAAGAGGAGCCGCTGGTGGATCGACGGGAAGCCGTCCGTGCGATTGCCAAATCCCGCTCGGGCGCCCATGCGTTGCTGGATCTGGCTGAGAAAAAGGACTTTGATCCCCAGTTGAAACAGACGGTCGCCGCAGCGATGTCGTCGACGATCATGAAAGATGTCAAAGAGCGGGCTGCGAAAATCTATCCGGCTCCTCCCACCAAAGACAACAAGCCTCTGCCTCCGATCAATGTGCTGGCAAGCATCAAGGGGGATAAGCTGGATGGTCGGGTGATGTTCAACACGAAGGGGACCTGTGCCAAATGCCATGTCATTAACGGCATGGGGAAAGAAGTTGGTCCGAACCTGTCAGAGATCGGCAAGAAGCTGAGCCGCGAAGCGCTGTTCGAATCGATCCTGTTTCCCAGTGCAGGCATCAGCCACAACTTCGAATCGTACACGGTGGTCCTGGCCTCGGGGAACGTGGTGAATGGCCTGCTGGTCAATAAGACTGACGATGCAATCACGATCAAGGATGCCGAAGCGATTTCGCGGACCTTCAAAATGGAAGACGTCGATGAAATCATTCAGCAGAAAGTATCACTGATGCCAGCCGACCTGCAGAAAGTGCTCACCCAGGAAGAACTCGTCAACATCGTCGAGTACCTGACCACACTCAAGCAGGCCGAGCCCATCAAAAAAGCCAGCCGGTAAGTATGAGTCATAAGAAGGCGCTCTTCTTTCGTCTCTACGTGGTATCGAAACATGCAGGGTGACAATGTCTGACTCAAGCCGTTATCGTGAGATTGAAGTGACCGGTACGCCGCTGGAAATGGGGCAGCAGACCGGTGAGGCGGCGCGGGAGGAGATTGCCGGTTTTTGTGAACTGGCTCTGGATCGGCTGCGGGAGATGCTGGATGTCAGCAGTCAGCAGGCGCGGGCGCATGCGGAGCACTGTCTCTCTTACGCGGAAGAGTACAGTGCCGATTCCGTCGCAGAACTGCAGGGCATCGCGGAAGCGACGGACCTCCCGTTCTGGAAAATCATGCTGCTGCAGATTCGCAATCAGTTTACACCCGATGCGGACGCGGGTTGTACGTCGCTCAGTCTGCCGGCCACTTCCACGCGGGGGCCGATTGTCGCGCAGAACTGGGACAACGATCCAGCCCTTGATCCGTTTACAATCGTCCTCACCCGCCGACCAGCGGGGAAACCGGCGCTGATGACGGTGACGCAGGCCGGGCTGATTTCTTATGTCGGTTTCAATGATGCGGGCATCGGGGCCTGTCTGAACAGTCTGCCCGCTCCCAGCCGTTCGACGGGAGTGCCTCACTACTTCACGTTGCGTGAACTGTACGAGACAACCAGTCTGGAGGCGGCGGTTCAGGCCATTCGTCGGGCCGAGCGGGCGATCCCTGCGAATATCATGCTGATGACCCCGGAAGGGCCTGCGGATCTGGAAGTGACTCTGGAAACCGTGCAGGTTTTGAGACCAGTGGAAACGAGCTGGATCACGCATACCAATCATTGTCTGCATCCGGAACTGTGTGAGTATAACGAGCAGTTTCCCGAGCTGATCGGTTCGCATCCACGGAAGGCACGCATCGATTCTCTGTTGCAGGCATGTGGCGATGAAATCAGCGTCGACGACATCAAGGCGGCGCTCACCGATCACGAAGGATATCCGCGGTCGTTGTGTCGGCATGTGAACGATGACGCGGACACCGGTTACTGGCAGACTGTGTTTTCCGTGATCATCGAACCGGAACAACAGCGGATGCAGGTTTCGCGGGGAACGCCCTGCAGTTCCAGTTACGAGTTGTACCAGCTTTGAAAAGATGAGAGTTCTTATTCCCTATGAATCACAACGCCGTCCTTAAGCGTGGCATCGAATCGCATACCCAGGGGCGTCTGGAACAGGCGGTTGCCGACTATAGTCAGGTGATCGAGAGTGCCTCGGCTGAGGATACCGAGTTGATGTGCCAGGCCTTATATTATCGGGGATCCGTCTATCAGCAACTGGACAGGTATGACCAGTTGACTGAAGATATGAACCGGATGATCGAATGCCGCGGTGAGGTTTCGGCTGAACTCGTTGCCCAGGCTTATTCGATGCGGGGAGAGTCTTATGCGGCTCAAGGGAAATGGGTGTCAGCGATCGCGGATCATACCACAATCATCGAATCACTGGAGGGGCTGCCAACGGGCATGATACTCAGTGCGCTGTTGTGTCGCGGAAGGCTCTTTGCGGAGCAGGACAGATATGAATCAGCGATCGCCGACCTGACAGCGGTCATCGAGCAGGCGAGTGAACATCGACTGCCGGCCTACTTTCAGGCGGAAGCGTACTGGAATCGCGGGCAGGCTTATTTCGCTCAGGCAGAATATTTCCGCGCTGCACAGGACCTGAACCTGGTAATTTCCAGTCACTGTCTGGGAGCGACAACGCAACAAAATGCAGAGGAATTACTGGCGGAGTGTGAAAAGCAGCTTCGTGAATCATCAGATTGAAATGAACTGTCTTCCTGTCAGGAAGTCGAATATTACCGCTGGTCAATTTCGAGAGAACGCCCATACTTCAGGTAGAACTGATTCTGAAACAGTTCCTGAGGATCATAGACTCTCTTGAGTGCAAAGAACTGTTTTGCCTGCGGGTAGGCTCTGTGAAACTGCTGCGGTGTGGCATGCAGTCGGTAAGGCAGGTAATATCGTCCACCCGCTTGAATGGCTGCATCAATCAGTTCGATAGACAGTTTTTTCATCTGGCGATCCCCCTTGTCGGATCGTGGCTGACTGAACAGCATGACGAATGAAAACAAAGACTGATCGGCATAACGCAGGAAGGTATCTTCATCCACATCGACCTGACGAATCGTGACGTTCAGTAAATCCTGGTGATGACGGGGTATGATCTCGCGGAGTGCGGTCGTGAACTCTGTGAGACCGGCGCGGGGGATAAAATATTCATGCAGGATGTCGGTATAGTCTGCAGAGCGATTCTCGAAAACTTCGACTCCTTCATTAAGTAACTGATTCCGGGAAAAGTAGTTCGGTCTCACGTGTGGCTGCAGTTTTGTTTCTGCCTGCCAGCGTAACTTTTTCCCGTAATCACTGTTGCTGGAGCCTCGGAAGAGGGGACGTCTGATTGCCGCCAGAGGTATCTCTGTGAGTTCGGGTAAAGACTCTGATGGTTCCGGATCACGATAGAAGACAGTGATGATCACATCGTTCAGAAATTGATCGGGCATGATATTCATGCGCGCGAAAGTCATCGCGACATCGGGATCTTCGATCATGGTGTCGAAGGTACTGAGAGCTTGTTCGACGGGGACGGTTGCCTGTTCCAGGCGATAACGTTCGTTGGGGACAATTCGTAAATCGAGATCGAGAATCAGTCTAAACAGTCCATAGCCTCCCAGAGCCAATGAAAACAATTCGGGATTCTCGGTTCGACTGCAGTGGAGAATGCTTCCATCGGCGTGCATCAGGCGAAACGAGTCTACCGACGAGGCGATGGGAGGAGAACCATATTGCCAGCCATGACAGTTCACGCTGACAGACCCGCCGACGGTAAAAGAATGATTCGATTGCATAATCGCGACCGATTTTCCCCGCCGATCGAGCCAGGGAAGGATCTGACTCCATTTGGCCCCCGCCTGGACGTGTAGCAGATTCTGGCATTCATCCAGTTCCATATCGTTAAAGGTCGTCATGTCAACCATGATTCCCCCGGGAACCAGGGTATGCCCGCCCATGCTGTGTCGTGCACCGGCGATAGAAACTGGCACTCCTTCACTCCGGGCTCGTGCAAACAACTGTGCGAGTTGTTTTTCCGCTTCGCGGGGGTTATGGGGAACGGGCCAGACTTCACTGATCTCCGTTGCATTCATCCGGCTGGCATCATCAACAAATCCTGCCTGGGGCGGTTCTCTCTCTTCAGTATCCTTCCAGGCGGTTTTTGCTAAGTGTAATGCTGGTCTCCCGATAAGTGTTATCAACAGTAAAAAGATCAGCAGTGAAATGAGCGCAGTTTTCCGCCATGCCTTGCGTGGCTTTGGCAGTCGGTGTGGAAAGACAGTTCGCATCTGGAAATCCCCCTGATAGTAAAGGCTGCTATCGAGGCGAGATAAACCAGTGGATATCACGCAAAATGTTCCTGATTTTCAGAAAAGATCAGAAATGTGAACGGGAGAAACGCGTCAAAAAGCGGCATTGGTTGCTTCGCAGTGATTCAGATCGATGTTCTTTGTTTTATCTTTTGTCTGACGAATAAAACTGGCGAGAACTTCGACCAGTTTTCTGCGATCGATGGGTTTGGTGAGGTATTCATCACAGCCGGCGTCCAGACATTTCTGTCGATCGCCGCTCATGGCGTGCGCGGTTAATGCAATGATCGGGCCCTGATAGCTGGCTGCTCTCAGTTTTTGTGTGGCCTGATAGCCGTCCAGAACAGGCATCTGCATATCCATGACGATGGCGTCGAAAGGCTGTCCCGCATGCACGGCTGCCATTGCCAGTTCATAGGATATTTTTCCGTTCTCCGCAATTACGGTTTCAGCGCCTGCTTTATACAGGATGAAACTGATCAGTTTCTGATTATCGGGGCCATCTTCGGTCAGGAGGATCCGGCAGTTTTCCAGTGGGAGTGTCTCGAACAGTTCCGGCTGCTGAACTCCGGGTTCTGGTGTTCTCACGATGCAACTGGATTGAATCAGGGGGACATTTTCCAGTGAATCGGTTTCGATGGTGATGGAAAAAATACTCCCTTTTCCGGTTTCGCTGGAAACCCTGATTTCACCACCCAGCAGTTCGGTTAAACGCCTGCTGATCGTCAGGCCCAGACCCGTGCCAGCAAACTTCCGGGTCATCGAACCGTCGGCCTGGGTGAAAGGTTCAAACAGGGAGTCAATACTTGCTTGATTGATCCCGATACCTGTATCAATGACATCAAACTGCAGGCGTGTTGGCTGGTCCGGTAGATCAAGCAGACGAGTGACGACTTTGACCGAACCGGTTTCCGTGAACTTAATCGCGTTGCCGATGGTGTTAATCAGAATCTGGCGTAAGCGAGTCGGGTCTGTCCTGATCGTTTCGGGGAGGGGGCCGTCGATCTGAAAATCGAGAGGCAATCCTTTTGCGATCGCGCGAACATGCATCAACGAATAAATATTGTTGAGCAGAGCGTGCGGCGAACAGTGAACGTGTTCTATCTCCAGTTTTTCTGCTTCGATTTTAGAGAGGTCCAGAATATCATTGATGAGACGGATCAGGTACTGACCATTTTCTTTTATCGTATGTGCGGCTTCAATATTTTCCGGCCGTTTGACACCATCCAGCAGAATGTCATTGAAGCCCAGAATGGCGTTCATCGGAGTGCGGATTTCGTGGCTCATGTTTGCCAGGAAGGCGCTCTTGGCGCGGTTCGCTGCTACGGCTGCTTCTTTAGCAGTCAGCAGTTGCTGCGCCTGTTGTTTCAATTCATCTGTCTGCTGTTTGAGAACCCGGTTTTTCTCGGTAATCGTCCAGTTTGCTGTATGCAGTTCGAGAGTCCGGTTTTTCACTTCAGTTTCGACGAATGCTTTTGTCTCTTCGAGTTCGGCCTGCTGTAATGCGATCGCTTTCATTTCCCGTATATTCTGATGAATGGCAATCAACAGGAACAGGTCTTCGAATACGACCCAGGCACCGTGTTCCACAATCCGCCAGGGGCTGGTGGAAAGTACGCCAAAGATGGCCTGCGGGTAAAACAGACCGAGAACAGAGTGGTCTATGACAACAACCGTAGTGGCAGAGATCAACACACGCCAGTCTCGATAGAATGCCAGAAATGCCAGTGATCCGAAAATATGGAAATGTGTTTCAATCCGGCCACCACTCAGATGGACCAGCAGGGAAGAGGTCAGCATCTGACTGATGGCGATTACGTGTCGGGTTAATGTTGTACCGGGGCGTAACAGCGTCAGCATGACGGGAAACAGGGTAATCAGTCCGCCCAGCAGACAGGCGGCCCAGACATGCACGTGGGTTTGACTACTACTGCCGATCCAGGTGCGCGGCGTAATCCAGAAGGCGGCGGCCATTGCTGCGAGCCACTGCACTATCATCAGACAGGCAAACAGCCGGTCGGTTCTCTGATAGTGTTGGTGCAGATTACTCTGAAACAGCCGATCTGCTCTTTGAGAGACTGAGGGTGAACAAGGCTTTGTCAGTATGGATAGCGACATTACAGTCCCTCCTGACGTGAAATGTTCTGCTCTCCCAGCAAGGGACACCCAAAGGTGAATGTTTCATTTTGCTCTGCTGTTCCATGCAGCAGAATCGATTCAATGGCAGATCTCCCCGCGTTATCACCGGCATGTCCCCTTGAACCGGTGATACCGCCGTGAAACAGCAGATTTCCTTGTGTGTTATAGAGAAGCGTGTATCCGGAGGTCGTCGCTTTAAATAATCTGGCGGTTGTGCCATCCAGGTCACTGAGAACTGTGACGCCCGGAATCGCAGCTGCGGTCTTCCAGAGATCCGTTTTTTCCCAGCCCTTGGGAAATACAGAGGATTTGAAAAATACAATCCGGGCATCCACCCGTTCCGGACCGAGCGTCATGATCCTGGCCAGTTCACTCAGACTGGCAGCTGTACAGGGACAGCGAGGATGAGCAAACATGACCAGCGTCGGTCGCATCCTGTTGCAGGTCATAAGGCTCTCAGGAGGCCAGTCGGCGTCCGCCAGCGAATCTGTACCCGGTGTCGACTGGTATTGCCAGAGCACAAACATCCCATACACCACAGCGCCGAACCAGAGCAGTGTCAAAGTGGAAATACACAGAGACCATGCGGCCTGGTACTTCGGCTTTGTATCTGGTTCCCCTGCTGTGTGCTCGGGGGGTGACAGGTTAATGGAGCTGGCGTTCATAGTTCCTACTCAAAAAAGTGTCGAAGCCGGTCAGATGTCTGCTAGAGTACAAATGAATGTGACAGACACACAATCATATTTTGCGATTCTCAGAATGACGGAATTTTCAATCTATTAGCTGATCCCGCTATCCGAATTAAGATGCGATGGATAACAAGTCTTCATAACCCGCAAAAAACGTCTGAAATAAGGAGGGATTTGCATTCATTTTTAAAGAAAGCATGGGCAGATGGATCAGGTGTTGTCACGTTGCGTGAAGGGAAATAACTCAACCTTCTGGTCGGCAGGAGGGACTTACCGGCAGTATTCAGGAGGTACTGGTGAGAAAGAGTGAGAGCCTCAGGCAGGGCGAATGAATTTCAATACTCGGGCGGGGAAATCTGTTCGACGCTGACCTGCATATTCAGCAGTTCGACAGGATCGCCAAACTGGGTGTAGACGGCGACGTCAGCGGCATCGCGACCATAGGCAATCGCCACCCGTCCGCCATCCAGATTGTTCTGCGTCGGGTCGAACGTGTACCAGCGACCGCCGACATAGGCTTCAAACCAGGCATGCAGGTCCATCGGCTGCAGCGTTTCCAGATAACCGACCACCAGCCGCGCAGGGATCGACAGTGCACGACAGCAGGCGATTCCCAGATGCGCCATATCGCGGCAGACTGCTTGTGTCTTCTGATTGACTTCGCAGGCACTGATGATTTCCTGTCCTTCGCCGGGCGCGTAGCGGATGTTTGTGCGGATATAATCCACAATTTTGTCACACTGGTTATAACCGGGGGCCACTCCTTCCACGAGTGAAGAGGCCATCTGCGAGAAGCGGTCCGATTCGCAGTAGCGGCTGGGTAACAGGAAGGGGAGTGTCTCTTCAGGCAGTTGTTCGACGGGAACAAACGGCGCGCCGGGGCACGTATCAGAGGAGTCGGCGACTTCAATATCAAACGACGTTTTTACCGAAAATGAGCCGGCGGGTGCAACAAGCCGCTGACAGAGATTCCCGTATGGATCGGTAAATTCCACCGCCGAGAGACTGGGCGTCAACACGTACTGTTCGCGACCCACCCATTGCTGACTTCCGCTACGAGGGCGCAGCATCAGCAGAAAGGGAGTATCCACGGGAATATTGAAATCCAGTAAGCAGGAAGCATGCAGCCACATAAAGAATCAGGTCCAGAATGAATTTCCGCGTTTCCGATCCCGCGGGCAGGTTTCAGAAACAGACAATCGCAGTCCGATCTGAGATTCGGCGCGAGCCTCTGATCGTGTGAACGCATTATCCAGGACGGCGAGTCAAAAGAAAGTCCCAATTTGCTCCGTCCAGCGATTCCAGACAAAATGTCGGATCGGTTAAGAATTATGTCAGCAGGTCAATCTTTCTGATCTTCCTCTTCATTTCTAGTAGCCGAGTACTGCGTCAGATACCAGCCCTCCGCGATCCGGTCCGACCGGGTGAGGTGCTCTGTCCAGAATCTGCCCCGAACTTTCTTCAACGGACCACTCTCGGGAGGATGATATTCCAGCCGAAACAGGTAGTGTGGCTCCAGCGTAAAACTGATACCTTCATCTGGAAGTTTCGATATGAAAGATCCCATCGTTTCTTCTGACTCATACCTGGTCGTATCGTGCAAAAAAACTTGCCCCGGTAGTCCTTCATTTGCAAAGAACTTTCCGATTTCAGGCAGCGTTCCCGACTTTGTGGGCCATTTCTCCAGTAGCGGTTTCAAGGCCTTTTCAAACCGGGGAAGGTTCTTTGAGACTCGATAGCGGACTGCATACCAGAGCAGGTTGTCCTGTTGATACACCAGAGTCCCAATGCCACTCACGCAGAGCGTAAACAGAACAATATATTTTTTACTCGCACCATTCAGCAAAATGTGTATTACCGCCAGCAGTATACAAATCACGCTACCACAGAGAACCAGCAGCATCACGCCAATGCGGGGCCCCAGCACTGACAGCGAATGCATTTCCCAATAAAGCGTGGGCTTCCCGGCATCTTCTAAATAACTCGCGCCCAGAAAGTTTAGAAAAAGGAAATCCCGACCGGTTTCATCGGGAATTCCCAGATCAACTCGGGCCCAGGTGTAAGCCGATTGAAAACTGGCATCACACCAGATCCATGCAGGGACAGCGAGCAGGACCAGAAAAAGATAACAGAGTGCCCAGTTTGATGTTCTGGCAGTTGCCTTTCGCGTCACTTCCAGCAGTTTGCGTATTCCACTACGGGAATGCCGCAGCGTCACGGTTAACAGGGCGATCGCCATCAGACAAATCACGGTTCCCGCTACCGGAGACGAATTGAAGCCCAGTACTCCTCCTGCAAACATCAATACGGCAACCACTTGCAGGAAGACTCGCATCAGGCGACCTGACAGCGGGATATGGCCGCACGCCTCGCAGACGTCGGACTGGATGATGCGCAGAATGACCCTGCGATTCTGCCCGCATTTTTCGCATTTCAAAGTCATAACTTTGAAAACGAAGTCATCCGCGACGGGATCAAAGTATCTCAAAAATTGCTGAAAAGAATCTTGTGGTCAACTCAGATCAATTCGCTGATCAGTTCGCGGCGTTCCAGAATGTACCGGGGGCGGCCGCTGTGATCCAGAAATGTGGTCGATGGATCGATGCCCAGATGGCGGTAGAGCATTGCCAGTACATTTTCGGGACGATACGGTGCATCGACCGGTGCGCCCCCCTGGTCATCGGATGAACCAATTACCTGGCCGGTTTTGATGCCGCCCCCTGCCAGGGCGACGCTCATCACGCGTCCCCAGTGATCGCGGCCGGCGGTCTTGTTGAATTTTGGCGTCCTCCCGAATTCACCCATTGCGACCACCATCACTTTTTTGTCGAGCCCGCGTGCATGCAGGTCTTCGACGAGCGCCGCAAACGCACGGTCGTAAGGCACCCCTTTTTCCCGCATCCGTTTGACCAGGTCACGGTGATCGTCCCAACTGGGTCCGGTCACCCGTACCGATGCGACGGTCACCCCGTGTTCGACCAGTCGGCGGGCGAGCAGGATGTTTTGTCCGAAAGGAGTTCTGCCATAACGGTCGCGCGTGGCTTCATCTTCCTGGGAGAGATCGAAGGCGTTGCGTGCAGCGTCTCCCGCGACCATATCGAACGCTTCCCGCGTGAACTGATCGATGGCGTCACCGACACCGTTGTTGTCGATGATTTCCCGGGTGGCGTCGAAGTTTTTCAATAGTGTCTTACGGTCCTGCAGGCGTTTGGAAGTCAATCCACTTAACAGGGTCAGGTTGGGGACTTCGAAGTTTTTGATATCCGCATCGCGGGCAGTGATGAAGGGATTGAAGCCTTTGCCCAGCCAGGCAGCACGACCGTATCGCATGTCGCGTGGCAGTGAGACATACGCGGGGATGCCCTGAGTATTACTGCCGCGCACCTTGGAAGTGATGCAGCCGATGCTCGGCATTTCGTTTTCTCTGTTCTGACGATCGCGCAGGTAATAACCGGTTTGCGTCAGATGACTGCTGGTGCTGTGACTGCCGGAATCGTGATGAATCGAACGGATGACCGCCAGCTTATCGAAGACCCGCGCCTGTTCTTTCATGAACTCGCTGAACTGCACGCCCGGGACGGCGGTACTGATCGAGGTGAGAGGCCCGCGGTATTCAGCCGGTGCCGTTGGCTTGGGATCGTAGGTCTCATGCTGCGCCGGTCCCCCCGCCAGTTCCAGAAAGATAATCGCCGTATCCTGTTTTGCGTGTCCTGCTTCCGCGGCCTGCGCTTTAAGACGCAGAATGTCGGGGAGGGAGACACCCATTAAGCCGGTCAGACCTGCTTTGATTACGGATCGACGTGAAACGCCATCACAAAATTCTGCAGTTCGCTGAGACATTCCTGCTCCTTTCCCTGGTGAGTGAGGTGGGATGGTTGCGGGGTTGGCAATCGTTGCCAGTCGGTGGGACGATAAATCTCTCTATGCTTAGTACTATATCGTGAAAACGACCACGTATCAACACTTGTTAATGTGTTTCAGCCCGAATTTGCCTCCGAAATGGATTCTCAAGCCGCTACAGGTCTGATGGATTGGTTATCTTAACATCACCGACCGCGTTGATTTCCCGGCTATGTTCATTTTTAACTGCTACAGCGAACCAGCGTTGAGTTGATCTTCACTTGACGGAGACCATCCTGAATCCATGTGAGTGTCGTTTTTGTATCTTTTAAGTCATTTAACACGGCCCTGGCATCTTTCAATGAAACCTGTTTTCGCTGTCTGAGTACATGTAGCGCAGGGACAATATCGTTTTGATCATCGAGTACTAATTGCCATTCACCTTCTTCAGCCAGTATCGCTGGTTTCAATTCATCTGGCAGATCACCTACGCCATCAAATTCAATATTCGAACCACAGGATTTACAATTAGCGTGGCCAGACCAGAGCAAGTCCCCCTTGATCAGATGTTGATAATAATTACCAATCTCCGTTCCGCCGCAATTGGAACAGATTGATGTGTACTGTGCCATTAGAACGTCATCCGTACTGCCAATTCCACGAGCATTTTCAATTGAGATTCTCCCGCCTACTTCAATCCCGCCGGTTCTCCCAGCATCTGGATGCTGAGCAGATGATGTGAGGGCATTTTTGTGCCGCGTTCGACGACGGGGATTTTGCCGTCCGTTTCCAGGTCTGTCTTCTTCAGCGTCCAGAGCACCCGTTTGTCGCGGGTGATTTCAAATGCCTGCACGTCGTTGTCCATCCCTTTGCGATGGTGATAGTCGGAGTTGATCACCACCAGGTTGCCGTTGTTGCGCACCTGCACGCCGACCGGATACAAGAGTTCGAAACCGAGGTCGTCCTGCTTGTCCAGCTCCCAGGTGATCTTTCCCTCTGGGTCGACTTCGATGATGCGATACGAGGTAATACAGGGGATCAGCGTGCGACCGTTGGGCAGGCGGATTGCGGTGAAGGCGCGATCGTTGTCGTTTAATTTATACCGCCAGACCTCTTTGCCGTCGGCGTTGAGTTCGAGAATCAACTTGTTGTCGCGATACGAAATCAGATACGTGCCTTGAGGCGTCTTGCGGGCCTGCATATAGCGGTTGTGAACGTTCTTGCCGCCGTCAGGCAGATCGATGCTGTGCGTCACACTCTGATCGCGGTCGACCTCCAGCAGCTTCTGATTGCCGCAATCCAGGATCAGCACCTTTCCGTCGGGCAGAGGCTGGCAGGAGTTGATTTCCTGCTTGCCCGGTTCCCGCGGGATTTTATAATCCCAGACCGTTTTCTGATCGAGCGTTACTTCCCGCACGCCATAGCGATGACAGAACAGCACGTTCCCGTTCGGCAGCTGCCAGGCATCGTAGACCGTTTCGATGTCCGCAGGATGATAATGCCAGACGATGTGATTCTGTTCGTCCAGCTGCAGCACGCCTTCCCCGTAGCCGATCAGCAGTTGACGTGGCGGGCTCTTTTCTTCCGCTGCTGCTGACGGAGTCATCGGTAGCAGGAAGCAGAACAGTACAGTGAGGCAGAGGTTATAAAAGTATTTCATGGTGCGCTTTCGATTGAGTTCAGCCGGTGATGGATTCCTGACTGATCGGATTATGAAGCAGTCGTTTTATGTAGTCGTCTCGGGGACCAGCTTGACCGGATACGTGTTGCCGGACGCGAACTGGGGGACATAAATCGCGCCGTCGGCTGCGACGACCAGATCGTGTGGATGTCGGAAAAAGCTGCCCTGCTGCTGCATCGGTTGTAATTTTCCGTCAACATACTGAGGCGGGGTACCACCGATGTTGGAGACGATTTTGTAATCGCGATCCAGCACCGAAATATAGCCGCGACTGTCGCGGTCTTTCGGCCAGTTATCCGCCAGGTGGGGGACGAACATGTGTTCGCCGACAATCTGGATCATCCGCGGATTCGAACCGGGCAGGGCGATTTCTTCAATCAGTTTCCCTTCCAGCGTGAGCCGCTTGATTGTCTGCTGATCACTCATCGCGATCACCAGTTCGGGTTCGCCTGGACCGCGAGTATCGATCACACCTCCGTGTGGTCCCCAGTGGGCGATGCCCCCTTCCGGTCCGCCGAAGTAGTGCAGCAGCTTGCCGTCACGATTGTAACGCATGATGTAATCTTTGCCGTAGCCGTCGAGCACGAAGAAATCGCCGTCAGGCAGATGCAGCGTCCAGGCGGGTCGATACTCTTTTTCGCTGGCGTATTTGCCCGTTGATTTGGGATAGGTCAACTCCATCAGAATCTCGCCGTCCAGTGTGGTCTTGAAGACGCGATGCAAGTTGAGATCGGTGATGAAGAGCACTTCGCGATCGTCCTCTTTGACGATCTCCAGACCATGTGCGCCGGGAAACCGCGTGCCCCATTTCTTCAGCAGTTTTCCGTCTTTGTCATAAACGATGACATTATTCGCCAGGTGATCGGTGAGCAGATAAATCCGCTCCTGCGCATCGACGACCATCGCACTGCAGTTCTTGACCGGCGTTTTTTCATTGAGGACACCCCAGCCCGCGACGGGGCGGTACTGAAAGACGCCTTGTCCCAATACAGGCAACGGTTGTTCTTCCGCTGTCAGTCGCCCCACTCCCAGCGCACAGGCCCCGGTGAGCAGACTCTGGTAGAGAAAATCGCGACGGTGCAGTTGGTGGTGATGCATGGAAGACTCCTGTGGCTTTATTTGAGGAAGTGAGATGGCTATTCAATGTCTTAGATTATGTTTCATTTAACAAAGTCTTGTTCACCGATATCATGCCACTCACCCTCGCCCGAGTAATAATTGATCGATTTCTCATTCGTGATTTCAATCAAATTCAAATGTTCTTCAATTTTATAGAATTTATTAAAATCGTCATCCGACAGTATTAGTGCCTTCAATCGTCCTTTGGGAATCATTGGCTCTGTAACGGCCTCATGCTTTTTGATTGTCACTGCAGGCAGTTGCACAGACAGGGGAGGAATGACCGTACTGAAACGCCAGGATTCAATAATCGCCTCAGGCGTATTGGCATAAGCACCATACGCTCCATTCGGGTAACCAAACTTCTGAAGCTCCTGATACCAGTTCTCGTTATACTTGAGACCGATATGCTTTTTCTTCCAATCATAGTCTTCATTATAAAAGAACAGGCTCAAACCGTTGATCTCCATCAATTCTGTTTTCTTGTCTCTAGGATTATCATTCACCGAGTTTGGCGATTCACCCAGAACATGAAGAAGTAACGGTCGTATTTGTCTGATATCGTAATAAGCAGTTTTGATCTGTTTCGCCAGATTTCTATTCTGCTTTCCCAGTGAAAGCCGTTGATAGCCGGAATTGTAGAGATTAAATCCATCCCGGTTATCTTCGAATGCATAATCCGGATCCTTATCCAGCTTCTTCAAGACCTCTTCTGTTATCACGGTGTTAAAAAACGCGTCTCCAGGTAAAAAATACCCTGGGTAAGGAGGACGATCAGTGGCAGCCAGTCTCTGACCGTTTGCTAAATAGATCAGGAGTAAAAATGATACGGTCATGCAGCGAACAGCCATGCGTTTTCTCCGATTCCATTTTGAATCATCAATCATTGGGGTTCACAATATTCCGCCAGTCGGGGTAGTTGGGCCGCTCTGTTGCTTTCGGGCCTCCTTTGACCGGCGGTGCGGGGGGGATCAGTGAGAGCGTCTGCTGCAGCATCACGCGGGTCTGTTCTCCCTCGGCGCCGGCGCTCCCTTCTGCAAGGTTCTGTTTCTCGGTCAGATCAACGGGGACATGAAAAAACCGGCCGTCGCGGTACAGTTTGAAACCGGCGTTCCGCACGTACTGATCCCCCTGGAATCGTCCCCAGTAAGGCTGGTAGTGATTCAGCACCCACTCCCGGGGCTGCCCCGCTTCGCCATTGAGTTGAGGCAGAAAACTGCGGCCGTCGATGGGATCTGCTTTCCCCAGTGAGACACCTGCCATCGCGGCGAACGTCGGATAGAAATCGGTGAAGTCGATCAGGTCATTCAGCACTACTCCGTGAGGCGTGTGCCCTTTCCAGTACGCGACTAGAGGCACATGGGTGCCCATGTCGGTGGTCGAACCTTTGCCGCCATGAATCATTCGGCCGTTCCATTGAGAGGTGATTTGCACGTTCGTGCCGTTGTCGGCGGTGAACAGGATCAGCGTATTCTCCAGCTGACCGACCTCTTCGACCTGTTGGACCAGCTTGCCGACGATCTTGTCCAGGTAATTGACCATCGCCACAAAATTGGCTTTGCGGGCCTGCTTGCCTTTCGGCTGTTTGTTGGCGGCCTGTGTCCGTGGAGCAGCGCCAATCGTATCGGGGGTGGGCACAAACGGATTGTGGACCAGCGTCGTCGGGTAATAGACGAAGAAGGGCTGATCTTTGTTTTTTCTGATGAAGTCACACAGGAAGTCTGACATGATATCCGGCCCGTATTTCCCTGCATTATCTTCAATCGTGAGGAACTTGCCATTCTGTTCCAGAGGCGGACTCCAGAAACGCTCGCCGCCCCCGTCTTTGATCTTCGTGCCCGTCGTCACCTGCCAGAGACAGTATTCATCAAAGCCCGCTTTGAACGGTCGCGTATTGTCGTCGTGCCCCTCTGCACCGTGATAGAGCCCATTCAACTGCCACTTACCGGCAATCGCGGTCTTGTAACCCGCCGACTGCAGCAGCTGACCGAAGGTTTTTTCTTGCGGATTCAGGTAGCCGAAATGGGAGTAATTGCGAAAGTTGTATTTGCCCGTCATCAGCTTGACGCGGGACGGCGTACAGAGAGGCGTCGAGTAACAGTTGGCGAAGCGGATACCCTGCTGTGCCAGTCGGTCGATGTGCGGCGTTTTGTAATCATCGGCACCGTAACTGCCGAAACATTCCCAGCTGACATCATCGGCCATGATGAGAATGATGTTCGGTTTGCGCGGTTCTGTCGACGCCTGCTGTGCGATGGCATCGCTGGCAAAGAAGCCTGCTGTGATGATCAACAATAAACTGACAACGAGTTCTTTCATTTCTGCTTCCGTTTCTTTTTCTTTCCGCCACCTCTGGTGTGCTGGTCGGCTTCGAGTTCGGTCTGCTGGCCTTGGTCGCCGCAATGTTTCATCCAGGCGTCGAGCTCTGCTTTCAGTTCAGCCTGCACCGCCGCGTACTCCGGTTTGCCGGCCAGGTTATGCCACTCGAACGGGTCCTTGTGGATGTCATAGAGTTCAATCGCGGGGCGTTTTCTGTAGCGACGGACTTTATCGGCTGCGTCGGCATCGCCGGCGGCGGCTTTCGCTTCCCAGCTTTTGAACTCGGGTGAATTCATAGCGACGTTACGAAATTCGATTTCAGGTGTGAAGTTCCAGATGTATTTGAAGTCTTTGGAACGGACCGAGCGAATGCCGAATGTGGGAGAACCGTTGATGATGCCGCGCGTGGTCATCTCGCCGAACACATGGTCTTTGTGCTCCTGCTTCCCAGCGAAGACGGGCAGCAGACTTTTCCCATCGAGCACCGGAGCGGGTGTGCCTCCCGCGGCTTCCACGTAGGTGGGGACCACGTCGACGTATTCAATCATCGCGTTGTTGACCGTGCCGGGCTGAATTTTACCGGGCCAGCGGGCGATCAAGGCGGACTGCAGGCCGGAATCGTAACAGGTCCACTTGGCGAACGGCATGCTGCTTCCCTGTTCGCTGACGACGATGACCAGCGTGTTATCACGGAACCCATGCTGGTCGAGTTGATTGAGGATGCCACCGACTTCTTCGTCGAACACAGTGATCTCCGCCAGGTAGCGGGTCATGGCCTCGCGCGTTTCCGGCGTATCGACAAAGTAGGGGGGGAGCTTCAACTGGCTGGCGTTGTAGCGGGACGGATCTCCCTGATCCCAGGGCGTGTGTGGTTCCCGCGAGCAGAAGAAGATGCAGAACGGATCGTCGCGTCCCTGGCACTCTTTGAAAAAATTGTCGGCTGCTTGCACCAGTCCTTGACCTTCCGGTTTCTCAAACGGGAAGACACCTTTCGGGCCGACGTGGCTTTTTCCCGTGAGCGCCACCCGATAGCCAAGCGGTTTCAGATAGTGCACGATGCTTTTTGTTCCGCGATTGGCCTGCGTGTGATTGGGGTAGGCTCCGGTTTTCACCGGATACTGGCCAGTATAAATATTGTGCCGGGTAGGGGAGCACATGGGCGCTGCCTGAAAGCAGCGGGTGAACCGCATGCCTTCGGTTGCCAGCCGGTCGATGTGCGGTGTATGGGCCTGGCCGCCGTAACAGCCGATGTCGCGAAACGTACAGTCGTCGGCGATGATGAAGACAAAGTTCGGCTGCTTCGCTTCCGTCGAATCGACAATGGCAAAACAGAGCATTGCCACCAACGCGAAGAATGAAATCCCGTATCGCCTGCGCATGATATCACTTTCCTGAAGAGCGCCTCAGAAGATAGAACAGTAGATATCATGCTACCCGGTGAAGACGCCTGCGCACAGGTATTTCCGCGGAATTCGGGACGGGAGGTTTAATTCATCCCTTCGTATTCCCATAACCAGTAGCGGGCCAGTAACTGGTAGGGATCTTCAGAGAGGTTTTTCGAAATGGTTTCCTCAATAAATTGATTGATCTTGGCGATGGTATCCTCTCGACTGATCCATTCATCAAGCAGGAATAAATGACGTTTATCGGTAAGACGTTTGAGTGCCGTACGCGTACAAAGCTGTACCTCATAATTGCAGCCTGCTCCATTTTCACCAACAGTAAGCGAGACCATTTCGTGAATGTCCCATGGTTCGGGGGGAACCCAATCCGGTTCCTGATCATAAAAATAGAATGATATCACCTCTAACATATCACGGAGCCGGTTGTACTTAAGGTGAAAATATTTTGAAAAGGAAGTTCCTGCGAATGTCTGACACTTAGATGATACACCAGGTTACCATATTCAACCAGATTTTGTAGTTCAAAGTTCCGCCATGATGATGTGTTTCACTCGCTGCGTTCGACGGGATGCACGCGGGTCCCTTCGGGGAGATCGTCGCCGGGGCGGAGTGCCAGCAGTTCTCCCCCTTTGAGGCCGGTCTGTATTTCCAGGTGCGAGCCGAAGTCCTGGCCGATGGTGACCGGGTGATAGACGATTTTCTGTGCGTCGTTGATGACGGCGACGCGCGTGCCTGTGCCGCGGGTGATCAGGGCTGCGGAGGGAATGCGGACCCGCTGCGTCTCATCGAACTGCAGATGGGCGCGCACATACATGCCGGGCAGCAGTCGCTGGTTCGGATTGTCGACCTGGATCTCTACACGCAGCGTGCGTGTTTCCGGCGAAAGTGAATTCGTGGTGCGTGTGACTTTCGCGGCGATCTGTTCGTCGGGGTGTTCTCGGCGTTGCAGTTGGACTTCATCGCCGGGTTTGATCTGGGTGCTCCATTCCTGCGGGACATCGACAAAAACCCGCAGGACATCAATCTGGGCGACGCGAAACAGTTCGGCTGCCTGACCGGGCTGATCGCCGGCGACAAGTGCACCGGGATCGTAACTGCGGGCAGTGATCACGCCAGCAAAGGGGGCGCGGATCTCCTGAAAAGAGACCAGCTTTTCCAGGCGACGGACATTGGCCTGCTGTGCCAGGATGGTGGCTTCTGCGACCCGCTGATTGGCTTTGGCGACCTGCAGCGCGGCTTCGTAATCATCGTATTCCTGTCGGGTTGTAATATCGCGGGCCAGCAGTTTTGCCTGTCGATCAAAACTGACCTGGGCCAGATGCACGTCTGCCAGCATCTGCTCTCGTTTGGCCTTTGATTCGGTCAGTTGCGCACGGGCCTGTTCGAGATTGGCTTCGAGTTCGGGGGCATCGATGCGGGCAAGTAACTGACCCGCTGTGACGCGATCGCCAATATCGACCAGGGTGTCCGTCAAGTAGCCGTCCACGCGGGGATGCAGGGCGGTTTCCCGCAGAGCAAACATGCTGCCGGGCAATGTGATCTCCCGCGCGCCGGCATGGATTTCTGCAGTGCGGGCAATCACCCGCGGGGGCTGGCTGATTTTCTCTGCAACGATCTGCTGCGTGAGTTGCTCGCGCTGCATCCGTGGCAGAGCACCCGCGGCGAACAGGCTGCCAAGGATGACCGGGAAGATCAGAAAGCTCATCCGCAGCAGTGCCCGCCGGGGGCGAGCGGGTGTCGGTGAGACGGGAGTGTTTTCAGTTTGAGTTACGGAGGACATCGGGGTACCTCATCAGGATCAGGTTTCAAAAAAGTATGTCGGTACTGTCGCAGGATTATTCAGTTGAACTTTCTTCAGCGACAGTTGGTCGGGCGCGGCGCAGCAGGCTGTAGATGACGGGAACAAAGATCAGGGTGTAAATGGTGGCGACCGTCAAACCGCCGATGACGGCTCGGCCCAGCGGTGCGTTCTGTTCGCCCCCTTCACCCAGTCCCAGCGACATGGGCAGCATGCCGGCAATCATCGCCAGTGCCGTCATGATTACGGGACGCAGACGCGTGGAACCGGCAGAGAAGGCGGCTTCGAGTGGCGTGAATCCTTCCGCAAGTTGCTGATTGGCGAAGCTGACGACCAGGATACTGTTGGCGGTTGCGACCCCGACACACATCATCATGCCCATGAGTGCGGGAACACTGACCGTGGTATCGGTGGCAAACAGGGCCCAGGCGATACCGCATAAGGCACCGGGCAGGGCCGCCAGAATAATCAGGGGATCGAGCCAGGACTGAAAGTTTACTACCAGCAGCAGGAACACCAGGATCACGGCAAAGACCAGCCCCGCCAGCATGCCGGAAAACGATTCCTGCATACTCTGAATCTGTCCCCGGACGGCAATCCGGCTGCCTTGGGGGAGTTCGGGTTCGAGCTGTGAGATGAGCTGATTCAAATCGCGGGCGACGCTGCCCAGGTCGCGCTGATCGGTGGCGGCGGAGATTTCATAAACGGGTTGTACGTTGTAGTGGCTGAGAACCGCAGGAGAGGTGTCGCGTTCGAGGCTGACCAGATTCTGCAACAGGTGCGGCTGGGAATATTCCTGGCTGTAGACGGGAGTGCTCAACAGTCGTTCGACCGAATTGACCTGTGCCTGGGGTGTCTGGACGGCGACGCGGTAGTTCACACGGTTTTGTGGACTGACCCAGAAGTTAGGGGAGATCTGGTTACTGGACGAAAGCGATACCAGCAGGCTCTGTGCGATATCGTCCTGGTTGAGGTTCAACTCCGAAGCCAGCACACGGTCGACATTGACCAGGAGATCCGGGGCGTCAGTAATCTGCCTGAGCCGGACATCGACGACGCCGGGAATGAGTTCCATCTGCTTCTGCAGTTTCCGGGCAGCCGCCAGGTTCTCTGCGCGTTTGACACCTACGACCTGGACGTTGATGGGCGCGGGTTTGCCGAACGTCAGAATCTGACCGGTGATGTCGGCAGGCATGAAGTAGAACGTGCACTCCGGAAATTTCTCGGCGAGCGTACTGCGTAACTGTCGCATGTAGTGTTGTGTCGGGCGATGTCCCGGTTTGAGGGAGACCAGGATTTCTCCATCAGAGACACTGACGGTATCGTTGTCGATAAAGGCAATGGTGGTGAAGAACGGAGGGATGCCGAGATTATCGAGGATCAGCTCGCGTTCCGCTGCGGGTACGATATCGCGAATGGTATCTTCAATTTTTCCGAAGAGGACTTCCGTTTCTTCGATGCGGGTGCCGGGGGGCGTGCGGACATGCAGTCGGAACTGACCGGCATCGACGGCGGGAAAGAAATCCTGTCCGATCCAGGGGAACAGCAGAAGCGATCCCCCGGCGAACAGACACATGCTGCTTAGAATGAGTCGCGGTCGTGCGAGGGCAGTGTGGAGGACATGATCGAAGTTCGCGCGGAAGTAATCGAACGTCTGTTCAAATTTGCCGTGAAACCAGGCGAAGAACGAGCGGCCGGTTTGCTGATGCGCGTCCACCTCGGAGCCGAGCATCAGCAGCATCAACGTCGGCACCAGGGTGCGCGAGAGAAAGTAGCTGGTGACGAGTGCAAAGATCACCGCCAGGGCAAACGGGACGAAGAGATGTGCTGCGGGTCCGTCGAGGAAGGCAACCGGTACAAACACGATGCAGATCGCCATGGTCGAGACGATTGCGGGCAAAGCGATTTCGCGGGCGCCGTCGAGGATGGCCTGCTTCAGTGATTTTTTCATTCCCAGGTTACGGTGTACGTTTTCGATTTCCACGGTGGCATCATCGACGAGAATTCCAATCGCCAGGGCAAGCCCGCCCAGTGTCATAATGTTGATTGTTTCGCCAATCATCCAGAGGCAGGCGATGGAAGACAGGATCGAGAGGGGAATGGAGATGATCACAATGAAGGTGCTCCGCCACGAACCCAGGAACAGCAGAATCATCATGCCGGTCAACAGCGCCGCGATGACTGCTTCGTGCACGACGCCTTCGACGGCTGCTTTGACGAAGACCGATTGATCGAAGAGCAGATCCAGTTTGAGTTCGGGGGGAAGTTGTGCCTGGATGCGGGGCAGGGCTTCGCGGATTCCATTGACGACTTCAATGGTGGAAGCCCCTTCCCCTTTGAGGACGGTCATCAGCACACCCCGTTTGCCGTCGCGGCGGACGACGTTTGTCTGCACCTGGTAACCGTTGTGAACCTGGGCCACATCACTCAGGAAGACGCGGGCACCGTTTTCCGTTTTGATGGGAATCTGGCTGAAGGCGTCGACCATTTCCGGGCTGCTGTTGAGGCGGACGTTGTATTCGGTGTCGGAGATCTTCACGGAACCGGCGGGGATAATCAGGTTCTGGGCATTGATGGCATCGCTGATGTCCGCCGGCGAAAGGCCGCGGGCATACAGGGCTTCCAGATCCAGGTCGATCATGATCTGTTTGGGTTTGCCACCGAAGGGCTGGGGAACGCGGGCACCGGGAATGCTGCCGAACCGCTGGATGATAAAGTTCGCCGTGTAGTCCGCCAGTTCCTGTTCGGTGAGTGTGTCGCTGCTGACGGCGATCTGCACGATGGGCACACTGGTGGCGCTGTAACGGACGATGTAAGGAGGATTGATGCCCGGCGGCATATTTTTGAGTACGGTCTGACAGGTGGAAGAGACCTGGGCGATTGCAGTTCCCATGTCGGCCTGGGGCTGGAAGTAAATCCGGATGACGCCGACGCCGTTAAGTGACTGGCTTTCGATGTGCTCAATGTCATTCACCGACGCGGACAGCACGCGTTCGTTATTGAGAATGATCCGGCGTTCAATGTCCGCTGCCGGCATGCCCTGGTATGACCAGACCACTGTGACGACGGGGATATCGATCTCGGGGAAAATGTCCGTGGGGAGACGGAACAGACTGACCAGCCCCAGAATCAGGAGTAGAATCGAGGCCACGATGAAGGTGTAGGTCCTGCTGATGGCGAGTTTGACAATCCACATAGTCTTGTGTCCAATGAATCAGCAACGTGTTGTCGGTCAGTCGGGCGGGCACCGCAGTCCTGAGGGCAGGCGATCGGGGGAGGGCAAATGCAAATACATTCGATATCGTCTGGTTTTGGTCTCAGGAATATGATATATTATCGATAATCGATAATATTGCAAGAGAAATTGTGACTAGACAGGAAAAGAGCAACCCATGGAGAAGGACCGGATCTGCGATCTCATTCGGAAAGCGTTGACCGAACGGATTCTGGATGGCACGTACGGGGCAGGTGATAAACTGATCGAACTTCATATAGCAAAGGAGTTTGGGACAAGTCAGGCGCCGGTGCGTGAAGCATTGAAAGAGCTGGAATCGGCGGGTCTGGTACAGTCGGAACCTTATCGGGGAACGCGGGTCCGCGCGGTGAGTGCCCGGGAAGTCCGGGATGCGTATTTTGCCCGGGGACTGCTCGAACAGGGCGCAGTCGAGTCCGCTGTGTTGAATTTACAGGTCCATTTAGGGGAATTACGGGCCGTTTACGAGGCGATGCTGCAGGCGGCGCGGGCCCGAGACTACGCGATGCAGGCGACCTGTAATCATCAGTTCCACCGGATGATCGTCGAGAATTCTGAAAATGAAGTGCTGTTACGGCTGTGGGATTCGCTGGCATTTGAAGCGCGAACGCGGGCCCGTTTGAATCGACCCGAGGCGGACCCGGAGCAGGATGTGCTGTCACATCTGCCGATCCTGGAAGCCATCGAAGCGGGGGACAGTGCTACCGCGGGACTGCTGTTACGTAACCACGCGAATTCCTTTGCCCCCGAGGTGGAGGAAGAGTGAACCTGGAAAATCTTTGTGATCCAGGGAGGGAATCGGTTACATTAGACAGATTGTCCGGTGAACCTGAATCTGCCCACTGAGTATGTCATGATCCGGGTTGATGAAGTCTTTAAGACTCTTGAAACGGAGAGAGTGATGTTACACAAGGTTTCATTTGTCGCTGTCATGGCGATTGCCAGCTGTGCTTTTGCAGCTGATGTGCGGCCTCATTATGGGAAATTGACCGTTACTGAAGAGCTGATTCGACGAGAGATTCTCCGACTTGGCGGAGACTGGGAGTCAGGAGAAAAAACTAAGCTGGTCTCTTTTATTGGCGACAAATTCGAAAGCAGACATTTCGAAATGTTGACTCACGTTCCCACTCTGGAAGGTTTTTATGTTGATACATGTGCCATTGATGAATATGCCCTGTCATGCCTTTCCCAAGTACATCAGCTTGAGCGGCTGGACTTCGTAGAATGTAAGCTGGAGCCTGAGAGCTTTTCGCTGCTGCGAAGCAATCGTGAACTCAAGGAACTCATTTTTGATTCCGTGATCATACCGGATCGATTAATGACCGAGCTTGCAAAACTTCCGAATCTCAACAGCATTTCCTTTATCGACTGTAAAGGGGTAACGAAGGAGCAGATCTCGACCTTGAAAGCGGCATTGCCCAAGGTGCAGATCAGTTATTAAAGCGAAGGACAGAGTTCTGGGCCGATTGATACTCTGTGTGGTAAGCACCAGTACTTCTACATCAATGAAGTACCCATCAGAATGTTTATAACGACTTAAATGGGAGTTTTAAACGTGATGTATTCAAAATCAATATCGATGTTATTGATTGCCGTTCCCCTTTTTTTAAATTCTGAATTAAGGGCTGATAACCCAATAGGAATAAATGCTTACTCAGGTAAATGGGCCTATGTTCGCGATCCCTCTAAGACCATGTATGACATTAATCATGTTGATGGTCAGATAGTGATCGACTCATTACTCAAGGACCAGGTCGTGAGCAACATCAAACATAATCCTCATTCGTTGAGTTTCTTAAGAACATCTTCCGAAGTTAATCCTCAAACCGGAACGACGGATACGATCAATGTCATTTTAATACCGGACGGAAGATCAAATGCCAACATGTTTGAAGTGTCTTTCATGGAGTCTGAAGAATTACAACTAACTGCAGACATAAAATTAGTCCTGCTAATGTCTAGAGTAAAAAGTGGAAACAATCAAATCGAAGGAAATACAGGAATCTCAAAAGAGCAGTCGAAGCGTGCCCTGGAAAACATTTATACAAAGCAATGGAGTTTAAGCGAATTACAATGCCTGGATGCGGATTACAAGATATCAGTACAACTATTAAGAATGAAAAATCGTGTCCAGGCTGTCTTTACTCATCGCGGTAATAAAACGCAAGTACCTGCGAAAGTAGTTGATAACACCGTAACTATATCAATTGATCCCAATAAAGATGATGACTTGAAATCGATTCCAATATTTCGAAATGGTAGGAAATATCATTTTCAGTTGATACCTCTGTGCGGTCATCAAGACCATCTAATACTCAAGGTGTGCTCAAAAAGAGATGACGACACTGTCTGCTTATATTACATGGTTCCTTCAATAGCCAAATGACTGCTCTTGTGAAAAGAGACCTTGTCCATTTAATCTCCCTGTTTCAATTCAGTGCGCAGTTTTCATCTCTCGGGTTGCGTTCACTTTTCCTATAATGTGCGTCGGGTGAGAGGTCTGGTTTTCAGGCACTGTCGGACAAGCCGACAGATGGCACCCGTGGTTTAAGTGAGCAGAGCGAGGTGGATCTTTGATGTTTCTAATGAGAGCATGTCATCTCATAATGAAGTTCAGTTGCAGGTCAATTCGATGTTGCCGATTTTCTGCAGGGGCGCGGGGGTGTCAAGGGGAGATGAACAGAATCGGGTGGCGATACTGGTTGATGTATGTTGATCCGGGGGCGACATCGGGGTGTCGCGGGACGATGCCGGGGCGATGTCGTGTCGATCCGCACGACATGTTTGAGCAGGCTTTTACTAAAATCATGCGGAAACGAGAGGCTTTGTTAGTGCTGACTTCGACACTGATTCTGTTTCTGCAAGTGAAGAAATACTGGACCACGCGCGCGACTCATTAGAGCGCTTATCATGTTTCGCGGCGCGGCGGAGTCAAGTCGAATTTTTTCAGTAGAACAGGTAAACAGACATGGACTAAATCAATCGATTGGCGCGACATTCACATTGGCGAATCGAGCGGGCCGCTCATCAGCGAATGTCAGAATAAGGCAGCGGGATCAGAAAACGCGACCTGATCTTTGAAATGGTGGACTGGAATTCCTTCCTCTGCCGAACCTGTTCCCAGCGGGGATCGGCGCGGAAAGTTCGCCAGTGTTCTTTGTGCACTGCTTCATTATCTGCAGACAGGAGATAGGTCAGGTTGGGAATTTGATTCCCGATCAATGTTTCCCCAAAAAAGACAGGAGCCAGCCCCGCGTCGCGCATCAGTTTGTCCAGCCGACCTTCATTGAACATGTCGACCGTCAGACGTGCCAGCTTCAGATTAGGGCTCTCATACGTCCGCAATTCAAACAGGTGCGGCATAGTACCTGTAGGCAATTCCAGAACCGGTGATCCGGCGAGACTCTTCAACAGCTGGCTCTCCCTCCGCTGCCAGATCGGTGCCTCTGCTGTCTGAGTAAAAAAGTCTTTCGCTGCACGCTGGAACTCGCTGTCGGAGTTCAGCCGCTCGTTCCATTCGCTGAATACTTCAAGTGACGCAAAGGGAAGTACCACCGTCAGACAGCGATCTTGCTGCATGTCTGTGCTCTGAAACACGCCTGCCGGACAGTCTGAAATCCGTTTCAATGCCGGCAGCAGTGCATGCTCCAGATAGTCGCTCAATCGGTGCTGACTCATTTCATCCGACAGGTAACAGGTTCGCAGTTCATAAAATTCCCGCTTTTTTGCAGACGAATCAGCCGGCAAGGCACGCGTCGCGCCGAGGGCGAACATCGATGCCAGCGAACCGGTCAGAAAACGCCGCCGCGGTAGCAGTTCTAGGATCATGATTTTACTTTTTCTCTAATTGGTCGCGGTCAAAGATCACCAGGCTGCTTCCATCACGTGAAGCCACATACAGCAGGTTGTCGCGTACCGCTGCCCCGTACGTTTTCTGCATCAGAACATGGTCCTGATACGAGGTAACGAATCGTGGATTTTCCGGATCGGAAATATCGACCACGGCGATCCCGTTTCCATCCACCATGGGCAGATAGGCACGGTCGCCTGCGACCACGCAGCGATTCGGCGCCCCCAGCCGTTTGTCGATCAGTTTGGCATACAGCTTGGGATTTCCTGCCTCGGCCACATCAAAAATCAGAAACGCGTTCTTGTCCCAGTTGACGGAATAATAACGATCATCCAGAACCTGCCCGCTGACCTGTCCGATTTCCGGACCGAAGACCTGAGTCGTCAATCGTGGTTTGGCAGGATTGCTGATATCAATCACGGCCAGCCGATTCTGTCGGCCGCGGATTGTTCCCACCAGTGCATAATCGCCGTGCAGCAGCACGCTGAAGGGACCATCATCTTCAGGAGTCACGATGGCAGACCCGACGACCTTCGGCGCTGCCGGATCCCGTACGTCGATCACGAAGAGTTTCCTCAAATCGGTATTGGGAATAAAGCAGTAACCGTTGCGGTAGGCGAGCTTATACAAACGCCCTTTCCCTCCCACAGGCACAGAACCCAGCAGGCGCAGGTTCTTCTTGTCGCTCGCGTCGAGCACCAGCAACCGGCTACTGCTCATGGAGGTCACATAAATCGTATCTCCATCCCGGTCGAAGCCCGAAGTAATACCCAGTAACGGATGTCTGAAAGTGGAAACCACCTGGGGGTGTGCGGGATCTTTAATGGAACAGACCGTCAACCGCTGCCCTCCCCGGCAGGGCACAAAGGCATAATCGCCATCGAGATAAATATCTTCCGCACCCTTCAGGTTGCTGGTATCGACCAGCTGTCCCAAAATGGGAGAGTCGGCAGCAACCAGCGACAGCTGAGGGATCAGAAGAATGACAGCGAACGGGAATACAAACCAGAAACGTTGATGAAGCATTTGAAAACCTTAATCAATTCAAAACAGTAAAAAGCTCGACCTTCTATTTTTCGAGGTCCCGCCGATTCAGAATCACCAGACTGTCGCCGGTTCGTGCACCGACAAAAACAAAGTCGCCCCGTGCAGCCAGCCCGTAGGGGCGTTTCATCAAGGGGTGGCTGAACGACGTCACGAACCGGGGATTTGCCGGATCCGAAATATCGACAACACCCACGCCATCTCCTTCAATGATCGGGAAATAGGCACGCTCCCCCACCACGGCACAACGATTTGGCTTACTCAAACGGGCATCTACCAGGGTGCCTTCAATCCGAGGCAGTTTGCTGTCTGACATTTCAGCCAGATTGATCACCATCATGGCGTCGTGCGGCCAGCATGCGATATAGAAACGGTCGCCCACCACGGTTCCAATCGCCTCGGAAAGATACGGGTCTGTCAATTCACCCACCAGGCGTGGCTGAGTTGGATCCGCCACGTTCACCACTGCCAGCCGATTCTGTTTGCCAAAGACGGTTCCGACTAATGCATAGTCACCGTGCATCGTCACACAGTAGGCACCGTCACGGTCCGTTGTGACCGGGATCTTACTCACAACCTGCGGTCTCGTTTTGTCCCGGACATCCACGATATACAAATTCTTCTCTCCCTGGTGGGACATATAACAATAGCCATCCCGATACGCCATTTTGTAGAGGGGGCCTTTGCTCCCCTGTTGACTGATGCGAACTTTTCCCAGGAGCTTCATTTTCTCCGGAATCGACACATCGACGATGAGTAAAAAGTGACTGCGTTGCGAGGCGAGGTAGGCGGTGCTTCCATCCAGGGCAAAACCGGTGACATCATCCAGGTCCGGATCCCTGAATGTACCCACCACTCGTGGCCGGGCAGGATCTTTAATGGAACAGACCGTCAGGCAATGCCCTTCCCGGCACGGTAAATATGCCAGATCACCGCTCAGAAAGATATCTTCCACTCCATTCAGGTTTTCGCTGTCGACCAGAGACCCGACAATGGGAGGCGCCGCACTAAGGATAGTCACGTCAGCCTGGTACAGGACTCCGAACAGAATCAGCAAAGTCCATTTCCAGGCAGTCTCGACACCTTGCATAAATCAGCTCCCGTTAACAGTCAGTGCTTTTCGGCGTTTCCGGTCCGCACATCTTTAATTTGAAATTCCAAAACGCTTCTTCACATTGCTCAGCGATCTGTTCGTTCCGCTTCAATCAAGATTGAAATCGAATGTACTTTCTCCCTCTTTGACTTCTGCTTTCAGTTTACTGGTTTGCGAAGAATGATACTTCTGCGGGATGGTTGCAGTCCCCGGCGGCAACGGAATCGTCTGGTCGAGCTCGTCTCTCGTGGAGGGGGGAGAAACAGAAACGAGATATTCCCCCGGAGGGACGCCGTTACCGTATTGAGACCGGATCTGGTAGCTGCCATCCTCGGCAATCGTAGCAGCTGCCGCGAAACCCTGGTCGGTATCGGCAAAGGTAATGATCGCGTTGGTCGCCGGTTTCGCATTCACCATAACCTGTCCGCTTACGGGAACCACGGTCGGCTGATTAGCATCGGAACAACCGACGGGGACGCTACACAAACATCCCCAGCATACAAAATGCATAACTGACTTTATTGACTTGAAACATGTCTCCATCGTGCCCGCTCCTTACAAACTTACGATCCTGCTCGTTCGATTTGGGATCAATCAGGTCTGCTTCTGATCGTGCTTCATGAAACCGCTGCTCCTCCCGGAAAAGTGATGGCACACTTTCTCTGGATGGAGAAACGAGCAACCCTTGTTGCAGCGATTAATATTCACCTAATACCATGCCGTCATTGCGAACGGCGAGAGGAACCAGGATGCCGTCAAAATCGATACTCTCCGAGAGAAATTTCACGCTGCCGTCACCACGCAGTACAAATGCGCCTCCGGCATGAACTGACTGGACCCCGTTATTTGTTCCATATTCAAGACTGCCGCCGGCATCATTCGTCTTGGTTTTGAAGTTGACCTTGTAGCGAATCGTGGTCACATTGTGGCAGTCATTGACACTGGATGTTGTCCAGTTTGACGTTCCCGGATAGCCGGCGGCTCCCGCTCCCATTGCGAACCCCCAACGCCAGGAATTTCGCAGATCCACTTTCGCACCCGAAGAATCGATTCCGTAGTCAGATTGTTCTGCGACAATAATGGTATTCGACAAACCGTCAGTGAACTCCCGGGATTGAATTGATATGTTAGGTGGCATTGCACCGTTGGAACAGACAACCCCGTAGAGCCCCTGCATACAGCGGGCACCGACTGTCGTAGAAATCGGATCTTTGGCAGTGGGGGCACCCGAAATTCCCACATATGAGGAGGCACTGAAACGCGGGGAGACCGCAGCACGCGAAAGGTTATCCAGTGGAGAAGAAGGACACTGAAATGTACTGATGACTTTGTCCCCAAACGCAGCGACAGTCGAAGCAGGTGCATAGTTTGTCCGGCCACCCATTTCTCCGACAAACGTCCAATGGTTATAGAGGGAATTTTCTTCGATATAGGGAAGGATGGCGACCATCCAGGAAGAGGCATAACGGTGCGCGCTGCCAATGGGCAGACCGTTAAATGTGTCGTGATAATTATGCAAAGCCAGCCCCAGCTGCTTCATATTATTCTGGCATTGTGAGCGACGGGCTGCTTCCCGTGCCTGTTGCACCGCAGGCAGCAAGAGCGCAACCAGAATGGCGATGATGGCAATTACCACCAGTAATTCAATTAATGTAAAACCGCGTTTCTTTCGGCGACTCGGTAACATGGTTTTTCTCCCGTGTAAATGGATCAGAATACTCACTGGCATTATGCAGGGTATTGTGTTTATGAAATGAAGAGGCTTTGATTTTCTGAATTATGGATAGTAGATGTTTTTAACGATCATAAAATCTCCTACATCAGGATTGTCTGAAAACCAGTCGGGGCGAATGCTGAGTTCATGCAGTTGATCTCCGTAACGGAGACCATGTATCATGCCCGATTCCTCTTCCCAAAGGGTAACCCTGCGCGTCCATTCACCGGCTTCATTTTTCTCATGCGCTTCCGCCTGGGCGATCAACACATCCGATTTCACAGGTGTGAAGTTGAAATATTGATTATTGAAGTGCAACTGCCATGCACTGCTGGATTGATTGAATTTCACTTCCACAAAATGTGCAGCCTGACTGTTCCAATGCTGCGGATCGGGAACGAGATCCCGGAAGCGGTCTGCAGCCGGTGTTTCTGAATACATGATGTAGGAGGGACTTTGAACGGGAGGATTCGGTAACTCACCGTCAGTCGCCTGATAAATAAACGTGACCTTCGTGCGACGGAGATAGGACATCCCCGGAAAAAACGTGTCGTTTAACTTCTGGACGGCAGTCAGAAACCGGGGGGAGACGTTCTCGGAAGGTTGCCACTGATTTTCAGAGGCTTCCGCAAACATGGTTTCACCCTCGGTCAGTGGAATTTTCTCGCCAGTGGGGCCTGCCAGTTCCACTTCTCCTTTGAAGACCTGGACGGCTGCAGTTTTCTTTTCATCCACTTCAACCCCGAATACGGTCCCCAGATCAACAATTGCGCCACGGGGAGTGTCTACGGTAAATCCTTTTCCCGCGGGAGTCGTCACTTTGGCAAACAGCATCCCCCGTGTCAGGTGAAGCCCGTTATTGCCAGTAACCTGAAACGCGGAATTCGGAGAGATCAGAACTTTAACGCCAGTCGGAAAACTCAGTTGCAGACTTCCATCGTCCAGCATTCGCTGCTCAACCTGGAGACGGGATTTGTCCTCAGCAGCAATTCGGTTCTGTTCTACTTCAGTCGATTTTGAAGTGACAAGGTAGCCGATATAAAACAGTGTACTGCACGTCAGTAGCAGAGAGGCTGTCACCAGCAACATCTTTTTTTTGTTGATCTCTTTTTTTGCCAGTTCCTTCCGTCGATTTTGGTTCGCGCGCGTCGACGATAAGGCATCTGAGGGGGTTGCAGGTATGGGAGAAGCGCTGAGGATCAGATTGGAATGGATATCGATCAACTGCAGATAAACAGTTTGTGCCTCCGGGTCTTTACGAATCAGGTCGGCCAGTTCCTGCTCCTGCGCAGCGGTTGCTGTTTCGTCTAATACCTGAAAGACCAGTTTCACAAGCCGGGCGTGTTTTTTGAGTAAGCGACTCATGCTTCACGATCCTCCGACATCTTGCGTTCAATGCACTGGAATAACAGTTTGCGAATCCTGCCTAACTGCTGATAGATATTCCTGCGCGAACAGCCTTTCTTCTCTGCGGCATCCTGGGCACTTTCAGGAGAGTTGTAATACAGGTCGAGCAGGTTCAGGTCCTGCTGATCCAGTTGCCCCTTGCATTCCTCCAGGAATTCCTGCCGTAACTCCAGAAGTTCATAGCGCTCTTCTCTGCGAATTGAGAGTTCTTTAATTAACTGTTCATCAAAGCCGACAATGAAACGCCGCTGCTTTCGCAGTACTTCCAGCACCACCAGGCGTGCAATACCACAGGCCCAGCGAGTGAAATCGCGATCGGGCTGAAATTCATCAAATTTCTGCCACAGAACGACGGATGTTTCCTGCATGACTTCATCCGCATCTGATTTTCTGGGAACCAGGGAATAGATATATCTGTATACATGCGGGTAGGCGGCTGAGTAATACCGCATGAACGGACGATGGTCGAGCGGAGGCATTAGCTCTTTATCATCGGGAAATTGAGTCGAAGCATATTTCTGACGAGTGATACTGCGTGTATACATAGTTGCGCACCTGAAGCCGTGGTCAAAAAAGACGGAGCTATCTGTATTGCTGTTTCAGAGGGGAAATGGAAATACAAATCGCCTGGATTTCGCAAATTAACGTAATCTGAACAGTTTTGAATTTCCCAATCAATAACAGTCTAAAAGATGCTGATGCTGTCACCCGCAGATTGTGCCGTCTTCAAAATGTTCGAGAGAACCTGCGAAGAGCGTATCTCACAAACTCCTTAAACTGAGGCTGTGAGTCGTATTGCAGAAAACATTTTTGAGGATTATTTCGATTTGAGTTGATATGCCGAGAACGTGACTACTTTTCTGATCATTTCCATCCTCATTTTTTTATCTGATTGACAGCTGTAACAGGGGGTTGGAGGATTAATTCTGTTACCTGTTTTCGACTCTTTCTGGCTGGGATAAAAAAGTGATGTCACAAGCACGATACTTCAGGAATTTTGGCCCTTCTCTCAGAGTGCTCACTTCTGTTGTCTGCTGTCTGATTCTGTCGAGTGGCTGTCAGGAGAATCCGAGCGCCGATCCATTCCAGGCTGCAGAACAGGGGGATGCCAGGGCCCAAAATAATCTGGGAATCAGGTATACAGCGGGAGATGGGGTCAAACAGGATCTGGCTCAGGCTGTGAAGTGGTTTAGAAAAGCAGCCGAACAGGGATTTTCCGAAGCACAAAATAATCTGGGAATTAGTTATCGTGATGGAAAGGGAGTTCAGCAGGATTATGCGCAGGCACTGGAGTGGCTTGAGAAAGCTGCAAAACAGAATCTGGCTATCGCACAATACAATTTAGGGCTCATGTATGCCAAAGGAAACGGCGTCGAACGTGATTATACTGCTGCAGTGCAGTGGTATCGCAAAGCTGCCGAACAGGGATGTGCGGAAGCAGAAACCAGCTTAGGGATCTGTTTCCGTGACGCGAAGGGAGTTCAGAAAGATGATGCCCAGGCTTCAGAGTGGATTCGCAAAGCTGCCAGGCAGAATCTGCCTATTGCGCAACACAATTTAGGATACATGTACGCGACCGGAAACGGTGTCGCGCAGGATGATGCAGAGGCGGTGGAGTGGTATCGCAAAGCCGCCGTGCAGGGATTTGCGGAAGCACAAAATAATTTAGGAATGAGCTACCGTAACGGAAAGGGTGTTCAGAAAGATGATGCTCAGGCGGCAGAGTGGTTTCGCAAAGCGGCAAAGCAGGGTCTGGCCATATCCCAATACAATCTGGCATTTATGTATGCAGAGGGCGCAGGGGTTAAGCAGGATCTCACCGAGGCTGCAGAGTGGTACCGTAAAGCAGCTGAACAGGGCCATAAAGCTTCCATTCAAGCTTTAGAGCAGCTGGAAAAACTTCCATAGGCTATCTGAATCTGAATTCCTGGACGGCGCACAAAAAAAGGACTCAGAGCTGAATGCCCTAAGTCCTTTAATATTTAGTGCCCAAGAGAGGACTCGAACCTCCACGGGGATTACCCCCACTAGCCCCTCAAGCTAGCGCGTCTGCCAATTCCGCCACTTGGGCTCATTTGTGACTCAAATCAGACTACCTGTACGGATGACTGAAAATGGTCTCCATGAAGAGGATTTCCCAGTATAACAATCCGGGTAGGGCCATCAAGGGAAGCGGATGGCAATCTGGGAATGAAATGACCGGGATTTCAGGAAAATGCTCCTGTAATGCGTTTAAACTTCCTCTCCCTTAAAATCTGCATTTTTTGTAAACTGTACAGTCCTGAATTCAAGAGCAACGGAGGCCCGGCAGTGGAACTGCTCTGGTCTGCAGCTTTGGCCCGCTGCTCTGTGACGTGTTTTTATTCGAACAAGGATGTCCGATGCTGTTTCAAACCCGAAAGAATGAAAAACTCCTCGTGCACTGTCTGCTGTGGGGATTGCTCTTCCTGTCCGGTTTCTTGCTGAATCAGTCGTCTCTGTCTGCTGACACACGCTCCCCGTCTGCAGGTTCGCCTCTGCTGGACGATGCGAATCTGCATGCCGTCCAGTTTCTGGGGAAAAATACTGGCTGGGCTGTGGGGGATCGGGGCGTGATTCGCAAAACCGAGGATGGGGGCCGCACCTGGCAGTTTGTAGCCAGTCCCGTGGATTGTCCGTTGAGGCACATCTGCTTTCTGACGAACCAGATTGGCTGGATCGCAGGTGGGGGGACCGCTGCATACGGACATCTGAATCAGGGCGTGCTGCTGTACACAAAAGATGGCGGCCAGACGTGGCAGGAACTCGTTCAGCAACGGTTGCCTCGGCTGCATTACGTGCGTTTTTTCGGGATGAATGAAGGCGTGGTGATCGGAGACAGTTCGGTGCAGCATGCGTCAGGAGTTTTCAAAACGACAGACGGCGGACAGACGTGGCAGGATGTGACCGGTTACGAGTCGGCCGGTTACCGCAGTGCCGCGTTTTTTGATGTGGGAACAGGACTCGTCGCAGGTTCACAGGGACGGCTGACACTGGTGGGGGGCGGCTCGGTGCTGCCTCCCCGATTTCCGCCACAGGGGTTACGTGGACTGCAGGATGTCCAGGTGCCGATGACCGGAGCTGGCTGGATGGTCGGCGACGGGGCGCTGCTGAGAAAAACGGAGAACCGGGGGATCGTCTGGGAGATGCCGGAAACGGCGCTGCCCGATCAACTGAAAGATTTTACTGATTTCAAAACGGTCGAAGTGCGCGGCGAGCGGATCTGGGTTGCCGGTGATCCGGGTTCGGTGATCTGGCATTCGGATGATCGCGGGCGATCATGGCGACAGCAGTGGACCGGCCAGGGTGCACCGCTGGCGTCGATTGATTTTGTCGACGATCAGAACGGGTACGCCGTCGGTGCACTGGGAACGATCCTATCAACCGATGATGGCGGGCGGACGTGGCGTTCGAACCATGCGGCTCCGCGACGTGTGGCTTTCATGTGTGTGCATGCTCAGCCGCAGCAGGTTTCGTTTGATCTGTTAAGTAAGTATGCCGGCGATCAGGGGTATCGCAGTCTGGTGGTGTTGCCGATTCGTCGCGATCTGGGTTCGGAAGGACAGAAGAATGCCGATCTGGATTTACGCCTGAATGAAGCGGTCACCAGTGTAGGGGGCGGTGTGGGAAGCATGGACTGGCGTTTTCCGGTACAGATTCCGGAACTCGAACAGAATGCAGATCGCCTGATTGAGGAATGGAACCGTCATACGGAAGGGCGGCTGGCGTCGGTCACTTTGAGTCGCTTTGTGGCGCAGCTGCGGACGTGGCGTCCGGAAGTTCTGATTCTGGATCAGCCGGTTGGAAAGGATGCGGCTTCGACATTGATGAAAGATGCGATGCTGCAGGCCGTGCGTTATGCCGCCGATCCAACGCGTTATATCGAGCATCGCGAACAGGCGGGCCTGGGGCCGTGGAAGGTCAAGAAAGTCTATCTGCGATTGCCAGCAGGGAGTTCAGGAAATGTGTCTGTGGAAGCGGACGAATATCTGCCGCGACTGGGAACAACGGCATCAACGGTGTCTGCGACCGGGAAACAGATCCTGGGGAAAGAACTGAGTTCCGATGCTGCCCGGAGCGTCTATCGACTGGTTGAGGTTGAGCAGGGTGAAAAACCTGCGATTACGGGGGGAAGCCTGTTTGCCGGGATCGGCCTCGCGCCGGGATCGGATGCCCGCCGCATGCTGAATGAAATCAATGCGGACGATGAAGAACGCAACCGCCAGCTGGCAGAGCGTCAGCGGAATATCAGAGCGATGGCGGCGAAGCTGATTGACGACCCGCTGTTTTCTGCACAGCTGATGTCACATTTGAAAACAATTACGCAGGGCCTCTCCCGTCGCCAGGCGGCGTTGCAGCTGGAACAACTGGCGCAGCAGTATGTGGCCAGTTATGATCTGGAAAAAGCAGAAGCGACCTACCAGGAACTGGTGGAACAGTTTCCGCGCGAGCCGGAAGCAGTGCAGGGCATGTTGTGGCTGTTCCAGCTCTGGTCGAGTGAAGAAATCGCGTGGCAGCGCAATCGAGGTGTATCTGTGGAACGGACGCGTTCGACGAATAATCCCACACAGGCTGGAAGTCCGGTACGCAATGCGTTTCAGTTTTCCGAGCAGTTGCCGTCCCCGGCTCTGGAGACGGTAAGGCAGGTGGGCCAGATCAATACCGGTGCGCCCGAAAACTGGAGTACGCAGAATGCAGAGAGCTGGAAGAAGCAGGCACTGTCCGCTGTCAAATGGTTTCAGAAGTATGCACCGGCGTTTTTAGAAACACCCGAAGTACAGATTCCGCTGGCCTCGCTGTATCGGCTGATCGGTTCCCACGGCAAAGCGGATGACATCTTTTATAATTACCATAAACCGGAGGCGAATGAAGCGTGGCGGAACATTGCCAAAGCGGAGAACTGGTTGCTGCATCCGGCGAGTACGCCGCCACGCCCTGTGTATCTGTGTCGCTTTACGAAAACGAGACCAGTGTTAGATGGTCTGCTGTCGGATGAATGCTGGCAGGCCGCTGATGAATTGACGCTGACAGAGAAACCGGCAGCCGGGAAGGTGAATCAAGCGGATGCTGGAGCTGACGTACTGGACCGGGCATTTGTGCTGCTCTCATATGACAATGAAAATCTTTATATCGCGGCGAGTATTCCGATCAAAGCGGGACTGGATTATCCGGCGGCTCCCGATACCGGTCGGACGTATGATGCAGATCTGAAGCTGCAGGATCGGCTGTCGCTGGCATTTGACATCGACCGGGATTACACCACGTATTACCAGATGGAAATCGACCATCGGGGCTGGACCAGTGATCGCTGCTGGATCGATCGCAGCTGGAATCCACGCTGGTATGTGGCCCGGGAAAAGGATCAACAGGCGTGGCGGACCGAGATCGCGATTCCCCTGTCTGAGCTGGCACCTTCGACCCGTTTGAAGCGGAGCACCTGGGGTCTGTCTGTCGTACGAATTCTGCCTGCAATCGGACTGGAAGGCTGGAATCATCCACTGACGGTCGAACCGCGGCCCGATACATTCGGTCTGATTCGTTTTGAATAAACGGTCGCTGGCCGGGAATTAATGCGATTTCATTTTTGGCGGGCGGTCATCGTTTCGCTGACGGGGTGAATGACCTATTATGCTCAAAGATGTTATTCGGCGGAGACAAGTGCTCTGCAACGCGTTCCTTGAGCAGACAGTGGTTGAAAATGGGTTTGATTATCGGCATGGATGAAGCTGGCTACGGTCCCAATCTAGGGCCACTGGTTATCACTGCCAGCTTGTGGAAAGTCCCCGATGATCCCCGGCAGTTTGATTTCTGGCCGGCGCTGGAGTCAGTGGTTTCGCAAAAGAAACCTCGCAAGAATTCCCAACATCTGCATGTAGCGGATTCCAAGCAGGTACACTCCGCCACTGCAGGACTGGGACCGCTCGAACGTTCGACGCTACCGTTTCTGCAACTGCACAACCAGGCGGATCGGCTGGCATCGCTGGGAGAATTATGGCGGTTGCTGATCGCATCTCCCGAACATCTGGAAGAAATCCAGAGTGAACCGTGGAACGGGGAGCGTCGCTATGAACTGCCTGCAGTTGTTGATGTGGACGAAGTTGAGGATTCTCGACAAAGTCTGCAGCAGGCGCTGGAGTCAGCGGGCATCGAATTGCGGGGGATCTGTTCGGAAATCGTATTGCCCGAGCGGTTCAATCGTTTATGCAGCGAGTATGGCAGCAAGGGGGTGATGCTGACGCGACTGTGTATGAATCTGCTGACGCGGGTCTGGGACCGGGAAAGTGCTGAGCCGACATTGATCATTGGCGACAAGCATGGCGGGCGAAACCGCTATGATGAATTCCTGGATGAAATTCTGGACGGGGAGATGATTTTTCGCGTCGAAGAATCGACCCAGAGAAGCGTCTATAAAATCGGTAATACAGAGATTCGTTTTCAGACCAGGGCTGAGGAACACTTTCCGGTGGCGGTTTCTTCGATGGTGTGCAAGTACACGCGGGAAGTGATGATGGAGCAGTTCAATCAGTACTGGTGTGAGCATGTGGCGGATCTGAAGCCAACGAAAGGTTATCCCGTTGATGCGCGGCGTTTTAAAAATGAGATTGCCGTCGCACAGGAGCGGCTGGAGATTTCCGACCAGATACTGTGGCGCGGACAATAGAAGATTCCCGATTACTCTGCGACCGGTGGTTGCTGGTTCTGCGGCAGAAATCGGCTGCTGAGAATGCCGACGACGAATACGGTGGTCGCGCCGATTAACGTGTACCAGGGCCAGGCGACTTCCTGTTTCATGGCGAAGGCCACATATAAAACGACTGTGAGACCGATGACAAAGCCCAGCAGGGCGGACGCCTGTGAAGCCTGCCTGCTGAAGGTTGCCAGGAAGAAGATGCCCAGAATCAGCCCGGTGGATATACCGGCAATCGCCAGAACACTGCCGACCACGCTGCTGGAAATGGACTGACTGGCGATGCCAACCGCAATCTGGGCACAGCCAAACAGGGCGGTGAAAATGCGGCTGAGGCTGACCAGTTCAGACTGCTGTTTATGGGTAGAAGTCAGGGGCAGGTAAAAATCATTTACGAGAGCGCTCGTAGTGGAACTGAGTGAGCTGGAGAGTGTCGACATGGCGGCAGCGAAGACGGCAGCCAGGGTGAGCCCTTTTACTCCGACGGGCAGGTGGTCGATAATGAAAGAGGCGAAGACTTCGTCCGGTTTTTCGAACGGAGTCGCGGGGGGAAACGTCGCGTAGAACGCGGCGAGTGCGACGCCCAGCAGCAGAAAGAGTGCGAACTGAGCCAGGACGAGAAAGCCACTGCAGCCCAGTGCTCTGGCGGCGTCTCTCTGATTCTTTGCACCGAGGTATCGTTGGATCATGAGCTGGTCGGCTCCGTGTGTCGCCATGGAGAGGAACATGCCCCCCACCAGGCCGGCCCAGAAGGTGTAGCTTTTCGCCAGGTTCCAGTGGAAGTCGAACATCGTGAATTTCTGGTTGGCAGCCGCGAACTCTTGATAACTGTTCCAGCCGTCCGGCAGGTCATTGATAATCACAGCGAAGGCAAACACCGCACCGGCGATATAAATGACGAACTGCAGACAGTCGTTCCAGACGACCGACTTCATACCGCCCAGGCAGGTGTAAATGATGGTGCCAATTCCGATGACGACCACACAGAGGGGGAGTGGGATGCCAACCACTTTTTCGAGTACGAGGGCGGTCAGATAAAGTCTGAGACCGTCAGCGAGTGTCCGCATGACGATGAACGTGAGCGAGGAGACCCGTTCGGTTGTCCCCCCGAATCGATTTTTGAAGACTTCGTACGCCGAGTAGATTTCGCCACGAAAATAGAGGGGGAGCAGAAACAGAATGACGAGGAAGCGACCCACAATATAGCCGAGGGGGAGTTGCAGGAACTGCAGGTTACCACCCGGCGCAAACGCGATGCCCGGCACACTGAGGAAGGTAACGGTACTGGTTTCGGTGGCGACGATGGAACCCAGAATGGTCCACCAGGGGAGCGTTTTTCCGCCGAGCAGGTAATCGGAGAGATCTTTCTGGCGGCCACCAATCCAGGAACCGAACAGGACGACCGCCAGCAGGTACAGGACCAGAATCATGATATCGGTCGTTCCGATGGCGATATTCACTGCGGCGACTCCTGTATCTATGGAAAATCAATTGGGTTGTGGGAGTGAGACGACCAATACAGACGGGGACCTGATCAGAAGCGAGCGAGACTGACTCAGAATCGTGGGTTCTATCCTTTCAGGATTCAGGAACCCGGTTATCATAGTAGCTGGCTGATTTTATTTTTGACAGTCCGAGATGAGTTCAAAGGTTTGAATGCATCTGGGGTGCGACAATTCATTCACAGCGGATTCCGACGAAAATATGTTAGAGCATTTGACCACCGAGCAGCGTAATCCGGCATCAGATCAGATTGATTCGATGAACAGTCTGGAAATTGTCCAGCTGATGAACGCCGAAGATGCAAAGATCACTGCGGCAGTGGAGAAGGAAGCGACGACGATCGCTGCTGCCATCGACGTGATTACCGAAGCATTTCTGCAGGGAGGTCGTCTGATTTATATGGGGGCGGGAACATCGGGACGGCTGGGCGTGCTGGATGCCAGCGAGTGCCCTCCCACGTTTAACAGTCCGCCGGAACTGGTGGTGGGCCTGATTGCGGGGGGACAGGCGGCGCTGACGAATGCGATTGAAGGGGCCGAAGATCATGGCGAATCTGCAGTCGCTGATTTACAGAGGTTGAACTTCGGGAAAAAAGACGTGCTGGTAGGAATCGCGACCAGCGGTCGGACGCCTTATGTGATCGCCGGTCTGGAGTATGCACGAGAGCAGGGGGCGCAGACGATTGCGTTGACCTGTAATCAGGAGAACCAGTTATCCGCAGTGGCGGCGTTGACGATCTGCCCCGTGGTAGGGCCGGAAGTCGTCACCGGTTCAACGCGTCTGAAAGCAGGGACCGCTACGAAAATGGTGTTGAACATGCTGACGACCGGGGCGATGGTGCGCGTGGGTAAAACGTATGGCAATCTGATGGTGGATTTGCGGGCCACGAATCAGAAGCTGGTGGACCGTTCGATTCGGATCCTGATGGCATTTACTGACCTGTCCCGCGATGCAGCGGCGACTGTGCTCAAGGATTGTGGCGGCAAATTGAAAACGGCGATCGTGCATGTGAAACGGAATGTTTCTCCTGAAGCGGCTGATGAACTGTTGAGCCAGGCAGAGGGGCATCTGCGACGGGTTCTGGAAAAGTCTGAGTGATATGAATCTGCAGTCGAAACAACTGGTGCTGGGAATTGATGGGGGAGGCTCTACTACCCGGGCTGCGCTGGCGGTGGTATCGGATTCAGCGGACTTTCCTATTGTCGGTCGGGGAAACGCGGGGGCTTCGAATTTCAATTCCTGTGGCTGGGATGTGGCGACGCGAGAGGTCCAGCTGGCAATTCAAAGCGCGTTTGAGTCTGCAGGGACCGAAGTGCATCGTGTGGCTGCGATCTGTCTGGGGATGTCAGGAGCGGGCCGCAGTGCCGAGCAGCAGGCGTGGAAACACTGGGCTGAGGATAGCGGCGTTGCAGAACAGGTGAGTGTCGTGACAGACGCGGAGACCGTGCTGGCAGCCGGGACGCCGGACGGAACAGGGGTGGCGCTGATTGCCGGAACTGGTTCACTGGCGTTCGGGAAGAACGCAGCAGGAGCAGTCGCACGCGCCGGAGGCTGGGGTTATCTGCTGGGTGATGAAGGGAGCGGGTATCAGATTGCACTGGCGGCGCTGCAGGGCATCGCGCGCGCCGTTGATGGACGTGGTCCCGAAACCGGTCTGCAGGCTTTGTTTCAGAAATCGCTTTCGTTGAATGATCCGCGAGAACTGATTGGTTATCTGTATCAGGCTGACAGAGAGCGGAGTGAAATTGCGGGTTTGTCGCGACTGGTGTTTGAGGCAGCGGATCAGGGGGATGCAGTGGCGCGGACTGTTCTGCAGCAGGCCGTTTCTGATCTGGCGGAGCTGGTGCAGTCGGTTGTGGTGAAGTTGTCTTTTTCCGGTGGTGGTTATGGGCTGGCGTTGACGGGGGGAATCCTGCTGCATCAGCGGGATTTTCGCGTTTCTCTGCTGGAGCGATTACGGGAGCAGGAACTGGAACCCGCGACGATTGAATGCGTGGATGATGCGAGTCTGGGGGCGGTTCGACTGGCGATCAATGGTTTGAAACACGCATGAGTCAGAGTCATTTAGTCTGCGGGAAACTCTGAGGGGAGTTGCTGGTGCTTGATCGAGTAGGGGCTGCATTGCTGTTTCCAGCCGCCGTCGACGGTAATCGTCGTGCCTGTGAGATAGCTGGCATCTTCACTGGCGAGCATGGCGATGACACGCGCGATTTCCTCAGGCTGTGCCCAGCGGCGGAGGGGGATCATGTCTTCTGAACTTTGCCGAACCGGGTCTGTGCCTGACTCCTGTTTTTGAGTGGTGTCATATTTTCCCATGGCGGTGTCAATGGCACCGGGATTGACGCAGAGGACGCGAATGCCGGCGGGGCCGTACAAGGTCGCGAGTTCATAAGTGAGTGAGTCGAGGCCGCCTTTCGCAGCGACATAGCCGGGACTGATGCCGGCCGCCATCTGTGACTGGATACTGGAGACGTTGATAATGACTCCCTGTTTTTGCTTTTCCATCTGTTCGGCACACCAGCGTGAAAGAAAGGCGGGCGCTGTCAGGCAGACGCGGAGTGTTTTTTCCCAGCTGGCGAGATCGATTTTCCGCATGGTGGTAATCTCGCGCCAGGCCGCGTTGTTGACGAGGACATCAATGCGACCCCAGTTTGAGATACATTGTTTGACGGCGGACTGCGCGTATTCCAGATCGGAAAGGTCGCCGAGACAGGTCAGGAATTGTGCCCCGGCCTGATCGATACGGCTGGTGACGGGCTGCAGGTCTTCTCCCGGGAGTGCCAGCAGCACGCAGTCATAACCCTGTTCCGCGAATCGAACCGCGGTTTCGCCGCCGATACCTCCTGCGGCACCGGTGATCATTGCTACGGGACGCTGATTCATCATTTCATCCTTTATATTTAAAGCTGCCGGAATTCATACAAGCGGGGAGCGATTAAGAGTGTTCTGTTTCCAGAAGCACTGCCAGCCATTCGTTTTGTTCGACATAAGGTAAGGTGCGGAGGCCGAGGATGACGCCGGTCTGTTTTGCTGTGACTGTGGTGATCTGATCTCCGGTGACAGACGAGATGGTTCCCAGGGAATCGCCGGCCTGAACGTGATCCATCAGTTTGACAGCCGGTTCGAAGAAACCGGATACCGGAGCGTTGTTATGCAGTTGCAGATGTCCGCTCTCGCTGCGGTCGTCTTCGATATGATACAGAGGCGATTTCCGCTCGATGGAGATTTCCAGCATCTCCAGTTCTTCCATCACAGAGAGGCAGCCGGACGTGTAACCGGCGACGGCTTCCTGATTACAGCCACTGCCGCCCCCCCATTCGGCATAGATGGCGGGGACACCCAGATCACGGGCTGCGGAGAGTGAGCGACCATCCAGGTGAGCTGAAGTTCCCCAGACGACGGGGAGGTTGATCGCGAGTGCCATCCTGCGCTGCATGTCCAGAATCTCCGGATTGGGATGCAGGGTGTAACCGGAGAAGGGGGCCAGATTGGAGATCACGCCTCCGGTATGCAGGTCGATCAGGTAGTCGGCGGACTGAATGAGTTGAGTCGCCTGGCTGGCAATCTGCTGGGTAATGGTTCCTTCGGGAGAACCGGGAAAGGTGCGGGCCAGGTCCAGATTGTCTGGTCCGGTCCGGCTGGTTCGTTCGTAGGCGGGCTCATTCACGACGGGAACGAGGGTGACTTTGCCGGTTAATTTTGTGTTGTCGATGCTGGTGATCAGCTTGCGGACGGCCGCCATTGGTTCATATTCATCGCCGTGTATGCCTCCAAAAATCAGCAGGTGAGGACCGGACTGAGTACCTTCAATGACCACGGTTTGAAACAGACTCGGTTCAGACATGGAATGATTCCAGACAGGAAGGATGTAAATGCGGGATCAGCTGGGACGATCAATTTTCCAGTCGATTTTAGCAGTACTGCGTAATGACTGAATGGTTTTGTCCCAGAGGGAGCGCGAGAGGCTGCGATAGATTTCGCCGCGGACATCTTCGAGACTGAACTGTCCGGGGTGTTTTTTATTGAGTTGGGCGATGTGAATGCCAAACGGGGTTTGAAACGGATTGCTGATGGTACCTTCCTGGAGCGGAAAAATATTCTGAGTTAAGACCAGAGGCATTTTACCGCGATAGGCTGAGGGTACGAGTTTCCCGCCATCCTGTTTGCTGGGAGCAGCCGAGTATTTGGCGGCTGCTTCTGCGAAGGTGAGCTTGCCGTCGAGGATCTGCTGGCGGATGTCTGTCAGCTGTGCCTTGGTTTTGTCGACGGATTCCTGGTTCGAGGGATCTTCCGGTTTTAATAAAATATGGCTGGCTTCAATGCGGGTGCCGTCTAATTCTTCATGATGTTCTTTGAAGTAGGCCTGAATATTTTCCGTTGTGATCTGGCTGCCGGCATAGATGTTCCAGGCGAGGGGCAGTTCGATGGCGGCGCGCAGTTTTTCCGGGGGGAAGCCCATTTGTGAAAGCGTCTGATCGGGATCACCGACTGATTTCTGAATGATCGCTCGGATTCGGGTTACGCCTTGATCGAGCACTTTCGCGGGGACCGTGATTTTCTTATCCGCCAGGAACTCCTGGATCAGTTTCTGGTTGATCAGGCTTTCGAGAAGTTGTGCAGGGGACGGTTTCTGATCACCGGCCATTTTGCGGGTGAGTGTTGCGAAATCCAGGTCAGCCTGAGTGATCGGTTGGCCGTTTACCGTGAGCAGAACTTTGGTTGTGTCTTTTGCTGCGGGTGCTTTATCGGGGGCTGAAAGGGCACCTGATACAGGGAAGAAGAGAAAGAGAGCCAGCGAACTGACGATGAGAACGGCGCGGAGATAGATAAACATTCCAGGTTGCTTCCTGCGAAAAATCAATTCGAAATCAAAACCGGCTACACTGGTATATGATTGCCGATTGTAGTATGTCGAAGGTGAATTGTCAGTCTGAATCCGGTTCGCAAAATAATGAAATTCGAAGTTGGACTCAATCTCCAAACATCCTAGAATCAGGCCAGTCAGAGACGTTTGATCCGAGCGTGCTAAGGTTTTTGCCTGCGGACAGCGGTTTCTGGAGCAGATCCATTTTCATTTCTAACAGAGGAGACCAGGCGATGTGGTCGATTATCTTTGCACAGGAGAAGCCTGCTACGACAGTAGATCCAATGCATGCTGTCAACGGAATCTGGAATACCGTCAGAGAATACCTGGCGACGCAGGGGGTGCATTTAGTCATCAATCTATTGCTGGCACTGCTGATTTTTCTGGTAGGTAAGTGGGTTACCAATATTCTCAGCCGATTCTGTAACCGGTTGATGAAACAGGCCAAGGTCGATGACACGCTGGCGCGGTTCCTGGCAAATATCGTTTATGCTGTTTTGATGGTGATGGTAATTCTGGCAACGCTTTCCAGGTTGGGAATCAATACGACTTCGATGGCTGCCGTTGTCGCAGCTGCCGGTTTTGCGGTTGGCATGGCTTTCCAGGGGACGCTGGGCAATTTTGCCTCGGGGGTGATGCTGATTCTGTTCAAGCCTTTTCGTGTGGGGGATTATATCGAAGCAGGCGGGACGGCAGGGATTGTAGAAGAAATTCAGATCTTCTCTACATTCCTGCGCACGGGTGACAATATTGCGATTGTGGTTCCCAACGGTCATATTGCCAGTGGAACGATTCGTAATTTCTCCAAGAAGCCGACCCGGAGGATTGATCTGGTCATTGGCTGTGGATATGACGATGACCTGAAAGCCGTCAAATCGTTTCTGGAAGAAGTGGTACAGGGAGATGAGAGGGTATTGTCCGATCCTGCTCCCGTTGTGGCTGTCAGTGAGTTGGGTGACAGCAGTGTGAACTTTGTGGTGCGTCCCTGGGTCAACAATGCTGATTACTGGACGACACGCTGGGATCTGACAGAGCGGATCAAACTGGGCTTTGATGAGCGCGGATTCAACATCCCTTATCCAACACGCGATTTGCATGTTTACAATGAGTCGTCTGTTGCGGGTGACTGACAGGCAATTGATATTCCGTCTTTTCTCAATCAAAAGTCTCGTGGCAGAAAACTGTCACGAGACTTTTGGCTTTCAATTCAGTCGTTCAGCCGGACTGTTTTTTTCGAAATCCGAGCCCACTTATGACCCACAGATTTCGTACTAATAAGGTCACAAGGTTCCATTGCTGTCATTCGAACTCTCTGTTGTTGAGTCGCTCGTCTGCTTTTATTTACTGTTAAAATTAACAGTAGATGGAATAATCGGAACGGAATTATTTTTAATCGATCTGTTTGTCCGATATGCAGGGAGTTACCTCCACACATTCACTTCCACCGTAGTTTATACTTTATCCAGAAATCGTCGGGAAGAATGCGTATCTCGATCGATCTCAGCCTGTAATTACAGGCTTTCTTGCAAATTCAACGACATAAGTAACCCGGTTGATCAAACCTGGTAGATTTCAACTCAAGCAGGCCCGAGTTGACTTCTGTTTGGTCAATCGGGTCTTTTCACGTCCAGATTCAGCGAAGTGATCATTATGGTTTCATATCTGAGACCGGGGCAGGAAAAGGCCGGAGATGAAAAAATGAATACCATTGTATAACGGGGCGTTTGTAATTATGTGAAGATTCCGTATTATATTAAGTTACAGTGACAGGACGTTTCACATTTCTGCAGCTTTCGCTCGCCAAGTTGCGCCAGTCTGATGAGGGCCTGTTCTCACTTTTTAATGATGATCAAGTGATTTGTTGAATTTATCTGGCAACCTGTCGTTGTTTTCTTCATTTCTTTCTATATACGTAGAGTGACTATGCAATCCCCACACCGACCGAGCTTACTGCGAAAAATGAACGTTCGTAAGGTTTTGGAAGTGATCCAGAGCCAGGGAACATTAACACGTGCTGATGTCATGCGTTGCTCAGGAATCAGCGCTCCCACAGTATCGAAAGCCGTTAGTGCCCTGCTGGACGCGGGACTGCTTGAAGAACGGGAGACGGCTGAGTTTTCTGTCGGGCGGCCGGGTAAATTGTTGCAACTTCCCCGCTTCAGTGCTCAGGTGATTGGAGTCGTTCTGGAATGGGATTACTGCTCGATTGTGGCATCCGGCCTGGATGGGCATTTGCACGAAGACAAACTGGATCGTTTTAAAACACCGCAGACTTATTCAGAACTGATTGAAATCATCTCCGGAAAGATTTTGAATCTGGTGGAGAAAGAAGAGATTCCTGCTTTGGGTGTCGGAATTACGGTACCCGGTCTGGTGAACAGTAACGATGGACGCATTTTCCTGGCTTCGAACCTGCATATTGTCGATGGTCAGGCTCCTGCCGTCGATATTGCCAGTCGCACCGATCTGGAATGTGTGCTCGTTCAGAAATCGACCTCATTGTGTCTGTCAGAGAAGACCTACGGGGCAGGTCAGTCCGTAGAAGATTTTATCAACCTGGATGTCACATCAGGATTTGGTATGGGCGTTTTCACTGGTGGTCAGTTGCTGGATGGCCAGCATGGTCTGGCTGGTGAAATTGCACATATCACTGTCGAACCCGAAGGGGGACGCATGTGTGGCTGTGGAAATCCGGGCTGCCTGGAAACCGTTGCCACCGATCTGGCATTAACTCACTATGTTTCAAAGCGACTTGGTAAGGAACTCGATTTCGAAGCGATTGCAGAACTTGTCAAGCAGGGTGAACTTGATATCACACCTGAATTAGATCGCACGATTGAATTCCTGGCGATTGGTGTTGCTGCGGCCATCAATATTTTCAATCCGGCAAACATCTTTATCACCGCACGATTGTTCGATCTGCGTGACGATGTGTTTGACAAGATGTGTGAGATTGCGAAGAGTCGTGCATTGCAGCCGTCTGCCAGTTCCTGTGAAATTGAACGTTCCAAAGGGAATAAATATCTGGGTGCCGTTGCCGGTATTATTAACCACCTGGCAAATTCCTTAGGCCCCCGTTTGACATAGCCTGCAGCAGGCTGCTGATGCAGGGGTTCACAGAGATAGAGATCACCAGAAGATGCCATCTGCTGCCGATCAGATTACCCGCGAATACATTCTGGAATCCCTGCATTTGCTGGAGCAGTCTGTTCACAAAATAAAGCACTGCCTGCAGCAACTGGATCTCAATCAGGTCTGGTGGCGACCGGAACCCGAACTCAACAGTATCGGGAATCTGATCCTGCATATTTGCGGCAACCTGAATCAGTGGGCTGTCAATGGAATCCCTGATCAGAAGGATGAGCGGCAGCGTGAGCTGGAATTCAGCGCAGATGTCAGACTCTCCGTGGATGAGTTAACAGAATTGATGACTCAGACCGTCGCAGAGGCAGGTTCTGTCCTGCATTCGCTTTCTCCAGAGGCGTTACTGGAAACACGTCAGATTCAGGGTTTCACGGTGACTGTGCTGGGGGCCATTTCTCATACAGCTCCGCATTTTGTCGGCCACACTCACCAGATTATTTACCTGACACGCCTGCAGTTGGGAAAGGCATACCAGTTTGACTGGTCCCCGAATTCACAACAGAAGCGGGTGCCGATTTAGTCAGGATTCGGTTGTCTCGCTGTTCATCACTTCGCAGCATTTCCAAAATAGAATACGAAATCACTCTGTCAAGAATCTCGTCATCAGGCGGATGCTGTTTATTTTTATGAGGACGGACCTGCGTTACAATAGCAACTGAGAGTCTCACTTTCTTTCTGATGAGGTCGGTAAAGGCGATAGCAATATGTCCCGTAAAGGAAAAAAGTCTTCCAGTAAGACTGAGAAACGGGTTTCCAGAAAAACAGTTGAAGCAGTTCCCCCTGCAGCGGAACTGCCTGTGGAAGTGGGGCAACAAACCTCGCTGTTTCCGCATGCGAGTCGTCTGCCCGTCGAGCTTTTCTTTTTAGGCCTGCTGTTGACCTGGACATTTCTGGTTGCCTGCTTTCCGTTACGGAATATGGATATCTGGTGGCATCTGCGAACAGGGCAATTGATCCTGGAGCGTGGCACGGTCCCCTATTTCGACTGGTTTACTTTCATTGATTATGATCGCCCCTGGATTGATCTGCACTGGGGGTTTCAGATTCTCGTGACCTGGCTTTATCGTTGGGGAGGCGTGGATTTACTGATTCTGGCCAAGTCACTCTGTCTGGCTCTGACGATTGGTGTCGCCTGGTATGCGTCCGGTAGATCATTGCCGGCCTGCTGGAAAGCGTTGTGCTGGATCTTACCGGTAATCTGTCTGTCAGGTCGCTCTGTCGTTCGACCTGAGATGTTATCACTGCTGTACCTTGCGATCTGGATGTATGTCATCAGTCAGCTTTCTACTCATCCCAGGCTGATCTATCTGATTCCCCTCATCGCATTACTGTGGGTCAACAGCCATGCCTTATTCGTGCTGGGCCTGGTAGTTAGTGGAATATTTGTGCTGGACTATCTGATTCGACATTGGGCACAGGGGCGATTTGGTATCGATGCGCCTGACAATTCGCTGTCTGTCGTTACATTGGTCAGAGCGGGTGTAGTGACGGTGATTGCCTGTTTTCTGAATCCCTATTTCGAGCAGGGTTTCCTGTTCCCATTGACGCTGTATGAAAAGTTCTCCGTTGATCAGGCTTTTTATTCCGTGAGAGTCGGTGAATTTCAACGGCCGCTGGATTTTATCAGACAGCATGGCCTGTGGAATCTGTTTCTGTTCTCACAGGTCCTGCTGGCGATACTGACTTTTTGCAGTTTTATTCCTCTGTTGATCTCAAAACGTGTGAACCCGTTTCGGATTCTGCTCTTCATAGCATTTACTCATCTGGCAATAAAGGCTTCGCGCAATACGGCCATCTTCGCTCTGATCTCGGGAATCATCTTAAGCGATAATTTATCGGACTGGTTACGGATGGTTGCGTTACGGAAAGAGCCCTCTCAGGGGGAAACCGCCGCCAGGAGTTCACTTCGATTACTGGATGAATCGTTACTTAAAAACGGGAGCTGCGCTATCCTGTTGCTGTTTCTGATGGTCAGTCTGTTGACCGGTTACTGGCATCAGTGGGGAGGAGAGGGAAAAGTTCTGGGGCTGGGAGAGCAGGAAGCATGGTATGCGCATGCGGCTTCCGAATTTGCGGGACAGCCAGGAATGCCAGATCGTGCCTTTGTCTCAAACAATGGGCAGGCAGCGGTTTATATTTTTCATAATGGGCCGGAAAAGAAAGTGTTTTTCGACGGCCGACTGGAAGTCAATTCCAAAGAGACGTTTCAGTTATATGAACAGTTTCAACAGCAGATGGCCTATAACATGGCTAACACGCCTGATTGGGCTTCTCTACTGGAAGATGAAAACGGCCAACTTCCCGCGATCATTCTGGACAGTCGATTTTCGCGAAACGAAATCAATGGTCTGTTAAACAATCCCCAGTGGCAACTGGTATTTGCTGATCAGACTGCCGCCGTATTTCTCGATCAAAAGACGGTAGATCGTCTGGAGTTGCCGGTGGCAGATCCCACTCCCCTCATGCACCCGCCTGGGATGACAGTTCGTGAAAATCAATGATCTGCTGAAGGTCTGTCGGTCAGTAAATCGACCGAAATTCAGCGGGCAGGAGACATGACGCTTGCAAAACAGATAAATTCAAAGGACATTAGCTTTTACATGAATAGTCAAACGGCTTACATGAATTTGCATGCAGGCCATCTTTTTTATAATTGAAGCAGGGGAAACATCATGAGAATTTCGATGATCAGAACAAATCTGGTCTATGCTATCACCGTTTGTACGCTCATTATGACAGCGGGTCTGTTACAGGCTCAGGAAGCACAACAGCAGGCTCATAAAGCACCATTGTCAAAGATGGAACTGGAATCGGGAGATTCCATTGTATTTCTGGGGGACAGCATCACGCATCAGTGTCTGTATACGCAATATGTGGAAGACTTCTTTTATACCCGCTATCCCAAGATGCGATTGAAGTTCCATAATGCAGGCGTTGGTGGAGCCAAGGCCTGGGATGCTCTGGCCCGTTTTGATCGGGATGTGGCTGCTTACAAACCCAAGTATGTCACCATTCTGCTGGGCATGAATGACGGACAGTATCAGCCATTCAATGAACAGATCTTCCAGACTTATTATAAAGATATGACAGAGCTGATCTCAAAAATTGAAGCGATTCATGCAAAACCCATCTTAATGACGCCGACCATGTTCGACGCGCGGGCAGCAAGAATGGGAACGCGGAAGCGGGATCCCAGTGCGGTCGAGTTGTACAACTCGGTCCTCGCGTATTACGGAACCTGGTTGCGTGAAGTGGCTGCAGAATCCGGATTCGGTTTTGTCGATATGTATGCTCCCTTGAATAACATCACGATTACCGCCCGTCAGAAAGATCCCAAGTTCACTCTGATTCGTGATGCCATTCACCCCGATGCTCCAGGTCAGGTGGTAATGGCGTATGCTTTGCTTTCTGACATGAATGTACAACGTCAGGTTTCCCGCATCACGATCAGTGAAAAAGCCAATGGAGAGCCGACATCAACCGCACGAGGCGGAAAACTGACGGATCTGGTTTATAGTGATGACGGTGTCTCTTTCACCTGGCTGGCAGACAGCCTGCCGTGGGTTGTACCGGAAGAAGCACAGCTGGGAGCTGAACTGACAAAGCTGGGCCATCGGATGAGCCAGGAAGCATTGTCGATTCACGGTCTGCCTGCTGGTCGTTATGAACTGACGATCGACGGCGAAGTGGCTGGTCAGTATTCTAATACCACGTTAGCCCAGCATATTGAATTACAGGGCAACGCGAAAACGCCTCAATATCAACAGGCGATGAAAGTGGCGTTGTTGAACAAAGAACGCAACGACGGTCCCGTGAAAAATAAACGGAACAGCTGGCGCGCGTTTCAGCAGTTTGCACGGATTAAACGGGAACTGGATGCCCAGACCGGCGAAAAAAATGCGAAACAGGTCGCACAACTGGAGCGTCTGGAAAAACAGCTGGCCAGCCAGGAAGAGGTGATCAAGGAGAGTGAAGCGGCTGCGATGGCATTGGAAGATAAGATTTACGAAGTGAATCAGCCAGTGGCACGGAAATATGTTTTAAAGAAAGTCGCCGGTGGTAAGAAGCAGAAATAAAACTGCAGCGAACCGGTTACATTAATCAAAAACAGGCAGCTCGAGAAAATATCTCTGGCTGCCTGTTTTGTTATATCTTGTTTAATTCTGTGACGGTCTAAAGCAGGAACACAAACGTCAACAGAACTGACAGTGGTAACAGTACCAGGCAGCTGTAAACCATGTACCCGAAAAAGCTGGGCATTCTGATGTTATTCTTTTCGGCGATGGCTTTCACCATGAAGTTAGGCCCGTTGCCGATATAAGTCATGGCACCCATGAAGACCGAGCCCAGACTGATCGCGATGAGGGCAAGTTCATTCACTTCTGCTATCTGTGGTCCAACTGACGGAGTCGATTTGGCGGTTTCAAAGAAGACGACATAAGTAGGCGCATTATCCAGGAAGCTGGAGAGTGAACCTGTGGCCCAGTAATACTTCCAGGGGGCATCAATGCCCAGTGATCCACCATACACATTCAGAATTTGGACGGGTGCCTGCATGCAGATAAAAATACCCACAAACAATGCAGCGACTTCCAGAATGGCTTCATAGTTAAAGGAGTTCTGCTCACGAATACTTTTGGAAGTGGTCAGTAGAGAGAGGCCTGCCAGACCAAACATACAGACTTCCCTGAAAAAGTGGGGAGCATGCCAGCCATTGGTGTAAGGAACCGGTTTGGACGGGTCGAGCAAGGCGACGCAGAAAATCACCAGCAGCAGCCACAGAAAATTCAGCCCGCCACGTAGTGCAAATGGTTCGATCGTTTCGGGAGGTGCTTCGACCTTTTCCCGGTTTTCTTTTTTATAGCGAATGGTGTCGTAGACGAAATAAATCGCCAGCAGGCAGAGGTTCATCGCCAGCCACATCGGCCACAGAGTCAGTGTCCAGGTGAAGGGAACGCCTCTCAGGAAGCCCAGGAAGAGCGGCGGGTCGCCAATCGGCAGCAGACATCCACCGGTATTACAGACAACAAATATGAAAAAGATGACAGTATGAGCGACATAATCGCGTTTTGCATTTGCTTTCAGCAGGGGACGAATCAGTAACATGGCCGCGCCGGTGGTTCCAATGAAACTGGAAATGGCGGCACCAATGGCGATGATGCCGGTGTTCAGACCGGGACGGCCTACCAGATTTCCATTGAAGGCAATGCCACCACTAATCACATACAGGCTGAAGAGCAGGGCAATAAACGGAATGTATTCCACCAGTAAGGCATTTTTAAGAACGACGATTGCTGCCGGAATTCCAGGGGCAGACATCTCATGTGTCCCGTGGTCGATTACTCCATGCCCATAAATGAATGTGTAATAGAGCAGTGTGACCAGGCCGAGGCTGACCGCAACCAGAAAGCGGTTTTTGTTGTGTTCCCACCACTCTTCGGTTTTATGAATCAGGGGCAGGAAAGCGATGCACAGTAACAGCAACGCAAAGGGTATGACACTATAGAAGGCAGGCGGCTCTGCATGAGCGTGCTGATCTGAGTGTGGCTGTTCTGTTGTGGATACTAAGTGTGTTGCATCCAGTTGCGTAGACGTATCAGCGATTAAGTTCATCTCAATCGCCCTCCGTAGTTTGGGGATTATTGTAAGTGGGTTAAATCTGGAAAATCCATTTTCCTATAGGACTGTGAAAACAAGAACTCTGCTTGTTGACTGGCGGTATGTAAAATCTGTGGATTATGGCATGATCGGAGTTTGTGTACAATGTCCAGATCAGCTTGAATTCAAATAGAATTTACGAATTTGCTAACTGATTCCGGCGTTCCTCTGCTGGTATTGAACAGGGTTTCATTTCTGCAAGATATTGCTTGATCAGTTCAGCAGCCTGCGTACTTTCCAGTAATTCCAGTGAAATTAAAGTTTTTCCGAGTACGATCGGCGGTTCAACCTGCAGAGCCAGCAGATAAGCCGTCTGTTCCTGAGTCATGAAATTCTGCTGAACTGCAATTTCGCCGAATCGCAGTCCCTTCAGCTCCTGAAGTTCCAGAATTTTGGAAACGTCATCTTCAGTGAGCATTTTTTCGGCAATCGCAATTTCGCCGATTCGTGGCTGATTTTGCTGTTTTGTGCATTTAAGCAGTGCTTTGGAGATGGTAGGAATATCAAAGACCTCCTTAGTTACCAGCCAGCGACTGAAGCGGCAACGCTTCACCAGTTTCTGAAGTTCCTGGTCTGCCTGGCTGATAATTGAACGGACATGTACCTGATTTCGACCGTTCTCTTTGGACTCATACATCGCTTCATCTGCTTCGGCAACCAGTCGTTCTGCGAATCCGGTTAAGTCTCTGGGAGGGATTCCCACGACGGCTCCCAGACTGGCAGTGACAGGGACACGAGTTCCTTCGAATTCGATGACTTCGTTTTCGATCAGTTTTCGGAGTCGTTCTGCCAGGTCGCGAATCCCGTTTTCAGAAGGATTGTTGACCATGATCACGAACTCTTCACCGCCGTATCGACAGAACACGTCCGAGCGTCTTGTCGATTCGCTGGCGACTTTGGCGACACGCTGTAATACCAGGTCGCCGAACTGATGTCCGTAAGTATCGTTCAGTTTTTTGAAGCGATCAATATCGGAAAAGATAATACCAATCGGTTGTGCAGCACGAGAGCAGGAATAGAGTTCCTTCTCAAAATTTTCGTTGAAGTAGCTGCGATTGTAGGTTTTCGTCAGCGGGTCGTGAATGGCTTTACTCTGGAGCTGTTTATTTTCTGATTCCAGTTTATTCTTCTGTTCTTCAATGACGGCCTGCCGGGCAAACGCCTGAGTTGTATCAACCTGGGCTTTCATGGTCATCTGAACCAGTTGCTCGTTGGCCTTCGCCATGATTTCAAACGGAGATTCGATATCATCCATGTTAACTGCGAAAATCTGAGCTGCTTCTTCGAAGCGTGACTGTACCTGTTCCAGAAATCCATGCAGATCATCGTGTGGCATGTTATAAAACTCAGAAGTTAAATCCTGGAGTCTCTGTAATGCCAGACCACTGTTCGCAGAGCAGAAGTAGTCGCCAATTGCTGCAGAAGTGGCGATAATGATAATCAGGTTGAAGTCAGGGTGTGATTCGAGAGATTTCAGCTGTGCTAATGAGTCATGGTGATGCTGGATAGCCGTCTGGAACTGTTCTGACAATTGCCAGCGTTCCATCATTTTAACACCGACTTCTGTGTGGTTGATTCCCAGTTCTGCTGTTTCGACTTCCGCTGTATCCCGTTGTTCTTTTTCTGCCTGTTCCAGAACGGATAGTAATTCCGTTGGAATCGATCTGAGCATGGCAAGGTGACCGATATCCTGCAGCAACCCGATCAGGAAGCTGTCATATTTCAGATCATTGCCGGATTTTGTCGCTAACAGTTCTGCCGCAGCCGACTGAATGATGGACTGTTTCCAGTAGGCGTCAAAGCGAGATTTGAGTGGGCCTTGTGTGATTGCTGATTCGGACAGTGAAAAGCTTAATGCCAGCGAAGTAACGACCATTGTTCCCAGCAGTGGGACAGCCCGTTCGATTCCTTTGCATTCCGATCTTAAACCAAAAAATGATGAATTGCTCGCTTTCAATATTTTCGCTGTGATCGCCGGGTCTGCTTTGATCGTATCAATTACTTCTTTGATATCTGTATCCGGATTTTTGGAAAGATCCAGCAATTTCACGGCGACAGCAGGCAAAGTTGGTAATTGATCAGAAGACCAGATTTTTTCAGGAGAAATCATTTTCTGTGACCTTTGTGGAGATGCAAATCAATATTCAAATAGCGGTATTTAAAGAAGCTGATATTCACCAACCGGTTATTCCCAGACTTCTACTGATTGGATTTCAGATAGAACGGAAGTATTGAATTACTGCTGTGATTTAAGCGTTGGATGTAACCCAGCGTTCCAGTTTGCTTTTCAAACTGTCGGGAGTAAATGGCTTGACCAGATAGTCGGAAACACCTGCCTGGATCGCCGTGACGACTCTGGCACGTTCTGCTTCTGTCGTAATCATGATGACCGGGATATCCTTGTTGCGCTGACGGATTTCTTTCAGCAGTTGCAGGCCGTCCATGTTTGGCATGTTCCAGTCACTTAACACGATGTCAAAATTCGAGGCGACAAACAATTCTAAAGCCTGAACGCCGTCTTCAGCTTCGGTCACATCTTCAATCCCCAGTTTCGATAAACATCGTTTCTGGATTGTCCGCATTGTGCCTGAATCATCTACAAGTAAAACTTTCATGGAATTAGCCTTTATGTACTTTAAATTCGATTGGTCGATTAAAAACACGTTTTTAAACAGGTCGTTTAGCGATCAGAAAATCCTGCTTCGATTGAGAAGGTTCCGATTTCTGAGTCAAAAGCGATACATATGGGAGAGACATTGGATGGATAATGAACCGTGTGTCCCTTGCCTGTAATAATATTGGGAATGCTGATAGAAGCTTCCAGATGTTCCAGCTGTGCCTTTGCCGATCCTGCAATCATGTTTGCTAATTCGCAGACTGCATCACAGACTTCGTCGTTGATTTCATTTGTGGTGATGCCGACCAGTCGATCCAGAACACCGATGCCGACGCTTTTGGAAAGGCTTAGTACTAACGTTCCTGCAGCTTTTCCAGAAATTCCAATGACGGCACTCAATTCGTGCTGGGGAATCAGGTCCTGTTTCAGGCTCAATCCGGTTCGTTTTGGCGTACAATCCAGCATCATTTCAAATACAGAAATCGTTGCGCTAATGATGGGATTCACAAATTCTGCGGTGAGTTCAGACTTACCGGCGATACTGGTTGACGTCATTATCCAATTCCTGTTTCCTGAGAATCATTCCACTTCAGTGATTCAGTTGTTCTGAGATTTTTTATAGAAGTCATGAGGTCGATGGAGTTTCATTTCTGCAGTTTGAAATGCACAACAGTAGTCAGACGACGAACGATGCTTCTAAATTAAATGTGCACTTAGAACATAGATCACGAAAAAATACATGTGCCAAAATATCAACACGATAATCCGAATAATAATTCTTCGGCTTGTTTGAGCTTGCTGAGGATTCCGGCTGTAGCGACTGTAGTGGAGGTGATTCACGCCAAATTAAGGGATATCCCTCCTTATAGAAATAGTGATTATTTTCTTTAAGGAACCACGGGTTTTCGAAAACATGGGAATTCCTCCTGACTGTCTTGAAGCAATCTAGCTGGTTTCCCCATAAGAGTTTATGGAAATGTGTACCGATATGGGATAAGGTAGTCCAGTATTGGGCCGTAGGAATCGATCACAAACTTGAGTGAAAAGGTCGATAAAAGTGTAGGTAAGATACTCTAAAAACTGACAATTAGAGTTGAGTAAACATTTTGTTTTTGCTTACCATAAGTTTTGATTTTGGCAGAGAGTGAGATTTTAGACCTGAGCTGATTCTATTTGTCAGTTACATACAGGTTTAGGTTAAGAAGTCCTTAAACATTATTTGTCATATCTATTAAGTGAAGTCCAAAAACAAATTCAGTCCAACATTGTTGTATGCTGATATAAAAATATAATTGCCCGTAACAAAAAGGCACAACTTGTCAATGGGTCAAATATCACATCAGGACTGTTTTGACTTTGCTCAAGACGTTCGTACTACATGTCACCGTTTAAATAATTTTCTAACGATATTACAGTGCCAGCATGACTATCTTCATGGATTGTCATCTAACGAAATTGAATCGGAACTAGCAGGCATCCTCCGGGATTTAGTTCCTCCGATTGAATCCGCAACCAGTGATGTGCTCGAGCTTTCCAAGAAATGCAGAAAAATTCTGGAGGAGCAGAAGTACAACGACTAACTGTAGAATTGAGATGGAACCGCTTAGTTAATTGATATCTTTAAATTCTCAAATTATCCGGGGGCCAGCCAAGATGCTAACTTCAACAGATCTGATTCGAGTCGTATTTGTCGACGATCACATGGTTCTGGTAGACGCGATTGTCTCCAGGTTTCAGCGGGATCCTGATATTGAGGTTGTCGGGACAGCCACAAATGCAGATGAAGGGCTGGCATTGATTCTGGAAACCGAGCCCGATGTCGTTGTATTAGACGTAGAACTGCCCGGACGTGGGTCATTTGATATTGCCGAAGAGATTTCCTCTCGTCTGAAAAATACGAAAATGATCTTTCTGACAGGTTATCTTTCCGATATTTTCATCGAGCTGGCTTTGCGGGTAAATGCCAAAGGTTATTTACTTAAAGGGGAGCCGGTCGAATCATTGATCCATGCCATCAAAAAGGCCTCTCGCGGAGAATATTGTTTTTCTCAATCGGTCCAGGAACGACTGATCTTTGACCACAAGAAAGACCGGTATTCCATTCAGTCAAAAAGCATGCTGACCTCTCTGACTTCCCGGCAGATTGAAGTGCTCAGACATCTGGCCAGAGGGAAGAGCGTGAAAGAAGTCGCCCGTTCCATGCATCTCTCGGAAAAATCGATTGACAGCCACAAATATCGGATCATGCATAAACTCGGAATTCATGACCGTGTCGAACTGGCTCGTTATTCGATTCGTGAAGGTTTGACTCTGCCTTAAAGCAGGGTGAGCACTTCTCACGAGAGAATGGTGCCTCGCTGCTCAATGGCACGATCAATGGATTCCAGTTGGGCTGCGGTCAGTTCAAATGTCAGAGCCTCCGCATTTTCTTCGATCTGTTCGGGGCGTTTTGCACCACATAAGGCACAGGTAATTCCAGACTGCTGAATGGTCCAGCGAACGACAATTTGAGCCACCGTTCGATTCATCTCGTTTGCCAGTTCCTTCAAGATATCGAGAAAGTCCTGATTTTTCTCCCACTCTTCGCCATGGAACATGGGATATTTCTGCCGTCCATCTTCCGGTGCGAATTGATGATCGCGCGGAAGTTTACCCGCCAGCAAACCTTTCATTAAAGGCCAGTAAGCCATGACCGAGACGTTGTTCTCAATGCACCACGGCAGCCGGTCTTTCTCGATGTCCCGCTGCAGCATATTGTAGCGGGGCTGGTATGCTGAAATGGGGCAGACGCTGGCAAATTCCTGGAGCTGTTCCAGAGTGAAATTGGAAACGCCTACAGACAGAATTTTTCCAGCGGTCATTAATTCCCGGAATGCTCCCGCTGATTCACTGACCGGAATCTCAGGGTCAGGACCATGCAGGTAGTACAGCTCAACACGATCGGTGTTCAGTCTCTGCAGGCTTTCATCGCACTCCTGCCTGATGCGGGACGGAGAGGCATCGCGCACCTGTTTTGTACCCTGCCAGTGAATACCGCCTTTGGTCGCAATCGCGATCTGATCTCTTCTGTCGCCTAATGCCTGTGCAATCAGTCGTTCACTTTCTCCTTCATAACCATAGCAATACGCGGTATCAAAAAAATTGATGCCGGATTCATATGCAGCGTTCAGAGTGGCCAGACTGGCCTGTTCCGTGACATCCACGCTGGTGACTCCTGAAATCGGCCAGCAACCCATTGCGATCGGCGTGATTTGGATTTCAGTGTTTCCGATTTTTCGTAACTCGCTCATGGTCTCTCTTCCTTACTGCACGGATCAGTGGGGGAACCGATATCACAGATAGATAGTATTTCTTTTTCTGATCTCTTAAAATGAAACTCAGCTCAGGCTCTCTGAAACAGTATCATATTATCCTCTTGAAACAAATGAAGGTTCATGTCGATTATGTGTGCCCGATTTTTTCTGTTTTCACCAGATGAAGAAATCTCGCGGCTGTTTCAGCTGGTGACGTTTCCACGGATGACGCCGCGATATAATATCGCTCCTTCACAGCCTGTCATGGCCGTCGTTCAAAATCAGCGCGAGTACCAGGTTCGGCATTTTCAATGGGGATTCATTCCCGGCTGGTTTAAAGACCCGGCTCCCGGTCAGGCGATGATCAATGCACGATCTGAAACCGCCTCTTCGAAACCGGCGTTCAAAAATGCATTTCGTTATCGGCGCTGTCTGATTCCTGCGAACGGATTTTATGAATGGAAGAGTACCGGAAACCGTTCCCGACAGGCAATGTGTGTGCGTCTACGCGAGGAACCCCTCTTTGCGATGGCGGGACTCTGGGAACAGTGGCAGAGCCCCGATGGGACAGAACTCGATACGTGTACCGTCTTAACCACCGCCGCCAATCCCCTGCTGGAACCAATCCATCCCCGGATGCCTGTCATTTTACAGCCTGAGCAGTATGCACGCTGGTTAGGTTCGGAAACGACGCCGATCCCTCAGCTGGAAAAGATACTGCAGACTTACCCTGCAGAGGAGATGCAGGTATATCCCGTAAGCTCACAGGTCAATAAGGTGGCTTATGATGCGCCGGACTGTCTCACACCAATTCAGGAACAGAAAACGTTATTTTAAATAACGATTGCATTCCGGATCAGGTCAGAGATTCGGGTGGTTCAAACAGAGTCAAGACTGCCTGCACGTCTTCAAAATGTTCGAACAGAAAATCGGGTTCACACTCGCGAAGTTCTTCCAGAGAGTAAACGCCCGTGGCAACCGCGATCACATTCGCACCGATAGCACGTGCGCACGTGATATCGTTGGGAGTATCACCTAAAACCCAGACCGAAGTTCGTTCCAGGATGTCGGCGGCATGTCGTTCCCGGATCTGTCTTAACGCTTCATGGGCGACATCATCCCGGTCGGCGTGATGGTCACCATAAGCACCGAAGTCGAAGTACTGGTCCAGCTCATAGTGTTCCAGTTTCTGCTTCGCACCCTGTTCGAAGTTTCCCGTCAGCAGACCCAGATCAACATGGGGCTGCCGGGAAAGAGATTCCAGGATTTCTCTGATGCCTGGCAGGACTCGCCCTTGATGCTCCTGTAATTTGTCGGCAAGCAGGTCGAGATACCCCTGTTCGAATCGCCGTCGGTTTTCACTGGTATTGGCAATATTAAAGTATTCGAACAGGTCGACCATGATCGAATGATCGGTCCGGCCCGCTGTGGGAATGCCTTCCACGGGGGCAGAAACCTGAAAGACTTCTTCGAGCATATGTAGAATGGAACGCTGACCTGCTCCACCAGTATCGATCAGCGTACCATCAATATCGAACAGACAGACATGCATTTGAGCCAACATTGAAAGAGTGTATGGAATGAATAAAACGTTTTAGTATTCTATACACGCTGGATGGCTTCGGAAATACGGTTTCTTGAAACAGATGTCCCTCTGATTTCATGGCAGACGCGATTAACGACGTCGGCATCAATTGTGGACAGGTTCTGTTCAAAGCCTGCCAGCAATGCCAGGTCACAGATCTGATTGATTTTTTCGGGAATACCCTGACTGACCGACTGGATCTCCTGGTATGCTGCATCAGAAAAGAGACTGGTCTGGCAACCCGACCAGTTTAATCGCGAGGTAATATAATCCTCAGTTGTTTCCTGCTCGAAGCGATCCAGTTCAATCGACAGATCGGAAAGACGGGCAAGAGTCTCTGCCTGCGATACGTTCAGCTTATCCAGGCTCAGCACCAGTGATAATGAAGGGAACTGTTGATTCCCGGTATGCAACAGTCGTTCAATCGCCGGGATGCATTCCGTCCGCGCCTGGTCTACATGGTCTAAGAGCAGTATCTGACGCCCCTGCGTAAGCTGCAGGCCGGTCAGATAATCAGTCAACTGTCGCCAGAGTTGTGGTAATTTCGTTTCGAAAGAGGGGCCCAGTCGTAAGCTGGCGCAAACCTGCCAGAGTAACTCTTCTTCACCCAGCCCGATCAGATCGATGATCTCACACTGATGAGGGGTTCGCTTCAGCAGTTGTTGAAAGACTTTCAGAGTCAGTGTCTTTCCCGTCCCCGCTGGCCCACTGAGAATACCGCATTTTTTCTGTTCATCGGCAATGAACAATAAGCGTGCTAATGCTTCTTCGTGGAGTTCACTTTCGAAGAAGAATTCCAGATCCAGCCGTTGATTGAAGGGAGCCTGTGTCAAATTCCAGAAATCGCAATACATGATTCTCTTTTGACCTGTTTGAATTTTGAGTTCGAACCTGCGTGTTCTGAATCCCTGCTCCTTGCAGAACACGCGGGGAGAGGGATACCATCCATATGTGAAGAGTGTGTCGTTTCAGAGGCAGCAAAGGATTGCACTGAACTTAAAACTCTTCTTATTGATAAAATCGGTCATTCGATGCTATCGGCATGACCGAACCCCGCCTGAGTTGTCTGATTTTTCTCAACTTACGTAATTTAAAGAGCTTAAAGTTTTTCTAGAGCGTAACACATTTAACCATGGCGTCTGTCAATCTAATATACTCGGTCCAAATGGACCTGGAGACGCTGCAGTAAAACCGGACACAGTCTGAGACGGTCGATTCCGAGAACATTTATGCCACATCGTTTTTTTTATGACGGTCCCTTTGATACAGATCAGCTTCTGCTGGATGGCAGTGAGGCGCATCATCTGTTGCATGTCCTTCGTATGCGAACTGGTGACACCATTCTGGTGTTTAATGGGACGGGAGCGGAAGCAGAAGGGGTAATTACCAATACGTCGCGGAAATCGGTCGAGATCCGGGTGACTGCGATCCATGCAGCTCAGGCCAGTTTACAGCGACCCCTCATTCTCGCAACCGCGGTTCCCAAAGGGGACCGCTTTCGCTGGCTGATCGAGAAGGCGGCGGAACTGGGGGTGACAAAACTGATTCCGCTCCTGACCGAACGCAGTAGCGTCGATCCGGGTGAGAATCGATTGAAAAAATTACAACAGACCATCGTCTCTGCTGCCAAGCAGTCCGGGCAGATTCAGCTCATGGAACTGGCTGAGGTGCAGAAGTGGGATGAGTTTCTGTCAGAGGTAAGTCAGACTGAGTCTCGCCTGTTGATTGCAGACCCGGCGGGCAAAGGTCTTGATTTCTTTGGATCTGACGAAAAATCCGAGGCACCGGTGGTCATTCTGATTGGTCCGGAAGGGGGATTCACACCTGAGGAACTCCAGTCTGCTCTGGACCAGGGGGCAGAATCCGTCAGGTTGAATGCAGGGATTTTAAGAATCGAGACAGCGGCCATCCTGTTTGCCGGCCTGATTCGCCTGCTGGAACCGGGGGTCGAAGCAGGGCAGGCGGGCAGCTGATTTCAAGAGCCGCTATTTAAACAGGTAGCCCGAACGCATGAAAAGGGCGAAGCTGTAGATGACCACGCCGGCGACAATCAGCGAACCAAAATTCAGCAGGTTGCGACCCGTCGACATTTTTTTCCGCGCGACGATCTGGGCAATCACGGTCACAACAGCGACCAGGGCAAACTTAAAATAGACCATGCCTTTGATGCCCCAGCCGGCGATAAAATAATTTGCCAGCTGATTGGATTCTCTGAAATTACCCGTCACCAGCAGCAGGTATGTCATGAAGACATCCAGCGCATTGACCAGAATAAAGATGCAGGTCTCACGTTCCAGTGGTAACTGATGATTCCAGAACGCGCGCCCTTTTTCCTTCTCCTCGGGCTCTGTTTCCGTTTCTTCCATGACAGTATCTCTTTTGATCAATAGCGGGACAGTGAAGTGCTTTACTTCAGATCAGTTTTCGCAGTTGCTTCAAATAGCCGGGAATCGCTTCTTTGGGCTCTTCCGCTGCTTCATATTCCAGGACCACGAAGTTTTTGTAATGCGCGTCTTTCAGAATTTTCACAATACGTGGAATATCTGCGGGAACTTCTTTGCCACGGGCTCCCATTTCCACCTTGATCTGAGCATTGATGGCCAGGGGCGCGATTTTTTCCAGATCTTCGTAGGGATGCTCTGTACGGAAATTGCCACTGTCAAAATTGATCCCGAAATTGGGGGCTTTATCAATTCCGTCAATGATCCGCATCATCTGCTCGGGAGTGGATGTGATTCCGCCATGATTTTCCAATGCGAGGCTTACACCTTTTTTCTCAGCGTACTTCAGTGACTCGTTAATGCCAGCCTGGCACATGCGAATCGCTTCGGCTTCATTTCCCCCTTTGGGAACTTTGCCGGCGAAAATTCGAATCACGGGAGCACTCAGAATCGCTGAATAATCGATCCATTTTCGTGTCATTTCCAGTTGTTCGTCTCGAGCAGTGCCTTTGGGTAGACAGAAGTCATTTCCGATGGCTGTCCCGGAAACCGCCATGCCCAGGGAAGCTGCCAGATCGCGTGTTTCTTTCAGGTAATCTTCGCTGACAGGATTAGGGAAATAGTAGCTGGTCAGTTCGCAGCCATCCAGTTTCTGTTCGCCGCAGTAACGGACGAAGTCCTGGATCGTCATGGTGGCTGGTGTTTTTCGTTCGCGGGGCTTGGGCCAGCTTTGCTGCATATAACGATGAAAAGAATAAGCAGCCAGACTCAGTTTGAGGTGTTCGGGAGCATCTTTTTTCTGAACACCTGCTGCAAAAGTGGTGTCTGAAATCAGAGAACCTGCTGTCAGGGCAGCGAATCCCCAGGCAGAGGAAGTCTTCAGAAAATCACGTCTGCTGGTTTCACCGTTAAATGGGGAATCGGAATGGGCTGCCATTATGTTTACTCCTGAGTTGAGTGCCGTTAAATCACGTTAAAATTCGAATCTGCTGTTCCAGGGAACAAGGCTTGTGTATTTTGACAAATCGAAGGTCGTAAAGAAACCCCCGACATCAAAAACAGGCAGAATTGCAAAGTTTCTACGGATGGCTAAACTTACTCTATATCTATAGATATCACTGACAGGATTACTGTCTGTTTGTTACGATGTCAGGTCGGGCCGTGCTGGCCTGCTGAGTCAATAAAATCATTTTCAGCCGGGTCAATCAGACCCTTGAACAATTAGGAAGACTGGACACAATGCCTCGTTACGACGCCAAGCGGATTGAAGCCAAATGGCAGACCTATTGGGATCAGCAGGAAACCTTCAAAGTCGGTGAGTTTGTTGAAGGGAAAGACAAGCTGTACGTTCTCGATATGTTTCCCTATCCGTCAGGTGAAGGTTTGCATGTCGGTCATCCGGAAGGATATACGGCCACGGACATCGTCTGTCGGCACGCCCGCATGCAGGGGAAACAGGTGTTGCATCCGATGGGTTGGGATGCGTTTGGCTTACCCGCCGAACAGCATGCGATCAAAACGGGAACTCCTCCCCGCATCACTACTCAGAAAAATATCGACACCTTCCGCCGCCAGTTAAAGATGTTGGGTTTCAGTTATGACTGGAGCCGTGAATTTTCGACGACGGATCCGGATTACTTTCGCTGGACGCAATGGATCTTTTTGCAGTTATTCGATTCCTGGTTCGATGCGGAATTCGAATGGACGGGACCCGATGGAAAGCAGCGTGTCGGTCGTGCCCGTCCCATCAGTGAATTGCCGATCCCCGAAAAAGTACAGGCTGCGGGTGAAGATGCCATCCGTCATTATCAGAATCGCCATCGATTGGCTTATCAGCATGAAGCCCCCGTCAACTGGTGTCCTGAGTTGGGAACCGTATTGGCCAATGAAGAGATTATTGATGGGAAAAGCGAGCGGGGCGGTCACCCGGTAGAGCGAATTCCATTGCGGCAGTGGATGTTGCGAATAACGAAGTACGGCGATCGCTTGATTGATGGTCTTGAAGGACTGGACTGGTCCGATTCCATCAAGTCATTGCAGAAAAACTGGATCGGCCGCAGTGAAGGCGCAGAAGTTGACTTCTATGTCGGTTCAGGAGAAGCAGACGCTGATCTGGATCAGGGATTTGCATCCTGGAAATCATCTCGCAGTGAAAGCGGATTCCCGGAAGACCCCGAAGCAGATGTATTACGCATCTATACCACACGTCCCGATACCTTGTTTGGTGCGACGTATATGGTGCTTGCGCCCGAACATCCATTCGTGGATCGTCTCACAACTGGTGACCAGAAGCAGGCCGTCGAAACGTATCGCAAACAGGCCGCTCTCAAGAGTGATTTGGATCGAACCGATCTCGCGAAAGAGAAAACGGGAGTGTTCACAGGCAGTTATGCGATTAACCCGGTTAACGGCGAAAAAATTCCGGTCTGGATTGCCGACTACGTGTTGATCAGCTACGGAACGGGAGCCATCATGGCGGTTCCCGCGCACGATTTGCGCGACTGGGAATTTGCCGTCGAGTTTGATTTGCCCATCATTCCGGTTGTCGAGCCACCTGCGAAATATGAGCCTTCAAAAGAGGAACAGGCTTTGGAAGCGGAAATCGCAGGGGAAAAAAGGACTCCTTTTTCCGGAATGGGAACCGCCATTCACTCGGGCGAATTTGATGGCATGAAAACGGCCGATTTCAAAATCGAGATCGCGAGTCGGTTAAGCGAGCAGGGTGTGGGAAAGACGGCTGTCAATTACCGCTTACGCGACTGGTTGTTCAGCCGCCAGCATTTCTGGGGCGAACCGTTTCCTATCTGGCACGAGTTGGATGAGGAAGGCAAGATTTCAGGCTTAATGCGACCTGACCCGGAAGAGAGTTTACCGGTCGAACTTCCCGAATTGAAAGAGTATAAGCCGGCAGGAACACCTGATCCGCCATTATCTTCCGCGCCGGACGAATGGTTATACAAAACGGACACGGACGGCAAGCGGTTGTTGCGCGAAGTGAACAGTATGCCTCAGTGGGCAGGTTCCTGCTGGTATTATTTACGATTCGCCGATCCCAAAAACAGCGAACGATTCCTTGATCCCGAATTGGAAAAGAACTGGTTGCCCGTTGATCTCTATATCGGTGGCGGCGAGCATGCGGTGCTGCATCTGCTCTACGCCCGTTTCTGGCATCAGGTCCTGTTCGACCGTGGGCATGTGACCTGTCCGGAACCGTTCCAGAAACTCGTCAACCAAGGCATGATTTTAGGTGATGTCGAATTGACCGGCTTCCAGCAGGCGGACGGCTCCTGGGTATCGGCAAAGGATGTTGCCGAATCTGATGAGTCTGAAACCAAATGGATTGAGGTCTCATCCGGCGCACCAGTTAAGATTGTCAGTCTGGAAACAGACCAGGTACAGAAACAGGGTGAGAATTTCGTACTCGTTGATCATCCTGAGATTGCCGTCAACAGCCGTGCTTATAAGATGTCGAAGTCTCGCGGTAATGTCATCAATCCGGACGTCGTTGTGGAACAGTATGGTGCAGACGCCTTGAGGATGTACGAGATGTTTATGGGACCATTGGAAGCGACTAAGCCCTGGAGCATGAGTGGCGTCGATGGCGTCAGTCGATTCCTGGGACGCGTCTGGCGATTAATCATCGATGAAAAACAGGAAGAAGTTGTTGTAAGCGAAGCGGTCACCGATGACGCGCCGGATGAAGATCAGTTGCGCATTTTACATAAGACCATCAAAGCCGTATCGGAAGATATCGAAAAGTTATCCTTCAATACCGCTATCAGCCGTATGATGGAATTTACGAATGCAATGGGCCCGTTGAAAACCAGATCCAAAGCGGTTCTGTCTGACTTTGTCTTGCTGCTTTCACCATTTGCACCGCATATTGCCGAAGAGCTGTGGAGTGTACTGGGGCATGCTGAGTCTCTGGCCTATCAGGATTGGCCACAATTTGATGAAGCATTGTTGCAGGAATCGGTCGTGGAAATCCCGGTGCAGGTGAACGGGAAATTACGATCGAAAGTCTCGGTTGCAGCAGACGCAGACCAGGCGACCATGCAGCAGACAGCCGAGCAGGATGAGACGATTGCCCAGCATCTGGAAGGGAAAACCATCGTGAAGGCGATTGTCATTCCCGGACGGTTGATTAACTTTGTGGTCAAGTAACAGAGAAAGCAGGGGAGGAGCGGACAATGCTTTTCCCCTGCTTTTATTTCGCTGAAGCTCTTATTCTTCTTCCAGTCGATAGAGGGGTTGGCTGATTCCTGTGGGATCAACGGACCAGGGGAGCCAGACGAACGAGACTTCATTCACCATGAGATCGGACTTTCGCGGCCGAACCGGGTAAGCTTCGATTTCGAGATCTTCCGGCCGAATGGGCTCTTCCAGTTGATCGATCTCCTGCTGAAACTCCTCTTCCAGTTCCGCATATTTTTGATGCTGGATTTCCAGAGCCTCTTTTGCCCGTCCAATGTCATCATGTTCTTTGGCGGCGCGGCCTACGCTGCGTGCAGCCGACGATGCTTTGCGGACGTTGGTGGCGCTGGCCACTTTTCTGCCCATAATCGCACCGAATATTGTTGTACCAATTGAGAGGAACGTGCTCAGCTTTTTATCACTGTATTGTGCCTCTTCCCGTGCCACGCGATCTTCGGCGGTACGAATTCGATTTTTTATGGTATCGAACTTGGATGCATATTTCGATCGGAGTTTTTCAATCTGTAGATCACGTTCTTCACGCATCAGCTGTTTGAGGCGTGCCCGAAAGGCGGCTTCCTTTTCATCGGGATCGGAATACAGTTTCGGGTCTGCGCTGAACCAGAGATTCAGCGGTCGTTCCTGATACAGGTACGTTTTCAATTCCTTTTCCCAGGACGGGTACTGCTTCGACTTGGTAAATAAACTGTCGACTTCTGCATATACTGCCTGGGAATCGGGCTCAGCATCATAGTCCAGGTTGCCTGGGGGAATCAGTGTGGCTGCTTCCCAGACGGATTCCGGGACTGAGCCGGTGACTGTCAGCAGCATCGCGACATCCTGCCAGATGTCGACTTTGGATTTGGCATCGGCGTAGCGCAGTTTTGCAAGACCGATCAGACCCGGGCGATAGACGAGTCGGCTACCCGTCGGGACGATTGTCGCAGCAGTGAAGATGCGCTGTTTGATTTCCGGCGGAATTAACGGTGGTTGTGAAACGTCTGGTCCTGCGGGTGTAGTGAGAGCTGTTTCCGATTTGACCGGCGTGGATTCGACAGCCGCTTGTTTCCGCGGTTCCATCAGCGTTTTGATCTGGTTTCGCGTCAGTGGTCCGCGCAGGTAGGACAGGGCCCATCTGGTCTGAAAGACGACGGGCGCGTCTTCATGCACATTGTGTAACAGAAAGACCCGGCTTCCCAGGTCGGACAGAATGGCTTCCATCTCCTGTCGATGGAACTGGCTGCCCGCGGTTCCCGAGGCACTTTCCAGTCCATCCAGTACGCGTGCTTTATCGCGTTCCGTCTGCAGGCGACCGATGAACCAGGTACCTGTGTTCGAGAGCCCTTTATAGTCCAGGTCAACCGGGTTCTGTGTTGAGAGCACCACACCCAGACCAAAGGCGCGTGCCTGTTTCAGCAACGTAAGCATCGGTGTTTTGGAAGGCGGATTGGCCGTCGGGGGGAAGTATCCATAAACCTCATCCATATACAGAATGGCTCGCAGGCTTGATGTTCCCGACTGGCTGCGGACCCAGGCCAGGACTTCGTTGAGCAGCACGGTGACAAAGAACATGCGTTCCGATTCTGACAGGTGTGCGATCGAAAGAATTGAGATGCGAGGCTTTCCCTCTCTGGTCATTAAGAGTCGCTCGATATTCAAGGCGTCACCCTGCATCCAGGATTCAAATCCTGGAGAAGCCAGCAGGTTATTGAGCTGCAGGGAGAGCTGCATGCGGTCTTTAGCCGGATAAAACATGTCCAGATTAAGAAAGCCGATTTTATCAAAAGGGGGCGCCTGGATTTCCTGGATCAGGCTGGCGATGGACAGATTCCGTTTCTCTTTCCAGGCATTGCTGAGAATATTGGAAAGCAGGATGTGTTCCCGACTGTTGATCGGATCGGCGTTGATTTTCAATAAAGCCAGCAGTCCTGAGACCGCGGACATGATGCGATCCCGCAGGGCATCGCTGTTATTTAAAACCGCTTCACTCGGGGCATCGAATGATTTCAGGACCGAAATCGGTAAGCCTGCATTACTGCCTGGTGTATAAATCGCCATGTCGACGGCATCGCGGAGTCGCGAGATACGGGCGCCATCCTGTTGCCAGTCAGCCAGTCCTTTCTTCCACAAGTCGGCAGTCCAGCTGGCATATTCGTCGGGTGTCTTCCCTTTGCGGACGGCTTCGCTTTCTTCAATCCAGGGACGAAAATCTGCTGGTTTTAACTCGGGGAAATTCAACAGCAGATTTCCCAGATCTCCCTTGGGATCGATGGCGATCACAGGAATATCGTCGATAGCCGCTTCTTCGAGCAGAGACAGACAGAGTCCGGTTTTTCCACTGCCTGTCATGCCGACACAGACTGCATGTGTTGTCAGGTCTTTGCTGTCGTATAGAACCAGATCTTCTTTCAGGTGATCTTGAGGCAGGTCATATTCTCGACCCAGATAGAATGCTCCCAGCTTTTCATAGGGTTGGTCAGTCATAGTTCACCGTGAATGGAGAGAAGAAATGAATTGATTTTCAGATGATCGTCCGTTGCAGTTCACAATCTGAATTGTAGATAGCGTACCATGCTGCCTGAACGATTTCACGTTTTGAGTCAGTTACTTCATGAAAATAAAGGGAAGCGAATTCCTGCCCGATCACTTACAGTCCGGGTTCTTCAGAGTCGGGAATGACAGAGAAGCAGGAAGCGACTTCAGGTGGAATACGGCGGGGAGTGAGGTTTTCATAATTCACAAACGCCCAGTTTGTTTCAGCCCGTACCAGGAGTTCGGAATCGGCAGGACGAATAATCCGGTATTTTCTCAGGGATTTGACCTTCTGAAGTGTGGAGATCCAGGTCTGGACCACGATTTCCTGATCCACAAACGCGGGTTGCAGATATTCGATAAAATGGCTGCGTGCGACCCAGCCGATTTTCAATTCGCGATAACGGCGCCCCGGCCAGCCATTTGCCGTCGAATGAGCGACTGCCGCGTCCTGTAGCCATTTCAGATAGACCACATTATTGACGTGTCCTAAGCCGTCAATTTCGTCTTCAGTCACTAAATGACGGTATTCATAAATGCGATGCATGGAATTTGTATCCCCGAATATGGTATGGTATCAGCTGTGAGACATCGTGCCCCGCATGACAGTGGCACTCCGTTTCTGAGCTGTGATCTCGGAACAGTGTAATAGAATCAAATCATAATTGAATCTGAGTTTCATGAATAACATAAAGTCGCTTCCACTGGTAATTGGTTTAGGTGAATTGCTGTGGGATTGTTTCGAAGATGAGAGACGACCCGGCGGGGCACCGGCAAATGTTGCCTTTCAGGCAAATCAACTGGGATGCCAGGGGACGGTCGTCACGCGTGTGGGGCAGGATGAACTCGGGACAGAACTGCGGGAATTTCTGAAACAGCAGGGGCTTTCTGTTGATTACGTACAGGTTGATGAATCGTTCCCCACTGGAACGGTTACAGTAGAGTATTCCGACGCGAACGATCCGCAGTATACGATCCATGAACACGTTGCCTGGGACCATCTGGAATTCAATGAGGATCTATCAGAATTAATGCAGCAGTCACAGGCAGTCTGCTTTGGAACGCTGGCACAGCGGGAACCAGATTCACGCGAGGCCATTCATCAATGTCTGGCCGCGACAGGTGAAAATTGCCTGGTTGTGTATGATGTGAATCTCCGCCAGAATTACTACGAACGTAGCTGGATCGAGCGTTCTCTGACAGCGGCAAAAATGGTCAAATTGAATCAGGACGAAGTGGAAAAACTGAGCAAAGTTCTTGGGTTATCCGCCGGCAACGTGAAGCAGTTTGCAAATCAGGTTCAGGAAGAGTATGGACTGGAAGCAGTCTGCATCACACGTGGTGCGGAAGGCTGCCTGATTTTTGCTGATGATCAGAAATATGATATCCCCGGCTCTCCGGTGGAAGTTGCTGATGCCGTCGGTGCCGGTGATGCGTTTACAGCAGCTCTCATCTCCAGGCGCCTGCTGGGTTGGGGCTGGGAACAGGCAGCGTTGTTCGCGAATCGAGTCGGAGGGCTGGTAGCAAGCCAGGCTGGCGCGATGCCTGTATTAAAAGAAGAGTTCGAACAGATCAGTCAGGAAATTCAGAAAGCTTAATTTTCAATCGAATCAATCAATTCTAATACTTTGAAGAAATATAAGGATCAAAGAGATGTTACGTTTTTGTCTGCTGGCATTGAGCCTGATGTTGTTGTGCTGTGTGGGCTGTTCTGGTGAAGTTCCCACTGCAGCTGAAAAAGAAGTACCCAGCGCTGAGGTTTATGACGTAGTCCTGGATACAACCAAGGGGAAGATCAAGCTGGAGGTTCATCCGGACTGGTCACCTAAGGGAGCGGAACGATTCAAAGAACTGGTTAAGAACGGTTTTTATAACGATACCGCTTTCTTCCGTGTGATCGATGGATTCATGGCGCAGATCGGCATCAATGGTGATCCGGAACTGCATGCCAAGTGGCGTGACAACAACATCATGGATGACCCTGTCAAACAATCTAACAAACGTGGCTATGTCTCCTTCGCTAAAACAGGAATGCCTCACTCACGGTCCACACAGTTTTTCATTAACTTTGGGGATAACTCCAATCTGGATCAAATGGGTTTTTCTCCGTTTGCCAGAGTGGTGGAAGGCATGGATGTTGTCGATTCACTTTATAATGGTTATGGAGAAGGTGCTCCCGGCGGACTTGGTCCAGAACAGGGCAGGATCGTCGAAGAGGGAAATGCTTATCTGAAAAAAGATTTTCCCAAACTGGACTACATCAAAACGGCAACTATCGTTGGTGAAGAACCAGCTGAGAAGAAAGAAAAGCCGGAAGCCAAACCTGATTCTGAAAAACCAGCTGAGAAAGAAGAGGAAAAGGCTGAAACACCTACCTCTGAAAAGAAGGAAGATGCGGCTGCAAAACCAGAGACAGAAAAGCCGGCTACGAAAGAGTAGTCGGCCAGATCAGTCGTTGACCGGCATGCGCACAAAGGGAGACCGGATGCAGACCAGCTCATCCAGCTCCCTGCTGGCGGCCTGAAAGCGACCTTCCGTTGTACGATGGGTCATAATCACCAGTGGGACGATCGAGAATTCTTCGGAAGGATCAACTTCCGGAGCTTCGTGTTGCACCAGGCTAGCGATGCTGATTTCATGATCGCCCAGCACATTTGTAATGTCGGCCAATACATGCGGGCGATCTTCCACGTTTAAACGCAGGAAGTAGCGACGGGAAATTTCCTCGCGCGGCATGATCTTGATTCCCTCACGGGGTTTCCAGAGGTCGAGCCGGGGAAATGTCAAAGCAGCCCTGCCGACAGCAACATCGACCACATTCGCGACCACGGCAGAAGCCGTCGCCATCTGACCTGCTCCCATGCCTGACAGCCAGACCTTGCCGACCGCATCCCCTTCGAGGGCAATTTTATTGTAAGCATCTTCCACATGGGCCAGCGGGTTGTCGTTACGGATCAACGTTGGTTGGGCATGCATTTCCAGCTGGCCATCCAGTAACTTGGCGACCGCCAGTAATTTGACGGTATAACCCAGTTCGGAGGCATACTGTAAGTCGGCCAGGGACAGACTGTCGATTCCCTGCCGCAGAAACTGATCAAGATTGACTTTGATGCCCAGCGCGAGTTGAACCAGGATTCCCAGTTTCTGAGCTGCGTCGGTTCCATCGACGTCCATTGCCGGATCGGCTTCCGCATATCCGATTTCCTGCGCGCTTTTTACAGCGTCGTCGTAACTGACGTTATGAGAGAACATTTCTGTCAGAATGTAGTTGCTGGTACCATTCAGGATGGCTTCGACGGAGGTGATCTGGTTGGCCGTCATTGCCTGGGTGACGGTTTCAATGAGCGGCACTCCACCGGCGACAGCTGCTTCGAAGCAGATGCAGCGTCCCAGCTCCCGCGCGCGTTGAAACAGGCTTTCTCCCTTCTCACAAAGGAGTGCTTTGTTGGCTGTCACCACGTCTTTACCACTCTCGAGGGCGCGTAGCATGATGTCGTAAGCCGGGTCGATTCCGCCGATCAGCTGTATGACAACGTCGATGGTTTCATCGTCGAGGACGGCATCGATACTGTCGGTCAGGACGTCGGCAGGTAAATCAACATTTCTGGGACGGGACAGGTCCCGGACAACCGCTTTTTTGAGATGAATGGGTCGTCCAGCCCGCGTCGTCATTTGTTCGGAACGCTCCAGCAGGATTTTTGCAACACCACTGCCTACGGTTCCCATACCGATAATCGCGACGTTTAACGGAGAAGACGACATTCCAGATTCCTGAGTGTGTAATAATAATGTTTGCAGCAAGAGGCCCTGTTTCAGGATCGTAATATAGACGGTTCAACAGGAGAGTGGAACCATGGCCTTAAAAAACAGCTGATTTCATCGATATAATATCGGGGGATTTAGCGATTTTAAGGGGCAACTCAGGCCAGAGAGAGCAATGCGGAGATCAAAAAGCGGGGGGCCGGAAGTGCGGGACTGGTAGATGATCAGTCACAGGTCAGGAGTTCTTTTGTGCCGACAAAATTTTTCCAGCATTCATATTTTGCATGTTTCACCTGCTGGAGTAAAACTGGGTTTCGGCTTGGTTTGGCGGGTTTCTGGAACAGCTTCATGCCAGCCTGCGAGGGAGTGCGTCCCCCCTTTTTCGTGTTGCAGCGCCTGCAGGCACTGACAATGTTTTCCCAGCTCATGCCTCCGCCATGCGAACGGGGAACTACATGGTCCAGACTCAGCTGTTTGACGCTGAATTTTTTCTGGCAGTACTGGCAGCGATAGCTGTCTCGAATGAAGATATTGCGTCGATTGAACTTAATGGTGTTGTTGGGGATTCGGTCGTAGCGGAGCAGGCGGACCACACGAGGCACCTGGATTTCAAAGTTGACTGACATGATCCAGTCTTCCAGCTCATTTCGCTCATTAAACTCGGATCGCAGTTCGCTGATTTCAATCCAGGAACTGAAGTCGTAATTCATGAAACTGCCGTCTTCCACGCTGATTACTTCTGCAATATCCTTACTCAGCAGGCAGAATGCCCTTTTTGCAGAGATCACGTGTACCGGCGAATAAGTCTTGTTCAGAGCCAAGACACTCGCCTGCATGGCACTGGACTGTGCTTTCCCGGTCGTTGCTGAAATCATATGCCGCCCACCCTCCAGAACTCTTAGCAAGGTTATGGCAATATTGAGGTACGTTTAAGACCCAAGCGACTTTACGCAGAAACAAAGTATAGGAATTGCCGGGAATGATACCTTAACTGTTTCACCAGTCAATTCAAATTTTCAGATTCCGTGTAATATTTTGGCGCGCACCTTCTCCGCAGATATTTTACCTTTGAGGGATCCCCTCAGGCAATAGCTTCCCCGGTATGTGAGAAATGTATACCAAAAAAACAGCCGCTTCCTCTGACAGTTGAAATCAGAATGAAGCGGCTGGGAAGCTCAAATCGGATTACTGCAACCAGGACAGGGGAGCAGTTGCCGGAGGCATCTTAATCAGCTTGACGCAGGAAACGTCTTTGTGGCTGGAGACTTCTTCGATGGCAGCTTCCGGGACTTCACCATCAACGTTCAAGACGGCAATGGCTTCGCCGCCTGGTTGATTCTGCAGGCGACCCAGGGCCATATGGGCGATATTGACATTGTGATTCCCCAGAACCGTGCCGATGTAACCGATCAGGCCGGGGACATCGTGGTGTCGGTAGATCAGCAGGTTGCCATCCAGGTAACCGTCCAGATAGAACTCGTCCAGTTTAGTCAGACGCAGGAAGTCCTGGCCGAAGATGGTTCCCGCAGCAGAGCATTTTCCATCTTCCGTTTCGACGGTTGCCGTAATCAATGTAGACAGTGTTCCGGCTTCGTTCGATTTTGATTCCGAAATTTCGATACCACGTTCTTTGGCAAAGACTGTTGCATTGACGATATTGATTTCTGCTTCAAAAGAATTGGAGAGCAGGCCGGCAGCAAAGCTGGAAGTAATCAGTTTCGTCTGCTTGTCAGCGACTTCACCCCGATATTGAATCTGGACGCTTTTCAGGCTGCCTTTCGTCTGCTGTGATAAGAACAGACCCAGGCGGTGTCCCAGTTCGATGTGCGGTTTCAGGTCAGCCATCTCGGCACCGGAAACCGGAATCATATTGATCGCATGACGAATTTCATTTTTGGTCAGGAAGTCCGAGATAATCTCAGCTGCTTCCAGTGCGACCATTTCCTGGGCTTCATCAGTCGAAGCACCCAGGTGAGGAGTGGCCAGCATGTTGGGAGCATCAATCAGGCGACGATTTTCGGGAGGTTCCTGGGTGAATACGTCACAGGCGGCACCTGCAACTTTTCCGGATTCCAGGGCATCCGCCAGATCGTCTTCATTGACGATGCCGCCGCGGGCACAGTTGATGATCCGCACTCCGGGTCGCATGGTTGCGATTCGTTCGGCGTTAATCAGGTCACGTGTTTCGTCGGTCAGCGGAGTATGAACGGTCAGGAAGTCACAATGTTTAACCAGCTCGTCGACTTCTTTGTATAATTCAATGCCATACTCGGCAGCACGTTCTGAAGACATGAACGGGTCGTAGCCGATGACTTTCATTTCCAGTCCCTGGGCACGTTGTGCTACGCAGAGACCGATACGTCCCAGACCGATGATCGCCAGTGTTTTGCCGGCCACCTGGGTCCCGGTCAGTTTCTTTCGCTCCCATTTTCCTTCCTTCATGGTGGCGTAAGCGGGGCCGATGTTACGGGCCAGTGCCATCATCAGGGCGATGGTCTGCTCGGCGGTACTGGTGGTATTCCCGGCCGGCGTGTTCATCACGATGATCCCTTCGCGGGTGGCGGCGGCACGGTCGATATTGTCGACGCCTACACCTGCGCGAACAATCGCTTTCAGGCGGGGCTGGTCTTTCAGGATTTCTTCAGTGAGTTTTGTCGCACTGCGGATGATAATACCATCTGCCGACTTCAGAGCTTCCCGTACTTCTTCTGGCGATAAGCCGGAACGAATATCCACTTCGATTTCCGGGTTTTCTTCTAGAATTTTAAGACCGGCTGGCGAAAGATTGTCCGTGATCAGGACTCGGTACATGGAACTCACTCACTTATTAAAATAAGGAAACGGGTCAGGGGAATCACAACGATTCCCTGATGATACAGAGGTATCGCCCTTTAGCATAGTTCGCCAAATAATCGCGCCAAGGCAAACGGCACCGCAAAGTCGGGAATTCCCGAAACAGGGTCTGGCTTGAGGGGCACGGTCTCAATTTCGGAGAGAGATCCTTCTATTTATGTCTCGAAAGGGGAAAACTTTATTTAAAAAGAGTATGATATTCTGTGCACATTCTCCCGAATTCAACAGGCATTACTATTTTTGAGAATTCATCGAAGAAGGTAGATATGAAGCGGTCTGTAATCAAAGTTCTGCTGGTCATTCTGTTGATCTTCCTGCCGGTGATCCTGCACCAGACTTATCGCTGGATGACCGCTTTACCGGATCAGATCACGATTGCCGCCGGTCATCCGGAAGGTCGCTATTACAGCATGGCCGTTCAACTGAAAGACCTGTTGGAAGAGCAGCTCGGGACAAAGGTTAAGATCATTCAGACGAAAGGCTCGCTGGAAAATCTTGCGTTATTAAGCAGTGGAAAAGCAGACCTGGGCTTCTATCAGCCAGGGGCAGAATATGTGCTCAAGGAATTCCAGGCGGAGCCGGACAATGTCCCAGTGCCAGAACAGGAGGAACCGGAGCAAATCTGTTTCATTGCCAATCTGTATTCACAGGTGGTGCATGTGATCGTGCCTGCTGATTCTGAGATCTTCAAACTGGCCGATCTGCAAGGGCATCGTGTTGCGCTGGGGGAACAGGGATCGGGGGACCTGGCTGCCAGTCTGCCTCTCCTGAAACACGCGCAGATCAGCGTGGAAGACATTCACCCCGTATATCTGTCCTATGAGGAAATTGAGAAACAGTTCGAAAATAATCAACTCGATGCGGCGATTATGACTGTCGGGATCGAGGCACCGGTTTTGCATGAACTGCTTGATACCGGTAAATATCGAATTCTGGAAATACCTTATATCGAGGCGCTGACACGGAAAGAATCACACTTTGATGAGTATGAAATTCCTGCCGGCATGTTTCGTCGTGCAGACCCGGTGGTGCCTCCTCAAGATCTGCCTACCGTGTCCTGTGATGCCCATCTTCTCGCCCGCGAATCGGTTTCCGAAGATCTGGTCTCAGGAGTGACTGCGATCATTTTACATCAGGACTTTTCCAGGCAGTTACAATTGAATGAATTGATCGAAGGCGGAAATTCCTTTGCCAGGGATGGCCAGGGTTTTCCTTTGCATGCTGGCGCAGATCATATTTATAACCCTGAACTGAAGCCCTTTCTCAATTCCGAATTTGTCGAAGTCACAGAAGGGATGCGATCATTTATCGTGTCGATGCTGATTGCAACATATCTGCTTTATCGGCAGATTCAGAAACGGCGTGAAAAAGCCAAGGAACACAAACTGGACCGCTACATCAGAGAACTGGTGGCGATTGAAAATAAACAGATGAAACTGGATGGGAACAACCCGTCAGATGGTCCGGCTTTAATGATACTTCTGGACGAAGTGACCAAATTAAGACAGGAGAATCTGACCCAGTTTTCTGCTCACGAATTGAATGAAGACCGTGCGACGGATGCGTTTCTGGAGATGTGTCATGCTTTAAGCGACAAAATTAATGCCAAGCTGCTGGGCTGGAAAATTGATCGGCTGGGTGAGAAAATACAGAAAAGCTCTGATTCTTAACCGCTGATACTCAAATACGTCCGGAACCGGAAAATGCTGGCAAACGCCAATCTGATAAATGGTCTGATACTTTTAGCAGCAATGATCTTCTGTTATCTGTTTGTGTTGATTCCTTTTTTGATCTACTACGCCATTCAGCATATGAGGTCACCCCAGTTGATTCTGTTGCCAGAAGCAGACTGGGATGATTATCTCTCGGGCAAGTGCAGGGCGGAATCAGACTGGTCACAATCGAATCAGTTTGAAACGGTTGGCATCTATCGCTGGCAGCAGAACTATATCCTGGTCTGGGAAAGTGAATCGCAGGCGACTTTTTTTCAGACAACTCTCTCACCTTACGGTCGCTTTCATAGTTTCACGACGATCTTCGAAGACGATTGCTCGCTCATTACGGCCAACGATCGAGAGGCGTTAATTTTTCCCGCGCCCCCCGGACGGTTCGTTCAGTCATTTGGCGTGGAACAGACGGGAGAGCTGCACGAAAAACATCAGGCAGCGATAGCAGACCTGCAGAGAGTCAAGCGGCTGGAACTGGCGGATGAATTCCCGGAATTTGAAGAAGCTTATCTGGCAAGTTTACGCCAGCAGCACGAGTTCGTCCGATCCGTGTTTTTCTACCCGATCAGAGGTATCTGGTGGTACCACGTGGGCCGTCGAGTCAAATTCAATCGGCCCATTGATTTACAACAGGTGATTCTGGAGAACTGATTTTCAGGACTCAGAGGGTTTCTGCAGTTCCCAGAGGCCGCGATGAATCTTCCAGCCTTCTCTGCGTTTTTTTCGTTCGAAGCTGGTCTGGAAGTCCATGTCATGCTCCGGCAGTTTTTCTTCAGGCGTTTCACGGCGGATAAACTGGCTGGCGTGATCCATGAGGTTCGTGACGCGTTCAAAGTACTCTTCCACATCAGTCCAGAAGTGGAGTTCGCCTCCATGCTTCAACGCTTTCGTGATACGGCTGACAAACACATCTGTAAAGATGCGTCGTTTGTGATGCCGCTTTTTCCACCAGGGGTCGGGAAAGTAGACATGGACTTCAGAGATTGACGAATCCGGAATGAATTTGTCAAAGGCAATTCTAGCATCGCCGCCCAGCATCCGGGCGTTGGGGCGTTCGGCTTTCAACAGTCGGGTTGCTGCCCGCCGACCTTCCCGGTAGTCGATTTCCATACCCAGGAAATTTTTTTCCGGGTGTTCTCCACTGGCATTGAACAGGAACAGACCCCGGCCCGCACCGACATCCAGGACCACTGGCTGGTCATTCCCAAAGAAACTTTCCCACTGGAACGGGCCTTCCAGATCTTCAAGCGTTTGAAAGTAGGGACGAAGGTCACGGGTAGGCTTGGAGCGCGACATGATTTAGAGAGTGATGCTTTCAATTGTTTAACATACAGATTATTCAATGCACACACTGTAGAATAGATGACCTGAAGTGTAAATTATCACGAGAGCCTCGAAGTTTGTTTTTTGGAGATCCGGATGTTACCCGAAAATTTGATGCAGGCGGCAATGCAGGTTAAGTCCGCATTGGTGGATCACGATCAGAAACTGGTCCTTGCAGAAAGCTGTACGGGGGGGCTGGTGGCCACGCTGATGACCAGCCTGCCTGGAATTTCAGAGTACTTTTGTGGTTCTGCCGTGGTCTACCGCTGGGATACAAAAATGAAATGGCTGGGAGTGCAGCAGGAGACGCTCGATCAATATACGGACGTGAGTATTGAAACTGCCCGCGAAATGGCATTGGGAGTGCTGCAGCAGACTCCCGAAGCAACTCTGTCCGCCTCCATTACGGGGCATCTGGGACCGGACGCTCCCGCACATCAGGATGGAATCGTCTGTATCGGCCTGGCGCGAATCAATCGCTCGGGACCTCAAATCGAGTCGGAACTGATCTTCGCTGAAAGCTTTCAAACCGATGAACTTTCAGCCCAAATGGAGCTGAGTGCGCCTGACAATTGCCTGCTGACGCTCAGGCAAAAACGGCAGATCGCCGCTGCACACAGGCTTTTAGGGTTAATTACGACGTATTCCAGGCGGTAAATTCGGAACAATCGTCAAAGTTTAACTCTTCCGAAAATGCCCCCCGTTTTTGCCACGTGTTGCAACCAGTTCGTCCGTCACGATCTTCGTTATGGACACGATATTCTGCACTTCCCTTTGCATCGGCACAACGTGAATAACCGAACTATTCATTAAGCCGTGAGTGGTCGTTCAATGCAATTCATCCGGTACGATCGTTCCAGCCAGTACACAGGCTGGTAGCAGATCGTGATGAAATTGCTGAAGAGAGCCTCTCTCAAAGTTCTCCCATCATTGAATTCACAAATCGGCAATAGCAAATTTATCGCTCTCGACTCTACTTTTTAGAGGATATCAAAATGAAGCGCTGCAGTATTTGGGCCGCAGTTCTTTCAGCGTCTGTCGCTGTTCCATTCGCAGGTTGTTCTCATATGCCCACAGCCATGCTCCCTTCCTCCGCCAGGGAAAAAGTTCTGGACAGCAAAATGGCCGTTGCTCAGGATCTGGAAAACAAAAAAGAATTGGAAAAGGCTAAGAAGGCCTATGAATCCATTCATAAAGCTGATCCGAATCGGGCACTTGCCTGCCATCGGCTGGCGATCGTCAGCTACCGGCTGGGTGAGCGTGAAGAATCCCTGAAGTACTTCGAGAAAGCAAAAGAGCTGACTCCCGAAAACGCGAACATGTTGAGCGATTACGGGTATGCACTTTACAAAATGAAGAAGTACCCTCAAGCCGAAGAGGTATTGAGAAAATCGGTTTCATTAAATCCTGAGAGCGAACGTGCCACAACGCGCCTGGCAACTGTACTGGGCAGTCAGGGAAAAATGCAGGAGAGTTATGCTCAACTCTGCAAAATCAGTTCGCCTGCCGAAGCACACGAAATTATTGCTCACCTGCACGCAGAGCGTGGAGAGAAGCAACAGGCTTTGACCGAATATCAGAAATCTCTGGCTTTGAGCCAACGGGATGCCCGCGGGCAGGGATCGATCAAGAAAGGTTCGAAAGAATTTGAACAGAACGAGAAGTTGTTAAAGCGTGTTGAACAGAACATCGCGCAACTGTCTACAGATCCTGCTCTGAGAGCTTCCCTGTCCGATACGCGAATGGTGAGCCATTCTAAAACACCACAGACCAAACCGGAGATGAAGACTGCTGGTCTGGAAAAGGATATGTTCCGAAAAGTGGACCCAGCTTCTGTAAAGAAGCCGGAAATAAAAACACAGCAGCCTCAGGCTGAAACGGAAGTTGCGGATACCAAAGACTCTCCTTTCCGTGTGATCCGGGACCGAATCCTCAAAGACAACAAAGACAAGACTGCTGAAAATCCATTCCTGGCTGACCCGATGCTGGCCGAGCCCGCATTCGATGAACCGCAGGTTGAAGTCGCTGAGAAGCAGCCGGAACAAAAGCAGGTCGTCGAAGTTGAAAAACTGATCGCTGAGGTAAGAACTCAGCCCGCAACACAGGAGCAGGTCAGTTTCAGAAAGCTGACGGATGAAGACGTCAACCGGATGGAAGCCGCTGCTGCGACTGAGAAAAAGACCGTTGCTGTCGCTGCGGTTCAAAAACAGGTTACTCAAGTCCCTGCAGCTTCAGAACAGAGTCAGTCTAAAAAGAAACGATCTGCATTTGAACTGATGCGTGAACTGCAGAACGAACTGATTTCTGACTTCACTCCGCCTCAGCAGGAATCGCCTGCTCCACAGCCGGAATTCCGTCTGGTGCAGCAGACAGAAACAGAACCTCAATTCGATAAACGAAATCCTTTTGAAAATGCCAATCATGTGGCGACTGTCGACTCCCCGTTTGAGGGATCTGCGATCACACGCATCGGCAAATGGAATCCCGTCGATCCGGATATGATCAAGAGTGTTGAGACTGATAACATCAAAACGGTATCACAGCAGGTCGAAATTCAGCCGGAAACACAAAATCGGAAGCTGCTTGTCCAGACTGCCAGTGTCAGTCAGCCAAAGCGGGAACTGATTCAACCCAACACAGCGGAATCGTTGTGTCCTGATGCTCAAGGGGAAGTGTTAAGCCTGGTCCGAGAATTGAATTCGATTCAGATTCCCGAATTGAAACAGGCGATTCAGAGACTGGGAGCAATGGAATCTGAAGCTGCTGCTGCAGTGCCTGCTCTGCGATCTTTGTCTCTCCATGACAATATGGGCGTACGGATTCAGTGTGCATTCTCATTATGGAAGATCGAAGGCAATACAGATGACTCTGTTCCAACTTTGATTGACGCCATGAATTCCTCAGTCGAGAGCGATCGCTCCTTTGCTGCGGCAGTCCTGGCTCAGATCGGGTTCCATTCACAGGAATTGACTCCGATTCTGGTTCGGTCACTGTCAGACAATAATGAATACGTTCGTCTGCATACGGCAGAATTACTGGCCCGGGATTCAGACTGGAAGTACCAGGCAAACAAAACCCTTGCTGATTGCCTGCTCTCGAAAGATGTGAATATCCGCTGGCTTGCCTGTTACAGTCTGGCAGACCTCAAACCGGAAGATGATCATGTGATTGCCGCTCTGAGCATTGCCTTGCAGGATAAAGCCAGCCAGGTGCGTGCCGGTGCTGCTTACGCTCTGGGAGAGATCGGGCCCTACGCTCACAAATCGATTCCAGAACTGCAGAAAGCTCGCTTCGATACGAATTCTGAAGTCCGAACTGCGGCTAAGAATGCTTTGAGCCGTGTTCGCCGGGTGACACCACCGTCTGCTAACTGATACTCATTTTTGTTCGTTACTCGAAGGCTTCAATCCGGAATTTCCAGGGTTGAAGCCTTTTTTTGTGACGAGACTAATATCAATAGCGATTTCGTAAAATGCCCGCTGTGGTATTTACCGTCTGATACTGACTGCTCTGATCAACGCCGTTGACAGCCACACGCTGGGGAGTATTGGTTTGGGTGTCCTTTGAAAGGTGGCGTTCCAGTCGACCTTCCAGGGCTTCTTCTTTCTGTTCCAGTTCCTGCTTTCGCAACTTTCGTTCACGGGTGGCAGCCAGTGCGCCCAGTCCAAAGTAAGAAATCAGGCCAAAGACCCCCATCATCAGGTAGGTGCTGTCTGCTGGAAGAGTAGTAGTCGTTCCCGTTGCCATTCCGAGTATAAAGATACTGATAATCAGGATCGAAGTGTGGCTCAATAATGGGCGTGCGCCTGTTTCTGCTAATGATCTTTTTCTAGAATGCGTCATAAGAGAAGTCAGTCCCGGGATGATTCGAAGTGAGGAATCGATACAAATTGGGCCTTAACGACTAGCCCGGTTCCCTTGAGCGATGTGGATATGCTCATCTAAACTTAGTTCGTTTCTGAGAGCGGGGCAAAAAAAAGTAGGCATTTCATCCCTTTTTTAATAAATGTTGTTGATCGTTGGCTGGTTTTCAGCGAGTTTTGATTGCACATTCAGTTCAGTCATTAAAATCGCTACCTAAATAAGATCTGTTTCAGGAGTTGAGAGCGTCTGTGAAAATTGCTTTGGCACAATTAAACCCGACTGTCGGCGATCTGTCCGGCAACTGTCGTAAAATTCTGGAAACAGTGAATCGTGCAGAGAAATCCGGTGCTGATCTGGTGCTTTTTCCGGAACTGATTCTCTGCGGCTACCCACCCAAGGACATTCTGCTCAGAGAAGGTTTCATCGAAGCCTGTGATCACGCAGTAGACCGACTGGCAGCAAAGTTAAATCCTGAGATCGGCGTGGTGATTGGTCATCCTACGGGGCGCGATCTTCCCAAGGGACGCATCGCCAATGCGGCCAGCCTGCTGTATCAGGGAAAAATCGATTCTCAAATTCATAAATTACTGCTGCCCAATTATGATGTCTTCGATGAGCAGCGCTATTTTCGTCATGCAGATCTGAAACAGATCAAACCAGTATCTTTCCAGGGGCTGAAGCTGGGTTTGCATATTTGTGAGGATGCCTGGTGGGGGCAGGCGGATACCTTCTATCACAATCAGCCTTTTGAACTCCCGGATCCGGTCAGGATTCTTGCAGATGCCGGCTCGGACCTGCTGATTAATATCTCTGCCAGTCCCTTCGAGATTGATAAACGAAAGCGTCGACAGCAGATCGTCGGTGCACACCGGGAACGCTACTCGATTCCCTACCTGTTTGTGAATCAGGTCGGAGGGAATGACGATCTCGTATTTGACGGTCATAGTTTTGTGATGGACGCTTCCGGCGGTCTGGTATTGCAGATGCCAGGCTTTAAAGAAGACCTCCAGTACTTTGAGACAGACTCGACCGTCGAACAGGGAATCACGGAAGTCGAAGCTTTATCTCGTGAAGAACAGCTTTTTGAAGCGCTTGTCTTAGGGCTGCGAGACTATATGCAGAAGTGCGGGTTTACAGACTGTGTGCTGGGGCTGTCTGGTGGGATCGACAGTGCTCTGGCTTGTGCGATTGCAGCAGAGGCAATCGGACCAGAGCGGGTGCACGCGCTGTTGCTGCCCAGTCGTTACAGCAGCGATCACAGTGTGGCTGACTCGCTGGCGCTGGCAGAAAATCTGGGACTCGACTATGAGACGATCCCCATTGATTCGATCCATCTGGCCTTTGAAAATCTACCCGTGATCGGCGAGGATTTAAAGCTTGATCCGGCCGGACTGGCGGACCAGAATTTACAGGCTCGCATCAGAGGTGCGAATGTGATGGTCCGCAGTAATCAGCATGGCTGGATGGCCTTGGCGACAGGAAATAAGAGCGAACTGGCGATGGGCTATTGCACCCTGTATGGAGACATGGCGGGTGGTTTTGCGGTTCTGTGTGATGTATTTAAGTGTGATGTCTATCGCGTGTCACACTATGTGAATCAACGAGCCGGAAAAATTGTGATTCCGGAAAACATACTCAAGAAAGCGCCCAGTGCCGAGCTGGCACCGAATCAGGTCGACCAGGATTCACTCCCTCCCTACGACTTACTGGACGGAATCCTCAAAGGACTGATCGAAGACGAACGCTCGGTGAAGAGTCTGTCGAAGGAGTATCCTCCAGAAACCGTGCGCTGGGTGGCTGGTCGACTGGATCGCAATGAATTCAAGCGACGACAGATGCCTCCGGGGATCAAGCTCTCTGCCCGTGCGTTTGGTTCCGGACGTCGCATGCCGATGGCGGCCCGTTTCCAATGGGATGAAGATTAATTTGTTTGATAGATATGCCCCTGACTCCTGCTGCAGGAAAAAACGATGAAAAACTATCTCTGGATTGTGACTACGGTTCTGTTATTCGTCTGCTGCGGACATCAAGGAGAGGCGGCCAATTCTGTACGCCTGCCTTTCGCATCACCCGAATCGGTGGGGATGGATCCGGGGCGGCTGGCGACCATTGACTATGTTGTTCAACGGGGACTGGAAAGAGATTCCATGCCCGGCGCTGTTGTACTGGTGGGTTATCAGGGAAAAGTGGTCTTCCTCAAAGCATACGGAAATCGTCAGGTTAAGCCGGAAAAAGTGGCGATGACGACCGATACCGTGTTCGATCTGGCATCACTTACTAAACCCATTGCGACGGCAACCAGTATCATGCAGCTGGTTGAACAAGGCAAAGTACAACTCAGCGACCCTGTTGCGAAATATATTCCGGAGTTTGCCGTCAACGGAAAGCAGGACATCACTGTCTATCAGCTGTTAACACACCAGGGGGGATTGATCCCCGATAATTCGATCAAGGATTATCAGGATGGCCCGGAAAAAGCGATGCAGCGTGTATATGATTTGAAGTTGTACTACGAACCGGGAACCCGCTTCGCGTACACGGATGTTGGATTTATTCTACTGGGTGAAATTGTAAAGCGGGTGACGGGGAAGTCGGTACATGAATACTCGCAGGCTAATATTTTTCAGCCACTGGGAATGACCGAAACGGGGTACCTTCCGGCATCGGAATTGAGGAAACGTGCTGCAACCACCCAACAGCGCGAAGGACGCTGGATGCAGGGAGAAGTCCATGATCCACGGGCCTACAAGTTGGACGGAGTTGCCGGGCATGCCGGCCTGTTTTCCACCGCGGAAGATCTGGCTGTTTACGCTCAGGCTCTCTTGAACAAAGGACGTTCCGGAGAAACACAGTTCATGAAGCCAGAGACCATCGATTTGATGACCCGGGGTTATCAGGTGGTTGACATTAACCGGGGGCTGGGCTGGGATGTGCTGTCGGGTTACTCTTCAAATCGTGGAGACCTCTTTTCCAGTCAGGCATTCGGGCATGGCGGTTTTACGGGAACCTCGCTCTGGATCGACCCGGCTCAGGATCTGTTTGTGATTTTCCTGAGTAACCGGGTTCACCCCGATGGCAAAGGGTCCGTCAACTCGCTGGCAGGACGCATCGGTACTATCGCAGCCGCCGCCATTAATGCTGACACCGTTTCGCAGTCTGTACCTGCCACATCCTCGAGTGACAGTTTGAATGTTCTCACGGGAATTGATGTATTGCAGGCAGAGCAGTTCAAATCACTGAAAGGCCTGCGGATCGGATTAATTACAAATCACACAGGGTTGACCAGGGATGGGAAAAGTACGGTGCAGGTTCTCAATGATGCACCACAAGTTCAGTTGAAAACCCTGTTCAGCCCAGAACATGGTTTCGCGGGTAAACTGGATGTGTCGAAGATTGGAGACAGCACGGATGAAAAAACGGGCTTGAAGATATTCAGCCTGTATGGAAAGACGCGCACTCCGACGCCGGAAAGTCTCCAGGATCTGGATGTGCTGGTCTTTGACATTCAGGATATCGGCGCCCGGTTTTATACCTATATCTCGACGATGGGAAATGCCATGCAGGCTGCACAGCAGCAGGGGATTCGCTTTGTGGTGCTCGATCGCCCGAATCCGATCAATGGAGTCATCTTTTCCGGACCGATTCTGGATGAAGGTTCGCAGTCTTTTGTGGGCTATCATCGTATTCCCGTTCGGCATGGCATGACTGCGGGAGAACTGGCGCAGATGTTTAATGCGGAAATGAAAATCGGTGCCGACCTGCAGGTAATTCCCATGCAGAACTGGAAACGCGAAATGTACTTTGATGAAACCGGTTTGACCTGGGTGAACCCCTCGCCCAATATGCGGAATCTGAACGAAGCGATTCTCTACCCGGGTGTGGGGTTGCTTGAAACGACGAATCTTTCAGTCGGGCGTGGGACCGATACTCCCTTTGAATGGATTGGTGCTCCCTGGCTCGACGGAATGAAACTGGCGCGGGAATTGAATCGCTCGGGACTGCCGGGAGTACGATTCGTACCCGTTCAATTCACTCCCTCATCCAGTAAGTTTGCGAATGAATTATGTGGTGGCGTGAATTTCGTTGTGACGGAGCGGAGAAAGTTTCAGTCAGTAAAAACCGGACTGGAAATCGCCTGTCAGTTGCGCAAACTGTTTCCTGAACAATGGGAAACAAAATCGTATAACCGTCTGCTCGGAAACCAGAGTGTTTTTGATGCGGTTGTCGCCGGAAAATCAGTGATGCAAATTCAGGCGCTCTATCAACAGGACCTGGCCGAATTCGGTTTTCACCGGGCAAAATATCTGTTGTACTGAGAGGAAGTTCTTTAATCTGGAGTAACGTGGAAGATTACCACTCGCTGGTTTCAAAGATGACTTCTTTGGAACCGATGATCTGCGGGTCAATATCTTCCACCAGAGAATGATCCTTATTGGGATACTCTATCTGATTGAGCACATACCTCAGGCAATTGATCCGGGCACGTTTTTTGTCGTCTGAACGAATGACCGTCCAGGGACAGGCTTTGGTGTCGGTTGCCATGAACATGGCGTTTTGTGCTTTGGTATATTCATCCCAGAGACCCAGACTTTTGACATCAATCGGACTGAGTTTCCATTGCTTCAACTTATCAGTTTCACGTGCTTTGAAACGGCGGAACTGCTCTTCCCGACTGACCGAGAACCAGAGTTTGAACAGGTGAATTCCCGAGTTGACCAGCATGTTTTCCAGCTGAGGTGCCTCCCGCAGAAAGGTGTGGTGTTCGGTGGGACGACAAAATCCCATCACCGGCTCAACGACCCCCCGGTTGTACCAGGAGCGATCAAAGAAGACCATTTCCCCACTGGTAGGCAGGTGCTCGATATAACGTTGAAAATACCACTGCCCCAGTTCTTTTTCATTTGGTTTCGGTAAAGCGACCACGCGGGCACCGCGAGGATTCAGGTGCTCCATGAAACGCTTAATAGTGCCCCCTTTGCCTGCTGCATCCCGTCCTTCAAACAACAGCACGATGCGCTCCCCATTCAGCTGCACCCAGCGTTGCAGTTTCAGCAGTTCGATTTGCAGCCGGGTGATTTCACGATCATATTTTTTTCGCTTCATTTTGGAGGGATAGGGGTAGTTTTTGCAGAGGATCTGCCCCTTCTCGGCTGACTTGACTTTTTTCTGAATCGCTTCGGGAACGATATCCTCGGGAAGTTTCAGGTGGTAGGTCACCGGTAAGAGCGAAGCGTCCTGTGATTTTTTTTCAGACTTGGAACCCATGAAATGGCCTGTGTTTGAATCGGTATTGAAGGTGTGAGGACTGTTTTAGCGGTCTTCATTATGAAGATCTGATGAGAAAAAAGAAGCCCGTTCAGTGCAGATCGAAGTGGGTTACAGGAGTAGTTGGATTACGCCAGTGATGTAAGTGTTTTTGTGGAAGAGGTTTACGGTAAATGGTTTTGGGAAGTTTTCCAGCTGTCATAAGAATTTGTATTAACTTTCTCCAGGTGTTCCCTAACTTCCTCTTGCAGCAAAACAGCCTTTTTTTTAGTCTTCCTGCCACATTTCATTAGACTGTGTCCAGTTTTACTGCAGCGTCTCCAGGTCCATTTGGACCGAGTATATTAGATTGACGGACGCTATGGTTAAATGTGATGCGCTCTAGTTCTTACCCAGATACCAGTTTCAGAATTCAACTGCCGACCGTTTTACTGTTTTCACTGTCCAGTGGAGACTCAGGTCGAATCCAGCAAATATCTCAGGAAAGCAAAGCCGATATGTGGAGATCTATTCTCATCACAGGCATGTTCGTGATTGTGTGTGGCACTGGAGACAGACTCTGTTCCGCGCAGGAATTTCGAATTCGTACCACCGTGTATCAGCATCAGCAGGAAACAGATCCGATCATCGTTTCCCGCAGTGTTTCGATTTTCCATGCTGAGAAAGTTTATGATCACGTAGACGGATTAGGTGAAGTGACGATCTTTGACCCGATCCAGAAAAAACTGATTTTATTGAATGAGTCCCGGATGCTTAAAACGGTGATCAACTTCGATGAAATCAAGCATCTGTTAAATGTGGCAAGACATCAGACTCAGGAATATATTCACGATCAAATCAAACGGGAAGAATCGACGGGGAAAGCAATTGCCTCCCGGTTAAAATTTCAGCTGGATCCCACATTTGAAACGCAATTTGACGGCAATAAAAACCAGTTGACGCTGGAGAGTAAACTGATCAATTACCGTGTGCAGTGTGTTGCCCCTGATCAGAATGCCTCGGTTGAGAATTACCTTCGATTTGCTGACTGGATGGCGCGTTTGAACTATGTACTTCATCCCTACACGTTGCCCCCTGCGTCGCGAATTGCATTGAATGAAGAACTCAGGACCAGAAATCTGATTCCGATTGAAGTGGAATTACAGACGGACCTGGAAGAAAAACTGCACCTGCGAGCCGAACACAAAATTCACTGGAAGCTGGATCACAAAGACCGTGGTCTGATCCATCATTGGGAAACGCTTCGCAAAAACAAAGAAGTGAATTCCATTACTATTCAGGAATATCTCAGAAACCAGTTTGCCAATTTGCGAAAGTGATACCTGGCTGAAACGGTATTCCGTCGAAACAGGTCGCTTGATTTTGGACCTCAGCGTCTCGCGATGCTGGAGAAAAACTGGGTACGGTCTATTTACCAATCACGGGGATGGTCGCCGGTGGTTCATACCATTCGACTTTCTCTTCCAGCAGGTGGGAGAGTCGAGCCAGGTTCTCATTGAGGTAATCAATCAGTGCCTGATCTTTGTGTGGTTTCCAGTCGTACTGCAGTAATTCCTGGTAGGCTTCTTCAGGGGATTTCTTCTGAACCAGCATGCGATAGGCGGCGATCACGCCACCCGTTCGCTGGGCACCAGCTGCACAGTGAACTAAAATCGGTTTTCCTGCTTTTTCACAGCGCATGATTTCTGCAACCGCTTCGGCGTAATCTTCGACGTTTCCTGTGCCGTCTCCGATCAGATGCAGAACCTGATGGTCAATGTGCAGTTTCTTCGCCGTTTCCACTTCGGTTTTCAGATAAGGCTTCTGCAGATCACTGCCGTTGAGGGCGATGACTTTCTCGATGTTATTTTCGCTCAGAACTGGTTCGATCAGGTAGCTGGAGATCTGGCCGCTGCGATAGATTTTGCCTGGCTCCACGACGCCAAAGCGTTTGGCCACCAATCGGTCTTCCAGCACTTCTTCCCAGATCAGGACTCCCGCCCCGATCAGGGCACAGACAAGCAGGGTGATTTTGATCAGTTTCTGCTGCCGGGGGGACTTGCTGGCGGGTTGCACAACCGCTTCCTGCTCCGCGCTGGTACTCATTTTCATCCTCGCTGAATTTAGCACAATCTCGCTGAAATCCAGGGATTCCTGACCCCGGACCGCGACATTGTAGTGGAAGACAGCGTCATCTGAACAGAGGAAAATCAGCCTCTGTTCCAGCAGGAATCAGTGGTCGTCAAACGGACTGGCATTGGCACTGGGGAAGTATTTACACATCGCAATCCCCAGTCCGTACAGAAACAGGAGAGGCACCATCATCAGCAGCATGCTCATCGGATCTGCCGGGGTCATCAGCATCGAGATGATCGAAATGATCAGAATTGCCATGCGGGTTTTTTCAATGTAATCCTGCACTGTGAAGACAGAAATGCGTTCCAGGAAGAGCATGACCAGCGGCAACTGGAAACTGAGACCAAACATCAGAGGCAGGGTAATTGCGAAGCTGATCCACTCCGAGAGTCGAATCTGCGGATTGACGCCCAGCAGCTTGTTGAAGCCCAGCAGGAAGTTGAGCACAAACGGGAAGACGGCGTAGAAGCAGAACAGTGCCCCACCCAGAAACAGGAAAATACTGATTGGCAGGTAGATGTAAACATACTTGCGTTCGTGGGGATACAGTCCGGCAGCCACGAACAGCCAGATCTGATAAATCACCCAGGGGCTGGCCATCACCAGACCGGCAACGAATGAGACCTTGAGGTAGATCGTAGTAAAGGCTTCCTGCACAGCGAGCGTGACCGGCTCGGCCATGGTATCTTCCAGGTTATTGAGCCTGTGCTGATAGTCTTCCAGAATTTTCTGCAGCGCTTTGGTTTCCGCGGTCGGATTCTGTTGTGCATTCAGGCTGGTAATCAGCTCTTCGATGCTTTTCTGCTGTTCTTCTGATTCTTCCTGAGGCAGTTTATCCAGATTGTATTCTTTCAAGGCAGAATCAATCGGGGCTCGCACGACTGCGACAATCTTATGACCTATAAACAGAGCGAGGACCACACAGATTGCCAGTCCAATCAGTGCCTTCCATAAATGAATACGAAGTGCTTCAAGGTGATCCCCGAAGCTCATGGTAGATTCATCAAATAGATCGTGAGACTGTGGTTTCATCTGACTTTGCATTCTGGAGAGACCAATACCATACAGCATCACCACGATCTGCGTTAAACGGGATGAGCGGTAACGGCATCAGTAAAATGAGCGGGTACTGTTCAGAACAAATGGAATAATGTAACTGGCTCCTGAGGAATTCACGATGTTGCAGGAATGTGAATCAGGAGTACCCACTCCATTTGCCCGCTGGATGAGCAGGAGGGAAGAGCGGTGGTAACTAATACTATTGTAAACAACCAGATCGCGCTGTCAACCAGAGGCATTCGGAAGATGCAGAAATCAGGGAGTTGCCGGTTATGCAGGACCAGCTTCCATCGCGGGATCTCCTGCAGGATCGCCAGCGGGGTCGGCGGGGGCTTCCGCTGCAGGAGGCTGGATTGCCTCATCTTCAATAATTCCATTATGAACCATTCCCAGATAGAGCAGATTTCCTGCGATGAGGAATATTGTCCAGGTCATCATAGCGGGACCCATTTCTTTGTCATCTTCCGCATAGGCCCAACCTTTGCCGTAGGCATACACCGAAATGAATAAGCCGAGCATACATTGGCCGATTCCATCCCGCTGGTTGATTTTGACCAGTGTGGTTCCAAAACAGCCGAGAATGGTTAAAGAACAGATCCCTAATAGAACGTACAGCAGCATTTCAGGCATCATGGGAACGAGGAAATAGAGTGCGGCACCCAGCCCGCCTCCTGCTACCACTCCGATGCTGGACAGTTTCCAGCGGGCTGTAGGGGCGGCAGTCTTTACCTGTTCCGCTTTAGAAACATATTTGATTTCGTCAACTTTGGTAATCAGATTCAAGTCAGGTTTACAATGTACGGCCAGTAAACCATTCACCCTTGCGTTGTAAATTAATGTCGGAGCATAGAACAGGCAGGCTACCAGCCACAAAATAGAAGGGACAATCAGAATGGTCGGGTCAAGCTCTGCGGGGGTCTTGCCTGTAAATGGACCTTCGACAAAATCGCTGATCTTGTTTTCTTCCGCGTATTCCTTGGCACCGTTGTCTCTGGCAATCGACGAGTTATAGCGGACATTCGAGAAGAATGTATCTAAACCATCTCCATAGACGGCTCCAATTGCAGCCAGACAGCCCAGCGCGGGAAGTGTGGTAACGATGAATACAAAGCACCAGAAGAGAGCGGGTTTGAACAGAGTCAGAAACGTTTTTCCCAGTTTGTGCATCAGCCAGCCGGGAGTGGGATCCGCCACTGTCATGTGCGGAATCGCGAGCGGGAACATCATAAAGGTCGGGATGAATCCGACAGCAATGAGAATCGCTCCCACTGGAACGGACCCACTGGAGATGAAATAATAACCCATGGATCCAAGAATGGCCTGTGCAGGTAAGCTGAACAGGATCACCCAGAAAATGAATTTAATTCCCAGTGCAGAACAAAGGAAAAAATCGAAGTTGATGCGTTTCAGCTTGTCTTTTTTCTGTAATGCATACCGCACAACTTCTGTCTGAATAAACCAGATCCAACCAGGGATTGCCATGATGGAAACAAAGGCAATGAATCCCCAGAATGCACGGGGAGGAGTTCGATGGCACCACATCATCATGAAGATCGAGCAGAAAAATAATGTGCTCGCGATGGATGAATACAGGAAGGTTTTAACGGCCAGTCCTTTATGGTTTCCCAGGAATGTATAAGCGTCGCCCCAGGCTTTCGAATAAAATTCTTCAATTGCAGGGCCTTTGCGTTTTCGTTTTCGGCGTGTCGCCTCGCTCATACGGCCCGTGCTGAGATCAACGCCGCAACTCGGGCATTCCGTGTCCTCTTCTCCGACGTCGTGTCCGCAGCGGGGGCAGATTTTTGCTGCTTTGTCTTCGAGTTTATCAATATCCAGAGTGGCCAGAAAATCGTCTGTATCTGCGGGTTTACTCGAACTGCTGCGTTGTTTGCTCTGTTTTGCAGCTGTGACTTTGACAGGAGCGCCGCATTCTTTACATCGTACTCGTTTCCCTTCAGCTTCGTCTCTGACGGAAAAGGAAGTATTACACTCTTTGCAGCGGACCTTGATGGGCATGTAAGACCTTTGAGATGTTTAGTGAGATCCCTCGAAATCAATCCCAGTCAGCCTGCCCCCTGAAAGGTTTTGTTGTCCGATTCCGGATCTGGGGACACTATAAAGTCTGGCTGACTCTTTGCTTCCAATTATCAACAGAGCATGGGGTATTTCGCAAGTGGACAGTCATTGATTTTCAAATGAGTCCGTTTTTCCTCATAAGTGAAATCCAGATTAATTCAATAAGGGATCATGCTGTTTCACTTTGAGCAGCTTCTGCATCTCAAGTAATCGAGAGCGCGTATTCTGTGCCAGAGTCGAATGCTGGCTTCTGGAAAAACATTTTAGCGATCGATTCAGGCACCGTGTTGCGCTGCGGAAGCGACCTGCTGTCCAGAACAATTCTCCCAGATGGACCAGATCCTGTCCCATCAGTGGCTGGTTGTCTGTCTGTTTGTGGAGTTGATATGCTTTTCGGAAACAGAAGACAGCACGTTGATGATTTCCCTTCAGCCCCTGAACGATTCCCAGGTTCCCCCAGTCCGCAGCCTGAGATTCCGGATCGCCGTACAGTATCTCGCGTGACAGTGATATGTTCAGTAGTTGCTCTGCCAGTGAGTAATCTTCCTGCAGGATTGCGTCGTTCGCACGTCCCGTCAGATCACAGGCAGCATTATCCGAGAGCTGGTCCAGCTCTTCCTCAAGGGTCTGATGGTTTGCTGATCGCAGGTCTCCCCACGCAATGGAATATTGCTGAAACTGAGCGGCTAAATCGAAAAATTTCAGGTTTCGATAGGCGACTGCCAGATTATGGCAGACGACGGATCTCAGCTGGTTGTCTCCATGCTGTTGTGCAACATCAAGTACGATTGAGAATTGTTCAATCGAATCCAGATGCTCACCGGTTTCCAGTAGAAACTGTCCCAGATGCAGTTGGCGCGCCCACTCAGGGGCGTTGAAGTCACTCGAGAAGAAGAGGGCACGTGCTTCCCCCCGTTTTCCTTCAGAGACCAGCAGATGTGCCTGTTGTACGATCTGATTTAATGTATCCAGGCCTGCTGCGCGCGGTGTAGGGGGTAATGATTCTGGCACTGCGAACTCCTCTCAAGTTTCTGATCTTGGGTTTTGTAGATATCTGAAACGAGAGAGAGTGAGTGAGATGAGAATTTTTGAGGGAACGAATCCCCCTGAGCCTGATTGAGAGTTTCAGGATTTTCGGCTGTCAGAATTAACGATATTACCTATTTTAACAATTGTGTCAATTGAAAAATGATTCAAACTCAATCAACTTTGGAAAATCGTGATATCAGACCCTCTGAAACAGCTGTTGATTTCAGATTGAGGATGCTGCCAATATGGCAGCAGGATTTCAGAGGAGAGAGACTGTCCGGCAGGATTTGTGAGAGGAATGAATCAGGTCTGAAATCGATAACATCAAGATACTATTTATCTTATGGATTATTCGTTAGTTAGGCACGGCGTTCGCAGCTAGGGAAACCACGCTCCTGTCTGCACTGCAGGTATGAGTTGAGCATGTGTTGTTGTGGATTGGCTCGACCGCCACCACAGATCATAAAATTATCCGATGTGAAGACATTCGAGTCAAAATTAAAAATCTAGGAGATCCCAATGGCGAAGAAGGCTGCCAAAGCAAGTAAAGGCGCCCGGATTGTCCCTCTTGGTGACAAAGTCGTTCTGAAAAGAGAAGTTGCAGAGTCCACCACAGCAGGGGGCATTGTCCTGCCTGACAGTGCACAGGATAAACCACAACGAGGTGAAGTGGTTGCCGTGGGAGACGGACACGTCAAATCTGATGGAACCAAACTTCCATTAACCGTCAAGGAAGGGGATCGTGTCATTTTCAGTCCTTATGGTGGGGACGAAATCAAAATTGGCGGAGAAGAGTATCTGTTGCTCCGCGAAAGTGACATTTTGGCAACTTACTAAGTCGCCCCTGTTTTGTAATTAGCGGTAATCGCTCCCGATTCAGGTGAGCTGGTTACTCTTCCTTTCAAATTTCATACTGCGTACATGGAGAGATAGTGAAATGGCAAAGATGATTGCCTTCGATCAGGAAGCTCAAGAAGCGATGCGACGCGGCATCAGCAAGCTGGCGCGAGCAGTTCGAGTCACACTGGGTCCCAAGGGGCGTAACGTTATTCTTGAAAAAAGCTTCGGTTCCCCGACTGTAACCAAAGACGGCGTATCCGTCGCCCGTGAAATCGAACTGCCTGATAAGTTCGAAGATATGGGTGCCCGTATGGTTCGCGAAGTTGCCAGCAAAACTTCTGACATCGCCGGCGATGGAACCACCACCGCGACGATTATGGCAGAAGCCATTTACAATGAAGGTCTGAAATCGGTTGTTGCCGGTGTCAGCCCGATTGCCATGAAGCGTGGCATGGATAAAGCCGTCGAAGACATTGTGGACAAACTCCACAAAATGTCGATCGAATGCAAAAACAAAAAGGCGATTTCCCAGGTTGGTAAAGTTGCTTCCAACGGCGACGAAGAAATCGGTAAGATCCTGGCAGACGCCATGGAACAGGTTGGTAAAGACGGTGTGATCACCGTTGAAGAAGGTCAGAGCCTGCAGACCAGCTTCGAAGTCGTCGAAGGGATGCAGTTTGACCGCGGTTACCTGTCTCCTTACTTCGTGACTGATCCTCAGAGCATGTCCTGCGACCTGGATGACGCTTACGTCCTGGTTCACGAAAAGAAGATTTCCAACATTAAAGACCTGGTTCCTGTTCTGGAAAAAGTCGTTAATGCCGGTAAACCCCTGCTGATCATCGCTGAAGACATCGAAGGCGAAGCCCTGTCGACTCTCGTGATCAACAAGCTGCGTGGTACTTTCCGCTGCTGTGCTGTCAAAGCACCAGGTTACGGCGATCGTCGTAAAGCCATGCTGCAGGATATCGCCATCATGGTTGGTGGCCAGGCGATCTTCGAAGATCTCGGCATTCAGCTGGAAAATCTGCAGTTGTCCGATCTGGGAACAGCCAAGAAGATTTCTGTTGATAAAGACAACGCGACCATCATCGAAGGTGGTGGAAAGCCAGGCGAAATCAAATCCCGTATCGAACAGATTCGTCGTGAACTGGAAAATTCGACCAGCGATTACGACAAAGAAAAGCTGGAAGAACGGATTGCCAAACTTTCTGGTGGTGTCGCCCAGATCAATGTGGGTGCCGCAACTGAAAGTGAAATGAAAGAAAAGAAAGCCCGCGTAGAAGATGCTCTGCATGCAGTCCGCGCTGCTGTCGCCGAAGGCATCCTGCCCGGTGGTGGTGTTGCATTACTGCGATGCTCTGCAGCCTGCAAACCTACTGGTCTTTCTCAGGAAGAAAAAGTGGGTTACGAGATCATTCTGCGAGCCTGTCGTGCACCGCTGACCTCCATTGCCAACAACGCCGGCGATGATGGCAGCGTCGTCTGCGAAAAGGTTTCCGAACTGGAAGGCAACATGGGCTACAACGCCGCAACTTCCAAGTACGAAGATCTGGTCAAAACCGGGATCATTGACCCGACCCGTGTGACTCGATCTGCTCTGCAGAATTCAGCCAGTGTTTCAACCCTGCTGCTGACCAGCGATGCTCTGATCGCTGAAAAGGGCAAGGATGACCATGGCGACGACGACCTGCACTAAGAGCAGGCTTCGTCCCGTTTTTTAATAGATGTGAAAGCACCCGTCAGATGATTCTGCCGGGTGCTTTTCTTTTATCGCCTAGACCAGGTTCGTTCAGACTGGGGAAGACCGGACGAGGTTCTGGTGGCTGACTGGCTGGTTTTCGACCTTCGGGAGCCAGAATGTTAGAATGTGCGCATTGCGGATGTGTTTGGATCATTGTACCATTTGCATCGTTCGCAGATTCCGTCGAATTCGTTTGTTTAGTCCTTCATTTCCAGAAGATTGGTAGAATTTCGTGGCAAGAGAAAAAGTAGTTCTGGCATACAGTGGCGGTCTGGATACTTCCGTCGCCGTCAAGTGGATCAATGAAAAATACGACATGGACGTGATCACTTATACCTGTGATCTCGGTCAGGGTCGCGACGTGGATGGAATTAAGGAAAAAGCGATCAAAACCGGTGCTGTAGAAGCCGTCGTCGAAGATGTGCGAAACATGTTCGTCGACTTCTTCGTCTGGCCGTCACTGATGGCAGGCACCATGTACGAAGGCAAATATCCTCTGGCGACCGCATTAGGGCGTCCGCTGATCGCCCACCGCATGGTCGAAGCAGCCAAAGAGCATGGCGCAACCGCAGTAGCACACGGCTGTACCGGAAAAGGGAACGACCAGGTCCGGTTCGACGTTTCTTTCCAGACACTGGCACCACAGCTGAAAATTATTGCTCCTGTTCGCGAGTGGAAATGGACACGGACGGAAGAACTGCAGTACGCCAAAGAGCATGGCATCGAAGTCGAAGCCACCAAAGAGAGCATCTTCAGTATCGACCAGAACCTGTGGGGCCGATCTGTGGAAGCGGGCGTGCTGGAAGATCCGTGGGTGGCTCCTCCCAAAGAAGCCTACAAGTGGACCGTGTCTCCCCAGGATGCACCGGACCAGCCTGTGGAACTGGAGATCGAGTTCGAACAGGGGCGACCGATTTCCATCGATGGTAAAGAAATGGACGGTGCCGACCTGATCGCATACTTGAATACAATCGGCGGAGAGCACGGTGTAGGCCGGATCGACCATGTCGAGAACCGTCTGGTTGGTATCAAGAGCCGCGAAATTTACGAAGCACCTGCGGCCTTGATTCTGCACAACGCTCACCGCGAACTGGAATACCTGACGCTCAGCCGCCAGTCTCTGCGATTCAAAACCTTTGTCAGCCAGACCTGCAGTGATATCATTTATGATGGCCTCTGGTACAGTTCTTTCCACCAGGATTTGATGGGATTCGTCGAAAAGAACCAGCGTTTTGTTTCCGGAACCGTCCGAGTGTCGCTGTATAAAGGAAATCATACAGTAACTGGTCTGAAGAGTGAGCACAGTCTTTACAGTCCTGAACTGGCAACTTATGAAGAGGGCGACCAGTTTCCTCATGAAACCGCCCTGGGCTTCATCAGGATCCATGGACTGGCTCAACAGACTCAGGCACGTCAACAGTTATTGAAAGGGGAGCCCAGTTCCAAGCCAACCCGGATTATGCCCCCCAGTCAATCAGACAAATCCTGAGAAAACTGGTTACAGACGCTCGATCAACCTGTATCAGAACTCATAGGCTGAAATACTTTACACAGCTATGAGTGCTGATTCGGGCTCACTTTAACATATGTGGTCGCATGATGGATCAATCGACACAGAAAGGACGGACGATCGCAATCGGTGATATTCACGGTTGCGATGTGGCGTTGGGGACGATTTTGTATCACCTCGAGTTGACTCGGGAAGATACCTTTATCTGTCTGGGTGATGCGGTTGATCGGGGACCTGGTACCAAGCATGTGATTGAGATTCTGCTGGATCTCAAAGCGACCTGTAAGCTGATCATGCTCAAAGGCAATCATGAAGAGATGATGCTGGACGGCCTGCAGGGGGGGCACTGGGAATCCATCTGGCTGCAGCATGGCGGCAAAGAAGCGATTGACTCTTATGGCGGTCGCTATGATCTCATACCGGAAGAGCATCGTATTTTCATGGCGACGGCCCTCGATTATTACGAGACAGAAACCGATATCTTCGTCCACGCGACGGCAGTCCCCGGCGTTCCCCTGGAAGACCTGACAAAGCAGGAACTCCGCTGGGACCGGATTACCGGCGAGGAAGAGCCAGACCCTTCCGGACGTCGGATTATCTGTGGGCACACGGCTCAGAAATCAGGAAAGCCGCTGGTCTTTGATGGCTGGGCCTGTCTCGACACTGCTGCCTACCGCGGAAACTATCTGACCGCGATTGATGTGCACACAAATGAACTCTTTCAGGCCAAGCAGTCAGGAAAGTACCGCGACGGCAAAACACTGGAACGTTACCTGATCAAGTAACCGTAGCGCAGAAGCAGGATATTACCTGCTTCTGCATTCGAACGGGAATTCAATCAGTTCGTCAGGTGCATGACCACCATCTTTTCTTCGCTCATTTCCTGGATCGCATACTTGGGGCCTTCTTTACCGGTCCCGCTGTGTTTCAATCCGCCGTATGGCATTGCATCGGCGCGCCACTGGCTGGACCAGTTGATATGCAGATTGCCGCTCTCCACTTCACGGGCAAATCTCATGGCGCGATCGATGTCCTGTGTGAAAATTCCAGCTGCCAGTCCGTAGGTCGTATTATTGGCCATCTGGATGGCATGCTCGATATCATCAAAGTAAGACAGCGCCACAGCCGGCCCGAAGATTTCGTCTTTTTCTACCTGCATCTCAGGGCTGGTGTTATCCAGAATCGTCGGGGTGTAGATGGCTCCCTGGCGTGTGCCTCCCGTGACGAGTCGCGCTCCCTGGCTGATTGCTTCGTTGACCCATTGTTCGACGCGGGTCGCATCGGTTTCACGAACCATGGGACCGATTTTTGTTGCCTCTTCCAATTGATTGCCGGTGTGCAGGGCATCGACTTTTGATTTTAAGAGGTCCACAAAGTCAGACTTGATCGCAGAAGAAGTCAGAATCCGCTGAGCGGAAATACAGACCTGACCGGCGTTGGCATATCCGGCCATGCTGACTGCCGTCGCCGCTTTTTCCAGATCCGCGTCATCCATGATAATGACGGGACTGTTGCTTCCGAGTTCCATCGTGACTTTCTTCAAGCCAGCCATTTCACAAATTTTCGTGCCTACTTCGTAGCTGCCTGTGAAGCTGATTTTTCGAATTCGGGAATCAGTACAGATGGCGCGGCCAATTTCCCCTCCCGGTCCGGTCACACAGGCAATCGCTTCTTTAGGCAGACCAGCTTCCAGCAGCAGCTCTGTCAACTTGAGGGCCGACAGTGGTGTATCGCTGGCCGGCTTGATGAGGATCGCGTTTCCGGCTGCAATGGCGGGACCCACTTTGTGGCAGACCAGATTTAATGGAAAGTTGAACGGAGTAATCGCGGCCACGATTCCACAGGGGACGCGAAGTGTAAACCCGAGTTTGTTCTGTCCGCCAGCGTTCCCTTCGAGGGGAATCATTTCGCCTGTCATCCGCCGGGCTTCTTCGCCTGAGAGTCGGATCACTTCGGCACTGCGACTGGCTTCGACCTGGCTCTCTGCCAGAATTTTTCCCTCTTCCAGACTGATGGTTCGCGCGAAATCATCTTTGCGCTCCAGCATCAGTTCAGATGCTTTCTGGAGAATCAGGCTGCGGTCATACGCGGTCATGGATTTCATGATGCGGGCACCCTGCTCCAGAACAGAGACCGCTTTTGCTACATCGTCGCCACTCCCCTGGGGGATGGTGTCAATCACCGATTTGTCAAAGGGGTTGATCACATCGATTGTTTTAGAAGTTTCCTGCCATTGTCCCGCGCAAAACATTTTCATATTGATCAATCCTTCAGGGAAAGTGGTCGCGAAGTCATTCACAAAGATTCAATTTCAGAATAGACGTGCCGAGAGAATCTGACAACCCAGACAGGCAGTGGATTTCATAACTGTAGTGACGAAATTTACATAAGTGTTATATCTTTATGGCTTTAAGTCTGTGGTTTCCAGACAGAGATTGATCTTGGCATAAATGCAGGGATCTGGTAGAAAACGTCTGCTCATCAGGAGGCAGTTCTGTCTCTTTTCCTCTCTCAATCATCTGCTGTGGCGGACACATCGCGGCAGTGAATTACCTTCGACAATCTTTTCTTCATTCAGGTGGATATGATCATGGCCAACCTTCGATGTGTGGCGCCGTGGATGGTATGCAGTATCGTGCTGCTTTTTGCAGGTTCCGGTTGTGAAACGCTGCCGGAATGGGATTCTGAATCAATGGCCACAACTCACAAGGCGGAAAAACGAGTCAGCCGGGCAGAAGACTATCGTATGCGGTTTCAAACCAAGCGCGATCCCAAAGCATTGAACTGGATTCTGAAGAACCGCCTGTATTCCGGAATGTCCCGGAGCAGTGTGGAAAAAGAGATCGGCGAAGAAGGCGAACTTCAGGAATCTTCCAAGTGGCTCAAAGCCACCGGTGGAACATTTCGCACGACCGACGACGCTTATCGCTGGGGACCTGACGAAAGTGGACGCAGCGTTTACCTGATCTTCCGGGATGATGTGCTGGTCAACTTTGACCCCAAAGACTTTAATCTGGATTAATCGCAGTCGTTACTGAATCTGTACCAGGTCTTTTTCTTTTTCGCGATTCAGCCTCAACTGTCCGCAGGCAGCGTCGATATCGTCTCCCTTGCGTTTGCGGACCGTCACATTGACGCCCCCTTTCGCGAGTGTCATGAAGAAGCGATCAACGTCTTCTGTCGTGGGAGTCTGATAGCCGGTCTCCTGAACCCCATTCGCGGGGATCAGATTCACATGGGCATTGCGGTGCTTCAGCAGGCGTGCCAGTTCCTGTGCATGGGCGGGGCTGTCGTTGACCCCTGCCAGTAGAATATACTCAAACGTGACTCGTCTGCCGGTCGTTACGTAATAATAGTCAGTGGCATCAAGGATTTTCTGAATACCAATTTTGTTATTCGTGGGAACGATCTGATCACGCAGCGTGTCATTGGGAGCATGCAGCGAGACGGCAAGGATGTATGACTTGTTGACGTCAGCCAGTTCCCGGATCTTAGCCGGCAGCCCGACTGTAGAAACAGTGATTTTGCGGGCTCCGATACCCATGCCCCCTTTGTGATTCAAAGTATCAAGTGCGGGGATCAAGGCGGCCAGGTTCGCCAGCGGTTCTCCAATTCCCATGACCACGATATTTGAAATGCGTTCTTCTTCTCCGATCACTCGATCCAGGCGCAAAATCTGTTCGAGGATTTCCCCCATGGTCAGGTTTCGGGTTAATCCCAGTAACCCGCTTGCGCAGAAGACACAGCCCATGGCACAGCCAACCTGAGTACTGATGCAGACGGTGTTTCGCTTGGGCTCCCGCATCAGCACGCATTCGACGTGATGTCCGTCGTGAAGTTCGAGCAGCAGTTTTTCCGTGCGATCTTTCGAAGTCTGATGCTTGACGATGCTGGTTGAAAAGAGTCGAAAGTTTTCCTTGAGCAAGTCCCGAAACTTCTTGGAGATATCATGCATCGCATCAAAGTCATTGACGCGTTTGGTGAAGATCCAACGCCGGATCTGATCCGCTCGATAGGATGATGAGTCGTGGTCGATGCACCACTGCGCAAGCTGATCGCGGGTCAAATCTGTAATCAGGGGGAGCATAGCGACTTCCGACGTAGAAGTCTGTGGAATCTCATTTTCAGAAGGCAGCATTGTGAAGCTCAGGCACGTGGGGTTCGCAGTCAATCCAAAGCGCGGCGAACAGGTTTTGCAATTCATTGCGATTTCGAAAAACGCCCGAAATCTTGTTCAGGCTCACGGATCTCTGTAGGTATCATACCGGAGACCGGACCAGATGACTACTATTTGTGTGCGTACTTTTCTAATTCCCCAGCAGCAAACGCCCTGAAACCAGCTGTTTTACGGTACATTCGTCTCTTCAGGAGGAGCAGGAAAACTGACCACGGTCCCTTTATTCTTCTTTTGCACTGCAGGTACTTCATCCGCTTCGAGATCAAAGGAGAGTGCCGGGATCGGGGGCGGAGAATTCGGAATCGCTGGTAACTCGGGAGTAGAAAGATCCGGGATTGCCAGCGTTGGCAGTTTCGGAGCGGACTGTGCCTGCAATTGCTGCTGCTCGGGATTCAGTTGTGGCTGAGGAGTGGTTTGTGACATCTGTGGTGCATCAGCAGGACGTACAGGACTCTGCCGCACAATGCGTCGGCCGTCATCTTCAATCGCATTCCTGTGAAACGCGATTGTCTGTCCCTGAATTTCTGCTCCCACGATCCGGTAATGTTGGCCGGTCGGTGCCTTTAGCGCAGTTAACAGATTCCCAGAGTCCGGCTGGCTACGATCCTGTGGCGCCGTTGACAGCATCAGTTCCAGGCTGGAGCCATCCGGATACTTTAACCGCAGCCTGGGTTGCGAGTAGGCCACATTCATCGTTCCGAGCGGGTTCCCGAATTCCGCCACGCGCTCAAAGCGGGCGTGTATTTCATTTTTGCCGGCTGCCAGTCTTGGACGCGTATAAGTTTTATTTGCCATGATTAATTCTGCATTCGACATATGCAGATGCCAGTTACCGGTCGAGGCGATCACGATATCATCTGCCCCAAAATGAAGTTGAGGGTAGACGTACAGCGAAGAGGCGATCTGAGAAGCAGCGACAGGCGGCATCCTGTCTGCTCCCAGGAACATGGCACATTGAATCAATGTCGGCACGGGAACAGCCTGCACGATTTTGGGCTGGTTCAATTGTGCCATCATTTTCGTTTTATCGTTAGTGGCATAATAGAGTGAAAGCAAAGCGACCGAACTCTGGTTTGTCTCCAGATCGACATCCAGATTCCGTAGAATCGCTTCTTCCGCTTCTTCAGGTTGCTGATACTTCTGCAGGATGCGCGAGCAGAGCAGGTTCGCTTCCCAGACATCGCTGGAGTAGGTCTGAGATTTGAGCGCCATTTTCGCGGCGTCCGGCTGTCCCAGGTAATCGCGGATGCCGGCAAGATTCGCGGTCCCTGATGCCAGCATGTCATCTCGGCGGAAGTATCCATCGCCCAGGTTTGCCAGTTCGGTGTAAGTATGCGAGGCAGCAAAGAGCTGACCCTGGGCCTGCTGCGTGCGCGCCACATAATACCAGTACGGCGGGTAATGGCTCATAAAGCGTTCCAGGCGTTTTAAAATTCGCAGCCGGACGCGCGGGTTCGGCTCCTGCATCGCCTGATCCAGGGTCTCAAGGTCGTCATCACGAATCAACCAGTCATCAGGAATCTTTTTTTCCTGGGCCAGTTTCCAGAAGGTATCCAGAAACAGAGTGGAGCGGGAAATAACCGCTTCCATCCGTTCTTTATCGACTTTCCAGACGTCCAGATCTTTCTGGGCTTCGACATTTCGATAATCCCACCAGCTGTTGGCCCCGTTACGGATGGCACTGCCGAACTGCAGCGTTAACACATCGGTTGTTAATGCGAGGGCATTGGTGGCGATTTTCTGACGTGCGTGGTACTTGTGCTTATTCTTGAAGTATTCCCGTTCCTGTTCCGCGATCTCCACCTGACCGATTTCGTCCAGAACAGCAGAGTAAAGTTTGACGACTTTCTCGTCTCCGATACCGTTCAGATTCAGATTGTTCAGAATCTTTTCCCGCTCTTCGAACATGACCTCTTTCGTGCCCGATTTTTTGATACGGTAGAATGAGGCACGGCAGTAATTGAGGGCAATCGCCGTCTTACTGGCAGTCGGGTCAGGTTCGTTGCGGGCTTCCTCTGCGCGTAACAGAGCCAGGGCAGGGCCAATGAGAATCAAGGCCACCAGCAATCGAATTGTTGTACTTCGAAATCGAGTCGGCATGTGATCTCCTTAACTGCCGATCAGAATCAGTATTATGGCAGGAGTTTGGATAATGTCGTGGATGCTTTGCACATCAATGCAGGAAATTAATTTCATCTCCTTAAATCTACACGACGAATCTCATTCAGGTGGAAATTCCCTCCCTTTTTTAATGATTTTTCGAGTGGTGCAACGACTGATTGTCCGGTTATGTAAAATAGGCTGAGTCTGGTGCCTGGTTTGAAGTCAGCGATCTCTGCTTGTCACAAGCCATAAAAAAATCCCACAGATTTCGAGATGAAACCTGTGGGATAAAGTATGAGGTTTGGTTCGTTTTTTCGGTTCAGGCCGCTTTTGAGATTTGCGGTGTATCTGAATACAGCGTGGGGAATTGCGGCGAAGAGAGCCGTCCCAGACTTTGGGCGATTCCACGAACTACTGTTTCCTGTTGAACTTCCGTTAATTCCGAGAAGATCGGCAGGGCCAGACATTCGCTGGTGACCAGTTCCGTTTGAGGAAGATCGCCTGGTTTGCAGCCCAGGTATTCAAAACACTGCTGCAAGTGCAGCGGACGCGGATAATAGATTGCACAACCGATCTGCTTTTCGCGGAGATCCTGCAGTACCTTATCCCGTTGGCCACCCTTTACCCGGACACTGTACTGGTTGTAAACGTGTCGTCGATCGGGGAGAACTGTCGGAGGTTCGACACAGTCCAGCAGCTGATAGTGCCGGAACAGGGCATTGTATCGTCTGGCGTTTTCCTGACGCTCAGTCGTCCACTGATCAAGGTGACGCAGTTTGACACGCAGCACCGCTGCCTGCAGCGCGTCCAGTCGGCTGTTGATTCCGATTTCGGCATGCTGGTAGCCGCCCAGGTCGCCGTGAACCCGTAAGCGTCGGATGCGTGTTGCCAGATCTGGATCGTCTGTTGTTACTAATCCGCCATCACCGGCCCCACCCAGATTCTTGGTCGGGAAGAAACTGAAGCAACCAACCGTACCCAGAACGCCGGCACGGCGTCCACGATATTCAGCACCAATTGCCTGGGCTGCGTCTTCAATCACGGGAATGCCGTTGCGAACGGCATTGCGCCAGATCGGTTCCATATCGGCACATTGTCCGAAGATATGGACTGGCATGATGGCTTTCGTCCGATCCGTGATTTTGCTTTCAATAGATTCCGGACAGAGATTGAAGCTGACTGGATCGATATCTGCAAACACGGGGGTGGCACCGACGCGAGCGATGCAGCTGCCCGTTGCAAAGAAGGTAAAGGGGCTGGTAATGACTTCATCACCGGGACCGATTTCCAGTGCCATCAGAGCCAGCAGTAAGGCATCTGTACCTGAGGCAACCCCGATCGCATTTCGGGAGTCGCAATATTCGGCAATATCACACTCAAACTCGGCAACTTCGTCACCCAGGACAAAGGCCTGATCATCGAATACTTTCAGGACCGCTTCCTGAACCTCCGATTTGATTCTCTGGTATTGTGCGACAAGATTGATGAAAGGGACTGGGGTGGGGGTGTTGTTTGTCATTCAGCGACTCCATTCGCTATGGGAATCCGGGGAGTTCCGTGCTCAAAAACCGGTCAAACTGGTAGTTTTGAGAGATTTGGTACACCAAATTATCAGGTTAGACATTGAGAGATCGATTCTCTTGAGGGGGGTTCCATCCTGGAATTCTCAATCGTAGATCGATATTTCGTCGGTAGATTAGGTTGAGAACCCGTTTGTGTCAATATGTGTCGAACTGAAAACTGGATCGTGTGATTCGGGGCTCAAAACGGCCTCAGACAGCGAATTCGGCAATCAGCCAATGATTGCTCCGGGGATTGCCGATAGTAGTAGCATACTCAAGATTTAGAGAGATTTTTGCAGTCTTGACACGTGATTTTGCGAGATCTAATATGAATCGAGAGTTCGAGGTTGAAACAATATTCCCAAATCGACTATATAACACTAAATACCACTCCTGCCGATCCTTTTAAAAAGGCAGTTTTTGCAGGACTGGTAGTTTTTTGATAGCAGAAGCCTATAATCTCTGAAAAGGCTTCGAGCAGTTTTTGCCTATTTTTCAGAGTAATGTCCAGAAAGGAAAACTCATGGCACACGTGGTTACAGAGGCTTGCTTCAATTGCAAATATACAGATTGTGTCGTGGTTTGCCCCGTAGAGTGTTTCTACGAAGGGGAATCAATGGTATACATCAATCCCGATGAGTGCATCGATTGTGAAGCCTGCGTGCCTGAATGCCCGGTTGAGGCGATTTTTCATGAGGACAATGTTCCAGAAAAATGGCAGGAATATACTCAGATCAATGCTGAAAAATCACAGGAACTCCCTGTGATCACCGAAAAGAAAGAGCCTCTGGCTGATTCGTGATCCGGATTGATCATTGAAAATAAAATAAAACTCCCCATTACTGGTCCGGTAATGGGGAGTTTTTGATTAATCAATGACATTGAGTCGCTGTCCCAATTCGCGCAATACTTCGATATCGCTTTCGGGTCTGGTCGGACTGTGGGGGTGAGTCTGGTTTGTTTTAATCCAGCCCCGCAAGTAGAGAAACTGCGCCGCTGAGTGCTTATAAGCAGGGGAAGGGCTGCGGAAGGTGAAGTAGCCCAGGTATTGCAGTTGATCGTTCAGTTCATAAAAGGCGGGATCGCCGGCAGCCCAGAGGGCATCGCGTCTGGCAAACAGATCAGGGGCAAAGGTGCTCAAGCCCAGCAGGTAATCGCTGCCGTACTGGATCATATCGATGCCAAAGTCGTTTCCTGTGAAAACTTTGAAATCGGGGCGTTTCGCGTCACGCAGCTGCAGGCGTTCCCATTCCGGTTCCCGATGAAAAGAGGAATGCTTGGCACCGATGCACTGGGGAATTTCCATGAGTGCTTCGTAGGTATCCAGGTCGTAAACGGAGCCGAACGCCGCCAGATCACGGGTTAATTCGAAGCCGATAAAACGGTCGGTATTTTCGGCGATGGTCTGGTAAGAGGCGATAATCTGATCGGGTGACTGTTCTACCAGACCAAAGGACTGGAAGATCACAGGTATTCCCCCATGAGACTGAATCAGATCAATCTTCCTCTGGTAACCGGCGGCGTCAAAAGCGGCGCCAGGTTGATCGGAGACAAAGGCTCCCGCAACGAACGGGCCGCCACTCAGGGTCTGTTGTGTGACCTTCAAGACCTCAATAAAGGTCGGTTCGTCGATCAGATTGACATAACCTGTATCCATATTCACAGCAGGCGTGATGCCGACGCTGGCGGTTCGTGAAATATGAGCGGAAAGTGATTCGCGGTCGATTTCACCGGATTCCAGATAGGGGAGCAGAACGGCAGAGATCCCGGTAATTTTTCGTTTCGGCCTGATCATGCTGACGGGATCATAAACTGCGGGAGGGGCTGCTTCTGGCATTTGGTCGTTCCTTGCTATATATTGAACAGGTTAAATTCGATCGATGATCAATCAACTTTCAGGATACCAGATTGACGCTCAATCTTGGAGGCATTCATGAGTTTTCGGCACAGAGATTCCTGGGCTTTATTTTTCGTACTCTGTTTTACCGCATTCACCAGCAGCCCCCTGGTTGCTGCTGAAAAACAAAATCCGAATGTCCTGTTTTTATTCACGGATGATCAACGCGCGGACACGATTCATGCTTTGGGCAATCCCCTGATCAAAACTCCCAACCTGGATCAACTGGTTCATAGTGGTTTTGTCTTCAACAACGCATATTGCCTGGGCAGTAATTCCGGCGCGGTTTGTGTCTGCAGTCGAAACATGCTGCTCAGTGGACGAACTTACTTTCGCTGGACAGGACGCTATGTTTCTGCTGATAAACCGAATTTCCCGGATTCCATGAAAGCGGCCGGGTACTACACCTACCATCATGGTAAAAAAGGGAATACGGCTGCCGAAATTCATAAACGCTTTGATCAGTCGAAATATCTGAATGATAACCAGGCGCGAATGCTGGGGCAGCCTGGTAAAGAGATCGTTGATAATGCGATTGAGTTTCTGCAGAAGAAGAACGAGCAGCCTTTTTTCATGTACCTGGCGTTTGCCTGCCCTCACGATCCCCGGGTTGCTGACCAGGAATATATGGATCTTTATCAACGTGAAGAGATTCCGTTGCCCGCAAATTATCTGCCTCTGCATCCTTTTAATAACGGAGAGCAGGTAGTGCGCGATGAACTGCTGGCAGGCTTCCCCCGCACTGAAGCGGAAATAAAAAAACATCTCCATGATTACTATGCAGATATTACTGGACTGGATGGTCATATCGGGAGACTTTTAAAAGCCTTAAAAGAGAGTGGAGAGTACGACAATACGATCATCATCTTTTCTTCCGATCACGGTCTGGCGATTGGCAGCCACGGACTGATGGGAAAGCAGAGCCTGTATGAACACAGTATGAAGTCACCACTGATTTTTTCGGGACCGGGGATTCCGCATGGCCAGAGTGATGCGCTGGTTTATCTTTACGATATTTTTCCCACGGTTTGTGAAATGGTGGGGACAGACATTCCACAGGGACTGGATTCCGAAAGCATGTGGCCTGTGCTGGCAGGTGAGAAATCGCAAATCAGGGAGACTCTGTTTACCGCTTACAAAGATGTGCAACGCTCTGTGCGTGATGATCGCTGGAAACTGATTACCTATCCGCAGATTAATAAATCACAGTTGTTCGATTTACAGAATGACCCCCAGGAAACCAGTAATTTATTTGGACAGTCTGCCTGTCAGTCTCACACGGATCGTTTATGGTCGGCGATGAAAGACTGGCAGAAGAAAACAGGCGATACCAGTTCACTTGTCTCAGAGACTCCACAGGATGCTGCTTTCAAAGCACCCACGGCTGAGGAGCTTGAGAAACTGAAAAAAAACTGGCAGCCTAAAAAGAAGAAAACGAAACAGAATCCCTCACCTGAGAAAAAGTAACGAAATGACATCAGAAGATCGTCGCCCCATTCGATTGGATCAGTTCCTGAAATTTCAGGCAGCCGTGGAAACCGGCGGGCATGCAAAAGTCGTCATCCAGGGCGGCGAAGTAACTGTGAACGGCATCGTAGAAACGCGCCGCCGCAAACAACTCGCACCGGGAGACATTGTCGGATATGCCGGTGAAGAATGGTGCGTCGAACTGATTGACGAGAACTGATTAACGTGTGCTGCTGCGGTGGATGTTAAAGATTCCACCGATGACAATCACACAGACCATCAAGAGCAGATAATCAGTCGCCGTTGCGTTCTGCCAGGCATTGAGCAGATAATCCAGCCAGCCATCTATCCAGAGTTCCATCGAACGCCCCCCCGTTGCCGGCCCGCAACTTTCTATAGACTTATTAATTCTACCCCCGGATTTTGTCCGTGCCTGATCGAGTTGAAAATAACCCATGCGGAAGCATTGATGGTTGTGTTTTAGAAACGGGGACGCTTTTTCAATGCTTCAATTTGATTCAGCATTCCCTCTGAATTCTGGCTGTCAGGTGTCAGTCCGGTCAGTTGAGAGAGTGTCTTTTCGGCATCGCTGGTCTGAGCGTAAAACAGCTGAAGCTGGAGCAGTAACCTGAGTATCTCCGGCTGGTTCGGGAACAAGGCATTCGTTTGTTCCAGCAGGCTGAGTGCTTGGCCGGGCACGCCGTATGACTGATACCAGTCAACCAGTGTCACTACGTCCTGTAGCGTTTCTGAAGTGAGCTGTTCAGATTTTGCATCATGTTTTTTTTGTGGGATTTTTAACCGATGCTCGGTTTTTTCTTCCAGCTGGAGCATGCGCAAGGTGTGGGAAGCGTCCGTTTCTCCCGCAGTAACGGCATTCTTTAACTGTTGGATGGCTTCATCTGTACGGCCTTTCGCGAGATAAACTCGCGCGAGCAGGGAGTGTAGTTTGCCTTTCACTTCCGGGTATTCCGAGGACTGCTTCAGGGCTCTGACAAGTGTCTGTTCGGCATTCGTGATTTCGGATAAACGCAGGTAATTCTCAGCCAGTTGTAAATCAGAATGCTGATTTTGCGCTACAGGCTGCTCCTCTTTTGCTCCTGCCTGATAGCTGGCTTCCAGCGTCTCATGTGCGAGGTTAATACCTCTGACGAGATCGCGACGGAGCATCTTCTGATCCGGCATCGAAAAGGCCCGTTCGAATTCACGAACTGCTTTCTGATATTGTTTCGTTTTAATATACGACCAGGCCAGCAGGTTCGTCAGTCTGACGTCGGCAATCTGCTGTTGCTGCAGTGTGTCGACATAACTGATTAATTCATCATAGTGTGCGGCAGCAAACAGTTGTTGTGTATAGGCAACCTGAAACGCCAGACGATGAGGGAACTTTTCAATGGCTGCGCGTGCCAGCTTGAGAGAGTCATCGGGATGCCAGTATTGATTGCGAATCGTACCGCTGCGGTTCGGTTCCAGCTTGAGAATCATCACCCCCTGTTCGTCATAGACCGGTGTCATGCGATAAACGAGATCCTGATCAAGAAGATGCCAGGGGAATGCCGAAACTGTATCCCGACTGAAAGTGACGAGGTAATCCGCGGGTAAATTCTGAATCTCTTTGTGTAACTTTTCCGCATTCGTAATTTCAAAAAAGTTCAGCTTTTGATAACGATGTCCTGTGGTAGCGACATCAGCACGTCGTGTAATCAGTCTTGCATCGGGGTTCGTATTTTCTCTGATCCATGTGCCGGCAGCAGTCCAGTTACTGAACTGGTTCGGAGGGAGATGATCTTTGTAGAAATTCTGAGGGTCCTGGATCATTTTCAGATTCGCGTGAATCAATGCACTATCCGTTTTCAGTTGCCAGCCAGCCAGTAGCAACAGTAACAGTGAGCAGCCGGCAACCAGTATTTTGCGAATCACAGGTCGGGAAACTTCAAAGTGATTTGAAAATGCGACCCAGCCTGCAGGTAGAAAAGCCAGCACGACAGGTAGAAGTGGCAGAGTAAACCGCTGTTGCATCCAGGGCCAGAGGGAGAGGATTCCCAGGCTGAAGACCAGGTACCAGAACGTGACGGTTCCTCCCTGGAGACGCCGTTTGAACATCCCGTAACATGAGATCGCGAGTACAAGCGCACCGAGAATCAGATAAACCCCGGCTGGTCCGGGTAGAATATTGTTTTCATCAAGTATCATGCGGGAATAACGTGGCATTGTTCCAGGCATGTCAGGAAACAGTTTCTGGCAGAAGCTGTCGAAGTGAGTCTGGCATCGCTGCAGGATGCTGAAGACCGTGCCCACAAGGCCCTGTGATTTAATTTCCTGCAGGGCTACAGAGACATAACCGCTGTTTTTCAGCGCGGAGTTACGGAACATCCAGAAACCAGTTGCAGACAGAGAACAGGCCACACCAATCAGCCACTGCCAGCGGGTTCTGCGAAAGAGGGCCCAGACTCCGACGGCCAGAACCAGAGCAATACCGATCGTTCTTAAAAACGGAAGAAAAATCAGCAGGCAGGTAAACAGTACCAGTTTCCCTTTCCCGGGCGATTCGGGTTGAACAGCCAGCAGGTACAGAATTACCAGTGTGCAGGCCATGAAGGGAATTTCACTCATGACAAGGGTAGAGAAGAACAGGGTGTAAGGATTAATGGCGACCATGCCGGCGATCAGAATGGCAGGCCAGTAAAATCGATCCTGCTCCGGATTCTGGAGACGCAGGACATAGAGATAGAGCAGTGTCAACATCACCAGTCCTGTCAGCCAGACAGTGGCTTTTGCCAGGATGACATTGTAGGGGGCAATCAGCGCGGCCGGTGATAACAGCAGGGACATTCCCGGAGGGCGATGGGCATAGAGCGGCTCGCCGGGCGTATCGATTTCACGATACCCCGTTCCGTTGACCAGCGATTTGGCCATGATGACATAGCGGGCGCTGTCAGGTGTAAAGAAATAGAGCTGGTTCCAACGTGCGATCACCATACCTGAGAACATCAATAACAGGAGCAGAATGCTGATCTGATGCGACCGTTGTAATGACTGCCAGGGACCTTTCATGAACGGAATCAACTCATCAAAAAGAGTGCAGAGATCGAGAAACAGACAACGAGAACTCTGAAATAAGCAATTGTTATACCTGTTTCTGGCTGCGGAGAGATGCGGGAGTTACTTCTTGGCGGAATCTGAAAATCGAAACGGTAATACTGGTTGGAGATACTGCTGGACTGGAAAAAATGAATGGAATCAGGACCAGAAGCGCAGATTGGGGAGGTGTTTTGACTATTGACAGGTGATTTTTTGCAACGTGGTTGTTTTTTTGCAACATTTCAGAATCTGGCACTTCAGTGCACCTGCCGTTGCAATTTGAAGCCAATTCTTTCACAATTCGGGGCGCGTAGCGCGATCAATACACGGATTGTTCCGGGCTGCATTATTATCTGTTTCGATTATTTCAAGTTTATTACAGGTATTTCTCATGGATGACGAACGCTTTCGCTCTCTTAAAAAATCACTTCAAACGGTCGCTGAAACGGAAGAACTGGTCGGTTTTCTGGAAGAACAGGGGACATTCTCTTTTCCTGCTCTGGAGAACGGCCTGTTTCCGGCAGCGATTGCTCATGAATCAACCGGTTATCAGAGTATCTGGGTGCGAGATAATATTCATGTCGCACATGCGTTAAATGCAGTGGGCAAATCCGGACCAGCGTGCAAAGCAATCTCAACTTTAACAGAGTATTTTCTCAAGCACCGGGATCGGTTTGACCAGATTATTTCCGGACAGGCAAGTCACAGGGAAGTCATGAAACGCCCTCATATTCGCTTTGATGGCAATACACTGGGCGAGATTGATGAGAAGTGGGCACATGCACAAAATGACGCGCTGGGTTACTACGTCTGGTTCTATTGCCTGATGCTGACACAGGGAAAACTGGAACCCGTGTCGGGGACACTGGACTTACTGGCGTCCTTCGTGCGGTACTTCGAATCGATTCGCTTCTGGGAAGATGCAGACAGTGGTCACTGGGAAGAGGCCCGGAAGATTGAAGCCTCAAGTATCGGCACTGTGGTCAGTGGATTGAAAATGCTGAAGCGTTATCTGGATCAGAGTGAATCCTGGAGTCAGTTTTCTTATCTCGGAACTCCTGTTTCTGCGGACGCCGTCGACTCATTGATTCAACAGGGGCAGGCTGCTCTGGATGACATCCTGCCGGCAGAGTGTATTCAGGCAGATCCTTTGCTGTCACGCAAGTATGATGGTGCGCTGCTGTTCCTGATTTTCCCGCTGGGCCTGGTACAGGGGGAACTGGCTGAAACGATTATGGAAGATGTTCGATCTCATTTAATGGGCGAGTACGGAATCCGTCGTTACCTGGGGGATTCTTACTGGTGTGCCGACTACAAAGAAATGCTGGGCGAAGACGATCGCACAGTTGATTTCAGCGACGATCAGTCCAGTCGGGATAAACTGTTGAAACCCGGACAGGAAGCGCAATGGTGCATTTTTGATTCTGTCATGTCGGTGATCTATGGTCAACGCTTTCTACAGTCAGAAAGTCAGGATGATTTTGACAAGCAGCGTTTTCACCTGGATCGTTCACTCAGTCAACTCACGACCAGTGAATCTGTGTTTGGCCCGTATAAATGTCCTGAATCGTATTACCTCGAAAAAGGCCGATACGTGCCGAACGATATTACTCCACTGTTGTGGACGCAGGGGAATCTGATGATGGCATTGCAGCAGTGGAAACAGACTCTGAAGACTCAATCAGAAAAGTAGTTCGGAAGGATCTAAGACAGTAATTGCTGAATCAGACTGGTGTAAACAGACTGGTCTGATTGATTAAGTGCCTGCAGCGCGCGATGTAAGATTTGAAGCTGACGTGAGGTGACAGGCACGGGTGAATTTTGCTCGGGAACTTCCGGAATGAGTTTTTGAATCAATCGTTTCAGCAGGAGATCAATTCCTGATTTGGTGATTGAGGAAACAGCGATGGCACCGCTGGGAAGTGGTTGTTTCCAGCGGTGTGGAAGATCCGTTTTGTGAGCGACGATAATGGCATCCGGCCATTGTGAGATGAGTCGCAGGTCGTCTGCCTGTTCCGGCTGGCTGACGTCGATCAGAACGAGATTGCAATCCGAGGAATTCATCATCTGTTCTGCACGCTTGATTCCCGTCGTTTCGAGTTCGTCAGCCTGCTCGCGAATTCCCGCAGTGTCGGAAAACTGAACCGGCCAGCCTTCAATGGCGGTCGTCGCTGTGAGTACATCCCGGGTCGTGCCAGCTTCGTTAAATACAATAGAGCGTTCATAACCAAGGATCGCATTGATCAGGCTCGATTTACCCACATTTGGACGGCCGGCGAGAACCACACGCCAGGGGGAAGTCAGGTGAATGCCGAATTGTTCCCAGTGCAGCAGTTGTTCGATTTGCGATTGATATTGTGCTGCATCAAACGCTTGGCCCTCTCCAGGCAGAAGTTTTTCGAACGCTGATTTTAACAGGCCTTCTGACTGACGCAGTAATATTTCTGCGGTTCGAAATGTCGTCGCCGCAGTCAGTCTGTCCTGCAGTTCGACAGCCAATTCGGTACTGGTGAATTTCGCCAGCTGCTCCCAGCTGTTTCGTGAGCAGCCATTGATTTCCAGATCAGAGAGGATTCGCTCAACAGCAGCCATCCCACCGTGACAGTGGATGTCGACCGTATTCTGATCGAGCCGACAGATCACCAGATCCTCATTACTGCCTTGCCCCCAGAGTCCGTAGACAATTCGATTCAGCGGTTGTGCTTCCAGTGATTTCTGATTGGCGGCATGGAAGCAGGCATTGATCGCGGCAGCGACCGAAATCAATTCTCCCGTGACGCGGATTGTCGCGACGGCACCTCGACCGCGGGGTGTTAAGAGTGCGGCTGCGCAGGAATCTGAATGTTGATTTTCAATCGATGAAGGCATATTGATTTATCTGATCCCGCTGATTTTTTGTGCGACGATCGCCAGGCCCTGCAGTGTTAATAAGGGCTCGAACCGGACCAGTTCATCCAGGTGCGGCGCCAGCAAAGAGGAGCCTCCGCCAGTGAGCAGAACCAGTGGTGATTCCTGACTGCTGTGGAACAGGGAATGGTTCTGGAACTGGTGAATCAGTTCCCGTACTGCGCCGAGTTGTCCCCAGAATAAGCCGCTGCGAATCGCGTTTGTCGTATGTTTTCCCAGAACAACGGGTTCTTCCTGACGCAGATCAGCGACGGGAATGAGTGGCAGGAGTGCCGTATAATCGTGCAGGGATTTTGCCGAAAGTTCAAAGCCAGGTAAAATCGATCCTCCCACGAAGTGACCTTCCGACGAGACGACGTCCACAGTCGTCGCGGTGCCGGTATCGACGATAATCGCACCTTGGTTTTTATGACGCAAACTATTGGCGGCGACCGCGTTTAACAACCGGTCAATCCCCACTTTGCGCGGCTCGTCTACTTCAATGACCAGAGGGAAATCTTTTGTGTTGAATACTTCGAGGGGGGACGGAAGTGGAGCCAGTGCCCAGGCCGAAACGACCTTTTTGATTCCGCGTGGATTTGAACCAGCGACGACACTCTGGCAGTCTTCCAGAGGCTGATCGCCAAACCAGTTACTGATCTGCTCCCAGGGGACCGGCTCCTCAATAGCCGTCGAGACCGCGTGCTCTACCAGAGGCAGCTGCATGGGATCCTGAACGGGAAGGTCCGTTTGCAGAATCACAAATTTGATGCGGCTATTGCCGACATCGATGGCCAGTTGTTTCAATGAATGTGTCATGAAAGTCTACTTTGTCTGATACTGTTTACCATCAGACTAAAACAAAGTTCGGTCGTTCTCATCCGAATCCTTTTTGGGGGAACTGCTTTTGCGGCGTCCTGTTTTGGCAGGTCCCTTTGTGTCGATGGAAGCCGTGCTGTCGAAATCTTCCAGTACCGGGTTGCCATCTTCATCGACGCGGGTCAGGATTTCAATTTTCTGCTCGGCTGATTCCAGAGACTGGTAACACGAACGGAGCAGTTTAACTCCGCGTTCAAAGTGTTCCATCGATTCTTCCAGACCTGCGGTTCCTTCTTCCAGGGTGGAGACGATCTCCTGCAGTTCCGCCAGTGATTCTTCGAAGAGGGGTTCTTCTGTCTGTGCTGCTTTTTTCTTTGCCATAACTAAAATCTTTAAATATCAAAATGATTTACTGAGTATAAAAGTGTCAGGAATCCATCAGTCGTCTTCCCGGGTTTCCTGTATCTGGCTGATAATTGTGCCGTCGGAGAGGCGTGTGTGAAGCACTTCGCCGGACTTTACCTCACTGATTGATTTTACGATTTGTAATTTTGCGGGTTCATTGTCTGTTTCCCTGCGTGTGATACTGTATCCCCGGTTCAGAACTTTGAGGGGACTCAATGCATCGAGCGCCGAGGCCAGATGTCGCGTTTCCATTTGAAATCGGGAAATCATTTCACGAGTGCTGCGTTTCAGTCTGCGATCCAGTTCATCGGCCTGTGCAGCCCGCTGGTGAATCATATCGAACGGGCGGGTCAAAGCAGGGCGGGCGGCAATCGCATCGAGTTGCAGACGAACCTGTCGCGCGCGTTGTTTCAGGTTGGTGACGAGTTGGTTCTGCCAGTGCGTCAACGTCGCCAGAACATCGGATTGCAGTGGAACAGAGAGTTCAGCAGCTTCACTCGGTGTTAATGCCCGACGGTCTGCGACCAGATCGGCGATGCTGATATCAATTTCGTGTCCGACTGCGCTGATGATGGGAATTGGACAGGCAAAGATGGCGCGGGCTACCACTTCTTCATTGAAGGCCCACAGGTCTTCCAGGCTGCCTCCGCCGCGTCCGGTGATAATAGTGTCTACTCCGGGAATGCGGGCGGCAGTCTCTATTCCCGCGGCAATCTGTTCGGCGGCTCCCTCACCCTGCACGGCAACGGGTACGATGATCAGGTCGGCGGCTTTCCAGCGTCGTGTGATCACCTGCAGCATGTCGCGCACAGCCGCACTGGTGGGGCTGGTTACCAGGGCAATTTTTCGCGGGAACTGCGGAATCGGTTGTTTGTGCTCGGGATTGAACAGGCCTTCCGCTGCCAGCTTTTCCTGCATCTGACGAAACGCTAATTCCAGCGCTCCCACGCCCTGCGGCAGCAGTTGTTCAATATTGAGCTGATAAGTTCCCCGCGCCTGATAGACTTCGACCGGTCCGGCTGCGACGACTTCCATGCCATCTTCGATCTGGAACTTCAATCGTGAGGCAGTCCGTTTCCAGATGACGGCTCTGAGCTGGGCAGAGTCGTCTTTCAAAGTCAGATAGACATGGCCTGAGCTGGCGAAGGTGCAGTTGGAAATTTCTCCGACCACCCATGCGTAAGGGAAGTTCGCCTCTACCAGATTTTTAATCTGGCGAGTAGTTTCGGTAACGGAAAGTATTTCAGGTTCTGCAAGTGACATAAGCTCGCGATCAATTTTGAGAATCAGAAGATCAGGGGAGCAGTGAGTTCAGATAGGAAATGCCGCTGCGACAATCTTCCAGCTTTCGTTCACCTTGGGTGCGATCCACGGTCAGCCATCCCTGATAACCGGTTTCCAGGACCAGAGGCAGGAACTGATCCCACATGACCATGCCTTTCCCAAGGGGGACTTCAGAGCCTTCTCCATCCATTTCCCGCACGGCGTCGCGCAACCGGTAAGACTTGATCCAGGTATACAGTTCACGAATCGTTTTTTCAGGATCCTGGCGCGTGTAAACCATTTCAGCAGTATCAAAGTCGATGCCGATGAACCCGGCGGTGACATGAGAGAGTAATTCCCGGATGACGTCAGAAGAGTTCCGTTCACAGGCGATGCAGAGGTCGGTACCAATGTGTGAGGCATGTCGTGCGAGATCATTCAGGACCTCACAGATCATCGGAAAATGACTGTTGTCGGTAGACTGTATTGTTCCGGGATGAATGATCAGGCAGGGTGCTTTCATCCGCCAGGCGAATTCCAAAGCAGAGCGGATTTGTGAGATGCGTTCATCAAGGAATTCAGGATCAACGAGTGTGCGACGGGCCGGTAAGCGGAGGGAGGCGACAGACAGGTTAAATTCTTCCAGCAGCTTGCAGAACTGTCGTTCTCCGGAAGGACCAAATGAAGCAGGTGAAATTTCATTTTGAACGTCGAGTTGTACTCCGCGCGCACCGATCTGAGCGGCTGTTTTAATAGCGCGTTTGATGGGCAGACCAAAGCTGCGGGTCGCGACTGCGAGTTTAAAGCGTGACATTATTTTCCTTAAAGCAAGCTGTTTACGGTCATTTTAACTGTGCGGAATAACTGCGGCAATCGGATTGACTGGCAAAGTTTATCTAACTGTCTGTGAAAAGAGAATGATCTCTCCGCGTTATCAGATCAGGATCCGGAAAATGGGCTTTCTCACTCTCTTCCTGATTGAGATTCCACCAAAAAATGGTCGATCTTGATTAAAGAGAAACAATCCCGTTCGGAAACCTTCCATGATACTGTCATCGCTTGCGACCTGCTACCTTGCATTACTCGCCGGTTTACCTGTTGAGGGTAATCTCGTGGAAGATACGTTACCCGTTCTGTCTTATTCGTTTGAAACCAGGCAGGACCAGGACTTCGACGATCTGCCGGATGACTGGTCGAGACGCAAGGGGCCCGGATACCCGGAATATGTCGATGTGAGAATCGATCGCAATCTGGGGCATACAGGTCAGCAGAGTCTGCACATTGCGGTGAACGGGGGGCATGCCACGATTTATTCCCCCCCAGAAAAAATCGACGCGGATCATGCTTATGTATTTCGCGGCTATGTGAAAACACAAAGATTAGTTCATGACGCTGCATTGATTTCGGTTTCCTTTCTGGATCATAAGCGGCAGCGCGTACAGCATTTTGTCAGCCGACCTGTTTCAGGAACCCATAAGGACTGGGTTGAAGTGACGCTGGGGCCATTGACTCCCCAGGCGAATGTCCGGTTCATCGTGCTGGGTTGTCATGTCGCGCATAACGATCAGAAAGACATTTCAGGGGATATCTGGTTTGATGATCTGTGGGTAGGCAGCTTACCCCAGTTGGATATTCTCAATAATTACCATCGCCATTTTGTGGATCATTCTGCTGAGATCCGGGTGAGCAGTCGCATCAGTGGTTTGAATCCGGATAACAAGTATCGACTGGATCTGGAACTGGTCGACAATTCGAATCGACACATTGCAGACTCTTCGCTGGCGCTCGTCACCAGACCGGAAGATGTCAAGATTGTTGAAAACAGCCGTTTACTCGATGGGAATAATCATACGGAGGTCTGGCGTTTACAGCCGATGGAGTATGGCTTTTATGAAGTCAGATCCAAACTGGTCAGGGATCAGAAGTCCATTCTGGAAAAGAAAACGACCTTTGCCGTGATTGATCTGGTCACGCCCAGGTCTACAGGTGAATTTGGCTGGACGATCTCTGAGGAAGACGAAAATTTACCTGTCAAAGAACTGCCGGAGATTGCAGCCCAGGCAGGAATTAACTGGATCAAATATCCGCTCTGGAATGTCATGGAATCCGCTGATATTCATCGCACGAGCCAGGTTGCAGAAATGCTGGACCAGTTTTCCAGTCGGGGAATTACTCCTGTGGGACTGCTGAACCATCCTCCCAAAAAACTGCGATCACAGTTTGCCAAAGACTGGCTGGGAGTGAGCGGGATCTTCACAATGCCTTCGAGTTTCTGGTCTCCTTCACTGGAAGAGGTTTTTGCCCGCTACACTTCGCTGGTGAATTACTGGCAGCTGGGAGGCGATGATGATAACAGTTTCATCGGGCTGCAGAATCTCAATGAAACATTGAAAAAGGTGAAGTCGCAGCTGGATCTGATCGGGCGGGATACCCATGTTGGGATTCACTGGGACTGGAAGACTCCCCTGCCGACAGACAGCATGCCCCAGAGTTTCGTATCCATTAATAATGCCGAACGACTCTCCCCGGGAGAACTGGCACATGAGCTTCAGAATGCCCGCTTGACTCCTGGCGGCAGCCCGCGCTGGGTGACGCTCACTCCGCTATCCAAAGATCAATACACGGCTGAAGAGCGGGGGATTGATCTTGCGAAACGCATGGTGACCGCAAAATACCTGGGTGCAGATGCCATTTTCGCGTCGTCGGTATTCGACGAACAGGTTGGATTGCTCAATCGAAATGGCTCACCCACGTTATTGTTCCTGCCTTGGAGAACAATGGCAATTGCGTTGCAGGGGGCACGGTATCAGGGTTCCTTCAATATGCCTAACAAGAGTACCAATCATGTCTTTATGCGAGACGATGAAGCAATCATCGTTGTCTGGAATGAGGAACCCACTGAAGAGGTGATTTATCTGGGGGAAGATGTGGTGGCCACTGATATCTGGGGGAAACGCATTTCTCTGGAGCGTGATTCCAGCACGCGTCGTCATACGTTACCGGTCACTTCTTCTCCCATGATTCTGCGAAAGTGTAATCAGCAGATTGCCAACTGGCGGCTGGCGGCTCAATTTGAGATCGGCAAATCTCGAAGTGAATACGGAGGCCATCCAGATGCGGTGCTGGGGAAAAATACCTTCATGCAGAGCGTGCGAGGAAAAGCGGTTTTGAATGTACCCCGGGGTTGGGAAGTGGAACCACAGGAATGGGTGTTCGATACCGGTGCCGGAGAAAAGTTCCGACTGGAAACTTTCATGACGTTGCCTTCCAATGCGAGCCTGGGCAGGAAGGATGTGTCCATCGATTTTGATATCTTTGCAGAGCGTAAATATTCGATTCGGGTCCACAGGTCTTATCATGTGGGGCTGGGCGATATTATGGTTCAGGTAACAGACCGAAAAATCGAGGGGAACGTATTGGAAATCGAACAGGTGATTGTCAACAACACTTCGCCTCTGGAGACACTCCAGTTTCGCTGCAGCCTGTTTATACCGAACATGAAGCGTATGCAACGATTTATTACCGAACTGAAACACGGGCAGGACCGTAAGTTGTATTACATTCCCAATGCGGAAGCTTTAAAGGGGAAAGAGCTCTGGCTGAGAGCCGAACAGGTGAATGGTCGGCGTATTCTTAACTACCGCTGGACCGTGGGTGAGGGCTGGGACAAGATTGATGCCATCTCCAGAAAGCACCACAGAAGAACAGAGGAATCGATACGGGTTCGATAGTTTGTCAACTCTGTGTCAGGCGGCTGAAAGATCTTCGTCTTCGTCGTCTGAAAATTCTTCCGAATCGACTTCATCAACGACCTCGTCGAGGTCTGCTTCATCCTCAGAAACAGCTTCCAGATCTGTTTCCTCTTCATTTTCTTCAGCAACTGGTTCCGGTTTTTCCGGTCTGATGCGCAGTGTTTCACCCATGGGTAAATCATCCAGATTTTTCAGACCAAAGATTTCCAGGAATTTGCGCGTCGACTCGTAAAGAAACGGGCGACCGAGCGAATCGTCTTTTCCGCCAATTCTTACCAGTCCGCGATCCATCAGCTGTTTCAGCATTTCAGCACTCTGCACACCACGGATCGATTCAATATCAGCCCGGGTGATGGGTTGCCGGTACACGACGATCGCAAGCGTTTCCATGGCGGGAGGCGAGAGTTTCAGCGCCGCCTGTCTCTGATGCAGCTTATTCAGCCAGAATGAAAACTGTGGCTGTGTCATCATCTGGTAACCCGTGGCGACTCGCTTGATATGAAATGCAGAGTGTGACTCTTCGAGCGCCGCATTGAGCTGGTCAATCAGTTCTTTGGCCTCGCTGGCATTGGCAAGGGTTGCGAGTTGTGCGATTTTTCGAGTGGAAAGTGCACTGTCGGCCACGAACAGCACTGCTTCCACCTTTGCCATTTTTAACGTCCGTCGGGTTTCTACTTCCGTGCCGGAATGAAACTGGAGCTGGTCGTTCTGCTTGGAACGGATCATAAAGTTCCAGCGAAAGGCGTTCGCGGATGTCTGCCGGGTGGAAGAAGCGAGGCTGGCAGACGCTGTGACTGTGCTGTCAAAGCAGGAATGATTTACCGGGTAGCTGTGTCGCATTGAGGTCTACCGAACCGTAAAGTTTTGAGTATAGGTCGCCACTTTCTGGCTGATTTCGTCTTCCACGGTCAGTTTCATGACATGAGGACCCAGCGAAATATTTCTGGGAATTTCAAACTTATAACTGTGGAAGTAATCTTTGCGAACATTACGGCAGAGATCTTCTGTGGTATCAAAGGGAATCTCTGCCACGAGGTCTCCGTTACTACCTGCTTTGAAAATCTGGATTTTGGATTTGAGCAGTGTGCGATACATGCCATCTGCAGTCAGTTCGCTGGTGAAGTTTTCGATTTCGGAATAGACAAGTACCGGACGCCCGGGCGTGTACTCGTCGCGTTCAAAGCGTTCGTAACTTCCAAAACTGTTAATCTTATGACAGAAGGCAACGTTTTTCAGTGAGAGGTTGGCTTTCTCCTGCAGTCTTGCGGTTGCCTGACGCAGTTGTGTCACCGTCTGTGTTGCCCTGTCCGCCTGATCGGGGATCGCTTCCTGGTCAAAATAATTGGCAACGGCCCAGAATGTCTGTTGCCAGAATTCCTGGTCAGCGGGATCAATTCCCGGGATGGCCTCGAGTGCACGTTCATGCTGATTTGCCATGAGGTAGAGCATGCGAATATACACGTGCCGTTCAATGTAATTCTGTTTTTCAGGCGGAGTGGACCCTGGTTGCAGCTGTGAGATTTCTGCTTCGGCTACAGAGATCAGCTGCTGTAACTGATCTGCGGAAGTCAGGTTTGATAAATTCTGGTTTGCATAGCCGGCATTCGCTGCCAGTTCAACCGTCTGTGGAACGGCAGGTTGCATTGGTTGATTGGCAGAGGGTAACGTTTGCGGGGCATTGTCCTGCTGTCCGATGATCGCCGTGCTCGTTCGAGAGATTCCGCTTTGTAAAGCAGACGTTCCCTGTTGAAATGCGGTCGACAGGCGATTTTTCAAGGGACCTACAACGGGAATATGATTGAGTCCCTGACTGATGGTTTGTGATGCCGAATAAGCCTGGGCCTGATTGGGGCCCATGGCAGGCATTCCGTTTTCAGGACTGGCACCGATTCCTTCCAGATTTCCAAGTTGAACCGGATTGGATGACATGGCCGGCTGGTTCACACCAGGTGCAATCTGCCCGGGGGGCGGTAGTTGCTGAACACTGGCCTGGATGATGGGGGCTTCAGCATCGCCTGGCTCACTATGTCCCAGTCCGGGGAGCGAAACCTGTGCAAGAGAAGCAGTGTCACTCTTCGCAAGTTGCTCCTGCTGTATGCTGTTTACCATTCTCCGGGTACGGAGAATGTTCTTGATCATTTCCGGATCGACGCCTTTAAAGCTGCTCAGGTATTGATTCCGTTCCTGAGGAGATGCGTCTTTCAGTTCTTCATTGATGTAAGCAAGCAGTTCCGCATTATGGGTGACGACTTTGGCGGGTGCCTTGTCATCGGCGGCGAGTTCAATTTTTAAGACTGGCTTGCTTTCCTCTGATTGTTCGGCGTCAGCGACCGTTGTTTCTGTTTCTTCGGGCTCTTTACTTTTCGGCTTTGATGTAAATGACTTTCCCCACTTCCACGGCGTAGCGGGAGCTTTCCAGGCCATCGTCTGTTTGCCTGGTGCAGAGCTGCAGCCATTGAGTGATAAAAAGATTAATACAGCAGGGAAAACCATGCTGAACCGAAAATACTTCATTTTTTTGCCCGGATCATTGAGGTAAAGGGCTCAATTAATGGAGGAGCACGATATTTGTGCCAAACGTTGAATCAGGTGAAGGGGGTTTGTGAATCAGGCTGAGACTGATTCCGTAACGAGTATTTGAAAAGACAGGACACGCGTTTTATGAAAAATCATAAAATGAAGCAAGATCGATTCAAGAATCAATCGATGACAACCGGGAGTATGAGACTGCCTGGGTCCATTCTCGTTTGAACTGAAAGGGAACTTTGAATGGATATGTTTGTAAGGCTATTGTTCGTAGTAGGTTATGGTGATTAGAGAAGCAGGTTTTGGGCAGAAAACGTACCTTTACAGACCGTGATTGATGTCAATTCACTCCGAAGATGTTAGTAGATCAGGCAGTCCGCGCAGCCCCCAATCAAAAAATATCATCAGATTTCTGTCAGGACGACACCGTGATAACGCTGGTTCAGGGTAAATCCCAGTTGCTGTCAAACAGTTCTGCCCAGACGGTTTCATTTTTAAAGGTGCCGTCTTTCTGTTTTTGAAATTGAATGACGGCGATGTCACCCAGTTTGGGGAAGAGCCAGGAATTGGAAGCCAGGAAGTCTTTCTCATGCATCGTGTGACCAGAATTGATCACAACATAGCGATTGGGGTTTAACGGATTGGGATAGATCAAGGCAACGCCATGATTTTTAGTATCATACTTTTTACCATTCACCGTAATCTGATCTTTGGTCCATTCGACTGGCAGGTCTTCGAGCACTTTGGCGATGACGGCATTGGAGCCCGGATCGCCAAACAGAATCAGATTTTTATCCTGAATTACCTGATCGGTGACTTCTGTATCTTTGATGACGGGAACTTCAGCTCTCAGCCATTTATCAAATTCTTTTTCAAAGAGAGATAATACCGAAGTTGACCACTCATTGAGTTGTGGAGTCCAGGGGGTGCCGGTTCCCTTGACGCAAACGAAAGGCAGGGTGAATGCATCATCGATCGGGCCTTGCAGATTGTGGCGTTTTCTCTGGTTGGGGTTTTCGATGAACGTCTTCGAATCTTCGTACTTCAAAACATCCCAGCCGTTATTGCTCTTCACAAAATAGACTTGTGGCAGCAGGCCATTGGCCGCTGATTCGAGTGGCAGCATATTTCCATCCAGTTCCACCTTGGGGGCAATACTGCGAGCGATGGAAAGTGCCGCTACGTTTTCTGTGGTCAGAATCAGGTTACCAGTTTCTTCATCCACGCCCCCTTCAACGAGGGTCGGCTCATACATCTCGTCAAGTTCTTCGATCGTAACCCATTCGCATTCATTAAATTTAGGCGTGTAGGTAATAAATCGAATCTGTTTTTTGCCAGGCCAGGCGGGACGACCTTCCTTTGAGTGTTCCAGAAGTTTGGCGAGGAAATTCTGGTAAGTGGGCATGCGCGACTGGTGACCTGCATCGGGGCTGATATACAGGGGGATTTCAATATCTTCTGATTTTGCTTTCTCGACCATGCGGGTGCTGGAAACCAGCTGTTTGTCTTTGCCGCCGCCATAAGTCACCACAGGAACGTTTGCTGCATTGAGGGCATAATCAATCGAATCGTAAATATGCAGTGTCTTATCCTGGTAGTGGGGAAGTTTGTCTTTGTAGTTCTGATATTGATAAAAGTCGACAAAGCCCGCACCAGGTCCGACGCCGCACCAGAGTGAAGGATAATGCAGGCCGATGTGCCACGTACCGGCACCTCCCATTGAGAAGCCACGCAGCGTAATCCGCTGCTTGTCAATCAGGTATCTTCGCTTGACGTCGGCAATGGCTTCATGGACATCTTCTTCTCCACTCCAGCGCCAGCCGTTGTCCGTACGACCGAAGGGATCGAGGTGTAACCAGTCATGATCTTTCCGGGGACCTTTTCCGTTGGGATGAGCAATGAAAAAGACTTCATTGCGTTTGCCGCCACGACCGTGCAGTTCGACATGGAGCGGCCAGCGGTGACTGGACTTTTCTTTATAGTCAGCTGGAAACGTTAATGCATAAGGTTGAACGGAACCATCGATCTTGGAGTAGTACCCAAAAATGACCGTACCCGTCTGCTCAGTCCATTCCGGTTTTCCTGCTTTGAGCTGTTCCGCTCTCTGTTGTCCGGTTTTCAAAACCTGGAATGTATCTTTCACATATTGCGGTTTATAAAACTCATTATGTCGTAAGATCCATTCGGCGGCTTTCGCATACACTTCGACATCCGCCAGGAGTTCCCGTTTGATTTCCGGATTCTGTTTCAGTTCGCTGATCTGTTTCTGCAATTCATTCAGCTGTTTTTCGAGCTGTTCCTGATCTTCCGGACTGGGGGACTGCGCCTGCAGACTGGCAGAGTTTGAAAAGAACGCGAAACAGAAGAGCAGCAGGCATAAAACGGGAGCGGTGACGAGGCGATTCATATTTAAACCCTGAAAAATAAGGGAAACGAGTTCATGCCTGGAGGCGGGACCAGACTCACAGAATGAGTTTCACATTCCTGCTGGAGAGTCCTTCACCGAATCAATTCCTATCCAGTGATGCCTCTTTTCAGACGTGAATGAAACCATCAATTACAGTATCACGGATTGAAGGGCCAGGCAAGAGGTACAATGATCACAGTCATCAGCCAGACGATCAAAGTTAAGGGGCCACCAATGCGAAGGTAGTCGGCATATTTGTATCCCCCTGGGCCGAAGACCATCAGGTTGGTCTGGTAGCCAATTGGCGTTGCAAAACAGGCTGCTGCGGAAATGGTGATCGTAATGACAAAAGGCATCACGTCGGCATTCAAAGTTGCCGCCGCCGCAACAGCAATCGGGAAGATTAAAGTGGCTGTCGCTTTCGCCGTGATCAGGTTGGTAAGGACCAGGGTAATCAGGGAGAGGATGGCCAGTACGACCACCGGACTGTTATTGGCCATCCCGGTAAAGCTGGATGCGATCAAAGAGGCTGCACCGGAGTTCTCAATCGCCCGGCCGATGCCCAGACCGGCTGCGATGGTGATCAGCACGCCCCAGTCGATCGACCGCTTGGCTTCCGTCGCGCTACAGCAGCGCGTCGCCGTCATCAGCCCGGCGGCAACCATGGCGGCGACGATCATTTTGACATTCCAGAAAGCCACCATCACAATCATGCCGAGTAAAATCGTGCGGGCAATCCAGGCGCGTTCATGACGCGGAGGAGTGGAATCTTCGACCTGGCTGACGAGAAAGAATTCACGCGAATTTCTCTGCTGATCAATGAAGGAAGGATGTGCTTCGATCAACAGGGTATCCCCGCGCTGGAGTTCAATGTCACCAATTTTCTTATTGATGCGTTGTCCATTACGGGCCACCGCAATGACGGCAGCATTGTAATTCGATCGAAATTTGGCGGTGCGAATTGACATGTTGATGAATCGAAAGCTGTCGGAAACAACTGCTTCGATCAGACAACGTTCGGAACGGGGGCCTGAGAGTTTAAACAACTGATCTGTTGCCGGTTTCAGTCCAGGGATTTTCTGCAGATCGATTACGGATTCCACAATTCCCACGAACACCAGCTGGTCATTGGCGGCCAGTCGCTCATTGGAGGAAACAGCGGCGATGACATCATCCTTGCGGTCGATTTCCATCAGATACATTCCCGGCAGATGACGCAGGCCCGCCTGTTCGATGGTTTTTCCAATCAGGGGACAACCGGGTTCAACAATCATCTCCACGGTATATTCACGGGGATCATCCATGGGAGTGATCGCCGGTTTGCGTTCGGGCAGGAGCCAGCGAGAGAAGATCAGCAGATAAATCAAGCCGACGATCATAATGGGAACGCCAATCCAGGCGATTTCAAACATGGTTAATCCGGGGCGATGAGCCTGGCGCTGGAGCAGACCGTCCACGACCAGTGTGGTACTGGTTCCCACCAGAGTACACAGCCCACCCAGGATGGCCGCATAGCTTAAAGGCAGCATCAGATGCGACACTGAGATCCGCATCTTCTTGGCCCAGTCGGAAATGATGGGCATCATCATGGCGACGACGGGAGTATTATTGAGAAAGGCGCTCAGAATGGCTGACGGGACCATCACCCGCGCTTGCGCATCGGTCAGAGAGTTGGGACGCCCCAGCATCTGCTGTCCTGTGAAGGCGAATCCACCCGTCTGTCTGATTCCTTCGCTGACAACGAACAGGAATGCAACGGCAATCAAACCTTCATTGGCAAAACCGGCGATGGCTTCTTCTGCCTGGATCACCCCGGTAATGACCAGAACCGTGAGGCCACCCATCAAGATGGTGTCGGCACCGGCACGCAGAAACGTCAGGGAGCAGATCACTCCACTCAAAACCAGAAACGTAACTACAATATGCCAGTCCATGTGGATCAAGAATTCATCATCAAAAAATGTGTCAAATAGAGTTTCACGATTGGCTGATGCCCAGTTCGCTTAGAGTCTGGATCAGTTTTGGATGTAACGGGCCATTTGTAACAATCACGCCCTGGTTATTTGCCAGTTCATAGCCCTGGTTAAACTCGAGTGGTTTTCCGTGGATGTCTGTCACGGTGCCCCCCGCTTCCTCAACCAGTAAAACTCCTGCAGCATGATCCCAGATCTTTTCACGATAGCCGGGACGTGTCGGCAGTCGCATGTAAATGTCTGCTTCACCTTGTCCCACAACGGCGTACTTTGCCTGGCTGTCGAGTCGTCTGGGATCTTTTTTGATTCCCAGTTGATCTGCGATCTGTTGTGAATGTCCGTGAGAGCTATGACCGGACTCGACTGATTCACAAAAACGGGATTCGGAGAAGTCCTGTGTTGTTGTCACCTGAACTGGAGATGCAGCCTGGCTGCTGTCCGATTCAAGTGGCACGGCGAAGGCGCCCTGGCCGGCGACGGCGTAATAAATGGTTCCGGTGACAGATCCATCTGCGGGGCAGGGAAGGTTCGGGCAGCCTAAAACGCCAACGACAATTTTTCCGTCTACGATCAGCGCGAGGGAAACGGCGTATTGTTCTTTTCGCAGGAAACCTTTCGTGCCATCAATGGGGTCGAGTGTCCAGAAACGGTCACTGTAAGTTTTGGCGCCCCCATGATCAATCCATGCACAGACCTGGTCCGGCGTGCTGTCTGGAATGCCTGCTGACTGAAGTTCGGAGACGATCTTTTCCAGAAACTCCTGGTTTTCAGACTCCTTCAGTTCGGCGGCATCTTCTTCACCGATGACCGGATCTGCGGGAAATGCCTGGAGCAATTCTCGACAGACCACGGCCTGACTGCTGAAATCGGCGATGGTGACCGGACTTTTATCTTTCTTTTCCAGCACTTCATCCGTGATCGCTGATTGAACAGAGCGACAAATCAGAGAAGCCTGTTTGACGGCAGTGAGGGCGACTTGTAATTCCCTCTCATACGATTTCGTCATATTTCGTGCGATTCTTCGATCTGTTAACTAACCAGAAAGTATGTTTCGACTGATCTGGTATCATTGTCTTCAGGTTTTACAGAGGCAGTGATACCGGTTGATTCTGTTCGCAACTCATGGCGACAGCTTCAGTGAATTCCATATATTTCACGCCTGAAGCAAAGTCGGTGTGATGGATAATTTCTTCGCCGCGAATGGCGCCGATAAATTCGGCTTCGACACGCCAGCCACCCTGGTCTGCCTTGGGGACCTGAATTTCTTTTAATTCCGTTTCACCCATATGACCTACGAAGATTTTTTCTTCCGGAGTGAAATGTACCTTAATCGTTCCGTGGCTTCCATACATGTGAATCTGCAGACCCGGGCCAAACAGGATCGAACCACTCAGGTGGTACATGGCATTGGCTCCGCCCTGCAGTCTGGTTACGATCTGTAGACTGTCGGGGATGGTCACATCCGCGTATCCAGCCCCTTTTGCTGAGGGCCGTTGAGGTTCAAAAATAGAACCTTGTGCGAAGACCTGTTCAACAGGCGGAACCCAGCGACTGAGGGTCTCGTGCAGGATTCCCATCGTGAGAATGTTGTTCCCGCTGATTTCCCTGTCCTGTCGCCAGTGTAATTTTTTACTGTAGTCCCAGAATGAGTCATCAGCTCCCAGTACCACTACTTCCCGTAAGTCACCCAGGTATTTCTGAGAGATTAGTTTGATGACTTCCGGATTGTATTTCAGGCCAAACGGACTGGGGACAATCTGGGCGATCAGGTCGGGTCTTGCCTGAGAAACCTGAAGCATCTGTTTCGCTTCGGCCAGATTTCGGGCCATTCTGGCTTCCGTCAGAACATGCTTGCCAGCTTCCAGAGCCATACAGGTGACTTCGCAATGGAGATCCGGCCAGGTCCCGATCATCACGGCGTCGATTTCCGGGTCTTCAACCAGTTCTTTCCAATGAGAGTAAGTTTGTGGGATCGCATATTTGCGAGCCACTTTCTCGGTCGAAGCGGGAGACGAGTTAACAACTCCCACAATTTCGACATCCTCAATTGCTTGAAATCCTGGAATGTGGCGGGCTTTCGTATTCGCCCCTGCACCCACTATTCCGATACGGATCGTTTTTTTACCCATTAGTGTACGTAGTCCCGATGATCCAAGATGCGTGATTCGAAGTGAAATATATTCAGTTGACCAGTGTCACAATTCTGGCTGTGATCTGCCTGATTCGACGTATGAGACGATTCTAACGAGCTGAATTCTGGAGGACCATTCACACAAAACAAACAATTAAAGGTTCCCCAAATTCTAAGGGGAAAATGGTTGTTTTATTCCCGATTCCACACAGAATTGCAGTCAGGAGTTGTCTGCATGTATACTATGCTGCTGATTTCTGCTGAGGTGCAGGCTCAATCTTGCTCAAGATAGCGAGAGCAGCCTGAGCGGACGCTCCAGGAATGACCGTTTCATCGTAAAGTGAGGAGAGTTTACGTCGGGCTCTTTCCAGGGAGAGCGGGGTGCAGAGCCAGTCACTGAGAATGGTTGTGATTTTCGCCACGTCTCTGGCGGGCGAGCCCACCGAAGGGAATTCCGGCATCAGTTCTCTGTCCGCAATCAGATTCGGCAGTGACATGTACTTGCAGGTGATTAACAGTTGTGCCAGGAAGTACATGCCCCAATGGCTGCGGTAGAGGACCACGGCAGGGGTTTTTCGAGCCAGCATTTCCAGGCTGACAGATCCCGATACCATCAGGCAGCAATCGGCAGATTCGATAATTTCAGATGTCTTTTTGAGATATAGCTGAATCGGTAAGTGGCTGAGTTTTGCTTCCTCAATAAACTGCTCACAGAGTTTGAGGTGTGCTTCTCTGTAGCAGGCGACCGGGAAGGTTGCTTGCGGAAACTGTGTTGCGAGCTGGCTGACAATCTGCAGCATTACTGGAAAGTTGCGTGTGACTTCATTGGTACGTGAACCAGGCAGAACCCCGACGATTTTCTCTGATTGTTTCAGTTCGCTCAGAAGATTGTTATCCAGTTCTTTCGACGCAACTTCATCAAAAAACGGGTGTCCGATGTAATCGACTTTGATGCCCCTCGATTCGTACCAGGCTTTTTCGAATTTTAAACCCGACAAAATATAATCGACGTTTTTACGAACACGGCGAATGCGCCAGGGAGCCCAGGCCCAGAGCTGCGGGGGGAGGTAATAAAACACGGGGATGCCCAGTGATTTAGCTTTCCGGGCAACCCACCAGTTGAAGCCCGGGAAGTCGACGAGAATGACAGCGTCGGGACGATGGGCTTCAAGGTAAGCTCCCGCCTGCCTGATCAACTGGATGAATTTAAAAATGAGCGGGAGCACGTTGAGGATTCCCATGACGGCATAGTCAGTCAGTCTGACTTCCACATGACAGCCTGCTGCCTGCATTTCGGGCCCTCCAAATGCAGAAAAGGTGGCATCCGGATTCCGTTTGCGAATTTCTTCAATCAGGTGTGCTGTATGCTGGTCGCCACTTGGCTCGCCGACAGAAAAAAACAGGTGCATCAGAGTTACCTCTTCCAGTATCAGAATCGATTCGCGTCGAGTAGTTCACTCGGCACAATTTATAAGAGCAGGTTCAGAGCCGGGCTCAGGCTCTGCAACCAGATTGGGAGGACGTTCTCCTCGCAAACCTCGTAAAGTTATGCTGAATAAAGGTTTTTGGTCAACCCCGATTTACAGCAACTCTGATGTGCCAAGGGGTTATTCGGAAGAGGGACGGGAAATGAAAACAGCTCCCTGAAAATGAATTCAGGGAGCTGTTATCTATGATCATCGTGTCGTTGAACTCGACTGCAAAAAACAGTTCAAGTACTGCAGGCGGAAGGATTAACCTTCTGCTGTGGCAGGCTCTGTTTCTTCAGCAGCTGCGGATTCAACAACTTCCAGTCCAGGAACGTTGATGGTTTTGATCTGGACTGTGGTATATTTCTGGCGGTGACCTGTGTGTCGACGAGAATTTTTGCGGCGACGGAACTTTTGAACTTCGAGTTTTACACCCTTCAGTTCGGGCTGCACGACTTCTGCTTCTACAGAAGCGCCTTCAATGGTAGGGGTGCCAATAGAACTGGCTCCACCGCCGTTGGCCAGCAGCACGTTTTCAAAAGTAATGGGATCGCCTGCTTTTGCTGTAGCACGGTAGTCGATTGTCAGGGTTTCGCCTTCCTGAATCGTATATTGACGGTTGCCATCTTCGATTACTACAAACATCCTCAAACCTTCTTTTCTTCTTACACTTTGATCAATAATTTGCTGAAGACGGATTGATGTATCAAAGTCAATCCGATTTGTATTCAGAATCAATCGCGCAATGCCATTGATAGTATATAGTTAAGCAATCATGCGTTTCAGCGGCAGTTCGTCTCGGAACGCCTGCTTTGCGCAGACCCTGTACCAATCACACGAATAGCGAGCAGGGCATTGTAAGGTGTCACTTTTGAAATTTCGAGTCAGAAACCACTAGAAATTTACTTCATTTCCAATATCGTCATAACATCGCGCCATTAAATGCTCTGGCTCGACGTCTGTACGAGCGTTTATGATTATAGATGTCTGAGCGGTTTCTTCCAGCTGGGTGATGTCTTTTCGCCGTTTATTGTTGAGATAGTTGGCGACATTTTCGTGTACATTCAGAACCAGTCGTGAGATATTTTTCTTATTCACGGTGGTCATCAGGGTTCGCATGACTTCAATCGCCATACTTTCCGCTGTTTTGACCTGACCGGTTCCGCGACAGGAAGGACAGTCTTCGTACATGCTTCTGCGCAGAGAAGGACGAATTCGCTGACGCGTCATTTCAATCAGACCAAAGGGGCTGATGCGGAGCACTTTGGTGCGGGCACGGTCCCGTTTGACGAGCTCTCTTAATCTGCGTTCGACGGAACGACGATGTTTCTCTTCCCGCATGTCGATGAAGTCAATCACGATCACGCCACCAAGGTCACGCAGTCTGATCTGGCGGCTGATTTCTTCTGCCGCCTTCATGTTGACTTTGAACGCGGTTTTTTCTGCATTGTCATCTGCGCGATAGTTTCCACTGTTCACGTCAATCGCGACGAGTGCTTCCGTCTGATCGATGACAATGGAGCCGCCCCCCTTCATGGGGACATGGCGATTCTGGATGCTGCAGATTTCGTCATCCAGCTTGCTGTTGTAGAAAATGGGGTCGTTGCCGGTGTAGTGTTTGACTCGATTGACGTGCTTGGGAAGCACGACTTTCATAAAGTCTCGCGCTCTCTGATACGCCGTCGGTTCATCGATGTAGAGCGTGTCGATTTCGCTGTTATAGATGTCGCGGATTGTTCGGATCATCATATCGCTCTCGGAGTAAATCTCGACGGGAGCGGGCAGTTTTTTGATGCGACCGACAATGGTTCCCCAGAGCCTTAACAGATAGTTCAAGTCGCGCTTGAGGTCATCGGCAGTTCTGTCGATACCGGCAGTACGTACGATAAACCCGAGACCCGGTGGCGGCGCCAGTTGCGTGAGGATGGTTCGCAGTTCTTTGCGAACATCTTCATCGGCAATTTTGCGGCTGATGCCAACCCGTTGCAGTCCGGGCATGATGACCAGGTAGCGTCCGGGGATACTGATGTAAGTTGAAAGGGTCGGACCTTTGTTGCCGATACCTTCCTTGATGACCTGGACCAGAACTTCGCTGCCTCGTTTCAGGATCTCCTGAATGGGAGGCTTGTTGGCAACGCTGCGTTCGTTGATGCGGCGGCCTTTCTGGTTACGGCCGCGTCCTGGTTTACCGTTACCATCACCCTGGTCGGTCAGGTGTTTGTAATACTGGTGCTCAATATCACTGACGTGCAGGAAGCCGTTGCGGCCGACACCGAAGTCAACAAACGCAGCCTGGATGCTGGGTTCGATGTTGACCACTTTTCCCTTGTAGATATTGCCTACCAGGTTTTCGAGACTGTTTCGTTCAACATAAAGTTCTTCGAGAATGCCATCTTCAACGATTGCAATTCGGCTTTCCTCCGGTTGGAGGACATTAATCAGCATTTCCTTTTTCATGGAATACCCTTTGTCGTGTTACACGACGAAAATTGTATTCCTCATCAGCCACGGAGACGGCGGACCTGCTACCCATTGAATGTATCAGTACGGTAGTGGAGTCGGCCAGTTGCCTGCAGAGATACCGGAAAATTCCAGTGGAGGCAGGCCCCGTTAAATGAAATGTGCAGCGGGGAAATAAATTCCGCTGAACACAATCAAAGAGAGGTTTCGTGATGCGACTGCTGAGTCGAATCATTTCCTGTATGACGTCGCGAAAGGTCAGCTTCAGATACTTCTCTGACTGCTCTCTGACATCGGTTGCGGTATTCGAAACAGGCAGACTGCGATCTTGCATGAATTGCCAGTCGGATATCAATAACTGATGTGGCGGTGAGAACAGAGCGGCAACCTGGTTGGACCTTTGTTGGCTCTGAAACTGTGTTGCGAAAGCTGCAGCATAACCCTTTAAGGCGGCAAGCGCCGTCTCTTGAATGATTTCCCGGAGGTAGTCTGATGGTTTGCTCATGCTGTCTTTGAAAACAGAAACAGGACGCAGGAAATTCCCTCAGACTGATAAAACATATCAGGGTTGATGATGAGGAACTTCCATATTGTTCGCAGTTCTGTCCACTCGATTTCGTTTCAGGGTCAGGAAATGATGTTGAAATACATTTCGTCTAATTGGAATTTGTTTGTACGCGATCCATTCACCACCGAGGTGAAGTGGACGGCCGCTGGCTGATTGATTGAATTTCAGATTCAGACGACGGCAAGTTGTAAACGTATAAATGGGGTGAGAGATACCGGCGGTCAGGCAGGCATCAATCAGAAATCTGTTGCTTACTGACAGGCTGACGTGATGAGAAAACCAGCTGTTGATGACACAAGAAGGTCACAGTGGCAGTTCTTCATCAAACAGGTCAGGGCAGATTTTGTACAGTTCTCCTCTTAAATAACTTTCTACGTCCCGGGCTACGTCGATGGTCATTGCATGGGCTGCAATCTCTTCTGCCCGGGCGATTGTCAGGTGTCTGATTACTTCTTTTACTTCCGGAATCGCCAGGGGAGTGGCACTGATCTGTCTGATTCCCAAACCTGCGAGCAGGGGAATCGATTTCAGGTCAGAACTCATCTGTCCACAAACGGTTACCGGTATATTTTTTTTGTTTGCTGCATCTACAACCATTTTAATCAGCCTTAAAATCGAAGGATCTGATGAGTTGTAGAGTGGTGAGACCGCAGGGTCGGAGCGGTCCACTGCCAGAGTATACTGAATTAAGTCGTTTGTCCCAATGGAAAAAAAGTCAACTTCTTCCGCAAACTCTTCAGCCAGAAGGGCCGCGGCTGGAACTTCGACCATCATCCCAATCGGGATATTGGAGTTAAACTCAACTCCCCGCTCTTCGAGATCCTCAAGGACGTCCCCGACGATCATTTTGGCCTGTCTCCATTCCAGCAGAGTCGAAATCAGGGGAAACATAATCCGGACGTCGCCATGGACGGCAGCCCTGAAAATGGCCCGGAGCTGAGTTTTGAAGAGTGGCAGGTCCCGCAGACTCAGTCGCACGCTTCTTAAGCCCAGCGCAGGATTCATCCCTTCTTTCGCCAGATGCCGGTATCCCCTGGGGATCTTATCGGCTCCCAGATCGAGTGTCCTGATCACAATTGGTCGATTCTGGGCAGCCTGCACGACTTTGCAATAAGCTTCGTAGTGGATTTCCTCAGTGGGTTCCGTATTGGACTGCAGGTAGAGGAATTCTGTCCGGTACAGACCAATTCCATCGGCGCCCCGTTCTGCACAGTGTTCGACTTCATTGGGGAACTCAATATTTCCCATCACATGAATTCGGGTTCCGTCTTTCGTTTCGGAGCGGATTTTCCGACGGGAGGCCAGGCGGGCGGCCATGGATCGCTGTCGTTCGCCGGTATCTTTGTATTTGGCGAGCGTTTCCTCGTCCGGATCGATGATGACTTCGCCGTTGTTGCCATCAACAATGACCATGTCACCACCGGAAATGTCAGAAAGAAACTCACCCAGGCCTACGACGGCGGGGATTTCCAGTGCCCCGGCCAGAATCGAGGTATGGCTGGTGCGCCCACCGACTTCCGTGGCAAAGCCTAAGACAAATTCCTTCGCCAGCCCTGCCGTTTCGCTGGGAGTGAGGTTGTTTGCCAGGACAATAATGGGGGTTGTCAGGTTCGAAAGCTCTTCGCGTTTCTCGCCCAGCAGTTGTTTCAGCAGACGTTTTTCGAGATCGATGATATCACTGGCACGCTCTGCCAGATAATTGTCACCCAGATGCTGAACGAGTTTGGTGTAACGTCGGAAGACCCGGCTGGAGGCATGCTCTGGTGAATAGCATTTTTCACGGATCAGCGTCTCGATCTCTTCGCGTAACCGGGGAGAACTGACCATCTGCAGGTGGGCTGCAAAGATTGCCCCGTATTGCTCGCCTAATTTATCGGAAGCCAGCCTTTCGTTTTCTGCGATTTCTTCACAGACGGCATCCAGCGCTGATCTCAGGCGGGCGATTTCGGTATCGATGACATTGACACTGACGAACTGACGTGGGATACGAAAATCCTCCGCACCCAGAATGAGTGCGGGACCGAAATTGACTCCCGGAGAAACAGCGATTCCACGTTTAACAAGCATTCATTCAGAGCCTAATTTGGCGCTTTCAACAGACAGGCAACTGGCGGTGTACCACGCAGTCGAATAGTACGGGGGTTAATCTGGCAGATCAGACAATTCTTCGAACTTCTTGTATCCTGACTCAAAAAACTGAACAATTTCTTCCATCAGTTTGCTGGCGTCGTCACCATTTGCTTCCAGGACAAGTTGAGTATCGGGCATCGCCTTCAACTCAAGGAGGTCGTATACCTCCTTCGCATTTCCAGACTGATCCCCGTTCGAAATTTTCAAATCGCAAGTGTAGTCACGGGCGATTCGTACTATTTCTGAAATAGGACGAAGGTGGAGCCCTTGTTTCATTTTGACAGTGACAATCTGACGGCAAACAGATTCTTGCATGGCACTAACTGATAACTACTCAAGCAACCTGAAAGCAATTACTCACATGGAGATAACGACCGCTGCTTTCAGTGAGTTTCGTAATTACCCCTTTCCACTTAGTTCAATCAACCAGGAGCCACAGCGAAGCATGTGTTCTGAATTTCAGAAATATGGTTAACTTAGGCAGGAAATAGTCAGTCTTTTCGAACAGGGTTTACTCTGACAACACTATTACTCACCTTAATCGAGTTGATTACTGTCAGCCTCATTCAGCAGTTCTACAATGTCTTCTACGCTTTTGGACTGACGTAAAAACTTACAGAAATTCTGGTTTCTCAGGTGGCGGGAAATGTTTTCCAGTCCGCGTAAATGGTCCCCTGGACGATCCAGAGGCGAAATCAGCAGAAACAGGATGAAGACGTCTTCCCCATCCAGGCTGGCGAAATCGACGCCATCGGAGGACAAGGCGACAGCAGCTGTCAGATTTTCCACTGAGGAATGCTTGGTATGAGGAACGGCAACACCGTTTCCAATTCCCGTTGATCCCAGCTCTTCACGTTTGAGGATTGCTGAGACGATACCTTCCTCGTCATCTGCTGAAATGCTGCCTGCGTTCTTCAGGCCGGCAACCATTGTGCGGATCGCTTCTTCTTTGGTAGTGACATTCAATTCCGGAATGATCGCGTCCGAAACCACGAAGTCTGTTAACTTCATGTATTCTTTCCTTCTAACTAACTACATCTGCAAAAAAAATCAGTGTTTGCGGTTTAAATGCAAAACTAATGTTGTGAATTATGACACCCGGCATTGGCTGAAATTGATCACCACGCCGCGGGTCACACTATAAGTATTGTAAGCGAGTTTTCTTCAACACTCAGTAAAAAACAGTCTGAGGTTAAGAAATTATTCAGATTCCGGTTCCACTTCAGCTTCGGCTTCCGCTTCTGCCAGTCCATTTTCCGCAATTTCGTTCAGTGGGAGATCGCGGCGGTGATCCTGAATCTTTTGTTTATATTTTTTAATCTGTTGCTCCATCTTACTTAGCGCAGAATGGAAGTTTGGTTTCACTTCATCTCCTTCCGCGTGGGCAACAAAATTATGTTTATGCTCTGCATCTACGAGAATCTCGACCCGGTTCTGATTTTCGCCCTGGTCGATCGTGATTTGGATTGCAGTTACCCGCTCAAAGTACGTCAGTAACTTCTCAGATTTTTCAGTAATATAATCACGGAGACTATCTGAAACGCTACCATGCCGACAAGTAATCGCAACTTGCACTGACTGTTCTCCTGTTAAAAAATACTACCCACGTTGTGTATACGTATGTGAGTCGATCTGGGTCTAGCAATAGATGATGCTAACAGATTCTAGCTGGCCGGGTCCAGATATACCAGTCACTAATTCATAAGCTTGAGCTGCAAATATCAGGACCTTTTCCGCTTATGAGGGATCAGATATGATTATAGTAATGCTGAATGAGGATTCGTTTGTTTATATGTCGTTCTCGAGGGGCGGGTCAGGTGACTTGCAGGCAGGGACGGGCAATGTAATTCGCAGGTGAATTTAAGCTTTTTTTCAGCGAACAACGTGAATCAAGCTGACAAACGGTATTTGAACTGGCTGACGACTGTTATCTGTGATCGGTTTCGTTATTCTGAGAGCACTGTATTATCATTCTGGTATACGTATTCCGGCTCAGAGCTGAAGTTCGGTTCACAATATAGATTCAGACCAGTTCCAGTAAAAGTCTGTTTAATTGAGAGGTAAATCACTAGCCTATGCCTACTTATGTTTATGAAGTCGTGCTCCCGGATGGTTCAGCGGGAGAACGGTTTGAAGTCATACAGAGAATGAGTGATCCCGTACTGACGACTCACCCGGAGACAGGGGAACCGGTCCGTAAAGTGATCACAGCCGCCTATTTTTCCGGTAAGTGGTCGGACGCGGAAGCAAAACGGACGCTCAACGATGATAAGCGTCTGGGCGAACTCGGGTTTACCAAATATGTGAAGTCATCCAAAGGCACTTATGAAAAAAGAGCGGGTGACGGCCCGGATCTCATTTCTGCAGATTAATCCCTGCAGGAAATGAAAACCCGAATTTCGGACAATGTTACAGCACCATCAGATTGTGCAGGCAGAGAGAAACAGAGGTTGAAGAGGAGCAGCTTGTCATGAAATCACAAAATCAGCATTTGATTCCAGGATTGGTTTTATTAGCCGGAATGATTCTGTCATTCAGTGGAGAGACCCTGTCTGCAGCAGCAGTGGAAACGTCTGCCTATTCCAATACTCAATGTGAGGGAACCTATCCCCATCACCTGCAGGGAATCTGTGTCGATGGGCAGGGAAATATTTTCTGGAGCTTCACAACCGAACTGGTGAAAACCAACTCCTCCGGTAAAGTCCTGGTAAAAATCCCCGTGGGAAATCACCACGGCGATCTCTGTTATCATGAAGGGAAAGTTTTTGTCGCGGTTAATTTCGGAGCGTTTAACAATCCCGAAGGCAAAGCGGATTCCTGGGTTTATGTGTATGATGCAGAAAAACTGTTATTAAAAGCCAAGCATCAGACTCCCGAAGTGACTTTTGGAGCAGGGGGAATTGCCTGCCATGCCGGAAAGTTTATTGTCGTGGGAGGCTTGCCCAAAGGTGTGAACGAGAATTATCTCTATGAATATGATGCGAACTTTAAATTCATCAAGAAGCATGTTCTGAAAAGCGGTTATACGCTGATGGGAATTCAGACGGCAACCTTTGCGGATAACAAATGGTGGTTCGGTTGTTATGGTTCCGAACTGCTGACTGCCGATGTTAATTTCAATTTCATAGCGAAATATGATCTGGATTGCGCATTAGGAATTGATCGCGTCAATGATAAGCTGCTGTTGATCGGCCGCAATACGAAGAACGGCAAGCAGTACACAGGTGAGGCACTGCTGGCAGTTCCTGATGCTGCTAAAGGTTTCGTTATCCGTAAATAACCGGGTATAATGGAAACCCCAAAGTAGCACAGCAATCAGAGAAACTAGCGATTGCTTCCCCCACCCTGCAGATTCGATGCTGCCAGCCCAAACAGGGCACCCTCAAGCAGATGCTTCTCAATGAAGGCACCGATGGCCTCGGATTTGGTGTATTGCAGAATGACGTAGTCACCGGGCTGAATTAATACCCGCTGACTGGGTGTACGCACCGCTTCGTAGAGATCCACTTTGATGGGGAGTTGTGTTCCATTAGGCAATTGTCTGAGGATGATGGCGTTACTGGCACTGATAGTGACATCCTGGTTCAAAGCCGACGGACCTCCCGCGGATTTGCTGCTTCCCCCATTTCTTGAGGCCTGCGCAATGGAGATGGCACCCAGGATATCCAAATCGTAATCGCGGGGGAGTGTATATTGTCCGCCTCCCAGTAAGCCGCCCGTGTAAAAGATTTCCGTATCTCGCGACTCGATGAATACGACGTCGCCGTCATGCAGAATGATATCCTCGCGTGTGAGGTGGACCTGTTCTCCGGGACTCAGGCGAATGGGAATTTTGATGATCCCCGAGCGCTGCATCGTGGAGTCGTTGATGATGGTCGGTGCCATGTAATCATCGGTATAAATACTACCGTCGCTGGAATAGAGAGGCTGCCCGACCTGGAATTCCGGGTCTTCAGGAGTTGGCGAATAGTGCGGAATCGGTGTGTAGGAATCAGATACCTGCTGAATGTTCTGGTTCGCTTGGGAGTTGTCTGAAGTATGTGTGCCTGTCTGCACCGGTTGTGGACACAATGGCTGATTCATTCCATGCGCCCCGCCTCGGATGATGTAGATGGAGTTTTCTGCGTCCAGTCCGGGCAGACCTCCTGTTTCTGCGAGTGCATGCAGTACATCGTTATTATAAGCGGGCAGGTTGATCACCCGGCCGGTACCCCGTTTTGATCTGCCAACATTCAGATTTCCGATGGTGGTGCCTACCGTATCATTCGAGTTTTCCTGGCGTATGACGAGGACTCGATACGACCTGGGTTTCTGCAGGCTGATCAGGATGCGGTCGCGACCTTCCCGCAGGATACTCTTTTCGGTGGTGTATTTTCGTCGTATTGTTTCTTCGAGTTGTGTCAGTGTTAAGCCACGCGCAAAGACGGTTCCGATCAGGGGGAGGGAGATGGTCCCATCTTCACGAATCGGGATCGGGTAACCTAGCGAGGGGGCAACCTCTTGTGTCTGAGGGAAATGAACGGGAGGAGCATCTTTGACCTGGCCCAGCACCCCTTCAATGTAGACGCCGAGAACGTCTCCCGAATCCAGGAGATAATGCTTGGGAGCGGGCTGACGCAGCAGAGAGAGGTCGATGGTTTCTTTTCCGGATCTGACTTCCCCTTTGTATTCAGTAGGCAGGTATTGAGCGGGAACCCCTTTCAGGGGATGAATCGCAGCGCAACCATTCCACATCACGGTCAGACTGAGAACACAATAAATGTGCCACTTAAATGCGTTCATTCGGTTTCGATACGTTTGCATCCTGCTCGAACCTTTTACTTCGACTTCTGCTTTTTTTAATTCAAACGACATTCTGTCGGTCATGTCCTTACTCAGATTTCTGGGAAACAAGCTTCTGATTGCTTTGCAGAAACATGTTTCACCTTCTGTCTCGGTAGTCTGGAAGTGTCTCACTGGTCGAAAAACGACTTAAGTCCGAGTGATTGATTTGTTCTATCTGACCTGAACCTGGAGCCGCCGTGGAAGCTGGTGTGCCAGGCAAGGGAGTGTAAGGGTATGACTGTAATGTATAAGGGCTCGGAGGCGGATCATCATTGATGTAAGGTGGCAGTGCAGGCTGCTTAATTACAGGAGCAGGGGGGTGAACTGCCGGTGTCTGTATGACTGAAGGAGGCTTGGGTACCGTAACCGGTGGTTGCTTGCGTAATTCTGGTTGAGGCAGCACGGGTTTGACTGGCGCGGAATCACCTTGCGGAGCTGGTGGTGGCGGCAAAGGCTGATGCTGCGGAACAGTCTGCAGGGGTTGTCTCGGTTGAGTTGCCTCTGGTTTTGGTGTCGGGAGTTCGTGGGGTTGCGGTCGTGGAGGTGGATTAATGATTGACGCCGGTGGTGCAGTTTGTGGTTCTGTATGAACCTCGGACTGCGGTTGGGCATAATAGACGTCGCCGGCATCCCACTGTTCTTCAGCCGACTGATTCCATCCGCTTAAAGAATAGGGTGTCGCAATTTTATTATAATCATAGCGTCCCCCAGCGAGGGCATGCTCTGCCCCGAGTTTATAGCCGGTAAACCATTCCTGAATTTCCAGATATCCTTCGGGAGTCCGGTAATGCGCGGCCCAGTACTCCTCAGGGGGTACGGGTGGGACTTCCCCGGATTCGCCCAGTGCGATATCAATATAGGCCTGCTGATATCCTTTTCGGAACGGCTTCGAAGGTTTCTCTTTACAATTGCAGGAAATCGTTTTGAGGGATTCTCGCGCGCATTTTTTAGCCGCATGTTTGACGACTAGCTTGTCGAGATCAGCCTGGTATCCATCCGGCGCATAGTAAGGGTGAGGAGAACATTTATCTTTATGAAACAGAAAGCATTTCTTCACCCGGTTGTAGGCGGGTGAGCAGACGCCGTACTCTTCACAATCTGTATGTGCACAACCCGTTAAGCCACACAGAGTCACAAGGAGAACCGTGAAGCAAACATCCCGGACTTCAAACCGGAAGGCTGTGTAAAAAGAATGTGTAGTGAATGATTTTAAAGCCACTATGGAGACCACCGTGCGCAGATTAATTGTGAATCGATACGCATGGTTTATCGGATTCCTGTTAAACCGCTGTGTACGGTTTTTCGCATCTTGACGATTATGCGGGGGTGTATGACAGATAAAATCGTTGGATATTCAAGATTTGACTCAGTCTGCGTGTCCCGAAAAGCTGGTGTAGATTACCTGTTTTGCAGGGCGAGGGGAGTTGAAGGGGGCAACCAGTGTCAATCGGCAGGATCTGCCGTTCAATGACAGTGAAATCATTCGGCTGCGAAGTAATCTTTCAACAGACGGAAGACACGTCCTGCCCGCTGTTGAAACACTTCAGGTTGTTTGATCCATCCCAGCGGGGTAATGCGAGTCGCGATTTCAACCTGCGAGGAAGCCTGACGTCGGTTGCCGTTCGATTTCTTAGTTGACGAACCGAAGACGACTTCGATTTCTACCGGTTTTCGATCGTCGGTTTTGCCCCAGAATGGAAGTAATCCCGACTTCCCCAGTCGCATTACGGCCCGGTTGGTGCTGACCTCGGTCAGTCGCGCCTGGTTATCGTTAACGAAACCACCCAGTTTGTAGACGATAAAGTCTGACGAAATCAGCGCATTGAAAGTGCTTTCAAATTTCATGGCCTCTGAAGGGGATTTTTCAGGCATCTCGTCAGGCAGTATCTCGCCTGACTTCATCTGTTCGCAGGTGAGAGTGCGAACTTTATTTCGTCCCGTTTCTTTCGCCTGGTATAATGCGGTATCTGCACGATGAAACAGACTTTCCAATGAATCGCCTGGCTCATACTGTGCGACCCCAAATGAAGCGGTGAGCCTGATGTTCGGCTGGCTTTCCATTTTCAGATTAGAAACGGCCAGTCGTAAACGTTCTGCTTTTTTGAAAGCATATTCCAGCCCCGTTTCAGGACAGAGGATGACAAACTCTTCTCCGCCATAACGGCCGACCAGTTCTCCAGAGTAGGTTTCATGCTGGAATAACCGTGCCATCTCTACCAGAACTTCATCGCCGGTCGAATGGCCATAGCTGTCGTTGATGTCTTTGAAATGATCTGCATCGATGAAGATCAGGCTCAGTGGCTCCGAATTCTGTTGTTTCTGGATTCGGGACAGCATGATTGCCAGCTGTGTTTCCAGTTCACCCCGGTTGGCAACTGAGGTTAACGCATCCAGGCTGGCAGCCAGTTTGAGATCATTGTATTCTTTCGGGCGTTTCAGGCTGCGGGACAGATCCCGGAAAATTTCGGTGACGCCAATCAGTCGACCGTCGTCGCTGAACATCGGGACGGACTGTACTTCGATATTAATCAGACGCCCGCCCGGTCGCTCCAGCATGAATTCGGTCGTCATCGGTTTGCCGTTGGCAATCACCCGGTTCATGGAGCATTCTGCGGAGCTGAGATTTGTGCCTTCCTTATTAGTGAGAGGCAGGCTGCTGCTGGTCCATGATTCTCCCAGCATATCAATAGCACGGAGGTCGGCCAGCTTTTCCAGTCCGGGGCTGAAAAGAACAAACTGAAAATCTGCATTGACGATATAAAAGCCGTCATACAGACTTTCGATCTGAAACAGATACGAGAAAATGTTACTGATCAGGTTTGCTTCCACAGCTTCCCGTTCTGTGAAATCTTTAGGCTGAAACAGACGATTCACTTCCAGTAATGCATCATGGAAGGCCTGCTTTTCATTCTGTTCCCAGCGTGAAAGTGCACAGACGATATTTCCGTCGAATTGTGTTCCCGCTGCTTCCATGAGAATCGACATGATTTCCTCATGTTTTTTCCCCGTGCGATAGACCTGGTCTGTCGCCAGCGAGTCGTAAGCGTCAGCAATTGCCAGGATGCGTGCTCCCTGATTGACTTCGCTGCCGATGAACTGATAACCGTTCGTGGCACCACTGAAGTGATAACGGGTCTGCGACAGGATCGTTAATACTTCGTGATCCGTACGGCAGGCTTGCAGGACGTCGATACCAATGTTGTGGTAATGCGACATCAGCTCAATTTCTTCGGACGTCAGTTTGCCTGGCTTGAAGATGATATGATCGGGGACGCCGATTTTTCCAATGTCGTGTAAGAGGGCGGCCACTTCGAGTCGTTTAAGATGGATTCCTTCCCAGCCCAGGTTTGTCGCGATACCTTTTGCCAGAAAAGCAACCCGTCTTGAATGACAGAGTGTGGCCGCATCGCGTGCCTGTAATGCTGAGAGCAGCTTGCGCAGGTGTTTCCGGGAAATCACCTGATCGATCATGTCGCTGTTGTCGGACTCCAGGGAATATTCTTCGAAGTCTTCCGAGAGTGAGATCAGCTGTCTGAGAATCTTTGAAGAGCCCATATTATAGCTGCCATGTACCGAGGATGAACTCGGCATGGAGTTATTCGATGCTATGAGGGGGCTGTTCATCGTGTGACCTTTGGTTTATCGAGCAGAGCTCTTACACAAGTTGTTCTGCTGGAACGCTTGTGTCTTGCATATCACAAAAAATTCTCTTTTTGCAATATCTGTGTTTCACAACGGAATGGAGAATGATTCAGCAGTCAGTTTTAAAACAGAGACATGGCAGAGTGTACTGGTTTCAGATGTGCATGTCTGTTTTAAGTTCAAAAGACATTTCAACGATACATCAAATCCATCCAGTTAAACTAAAGCTAGGTTGCGAATGCAGGATGTCAAATTGCAACACGCTTATGGAGGGATCAACTGCTTCGTCTGCGGGTTGGAATTCCGAGTGGGGCAATTATCGGGAAATGACAAGTTGAATCAGTTGAAATAATCGTGGCAACTGTGCTGATTGTATGGCCGCGGAGCGCGGGTTTCCGCTCGTGTTTAGCGATTGCAGGCGGCAGTGACGGCATCGGCCCGGGATTGAACGACCTGCCCCAGCGATTCGTATTCATCCTGGGGAATCCGTTCGGCAGGGCCTGTGATCGTGAACGCAGCGATACCAATGCCGTTCCGATCCAGAATGGGTGCCGCGATACAGCGGATTCCCACCAGACCTTCTTCATGATCGATGGCATAGCCGCGCTGACGGATCAGATCCAGTTCATTGAGGAATGCTTTTTTGGATGTAATGGTATGAGGCGTGAAGCGTTTAAAGTGAAGGCGGTTCACCAGATCATCGCGTTCATTCTCCGGCAGAAACGCCGCGATCGCTTTTCCGGGAGCGCAGCTGTAACACGGGGCGCGGGCTCCGATCTCGGCAGAGTACTTGAAGGCATGTCGCGCCAGCATCTGTTCCAGGATGACAATCTCCCGGTCGATCAGACAGCAGAGTTGAGTGGTTTCACCTGTAGTATCACGCAGTTCTCGCATCGGACCGATGGCACATTCCATCAGCGGACGATCCTGGACGGTCGGAGGGATCAACTGCAGGAACCGATTCGTCAGATAATATTTTTTGGAAGTGACATCGCGTGTGACATAGCCGAGTTCTTCCAGTGCTTTACCGATCCGCAATAACGAAGCCTGGGGAATGGAGAGTTCTTCGCTGAGTGCGCTCAACGTGCAGCCATGCGAATGTCGGGCGAGGTGCTCCAGCAGCGCGATTCCCCGCTGCAGACTGGGGGAAGCGGCTGCTTCCGATTTCCGTTTTGTGTCGGGAACGCTCATTGTTGTTGACTTCATATATGAAATAGGTTTCAATAGTGAAATATGATATGGCTCCAACAGAGGCATGTCAACCTCCACAGCCGGGGAACAGGAGTTCGGTAGCATCACAATACTCTTTTGAATGTCAGCAGAAAGATTTTGCCATGCGAGCAGGTGGTCCCGGATTGAGCTTTTTGACAGTCATAATCTGGCTGACTCTGTTTGTTTCCACGCAGGCAGAAGAACCGTTTCAAAATCCCAGGACTGCCGGTACTGATTTTGACCGTTTGATTGCTCCGTTAATCGCCGGGCATTGTCTGGACTGTCACGCCGGTTTGGACCCTAAAGCGGGATTTGATTTTTCCCGTCGCGCAGCTGCATTGCGAGGCGGCGAAACAGGACCGGCCCTGCAGGCGGGTCAGCCGGAAGAGAGTCTGGTGTGGCAATATATTGAATCGGATGCTATGCCGCCCGAACACCCGCTCACCGCAGCACAAAAACAGCTGTTCAAGCAGTGGATCGCAGCGGGTGCTCCCTGGGGAACCGATCCGATCGATGCCTTCAGTAAAACCACAGAGAAGCGAGGCGGTTATGACTGGTGGTCCCTTCAGCCTCTACAGGATCCTGCTGTTCCCTCTCTTTCCGATGATAACTGGGTACAAAATCCGATCGATGCTTTTATTCTGCGAAAGCTGCGCGAGCAGGGACTGAAGCCTCAGCCTGACGCCGATCGTCGTGCTTTAATTCGACGTCTTTCTTATTCGGTCACCGGATTGCCTCCCGAACCGGAAGAAGTGGAAGCCTTCCTGAAAAATGAGTCCCCTGACGCTTATGAGAAACTCGTTGATCGCCTGCTTGCGTCTCCCCACTATGGAGAGCACTGGGCAAGGCACTGGCTGGATGTCGTCCGCTTTGGCGAGAGTAACGGCTTTGAGCGAGATCAACCGCGATTGAATGCCTGGCCTTATCGTAACTGGGTGATTGAAGCGCTGAATCAGGATCTGCCCTATAATCAGTTTGCAAAGTTACAACTGGCCGGTGATCTGCTGAAGCCGGACGATCCGCAGGCGGTGAAAGCCACCGGTTTCCTGGTGGCAGGTCCGCATGATGTGGTGATTCCCGTCAGTCAGACGATGCGAGCGACAATGAAACAGGACGAACTGGAAGACATCGTCGGCGTTGTAGGTCAGACGTTTTTAGGTTTAACGGTCAATTGTGCCCGTTGTCACGATCACAAATTCGATCCCATCAGCCAGCAGGAATACTATCAGTTCGCAGCGGCACTTTCCGGAGCAGGGCACGGGGAACGGGTTCTGCCAGATCCCGTGTATGAAAAGGCGCAACAGGAACTGGCACAGACGAAGAAGACGCTTCGCGAAACTCAGGATGCGCTGTCTGAATTAGAGTCCCTGGCCCGGAAGCGGATTCTGGCTTCCCGAACAGCGCAGGAAAAGATGAACTTGCCACCGGCGTTCACTTCACCAATTGCCGCCTGGGATTTTCGGAAGAGCACACAGGACGTGGTGGGTGGATTGCAGGGAACTCTGCATGGTTCTGCCAGACAAACAGACGAGGGACTGCTGCTGGATGGAAACAAAGCCTATCTGAAAACAGAGCCTCTCAAGCAGGGATTGACCGAAAAAACACTGGAAGCCTGGGTGAAGCTGTCTAATCTTGAACAGCGCGGCGGGGGTGTGTTGAGCGTGCAGACTCTGGATGGCAATCTGTTTGATGCGATCGTGTTTGGCGAACAGCAGCCGGGACACTGGCTGGCGGGCAGCGATCATTTTCACCGTACAAAATCGTTTCAGGGTCCGCAGGAACAGGATGCCGTGGAAAAGGAAGTCCAGCTTGCGATTGTGTATGCTGCGGATGGCAGGATCACCGCCTATCGCAACGGTCAGCGTTATGGAAAGCCTTACCAGTCAGTCGGCCTGCAGTCGTTTTCAGCAGAGAAATCAGAGGTCCTCTTTGGTTTGCGACACGGTTCGCCCGCTGGAAATCGACTCTTGAAGGGAGTCATCACGAAAGCCCGTTTATATGACCGTGCCTTGACTTCCATGGAAATTCAGGAGTCTGCAAAAGGAGGGGGCACTTTTTTCTCTGAGGAAGAACTGGTTGCCGTACTTTCATCGTCAGAGCAGGCAAAACGAAAAAAACTGCGGCGAGAACGGGCTGAGCTGCAGACCAGAATGAAACAGCTGCAGTCCGTTCAACCCAAAAAAGTTTATGCGGCTGTTTCGCGTGATCCTGGTGAAATGCATCTTTTGAAACGAGGCAGCGTTGCAGCACCAGCGGGAGTTGTCAGTCCGGGGGGCTTGAAAGCAATTCAGGGAATCAATGCAGATCTGAAGCTGGCGACGGATTGTTCTGACCATGATCGCAGGATTAAATTTGCGAACTGGGTCACCAGCTCTGATAATCCGCTCTTCGCGCGCGTCATCGTGAATCGCGTCTGGCACTATCATTTTGGCCGGGGACTTGTGAATACTCCCAATGATTTCGGGTTTAATGGCGGACGCTGCAGCCATCCGGAATTACTCGACTGGCTGGCGTGCAGACTGATTCAGGAGAACTGGAGTCTGAAGTCATTGCACCGTTTGATTCTGCTCTCCGCCGTCTATCAGCAGTCAGCGCAGTTCAATGCTGAGGCTATGAAAGTCGATGCCGATAATCAATGGTTATGGCGCAAGAGTCCGCAGCGCATTGAAGCGGAATCGATACGCGATTCCATTCTGAAAATTTCCGGTCAGTTGAATCCCGAGGTTGGGGGGCAGGGGTACCAGGATGTGAAATCCTATTTCTTCAAAGGGACTCAATTTTATGAACCCCTCGATCCCGTAGGCGAAGAGTTTAATCGCCGGTCCATCTATCGATTTTCCGCCAGAGGCGGGAGACATCCCTTGCTGGAAACGTTCGACTGTCCGGACCCCTCGACGACGACACCAGATCGCGCTTCGACGACAACACCCCTCCAGGCACTCTCGCTGATGAATGCGTCTTTTATTTTACGAATGTCAGACCGACTGGCGGAACGTGTGCAGCAGCGTGTGGGAACCGGGGTGGAGAGCCAAGTGACAGAACTGTTTTTACTGGCCTATCAACGTCCGCCACAACCTGCTGAGTTATCATCGGCCAGCGCGTTCTGTGAGAAACATGGACTGGCTGCTTTGTGTCGGGTCGTATTGAACAGCAATGAATTTTTATATGTGAATTGAGAACAGAATGTCATTTCAAAATAAAGATCATGCGATGTCGCGTCGTGAATTCTTTTCCTGGGCCAAGACTGGTCTGGCAGGAACGGCGCTGATGGATCTGCTGTTACATCAGAAATCTGTAAGAGGAAAATCGCCAGACAAACAGGTTTCGCCGGCACCTCATTTTCCCCCTCGGGTAAAACGGGTGGTTCATATCTGTCTTATTGGCGGTCTGAGTCATCTGGATTCCTTTGACTATAAGCCCTCGCTCAAAGCCCTGCATGGGAAGGCGATGCCCACGGATAAAACTCCGGAAACGTTTTTTGGAAAGGTGGGGCTGTTACGCAAAAACGATTTTGAATTCCGCCAGCGCGGGGAGAGTGGCCTCTGGATTTCCGATCTGTTTCCGCACATCGCGGCCCAGGCGGACGAGCTCACTTTGTTGCGGTCAATGAAAGCGGATTCCGCCAATCACACACCGGCAACGTTCCAGGAGAATACCGGATTTCGTTTGAATGGTTTTCCGGTTCTCGGTTCCTGGCTTTCGTACGGTCTGGGATGTGAAACCGATGAACTTCCTTCGTTCGTTGTGCTGCCTGATGTACGTGGCTATCCCGCTGCGGGAACGATCAACTGGTCGAATGGGTTTTTACCCGCTTTGCATCAGGGAGTGCCATTTCAATCTCAGGGGCCAGCGATCCGCGATTTATTCCCGGAGCGTGAGATCTCGAAAACCACGGAACAGGCCAGTCGTCAATTATTAAACCAGTTCAATCAGGGGCACCTGGAGCGGATGGGGGCGAACAGTGATCTCGAAGCCCGGATTCGCAGCCATGAGCTGGCTGCCAAAATGCAGCTGGCAGTGCCCCGGGTGACGGATTTGTCCGCCGAAACTGCGGCAACTCAGTCCCTGTATGGATTTGATTCCGAAGTGACGGCACCTTTTGCCCGTAACTGTCTATTGGCGCGACGCTTACTGGAGCAGGGAGTTCGATTTGTACAACTGTTTTCCGGGGGCCCGTTTGGTTCACCACGCATCAACTGGGACGGCCATGAAAATGTGAAGGGGAACCATCTTCGCGAAGCAGCCCGGATCGATCAGCCTGTTGCGGCTTTAGTTCAGGATTTGAGGCAGCGGGGCATGTTGGATGACACTCTGGTGCTCTTTTCCACGGAGTTTGGGCGGACCCCGTTTACACAATCAGCTTCCGATCAGGTCGGTACGGGCCGCGATCACAATATGAATGGTTTTTCGGTCTGGATGGCGGGGGGCGGGCTCAAGCATGGCTTCAGTTATGGTGCCACTGACGAATTCGGCTGGAAATCCGTCGAAAAACCGATTGCCTGGCACGATTATCACGCCACCGTGCTGCATCTACTGGGGATTGATCACACCCGTCTCACCTGGTACCACAACGGAATCGAACGCCGCCTGACGAACGTGCATGGCGAAGTGATTCATGAGATTCTTGCCTGAAATTCACTTGAAATTGTTGTTTCCGGTCAGATCGCCTCGATTTTTCAAGAAGATATTTTGTGTGTATGGACGAATCGACTAGAATGGCTATAGTGTGTTTTCTTAATCGGCATTAAAAGGGGCGCTTACTTCTGTCTGATTGAATAGATCGTCCTGTCTAACAAATTTAGTGAAATGAATACTATACAGAACCCTCGAAGCAAGTCCGATTCCAGACGGGTACTGATCATCGGCGGTGGTTTTGCCGGATTGAACGCGGCACTGGAACTGGGGGGAGTAGCCGGAGTGGACGTCACTCTGGTGGATCGCCATAACTACCACTTGTTTCAACCACTGCTCTATCAGGTTGCGATGGCCGGTCTCAGTCCGGCGGACATTGCCACCCCTATTCGCAGCCTGCTCTCAGCCTATCGCAACACCAGCGTGCTCCTGGGGGAAGCGGAATCAATTGACCTTCCCGCGCAGAAAGTCAAATTTGATTTCGGTGAGCTCGAATATGACTATCTGGTTCTGGCCTGCGGTGCGACACACAGTTATTTCGGCCATAATGAATGGGAAAAATATGCACCCGGCCTGAAGACGATCTCGCAGGCGACGGAAATTCGCAAGCGGGTACTCTCTGCCTTCGAGCATGCAGAACGCATTACCGATCCCGATGAACAGAAGAAGTATCTGACATACGTCATCGTCGGTGGTGGTCCTACCGGTGTTGAACTGGCAGGCGCCATCGGGGAGATGAGTCGCTTTACTCTGTCCCGTGATTTTCGCCGAATCAATCCGAGTCATACCCGTGTGATTCTCGTGGAAGCAGGACCGCGAATTCTGCCTATGTTTTCTGAGCAACAATCCAACCGGGCCGCACGTGACCTGGAGAATCTGGGAGTTCAGATCTGGACTTCCTCTGTGGTCACCGATATCAACGATGAGGGTGTGCAGCTGGGGGATGAGCGAATTCGAGCAGCGACTGTATTGTGGGCTGCGGGAGTCGAGGCTTCTGAGCTCGGACAGTCAGGGGGCATGCACGTTGATAATCGAGGCCGAGTCCTCGTCGAACCGGATTTGAGCCTGGAAGGATATCCGAATGTCTTTGTGGCTGGCGACCAGGCTAGTTTTACACATCAGACAGGAAGTCCGCTGCCGGGAACAGCCCCCGTTGCATTACAGCAGGGGCGATTTATCGGCAAAACAATCCGCCATGAAGTCAAAGGCAAGCCACGCAGCAAGTTCCATTTTCGGGACAAAGGCCAGATGGCAACCATCGGCCGCAGTCGCGCCATTGTGGAAATGGGACGGCTCAAGCTGACCGGTTTTTTTGCCTGGGTGGTCTGGCTGGTCGTGCACGTCTTTTATCTCACCGGATTTAAAAACCGCGTACTGGTCGTGATGCAGTGGGCCTGGTCCTATCTCAGTTTCCGACGCGGAGCACGACTGATCGTCGATCGTGGCTGGGTTCCTGCAGATGAACAGGAATCGGCAAAGGAGCCAGAAGAAGAGGAAGTCACTGTTCCTCCAGAGCATTAACCACGAAAAAAGGGTGTAAGTCTCGTTTTTGCATGCTATTCCTCATATGCTGAATGACAGAATCTGTCTTTGATCAGTTGAGGAAACCATGAAACTGCAGATTGCCGCTTTTCGATTTGATGTCACGCCTCCCCTCGGCCATTCTTTGTGTGGTGGTTGGATTCCGTCTGCTGCGAACATAGAAGATCCCCTGGAAGCGATCGGGTTTGCTGATGCAGGGAATTCAGACGCCGATGCAAGGATAAGCTCAGAGCAAGTTTCAGATCAGCCCGGCAATCGGTTTTCCGTGGGGCAGAATGGGAATGGGGCGTCCCTGATGGTCGACCAGGGATTGGGTGTAATCGATGCCCAGGTGTTGGTAGATGGTGGCCAGCATATCCTGTGGCGTGCAGGGGTTGTGTGTCGGGTACTCTGCTTTGGAATTGGTGGCACCGACGACTTGTCCCATTTTAAGATTGCCGCCTGAAAAGAGTGCGGTGTATGCCTGGGGCCAGTGGTTACGACCGGTTCCCGAGTTATTCGATGAGAGTCGGGGGGTGCGTCCGAATTCACCAACCGCTACGACCATGATTTTTTTCTCCAGATTTCGTTCGTGAATGTCTTCGATGAGTGTCGCCAGTGCCTGGTCCATATAAGGCAGACGGACTTTCATGTATTTGGCGAAATGTCCCGGGCGGCCCGCGTTGAGAACGTGGTCATCCCAGTTCGTGAATTCCTGTCCGTTTTTCGGAGTGTTGAAGTACAGGGAGACCACACCGCAACCGGCTTCGGCGAGTCGGCGTGCCAGCAGACAGCCCTGTCCCCACATGTTGCGTCCGTAACGTTCACGCAGGTCATCCGGTTCACGGTCAATTTCAAACGATCTGGCTGCTGCGGGGCTGGTCAGCATTTGAAAAGCCAGGTCGCGAAATTTGTCATTGCCTTCCAGGTCGCCGGAGAGATCAAGGTCATTCCGCAACTGGTCGAACTGCCTTAACAGCTGACGACGTTCCAGCAGATGCTGGCCATCCAGTCCGGCCTGCAGTTTCAGGGAAGGGGGACGATAGTTTGAAGATGACGGGTCCGTGGATTCAAAAGGTCCGTGCTGCATGCCGAGGTAAGTCGGTTGTACCATGTAGATCTTCGAAGGAATCGAGACATAAGGGGGCGTTCCCTTATCCGATAATCCCCGCATGACGCTGGTGATAGAACCAAAATCGGGGTGTTCGCTTTTTGAGCCTGACGTCGGATCAAGCTTGGTGGGACGTTTGCCCGTCAGCACGATGATGCCACCATCACTGTGGATTCCCACATCATGGTGCAAGGATCGAACCAGAGAAAACTTATCGGCGATTTTGGCCTGGCGGGGGAAGAGTTCGCAGATATCCATTCCCGGTACATTGGTCGAGATCGGATTGAAGAGGGAGCGATAGTCCGAGGGGGCTTCCGGTTTGAGATCGTAAGTCTCCAACTGGGAAGGACCGCCATGCAGAAAGAGAAGGATTACCGAGGTGTCCTGGCGCGTCTGACCTGCTTCACTGCGCAATGACAGCAATTGCGAGAGCGACAACCCGCCCAGGCATAAGGAACCAACGCGCATGAATTCCCGACGATTCACCGGTCCGTTACATGGCTTGTCCGCCATTTCGTTTTATCCTGTTCTGGAACCCCTGGAGGCGTATCAGGCAAAGTGATAAATATCAACGAACGATTATATGAATGCGCGCGAGTAAATACCAGAGGAGCCTGAATCTCTTAGCGAAACGGACTCAAGGTGTCTGATCTTCGGGGGGGATCGGACTGCCATGCGGGTCCTGATCGGTCTCGATGGTATCCTCATTCAGTTTTTCCCGTAACTGGCGATCGGTGAAATGTTCCAGTCGTTCGGCCTGTCTGTGAATGGTTTCTGCCGACATGCCCGCGTGCTCGACCAGGTAATGTTCCCAGAGACGATGTGAGCGAACCAGTTGACGTGCCTGATCCCGACCGGTTTCTGTCAGTCTATAATAGCCGTTTGTGCCTGTAATCTGTCCCCGGCTGGTCAGAAAACGGAGCAAGAGGCTGGTGGGCAGGGCACGGGAGAACAGGATCTCGCGCAGGTAACGTGCATCAGGTTTCCGGTCCGGGTCACGCTCTTCAATACGATACATCAAAGCGATAATATCTTCTGCGAGAATTTTCCAGGCCAGGAACTGTCGTCGAATAAAAACGATCAGAATGCCGTGCCGGGGACCAAACAGAGCTGCTAGAACAAACAGCAGACCCGCCGTCACTGCCATCATGCCGGCTGTGGAAGTGCTGCCATAACCAAACCAGTGAGGCACGGTAATGGCGCTGATGTGTCCCGTTACCGCTGCGATGATCGCCAGGATCACACTGAGAACGATCATGCGTCCCAGTTGATCGGTGAGCATGTACGCTGCAGCGGGAGGTACTACAAACATGGCCACGACCAGAATATTGCCTACCGTTTCGAAACTGGCGACAGCGGTGATCGCGACCAGTGTCATCAGGGTATAGTGAATCAGTGTGGCGTTAAATCCTGTGGTTGTCGCCAGCGCGGGATCGAATGAACTGAGTTTGAGTTCTTTCAGAAAGCAGACCACAAACAGCAGGTTGATCAACAGGACGATGGAGAGCACAACGACCACGCGGGGGATTTCCCAGCCGTTGATCAGGACTGTGTCGAGGGGAGTCAGCTCAATGGCACCGTACAGCACGCAGCCGGGGTCCAGGTCAACATGGTCGGCCGCCTGGACAATCATGACCAGACCCAGTGCGAACAGAGACGTGAAGACCACTCCCATGGAAGCGCCTTCGTCCACTTTCCCGAAGCCGCGAATCCATTCTGTGAACAGTGCTGTCAGGATACCTGCGATGACGGCTCCCACAAACATGGGCAGACTGCTGCGGCTCTCGCTGATAAAAAACGCAGCAGCGAGACCGGGGAGAATTGCATGCGTGATCGCATCCCCGAGCATGCTCATTTTTCGCAGGACCAGAAAATTCCCCAGCAGCGCGGTTGCGACAGAACACAGAATTCCGGCGACAATGATCCAGCCATCCAGATACCAGTTCCACTGGCTCAAAGCTTCTGTCAGCACGTTCATGAACCAGACCTCCGGGATTCGGGGTCTGATGAATCGGAATTGCCCGGTTTGATCTGGAGGGTATGAGGGCTTGCCAGGATTTCTGTAGACGACTGTTGAGTCAGCAATGTTTCCAGTTCGGAAATGACTTCCGGTTCCAGGACATGTTCGATGGCATCGGCGTCCCGATCGACTTTGCTGGAAGCAACGTCGGCATAAGTGATGAGATACAGTTCCCAGAGCCGATGCTCGTGAACGATTCGCGCGGCTTCGGTCAGTCCCAGGTCTGTGAAGCGAACCTGGTCCCCGTCTACTGTCTGCAGCAGGTCTTCCTGGCGGGCACGTTGAATGATATTCTGGAGTGCGGCCAGCGACCAGCTGCGCATCTGATAAAGGTCTGCGATGGGGACGGGATGTTTCGTGTCGTCTGTCAGCATGTGGTGTGCTTCCAGGTATTCATAGATGCTGCGCAGCAGGTGTTGTCGATCTACTTTTCGATTCAGCTGATAGCGTCTGAGTTTGCGGATCAAAATTCCCCGGGGAACGCCGAAAATCATACTGACCAGAAACATGCTGGTGGCGACAAGGACAATCATTGCACCGGAAGGGAGATTCGGAAAAATCGCACTCATGGCGGAACCAATCATCCCACTGAGCGCACCAAGGATCGTGGCAACGAGCGAGAGATAAAAGATCTTTTCTGTCCAGAATCGGGCGGCGGCAGGGGGAATCACCAGGAGTGAAATCATCAGAATCAAACCGACAGCCTGCAGACCGATGATGGTCACGACAACAACCAGTCCCATCAGAATCATGTCGAGCAGGACGACGGGAAAGCCACGCGAGTGGGCAAAGCCTTCATCAAAACAGAGCAGGGTGAGTTCTTTATACAGACAGATTGAAATCAGCATACAGGTCAGGCCGGCGCTACCGATCAGCCAGGCGTCGCTGGCGACCATTGATGCTGTTTTACCATAGATAAACGATTCCAGCCCCGCTGCGTGTCCGGTCTGCATCTGCTGGACGATTCCCAGTAAGGCGACTCCCGCTCCAAAAAATACGCTGAGGACGATGCCCAGCGCGGCGTCTTCTTTCAAGCGAGTCAAATTGCGAATCAGCAGAATCGATGCGATTCCCAGCAGTCCGCTGATGGCAGCGCCTGACAACAGCACAGGCAGAGTCTTGCCATTCATGCCGAATGAGGTTGCGAGAATAAATGCCAGCGCGATACCGGGCAGCGTGGCATGACTTAACGCATCTCCCATCAGAGCCCGTTTTCTGAGCAGGGCAAAACTGCCGATCATGCCGGCGGACATTCCCAGGAGTGTCGTTCCCAGAATGACAATGCGCGTGTTGTAGTCTTCCAGAAAGAAAACGCGTTTCCAGTCTTTCCACTCGGGTAGAGAAATGCTGCGGTCTGTAATGGATTTCTGTGAAGCGGGCGCGCCTGCGCTGTCGGCTGCGCATAGTGTCGTGAAAGGGCAGAGGCTCATCAGCAGGAATACCATTACGAACAGTCTCATAAAGACTGCTCCCGACGTCGCATTGTTTCGGTCGCTTCTTCGAGCAGCGTCAGTCTGCCGCCATACGTTTTCTGCAGATTTTCCGGCGTGAAAACATCCGCGGTCAAGCCGTGATCGATCACCCGCATGTTGAGCAGGATGACATAGTCAAAATATTCGGGGACGGTCTGCAGGTCATGGTGGATTACGAGTGCAGTCTTGCCGGCTTCTTTCATTTCCTGCAGAATCTGGACGATGGCTTTTTCGGTGGCTGCATCGACGGCGGCAAAAGGTTCGTCCATCAGATACAGATCGGCATTTTGGACCAGCGCGCGGGCCAGAAAGGTTCGCTGCTGCTGTCCACCTGACAGCTGGCTGATCTGGCGGCGGGCATAGTCGGCGATTCCCACGCGCTCCAGCGCTTCCATGGCGCGGGCTTTGTGTTTCTTGCGAACAGGCAGGCACCAGCCGATCTCTTTGTAGAGCCCCATAGTCACCACATCGAGGGCATCCACGGGAAAATCCCAGTCGACACTTTCCCGCTGGGGAACGTAGCCTACGCGTTGCCGGTTTTTCTGATAGGGTTTGCCGAAGATCTGAACCCGCCCGGATGCTTTAGGGATCAGATCCATAATCGCTTTGAGCAGCGTACTTTTTCCCGCGCCGTTCGGTCCGATAATGCCGATCAGCTTTCCGGGAGGGATATCAAAACTGACATCCCAGATCACCGGTTTTCGATGGTAGGCGACTGTGAGATCATAGACAGAGAGTGGTATGTCAGCAGTTGAAGCAGCATTGTGCCGATCTGATAAAGAACTCTCGCTGATATTCATAAGTTTGAAATTATTTCATTGAATGAAAGAGAAAAAAGTCTGTTGCGCTCGAGAAGTGGGTTGGCTGGATTGCGTCAGGGGGTTAGTTTGTCCTGCATGCCTTTTTCCGGGGCGGTGCCGCCAAGTGCTCTGGCAACGGTTGTGAAGTTATGGTCCAGCATCCCGATGTAACTCCCTTCATAGGTGCCGGCTTCACCCATGGCGTCTGAAAACAGTTCGCCGCCAATCACAATTTCATGGCCTTGTGCTTTAGCACCGTCGATTAATGCTGTGATGTTCTTTTTAGAAACACTGCTCTCCACAAAGACGGCTTTAACATTTTTAGAGACCAGCAGATCGACGAGTTCATTAATCCGTTTCAGGCCTGCTTCCGATTCGGTTGAGATTCCCTGGACGCCGAGCACTTCCAGACCATAGGCGCGTCCAAAGTAATTAAAGGCATCGTGTGATGTAATTAAAATGCGACTGTCTTCCGGGATGGACTTGATGGTTTTCAAACCGTATTCATGCAGGGTTGCCAGTTGCAGTTTGTATTCGTAGGCGTTTTTCTGATAGACCGCGGCATGTTTGGGATCAAACTGGCTCAAGGCATCTTTCACCGCATCAATGCAGAGCGACCAGGTTGCGACATCCATCCAGACGTGGGGGTCGTAGTGCCCGTTGAAATCGTCGGGCTCCAGCAGAGTTTTCGGATTAATCAGTTCGGTGACCGCGAAGACCGGCTTGCTCCGCGCGACCTTGACCAGGGTGTCCGCCATCTTGCCTTCCAGCATCAGGCCGGAATAGAAGACCATGTCGGAATTCATGATGGTCTGCACATCGTCCCGGCTGGCTTTGTGCATGTGCGGGTCGACGCCCGAACCCATGATTTGCGTTACGGCCACATATTCACGTCCCACATTTTTGACGAGATCTGCCACCATGCCGACCGTCGCTGCGACCGGAATCGGATAATTCGGCTGTTTCTGTGACTGCTGCTGGTCAGGAGACTTTTCGGGAACCGAATCCTGTTTCGACTGACAACCTGCCAGCAGACCCAGTATGAGACTGAAAGCGAGAAGCTTTCGCATTGATTAACTCCAGAAATTCTGGTGGGTGTAAATTAACCGCTAAATGTAGCCTTGGCTACATTTGGTTTTATTTTAGCAGAGTCCGGGGTTGTGTCAACTCCAGTGGGATGCGTTGTGCTCAGGGTTTCAGGTGGCGATCGAAGAAACCGATCACGGCAGGTCTGAGATCCTGCTGGCTGGGTTGCAGATGGAAACTGTGTGGGGCACCCTCAATAATCAGCAGTTCAGAAGGCATATTCTCTTTCTGAAGGGCTGCCTGCAGCAGTTTTGACTGTTCTACAGGAACGGTTGTATCCTTGGTTCCATGTAAGATCAGGAACGGGGGATCGTCTTTTGTGAGGTGCGAGACGGCAGAAGCCTGTCTGCTGAGTGCTTTCTCCTCATCCGTGAACGAGTCCAGCAGATCGCGTGATTTTGCCAGGGTAATCAGGTCGTGTGCGCCGTACATGGGAACGACGGCCTGAATCTTTGTTGAATAATCGGCATAGGGGCCTTTCGGATCGAGTTCGGGATCATCGCCGGTCACGGCCAGCATGGCGACCAGATGTCCTCCTGCTGATCCGCCAATCGCGCCAATGTGGTCGGTGTCAATCTGGTACTGTTTCGCATGTTTTCTTAAATAGCGGACCGCTGTTTTGCAGTCCTGCAGATTGCCAGGCCAGACCTGTCTGAGATTGTCCGTAAACCGGGAATGCTTTTTGGCAAGTTGATAGTTGATACTGGCACAGACATAGCCGGCTTTTGCCAGATTGTTTCCGATATTCAACTCGCGGCGGGCTGCCTTATCACCGCCGTGCCAGCCACCACCGTGAATGATGACCACCGCGGGATAGGGGCCACTGCGAAATTGAGGATCGGGCAGATACAGGTCCAGTTTTTCGCTGCGTCCTGCGCCGAGATAATCAACGTCTTTTTTTACCTGGACCTGAGAGAGTTCCTGTTTCACACGTTCGCTGGGATCAATAAATTTGACGTTCTCTTTTCCAGCCAGCGCGACGAGGTCTTTAATGTCGAACTGTTTCAGTAATCCAAAACAGAAGAGCTCGGGGGCCTGGTTGACAGACTGGTCCTGCTCAATCACTTCTTTCAGCGAGCCCAGTGAGCCCTGCAGTTCCACGCTGGAAAAGCTCTCGGGACTGATGGCGGCTGCAACGAGTGTGAACAGGCTGCTGCGAGGGCCGGTAGACTGGATTTTGACGGATGTCTGTTTTTTCTGTTCGCGCAACCAGTGTGCAATCGATGTTAACTGGCTGGCCTGGATAGCCAGTGGCCGTTCTCCGACAGCGGCGACCAGCAGACCATACAGAAAGTCGCGCTGGCTGATTTTTGATTCACCGAAGTAGAAGGGGTCTACCGCCAGAACGGTTTCACCCTGTGCCAGCAGTTTCTGAACCTGCTCGGTCATGTCTTTACGACCTGCGTCAGCCACGAGGATCGTTGTGGACTCAGAAGGACCATTGGAGAATTCGACTGCGGGCACAGTCCAGTTTTGATCGATCTTGAGTTTCCAGAAGCTGACAGTTGTTTTGCCGGTTGTTGCCTGACTGGTTTGTGTGGCATCAACTGGCGTCTCTGCGGGTTTGAAGTGCACGATCTTTTTCAGAGCCGCCCGCTGTTTCTCAGGAGAGGCTTTCGTACGTCGCGGTAGACTCCGGCTGAGCTTGAGCGCCAGCGTGTGGAAGTCGGCGTTGTCTTCGGGTAACTCGACTTTGAGTTCCTCTGCGGTTTTGAGTTCGGCGTTACATTCCATTTCTTTTACCGGCAGCGGTTTTCCCGGTTCGGAAAAGTGAGCCGATAGCATGCGGTACAGGGCCTCGCGATTGTCTTTCAGAAAATTGTGATCGCCGGGATCATCGTTGACGTGTTTCTGCAGATTATTTTCTTTTTCGTAGAGTTTAAAGATCGGGAAAGCGGCCTTTAACAGTGGTGGCTGTGCATAGCCGGATTCAAAACAGCAGTTATCTTTGGAATTGTTGGTGAGCAGGGTGGGGCGGGGTGCCCGCATGGCTGTTAAATGGGTGTAGTCAGCATAGACGGCCAGATCGTTGGGGGTCTGTTCGGAGTCTCCCAGGTCTTTGGTGTGATAAACGCGCGTCAGGAAGCTGGAATAGCCGGCCACCGGGTTGGACAGAGTCACCCGTTCGTCGAGCGAACTGATGAAGATAGTCTGCCAGCCACCACCGGAAAGTCCGGCGACCGCAACCCGCTGGGGATCGGCATGGGGATGCGATAAGAGGACATCGAGGCCGCGTTTCATTGACAGGTAAAAGGGAGCCAGTCCGCTGGTGCCACACAGGTCTAGTTGGTTCATCTTGTAATGTGTGAAACCGGGAACGTTCAGCTGGCCCATGCCCAGCCATTCGATGTTGAGTGCCAGCATGCCCCGCTTTGCCTGGTTGATGCAGCGGACCTGTTTGTAGTCGGCTGCTTTCCCGTTGCGATCGTGACCATTCACGTTCATGACGACAGGAACTTTGCCTGTCAGGTTGTTGGGAATATACAACAGCGCGGGCACCCACAGGCCGGGCAACGCTTCAAAGCGTAATTTCTGGATTTTGTATTCGGGGCCCCCTTCGATGGTTTCCAGCCAGACGACTTTCAATGGGGAGTCCCGCCATTTTGCTGCTTCTCCGCGATAGACCACTTTATTCAAAACGTTGCTGCGGACCTGTGAGATGTATTTTTCCCATTCCTCAACAGAGCTGATGTCAGGCATACCGGGAACACGCGGAGCAATGAAGGCCTGCACTTCTTTCCAGGGAAGATCTTTCTCCAGGATCGGCTGAGATAAAAGACTCTTCAAATCGGGTTCTGCTGCCTGTGATGTGGTGGGACTGATCAATAACAGGCAGGAGAGTAACAGGGTGGCACGAACAGACTGGGTCAGCATGGTTGTATCTCCCGGTGGATGCAGGCGGGGTGATTCGAGGCGTTGATTCGGGTGTTGTCAGGTCCTCTGGGATTAATCATCAAACGAAAGTTCTGGCGAACTGCCGGAACAAGTTCACTGAAACTGTGCAGGGACCTCTCTTTATTTTGAGAGATGGACTCAGTCAGCACAAGCGGGTTAAATCAATTAAAGATCGTCTGGTCACAAAAAACGCGGACGTGTATTCAGGGACTTTATTTGCCTTTACCGAGTTCCATGGAGCGATTTGTGGCGGCGCTGACGGCGTTCATCAGACTGTTTCTCAGGCCGCCTGCTTCCAGCGCATGGATCCCGGCGATCGTCGTTCCCCCCGGGCTGGTGACGGCGTCTTTGAGTGTGCCTGGGTGTTCGCCTGTCTGCAGGACCATCTCTGCGGCCCCTTTGACGGTCTGGGCTGCGAGTTGCGTGGCGATATGTCGTGGCAGGCCGACGCGGACGCCGCCATCACTGAGGGCTTCGATGACCTGGTAGATATAGGCAGGGCCGCTGCCTGACAGTCCGGTGACGGCGTCAAGTTGAGACTCGGGGACTTCGAACGCGATGCCTACGGTGGAGAGTAACGACTCCACCAGCTGCGCATCTTCTGTCGATGCCTGTCCGCCACGCGCGAAAGCCGAGGCTCCCTGTTTAACCAGACAGGGAGTGTTGGGCATCACGCGGATCATGCGAGTGAATTCTCCCAGAGTGTCCAGGAAGAGTGACAGCGGGCAGCCGGCGGCGATGGAGATCAGGAGATGCTGGCTGGTCACCGAGGATTTGATTTCGTGCAGGACGTCGGGAATCTGCTGTGGTTTGACCGAGAGAATGATGATCTCTGACTGTTCCATGACCTGCTGATTCGATTCTACAGAGCGTGCGCCGGTCTCCTGGACGAACTTTTCCCGGGCGGCTGCATAGGTGTCGCTGGCGCAGACATGGTCTTTTGTTGTGAATCCGGATGAAATCAATCCGCCTGCGAGAGCGGTTGCCATACGACCAGCTCCGATAAAGCCAACCTGAGAGAGGCTCTGTTCTGTCATGCTAATGCTGCTTTCTGCTGCCTGTAGTTGTGGAAATCATCTGCAGAAGGACGCCAAATTTGGTCTGTCCTTGAATTTTCAAGTGGATATTCGCTGATTGAGGGGGCATAAACTGCTAGAATAAGATAATGTATGCCAAGTTACTTACGGAATTGTAACACCTACAGTCAGAATGTGCACCAGAGTACGTTCTCTGGATGAATTACCATAGTGTGAGCTGATTGCGAGATGAAGATTGCTGGCTATAATAAGTTGGACAAACCAACCGGAAATGAAAGCCAAACGATAATGTCTGACTTGATTCCACCCCCGATTCGTGTGGGGGCGGTCTCCTATCTCAACTCGAAGCCCTTGATTGAAGATCTGGAAGAGCTCGCCGATAATGCTGAACTGATGTTGGATTATCCCAGCCTGCTGGCAGATGATCTGGCGGCCGGGCGGATTGACGTGGGATTAATCCCTTCGATTGAAGTGATCCGGAGTTCCGAATACGAAATCATTTCCAATGCCTGTGTCGCAACGCAGGGACCGGTCTTGAGTGTCAAGATGTATAGCAGGGTTCCTCTGGGGCAAATCAAAAGACTTGCGCTGGATATGGGATCACGGACGAGCGCGACCCTGGTTCGCATCATGCTGGCAGAACAGTATGGCGTTTATCCGGAAGTGGAGCCGTTGCCTCTCGACAAGACCATCGAGTCCAGTACGGCGGATGCGATCTTACTGATTGGCGATCGTGCGATCCACACGCCGGAATCCAGCTTTGCAGCGACATGGGATCTGGGAGAAGAGTGGTTACGGTGGACGGGGCTCCCGTTTGTGTTTGCGATGTGGGCAGTGCGACGCGATCAGGAAACCGGTTCGCTGGAAACTGCGCTGTGTCAGGCACGCGATAAAGGTGTGACGCTGCTGGACGAGATTGCCCGCCGGGAAGCGCCGAAGCTGGGCATTGACGAATCGCTTGCTGAAAGCTATCTGAAGAATAATTTGAGTTTTTATCTGGGACCCGCAGAGTGTTGCGGGTTACGACTGTTTCAAGAATTAGCCATAAAAACGGGACTAGCGCCCGAGGGGGTTCCTCTTGTCTTCCGAAATTGCATCTCTGCTGGATAAAGCTGTTGCCGGCGAACGTCTGAATCGAGAAGAGGGACTCAAACTGATGGAGTCTCACGATCTGGTCGCGCTGGGCAAGGCAGCCAACGAAGTCACGAAGCGACTGCACCCCGAGCCTTACCGGACCTACAACATCGACCGGAATATCAACTATTCGAATTCCTGTTCGGCGGTCTGTGATTTTTGCGCCTTCTATCGTAATCCCAAGTCTCCGGAAGTCTACGTGCTCAAACCCGAGCAGCTGTATGAAAAGATTGAAGAGACGATCGAACTGGGCGGCGATCAGATCCTGCTGCAGGGGGGCCTGCATCCGACGCTGAAGCTGGAATGGTATGAAGATCTGCTGCGGGATCTGCGCGAACGTTATCCGACGGTGAACGTGCACGGCTTCAGTCCTCCTGAAATTCATCACTTCACGAAAGTCAATAAGCTCTCTTTGCGCGAAGTGCTCGTACGCCTCAAAGACGCTGGTCTGGGAAGTCTGCCTGGTGGAGGGGGTGAAATTCTCGTCGATCGGGTTCGTAAAGAGATCACGCGCGGCAAAGCGCTGACCGATGAGTGGCTGGAAGTGAATCGCGTCTGGCATGAACTGGGGGGCATTTCGAGCGCCACGATGATGTTCGGTCATATCGAAACACTGGCAGAACGGATCGAGCATCTGGATCGATTGCGGGAACTGCAGGACGAAACGCATGGCTTTTCGGCATTCATCTGCTGGACTCTGCAACCGGAACACACGGACATGGATTATGTTCCGCCCGCGGGAGCATTTGAATATCTCAAGACGCAGGCGGTGAGCCGACTGTACCTGGATAACTTCCAGAACATTCAGTCTTCCTGGGTGACTCAAGGCGAAAAGACGGGACAGATGGCACTCTTTTTTGGTGCGAATGACATGGGCAGTCTGATGATCGAGGAAAACGTGGTCTCTCAGGCGGGGACGACTCATCATCTGACAGTTGAGACAATTCGCCGCTGTATTACGGAATCGGGATACATTCCCAGGCAGCGGAATGTCTTTTATGACTATATCGATGATCCTGATTCCAGCGGTCCTGCCAAAGGAGCAGGTCACGTTCCTCTCCCTGTGCTCAACTGACAGAAAATTGATCATACAATCAGCTTAGAGCAGCCGATCCGCGGTGATAGGCTATGCTTACCTGTAATAATAACGTATAAGTAGGCCTCTCTCATCAGTTGATTGGTGCGATGCTGATCGTCTGAATAACGCGGGCATTGGGGATATTGGACGGATATGATTCACGTCGAAGGTCTGAGCAAAAGTTTCGATGATTTGCGTCGTGGCAGTATAGTCGCGCTCGACTCAGTGAGCTTTGAAGTTCAGGCGGGAGAAATCTTCGGCTTACTCGGGCCCAATGGAGCTGGCAAGACGACCTGTCTGCGCATGCTGAGTACAGTCCTGAAGCCGACAGGCGGTTCGGCGACTGTTGCCGGCTTCGATGTCGCAACCCATCCTCAGGAGGTACGAAGCCAGATTGGTTTCATGTCCTGCAATACCGGTATCTATGATCGAATGACTGCCTGGGAAATGGTGGAATATTTTGGTCGACTCTATGGCATCGAAGAGCAGGAGTTGCAGCAGAGACTGGATCGTATTTTTACAACGCTGCAGATGCAGGATATCAGAGACATGCTCGGTTCGAAAATGTCGACCGGCATGAAGCAGAAGGTCTCCATTGCACGCACCATCATTCACGATCCCCCCGTCTTGATCTTTGATGAACCTACAACGGGACTTGATGTTCTGGTGGCACGCGCTGTATTGAAAACGATTGAAGCGCTGCGTGAAGAAGGCAAGTGCATTATTTTTTCGACTCATATCATGCGGGAAGTCGAAAAATTATGCGATCGCGTCGCGGTGATTTACAAAGGGAAAATTCTGGCGATCGGTAGTATCCCGGAACTGGAAGAACAATATCACGAGTCGGATATGGAAGAGTTGTTCTTCAGTTTAATCCAACAGCATGAAGACCAGCTGGCGATGAAGGCTCAATAATTCAGATGATACAGTGGAAGAACATCAGGCTGATCTTAATGCGTGAATTGCGCGACCAGATGCGCGACCGCCGCACCCTGTTTATGGTGGCAATTCTTCCGTTGCTGCTTTACCCGGCAATGGGGATCGGCATGGTGCAGATGACCGTGTTGTTCTCGGAGCAGCCTCGGAATGTCGTGCTGCTCGGGGCGAAAGATCTGCCTCAGCATCCGCAGTTGCTGGATGGGGACCGATTTGTTTCCAACTGGTTTATGAATCCCACCGACGCGGAAAAATTGCGGGTGATTACCGATGCACAGGTTGCCGATGAAAATCTGCCCGACCTGGATAAAGAAGAGCGGGAAAAACTGCTGGAGCAGGCCCGGAAACTGGAAGTGGATCTGAAACTGCATCAACAGCTGCTGGACAACTGGGATCAGTTGCAGGTGAGATTAACTGAATTCGAGACGAAGATAGATCAATATCAGAAACAGAATCAAAAAAAATCGACTGAGGGCGGCCCAAAGTCAGAAGAAAAGCAGCAGCTGATTCAGGAGCAGAAACAACTCGATGCCGAGAAGAGCGAGCTGGCTGAACAGATTACCCTGAGCAACGCACGCCTGAGTAAGCAGTTTGCCGAGAGCCAGATTCAGGTTTTAATCCTGTTCCCGCCGAATCTCTCCAAAGAACTGGAACTGGTCAGCGAGAAACTGGCGCGGCACGAACTGATCGAATTTGATCCGGCCGTCTCTTTAAGACCACTGGTGCTGGAAAATACCGCAGATGAGAAATCGCGACTGGCATTCACTCGCGTTCAGGAAGTGCTCGAAGCCTGGGAAAATGCAATTCTGCGAGACCGTTTGAGCCGTGCCCGGTTACCGGAAACTCTGCCGAATCCGATCAATCCGGATGTGATCGACCTGGCACAGGATGATCAGCTGGCTGCGAACCTGTGGAGCAAGTTGTTTCCGGCATTGTTGATTATCATGGCAGCGACCGGTGCTTTTTATCCGGCGATCGACCTGGGGGCTGGTGAAAAAGAGCGCGGTACGATGGAGACGCTGCTGATTTCACCCGCGCGACGAACAGAGATCGTGCTGGGTAAATTCCTGACAGTAATGATCTTCAGTGTGTCCACGGCATTATTGAACCTGGCGAGCATGGGTTTCACCGGCAAGCATATGGTGAATGTGGCCGGAAGTGGTGCGTTATCGAAGATCGGTGATCTGTCATTTCCTTCGGCTTCTGCACTGTTCTGGATTGTGATTCTGCTGATTCCGCTCTCGGCGTTATTCAGTGCCTTGTGTCTGTCACTGGCGACCTTTGCCCGCAGTAGTAAAGAGGGACAATATTATTTAACACCGCTGTTAATGGTGACGCTGGGCTTAACCGTATTTTGCCTGTCTCCTGCTGTGGAGATCAATGCGTTTTACAGCATGATGCCGATCGTGGGAGTGGCGCTCCTGCTGAAAGGGATGCTGCTCTCTGCGGTGAATGCGGGGGCTTTGTATGTGTATGCGATTCCGGTGCTGGTATCGAGCATCGGATACAGTCTGCTGGCACTCTGGTGGGCCATCGATCAGTTCCAGCGGGAAGACGTGCTCTTCCGCGAAGCAGAGCGGTTTGAAGTCGGTTTGTGGCTGAAGCATCTGATGCGGACTAAAGATGTGTTACCCAGTTTTGCAGAGGCAGGCTTCTGTTTCGTGATCATCATGTTGCTGCAGTTTGCGGTGATGAATTCGATGCGGGATGCGATTCTGACTGCACCGGAATCAATGCGAGCAGTGCGGAGCATGCAGTTGCTGATGATCCAGCAGCTGGCAATCATTGCGACACCGGCGTTGATCATGGGGATCATGCTGACGACCAGTGTGCGGAAGACGTTTCGTCTCTTTTTACCCAGCTGGGGTTTCTGGGGCGTGGGACTTCTGTTGCCTTTCATGCTGCATCCGTTGTCGCTGGAGTTGTCTGCAAGTCTGCAGTGGTTCTTTCCGAAATTGCCAGCGGGGGCCGCGGCAATCATCAAGGAAATGTCTGACCCCAATCAGTCTTTGTGGTTGATTCTGCTGGCCTTTGCGGTCGCACCGGGGATCTGCGAAGAAATCGCTTTCCGTGGATTTATGCTGAGCGGGTTTGGTCGCCGGGGTCGGGTCTGGCTCGCTGTGATTCTCTCCAGTGTCACGTTTGGCGTGATGCACCAGATTCCACAACAGGTGTTTAATGCGACCCTGATGGGGCTGGCTCTGGGGCTGATCGCGGTGCATAGTCGAAGTCTGTTTCCGGGAATCCTGTTTCACTTTATCTATAACTCCCTTTCGATCTTCCGTGGACGGGTGCCTGAAACATGGGTTCCCGAAAATGGCCTGCAGCATTTCGTCACAATGGGACCAGACGGGTTACGGTATTCCTGGCCTTTGCTGCTGATTTGCGGCGTGACAGCATTCGTACTGCTGCGATGGGTGATCCTTCAGTCTCGACCTGCTCCCGGTGAGCCGATGGAGTCGTTGACAGAGTCTTCTTATGATCGCAGGCTTACTGATTCCAAATGAGCTTTGATCTGATATAATTTACGCCAGATGTGATTTCACCTGCCAGCAACGTTTATGAGATGAAGTGATATTTTGGAACGTCAGATTTTAGCAGCCCGCTGGGTATTCCCTGTGGAAGGACCTCCGCTGGAAGGGGCTGTGGTAGAAATAGAAGGTTCCCGGATTGCCGCCGTGTATCAGGGGGAACATCCTCGCGCGGTCGACCTGGGGAATGCTGCGTTGATTCCCGGGCTGGTGAATGCACACACCCATCTGGAATTCAGTCAGCTGGAACAGCCTCTGGGACCGGCAAAGCCATTTACCGAGTGGATTCGATCGATCATGAAGTCGCGATTCACCTGTACTGTCCCGGCAGATCAGCGAATCCGACAGGGAATCGAAGAGAGCTTGAATTCCGGGACAACCTGTCTGGGTGAAATTGCCACCAGCTCTGAGAGCCTGCAGCTCTTATCAGTCGATGAACGCAAGCCGTCCGCAGTGGTTTTCCGCGAGTGCCTGGGGTTCACTCCAGATCGGATCGCAGAACAGCAACAGACTGCCGCTGATTTCCTGCAGTTGGGGACCGACCTGGAGTTGAATCGTGAGGTGGGTCTGGGCTTAAGCCCGCATGCGCCCTACAGTGTGAATCCCGATTTGTATCTGAATCTGGTCCAGCAGGCACGTGATCAGGGGGTGCCCGCCGCCGTCCATCTGGCGGAGACCGAGGAAGAGCTGGAGTTTCTAAGTCAAAAGTCGGGACCCTTTGTGGATCTGTTGTCCGAGCTGGGACTGTGGGATCCGCAAATATTGCGCGACGGGATGCGGTTGTATGATTACCTTGTCCCGCTGGCAGAACTCACTTCTGCACTCGCCGTGCATGGAAATTATTTTGGTGAAGCCGAAATAGAATTTCTGAAGCAGGCACCACAGATCTCCGTCGTTTACTGTCCGCGCACTCATCATTATTTTGGGCATCGTTTACATCCCTGGTTGACCCTGATCAGTCAGGGTATCAATGTGGCTCTGGGGACAGACAGCCGGGCTTCCAATCCCGATCTCAGTCTCTGGAAAGAGCTGCTGTTTCTGCGGGAAACTTTTCCTGACGTCGCAACCGATTTAATCCTGGAATGTGGCACTTTAGCGGGCGCCCGTGCACTGGAACGGTCGGATGAACTCGGATCGCTGTCTGAAGGGAAACGGGCGGATCTGGCTCTCATCTGTCTGCCCGATGATGCTGTGACAGATTCAGGCAGTGATCTTTTGTTGAATTCCCGGTCTTATGTTGCCAGAGTCATGTTGAATGGCGTCTGGATCAATTGATTTCGGGGGAAATCACGTTACCCTATTATCACCAGTCCGCGCATTTTGATTCTTCTCAGTTCGGTGATGCGCCAAATCGGATCTGAAGTTTCACTGTTGAGGGTGAAAATCTCAGTTGTTGTTGGGGAACCATATTAATGGAAATAACAATGTCAATCGAATTTGGTCAATCTGTACCACAGCAGCTGTTTGCCGTTTCCGATGAAGAATTTCTGCAGTCCCTCCAGTGGAAATCAAAGCCGACCGGCGACCTGATGAAAGGGGCGCAGGCGGGCGATTTGAAACGTTTCTGTAAAGGCCTGTCTTCCCAGTTGAAATCCATCGCGAAACAGAAGCGTGCGGGAAAACAGGCTGCGGGAATGTTATGGTCGACTCTCTGGTCGGATGAGTCGGTCGATGAAACCTGTCGCACTTCCGATTTGATCAACCTGATCCGCTCCGCCAGTTCACAACTGGTTCCCGGCAAAAAAAAATCGAAAGCTTCCAAAGGGAAAAAATCTCCCGAGTTGAGCTGGGATGAAATCAGTCGCCTGCTGACAGGCTGGATCGATCAGATTTCCGCCGCCGATCCGTTACAGCCTTATGAATTGTTACTGTTAATTGAACTGCTGGAAAATCTTGGTTCTCGATTAGCGCCTGCTACGCTGATCAGCGTCTGGAGGACCTGCCTGTTTTCAGCAGTGACACTTTGCTTCAAACTGGAAGAAACTGATTTTTCAGAACTCCTTGAAGATCAGGTCGCATTGATTTCCGGAGAGCTCCCCTGGCGTGCCGGTTTACTGTTCTCGGATATTTCCGGAGCAAAGAACTTCCGTCAACTGGGACAACAGAATTTACGAGACAGCTTTTTTGATCGGACAGACACCGATGGAACTCCGCATGCCGACTTCTTCCCTCGACTGGATTACTGGCTGATTACCCTGACGCGGGCGACTTATGCAGGCCAGATCTGGGGCAAACAATTATGGGACCGGGAAGCACACGAGCGTTTCCAGTATTCCGTTGAGAAAATTGTTGCGGCCTGCGATGCCCGTGGGCAGATCGCGGTTTGCCCGACACACGCTGTTTCGCATCTGGAGTTACTCTCTGCTGCAGCCGCTGTTTCCGGTCTGCCGTCCCGCAGTGCAGAGCGTTTATATTTAAAGTCCCTGCAGGCGGTCAAAAAACGAACCGGATTTTTTATCCAGGCCGAAGGTTGTCCTTCCAGTCAGTCTGACTGGGCAGCGCAGGCTTTGATGAGAAACTACTGGTCTGACAGTTCCAATCTCCTGGTTGTCAGCTGGAACGCGGAACTTCCAGTGATCAGTCTGACAGCGTTGGGGAAAAAACTGTTACAGGGAGTCTGGGATTTCTCACTGACAGTAAACGGTGAGACCGTGACCGGGGATGGCGAGTGGAGTTGTGTCTGCTGGAATTCCGATGAAGATGCGGATTATCTCGAACTGTCGATGGAACTGGATTCCGGTTTCCGCCTCGAACGTCAGTTGCTGCTGCCTCGCAACCAGCACTTTGCTTTTCTCTCTGACATTGTGACCGTCACAGAAGCGGCCAGCATTGAATATCGTTCGATCCTGCCTGTCTCTGCGGAACTGGCGGGAATGGTCGACAGTGAAACGCACGAGTTGACGCTCAAAACCAAAGGGCTGACGGCCCGGGTCTTTCCGATCGGATTACCTCAGGAGCGGGATTTCTTTCAACCGGGCAGTCTGACGTATAATGAACAGCATCAGCTGATCTTACAGCAGCAGGCTGCGGAAGCAACGGCTCTGTATGTGCCTTTGATTATCGACTGGGAACCCGATTTGAAACGTAAGGCGGCGGACTGGACGCGACTGACCGTCAGCGAATCGGGAAAAATTTCCTCCCGGGATGAAGCAGCCGGACATCGCTTACGGATTGGGTCTCACCAGTTGCTGGTATATCGCAGTCTGAAAAAAGCGGAACATGCACGTGCTGTGCTGGGGCATCATACCAGTTACGAATCCGTCATCGGTCGCTTCGACACAAATGGCGATCTGAATCCTCTGCTGTTTGTCGAGTAAAGCGATCGAAACCGTGCGATTCCGCTCTTTCTGGAGTAGCAGGGTACTCAGGGAGCCTCGAAACCCGTACAATATCTGTTTCGGAAAGGGGATCTGCACGCCAGATTCCGCTTTCTGGCAGAGTTCTGACGTGCGCTCAGTGAGATGACTCAGACTGATTAAGGACTGTTTTTCTCGTGACTCATTCGTTAGTCTTACCTATACGCTCTAGACTGTGGATGGATTGAAATCGGTTGTTTTCAATGGATATCAATTGATCATGGAAATCCGGGAATTTGAACTGAGAGATCAGGCTGCTGTCATTGCGTTGTGGAATGAGTGTCAGCTGGTGGTTCCCTGGAATGACCCGGCGCGGGACATTCAGAGAAAACTGGCAGTCGATCCGGATCTGTTTCTGGTGGGAGAATATTCGGGTTCCCTCGTCGCCACCGTCATGGGAGGTTACGAAGGACACCGTGGCTGGATTAATTATCTTGCGGTTTCTCCTGCCTGGCAGCGAAGGGGCTTTGGTCGGAAAATCATGCAATATGTAGAGGTTCTCATCCGGGAGAAAGGGTGTCCGAAAATCAATCTGCAGGTTCGCGAAACGAATCAGGCAGTGGTCTCATTTTATGAATCACTGGGATATCAATGTGATCATGTGATCGGACTGGGAAAACGGCTGGTTTCCGATGACGGATCTTAGTGTCTGATCAGACCTGGAATGGCACGCCTGACAATGACCGCCTGTCAATACAGGATTGGCGGAGCGTAATACATCACGCCGAACGGATATATCATCAAAACTATCGAATTATGGTTTCACTTATTCTGAAACGATCAAGGACAAGAGAAGAATCATGTCAGTAGACGCTTTTGCAGCTTTGGAAGAATTACAGCAGCAGTCACCGCAGGCCGTTCTGAATCAACTGGTGGAAACTCTGACTGCGCAGAAGAATTATCACCGTCTGTTTGATGCCCTGTTGATGCAGAAAAAACTTGCCCTGGGGACTGGCCTGTTGCAGCCCACGAGTTTTGACAATGTACCTGAAGATCAGAAGAAAGAATTCGAGGAAGCGTACATTGATGCGGCCCGCCAGGTCGGTAATTTATTCCTCGAAGATAAAAAGTATTCCGATGCCTGGCTCTATTTCCAGACGATTCAGGAGCCTGAACCGGTTGCGGAAGCATTAAAGAAAATCAATCCGCGAACCGTCCCCGAAGATAAAGTGGAAGAACTGATTCAGGTTTGTGTTTATGAAGGGGCCAATCCGGGCAAAGGGTTTGAAATCATGTTGCAGACGAACGGAATCTGTAACACGATTACCGTGTTTGACCAGATGAATGCCCAGCTGAGTCCGGAAGGGCGACAGCAGGTGGCCCGTCTGCTGGTCGACCAGTTGTATGCCGATCTCGTTCAGTCGCTGCAGTACCACGTACAACAGAAGGTGCCCATGGCTCCGCCGACGGACAATTTGCGGGAGCTGATGGCCGGCCGAGACTGGATGTTTGAATCCGGCAGCTATCATATCGATGTTTCGCATTTGAATTCCGTGGTTCGCTTTGCCCGCCTGCTGCCTGATAAAGATCCTCACTTGTCAAAGGTGATTGAATTATGTGAATACGGTTCCCGGCTGGACAATCAGTTTCAATATCCGGGAGAAACGCCGTTTGAGGACTTTTATCCGGCGCATCTGCACTTTTTCAAAGCCCTGGTGGGAAATGAGAATGATCAGAAAATGGGGATCGCCTATTTCGAAAGCAAGCTGGAGCAGGAGCCGGATGAAGACGACAAGCAGATGATTGCTTATGCAATGATTGATCTGTTAACACGCGTGGGCAAGAATAATCGGGCCATCGAACTGGCAGAAAAATATCTCAGTCAGTTTGAAGATCCGAATACGTTTTCCTTTACCGATCTGTGCCTCAAAACAGACCACCTGGATGTACTGCAGCGCGTTGCCCGGGGTAAAGGTGATCTCGTTACCTTTGCCGGCGCGTTACTGGATGCGGCACAAGCGCAATCGCAGCCTCAGGAATCCTGATTGATACGGTTTGAAATCGAGATTTCCGCATGTCCCACCTGTCCCATAACCGTGCTGCCTGGAATCGACTGGCGGAGGTTCGCAGTCAGTTTACCAAAGTCGCGACCGATGAAGAGTGCCGCGCTCCGCTGAAAACGCTTGATTCGCGCGGCTGGCTGCCTGAATCGGTGTCGGGCAAGCAGGTGCTCTGTCTGGCATCCGGTGGGGGCTGGCAGTCGATTCTGTATGCCTCCGCAGGAGCGCAGGTAACGGTCGTCGATCTCAGTAATAAAATGCTGCAGCTGGATGAACAGGAAGCCCGCAGGCGGGGGCTGCAGGTGAAGATCGTGGAGGCATCCATGGATAATTTATCCGATTTGCGGGACGCGCAGTTTGACATTGTGCATCAGCCTGTAAGTACCTGTTATGTTCCCGATGTGGAAGCCGTTTACCGGGAAGTGGCTCGGGTGCTGCGCCCCGGCGGACTGTATATCAGCCAGCATAAAACTCCCACGAGTCTGCAGATTACCAGTCGCAATCAGCAGAATGAATATGTGGTCGGTCTGGAGTATTATCAGCAGGGCCCACTGCCGAAAACCGATGACCGCTCTTACCGGGAAGATGGCGCAACAGAATACCTGCATCGCTGGGACCAGCTCGTCGGCGGGCTGTGCCGACAGGGGTTCGTCATCGAAGACCTGCGCGAGCCAGTGCGTGCCGATCCCAGTGCGCCGGTAGGACATTTTCGTCACAGAGGCCGATTCGTCGCGCCTTACGTGCGCATTAAGGCGCGGCGAATAGAACAGAACTCACAGACGGAAACGAAGGCGGCGATCTGGGTTCCCTAATCTATTCTGCATCGTACTGAATGAGTGAGTAAACATCACAGCCATTCATTTTTTCCCGACCGTTGAGAAAGGAGAGTTCGATCAGAAATGCACAGCTGACGACTTCTGCCTGTGAATGTTTTGCCAGCTCAATACAGGCGGAGATCGTTCCCCCGGTTGCCAGCAGGTCATCCACGATTAACACACGGTCATCCGAGTGAATGGAATCGGTGTGCATTTCCAGTGAGTCGGAACCGTATTCGAGTTCGTAGTGAAAGGCTTTTGTTTCGAAGGGGAGTTTTCCGGGCTTACGAATCGGGATGAAGCGGGCGCCTAACGCCAGTGCCAGGGGGGCAGCGAAGATAAAACCGCGTGCTTCGGCGGCGAGGACTGCTGTGATCTGTTTATCGCGATAGTAAGCAGTCAGACGGTCAACCACTTCCTGAAACGCTTTGGGTTCCGCGAGCAGGGGGGTGATGTCTCGAAACAGAATTCCCGGTTTGGGAAAGTCGGGGATTTCACGAATATAATTTTTCAAGTCGAGTGTTTCATTCATTACTGGTGTTCTCTTTCTGAGAGTCTGATTCCGTTTGTGCTGCCTGTTTCAGTTCGGGCAGCGATTCAAGTTTCTGTCTGGCTTTCCTGACCATGTCCCGGGCGACTTCCGCCTGGTCTTGTTCGTAGAGTATGATCAGCGCTTTCCAGACGCGGGCGGCTTCGTCAAATTTCTTTTCGTTGACGAGCGCATCTGCATTTGCCATGGATTGCGTGAGCATAATGAATCGTTCCGCAGTGCGCGAAGGGTCATTCTGCAGTTCATTTAACATCTGTTGTGCGAGGTCTCGCATTTCGTCCTGTTTGGTGTTCTCGGAGTTATCAGAATGCTCGTTGAGCAGATCAACCAGAGCGGTGAGTATGACTTCGGCCTGTGCCAGATCACCTGCTTCGAAGTAATGTTGTGCAAGCAGCATGAACCTCTGCGCTTCATTTTGCGGACCGGTCCGCGATCTGCGTCGCGCGGTCATCCCTGCGCGCGAGCGGATTTCATAGACTTTAATTCTTTCCAGGAGCGGCTGAACATCTTTTTCCCATCGCTGCGGGTCTGAATCCAGCAGAGGCAGCAGAAACTTATCGCGCGCCGTGTACCATTCCGGGCTTTCGGGTTGCTGCATGATGAGCCGACCCTGTTCGAACATTTCCTGAGGAGTCAGTTCCCGTTCCTGAAACCAGAAGTAACCGCCGGCAATCAGAACCGCCAGCAGTGCCAGCAGGAAGTAAGTATTATCGAAGATCTGGCTCAGTTTTGAACCGGTGTTCTCTGATTCAAGCTGCGCCCGCATCAGGCCCTGCATCAATGTGCCCGCGCCGGCTTCGGGTTCGGATGAGGATTGTACGACCGTCGGAGTTCCGGAAGGATCGTTGTTACCTGAAAGTGCATAGGTATCGCCGGACGTTGACATCTCATGTTTGTTGAGAACATCCTGTAGCCTGCGGGAAAGTACGTAGGCATCCGGAAATCGTTTCTGAGGATCTTTTTCGAGCAACTTACAAACGATTTCTTCAAGCCAGATGGGGAGATCGTCCACGTATCTGCCGGGTTTATCGAACTGGCCGTATTTCTGTTTCTGAATGATGGCCAGCATGGTATTCCCGCTGAAGGGGGGCCGGCCGGTGAGCATGACATACATCACCGCGCCCAGGGAATACAAGTCACTTTGCCGGGTAACGCGTTTGCCTTCCGCCTGTTCTGGTGACATGTATTCTGCCGTGCCGATAATGCCGCCGGTCACAGTCAGTTTTTCGGTGGCGAATAATTGAGCGACACCAAAGTCAGCCAGTTTGACTGTGTCGTCATCTTTCAGAATCAGGTTTGAAGGCTTGAGGTCGCGGTGAATAATGCCGGCGTCATGTGAAGCTTTGAGAGCGGAACAGATCTGGATGGAGATCTGAATCACCGTTTTCCAGTCGATGCGTTTTTCGCGCCTTAGACGTTTGGTTAAGGTTTCGCCTTCAACGTATTCCATCACGTAATAGTAGATCTCGTTTTCCACGCCGCTGTCATAGAACTCAATGACATACGGATTGTGCATTTTTTTCAGCGCTTCAATTTCGCGGTGAAAGCGTTCGACAAAGCCGGGTTCCCGGGCCAGGGCGCTGGGGAGAATTTTGATGGCTACCTGTTGATCGGTGTGGATGTTTGTTGCCAGGTAGACCGAACCCATACCGCCGGCGCCGATTTTTTTACCGATCAGATACTCGCCTAATCTGTCCGGGGCGGATTCATGTTCGTGAGTGTTCAAGGTCGTTGCTCGATATTGGAATGAACCAGTGGCCGCTGATTCGAGAAGTTCTGTTTGTGAAAAACAAGAGTTACTTGTACAGTGTCTGAAGTGAGGTAGAAGTCTATAATCTCAGGAACATTTTCGTAAGCTTATTTCTTTCTATTATGGTTGAATCCATGTCTGATGCAAGAACGAAGGCAGTTCTGTTGATCGCCCACGGCAGTCGTCGTGACGAAGCAAACCAGGATCTTGTGAAACTGGCGGAAATGTTACGCGCACGCTCAGAATTTCCGGTAGTAGAATATGCTTACCTGGAACTGGCAGAACCCACCATTCCCGCAGGTGCAGCCCGTTGTGTTCAGGCTGGTGCGGATGACGTATTCATGTTGCCTTACTTTCTGTCAGCCGGTGTGCATGTTCAGAATGATCTGGAAGAGTTTCGCAGTGAATTCGCAGAGGCGTATCCCGAAACCCGGTTTCATCTCTGTGCGCATCTGGGCCTGCATCCATTGATGCTGGAAATTGTTCTGGATCGATTGCAGGCCTCCGCGGATGAGAGTGCCTAATAAAAAAAGGACGTCCCGAAGAACGCCCTTTTCTCGCAATGAAAAATCAGTTTTTAATCTTAGTTGGTTTTGGTTTCAGAAATCTTACCGAATGCCTTGAAGGTGATTGGTTCACCCCGGCCGGCGATAGTTACGGTGAATTCTTCTGAGTAGTCACCGGGTTTGTTCGGTGGAACAATTGTCAGTGGTAAAACGTGAATGGGTTGAGTGGTTTTAGGCATCCGGATTTTGAATGCTTCGTCGTTGGATTCGCATTCAATTTTATTGATCTCGAATGGCTTTTTACCACGCAGTACGACGTTCACCGTTTTTTCCTGACCAGGAACCATCATGCCCAGTGAAACTATTTCGGGAGTGATGGTGATATCAGATTCTACTCTAGCTTCTACCAGCAGAGGTACAGTGGTGAAATTGACATCATTAGTTTTAAGCATGATCTGTTCGCGAATGGGGCCCAATGGTGTTTTGGGAGACAATGTCAGAACCAGGTTGTAGTTAACCCGTCCACCGCCGCGAGCTGTTTCGACTGCTTTCACTGTCAGAGAAGGATCTTTAGATTGAATCCCGGTAATGGCCCAGTCATCACGTCCGGCGTAAGCGAGTGCGACAGTGGTTTCTGCACCCTTACCGACTTCGACAGAACCAAAGTTAGCGGCACCTGGTGTGAAGACAACGTCGGTTCTGATGTATGCGGTGATCGGAATCCGAATTTCTGCATACTGAGGAGCATCGATGGTGACGATGACGTTGGAATCTTTACGTCGTTGAAAACGTGCGGTATCCATTTTGACCTGAATGTAACCTTCTTCGCCGCTTTCCAGAATGCTCTTGGAAGGTTCAGCAGCGGAACAGCCACAGGTGGTGCGTACATTGGAAATGTGTACGGGATCAGGATAAATATTTTTAATTTTCAGACGGTATTGAGCGTCTGACCCCCGGGCAATCACCCCGAAGTCGATCTTGTCTTTTTCGAACATTTTCTCAGCCCATTCCTGACCGAATGAACTTGAAGTGCTCAACATAAACAGACAGGCACTCAAAAAACCAAATCGGAAACTGCTCTTACTTAACATTATTGAATCTCACTTCTGCAAAAAAAGTATTAACTTCGATGTATTAATTAAGTCGAGGCACTGAGATTGGTTAATTTGGTAGGAACGCTTACCGACTTTCAGCACGCCACTTTACATCGTCTAGTGCAGAATCCATTCACAGAGACGTTTCACACTAATTGTAAAATCGGGCTGTCACAAACTTTTACAAATTCAGAAGCGCAGAAAATGCAATCGCTTATCGAGCCTGGATCAAATCGCCAGCATTATACTGAGTTCATGTGTCCGAGATCAAATTTGATATTCAGAGACTTCAGTTATACTGGCTTGTGTGACAAATACATCAGTCGGCATCGACACTTTGGTGGTGGCAATTTAGTTCTCATTAGTTGAAAAGTCAATGTTGTCTCATTCTGGAGACGTTCGCTATCCCCCAGCGGAGGAAACGGTGTAATCCAACCTGGTAACTTCGGTCTGACTGCGCTGTTCAGGATGTCGCAAACAGTTTCTGTAACTGGGTTTGTGGGAATACTATCTGTACCTGGATTATTCATTACAACAGGTGAAAATTCATTCAAATGGAATGTTTTACCACCCCTGATCGGACAACTTTATCATGCTTGTCCAGACAGGCTGAACGGGATTTCTTTCCGGTTCGGAAGGACTCGTCGAGCCGTTCAGCTCCCTTTCGCATTTTCCGAGATTCTCTGTTTTCTCTCCGACCGCTTAAAAGGCGCGTGATACGCTTTGGCTAAGAGTGGCTTTCCCAGGAAAACATTCTGACAAATACATCATGCTGACAACCGGACAACAATGTGTGCCCGGTTCCATGATAAGGAAGCGAGGAATGCTTTCATTATCAGACTGGCAGGGTTTTCAATGTGGAGATCGGCTGGTTCGTTTCACACAAAAAAAAAACAGAGTGCAATAGATTTTGAGTTATTGTTGATGAGAAACTCGCTGGATACACAGTGATGTAGAGAACATGAGTTCGATCTCATTATTACAGGGAGCAACGGGTTAATATGATAAACAAATTCACTGCCAGGGCAGGTCTGACCGGAATCATGGTTCTGGGTCTGATCTGCCTGGCGATACCAGGCCAGCTGGAAGCTGGACATAAATGCGGACATGGTCACTGTAAAGGAGGCGGGCTGTCACTGTTTCATTCCGGAAAGTGCTGCAGTCCCTGGAAGCTGGGCCATAAACACAAATGTAATTCCGGTTGCGGGGGCGGTTCCTGTGGCTGTGGATCAATAGTCGATCACTACTATCAGGGAGCAGTCTATGGTATGGGAAACAGTTCGCGCGGCGGTTGCCAGTCGTGCCAGTCTGGAAGTGGTCTTGCTGATTTTGATGGGATGCCAGCCGGTGAAATGCCGCCGCAGGTAGGCTTACAGCCGATGCCCATGCAGCCGGTACCGGTGCAACATCGGATCCTGCACTATCCGGGAACAATGGGGACTGCTTATATGCGACCCACCAGGATGATGCCCGCCGACGGTCCGGAAGGACATCCACGTGATGCCGGTCTGGATGTCTATGCACCCGGTGCCACCGATATTCGAGTTGTGGCTTTGAATCGTCAACGAGATGAGATGATCGGTTACCGTGATCCTGCGAATGAAGACATCTGGGAGTTTGTTACCAAGCGTCCTCTGATTCCCGGCATCCCGCATGTCTATCAGGTCTATGCCATTTTCCCGGAAACCGGCGATGTTCCGCAGACGCAGCGCGTCAGACTGATCATGGGACGAATCGTAGAAATCAGCTATAAGAAGTATGTTTCAGGCCAGACTGGTCCTCGTTGAGAAAGAGTTTCTACCTGAAATAATCAACTGCCAACTCTGGAAGCGGCAGGATTGATCGAACTCAATCACGCCCTGTTGAGAGCAAGATAGTGTCTTATCAGACTTGGAATGGCACGTTGGCCAAAATGGTCCGCACGCTCGGTGGCGTGCTCACCTGACATTGGCCATCTGTCTATACAGGAATGATGGACTATCAGTAGATTGTGTCACTAAGTCAGGCTGCTGATTAGCCAGACGGAAACGACTCAGCTATCATGTTCTGAACAGGGCGTGTTCTTTGTATGGTCAACGCCGACTCATTTCATTCAGTTGTGTTAGCAGACAGGCTGATTCGTGAACGAATTGGAATATCTGAGAATCATCTCGGGTCAGAGACAGGACTGGCGTGCCCGTCTGCTTTATCAACCCTGCCTGCGTTTTCTGAGTCTGCTGTATCGCGTTGGCGTCGGTTTTCGTAATCGGATGTTTGACTGGCGGCTTCGCAGTGTCAGAACCGTTGATGTGCCCGTGGTCAGTCTGGGAAATCTTACGACAGGCGGTACCGGGAAGACTCCATTCGTCGCCTGGCTCACGCAATGGTTTCAGAATCAGCACAAGCAGGTGGCTCTACTGAGTCGTGGTTATCGGGCCTTACCCGGTGAAGTGAATGATGAAAAACTGTTGCTCGATCGGCTGTGTCCCGGCGTGCCTCACTTTCAGAATCCGGACCGTTGCAGTTCCGCTGATAAGGCGATCGAAGCAGGAGCACAGGTTCTGATTCTGGACGACGGGTTCCAGCATCGAAAACTGGGGCGCACCATTGATCTGGTTTTAATCGACGCTGTCTGTCCCTGGGGGCATGGCTATCTTCTGCCTCGAGGATTAATGCGCGAACCAGCAGCATCTCTCCGGCGCGCTGACTTCGTTATTGTGACACGCGTTGATCAATGTTCTGCGACAGAACTCGATCAGCTGAAACAGGAGTTGGTCAAGCTGGTCCCCGCCGATCGAATGGCGACGGCCGTGTTTCAGCCCCATGCTCTCATCAATGTGACCGACGAGACGGTGCCTCTGGAATCTGTTCAAGGAAAGCGGGTCTGGGCGTTTTGTGCGATAGGAAATCCCGCTGGTTTTCGACTGACACTCGAGCAGGCGGGATTTGATGTCGCCGGGCTGCTGGTATTCGCAGATCATCACCATTATTCCCGTGACGATGTGCAGGAAATCGGGAGCCGGGCAAAAGAGGCCGAAGTCGATCTGATTCTGACGACGTGTAAAGACCTGGTCAAACTAAGTGAACCGATGTTTTGTGGGATTCCGGTCTGGGGGCTCGAAATTGGTGTTCAGTTTCGGGATGGACGGGAATTACTGGAAAGAATGCTGCAGGGTCTTGTAGATTAAATGTCTTGCGCAGGCGTGCAGGCTGTGCCAGGAACGGTTTTCAGAGCCGGTTTTCCTGCAGTATTTCCTGAGAATTTCGGTATTTCAGCCCCTTTTGATCTGAAAAATTGCTGTAATCCTGTTTCATAGATACTTGATTTTGGTGGTTTGTTGTGTCATCCTGAGTATAGATAACATTCACACAAAGCGGGTGTTTTGTAGAGAATACGGATCTCGCTTGACTTACTACCTTCCCATGGTGCGGCTCTCCCGGTTTGAAGTAACAGTCTCAGCCAGGGTATCCGTGCTCCTTCCCCACGATGGTCTGATCAATCATATTCAAATAGACGAGGTATTTTAATTATGCGAAAGTTAAATCTCAGCCAGATATTTAGCGCGGCTCTCCTGATTTCTGGTATCTGTTTCCTCTCACCCGTATCTGCTTCTGCAGCAGAATGGGGATCGGTAACAGGCCGGTTTGTTTATGATGGCGAGGCTCCCAAGCCAGTCGTACAGCGTCAGAAAGGTGACCCTGCTGTCAAAGATCCGACCGTCTGTGCAGCCATGGAACATTTCAATAACGATCTGGTCGTCAATCCGGAGAACAATGGGCTTGCCAACGTCTTCATGTATATGAGACGGGCAAAAGACGTTCATCCTGATTTGAAAGAATCAAAAAACAAAACCATCGTCTTCGATCAGCAGGGTTGTACTTTTGAACCACACGCGCTGGTCGTGCGAACCGATCAGAAAGTGATCGTCAAGTCAGGTGATCCTGTCGCTCACAACACTCATACCTTCCCGCTCAAAAATCAGGCTGTGAATTTCATCCTGGCTCCCAATGATCGTGAAGGCAAAGAAGTCGCAAACGTCATTCCGGAAATTCTACCCATGCAGGTGAAATGCGACATCCATCCCTGGATGACGGCTTACTGGTTTGTTGTTGATCATCCTTATGCCGTCGTTTCTGACAAAGACGGAAGGTTCACGATTGAGAATCTGCCTGCAGGAAAGAATGAATTCCGAATCTGGCAGGAAAAAGCAGGTTACCTGGATCGTAAGTTTGTTGTAAACATCAAGCCGGGTGAAACCATTGATCTGGGTGAAGTCAAATTCAATCCATCTCAGTTTAAAGACAAATAAGAACTCTCTGAATTTCAGAGGTTTTAAATACGGACACGCCTGCTCGGGCGTGTCCTTTTTAGTGCCTGCAGACCGTTATTGAATGGTGAGGAATTCAGGACCATGCAAATACCTCGCGGTTGCCTTCCTCTATTAGTATGGGGAGCATTCAGTTTCTCTGCTGAGATCGCTCTGGCGCAACCGGAACCGCAGGTCAACGCATCCCGCTTTCGAGAGTCGGTCTCGCTGGATGTGAATAACACGGTACTCAAGAAGATGGGTTCCGTGCGAGATTATCTCACCGAACAGCAATGGGAAGATGCGGTCAAGATTCTCATTCAGATTTCGGATGAGTATGGCGACTCGCTCTACCCTGAAACCCCCGGCCGCTATTTGCGTGTTTCCGAATATTGCCAGAATCTGCTGGCAGGGTTTCCTCCGGAAGCGATTGCCATTTATCGGGAGAAAGTCGATCCCCGCGCCAAACGCTGGTATGAGGAGGCGATCGCCGATTCGAGTCAGCAGCCTCTGATCAATATTACCGAACAGGCTCTGATGAGCAGTTACGGTGACGATGCGCTGAACCTGCTGGGCGAACGCGCGTGGGAACAGGGGCAACTGGCAGAAGCACGGTCTCTCTGGCGTAAGCTGATTCCGCGCACTGCTTCTGATTCGCCCGTTTATGATGCCGGTTTGTTTCATTATCCCGATACGGACTTGCCGGTTCCTGAAATTCTGGCGCGACTGATTCTCGTCAGTTTTTTCCAGGGGAATTTTCGTCAGGCTGATTTTGAATTCAACCAGTTCCGCACAAAGTTTCCGGAGGCAACCGGTAAGCTGGCGGGAAAAGAAGGGAATCTGTCGGAGCTGCTGGCTGAGATTCTGGCCGATCACAGCCGGGTTTCGTTTTCCGATCAGCAGGGAGAGTTCAAAACATTTGCCGGACATCAGACACGGAATTTCAGAGCAGCGGAACAGCTTGATGTGGGTGCGATTGCCTGGAGCTTTCCCGTTCCGATGGTCTGGAGCCAGGAATATACAGCGAAACCTGCATTTGGCTTACGCGTTCCTCCGGGACTGTTTCCGGTCGTGCATGGGGAGCACGTTTTCTTCAATGACTCTGAACGAATCTATGGCTTAAACTGGAAGACGGGTTTGCCAGCCTGGTCCCAGGACCAGAAGTCCAGTCCGATCCTCTATCCTTCAGCCAGTCATCTTGTGAGCAGGCTCCCGTTTCGCCCCGTGGTAGGCGTCCCCCGCTATACCTCTACGATTGCAGGCGGTCGCCTTTATGCCCGGATGGGGTCGCCGGTCACGTCTGTTGCCAAAGACGAGCGGCTGGGACTGTTTTCTGATCTGGTCTGTCTCGATCTCGATCAGGGGCAGGGCAAACTGTTATGGAAAATCTCATCCTCCCAGCTGCGAGAGCAGAATTTTGTCTGGTCTTTTGAAGGGGCACCTGTTGTTTCAGGCAACAGGCTGTACGTGGTGTTACACCGCGGGTTTCCCGAAGTGCAGACGAATGTGGCCTGCTTTTCAGCAGATACCGGCGAGATGATCTGGAATCAGAAAATCTGTCTGGCATTAAGAAGTATCGAGGAAGGGGTCAACTATATCAGTCACCTGCTGCTGACCCTGGGAGAAGATCACCTGTATCTTTCGACTGATATGGGGGCCATCGCTTCGCTGGATACAGCCGATGGAAAGTTGAACTGGCTGGTGACCTATGCTTCCCAGGATAAGACAGATCGGGATGAGTTGAGTAATCATATGAAAATGGGACTGGTTCCCTGCTTGTATGATCGGGGGATTCTGTTTGCAGCTCCCCAGGATTCCTCCCAGCTGATGGCCTTTGATGCGGAATCCGGCTTACTGCTCTGGCAGCGTCCCTGGCCGGAACAGATCCGAAATCTGCTGGGAGTGACCCAGTCCACCCTGGTTGTCAGTGGCAACAGACTGTTTGGACTGGATCGAGAAACAGGCAGAATCACCTGGAAAACCGGTTACCACGACCCAGAAGGCTATGGTTACGGCAGAGGGATCCTGGCCGGCAAATCTGTTTACTGGCCTTTACGGGAGGAAATTCTCGTTGTTGATACAGAGCAGGGTTACCTGAAACAGAAAATATCTCTGCGGAAACAGTATGGCGCGACTGGCGGCAATTTAGTGATTGCCGGTAATCAGTTGCTGGTCGCACAACCGCGGCGGTTGACGTCCTTTGGTATTGAGGGGCATGTCCCGGTCAATGAATCAAATGAAAAAATATCTGCGTTAAGTAGAAAACCATAATCAAGAGTACTGTTTACAAAACACGATTTTATTCTTTTTAGACAAGGTGAATGACATGAAGTTTTCGTATCGTGAATTCCTCGGTTCGATGTTGAGTATTGCCTGCCTGTGCGGTCTGACTGCGAATGCATCCGGTCAGGTCAATGCACCTCCAGGAAAACTGGAAGTAGGCGACAGTGCACCTGCTTTTACCGCCAAGGATGACCAGGGCAATGGCTGGAAATCGACTGACTATGTTGGCAAAAAGATTCTGGTCGTCTATTTCTATCCTGCTGATTTAACGGGCGGCTGCACCAAGCAGGCCTGTGGATTTCGTGATGATATGAAAAAGCTGCAGGGCGAAAATGTGGAAGTGATCGGCGTGAGTGGTGATTCAGTACGCAATCATCAACTCTTCAAAAAAGAGCACGATTTGAATTTCACTCTGCTGGCTGATGAAGATGGCGGCGTTGCCAAGAAGTTTGGTGTCCCTCTGAAAGCCGGTGGTTCCATCAAACGTACTATCGATGGTAAGGAAGAAACCTTGACCCGGGGCGTGACCGCAGCACGCTGGACTTTTGTGATTGACAAAAACGGCAAAGTCGTGATGAAAAACACCAAAGTCAAAGCAGCTGATGACAGTAAAGCGATTCTGGATGTGGTCAACCAGCTGAAATCGTAATCTCGGATTTGCCTGAAATCTTCGTGGGAGATTTCAACTGCAGACGACAGACTCACCCGCAAAAATCAGTTTTCGTACTCGACAGATAATGCGTCGACGACGTACAATTGATGCTGCGGGTGAGGTGTTTATTATCGTTTTCGAGAGAGGAATGTAGTCGTGCCTGCTGTCCGTTTCACCAGAAATCTATGGGCTGTCATGTTTTTTGCTTCCCTCGGAGCAGGAATGTTTGTGACAGGCTGTGGAACATCCGGGCAAACACCTCCGTCAGCGGCCAGTGATGCTGGTAGCGGGGCAGAAACTGCTGCGACTGATGGTTCCGTTGTCGAAAAAACTGAGAGTGATTCGAATCCGAGTCAGACAGAACGGGTGGCCTATCAGTCGGGAATGGAGATTGGTGAGATCCCAATGCCATTTGAAGTGGCTGATGTGACCGGCCCGAATAAGGGAAAAACATTGTGTTATCGCTGCCTGTATGGCGAGCGGCCTGTCGTGGGGATCTTTGTCAGAGAATTGGATGAACCGACGACAAAGTTGATTCAGAAAATCGATTCGGAAGTCGCCGCTCACCAGGATGAGAAACTGGCAGCTTTTGTGGTGATGCTGACTGATACACCCGCTGAAGTAAAACAGGAGCTGGAGAAGGTTGCCAGTGAAAACCAGATCAAGCATGTTCCGTTGACTATTTATGAAGGGACAGCGGGGCCGGCGGGATACAATATTAAGCAGGACGCCAGTCTGAATGTGATGATGTGGGAAGGTGTTGTCAAAGCGAACCGGGCCTGGCAGACAGGACAGTTGAAACCGGAAGAGCTCAGTGAAGTGATTGCCGATACAAAATTGATCATTCAGTAGCGCTGCTGAAGTTAACCCAGGCGGGACCGCTGGTTTCGATGCACGCCTGGGACCTGTGTTTATTTAAATCAGATTTATGGAAAGTTGAATCTCGTCATTTGCCTATGGTTTCTCAATATTTACCATTCCGACTTTCCAGAAAATGCCATCTCTACATTGCTGTGTTGACGGTGGTCCTGGTGCAATCATGCCTGTTCAATGCGTCCTGTCCTGCGCAGCCTTTGCGAAATGACGGGCTGGGAGACGGGATTTTAGAAGGAGATCCCCATGGGCTCTTTCCGACCAGTCGACTTTATTCCAAAAGTTTCGATGATGCCAGACAACTGCTCAATGAGCAGAAATATTCGGTCGTCGTTCCGGAGCTGCAGTCGATCCTGGATGCTCCTGAAGATTATCTGAAAACGGATGCGCCGAACAACGGGTATGAGAGTCTGAAAGAGGCGACGCTCCGGTTGATTGCAACGCTGCCTGATGCAGGCCGACGTTATTATTCTCTGCAGTATGGCCCTGCCGCCGATCAGATGCTGCAGCAGTCAGAAGCGCTGGATGATATCAATCTGCTCCGCGAAATTGTGCGTCGCTATTTCTTTACCAAAGCAGGTGCAGAAGCAGCGTATGCCTTGGGAGGATACTACTTCGAGCGTGGTGATTTCCTGGCAGCAACCCAGATCTGGGAGATGCTTCTGACTCAGCATGAACAGGGGCTTTCCAAAGAGCCGCATCTGACCTTTAAACTGGCTGTGGCCTGGTACCAGCTTGGGAATCTGGGGAAATGTCGACAGGCATTAATGCAGCTTGCGCGTTTGACGGACGGGGGCGTTTACCAGTTTCCGAATGGTATGAAAGTCTCACTGTTTACTGCAGAAGAAAATCCGGTGGAGTGGCTGTCGCATCTGACAGGCAGGCTCGATCTGCGTGCCGCACGAGAACAGGAAAACTGGACCATGTACCGAGGCAGTCCTGCCCGTACTGCCTCTGCAGAATTTGCGGTCCCCTCTGCGAAACCGCTCTGGCAATTCTCGACGATTCAGGATCCCTTTCTGCAACTGCTCAAGGACCCGCCACCAGTAGAAGAGATGCTGCGAAAACTGGGCGAGCATCGCCGATTTCACCTGACAGGGGTTCTACCAGCAGCCAGTCCTCTGGTCATACGAGATCAGGTGATTTTCCGGACCCATCGTAACCTCAAATCAGTTTCGTTGAAGACAGGCAAACTGAGCTGGGAGACAACACTTTCGGATGAGCTGTATCAGGAATTGCTCAAAGATCCCCAGAACATGGATGAAGAATTTACCGGCTCACCACAAACGCCGCTGGAAAAATATCTGACCCAGCGCGCCTGGCAGGATTATACGGCGGGACATTTAAGTACGGACGGTAAGCTTGTGTTCTGTGTGGAAAATCTGGGATTCATTGCCGGCTTTTATCACTTCAGCAGGCTCGACCGTGAGAATGTGCTGGTGCCCAATTCGTTTAATCGGCTGATGGCATTTGAGGCAGATACCGGTAAGTTCGTCTGGGAACTGGGAGGGCCGCGACTGCAGAATCCCATTAACTATTCGGGACATTATTTTCTGGGGCCCCCTTTACCCCTGGATGGGAAGTTATATTGCCTGGCAGAGGAAGGGCGTGAATTTCGTCTCCTGGTCCTGGATGCAGAAACCGGGAAGACCCTCTGGACGCAATCACTGTACCGGAGCGACTATCCGATCGCCCGCGATTACACCACCGATCGCCGTCCCCTCGATCATGTTCGCCGTCGGATCGGGCTGAGTCCCTCTTCTGCACATGGAGTTCTGGTCTGTCCCACGGGAGCCGGTTGCACGATCGGCATTGATCTCATTCAACGCAAACTGCTCTGGCGGCAGGTCGATACCGGCGGGAAAGAGATTTCGATGTTTGCTGCATTTGCCCGCGATGCCAGTGAAAATATGGAAGGCTGGGCTGAGTTCACTCCCGTCATTGTCGGAGACCGCGTCCTCATAGAATCAAGAAAGTCACAGACTCTGCAATGCCTGAATCTGTTCGACGGTCGTCTGCTCTGGTCGCGTCCCAGACGCGATAATCTGTTTATCGCTGCGATCCATGATGGAAAAATTCTGCTTGTGGGAAATGACCGCATTGAGGCATTGAAGTTGAGTGACGGCTCTCTCGCCTGGCCAAAACCACAAACTATTGGGGCTCCCAGTGGTCGGGGTATTGTGGTCAAAAATACTTATTACCAGCCGGTTGAGTCGGGAGAAATCTTAAGCATTCGTCTGGATGATGGACTGATCCTGGCCAGGACCCGCGTGGAAACGGAAACGCTCATCGGTAATCTGGCAGCAGCGGACGGCATGCTGGTCGCGCAGAATGAATCGGAAGTGGTCGGGTTCCAGTCCGTCACAGCGATTGAAGAACAGATTCGACTGGCGAGTCAGTCGCAGCAGCCGAAAGACCAGGCGATTGCACAGTTACTGAAGGGCGAATTGAAACTGTTTGCCGGAGATGTCTCACAGGCAATGCAGTTCATCGACCGTTCGATTCAGATTCAACCGACTCTGCGTGCCCGGCGTCTGTATGCAGATATGTTCCTGGAAAGCCTGGATCATGATTTCTCACAGAATGAGAAGCTGATTTCCAAAATGGAGAGCCTGCTGGTAGACGAGGGACAGCGCCGACGATTCTTTCAGATTCTGGCAGTAAATTATCAGCAGCGTGGAAATCTGCAGGCAGCGCTGGAAAATTATCTCAGACTGTCTGAACAGCAGGACCTGCTCGTAGCGGAGCCCGTCACGGGGGGAGGCTTTCTCCGAACCGATCGCTGGATCCGGGCTCAACTGGAACTGCTTGTCCTGCGGTCCTCTGAGGAAGATCGAAAAAAGATCGCCGCATTCTTTGCGCGATATTATTCCGAAAAACTGGCTCGTGCGGATCGTGAAACGCTGGAACGGTTTCTGCAATGTTGCGGGAATCTGCCTGAAACACAGCAGGCCCGGATGATGCTGGTGACCAGACTGGAGCGGGAGATCGATTCTGCTTCGCCCGACGAACAGGCATTTCTGCAGAGCAGACTGATGCGACAGCTGGAGCATCTGCGATCTTCGAAGCAGTCCGTTGTGGCCGCTTACGCGACGGCAAAACTGACCGAAATATATCTGGCCGCGAACCGCATTGTTCAGGCGGAAGAATATATTGAAACGCTGCGCACGCGCTGGCCGGACGTGGTTTGCATGGACGGGAAAACCGCCTCACAACTGGCAGAGCAGTGGGAAAAGCGTCTGGCTGCCTCGCGGGCACAGAAAGCAACTCCCTGGCAGGGAGAGTCGGTTCAGGTCTATCGAGGGGAGCAGGAGAAAGGGCAGAACACGTCACTGACAGTGGAGATTACCGGCCTGTCCAATGCCTTGTTTAATAACTATCGATTCGAAGTCGGTCCTGCGAAAGAGTGGCTTTTCGCCTACGATGGACAGGGGCAACTGCAATGGTCGTTCTCGCTGTTGAAAGCGGAAATTGAAGTTCCCCAGCAGCCTTATTTTTCAGCGCGTGTCTTTCAGCAGTATCTCGTTGTCAATTTTGGTTCGGAATTTTTTGTACTGGATACATTGAATTGTGATCCGGAGGGGCATCCGCTGCTGCTCTGGAAACAGCGTCTGATGCCTGATCCTCCCAGTGTGCGAGATTATATCACGATTGAACGCACCGGTGTGGCACCTGTGTTGCGTGAGTATATTACGCGTAACATGGACCGTGAACTGTTAGGACGGATCGGAACCATCAATGAAGAGTTTATCTGTTATCAGATCGGTTCTGATCTGATCGCCGCGGATCTGCTGACCGGGAAAGTCTTATGGAAAAGGCAGGGAACTGGTATCAGCAGCAGACATTACGGCGATGCCGAGCGTGTGATTGTGATTGCAGGCCAGGAACAGTCAGAGCTGCGTTATAATATTTTAAGTGGTCAGAATGGAAAAGAGATTACCACATTCAGGTTGAATGTGGGTGAGTCGCCGATCTTTGCCTTTGAGCGATATCTGCTGACCTTAACGGTCGAACCAGACAATACCCGGCTCCTGCAGTTAAAGGATCTGACAAAGAATGAGGGGATCTGGAGTCTGAGGTTGAGTGAGAATTCCACTTATACGCTGGGGCAGAATGATGAGCTGGTCGTGATGCAGGCGGATGGAACGATTGCGTTTCTGGATTTAATGACAGGCGAACAGAAATTTGAAGTCAAAGGGCAGCCGGCTGAGAAAATTATCAACCTGCTGGTCCTGCGAAATTCGCATCAATATCTGGTCTTTGTGAGCCTGCCTTATGTTCCCCCTGACAGAGTTGATGGCAATAGGAACAGGGTTGTATTTCGATCGCTGAGTCTGACTTCCTATCTGTTTAATGGAATGGTCTATTCCGTCGACCGACAGACGGGGGAATTAATGTGGTCACTTCCTCTGGATGCGCAGGGAATCGATTTTTCCCAGTTTTTAGATTTACCGGTGATCACCTTTGGCATTCGCAAGATCAGAGGAATTACCACTACCGATGGCACGCAGGTGGATTTGCAGGTGGTTGACCTGCGCAATGGAGATGTGGTCCTCAAGGAGACCACAACCAGCAATCGTCTGCGGATCTGGGTGGTACCCGATATCGAGCGCAACGATATTCTGATTGAACCGTTTCAGATCCGTCTGAGTTTTGAAGAACCGCCGCTCGCCGCCAGAAAACCGCAGTAGAATTGAGTATGCCCCGGTAGTTACCGGTTAATACTGATCCTGGTCATCGTCGTCTTCGTAGTCCAGATCATCGAAGTCGTCGTCATCATCTTCATCACGATCCGGATGCAACGGGTTATCCGGGGCAAAGAAGAAATCGCCCAGCCCCATCGGCATCATGTTTCCGCCCAGATTCTGCGTGCGTTTTTCAGAAAGCGATTCGAGATCCAGGGCATCTTCACCCAGACAGGCTTTGAGGGCTTCGAGCCAGACGACATCTTTACTGAGGGGATGATCTTTATCCTGGGCGGCTCGTTTCAATGCCAGCCTGAGTACGTTAATGCCGTCACGTGTCGAGAAATCGAGTTTCAGGCTGTGAGACTGCTGCAGAAAGTCCACCGTCAGATCCAGCATATGTTCGTCTGCAAACGGGAGATGATAATGCAGGATCATTTTTTCATCTTCCCGATTGGGATGTTCGAGAGTGATGCTGGGCTGCAGTCGACTTAAGATATAGTCGGGAATCTCGAACGTGGATTCGTCTTCATTCATGGTGACGGCACAGCGGAATTCCGGGTGCGCAGGAATCGTCACGCCGGCCACAATCGATTCAATATACCGACGATGATCCAGGAGCGGAGCCAGGCTGGCCCAGGACTTCTCGTTCATCCGGTTGCCTTCATCCAGCACACAAATGCCGCCACGAATCATGGCAGTCACCAGGGGGGAGGCATGGTAGGCAATCTTGCCGCTCTCTGCCAGCACGGGAGTCACCAGCAGGTCTTCCGGTCGGGTATCAGCCGTGCATTGAAAGATGTAAAGCTCCTGGTCGCGTGTGCGCGCACCTGCGATCGCGAGCGACGTTTTACCAATACCCGGAGTCCCCACCAGTCGCGGCGTCAGAGGCATGTCTTTTTCGTCGATCACCAGCCAGCAGGCAAGGAGTTGCTTCAGCGCTTCATGTTGACCAATCCAGTCACTTGTAGTCTGATCAGCACGCCCCAGATGCAGTCCTACTCCGTCAATTTCTACGCTTCGCGACATTCGATTAATTTCTCTTTGTTAGACAGTCTGTGTCAGATGTAATGCGGATTCAGAATTATAAACTAACTCAATTTATACATACTTCCTGATTATAGGCGTCTCATGTCGTTTCTGATAAGTCTGGTCTTCCTTCTCTTCGAAGATGAGTGACAAATTTGATCGTCCTTCCCCGGAAAGGTTTTTTGCAGAATTCTTTAAGTTGTTAATTCAGAAGAAGATATCGCCGTTTATTCTTAGTGAACCAGTAGGTGATCAGCCGAAATGTTTTTGAGAATCCGGTTGCAGGCTGGTAGAATAATCAGGTTTCCCAAACACAATGTCTCTGACGCAGTCGCGTTAATTCATATCTGAAGTGAGTATGCACATCCTCAGCAGTTTTGAATCATTTCTATCGAAGTGTGGCTCATTTAACTTGTGTTTCTAAACGCCAATTTAGAAGAGGGGAGGAGTGATGGATAAACCAATTCTCGCTAAGGACATCATGATCACGAAGTTAATTACATTAACTCCGGATATGGATGTTCTGGATGCGATCGGGATGCTGCTGAATCATCGAATATCAGGAGCACCTGTTATAGACGCCGATCATCGAATGCTGGGCGTCTTTTCTGAAAAATGCTGCATGGATGTGCTGATTAAAGCCAGCTATGAGCAACTGCCTTCGTCACAGATCTTTCCATTCATGGATACAGAGGCCCGCTGCATATCGGAAGATACCGATCTGTTGACCATTGCCCAGATCTTTCTCAGCACGCCGACACGCCGTTTACCGGTGGTCAGCGAAGACCGAACGTTACTCGGTCAGATCAGCCGTCGTGATGTGCTGCAGGCAGGTAATAAGAGCCTGCAGTTTCGTACAAACCTTCCACAGGAGAAAAATCTGCTGTATCTGAGTGGAATTATGAACCGGGAAGAATCCCCCATATCCTGATTTGATAAGCACTTATGTTATCGATGGGGATCTTCACAAAGTAAATTAAAGTAAATTGCCGAGAAAAACCAGCTGGACCTGATTCAGCTGGTTTTTCTCGTTCCTGACGGTTTGATTTTATCAGCCCGTCAACTAAAATCAGGGCCACTCCTGTTTCCCGGTGTCGAACAGACCAGTCGTCTGAATTCTGCGCCGCAGGGGGTATCACGATGAATTGACGAATCTACTCAGGTAAAGCTATCTAATCGAAGGACTTGCAGCATGGACCAGGCAGAAATTTTACTCGACGCGGAAGAGAGAATGGACAAGGCGGTTCACGTGTTCCAGGGACAATTGCAGGGCATTCGAACCGGTCGCGCGACTCCGGGTCTGGTCGATTCCATCCGTGTTGACTACTACGGCTCTCCGACCCCGCTGAAACAGATGGCTAACGTCAGTGTACCCGAACCACAGCAGATCCTGATTCGCCCCTTCGACGCCGGAATGGTCGGGGAAATTGCCAAAGCGATTACCGCCAGCGATATGGGACTGGCTCCCAACACCGATGGTCGTGTCGTGCGGTTGAATATTCCCCCATTGTCGACAGAACGACGTCGGCAGATGGTATCACGGGTCAAAGAACTGGCTGAAGAAGCACGCATTTCGATCCGAAATATCCGCCGCGACGCCAACAAACACGCCGATCAGTCAGAAAAAGACAAAGTGATGGGTGAAGATGAACGTGATGATACCAAAGATCAGGTTCAGGACCTGACCAAAAAGTTCGAAGGCAAAGTCAACAGCATGGCCGATGCCAAAGAAAAGGACGTGATGGACGAATAGTCGCCATCGCTCCAGATTCACTGTTGAGACACAAATAAATTCGGGGAATGCTTCAAGACGGTTTGAGGCATTCCTGTTTCGTAAACAACAATTCCAAACACTATCTAATCAGAGACTGGTTCAAGTTTCCATGGCTAAGAAGACAATCGAAAACGTAGACGTTGCAGGTAAGACCGTTTTAATGCGGGTGGATTTCAATGTTCCATTGAATGATGAGCTTAAGATTACCGATGACCGTCGGGTGCGTATGGCTTTGCCTTCCATTAAATCTGTCGTTGATCGTGGCGGCCGCTTGATTCTGATGAGCCACCTGGGACGTCCTACGGGAGAAGCCAGTGATTCCAAATACAGTCTGAAACCGACGGCTGCCTGTCTGAGCGAACTACTGGGTCAGGATGTGGCCTTCGCTGCCGATACTGTTGGTGACGATGCCAAAGCCAAAGTCGCTGCCCTTGAGGATGGCCAGGTGCTGATTCTGGAAAACCTGCGGTTCAATGCCGGCGAGAAAAAAGGGGACGCTGCCTTTGCAGGCGAGCTGGCGGCTTTCGCAGATATCTACTGTAACGATGCCTTCGGAACCTGCCACCGCACAGACGCTTCGATGGTCGCAGTTCCCGAAGCGATGGCCGGAAAACCCAAGGTGGTCGGCTTCCTGGTTGCCAAGGAAATTCAATATCTGACCGATGTGATCGCCAGCCCCGAACGTCCTTTCGTGGCGATTCTGGGGGGAGCAAAGGTCTCCGACAAGATCAAAGTCATCGATAACCTGCTGGGAATCTGCGACAAGGTGCTCATCGGTGGTGCGATGGCTTATACATTTTCGCTGGCCCAGGGTGGAAAGGTCGGGGACAGTCTCGTTGAGAAAGATAAAGTCGATCTCGCGAAGGAATTAATGGCCAAAGGGGGCGACAAACTGATGCTGCCCGTCGACACGCACTGCGGCGATGACTTCAACAGCAACTGCAACAAAGTGGTTGTCAAAGCGGGCGAAATTCCCGACGGATTCGAAGGCCTGGATATCGGACCTGAGACCGCCAAAATCTATGCAGACACTGTCAAGTCAGCAAAAACAGTGGTCTGGAACGGACCGATGGGTGTGTTCGAGATGTCTCCCTTCGATGAAGGAACCAAAGCGGTTGCCCAGGCAATTGCAGACAGCGATTCCACCAGTATCATCGGCGGAGGAGACAGTGCCGCCGCGATTCAGCAGCTGGGTTTTGCAGACCAGGTCTCGCATGTCAGTACCGGCGGTGGTGCCAGCCTGGCAATGCTGGAAGGTCAGGAGTTTGCCGCCGTCAATCTGCTGGACGAAGCCTGATTCGATTCCCGCTACGAGAAATAACAAGGCACAGTCCGTCTTCTGGCGGGCTGTGTTTTTGTATTGAGGATGGGAGAATGCTCGAAATCCGTAAGTAAACAGGTTAAAGTGGAGGTAATGTTTCCTTCGGAGAGAAACTGTGACCTGATAAAAATCGAGGGTGGCACTGTCGGCTTGTCCGACAGTGTGAATTGTTTGGAGACTTTCAATGGGGTCGGCACTGTTGGGCAAGCCAACAGTGACACCCGTCAGTCGAATCAATTCTGTGAGATTATCTTTTATGTGAGCTGAGAAGCACTGTTGATGCTTGTCAGCTGCAGCTCTCCTCAATCCTTCGATTTGAAATCAGCTTCCTTGATACATGAATGCAAGTCCTGATTGAAAATAGGGGGAAGTGAGATGAGCACGGCCTTGTTTACTGCGGAGCAGCTCGCTGCGTTTCAGCAGGACGGTTATCTGATTGTGGATTCGCTGTTCAGTCAGGAAGAAGTGACGCTGTTGGGACAGATTGGTCGTGCCGACCTGGCAATGCAGCAGTCGACTTTCAGCCGCGCCGATGGAGAAGGGGGCGCTGTCAAACTGAATGTTGAAAATGAGGTCGGCGAAGATATCTATGGTGCGATTGCTTCCTGCCATCGTGTTGTGGACCGCATGGAAGCGCTGCTGGGCGACGAAGTCTATCACTATCATCACAAGATGATTCAGAAGGAAGCGAAGGTCGGCGGTGCCTGGGCCTGGCATCAGGATTACGGCTACTGGTACAACAATGGTTGCCTCTCACCCGATATGGGCAGCTGTATGATTGCCGTCGATCGTGCCACGGTGGAAAACGGCTGCCTGCAGGTTCTCAAAGGGAGCCACCTCCTGGGCCGCATCGATCACGGAAAAGTCGGCGATCAGACCGGTGCCGATCCCGAGCGGGTCGCAGCAGCACGCGAACGGCTGGAACTCGTCTACTGCACCCTGGAGCCGGGCTCTGCTATCTTTTTTCATTCGAATCTGCTGCATCGTTCCGATCAGAATAAAAGCGATCATCCGCGGTGGGGTTTCATCTGCTGCTACAATACGCGGCACAACGACCCCTATAAAGAATCGCGACATCCCCGCTATACCCCGCTGGAAAAACGGGACGACGCTGATGTGCTGAGCGTGGGACGCGCTCAGTGGGAACAGATGCAGGCCCATCCGTCGCTTTAAAATCAGTCGGCATTTGAGAACACTATGGGAGCAGCAACAGAGTCCGCAGCCGATGAACAGAGTCGAAAATCGGCTTTGATCAAACAGATGGCCTTCGATTGTGGCTTCGATCTGGCTGGCCTGGCGCCGGCGATCACGCCCGCGGGATATCATCATTTTCTGGAATGGCTCAATCAGGGTTACGCCGGGGAGATGAGCTATCTCGAACGCCGCAAAGACGCGTACCAGCATCCCGAACATGTGATGAGTTCGGTACGCAGCGTGCTGATGCTGACGCTGAATTACCGGACGGAAGATCCCCCGCCGGTGACGGGAACCGAGGCCCGCGTGTCGCGGTATGCCTGGGGGACCACTGACTATCACAAAGTGATCCGAAAAAAACTGAAGCAGCTCTCGCGCCTGATACGTGAAGCGTACCCGGATTGTGAAACGCGGGGAGTCGTGGATACGGCGCCCCTGCTGGAACGGGATTTCGCGCAACTGGCGGGCCTGGGCTGGATCGGAAAAAATACGCTGCTGCTCAACAAGTCGGAGGGGAGCTGGTTCTTTCTGGCCGGGCTGCTGCTGAGTGATGAACTTGATTATGACGAGCCGCATCAGTCTTCCCATTGTGGCACCTGCACGCGCTGTCTGGATGCCTGCCCCACGGATGCTTTTGTCGAAGGGGGCACACTCGATGCGCGGAAATGCATTTCTTATCTGACGATCGAATTGCGCGATCAACCGATCCCACACGCGTTACGCCCTGGTTTAGAGTACTGGGCGTTTGGCTGTGACGTCTGTCAGGATGTCTGCCCGTGGAATCGCAAAACGCCGTTGAGTCGCGAGGTAGCGTTTCAACCTGTGGAAACGTATTCGCCCCTGGATGCCTGTGAATTACTGACGCTGGATGAGACTCAGTTCCGGGAACGGTTTCAAAGCACGCCGATGTCTCGCGCGGGCAGAGCCGGTTTATTGCGGAATGCTGCCATTGTGCTGGGGAACCGGGGGGATGCGAGTGCCGTGCCCGCGTTGAACAACGTCCTCAACGATGCTGAACCATTGATCCGCGGAGCAGCCGCCTGGGCACTGGGACAGTTGGGCGCTACGGAAACGCTGGTGAACCTGAATGCACAATTGTCTGTCGAACAGGACTCAACCGTCAGGCGGGAGCTGCAGCAGGCGCTGGCTGAAATTGAGAAGCGGAGTAAATAAACTGAAAAATGGCGGGGGAATGTAGCAGACGCTAATGGAAAAATGGGATGTCGTATATTACGATCTCCTACAGCAGCGATGATCAAAAACGCGAACAGATTCATTATATAAAAGAGAACGGGAGTCAGAGATGGGTGATCAATTACTCGTAGGCGTCAATGGAGCCGCTGGTCGCATGGGGCAGCGGGTGGCAGTTCTGGTCTATCAGGATCCCGATTTAAAACTGGGAGCTGCTCTGGAATCTGCAAATTCACCGGCTCTGGGGAAAGATGTCGGCGAAGTGGCCGGCATCGGACCGATCGGGCTTGAGATCCAGTCGGAACTGACAGATCGCGTGGATGTGATCATCGACTTCTCCCTGCCTGCGGGACTGATCAAAATTGCCGGAGTCTGTGCCGAACGACAGATTGGCCTCGTCGCTGCGACAACAGGCCTGACGCCCGAACAGCGGAATGAAGTCCTGACCGCATCGCAGACCACGCCGATGATTCTGGCCCCCAACATGAGTCTGGCGGTAAACCTGATGATGAAACTGGTTCGCGAAGCCTCGCATTCGCTGAAAAACTCTCCCGGCGGCGTCGATGTGGAAATCATTGAACGGCACCACCGGTTCAAAGAAGATGCCCCCAGTGGTACCGCCTTGCATTTCGGTGAAATCGTCGCCGATGAAATGGGGCAGACGGAACACGTGCATGGTCGGGCAGGACGTCCCGGGCCACGACCTGTCTGCGAGATTGGCTACCATGCCCTGCGCACCGGCGATAATGTGGGCGAGCACACCATCGTGTTCGGCATGATGGGCGAAACGATTGACCTGACTGTCCGCGGGCATACCCGTGACAGCTATGTTTACGGTGCCCTGGCAGCCGCGAAATTCCTGGCCGCCCAGAGACCCGGTCTGTACACAATGGCGGATGTCCTCGGGCTGAATTAGCCCGGAAGCAGGTTGCCTGTCGCAGCGTAAAGGCATTCGAGCGGGGTAGTCTGGTGCAGAGCCGCCTGGGAATTGGCGTGCGCAAAGAGGCCCTGTTTTAGCAGGTCTTCCCGTTTTACCAAGTCCGTTAAATGGTCAAGAGTCCTACACTCCGCAACCGATACAAGAAGAGCGCTGACTGCGTCTCTTTATAGAGCAGATATATGTGGAACTGGTGATTTAAAACCGACTCTCAGAGACTCACGGAATGAGTTTTTATCTGCAATTATCAGGTTATTCAGCTCTCGAAGGAACGAGTGATGAGTTGGCTTAAGTCCCTCAATTTTAAACGTGTTCTGCAATTCATCTCGAAAAGAAACCCTGCGACAGCATCACGGTTTCCGTTTCGCTGGAACCAGACGACCAAGGTGTTGACCGGTCTTCTGGCGAGCGTCTGTTCGATGATGTTCCTGTTATCATTTTTCGGGTCACTGGAAGAACCGGAAGCAGAACAGCCTGAATCGCTCTCTCCCGTTCTGGGGGCCAGTGATGAGCTCTCGATGGAATTTGGTCTGGACGCGGAACTGCCTCTGCAGGATGCCCCCTTCCCGGAACCTGGCGAGCAGGTCCCGGTTCAGCAGAAAGCGCAGATTCAAACGGTCTCCGTTGAACAGGACGCTTCAGCTGGAACCGATCAGACCGCCGTTTATCATGCGGTGGGACAGACTTCAGGAAACACCAGTGGTCACATTCAGCAGGTGGGCGGCGATCATCCGATCTATGTGACACCCAGAAGATCAGCAGGAAGTCAGTCCGTTTTACCAGATAATGAAGCTGCCTGGCTGACAGGCGAAATCGAATCGCTGGAGTAATTTCCGGTTAACAAATTGAATTATTGTTCGAGTATCAATCAATCGAGTGTCAGTGCAATCATTCGACACTGAAATATATGCGGGAAACAGAGTTTATGTATCAGAGCTACTGGAATCTGAATTGTGGTCCCTTTGAAGAAAAGATGGATGCCTCTTTTTTTTACGACAGCAACCCGCATCAGGCCGGCTTGTTAAAGCTCGAATATCTGATTGAAAACAGCAAAGGGGCTGGACTGCTGGTGGGGGGATCGGGCATCGGCAAGTCTTATCTTTGTCATGTCCTGAAAAGCCGACTGGATGAGATCTATCAGCCGTTCGTGCATCTGGTCTTTCCTCAGTTGTCGCCGATCGAACTGATTTCGTATCTGGCAGTCGAACTGGGAGCGGAAGAGGCCGGCATTGAACCGATCGTGCCGGGCAAAGACCGGATCGTCCGGGCCCTGCATCGACAGCTGCAGTTATTATGCGAACAGGGATATAAGCCGGTCATCGTGATTGACGAAGCGCATCTGATTGTCGATCAGCGGATCTTCGAAACGCTGCATCAACTGCTCAACTTCCAGCAGACTTCCGATATCGATTTCACACTGCTGCTGGTAGGCGATCAGTTACTGCTCAGTCACCTGCAACGTTCATCTCAACTGGATAATCGCATTGCCGTGCGTTGCCTGTTGAAACCGTTTTCCGAAGAAGAGACACAGAGCTACGTCGAACATCGACTGCAGGTCGCAGGCCGCAGCGAACCGGTCTTTACACCGGAAGCATTTCAAACGCTGTTTGAGCTGACCCAGGGAAATCCACGCAAGATCAACCGACTGTGTGACCTGGGGCTCCTGGTCGGTTACGCGGATGAATTACCCCTGATTACTCCGGACGTACTGGAAGCGGTCGCCGAAGAACTGGTGACATCGATTCCAGATTAGCAAACATCCGCCACTCGTTCACAGTAGTATCATCTCAATCAGCCGCAGAGCATTAGCCCCGGTTGAAAGAACGGCTGCTGGAACAATGGCAGATAATGTTTACAGATATAAAAAGGAAGCAGGTCTCAGTAAAAAAGAGGCCTGCTTTTTTTTGTTTCTTTAAGTAATTGGGGGAATAGTGAATTGATTCACCTCCTTTTTTACTTCAACGTGAAACCACAGTTCACGACAACACAGCAATTCCCAACAGGTTCCGCAGTTTCCTGGAAAAAATCAAAATTAACGCGTTTCACATAACCATAGAGAGTCGCTGAAGATATGCGAAAATGTTTCTTTTTCAGCTTAAAATTCAACAAAATGCAGCTGGAAAGATGTTGACATATTGATTTAATCTTTTTTAATGGGGTGTACCTTTTCAAATTAGTCTAAGTGGCTTTCGCCAAAAAACTGAGAGACCAACTCTACCGATTCCGGTAGTTGATTTTGTCGTGATCCTTTTAAAATTTCAAAACTCTGATCTGAACTCAAACTAATTCTTTATTTCTGCTGAATGAAAATGTCTGCGCGCAGATCTTATGTCTGCAGCGAGGGTGAAGTCTTGCGCAGAGTGTGTTTTCATTTCGCTTCAGGGCCAGATGAGAGTGAGGAGTGTTTTATATTTCTCTTATTTTCTCTTTGTAAGACTGGAGGCTTAGATGAAACGGCTCGCTTCAAAACGGGGCTTTACCCTGATCGAACTTCTTGTGGTCATCGCCATCATCGCGATTCTGATTGCATTACTCTTACCCGCAGTACAACAGGCGCGTGAAGCAGCACGCCGAAGTACCTGTAAAAACAATATGAAGCAACTCGGTCTTGCTTTACACAACTATCACGAGACCCATAAATCTTTCCCTCAGATGCACGTCGAGTACGTGAGAAACACAAATTACGACCCTGCTGGTGTGGAGAGCTTTCTTCCCTGGAGTGTCATGCTGCTGCCCTTTATGGACCAGGCTCCGCTGTATAACAAAATCAATATGAACGCTGCCTGGCGTGATTCGTCAAACTCGAATACGGTTCTGCAGCCGACTCTCGTCAA